>JBFXAE010000016.1:0-6801 GCA_050184605.1 Hyphomonadaceae bacterium | reverse complement strand
ATGAGCCGAGTCCCTGCCGAAAGCCCGTTAGTAAGACGTGAGTAACCCACCATATGCCATGGGATAACTACTGTATCTTGGGTATCCACATGACAAAACCACAACCCATTGACTTCTTCGCCCAGAAGGGGAGTGTGTCGCATTCCCGTCAGAAATGGGCGGGGCCATGGGCCAAGGGGGCTTGAACACATGGGCTGGTCAGAAGAGCGCGTAGCGCTACTCCGTAAGCTGTGGGCCGAAGGGCTCTCAGCTAGCCAAATTGCGAAACAACTGGGCGGGGTCACCCGCAATGCCGTGATCGGTAAGGTCCACCGCCTTGGATTGGCGGGCCGGGCCACCCCGTCACGGCCGGCCAAGCGGCCGGTGCGGACGGCGCGTCCGCGGATCGTCGGTCCGTCGGCGCCGCGTCTCCGGATACCGTCAAGCGAGCCGCGCGTGGTCATTCCTGACCTCGAGCCGGTGAAGCTTGAGGACGGTAAGGCCGCCACTGTTCTCACGCTGAATGAGAGCATGTGCAAATATCCGATCGGCGACCCGACGGACGCGGACTTCGCGTTCTGCGGCCGCGGCGTCTTCGGCAACCATCCGTATTGCCAGGACCACGCGCGCCTCGCCTATCAACCAAGCCAAGCGCGCAAGCGCCGCACGTCGGGCGAGCCGGATGAGCTCCGCCGCATGATGCGCCTGGCCGCTATGTAGGGATCTACCCCTGCGAACTTGAACGCCGCTGTCGCAAGATGGCGGCGTTTTTGTGTGAGTTGCTGAGCTTGGGGAGTAACTCCGTTTTGCACAGCTTTCTCTTTCTCGTGCTCTCCCGATAGGGAGAGCTGGCATCGGCGTGAGCCGATGACTGAGAGGGCGGCGCTGAGGCTTGCAGGCCGTGGTGCTCACTCCTCCGTCCACCTTCGCCAAGGCTTCGGTGGACACCTCCCCCTGGCGGGGGAGGACGGACGTGGTTGGAGACTCCACGCAATTGCTTGCTGGAGAGACGAGAGAGCGGCGCGCGCTTTGGGCTGAAGATTTTTTTGCTTTTTAATCGCGCTCGATCGTCAGCGTTACGCTGCCAACGCGAAGGCCGAACCAGCCGACGGTGGCGTTGTTCAGAACATCGCCGCTGGAAGTGAGCGCCAGCACGTCGCGGAAGCGGACTTTGCGGCCGCGGCCGTTTTCGGTGGGGAGGATGACGTCGTATTCCAGGCGAAACACGTCCCCGTCCTGAAAACCAACAGCTTCGCCAACCACATCTTCGCGCGTGCCGGTGAAGCGGCCCGGCGCGACGCGCGTGAGGCGCCACGTCTTGCGGTCTCGCTCGCCATCGTCGAACGCGAAGTCTTCGACGAGCACGAGCGTCTGGCCGTCCCAGGTTCCGTTGAGCTGTGCGGTGAACGGGCGGCGGACGCCGGTGATGGCGCGGAACTCGCCGCGCGCCGTTGTTGTGCCGACGAGATCGCGCTCAAGTTGGAAGGGCGCTGCGGTTTCGGCGGGCGGCGGCGGGCGTGTCGCGCAGGCTGAGGCGAGTGCGGAGAGAGCCGCGATCGCGGCGAAGCGTCGGGTGAAGTGTCTCATGCGCGTGTTACGCGCGGCGGCGGCTGCTGGATCGCTCGCTCTCGCGCGGCGGCTAGGTCATTGCCGATCGATCAGCACGGCCAGAAACAAGGCTGGTCCGCCGTGGGCGGTCCAGCCGTGGCTGGTGCCGCGCTGGATGACGATTTGGCCTGGCTTGATGCGGGTTTCGGTGTTGTCGAGGACGAGTGAGGCGTCGCCGCTGATCAGGCAGATGATGTCGAGCGTCTGGGTCTGGTGCATCGCCGGGTGGCGGGTTTGATCGCGGAGTTCGTGCTCAGCGCCGAACTCGGCAAAGCGTTGGCGCGCGGCGGCAGCGATCATTTCTTTCGGCACGCCGTCGGGCGTTGGCTGGATCATGAACCAGCGCACTTTCACTTTGCCATGCGCGGGTGAGAGAATGGAGACGCTCTCGCCGAGATCGTTTGTCTCTTTTGGATTGATCGCGCCGCTTGTGGCTTCGTGCCAGATCTCAGCGAGGCCGCCGAGGGCTGGGTCGCCGATGCCGCCTGAGGGAGGCCCGTCAATGATGATTGTGGATTTGCCGCTCGCATCGTCTCCGGTGACGATGCGGCGCATGGTTTCTTCGAAGCCTTGAAAGATCATTAGTTCGCCAGTCTTGAAACGTGCGGTGAATCGAGCGCGAAGGGCGGGACCTTGATATCGAAAGCCTCGCCGTTTTGGCGTTGCATCGTGTAGGCGCCCATCATCATGCCTGAGGGCGCGGCGAGGGGCGCTGCGCTCGAATAACGAAAGGCGCCGCCCGGCAGGATGACAGGTTGCTGGCCGATGACGCCTTCGCCGCGGACTTCCTGGGTGGCGCCGTTTTCATCGGTGATACGCCAGAAGCGGGAGATGAGTTGGACCGGATCCGGGCGGCGGTTCTCGATTTCGATGGTGTAGGCCCAGACGAAACGGCCGTCCTCCGGCCGCGATTCCTCGGGCAGGAATTGGGGATCGACGCGCACGATCATGCCGGCCGTTTCTTGCTCGTACATGTGGGTATTGTATCGGCGCCGGAGCGCTGGACAAAGCCCCCCAAGCAAGCCAGTCAGGGCACATGAGCACCACACACGGCGTTCTCTCGGATAGCGAAATCAAGAAGGCGATCAAGCAAGGCTGGATCGCTGCCGACGCCGCGTATCTGGACGATCAGATCCAGCCCGCGAGCCTGGATCTGCGCCTGGGACAAACGGCCTATCGTCTGCGTGCGAGCTTTCTGCCGGGCGCCGGCGCCAAGGTCGCGGATCGGCTCGACGGCGAACTCGTCATGCACTCGATCGATCTGACGCACGGTGCGGTGCTGGAAACGGGCTGCGTCTATCTCGTGCAAGTGCAGGAGACATTGGCGCTGCCGCCACATATGCACGGCGCGGCGAATCCCAAGAGTTCCACCGGGCGCGTCGATGTGTTCACCCGCCTGATTACCGATGGCGCGCAATCGTTCGACTATATCCCGATGGGCTATAACGGCCCGATGTGGGCGGAGATCAGCCCGTGCACGTTCTCGGTGCTGGTGCGCACCGGCACGCGGTTGAGCCAAGTGCGTTTGCGGCGCGGGCCGCCGCATCCAAAGCGCGAGATCGATTTCACCATGGACCTGGCGATGAAAGGTCCGGTGGGGTTTCGCGCCAAACGGCATTCGGGCGTGATCGATGTCGATCGCGTCGGCGGCTATGACCCGCGCGATTTCTGGGAACCGATGGAGGCGCGCAAGGGACGCGTTGTGCTCGATCCGGGGCAGTTCTACATTTTTGCGTCGAAAGAGAACGTCATCATCCCCGCGGACGAAGCGGCTGAGATGGCGCCGATCCGTCCGGAGCTGGGCGAGTTCCGCGCGCACTATGCAGGCTTCTTCGATCCGGGCTTCGGCATTGCGCCGAACGAAGGGCGCGCGGTGCTTGAGGTGCGTTCACGCGACGTGCCGTTCATCGTTGAAGATGGCCAGCCGGTGGGAAAACTTGTGTTCGAGCCTTTGTCCGGCCCTGTTGATCGGCTCTATGGCGAGAGCGGATCGAATTATCAGGGGCAGGGGTTGAAGCTCTCCAAGCACTTCGCGCCCTGGAAGTAACCTCGAAAGCAGGTGGGTGATGAAAATTTTTGCTCGCACCGCCACGGCGGTAGTCGCGACCTTGATGGCGTCTTGCGCGCAGGCGCCGGCGCAAGCTGAAAGCATCACGCCCTCGCTTTACGCCGTGCGCGATGCGGATTCGACGATGTATCTCTATGGCACCGTTCACGTGCGGCCGCGCGGCGCCGATTGGGGCAATGATCGCGTGCGCGCGGCGATCGATGAATCCGCCGAGATCTGGACCGAGCTGCTGATGACGCCGGAGACCGATCAGCAAGCGCAAGCTTTGGCCATGCAATTGGGTGCAGCGGAGCCGGGGCGGCCACTCTCGAGCTGGCTGACGCCTGAAGAGAATGCGGCGCTTAACGAGGTCACGAACCGGTTGCGCATGCCCCAGGGCGCGCTGGAGCCGCTGAAGCCGTGGCTTGCCTCGTTGACGCTGACGATCGTACCACTGGTGCAGGCCGGGTACGATCCGGCCTCAGGCGTGGATCGCTCTATCGATGTCTATGCCGATAATGCCGGCAAGACGATGCGCGCGCTCGAAACGGCCGAGCAGCAGCTTTCCTTCTTCGCTAACCTAAGCCCCGAAGTGCAGCGCGAGATGCTGCAGGAAGCGATCCGGGAATCCGAGAATGTCTCGGCGATGATCGATGAGATGTCGTCGGCGTGGGAGCGCGGCGATGATGCGGCGCTCGAGCGCGCGGTTATCGATGACACGCGCACGGAATATCCCGAGCTCTATCAGATGCTCTTCGTCGATCGCAACAACGCCTGGATGACGGTGCTGACGCGCGAGATGGAAGGCGCTGGCGTGGATTTTATCGCCGTTGGCGCCGGTCACATTATCGGCCCGGACGGTCTCGTCGCCCAATTCCGCGCCCGCGGCTACACGGTCGAGCGCGTGCGCTAGGCAGGCAAAACGAGCTTGGCGCAAAATCCGCGGGGAGTGCGGTTTTCCAAGACAAGCCGCCCGCCATGGCTGTCAGCGATGGCTTGGGTGATGGCGAGGCCGAGGCCGGCGCCGCCCGCTTCGCCGCGCGCTTCGTCGGCGCGGAAGAACGGATCGGTGAGTTTGGCGAGCAATTCGGGGGCGACGCCAGGACCAGCGTCGGACACTTCGATAACGGCTTCGCCCACCTCGTTGCGATAAACGCGCATGATTCCACCGCCGCCGTACTTGGCGGCGTTTTCGGCGAGGTTGCGCATCGCGCGGGCGATCTCGCTAGGGCGGCATTCCGCCATGAGCGTTGCATCCGCCTCGGCGGTGATGTTGACGCCCATGTCCTGCAATTCGCCGCAGAGCGTGCGGGCGATTTCGGCGAGATCGACATTGGCGCGCGCTTCTTCGCTGGCGCCGGCGCGGGCAAGCGAGAGCGCTTGCTCGGTCAGCGTTTCCATTTCGGCGACGGAGGCGAGCAGGCGTTGGCGCTCGCCTTCGTCTTCGATGAGTTCGGCGCGGAGGCGGATGGCGGTGATCGGCGTGCGCAGATCGTGGCTAAGCGCCCAGAGCATCTGACGCTGGCGATTGAGTTGGCGGCCGAGCCGTTCGGCCATGGCGTT
This sequence comes from Hyphomonadaceae bacterium, assembly GCA_050184605.1. GTDB lineage: Bacteria > Pseudomonadota > Alphaproteobacteria > Caulobacterales > Aquidulcibacteraceae > Vitreimonas. The sequence continues at coordinate 1,604 of JBFXAE010000016.1, read as the reverse complement.
GAACGCGGTCGAAGCGCGGCGGACGTCCTCAGGGCCGCTAACAGGTGCGGCGACGTTGGTTTGGCCTGAACCCAGGGCGCGCGCGGCGCTGGCCAGGTCAGAAAGCGGGCGGCCGATCTGGCGCGAGATGAGGGCTGCGCCGATACCGACGATGATGATCGAAACAATCGCGCCGACAATCGCGCTCACGGGCGCTGGGCGTGGACCAGGCAGACGCGCGGTGGCGTTGAGCCAGCTAGCGTCGTCGAGGCGCACCGAAATGGTCGCTTCGGTAACACGCACTTTGGGGACGTCGTCCGGCGGCGGGCCTTCCTGCGGACGAATGCGATCGGGTGCGCCACGCTCGCCGCGCGCGCGCCAACGGCGCGATGGCGCGTCGACGACTCGCGTTTGCGCGTGAGCTTGTGCATCGGCCAGGCGTTCGTTGATCGCGTTGGCGATGCGCCCGCCCTGGCCGCCGCCACTGGCATGCACCGCCGGCGTCGCCGAAACGCTGAACTGCATGGAAAAGTCGCGGATGGAAGCGGCGACGACCGCACGGCGGACGGGCGCGACGCCGCGCAATCGATCCGCCGTAAAAGCCACCCGCTCGGCGACGCCGACTTCAGCAGCACGGCGCAAGGCGGCGCCGCGTTCGTTAGCGAAGATCGCGAAAGCGACTGCGTAGGACACGATCACGGCAATGATGGTGACGAGCACCATGCGCCCGGTGAGTGTGTTGAGCGGGTTGGTCACGCTTTTTCGACGGGCGCGGTGAACACATAGCCGCCGCCCCAGACGGTCTTGATCAGTTTCGGCGCGCGTGCGTCAGCTTCGATCTTGCGCCGCAGACGGCTGACTTGCGTATCGACGGCGCGATCGAACACGTCCTTGCCGCCGTCAAAGGCGAGGTCGAGCAGCTGATCGCGCGAGAGCACGATCTTGGGGCGCTGCAGGAAGGTGAGCAGCAGGCGATATTCGCCGGTGCTCATTTCATGAACCTGGCCTTCGTCGTCGACGAGTTCGCGCTCGGCGAGTTTCAGGGTCCATTTATCGAAGCGGAGTGCTTCGCCGCTGGGCGCTTCCACATTCGGCGGCAGCGCGTGGGTGCGGCGGAGCACGGCGTCGATGCGGGCAAGCAGTTCGCGGGGGTTGAATGGCTTCACAACGTAATCGTCGGCCCCGACTTCGAGGCCGATGATGCGGTCGAGCTCTTCGGCGCGCGCCGAGAGCAGGATCACCGGGATATGATTGGTCTCACGGATGTGCCTGCAGAGCGAAAGGCCGTCTTCGCCGGGCATCATGATGTCCAAGACCACGGCGTCGATGCGGTTTTCCTTGATCGCCCGGCGCGCGGCCTCGGCGCTGTCCACTGCTGTCGCGCGGCGACCGTTCTTGCGCAGGAACTGGGCGAGCGACTCACGGATCTCGCGGTGGTCGTCAACAACCAGTATATGGGGGTCCTCCGGCGCCATGGTTCATCTGATGTGCGGCGCCTGTTGACAAAAATCTACGGGGCGCGCGTGGCTGAGGCGTGCCAAACCTTGGCGCCGCGCGTGGGGCGACACACTTTGGCAAGAACGAGGGCTGTTTCGCCTTATCGCCGCCCAGGTCGGGCGGTTCCT
>JBFXAE010000015.1:0-10005 GCA_050184605.1 Hyphomonadaceae bacterium | reverse complement strand
GCTCTAAATCATCCGTTCAGCCCCGGAACAGGCAAGTTGATTAACCCTACCCCGGCATTATCTGCCCTGGGCCTAAGGGGGTCCGACATGCGGGGACTAGTTTCTGTACTGGCTTTGACGGCCTGCTTGGCCGTCCCAACATGGGCGTCTGCTCAGGAAGCAGCGGCCACGCCTGAAGCCGCGCCTGCTCAAACAAACGCCAGCAACGATCCGTGGATCGGTTTCAACCGCAGCATGTTCGGCGTGCACCAAGCCGTCGACGGCGCAGTGCTCGAGCCTGTCGCGCGCGGATATCGCGCGATCACGCCGCGCCCGCTGCGTACTGGCGTTCTGAATTTCCTGCGCAATCTGAAAAGCCCCGTCGTATTCGCTAACGATGTGCTGCAAGGCGAAATTGGGCGCGCCGGCAACACCGCTGGCCGATTTGCGATCAACACCACGATCGGCGTCGCGGGCATTTTCGATCCGGCGACGAGCATGGGCCTCGAACGTCACGATGAAGATTTCGGCCAAACGCTCGCCGTGTGGGGCGTGCCGTCAGGTCCCTACCTGTTCGTGCCGCTGATGGGGCCAACCACTGTGCGCGATACTGCCGGGCGCATTATCGACACGGCTTTTGATCCGCTGACATGGGCCGACTTTGACGATGTCGATACTGTGCGTACGTCACGAACGATCATCGCCGCGCTCGCGCAACGCGAAGTTTTGATCGATCAGATCGACGCTTTCGAGGCGCAAGGCGGCGATCTCTACGTCACTTACCGCAGCGCTTACGAAGTGGCGCGCGAAGCAGCAATCCAAAACGGTCGCGCCGATGTCCAAGATTTGCCGGACTTCGACGACATAGATGAAGAACCGGCAACGAATGCACCAAATGGGGGCGCCAGCGCTGAGCTAAATCAGCAACAGGCGGATCAAATCCAAGCGGATGAGATTTCCGTAGTCTTCACGGAAGCGCTCGCGCTTCCCACTTCATTGGAACGTTGAAGGAGAAGTTTGTCGTGACCCGTCCCGTTACCCGCGCCACGTTCTTGTCAGGCCTGATCGGCCTGGGCGCGCTCGCCGTCGCGCCGGATGCGCACGCGGCTCGTAACGCCGACGCCGAGGGTTACGTGCAAACCAACGCCACCGCAGCTCTTGCCGCGCTCGGCAATCCCGGTTTGTCGTCATCACAGCGCCAACAACAATTCCAACGTCTGATGACGCAGTTCGCCGACATGCAGCGCATCGCCATCTACGTCGTCGGTCGTTATCGCAGTGCGCTGACGGAAGATCCCGCACTTCGCCGCGAATGGGTCGATACGTTCCAAGCGTTCGCGATCGCGACGTACGAAGATCAATTCGAGAGCATGAGCGGCGCCGCGATCCGCGTGACGGGCTCAGAAGAACGCGTAGCGGGCCGCGATGTCGTCGTCGACAGCCAGGTGCGCCCGCCACGCGGCGAACCGATGCGCGTGCAATGGCGCGTGCTGCGGTCGGGCGATGTGTGGAAAGTCACGGATATCGCGGTCGGTCGCGATGGCGTGTGGCTCGGCCAAATCCAGCAACGCCAATTCCTGGCGCAGCTCGACAGCAATAACGGCAACATCCGTGCGTTGATCACCGATCTTCGCGGCCGCACCGCGACGATGCGTCAGCGCATCCTCGCCCGCAGCTAAGCGCGCTCGACGCCGACAGCTTCAGAGACGTGATCGAAGCCTTCGGCCATCAGCAGGCCGTCGAGTTCATCCAGGATGCGCGCCACCAAACTCGGGCCTTGGAAGACCATTGCCGAATAGAGTTGCACCGCGCTCGCACCTGCCTTGATCTTGGCGAGTGCGGTTAGCCCGTTTTCGACGCCGCCGGCGCCAATGAGCGGCAACCGCCCACGCAGCGCTTGCGCAAACAAGCGCAGAGCCTGCGTGGAGATCTGAAACAGCGGTTGACCCGATAAGCCGCCCTGCTCTTCGCGATTGTCCGAGGTGAGATGCGCTGGCCGCTGTAATGTCGTGTTCGAGACGATGAGCGCATCGAGCTCGTTTGCGATGGCGATTTCAGCGATGTCAGCGATGGCCGCGTCGTCAAGATCCGGCGCCACCTTGAGAAACAGCGGCCGCCGCCCATGCGCCGCTGTGAGCTGAGCCCGCGCTTCCCGCAAGCGGCCGAGCAAGTCCTCGAGGGCGCCGCGCTCTTGCAAACCACGCAAGCCAGGAGTGTTCGGCGAAGAAATGTTGGCGGTCACATAAGACGCATGCTTCCAGACGCGGCCCATGCCGAGCACATAGTCGGCCGCGCGATCGGTGCTGTCTTTATTTGCACCGACATTCGCGCCGACAATTCCAGGCTTGTCGTCGCGCGCCGCGAGACGATCAGCAAACGTGTCGAGGCCCTTGTTGTTGAAACCGAGGCGATTGATCACGGCGCGATCTTCGCTCAACCGGAAAATCCGCGGGCGCGGATTGCCCTCCTGCGCCAAAGGCGTGACAGTCCCGCACTCGACGAACCCGAAGCCTGAACGCAGCAACGCGTCCGGCGCCTCGCAATTCTTGTCGAAGCCCGCCGCCATGCCGATCGGGTTCGGCAGTTCAAGACCGGCCAGTGACGTCTTCAAACGCGGCCATCGGTCTGCGCGCGCGCGCGGACCCAATCGCGCGCGCAATCCCCAGAGCGCGACACGGTGGGCCGTCTCGGGGTCAATCAGGCGCAAGCCGCGCGTCACGAGATCGTGCGGGGAAATCACGATCGTTGCGCTTTACCGATTCTGCGCTGGCTGTCGCCTGCTACCTGACGGCTTCGCCTGTACACAATTCCCGGTTGCGGACTTTGTTCCTATAATTAGGTTGAATGTCCTTCTCCTCGGCTTTATGATGACGCCCCATGAACCACGCCCAGATTTGGCGCGCGATTGACGCCCTGGCCGCCCGAAAAGGCATGACCGCTTCAGGCCTGGCACGCGCTGCCGGGCTCGATCCCACCACCTTCAACAAGTCCAAGCGCCAAGCGCCGGATGGCAAGCCGCGTTGGCCGTCCACTGAGAGCATCACGCGTGCGCTGACGGCAGCGGAGACAAATTGGGATGAGTTCGCCGCTCTGCTCGCGGGACGCAGCGGCGGCGCGGGCCGCGCGATTCCGATCGTCGGCATGGCGCGCGCCGGCGCTGACGGCTTTTTCGATGAGAACGGCTTTCCCGTTGGCGCCGAGGAAACCGTGCGCTTCCCCGATCTTGGCGAAGACCGCGTCTATGCGCTTGAGATCGCCGGCGATTCCATGGAGCCGACCTATCGCGCCGGCGACATTGTCATCGTGCAGCCGGGCGCCGCCGTGCGGCGCGGTGACCGCGTGGTCGTGCGCACGCGCTCGGGTGAAGTGATGGCAAAAGTGCTGGGCCGCAAGAACGATCAAACCATTGAGCTCATCTCGCTCAACGAAGCGCATAAGCCGCGCGAAATCGCCGCCGCCGATGTCGAATGGATCGCCCGCATCGTCTGGGCGAGCCAGTAGCAGCTTCATCCGCTGGCCACTTCGTTCCCACGCCGCCACGCGGCATGGCGCCCCCGACCCCTAGTCGCGGACCGGCTTCCACGCCGCGAGCAAACGCGGCCCCGCAGCGTGCATCAGTTCGCCCTTGATCTCGAAGGCCGCGAACGCGGCGGTCGGGAAGTGCGCTCTGAACTCGCGCGCGAGTTTCGAGCCGTCGTGCGCCTGATGCACCAGCATCGACGCAAGCTCGCCAATTCCCGGATTGTGCCCGACGATCACCACGCAGTCCGCATCGCTAGCGCTGAACGCATCCCAGATTCCTTCCGGCGCCGCGTGATAGAGCGCGTCTTCGAACACCGTCTCCAGAGAGAATTCCGCCAAGCCGTGTTCGGCGGTCTGCCGCGTTCGCTCGGCGCTTGAGACCAACGCCAGCGCCGGCTTCAGCCCCGCGGCCGCCATTGCGGCGCCCGCCGCGGCCGCGTCGCGACGCCCTCGCCCTGTGAGCCCACGCTCCTCGTCGCTATCGGCCTCGTGAGCGCGGACAGCCTTGGCGTGCCGCAACAGGATCAAAGTACGCATGACCAGGGCAAGTCTGCCCGGCTGCGGAAAAATCGCAACGCCCGCATCCGTTGAGGCGATTGGCGGCTGCTACCTCCCGAAACCAAGGAGAAACTTCATGAAAGCGCACTGGATCATCCTCGCCATTGCCGGCCTCATCGCCATCGGCGCCTGGGCCGCGGTCGCCGTTACCTACTTCTTCTTCGATCCAACCATCGTGGTCTGGACGGCTGTCGTCACCGTCGCGGCGTTCGCCACCGAGGGCCTGCTGTGGGTTGCCGCCGGCGTATTCGGCTGGGGGTACCTGGCCAAGCGGCGCGCCGCTCTGGCCCGCTTCCGCGACCGCTTCTTCGGCAAGCACCAGCGGATCAGCGAGTAGAGCTCGCGCTTTGCTTCGCGCGGCGGCGTCGCTACATCGGTGCCTCACCTGGATTCGCCGATGTCAGACCTCACCACGCTCGCCGCCGCCGCCAAGGCTTGGCCCTTCGAACAAGCGCGCCTTGTCCTCGAAAGGCATCAGAAAAATCCGAAAGACGTGGTCGTGTTCGAGACCGGCTACGGCCCGAGCGGCTTGCCGCACATCGGTACGTTTGGGGAAGTCGTGCGCACGTCCATGGTGCGTCATGCCTTCCGTGTCCTCACCGGCGACAAGATCAAGACCAAGATCATCTGCGTTTCGGATGATATGGATGGGATGCGCAAGATCCCGGACAACATTCCGAACCCGGAAGCGCTAGCGCCCTATCTTCAGCGACCTCTCACCGATGTGCCAGACCCGTTCGGGACGCACGATAGTTTCGCCGCGCATAACAACGCACGCCTGCGCGCGTTTCTCGATAGCTTCGGCTTTGAGTACGAGTTCAAGTCCGCGACCGAACTCTACAAGTCGGGCGCGTTCGACGCGGCGCTGCTCAATGCGCTGAAGGCCTATGATGAAATCATGGCCATCATGCTGCCGACGCTGGGCGACGAGCGGCGCGAAACCTACAGCCCCTTTCTGCCGATCTCACCAAAGACCGGTCGCGTGCTCTATGTGCCGATGAAGAAGGTGGACGCCGCCAACGGCACGATCACCTTCGACGACGAGGATGGCGAAGAGATCACGCAATCCGTCACCGGCGGCCGCGCCAAGATGCAGTGGAAGCCGGACTTCGGCATGCGCTGGGCCGCGCTCGGCGTCGACTTCGAAATGTTCGGCAAGGATCACCAGCCGAACCAGCCGGTCTATGCACGCATCTGCAAGGCGCTCGGCGCCGAGCCGCCGGTCAACTACGTCTACGAACTCTTCCTCGATCAAAAGGGCGAGAAGATTTCAAAGACCAAGGGCAACGGCATCAGCGTCGAGCAATGGCTTTCCTACGCCGCGCCGGAATCGCTCTCGCTCTACAATTTTCAGAAACCGCGCACGGCGAAGCGCCTCTATTTCGATGTCATCCCGAAGGCGGTCGATGAGTACATCTCGTTTGTCGACGCCTACCAAAGCCAGAACATCGCGGAGCAGATCGAGAATCCGGCCTGGCACATCCACGCCGGCAATCCACCCAAAGATCTGACGCCGATTTCGTTCGCCCTGCTTATGAACCTCGTCTCCGCATCGAACGCGGAAACGAAGGAATTGTTGTGGGCTTTCATTGGCAAGTATGCGCCCGGCACGACGCCGCAAACCCACCCCTTCCTCGACAAACTGACCGACTACGCCATCGCCTACTTCAACGATTTCGTGAAGCCGACGAAGCGATTCCGCGCCGCAACCGAGAAGGAGCGCGCGGCATTCGAGGACTTGATCAAACGCCTCGATGCGCTGCCCGCGGGCATCACCGATGGCGAAGCGATTCAGAACGAAGTCTACGCCGTCGGCAAGGATCACGGTTTCGAGCCGCTGCGCGATTGGTTCAAGGCGCTCTATGAAGTGCTGTTCGGCGTCGAAAGCGGCCCGCGCTTCGGTCAGTTCGCGGCGATTTTTGGCGTGCGCGAAACCAGCGCACTGCTGAAGCGCGGCCTGGCAGGCGAACTCATGCGCGCCGCGTGACCGTTTCGGCTCATTGGTGAAGCGTCACACTGCGCTCACCGTCCGCTAGAAGCTTGACTGTCGCGTGACGCAAATCGCGCTGCGACCGCGAACGGAATTCTCGCAAACCGCCACGTCTTGACGGCTTTGCGACGCTGCAGCGCATTCGTGTGACAAATGCACAAATGCACAGCGCACTCTGTGGCGAAGCCGTCAAACAACGTTCGCGTGCCGCTCGGCGCGCCAGGCGCCCAAAATCGCCTCTGCGCTGCGGTCGATATCCGCATCTGTGGTGTTCTCGCTGATGACGGAGACGCGCACGATCTGGCGCCCGCGCCAGTTCGCGCCGCCGACGAAGCACACGCCCTCACGCTGCACGCGGGCGATCGTCCGATCCGTCAACGCGTCGGCCTCTGCGCCGTCGAGATCGGTTCCAAGCCGCACCGCGACTTGGTTCAGCACAACATCGTTCATGATTTCGACGTCAGACTCGGCGCCTAGCCGTTCCGCCATCCGCCGCGCCTGCGCGCAATGGCGTTCGACCATGGCCGCGATCCCCTCGCGCCCGAGCGCCTTGATGACCGCCCACGTCGCAAACCCGCGCCCGCGCCGTGATAGCTCCGGTACGAAATCCGCCGGGTGCCGCTCGGCGCCCGTCGGCAGATACGACGCCGCAATGTGCATGGCGCGACGATGGGCTTCGGCGTCGCGAACGATCGCATACGCGCTGTCATGCGGCGTCTGCAGCCATTTGTGGCCGTCGACGCCCCACGAGTCCGCCAACTCCAGTCCACGCCCCAAGTGCGCGCGCTCCGGACATGCACGCGCCCAAAGGCCGAACGCGCCATCGACATGCAACCACCCGCCTTTCGCGTGCGTCGCCTCCGCGATCTCGCCAAACGGATCGAAACCGCCGGAATTGATGTGCCCCGCCTGCGCGATAGCGATGATCGGCCCGTCGAGATTCTCAACCGCTTTGGCGAACGCGCCCGGCTTCATCAGCCCCTGCGGCGTCACCGGCACACTGACGACACGCTTGGCGCCAAATCCCAGATAGCGAAGCCCAGAGAACACCGTCGAGTGCGCTTCTTCGCCGAGCACGACATGCACCGGCGGCGCGTCGAAGAGCCCGTCCGCCTCCACGTCCCAGCCTGCGCGGCGCAGCACCTCGCCTCTCGCGGCCGCTAAGCAGGTGAAGTTCGCAATCGTCGCGCCGCTCACGAAGCCGACTGAAGACTCCCGCGGCAAATCGAGCAGGTCGAGCAACCACTTCCCGGTCTGCTCCTCGCAGGCGGACGCCGCTGGCGTCGCGTGCGCATTGCCGACATTTTGTCCCCAGGCGCTGGTAAGCCAATCCGCAGCCATTCCAGCCGGCGCCGTCGCGCCGATCACCCATCCGAAGAAGCGCGGCCCCACCATGTTGGCGAGCCCCGGTTCGCTCAGGCGGGCCAATTCCTCGATCAGACTGTCAATTGGGACGCCCCGTTCCGGCACAGGGGCCTCGAAGGCGGCTTGCGCCTCAGCATACGTGCAGAGCGGGCGATGCGGCGCCTCCGCCCGGCTGTCACGAAACGCAACGGCGCGATCGCTGATATCCTTCAACACCGCGCGCAACTCTTCGGACCTCATGGCCGCCTCCGCGTGCGCCTTCTAGCGCGCGCGCCGTTAGCCGCAAACATTGACTTCGCCGCCACGATCCGTTCGATTGGCGCATCACTTCAATTCGCCATTCGGCGACCGCCGCGCCAGCGACGGCCGAAACGACAGCACTTTTCGAGGCCCACCTGGAAAGCCACGCTCTCATCGTCAATCTCGTCGCCGCCATTGCGTTGGCGTTCTTTTTCGGCACGACCGCCCAAAAGCTGCGCATCTCACCTCTTGTAGGGTATTTGCTCGCAGGTGTTGCGGTGGGTCCGTTCACGCCAGGCTTTGTCGGCGACACCAATCTGGCCATGCAGTTTGCCGAAATCGGCGTCATCTTGCTGATGTTCGGCGTGGGACTGAAGTTTTCGCTGGCCGATCTCTGGTCCGTACGCGGCGTCGCCCTCCCCGGCGCGCTCGTGCAAATGACAGCCGCGACTCTGCTCGGCTACGGCGTCGGCGCGCTCATGGGGCTCGGCGCGGCTGAATCGCTAATGCTTGGGTTTTCGCTCTCCGTCGCCAGCACGGTTGTTCTGTTGCGCGCCCTCGAAGACCGGCGCCTGATCAAAACCGAGAACGGCCGCATCTGTGTGGGCTGGCTGGTGATCGAGGACATCGCCATCGTGCTCGGCATTGTGCTGCTGCCGACGCTCGCGGGCCTCGCCACTGGCAATGGCGGCGCGACCTGGTCCGCCACGCTTAGCGCGTTGGCTCTGACGATCGGCAAGATCGGGCTTTTCGTGGTGCTGATGCTGTTCATCGGCGGGCGCCTCTTTCCATGGCTGATCGTCCAGATTGCACACCTTAAGTCGCGTGAACTGCTCTCGCTCGGCACACTGACCTTGGCGCTCGGCATCGCCTGGGTCGCTTACGAATTGTTCGACGCCTCGTTTGCGCTCGGCGCTTTCCTCGCCGGCGTCGTACTGAACGGCACCAAGTTCACCCACCGCATCGCCGAGGAGTCCCTACCGCTGCGCGACACCTTCGCGGTTCTGTTTTTCGTCTCCGTCGGCATGTTGTTTGACCCGATGACGCTTGTGCATTCGCCTGTCGGCGTACTCGCCGTCGTCGCCATCATCGTGATCGGCAAGAGCGCAGCCGCGCTCGCGATCACCACACTCTACAACCTGCCTCTGCGCACCGGCATGCTGATCGCCGCTTCGCTGGCGCAGATCGGCGAATTTTCGTTTGTGCTCGCTGGCATGGGCGTGACCCTCGGCTTGCTGACGATCGAGACCTACAATCTCATCCTCGCCAGCGCCCTCATCTCGATCGCGCTCAACCCGCTCTTGTTTCGCTTCGCAGAGAAGCTCGGCGGCGACGGCGGCGAGAAGGCTAGAGCGCCCGAAGTCGCCTCTCCCTAAGCGCGGATTTCCGCACGGGTTTCCTCCTTTAGTTGCATAAATGCAACCGAAAGGCGGTTGTGAGTATCATCCTGGTCTCCATTGAGTACCGCTCGATGGGCATGGATGGGGCGGTGAGACTCGACGGTCTCAAAGAAGCCGCAGCGACGGTTGACGCCGCCGCCCTCGACGAGGCGCGCTTTGGTTTCGCGCGCGCCCACCCGCAGCGCTCAGCTCGCCGCGTGCTCTTCTACACGCAAGCTCTCGCATTGGCGGCGCTGATCACCGCTTTCGTTTTCGCCGCGCGGTCGGCGCCCACGCTGACCTTTGCCACGCTTCACATCACTGCCCTGGTGATCTTCGCCGCAGCGATCTTCGTGCGCTTGATTGCGGCCGCTTCGCTTACGCCGCTTCTGTCGCGCCTTGCCGACCAGTCCGACGTTCCCGTCTATACCATTCTTTGCCCGCTCTATCGCGAGGCCAATGTCGCGCCCGACCTGGTCGCTGCGCTGGGCCGGATCGACTACCCACCGGAAGCGCTCGACATCAAACTCATCGTCGAAGGCGACGACGTCGATACCATCGCGGCCGCCGTCGCCGTTTCCGGACCCGCGCACATCGAAGTTGTCATCGTTCCTGCTTGCGCGCCCCGTACGAAGCCCAAAGCCCTTAACGCCGGGCTCGCCCGGGCGCGCGGAGAATTCGTCGTTGTTTACGACGCCGAAGATCGCCCGCACCCCCAGCAGCTCCGCGCCGCGCTCGCTGCATTCGAGGATGGCGGCCCCTCGCTCGCCTGCGTGCAGGCGCCGCTCAGTATCGACAATGCCGACGCTTCTTGGATCTCGCGGCAGTTTGCCGCCGAATACGCCATACAGTTCCGCGAAGTGTTGCCGCTGCTGGCTCATCTCAACTTGCCGCTACCCCTCGGCGGCACCAGCAACCACTTCCGCACGGAAATTCTACGACAGGCCGGAGGTTGGGACCCACATAACGTCA
>JBFXAE010000014.1:0-17588 GCA_050184605.1 Hyphomonadaceae bacterium | reverse complement strand
TTAGCCGATCAGTCGCTGTACTCGTGATTCTTCTTTGTTGTGCGTGCGCTGAGCAACCACCGCAACAGACGAGCTCGAACGCCACGAATGCGCCGGCCGCGGAGAGCTTCTGCGAAGAGTTTCGCGCCGAAGAAGTGCGAGTCCGGCAAAGCGAAAGTAGGAGCTTTGGCTGGCCGACTGCCCTGCCGGGTATGGCGCCACTCGAGCGCCTGCCCGCGCCATCCGAGGTCACCGTCGCTCTGCTGGGTCCGCCCTGCGATGGTGGCGACGACCTTTGGGTGGTGCCCGTAGCGCGTTTGTCCGGCCGCCTCGACAACATCGAAGAAGAGTTCGTCGTGGTTCGTGAGCCCTCCGTTGTCGCGCTTGGCGAAGGGCGCACGGCGTTCTTCGCAATTGCATCGGAGGGACACTACCACGCCGCCGACTCATTCGGTCTGATCGTGATCGTGGATGTCGAGCACCCAAGCCCGACACCATTGTTCGCCATGCCCGGCAGCGGGACATGGGGCGAAGCCGGGGGCTTCAATGTCCCGCCCGGGCAACCCGTCATCTGGTCGGCCGCAGGAGATTTTTCTTTTGGCGACGCTCAGGGATGGGCGGGCGTGACAGATGTGTCTATCTCGGACCCGCGTGCGTTCGGCCGCTTCCCCACGTACGGACGGCACACGTGCTTGGAGGCCGACGCCGATCCCGGATCGCAGTGTCCAGGGGCCTGGGAGTACATCATCACTTCAATCGGCTATGCGCCCGATGGGCAGCTGACGCTGACGTGGCGGCTCGATAGCTTTGACGAGCGCAGCAGCTCCGAGGGCGAACCGCAGCGGCTACGCCAAACGACTCGCGCAATAAGCGCAGTTTATCGCTCAGATGGGATCACGTACCGCCGCGTAGGCGGCGAGGAGCCGCCTGCACTTTGATGCGACCACTTCACTTGGACTTGGCTTAAGCGAGAAGTTCTCTGCAGAGACCACAGCAGGCATTCGAGGTCACGAATGCGCCCGCGCATGCAGCGCTGTCGAAGGGCGTTTCGCTCCAAAGCCCTCAACAGCCTGAGCGATGCTCTGGCGACGGCTCTTGATCACGACTTGGCGCGTCACTGGGAAGCGGACGAGGACTTCTGGCCATTCGATGCTGCCCCGGGACCGGTGTTGATCCAAGCTGAAGGGCCGACGCGCTTAGTTTCGCAGACAAGTGGGTATCGATGCCCCGATCGCACGGCCGCAGTGGCGTTTCATTGAAGATTTATTCGAGCTTGCTAAATTAGGTTCGAAAGTGAGGATTTCGCATGGGTTCAGCCGCAAAGCGAACGGCTTCTCGCGCGCCGCAACGCAGCGCCGCGCCAAAGCGGCGGCCCAAGCCAAGCGCCGCGCGCGCGCGCCCAGTGGAACATCTGGAGCCGCGGGCTGTCGAGGCGGCGCGTCTCCTGAAGCTCTTGGCGAATGAACAGCGGCTCACCGTGCTTTGCCGTTTGAGTGGCGCCGAGCTGTCGGTCACCGAACTTGGCGAGTACGTCAACCTCAGTCAGTCAGCATTGTCCCAGCATTTGGCGAAGCTGCGCGCTGATGGCCTCGTCGCGACGCGCCGTGACGCTCAGACGATCTATTATCGCTTGGCGGACCCGATTGCGGAGCGGCTCATAGGCGTACTGTGTGAAGTGTATGGCGGTCCGAAGCACGGTTAGGACGTCAGAGTCCATGCGTGTGCGTGATGTGCGCGAAGCCTGATGCGCGCATTATTTGAAGGCGCATCCTGCCTTGATGCCAAACGCCTTGAATGCCATCGCGGCGGGGCAAAAGCCTGTGAAGGCCGCCTGCATCATGTTGGCGCCGGCGAAAACGGTAAGCCAAAGCCAAGCAGGGTGAACGAAATGCGCGAGCGCAATGCTCACGAGGACGACGAAGCCGGCGAATGCCAAAACAGCGCGATCAAGTGTCATGGTGCTCTCCGTGGAGATTGATTGAATTTAAGGAGCATCGGCCGCCTTTGGCGGTGAACAACGAGCGGCGCGCGGCGATGCGATTGCCCGTGCCGAGTGCGGGGCAGGCGAGCTGCGCATGCGCCCTCATGGCTCAAGTCTCCGGTTTGACTTTTTTGATGCCGAGCGTGTCCATCAGGAGCTTTTCGTAAAATGGCTCGCTCTTTCCTTTGCGTACTTTGCCTAGGAAGTACTTTTCGAACGCTTCCTTGGCCAAATGCACCCACTTGCCTTCAGCGGACCAGTTGACATTGCGTGGTGGGATTTGCGGTTGCGCCACGAAGGCGACGCCGCCATCGCCGAAATCCGCGAGGCAAATGGCGTTCCAGGTCGCTTCCGCTTCGGGCGCCTTGTCTCGAATGAGAGCGCCGATGTTTTCCGCCGTCGCCGTGACCATGGACTCGATCATGAATCCCGTTTTCGGCACGCCCACTGGCACGGGCGTCTTGCCCATAGGCGGGATTGCTACCGTGACCCCGATGCTGAAAATGTTAGGAAAGCTTGGATTGCGTTGATGCTTGTCGATCAGGACGAAGCCGCGGGGATTGGTGAGTCCCTCTAGACCCTTAATTGCATCGACCCCACGGAACGCCGGCAGCATCATTGAGTATCCGAACGGTAGATCGTGCGTCGCCTTGACCGACCCATCCTCTTGGATCTCCTCGACGTGCATAATGCCCGGATCGACGGAAGCGACGCGAGCGTTGGTGATCCACTTGATGTGGCGGTTGCGCATCTCGCTTTCGAGCAAGCCTTTGGTGTCGCCCACGCCGTCGAGCCCCAAATGGCCGATATAAGGTTCGGACGTTACGAACGTCATTGGCACGCGGTCGCGAATGCGGCGCTTCCTCAGTTCGGTGTCGAGGATCATCGCGAACTCGTACGCCGGGCCAAAGCAGCTCGCGCCCTGGACAGCACCGACGACGATTGGCCCTGGGTTCTTGCAGAAGCGCTCGAATGCGTTCGCCGCCTGCTCGGCGTGGTCGATGTGGCAGATGGATTGCGTGTTGGCGTTCGGGCCCAGGCCTGGAATCTCGTCGAACGCCAGCTCCGGCCCGGTGGCGATCACGAGATAATCGTAGGGAACCGAGCGACCGTCTTCGAGTTCGACACGGCTTTCACCGGGATGAACGCGCTTTGCGCCAATATTGAAAAAACTGATGCCCTTCTTCTTCATCACGGGCGGGAGATTGACCTCGATTGACTGCCGATCGCGCCAGTTCACAGCGACCCACGGGTTTGATGGGACGAAGAAGTACGAGTCGCCCTTGGAGATGACGGAGAGGCGGTCCTTTCCGCGCAACTTCTCCTTGATCTCGTAGGCGGCGATCACCCCGCCGAGTCCAGCGCCCAAAACCACGACTTCGGCCATTGGTTTCCTCCTCGTTGATGCCCCGCGCGGCGGGGTGTCTCATTGCTTGACTCTATATAAGCAAAGTCGTATATACGCAAGTATGCAAACACAAGCCGTCGTTCGAGGCGATCGCGCCGAAGAGGCAAGCCAAATCCTGAAGGCGCTGGCGAGCCCGCGCAGGCTAATGATCGCCTGTCGCCTCTCCAGCGGAGAGGCGACAGTGGGCGCGCTCGCGGCTGGGCTGGGCGTGCGTGAATCCGTCGTTTCGCAGCATTTGGCCGTGTTGCGCCGGGAGCGCTTGGTTAGCGCCCGCCGGGACGGCCAATCGATTCACTACGCGCTCCGCAGCGAAGCGGCGCGGGACATTCTTTGCGCGCTTGCGCGCAGCTTTTGTTGATCAGACGCAAACTGGACGGGAGAGAAAATGTTCAACAATCCGCCAACCATGTCGCCTGCGGAAATTGCCTGCGCTTTATCACGCGGTGAGATCGTGCTTATCGATGTTCGAGAGCCGATGGAGTATGCGGCCGAGCGAATTCACGCCGCACTCCTTTATCCGCTATCGACATTCGACCCCATCGAGCTTCCGCGCGATGAAGTTCGCCCGGTTGTGTTTCAGTGTGGCTCGGGCAAGCGATCGGCGACGGCGTTCCACGCCGCCAAGGGCGCCGGTGTGCCCGTGAAGGCGCACATGGCCGGTGGCATTAGCGCCTGGAAGGCTGCTGGCCTGCCGACAGTCACAATGGATCCCGGCGCGATCCGCGATCCGGGCTGACGGGGGCGAAGATGGGCGGGTTCCGCACCTTAGCGCTTGCGCCGGCACTCGCCGCGGCCGTGCTGCTCGCTGGCTGCGGCCGCGCCCGGGAGGACGCGCCGACGCAGCCCGCTTCGCCTCCGGCAGGCTTGATGAGCGTCGAGACGCGCATGGCTCCAGACTACAAGACCGTAGCCGCCGTGCTTACAAATCGTGATGTCGGGGACGCACGCGCGAGAATCAGCGGGACTGTTCAGCGGCTTCTTGTTCGCGAAGGCGATCAGGTGCGTCGTGGTCAGCTCCTGGCGATAGTGGCTGACCAACGCCTCTCGCTCGAAGCGCAGGCGGGAAATGCGGGCGTGGCGGCTGCGGAAGCCGCTGCGGATCGCGCACGCAGCGATCTTCAACGCGCGCAAATCTTGTTTGACCGCGGCTTCTATTCGCAAGCTCGCATGGACGCGGTTCAGGCCGAAGCGCGCGGGGCGGAGGCGCAATTGCGCGCGGCCCGAGCGCAAGCGGGGGCCGCGGGTGCAGTCGCCGCGCAGGGGCGCGTTTATGCCCCTGCCGATGGGCGCGTAACGCGCTTGCCGATCCCGGAGGGGGCTGTCGTGATGCCGGGCGATATCGTCGTGGCGATCTCTACAGGCGCGCGTGTGCTGAGAATCGAGTTGCCGGAAGGCGAAGCAAGCGCACTCCGGGAGGGGCAAGATGTTCGCATCGTCCGCGACGGTGACGCAGGAGTTCGCACCGCGCGGGTCCGGCAAGTTTATCCCGCGATCGACAATGGCTTGGTCACCGCCGACCTCGACGCATCAAGCTTCGACGGCGAGTTCATAGGCGCCCGTGTGCGCGTGCTCGCGCCTGCGGGTGAGCGCCAGGCCTTCGTCATTCCCTCGATATACGTCGTGACGCGCTATGGCGTCGATTACGTCCGTCTCTGGCGGGACGGCGTCATCGTTGAGGCGCCCGTTCAACGCGGCGCGCCGACGCCGATGGAGGGCATGGAAAACGGAATCGAGATCCTTTCCGGCTTGCGCCAAGGCGATCAGATTGTCCCTGCGGAGCCGGGCGCATGAGGCTCGGGCTTTCTGGCGGCATTACCCAGGCGACCATTCGTTCTCCGCTCACGCCGCTTTTCCTGATGACGGCGATCGCGCTCGGCTTACTCGCGCTTTTTACGATTCCGCGCGAGGAGGAACCGCAAATTAGCGTGCCGCTCGTGGACATCATGGTTCGTGCCGATGGTTTGCGTGCGGCGGATGCTGTTGAACTCGTCACGAAGCCGTTGGAGATCGTCGTCAAAGGCATCGACGGTGTAGAGCATGTTTACAGCCAAACGCAGGACGATTCCGTTCTGGTGACAGCGCGGTTCGAAGTCGGCACCAGCCCCGACGATGCGATCACGCGCATCCACGAGGAAGTCGCCGCTAACATCAGTCGCATTCCGGTCGGCATTCCCGAACCGCAGATCGTTGCGCGCGGCATCAGCGACGTGCCGATAGCCGTTATAACGCTCTCGCCGCAGGCAAGCGTCGCCGATCGTTGGAATGACCAAGCGCTCTATCAAATCGCCGACGAGCTTCAGAGCGAGTTGATTAAGGTCGAGGATGTTGGCCTCACCTTCATCGTCGGCGGGCGGCCGCAGGAGATTCGGGTTGCGCCCGATCCGGGGAGGCTTTCGCTTTATGGCGTGCCTCTGAGTTCAGTGATCGACGCCGTTCGCAACGCGAATCGTTCGTTTCCAGGCGGCGATCTGCGCGGACGAAGCGATACGAGTTCCGTCGTTATCGGCCGCACCTTAGACGAGCCCGCCGACATCGGGCTGCTCACCGTTCGTGCTGCCGATGGGAGAACGGTTTACCTTCGGGACGTCGCCGATGTCAGCATGGGTCCGCGTCAAGACCAAGCGCGAGTTTGGCGCTTCACACGCGAAAGCGAAACAGGTGAGAGCTTCATGGCGCCGGCTGTGAGCCTGGCAATCGCAAAGCGCGACGGCGCGAACGCAGTCATTGTTTCCCAGGCGATCGAACGGCGGCTGCATCAACTTGAGGGCAGCTTGATTCCAGAAGGAGTGAGCGCGGTCCTGACGCGCAATTACGGCGAAACCGCCAATGAGAAGGCCAACGAGCTTCTCTTCCACTTGGCGTTGGCGACGATCTCCATCGTCGTCCTTATCGGGTTCACGATCGGATGGCGCGAAGCGATGGTGACGGCGTTCGTCATCCCGACAACCATTCTGCTAACGCTCTTCGCTTCGAATTTGATGGGCTACACCATAAACCGCGTCAGCCTGTTCGCGCTCATTTTCTCGATTGGTATTCTCGTAGATGACGCGATTGTCGTCATCGAAAACATAGCCCGGCACTGGGCGATGGGCGACGGGCGCTCGCGTTATCAGGCAGCCGTTGAGGCCGTCGCCGAGGTCGGCAATCCTACGATTATCGCAACCTTGACCGTAGTTACGGCTTTGTTGCCGATGATGTTCGTCTCGGGGCTCATGGGGCCCTACATGGCTCCGATCCCGGCGAACGCCTCCGCGGCCATGCTGTTCTCGTTTTTTGTTGCTGTGGTGCTTGCGCCTTGGCTCATGGTGCGGTTCGCGCGCAAGGCGTTGAGCGACGGGCATACAGCGCATGGCGGTGAAGGCGCGCTCGGCCGGCTTTATCGCCGCGTGGCGGCGCCAATCATTCGCTCGCGCAAAAGTGCGCGCACATTCCTGATCGGCGTTGGCGTCGCTACCCTCGTTGCGTGCTCACTTTTTGGCTTCGGCGTTGTCCGGGTGAAACTGCTACCCTTCGACAACAAATCCGAGGTCCAAGTCGTCGTCGATCTGCCCGAAGGCGCGTCACTGGAGGCGACGGAGCGCGTCCTGATCGAGGGGTCGCGCATCGTCGAGCAAATCCCCGAGGTCGTGTCAGTTGACGCGTACGCAGGAACTGCCGCGCCGTTCAATTTCAACGGGCTCGTGCGGCACTACTATCTGCGCAATCGGCCCGAATTGGGCGACCTGCAGGTGACGCTTGCGCCGCGACACGATCGCGACCGCGCAAGCCACACGATCGCGCTTGATATGCGCGAGCGGCTGCGCGCGCTTTCTGTCCCCGAGGGCACAGCTGTACGTGTGGTTGAGGTGCCGCCCGGCCCGCCCGTGATCTCGACATTGCTCGCCGAGATCTATGGTCCCGACAGCGAGACTCGCCGGGCCGTCGCCGGTGAGGTGCGCCAGATATTCGAAGGCGTGCCGTATATTGTCGACATCGACGATTCTTACGGCCAGCAGCGTCCGCGTCTGCGGCTAACGCCGGATCGTGCGCAGCTCGAGTATTTCGGCGTCTCCGAACGGAACGTCCTCGACTCGGTTGCGGCCACGTTTGGCGGCCAAATCGTTGGCTACTCGCATCGGGGCGAAGGGCGCAACCCAATCGAGATTGCGGTGCGTCTGCCGCAATCATCGCGGACCTGGTCCGAGAATCTTGCCGCCATGCCCGTCGCTATGGCCGCAAACGGTTCACGGCTTGTACAATTGGGAGAAGTCGTCTCTGCGCAAACGGAGCAGGGCTCATATCCTGTGTTTCGCCGTGACGGCCGTTACGCGGAAATGGTGATGGCCGAGCTTGCGGGCGCGTACGAAGCGCCGATCTACGGCATGCTTGCTGTTGCTGAGGCTGTCCGGAATCACGATTGGGCAAATCTGCCGCGCCCGGCCATTCGTCTCTACGGTCAGCCCGAAGATGAATCGGCGCCCACTTTGCTCTGGGATGGCGAGTGGGAAATCACCTATGTGACATTCCGCGATATGGGCGCGGCCTTCATGGTTGCGCTGCTCGGCATTTACATACTCGTGGTCGCGCAGTTCAAGAGCTTCAAACTGCCGCTCGTTATCTTGACGCCGATACCGTTGACACTCATCGGCATCGTCGTCGGGCACATCCTCTTCAATGCGCCATTCACTGCGACTTCAATGATCGGCTTCATCGCGCTTGCCGGCATCATCGTTCGTAATTCGATCCTGCTGGTCGACTTCGTGCGCCACGCCCAGACCGAGGGCAAATCGCTGAGAAACGTCCTGCTCGAGGCGGGCGCCATACGCTTCAAGCCGATCTTGCTCACAGCCGTCGCGGCGATGATCGGCGCGGCGGTGATCCTGTTTGATCCGATTTTTCAAGGTTTGGCTATTTCGCTCCTGTTCGGCCTTGCCTCGTCGACGCTCCTCACCGTTCTGGTGATCCCGGCGATCTACATCGTCATGCGAGACGACGAGCGTCCGATCGACGGAACGCCGAATGCAATTGCACCGCCAATGCCGCACCTGAAAGCGGCGGAATAGGAGGAGGAAGTCATGCCAATCAACGAAGGCGCACTCGATCGCATACTTCGTGTGATCGTTGGTCTTGTGATTGTGTCACTCGTGTTCATAGGTCCCAAGACGCCCTGGGCTTGGCTCGGGCTCATTCCGCTGCTGACGGGACTCGTTGGTTTCTGTCCCGCCTATGCATTGTTTGGCATCCGGACGTGCCCAGCGCGCAATCCGTAGGGTCGATGCTGGGCGCCTTTCGGCGCCTCAACATCAGCTCGCGTCCGTAACCGGAATACGAAAGCGGACGACGCCGTCCTTGTCGGCGGGCGGCAAGCGGCCGCCGCGGATATTGACCTGCAAGGACGGCAGCAAGAGCCGTGGCGCCGCCAGAGTTGCATCACGAGCTTTCCGGGCGCTTACGAAGGTGCTTTCATCGACCTTGTCGTTGACCTGGATGTTGTGTGCCCGTTCCGCCGCGACGGTCGTTTCCCATGCGAAGGTGTCGCGATTTTGAGCTTTGTAGTCGTGGCCGACGAAGATTCTGGTCTCCGGTGGCAGCGCCAGGATTCTTCGAATTGAGCGATAAAGCGTAGTCGCGTCGCCGCCGGGGAAGTCCGCGCGCGCGGTGCCATAGTCCGGCATGAAGAGCGTGTCGCCAACGAACGCCGCGTCTCCAATAAGGTATGTCACGCAAGCGGGTGTATGGCCTGGTGTGTGCAGAACTTCGATCGTCAGGTCGCCCAGCGGAAGCGTGTCCGTGTCGTGAACCAGCTTGTCGAAGGCCTCGTAGTCGTCAGTAATGTCTTCCGCGAGAAACTTGGGCGCAAAGATGTGCTGAACGTCGCGGATGTGATCGCCAATAACGATCGGCGCGCCGGTGGCGGCGCGCGCCGGCTGAGCGCCGGAGAGATGGTCGGCATGGGCATGTGTTTCGAGAATCCACTCGACCTTCACACCAAGTCGTTTGATCTCCGCAAGAACCGCATCAATGGAGGCGCGCCACAATTTGCCTGACGCAGGTTCGAAATCGAGAACGGGATCGATCAATGCGGCCTTCTTGGTTGCGGGATCGACAGCGAGATAGGTGACAGTGTTCGTAGGTTCATGAAAAAAGGCGTGGACGTTCGGGCGCATGGCGCTCTCCTTGCGAAACGCGATCTTGTCGATATATAAGAAAACTCTAATACAATCCAAGGCCGGGGGCCGATAGATGGATTGGCAAGCGGTCACGGCGCTGGTTTCCGGCTCTGGCGTAGGCTTTCTGCTTGGCCTGCTTGGCGGCGGCGGCTCGGTGCTGGCCGTGCCCTTGCTGCTCTACTTCGTCGGCGTTCCGAACACGCACTTTGCAATCGGCACCAGTGCGCTCGGCGTGTCGGCCAACGCTGCAGTGAATCTTTTCGGCCATGCACGGCGAGGGACTGTGAAATGGCCCTGTGCGCTGACGTTCGCGCTCGCGGGCGTCGCCGGCGCCGCCCTCGGCTCGACGATCGGCAAGTTGATCGACCCCGAACCGCTGATGCTGCTGTTTGCGATCGCAATGGCCGCGGTGGCGATTTCTATGTGGCGGCCTGCGTCAGGCGACGGGTTGGCGGAGGTTGCGCTTAATCCACGCATTGCCTTCCGGCTCATCGTCATCGGACTGATTGTTGGCTTGGCTTCCGGGTTCTTTGGAATTGGCGGCGGCTTCCTGATTGTGCCGGGATTGATGCTTGGATCACGCATGCCGATGCTGAACGCCGTGGGTTCCTCCCTGCTTGCGGTTGCGCTGTTCGGAGCGACGACGGCGTTCAATTATGCGCTGTCGGGCTATGTGCTCTGGGATGTGGCGGGCTGGATGATTGCTGGCGGGATCGCAGGCGGCGCGCTTGGCGTGTGGGCTAGTCGCAAGCTGGCGGCGCGGCGCGCCTTGCTGCAACGCATCTTTGCGGTGTTCGTTCTTATCGTTGCGGCATACGTCGCGGTACGATCATTTGAGGTCGCCCTTTAGGGCGCTTGGTTCCGGCTGGGGACCGGCGGGTTGCGGCTAAGCGCAGTCTGCCGGCGCAATTGATCGTTCGCCCAGCGCAGATCGGCGTTGTCGCGCTGCACGAGATCGATCTGCTCCTGCAAATTGGCTGCTCCGGCGCCATTGAGCGTAGCGCCGCGACCTTGACGGTCATCGAGGACGCGTTCGTAGATTTCGCTCTGGTCCGGCGGCGACACCACGGCGCGCTCTGACGACATGCGTTCCGTAAGTTCGGCCAAGGCGTCGCGATACGCGACCACCATTTGCGCTTGGATCGGCGTGCGGTCGAGCTCGCGCTCAAGATCGGCCCGGATGCTATTTTGCAGAAACCAGCCGGCAATCGCGACGCCGAACGCCAACAGCAGCACGGCGAGCAGGGTGAAGCTCACCACCGCGCGTGCGATCGACACCCAGATGGAGGGACGAGCCGCCTCATGAGTGATGACGATGGGCCCAGTAGGATCGGAGGTCTCGGCGTCTATGCTCATGTTCAATCCGCCTTAAGGCCGCGACCCGGAGACATACGAACGGCAGATGCGGCTGCGAAACTCGCTCACCGTTTCGCGGCGCTCAGCGCCGGCATTGGTGCGCACCATGGAGAGCTCCGAGCGTGCGGGTGGCGTCGCAGCCGTGCAACGGAGCGCCGCGTCGCCTCCCAGGCGCGTCGCGATGCGCTCGTTGTTGCGGCACTGCGCGTCGAATTCGCGGCGCACCGTCTCCAATTGCGTTTGCAGATTGGGCCGCTCGACCCGATCCGGCAATTCGCCGAGGCGCTGGCACAGATCGACGTTCTGCCTTTCGAGGTCCTCAAGGTAAGTGAGCAGCTCGGCTGTATCGCGCGTCACCGCTTGCTGCTCGGCGAGGCGCTGCGAGGCGCGCCAGGCGCCAGCATAGAAGTAGATGGCGATGATGATGAAAATGCCGAGGAAGATCGGCACGAACAGCCCGGTCACGCCGCGCGTGACAGAAGGTTCGCCAGGCGGCGGCGCATAGATGACGGTGGGCAGATTGCCGCTGCCGCCGCTCCATTGGTGTATGGCGCGTGAGCCCGAAGGTTCTCTTGGATCACTCATGCCGATCTCTTCGAACTAGCGCCAGCATCGGTCGAGCCTGTAGCGATCGACGAAGAACCGCCGTTCGCCCTCGGATTCTGTATCGCCGGGTTGAGCTTGAATGGCCGCGCCGAGGCCGGCGCAATGCAGTGCGAAACG
Organism: Hyphomonadaceae bacterium; assembly: GCA_050184605.1. Lineage (GTDB taxonomy): Bacteria > Pseudomonadota > Alphaproteobacteria > Caulobacterales > Aquidulcibacteraceae > Vitreimonas. The sequence continues at coordinate 5,992 of JBFXAE010000014.1, read as the reverse complement.
GCGCCCGTAACCCAACAAGCGCTGCAGGCTTTGCCCCTCGATCAGTTGGGAGCGGCCTCCGGCCTCCGTGCCGCCCCGCTCGAAAGCGAGTAGTGATTGGGCCCAGTAGGAACGCTGATTGCCGCCGCTGGAATCGTACGCCTGCCGGAGCCAGAACATGCCCTCGTAGAACAGTCCGCGCGCATAGCCCTCGCGGTCGGTGGGATCTGCAGTGCAATAGGCTTGGCCCTGGTCGCGGGTGAGACTGAACATGATGCGCGTCTGGCAGGCCAGGAGGCGATAATCCCGATTGGCCCGGTCGCCTCCCGCGGCCGCGGTGGCGTGTGAAACGGCGCGGGCGCCGTTGCCCGCGCGCTGCTCGACCAGGGCGAGGCGGTAATTGGCGCGGGGCTGATGCGGGCCCGCTATGGCGACGGCGCGTGTCAGCGCGTCGCGCGCGGAAATCGCGCCTGAACGCTCGAGATCGGCGTGATCGTAGAGGATTTCGCCGAGCAAAACGTAGGCGTCCGCATCGGGATGCGCTTGCACAGCAGCTTCGAGGCTCGTGCGCGCCTGCGCCCAGCGTTGGTTCTCCGCGTAGATGCGCCCGATCTCGAAGCGGATGTTGGCGATGCGCGTTGCGTCGGATTCGCCCGCAAGCGCCGCTTCGAAATTGGCCACCGCACCGGACGGTCCTTCCCATTGGCCAGTCAATGCCAGCGCGCGGGCGAGCCCAAGATAGTAGTCGCCACGCGGCAACGCCAATTCTCCCGGCGCGTTCAGCAGGCCGACCGCTTGCTGGAACGATGCGACGGCGAGATTGGCGTTGCGCCGCGCCATCAGAGCGCAGCCCAAGCCCCAATGTGCGTCGGGTGATTGCGGGTTCAGCTCTCGCGCCGCTAGGAAATTGGCTTCCGCTTCGCTGACGGCATAGGAGTCTGCACCGGGCGCACAACCGAACTCGGCCAATTGTCCTTGGCCCAGCAAGTTCGCCATGCGCAGATTGATCAGGCCCATACGCACGCGCATGCGCGCCGTTGCATTGCGGTCCGCACCGGCGCCGCCACCGGTTTGGCGCAAAACGTCATAAGCGCTCACGGCGTCGCGATAGTGACGCAGGGCGAGCTGCGTGTTCTCGAGCGTTTGCGGCTGCCGGCTGAGCGCGAGATTTCCCATATAAACGGCCAAACGCGCCAATTGCGTCGGCCCGCGCTCGCCGATGTAGAGGTCGCGCGGATTGGGATCGACGTTGGAGAAGACGCTCAAATCCTGCAGCGCCGAGAGCAATTGCGCTTCTTCATCCTCTGAGTCGGAGCGCAAGCGGTTGAGAACGAACATAGCTTGCTCATAGGAGAGCGAAGCATGCAGATCGCCGGCGCCGTCGCGCTCCAGCGCGGCCAATTCGCGTTGCGCATCGGCAAACTGATCTTCATTGATCAGCCCAAGTAAGCGGTACGCCCGCGCGAGTTCGAGACGCCCACGTTGTCCCGCGCGGCGGGTCGCGGCGTCCGCGCCCGGCACGGCCGCCATGCGTGCGCTGATTTCCAGAAGACGCGCAGCCTCCCGCAAGCGTTGCACATCGAGACGCGTCGGTTGGTCGATAGAGAGGTCGCGCGCAGTTAGGCCGAAATCGCTCGATGGCGGCGCCAGCGGGCCGGCGCCAAGCACGCCATTGGCCCAGCCTGCATAGAAATAGGCAAAAACAAGCCCTCGGCGCGGTTGTTGCTGAGCCGCCGAAGCGCAGGTTTCAGCGATGGATTGCAGGCGCCCCGCTTCACGGGCATGGACTAACAAAAGGTTGGTTCGATCGAGCGGCTCGAAGCAATCACGCTGCCCGCGGAAGTTGATCTCCGGCGGACGCGGCTGCGCTGACGCCAAGGCGCTTCCTAAGGCGGTCAGCGCGAGCGCAAACAAAAAGCCTTTAAGAAGAGGAGATCGCGGTGCGAGCGACCCTATGACGCCAACTAATCCCGCCATGGCCCCCCTCCGGCAGTGACGACAGGAAAAAGGTTAACAGCGGATACGCCGCGACCGCAATGCGGAAGACGCGGTCATTTTGTTGCTTGGCGCCACGCATTGCCGCTCGGCGCCCGATCCGATAGGTAAGGCGGGGGGCCCCCAAGGGCCATGGCGAGACGCGGGAGGCGCGCCATGTCGGTTCTTGCATTCTTTTTGCTCATTTTGGCGCTGCTTTTGTTCATTTTGAGCACGCGCCAATGGTCGCTTGCGATCCGGGCGGCGATCTGGGGCGCGGGGCTCGTCGCGCTCATTCTGGCGGCGGTTTTCTCAGCTCAGGGAAATCATGGCGGCCTATTCGGCGCTTTTGCCGATTTCGCCGCGCACCTCAACCGCCCGGGCGACAGCATCCTGGCTCAAGCGCTCGCGCGCAATGGCCCGCAGGTGGGCCGCTTCGTGCTGCCGCTGCTTGATCTCTTTCTGATCATGGGCGGCTTGCTTGGCGTTCTTGCGCTTGCGGCCTTCTCGCCGGGCGAGACCTTGGAGCGGATCACGCGCCCGCTTGCGATCGGTATGGTCGGCGCTGTCATCGGCGGTGTGTTCGCGCTCACCATCGTCGGCACGGGCTTCGGCGATGTGGCGCAGCAAACCGTCTATTCGACCTATGCCGACGCTGAAGATGTTTATGACGGCGACACACTTTGGATGGGCGAAGTGTCGGTGCGTCTTGCAGGGATAGATGCGCCCGAACTCGATCAGACGTGCCGCAATGGCAGCGCGCAGACTCAATGCGGCGCCGAGGCGAAGCGCCGCCTCGGCACTTTGGTGGCGGGTGCTCTGCTCACGTGTCAGCGTATCGGTGATGACGGGCGGCGCACCGACGAGCCGTTCGCCAGGCCGCTGGTGCATTGCGACGCCGTTAGAGGCAACGCGATCGTCGACCTTGCTCAAGAAATGACGTCTGAGGGCTATGCCATTGCTCTTGACGAGGGTGATCGCAATTACCGGACGACCGCGCGCGTTGCCTTGGAGGAGCGACGCGGGCTGATGAGTTCATGCAGCTTGCGGCCAGACGTTTGGCGCACGGATGCTGCGGCGCGGAACACGTTCGTAGAACGTGCGACATTGCCGCGTGACATGGCGCTGACGATCGGCCATTGTCCGTTGCCTTCGCGGCCGCAAAGAACGCCGTCGCCGTCGCCGCTTGCGCCCTAAGCCGGCGGCGCCGCTTGCCGATCAATCGCTTCGTCCGGCGCCGCCTTGGCTTTCCTGAGGCCAACGCCGGTGAGCTGATACATCGCTGCGAAGACGAGTGAGGTCAGCGGCCCCAACAGGCAGAACACAGCCCATGGAAGATAGGCGGCGGTCGCAACGCCAAGGGTCGTAGCCATAAATAGCGCCGATACGGTCCACGGCATCAGCGGCTCTGTAACGACGACTGAGTCTTCAATCGCTCTCGATAGATTTTCGGGCGCCAGGCCGCGATCCACGAACGGCTGGTGAAACAGGCCGCCGACAACCAAGGACGTGACGCCGCCATGGCTTGTCATGGCGACCATGACCGCGCCCGCCGCCATCGCTGCGGCGACGAGGCCAAAGGCGGAGCGAACCATGGAGAGGAGCGCATGCAGCAGAGAATCCAGCGCGCCGCTGACCTGCATGGCCCCGGCAAGCAAGAAGGCCGCGATGATGAACATGAGCGTGGGCGCCATGGAGAAGACGCCTCCGCGATTCAGCAGGGATGTTAGCCCGGCGCTGGATGTATCGGCAGTGTAGACGGCGCCAAGATCGAACCCGTTGACGAACGTCGCCAACGCCGCTGCCGGCGGGAAGCCCTGTACGGCCACGCCAATGATAAGCGCAAACGCTGACGAAGCCACGATCACGAGAGCGGGCGGTTGGCGCAACGCGATGCCTACGATTGCGATCACGAGCGGTGCGGCCGCGGCTATGCCAAGATCGAAGATCGCGTCGAGCTCAGACTTCACGAGCAGCGCATTGGCGAGGTTCTCGTTGCTCGCACCCGCGCTCATGCCGACGAAGACATAAACGGCGAGAGCAATCAGCGTCGGCGGCAGGCTGGTGTCCAGCATGTGCCGGATGTGAACGAAAAGGTCCACACGCGCGCCGATTGCGGCGATGTTTGTCATGTCGGACAGCGGCGAGAGCTTGTCGCCAAAGTAAGCGCCGGAGACAACCGCACCCGCGACCGGCGCCAAGGGCAGGCCCATGGCGTGTGCGGTCCCCATCAACGCAACCCCGATCGTACCCGCAGACCCCCACGACGTGCCGGTGATGGTCGACATTAGCGCTGTCGCCACAAACGCCGTCAGCACCATGAAGCGGGGATTGATGAGATCGATGCCCAGCGTGATCATGAGCGGGATCGTGCCCGAGAACATCCAGCTGCCCAGCAACGCACCGATACTGAGCAAGATGAGGATTGCCGGAAGCGCGTCGGCGATGCGCTGGCCGGTCTCGTGCTGAATCTCTCGCCAGCCCTTGCCGCGCGCCGCCGCGATAGCGCCGGCAATGCACGCCGCAAACAACATCGCCGCAAACAGCAGCTCACCACGGAAACCCAGGGTGACGGCGCCGCCGACGATGGCGGCGAACAAGGCGCCGAGCGGCGCCAGCGCCAGAGCCAGCGGCAGCCGGGGCTGAGGAATTTCGTCCGCGCTCACGCGAGCGCCCGTTCAAGATCGCGAATGAGATTGTCCGCACCCTCCAAGCCCACGGAAAGCCGCAGCAGGTTCATCGGAACGCGCGCGCTTGGGTTTTTGCCCGGATCACTTTTGTGGCCTGTCATGACCAAGCTTTCTGCGCCGCCCCAACTCACTGCTTTTCCGAAAAGTTGCAGGCGATTTGCAACCGTCAGCAGGCCGCTGAAATCAGGCACGTCGACGCAAACAGAGAACAGGCCGGAATGGCCCAGCATCTGCCGATTCATCAAGTCGCTTTGGCTCTCGCAGAAGGCGGGATGGAAGAGACGCTCTATCCGCGGATGCGCTTGCAGAAAGGACGCGATCTCGAGGCCGTCGGCATGATGCCGCTGCATCCGGGCCGGCAGAGTCATGAGCCCTCGCAAAAGCAGCCACGCGTCGAAGGGCGCCATAGCGGCGCCGAGCAGCATGTAGGATTCGTAGAAAATGGTGTGCAGCAGAGCGGCGCTGCCGACAACCGCGCCGCCCACCACATCACTGTGGCCGCCAATGTATTTTGAGCAGGAATGTACGACGAGGTCGACGCCAAAACTCAGGGGCTTCTGCAGCAATGGCGTCGCCACGGTATTGTCCATCACGGTAACGATGCCGCGAAGCTTCGCCGCGTTACAGATGGCTTCAATCGGCGCCAAGCCGAATAGCGTCGATCCAGGGCTTTCAATGTAGATTATGCGCGTCTGATCGCGAATGGCGGCGACGATCTCATGGGCCGCGGTCGCAAACGTGCGGCTATAATCCACGCCAAAGCGGCTTAAACGCTCGGCGAGTTCGATGGTGGGGCCGTAAATATCATTGACGAACAGCACATGGTCGCCCGCTTCCAGTAAGCCGAACAGAACCGCGCTTATCGCGCCCATGCCTGAAGCGAAGCATTTGCAGGCCTCGCCGCGCTCCAGTTCGGCCAGCGTTTTTTCCAGGATGGCGACCGTTGGATTGCTGCCGCGTGAATAAATGAAGTGGTCGTCCTCGCGCGACAGCCCGACCAGAAGCCGCTCCATGGAGGGCTGGCGAAACAAGGACGCTTGCGCAATCGGCGGCAAGGCCGGCCCGCCAGCTTGAGCATCATGCGCGCGCAGGCAGATCAACTCATCCTGCGGGTCAATCTTCAGCATGGTCGCCGCGTCCCGTGGGCCGCCCGATCGACGCCCGCGCCGGATTGCGCCGGCTTTTCAGAATACGGCGCGCCGACGCCCGCTGCAAACTCAGTTCTAAGCGGCTTCGAGCATCTCCAGGGCGCAGCGGTCGCGCACGACGACGTGGCGGGAACTGGGCAGCGCGATGGTGTGATCACGCTCCATCTGCGTGAAAGCCCGAGAGACCGTTTCTATGGTTAG
>JBFXAE010000013.1:21345-25606 GCA_050184605.1 Hyphomonadaceae bacterium | reverse complement strand
AAAAAAAGGGCGCGCGTATGGATATCAGAAAGACGGTCCGCACCATTCCGGATCACCCCAAGGCCGGGATCATGTTTCGCGACATCACCACCCTCTTGGGCGATGCGGCGGCGTTTAGACATGCCGTGGACGCAATGGCGCTGCCGTATCGGAATGCGCCCATCGATAAGGTTGCCGCGATCGAGGCGCGGGGTTTTGTGTTCGGCGGCGCGATCGCGCATATTCTCAAAGTCGGCTTTGCGCCGGTGCGCAAGAAGGGCAAGCTGCCATGGCGCACGGTGGCGCAGGAATACGCGCTGGAATATGGCGTCGACGTTGTCGAAATGCATGAAGACGCGGTGAAGCCCGGCGAGCGTGTGCTGCTGGTGGACGATTTGATCGCGACGGGCGGCACCGCGGAGGCGGCTGTCGCGCTCCTTGAGAGCCTCGGCGCTACGCTTGCCGGCGCCTCATTCGTGATTGACCTGCCGGAGCTAGGCGGCGCCGAGAAGCTTCGAGCGCGTGGCATAGTGGTCGAGAGTTTGTGCGCCTTTGAGGGGCATTAGCGCGGCATCGCCGCGACGTTCCCTCCATCGACAGGAATGATTGCGCCGGTGGTCGCCCCAAGGAGGGCGGCGAAGACAAAGGCCTGTCCTACGTCCTCCGCGGTCACTTCCCGCTGTAGCAGATTGCCGGACATGTATTCGGCTTCACTGACGCCGCGGGCCGCAGCGCGGGCAGCGATCATATCCTCCGTCAAGAGGCCGGAGCGTATGCGATCGGGATTAATGGCGTTTGCGCGAACACCTTCGGCGGCATGCTCGAGCGCATACTGACGCATCAGGGCCAATAACGCCGATTTGGCTGTGCCGTAAGCGCCAAAATCTCTCCCTGGGTTGAGCGCTTGCTTCGAAACGTTGAAGAGCAGAACGCCGCCCAAGCCTTGCGCTCGAAACACGCGCACCGCCTCCTGAGCTACGGCTTGGTGCGCAAAGAAATTGAGATCGAAGCTGCGACGGAGCACTTGATCGTCGAGGTTGGCGGCGGCGCCGGAAATCGCTGAACCAGCGTTCAAGGCCACGATGTCAAAGCCGCCATAGCGCTCGCAAACGCGCGCAAACGCGGCCCGAACATCATCGGCCCTGGTGAGATCGCACGAGACTGCCAGACCATTCCCGGCCGCTTTGGCTGCGCGTCCTGCCGCATCGGCATCCACATCCAGCACGGCGACATCGGCGCCTTCTGTGGCGAACGCTTTAGCGATCGCCGCGCCCAGTGCGCCCCCGCCTCCTGTCACAACCACGACATGGCGAGCCAACCGCTTCTCCGTCGCCTTGCCCAGTTTGGCCTGCTCCAGCGACCAATATTCCATGTCAAAGGTCGCGGCTTCGTCCACCGGCTCGTAGACCCCGAGCGCATCGGCTTCGAGCGCCGTCTTCACCCAGATTTCCGCAACATCTGCGTTCACCGCAGCGTCCGCGGCGCTCTTACCAATGCCGATAAGGCCGAGACCGGGCGCGAGTGCGACCCGCGGCAGTGAATCGAGCTTTTTCTTGATTCCACCGACGCGAGCGTTCTGGCGCGCAAAATAGGCGTCATAAGCGACGACATAGTCCGCCAGCGCCGCGTCGAGCGCCTCCGCCCATACGTCGGCGTCGTCCGCCGGCGGCGCAATCAGCGGGGCGGCCTTGGTCCGGATCACATGATCGGGCGTGGCAACGCCGCGGCGGGCGAGCGTGTGCAAATCCGGGTGGGCTAAGAGCGCGTCGATCGCTGCGCTTTGTCGCCAATCCAGCACCCATCGTCGCGGTTCGCTCGTTTTCGCCGCTCGCGCCAGCGCGCCGCGCAACACCGGCGCGGCTTTCGCATAGCTGACCGCAGAAGCTGGCGCCTTGCCGCGCGCCCGAGGGCGCTTGCGTCTATCAAGGAACGCCTCCGCCGCGCTAACGAAATCGATCATCCGCACATAGCTTTCTCGCGCCGTCTGCGCAAAGGTGAACACGCCGTGCTTCAGGAGTACCAGCGCCTCTACATTCCGGTTTCGATCGCGTATGTCACTCGCCAACTTGGCTAACGCAAATCCTGGCATGACGTAGGGCACGCAAGCGACGCGATCACCGTAGAGTTCCGCAAGCAAGGCTGCCGCATTTGGCTGATCGGCGATCGCGAGAATGGCGGTCGAATGCGTGTGATCAATAAACTTGTCCGCCATGAATGCGTGCAAAAGCGTCTCGACAGAGGGATTTGGCGCGTTGGAATCGAGCAAGTTTTGCCGCTGGGCATTGACCATAGCTTCATCGCTGAGCGCATCGAGCTGGCGAAGACGACGCAATGGCTCAAGGGCGACGGCGGGATGTCCTGCGGGTTCGATAGCAGCGAGATCCCAGCCGCTGCCCTTCACACAAAGGACGTCGATCTCGTCGCCATAGACATCGCGCGCGCGCGTTTTGACCGAGGTGTTGCCGCCGCCGTGCAGTACAAGAAGAGGTTCCCCGCCAAGCAGCCGCGCGGTATAGGTGCGAAGCGCAAGATCCTCGCTGACGCCCTGCTCGGCGTAATGCGAGATTGCAGCGCGCGCCTCGGATTCATCCCAGAGATTCTTCATGCAGTTCGCTCGTTGGCGTAAAGACTTCGAAGACCTGCTTCGGATGCTTGGCATACGCCACGCTCGGTTATGATCGCCGTCACCAAACGCGCAGGTGTGACGTCGAAAGCATAGTTGGCCGCTGGCGTTCCCTCGGGGGCAAGCCGAACGGTTTCCAGGCGGCCATCGCTTGTCATCCCAGTTATGTGCGTGACCTCTTGGCCTGCACGCTGTTCGATCGGCGTCTCTTTAACGCCGTCGCCTAAATGCCAATCGATGGTGGAGAACGGCAGCGCCGCGTAGAAGGGCACGCCATTGTCGTGGGCTGCCAGAGCCTTGAGATAAGTCCCGATCTTGTTGCAGACGTCGCCATTGCGCGTCGCGCGATCAGATCCGACGATACAGAGATCGACCTCGCCGTGCTGCATCAAATGGCCGCCGACATTGTCTGCGATCAAGGTGAAGGGCACCCGCTCCTGCATGAGCTCCCAGGCGGTGAGCGAAGCGCCTTGATTTCGCGGCCGCGTTTCATCGACCCACACGTGCAGCGAGACGCCCGCGCGGTGCGCTTCGTAGACAGGAGCGAGCGCTGTGCCCCAATCGACCGCCGCTAACCAACCGGCATTGCAATGTGTAAGGACGTTTACCCGCGCCTTTCCTTTCGCAGCATCAGCAAGGAGCGCAGCGCCGTGGCGGGCGATCCCCCGCGAAAGCGTTACATCTTCTTCGGCGATCGCATCGGCTTCGCAGAAGGCCTCCGCGGCTCGATCGGCGGGCGACAGCCTAACGACCCGATCCCGCACGCGTTCCAGCGCCCAACGCAAGTTTACGGCGGTTGGGCGTGAGGCCCTGAGACGGGCGATGGAGGCCGCCAATTGTGCATCCGACCCATCTTCGTTTAGAGCGATGGCAAGCACGTAAGCTGCGGTAACGCCGATAAGAGGCGCGCCACGGACAATCATGTTTGCGATGGCGCGCGCACCGTCGTCGAGGGATCTTATTTCCACCACCTCAAAGCGGTGGGGGAGCAAGGACTGATCGATGACGTTGATCCAAGGCGCGTTCGCCTCGCGCCAAACGGTCCGGAAATTTGCGTCCCCTACCCGCACTTTGTCGACCTCCACGAACGATGCAGTGTGCACGAGAGACCTTGACGCCCGCAAGCGCCTGATGTGGATCAGGGCTGCGCAACCGGAGCGCGGCGCGTGCACGCATCATGACCATCCTTGTAACAGGCGGCGCCGGTTATATCGGTGCGCAGATGAGCCACGCGCTCGTCGATAGCGGCCTCATCCCTATAGTGCTGGACGATCTCTCCACCGGCGCGCGCGAAAACGTGCCACAGACAGCGATCTTCGTGGAGGGCGATATTGGCGACGCGGCGTTGTTGAGCACGCTGATGCAACGCCACCGCATCCGCGCCGTGATGCATTTTGCGGCCAAGACGGTCGTCTCGGAATCCGCGACCCGGCCGCTCGAACACTACCTCACCAACACCTGCAAGACGCGGACGCTGATAGAGGCCGCCGTCGATGCCGGCGTGCCACACTTCATTTTCTCCTCGACTGCGTCGGTTTATGGCGAACCGGTGCGCGCGCCGATACCGGATGACGATGTTTGCCTGCCCATCTCGCCCTATGGCTGGTCGAAGCTGATGGCGGAGCAAATCCTCGCTGACGCCGCCGCCGCGCATGATCT
>JBFXAE010000013.1:19282-21245 GCA_050184605.1 Hyphomonadaceae bacterium | reverse complement strand
GCTTCAAGCAAGCTGCGCGGCAACCCTTCGCCACCGCGCGAAGGCAGGCAGGCGATATGCATGCCCGCCCAAAACGCGTTCACATCCGACACCCGGCCAGGCAGATCGATAGCAGGCAACGCTCGCCAACGGGCGAGCTCCTCGGCGCTCACGCTGGAGGGATTGTCGGGATCGGGAGCGCCGGCGATGACAGCTTCGACGTCGCGGCCTGACGCGCGCAAATGCCCAACCGCCTCGACCAGCACATCGACGCCCTTCGAGCGCACCAGACGCGTCACACACCCGATTCGAACCGGCGGCGCGGGCGGCGGCGGCGAAGCGTTGTAATGTGTCAGGTCAACGCCGGCGCCGGGCGTCAGAACAATGCGCGCCTCCGGCAGCGGCCTAGCGCCGGCGACCCAATCGCGGTCATGTGTGTTTTCGACCAGAAGCACGCCGGTTCCGCCGCGGACAGCGCGGGCGATCAGGCCGGCGATGATGTCGAGCGCACGCTGCATCGGCCAGGAGCGCGTCATCGCCAGATAGCCGCGCCCTGTCACGGCGAATACCGTGCCAACGCCGCGCTTACCGCGAACAGCCAGCGCGGTGAGCAGGATCGGCCGCAGCGCAATCGCGTGCACGATATCGGGGCGCTCGGCATCGATGACGCTACGCAAACGCCCGACGGAGCGCGTGATAGTGGCTGGATCGTAGGCGCCGCGCGCATCGCCAAAATCCACCACCCGCGCGCCTGCGGCGATCAGGTCGGCGCGCGCCTCGCCCATGCGCGCGGCTATGACCGTGTCGAACCCGTCCGCCACGGCGCGCCGCACCATCGGCATGAAGTGCGAACGCACGAACCAATCTTCGGTGGCGACGAAAAGCAGCTTTCGCTTCATTGCGCCAACCATTGCGCGCCGCAGGCTTCAAGTGCTGCGCACGTGTCACGCGGACGCCAGCCATAGGCTTGTACGAACGCCGAGGAATCCAGTTCTAAGCTGTCGCGCAATGCCGAGGGCAATAGCGCCGCCACAGCAGGCGAGGCGAACAGGCCGGGCCTACGGCCCATGCCCGCGCGCAGGCAGCGAACGATATCCGCCGTCGAGAGCGCCGGTTCGTCAGCGACATGAAACGCGCCGCTGGGCCCCTCGCCCAATGCTTTCAAAACTGCCTCTAGCAAGGAATCCAGCGCGATGAGACTGCGGCGGTTGGCGAGACCGGCCAGCGGAAGTGGCGCAGGCGAAGCCGCCGCGCGGAGCAACGCGCGAAAATTGGCCTTGGCGTTCGCAGCGAAGACCAAGGGCGGGCGAAGTGCGACCCAGCTCATGGCCGCTTCGCCTTGTTCTAAGGCACGCTCTGCCGCGCGCTTGGCGCGGCCATAGGGCGTGTCCGGCGCTTCGTCGCCCGGCGCGATCGGGCGAGTGCTTGTCTCCGCAGCGGCTTTGATCGAACTCAGGAACAGGAATTTCCTTACCCCGGCGCCGGCGGCTTGCCGTGCTAGCGCGCGCGTGCCGTCGACGATAACGGCCTGATAATCTGATTCAGTCCCGGCGCGATGGGCGATGGAGGCAAGATGCGCCACCGCGTCGATATCCCGCAATGCATCTGTCCAGTCGACGGCGCCATCGATGGCGCCGATCACCACATCGTCTGCGTGGGCGGAACGGGGCGCTGTGCGAAAGGCGGCGCGCACGCGCGTTCCCTGCGCGCGAAGCCGTTGCACGAGCGCTGTTCCGACGAAGCCTGACGCGCCCGTGACCAAAACAAACATTGCCTTTGCTTGGCGCGCAATTAGAGATTTGTCACGCTTCGAACCGGCCCCGCGCCGGCGCAAGCCCCGGCGAACGCGGCGGATTTTTTGACGGCAGACATGAACGCTCGCGGACCAGGCTTGTCCGGCTTTCTGCCTCGCACGCTCGCAGGGTGGGGCCGCGCCGTCTTCCTCACCCTGACGCCGCCTGCCGCCATCGGCGGAGGGCTTGCG
>JBFXAE010000013.1:8443-19182 GCA_050184605.1 Hyphomonadaceae bacterium | reverse complement strand
GCGCTTGGCGGCGAAACGGTGCCCTTGCTGCCGCTGCATCCGCACAATCTCAGCCTGCAGCTCTGGCTTGAAACCGGCGTCATCGGCGCGGCGCTCGTCGCCGCTGCTTTGATATGGGGCGCGGTGCGGAGCGCGCGCCGCAGTTTGGCGCGCGTGGACGCTGCTGCGCTCGCGGGCGCACTAGCGGCCGGCGCGCTCATCGCGCATTTCAGCTATGGCGCATGGCAAGAATGGTGGGTCGCCACCATCATCGGCGCGGCAGGCTTATTGATGCGGCTTCGGACGCCGAACGGCGCTTAGAGCGCGAACAGCAGCTTCGCGAATTCGAGGTGCGGGTCGCGATCGAACGACGCGAAGCCGGAATCGCCAAACGCTTGCCGATCGGCGACTTGCACGTCAGCCGCTTCGCCCTCTTCGCTGGTCTCTTCACGCAAGCCGAGATCGGCGCTGGCGAGCAGCGCGCCAGGCTCAGCGACCGGCGCGAATTCCGCGACAACGACGGCTGGATCAGACGTCGCGAGCAAACGCACGTGCGCAATCGCTTCATCCGTCTCAGTGCGGGCGCGATCCAGCGCGTCAGCGCTCTCCGCGAGGCGCGTTGTGATCTCGGCGCGCTCTTGCTCCGTGACCGGCGATGGGTAAGGCGCGAGCAACCCAGTGACGTCTTCCGCGCCGCCAGCAGAATCCGACGCTATGCTGGTGCCGATCATCGAGCCGAGGCCCATCGGAGACCATGCAGCGACCGTCAGCACCGCCACGGCGACGCCGGAAAGGCTTGATTTTATGACGACATCACGGACTTCTTCGCCGTGGGTGCGGGCGTCTGAGCTGTTTTCTGCCGCCGACATCTCAACTCCGCCCGCATAAATGGACCCGCTCGTAACCCCAAGGGTACCAGCGCGCGGGGTAACAAAGCTTAAATCGTATCCGCTGCCAAGCGAGATTTTCGCCAATTTGCGTGACGTTGCGGTTAAGCGGAGCGCCTCGCTGGGGCGCCCCGCCGCGTACCGCCATGCCCCGTGTCTTTTATGCACCACTCTGCCCCGCGGGGGCGCTGGCTCGCCAAATCAATGGCCTGACGCAACGTCAGGTCCGCTCGATCGCTGTGCGCGCGGCGTCGACGATGCGGGTGAGGGTTTGGCTATCGATGTAGGGGTGCATCGGCAGCGACAGCACCTCGTGGGCGATGCGGTCGGAATTCGGCAGCGCGCCGCCTGCGGCGGGATAGTGCCGGTACGCGGTCTGCTGATGCAGCGGCTTGGGGTAGTAGATCGCGGTCGGCACGCCCTGCTCGCGCAACGCTGCGGCCACGCCGTCGCGCGTTCCCGCCTCTAGGCGCAGCGTGTATTGGGCCCAGGTCGAGACGCAGCCCTCGAGAACGCGCGGGACCATGGCGACAGCCTTGAGCGCTTCATTGTAGGCGGCGGCGATTTCGTTGCGCCGCTCGATCTCGGCGCCGAAAATCTTCAGCTTCTCGATCAGGATCGCAGCCTGCACGGTGTCGAGGCGGCCGTTTATGCCGATGCGCACGTTGTCGTATTTGTCGCTGCCCTGGCCATGAATGCGCAGCGATTTGAGCACGTCCATCAGCGTCGCGTCGTCGGTGAAAACAGCGCCGCCGTCGCCATAGCAGCCGAGCGGCTTTGCCGGGAAAAAGCTGGTCGCGGTGGCGAAGCCGATCGTGCCGACCTTTCGGCCCTTGTAGCTCGCGCCAAAGCTCTGCGCGGCGTCCGAAAGGAGCCAGAGGCCGTGGGCGGCGCAAATGGGCTCGATAACGTCGTAATCGGCGGGTTGACCGAAGAGATCCACGCTGATCAGCCCGACGGGCTTCAAGCCGAGCTGCTTCGCCGTGGCGACGCCCGCCTTCACGCTTTCGGCGTCGATGTTGAAGGTGTCGGGATGGACGTCGACGAATATCGGCGTCGCGCCAAGCCAGGCCACCACCTCGGCGGTGGCTGCAAAGGTGAAGCTCGGACAGAGCACGGCATCGCCCGCCTTCACATCCTTCGCCATCAGGATCAGGCCAAGCGCGTCAGTGCCGTTGGCGCACGAGAGCGAGTGCTTGGCGCCGCAGAGGGCCGAGAGGTCGCCCTCCAATTGGGCGACTTCCGGACCCATGATGAACTGGCAGTGCGTGAGTACGCGATTGACGGCTTCGTCGATGCGCGTGCCGAGGTGGCGGCGCTGAGCGCCGATGTCGATAAACGGAAGCATGGAAAGCGCTGTCCCTGAGCGATTTTGTCGGCGGCTTTTCGGCGCTCACGCTGGCGGCGTCAAAATACAATTGGTTTCAGATTATTACGCAGACAGCTTGGGCTCGAGTCGCAACGCCTCCGCGAAGGCGAGGAAGACGTGATAAAGAGTCGAAGCTGGCGCGGTCGCCGCCAAGGGCGCGCCCTGCTCATCAAATTGGTCGATCCAGGAACCACGAGGCTTTACAGCGAGATAGCGGTCGAGCAGCGCGCGCGCAGCGGAGGCGATCTCGGCGCGCGTATCCCGCCGCGCATGTTCGAAAAGAGCCAGATGGCCTTTCAGGCGCTCCGTATTCGGCCAGGTGCGCGATGTCTTTCGCAGCGGCGCGCCGTCGTCGCGCACTTCGTCATAGGTCATCTGCGTTTCGGCATCGACGCCATGGCGCTCGGCGAAATCCACCAGGGCGCTAGCTTCCGCGATGAGATCGACGCCCTTGAGACGCTGGTATTGAGCAAGGATCCAGGCCCATTCGAATTGATGTCCAGGCTCGACGCGGCGTCCCATCTCCCCTGAGACGCGCGACCAATCCGCGTTGAAATATTCGCCCAGTGTGCGGCCGTCGAAAAAGCAACGGCGAAACAGGCCGACGATTTCGCCGGCCTGATCGAGAAAGCGCTCGTCGGCGGTGGCCTCGAAAGCGGCGATGGACGCTTCAAGCAGATGCATGTGCGGATTCTGCAAGCGCGGCCCGGTAGGCGGCAATTGATGCCAGAAGCCGGCGCCGCCTTCGGGGCGCATGTGGGTGTGTACGAAATCGAGCGTCGCGTGCATGCGCGCGCGCGCGTCTTCGCTGTGCGTGAGCCGATAGTGCCAAGCCAGGGCGTGCAAGGCGAAGGCGGTGTCGTAGAGATCGGCGGTGGGATCGAGGACAGCGCCTTCGCGCGTCAGACGCCGCGCCCAGCCGCGCCCCTCGCCCTGCCATGCCTTGTCGGTCAGATAGCGGTAGCCACGCTCCGCAAGCGCGGCCCCTTCGCCCCAGCCGAGCAAGGCGGCGTGCGAAAACACATAAATCTGCCGGCACGTGACGCGCACGCGCTTGAACGGGAGATCGGCGGGCGCGCCGGCGAGCGTCAACTCCTCGTGAAACCCGCCATGCGCATGATCGAGCCCAGCGCTACCCCAAAAGGGCAAGGCGTGCGCGAACATCCAGTTGCGGATTTCGGTGAAAGGGATGGCGTTCATCGCCGCCTTCCTACACAGCGCCCTCTCACGCGGCCAGTCGCTTCCCGTGGCGGAGCGCGCTAGAGGAAGACATGGTTTATCGCATCATCCCAGCCATCATGTCCGGCGGTTCCGGCACGCGGCTTTGGCCGGCCTCCGTGGACGACAAGCCGAAGCAGTTTCACGCGCTCGGCGGCGGCAGGAGTCTTTTTGCAGAAACGTTGGCGCGCGTATGCGGCGAGGTTGAAGGGCTCTCGTTCGCGCCGCCGATCGTTATTGGCAATGCACGGCACGGCGCGTTGATTGCCGACGAACTGGCCTCCATCGGGGTCACGCCACAGGCGATCGCGCTTGAACCGTTTGGCCGCAACACCGCCGCCGCCGGCGCCATCGCCGCAGCGCTGGGCGCGGAAGCGGATCCCGAGGCGCTGGTGCTGCTCTTGCCGGCCGATCACATCATTCAGGACACGCAGGCCTTCACTGGCGCTATCGCACGTGCCGCGCCCCACGCACGCGAGCGCATCGTCACCTTCGGCATCACGCCGGACCGGCCGGAGACCGGCTATGGCTACATAAAGAGCGGCGAACCTCTTGGCGGCGGCGTCAGCGCTATCGCGTCGTTCCGGGAAAAGCCCGACGCGGCGACGGCGCGCGCCTATCTGGATGAGGGCGGCTATTCTTGGAACGCGGGCATGTTCATGTTCAGCCCGCAAGTGATGCTGCGCGAGTTCGAGCCCAGTGCAGCGATCCGCGACGCGGCGCTGGCTGCGCTGCGGGCGTCGCGGCGCGATGGCGCCACCATGGTGCTTGACGCAGACGCATTCGCGGCTGTCCCCTCGCAACCCCTCGACATCGCTGTGATGGAAAAGACTACACGCGGGGCGGTTGCGCCATGCGCAATCGGCTGGGCCGACGTGGGCTCCTGGAGCGAGATATGGCGGCTCTCGCCTCAAGACGCGGGTCGCAACGTCAAGCATGGGCCGGTCGTTGCGCTGGATGCCCACGACAACCTGTTGCGCAGTGACGGCCCTAAGGTGTGCGTGCTTGGCGTCAGCGATCTGATCGTGGTCGCGACAAAGGACGCCGTCATCGTGCTTCCGCGCGACCGCGCGCAGGACGTGAAGGCGCTCAAGGAATTGGCGGAAAAAAGCTAGTGCGCGATGCGTAGGCCGAAGCGGAAGATCGTGTCCGGTTCGGCGCCCGCGACATGGCCAGGCTCATGCACATAGATGGCTTCGCCAAAAGCGGAGAACACATCGCCTTTGAGCACGCGGTAGGAGACGCCGAACTTAAGCTCGCGGCCCGAAGGCGCCGGATCGATCGAGCGGCGCTCGTACGCCACGCTCTGTAAGCCGTAGGCCGTCGCCGTCGGCAGCATTACGCCAAGCGTCCCGCCTTCAATGCGCAACGGCTGCGCCAGCGAAAGGCTCAACGCGCCCGCTCCCAGCGGCCGGACCGCTTCGGCGCTGAACGCCGTCGTGCGCAACGGCGTATCGACACTGAGCCAGCCGGCGTCCGCCGCCCTCGCCACACCGAACTCTGCGTTTGCAGCGAAACGCCAGCGCGCGGCGAGCGGCGTTTCGAGCGAGACGCCGGTGAACCGGGTTTCGCCCCCTGGCGTGGGCCCCAAGGCCTCCGACCAACCAAGCCCGAGCACGCCCTGCTGTTCGCGCACTCGCCCTTCTGAAAGCCCGAGCGTCACCGGGCCCAGGGCGAAATGCGCCTGCACCGCCTGCACGCTGCGGTCCACCGGCGCCTGCGCCAAGCCGACATCGGCTTCACCGCTTTCAGACAGGAAGGAGACGCTGGCGAAGGGAGCGATGCGGCCCGTCAGGCGCACCGACGTGTCTGCCTGCACAAAAGCAAAATGGCCAATGGCCCCGCTGCGTGCTTGGCGCTCCTGCGCGTCCGCACCGAAGGCTGCGAAGGAGAGCTCCAATCGAGGGCCCAGAGGCGCGTCGATCCGCATCGGCGCGCGCTCGACGTCTTCGCGCGCGATCTGCATGCGATAGCTTGCCGGCGCAGCGCTCTCGGCGGCGGCGAATCCGATAAGCGCGCCGCTTTCGCTGCGTGCGCTGCGCCAGAGGAACGGCGCCGAAGCGGCCGCACCCGGTCCCGGATGCGCACGGCCCCATGCGCCGCCGAGATCAAGCGCGAAGGCGCGGCCGTATTGATCGAACGCGGCCACCCGCCACTCGTCGGCGCTGTTGGTGAGACCGTCCCCGAACGCGGCGCCGGCCACGCCAAGCTGTGTCTCCGCGCCGACGTCGACGCCCGCCATGAGCGGCGTCGAAAGCGCGCCCACCGGTGCGAAAGCCCGTCCGATATTGAGCCGGCCCCGACCATGCAGTGAATCCACTCCTGGCGCGCCGGTGTCGTCAGTCGTCGTCAGCAACAGGTCGACCACCTGCTGCGGCGTGAGGCCGGGAAAGCCGCTCATCACCAAGGCGATGGCCCCGGCCACATGCGGCGAGGCGTAGGACGTGCCTTGAATGCGGCAGAGGCCCGCGCTCAAACCGCCGCTCGGCCCGCAGGTCTGAAACCCAGGAACGGGCCCGTCTGGCCCATAATCGGGTACGATGATCTCCCAACCCGGCGCTGTGAGATAATAATTCGCCGTCGTTCCCGGCGGATTGGAGCGTTGGTTCAGCGAGCCATCGGCGTTGAGCCCGCCGGCGACGAGGATGAGGCCGCGGCCAATTGCGGGATCGTTCGCGAAGCGCCCCGGATAGTTCACGTCCGTCGCGGTGTCGCCGCTGTTTCCCGCGGATACGACGAAGATCACGCCCGCGGCGGTGCCGCGCGCAATCGCATCGCGCACTGTCGGTGACAATTGCGGGCTGCCAAGCGAGAGATTGATTACATCAACGCCGTTCGCGACCGCGTAGTCGATGCCGCGCGCAAGATCAGCGTTGGAGAAACCACTGCTTCCATTGTCGGCGCGCACGGCCAGGATGGTGGCGTCAAACGCGACCCCGACGGTGCGCGCGCCGTTATAATTGCCGGCGATCAGCGATGAGAGTTCGCTGCCGTGAGACTGATCGGTAACGAGCGCGTCGCGCCCGGCGACGATATCGACGGACAGCGGTGAAATGCGGCCGCGCAATTCCGAAGCGTTGGGATGAATGCCGTCATCGACGACGCCGACAAGCACGCCCTGCCCGGTCGCGCCATTCTGCCAAGCAACGATGGCGTTGGTTCCCGCAACGCCCCAATTGTTGCGGTACTCGGAAGAGGCGGGATCTGGGAAATCGCCCGGCGCATGCGGCGGCGCCAAGGGTGGGAACGTCACCGCGGGCGGCGGCGGCGCTGCGGGCGGCGGCGGAGGCGGCGCGACGATCGAACCGGAACCACCGCCTCCGCCGCCGCCCGCGCATGCGCTGAGCAAAGCAGCGGCCAGCGCGTGTCCCGCAATACGCCCTGTCCGCAGTGCGTCCATCGTTTGGCCCCGTCTGCTCAGCTAGCAGCAAACGGGCGGCGCACGCCAGCCGCTTAAAGCAGCGCCTTGGCCGTCTCGACGATGGCGTCCGAGGTAATGCCGAAATAGGCGTAGACATCCTTCGCCGGCGCGGAAGCGCCAAACGTCGACATGCCGATGAAGGCGTCGAGGCCGAAGGCTTCGAACCAGCCTTGCCCGATCGCAGCTTCAATGCCGATCTTCAATTCGTCTTCATCGCCACAGACGTCATCCTGATACGCATCACTCTGCAGATCGAACAATTCGAAGCACGGCGCGGAGACGACGCGCGTCGGAATGCCTTCGGCCTGCAGCACCTCGCGCGCCTTGACCGCGAGCGCAACCTCGGTGCCGGTGGCGAAGAGCGCGAGGCGCGACGCACCGCCCTCGGCGGGAAGCAATTCATAAGCGCCCCTTGCGCTCAGGTTCTCGGTGGAATCCGTGCGCAATGGCGGCGTCGCCTGACGCGATAAAGCCAACACCGAGGGCCCTTTATCGCGCAGCAGCGCCACTTGCCAGCATTCCGCCGTCTCGACGGCGTCAGCCGGACGAAACACCGCGAGATTGGGAATCGCACGCAGCGCCGCAAGGTGCTCGATCGGCTGGTGCGTCGGCCCGTCTTCGCCGAGGCCGATGCTGTCGTGCGTCAGCACATGGATCGCGCGCACCCCCATCAACGCGGACAGACGAATGGCGGGCCGCGAATAATCGGCGAACGTCATGAAGGTGCCGCCAAACGGGATGACGCCGCCGTGGAGGGCCAAGCCGTTCATCGCCGCGGCCATGCCGTGTTCGCGAATGCCGTAGCGGATGTAACGCCCGGCTCTGTTCTCCGGCGTGAAATCGGCCGCGGCCTTGGCTTGCGTATTGTTTGACGGCGTGAGGTCGGCGGAGCCGCCGACAAGCTCAGGCAGCGCCTCGTACAAAGCCTCGATCGCCGCACCAGACGCGGCGCGCGTGGCAATGGCGGGCTTTTCCAAAGCGGCCTTGCGCGCATAGAGCCCGAGCGCGGCGATGCCGGCGTCGACATTGCCGCCGCTGATCGCGGCTTCGAACGCAGCGCGATGTGGCGACGTCTTCAACCGGCCGTGCCAATCCTTTCGTTCGGCGGCCCCACGAGCGCCGATCGCGGCCCAGGCGGCGCGAATATCGTCAGGAATCTCGAACGCTTCGTGCTCCCAGCCAATGGCCTTCTTCGCCGCCGCCAATTCTTCCGCGCCAAGCGGTTCGCCGTGCGCGTGGCGCGTGCCGGCTTTTTTGGGCGCTCCATAACCGATGGTGGTTTTGCAGGCGATCAGCACGGGCTTGTCGCTCTTTATCGCTTGCGCGAACGCGCGCTCGACGTCGTCCATGTCATGCCCATCGCACGAGAGCGTGGTCCAGCCGCTAGCGGCGAAGCGCGCCTTCTGATCGGTGGCGTCGGAGAGCGACACCGCGCCGTCGATGGAAATGGAATTGTCGTCCCAGATGACGATCAGCTTGTTGAGCTTTTGACGCCCCGCAAGCGCGATGGCCTCCTGGCTCAGACCTTCCATCAGGCAGCCATCACCGGCGACAACCCAGATCCGATGATTGACGACGCCCTCGCCGAAGCGGGCCGCGAGATGCGCTTCCGCCATCGCCATTCCGACAGCGTTGGCGAGACCCTGCCCCAACGGGCCGGTTGTGGTTTCGACGCCGGTGGCGTGCCCGTATTCGGGATGGCCTGCGGTTTTCGAGTGCAGCTGGCGAAAGCGCTTCAGCTCATCGAGCGTCATGTCCGCGTAGCCGGTGAGGTGAAGCAGCGCGTAAAGCAGCATCGAGCCGTGGCCGGCGGAGAGCACGAACCGGTCGCGATCCGGCCAATGCGGATGCGCAGCGTCGAATTTGAGGAACTTGGAGAACAGGACGGTGGCGGCGTCCGCCATGCCCATCGGCATGCCTGGGTGGCCGGACTTGGCGCGCTCAACCGCATCCATGGCGAGCGCGCGGATGGCGTTGGCCAAGCGGCGCGGGTCGACGCCCTCAATTTCTTCCATCTCGGCCACCTTCTAGGTTGGTCAAAGCTGACATGGGCCGATTCGGGCGTTTTGCCCGAAGCGCTACGATTCGGTATCAGCGGCAGCGGAGATTGCCATGAAGATTTTCATCGACAGCGCGGACGCCGCGGAACTGAAGGCGCTCGCACAAACAGGGCTGGTGGACGGCGTCACCACCAATCCGAGCTTGATCGCCAAGTCCGGGCGCAATCTGTTCGAGGCGCTGCAGGAGATTTGCGCGGCCGTACCCGGGCCGGTGAGCGCCGAAGTGGTGGCCCAGGACGCGCCAGCCATGCTGGCCGAGGGCCGCAAGTTGCGGACGCTGGCCGATAATATCGTGGTAAAGCTGCCGCTGACCCAGGAGGGTCTGATCGCCTGCAAGACCCTCGAGGATGAAGGCCATCCGACCAACGTTACGCTCTGCTTTTCCGCCGTGCAGGCGCTCCTGGCCGCCAAGGCCGGAGCGACCTTCATCTCACCGTTCCTGGGACGTCTCGACGACGGCGGTCAGGACGGCATGGAATTGATCCGCGAGATCCGGACGATCTACGATATTTATGGTTTCGAGACGCAGGTGCTGGCGGCCTCGATCCGGACCACGCTGCATGTGCGCGACGCCGCTTTGGCGGGCGCGGACTGCTCGACAATCCCGCCGGCGATCTTCCGCGCGCTTTACAAGCACCCGCTCACTGAAGCAGGGCTAGCGGCTTTTCTGAAGGACTGGAAATCGACCGGACAGTCGATCCTCTGAGCGCTTAGTGCGCGAGGCTGTCGAGACGCGAGATCGTGCCATCGGTGATGGCGCGGCTCGCCGCCATCGCGGCTTCGGCTTCCGCCAGCGTGCGGTCGATCGCGGCCACGTCGAGCGGCTCAATCACAGGCGCGCGCTGCGCGAGGCTGCGGGCCTCGGCGCTGGCGAGTTCGAAGCCGCCGGTCGCCATCACGGGGGCGATCAAGCCCATAAGCACCATAGCGCTCACGCCGGCGATGAAGCTGGCGAGGATGATCCGCTTATTGGCGCGGATTTCTGGATTGACGGGCGCGAAGCGCATTGGGAACTCCACCGTGTTTGGCTCGTTATCAAATGGTTATTGTTTGTGCAATTGCGACCATGCCGCGCCGCAAAAAAAATTGCGGTGACGGATGTCACGCCTGCGTTGATGCAGAGCCTCAGCCCCTTCAGGGACCCCGCTTCTATACCCGAAAAAGCTGAAAATGCGGCCAATTCGGCGCTAACCCGCCATAAGCCACGTTGCCTTTCAGCAACGGACGGGTACGTTGCAGTGCGAAAAGACCCGGAGTGGCCGACCCACTATGGATAGCATTACCAGCCGCCGAAAGCCCCTACGGAAAGCGGTGCTCCCCGTCGCCGGGCTTGGCACGCGGGTGTTGCCCGCGACTAAGGCGATCCCGAAGGAAATGCTGCCGGTGTTCGACCGGCCGGCGATCCAATACGTGGTCGACGAGGCGGCAGCCGCTGGCATCGAGCACATCGTGTTCGTCACCGGGCGCAACAAGTCGGCGATCGAGGACTATTTCGACCGCGCCTACGAGCTTGAGGACACCCTCAAGCTGAAGGGCAAAGCCGACCTGCTCAAGGAATTGGAAACCGATTTGCGGGCGCCGGGCTCGATGAGTTTCGTGCGTCAGCAGGCGCCGTTGGGCCTGGGACACGCCGTGTGGTGCGCTCGCGACGTCATCGGCGACGAGCCCTTCGCCGTCCTGTTGCCCGACATGCTGGTGATGGCGAAGCCTTCCTGCCTCGCTCAGATGGCCGAGACCTATTCTCAGACTGGGGGCAATGTCATCGCGGTCGAGCCCTGCGACGACCCCTCCGGTTACGGCATCAT
>JBFXAE010000013.1:3332-8343 GCA_050184605.1 Hyphomonadaceae bacterium | reverse complement strand
GCGGCGGCTAATGCGGCCTACGCGCCAATCCACATCGATATTGCGCTCATGGGCATGGGCGCGGACGCCCACACGGCGTCCTGGTTCCCCGGCTCGGCCGATTTGGCGCGCGCGCTCGATCCCAACAATACCGATACGGTGATGGCGGTGCGCGCGCCGCAAGCTGACGCCGCAGCCGAGCGCCTAACCCTCACCTACGCCGCGATTGCGCGCGCCGACCACGTGCTGCTGGCGTTCACGGGCGTGGACAAGTTCGCGGCTTTCGGAGGCGCCCAAAGCAGCGGTCCGCTTGCGGCGCCGGTGGCAGCTCTGTTCGATCTCGGCGAAAAATTCGAGACGGTTTGGACGCTGTGACGCCCGCGCCCACCGCTTAATGCTTGGCGCAACGCAGCGCCGATGCTAGCGGCCTCGCATGCGATATTTTCTGCTTCCGCTTGGCCTCGCCCTCGCCGCCTGCGCTAACGCTCAAAATGGCGCGGCGCCGGAGATTGTCTCGACGGCGGGCATCGCGCCGAGCTGGAGCCAAGCACAGGCCGAGGCCGTGCTGCAACGAACGCAGCGCCTGCATCTAGCGCCGGATGTGAGCGCGCTCAGCGCAAACGAGCAGGCGGCGGTGCGTGAGCTGATCGCGGCGGGCGAGAGGCTGCATCAGCTTTACCTTGCTCAACGGCATCCGCAGGCGCTGGCGGCGCGCGTTTATCTCGACGCGCATCCCGAGCTCGGCGCCTATCGCGACCTCTTCTCCATGAGCATCGGCCCCGTCGCCACGACGCTGGACAACACACGCGAAGCATTTCTCACCGTCGCGCCCGAGACGCCAGTTCGCAATTTCTATCCGCCCGCGGTGACGCATGACGTCATGGAGGCGTACCTGACGGCAAATCCGCAGCGGCGCGAAGAATTGCTCGATCCCATGGCGATCGTGCGCGAGGCGACGCCCGGTCAGCGCCGCGCGTCGCTCGCTACGCTCGACCGGCATCCCGTGCTGGACACGCTGCATCCAGGCTTGCGCGCGCGCATTGAGAGCGCGGACACTTATCTCGCGCTGCCCTTCTCCGTCGCCTTCGCGGACGATATCCTGTTCGTAAGCGAACGGCTCAATGCAGCAGCCGGGCACATCGCTGGCGAGGACGCCGCTTTCGCCCGCTACCTACGCTTACGAGCGCGCGACCTGCTGGCGGACGATTATGAGGGCGGCGATGCGGCCTGGGTGACAGGCGATTTCACGGGAAATTTGAA
The DNA here is from genome assembly GCA_050184605.1 of Hyphomonadaceae bacterium. Classification (GTDB taxonomy): domain Bacteria; phylum Pseudomonadota; class Alphaproteobacteria; order Caulobacterales; family Aquidulcibacteraceae; genus Vitreimonas. The sequence continues at coordinate 7,104 of JBFXAE010000013.1, read as the reverse complement.
CGCGTCGATCGGCGCTTACGAAACCTACGACGATGCCCTTTACGGCGTGAAGCGTTCGTTCGCGCTTTCGCTTCTGGCGCGTGATGAGGCGCGCTCGGCGGAGTTGGAGGCTGGCCTGCGCGATCTTCAGCTGGTGGAGGACGCGCTGCCCTATGAGTCCGACCGTGAGGTGCGCAGCGATATTCCGGTCGGCGTGTACAATATCATCGCCGATTTTGGCCAAGCGCGCGGCGCCAACACGGCCACCATCTTGCCGAACGACGCCTATCTCGCGCGCCAATACGGCCGCACCATCCTGATGCGCGGCAATATCCTGCTCAACGCAGAGCTGTTCGAGGGCAACGAAAACGCCTTCGACGCCGCGGTTACGGGCGGCCACCACGGCGATTTGACGCCGCAAGGCATGTTCGACCGCACGCTTTGGCACGAGGTTGGACATTATCTCGGCGTCGATCTCACCAGCGACGGACGCGACCTCGACAGCGCCCTGCTCGATACCGCGTCATTGCTGGAAGAGATGAAGGCCGACCTGGTTTCCCTGACCGCAGCGCGCGTGCTGCACGAGCGCGGGCTATACGACGATGCGCGGCTGCGCGGCATTTACGCCTCAGGCATCCGCCGCGTTCTGCAGAAGAACCGGCCGCGACGCGAGCAGCCCTATCAGACCATGCAATTGATGCAGTGGAACTGGTTCATGCGGCACGGCGTGCTGCGCTTCGAGGACGGCCAACTCGCCCTCGACTATGCGCGCTATCCGGCCGCCGTGGAGAGCCTTCTGCGTGAGGTGCTGGCGATCCAGGCCGCGGGCGACCGCAGCCGGGCGAACGCATTCGTGGATTCATGGACGGCCTGGGACCCAGCCGTGCATGAGGTCATCGCCCAGCGCATGCGCGAGAGCGAGACCACGCGGTTCAACCTCGTCACCTTCGAGGCGCTGGAGCCACGCTAGGGCGCCCGCGCCAGGCGAAGCCGTCGAGACAGCGGCCAAAATCGGCTAAGCTGCGGCGATGACGGAAATCGCGCCCCAGCCGCCGCCGCGCTTGAGCACACCCGCGCCAATCCCGCAGGCGCCAGCGCCCGCATACAAGCTGGTGAAGCCCTATTTCTATATCAGCACCTATTATGGCGCGCTGGCTGTCGTCGTTGCATTGCTGGTGGTGCTAGCGCCCGGCCTGCTCGTCTATGCGCCGATCGGCGGCGCCGCGAGCTTTGGCGGCGTGGGTGAATCAACCTTCGAGCCAGTGAATGTCAGCGCATCGGATTCCACGCTCGCAAACGGCGTGAAGCTGGCGCTCTCCACCGTCGCCTCCTTCCTGCTCATGCTGCCGGTGACCTGGATTTGCATGGGCGCGCGCCGCCGCAAGGACGTGACGCAAAGCTTTGTGCAAACCATCCTGGTGCTGCCGATGGTGATCACCGGCATCGTGCACGTCGTGCACAATTCACTAGCGTTGGCCTTTAGCCTGGCCGGCATCGTCGCCGGCGTGCGCTTCAGACACACACTGAAGGATAGCGCGGAAACGACGTACCTCTTCACCTCAATCGCGGTCGGCGTCGCCTGCGGCATCAACGCTGTGGAGGTCGCCGCAATCATCTCGATCTTCTTCAATTACGCGGTGCTTGGGCTTTGGGCGACGGAATATGGCGGCATGAATACGGGCAAGCAGATGTTCTCTCGCGAATGGATGTCGAAAACGGACGACGCGCCCGAAGAAAAGAAAGAGAAAAAGCGCCGCGACGATGACGACGACGATTAGGGCCGCCTTGCTCGCCGCAAGCCTTTCCGCCAGCTGCGAAGGCGCGAGCACTCCTCAAAACGAAGCGCCGTCGCCCAGCGAAACCGCCACACTGTTCGGTGCGGCGCCGGAAGCGCAATGGAGGCTGCCGGATCGCCTCGCGGAAATTTCCGGCCTTGCGCTCACGCCGGACGGGCGTCTGCTGGCGCACGACGACGAGCGCGCCGTGATTTACGAGATCGACGCCGAGCGCGGCCGGTTGGTGAAGACGTTCGCGCTGGGCGACCCGCCCCTGGCCGGCGATTTCGAGGGCATAGCCGTCACGGATGCCGGAGCTGTCTACATGACCACCAGCGCAGGATTGCTTTACCGCTTCGACGAAGGCGGTGACGGCGCTCACGTCTCGTTCGAAAGCTTCGACACCGGGCTTGAGCAGATCTGCGAGGTAGAAGGCCTCGCCTTCGATCGGGCGAGCGGCAGCCTTATTCTCGCCTGCAAAGACCAGCACGCCTCGGATGTGAACGACGCGATCGCCCTCTATGCCTGGACGCCGGCGCGTCCCAACCAAGCGGCGCGGCCATGGATGATCGTGCCGCGCGCGGCAATGCAGGCGGTTGGAGCGCCGCGGCGGGTTTCCCCTTCCGCAGTCGAGATTGATGCAGCGAGCGGACGCGTGCTCGTGCTGGCGGCGCGCGAGCGCATGTTGATCGAACTGAGCCGCGAAGGCGAAGCACTGTCGGCGCGCCGCCTCGGTGAAGGCCACGGCCAAGCCGAAGGCGTGGCCGTGCTTTCCGACGGCGCGCTCGTGATCAGCGATGAGGCGGGGCAGATTGAACGCGCGAGCCTGGCGCGCTACGGGCGTCGGCCATGATCCGCCACCTGACCCTTTCCCTCGCTCTTTTCTGGGTAGCGCTTGCGCCACAACTTGCGGCGGCGCAGCAATGGGACAATGTCGATCGCGTCGTGGCCATCGGCGACCTTGAAGGTGATATCGACAAATTCCGCGACATGCTGCGCCAAGCCGGGCTGATCAACGCGCAGGACAATTGGAGCGGCGGCCGGGCTCATTTGGTGCAGCTCGGCGACGTCCCGGATCGTGGGGCCCATAGCCGCGCCATAATGGACTTGCTGATGCGGCTCGAGCCGCAGGCCGAACGCGCGGGCGGCCGCGTGCATGCGCTGATCGGCAATCACGAAGCGATGAATGTCACCGGCGATCTGCGCTACGTGCATCCGGGAGAGTACGAAGCATTTCGAGACCGACGCTCACAGCGCACGCGCCAGGACTATTATCGCCAGACGCTCGATTATCTGCGCGCCAATCCGCCGCCCGAGGGATTGCCGGAATTCGACGATGCGTTTCGCCAGCAATGGGAAGCGTTGCATCCGCTCGGCTATGTCGAACATCGCCGCGCCTGGCAGCCTGGCGGGCGCTACGGCGATTGGATCGCGAGCCACGACTCGGTCATCCGCATCAACGACACGCTATTTGTGCACGGCGGCATCGGACCCGCTTTCGCGGCTTACGAAGCGGCGGTGATGAACGAAGCCGTCGATGCCGCACTGCGTGGCCAACCCGATGCGGGTGACCCCAATCTCGGCGGCATCCTCACCCACCAGGAGGGCCCGCTCTGGTATCGCGGCTTGGCCATGAACGACGAAGCCGCCGAAACAGCCAATCTTGAAGCGGTGCTGACGCATTTCGGCGTGCGCCGTATCGTCACCGGCCATACCAAGCTGGCGGCGACCGTGCTCCCCCGCTTCGACGGGCGCGTGATCGTCACCGATATCGCCGTGCCGGACGGGCATTCCGACCCGCACGCCTTTCTCATCATCGAGGGCGACCAGCTCACGACGATGCACCGCGGCCAGCGCGTGCCGCTGAACGCCGCGACACCGGAGGCCCGCTGCGCCTATCTCAGCGCCGTCGTGGCGCTCGATCCGCCGCAGACCCCATTGCAGCGACAATTGGCTGCGTGTGCGGCGCCAGCCGCCACGCCCTAGCCGTTTCGGCAGCCATTGATGAGCTGCCGCTC
>JBFXAE010000013.1:0-3232 GCA_050184605.1 Hyphomonadaceae bacterium | reverse complement strand
GCGCCTATCTCAGCGCCGTCGTGGCGCTCGATCCGCCGCAGACCCCATTGCAGCGACAATTGGCTGCGTGTGCGGCGCCAGCCGCCACGCCCTAGCCGTTTCGGCAGCCATTGATGAGCTGCCGCTCAACGGCGCTCGGATCGTCGAGGACGGCGAAGAAACTACCGAGATAAGACATCAGCCCGCGCCGCGTCGGCTCTGACAAGCGCGTCTCGCCCGACACGAGCGCCTCCAATTGGGCGCGCCGCGCTTGAAACAGGGCTACCGCCTCCGGCACCGCCTCATTGTGGCGGCAAAGTCCGCGATAGCGGCGCGTGCGAACATTGTCGCCAAAGCCCGCAGGCGGGATCGCGTAAGGCGAATCCACCCAACCCGAATTGTCGAAATCGTAGGGCAACGGCACGATATTCTGCATCGCGCCGCCAGTGCTGATGAGGCGGCTGTTGTGGCAGCATTTCTCCTCGCCGCGCGGCGGATTCTGAAACGACCAATCCAGGTTGGAGATCATGAACTCGAACAACGCGTAGCGCGCGCCGGCTCGCGCCTGCAGCAGCTCGCCGCTGACGCCGGGCGCATCCACCTCGTCCATGCGGTTGCGCCGGGCCGCGTCGTCGGCGTCCTCGATCAGGAACCCGAAGCGTGTGTCTTCGGGGCGGCGCCCTTCACTGTCGCGATAGGTGACGCGCACGGCGCGCACGCGAAAACTCTCCGGCGTGATCGCATTGTAGAGCCTGTACGCAAGATATTCGCGGACAACGAATTGCTCGCTCGTGGTGCGCGGCTGGCAATGGGTCACAAGTTTGATGCGGTTTTGGCCGTCGAGCAGCGTGCCTTCGAGTTCGTCGTTGTCGAAATCGAGCCTGAGCGGCGGAAAGCTGCAATGTGCGGTTCTGCGCGTGCGCCCGCGTGCGGCGATCTCGAACGGAAAGCTCTGATCGCCCACGGTGAACGTTGCAGGATGAGGATCGGTGTTGCGCGCCGCGGTTCGGACAAGAGTGGAAAACGGCGCTTCGATAGTGACGGCGAGTTCGCTGTCTTCGGCGAAGAGCGGGGTCTGGGCGGAAGCGAGGCCGAGGCTTGCGGCGGCGGAGAGGAAACCCGCCAGAAGGCTCGTGACGATCGATCCGCTCTTGCCCATCGCTCAATCCCCTCAGGCCAGCCTAAGTCAGGATCGTCTTGGGCGCCACGGGGCGTCAGATCGCTTGGTAGCCCATGAGCACTAGGCTCAGCGGCAAAACCATGCCCGACGCCAGGCAAAGAACCATCACGGAAGCGGCTTGAGCTTGCGTCCAGGCGGTGCGGGTGACTTGAGCGATGCGGGCCATTTTTCCTCTCCCCGGGCCGGCAATGCCGCCGGCCACGCAAGGAGGTTTAGGCCAGCGCGGACCGGGCCGATGTGACCTCGGGCACAGGCCGGCGCCGCGGCCGCTCAGGGCATGTAATAACCGCCGCTGACGTGAATGGTCTGCCCGGTTACGTAGGCCGCGTCATCGCCCGCCAGAAAGGCGCACATCGCCGCGACCTCCTCCGGTCTGCCGAGGCGCGGAACGCTCAAGCGGCGCTCCAGCTCTTCCTGCGGCATAGGCCAATGCGGGTAGTTCACCGGATCGCGTTCGGTATCCATGATGCCGGGCGTGACGATGTTGCTGGTCACGCCATCGCGGCCGAACTCAGCGGCAATCGCTTTCATTAGGCCGATGAGCCCCGCCTTCGCCGTGTTGCAATGGGCGCGATGTGCTGCCCCCTTGTGCGCGGGCAATCGTGTCTGCAGCGAATGTGGCCCCATGCCGTTTTGATCTAAGGCCTGCACCCGACCTTCCGTCTTGCCGCGTCAATCGTCGCACCATATGGACGCGATCACTCAACGCGACGGATGGATGTTGGCATGGCGCACGTAAGGCTCGAAACACTGGCTCTGCACGCGCCGAAACGGCCACACGATTTGGGAGCGCCTGTTGCGCCGCCCATCGTTCCATCAAACAGCTTTTATAGTGAGATGGGCGGCGTCGGTTTCTCCGGCGTCAACATGACTCAGGACATGCCAGCGTTTTATTCGCGCTGGGGCGGACCGACCGTCGCGCTGCTGGAGCAGCGCATGGCCGCGCTCGAAGGCGGCGAAGCCGGCGTGTGCTTCGCTTCAGGCATGGGCGCGATTGCCGCCATCTTCCTTTCTCAGCTGCGGACCGGCGATCACCTGGTGATGACCGACACGTGCTACGCCGGCGCGGCTGAACTCGCACGCGAACTACGCGACAGCGGCATCGACGTGACGGGCGTGAATTGCTCCAACCTCGACGAAGTGCAAGCGGCGATGACGCCGAAGACACGGCTGGTCTACATCGAAACTCCGGCCAATCCGATCTACCGCTTAACGGATGTTGCGGCTGTGGCTGAGATCGCGCACGCCGGGGGCGCCAAATTGGTTGTGGATTCCACGGTGGCCACGCCAATTGGCGCGCGCCCGCTTTCGCTCGGCGCGGATTTCGTCGTTCATTCGCTTTCGAAGTACGCCTGCGGACACGGCGACGCGCTGGGTGGGGCGGTGATCGGCGGTGGCGCAGACATTTTCGCCATGCGCAAGCACGCTCTCGTGCACCACGGCGCGGTGATGAGCGCGTTCACCGCCTGGCTGATTCTGCGCGGCCTCGAAACGCTCCCGTTGCGTATGGCGCGCCATCAAGACAACGCGCGGCGCGTCGCCAGTTATCTGGAAAGCCACAAACGTATCGATCGCGTGTTTTGGCCAGGGCTTGAATCGCACCCTCAGCACGCGCTGGCGAAACAGCAGATGAGCAATTTCTCAGGCATGCTGGCGTTTCGGGCGCGGGATGCTGAGGCTCTCGCTCATGCAATGTCGCGCAAATTGCAGGTGATCAGCTACGCCGTCTCCCTTGGCCACACGAAGTCGCTGCTCATCTACATCCCCACCGACACGCTGTTGCAGACGTCGTTTGTCTGGGGCGAAGCAAGCGCCGCTTCCTATCGCGACTGGATCGGCGACGGCGCCTTCCGGTTCTCCGTCGGCATCGAAGACCCGGACGATCTCATCGCCGACCTTGAACAGGCGTTAGCACCGTAAGTATGGGTTTCGCGCTCGCGGATCGTTGGTGGTGGCGGGTGGACTTGAACCACCTACCTTGGGGTTATGAAGGGCGGCCGGGCTGTTTTCCGACGGTTTCCGCGTTCTGCTTGTTCATTCCTAACTATTTGCTTCCGCGAGACTTTTGTTGCG
>JBFXAE010000012.1:7364-28075 GCA_050184605.1 Hyphomonadaceae bacterium | reverse complement strand
TGCGCTGCTCTAGCGCGGCGACGAGCTGCGGCAGAATGGCGTCGACAGGCGTCATGGCTTGGCTGCTAGCTGTCCCTGCTGCCTTTGTCTGCCCGCATTGGCGGCCCATTCCCCTCGTTGTATAGCCGGAACGGCTAGGGTCATCGGCTGGACAGGTGGGTCATGAAGTCAGCTTTGTCACGCGGCGCGGCGGCGCTGTTGGCGCTCGCGCTCACGGGCTGCATGTCGGGCCGGACCGACGACACCCGCCGGGGCTTCGCGAACGCTGCAGCTACCCCGTTTCGTGATGTCGGCCTGATCCGGCCTGAAATTCCGCCGCTCCTGCGCACGCTGGATTACCCCTACGCGACGGCCAGCCTCGCCGCGGGCTGCTCAGGCGTCGCTTACGAGATCGGTCAGCTCGACGCCATCCTCGGACCGGAGAGCTTTCAGCCCGGCCCCGATCGCAACATTTGGGATCGCGGCGGCGATCTCGCAGAGAACCAGGCCATCGATGCGATGCAGGACACCGCGCAGGACCTGATTCCGTTTCGCTCTTGGGTGCGGCGGATAAGCGGCGCAAGTGCTGCTGAGCGCGCGGCGCTGCGCGCCTTCGCAAACGGCCAGCAACGGCGGACGTTCCTGCGGGGCTACGGCGCCTCGCTTGGCTGCGCCAACATCGTGCCCGCCCCGCCGCCACAGCAGGCGCCGCAATAGTCAGTCGTCCCGCGCGCGTGAAAGATAGCGCTCGCGAAAGCCGGAGAGGCTTCCCGTAGCAATTGCCTCGCGGAGGCGCTGCATCAGCGCCTGATAGTACGCGACGTTGTGCCAGGAAAGCAGCACTTGCCCAAGCAGTTCGCCGGATTTGAACAGATGATGCAGGTAGGCCTTTGAGTAATCGCGGCTGGCCGGGCACGCGCTCGTCTCATCAAGCGGCGTCATATCTTCAGCGAAGCGCGCATTGGTGATGTTGAGCGGGCCGTCGTCGGTCCACGCTTGACCGTGGCGACCTGAACGCGTCGGCAACACGCAATCGAACATGTCGACGCCCCGCGCCACCGCTTCGACGATGTCATGGGGTTTGCCGACGCCCATGAGGTAACGCGGACGATCCGCTGGCAGAAGCGGCGCGGTTACGTCGAGCGTCGCCAACATGTCGGCCTGGGATTCGCCAACAGCCAAGCCGCCGATCGCGTAGCCGTCGAAGCCTTCTCGCACCAAGGACTCGGCCGATTCCCGGCGCAACACCGGATCGACCCCACCTTGCACGATGGCGAACAGATTTTGACTTTCGCGGCGGCCGAACGCGCTCTTACAGCGTTTGGCCCAATCAAGGGAAAGCTCCATCGCCTCGCGCACGCGCTCTTGCGGCGCAGGCAAAGCCGGACACTCGTCGAGTTGCATGACGATGTCGGCGCCGATCTGGTCGGCCTGAATTTCAATCGCCCGTTCAGGCGTCAGCCGATGTTCGCTACCGTCAATGTGGGAGCGAAACGTGACGCCGTCGCGGTCAAGCTTCCGTAATTGGGCGAGCGACATCACCTGATAACCGCCGCTATCCGTGAGGATCGGCCCGTCCCATCGCATAAATGCATGCAGCCCGCCCAAGCGGGCTAGGCGCTCCGGCCCTGGGCGAAGCATCAGATGATACGTGTTGCCGAGAAGGATATCGCTGCCGGCGGCGCGCACCTGCTCAACCGTAAGCGCCTTCACCGTCCCTGCCGTGCCCACCGGCATAAACGCCGGGGTTCGGATGACGCCGCGCGGCGTCGTCAATGTGCCGGTTCGCGCGGCGCCGTCGCCAGCAGAGACGGCGAAGGCGAACGGCATCAGGCGGCGAGCGGCGTGATCTTTGCGATCTGGTACGAAACGCCTTCACCTTCAAACGTGCAGGTGATCGTCGCGCCTTCCGTGATCGCGATATCGAGCGCATTGGTGCCGTAGATTTGGTCTTCTTCCTCGAAGCCGGCGCCGTAATCGATTTCGCCATTGGTGTTGAGGATGAACGGGCACTTGGAGCCGTCGCTGGTATCGAACCAGACACCGTAATATTCCGAGCCGCGCTTAATCGTGCTGCCGTTCAGCACGATGTCGAGGTGCATCCCCTCGGCTGGATCGTCGCCATTCTTAAACGTGATGCGCACCGCGCGTTCGGTCATGATCGTCTCCTCAAAGCGGTTCAATCAGGCACGCGTCGCCATAGGAATAGAATCGATATCCCGAAGCGATCGCATGCGCATAGGCCGCCTTCATCCGGTCGAGACCGGCGAAAGCTGACACCAACATGAACAGAGTCGAGCGCGGAAGGTGGAAATTTGTCCAAAGGGCATCCACTACTTTGAAGCGATATCCAGGCGTGATGAAAATATCGGTGTCACCGGATAAGGCGGCGACCTTTCCATCCTCGCCTGCGGCTGATTCCAAGCTCCGAAGCGCGGTTGTCCCCACTGCAATGACCCGGCGTCCCTCTCGCTTCGCCCGGTTGATGGCGTTGGCCGCTGGTTCGGGGATTGAACGCCACTCCGCATGCATGACATGCCTGGTGGTATCGGCTGCCTTCACCGGCAGGAAGGTTCCGGCGCCGACATGAAGTGTCAGCGTCGTACGCTCGACGCCGGCGGCGTCGAGACGGGCGAGCAGGTCGGGCGTGAAATGCAGGCCAGCCGTCGGCGCGGCGACCGCTCCCTCGGCATTGGCGAACATGGTCTGATAATCAGCCGCGTCTTCGGCGTCGGGCGCACGTTTACCGGCGATATAGGGCGGCAGCGGCGGCGCGCCGATGGTGCGAATTGCATCGTCCAGAGCCGCGCCTGAGCGATCGAAGCGCAGCACGATATCGCCGTCATCGCCTTTGGCCTCGATGCTCGCAAACAAGCCTTCGTCGAAGAAAAGCCCATCGCCAATCTGCAGCCGCTTGCCAGGCTTGGCCAAAGCACGCCAGCGATCCGCGCCGAGACGCTCTATCAGATTGAGCGATACGCGCACCACCGGCCCTTTCGGATCCCGGCCGGGACGCACGGCTTTCAACGCCGCCGGAATGACGCGCGTGTCGTTGAAGACGAGCAGATCGCCGGCCCGAAGCAACTCTGGCGCGTCGGAAACGCGTTTGTCGGCCAACGGGCCCTTTGACGGGACGTGCAACAGACGGGCGCTGTCGCGCGGCCGTGCGGGTTTGAGCGCAATGAGCACTTCCGGCAAAGAAAAATCGAACAAGTCGACGCGCATGAGTGCTTCATCGCTCAGTGCTGGCGGGAAAGCGCGCAAACGCTAAAGCTTGTGCGCTGGGAGAAACTCGATGGAAGTCCATACACCTGAGCCAATGGAAGCAAAACCATCAGGCCACCGCTTTTGGGACATCGTCGTGAGTTTGACGGCGCTTATCATATCCGGCGCCTCCATGTTCACCGCGTATCACACCAGCCACACGATGGAGAAATTGGTCCAAGCCAATTCGTGGCCATTCGTGCAACTCGATAGCGGCAATGTCGACAACGACTCGAGCGAGCCGGCTCTCATCTTCGTCGTCGCTAACGCCGGGACCGGTCCGGCGCGGGTTCATTCATTGGTCTATCAGTTTGATGGCCAACCGGTCGAAGGCGGGTTTACCTGGGATAGGATTGCTCAGGCTTGCTGCGCCGAAGCGCGCGCAGCGATGATTGCGGGCGCTGACGGCGACATGCTCACGGGCTATGGCGTCATCACAACCTCCTCCGAGGGCGCCAGCGTGCTGGCGCCCGGCGAAGAGCGGATTGCGCTCAACTGGCCCCACACTGCTCTCAATCACAGACTCTGGACGGAGATGGATCAAGCCCGCCGAAGGGGACGCATCACCATGCGCGCCTGCTTCTGTTCGGTGTTCGACGAGTGCTGGGTGACGGAGACAAACCTGTTTCCGCCGCAGCCGGTGGATGCCTGCGAACCTGGCGCGACAGCGCGCCAGGTTCATTAGGATCGCAAACCGCGCGCGTCAGTCTGCTTTGGCGCTGATGATCTTGCCGGGATTGCGCGGCGGCTCGCCCTTCGGCAAGGCGTCGACCGCATCCATGCCCTCAACCACTTGGCCCCAGACCGTGTATTGCTTGTCGAGAAAGCGCGCATCATCGAAGCAGATGAAGAACTGGCTGTTGGCGGAGTTCGGATCTGACGTCCGCGCCATGGAGCACACGCCGCGGACGTGGGGTTCGGCGCTAAATTCTTGCTTCAGATTCGGCTTCGACGAGCCGCCCGTACCGTTGAAATTCTTGCCGTCGCCGCCCTGGGCCATGAAGCCGTCGATGACCCGGTGAAACGGGACGCCGTTGTAGAAGCCCTCATTGGCCAAATCGCCGACGCGCTGAACATGGCCCGGCGCGAGATCAGGACGCAGCTTGATCTTCACCGTGCCAGTATCGAGTTCAAGCGTCAGGGTATGAAAGGAATGATCGACCACCAGCGTCTCTCTCTATCGCCATCGCGCGGCACCCGCGCGGGAATGTTGACATCGCAAACCGAGAAATCCGCGCCGCGTTCGCGGCGCGTATCCTCGATCAGCTCACGAAATTCGCGCCCCTCTGTGCGCAGCACGTAAAGTGGGGCGCGCTCCGTCTCCGGCAAGTCCGCAGCCACGCGCACGGCAAGCATCCTGTCCGGATTTGGCGGCGGATTACCGACCGCCAGCGCCATGACGGCCTCCTGCCCCCACACCACGCGACCCCAGACGGTGTAGCGCTTGTTCAGCGCCGTGTTGGGCGCGCGCATGATGTAGAATTGGCTATTCGCGCTATCGACTTGATCGACGCCACGCACTTCGCCGGTCCGCGCCATCGCCACCACGCCGGGGCAATGCAGCGCATTGGCCCAGACGCGGCGATCGTTCGTCACCGCCATCTGCGCGTCAGGCTGTGTTTCGATCGGCAGCGCCTTGTAGAAGCCAAGCCGGGCGCCGCTCTGTTCGGCGCCCTGGATGAACGGCATGTCGCCGCCGCGGCGGAAAAGAAATTCTTGACGCAGGTCGGGCAGGTTCGAGGCGCCTTCGCCTGTGCCCAGTGGATCACCCGTCTGCGCCATGAAGCCGTCGACGACGCGGTGAAACGTGATGCCGTCATAGAAGCTCGCGCGCGCCAGCGTACGAATGCGCTCAACATGGCTCGGCGCGATCTCGGGATACATCTCGATGACGATGCGCCCGTGCACCGTATCGATATAGAGCGTGTTCTCCGGATCGAGCTGGCGCCAATCTGTCGGATCAGGCGCACGTTGCGCGACCGCGTCGCTCAAACCGCCGACTAGGCCAAGCGCCAACAGCGCGGCCGCGAAAAAACCACCCAAGCGCAGCATCACGAAACCCCGAACTTCGCCTTCAGCCGCCTTTCTACGTCCTGAGGCACGAACTCCGCGACACTTCCTTGCAGTCGCGCGATCTCCTTGACCAGCCGCGACGCGATCGCCTGGTGCGTCGGGTCGGCCATCAGAAAAACCGTTTCGATTTCGGGGTTAAGCTTCTGATTCATCCCCACCATCGCAAATTCATACTCGAAATCCGACACCGCCCTTAAGCCCCGGATGATGATCCCGGCCTGAACGCTTTCGGCGAACCGCATCAGGAGCGTGTCGAACGGCTGCACGACGATCTCGCAGCCAGCGCCGTTCAGCTTTGCGCACTCACTGGTCAAAATCTCGACCCGCTCATCAAGGCTGAAGAGCGGCCCCTTATCCGCATTGATGGCGACGCCAATGACGAGTTTGTCCACCAATTTGCAGGCGCGGGCGATGATGTCCATGTGCCCGTTGGTGACGGGGTCGAACGTGCCGGGATAGAGCCCGATCCGCTTGGCGTTGGTCATGGGTTGCCCCCGCGTACTGATCCAAAGCCGCGGGCGCGCCGCGATCACACCCGCATAGCGCCGTTCGCCAGCAGAATCGAGAGTGCGGCCAGCCTATTCCGCCTCGACGCCCTCCCCCCCTTCTTCGGCGCCGCCGAGCACCTCGAGCCTATCGGCCGCCACCACATGTTCATCCTCGCCGGTGTTGATGAGGATGACCCCTTGCGTGGCTCGCCCGGCGATACGGATCTGCTCGATAGCGGTGCGGATCAGCACGCCCTTATCAGTGACGAGCAGCAATTCCTCGTTCTCGTGCACGGGGAAGGACGCAGTGAGGCGCGCACCGTCCTGAAGGCGATGCGCGATGAGCCCTTTCCCGCCGCGACCAGTGACCCGGTACTCGTAGGAGGAGGCGCGTTTGCCGAGCCCGTTTGAAGTTACGGTCAGAATGAATTGCTCTTGGGTCTTCAGCCAGGACAGCCGCTCGAACGGCACATCGGCGACTTCGCCGCTGTCTTCGCCCGCCTCGGCCTCCGGCTCGCCGCCATCGCGGGCCCCGGCGTCCCATTTGAAATAGGCGCGCGCTTCGGCCGGCGTAATAGCGACATGCTTCAGCACGCCCATGCCGATGACGAAGTCGTCGTCCTTGAGGTCGATGCCACGCACGCCGGTTGAATCGCGCCCCTTGAACACACGCACATCGGTGGCGCGGAAGCGTATGCACATCGCGTTCTGCGTCGTCAGCAGAACGTCGTCGTCCTCCGAGCAAATCTGAACGTCGATGATGCTGTCGCCCTCATCGAGCTTCATCGCGATCTTGCCCGAGCGATTGATCTGTACGAAATCGCTGAGCTTGTTCCGCCGCACACTGCCGGTGCGTGTAGCGAACATAACGTCGAGCGTTTCCCACGCCGCTTCGTCTTCGGGCAGCGCCATAACCGAGGTGATCTTCTCCTCGGGCCCCAGCGGCAGCAAATTCACCAGCGCGCGGCCTTTCGTGCGCGGGTCGCCCGCCGGCAGGCGCCACACCTTCATCTTGTAAACCATGCCAGCGGACGAAAAGAACAGGATCGGCGTATGCGTGGACGCGACGAAGAGGCGTGTGACGAAATCCTCTTCTTTGGTCTGCATGCCCGAACGGCCTCGCCCACCGCGGCGCTGCGTCCGATACGCCGCCAGCGGCGTCCGCTTCACGTAACCACCGTGCGTTACGGTGACGACCATGTCCTCGCGCGGGATAAGCGCCTCATCGTCGATCTCGCCATCAGACTCGGAGAACGACGTGCGGCGCTCGACCCCGAATTGGTCGCGCACCTCCATCATCTCGCTCTTGATGATGTCGAGGATGCGCTCGCGCGATGCCAGAATGGACAGCAATTCCTTGATCTCGTCGGCAATCTCGTTGGCGGCTTTGGCGATGTCGTCACGGCCGAGGCCGGTCAAACGTGACAATTGCAGCGCCAGGATCGCGCGCGCTTGTTCATCGGATAGGCGGATCGCGGCGCTGGCGCCGACTTGGGTTCGCGGGTCGGCGATCAGTTCGATCAATGGCAGCATGTCCGCCGCCGGCCAATCACGCGACACCAAAGCTTCACGCGCCGCGCTCGGATCGGCGGAATGACGGATAACGCGGATCACTTCGTCGATATTCGCGACCGCAATCGCCAAGCCGACCGTCTCGTGGCCCCGCTTGCGCGCCTTCGCCAAGCGAAACTTTGCGCGTCTGGTGACGACCTGCTCACGGAATGCGAGGAAGATCGACAATATCTTTCGCAGGCCCATTTGCTCGGGCCGCCCCTCATTGAGCGCCAGCATGTTTACGCCGAACGAGGTCTGCAACGCAGAATAGCGATAAAGCTGGTTCAACACGACATCGAGCACGGCGTCGCGCTTCAGCTCAATGACGAGGCGGATGCCGAGACGATTGGATTCGTCGCGGACCTCAGCGATGCCCTCGACCTTCTTCTCACGCACCAGTTCGCCAATGCGCTCGACCATTTCGGCCTTGTTCACCTGATAAGGAATTTCAGTGAAGATCAGCGCTTCGCGGCCCCGAATGGTTTCCGTGTGATGCTTAGCGCGAATGACGACGGACCCACGCCCCGTCATCAGCGCCATGCGCGCACCGGCGCGGCCAAGGATTTCGCCGCCGGTCGGAAAGTCGGGACCGGGAATGATGTCGAGCAAATCGAGATCGGAAATGTCAGGCTTCTCGATCAAAGCGATCGCGGCATTGATGACTTCAGTCAGATTGTGCGGCGGGATGTTGGTCGCCATGCCCACGGCGATGCCGCCGCCGCCATTGACCAGCAGGTTTGGGAACCGCGCCGGCAGCACGGTGGGCTCTTGCATCGAGCCATCGTAATTGTCCTGAAAATTGACCGTGCCTTCGTCGATGTCGTCGAGCAAGGCGCGCGCTGGCTTCGCCAAACGCGCTTCCGTGTAGCGCATCGAGGCCGGCATATCGCCGTCGATCGAACCGAAATTGCCTTGGCCATCGATGAGCGGTAGGCCCATCGAGAAATCCTGCGCCAGCCGCACCAGTGTCAGATAGATCGCAGCGTCGCCGTGCGGGTGGTAATTGCCCATCACGTCGCCGACCGATTTCGCGCTCTTGCGATAAGGCTTGTCGTGCGAGTTCCCCGCCTCATCCATGGCGTAGAGGATGCGCCGGTGCACGGGCTTCAACCCGTCGCGCGCGTCGGGCAGCGCACGCGACACGATCACGCTCATCGCGTAATCGAGGTAAGAGCGCTTCAGTTCGTTCTCGACGCTGACGAGCGCGACGCCTTTCGGTAGGGATGGACCGCCTGTTTCGGCGGGATCGGACGTGTCTGACACGGGATCGCCGTCAATCTATCTGGTTCAAGATGCTTCGGAAAAAAGCGTGAAATGCGGGCTCACGACTCTATGTTGTTTCTAACATCGGCGCCCGCCGCCCGCAAACCAAGGAGCCCCCGATGCGCAACCTCGCCGCACTCTGCCTCGCCGCCGTTTTGGGCGCCTGCGCCGGTTCGGAACGGGAACATGCCGCCATCGCGCCGCCAGCGCCGCGCTCGGCATGGATCGTCGGCGGCCAAGGGGCGGCGATCGGACAAGCGACGTTCACGGAGGGTCCGACCGGGGTGCTGATTAGACTGGAATTTTCCGCCAACGCCCTGCCGCCGGGCTGGCATGGCTTGCATATCCACAATGTAGGCGATTGCAGCGACGTCACGGCGGGGTTCCAAATTTCGGGCGGTCATATCGGCCACGGCCAGGGTGGACGCCAGCACGGTCTGCTCAATCAGCACGGCCCCGAACAGGGCGATCTGCCGTCCGTTTTCGCAGCGGCCAACACGCCATTCGCCGCCGAAGTGTTTTCCACAGGGCTGACGCTGGCGTCGGAGGGCGCAAACGGACGCATGCCGCTGCTCGACCGCGATGGCGCGGCGCTGGTGGTTCACGCCAATGTCGATGACCAAGTGAGCCAACCTGTCGGCGGCGCCGGTGCGAGGCTTGGCTGTGCGGCGCTTACGCCAACCCCTTGAAGCGACGCTCGGCGAAGGCGACCAACGCAACGCCGCCCATCGTAATGGCTGCGCCCGCGATGATGCGCGGCGTGATCTGATCGCCCAGCACCAATGCGCCAAGCGTGAATGAGATCGCTGGAGTGAGCAAAAGATACGGCGTCGTGCGCGACACCTCGTACCGCTGGACAAGGCGAAACATCATGGCGTTGGCGAGGATGCTCGACATCACCGCCCCGAACACCACGCAGGCCCAGGCAATCCAGGATGCATGCACGGCGATAGACAATTGGTCTCTCTCGAACGCCAAGGAGCCGGCGGCGCTGACAGGCGCCGACGCCAATGCGATCCAAGCCTGCATCGTCCAGAGGTTCATCGGACCAATGCGACGGACGAGCACCGCGCCAAGGCCGTAAAAGCAGGCTGCGGCGACAACGAGAAGCAACGCCCAGCCCTGTGCGAACACAACCGGATCGAACGCCATCGCTGCAACCCCGGCAAAGGCGCACGCCACGCCGGCCTGGCGCAAAGCGCTGACGCGCTCCTTCAACACGAGGGCGGCGAACACCACCGAGGCGGGCGCCCACAATTGCATCGCCACCACCATCGGCGCGAGATCGTGCGCCATGTGCAACCCGATATATTGAATGCCGAAATGCAACGGCCCCACCAACCCAAGCATCGCCGTGAATGGCCAACGCGCCCCCGTTGGCGGCGCGCGTAGCATCCAGATCAGCAATCCAAGCACGAGGACGAAGCGCAGCGTCACCGCCATGAACGGGGGAAACGTGTCGAGCGCGACCATCGCAGCGACGTTGTTAACGCCCCAGATCAACGCGATGCCCATCACTTGCAGGAAGTCGGAGGGCGTAAAGGCGCGCGCAGCGTGGGTCACGCCAGACGGCTAGAGCCCCGCCGCAAACCACGCAAGCCGCCCGTCCTAGAGCTTTGTCGCAGCGCGCTGGCGCTGGGCATCGGCGCCGCTAGAGTGCCGGCATGTTGTCCCGACGCGCGCTCCTCGCCGCTGCAATCGCCGCACCCACATTGCAGCAGGCATGCGCCGCTCCGGGTGGCGGCGAACCGGAGGCGTCCGCCTGGCGCACGGCGCCCGATGCGCCATACGCGGTGCAGGAAATCTACCCTGCCCACTATCGCGGCGGCGTCTGGATCGCTGGAGGATTTTCACCCCAAGCGCAGGGCGCGACAGAGCGCGTCATCGTGCTCGACCTCGCCAGCCAGCAATGGCGGGAGGGCCCGGCGCTGCCCACACCGTCGCATCACGTCCAATTGGCGGCGCGCAACGACGAACTCTACGCCATCGGCGGCTTCGTCGGCGGCGACGATCGTTTGCGCTGGAATTGCACGCCGCGCGTGTTGCGGCTCGACGGCGAACGCTGGGTCGACGGGCCGGCCCTGCCCAAGCCGATCGCCGAGGCCAGTCCCATCGTTTGTGAAGGCCGCATCCATCTGATTGGCGGCCGTTCGCCCTCGGGCGCCGCCAACGCGGAATGGACTGACCAAACCGATGTCGATGACCATTTTGTTTTGGCGCCAGGCGCGGCGGCCTGGGAGCGCGCGGCACCGCTGCCGTTGGCGCGCAATTCGTCGGGCTGCGCCGTCAACGGCTCGGTCATACACGTGATTTCTGGACGCACTGTCGCCTCTGGCCAAACGCCAGCGCACCACATTTACGACGCCCGCGCAGGCGCTTGGCGAACAGGCCCCGCTTACCCGGACCCTCGTGGAGGTCTTGCGGCTGCGTTCTTCCGCGGACGCGTCGTCGCATGCGGCGGGGAGATATTCGAGCCGGGATCTGTTGGCGACGCGCTCTACGAACTCACCAGCGACGGCTGGATGCGGTTCCAAACCATGCCCACGCCGCGGCATGGCCACGGGCTCGTAGAGGCAGGCTCGGCGCTCTACGCAATCGGAGGCGCGCGCCGTCCTGGCGGGAACGGCGCGCTCTCCAGCGTCGATGTTCTGGACTGAACTCTAGAACGGAATTTCGTCGTCGAGGTCGGCGCTAAAATTCTCGCGCGGACCGTCGCTCACGCGTTTCTTGCCGGCGCTCGACGTGAAGCCGCCACCGCCTTCGTCTTCGTACGAACGGCCACCGCCCTCGCCTTTGCCGTCAAGCATGGTGAGTTCGCCGCGATAGCGTTGAAGCACGACCTCGGTCGTATACTTTTCCGCGCCAGCTTGATCCGTCCATTTGCGCGTTTGCAGCTGGCCCTCGAGATAGACTTTCGAGCCCTTGCGCAAATATTGCTCGGCGACCTTGGCCAATTGCTCGTTGAAAATAACGACGTTGTGCCACTCGGTGCGCTCGCGGCGCTCGCCGGACTGCTTGTCACGCCAATTCTCGGACGTCGCTACGCGGAGATTGACCACCGGCTCGCCAGAATTGAGCCGCCTTACCTCCGGATCCTTCCCCAGATTGCCGATCAGGATCACCTTATTCACGCTGCCAGCCATCACGGCCTCCGTTCCTGCGCACTGAAACCACACCCAAACCGCTCGCCCTGATGCCAGATGGACGGGGCGGAACTTTGTTCTTACTATGTTCTCACGAATCGGGCCTGCCTTCAAGGTTAATGCCGAGGCTGCCGGGCCGGGAGGGCGCACAGCATGTTTCCGCCTGATTTTCATGGGGGGCCCAGCGGCGCGTCGGGCATTGCGCCCCTATCTAAGCTCGGCTTCAACCCCAGTCCAGCCGCGCGCCCGCCTTTTCCGGGACCGCCCTGCGCAGAAAGCGATCGATGACCCGAGCGCCTGCCCTGTTTGTGGGACACGGATCTCCCATGAACGCGATCGAGGTGACCCCCTCGTCGCGGGGTTGGACCGAGATCGCGCAACGGTTCTCCACACCGGCGGCGGTCGTTGCTATTTCCGCGCACTGGGTGACGGACGGCCTGCGCATCATGGCCAACACTGCACCCAAAACCATCCATGATTTTGGCCGCGGATTTCCGCAGGCGCTGTTTGACGTCCAGTATCCGGCGCCCGGCGCGCCGGCGCTGGCGCGCCAAGTCGTTGATAGGCTCAGCGGCTTCGGCGCAGAGCTCGATGAGAGCTGGGGATTGGATCACGGCGCCTGGAGCGTTCTGATCCACATGTACCCGCGCGCAGACGTTCCGGTTCTACAGCTCAGTCTCGACGCGAAGCGCTCCCCTGAAGACCACTTCGCCATCGCCAAGATGCTAGAGCCGCTGCGCGAGGAGAATGTGCTGATCCTTGGCCTCGGCAACATCGTACACAATCTTGCCGCCTTCTTCCGCACCAACCAGATCGAACCTTGGGTGGAGACTTTCGATCGCTTTGTAACGGACGCTGCAGCCGGCGGCGACGACACGGCGGTGGTCAACTACGCCAGCCATGCCGACGCCCGGCAAGCCGCGCCGGATTGGGATCACTTCTTCCCGGTCTTCTATGCTCTCGGCGCTCGCCGCGACAGCGAGCGGGCGCACATCTTCAATCAACATTATCTGCCTGGGATTTCCATGACGTCGTTTGGCTTCGGACTGGCCGCATGAAGGACGGCTTGACCCATATCCGCATCCGTGGCGCGCGCGAGCACAATCTCAAGGGCGTCAATATAGACATCCCGCGCAACGAGCTGGTTGTGATCACCGGCCTCAGCGGCAGCGGCAAATCTTCGCTGGCGTTCGACACCATCTACGCCGAAGGGCAGCGGCGTTACGTTGAATCGCTCTCAGCCTATGCACGCCAATTCCTGGAATTGATGCAGAAGCCTGACGTCGATTCTATCGAGGGGCTGTCACCCGCCATCTCTATCGAGCAGAAGACAACCTCGCGAAATCCGCGTTCCACTGTCGGCACCGTCACGGAAATCTACGATTACATGCGTCTGCTCTGGGCGCGCGTGGGAATCCCTTATTCACCGGCCACGGGTCAGCCGATCGCGGCCATGCAGGTGAGCGAGATGGTTGACCGGGTAATGACGCTGCCCGAAGGCACGCGCCTTTATCTGCTGGCGCCAATCGTCCGTGATCGCAAAGGCGAATACAAAAAGGAAATGGCTGAGCTCCTGAAGAAGGGCTACCAGCGCGCCAAGATCGACGGCGAATTTTACGAACTGTCCGATCCCCCCGCGCTAGACAAGAAATTCAAGCACGACATCGATGTCGTCATCGACCGCCTCGCCGTTAAAGCGGGCATCGAAACGCGCCTCGCCGATTCTCTCGAGCAGGCGCTGCGTCTCGCCGATGGGATCGCATTCGCCGAATACGCTGACGCCAAGAACGGCGCAAAGGCCGGCGACCGCATTATCTTCAGCCAAAAATTCGCCTGCCCGGTGTCTGGCTTCACGATTCCGGAGATCGAGCCGCGGCTGTTTTCCTTCAACAACCCGGCAGGCGCGTGCCCCACATGTGATGGGCTTGGCGTACAATTGAAGTTCGACGCCGAACTCGTGATTCCGGACCACGACAAATCGCTCAAGGAAGGCGCTGTCGCACCCTGGGCGAAAGGTCCGTCCCCCCTCTATTCGCAGACGCTCGAAGCGCTGGCCAAACATTTCAAGGCGAAGGCGACGGCCGCTTGGCGCGATCTGCCCAAGGCGCTGCGTGAAGCGGTGTTGCACGGCTCGAAGGAGCAAATCCGGTTTGTCTACGACGACGGCGTACGCCGCTATGAAACCACGAAGACGTTCGAAGGCGTGCTCCCCAATCTCGAGCGACGCTGGAAGGAAACCGACAGCGCGTGGGTGCGCGATGATTTGGAGCGCTATCAGTCCGAAGCGCCCTGCCCCACGTGCGAGGGGCGCAGGCTCAAACCCGAAGCGCTGGCGGTTAAAGTCGGCGGCCTTGACATCGCCGCGGCCTCACATTTCTCGATCCGCAATGCGCGCGACTGGTTCAGCGCGCTTAACGACCAGCTCAATGCCAAGCAAAAAGAGATTGCAGTTCGCATTCTGAAGGAAATCAACGACCGCTTGCGTTTCCTGGTCGATGTGGGTCTCGACTATCTCTCTCTCGGGCGCGCCTCGGGCACGCTCAGCGGCGGAGAAAGTCAGCGCATCCGCCTCGCGTCGCAGATCGGTTCGGGACTCACAGGCGTGCTCTACGTTCTCGACGAGCCATCCATCGGCTTGCACCAGCGCGACAACACCCGCCTTCTGGAGACCCTGCGCCGGCTGCGCGACCTCGGCAATTCCGTGCTGGTGGTCGAGCACGACGAGGAAGCCATCCTCACCGCCGACCATGTCATCGATATGGGCCCGGCGGCCGGCATTCATGGCGGCCGCGTTTGCGCAGAAGGCACGCCTGCGCAAATTCAACGTAACAAGGACAGCATCACAGGCCAGTATCTGATCGGCGCCCGCGAGATCGCCATCCCCGAGAAGCGGCGGCGTATCAACAAGAGCCGGACAGTCAGCGTCCGCAACGCCAGCGGCAACAATCTGCAGGGCGTCGATGCGCATTTTCCGCTTGGCGTGCTGACCTGTGTCACCGGCGTGTCTGGTGGCGGGAAGTCCACCTTGGTGATCGAAACGCTGTATAAGGCGATCGCACGCACCTGGCACGGCGCGGGCGATGCGCCTGCGGCGCATGACGCCATTGAGGGCCTGGAACATATCGACAAGATCATCGACATCGACCAGTCGCCCATCGGCCGCACGCCACGCTCAAACCCAGCTACCTACACCGGCGCATTTACGCCAATCCGCGATTGGTACGCTGCGCTGCCGGAATCCAAAGCGCGCGGCTACGGACCGGGGCGTTTCTCGTTCAACGTCAAGGGCGGCCGTTGCGAAGCCTGCCAGGGCGACGGTGTGATCAAGATCGAGATGCACTTCCTGCCCGACGTCTACGTCACGTGCGATACCTGCAAAGGCAAGCGCTACAATCGCGAGACTTTGGAAATTCTGTTCAAGGGCAAGTCAATTGCCGACGTGCTCGACATGACAGTAGAAGAAGGCGCCAACCTTTTCACGGCGGTGCCGAGCATCCGCGACAAGCTCGAGACCTTGAAGCGCGTTGGCCTCGGCTACATCCATATCGGCCAGCAAGCGACCACGCTCTCGGGCGGCGAGGCGCAACGCGTGAAACTTTCGAAAGAGCTTTCGAAGCGCGCCACCGGCAAAACGCTTTACATCCTCGACGAACCCACCACCGGCCTACATTTCGAGGACGTGAAGAAGCTGCTCGAAGTCGTGCACGAACTCGTGGACAACGGCAATTCGGTGCTCGTGATCGAACACAATCTCGATGTCATCAAAACCGCCGATTGGATCATCGATCTGGGGCCTGAGGGCGGTGATGGCGGGGGACGCATCGTCGCGCAGGGCACGCCTGAGGATGTGGCGAAAGTGAAAGAGAGCCACACCGGCCGCTATCTAGCGACGGCGTTGCAGCGGCAAGCCGATCGGCGCACCCCGCGTCCGAAGGCCGCCGCCGCCGAGGCGCCGCCCAAAGCGGCACGAAAAAAGCGGCGTTCTGCCTAGGACGCTGACTACGACTGTCCTCCCGCCGCATTGATGCGCGCGTACGCGATTGCACGCGCAACTTCCGCCGTTAGGCGCCTCGCGGCTGCTGCATGCTGGAGCACAGTGCGCGCGGTCTCACGCAATCCATCTATGCGCTGCGCGGCATCGGCCGGCGATGCACTCATGCCGCTGATCACTGCGCCGGCGGAGGCAAGAAAGTCCGGCACATAAAAAACCTCCCGCTCCGCTAGGCGGTTGCCCACGTCATCGTTGGCGAGCTGGTTGTTCGCGGCGCCGCAAATTGCCCACGCCCGGAGCATGCGAACGCTTTCCAGCGTGATAACGCCGCCAAGTGCGCACGGCGCTACGATGTCCACGTCCGCGTGAAGAATTGCTTCGACCGGCGCAATTTCCGCCGACAGCTCCCGAGCGAGGGACGTCACGCGCGCCCCATCGGTATCGGCGAGCACGAGCCTGGCGCCGGCAGCATGGAGAGCGCGGGCGACGCCAGCGCCCATGGCGCCGCACCCTTGGATCGCAACTCGAAGGCCCGCGACGCCGTCACGCCCGCGTTCTTGTGCACAAGCCTCCATGCAACGCAGAACACCTTGGCCCGCCGCTTCGGCCAGAACCGGCCCGCCGCGATGAACGTAGGCTGTGAAGCGTGCCGCCGCAGCCAGATCGTCTTCCGTCGTGCCTACGTCGCCCGCCGCGTAATAGAGACCGCGAAGCTCTTGTATGAAGCGGCCAAGCTGCTCGAAGGCAGCACCGCGCTTCATCCCAGGGTGATCGATCACGACCGTCTTGCCGCCGCCTGCGTCCAGTCCCGCGACGGCGCACTTGAGCGTCATTGCCGCTGCGAGGCGCACGGCATCGCCAATAGCCTTTTTCTCTTCTCCGTAGGGCATGGTGCGAATGCCGCCCGCGGCCGGCCCGAGCGCAAGGCTGTCGATGGCGATGAAGGCGCGCAGTCCAGACGCCTCATCCGCCAACATTAAACAGCGCGCGCCACCAGCCGCGGCCAGAGCGTCGAGCGCGCTCATTCGGACGTCGCGGCGCTTGGCGCCGCGCCACGCGCAAAGCCGCTGCGTGCGCGCCCATAAGCCAAGTAAGCCAGCGCGCCGATCGCGGTCCAGATCGCGAACGCGACCTGCGTTGTTTGCGGCAGCCGGAAAAATAGAAAGGCGCACCCAGCCATGGCCAAAGGCGCCACCAATCCGGCAGCCGGCAGACGGAAGGGACGAACCAACCCAGGAAGCCGACGGCGCAACACAAGCAACCCAAATGAGGTCACGAAAAACACAAACAGCGTCCCCGCATTTGCAACGTCGGCAAGCCGTCCGATCGGAAACAGCGCCGCTATGACAAGGGCCATGCCGCCGGCAAGAACGATCATGCGCGCCGGCGTGCCGAACCGGGGGCTGACTTTACTGAAGCCGCTTGGCAGGAGGCCGTCACGGGAAAGCGCGTAGAACAACCTGCTGAGTGCGAAAAGCGTGCTGACGATGGCCGACGGCAACGCCAAGAAGACAATGATACCGAGCATATTGGCCGCATCCGGCCGCCCGATAGACGCCAAGACTGTCGCAAGCGCTTCACGGCTGCAAACCAACGGCGCCTCGGCGCCATAAGCCGCGCACGCTGCTAGAAATTGCTCTGATCCAGGCGTCAGGGCCACGCCCCTGGCGTCCAGCAATGGCTGCGCCCCGATCGCGCCGACCGCGAACACCGCAACGACGATGTAGAGTATGGTGGCGAGCGCGATGGCGCCGAGGATGCCGATCGGCAAAGCGCGTTGGGGATTGCGCGTCTCCTCGCCCGCCGCCGCGATCGTGTCGTAACCCAAGTAAGCGAAAAAGATCGACGCCGCAGCAGCCCCAATACCGGCAGCGCCTAGCGGTGCGAACGGCGCGAAGTGACTGGCGTCGAACGCCGGCGCCGAAAGCGAGATGAAGAGGCCAAGCGCCGCGAGCTTCGCTGTAAGCAACACGATGGCGAAACCGACGCCCACACGCGTACCGATCACCAGCAGGACGGTGATGACGAAAACGATCGACGCCGCGGGCAGGTTCACAAGCCCCCCTGCGAACAATCCGGCGCGCAAATTGGCCGGAAGCGATAGCCAGCTAAGGCTCGGATCGGCGCCGATCACGCGATCAAGAAGCCCAACAACGTATCCCGACCATCCAACAGCAATGGCGCCAGTGGCCAAGAGATATTCCGCCAGCAACGCCCACGCCGCGAGCCATGCGCCGAACTCGCCGATGGTGACATACGCGTAGCTGTAGCCGCCGCCCGCCACAGGCGAGACTGAGGCCAGTTCCGCATAGCAAAGCGCAGCAGCGCCGCAGACAGCCGCCGCCAACACAAACGACGCTATCATGGCCGGGCCTGCGCGTTGCGCAGCTTCCGCCGTCAAGATGAAAATCCCCGCCCCGACAATAGAAGCGAGTCCCAAAAGCACCAGGTGCGTTGCGCCCAAGGTGCGCGCGAGTTCGCCGCCTGCACCAGGCGCACGCGCGCCGATCGGCCGTATCCGTAGGTCCACCCCGCTCTCCAGTGCTCAGCTTGGCAACAATTTGCCGGGGTTCATGATTCCGTTGGGATCGAGCGCGCGCTTGACGGCCGCCATCAATTCGATGGCGTCGCCGTGCTGATCGCGCATCAGGTCGCGCTTATGCACGCCCACGCCATGCTCGCCGCTCATGGCGCCGCCGTAGCGCAGCGCCAAACGCGCAACAGCGATCGATAGCGCCTCCGCGCGTGCGCGCTCGGCAGCGTCGTTTGGATCGAACAAGACCAAGAGGTGGAAATTGCCGTCGCCGACATGGCCGGCGATGGGGCAAACCAGTTGCGCGTCGCGCGCTAGCGCCTCGGCTTCCGCGATACACTCGGGCAGGGCCGAGATAGGCACGCACGCGTCAGTGGCGAGCGCTTCACAGCCGGGGCGGAGGCTACGGCCCGCCCAATAGGCGTTGTGGCGTGCGCTCCAAAGCGCGGCGCGCTCCTTGGTATCGCGCGCGTGGCGCAAACTGGAGCCATCATGTTCAGCGACCACGCTCTGCACTTGTTCGATTTGGTCAGAGACCGCCGCGTCCGTTCCGTGAAACTCGAGGAAAAGGGTCGGCGCAGCTTGGAGGTCGGCGAGTTTCGAATAGGCGATGCAGGCCTGCATTTGCAGGCGATCGAGCAATTCGATACGCGCGAGCGGAATGGACAGCTGCAGCATGACGCAAACCGCATCCACCGCGCTGCGCAAGCTCGCAAACTGACAGACTGCGGCGACTGTGGTCTCCGGCGCCCCGAACAGACGCAGCTGCAATTCGGTGATGATGCCCAAAGTGCCTTCGCTGCCGACGAAGAGCCGCACCAGATCGTAACCCGTGGATGCCTTCCGTGCCCGCCCGCCGAGTTGAAAGACGCCGCCAGCCGGAGAAACGACGGTCATGCCGAGCGTCAGGTCCCGCATGGTGCCGTAGCGGACGGCGTTGGTGCCCGAAGCACGCGTCGCAGCCATCCCGCCGAGCGTGGCGTTAGCCCCCGGATCGAGCGGGAAGAAGAGCCCCTCGCTTCGTATCAAGGCGTTCAGGCCTTCACGATCCAAACCGGCCTCAACCCGACAATCGAGGTCGGCCGCATTGAGCTCGAGCAAGCGCCGCATGCGCGTGAGATCGACCGAGACGCCGCCTGCGACCGCCTGCACCTGACCTTCCAGTGAAGTCCCTGCGCCAAACGGCACAACCGGCGTCCTGTGTTCGTTGCAAAGCGCGAGGATAGCGGCGACTTCTTCCGTGCTTTCCGGCCAAACCACGGCATCCGGCATCGCCACCGTGTGAACACCCTCTCCATGGCCGTGCGCGAGACGGGCGGCTTGGGTAGTGGCGATGCGCTCGCCGAAGCGATCGCGCAACCCGTGGATGGCTGCGTCCACCCCTCGTGTCACGGTTGGCGCTCGGCAGAAGCGACGTACGCACGCGGATCCAGCTTACGTAAGACGGAATCGATGCCCTCGCGGTTGAAGCCCTTATAGCCCTGGTTGCGCTCGATGTTCTCAAGGTGAGTGACGATGGCCCCATTCAGGCGAAGATCCTCCGCCTGCTTCTGATCAATGTGACCCGCCGCCTCCAGTGCATCGACCCGGCTCGGATCAACGGCCATCCAGTCGCCGGCCGTCAGCTCCTGGTAGAGGTGCGGAAAGTCCGAGAACGGCGCCATCATCTCAATGCCGTGGCGGGCCAGTTGCCGGCGTAATGCGCGCTGGTCGTAGCGCCCCGCAACATGATTGAGTCCAGCCTCGAGCATGGATTCGCCGAGCAATTCCGAAAGCAGCCCGGCGCGCCGATGCTTGGGCAGATCGGGCAAGTGCTCGTGCGAGAAGTCGATCGCGAGTTCTTCCGGCGCTAAATCGACATCGGCGAAAATTGTTGAGCCAATCACTGGCTGCTCGAGAACCTGGCTGCCCCAGCCCGCCAACTCACCGGCGTAGAGCATCTCCCGCAATTCGTAGCCGAGCTTCTCCAGAATGCGGATTGTCGTTCGGAAGTGACGGCGCGAGCCATCATAGGTGTGGTGGTCAACGTTAGCCCAACCGATTCCGGCGACATCCTGGCGCGCCTTCTGAAACGCACCGGCCGCGCAGCGGCGCATCCAATACTCTCGCTCTGCTTTGAGCCACAAATCGCAGGCCCAGTGCGGACCAATCTGCGCGACCGCCGCGTCAATCAGACCCTCAGTATGGACAAGCCCAGCTTCGACGCAGTCGAATTCACGGCGGCGCGAGCGGAATGTCTGCAACTGGATGCGTGATGCTCTGATCGCCATGGCGTCAACGGCCGGCGGACTGAAATCTGCGCAGCCATTGCGTTCAACGACGCCAAAGCTGGGCGCCCCATCAAACACGCGCGCCATTCGCAGTGGCCCATGGGGAACGCCCTCGATGGCGGCTTCGAGGCGGTTGGCGCGCAGGAATTGCGC
>JBFXAE010000012.1:0-7264 GCA_050184605.1 Hyphomonadaceae bacterium | reverse complement strand
TGCGGTCTGCGCCGGCCGTCGGAGTTAATCGGAAAGCGCGCGGCGAACCTCTTTCCGGGCGCACTCGCTCGCCAGTACGAAGCCTGGGACAAGGCGGTGCTCGAAACCGGACGCGTGCAACCCAACCGCTTGGCGCTGGCGTCGCCGATGGGCGTCACCGGCGCTTGGCTGCTCTTTTCACGCGCGCCCGTGCGCAACCAAGCTGGGTCAGTGGTCGGCGTTGCGGCAGCCGCGCGCCGCCTCCGTCCCCATGACGGGGAGTTGGTGACATCCCATCGCCTCAAGGTCGTGGTCGATCACATTCGCCGGCGTTTCGCCGAGCCGATTCGGGTGGAGAAGCTGGCGCAGCTGGCGAAGATCTCCCGCTCGCAATTGGAGAGGGATTTCATCCGCCTGTTCGGCGTCACGCCACGGGAGTTTCTGAACAAGGCCCGGATCGAGCATGCGCTCAGCTTGATGCAAACCGACGCCAAGATCGCCGAGATCGCATATCGCTGCGGCTACACCGATCAGAGCGCCTTTAGCCGCCGCTTTCGCCTCGCGGTCGGCATGAGCCCTCGCCAATATCGTGCGTTGTCGGGCCAAGCAGGGCGCGGCGCGTGACGCGCTAAGTTTGAGGCAGCGCGATCTTGCCCTCTTGCAGCGCCACTGACACCGCGCGCGCGTTTACGCCGAACATGGCGACGTAAAACACCATGGCGACTGCCATGCCAACAATCTGCAGCAGGCCGAAGATCAGCCAAGTCTGCGGTTGCTGCAGGGCGCCGATAAAGCGCTCCATGACGCCAACGACCACAATGGAGGGATCGGACGGCAGATTGGCGCTCCAGCCAAGTTCAGGCGCGGCTAGCGCAAGCACAGCGGCGAACAGCGCTACGCCGAACACAATCGCGAACAGGCAATAGATCACGATCAGCAAAAAGAAGCTGCCAAACAGCGCCCAAAAACGTTCGCGGGTGACGTTCCATGCATGGAAGAACGAAAACTTGCGTCGGGCGATGGACGTCGCGGCCGCCGGCGCCAGTCTCACTCCGAAGTAAATGAGCGCGCCATAATAGCCAATGTAGAGCAGCGCCGCGCCCAACCCGAAGCTGGCGGCCATCATGCCGGCGTCAGAAGCTTGCGCGCCCGAAGCTGCGCCCGCCACGGCGAGCACGCTCAAAACACCCACGAAAACGATGGAGAGCGCCGTAGCACTCGCGAGATATAGGCCGTACCAAACCCAATAGCCGCCATACA
This sequence comes from Hyphomonadaceae bacterium, assembly GCA_050184605.1. Taxonomy (GTDB): domain Bacteria; phylum Pseudomonadota; class Alphaproteobacteria; order Caulobacterales; family Aquidulcibacteraceae; genus Vitreimonas. Next base: position 6,025 of record JBFXAE010000012.1, on the reverse strand, counting down.
CGCGCCACGTCTGCGCATCGAGGGCCAGACCCAAGACGCCCACGCTCTCGCCGTGGACCATCCACCGCAAGCAGGCCGCTTCATACGCCGCAAACAGGACGTAAAAGAAAAACATCCACAACAGGAAGCCAGGCAACATAATCAGGACGCCTGCGGGAAAGCCTATCGCCGCAAGCGCTGCCTCATCGCCTGTCATGCTCGCGCTGAGCAACTGACCGTACCAAGACAGCGCCGAGAGCAACGCGCCCCAGAACACAAACGCAAATAGTGCGAGCAAGGCTGCTCCGCCGATAAGGAAGCCAATCGAAGCGCGCATGAGCACGCCACCGCGTTCTCGCTTCTGAAAGGCGAAGAACGTCGCGTTCAGCGGCTCGGCCATGATTTTCCCCTCGCGGCTTCAACGAGCATGCGCCGCGCGGGAGGGCTTTTCAATCGTCGCGGTCTAGTCGCAGCCGTCCGCTCGGCCGTTGAAAACGACCCGATTTGGGGTGTCCGTGCTGGCTATGGTGATGCGCAATTCCTCGCCGTGGCGATCGATGAACACGATGCCGTTTTCCAGCGTGCCGCTTTCCCCCTCGGCGACGGGGTAACAGGAGGCCATCCCGCCGGCGGTGCTGAATTCGCACAAAGACCAGCCGCCCTCGTCGGCTGCGGCGAGCGTGTAGCGGGCGCGCCGACTGACGCCGCCTGTGCGGCCATATTCAAGCAGATCGCCGGTGAGGATGTTCGGCGCTTCCGCACGCAGCCATCGCATCGTCACGGTGCGATTCTGCCCACGGTCGATCCAGCACCCTGCCAGCCGCTCATTCGGCGGCGGGGGCGGTGAAGTCACACAAGCGGCGACGCACAAGGCCAGAACCACACCTCGCATAGGGTCAGCTTAGCGGCTCCGAGCGGCGAAAGGGAGGCGGGCGCCCCCCGCGCACACGCGAACTTTACCCAGCCGGTATCTCACCCGAGCCCTCAAGCGCCACCGGACCGGTCATGATCACGCGGTCGTCGCCGGCGCGCCATTCGATTTCGAGCGAGCCGCCGTCCATTAGGACTTCAACCGTCCGGCCAGTCCGGTCTTGACGATGCGCCGCGACCACGGCCGCGCAGGCGCCTGTGCCACAGGCTTTCGTCACGCCAGCGCCGCGCTCCCAGACGCGAAGCCTGATCTGATCGCGCGCCCGCACCTCGGCGAATCCCGCATTGACCTTCTGCGGGAAGAGCGGATCGGTCTCGATCCGCGGTCCTAAGCTGTCGAGCGGAACTGCCCGCACGTCATTGACGAAGAAAACGACGTGGGGGTTTCCCATGTTGACTGCGCCGGGCGCGCCGTATCCGCTCGGATCGAAATCGAGCTTATCGGTCGCCATGGCGCGCGCGAGCGGGATCTCTTCCCACCGCAGCAGTGGCGATCCCATATCGACGCTGACGCGTTGATCGCCCCTTCGCTCCGCGTAGAGGATGCCGGCGCCGGTCTCGATGCGGCGGGAGGCGGCGCCGCCTTCCTCCATCAGCATCCAGGCCACGCAACGCGTGGCGTTCCCGCAAGCATCGACTTGGCCGCCATCGGCGTTCCAAATGCGCATGAAGGCGTCACCGCGGATCGAGCGCTCCACGACAATAACCTGATCGCACCCAACCCCGGCGTGACGATCGGCGATCGCCTTGGCCTGCGCCGACGATAAGGGCAGCGCCCCGCGGGAACGAGCGTCCAGGATGACGAAATCGTTGCCGCAGCCATTCATCTTCAGATAGCGCATGGGAGATGATTATGGGGTGCGTCGGAGCCCCGCGCCACCTCCGCCGCGACGCTTCGGCCCTTGGCCGCTCGCCTTCAATCTGGTTGGTAGCACCAGGGAGACGACGCCATGCGAATTTTGACCGCGGCCGCCTTGGGCGGCCTAATTTTGGGCTTGGGGGCCTGCGCCACGATGAACGCCTTGCGCGACAACGACCCGTACCTGTGGCTGGAAGAGGTTGAAGGCGAGCGAGCGCTGACTTGGGTGCGTGCGCAGAACGAGCGCTCCCTTGGCCAGCTGGAAGCTGATCCACGTTATGCGCAGCTCCATGCCGACGCGCTCGCTATCGCCAACAGTCAGGACCGGCTGCCGCTCGGCGCCGTGCGCGAAGGCTATCTCTATAATTTCTGGCAGGATGAAACACATGTGCGCGGCATCTGGCGCCGCGCCTCTCTGGACAGTTACGCACGCGGCGAGCCGGTATGGGAGACGCTGCTCGATATCGACGCGCTCGCCGCCGCCGAGAACGCCAATTGGGTTTACAAGGGGGTCGATTGTCTCGAAGGCACGACGCGCTGCATGATCTCGCTCTCGGATGGCGGGAAGGACGCCACCACATGGCGCGAATTCGACATCGCCAACCGCAGCTTCGTCCAAGGCGGATTCGTTCTGCCCGAAGCCAAGTCCGGCGTAAGCTGGATTGACGCCGACACGCTCTTGGTGAGCACCGATTGGGGCGCTGAAGGCGAAACCCCGACAGTAACCGAAAGCGGGTATCCTTATGTTGTGAAGCGTTGGGCGCGCGGCAGCGAGCTCGCCAGCGCTACCGAACTGATGCGCGGCCAGCGCACCGACGTTGGCGTCTTCACCGCCGCCTTCAGCGATGTCGATGGCCAACGCACCATCGTCGCGATCGAGGCTGACACCTTCTTCGAGAGCACAAACTGGCTCTTGAGCGATGGCGGACCCCAGCGCGTGGTTCTGCCGCCCAAGGCCACTGTTCGCGGCGTCCACAAAGACCACCTCGTCGCCACCCTCGAGGAGGCCTGGACACCGCCAGGCGCTGCGGCCGCCATCCCCTCGGGCTCGCTCGTCGCCATCGCTCTTGACAGCGCCGCGCTCTCTTCCCCCCGTGTAGAGACGCTGTTCACGCCAAGCGCGCGTCAATCGATTGAAGAGATCGAATTCACGCGCGACGCCATCCTCGTCGCTGGCTACGAAAACGTCCGCGGCCGCATCCTGCGCTTTGCCTTCGACGGACGGGCCTGGGTCGAAAGCCAAGTCGAATTGCCGCCGAACGGCGCGGTAAGCTTTGCCGGCGCATCGCCGCAGGAAGAGACCGCGTTCGCGGTGTTCGAGGACTTCCTGACGCCCTCCTCGCTCTACGCGCTGGAGGAACGCGCAACCCGCGCCCGTGTCGTGCGCACATTGCCGCCGCTGTTCGACGCCTCGCCCTACGTTTCGGAGCAATTCGAAGCGACCAGCCGCGACGGCACGCGCGTGCCCTATTTCGTCATCCGACCACGCGATCAGCAGAACAATGGACAGAACCCGACGCTGCTCTACGCCTATGGCGGCTTCCAAGTGTCGATGACGCCGGCCTACAGCGCAAATGTCGGCAAGCTGTGGCTGGAGCGCGGCGGCACGTATGTCCTCGCCAATATCCGCGGCGGCGGCGAATTCGGCCCCGCCTGGCACCAAGCCGGCCTGCGCACCAACCGGCAAGTGATCTACGATGATTTCTATGCGGTCGAGCAGGATCTCGTGACGCGAGGCATCACCCGTCCGCGGCGGCTCGGCATTATGGGCGGCTCAAATGGCGGGCTGCTGATGGGCGTGATGCTCAATCAGCATCCGGAGATGATCAACGCCGCCGTCGTACAAGTGCCGCTGCTGGACATGCTGCGCTACGACCAGCTGCTCGCCGGCGCCTCCTGGGTCGACGAATACGGCTCTCCGGCCGATCGTGAAGAAGGCCGCTTCCTGCGCTCAATCTCGCCCTACCAGAATCTGGCTGCGCGAGAGGATTTCCCGCTCCCCTTCGTCCTGACATCGACCAAGGATGATCGGGTGCATCCCGGACACGCGCGCAAATACGTGGCGCGCATGCAGGAGCTTGGCATGCCTGTGCTCTATTACGAGAACATCGACGGGGGCCATTCCGCGGCCGCCAACCTCAACGAGGCCGCGCGGCGGCGGGCGCTGGAATACACCTATCTTATGCAGCGCTTGATGGACTGAGCATCACGGCGGCGCCGGCGCAAACGGCGCCGGCTCTTCCGTGACCGGATCCTTCTCGCCGCGCGACACCACGGTCGCCGCGACCAGATCACCGGTGACGTTCAAGGTCGTGCGGCACATGTCGAGGAAGCGGTCGACGCCCAAGATGAGGCCAATGCCCTCGGCGGGCACGCCCACCATGACCAGAATCATGGCCACAACGGGCAACGAGCCCGCAGGCACGCCTGCTGTGCCGATGCCGCCGAGAATGCAAACGAGCATGACGATCACTTGCTGGGCCATCGTCAGTTCGACGCCGAAGAACTGCGCCAGGAAGAGGACGGTGACGCCCTCGAACAGCGCGGTGCCATTCTGATTGGCGGTCGCCCCGACGGTGAGAACGAAGCGGGAGATCTTGCGCGGCAAGCGCAGTTTGGTTTCGGCGGTGCGCAGCGAGACGGGCAGCGTGGCGTTGGATGACGCCGTCGAGAACGCCACGATCATGGGTTCGTTGATCTTTGCGAAGAAGCTGAATGGCGATACTCCGCCGAGCACCCAAACAGCGATCGGGTAGACGATAAACATGTGTATCGCCATCGCCGCGACGGCGACACCCACAAACGCCGCTAGCCGCACCAGCAAATCCCAGCCGAACAAGGCGGCCAGGTTGAACATCAGGCAAGCGATGGCGATTGGCGCCGCCCTGATGACGAGGTTGATCAACCGCATCATCACTTCGAATAGCCCGCTTATGACGGTCTGCAATTGATCCGTCGCCTGACTCTTCACCATCACGAGACCGATGCCGAAGAACAGGGCGAACACCATCACTGGCAGAATTTGATTGTCCGCCGCGGCCGCGAACGCATTCGACGGGATAAGGTCGAGGAAAAACTGACCCGCCTGCACGGTCTCGGGCGCGTTCTCTATAATTGCGCCCGCACCGGCCGCGCCCTCGCTCAGCAATCTTTGCGCTAGCACTGGATCGACGCCATCGCCGGGGCGCAGCCAATTGACCATGCCGAGGCCGATCAACACCGCAATGGCCGAGATGACCACTGTGAAGGCGAGCGTCTTCCAGCCGACTCTGCCCAGCGCGGAGAGATCGCCCATCTCCGCCACGCCAACCACCAGCGCCGAAAACAAGAGCGGCAGCACCAGCATAAAGAGCAGGCGAAGGAAGATTTGGCCGACTGGGCCCGTCACGTTGGCGGTGACCCACTGCACCCATGCGGTATCGGCGCCAAGCGTCAGATTCACCCAGAGGCCGGCGCCCAAGCCGATGACGAAACCGGCCAGCATCAGCCAGTGGAGCGGAATTCCGCGCTTGCTCGTTTCCATCTGATCCCCGTGTGTCTTCAGCCGGGCTAGAGCATGCCGCCCGGCAGATCAATTGCCCCCCGACGATGGTCGCGCCTTGATTTTGCCAAGCCGCGTGGGACAACGCAGACGACGGAAGGGACGGGCAGCATGAACGTTTTGCGCGCGGCTGTGGGTTTGGGCGGACTGGCCTTGTTGGGGCTCGTGCTGTGGGCGGCGTTCTCGCTGCAGGACTTACATGGCGGCTTCATGGACCAGCTGGCAGTAGTAACGACGCTGCCATGGGGCATCGTTACGCTCAGCGACCTCTATTTCGGCTTTGTCCTGTTGGCGATTGTGATCTTCCTCACCGAGCGCTCATGGCTGGTGGCTTTGCTTTGGGCCGCGCCGATGCTCATCCTCGGCAACATCTGGGCGGCGCTTTGGATGGTGATCCGCCTCCCGCACTTGGCCAAGCAATTGTCGAAGCCGGACTGGCCCGCTTCTTAGAACAAGTTCTCACGCAGCACGTTGGCCAGGAGCCGCGCTTCGTCTTCGCGCGGACCGCCTTCTCGCCAAGCGACGCCGATTGAGCGGCCCACGACCGGTTCAGCGAAATGACGAACCGCAACGTCGGCGCCGATGCCTGCGCCGGCGTCGGCCGCAATCTTCGGCAACAACGTCACGCCCATGCCGCCCGCCACCATTTGCACCAATGTATGAAGGCTCGTTGCGCCGAAATCAGCCGAACGCCGCCCCGGCGTTGCGCCGCACAC
>JBFXAE010000011.1:0-42013 GCA_050184605.1 Hyphomonadaceae bacterium | reverse complement strand
GTAAACCTGCATCCGGGAAAGAACGAACGCTACGGGGCGCGTGAAACGCGCAGGTCCTGTTCGTCCGCAAGGATGAAGCAGGATCGCAAAGGCACTACCCTGGCGCGTCTCACGCGCCCCGCCTCCCGATGGGGAGAACTGAAGCTTCGCCTTCGGCGATCTCGTCGCTGAAGCCGCGTTCGCGCGCGTGCTGGAGCGCGTCAGCGCGCCGTCAGGCGATGCGCGGCATGGTCCGCTAAAGCCCATTGGGGGCGGCGTGCGTCCGCAGGTTGAAATGAAAATACTGCGTCGTGACTGGGCAGAAAATCGGTATCATCGCGCGATGAGGGGGATGATTTCGCTCTGGGCGCTGAGCGCCGCGCTGGGCGCGCCGGCGTTCGCTCAGACCGCCGCGCCTGGCGCAATCGTCTATGAGGCGGATTTCTTCGCTGCTTTCACGCCGCGTACGGCGCTCGACATGGTCGAGCGCGTGCCAGGCTTTGTCATCGACGAGGGCGAAGAGCGTCGGGGTTTTTCCGGCGCGCAGGGCAATGTCCTCATCGACGGTGAACCGCCAACCTCGAAGGCCCAAGAGATCGACGACATTCTCGCGCGCATTCCCGCCGGCGATGTCGTGCGCATCGAACTGATCCGCGGCTCGGGCTCCAGCGCCGGCAGCGGGCAGACATTGCGCGTGAACGTCGTGCGCCGGCCCGGGCGCGGCGAGGGTGTTTGGGAAGCCGAACTCGCCCACACTCGCGATGGCCGCGTAACGCCATCGGGCGAACTCGCCTGGACCGGCCGCCGCGGCAATGTTGAGTACGGCGTCTCTGCGGCGCTGGCTCAAGAGCACCTGCCGGTTCGCGGCGTGCGATCGGATTTCGATGCAACTGGCGCGCTCGACGACGGCCGCACTGAACGCGTGCCATCGGACGAGCGTGAAGCGCGCCTCGCGGGTGACGCGACATTTCCATGGGCAGGCGGCACGTTGGCGCTCAACGGCCAATTCAGCCGGGTGGAATATGACGAACTTGAACTCGCGCGCCTGACTGACGCCGCCGGCGCCTTCGATGGCTCAATCGATACAGACTTCACTGAGCAGGAAGACACCGGCGAGTTTGGTCTTTCCTTCCGCCGCAGCATCGGCGAATGGCGCGGCGAGCTCGCCGCGGTTGTAACCCGCCGCAGCTACGAGAGCGACGAGTCAACGATCGAGTTGGATGCGCTCGGCGCGTTCGATGAGGCTGCGCAGCAGACCCAGCGCATCGAAAGCGGCGAGACCATTTTGCGCGCTGTGGGCCGGCGAGATCTGTCCGAGGCTTGGCGCATCGAAATCGCGGCGGAAGCTGCGCTCAACACTTTGGAACAACGCCTCACTCTGACCGAGGATGACGGCTCTGGCCCGGTTCCTGTGATCCTCCCGTCCGCCAATGTGCGCGTCGAGGAGGAGCGCGCGGAAGCCTCGTTCATGCTCGCCGGCGCCCCGGCGCCGCGCTGGACGCTGGAGGCCGGCGTCTCCGTCGAAACCTCGGTGCTCAGCCAAACCGGCGACGTGAACCAGGAAACCGAACTCACCTATTGGAAGCCATCGCTTCAACTTGTCCGCGCCTTCGGTGAGCGCAACCAGCTGCGCGTGCGACTCCATCGTGACGTGGGCCAACTCGATTTCGAGGATTTCGTCTCCGCCGCCGATATCACCAGCTCGATCGTCGATGGCGGCAATCCCGATCTAAGGCCTGAGACCTCCTGGCGGCTCGAACTTGGCGGCGATTGGCGCTTCGGCGAGGACGGCGCGCTGGCGCTTACGCTCTATCGTTGGTGGGTCGAGGACACGCTTGATGTCATTCCGGTTGGGCCACCGGGCGATCAGTTCGACGCGCCGGGCAACATTGGCGACGCCGACGTGTTCGGCGCGCGTGTTTCATTGGCGCTGCCGCTTCCGCTCGGCGCCGAAATCCGAGTCGAAGGCGTGGCGCAGCAATCAGAGGTATTGGATCCGCTGACCGGCGAAAGCCGCGACATCTCCGCGTTCGACGAAAGCGCCGTCGCCCTCCGCTTCCGGCAAGAGTTTGAGTCGATAAGCAGCGCTTGGGGTATCGATTTCGAACGAGAACGCGAGACGCCGGAATTCAGGCTCGACCGCATCGAGTATGAGCAGGATGCGGATGAACTCACGCTCTGGATTGAAACCACGGCGTTCGCTGATTTGAAGGTGCGTGCGTGGGCTTCAAACCTGAGCGACAGCGACGAAACCCGCCGCCGCCGCCTCTTCGATCCCGATCGCCTCGGCGCGTTCGACGGTTCAGACGTGCGCGCCCGCGGAGAGGGCCTAACCATCGGCCTCTCCGCGAGCGGCAACTTTTAGCGCCGTGTCTCCAGGTCAAGCGCCGCCGCGATCGCCGACCACGGCACCAGCTTGAAGTTCTGATACTCTTGCGGTGCGATGTTGCGGCCATCCTGCGCGATGAAGATGCCGCCGGCGTATGGCCCGCCGAGATTGGCGCTTAGCATCTCCAGGCCATCGGTTTCCGAGATGCCGTCGATCCCAAGGGCGGGGTCGGCCAGCACCGAGAACGATCCGACATACTCGTTGTTGCCCTCGCGCCGGAACACGGCGAAGGTGTTGTCGCCTTGGCTTGAGACCACGAGGTAGCCGCGCCCGTCGCCGAGATCATAAAAACCGATGCCTTCGAGGTCGTCGTGGAGCGCGTCATTGCTTTCCACAGTGGCGATGGAGGTCGGTGTCGTGCCGCCGTCCGGCTCGGCGTTGATGCGCCAGAGGCCAACATCCTCTTCGCCGACGTAAAGCACCCCGGTCTCATCATCCGCCACGCAGCCCTCGGTTTGTGATCCAAACGGAATCTCGCGCACTTGCGTGGCGCGCACGCGGCCGTTGCCGGCGTCGGTGATCCGGTACTGACGCATGTTGCCGCTATCGCCGTTGACGAAGACGTAGGTGTCGCCAGTGCGGCTGCGATACATGCAGAGGCCATACGGATCGACAAAGCCGGTCGCTTGAACGCCGTCAGCAACATCGATGAGCCGGCGCGTCGACGGATCGACGCGATAGATCGAAATGCCGTCGGTCGTGCGGTTGCTTGCGGCAACCAGCGAAACCGTCTGCGCGCCCAGGCGGAAGCCATCGCGCACGTCGACATTGTTCATACGCCCATCGGGTAGGAACTGCAGAACGTTGCCTTGCAGGTCGTAGACATAAAGCCCAGATTGCTTTTGCGTGCCGATGATGACGGAGCGCGCAGGGTTGTTGCGGTCGACCCAGATCGCCGGGTCGTCGGCGCTATCGCCATCGGTTTCGACCGGCGTTGTCTCGGTGAGCGGATGCACGATCGCCACGCTCGATTCCGGGGGCGTGCGCGGATCTTGCGGCGTGCCGGCGTTGAGCCGTAGCGCGCGTGCGATTTCGGCCCAAGACACCAGCTTGTAGTTGGTGCCGGTCTCGTTCTCGTCGTCCATGGCGACAAGCATGCCCTGCGGAAAACCTTCGCCGTAGCCGAAGCTTGAGGCATTGAGGCCGCCCGCCGCCTCGACGCCATTGACCGTGAAGCTGCCCACCAATTTGTGATCGTCATTGCGGTCGTACACGTGAAAACGGTTTGCCGAAGCGTCGGAGGCTACGAGGTAGCTGGCCGCGCCGGCGTTGTAGACGGCGACGCCACCGGCTTCTTCCGTGATGTCGCCGAGGCGCACGGCGTCGATCAGTTCCGGCACGACCTCGGCTTCCGGATCGGCGTCGAAGCGCCACACGCCCACGCCTTGTTCGGCAACATAGAGATCGCCTGTTGCATCATCCGCCGTGCAATAGCTGGCTTCGGAGGCGACGCGCAGATCGCGCACATGGCGCGCATCCATCGCGCCATCGGCGCTTCTGGAAATCATGTACTGCGCGACTTGGCCCGCGCCGCCGAGCGCGAATGCATAGAGCGTCTGATCGCGCGCGTCGCGATAGAGGCAAATGCTCTCGCCCGAAAAGCCGATTGGAATTTCACGCGTCGTGCGCTCTGTCGCGGTCGCCGCGTCAGCATCGAGCTCGAACAAGCGAATACGATTGGCGGCGCCATCAAGTGTGGCGACAATCCAGCCGGCTTGATCACCCCCAACGGGTCGGGCGTCGAGCCCGACAGTGGCGCCTGCAGCGATCTGCGCGCGGCGGGCGCCGTCCAGCCCATAAAGCTCGATGCCGGCGCTTTCGCTCGATCCGACAATGAGGCCGCCTTGGTTGTTTGGAATGACGATTGCCGTATTGGCGTCGGACTGCTCTGTCGCCGTTGTTTCAGCGACAGGCGCAACGGCGCGGACCTGGCCGCCTCCCGCGTTGCACGCCACCAATGCTGCACTCGCGAACAGCCATGCAATCCAAGCCTTACGCATACTTCCGTCCCCTCGCTTTGCCTCTGGATGGCGGTTTACCCGCACTTTGCAACGTTTTCGCGTGTCCTTGCTGCCACCCTCCAAACCGTTCTGCAAGGGAAATTCCAAAATGGTTGCAGGATGGAATATTCGTTCGTATCATCGATCCGTCATGACAACCTCGTAGTTGGCGGGCGTCTGCCCGTTGCGGAGCGAAGGGACCTCGAGGGGAGGATGGAATGAAATCGATGCGCAAGGCGGCGCTGCGGACGCTGCTGATGTCGTGCTGTATGGCTTTTCCAGGCGCCGCGCTGGCGCAGGATCCGGCCGACGAAGAAACGCTGGAAGACATCGTCATCACTGGCGAAATCCAGTATCGCAACCGTACTGACACGGTCGCGCCGGAGCTGGTGTACGACCAACAATTCTTCGAGCAGTTTGAACCGCTCTCTGTCGGCGACCAGCTCTCCCGTGTTCCCGGGGTCGCGTTCACCAGCGATATTGGCGAGCGCGATGCGCCGCAAATGCGCGGTCTGGGCGAAGGCTTCACTCAGGTGCTCGTCAACGGCCGCGCCATTCCAGGCGCCGGCAATGACCGCACCGTCTTCGTTGACCGCATTCCGGCCGAAATCATCGACCGTATCGAGATCGTGCGTTCGCCAAGCGCCGACATCGATAGCCAAGGCATCGGCGGCACCATCAACATCATCCTCAAGGACGGCATGAGCCTTCCGCCAGGTGTGATCGCCCGTATTGGCGGCATCTACGATATCGACAACGAAGAGCTGAACGGTCTCGGCGCGCTTTCGTTCTCGGGTCGCACGGATGACCGCCGCGTCGCCTGGTCGGCGACGATGGACTACCAAACACGCTATAACGTGAAGGTGCTGGATCAGCAGCTGTTCGACGATACCTCGCCGGGCTTCGGCGCCAGCGACGACGGCACGGATCTTTTTCAGCCGGATGGCTTTACGTTCCCGGGCCCATCGACGCTCGCGATCGAGCACCAGGATCAGATCGACACACGTGACAGCACCGACATGTCCTTCAACGGCGATCTCACCTTCGCGCTCGCGCCGAACCACACGCTGCGCCTCGATGCGTTCGTGCTCAGCACAGAGCGGGAAGAAACCGAAAGTGGGGTTCTCTACGCGCGCGAAGACGGCGTCGCCACAGCCAACGACGATGTCTCGGACGAGGTCTGGGAGCTCGATACGATCGAATCGCAACGCCAAAACATTGAGCAGATGAGCTACGGCCTTTCCGTGCTCTACGAAGGTCAGCTCTCACCGAGTTGGAGCTTCGAAAGTCAGGCGCGCTACGCGAACTTCACCGAAGACAACATCGAAACCAGCTTCGAAGACGATCCGCCGGAACCGGTGGAGCAGGTGCTGATCGACAGTGACGACACCGAGCTCTCGATCGATGGCGCACTGACCTTCAACTCCGACGCGTTCGCGCGAAGCCTCGGTCTCGCGAGTTTTGAGTTCGAAGTCGGGGCGGCTTTGAAGAACAAGACCCGCGACTACAGCCAACAAGAGTTCGAGGACGATAACGGCGACGGCGACTTCGACGATCCGGATGACAACGTTACCCCAGACAGCGGCATCTTCGAATACGAAGAAGATCGCTTCGATGCCTGGATCATGGCCGAGTTCGGCATCACCGAGAATCTAACCGTACAACTCGGCGTTCGCTCGGAAAGCACCGAAACCGAAGCTCGCATCGTCGGCGGCGCCAGTGGCAGCAATTCGAGCGACGAGATCAACCCATCCTTCCACGCCCAGTGGACGCCATGGGAGAACGGGCAATTCCGCGTCAGCTATGCACGCACGGTGCGCCGCCCGACGCTCGATCAGCTCGTGCCGTTCGCCAACTCGGATTCGCCGGAGGATGATGACGAGACGTTCGGCAACCCGAACCTCAAGCAGGAAACCTCCTGGGGTTACGACATCGGCTACGAGCATCGCCTCGGTCAGCGCGGCGTCGTTGGCTTCAACTACTTCCACCGCGATGTCAGCGACCTGATCTCGCTGGTGAACACGGGCGTTTCCACCGGCGTGCCGGGCGCGTTCGAGTACACCTACGAGAACACCGGCGACGGCGAGGTCTCGGGTTGGGAAGTCGATATCTCGACGCCGCTCTCGTTCATGGGCCTCGACGAAACCGGCTTCTTCGCCAACTACACGAGCCTCGACTCCGAGCGCATCGAGCCGCTGACCGGAATCACCGCGCGCTTCAACGCACAACCGGAGTACGTTTACAACTTCGGCGTCACGCAGAACCTGCCGAGCTGGAATTCGAGCGTGGGCTTCAGCTATCGCAAGCAGGGCATGTCGGAATCGCTGTTCCTCGGCGAAGTCGAGCGCCAGTGGTACGACGCCAACCTCGAAGTGTTCGTCGAGCATCGTCTCAGCGAGAACGTTGTGCTGCGTATAGTCGGCAACAACCTGCTCGATGCCGATAGCATTCAGGCTGAGCGTAACTTCGACGGCGATACCGCCCAGGAAATCGTCGACAACCAGATCGCTGGTGACGTCGATGAATTCGAAGTGGAACGCGAGAACTCCTCGCCGACCGTGTTGTTCTCGATCCGCGCCGTATTCTAAGCGGCCGGGCTATCCTTCCTGCACTACAGCGGCCCCGAAAGGGGCCGCTTCTTTTTGTGCTCAGAGCTGAACCGGGGCGCCGCTCTGCATGGAGGCGTGTGCGGCCGTGGCCAGTGCTAGCGCCACAACGCCATCGCGATAGCTGATCTCCGGCGCGGCGTTGCGCGCGATCATGTCGGCAAAGTGCGCCATCTCAAACTTGTAGGCGGCGGCGTAGCGATCGAGGAAGAAGTTCTGGAACTGATCGGCCTGGGCGCCGCCTTCGGTCCAGGCTTCCACCGTGCTCTCGGTGACATTGCCCGCGCGCAACGCGCCGCCTGAGCCAAACGCTTCGATACGCTGATCGTAGCCATAGCCGCTGCGGCGGCTGTTGGAGATCACGCACAGCTTACCGGATGGCGTGCGGAGAATGGTTTTCGCCGTATCGATATCGCCGAGTTTGCCGATTTCGGGATCGACGAGGCAGGCGCCCGCCGCGAACACCTCGCTTGGTTCTTCGCCCAACAGCCAGCGCGCCATATCGAAATCGTGGATTGCCATATCCTTGAAGAGGCCGCCGCTCACCGCGACGTAACCGGGCGGCGGCGGCGAGGGGTCGTGGCTGGTGATATGCAAGGTCTCGAGCTTGCCCACCGCGCCTGCGTCCAGCTTCTTCTTCAGCGCGCGGAAGTTCGGATCGAAGCGGCGGTTGAATGCCAGGAACACGCGCGCCCTGGCGGCTTCGAACTTCGGCGCATTGGCCTCCGCGCGCGCTAGGTCGAGATCGATGGGCTTCTCGCAGAAGATCGCCTTGCCGGCTTGGGCCGCGCGCAGGCTGAAATCGAGATGGGTGTCGGTCGACGACGCCACGATCACGCCGGCGACGCCCGCATCGCCGAACGCGCCTTCAAGATCGGCGACTTTGGCGCCGTAGCTGGCGGCGACATCCCTTGCTGACGCTTCCACGGGGTCGACGACATAGGCGAGCTGTAGTTCAGGGTGCGCCGCGATGTTGGCGGCATGGATGCGGCCGATGCGGCCTGCGCCGATTAGAGCAACCTTGTGCATGTGTCTTAGACCTTCACGACTTTGTTCGTCCGCGCCGATTCCGCGCAAGCTTCCGCCCACGCCAGTGCCGCCAAGCCTTCCGCGTAGCCCACTTGCGGCGTCGCGCGCCCCGCCAACACATCGGCAAAATGATCCATTTCGCGCGCATACGAGGGCATGTAGCGCGAGAGGAAATTGGGCCGGATCGGCGAGGCCAGGGCGCCCGCTTCGCTCCAGACCTCAACGCTATCCAGGCGCTCGTTGCCCGTCATTGCCATGCCTCGCGAGCCATAGGCCTCCACACGCTGGTCGTAGCCATAGCCGCTGCGGCGTGTGTTGGAGATGACGCACAGCTTGTGCGAGGCGGTGCGCAGGATCACCCGCGCCGTATCGACATCGCCGAGCTCGGCGATCTTCGGATCGACTAGGCAGCTCGCTGTCGCGAAAATCTCGACCGGCGGTTCGCCCAGCAGGCAATAGGCCAGATCGAGATCGTGGATGGTGAAATCCTTGAACAGTCCGCCTGAGCGGGGGATGAAGGCCGGCGGCGGCGCTGCCGGATCGTGATTGATCAGCATCAGCGTTTCGAGGTCGCCAATCGCGCCCGACGCGATCTTTTCCCGCAGCGCCGTCACATGCGGATCGAAGCGGCGATTGAAGCCGAGAATATAGGGCGCGCCCTCGAACGCCACCGCCACCGCTTTGGCTTTCGCCAGATCGAGATCGATCGGCTTCTCGCAGAGCGCCGCTTTGCCTGCGCCAATCACGGCCAGACTGTGCTCCAAGTGCATATCGGTGGAGCTGGCGATCACCACGCCCTTGATCGCCGGATCGCCAAGCACGTCGTTCAGCGTGGCGAGCTCCGCGCCGGTTTGCGCCGCCAGCGCGGCGCCAAGGGCCGCGTCGGTCTCGACCACATAGCGCAAGCGCAGATCCGGGTGGCGGGCCGCGTTGTGTCCGTGAATTTGGCCCATGCGGCCCGCGCCGATAATGGCGACATCGATTTTCTGAGACATCATTGCCCCGCATCCGCCCGCCGCTGCGCGCCGTCAATCGGCGCCCGCGAAACGTGTGTTTTAAGTGTGATCGCTTATGGAACGAGAATTCTGAACCTGACAAGCCCTGGTCAGGGGTGATCATTGCGTTCCACTGACGGAATATATATTCTGCGACTTTCCCGTCGCACCGGAGCGATAATGTCCAGCGCCGTCCGCCCGCCGCAGACCAGCGAGGAGCTGCGTGCCGCCATCCTCGATCGTTACGAAGATCTCTCCAAGCGCCTCCAGCAAATCGCCCGCTATGTGCTCGACGAGCCCAACGCGGTGGCGCTGGAGACGCTTGCGGTTATCGGCGAGCGGGCCGGCGTGCAGCCCTCAGCGATCGTGCGCTTCGCCAAGGCGATCGGCTTCGAGAGCGCCAGCCAAATGCAAAAGGTCATCCGCGATGGCCTAATCGCCGGCAGCACCGTGCTTGGCTACAGCGAGCGCGTGCGCCAGTTCAGCGAAGGCGGCGCGTCGCGCAGCGGTGGGCGCCCGGCTGACGTCCTCTCCGAGTTCGTCGAAGGCAACGTGCTGGCGATGAACAATTTGCGCGAGCTGGTGAAAGCCGAAGATCTGCGCAAAGCCGTCGACCTCATCAGCGACGCGGAAACCGTTTATGTCGTGGGTTTCCGGCGGTCTTTGCCGGTGTCGTCCTATCTCGCGTACTCGCTCCAGCAGCTCAACAAGCGCACGGTTTTCGTCGATGGCGTCGGCGGCATGACGCGTCAGCAAATCCAGACGATCGGCCCTGACGATCTGCTCATCGATATCAGCTTCCACCCTTACGCTGAGGAGACAGTGCAGGCGGTTCAGACCGCGCTCACCCACGAAGCCAAAGTGCTTTCGATCAGCGACTCACTCGTCAGCCCGACGGCCAAGCCCGCGACGCTCGCCCTGCAAGTGAAGGAAGCCGAAATCCGAAAGTTTCGTTCACTGGCGGCCACGATGTGCCTCGCGCAGGCCTTAGTGATCTCCTACGCCTTCGAGGTCTCGCAACAGGAGCACGCCCGTCGTCCCAAGGCGGCCAGCGCCAAGCGACGCAAGGCCGGCTGAGATCAGCCTGAAACGAATGTTGCAGAATGAATCTGTGTGGAATATGTATTGCAAATGACCGCTGCGCCGGCCGGCTGCGTGGCGTTGAAGGCTGGATTGCATGGCGCAGAGCGAGCGCACCACGCTTGATCTGATTACGATCGGGAGGTCGTCGATCGATCTCTACGGGAGCCAGACCGGCGGCCGCCTCGAAGATATGGGCAGCTTCGCCAAATACGTCGGCGGCAGCCCCACAAACACCGCCATCGGCGCTTCACGGCTCGGTCTGAAAACGGGCCTGATCACCCGTGTCGGCGGCGATCACATGGGCCGCTTCATCCGTGAGGAGTTGGCCCGCGACGGCGTCGATGTGCGCGGCGTAAAGACCGATCCCGAGCGCCTCACCGCGCTCGTCATTCTCGGCATCCGCGATCCGGACACGTTCCCGCTCATCTTCTACCGCGAGAACTGCGCCGATATGGCTCTTGATGAGAGCGATATCGACGAAGCCTACATCAAGAGCGCCGCCGCCGTGCTCGTGAACGGCACGCATCTCTCGAAGCCAAACGTCTTCGCCGCCAGCAGCAAAGCCATCGATATCGCCAAGGCCAATGGCCGCAAAGTTGTCTTCGATGTCGATTATCGACCCGTCCTCTGGGGTCTCGAAGCGCGCGACATGGGCGAGAACCGCTTCGTCGCCAGTGAACACGTCACCACACAACTGCAGAGCATTTTGCCGAAATGCGATCTCATCATCGGCACCGCCGAGGAGATTCACATCCTCGGCGGCTCGACCGACACGATCACAGCGTTGCGCGCCATCCGCGATAAGAGTGCGGCGCTCATCATCCTGAAACTCGGGCCCCAAGGCTGCGCGGCGTTCGCAGGCGTCATTCCCAAGACTGTCGAGCAGGGCGAGATCGTTTCGGGCTTTCCGGTGGAGGTGTTCAACGTCCTCGGCGCCGGCGACGCCTTCATGGCCGGCTTTCTGCGCGGCTGGCTACGCGGCGAAAGCGTCGCGCGATGCTGCACGCTCGGCAACGCTTCGGGCGCGATCGTCGTATCCCGCCACGGCTGCGCGCCGGCGATGCCGACATGGGAAGAGATGCAGTATTTCCTGGCGCTCGAACAGCGGCCAAAGCGTCTGCGCGAAGATAAGCATCTCGAACACCTGCACTGGGTCGGCTGCCGCCGCGGCGACTATCCCGAACTCACCGTGCTCGCCATCGACCACCGCACGCAATTCGAAACCTTGGCGCGCTCATGCGGCGCTGATCAATCGCGCATTGAGCAGTTCAAATCTCTCGCCGTCCGCGCCACACACAAGCTCGCGAAAGGTGACGCGCGCTTCGGCGTGCTGCTTGATGGCCGCCACGGCATGCGCGCGCTCGAAGCCGCTGCTGACCTTCCATACTGGATCGGCCGCCCGATCGAACTGCCGCAATCGTGCCCGATCGAGTTTGACGCCGAACTGGACGATGTCGGCGCCGAAATCGCGTCTTGGCCGCTGAACCATACAGTCAAGGCGCTCTTCCTCTACCATCCTGATGATCCCGTCGATCTGCGCGAACGCCAGGAGCGTCAGGCGCTGCGCCTGTTCGACGCTTGCCGCGCGACACGTCACGAATTGCTGGTCGAGATCATCGCCTCGAAGAATGGCGCGGTGGATTCCAAGACCGCGGCGCGCGCCATCCAACGCTTTTACGATCTGGGCATTTTCCCTGATTGGTGGAAGCTCGAACCTGCCGCTGACGCCGAGACCTGGGCCAACATCGAGCGCGTTATCGTCTCCAACGATCCGCATTGCCGCGGTGTGGTGCTGCTTGGGCTCTCCAGCCCGCTGGACGAGTTAGTGCAATCGTTCGCGCCCGCAGCACGCGTCGATCTCGTCAAAGGTTTCGCCGTCGGCCGCACCATCTTCAACGATGCCGCCTCACGCTGGTTCAAAGGCGAGATCGACGACGAGCAAGCCGTCGAGGCGCTCTCCTCAAATCTCGGCCAATTGGTCGAAGCTTGGCGGCGCGCCAGGAAAGCGCGTACGAGATAGAGATGAGCACGCTTCGTCTCACAGCTGCGCAAGCGGCGGTCCGCTATCTCGCCAATCAGTTCGTCGAGGCGGACGCCGGCGAGGTTCCTTACTTCGCCGGCGTCTGGGCGATTTTCGGTCATGGCAACGTCGCCGGCCTCGGCGAAGCCTTGCACGCAGCGCGTGATGTGCTGCCAACCTACCGCGCGCACAATGAACAGGCGATGGCGCACGCGGCGATCGCTTACGCAAAGCAAATGCGCCGTCGCCGCGCGATGATCTGCACCACGTCGATCGGCCCCGGCGCCACCAACATGGTCACAGCCGCCGCGCTCGCGCATGTGAACCGCTTGCCGGTGCTGCTCATGCCGGGCGACGTCTACGCCTCGCGCCGCCCTGATCCGGTGCTGCAGCAAATCGAAGACTTCGGCGACGCGACGGTTTCAGCGAATGATGCCTTCCGCCCGGTCTCGCGCTTCTTCGATCGCCTGACGCGCCCGGAGCAATTGCTCGACTCTCTCCCGCGCTCGATGGCGACGCTGCTCGATCCGGCGAATTGCGGGCCGGTGACGCTAGGCTTCTGCCAGGACGTCCAAGCCGAGGCCTTCGACTATCCGCGCGCTTTCTTCGAACGCCGCGTCTGGCGCATCCGCAAGCCGCAACCCGAAGCGCGCGACATCGATGGTTTGGTTGCGCTCGTGAAGAAGGCCAAAGCGCCGCTGATCATCGCTGGTGGCGGCGTGCTCTATTCTGGCGCTGAAGGCGCGCTCTCGCGCCTCGCCGAAGCAACAGGTATTCCCGTCGCTGAAACGCAAGCCGGGAAGGGTGCGCTTGCGTGGGATCACCCGGCCGCGCTTGGCTCTATCGGCGTCACCGGTTCGAGCGCGGCAAACGAAGCGGCGTCGCAAGCCGACCTCGTTATCGCCATCGGCACGCGCTTGCAGGATTTCACCAGCGGTTCGCGCACCTTGTTCGAGCGCGAGGGCTGCACGCTCGTGCAAGTCAACGTCGCCGCGCACGATGCCTACAAGCACGGCGCCGACGCCGTGATCGGTGATGCCGGCGCTGTCCTCTCGGCGCTCATTGCCAGTCTTAGAGATTGGCGCGCGCCGGATTCGTGGACTGACGTCGCCGCAGGCCGGAGCGCTGCTTGGAGAAAGGCCGTTGACGCCGCCACTGCTGCGCCGAAGGGCCAAGCCAAGCCGAGCGACGCGCAAGTCATCGGCGCCGTGCAACGCGCAGCGGACGCGAACGCGGTTGTCGTTTGCGCTGCCGGCGGCTTGCCGGGCGAACTTCACAAGCTCTGGCGCACCGCGAAACCCGGGGGCTACCACCTCGAATACGGCTTCTCGTGCATGGGCTACGAAATCGCCGGCGGGCTCGGCGTGAAGATGGCGGCGCCGGATCGCGACGTATTCGTCATGGTTGGCGATGGCTCGTATCTGATGATGAATTCCGAGATCGCGACATCTGTGATGCTCGGCAAGAAGCTCACCATCGTAGTGCTCGACAATTGCGGCTATGGCTGCATCAATCGCCTGCAGCGGTCGACCGGGTCGGAATCCTTCAACAACCTGCTCGCCGACGCCGAACACGAAGCGTTGCCCGACATCGACTTCGCCGCGCATGCCGCGAGCCTCGGCGCGATTGCGGAGAAGGTCGATGGCATCGCCGCCCTCGAACACGCGCTCGCGCGTGCGAAGAAGGCCGACCGCACCAGCGTCATCGTCATCGACACCGATCCGATGATCACCACCGAAGCGGGCGGCTGGTGGTGGGATGTGGCCGTGCCTGAAGTCTCGGAACGCGCCGCGGTTCGCGATGCGCGCGCGGCGTACGAAGACAAGATCAAACCGAAAGAGACGAGACGATGAGCATCCGCTTCGGCGTCAGCCCGATCGCGTGGGCCAACGACGATATGCCCGAACTCGGCGGCGACACGCCGCTTGAGGCGATTCTGAAGGATTGCCAGGAAATCGGCTTCGAGGGCGTCGAACTCGGCGGCAAGTTTCCGCGCGAACCCGCGGCGCTCAAGGCCGCGCTCGCACCGTATAAGCTCGATTGCGTCGGCGGCTGGTACAGCGGCAACCTGCTGACGCAGGACGCCGACGCCGAAATCGCCGCGCTGCAGCCGCATCTCAATTTGCTGAAAGCGATGGGCTCGACAGTTTTTGTCTTCGCGGAAACCTCAAATGCCGTGCACTCTAACAAAGCTGTGCCGCTTGAGGGCACGCCGCGCTTGAAGTCCAGCGAATGGGCGCAATTCGGCGATCGCATGAGCAAGGTTGCCGATTACATCTCTGGCCAGGGTATCAAGTTCGCCTATCACCACCATCTCGGCACCGTCGTCGAAACCCAGGCTGACATGGACGCCTTCATCGCCGCGACATCTCCGAGCGTCGGCTTCACGCTCGACACCGGCCACGCAGCGCTCGGCGGCGTGAGGTCGCTCGATGTGATCGAGCGTCACCCGAGCCGCATCGTCCACGTTCATTGCAAGGACGTGCGCGGCCCGATTCACGCCGAAGCCCGCCGCACCGGCAAGAGCTTCCTCGATGGCGTCCTCGCGGGCATGTTCACCGTGCCGGGCGACGGCGGTATCGATTTCGGCGCCGTGATGCAGGCGCTGAAGCGCATCGGCTACAGCGGCTGGATCATCATCGAAGCCGAGCAAGACCCGGCGATCGCAAACCCGCGTACCTACAGCGAACTCGGCCTCGCCACGCTGAAGCGCGAAGCCGCCGCCGCCGGTTTGATCTAGGAGCACGCGATGCCAAAACTCCGTGTCCGTCCGAACGAGCGAGATGAAGCCGGCGCCGTGCTCGAGGTGACGCCCGCAAGCGCCGGCTGGACCTATGTCGGCTTCAAAGTGATCAAACTCGAGCCTGGCGAAAGCACAGCCGGCGGCGAAGCAGGCCGCGAGGCGTGCTTGGTCGTCCTTTCAGGCAAGTGCGACGTCGAAGTGGAAGGTCAGCGTTTTGAAAATATCGGCGAGCGCATGAGCGTGTTCGACGATATTTCACCCGCCGCGGTCTATGCGCCCGCCGGTGTGCATTACGCCATCACTGCCCGCACCAAGCTTGAACTCGCCATCGGCACGGCGCCCGGCCAAAGCGGCGGTGACGCGCGGCTCATTGAGGCCAGCGCAATCAGCAAGGAAACGCGCGGCGAGGGCACAAACACGCGCTACGTCCGCAACATCCTGCCGCAAACCGAGCGCGCCGATAGCCTTCTCATCGCGGAGGTCATCACCCCTGGGGGCAATTGGTCATCCTACCCGCCGCACAAGCACGATCGTCTGGCGGAGCCGGAAGAGTCTTCACTCGAAGAGATCTACTACCACCGTCTGAATCCGCCACAGGGCTTTGCCTTCCAGCGCGTATACACTGACGACCGCTCGCTCGATGAAACCGTGAGCGTGGAAGACGGCGATGTCGTGCTCGTGCCGCGCGGCTATCATCCAGTCGGCGCGCCGCACGGTTACGATCTCTACTATCTCAACGTCATGGCCGGGCCGAAGCGGATCTGGATATTCAACAACGACCCGGCGCACGCCTGGATCGCAAAGAAGAAATAACAACAAGGGGGAAAGCGCGTGGCGGGAGGATTTCTGAAGGCGTTCGCGACTGCTGCGGACGCGCCACTGATCGGCGATCAAAAAGAGATCGACCGCATATTCAAGTCGACACGCTGGCGCGTGATGCTGGCGATCACCTTGGGCTATGGCCTGATTTACACCTGCCGTCTCGCCATCGGCATGGTGAAGCCTTCGATGATCGACGCCGGCATCTTCACACCGGCGGAGTTCGGCCTCATCGGCTCGGCGCTCTTTTATACCTACGCGTTCGGCAAGCTCACCAATGGCTTCCTGGCTGACCACGCCAATATGCGCGTGTTCTTGACGTTCGGCTTCGTCATGACGGCGATCTGCAACGTCGCCATGGGTTTTGCCGACACCGTTCTGTTCGCCGCTGTGATCTGGGGTCTCAACGGCTGGTTCCAGGGGTTCGGCGCGCCGGGCGGCGTCGTCGCCATGACGGCTTGGTTCTCAAACAAGGAACGCGGCCGCGCGTACGGGCTCTGGAGCACCGCCCATTCCATCGGTGAAGGGCTCACCTTCTTCGTGATCGGTGCTGTTGTTGCCTACTTCGGCTGGCGCTGGGGCTACTTCGTTCCAGCCATAATCGGCTTCGCCGCCGCCGCGATGATGTGGCTCATGGTGCGCGACCGCCCGCGCACGATGGGGCTTCCCACGATCGCGGACTGGAAGAACGATCACCTCGCCGAAAGCGAAATGTCGAAATCAAAGTCGACGCTTGCGCTCCAATTCTCCATCCTTTCGATCCCCACCATTTGGGTGCTCGCACTGGCGAGCCTTGCCAACTACATCACGCGCTACGCGATCAATTCGTGGGGGCCGCTCTATCTTCAGGAGGCGCGCGGTTTAGACGAGATCATGTCCGGGACGATGCTGATGATTTCGACGCTCGCGGGCATCGCCGGCTCGTTGCTTTACGGGTTCATCAGCGACAAGTTCTTCAATGCCCGCCGTCCGCCCGCGAACCTGCTGTTCTCGGTGATAGAGATCATTGGTCTGCTGCTCATCTTCTACGGCCCGACCAACATTCCAACCCTGATTACCGGCATGGTTCTGTTCGGTCTTGGGCTTACCGGCTTGGTCGCGTCGCTCGGCGGACTGTTCGCGGTGGACATCTGCCCAAAGCGCGTCGCCGGCGCAGCGATGGGCGTCATCGGCGTGTTCTCTTATATCGGCGCTGCGATCCAGGAGAATGTCAGCGGCTTCATGATCGAGCACAACTCGCACATGGTCGGCACGGACCGCGTCTATGATTTCGAGCCGGTGATCTGGTTCTGGATCGGCTCGTCTATCGTGTCCGCCATTCTGGCTGCGACGCTCTGGCGCGCGAAGTTGCGCGACTAATGAGTCCGCTGCTCTCCGCCATGACTGAAGCCGCACGCGCGGCGGGTGAAGGCCTGATGCAGGATTTCACCCGCGTGCGTGCCGATCTCGGGGTCACCAACAAGGTTGGGCCCGATTTCGTGAGCCAGGCTGATCTCCGCGCGGAAGCGACGATCAAGTCGATCCTCACCGCGTTCGCGCCGGACTACGCGTTCCACGGCGAAGAGGGCGGCCGGGTCGGCGGTGAGACTTCCGATCTCACATGGCTCGTCGATCCGCTCGATGGCACCACCAACTTTCTTTGGGCGACGCCGCTGTTCGGCACCTGCATCGCGCTCGCGCGCGGCGACGAAGTCTTGGCGGGCGTGATCAATCTCCCGGCGCTCGGCGAAATGCTGTGGGCGGAGAAGGGGGGTGGCGCCTTCTTGAATGGCAAGCCGATCCGCGCCAGCACGCGAACGCGCCTGGAAGATTCCGTTATCGCCGTTGGCATCCCCCATGGCGGCAAGCCCGGGCACGATCTCTTCGCCAAGGAGATGGGGCGCCTCACGCCGCGGACGGCCGGTGTGCGCCGCACCGGCTCAGCCGCCGTTGATCTGGCTTACGCCGCCTGCGGACGCTGGGATGCGTATGTCGAACGCATCGTCGCGGCGTGGGACATCGCGGCGGGCGTCGGCATCATGATCGAAGCCGGCGGCGCCGCGACCGACGTCACAGGCGCGCCGCTCAAGCTACACGGCGGCAGCGTCGTTGCGGGCGCACCTGGCCTCATTGTGCCGCTCGCCGCCGAATTGCGCGCCGCAGACTCAGAAAGAGCCAATCCATGACCACCCATCGCCGTTCACTCCTCAAACAAGCTGGCCTCGCCGCCGCGTCGCTTCCATTCATGCCGCAAGCCTGGGCGCAAACGCTTGGCTACCCCCGCGCACTGCAGGGGCCGATGGTGGGCGCCCCCACGCCGAACTCAGTGCGCGTCTGGGTGCGCACCAGCGGCACGTTCGACGTTGTGCTTGAAGTCGCCACCCGGCGCGATTTCGCCGACGTTCGTTCTTCCGCGCCAATGCAATCAAACGCCGGCAACGATTTCTGTGTCGCGCCGGTCGTTGACGGTCTCGATCCCAACACGAGCTACTTTTACCGATTCAAGTTTGACGGCGTACTCGATCGCTACCAGCCGCTCCCTGGCAGAGCCCGCACCGCGCCACGCAATCGAAACGCGTTTCGCGCCGCTTTCGGCTCCTGTGCGCGCCTGCAGATCGATACGGACCAGCGTATCTTTAGCGTAGCTCAAGCGCTCGAACCCGATCTGATGTTCTTCCTCGGCGATAATATCTACGCCGATAGCATCGAGCCATCAGCGATCGCCGATCTCTATCGCCGTCAGCGCGAGATCGAGCGAGTGAAGCCGTTCATTAAGAACACGCCATGCCTCGCCATCTGGGACGACCACGATTTTGCGGTCAACGATTCAGATCGCACCAATCCGATTCGCGAACAGGCATTCGCGCAGTTCAAAAACTATTGGGCCAACCCCTCCTATGGCACGCCCAGCACGCCAGGCATCTTCTTCAAGTATGCTTATGGCGGCGTCGACTTCTTCTTCCTTGATGGCCGCTACAACCGCGATCCCGCTGATGCGCCTGATATCCCCGGCAAGTCCATGCTCGGCGCCGCACAGAAAGCATGGCTGAAGGACGAACTCCGCGCCAGCCGTGCGCTGTTCAAGGTGCTGGTCTCCGGCGGCGGTTTCTCGAAAGCCGAGCGGGGCGGCGATTCTTGGGCTGTTTACACCCACGAGCGCGATGAGCTTTTCGATTTCATCCGCGACAACCGCATCGAGGGTGTGTTCGGCATCTCCGGCGACAGTCACATGGGCGAACTCAATTGCGTGCCGCGCTCAGAGCAGGGCGCGTACGATTTTTACGACATGTGCTCTTCGCCGCTGGCCAATTACCCCGACAGCGATTTCGTCGATCAGATGCCGGAAGTTCGTATCCGCGGCGTTTACACTCGCAGCTGCAATATCGGCCTCATGTCGTTCAGCTTCGATGACGGCCCGCGTATGAGCTACACGCTGCACAACACGATCGGCGCCGCGACCTGGGATCCGCTGGTGCTAACGCCCGCCGATTTGCGCAACGGCGTCTCAACGTGGCGCACCAAGATCGCGCCGACTGAACTCGTGCGCCTGGAGCGCTACCGCGCCGGCGGTAGCTATTACGATCCAGAAGGCGACGGCTAGATCTAGTGCGCCGCGGTAGGTTCTTCGGCCGCAGCCACAGTATCGGCGCCGCCGCAGGCTTGCTGCACGATCCGCCATTCACGCTCTGTCAGCGATGGCTCCAGACCTTGACGCGCTCGCGTCCGCGCGGCGTCGGCGCGTTCGCGGGAGGCCGGGTGGCTCGAGAGCATAGTCGGAATATCGCTGACGCCGGCGTTCTCTTCGTAAGCCTGGAAGCGCTCGAACATGCTGGCGATGCCGCCGGTGCTGATGCCTGCGGCGTCGAGATAGTCCATCCCGCGGCTGTCAGCATCGGTTTCGTCGCCGCGGCTATAGCGCAGACCCGCAAGGTTGACTGAAGCGATGGCGATGGCTTGCCCCGCACCCGCGCCGCCGAACACCACGTCGAAGAAGATGCCCGCGCCGATCTGGCGGATCACGTTCTTCATGATGTGGTTGTGCTCGATGTGCGCAATCTCGTGCGCCAGCACGCCGGTGAGTTCGTCGGGGTGCTCGGCCATGCCGATCAATTCGTCGGTGACGATGATGGAATTGTCCGGCAGGGCAAAAGCGTTAGGAAAGCTCGCGTCTGCGATCGTGATCCAAATGTCGTCGCGGTTCGCGACGTTGGACGCTTCCATCATCCTGTAAGCGAGATCGTTGAGAACCTGCGTCGCGTCGTCGGCGTCGTCGCATTGGGCGGTGAATTGGTTTACCTGCGACCATGAAATATCGGCGATCTGCGTGCGGTAGCGCTCCGGCATCGCCCGCGCCAACGGGTCGGCCGCAAACGGGATGCCGACAAGAAACGCACCTGCCAGCGACCAAGCCAGCGCCACCAGCGTCACCACAGTGACGCGGCCCTCCACGCCTTGGGCGCGCGGCGCCAGCAGGTGTGGGGCAACAGATTTCAGGTCGTTGCGCCAGGCGTCATCCAGCATCAGCCGTTCGCCCGTGTCCAGCTTGTGGGGCCGGAGCACGATGCGGCCGTTGTGATCGTCGGCGCGCGCGAGTTTGCTATAATCCCATCTCAACACGCCGTCGCCGCGCCGGATGACAAGCGCCTCCGGGCGCAACTCGACCTCGACATCGGTGAAAACCGCAGCGCGGCCGTCGGCGTAACGGGCGCGCATCAAATGACTCCCACGCCCATATCCAGGTCGAATGCGTCGCCGAGGCTCTCGCCCGCCTTCGACTCCTCCAGCACCGATTGGCCGATATCGGCAAAGCGCGGCGTCTCGATCAGCTCCAGCCGGTTCATCACATACCGAACCTGCAAAAAGCCGGCGATTGGTGCGAGCAGGCCGAGGGACGCGATAATGAAGAACCAGCCGAGAAGCGTCACGCCTGAGAGCGAGAAGGTTTTCGCACGAAGCTTGAAGCGGGCGCCGTCAATCGTGATCAGCGAAGCGATCCGATTCATCGCGGCGGCGTTATAGGGCGCCCAGCAGATGAGCCAGGCGAGGCCGTAGATCGCGAGCACGACCAGATACATCGCAACCATGGTCCCGGCGTAGGCGCCTTGGTCGGTCGGATCGATGCCCATGTTGGCGATGATGGCGGCCGCGATCAACGTGCCAATCACCGGCGTTACAACTGCGACCGCGGCAAAGCTGAGCCACCCAAACGCAAACGGCCACCACATGCCCTTCTGCGGCGATTCCCCGTTCTGCACCTCGAACAGGAAGGGCTGATCGCCGAAGCGCGTGTTCTCCCACATGAGCCGCGCGCGATTGATGCGCGCCGCCGGCGTGTACCAGCCAAGCGAGAGCATCTGCAGCACCCACCAACCCCATGACGCGGACGCAAAACCCCAAGCCGAGCCCGCGAGCCCAAGCCGGATGCCACGCCACCGCGTGCGCGAAAGTTGGTAGCGCCGCATCCAGTAGCGCGCCGCCGCGATCAGCGGCACCGAGAGCACATAGAAGCCGAACGTCAGCCAGCCGGCCCACACCGGCTCGATGGCGTAGGGCGCGATGTAAAAGACAAAGATCGCCGGCAGAAAAAAGCACGGCAGCGAAATCAGAAATCCGCGAAAGAGCTCGGCCGCGTTGCCCGTGTACTCGAGCGGATCGCCCAGCACCCAGGTGCGCGACCACAACCGCCGCCGCATGGAAGTACGCGCCCAGAAGCGGTACATGGTGAGGGTGATGACCGTGAGCGCCGCGTTCTTCAACGCAAGCCCGAGCACGTTGAAGAACTTCCCGCTGTGGGCGAAAGTCTGGCTTGGCGCGGCTTCGGCCGTCATGTGGTCCCCTGGGAACGAACCTTAGCGAGGGCTGTGCGAGGGGTCGATTCGACAAGTGAACGAGAAGCAGAAACCGCCGCCGAAACGCGCAGATCGCTTGGCCGAGGCGCTGAAACGCAACATTGCCCGACGGAAGGCGGCGAAGAAACCGGCTGACCCCAAGAAAAACTAGCGGCGAGCCATGCTTCACCGCATAGGCGCCGCCTTGCTTACGCCGCCGCCGCATCCCATAAACCGGCCGCCGGGGGGAGCCGGCGAAAGAGCTTCATGGATCGCATTGTCATCACGGGCGGCGCGCCGCTCAACGGAACTATCCCGATCTTCGGGGCCAAGAACTCGGCGTTGAAGCTGCAGGCGGCGGCTTTGCTGTCCGCTGAGCCGCTCATGCTCGAAAACATGCCCGATCTGGCCGACACGCGCTTCATGGCGCAGTTGTTGAAGACGCTGGGCGTCGAGATCACCTGGATCAAGGAAACCCACACACTGCGCATGCATGCAGCCGAGATCGTCTCGACGATCGCGCCGTATGACCAAGTGCGGAAGATGCGCGCCTCGTTCAACGTCCTTGGCCCGCTGCTCGCCCGCGCCGGCCACGCGACGGTGTCGCTTCCCGGCGGCTGCGCCATCGGCGCACGTCCGGTGGACCTCCACCTCAAAGCCTTCGAAGCCATGGGCGCCGATATCGTCATCGAGCAGGGCTATGTGAAAGCCGCCGCACTTCGTGGCCTGAAGGGCGCGGAGATCGAATTCCCGTTCCCGTCCGTTGGCGCCACCGAACACGCGATGCTCGCCGCCGTTCTCGCGAATGGCGACACTGTGCTGAAGAACGCCGCCCGCGAACCCGAAATCGCCGATCTCGCCGATTGTCTCAACGCAATGGGCGCGAAGGTCGAAGGCGCGGGTACGAGCACGATCAATATCAAGGGCGTGGCCAAGCTCTCCGGGACCAAGCATTCGGTTGTGGCCGACCGTATCGAAGCCGGCACCTACGCCATGGCCGCCGCCGCAGCGGGCGGCAACGTCCTGCTGCAGGGCGCGCGGTTCGAGCATCTCGGCGCGATGATCAAATTCCTGCGCGACGCCGGCGTGCGCGTCGACGCCGAAGGGCGCGGACTTCGCATACAGCGGGCCGTGAAGGATCGCCTCAAGCCCGTCGACTTCGAGACCGAGCCTTTCCCCGGTTTCCCGACCGATCTGCAAGCACAAGCCATGGCGCTGATGTGCATGGCCGATGGCGTCTCGCGCATTAAAGAAACGATCTTCGAAAACCGCTTCATGCATGCCCCCGAGCTCGCGCGCCTTGGCGCTCAGATCGCGGTGCACGCGAACGAAGCTGTCGTGACCGGCGTTCCGAAACTGATTGGCGCCCCGGTGATGGCGACGGATCTGCGCGCCTCGGTGAGCCTCGTGGTCGCGGGCCTCGCGGCTGAAGGCGAAACCACCGTCAACCGCGTCTATCACCTTGATCGCGGCTTCGAAAAACTGGAAGCGAAGCTGCAAGGCTGCGGCGCGCAAATCGTGCGTCAACGAGAAGAACAGGCGGCATGAGCGCAGGTTTGCTCCGCTTGATGGCCGAAGACGCGGGCGATCTCGATATTATCGGGGCCGCGGTGCAGGACGCGCTCGTGCGCGTGGGCGAAATCAGCTTCGACAAGAAGGCGCGGCGCTTCACAGTCATGCTCAACCGCTTCCGCTGGGAAACAGCCGGCGAAAAGGGGCCGTATGAACGCGTCCGTTCCGCGCTCTCATTCGAGAGTGTGCTCGGCGTGAAGAGCCGCCGCGTGCGTGCGGATATCGACGATGCCTTGGCTTCTCTGCTTTCGATCGGATTTATTCCGGAGGAAGAGCCGCCCGGCGGCGTCGTCCGCCTCCTGCTCGCGGGCGGCGGTGAAATCGCCATCGATGTTGAGTGCCTCGACGCCGTTCTGATCGACACCGGCCCGACATGGCCTACGCCGCGCCGTCCCGATCACGAGCAGAGCTGATGGCGCCGCAATGAGCGAACGCAATCGTCTCATAGAGATCACCTTGGATGAAGCCTCGGTCGCGCCAGCTTCGGCTAATGCGGAACACGACCGCCGCATTGCGATCTTCGATCTAAAAGAGTCGAACTCTTTCGCCGTCCTCAACGAAGATCGCGGGCCCTACGTTCTGCTGCTCGGCATGTCCGAGGGGCGTCTTGTCCTCGACGTCAGTGATGAAGCTGGCGAGCGCGTGATCTTGCACCATGCCCCGCTCGGCGCCTTGCGCAAGATTGTGAAAGACTACACCCTCATCTGCGAGAGCTATAACGCCGCCATCCGCGACGCGCCGCCGAGCCGGATCGAGGCGCTGGATATGGGAAGGCGCGGGCTCCATAACGAAGCGGCGGAGGTGCTGCAGGAGGCGCTAGCCAGCCACTTCGCCATCGACAACGAAACCGCGCGGCGTCTGTTCACGCTGGTCTGCGCGCTTCATGTCCGAGGCTGACGCAACGCCGGGGTCGGTGCTGTTTGCCTGCACCCACAACATCATCCGTTCGCCGATGGCGGCGGAACTGATGCGTATGCAGTTCGGCTCCTCCGTCCGTGTCGACAGCGTGGGCCTTCGCCCCGGCGAGGAGGTTTCCTATATGGCGGCCTTTGTCATGGACGAGGTCGGGGGCGACATCTCCGGCCATCAGCCCAAGGGCTTCGATTTCTTCGAGACCGACTATTTCGAGGACGGCCCCTTCGATCTGATCGTCTCGCTCTCCCCTGAGGCGCACCACACTGCCCTGGAACTGGTCCCCAAGCTCGCCGCCGCCGCCGAGTACTGGCCGACCTTCGACCCCTCCTTGGCGGAAGGGTCGCGCGAACAAGTGCTTATGGAGTACCGGACGGTCCGGGACGGCCTTGCGCGGCGGATCGCCCAACGTTTCCCGCGCCCATCGACGGGATAGGGCCGCCCGCCTATAAGGCCCCCCGCTGGCGCCGATTCAGGAGAAAGAATGGCCAAGGAAGAACTATTGGAATTCGCCGGAACCGTGATCGAGCTTCTGCCGAACGCGACGTTCCGGATCGAACTTGAAAACGGACACGAAATCATCGGCCACACCGCGGGCAAGATGCGCAAGAACCGCATCCGCGTTTTGGCCGGCGATAAAGTCCTGGTTGAGATGTCGCCCTATGATCTGACCAAGGGGCGCGTCACGTATCGCTTCAAGTAATGGCGGCAGGCTCTCTCGATCGCGCGGTGGTTATCACCGGCGCTTCCACCGGCATCGGCCGCGCCGCGGTCGCGAAAGCGGTGCGCGAGGGCGCGCATGTGTTTCCAAGCGTCCGCAAGCAGGCGGACGCGGACAGCCTCAAAGCTGAATTCGGCGAAGCGGTAACGCCGCTGATCTTCGATGTTGCCGATGAGCCCGCAGTGCGCGCTGGCGCGGCGCAGGTCGCCGCCGCGCTCGGCAACCGGCGCCTCTTTGGCCTCGTGAACAATGCCGGCATCGCCGTGCCGGGCCCGCTGCTTCACCTCGATACGGACGAGTTACGTCGCCAATTCGAGATCAACTTCTTCGGCGTCCACAACGTCACGCGCGCTTTCGCTGACGTGCTTGGCGCCGACAAGAACCGCACCGGCAAGCCCGGCCGCATCGTGATGATCTCCTCCGTCGGCGGTCAGAACGGCGCGCCGTTCGTTGGCCCGTACGCCGCGTCCAAGTTCGCGATGGAAGGCTACTCGCAATCGCTGCGCCGCGAACTGATGCTCTACGGCATCGACGTCATCGTCATCGGCCCCGGCGCGATCGCCACCCCGATCTGGGATAAGGCCGAACAGAATGATCTGAAGCGCTACGCCAACACGGATTACGCGCCGATGGTCGCGCGTGTCGCCGATTACATGGTCAAGCAGGGAAAAGTCGGCTTGCCGCCGGAGGATG
This sequence comes from Hyphomonadaceae bacterium, assembly GCA_050184605.1. Taxonomy (GTDB): domain Bacteria; phylum Pseudomonadota; class Alphaproteobacteria; order Caulobacterales; family Aquidulcibacteraceae; genus Vitreimonas. The sequence goes on along the minus strand of JBFXAE010000011.1, from coordinate 16,645 downwards.
TCGGCAACCTTATCTGGCAATGCCTCACCGATCCCAAGCCGAAGACGCGCTATCACATCCTGCGCAACCCGTTCATGGACCGCACGCTGCCGCGCCTGATGAACCCGCGCACGGTCGATAAGATTATCGCCAAGCGCCTGGGCTTTCCGAAGCGGCCATGACCCGGCTCATTCTCGCCAGCGCCAGCCCGCGCCGGCTGGCGCTGTTGGCGCAGATCGGCATCACCCCCGACGAAGTGATCGCCGCCGACATCGACGAAACCCCGCTCGACAAAGAAACGCCGCGCAATCTCGCGCTTCGGCTCGCGCGTCAGAAGGCCGAAGCGGTGAAGGCCGAGAACGCTATCATTCTCGCCGCCGACACGGTTGTCGCCGTTGGCCGCCGTGTATTGCCGAAGGCCGAAACCGAGCAGGAGGCGCGCGCGTGTTTGCGCCTGCTCTCAGGCCGCTCGCATCGCGTTTATACTGGCGTGGCGCTGAAGACGGACACCGCAATCCGCGAACGCCTCGTCGAAACCCGCGTCGCGTTCAAAGTCCTAAGCCCCGCAGAGGTAGAAGCCTACATCGCCAGCAACGAGTGGCACGGCAAAGCCGGCGGCTACGCCGCGCAAGGTCTCGCTGGCCGCTACATCACGTCGATCATCGGCTCGTACTCTTCCGTCATCGGTCTGCCGCTTTACGAGACGGCAAACCTCATCGAGTCCGCGCGCTCATGAGCGAGCCGCTCGAAACCTGGCTCGACGCCGCCATCGGCGAAACCCGCGAAGCGCTGGTCCGCGACGGCAAGCCGATCGCGCTGCGCGTCACTCGGGCAAGCGACGAAGGCCGGCGCGCCCGTTGGGGCGAGCTTTACTGCGCCCGTGTGCGCGAGATCGATAAGCGCCGCCGGGGCGCCTTCCTCGATCTTGGGCTCCGCGATCAGCAAGGATTCCTGCCGCTCGGCGATGACGGCCGCGCCCGCATGCGCAAGGAGCGCGTGAATCTGCGCGAGGGCCAGGGCGTTATTGTTTCGGTCACACGCGAAGCCGCACGTGGCAAAAATCCGGTCGTTGAACTCACCGAGACCGGCCACGACGGCGAAGACCCGCACCGCATCGCCCAGCACGATAGCGACAGCGAACTCCTGCTCGCCAAACCTGCGCCGGATCCGCAAATCCGCGCCAAGCTGGACGCCGCAATCGAAGACGCGCTCGCCCGCACGACGCCAATCCCCGGCGGTGGCATGCTCACTATCGACGCTGTCACCGCGCTCGTCGCCATTGATGTCGACGCCGGCGCGCGCCAAGGCAGCGGCGATCCCGAACGCTTCGCACTCGATCTCAATATCGCCGCGGCGAACGAGGCCGCGCGTCAAGTCCGTCTGCGCAATCTGGGCGGAATTATCGCCATTGATTTCGTGTCGCTCAGGGCCAAATCGCATCTCAAAGCATTGGAGGACGCTGTGCGTGCTGCGTTCGTCAATGACCCATGGAGCGTCCAGTTCGGCGGGCTTTCGAAGTTCGGCGTTTATGAGTTAGCGCGCGCGCAACTGCGTACGCCGCTGCATGAACAGCTCCGCGATCCCGATGGCCGCCCCAGCGTCGAGACTGTCGCATTGATGGCGCTTCGCGCGATCGAGCGCGAGGGTCGTGCTCAAGCGGGCCGCCAAATCGCGTGCACCGTAGCGCCCGAAGTGAAAGCATGGCTCGACACCGCCGAGATCGATTGGCGCGCGCAGCTTTCCAACCGCATTGGCATGCGCTGGTCGATCGATGCCGCGCCCGGCCCGCGCGATAAGATCGACGCGAGGGCGCTATGAGCAAATGCGTGATCTGCGGCAAAGAGCAGGATCCGAAGTACCGCCCGTTCTGCTCGAAACGCTGCGCCGACGTTGATCTCAATCGCTGGCTGAGTGGCGGCTACGCCATTCCTGCGGCCGAAGAGGACGATCCGGACGATGAAACGCTCGTCCCGCCGCAACCGAAGGATTAGCTAAACGTCGCCACGATCGGCACGTGGTCTGACGCTTTCTCCAGCCCGCGCGCCTTCTTGAAAATTTCGACGCCATCCAGCCGATCCGCCGCTTGCGGGGAGAGCAGCAGGTGATCGATGCGAATGCCGTGATCCTTCTGCCAAGCGCCGGCTTGGTAATCCCAGAATGTATAGCGATGCGCGGCGCCATCGGCCTGCATGTACGCGTCGCGCAAACCAAGATTGAGCAGTGCGCGGTATGATGCGCGCGTCTCCGGTTGAAACAGCGCATCACCCGTCCACACCGCCGGATTGTGGCAGTCCACCTCACGTGGAATCACGTTGTAGTCACCCGCGATCACGAAGCGCTCTTCATAGGTGAGCAGATCAGTCACATGCGCCCTCAGCGCCTCCATGAACTGAAGCTTGAACTGAAACTTCTCGGTCCCGATCGGATTGCCGTTCGGCGCATAGATTGAAGCCACGCGGACCGGCCCGTCCGGCGCCGCGATCACGCTCTCAATGTAGCGCGCCTGCTCATGCTCAAGCCCCGGTATTCCGCGTACCGTTTCTTCGATCCGGTGCTTTGAGAGAATGGCGACGCCGTTATAACTTTTCTGGCCGAACGTCTCGATGTTGAATCCCAGCGCCTCGAACTCGAGCCGGGGGAAGCGCGGGTCCTCGCACTTGATCTCTTGCAGACACCAAATGTCCGCATTCACTTCCTCGAACACTTTCAGCGCCGTCGGCAGGCGCGCGAGGATGGAATTGACGTTCCAGGCAGCGATTTTCAGGGCCATCCACGCGGCTTAGCCGCGCCCGGCGCCTAGTTCAACCGAACCAGCCCAAAGCGACGGCGGCAAAACCGATTACAACCAGCACGACGCCTGCAATCAGCACATAGCGTACGCCGACGCCAGTCTGGCCGGCGCGTACCTGTTCCTCGTGGATTTCAACTTGGTCTTCGACCTTGCGAGCGCTCATCGGCCGTCTCCGTTGCGCCCGGCGCGAACATTCCTTCCTGTCCGGCGCCGGGGGAGCCAAAATTTCAACGCCGTGATATAGGGGCGCTATGACTGTAATTCTGTGGGCCTTCACTCTGTTCCATGTCGTCGTCGGGCTCGCGAGCCTGGGGCTCGCGCTACGCCTGCTCACGCCGCTCGAACGCTCGCACTGGCGTTCGCCGCTGGCGCTGCTGGTGGCGGAGTTTCTATGCTGGATTTACCCCATCGCGGCGTTCGTCGGCGTGAAGTCAGCTTGGGCTGCCTACGCCACCGGTCATCACCACGCGATACCGATGCTGCTCGCGCCGATTGGTTGGCTTGTGCTGATGGGTTTGCTCTTCGCGATCGTGGATTTCGCCGAAGACGGTATCCTCGGCAACGCGCGCAACAGCTAGAATCCTCGAAACGTCGCGATCTCGTCGACGCTCGCGCGATCGGCGCGTAGCGTGTTCACGGGTTTCGTCATGTCCGCGTAACCCAGGGCCATGCCGCAATAGATCATCTCGTGATCGCCCAGCGCGAAGTGCGACGCCAGCGGCGTGCGCATCCGCGCCCACGCTTCCTGCATGCAGCTCTGCACGCCGCGCTCGAGCGCCGCGAGCGCAACGCTTTGCATGAACATGCCCATGTGCGCCCACTGGCCGTGGCCCATGGCTTTGTCGATGACGAAGAAGAGCCCAACCGGCGCGCCGAAGAATTCGAAGTTCTGCGCCAGATGCATCAGCCGCCCCGGCTTGTTCTCGCGCGGAATGCCGAGCAGCGCGTACATATCCTCGCCGAGCTTGTAGCGGCGCGTGCGATAGGGTTCCCAGAGATTGTGCGGATAGACCAGCCGCTCGCCCTCATCGCCGGGTAAATTCGCCTTCGCCAGCGCAACCACCGCATCGCGCTCGGCGCCCGCAACGGCGATCACTTTCCAAGGCTGCAGATTCCCGCCCGATGGCGCAAATCGCGCCACCTCCAGAATATCGCGCACCAACGATTCCGGGATCGGATCGGGCTTAAACGCGCGAACCGAAATCCGCGTCTTGAGGGCTTCGTCAACATTCATGAGCGCTTTATGGACCGCTCGCGCTCAAGCGGCCAGCGGCGCCGCAAGGTGAGGCTCTATTTCCGCCCCTGCGTCTTGTCCCTGATTTCGCGCGCATATTCGCGCCCGAATTTCTGCGCCTGCTCGATTTCCTTGGCGGTCATTTCCGCTGCGAGCGCGCCCGCGCGTTTGCGCGCCGCCTCATCGGCCGAGAGCGTCACCGACGCATAAAGCCAAGCCAGCGCTTCGACCGGATCGCGCCGCATCAGCATGTCTGAGAGATGAAGCATAGCCGGCCCGTAGCCGAGTTCCGACGCGCGCATTAGCCAGCGCCGTGCTTCATCGGGCGGGCTCATCGTCGCGAGTTGCACCATGGCTTCGCGATCGCCGCCGCCGGCGGCTGAGCGGAACTGTGCCTCCGCCGCATCGTCGTTCTTCACCACGCCCACGCCGGACCGCAGCGCGATGCCGTACGCCGTCTGCGCGCCGGGGTGGCCGAACTCGGCGCCGCGCTCAAAGCAATCCACGGCCGCGGCTTTGTCCACTGCGCCGCCAAGGCCGCGCCAATAGAGCACGCCGAGATGATAGAACCCCGCCGGCCGAGGATCTTCCTGCAGTGCTTCTTCCAGCAGCTTGCGCGATCGTTTCCACTCGCTCTTCTCGAACGCGTCGAGACCCTTTTCGAGTTTGGATCGGCCGCCGAACATTAGACCGAGAAGCTGACGCCGCAGCCGCAACTCGATGTCGCGTTGGGGTTCTTCACCTTGAACGAAGCGCCGATCAGCTCATCGACCCAATCGACTTCCGAGCCCAACAGAAACGGCAGCGAAACCGGGTCGATAAACAGCCGTGCGCCATCGCGCTCGATCACCAGATCGTCGGGGTTCGCGGCCGGCGCGACGCCGATCTCATACTGGAACCCGGAACACCCGCCGCCTTCGACAGCCACGCGCAGGCCTGCGCCCGCGGGCTCTCCGGAGACCACGAATTTGATCCGCTCGGCGGCGGCGGCGGATAAGGCGACATCAGCCATTCGTTAACAGTGACCTTTGGGCGTTTCTCAAGTGGTAGGCCCTATATATGATCTCGGACTGAACGCGAGGAGAAGCCGGTTCGTGGCTAACGGGCAGAAAGCAGTGAAAAAAGCGAGGCCCGTCCCAAAGTTCATTGGGGAGGAGCCGCCTTTTGTGCGCCCGCCGCGCGCCTCTTACGCCACCGATCCGGCCCGCTCACGCGGCCGCTTGCATGAAGAGCCGGAAAGCAAGACCCGCACGCCCTTCGAGCGCGACCGCGACCGCATTGTCCATTCCAGCGCCTTCCGGCGCCTGCGCGGCAAGACGCAAGTCTTCGTCGCCCACGAGGGCGATCACTACCGCACGCGCCTCACCCACTCGCTAGAAGTCGCCCAGATCGCCCGCAGCGTCGCCCGCGTCATGGGCCTCGACGACGATCTCGCCGAAACCCTCGGCATCGCCCACGATCTCGGCCATCCGCCGTTCGGCCACACCGGCGAAGACGTGCTCGACGCCTGCATGGAGGGCTACCAGGGTTTCGATCACAACGCGCAGACGCTGCGCGTGCTTACCAAGCTCGAACGCAAATATCCGCTATTCGATGGTTTGAACCTCACCTGGGAAACGCTCGAAGGCGTCGTCAAACACAACGGCCCCCTTATCCGCTATGGGCAAAAGCTCGAAGACCTGCCAATCGCGATCCAGGAATACAACTCCACGCACGACCTCGAACTCGACTCGTGGCCGAGCTTGGAAGCGCAAGTCGCCGCTCATGCCGACGACATCGCTTACAACAACCATGATATCGACGATGGCCTCCGCGCCGGCCTCTTCTCGCTGCAAGAGCTGCGCGAAGAGGTGCCGATGGTCGATCGCGTGCTGCTCACGGTCGAGCGCGATCACCCTGGCGTCGACGAATTCCGCACGTCAGCCGAAACCATACGCCGCCTGATCGGCGTCTGGATCGACGATCTCGTCTGGGAATCCGGAAACCGCATCGCGAAGGCCAACCCGCAAAGCGTCGAAGATGTCCGCGCTGCCGGCGTGCCGCTCATCGGCTTTTCCGACGAGATGAACGAGCACCAGGCCGTTCTTCGCCGCTTCCTGATGGCGCGTATGTATCGCCACTGGAAGGTCAACCGCTCGCGCAGCCACGCCAAGCGCATCATCCGCCAGCTCTTTGATCTCTTTATCGCGGAACCGGAACTTCTGCCGCCGAACTGGCAAGAGGGCGGCGACGGCCCGCGCGGCCAACGCACTGCCCGCCGCGTCTGCGACTACATCGCCGGCATGACCGACGACTTCGCCATCGACGAACACAAGCGCCTGTTCCGGCTGGAGCGCTAACCTCTCCGTTACGCCTGCGGAATTATGGATTCATGCATGGCTGCTCTCCACCTCGTTAAGCAGGGGTGAAGGAGCGCCGTGGTAAACAACGTCTTGCGATTCCGGAGAGCGCGACGTGAGCAGAAGCTACGATCCACGCATGCATGCGTATGATGACCAGTCGCGTCACGCCGGCGTGCTCTACGTGCTGATGATCGTCATCGCGGTCTGCTTCGGCGGCTTCCTTTGGCAGCTCTACAGCGCACCCGAAGTGCCGCGCATCACAGCACAAAGCGGCCCCTACAAGATCGAGCCGCCGCCCGCGCCGCCGCCACAACAGAGTCTGGCCGAGACAACCACCGCACCGCCGGCGCCGCTTGCGCCCGCGGAAGAAGTTCCGATGGTCGAACTCAACCCGCGCCCTGAACCGTCCGCGGTCATGCCGCAGTTCGCATCGAACGGCCGTTACGTTGCGCAGCTTGCCGCTCTGCAATCGGAAGCGGCTGTCGAGCCATCCTGGCGGCGCTTTGCATCACGTGCGCCTAATCTCTTCGCCGGCGCCCAAATGGACGTGCAGCGCGCCGACCTCGGCTCGCGCGGCATATATCACCGCGTCCGCGCCGGCTATTTCGCCACCAGCGACGACGCCACGCTCTTCTGCGAACGCATACGGCAAATGGGGCAGGACTGCATCGTCGCGGCGCGCTAAGAGGCGCTTATGCTTTCGTGCCTCCTCGGCCTCCGCCAACCCAAGCTCGATAACGAAACCCGCGCATTCTTCCGCGACGCGCAGCCGTGGGGCTTCATCCTGTTCCGCGAAGCGTGCGTGAGCCGCGGACAAGTGCGCGCGTTGAATGCTGAGCTTCGCGCTACCGTCAGCCACGATCCGATTATCTGGATCGACCAAGAAGGCGGCCGCGTCGCGCGCCTGAAAGCGCCTGAGTGGCCGGTGTGGCCCGCCGCTGGCAAGTTTGGCGAGATTTACGCCAAGGACAAAGCAGCTGGCCGCGAAGCCGCGCACCTAGGCTATCGCCTCATCGCCTACGAACTCCGCGACATCGGCATCGACGGCGATTTCGCGCCGGTCCTTGATGTGCCCGTGGAGGGTTCGGACAAAATCGTCGGCGACCGCGCATTTTCGGCAGACCCGAAAGAAGTCGCGCTACTGGCGCGCGCCGCGCTCGAAGGCCTGCACGATGGCGGCGTCGCTGGCTGCATCAAACACATGCCCGGCCACGGCCGCGCGACCGCCGATAGCCACCTCGCGCTGCCGAAAGTCGCCGCCAAGGAAATCGATCTCGCCAACGACGTATTCCCCTTCGCGGAACTCGCGGACGCCGAAGCGGCGATGACGGCCCACATCGTCTTCGAAACCTGGGACGCAGATCGCCCGGCCACATGCTCGCCCTTCGTCATCGATGAAATCATCCGCAAGCGCATCGGCTTCCAAGGCATGTTGATGAGCGACGATCTCGACATGCACGCGTTGCAATACGCCATGAATGGCGGCCTGAAGGAGCGCGCCGAAGCCGCGCTCGGCGCCGGCTGTGATGTGGTGCTGCAATGCTCCGGTAATCTCAAAGAAATGCAGACAACCGCGAAGGGCTGCCGCGAACTCGACGGCCTGCCGCTGGTTCGCGCCCGCGCTGTAGAAACCTTCGCAAAACGCCCGCCGCGCGAATTCGACGCCGAAGCAAGCTGGACGCGCTTCAAAGAGCTGTTGAACAACTAGACGTCATTCCGTGCCTCGCGTAGCGAGAATGACGAAGAGCAGATGAGCGAAGACGCAGAAACACTGGACCTCGACCTCGGCGCCGCCGAGGAGGCGGAAGGGCGCGAGGCGCTTCTGCTCGCGCTCGATGCCTTCGAAGGTCCGCTGCATCTGCTCTTGGAACTTGCACGCACCAAGAAGATCGACATCGCCAAAGTATCCGTCGGCGAGATCGCCGATCAGTATCTGGCCTTCATCGAAGACGCCCGCGCCCACAACATGGAGATTGCCGGCGATTATCTGGTGATGGCCGCGTGGCTGGCGCTGATCAAATCGCGGCTCCTCATCCCGAAGCCGCAGCTCCCCGCCGATGAGCCCGATCCGCTTCAACTCGAAGAAGCGCTCCGCAAGAAACTCATGAACCTCGCCACCGCGCGCGCGATGGCCAAGAGGCTCGAAGAGATGCCGCAGCTCAATCGCGACGTCTTCCTCAACGGCCAGCCGCAGCCAACGGTGCTTACCAAGCAAGTCGTCTGGAAGGCCGATCTCTACGAACTGCTCAACGCCTATTGCGCCGATCGTTCCAAGAGCATCCGCAAGCGCGCCTACCGCACGTTCGTCCGCCGCGCCTATCCTCTGGAAACCGCGCGTAAGAAGCTCGAACAGGCGCTGACTAAGCTTGAGGAATGGAGCGCCATCAACACTGTCGCGCAAGTCACCGAAACCGGCCCAGACGCGCCGCCGGCGGAAAGCTATCTCGCCTCCACGTTCGGCGCGGCGCTGGAACTGGCCCGCGAGTCCAAGCTCGAACTGCGGCAAGCGGAAGCGTTCGCGCCGCTATTCGTGCGCGCCAAGCCGGTCCAGAATGGCGGCGCAGAATGAGCGCTGAGAACGAAACCCCGGTCGCCGACCAGATGCGCCGCATCGAGGACGCCTTCACCGAAGGCGGAGAAGAGCGCCCGCGCGCCGAACCCAGCGCCGACGCCATCCGCGCCGCCGAAGCGTTGCTTTTCGCTGGCGGCGAACCGATCACCGCCAAAGCCCTCGGCGAAAAGCTGGGCCCCGCCGTCGACGTCGCCGCGGTGCTCATGAAGCTGAAATCCGACTACGCCGAACGCGGCGTCCAGCTTGTCGAAGCAGGGGGCGCCTGGCGCTTCCAGTCCGCGCCGGACCTGTCGAGCCTCTTCGCCGAAACCCGCGAGGCCCCCCGCAAGCTGCCCAAAGCGGCGATGGAGACGTTGGCGGTTATCGCGTACCACCAGCCCGTCACTCGAGCCGAAATCGAGGAGATTCGGGGCGTCAGCCTCTCGCGCGGCTCCATGGAGCTCTTGCTGGAGATCGGCTGGATCCGCCCCCGTGGCCGCCGCCGCACCCCCGGCCGGCCCCTGACCTTCGGCACATCGGACGCATTCCTGAGCCAATTCGGCCTGGCTTCGCTTGACGCTCTGCCGGGCAAGGACGATCTCAAGGCTCTAGGCCTCCTCGATCCCCGGGCCGCACAAGCCATTGACGTGCCGCGCCCAACCGAGGACATGGCCAGCGACGAAGAACCACTGTCCCCAGGTGACGACGCGGCAAGCTTTTTCGTGGATCATCTGGGAGACGAGTAGGGCGCACCCTCCCGCGCCATTTTGAGAGTTTGGAGTACCCATTCGATGCATATGCCTGGGCTTATCCCGCTTCTGATCGTCTTGGCGCTGGCGTTCCTGCTGTTCAGCCGTCCGGGCCGCATCTCCGGTCTGATGGAAGATCTCGGCAAGGGCATCAAAGGCTTCCGCAAGGGTTTGAGCGAACCCGATACGCCGCCGGCGCAAGAGCCGCCGCCGGCACAAGTCCGCGACCAAAGCACCAACGGAGACCGCGCGCAGTAATCTCTCGCGCGCGGGGTTAGCCGCTCATGCTTCCAAGTCTCGGCTTCAACGAGATCATCATTCTCGGCGTCCTCGCCCTTTTGGTGGTGGGGCCGAAGGATTTGCCGTTGCTGTTCCGCAAGCTCGGCAAGTGGACGGCGAAGCTGCGCGGCATGGCGCAAGAATTCCGCACCGGCTTCGACGAACTCGCGCGCCAAGCCGAACTCGATGAGCTGAAGAAGGAAGTGGACGCGCTCCGCCGCACCACCTCGCTGCAGGAAATCCGCAGCGAGATCACCAAGCCGCTGCCGACGCTCGAAGACTACGCCGGCATCAAATCACAACCCGCTATCCCGGCGCCCGCGGTGACGAGCACACCAGCCTCCTCCTCGATGGTGGCGGCGCCGCAAAGCGGCGGAGGAGGTGCGCCCTCCGCAAGTGAAGGCGAGCCTGCGGAGGCTCCAGCGGAGGGGCTAGTCCAAACACCTCCTCAGTCATCGCTGCGCGACGACAGCTCCTCCATCGAGGAGGAGCGAGGCGTGCCGGAGCACGCGGATGTCGCCCCGCCCGCCGCGCGGAGCGCGCCGTGAGCACGGCGACACGAAAGAAAACTCAGCTCACCGACGAGGAGGAGATTGAAGCCTCGCGCGCGCCGCTGCTCGATCATCTGGCCGAACTGCGCAACCGCTTGATGACGGCCGTTGGCGCCATCGTCGCCGGCTTCATCGTTTGCTTCATTTTCGTCGATCCGATCTTCATGTTCATGGTCCAGCCGTTCCAGACGGCCATGGCCGTGGCGCACCCGGAGCGGGCAGGCGACGCGATCCAACTCATCAACACGGGCGCCTTCGGCTTCTTCTCGGTTAAGATGCAGATCGCGTTGTTCGGCGGCATCGTGGCGGCGTTTCCGATCATCGCCTGGCAGGCCTACGCCTTCATCGCGCCCGGGCTCTACCGGAAGGAGCGCGCCGCCGTGGCGCCGTTCTTGTTAGCGGCGCCGATCATGTTCGCGCTTGGTGGGACGTTCGTATTCTACGTCGCCATGCCGTTCGCGCTGAACTTCGCGTTGACGCAGGAAGTCACCGAAGGCCCGGTGCAAGTAACCTACTTGCCGAAGGTCGAAGAATATATGGGCCTGGTGACGACTTTGGTTCTGGCGTTCGGCCTGATGTTTCAGCTGCCGGTGGTGCTCTCGCTCCTCGGCCGCATCGGCGTCGTCTCGACCTCTCTGCTCCGCAAAGGCCGCCGCTACGCCATCGTCGGCATCGCCGCGTTCTCCGCCTTGGTCACGCCCAACGATGTCATCTCCATGTTCGTCATGGCCGTGCCGGTTTACCTGCTCTACGAAGTTTCCATCTGGATCGTCGCTGCGATGGAAAAGACACGCGCGAAAGAGGAAGCATCCGCGGACGTTCATCCGCCCGCCCCGTAGCGCTCCCGCGCACCTTCCGCTAAGCACCGCCCATGCACGATATCCGCGCCATCCGCGAAAACCCTGATCTCTACGATGCCGCCTGGGCGCGCCGTGGTCTGCCGCCTATGGCGAAAAAGATCGTCGAGCTCGACGCCAAACTGCGCACCGCGTCCACAGCCAAGCAGGAAGCCGAAGCCCAGCGCAACGCCGCTTCGAAGGCGATCGGCGCCGCGAAGGCCAAGAAGGATGAGGCGGAAGCATCGCGCCTGATGGAGCAGGTGGCGGCGCTAAAGCAGCGCATCGAAGAGACGAGCGTCGACGAAGCCAAGTGGCAGAGGGAGCGTGACGATCTTCTCGCTTCGATCCCAAACCTGCCTGCGCCGGACGTACCCGATGGCGCTGACGAACATGGCAACGTCGAAGTCCGCCGCTGGTATTTGAAAGACGGCGGCGAGCCGCCCGCGCTCGATCTCACCGCCGATCACGTCACCCTCGGCGAAGCGCTCGGCATGATGGATTTCGAAGCGGCGGCGCGCCTTTCGGGCGCGCGCTTCGTCGTCCTGCGCGGCCAACTTGCCCGTCTCGAACGCGCGCTCGCCGCCTTCATGCTCGACATCCAGACCAGCGAGCACGGCTACACCGAAGTGAACCCGCCGCTTCTAGTCAAAGACCACGTCATGTTCGGCACCGGCCAGCTGCCGAAGTTCGTGGACGATCAGTTCACCGCCGCGCGTACGATGAGCCGTCAGGAACTCCTCAACGAAGCGCTCGAACGCTTCGATGACGAGTTCGAGCGGCGCGGCGGCAAGGTGAAGCCGACCGAACTCTTGAATGAAATTCTCGAAAACGCCCCGACACGCGAAGATTTTTGGCTGATCCCAACTTCGGAAGTCGCGCTCACCAACCTCGTTCGCGAACAAATCCTGGACGAAGCGCCGCTGCCGCTGCGCATGACGGCCGACACGCTCTGCTTCCGCGCCGAAGCCGGCGCGGCCGGCAAAGACACGCGCGGCATGATCCGCCAGCACCAATTCCGCAAAGTCGAACTCGTCTCGATCACCACGCCCGAGCAAAGCCACGAAGAGCACGAGCGCATGGTTCGCTGCGCCGAGGAAATCCTGAAGCGCCTCGAACTGCCGTTCCGCACCATGCTGCTCTGCACCGGCGACATGGGCTTCAGCGCGCGCAAAACCTACGACCTCGAAGTCTGGCTCCCGAGCCAAGGCAAATACCGCGAAATCAGCTCGTGCTCGAACTGCGCTGACTTTCAAGCTCGCCGCATGAACGCGCGCTTCCGCAACAAGGAAGGCAAAACCGAGTTCGTGCACACGCTGAACGGCTCGGGCCTAGCCGTTGGCCGCACGCTCGTCGCCGTGCTCGAAAACTATCAGCAAGCCGACGGCAGCATCAAAGTGCCGAAAGCGCTCGTGCCCTACATGGGCGGGCTGGAAGTTATCGCAAAATAGTTCCCCTCGCCCCGCAAAGCGGGGGAGGGGTTAGGGGAGGGGGACATTGTACATCCCCCTCCTGTCGCTTCGCGACATCCTCCCCCGCTAAGCGGGGCGAGGAGAAAGTGTCTTCAACAACTCCGCGCCGCTCGTCTCAACCGGCAGCGCGCGAAAATCGCCCTGCGTCTCCAGCGCCAACCCCAGCAGCGCCTGAAAAATCCGCCGCGGCAGCGTCTGCGCGCCGAATTGCTCCAAGTGAGGCGTGATGAATTGCGCGTCGAGCAGCTTGAATCCGCCGCGTTTCAGCCGCGCCGCCAGATGCACCAGCGCCGCTTTGCTCGCGTCCGTCGCCCACGAGAACATGCTCTCGCCGAAGAACGCCCCGCCCATAGCGACGCCATAGAGCCCGCCGGCAAGCTGACCATCTATCCGCGCCTCGACGCTATGGGCCATGCCGCGCTGATGCAGCTCCATATAGAGCGCGCGTATATCCGGATTGATCCAGGTGTCTCCGCGGTCCTTGCCCGGCGCTGCGCAGCCATCGATGACACGGCCGAACTCACGGTTGATCGTGAAGCTGAACTTGCCCTGCCGGATCGTCCGCGCGAGCCGCTTCGGCACATGGAAGCCGTCCAGCGGAAACACGCAGCGCCATTCGGGGTCGACGATAAAGAAACCTTCATCGTCGCGGCTTTCCGCCATCGGAAAGACGCCGCGCTGGTAGCAGGCCAGCAAATCCTCGGGTGTGAACGGCTTCACGCGCGCCAGACTGCCAAATTTCCCGGCGCCCGTCAGCCCACGCAACGCATACCTTCGGATAGGCTCGCGGCGGATGAGCTTAGCTTTCCGCAGGCACCCGCGAGCGCAGCGCGTCGTTGCCGATGCGGGCGCCGTGGAATTCGGGCGTCGTCGTCTCAGCTTCAAGCGGCGCGATCACGGCTGGGCCGTAGCTTTCAGCCACGCGCTGTTCCGAACTGGCGCAGCCGTGCAGCGCCATCACGGCAAAGGTAAGCGCCACAAGCACGGCGAGGCCGGCGAAAGATTGTTGAGCCATGGAAAACGTGAACCCCAGTCGAGTGCAGGGTTCACGTTTGCAATCCCGGCGCCGCAATCAACGCGCCATTAACTCAGTTCGACGGCAGACCCAGCACATCCGGCGGCACGCCATGCTTACCGGCCCATTCGATGTGCGCCACGTCGGTTGGGCCCACGACGTATTCCAACACTTCCCAGACGCCGTTCACATTCTTCAGCAACGCATACGTCTGCCCGTCGCTATCGAGCACGCCATCAGCCGCGCGCTGCGCGTAGGAGGTGGTGGACCAATCGATCGGCGCGCCGTTGGTTTGGCGCGGCTGGCCAACAATGAACGCCCACTCGTCGCGCACGTTTACCGTCGTTGGCTGCAAGTTCACGGGCTGGCCGATGTTCTCCGAAAGCACGGGATCGAGCGCGTTCAGCAGCATCTGTGCGCTCTCGTCATCGATACCGAGCGCTGGCGCCGCCGGAGGCTCAGGCGTTTCGGTCGTGGTGGCAGCCGGCGGCGTGCACGCCGCAGCCAGTCCCGCAATCGCAGCGATCAGCAATGCACGCATGACCTAACCTCTCGCGTTCTCGGCCTTATCCCGCAGGTTCTTCTCAAGCCAGTGGATCGAGTAATCGCCATTGATCACGTCCGGCTCGTTCATGAGATCGCGGAACAGCGGCAGCGTCGTCTCCACGCCGGTGATCACCATCTCGTTCAACGCCCGGCGCAGGCGCATCAAGCACTCGGAACGGTCGCGCCCGTGCACGATGAGTTTGCCGATCAGCGAGTCGTAATTCGGCGGGATCGAATAGCCGGCGTAGATCGCGCTATCCAAACGCACGCCCAGGCCGCCTGGCGGGTGAAAACCGGTGATCTTGCCTGGCGAAGGCCGGAACGTCGCCGGGTTCTCGGCATTGACGCGGCACTCGATGGCGTGGCCGTTGAAGCGCACGTTTTCCTGGCGAACTGAAAGCTGCGCGCCGTCGGCGATGCGGATCTGTTCGCGCACCAGATCGATGCCGGTGATCATCTCCGTCACCGGATGCTCGACCTGCAGGCGCGTGTTCATTTCGATGAAATAGAACTCGCCGTCCTCGAACAGATACTCGACCGTGCCGACGCCCAGATAACCAAGCTTCTTGATCGCATCCGCCGTGATCTGGCCGATACGGGCGCGGTCTTCGGCATTGAGCGCAGGCGAGGGCGCCTCTTCGAGCACCTTCTGGTGACGCCGCTGCAGCGAACAATCGCGCTCGCCCAAATGGATAACGTTGCCGTGGCTGTCCGCGACGATCTGGATTTCGATGTGACGCGGATGCGTCAGATACTTCTCCATATAGACTTCGTCGTTACCGAACGCCGCCTTCGCCTCGGCGCGCGCCGTGTTGTAGGCCTCGACGACTTCATCTTCCGAACGCGCGACCTTCATGCCGCGCCCGCCGCCGCCCGCGGCGGCTTTGATCAGCACCGGATAGCCGATCCGTTTGCCGTTCGCCTTGGCGTCCGCCTCGTCTTTGATGCCGCCGTCGGAGCCGGGCACGACAGGCATGCCGGTATCGATCGCCGCTTGCTTGGCTGCGATCTTGTCGCCCATCAGCCGGATGTGCTCAGCCGTCGGGCCGATGAACGTCATCCCGTGCTGGGTCACGATCTCCGCGAACTTCGCGTTTTCGCTCAAGAAGCCGTAGCCCGGATGGATCGCCTGCGCGCCGGTGATCTCGGCCGCCGCGATGATCGAAGGAATATGCAGATAACTCTTCGCCGCCGGCGGCGGGCCAATACAGACGCTCTCATCCGCCAGCCGCACGTGCATCGCCTCGGAGTCTGCCGTCGAATGCACCGCGACCGTAGAGATTCCCATCTCCTTGCACGCGCGGTGAATGCGCAGCGCAATCTCGCCCCGGTTTGCGATGAGGACTTTATCAAACATGATGGGCAGTCGGCAGTAGGCAATGGGCAGTAGGGACGGAATGAGGTGGGGTGTGGTTGGCGGTGCGCACGCAGACGGCGCCGCAAGCGCGGTCGCCAACTGCCCACTGCCTATTGCCTACGGCCTTCTTCATTCGATGATCACGAGCGGCTGATTGAATTCGACCGGATCCGCATTGCCGACCAGGATTTGCTTCACTACGCCATCATTCGGCGCGTGGATCTGGTTGAACGTTTTCATCGCCTCGACGAGCAGGATCGTCTGGCCCTTCGTCACCCGGTCACCGACCTTGACGAACGGGGCGGCGTCTTCATTCGGCGCGAGATATGCGGTGCCCACCATCGGCGAGAGCACAGCGCCTGGATGCGACGCCGCGTCAGCCGGCGCCGCGGGCGGAGCAGCAGGTGCGGGCGCTGGCGCCGGTGCGGCGGCAGCGGGCGGCGGCAGGGCCGGCGAGGGCGCGGGCGCCGAATGCACCACATGCGTATGCGCCGGCGGCTGCTGCGCCATCACCAAGGTCCGCGCCAAACGCAGACGCAACTCGCCGTACTCGACCTCGATCTCGGTCAGGCCAGTATCGTCCAGCACCTTGGCGAGATCGCGCACCAGCTCAGCATCAACGCCGCTCTGCGACTTCTTCGCCTTCGGCGCCCGCAACTGCGGCACGCGCGCCGGCTTTCTCTTTGCGACGGAACGGCTCGGTTTCTTGCTCACGCGCTTTGACCTTCATTCGCCAGCAAGGCAGCCGCCTCGATGGCCAGTAAATACGATGTCGCCCCAAAGCCGGCGATGACGCCCTTTGCGGCTTGGCCCACTAACGAAACGTGACGGAATTCCTCACGCGCCGCGGGGTTGGAGAGGTGGGTCTCGATCACCGGAACGCCGATCGCCTTGATGGCGTCGTGCAGTGCGACCGAGGTGTGGGTATAGGCGCCCGCGTTTA
>JBFXAE010000010.1:18444-55405 GCA_050184605.1 Hyphomonadaceae bacterium | reverse complement strand
CGCTCATTCTGCGCCCTCCGTCTTTCCTGCTTCCGCGAGCACAAGCGCGGTCAAAGATGCGTTCGCGGCGTCGCTCGCGGCCCACGCGGCGTCCCTCGCGGCGGCCCACGCGGCGTCCCGCGCGTCCACATCGTCATGTCTCCACCGCCGGTGCGTAGTCGCGCCAGTCGGCATACGCGAGCCGCGTCAGATCGTCCGGCTCGCGCCACGTCGATGCGATCGCCGCGTGCGCGTCTGTCCACGCCGCGCCATCGTAATAGGGCCGCATGATCCGTTTCCAGTAGCGCCGCCGCGAGCCATCGGGTTGCACCGCCATGTCGCGCATATCGACATAGACCATGTCGCCATCTTCCGCCGACGACATGCGCCAGAGCTTGGCGTCGCGCACGCCAGCAACCGGATAGTCCTCGCCCTTGTGGTCGATAAGCTGCGCGTCGTGTTCCGTCAGCCAGCGCTCTAGCCCCATGCGCTCGCGCAGGACGCGTCGCGTCTCGGCGTTGCTCTCTGCGCGAATCTCAGCGACAGTGATCTCGTGCGGGCGCATCACCACGTGCTCCGGCACGAGAATGCCGCGCCAGGAATAGAGCGACTCGATATCGCTCTCCAGCGCGGGGCCATCTGCGCGATGGAGCCGCCGCGCGCCGCTCGGCAGGCGCTCCACATGCACGCGTGGCTTGGCGACCCAGTACAGCGTCTCGTCAGTCCAGTGCAGCAACCACGCGCCAGCGCAAAACGCCTCAAACAGCGGCGTGGCCCACGCGCGCACCGACTGGTCCACGGCGCCGAAATGCGTGCTGGCGATCCACGATAAATCCCACGACCACCAGTACTCGCCGCGCTGGATGCACCATTGCCCGAAGCGCCGGAGGGCGGCCAGGGCGTCGCGGGCGGCGCGGGCGGCGCGGGCGTCGCGGGCGTCGCGGGCGGCGCGGGCGGCGAGGGCGTCGCGGGCGTCGCGGGCGGCCAGGGCGTCGCGGGCGGCACCGGCGTCGCGGGCGGCGATGGCGGCGCGGGCGGCGATGGCGGCGCGGGCGGCGAAAAAGGCGACGGCGGCGCGGGCGTCGCGGGCGTCGCGGGCGTCGCGGGCGGCGATGGCGGCGCGGGCGTCGAGGGCGGCGCGGGCGGCGATGGCGTCGCGGGCGTCGCGGGCGGCCAGGGCGTCGCGGGCGGCCAGGGCGTCGCGGGCGTCGCGGGCGTCGCGGGCGGCGCGGGCGGCGAGGGCGTCGCGGGCGTCGCGGGCGGCGCGGGCGTCGCGGGCGTCGCGGGCGGCGCGGGCGTCGCGAGCGTCGCGGGCGGCGATGGCGTCGCGGGCGTCGCGGGCGTCGCGGGCGTCGCGGGCGGCCAGGGCGTCGCGGGCGGCCAGGGCGGCGCGGGCGGCGCGGGCGTCGCGGGCGTCGCGGGCGTCGCGGGCGGCCAGGGCGTCGCGGGCGTCGCGGGCGGCGATGGCGTCGCGGGCGTCGCGGGCGTCGCGGGCGGCGAGGGCGGCCAGGGCGTCGCGGGCGTCGCGGGCGGCGATGGCGTCGCGGGCGTCGCGGGCGGCCAGGGCGGCGCGGGCGGCGCGGGCGGCGATGGCGTCGCGGGCGTCGCGGGCGGCCAGGGCGTCGCGGGCGTCGCGGGCGGCGCGGGCGATCTCCCGCACCTGCCGGTCCAAGTCTGGGAGCGAGCCCAAGTCCCAATCCGGCCCTAGGCGGACCACACGACGCTGTATCCCGAGCGCCTGCACATACGACGTGAGCGCTCGTGTGACGGTCGCCTCGTCCAGCGCGCCTGGGTAATCGCAGGCCGCGACGTAGCGGTCAAAGTCTGGGTGCTTGGACATTCAGTCGGCCTCCCGGCGCAGCACTTCGGCCTCTTCGTCCACTTGCACCGCGCGCACATGTGCGCCGGGCGCGAGCGCCACCGCCGCGTGCTCGGCATGAGCGCCATCGGCGTATTCGTGGCGCATGGTTGCGCCAGAGCCGCCCACCAGGATCGCGTCTAGGCCCGCCGCCGCAGCCATCTCTGCCGTCTCGGCGCGGAACGCCGTCACATGCGGCTCATGGATCGCGTGCGCGTGGCCGCTTGCCTCGCCGTATTCGGCCACGAGACGACCGTGCGCGTCGCGAGCAGCTTCCTTGTGCGCCCATGTGGGCAAGCGAGCGACGCGGCGGAACAGCACGTCGCCTTGGCGCACGTGATCGGGGTTGAGGGTGATGGGCTTTGTCATGCGGGTCTCCTTGGTGATGGTCATGGGGCGGCTCCTGTGCCGGGCGAGTCCGCACGGATTTGGATGTGATCGGCTGCGGCGATGTAGTCGCGGATATCGGACGCAAGCGCCGCGAGATAGGCGTCGGCTTCGTTGACGGCTGGAACGCGGACTTCGGCGACCGCGCCGTCAACGAAGGCTAGGACGACATAAATCTTCATGCGCGCGGGCCTTTGTTTTGAGCGGCGAGGGCGGTGAGCGTATCCGCCAATCGGGTGGCGTTTTCGGCGGTGACGTCGATCCGGGCTTGATGCAGCGCATCACGCGCGACTTGCAGGAAGTCGGGCTTTGGATAGACCGCCGCAAGGTTGCGCTGGCCGCGCCCGGAGATTTGCCGCAACAGGCCCAAGGCGATAGCGCGCCGGACCATGCCATGCGCAGCCCCGACGCTGGCGGAGGCGTATCCCATGAACACTGCGATCTCGCGGATGCTGGGCGGCTCGCCGGTGCGATAAGTGTGATCGCGCACGAAGTCGCGCAGGCGATGCAGAGCGGCGATGCGCGTCATGCCGCGCCTCCATTCGGCGGCGGGGTGTCTTCCGGCTTTTTCTGTCCGAAGGGCGGGCGGACGATCTTGTCGTCTTGGACTTGGGGGCGGGGGTCTAGATTGGCATGGCCTGCGATGATGTCGTTCAGCGGGACCACATGGCTTGGGGTGTTCGCTTGCGCCCATGCGCGCAGATGCGCCTCCATGTCGTCGGCGCGCTTGTTCAAGCGCAGCATCATGTTTTCGTTGACGCGGATGGCCAGGCGCTTGGCTTCGGTGCGCCCGCGCTCAATGCGGCCCCATTCCCACACAGCGTAGGCGAACGCGCCCGCCCATACGCAGAGCGCAATGGCGATGCCGGTCATGGTTGGGCCTCGTTTTCGTCCAGCGCGAGCAGCGCGCTTTCCAGGAGCCGCGCGTGCTTGGCGGCGTCGCGCCAAAGTTGGGCCTCGAGACAGGCGTCGAGACCTTGAACGTGGCGCGCGGCTTCTTCGCGCAGCGCGCGGTTGGCTTTGGCCTTGACGCTGGCGGCGGTGTCCGCGGCGATGCTGGCGAGGGTGGGGGTCATGCCGCCTCCTGCAAGGGGAGCGCCGCGTCCGTGCGCGGCAGGCCGTTCATCATGTCGCTGCGCAGATCGACGCGGTTGCAGCGGATCGCATAGTGAAAGCCCGCGTCGCAGAGGTTCACGTGCACGACTTGGCCGCGCTCGCGCCAATAGGCCTCAATCTTCAGCTTGAGCACAAACGCGCCCTCGCGTGAGCAATAATTCGGTCCCTCGAACATCACGCCGCTCCAGAAGAAGGTGAAGGCGCGCCCGCGCCACCCGACAGGGCTCCATCAGCATTTCCGGGCGCGCCTTCTTCCGCCGGCGCCAGGGCATGGGCGGCGGAACTCATGCTGCCTCCGCATAGGTGCGGCGCAGTGTTTTGATCTTGTCGTCAATCTCGGCCAGGAAGAGCTCGGTCTCTTTTTCGAGCCGCGCGCAGAGCGTGTCGTCGCGCTCAATGCGCCGGATAAAGAGCCGCATCTCTTCCGGCAGGCGCGGGTCGAACGACACGTAGTCGCACCAAGCTCGGCCGGTGCAGGCGATCTGCCACATCATCTGCATGATGTATTTCTCCGGCACGGCGCCGCTCAGCAGCGTCTCGATGTGCGTGGCGGTGTTGGGGACCTTGATCTCGATCAGCCCGTCAGCGCCGACCAAGCCGTCTGGCGACGCGCCGCTCATGGCGATGCGCGGATGATCCACAAAACCACAGAGTTCGACGGTGCGGTCAGTGCGAAACTCGTAGGCCGCGCGCGCCAGCGGCTCGTTCTCCGCGCCGAAGCGCATGGCGTCGGAGGCGTAGCCGTCCGCCGGTGCGCCGGTCAGCCGCTCGCAGATCAACTGCGCGGCGTAGTTCGCGCGCGACGCGCCCCAGCCGGTCTTTGTCCGCGCCAGCATGTCGGCAATGCGCGAAGCCGTGACTTTGCCGCAGCGCTGCGCGCGCCACTCCGGCGTCCCTTGTTCGATCATGGCGCACCTCCGGTCTTCTTCGCCTTCATTTTCTGTGCGATGGCGGCCAGCGCCTTGGGGTAGTCCTTCTTGCGGATGTCGGGGAGCGCATCGACCTGGAGGTACCGGCAGAACTTTTCGATGTCGGTTCCGGAGGATTCGACTTTCGCGCGGATTTCGGTGAGCTGCTCGCCGCTGATCGGCTCGTCGCCATCGGCGGACTGGCCGTCATCGTCTTCGGTCGCGGCCAAGCCGAGCTGAGCGCTCAGCGTATAACGCTGCAAATAGGTGACGGTTGAGCCGATCGCCTGGATTGAGTTTTTGTTGCCGGTGGTGTCGGCGCCGGCGACGAGGGTGGTTTCCTCGCTGTGGCCGTCGCGGTGCGCGAGAATGCACGTCACTGAGATCGCGCCGCTGCTCTGTTCGGTGCGGAAGCGATAGCTCAGACCATTCGCGGCGAGCACCGGGTCAATCGCCTTGGCGTAGGCGGAGAAATCCGCGTAGCGCTTGTTGTTATGGCCGGTGCGATTCTTGTGGATTGGGCCGATGTCGGCTTTGGCGTTGGCGACTGCGGAGTCGAACGCGCGGCGGGCCTGCGTCTTGTCATGACGTTCTTGCAGGTCCATGAGCTTTTCCAGCACGCCGATGTCGGCGCCGCGATCAAGCGCGCGGTCCAGCAATTCCATAGGCGTCAGCGCCGCGCGCGGCGCGTCGGCGACGATGATCTCGGTTCCGTCAGCCACGGCGAATGACCTTTCCAGCGAATGTGCGCGAGAGGGTCTTGTCGAACCCCCGGTTGGCGATTGTGGGTTGGCCTTGAATGAGGGCGAAGCCGCGCCGCTTGCGCTTGTCTTTCGGCGTCAGCCGTTGTCGGTTGGCGCACAGGCTCACGGCAGGCTCCGTTCAAGCTGGCGCTTGATCCGTGCGCGCTCGAACGCGCGCGGCGAGGGGCGTTTGCCCGCAAGCTTCGCCTCGGCGTAGGCGCGGCGCAGGTCGCGCAGGATCGCCTTGAACTCGGCGTGCGTCAGGTAGCCGTTTTCGAGCTGGCGGCCGTAATATTCGTGCGCTTCGGCGTAGGTCATGCGGCGACATCCACTTTGCGCGCGGTCGCGGGAGGCGGCGCGTTCTGCGCCGCCCGGGACAAGAGGTGGTCCCAACTGGCGAAAGCGTGATCGAAGGCGCGTGCGGCCAACGTGCGCTCGTCCACACCAGCCTTGGCGCTGCGGCGCACATGCGCCAGCGCGTCGCGGTAGAGCTTTGTTTGCGGCTCGTTGCCGGCGCGGACCTCGCGCGCGAAACAGTCGCGCCGGATTTGCTCGTCGCTCATTCGCCCAGCCCCTCTTTGTAATCGCCGGTCAAGCGCCACGCCGCAGCCACGCGCACTTCATCGGCCAAGTCCTCAATCAGAGGCTCGGCCGGCACGAACTGGCCAGGGGAGACCATGGCGCCATCGACGATGACGGCGCTCTGGTAGCGATCCAGCGCACCGTAGCGGTGCAGGGTTTGGCCGCACTTGATCGCAGCGGCGCGCAGTTCGTCCAGCGCGGCGCGCACAGCGCTGAGATCGTCGGGGTCGAGGCCCGGATAATCCTCGGCCTTGGCCCGGAAGCGGTCGCGGGCTTCGCCGCCGTCGTCGTAGCGGCTCATCACGCCACCTCCGCGCCGGCCAGCAGCGCCTCGGCGTCGATCAGGGCGGCTTCTGTTTCGAGCGCATGCTCGGCTTCCAAGAGCGCGCGCTTGGCGGCGGGGGAGAGGGCTTGGCCATGCGCCAGGCGCACGGCCCGGGCGTGGGCGGCGTGGCGCTCCAACAGATCGGAGAGCGACACCTGGGCGGGAAACGGGACGGCGCGGACGCGCATCGGAGGGGCTCGCAAGTTGCGCCGGGAAAAGGGGACCGGCGCAAATCACTGTGCCAGAATGGCACGGGTAGAGCAAGGGGCGCGCACGAAATAATCCGCCGTAATGGCATAAGACCATGCCGCGACGGCAAAATTTCTTTAGCTCAGGAGGCGTCTTTCTTGGCGTCGAGACCGGCTAGGGCTGTGACCATCTTGAGGATATCGTCGCGCTGGCTTTGGGATAAGCGCTCCCACGCGAGCAGCATGCGCGCGGTCTTTGCGCCTGATTCGGTGGCGGGATTGATGTCCATGATGGCGCTGGCGGGCACGCCGAACAGCTTGGCCAAATCCCTTAGAAAGCGCGTCTTAAGCTTTCGTTTACCAGTTTCAATCCGGCCTATGGTGGTGTGGTGGACGTTTGCCATTTCGGCGAGTTCCTCTTGGCTCCACCCCATGAACTCCCGCCACTCGCGCACGAAATGATCGGGACTCGCGCTGGCGTCGCCGTCCGGTGGTTCGGTGTCTCGCGTCATGGTTCACGCTTGCGCGCGGCGGCACAAGCCGCCACAGCCAACCCGGCAGGGCGCGTTCACGCAGGGGCTTGCGCGACAAGTGCCAATACGGCACAATCGCAAATCATGGCGGTATTCCAGAAGCTACAGGCTTGGCAGGATCGAGAGGGCGTGGACGACGACGCGCTGGCGCAGAAGATCGGCGTGCACCGGACCACCATCTCGCGCGCCAAACGCGGCTTGCGCGAGCTGGGCATGGATTTGCAGCTCAAGCTCCAGAAGGTCACGGGCATCCCTCCGGCCGAATGGGCGGACTTCTACGCCCAAACGATCCATCTTAGGGGCAAAGCCGCCGCCCGCGCTCAAAAAAAAAGCGCTGAGGCGGCCTGATGAACCCGCACGTGCTCACCCCCGCGCAAGTCGACCATGCCGTGCTGTTGATGGCGCGCGCCGGGGGTCAGGACGGCTTTCTGTTCGCGGGCTTGACCGACGCAACGATGATCCGGGCGACGGCGCACAGCCTTGCCCGGCGCGGCCTCGCCCGCGTCGCGGGCGACCGCATCTTCCTCACCACTAAGGGCCTCGAGCATTCGATGGAGAGCGCATGAGCTACATCTGTCCCGACGCATGGAAGCTGACGCCGCAGGAGGCGCGCTTCGTGGCGCTGCTGGTGGAGGCCCAGCACGGCGTCTGCGCCGCCGATCTCTGGGAGCGCATCGGCACCCATGCCGAGCCGCAAGTGGTCAAGGTGCTGTGCTCGCGCGTGCGCGCCAAGCTCAAGCGCTTCGGCGTCGAGATCGTCACCGAATATGGGCGCGGCTACCGCATCGAAGCGCCCGCCCGCCGGGCGCTGCTCGACGGCGCTGTTTCCGTGACGCCAGAGGAGCAAGCCGCATGATCGACATCACCGCCATGATCTTTGCGCTCGCCGCGGGCGCGGCCGGCGCGCTCGCCTACGGCTATCGCGGCCAGCGCGAACAGGAGCGCGAGCAAGTCACTTATCTGCGCAAGCGCTTGGAACGCTTTGAGCCGCAGCCGGAGCCCTCCGCGCCGCAGCGTTCGACGGCGGTGACGACCGTGCACGGCGGGCGGCCATGATGCGCGCGCTCTCCATCTTGGCGGGCGTCGTCACCGGCATTGTCGGCGGCGCTTTCGTGGGCGTGGCCTTACTGGCGGCGCCCGAACGGGTGGCGATGGCGGCGGGCCTCGTGCTGGCGCTTGTCGCCGCCGTCGCCTTTTTCGCCGCCATCGCCAACGCCGTGCGCGCGGGTTCGCTCGGCGTGCGCACGGCGCGCGACATCACTCCGGAGGACGCCCCATGACCTCTCCCGACGACGCCCGCGACATCGCCATCCACCGCACCATCGACGGCTATGTCTGCCTCATCATGGCGATGCACGACATCTCGCGCGAGGAAGCCATCGACCGCTTGGAGGCGTTCGCGGAATCCGAGCGCGAGGAAATGCGCGAGCGGCGCGCGTATCTCGCCGCTCTGGGCGAAGGGGCAGACGCATGAGCGAGACGTTCCTGTTGCGCTACGTGCGCCACGAAGATCGGCCAGCCTACGAAGTCTTGGGATGGGAGTGCGCCGGCAACGGCCAGCGCATGGGCCATCACGGCTATTGGTCATGCTTGATGCGCTGGAGCGGAGAGGGCGAGCCGCGCACGCCGGAGATGGAGCGCGCGGGATGAGCCTCGATGCCTATCACGAAGCCATCGCCAAGAAGCGCGTGACGTTTGCGGCGTGCGGGTTTGAGCCTGGGGAATTGCACCCCTCGCTCAAGCCGCATCAGGCGCATTGCGTGGACTTCGCCATCCGTGCGGGCACGGCGGCGCTGTTTCTGGACACCGGCCTCGGCAAGACGCTTTGCGCGCTGGATTGGGCGCGCGCGGTGACAGAACACACCAATAAACCCGTCCTGATGCTGGCGCCGCTGGCGGTAGCGCAACAGCATCAACGCGAGGCAGAGCGGTTTGGGCTTGATTCCAAAGCCATTCGCGAGCCGCACGAGATTGCGGGCGCGCGCACCTACATTACAAACTACGACCGGCTGGCTAAGTTCGATGTGGACCAGTTCGCTGGTGTGGTGCTGGACGAGTCGTCAATCCTCAAGTCCTTCACCGGCGCAACGACGCGCCAACTCATCAAGTCATTCGCGCGCACGCCCTACCGGCTGGCCTGCACCGCAACGCCCGCCCCTAACGATCACACCGAACTCGGCCAACACGCCGACTTCTTGGGCATCATGGAAAGCCCGGAAATGTTGTCGCGCTGGTTTTTGGCCGATCAAACTCAGATGGGCCGCTACCGGTTGAAGCGCTCCGCCGTGCGCCCGTTCTGGGATTGGGTGGCGTCTTGGGCGCGCGCGATTGCCAAGCCGTCCGACATCGGTTGCTCTGACGATGGTTATGATCTGCCGCCGCTGCAGATGACGCGGCATGTCGTGGAAGCCGACCGCTCGGTGGACACGGGCGAGCATCTTTTCCGCATCCCCGACATGTCGGCAACATCGATCCACAAGGAAAAGCGCCTGACCAAGGATGCGCGCGCCGATGTAATCGCGGATCTGGTCAATGGGGGCGCGGAACCATGGGTGGTCTGGTGCGATACCGACTATGAGGCCGACGCGCTCGCCCAGCGCATTCCCGATGCGGTGGAAGTGCGCGGCTCAATGACGGCGGAGAAAAAAGAGGCGGGCCTTGTCGCATTTTCGACGGGCCAAGCGCGCGTCATCATCACCAAGCCGTCGATCGCCGGATTTGGGCTCAACTGGCAACATTGCGCGCACGTCGCCTTCGCGGGCCTCAGCTTCTCCTATGAGAGCTATTACCAAGCCGTGCGCCGGTGCTGGCGTTTCGGCCAGACGCGCCCCGTCAACGTGCATGTGGCGATGGCAGACACCGAGCGCGCCATTTGGGACGTGATCTCGCGCAAGACTGACGACCACGACACCATGAAAGCGGAAATGACCGCCGCCATGCGCCGGGCTTCGCGCCAGTCTCAGGTGCTTAAGGACTATAACCCCAATCAACCGATGAGGATTCCAACGTGGCTAAACTCAGCAACAGCGTGAAGGTGCTCGATCAGGCGCACGGCGAATGCTGGAGCGCATATCATGGCGATTGCGTCGAGGGCGTCGCCGGCTTGCCGGACAACAGCATCGACTTCTCGGTTTACTCGCCGCCGTTTTCGTCGCTCTACATCTATTCCGAGAGCTGCCGCGACATGGGCAATGTCGACGGCGACGATGCCTTCCAGGAGAGCTACCGCCATCTGGTGCGCGAGAAATTGCGCGCCACCAAGCCGGGGCGGCTGACTTCAATCCATGTGAAGGATTTGGTCTATTACTCGAACGCCAGCGACAAGGGCGACCGCGGCCTGCGCGACTTCACCGGGGAGTGCATCCGCACCCACGTCGAAGAAGGCTGGACCTACCACGCGCGCACGACGATTTGGCGCTGTCCGGTGCGCGAGATGCAGAAAGCCAAGCCGGACGGGCTGTTGTTCAAGAACTTCCGCACCGACGCCGGGCGCGTGCGTCAAGGCCTTTGCGAATATCTCATCACGTTCCGCAAGTGGGCGCCGGGCATGGAGGAAACCACGCCGATCACGCACGACCCGCGCGAACATCCGCTTGAGCTTTGGCAACAATTGGCCTCGCCGGTTTGGAATTACGGCGACGACGATCTGCCGGAGACGGACGTTTTGAATGTGCGCGCGGCGCGCGACGACAAAGCGGAGAAGCACTTGTGCCCGATGCCGCTCAACATCACGCGCCGCGCGATTACGCTCTGGAGCAACACGGGCGACACGGTGCTATCGCCGTTCATGGGCATCGGCTCGGAAGGCCATGTGGCGCTGGAGATGGGCCGGCGCTTCGTCGGCTTTGAGTTGAACCCCACCTACTACGCGCAAGCGCAACGCCATTTGGCGTCGGCGGAGACGCTGGCGGCTTCGGGTTCCCTTCTCTCGCTGATGGAGGCGAGCGCCTAACCCCAAACAGAAGGGACCGGAGCGCTGTCCCGCTCCGGTCCCGAACTTCTGCTGCGAAGCGGAAGCGATCGACCCGACCCTTTTTGCTCCGGAGAGCATCGTGCCGAACACCCCCTATATGCCGTGCTGCGCGCGATCACACAAGAGTTTGTGTCAAGCGGGAAGCGCCCATGTGCAGCCAAAATTTTCACGTGAAGCGCAACCCCGCGCCGGAGTCCGCGAGGGCGACGATGGGCAAATGCTCTTCTCACATTGGGTGCGCGCATGAGCGCGCAACGCTTCATCTGGCTCTACGACCGCCTCACCGAACTGGAGATGAGCGGCGTGCAGATCGCCGTCATGTTCGTTCTGATCGCGCGTGAGGAGATCGGCTTGCCGCCGATCACCAAAGCCGAACTCGGCGCGCTTGTCGGCATCGGCGAGCGGCAGGTCACGAACGTCCTGGCCAAGCTCCAGGGCGGGCTCAAACTGATCGAAAAGCAACGCAGCGGCGGCGTCGGCAAGGGCCGCGGCGCCAACCGCTACGTGGTCCGCGCGGACGCTACCGGCAATCCAATGCCGGCAACCCAGTATCGGCAACCCATTTCCGGTAGCCGCAACAAGCAACCCAGTGCCGGAACTCCATTGCCGGTAGCGCCTAGCAACCGGCAACCAAGTTCCGGTAGCCAACCCGGCAACCCAGTTCCGGTAGCCTGTGGAGAAGTGGCCGCCCCATGTATAAGCACGGGCGCGCGCGCGCAGAAGCTAACCTTAAATACTACATCTCAGCTTTATCCTGAAAGAGCTGAGTCCAGCTTTGAGAGTGAGGCGCGCGCACGCGAGATGCGCGGCGGCGGCGTGTTCCAGGATGACTGGACGCTCTCAGACGAGGACCGCGCCTACGCGCATGGCCAGGGGCTCCTGAACGGCTCGGTCGATGTCTGCTTCGCCATGTTCGGGGCGCACCACCTGAGCAAGCACACGATCAGCGCCAATTGGCGCGGCGAGTGGCGCAAATGGGTGCTGCGCCAAGCCCACGACCCACGCTTCCAAACCCAGCAACCCAAAGATCAGACCCATGACCCACGCCATCGCGCTGCCGCAACCGGACGCGGAGCAACCACCGTTCGAGCAAAACGCGATCCAGTATTTGACCGCCTGCTTGAGGACCTCGAGCCTGACGATCAGCCGCTTGAATTCGGGCGAGTGGAATCTTACCCCATCGCCTGATTTGTCGGCGCGCGAACTGGGCGCAGGCCTAGCCGCGCTCGACGGCCTGCTGGCGGCAGGGCCGAAACAGCGCATCTCGGCGGCGATCATCGAGCTTCTGGCCGCCACGGAGCGTTCTCCATCGCTGGGCGACGCAGCCGCTGCAGCGCGCACCGAGGCGTTGAAGCAGATGGCTTGGGATTATCCGATCGACGTGGTGGAGCAAGCCTGTCGCGATTGGCGCAAGGTGCAAAACTTCGGGCGCTGGTGGCCGGCCGAGCAGGACCTGCGCGCGCTCTGCGAGAAGCTGGCCAAGCCGCGCCAGAAGCTGCGCAACGCCGCGGCGCAATTGCTCTCCGCGCTCGACGCCCAAGAGCGGCGCCGCCCGGAAGGAACCGCGCGCTCGCCATCCCCGATCGGGCGCGTCAAGGCGTTCGTGGACGAGTGCCGCGCCAAGCTCGGGCGCGAGTTTGCGTTCTCGTACCTGTCGCACCAGACCTGCGACTTTTCCGAGAGCGTGATCTTCACGTTCGGCTTGTGCGCCGAGCGCCTTGAGCAGCGCGCCAGCGGGCTTCTGGCCAAGCACGGCGTCAGCGTGCGCGTCTGCCCAGACGTGCGCGCCCGCGTTTACCGCGAGCAAGACGAGATCAGTGCGGTCCAACAGAGCTTCGGGCCAAGCAAGAAGCGGAGGCAGGGATGAATATCACGCAGATGTCGCAGACCGAGGCGAAGGTGACGCTGGCGTTGCGCGAAGCAGACCGCGCGCTCACGGTGCGCGAACTTGGCGCGCGGCTCGGGCTTGATCACACCACGCTCTACAGCGCGCTCCACAACCTGCGCCACGCGCGCGTGGTTGTGCGCGAGCAAGTGCGCAAATTCTCAGGCCCGAAACAACCCACCCATGCATGGATGCTCGCATGAGCGCAGCAGACTGGACCCCGGAGCGGGTGGCTTTGGTGACGATGTGGCGCGCGCAAGGACTTACCTGCGGCGAGATCGCCAAGCGGCTCAACGCGATTGAGAAGACGTCGTTCACCCGCAACGCCATCATCGGCAAGCTCTTGCGCCTCGGTGTCGAAACCAAGCGCGACCTCAGGCCGGAGCGCACGCGCCAGTCCCTGCGCGCGCAAGTACGCAAGCGCCACGGCGTTCCGGTGCTGAAAGCCGAGCCGCTGCCAAAACCGAAAGCGCCGGCGCGCGATGCGGCTGACCCTCGCCAAGTCGCGTTCACGGAAAGCCGCCCTGGTCAGTGCCGGATGTTCTGTGCGGGCGAGGAAGGCGCAGCGGGCATTGTCTGCGGCAAGCCAACCGAGATTGGCGCCTCGTGGTGCGCGGCGTGTGCGCGGCTGGTGTTTCAGCCGGCGGCCGCGCAAGCGCGGCGGCGTGCGGCATGAACCGGCGCCGAGGCCGCCCGCGCACGTTTGAAGCCGACGTGCGCGCAGCGCTCGCCGCCAGCAGCGACGGCGCGACGGCCGAGGCCATTGCGCAGCAGACAGGCGCGAGCATTGACCGGGTGCGGGGCTGGCTCAGCCATTTGGCGTTGCACGGGGAGGCGGAGTTTGTCCGCATTCGCAGCGCCAAATGCAGGGGCGTGCGCCGCTATCTGTGGCGGATCAAAGCAGCGTCGCGCGCGCCATGATCTCGCTCTGCCCGCGCGAGGATTGCCCCGTCGAGCGGATGCGCCGCGTGTTGCACGAGGAGCGGGTGAAAATGTGGGCGCGCCAAAAGCTTGGGCCTGACGACGCCAAGGGCGCGTTCGAGCATGTGTTGAACTGTGCGACCTGCGGCCAGCTCAAAGGCTGGCGCGGCATGAGCGACGGCAGCGAGCGCGAGATTCCATCGCGTGTGCTCTGGGGAAATGCGCAGTCCGTCAACGAGTGAGTAACCCGCCGCAGCGGCATCATCGGCACATGATCGCAGGCATCGGACATAATGGCGGACCAGCGCTCGACGAGGACTTGCCGCCGAAGGAATTGCGCGTCATCGATCGCGCCATCGCCGAGAAGGTCGAGATCGCCGCCACCATGGCCGCCAAACGCTGCGCCATCGCCAAGAAGGCGATCCAGCACAAGCGCCAGGGCGGCGAAGAGGGCCGCTTCCTGCGCGGTTTCTGCATCTACTACACCCGCTCGATCGGCGCCCCGGCATGGATGACGGCTTTGATCTGGGATTTGAACCGCAAGCAGATCGGCGAAGAGGAGGCGCGTTTCCTGGCCATGCTCGCGCGCAACGAAACCTTGGAGCAAGAAGTCCAGACCCTCAGCGATATGTGCGACGCCGCCATCCGCTTTCAGCCCAAGGTTTTCATCCGCGAGGGCCTGGCCGAGCGGATGGCCGACGCGGCTGCCAAGAAGGCGATCAAAGCCGCCAAGGAAGCCGCCGATCTGCTGGAGCAATCCGCCCCGCCGAAACCCAAACGCATCAAGCCCAAGACCTTCTCGCCCGAAGTGGAGGAGATCGCCGCCGGCCTCGCCGCCGCCCGCCGCGCCAAGGAGCGCGAAACCGCAACCAAGATCCTGAACGCCATCATCGCCCGCGGCGAAGCAGCGAAAGCAACCAAAGATGAACAGAAGGAAGCCGCGCGCGCCCGCAAAGCGCTGGCGGAACTCGCCGCCTCTAACCCCGCGCCGCCTTCGCGCAAGCCATAATCCACACCAAGCAAGAGCAGGGCGCGACGCACGGCTCTACGACGCATAGCGCTTTGGATGGAGAGACGCCGGTGCTGGTCCTGCTCTTGCTGGCTGGGGGCGCATCGTGAGCGGAGAGGCCATTGCTTGGGCCGTGGCGGGCTTCGCTGGCGTCTTGCTCGTCAATATGCTGGTCTGGATTGCCGTGCATTTCCTGGGCCGCCAGCGCACGGGCGAATCCACACAAGGCAATCAGGCTGTCGATATCGGCAAACTGGAAACGCGCGTTACGGCGCTGGAGCGCCAATCGGAGGAACACGCAGACGGCCGCGTCTTGGTGGCCGAACTCCGAACCGAAGTCCGCCAGTTGCGGAACGAGTTGCGCGACATGGGCCTGACCATGCGCGAGTTCTTGATGGCCAGAGCGCTTGAAGGCGTGCACGCCGATCACCGGACAGCGCATAGGCCAGCCCGGTGAAGCTCCGCCTCCAATACGTCACCGCCCAGATGGGGCGAGGCGACCTCTACCAAATCCTCGACGCCAACGGCGTCTATCAACTCGCCGAGCCGCTTCCCTATGAAGAAGCCGTCAAGGCGAGAGACGCGCTCTTGAACCCGCCCCCGCCCAACGAGCAATGGACATTGGCCGGGGTCAACCTCTGGGCCGGTTGGAGGGTGTGACGGCGCCCCGGCGCGAACCCCGCGCGGATTGATTTCCGTTTGAATATGCTCGCGTGAGCGAGAAATCAAAAAAGCGCGGCGGCGCAAGACCGGGAGCGGGGCGAAAGAGCAAGGCCCAAAAGGCGGCCGAACTTGTCGCCTCTGGATTGCTATCGCCTCCGCCAGAGAGCGAACCTGAACCCGTCAAGCTCGGCAGGCCATCGTCTTACAAGCCGGAGTTCGCCGGTCAGGCCGAAAAACTCTGCCGCCTCGGCGCGACGGATATGGAGATTGCAGACTTCTTCGAAGTGGACGTGCGAACCATCTATCGGTGGGCGCACACGTTCGATTTATTCTGTCAGGCGCTACGCGCAGGGAAGGAAGCGGCCGACGAAAGAGTGGAGCGCAGCCTGTTTAACCGGGCAGTTGGCTACACCCACGAGGCAGTAAAAATCTTCATGCCGGCGAACGCCGCAGCGCCGGTTTACGCCCCGTACCGTGAGCATGTGCCCCCGGATGTTGGGGCTGCGTCTCTGTGGCTGCGCAACCGCCGCGGCGAGGCGTGGCGCGACAAGCAAGAGCATGTTCACCGTTTCAGATCAGAGCAGATGACAGATGACGACCTTGCAGCTATCGCCGCCCGAGGCAGCGAAGGAGCTGCTGAGACGCCGTCGAATCCGGGCAAACCTCACTGAATGGGCGCGCCATTGCGGTTTTGAGCCGGCGCGCCATCACCGGCTGTTGATCGACAAGCTTGAGGCAGTCGCCCGCGGCGAGATCAAGCGGCTGATCGTGTTCATGCCGCCAGGTTCGGCCAAGTCAACCTACGTCTCGCTGCTATTTGCGATTTGGTGGATGGCGCGCAACCCGGGGCGTCACATTCTGGCGTCGTCGTATTCGGCCGAGTTGGCTGAGCGATGGTCGCGCAAGGTGCGGGCGCTGGCTGAAGAGCACGGCCCAACGCTCGGCGTGTCTTTGTCGCCTGATATGCAAACGGTCGCGCATTGGGCGCTTTCCAGCGGAAGCGAGTATCGCGCCGCTGGCGTGGGCGGTTCGATCACAGGCTTTCGCGCGTGGCTTGGCCTCATCGATGACGCGGTGAAAAACCGGGAGGAGGCCGATTCCGAAACCATGCGGGAGCGGACATGGGACTGGTTTGTCGCCGATTACGAAACGCGCCTAGTGCCTGACGCGCCGTTGATCGTGATCGGCACGCGCTGGCACGAAGATGACCTGTATGGCCGGATTCTGAAACGCGCAAACGAGATCGGCGAGCATTGGGATGTGGTCAAGCTGCCTGCCGTGGCCACGAATAACGACCCGTTAGGACGCGCTCCCGGCGAACCACTCTGGCCTGAGTGGCAGTCCCAAGAGGCGCTGCAATTGGAGCGCGCGCGCAAAGGTCTGCGGGAGTGGTCGGCGCTCTATCAGCAAGAGCCTACTCCGGACGGAGGCCTCTATTTCGAGCGCGAGTGGCTGGTGCTTGCCGATCCGCCGCCGCGTTCGGAGATGCGTATTCTCGGATCGAGCGACTATGCGGTGACGGAAGGCGGCGGCGATTACACTGTGCATTGGGTCGCGGGCATGGACGCCCAGGGACGCCTGCACCTGTTAGACCTCTACCACAGACAAGCCACGGCGGACGACTGGGTCGATGCGTTCAAATCCATGGTGCTGACATGGAAGCCAGTGGCGTGGGGCGAGGAAGAGGCGACGATCCTCAAGAGCGTCGGCCCATTCTTGGAGCGGCGGATGAAGGAGCAGCCGCGCGCCTTTGTTCGCCGCGTGGGCTTTAAGCCCGTTGCCGACAAGCCGACCCGCGCGCGCACCCTGCAGGCCATGATGGCCGACAACAAGATCGTGGTCGCGCCCGACAAACCATGGCTCGCTGATTTCGTGGCGGAGATGATGTCGTTCCCGGCAGGCAAGCATGACGACATGATCGATGCGCTGGCCATCCTGGCGCAACTGGCCCAGGAGCAAGCGCGTCCGGTTAACACGCAGCGCCCGCGCAGCTACGCATCCGGCGGCGACATCCTCGGCGGCTAACCCCGCCGCCGGGCGTGCGCGCCCCATACTGGCGCGCCATGAACATGTTCAAGCCCAAGGCGCCGAAGATGCCAGCGCCGCCGCCGCCGCCGCCGACGATCGATCAGGCGGCGCAAAGCGAGGAATGGACCAAGAAGATGGCGCGACGGCGCGGCCGCGCCGCGACGCTGAAGTCCAGCGGCGCAGGCCAGCCCAGCGTCGCCGTCAAGACCTTGCTCGGGTAGGCGCTTGTACGACGGGGCATCCATCGAGGGCCGCGCCCGCGCCGAGGCGCTCATGTCTCGCCACGCCGAGATGGAAGCCGAGCGCGCCAACTGGGACTCGCTCTGGGAGCGGATCGCCGAACTGGTGTTCCCGCGCTCGCAATTCTTCACCACCAAGAGCCTCACCCAAGGCGACCTACGCGGCGAGCGGGTGTTCGACAACACGCCGGCGCTGGCGCTCGACAAGTTCGCCGCCGCCATCGGCTCGATGCTGACGCCGGAAACCATGCAATGGCATGGCCTGAAAATCTCCGATCCGGCGCTGGCCGAAGTCGAAGAGGTCAAGGAATATCTCGAATTGGTGGCGCGGCTCTTGTTTCAGCAACGCTATGCGCCGCGCACGAACTTCTCCTCGCAAACCCACGAATGCTGGCTCTCCAATGGGGCATTCGGCACCTCCGCGCTGTTCGTCGACGAGGCGATGGGGTCGAGCCTGCGCTACCGCGCCATGCATCTCTCCGAAATCTACATCGGCGAGAACCACCAGGGCCAGATTGACCGGGTTCACCGCGGGCGGTTCGAACTTAAGGCTTACCAGGTTGAGCAGCTCGCCAACCTGCCCGAGGGCGACCCGCGCCGCTGGGTCATGCCCGAGTGCGTCAAGAAGGCGCTCTCCGATGTCGGCGGCAAGGCCAACCCCAACGCCACGTTCGAGTTCATCCATTGCGTCTATCCCAACGAGCAATGGATGCCGGGCTTTGCCGACTATCGCGGCATGGCGTGGTCGTCGGTCTATGTCTGCGTCGCCGACCGCAGCATCACCAACGTCTCCGGCTATCGCACCATGCCCTATGCGGTGTCGCGCTATGTGACGGGGCCGCGCGAAACCTATGGCCGCTCGCCGGCGATGACGGTGTTCCGCGACATCCTCATGCTGAACGAGATGAACAAGTCCGTCATCCGTGCGGCGCAATTGCACGTCGACCCGCCGTTCCTGCTTTCCGAAGAAGGCGCGGCGACGCCGTTCTCGATGGCGCCGCGGGCGCTCAATTACGGCTATATGAATGACGACGGCTCGCCGCTCGCCCAATCGCTGCGCCCGGACGGCGATCTGGTCGTCGGGCTCGAGCTGATCCAAGACCGCCGCACGGCGATCAACGACGCCTTCCTGATTACGCTGTTTCGAATCCTGGTCGAGAACCCCAATCAGACCGCCACCGAGGCGTTGCTGCGGGCCCAGGAGAAGGGCCAGCTCTTGGGCCCGACGCTAGGGCGCCAGCAATCGGAATTCCTCTCCGCCGTTATCGAGCGCGAGATCGACATTCTCTCCGCCGCGGGCGTGCTGCCGCCGCCGCCGGATATTCTGCTTGAAGCAGGCGAAGCCGGCGTCGCCATCGAGTTCAAGAGCCCGCTCAACCGCCTGCAGCGTGCCGACGATGCGGTCGGCATTATCCGCGGCATCGAGGCGTTGCAGCCGCTCGCAGCCATCAATCCGAGGGTCTATGACCTGATCGATCCCGTGCGCGCCGCGCGCGTGGTGTTCGAGGCCAATGGCGCGCCCGCCGATGTCATCCGCTCCGACGATCAGATCGCGGAGATGGACGAACAACAGCAACAACAGGCCGACCTCGAAATGATGATGCAGGCCGCCCCCGCTGGCGCGAAGGCGATCAAGGACCTGGCCGGTGCGCAGGCCCTGTCGCAGAACGTGCCGCGCGCGCTGCCGCCGCCGCAATAGGGATCAAGGCACATGCTCCGCTCCGCCGCCACCGCACTGCGCTCCGCCTACGCCAACATCTTCCAGCGCCGGCGCATGGCCTACCGCGCCGCACTCATGGACGCGCGCGGCCAGCTCTCGCCTGCGGGGCGCATCATCATCGCCCACCTGAGCAAGTATTGTTACGCTCACACCACGACCGGGGCGGGCGCGCCATCAAGCGAAGAGCGGCTGACCCGCGAGGGCCGCCGCCAAGTGTGGATCGAGATCATGCGCTTGCTGCACACCGACCAAGAGACGGTGCTGCAAGCGGTCAAGGACGAAGATTCCGTCACGCTGGGCTGAACCCCGCGCACGCACCGCGCACGCGGACACTCAAAGCTTCCACCAACCTTTGAAGGAAGCTCTCGCATATGACCGACCAACTCGCGTCCCCGGCGCCAGCCGGCCAAGGCGCTGACGGTGCAACGCCCCAAGCCCCTCCGCCCGCTGCAAGCGATCTCGCCAGCCCGCCTGGTCCGCCTACGCCGCCCCCGGAGCCAGAAACGTTCGTAAAGTCCATTTCCAATGCCGAACTGCGAGGTTATCTGGAGGTCAAGGGGTTCAAGGGCGTCACTGCCGAAGAACTGCTCGAAAACGTCGTCGGCTCATATCGCGCGCTCGAAAAAATGCGCGGCGTGCCAGCCGAGCGCCTGCTGACGTTGCCGGAAAATCTCGAAGACGCCGAGGCTATGAGGCCGATCTACGAGCGACTTGGGCTGGCGGCGCCGGAAACGTCTGACGCCTATGGCTTCGTCACCATGGAAGGCGCAGACCCTACTTTCGCCAAGGCCGCCGAGGACGCTTTCCACAAGGCGGGCATCCCGCCGCGCTACGCCAAAGCAATGGCCGAATGGTGGAATGGCTACAGCGCGCAAATGCAAGGCGCGGTGTTGAAGGAAGCCGAAGAAGAAACCGCTCTGGAATTGGGGCGTCTCAAGGCGGAGTGGGGCGGCGGCTACGACGAAAAAGTCGAGAAGGCCCGCCGTGCGGTGCGCCACCTGGGGCTATCGGAAGAACACCTGCAATCGATTGAAACGGCAACCGGCGCGGCGGACCTCTATCGTGTATTTGCATCTGCACACGACCGCATGGGCCTTGCCGAGGCGGCGTTCGTGGAGGGCGGTGCGAAGAATAGCGGGTTCGCCCTGACGCCTGAGGCCGCCAAGATCAAGATCGAAGAACTCAAGTCCAACCGCGAGTGGGCAGGGCGCTATCTGGCGGGCGACAAAGCCGCCATCGCTGAAATGCGCCGCCTGCAAGAAATCGCGCACCCCGGAGTCGTGCAATGATCGCCAATCTTTCGAAGCGGGCGCAACTGCGCCTGGAACTTATCCGCATCGTCAACTCAGACGGCCGCGTCGTCAGCGCCAACCTGCAACGCGTATTCGATTACGAGAAAGCGTTCGAAGACTTGCTCGACGATGACGCGCCGGCGGCTATGGACGCGCCTTTGGGTGGCAAGAAAAAAACCTGAACCCCGCCGCCAACAGCGGCCTCGCATACTGCTCATCGCTCGGACAACCGCACCTGCGGCCCGGGCGATGAGCGTAAGCGCTCGGACCAGCGCGCCTTAGCCGCCAGGGGCCCGACCGGACAACCCCGCTCCAAACCCAAAGGACCAACCCTCTGAGCGGGGAATAAACCCATGTCGGCAAATCTGCCCCAACATTTCGTGGAAACGTACGCCACCAACATGCAGCTCCTGCTGCAACAGAAAGACTCGCGCTTCCTGCCCTATGTCATGACCGGCACGCACGTCGGCACTGGCGCGGCGGCGGTCGATCAAGTCGGCACCATCGAAACCCAGGACGTGACCTCGCGCTATCCGGACATCACGCAACAAGACGTGCCGGTCGATCGCCGCTGGGTCTATCCGCAACCCAAATACACCTCGTTCTTGATCGACAAGTTCGAGGAGCTTCAAGTCCTGCTCGATCCGAAAGCGAGCTATACCGAGACGGCCGCGAACTCCATGCGCCGCAAGAAGGACGACGTCATCATCGACGCCTTCTTCGCCGCAGCCGCCACGGGCACGCGCGGCGGCACGTCGACGGCGTTCCCATCGGGCCAGCAGGTCGGCGTCTCCGTTGGAGGCACCACGTCGGGGCTCAATGTCGAAAAGTTGCTCGCTGGCCAAGAAATCCTGCGCGCTGGTCACGTCGACCCGGATGAGCCCGTCTATTGCGCGCTCGCCGCCAAGCAAATCCGCGACCTCATGAAGGAGGCGCAAGTTGTCTCTAGCGACTTCAACAACGTGAAGCCGCTGGCCGAAGGCAAGATCGTCTCGTTCCTGGGCATCACGTTCATTCCGACCCAGCGCCTCGACACCGATGGCTCCGGCTATCGCCGTCTGCCGATGTGGGTGAAATCCGGCATGCATCTCGGCATCTGGCAGGACGTCAAGACGGACATCACCCAGCGCAAGGACAAGGTGGGCCACCCCTGGCAGGTCTACCACGACATGATGATCGGCGCGACCCGCCTCGAAGAGGCGAAGGTCGTTGAGATCAAGTGTGCGGAATCGTGAGCGGCAACGGATTGAGGAGAACCTGACATGGCTGTCGTGAATACCAAATCCACCGCCATCACGAATGCTGACGCCGCAGGCACGGGCGCTCTGACGCTCAATGCGGCTGGCGTGGTGAAGGCGCAAACCTACACCGTCTATGGCCACTGCGCCGTGGCCTCTGGCGATGACAACAACAGCATCTATCGCTTCGTGCGCGTGCCGTCGAATGCGCGGATCATCTCGATCATGCGCTTCAACGATGCGATCACCGGCGCCACGGACTGGAACTTCGGTCTCTATCAGACCGCCGCCAATGGCGGCGCGGACGCCGACGAGAATCTGTTCGCGGATGCTGTTGACATCAACGCCGGCACGGTCGCTGGCGTAGAGCAGCGCTTCACCACGTCCAACATCACGACCTGCAATCAGCGTGTGTGGGAACTGCTCGGCCTCTCGGCGGACTCCAAGCGCGACTATGACATCTGCGGCACCGCTATCGCGGTAGGCTCCGCCGATGGCGATGTGGTGCTGCGCGTCACCTACAGCGTGGACTAACCGGCAGGGGCGGAGCTAAGGCGCTCCGCCCCTCGCCGACAACCGACAGGAGGACAACGATGACTGACCGTTTTTACTCGGTGAACCTCGGCGAAGAAACCGAGGCTGGCGTGACCGAAGGCGGATCAACGACTGCGGGCGATTCCATCGAAGTGCGCGTCACCTATGACGCCACCGGGATGAACAAGCACGCGGTTCTGCGCGGCCTCGACGCGATCGAGCGCTACATCCTGCGCGACACCTTCCCGCCGGCTTAAGGGAGCGGAAATCCCATGGCTGAACGCTCCGCGACGCGCTCGACCACGAATTCACAGTTCTCCGTGCTTTTCACGTGGACTGGCCTGCTCAATGGCGACACCGGCGCGTCGATCGAGCTGGACAACTGGGGCGACCGCACGATCCAATTCACCGGCACGTTCGGCACGGGCGGGACCATTGTTCTGCAAGGGTCAAACGACAATACCAACTGGTTTAGCCTCACCGACCCGCAAGGCAACGCCATTTCCAAGACGGCTGCAGGCATGGAAACGGTGATGGAGACGCCGCGCTACACGCGCATCGCCGTCACCGCCGGCGACGGCTCGACCTCGCTGACCGCCATCTTGTTCGCCCGGAGGACGCAACGATGACGATGTCCGTGCAGGACTTGGCTGCGGCGATGAAGCCGCTGGCGCCGATCCTCAAGCGCCTGGCCAGTCTCGACGAGATCGTGGCCGAACTGGCAAACATCGAGCAGGTGCGCGCCGACGCGGTCAAGCAGGCCGAATTGGCCAAGGCGGACGCTGCCGAGGCGGCCAAGGCCGCAGAAGCCGCGCGTGAACTCGCCAAGGCCGAGGCCAGCAAGGCGCGCGAAGCCGCCAAGCAAGCGCAGGCGCGCGCGGGCGAAGCGGAATCGCAAGCGCAGGCGACGGCCGCTGAGGCAGCGTCCCGGGCGAAGTCGATCATCGACGACGCCAAGGCCGCCGCCGCCGCGGCCGCTAACCCCGCCGCACCGCCCGGGCGCGCGATACTCGCTCCCCATGGCCTCCCAGAACGAAATCGCCAACCACGCGCTCGACCTTCTGGGCGAGACGTCGATTGACGACATCAACGACACGACCGAGCGCGCTGAGCGGCTGCTGGCGGCATGGGAGGCCACCCGCGACCGCGCGCTGCGCGCCCATTGGTGGAACTTCGCCATCAAGCGGGAGGCGCTGGCCGCCGACGCGACCGCCCCAGCCTGGGGCTTTACCAAGGCCTACACGATCGACGGCGACGTGGTGCGCGTGATCCAGGTTGACCAATACTTCCCCGGGCCCGTACTGAGCGACTTCGTCGGCGCCGACACCAGCCCCTACAGGATCGAAAACGGCAAGATCATCACCGACATCGCCGCGCCCCTCAAAGTGCGCTGGATCGTCAACTCCATCGATGTCGGCATGTGGGACCCGCTCTTCGCTGTAGTCATGGCCTGCAATCTGGCCGACCGGCTTTCCACCCGGGTCACGGGCTCGGAAAACATCAAGCTCCGCATCAAGGAAGAGCGGCGCATGGCGATCGTAGAAGCGGTGCGCACCAACGCCATCGAACAGCCGCCGGCCCATATCGGCGACAATTCATGGATGGCCGCAAGGCAAGCGGTGTAAGCGCCGATGGCCCCCAGCCGCCAGGTCATCAATTACTTCGCCTTCAACTCGGGCGAGCTCTCGCCCTACATGGCCAACCGGCAGGATCAGGCCCGCTACGCCTATGGCGTCAAACGGATGTCCAACTTCATGCCGATGCTACAGGGTCCAGCCCGCAAGCGCCCCGGCGTGCGGTTTGTCTGCGAGATCGCCGATTCTGCGCAGCGGGCATGGCTGGTCCCGTTCGTGTTCGCCCAGCGCGATGCGTGGCTGTTGGAGTTTGGCGACGAAACGCTGCGATTCATCTCGGACCAAGGCCAAGTCACCGAGGCGACCAAGACCATCACCGGCATAACGACGGCGGCGCAGGCGGTGGTCACGTCGAACGCGCACGGGTTCTTGGACGGCGACGAAGTGGTCATCGCCGGCGTCGTGGGCCTGCTCGACGCCAACGGCAAGTCAATCATCAACGGGCGCAATTTCCGCATCTCCGACAAGACCGCCAACACCTTCAAGCTCAAAGACCTCTATGGCGTCTATCTGAGCTCGGCGACGGCGACGGCCTATGGTTCGGCCGGAACGGCGGCGCGCGTCTATGCCGTCGTCTCGCCCTTCACCATCGCCAGCCTGACCAATTCGGACACTGACTGCTTCACCATGTCATTTGCCCAATCGGGCGATGTGCTGGACATCTGCGTCAGCGGCGAGCGCACGCAACAACTGACCCGCTCCGCGTCGACATCGTGGGCGTTTTCAGATTTCGAGCCGGACAACGGCCCATTCGAGACCGTCGATCCTGACCAAACCATCACCGTCTATTCGAGCCACGAAACCGGCAGCGCGCGCACGCTGACCGCATCGAGCGCCATCTTCACCGCCGATCATGTCGGCTCGCTGTTCCTGCTGGAAAAGAAACTGACTGATACGGTGACGGCTTGGGAAGTGGGCAAGGCCGTTGTCACCAGCGACGTCCGCCGCAGCCAAGGCCATTATTACATCGCGCTCAACTCGGCCACGACAGGCACGATCACGCCGACCCACACCGAAGGCGCGCGCTATGACGGCGACACCGGCGTCCAATGGCAATATCTGCACTCAGGCTATGGCTGGGCCAAGATCACGGCGATCGGCGGCGGCGGCACGACGGCGACTGTGGACATTCTCTCGCGCATCCCCGCTCAGGCCGTAGGCTCTGGCAATGCCTCAACGCGGTGGGCGTTTGGCTCGTGGTCCGATGCCTATGGTTGGCCCACGCATGTAAGCTATTTCCGCGAG
The DNA here is from genome assembly GCA_050184605.1 of Hyphomonadaceae bacterium. Lineage (GTDB taxonomy): Bacteria > Pseudomonadota > Alphaproteobacteria > Caulobacterales > Aquidulcibacteraceae > Vitreimonas. The sequence goes on along the minus strand of JBFXAE010000010.1, from coordinate 30,405 downwards.
CGCAAGGTGTTTGCGCGCGATACGCGGCTCTGGGGCTCCGTGCCGGCCGACTTTGACAATTTCGCGCAGCGCGACGCGGGCGTCGCCGCCTCCGACTCAGCCTTCGACATCGACATTCGCTCGGGTGTCAACGACACGATTGTTTGGATGGTGGCGTCCTCCGATCTGCTGGTCGGCACCGAGGGCGGCGAGTTTTCGGTGGGCGAGATTTCTTCCGCTGACCCGCTCGGCCCCGACAACATCGCAGCGCTTTCCGGGCCGGGCTACGGCTCGCGCCAGGTGACGCCCTGCACCGTCAACGATGCCGTCATGTATGTGTTGCCCTCGGGGCGGACCATGCGCGAACTGCGCTTCACGTTCGAGACGGACGGCTATTCTGCGCTCAACCGCACCGCGTTCGCCGAGCACATTTTGAAGGGCAGAGCTATTCAGCTCGCCTATCAGAAAGAGCCGGAGTCGATCGTGTGGGCGGCGTGCGCCGATGGCTCGGTGGCGGCGATGTCCTATGAGCGCGAGCACGATCTCGTCGCCTGGCATCGCCATACGTTCGGCGCCAGTGCCGAGATTGAGAGCGTTGCGGTCATTCCCGCCCCGGACGGGGCGCGCGACGAAGTCTATCTGATCGGCAAGATGACCGTGAACGGTCAGACCAAGCGCTATCTCGGCTTCATCGAGGAACATTGGGACCCCGATGCCGACGAAGTTGAAGACCAATTCTATGTCGATTGGGGGCTGACCTATGAGGGCGCCGCCACCTCAATCCTGACGGGCCTGCATCACCTTGAGGGCAAGAGCGTTCAAGTGTGGGGCACGGGCGCGACGGGCTCCTACGATCTGGGCGATTTCACCGTCGTCAACGGCCAAGTGGACTTAGGCGAAGCCAGCGTCACCAAGGCGCAGGTGGGGCTGGGCTACACGGCCACGCTGGAAAGCATGAACGTGGTGCGCCCCGGCGTCTTGGCGCGCGCGGTCAAGGTTTGGGTGCGCTTCATCGCCACCATTGCGGCGGCTTGGCAGACCGTGACCCAGCGCCGCGACACGCTGGAAACCTCGACATCGCGCTCATTCGAAATGGGCAACATCACCGTGAGCGCGGGAGCCTCGCCGGTGACGCGCCTGGTGCAGGCCGCCGGCGAGAGCGGCAACGGCTATGAATTGCGCTGGCTGATCGTTCACGACCGGCCAACTTATTGCAACGTCGCGGGCGTCATTCCCGCGCTGAACACCGAGAGCGGCGGATGAACCTACAACTAGGCTCGGGCGACGAAGAGGGGCTTCGCCTGCTGGCCGGCTTCGGCGCTGGCGAGGATGACGGCGAAAGTTCCGGCGCGCGCGGGGCGGCGGCGTTTCCGATCCAGAATTTGCGCGTGGTGATCGCCGCCGCCGCATCCCGCATCTTCGTCGATCCAGCCGAAGATGACGACCGCTTCGTCGGCGATCCGCGCTAGAGCGCCATGCGCTTCGTCAAGTTCGAGCCCGGTCATTTGTTCGCGTTCGAGGCTCAGGACGCGCAAAAGCCCTATCTGCAATGGACGTCCCCTGACATCGCTAAGACCTGCGCGGCGCACTTTTCCTTCACCGGGATCGACGACAGGGGGCGCATTGTCGGCTGCGCTGGGCTGGCCCCGTGGCAGGACGGCGCGCTGGCGGCGTGGGCGGTGTTTTCGCCAAGCATCCACACCCATGCGCGCGCGGTTTTGCGCGCGGTGCGCTCCGGGCTCGATCTGCACCGCACCCGCACCATCGTCGCCTATGTCGCGCCAGAGCATGTCAAGGCCGCACGCTTCGCCGAAGCCTTAGACTTTAGCCTCTCCGGACGGGACGAACTCCCGAACGGGCAATCGGTTTTGCGCTATGCGCGAGAGGCCAAATGGACCCCGGAACGCTCGCTCTCCTAGCCACGGCAGCTTCGGTGGGCTCGTCGGTTGTGCAGGGATTGCAGGCATACGGGCAGGGCAAGCACGAAGCCGAAATCGCCGGCATGAACGCCAAGACGGCGGACGAGAACGCCCGCCGGGCTCGTCTTGACGCCGCGCTGGAAGAAGAAGCGCAGCGGCGCGCGCTGCGCATGGAGCTTGGCCGCGCGGCTTCCGCCTCGGCGCAATCGGGCGCCCAGGGCGGGGGCATGGGCAAAGGCTCGTATGCGGCGCTCAACACGCAATCGGCGCGCCTGGGCGAGCTGGATGCGCTCAACATCCGTTATGCGGGCGAAACCCGCGCGCACGCCTCCGAGGTCGAGGCCGCGCAGTTCCGCGCTGAACGCAAGGCGGCGTTGATGCGCGCCAAGTCGGGCTTGATATCTGGAGTTCTGGGCGCGGCCAGCGCCGGACTGTCCGGCGTTTCAAACTATGGCGGGAAGGCCCCGCGCACGGCTCCGCGCGGAACCAAGATCGGCAAAGCCAGAACGCCATCCCCGGGCGGGGTGGGTGTGCGCAGGCCATCGCCTGGGCCGAAGCGCCATCGCACAACGCCCGGCTATTATGGAGCGCGCTAGGCCATGCTGAAGCCGGTTCGCGTCAATCTCTACGACCAGCGCACGCGCGCGCAGTCGACCGACACGCCATATGTGCGCGCGCTCGATCAATCGCCGGCGCTGGCGCAGGGCTTGGCCGAAGCGAGCGTCGACCTGAAGCGCCTCTCGGAAGAGCGTGCGGTGGCGGAAGCCTCCGAACTGGACAACGAACTCTCCCAGCGCATCCGCGAGCGGCTCTACAACAATGAGACCGGCTATCTGACGACCGCGCGCGGGCGGCTGGCGCAGGAATACCGTCCGCGCATTCAACAAGCGTTGCAGGACGATCTCGAGGAATTGTCGCAACGCGCCGGCGACGGCCCCACGGGGCGCACGTTCCGCGATGTCGCCTCCCGGCGCCTGCAACAAGCGTTGCAACAGATCGACGTGCACAACGCCGACGAGTTTCGCACTTACCAGAATGAGCAGAGCGAAGGCCGTATCGGCGAGGCCATCGACAATGCGGTCGCCGCCTACGGCGACGAGGCCCAGGTGCAGACGCAAATGATGACCGCGCTCGGCGAGCTGGAGCGCATGCGCGATCGCCAAGGCTGGAGCGACGAAATCTATGCCAATCGCGTCCGCCAATTGCAGACCGACATCACCTCGCGCGTGATCGTGCAGCTTGCGACGACGGACCCGGAAGCGGCGCGCGATATGTATGCGCGCGTGCTGCCGAACTTGACCGCGCAAGGGGCCGCTGAACTCAGGACCACGATGGCGGCGGCGCAGCGCGACTACATCGAAAGCGTCGAGGGCATGGGCTGGCAAGCGCTCGCCAACGGCCAGCCGCTGAACTCCATCGATCCGCAGGCCTATAGCGAACTGACTTCCAACCCGCTCCTGGGCCAGTCGCACATGCGGCTGCGCCAAGCGCAATTGAGTTTGATGCAAGCCGATGCCGAAGGCAGAGCCTCCGGCAGCAGCGCCTATGTGGATGCATTTCTAGCCAGCCAGCGCGGCGATCCGGCGTTTGTCGAGGGCGACAACCTAGAGCGCTACGTTGAGGCAAATCTGGACAGGTTGTCGCGCTCAGACATCGAGGCGCTTTTTCGGCGCCGAGACGCGCTGCGCAACAATGCCGATGCTCGCGATTCTGCGAGCCGCCTGAATACAGCTTACAACGCGGTGCGCGCAATTGCGCGGGCGTCTTTGGGCGCTCACGGACTGACGCTCAGTGAGCGGGAGCAGGACGATGTAGGCGTAACGCGCGCGTTCAACGCTGCGCTACAGATAGAGGTTCAGCGCTTCTTGGAGGCCAACGAGGGCCGCCAGCCGCATGGCGAAGAAGTGCAAATGGTCATCGGGCGCGCCGTCGTCGGCATGCGCGATCCGAACTTGCGGCAATTGCCGCAGTTCCGCGCCGATCGACGGCCTCAATATGCGCGCTACGACGATCAACCTAGCGCACTCGTGCCTTTCGCGGCGATTCCAGAGGCGCGGCGGAATGCAATGATCCGCTATCTTCGCACCGTCCGCGGCGGCGACGTTAACGACAGCACAGGCGTCACTAACGCGATGGTCGAAGCTCTCTATGCCGCCGACCTACGCGGCGCGACAGCATCGGAGCTGCGCGCGCTCGCCGCCGACATGCTGCAACGGCGGAACGCCCGGTGAGCGGCTTCGATGACCTGATCGCCGCGAGCGGCCGCAAGGAGGAAAAGCCCTTCAGTCTGGACGGCTTCGGCGACACGCGCGACCCCGATCAGGTCGCGGGCGATATCAATTTGGGCCGCGAGTTGGGCCAGCCGCCAAGTGCGATTGCGGCCTACAGGGATATGTTCTCACGCGCCGCTCAGGCGCAGCGCGCCCGCACCCGGGTCCAGCAAACGCCGCGGCTGCGCGAATGGCTGGAGCGCCATCCCGACAATTTTGCCGTCGCCCGCGATGACATCGAAACGCTGGCGCAGTTCGAGCCGAGCGACATCGAGCGCATCCAGCGCGACTTGGGCCGCTTCGAGTCTGTCTTGCGCTGGGTTGGGTTTGCTGATCGCGTGGCGGTCCAGCAGGCGGTCCAGCAGGCGGGCCAGCAGCGTGGCGCGCAGCAAGAGGCTCCGCGCGGCCGCCCCGACGCGCTCGGCCAATTGTTCATGGATGTCTTCATGCCGACGCTGGATTGGACCTACATGCAGCGCCGCAGCGCGGCGCGGTGGGCGCGGTGGGCGCGGTGGGCGCGTGATCCGCTCGCCAACGAGATGGACCGGCTCGGGCGCCTCGATGTTGAGCGCGGCGTGCTTTCGCGCCGGGATCATCTCGCGCGCACCGGCGGCGGTGAGCCGCTCACAGACGCCGAGCGCGCGCGTCTCGAAGAGTTGGAAAACATGCCCGGTCAAGATGACTGGGGACCGTTTATCATCGGCCCGATGCGGCGGCTATGGCCACAGATCGTGGGCTCGTTCACGAACGCTGCGAATGTGGGTGGCGCAAACTTCGCCGAAATGTGGGACGATCCCTGGGCGGGTCGGTTTGAAAACGCGCCAGCTCACCCGTGGCTGCCGGGACTCGTGCAGCCGCGCTTGCGCACGCGAGACGGTCGCTCTGTGGCGCGTCACATTGCCGAAGGACTTGTCGGCAGCGTCATCCAGGCGCCACCGGCGCTTTTTGCGGGGGGCACAGGAGTCGTCACTGGATACTTCGGCTTTACCTACGACCAAGAGACGGGGCTGTTTTACCGCGAAGCGGTGCGCCAGGGCATCGATCCCGACATCGCCGCGCAATTGGCGGAAGAGCATGGCCGAATCGCCACCGCCGTCGAGGTGGCGTCGGACTTGACAGGCTTGCGCCTGCTCGCTGGACCTCTTGTCCGCAAACTGCTGACCCGTTTTCTTTACGACCGCGGCAATTGGGCGCTGCGCGGAGCGATCACTTTGAACGAAGCTGCGGCGACGCAGGCTGGCGAGGAAATTGCTCAGGAAATTTCCCAAGTCATCCATCAAGATCTTGCCCGCCACATGAGCGAAGGCGGTGATCGTAATTGGGGCGCGGTCTATCAGGCATGGACCCAAGTCTTCACCCCCGAGAACCTGTCGCGTATTCTGAGCGCTGGTATCATCGGCTACGAGGGCGGCGTGGGCATGTCCGCTGGCCCCGTGGGCGTCAATGCGGCGATTGAGTCTAGGGCCTACGTGCGCGGACTGCGTGGCGCCGCGCAGATGGAAGCCCGCATCCGCGCGGCCCAACAATCCCAACTCGGCAATCGCAGCCCGGAGACCTTTGAAGCCGCAGTCGGCGCGATGGACGATTCAAGCGTCTATATCGATGCCGCGCCGTTTGTAGAGTACTACCAAGAGCGCGGCTTGAACGCCTATGAGCAGGCGGCGGCGCTGGGCGTGCCGGAGGCGGCGCTGGCCGAGGCGCTCGCCAGCCACGGCCAGATCGAAATCCCTACAGCGGTGTTCTTCAACCGGGTGGCGCGCAACACGGAAAGCGCGGGACTGGCGCGCTTTGTGCGCTCAAGCCCGGATGCGTTCACGCCGGCGGAAATGGAAAACGCCGCAGAAGTGTTCAATGCGCGCATCGATGCGGTGGTCGCCGAGTCGCAGAAGGTCGCCGACGACCGCGCCATGCTCCAGTACGTCGAAACGCGCATGCTGGAAATCTTCGAGGCGGCGGAGAAGGAGGGGGGGCCGCCGCGCCAGATAGCGCGCGAATACGCGCGCGTTGTGTCGGCGCTGCCGCAAGCGATGATGACGCGGGCGCGGCTGGCCCAGGCGCGCGGGGAAGTCAGCCAAGACTATGTTGATCGCCTGGAAGGGCAATTTCGCAAACACTTCGGCGAAGGGCTGGAAGTGCAAGGCCCGGCACGGGAAGGCGTGGATGGCGGCGTTTCTTATGAGCATCGCGGGCGCGGCCCGAATGCTGGACCGGTGCGCAATGATACATGGGCGCCGCCAGAGGGCGTCCGGCTCTCGGAGCGCCAACGCAAGATCGCCGAAATGGCGATCAATGGCGCATCAAATGAATGGATTGCCGACGAGATGAGCGACGGCGATAACCTCGTCTCGCCGAACGCCGTGAGGGTCACACTAAGTCAGGTTAAACAGAAGCTCGGAGGAACCGCGCCATGGGAGGCTGCGGTAGGCGGGGCTGAGGCAGGCGTCAATCCACGCACCGGCGAAATCACCGCGACCAACGCTAAGATCGCGGCAGCTTACGATGAATTGGTGGCGGCCGGCTACACAAACCGGACCGGCATTGGCAATGGCGAAATCACCTCGGCGCTCGCACAGCGTTTCGGCATGAGCCGAAACGCTGTCAATCTGCGGCTAAATAGGATTCGCAAGGCGCGGCGTGCAGCAGATGCGGCTGCCGTCGCCGATCCCCCGCCGCAATCGGCCATGGAACTGCGCCGCGCATGGGTAGAGGCGCACGTTGTTCGCCGCTTGGAGCCTGGGGTTGCGGGCGATGTCCGATTCGGGTTCGTATTGTCGAGCGGTCGACGGCTCTATGCAGAGATCATCGATGACGGCAATGGCGCGGCGCAAATAAATTGGTCATTCCTGGACCGGCTCTTGGAAGTCAGCGAGGACGATTACACAGCACTCTTCGGTGATGGCAAAGAACGCTTGACCGCCTCTGATTGGCGCGAGCTTCGGACGGCCATACAAGCTATTGTCGAAGCGGACGTGGCGGCGCATGAGCGGCCAGCCTACGTGTTTACGCCGCAACGGGTTTCAAATCGCCGCTCGAACATGAAAATGGTCGCTGAGCTGAACGGGCTTGGCTACGATTTGTATGAAGACGGCGAAACGGTGTATCTCTTCCGGCCGGGTGCAGGCATTGCCCGCAATGGCCGGATCAAGCCCCACGACGGCTGGGCGCCGAATTTTGAGGAGCCAGTAGATTATGGCAGCCAAGAAGAAGCCGATGACGCCCTCCGCGACTTCGTCGACTCGGTCCCGACCGAAGTTTCTACCGAACGACCCAGCATCCAAGATGTTGCAAAAGCGACGCTCCGTGATCGCCAAGAAGCTGCGCGCAGACGCGCCGAAGCTGAAGGCTTGGCTAGACAACCTGAACCAAGCGCCGGAGACGGAGGAGGCGTAAAGCGCCGATGGACCGCAGCCCTCCGCGATCCAGACACAGGCGTCATCTATACTGGAGCAAGCCATGCGGAAGCGCTGGATTACGTGCCAGAAGATCGCTTTGACGCGATTCTTAACGACGCCAGCGCCAGCGGTTTTTTGACGGACGACGGGCGCTTTCTTTCACGCGAGGAAGCGCTGGCTGAGATCGGCGCGACGCTCAGTTATGAGCAAGACAAGGGCCGCGGCTCGATCCTGCCGCGCGGCTGGGCGCCTGGGCAATTCGGCACGGCCATTATCAAGCTGCGCCAATCTGCCAACCTCGCCACCTTCCTGCACGAGTTCGGGCACTTGGGGCACTTCATCCTGGAGAGCGCGGCGGGCGATCCGGAAGCCCCGCTTGAATTCCGGCAGATGTGGGCGGACACACTTGCATGGTGGGGCGTCAGCCAAGAGCAATGGGACGGCCTCGATGCGGAGGGCCGGCGGCCTTACTTCGAGCGATGGGCCCGCACCTTCGAAGCCTATCTCATGGAGGGCAAGGCGCCGAGCCTGCGCCTGCGTGACTCGTTCAAGGTGTTCGCGCGCTGGCTCCTCGAAATCTACCGCACCGTGTTTGCGCTCGATGCGGACCTGAACCCGCGCATCCGCGCCGTGTTCGACCGGATGCTGGCGACCGATCAGGAGATCGCTGAAGCGCGCGCGGCGATGGGGGCGGACTTCACGCTGCCGCGCGACGCGTTCAAAACCGATGCGGAATATGAGGCGGCGCTCGCGGCGAACGCAGAAGCCGCCGAGGCGCTGGAAGCGGAAGTGCGCGCGCGCGCACTGGACGCCTACGCCCGCAGGGGCCGGCGCGCATGGCGCAATGCGCGCGAGGCGCTGCGTGCGGCGGCCACGCGCAAAGTGGACGCCGACCGCGCCCGCCGCGCCGCCGACTGGCTCTCGGCGCAAGAATGGCGCGACCTGCCCGACACCGCCTTGAGCGAAGAAGGCGAAATCTCCTATGTGGCCGCCGAGGACGCGCTGGAGGACATGCCCGAAGGCCTGCCGCCGATGCGGCTCGATCCCGAAGCCATCGCGCAAGACGAGCAATGGGCGAAGCTGCCGCTGCCGGTGCGGTTGCGCTTGGGCGTGGCCCGCGACGCAGACGCGATCCTGGCCGAGGCGATGCGCGCCAAGCGGGCGGGCAAAGACCGCCAAGCACAGCGACTGTGGGCCTTCATCAAGGCCCAAGGCGGGATCAATCTTTCAAGGCTTTCAGAGGAACAGCGTGCGCGCGTCATGGACGCGCTGGGCTCGGCCAGAAAGCGCCCGGGACTCATCAACAATGCAACCGGCAAAAGCCCTGAGCAGATCATGGGCCGCGCCGCGGCGGCAGGCTATTTCGGCGAAGCGGCGGCGCGGCTCTACATGGATGAAACCCGCGCGCGCCAAGCTGCGGCCGAGATTGTCGCCGCGCGGCAGGAGAAGGCGCCGCAATCGCTGACCTCGTGGGTGCGGGCGCAGGGCGGCATCGCTGACGATCGCGGCGACATTGCGGGCCACGCAGGCGACAATCAGCGGGGCTTTGCGCGCTTGCTGCGCCGGGGCGGGCGTTCGATCGACGACCTCGCTCTCGCCGCATGGGAGCAGGGATTCTTCCCGGATCACGCGGAGCGGCCCAGCATCAACGACTTCATCGACGCGCTGAACGCAGAATCGCGCGGCGCCGATCCAACGCGCGGGCGAAAGACGCTCCACTTCTGGGAGGCGCAGGGCGTCGACATCTCGCTCAGCCAAGGCGAGCTTGTGGACGCACTGCACGGGCGCGCCAATCCCAACGATGCGGCTGCTGTGGAGTATGAGCACAATGCGCGAGGTGCTAATCGGCTGACGCAGCGCAGCGTGCCGAAGCCCGCGCAAATAGCCCGGATTGAGGATATTGCCGAACCAAGCGTGCGCGCATGGCATGAACATGTGCAACGACCTGGGCGCCGCGGCGCAACGCCAGCGGTGGCGACCCGCATCATCGAACTTTCCTACTCGACGAACCGCGCCGGGCAATATCTGAATCCCACGGAAATCGCTGCGCAAATGCAGCGGGAGGGCTTCTTTAAGGGCAAGAGCGTGCGCGAGGCGGCGGACGTGGTAGACGCCCGCCGCTCGCTTTTGCGCAGCGGTCGCGCCGACGATCCATCGCGCGCCGCCCCCGCAGTAAAGTTCCCGGAATTAGCTCCGCGCGAACAGATCGTCACTAAGCGCATGCGTGACTATTGGGAAGATCGCGCGCGCATGGACGAGGAAGCGCATCGTCTGTTCACAGAGGGCGATGGTTCGCCGGTTCATCGGCGTGGAGGGGCAAGAACCGGCGTCAGGTCTGTTGGCGCTGGTTGGACGCTGAAGATGATCGCCGACATGCAGGGGCGCAGCATCACGGAGACCTCGGCCGGCATTGCCCGCCACAAAGCGCGTCTGGAAGACCTCGCCGAGGAAAAGGAGTTCGAAACCCATCTCGAGACCATGCGGGAGTTCGGCGTGCGTCAGCACGTCGGCTTCGACGCACGCGACATCATACTAATGGTCAACGACGGCTTGACAAACGCGGAGATCGCCGCAGAGCTCGGCATTTCAGCCGATCGCGCGGAAAACATTGTGGGCGTACACAAGTCGCACGCTTACAGGGCAGTTAGCGCGGCAATAGAGGCTGGTGCGGTGGACCGGCTTGCGGCGGCAATGAACGTGTCTGCCGACGAACTGCGTGTGTTTGTCGAGAACAAGGGAAAACGTCTGGCGCCCAGCTTGAAACAAGAGGCGCGACGGCTGATAGCTGCTGGCGTTGTCAACAATAAAGACATCATCGCTAGGCTCCGCGCATACGCGGAGGAAAAGCGTCTCCGCGAACCGACCGAAGACTCGCTGACAGTCATCGCCGCGAGTGCTCGCTCGGCAGCGGGTCTGGCAAGGCCAATGGCGGCGCGGCTAAGTGAGGATAAAATTTCAGAGATCGTCGCTATGAGGAGAGACGGCGTTGGCGCAAGCGAAATTGCCGAACGCCTGTCTCTCAATCGCGCCGTCATTGCCAGCGTCATTGAACGCGCCAGAGCCAGAGGCGAGCCGCTCCCGGTCTTGCGCCGCGGACGCTCGTCGGTCGCAACCGAGGGCGCGGAATTTTACCACGATAAGGACGATGCGCCAGCGCCGATCTATGTTTCCGCCGTCGAGCGGATTCTGGAGCAATCGACGACGCAACGCGCCTCTGGCGCGCAATGGTGGGCGACGATCTCGAAAGCGCCGGGCGTCAAGAAAGAAGAGCTGCAATGGATCGGGCTTGAGGATTGGCTGGCGGCGCAGGACGGCCAGGTGTCGCGCGAAGACGTGCTGGCGTTCGTGCGCGAGAATGGCGTTACGGTTGAAGAGACGGTGCTGGGGGGTGATCGCGCCAGCGTCGAGGAAAGCCCGCGCCATCTGGAGATCCAGCGCGAACGGCTGGCGTTGATCGAAGAGCGCGAGCGCGTGTCCCGCGCGATGGACAAGTACGACGATGACGCCGAGCGGGTTGGCGAGCACGCAGAACTGGAGGATCGGTTTCTCGAACTGAGCGACCAAATTGACAAACTGGAGGCCGAACAGACGCGCATGGCGCGGGACGCCGAGGACAAGAGCCGTCCCAAATGGTCCACCTTCACCCTCCCCGGTGGGGAGAACTACCGGGAACTGCTGCTGCGGCTGCCGGCGCGTGCGAATGATCCGAACAACTTCCGCTCCTCCCACTTCGACCAACCCAACATCCTCGCCCACGTCCGCTTCAACGAGCGGGTAGACGCAGGCGGCAAGCGCACGCTGTTCATTGAGGAGCTGCAAAGCGATTGGCATCAGGGTGGGCGTGAGCGCGGGTATCAGGGTGAAATTCCTGATTTTGTGCAGATAGTTCCGCTTGCGGAGGCGAAACGCATCGTAGAAACGCAATTTCCAAACCGCCGACCATGGGGCGGTTACTGGGGGGATGTGTCGGAGGGGTGGGCTGTAATCGACATGCGCGATGGAAGCCCTTACCTTGGTGTATGGGGGAAGAACTTACCGACCGAAGCCGACGCGATCGCCGGCGCCAAAGGCGGCGCAGTTGTCCCCAACGCCCCCTTCAAGAACAATTCCTGGGCGGCGCTGGCGCTGAAGCGGATGATCCGCTGGGCGGCGGAGAATGGGTTCGACCAGATCGCGTGGACTCGCGGGCAGCATCAACTGGATCGCGGTTTCGGCGTGCTCGCGGATCAAGTGTCGAGCGTTGCCTACAACCCCGAAACGCGCCGGTTCATGGCTTCGCGTCGCAACGACGCGGCGTTCACAGAAGAAAATGTGGACGCAGCGCGCTTGCACGATTTGGTTGGAAAGGAGATCGCCGCACAGCTTCTCGCGGTTCCGCGCGATGGCGCCGGCTTCCATACA
>JBFXAE010000010.1:0-18344 GCA_050184605.1 Hyphomonadaceae bacterium | reverse complement strand
TTCGCGTCGCAACGACGCGGCGTTCACAGAAGAAAATGTGGACGCAGCGCGCTTGCACGATTTGGTTGGAAAGGAGATCGCCGCACAGCTTCTCGCGGTTCCGCGCGATGGCGCCGGCTTCCATACATTGGCGACTGAGCAAATCAAGGTCGGCGCCGGTCAGCGCGCCTTCTACGACCGCATCATGGTCAACATCGCCAACGATCTAGGGAAGAAGTTCGGGGCGAGAGTGGGGGAGACCGAAGTCGTCACGGAAAGCATCCCGATCACTGACGGGATGGCCACGCGCGTTACTGGACACAGAGAAAAAACCGAAACCGTCCACGCCCTCCCCATCACCCCGGAGATGCGGGAGAGCGTCTTGGGGCGGGGCTTCGAACTGTTCCATGATAAGGACGATGCGCCGAGCGACAAGGCGCCCAACCTTGAGGAATTCCTCGCCGCCTTGATTTCCGATCTCAAGGGCGAGCGCCGGGTCTATTCGGCCAATGACGCTGGCGCGCGCGCCTCGGCGCAGAACGTCGATGACGCCCGCGCCTGGTTTGAAGCCAATGGCATCGACCTTACCAAGAGCAAGGAAGAGATCAGAGCCCAGATCGTGGAGGCCCTGAGCCGCGAGGGCGAGATCGACGCGGTGACGCCCGACGACGCCGCGCCTTGGTTCGGGTTTTCCTCGGGCGACGAATTGATGCGCGCGCTGGCGGCGCTGAAGCCGCGCGCTGAAGCCATCGAAGCCGAGATGGATGCGGCCATCGATGAGGAATTGGGCGATCCCGCCGAGCGTTTGCAGCAAGAGGCGCGCCAAGCCGCGCACGCCGAAACGCAGGCCCGCAAGATCGAAATTGAACTGGCCGCGCTCGAGATCGCCAGCAACGGCCGGCGCGGGCCAGTCAACCAGCGCGCCAAGCGCTACGCGCAAGATCGTGTGGCGCAAATGAGCTTGAAAGACATCTTCGCCTACGACAAGTTTCTTGCGGGCGAGCGCCGCGCCGCGCGTGCTTCACGTGAAGCCTTGGAGAAAGGCGACCGCACCGAGGCGCTGCTGCAAAAGCAAAAGCAGCTTGCCTCGTTCTGGCTCTATCATTTCGCGCGCAAAGCGGCGGACGATCTCCAGCGCGTGCAGGCGCGTTGGCGGCGCTACTCGTCCTCGCCCGGAACCCGCGCCGCCATCGGCCCGCGCCACATCGAGCAGATCGACGCCATTCTCGACACGCTCGAAACCGGCAAGCCGCAATTCACCCAAGAGCAGCCCCTGGAAGAATGGGCGCAAGGCTTGGCGGCGGAAGGCAATGACGACCTGTTGGCCTTCGATCCCGCCGTGGTGCGCGAGCGGTTGAAGCGGCGCTTGGCGGAGATGTCCTATGACGAGGTGCTTGGCCTCAACGACGTCTTGCGCAACATCGAAGCGATTGGGCGCGGCATGGTGCGCTTGCGCCGGGCCAAGGACGCAGAGCGCATCGCCGACATTCAAGCGGGCCTGAAAGAGCGGATGGCGGCGGAATGGGCGGATCATCTCGCTGAGAAGAAGTCGGGCGTTGCGCCCAACACCGCCGACAAGATCGGGCTGGAAATTCAGCACGGCCATGCGCTGATGCTGAAACTCGACTTCCTGTTCCGGCTGCTGGACGGCCTCAAGGATGGCGGGCCGTGGATGCAGATTTCGGCCATGGCCCGGGAAGCGCAGAGCGACATGGCGGCGCGAAGCCAAGCCGCGACGCGGGACTTCCTAGACATCGTGCGCGCGCATTACAGCGACAGGCAGTTCCGCGAGATGCTCTCGCGCCGCATCTATATCGACGCCATCGAAGACAACCGCACCAAGGCGCAATTGATCGCCTACGCCCTCAACCTCGGCACCAGCTATAACCGCGAGGCCCTGCTGCGCGGCGAAGGCTGGAGCCAAGAGCAATTGATGGCGGTGCTGGCATCGCTCGACAAGAACGACTGGCTGTTCGTGCAAGCGCTCTGGGATTACGTCGGGCAATGGAAGGAAGAGAGCTTCGCGCTTGATGAACGCACCCGCGGCGCGCGCCCGCCCGAGGTGCAGGCCGAACCGTTGCAGCTTCCCGATGGCACGATCCTGCCGGGCGGGTATTGGCCGGTGGCGTTCGATCCGGCGCGCTCGGACGCAGCCGCACAACGCGAGTCGCGCGACACCGTGATCGGCGAATATGGCGGCGGCTTCCGTCAGGCGGCCACCAATCGCGGACGCCTCATGGCGCGCTCCGGGACTGGCGGACAAGCGCTGTCGAGCGACTTCATGGGCGTGCTGGCGCGCCATGTGCATCACTCGCTGCAAGACATCACGCACCGGGAATTGGTCATCACGCTGCGCCGGGTGAAGGCGGACAAGCAATTGCGCGCCATGGTCGCAGCGGTGGCCGGGCCCGAGGCTGTGCGCTCGCTCGACGCCTACGTGCACCGGCTTGCCGCCCGCACGCCCGCCAACGTCTTTGGCGATTATGGGCGCATCGCCGCGTATCTGCGCCGCACCGGCACCTCGCACGCCATGGGCTTCAAAGTGTCGGTGGCGGCGCTCAACTTGCTGGGCCACCTGCAAGCCATTCCGCGCAACGGCGTCATTGCGCAAATGAAGCAAGCCGGGCTCTCGGTGGTTGTGGGATTCCCCGATCTGCTGCTGCGCCACCTCAAGGCTTTTGCGACCGGCGAAAAGGAAGTCGCTGCCCGCGTCGCCTTCGTCTATGAGCGCTCGGCGATGATGCGCAATCGCGCACAGACCTTCGACCGCGACATCGGCGAAATCCACGGCGACATCGTGGGCCGCCGTCCCGGCTCGTTGCTGCCGAAAAAATTCGAGGACGTGCTGCAGGTTCTGAACGTTTACACTGATCGCGTTGTTTCTATTCCCACGTGGCTCGCGGCCTACGAGAGTGCGCTCGACGGCAAGGTGGACGGCGTCACCGGGGAGCGCGCCGCGATCGACTACGCGGACTCTGTGGTCGAGATGACGATATCCGCTGGCGGCGTCAAAGACCTCTCCGCGCTCATGGCGTCAAACAACCAGTGGCAGCGGCTCTTGACGATGTTCATGGGCTGGGCCTCGATCTTCTATAACCAGATGACCGTCGAACAAATTCCGGGCGTTATGTCGGGAAAAATCCCGTTCCACAAGTTTGCGGCGAACATGGTGTGGATATGGCTGCTGCCGGCGGTCATCACCACGATCTTCTACGGCCAGCACGAGCGCGACGACGACGAGGATGACGCGGAATATTGGAAGCGCATGGCATTGATGGGCGTGATCTACCCGCTGCAAACCATCCCGCTGGTGCGCGATGTGCTCTCGGCGTGGGTCATTGGCTACAAACCGCAGACGCCGATCACGGCGGCGATCGATCGTGGCCGGCAACTTATCGACGCCGTCGAGCGCGGCGACGAGCGCCAGATGGTGAAGCAAAGCTATATGCTGGCGGGGCAGTTGTTTGGCCTTCCGGCGCAACTCTACGTCACGGGCGACTACTTGGCCGATCTGGCGGCGGGTCAAGAAGACCCGAGCGCCGATCCCGCCGACGCGCTGGCCGAAGCCTTCCTGCGGGATACGCGCTAATGGCGCGGGCGGCGATACATTTCCGTGCTCGCGCCGATGACGGAGCGTTCGCGCTTTTGCGCGTCATGCCACGCCTTGCCGCGCTTGGTGTGGGGCCAGATCTGCAGGTCCCAGGTCATCGCGCCGAGGATCGTGGCGAGTGCGCCGATCGCGCCGGCGGTCACGAGCCAGACCGCCGCAGCCTTGAAGCCGAAGCTCAGCGCCGCGAGGCCAGCCAAAATCAGCGCGCCGAAGGCCATAATCACATACATGCGGGTTAGGATCATTCCACATGGCGACCGACTATTACAAGCAGCTTTTTGGAACCAAGGCCCCGGGCATGAAGCCGATGGCGGCCAAGCAGCGCCAGCAGGTTCCCGATCTGGCCGATTATTTGCGCAATCCGGACGCCCATCCGGAAGTGGCGCGCCAAGCCGATCTGGCGCGTAGCGGGGTGCTGCGGCGAGACCCGATCACTGGCCAGACCGCGCCGCCTCCGCAGTATGTCGCCCCGCGCAACACTCGCCGCCGCCGCCAGATCGGTCAGGAATTGGAGCGCCAGCTCGGTCGCCGCCCCGCCGACGAAGACATCGATCGGGCTTATGACGCTTATGAACTGGGCGTGGACATGGAGCATGTCCTACCGGCGATTCGCCAGATGCAGGCGCGCCGGGACGCGCGCGAGCGCCGCCAAGTGCGCGAGCCGACCGTGTGGGACCGTTTCGTCGACGGCATCATCATGCAAGGGGCGATGCGTTCGGGCATGTATCGCGCAGCGGAGCCCTCGCCACGCCCGGAGCCGGTGCACCTGGACGCGCCCTATGTCGAGCCCCCGCCGCAGGACGACGCGCTGATCGCGGAGCCGCTCGATCCGGAAGACCCCGCCGGCTACGACACCTTCGCGGAATGGTGGGATTATATCTCTGGCGCGCATGCCCGCCGGATGCGGGACAGCATGGGGGAAACAACTCCCCCGCGCCCGTTTGCGCCCGGCGAAAGCCGGCTTGAGCCTCCCAACGCCGCACGTAAAATACTACAGCGACCTAATTATGAGCCACAACTAATGATGGCGTTCAAGGGCCCGCGCAAACGCGAAATCCGCGGAGGCGATCCACCAGCATTGCAGTTCGGCGACCCTGCGGTCTTGGACCACGAGACATTCCGAGAGCTTGCGCTCGGATTCGACGGATGGGTGGAGATGCAGGAAGCGATTGAACGTCAGCAAGCAGCGCTGGAGCGCCGCTGGCGCGGCGAGGACACGATCGCCGACAGGTTCCTGGACATCATCCGCCGCTCCACGGCGCCGCCGGGGCAAAAAGACGATCCGGTGCGGATCAGTCGATAGATGTAGGGCAGCCTAAGCCAGTAATAGGCGCGCCGCTCCAACAGATTTCTGCGGGCGCTGTTTCCGACAAGTCGACATGATCGACGTCAATGGCTCCGTGCTCGGGCACATCTGCGGGATGGGGCAGATTGCGAAGCTCCGGCTCCGTATAGGGCGCGGCGATGTAAGGTTCCGCCGGCTCCGGCGCGCCGCAGCCGACCAGCAAAAGCACAAGAACAAGTTCACGCATGATCTAACCTCACGGGAGTTACCCAACAAGGACCACGTTCCAACGAAAGCCCGGAACCTCACGATCAAGCTGGTCGAGCAATTCAAACGAGTCCGTCGTCCCACATTTGTAGAAGGTAAGCACCACGGCTGCGCCGACGCCGAACGGTCGGTAAACAACGACGGAGGGAAAAGGGGGCATCTCTGATGCTTCATTCCATTTTTTAAGGGCCTCGGCGTGGCGCTCGATGTTAGCGCCCTCAATGTAGTCCGAGACAATGATGTAGCGGTCGCTCATTCAGAACGCTCCTAGCAAAAAGGCCCCGGCGTTTCCACCGGGGCCTGCGCGATCAATTGGAGACCGCAAGTCGGGGCTTTCCCTTGGCCCGAATTTGTTTCGTTTGACGCTTGCGCTTGGCCGGGGCTGGCAGCCGGAAGGCCGCGCCGAAGCCGAGGATGAGGATGTGCACGCCGAAGGCCTTGCCGACGTCGCCGAACTCGCGTTCGGCGTCTGCTGGCGCTTCGCCGCGGCGCACCAAGCGGCGGTCGTCATCCGGGACGTAGGCCCCAGACGAGATGCGCTCGAGCGCGACCCGGTAGGCCGTGCTTTCGCGCACCGTTTCCGCCGCATGCTGCGCCCGCGTCCAGGCGAAATAGCCTGACAGGTTGCCGACCGAGATGGCCAGCGCCCACACCGTCATCGCCATGGCGAGCCATGCTTGACGGCGAAGGCCCTTGCGGCCGGTGCGCCACAGCCAAGCCGTGACCGCCGCGCCGAACGCGACCCCGAGACCTGCGGCGACGGAGAGCACCGTCTTTAGAGCCGCGTCCACGGGGAGGCCCCAGACTTCCTGCGAAGCAGAGGCCGATTGGAAGGCATACACACCCGCCCCGAGTTCAGCGGCGGCCAAGGCCGCCAGTCCTGCGCCGAGCAGAACCCGGCTTTGCCATACGGGGAGGGAAAGGTTTATCTTGTTTGTCATCGGGTTGCTCCGATGCGGCTTGGTCCGCGCGGGCGGGGGCGTGTCGAGCGTCCCCGCTCCAAACCTGGTTTTCAAAGAGCAACGATCCGCGCGGCTGATCTGCGCAAAATGTAAGGCAACGTCTTACATAGCGCAAGCTGGAGGCATGCGCCAGGTTGTCGCACATTGACGGACAATGCCTTACGCGCCTAGCTGTAGCTGCATGGAGAAAGACGCATCCCTAACCGTGCGCCTGCCGGATGAGTTGAAGCAGGCTCTGGCCGCCGCCGCTAAGCGCGACGGGCGCACAACTTCCAACCTCGTCGAGCGGATTTTGGCCGAGTGGCTGAAGTCTCAGCCTAAGCGCCGCTAAACCCCGCGTTCCCGGTATGGACCCGCACAATCGCGGGCCATGACGCTTGCCTACACGGACAGCCGGTTCAGCTATGACGGCGACGGAACCACAACCGCGTTCGCGTTCCCGCGCCCGGTGATCGAAGCCGCGCATCTGAAGGTTTACCTCTACGACGAGGACGACAATCTCGCCACGCTGCAGACGCTCAACACGCACTACACCTTCACGGGCGCGTCGCTCTCCAACGGCATCTATGCGACGGCCACAATCACTTTCTCGACCGCGCCAGGAACCGACAAGAAGGTCGTCATCTACCGCGATCCGTCGCTGACGCAGGAAGTCGATTTCACCGCCGACACCAACGTCCTCACCGCGCTCAACCGCAATGCAGACCGCATCGCCATGCAGTTGCAGCGGTTGAAAGACAGGCTCGACCGGGCGTTGGTTTTGCCTGACGGCGATTACGCCTCGTCGCTGTCCAACACCTACGCCAAGGCGGCGTGGGCCAATAAGGCGCTCTATTTCGATTCGTCGGGCAATCCGGTTCCGACAACGCCAGCCAATGCCTCGGGCACCTCCGTCACCTCCACCGGCTCGACCACGGCGCGGACCTTGGCCGAGCGGTTCGCCGACGAGATCAATCTCTTGGATTGGGGCGTGACGCTCAATTCAAGCGGCGCGGCCGCGGCCAACACCGCTGCGATCAACACAGCGCTCGCCTACGCCTACGATAGCGACAAGGCGGTCGTTATTCCGCCTGGCATCATCTACGTCGCGGAGGCGTCCGGTTCGCCCGGCTATTGCCTCTTGAACGAAGGCGTGCCGATGCGCGGGGTTGGGCGCAACGCTTCGATCATTGCGCCGGTGTCGACGCTGGGCTCTAGCGTCTCGCTCATGCGGATTCGCCCACGCAGCGGCGAATACATCGACTTCCTCGCCTTCCTCGACTTTATCATCTACCAGAACATCTCCGGCTCGCCCAAGGGCAAGCACGGCATTCACCTCCTCACCGACGTCACCACCAACGTCAACGGCCTTTACATGCGCGGCGTCTATATCGCCGCCGGCAACGACTATTCGCTGCGCATGGAGAACGCAGGCGCCACCAACGTTCAGGGCTGCCCGGCCAATTCGACCTTCGAAGTCTGCCAGTTCATGGAGGGCGTCAACGCCACATCTCACGGCGACAGTCTCAACTTCTCCGGCTGCACGTTCCGCTCGACCAGCACGCGCGCGGGCATCCGCGCCGATGCGGTGGACACATCGGGCGTTGCGGGCGCGCTCTCGATCATCGGCAACAATTTCGATTGCGCGGGCGGCGCGATCCAGATCATTCGCGGCCGTCACTTCAACATCCTCTACAACAACATCGAGCATACCGCTGGCGCTGGCGCCAACGCCGCCGTCATCGATCTCGACGGCTCGTCGGGCACGCTGACCGGCAAGAACATCGTGCGCGGCAACCATATCGGCATTTTCGGCACGTCGACCGCGACCATCGGTCTGCGCATCAACGCCACCGACGACTGCTTGGTCGAGGAAAACGATCTCGAGGCGGGCATCTCGATCGCCAACGGCATTTCGATCACCGCATCTGCATCTGGTGTCGTGCTGGGGCCGAATACGATCACCGGGTTTTCTACGGCGATCTCCAATTCCGGCACGGGCACGTTGCGCCGATCGACAGTCCCGTTCACCACGGTCGACAACACCCTGCCGCGCTACGATTCCACCGCGGGCGCACTGCAAACGTCTGGCGTTGCTGTCGATGACAGCAACAACGTCACTGGCGTCGCGTCGCTAATCTCGGGCGGTACGATCACGATCGACTCCGCGGAGCCGATTTTCCAGACCTACGAGAGCGACGCGGGCAGCGACGTTAAGCGGGTCTGGATTTCCTCTCAGGCTGGCGTTTGGAAAGTCCGCTTCGTCAACGACGCGGCGAACTCGGCGACGGACGCCATCACCTACACCCGCTCCGGCACCGCGCCCGGCGTGATGACTGTGGCGGGCGATCTTGCGATGGCCACCGGCAAGCGGATCGATCTGCAGAACAGTCAGACCACGGTCGGCGGGGCGGGCGCTGCGTCCGCGTTGCCAGCCAACCCGACCGGCTATATTCCGATCAAAGTCGCAGGCACGGAATATGTCGTGCCCTATTACGCCAAGACCTAGAGGCCTCGCGATGACCGATGAAATCCCGCACACCCAACAACGCCACGCCGCAACGCTTGGCAAGCAGAGCGCCGCAAACGGCCTGGACGAATCCGAATGCCCGTATCCGGAGGGCGACGCGCTGCGCGATTCATGGCTGCTTGGCTATCGCAACGAGATCGCGCGCCAGGAAGCCGAAGCGCGCCGCATCGCCAGCCTCGATCACGATGGACATATTGACTTTGGCGTACCATGCGCAATAGGTGGCGGCGCGTGACAGGCCGGGCGCGCGCCGGGATCGGGCGTTAGTCCTTGGGTTTCGGCGCGACGCGCGGCGCTTCGGCGATCTCGCCCAGGGCCTTGTCGAGCACTTCCTGGGTAGCGCCGTGCTCGCGCGCGAACTGCTCGAAGCGCTCCGCTTGCGGGCGCGTGCCCGCGGGCTTCTTCTTCGGCGCTGATTTCTTCTTCGGCATGGTCAGTCTTCTGGCTTGAGATAGCCTTTTTCGCGCGCCTCGCGAACGGCGGTTTCGATCATCGTCTTCATCACCTGCGGAACGCGCCTGCCGCCATACCAACCGCCCCTAGCAAGCTTTTTCAAGCGGCTGATCGTGAGCGCATCGAGCGTCACATATCGCCGTTTTCCCAGCTCTTCCGGGGCATCGTCATCATCATCTGCTTCGGACAGTTTTGCACCTTTTTCGCGCCCTTAAGGGTGCATTAAGGGCGCGCGCGCGATAACGCCAGCGCGGCATTCGCAGCAGGCCACGGCCCGTTGCAGTTGTGCCACAAGATTGCAAGGTTTCGGTGCTAGGGAATCGGGCGCTAAGAAACAAACGAGCCGCCCTCTTTCAGGGGCGGCTCGAAAGTGGTGGACCCGTGGGGAATTGCACCCCAGGCAGCGCAGGTGGGTAGCCGGGCGGCCACACTAAGTCGGGCCCATGACGAGGATCGCGGCTGACCTTGCGGTCAGCCGCGATTTTGTTTGAACCGGATTCCGTTAACGGGCGCCTAAGGCTCAACGCATGGTTAACGTTGCGAGTCTCGAAACAAGCGGTGGCGGCGCCGCTTACGCCGTGACGGTGCGCGTCCGCCCGCTGTCAGTTGGCCCGTAGGTCAACCGCTTGCCTTTCACGCCCGCGAGAATGCGATCTGCGCGCGTCTGATCGTCAACGCCCAGCGCGACGCGGTTGGAATAGCGGAAATCGAACTCGGCGCAGTAGCGGTGCAGGTGGCGGCGCGCGCAATGCTGGTACGTACCTTTCATGCCGCGCTTGAAGACGCTGTAGTAGTTCTCGACCGTCTGCGTGTGCACGCTCGGATCGTCGCGCGAGACGTATTCGTCTTGCGCGTGGCGCACGCTGCCGTGCTCCGCAAACTCCTTGCCGAGCCTGCGATAGTGCGGCGCATCGTCGGTCATCAGCCGCGCTTCTTTCGCGACGTTTTCGTGCAGAATCGCGCCAACCGCATCGGCGCTCAATCCGTCGAGAACGATGGAGCGCGCCGCGCCGCTCTCGCGATCAATCAACGTCAGAACGGCGTTCATGCTGCGGATGGGCGTGCGCGAGACCGGCGCTTCGGGGTTCTGACCGAAGAACGTCTCATCGGATTCGACCGCGCCACCCGCTTTGCCGAAAGGGATGGTGTCAACCGAACGCATCGCCTCCCGGATGCGGTGAGCCATGAACCAGGCCGCTTTGAGCGAGACGCCGAGCGTGCGCGCGAACTGGTTGGCGCTGAAGCCCTTCTTGCTCGACGCCAGCAGGTGGATCGCTTGCAGCCAGATGTGCAGCTTGACGTGCGAGGACTCGAAAATGGTGCCCACCTTGACCGTGAACGGCTTGCGGCAGGCGCGGCACTTGTAGACGCCGATCCGCGTGCTCTTGCCGGTGAGCTTGGCGCTGTTGTCGATCACGCCGCAGTGGGGGCAGTCGCGGCCATCTTTCCACAGGCGGGCCTCGACATAGGCGTAGGCTGCTTCTTCATCGTGGAAATGGCGGGCGGATAGGACGGCTTTGGTCATGCCCCAGATATAGAGCATGGTACGCCAAAGTCAATATGTCCATCACGATTGAACGGGCAACCCCGCGCGCTTTCTTGCGAAGCGCACACTCTGCTTCATGGGAAACGTATTAGAGGACGCTCTCGGCCCGCGCCCGGTGCAGTCCGATCCGTTTGCGCCAGCCGTGCGCCAATCGCTGGGGCCGGGCTATGACTGGCTTTTGGAGCTGGCGCGGCAAATCTATCGCCCGCTCTTGGGCGCGGTCTGCGTGCTGGGCCTGGCCAAGCATTTCCTGCTCGCGCTCCCCGCCGAGCGCATGGACGAAATGAGCCTGCTCATTCTGACGGGCCTCGCCGGGGCGCTTGCGGGCATCCGCGCCGCGGAGCTTTCCATGGCCCGTCCAGGGCGTTGAGGCGCATTGTCGTGAGCGTCTGGCTCATTCTTGTCGTGGCGATGGCGGTGTACGTGGCGGCGGACGCCTTCTTCAACTTGACGCGCCGGCTTGCGATTCTCGTCCGCAGCGGGCTCGACCGCGCGCGCGCCGCTGGCCACGCGCTGCGGACGCAGGTTCATATCGCCCGCGTCATGGCCGCGCCGGCAAAACCGGTTCTGCGCGACGCTCTGGCGTGGCTCTGGCGCTACCGGGTCGCCATTGTGCTCGTCGTCGTTTTCGCCGCCAGCGTCTCGCTCATGCGCGGCTGCACGCCGATCTTCGGCAAGTCGCGCGACACGCTCCAAGCGGAATTGAAGGTGGCCGAATCCAACGCCGAACTGGCGGAGTTTGAAGCCGACCTCGCCATCAAGGCAGGCCAGCTTGCCCTGAACACCGAACGCACCGTCGCCCGCGCCCGCGAAGCGGTCGCCGAAGCCCAAGAGGACTTATCCGATGCAGCCGAAGCGGTTGATGCTGACCGTCTCTATGACGCTTATGAGCGCGCTTACGATGGCGTGCTCCACGACGGAGCGCCTGCGGATCGCCCAGATTCCGCTCCGCCCGGACCTGCGCCAGTGCGTCGCCCTGGCGAACATGCCGCGTGAAGCGCTGCCGGCGCTGGCCGCGGAGGCTGGGGCCCGGCGTGCGCAGCTTGACGAGCGGGCGTTCTGGATGGGCCGCGATCTCCAGCAGGCGCTGGTGAACCGGGAAATGTGCGCCAAGCTGGGCGAACTCGTTTCGCTGGTGGAGGCCAACAACGCGGGGGTTGATCCCTGACCAGGCCCTCGCCCTCCCGCTGCGAGGCGCGGAGGATTAGGCGGCGACCTGTTTCGTCAACCCGGCCTTGCGCCACCACGCGCCGATGGTCGACTTGGAGCGCCCAACGATCTGGGCGGCGGCCGCCTCGGTTAGGTGGGGGTCGGCTACCTTGATAGCCAAGGCGTGGGCGTGTTGGTCGGCGTAACCAGGATTGGTCGAGACGATGGCTGGGCGGCTGGGCGGCTGACTAGCCGCCCCGACTAGTTCCGCGCCCGATGCGACCATTGGTTGGCTAGCGATAGCCGCGCCGCCCACGGTGGCTAGTCGCGGCGCCCAACGTTGGTCGCGCGTGCGCGCCGCCTCGATCGCGGCATGGGTTTCGGCCTCGTCGCGCTTAAACTGCTCACGGAGCGCCTCGCGCCCTTCTTTGATGTGCTCTGCCGCCAGGAAGAGGAGGGGCTCCAGCGCGGCCAGGAAGCCGACCATGACCCAATTGGCTTGGGCGCCGTTGGCTGACCAAGCATGGTCGATGCCCAGCGCTGACCAATAGGCGCACCCCAATGTGAACGACACCATCGCCCAGCCGACCAACGGCATCTGACCAGTGAACGCGCGTCTGGCTAAGATCGCGCACACGATAGCCAAGACTTGGGCGCCCGCGCACATCACCGCCCGGAACGCCTCGCCTTGGTCAAGCCAAGCGGCTACGGCGAACCCGCCCACGACTACAACGTAGGCGCCAGCTAAAGCATGCACCCAGCCGTAGCTTTCTGGTTTGGTCAGAGCTGCGCGGTTCATGCCCCCCAATTTCGCGTCGCTCCGTTAAGAGCCGCTTAACCCAATGCGCGCGATGCTGGAGTTCCAGAGATTGGTGCGCCGTGGCAGCCCGAGCAGGGCGGCTAGGGATCGCGACCTGAGGCAAGAGAGACAAAACGCGGGACCGTAGGCCCGCTGCGTCGCTCACAAAGCCGCCGTTCCACGGCGCTCCTGTCTCTGGGTTGCGCCGCGCGGCTAAGGGCTTTTAGGTTCCCGACCCTGCGCCGCGCGCGCGTGAGCGGTGGCGGTTGGTGTAACCGCAGTCCGTCTTGGACCTCTCACTGGCCGAGACAAACAGCGCGCTCACGGCTCGACCGAAACCGCCCAGTCAGGCATGGCGCCGTTTGGCGGCGCGGCCTGCGGAGCCGACCCAGACCGCTCGGCCTCAACTTCGTCCATCAGGGCGCGCACCGGAGGGTACGAAATACCGAAGCGCTCCCTCGCACGTTTCATAGTGTCGCCTCTGCGCAGCATGCGCTTGATTTCGCGCGCGACAACTTCGGGCATTGCGCGGCCTCGCGTGCCTTTCCAGGTGCGCAGCGTCTCGCGCTCTTCGTCTGAGTATTCGCTAGCGCGTTGCTGCTTTTCGAGAGGGGGGGGGCTTGCTCTCACTTAAGCCGCGCGCATAGCCGCGCTCTTCGCCGTGTTTGGCCGCCGCTTCCGCGAGCGCGATGGCGTGTGCAATACCGCTCTGATCGCGCAGCGCCACCAGCACGTCTTTCACCGCATCCGCGCCAGCCGGACCGCAGATCGCGGTCAGCCTTATAAAGCCTGCGATATAGTCCCCCAACTGGTCCGAGCAGATCATTGCCGGCTTGGCTGTTGCGTCTTCGTGCATGTTTCTTCTCCTCTTTCTTTGATGAGGTCCGCTGCTCTGGTGATAATGTCGGGATGCCATGCCGCGATCAGCGCGTGCGCGGCATCCTCAAGACGCTCTGGGTTTGCGCGCACGCCGTCCCATCGGGCGAGCGCATCCTCGATGAGGCGCCCGCGCAATTGGCGCAACGGCGCGAAACCATCGGCGCGGGGATCGGAGATCGTCGGCGGCCGTGGCGCGGGCGGAGGCGGCGCTGGGCGATAGGGTTTGCTCTGCTCGGCGGGCGCTTTTTCCGATTCGATGCGTTTGGCGCCCATGCGCCGCAGCAGCGCGCGCAAATCTGCGATCTGATTCAGCGCGCCGCGCCGATCCGAACCGCTGGCGGGAAAGACACAGAATTGCGTGTAGTTTCGCCACGTCACGACGACGGCGTTGTGCTTGGCGCGTTTCTCAAACCGCCAGCTTACGCCGGGCCAGAACGTCAATTCGTGCTCGATGGCGTCTGTGTAGTCGCTACGCGGGACAGTCATGGTAATCTTGCTCCGGTCACACGCGCCGCTACGCTCCGCTCGGGCACATGCCGCGCCGCCAGTGCGCGTCTGTTCTCGCCTGCGCCGCGGTATGTTCCGCCTATGCCGCCCCGTGCCGCCTTGCGCACCATGCATCGCTCTGATTTGTAATCAGGAGGTCGGGGGTTCGAGTCCCTCTGGCGGCACAATGGCTTAGCGGCAAAATCCAAACCGCCGCTAAGCCCGCTTTGCGCACAAGCGCTCATTGTTCCGGCTCCGTTCTCTGGTCCTCGATCGCATCGACATCGCCGATTTGCTCGAGCTGCTTGCGCGTGCGCTCGGAGATGCCGTGCGCGTAGTGGGCGCGCAACGTCGCCTGGTCGACGTTCATGAGGCTGGCGATGTCTTCGAGCGCGATGTCCTTGATCGCGCCCAGCGTCGCAAACGAGCGGCGCAGATCGTGGATGTGAAACTCCGTGAGGCCCGCGCGCTTGGCCAATCTCGCAAAGCTGGTCTTGAGCGAGCCGACCTGCTTGTCTTTCCACTCGATCACGTAAGGCGTGCGCGCGACGCGCTGCATTTCGCGCAGCACCGGGGCGAGCCCGTGCGTAATCGGCGTGTCTGCGGTCTGCTTGTTTTCAGCCGCGTGGGGATTGGAGCGGGTGAAGTAGATGAACCCATCCTCGTAATCGACATCGCGCCAGAGCAGATTGCGGATGTGGACGCCGCGCTGGCCTGTGTGCAGCGAGAGCATGACGAACCCGCGCAGGTGCAGCGGCGTTCGCCGGGAATCTTCGATCGCCGCGATCAGGCGCACGAGTTCTTTGCGCGACAACACGCGCCGACGCGCGCGCGCCTTGGCTTGGGGGAGGGTGATCTCCGGCGCGTGGGCGATGCGCCCAGCGCGCAGCGCCCGCTTCAAGGCCGCGCGCAAATACGCAAGCTCAATCGAGATCGTGCGCTCGCCAACGCCGTCGCGCCGGCGCTGGTCCTCATAGGCGGCGACGTAAGCGGGCGAGATCGTCTCCGGGGCCAGTGCGCCGAAGTGCGCGCGGATCGGTTTGAGCGCGCTCTGGCGCGCCCTGATAAGTGTTGGCCGGCGTTGCAGTCTCGCGTGCATTGCCTCAACACGTTTCAGGTCTTCGTCGAGCACTGCGTCCACCGTGACGAGATACGCCGCCGCCGCTTTGGCGTTCAGGAATTCTTGGAGCGCGCGCTTTGCAGCGATCTCGTCATGCGCGCGCGTGCGATAGCGTCTTGATCGTCCGCCTTGGCTCCAGACGATGGCCCAAGTGTCGCTGTCTCGATTGTTGGGTCCCCCTGGAGCAACGATCCGCGGAGCACCGTCCGTTCGAACGCCTCGACGGCGGCGAGGGGCACGAGCGTTCGTCTTGGCCCGATCTTGAGGCATGCCAGTTTCCCAGACTTGATGAGGCGGCGCACCGAATGCACGCTGTAGCGCCAGCGTTGCGCGACCTCTGCGATTGTGAGCGGGGCGGCGTTCATCGGCTCACTCTGTCGCCGGGCCTTCCGGCGGGGGCGGGGGCGCCGCGCACGGTGCGCGCGGCGAGGCCGAGAAACGCGCGCACCGTGCGCAATTCCTGCGCCGTCATTTCGCCCGCCAGCAAGCGCAATTGCGCTTCGCTGGCGTCACGGATTGCCTCGATCTGAGCGGCGCAAGCGGCGCGGGTTGCGGCCTCAAGCGCCAACGTATCCTCATGTGGCGCGCTCATGCGCCTGACTCTTCCGGCGGGGCGGGGAGCGGCATCCAGTGGGGGGGGGTGACTGTCTGCGTCAGCCGCTGCGTCGAGGTCGCGCGGCTGGGGTAGGCCATCGCGTGCGACGATTTCCAAGATGCGCGCGATCTCGTCGCGGTCGTGCGTGGCGTCAGTCATGTCTCGGTCTCCTGCCGTTCGGGGTCTGCGGCCAGTTCGAGGATGCGCGATGCGGCGTAGCGCAGCACGGCGTACGCGAATCGATGTTTGGCGGGCGTCTCTGGCTCGACGCAAATACAGCGCGCGTTGTGCGCGTGCTCCTCTGCCTGCGCCAAACAGACCCCGGCCGCTTCCTCCAGCGCGGCGGCCCGCGCCGCTCTCTCCACGAGGTCTGTCACGTCACTCTCTCCATCTCCTGCGCGATTTTGCGCGCGATGTCGGCCAGGGCCGATGCGCGCGCTTGCGCGATGCGGCTGAGGTCCGCGTAGACGCTGGGCGGCAGATCGTAGGCGCCGCTGGCCCAGCGGCGCATGGTGCGATCGGAGACGCCGAGATCGCGCGCCAGTTCGGTTTGCCAGCGAGGCCCGTAGAGGGCCTCGCCAGCGCGGATGAGGAGCGACACGGCGGGCGGGCGCGTCATGCTTGCGCGCCTCGCGTGACGGCGACGCCATTGCCGACGAGCGCCAGCATGAGCGGCGCGCGCGGGTCGGCGTCGCCCGGCTGATCGTAGCGCCAGGCGGGGCCGTCGTCGTAGTCCCACAGCGAGAGTGTGAGGCCCTGGCGGAGGTACTCCATCGCCGTGTCTGTCGGCATCGGCAGGCCCGATCCGTCCAGCGCCGCCGCGCCCATGGCGAGGCTGGCGGCGTGGGCGTCGCGGGCCTGCTCCAGCGCGATGCGCGGCGGCAGATTGAGATCGGCGGCGATGGCGGCGGCGGTGAGGCCACTCGCGGCCCTCCGCCGACAGCGCGTCGCTCAGCGTGTCGGCAATGCACGCGGTCCAATGCTCAACAGCTTCCTCGACCGTCAGCCGCTTCGGCGGCAGACGCACATAGTGACGCGAGGCGGCGTCATATTCGTATTGCGCGCGGTTGCGATCCAAGAGGCCATCTTCGGCCCATTGGCGGAACATGGCGCGCGCGCGCGCCCAATCTGCGTGCATCGAGCGCGGACGCGGCCCGCTCTCGCCGCCGCAGATGACCCAATCGACGCGCAGCGCGGCGCTGAGCGTGATCGCCTCCTGCATCGGCTCGATACTGAGGAACGTAGGGAGTGATTGGGTCCAGCCCTTTTGTCGCCCAGGGAAACGCCAGAACGTGTGGCGGTCCATGATGAAGCGGAACAGCGACTCTTTCGGGTCGTCGCGGTTGGCGATATTCAGCCCGTGGCGCTCCGCGTTTTCAAACGCGGCGACAACCATCCACCAAACCGTCTGCGCGAGACGTTCGACCTCGCGCGCGAAAGCTTCGGCGCGATATTGGCAGCGATCCGCATCGGGCAAACTGCACACCCACAGAAACGCCGCAGCGCCTTCGTCCGTCTCAAACGTTGCGAGCACATTTTGTTGTGTGACGGAGTAATTGCTCATGTCAGGCCCCCGCGCTGGGCTGGGTCTGCGACGCCGCCGTCAGGATGCGCATCGTCATGTCTCCACCGCCAGCAGCAGCGCGCGGAATCGCTCGCCGCCATACGCGCCGCGGCACAGCTCCAGTGCTTGCGCGAGCGGCAGTTCTTCGGTGTCGGGATCGAGTCCGCGTGCGCGCAGGCCGTCGCGCAGGCCGCTCTCGCACGCGCCGGTCAGGAGCCGATAGTCGTTAAACCGCACCACGCCACGCCGCTTGATATCTGCGACCAGCTCGTCCGGATCGAGCGAGGCCGCCGCCAGCTTGAATCGCAGATCGCGCAGCGCGCGCTCGGCTGTGTCGCCATGTGCGGTGACGCCATCGCGTTCCGCCACGTAGCAGCGCGGATCGACGTCGAGATCGCCGCGGAAATATTGCGCGGACCAAAGCATGATGTCGCCCACGCGCCGCGACGTGATGAGCCGCGTGCAGATGCCGTCGATGGTGCGCAGGCGGATGTCCTGGCCCTGATAGCGCTGCGTCTCGTGTGTCAGGCTGCTGAGGTAGAGGTCGCCGCCCGCGCTGAGGGAGACGCCCTCCGGCAGCGTCGTCAGGCTGCGGAGGTCGAGGCCAGCGCCCGCGCTGAGGGAGACGCTCTCCGGCAGCGTCGTCAGGCTGGGGAGGTAGAGGTAGCCGCCCGCGCTGAGGGAGACGCTCTCCGGCAGCGTCGTCAGGCTGGGGAGGTAGAGGTAGCCGCCCGCGCTGAGGGAGACGCTCTCCGGCAGCGTCGTCAGGCTGGGGAGGTCGAGGTCGCCGCCCGCGCTGAGGGAGACGCTCTCCGGCAGCGTCGTCAGGCTGGGGAGGTAGAGGCCAGCGCCCGCGCTGAGGGAGACGCCCTCCGGCAGCGTCGTCAGGCTGCTGAGGTCGAGGCCAGCGCCCGCGCTGAGGGAGACGCCCTCCGGCAGCGTCGTCAGGCTGGGGAGGTAGAGGTAGCCGCCCGCGCTGAGGGAGACGCTCTCCGGCAGCGTCGTCAGGCTGCGGAGGTAGAGGCCAGCGCCCGCGCTGAGGGAGACGCCCTCCGGCAGCGTCGTCAGGCTGCTGAGGTAGAGGCCAGCGCCCGCGCTGAGGGAGACGCCCTCCGGCAGCGTCGTCAGGCTGCGGAGGTCG
>JBFXAE010000009.1:79272-83108 GCA_050184605.1 Hyphomonadaceae bacterium | reverse complement strand
GGCGAGCGCAAGGATGGCTCAACTTTTCCGATGGAGCTGGCTGTCGGAGAGGTGCGCTCCGATCGCGGCCGCGTGTTCACGGGCTTCGTCCGGGATTTGACGGAGCGCCAGGCAACGGAGACGCGCCTCCAGGAATTGCAGTCTGAGCTGGTGCATATGTCGCGGCTCAGCGCGATGGGCGAAATGGCGTCGGCGCTGGCGCACGAACTCAACCAACCGCTGAGCGCCATCGCCAACTATCTAAGTGGCGCCCGGCGCCTGCTTGAGCGAGCCGAGGTCAACGAGCCGCGCGCGAACGACGCTTTGGATAAGGCAGCAGATCAGGCGTTGCGTGCCGGTGAGATTATTCGAAGGCTGCGTGACTTCCTCTCAAGGGGGGAGGGGGAACGACGGGTCGAAGACTTGCCGAAACTGGTTCAAGAGGCGTGCGCTTTGGCCCTGGTTGGAGCGAAGGAACACGATGTCCGTGTGAATTATGCCATCGCTCTCGACGCGGATGCGGTTCTGGTCGATCGCGTTCAAGTGCAACAGGTGATCCTAAACCTCGTCCGCAACGCTATCGACGCCATGGTTGAGCAGCCGGTACGCGAGCTCACGATTTCAACCGCGGCCCTGGAGGACGGCATGGCGGTGGTCAGCGTGGCGGACACAGGGCCTGGAGTTGACGAGGCGGCTGCGGCGAAACTGTTTCAGCCGTTCGTTACCACCAAGCCGAGTGGCATGGGTGTCGGCCTCTCGATCTCACGAACAATCGTTGAGGCGCATGGCGGCCGAATCTGGACTGAACCAAATCCGGAGGGCGGCGCGATATTTCGCTTTACGTTGAGGCGAGCCGAGGACGTCGCAAGATGACCGAAGTTGTCGTTCACGTGGTCGATGATGACCAGCCGATGCGAGAATCCGTCGCCTTTCTTCTGGGCGCGGAGAACATCCGGTCTCGGACTTATGAAAGCGCGCGCTCTTTGCTCGATCATCAGGCCGAGCTTGAGCCCGGCTGCATTGTCACCGACATAAGAATGCCGGGTCTCAACGGGCTCGAGATGGTGACGGAGCTGAGGCGGTTGGGCGTCATGCACCCTGTCATCGTTCTAACCGGCCATGCGGATGTCGCCTTGGCGGTGCAGGCGATGAAGGCAGGCGTCGTTGATTTCCTCGAGAAGCCCTTCGAGGACGAGGCTTTGCTGCGTGTGGTCCGGTCCGCCCTTTCTCAAAGCGGGAGCGACGCCAGCCGCAAACGGGAGTTGGCGGAGATTGCAGAACGCGCCGCTCAGCTGACGGCGCGTGAGCGGGACGTCTTCGACGCTATTGTCGCCGGCGATTCCAACAAGGCGGCCGCAATCCGCCTCGGCATCAGCCCGCGGACGGTTGAGATCTATCGCGCAAACGTCATGACGAAGATGCAGGCGGATTCTCTGTCCGAGCTTGTGCGTATGGCGCTGCGGCTTGAGCAAGGCTGATCATTGAGCCAAGTCAACGCGCCCTAGGGGAAAGCGGCCGATGGTCTGGCCGTTTTGGATCATGTCCCGCCCACTCTTGCTGTCGTCGATGACGATCCTGCGGTTCGCCATGCCCTAAGCTTTGCTTTTGAGACCGCGGGCATTTCGGTGGTGACTTTCGCCGACGCAGAGTCAGCTCTCGAATCGCCGCAGCGAAGCACGTGGCGCTGCCTTATCCTTGATCAAAAGCTGCCGCGAATGAGCGGCTTGGACCTCCTGGATCGCCTCCGCGCCGAGGGGGTTCACGCGCCGACCATTCTCATAACGACGCATCCGTCGCGGGAGATGCGTTTGCGGGCGGCAAAGGCCGGCGTCGAAATCATCGAAAAGCCTCTGCTCGACAACAAACTCTCGCAGAAGGTGCGCGCGATCATAAACGCGGTTTCCGGTTGATCTGACGCAAGACGAAGGCAGCCGCGCGCGCGCATGAATTGACCTCGAAGGAGGTCCGTCATGACCCTAAAATCGATTGTTGTCGTCGCGTCCGGCGAGCCGTCAGACGCGGAAGCGATCGGCGCCGCGGGAGAGCTCGCGGCCCGCTTCGACGGCGCCGTCGGTGTGACGCCCGCGTTTCCCGACCCCGCCGCAGACCTCGTCTACTACGGGGCGGCGCTGCAAACCGTCGCGGAGGCGGGCGAGCGCATTATGGCGTCCGAGCGCCAGGCGCAGGAGCGGCTGGAATCGCTCGGACGCGACATCGCAGCGCGGGAAGGCGCTTCGGTGATTGTAGCGAAGCGTTCGCTTTTGCCGGCGATGGCGCTGGCGCCTGCTGCGACTCTGGCCGACCTCGTGATTTTTTCGGGCGAAGCCGTCCGATCGAAACTTGGCCCCTTGTTTGCGGAGACGCTGCTGGCAACGCGAGCGCCTATTCTATTGACCAAGGGAGCGCCCGTGGCTGGCGGCCGCGTCGCCGTCGCATGGGATGGAAGCGGCCAGGCGGCGCGCGCGGTGCGGGCGGCGCTGCCCTTGCTGCAGGCCGCCTCGGGCGTGCTCCTCGCGCGCAATGTCGACGACAATAGCAACGAAGCGAGCGTGTCCAGTCCAGAACAAATGCAAGCGTATCTTGCGCAGCACGGCGTCAAGGACGTCGTGGCGCTCGACGTGCGCGGTGCAAAGGTCGCCGAGTCTTTGTTGGTGACGGCGCGCGCAGAAATGTGTGATCTGCTCGTAGCGGGCGCTTACGGACGGCCTCGGTTGTTCGAAATGGTGTTGGGTGGCACGACGCGAGCCTTGGTGCATGCCGACGGCCCACCCAATCTGCTGCTCGCGCACTGAGTATGACCCATGTCCTGCAAGATTATCTTGACCCCTGTGATCGCACTGGATGAAGACACGGCTGCGCTTCAAGCAGCGGCGGAGCTTGCGCAGAGGTTCGACGCGGCGCCCATAGCGCTCATTCTCGCCGTCCATCTTTCATCGGCCTATATGGACCGCGACGCGCCGCTGTCGGCCGTTTTGCATGACATCACTGCCGGCGCGAGTTCGCGCGCCGCGCGCTTGCGCGAGGAACTCACGGACTGGTTAAGCCGATCGCCGCAATCGTTCGAGGTGCGCGATCTGGCCATTGAGCACGCGGTTGACGACGACAAGATCGCGGCGCAGGCGCGTCTCGCCGATCTTATTATCGTCTCCCGCGCCGCGGCGCACAATCGTGCCCGGAACGCTCTCATAGAAGACCTCATATTCCAGTCCGGGCGTCCGGTGCTGCTCATGCCCGAGCTGCCCTTGAAGCGGCGCGCCTGGGACAAGATCGTCATCGGCTGGAATGCGAGGGCCGAGGCTGTGCGCGCCGTCGCTGGAGCTATTCCATTTCTCCCTCAGGCGAGTCGGCTCGTGGTCGCGACCGTCGATGCGCGCGCTGCTGAGTCGTCCGGGCCGGACCTCGCTGCGTACCTAAAGCGGCACGGCGGCGACGCAGAGGTCCGCAACCTCGATGGTCTTGGTCGAACGGAGGCGGCATCCCTGCTCGATGAAGCGGCTGCAATAGACGCGGACCTATTGGTGGTGGGCGCCTACGGGC
This sequence comes from Hyphomonadaceae bacterium, assembly GCA_050184605.1. Taxonomy (GTDB): domain Bacteria; phylum Pseudomonadota; class Alphaproteobacteria; order Caulobacterales; family Aquidulcibacteraceae; genus Vitreimonas. The sequence goes on along the minus strand of JBFXAE010000009.1, from coordinate 79,592 downwards.
ATTCGCGTGCTCGGGAATGGTTGTTCGGCGGGGTAACGCGCGAATTGCTCGCAACGTCCCCAATTCCGTTATTGATGGCCCATTAGATGGCGCAAGCTGATGGCGCGGTAGGCGCCGAAAAAGGAAATGGTGATGCGTAAGTCGATCCTGGCGGCGGTGGGACTTGTGCTGTTGGCGTCTTGCGAACGTGCGCCCGCGGCCGTGGACCTCGATGGGCGCTGGCGCGTGCAACAGATCGCCGGGGCGTCCCTAGGCGAGGGCGTCGTCATTTGGCTGCAGATTGATCCGCGCGCTGGAGAGGTGTCCGGCTTCACGGGTTG
>JBFXAE010000009.1:17231-79172 GCA_050184605.1 Hyphomonadaceae bacterium | reverse complement strand
CCGCGGCCGTGGACCTCGATGGGCGCTGGCGCGTGCAACAGATCGCCGGGGCGTCCCTAGGCGAGGGCGTCGTCATTTGGCTGCAGATTGATCCGCGCGCTGGAGAGGTGTCCGGCTTCACGGGTTGCAGGGATTTTACTACAAGCCTCGCCGCCTACGGCGACGCGACGACCTTTGGTCCGGTTCAAGTTGGCGTCGGCGAGTGCGCTAGCAACGCTGCAGCCACAGACGAGGAGCGCTTTCTTCTCGTGCTTCCAGCGGTCGAGCGCCGCATTTTGCGCGGACGATCGCTTGAGTTGCTGCAAGCAGCGCCCGGCAGCGAAACCCTTATCAGGTTGCGGCGCGAAGACGCAGACGCGGGCTAGGCCAGCGCAAGGCCATCAGCGCGGCAATTGCGAACGCCGACGCGCCTGCCCAACACGCGGGGCAGTGTCCAAGCAGCATAAGGGATTGAGGTGCAACGCCGCACCATGAAGTCTGCAACGCCCGTTCGAGCGGCGAGGCCATCGCGTTCGTCAGCGCGCACAAAGCTGAGGGCCAAACGGATGCAGCGCCGCCAAAAGCGAACGCGACGTTAAGGCGCAGACGATCCGGACGCATGAAGCCCTCCTCGCTCCAGCCATACCTGCGTCGGGAGCGCGCGGCTTGAGCCAGATCAAACGCAGCGCTCACGAGCGCTGATACCGCCAATGCCATCACTGCCACGGGCGGGGGAGAGGCATGGGCGCGATCGTCAGAGGCGAAGAAAACGGCCGGCTGGATGTTTGGGGAATCACGGCGATCCTCGTCGCTGCTCTCGTTTATTCCGTCTGGGGCGCGGCGCACGCCACGGATCACGCCTTCGCCATCCAGATGTGGACCGCACTCACGGCGCTCCTCGCCGGCGTCGTCATGATGTTCGCTTACGTTGGCCGCGGTTCGACCGGCGATCTCGGCGGTAAATACGAAAATGGCGTGGTGAAGGCCGGCGTGATCGCCTCGATGTTCTGGGGCGTCGCGGGTTTTCTGGTCGGCGTCGTCATCGCATTGCAGCTGGCGTTCCCGAATATCTTCTATTTTGACGAGTTCGGCTGGACCAATTTCGGCCGCTTGCGGCCATTGCACACGAGTGCCGTTATCTTCGCGTTCGGCGGCAACGTTCTCATCGCAACAAGCTTCTATGTTGTGCAGCGTACGTGCCGGGCCCGCCTCGCCGGCGGGCTGTGGCCGTGGTTTGTGTTCTGGGGCTATCAGCTCACGATTTTGATGGCCGGCACAGGCTATTTGCTCGGCATAACGCAAGGTCGTGAGTATGCCGAGCTGCCTTGGTATGTCGACATTTGGCTCACCATCGTCTGGGTCGCTTATCTGCTTGTCTACCTCGCCACCATTTGGAGACGGCAAGAGAAGCACATTTACGTCGCCAATTGGTTCTATCTGGCGTTCATCGTTACGATCGCCATGCTGCACCTCGTCAACAACATGGCGATCCCGGTGAGTTTCAGCGGATGGTTTAGCTATTCGCTGTTTTCCGGCGTGCAGGATGCGCTGACCCAATGGTGGTATGGCCACAACGCTGTCGGCTTCTTCCTTACCGCCGGCTTCCTCGGCATCATGTACTACTTCATCCCGAAGCAGGCAGATCGACCGGTCTATTCCTATCGCCTCTCGATCATCCACTTCTGGGCGCTCATCTTCCTCTACATCTGGGCGGGTCCTCACCACCTCCACTACACTGCGCTGCCGCAATGGGCGCAGACTCTGGGCGCCACGTTCTCGATCATGCTGTGGATGCCGAGTTGGGGCGGCATGATCAACGGCCTCATGACGCTCTCAGGCGCCTGGGACAAGTTGCGCACGGATCCCGTTCTGCGCATGCTTGTCGTCAGCGTCGCGTTCTACGGCATGTCGACCTTCGAAGGCCCGGTCATGTCCATCCGCGCCGTCAACTCGCTTTCGCATTATACCGATTGGACTATTGGCCACGTGCATTCCGGCGCACTCGGCTGGGTCGGGTTTGTGAGCTTCGGTGCGCTTTACTGCCTCGTGCCTTGGCTGTGGAAGAAGAAGCAACTCTTTTCCAACGCCCTGGTGGAGTGGCATTTCTGGCTCTCGACTATCGGCATCGTACTCTACATCACCTCGATGTGGGTGGCCGGCGTCATGCAAGGGCTTATGTGGCGCGCCTATAACGAGTTTGGCTTCCTCGAATACTCGTTCGTCGAGACCGTCGAGGCGATGCATCCCTACTACATCATCCGCGCTAGCGGCGGCGCGCTGTTCCTGATCGGGGCGCTGATCATGGCCTATAATCTGTGGCGAACGGCGACGGCGCCATCGCCTGCTTATGATCGCGCGACTGACGTGCCCGCACGCGCCGCGCCGGTCGCGGCGGAATAGGGGGCGCTGTCATGTGGTCTTTTCACAAATGGTTCGAGCGCCACACGCTGATCTTGCTGGTTGGCATCCTCGTCGTCGTGTCTATCGGAGGCTTGGTCCAGATCACGCCATTGTTCTTCATCGAATCGACGATCGAGCGCGTCGAGGGCGTTCGCCCCTACACGCCGCTAGAGCTGGCGGGTCGTGAAATCTACATCCGCGAAGGTTGCTACACGTGTCACTCGCAAATGGTTCGTCCGTTGCGTGATGAAGTTGAGCGTTACGGCCATTATTCGCTCGCCGCCGAGAGCATGTACGATCATCCCTTTCAATGGGGTTCCAAGCGGACCGGTCCCGATCTCGCGCGCGTCGGCGGCCGCTATTCGGATGAATGGCACGCGGCGCACTTGATCGATCCGCGCTCCGTGGTGCCGGAATCTGTAATGCCGCCGTACGCTTTCCTGGCGCGCGCGGACGTCGATACGACGCAGCTCATCGGTCACCTTCGTGTCAACCGCATGCTGCGCGTGCCGTATACCGATGAGCAATTGGACAACGCCGCCGCAGACGCTCGCGCGCAGGCCAACCCCATGGACGACGGCGCCTACGATTTCGAGCAACGCTATCCTGGCGCCGCCCTTCGTGATTTCGACGGCGATCCGAGCCGCGTCACCGAAATGGACGCGCTGATCGCCTACCTGCAGATGCTCGGCGCGGGCGTCGATTTCAGCACCTACCAGGCCGAAGCGCCAGAGAATCGGAGGTAGGGCGATGAGCTACGAGCAAGCATCGCACCTCGCGCAGACTTGGGGGTTGGTTTTGCTGGCGGCGTGTTTCGCCGGCGCCGTGATCTACGCGCTATGGCCGGGCAATCGCGACAAATTCAAACGCGCCGCGCGCAGCCCGCTCGAAGAGGGTGACGACGATGGCCGATAAGAGAGAACGCGACGCGATCAGCGGCACAGAAACGACCGGTCATGAATGGGACGGCCTTAAGGAGCTGGATACGCCGCTTCCGCGCTGGTGGCTCTACATCTTCTATGCGAGCATCATTGCGGCAGTCATCTATTGGGTGCTGATGCCCGCCTGGCCTCTGGTCAATGGCTATACGCAGGGCGTCCTCGGCTGGTCCGATCGCGCCAATGTCGCGTCCGATGTACGAGCCCTGCGCGGTGCGCGCGCGCCGATGTACCAGCGCCTCGCTGCGGCGAGCTCCTCTCAGATCGCGGCAGATTCGGAGCTGCAGGAGTTCGCGCGGGCGGCCGGAGAATCCGTTTTCGGTGATTATTGCCGCACCTGCCATGGCGCTGGCGGCGCCGGCGCGCCGGGTTTTCCAGTCCTTGCGGATGATGTTTGGATCTGGGGCGGCTCGCTGGATGAGATCGAACACACACTTCGCGTGGGCGTCCGCGCCGATCATCCCGGAACGCGGATGTCGATGATGCCGGCGTTCGGCCGCGATGCGTTGCTGACGCCGCAACAGATCGGCGATGTGACCGAACACGTCATCAGCCTTTCCGCTGCAAGAGCGCGGCTTGAGCCGAATGCGCGCTCGGCGGCCAGGGGCGCTGTGGTTTATCAAGAGCAATGCGCGGCGTGCCATGGCGCTACCGGCTCGGGCGATCGGGCCATGGGCGCGCCGAGCCTCAATGACGACGTCTGGCTGTACGGTGGTTCGCGTGCGGAGATTCGCCGTCAAATCGAACTCGGCCGCGGCGGCGTGATGCCGGCTTGGGAAGCGCGTTTCGATTCAGGTACGTTGCGTGCGTTAGCCTATTATGTGCACGAAATGGGCGGCGGCGAGCCCGACCCGCCGCCAGCGCCGGTTACGGAAATCAGCACACCTGCGCCAACGCAAAGCGCACCCCAAGCCGGGCCCCTACGTTGAGGCGATGGCCAAAGTAACGCTCATTGACGGTGCGGCGCGTGCGGAAGAGCACAGCATCGACGCGCGCGCCGTCAACTCCAAAGAAGCACGTCAGCTTTATAAGAAGCGCGACCAAATCCATCCTAAGCTCGCGCATGGCCTTTATCGCAATCTGAAATGGTTCGCGATGGTCGTGTTGCTCGGAGTCTATTACGTCACGCCGTGGTTGCGCTGGGATCGCGGCGAGGGGCGTGTCGATCAGGCTGTGCTCGTCGATTTCGAGGGGCGGCGTTTCTACTTCTTCTTCATCGAGCTTTGGCCGCAAGAAGTCTATTATTTTACCGGCCTTCTGATCCTGGCCGCTTTCGGGATATTCCTCTCATCCGCGTTGTTCGGACGCGTCTGGTGCGGCTATGCGTGCCCGCAGACGGTGTGGACCGACCTCTATATTTATGTCGAACGCTTGGTCGAGGGCGATCGCAACGAGCGTATGCGTCTGGCGAAGGCGCCGATGTCGTTCCAGAAGGCCGGCAAGAAAATCGCCAAGCATTCGATTTGGTTGCTCATCGCTGCGGCGACCGGCGGCGCGTGGGTCTTCTACTTCGCCGATGCGCCCACTCTGTTCCGCGAGCTCTTCACTGGAACCGCGTCGGCGTCTGCTTATCTGTTCGTCGGCGTTCTGACCTTCACCACTTATGCGCTCGCCGGAACTATGCGCGAACAGGTTTGCACTTATATGTGCCCTTGGCCGCGTATCCAGGCGGCGATGATCGACAAGGACGCATTGTCGGTGACCTACCGCATCGATCGCGGCGAGCCGCGCGGTCCCCACAAGAAAGGGGAGAGCTGGGAGGGGCGCGGCGATTGCATTGATTGCCGCCAATGTGTCGCGGTGTGCCCGCAGGGCATCGACATCCGAGACGGCGATCAATTGGAATGCATCAATTGCGCGCTCTGCATCGATGCGTGCGATGAGATCATGAGAAAGATTGGCCGCCCAACCGGCCTGATCGCTTATGACAGCTACGCCAACGTCGCGCGCCGTCAGCAGGGAGAACGCACGCGCTATCGCCTCATTCGCCCCCGCACCATCCTATACGGCGTCCTGATGGCGATCGTCGCCGCCTTCATGACTTATGGATTGGCGACGCGACAGACACTTGACCTCAACGTCATCCGCGATCGCAGTCCTCCCTTTGTCCGTCTCGCTGATGGTTCGGTTCGCAACGATTACGCCCTCAAGCTGATCAACATGACCGATCGACCTCGCCGCATTTCGATCGGGGTCAGCGGCCAAGCGGGCCTGCGTCTGCGCAACACGAATGGACAGGATCGCCCCCTGATCGTCGCCGAAGCCGCGTCCGATAGCGTGACGAACGTTCGCGTGCATGTGGTCGCGCCGGCATCAATCGGCTCCGGTTCACACGAGGTGCGTTTCATCATCCGCGATCTCGAAACGGGCGATGTAGCAATCGGCGAATCCGCATTCCTTGCGGGGGAAGGCTTATGAATAGTCTGCGCAAAGAAATACGAGGCTGGCATGTGCTCGCCGCAATGCTGGCCTTCTTCGGCGCCGTGGTGGCCGTGAACGCCGCCTTCATCGTCTTTGCCGTCGGTACGTTCCCAGGCGAGGATGTGCGGCGTTCCTATATGCAGGGCCTGCATTACAACGAGGTGCTGGAGCAGCGCCGTGTCCAGCACGCGCAGGGTTGGGCCGCGACGGCCACGCTTCGCGGTGACGAAGTGGAGGCCCTCCTGGAAGTAAGGATGACGGCGCACGATGGCGCGCCTTTGGCGCTTGCCGGGCTCACGGCGCAATTGCAGCGCCCGGCGACTGATGCGCTCGATCGTGTGCTCGTCTTTGAGCCAGCCGGCGATGGCCGCTACGTCGCCCGCCTGGGCGCGCTTCCGCCGGGCCGGTGGCGATTGCGCGCGCACGCTGAGGCGGATTCCGGCGCCCTCGATTTCGAATCGGAACTGTTATGGCCCTCGCGCTGACTGCCGACCCGGGGTGCCCTTCAGGCCTCGCGCCGTCCGAACCTGACGACGCCGCGCTTGCCGATGCCGCGGCGTACGTCCGCCGCGATCAGCGCGGCGATGAGACGCTCGAATTGATGGTGCGTGGCGCGAAGTGCGCCGCCTGCATCCGCAAAATCGAGAGCGCGCTGCTCGCGATGCCCGGGATCCATGAGGCGCGGCTCAACCTATCGACGGGGCGTCTCAGGGTAGCGTGGGCGCCGGGCGCGCTCGAAGCCCAGGCCGTCACGCAAACGCTGCACCAACTCGGTTACGGCGCCGCCGCGTTCGATCCGGAAATAGCCAGGCGTGAGGTGGACGAAGAAGGCCGCAGGCTGCTGCGCTACCTGGCTGTCGCCGGCTTTGCCGCCATGAACATCATGATGTTCTCCGTTCCGGTGTGGTCCGGCGAAGGAGAGATGGGCGAAGCGACGCGCACCTTGCTGCATTGGATATCGGCGCTGATCGCGGTTCCAGCGGCGCTTTATGCTGCGCAGCCATTTTTCCTGTCAGCTTGGCGCGCGCTGGCCGCGCGGCGCGCGAATATGGATGTGCCGATATCGCTGGCGGTGTTTCTGACCCTGGGCGTATCCATAGCGGAGGCCTTGCAGCAGGGCCGTCATGCTTATTTCGACGGCATCACAATGCTGCTCTTCTTTCTGCTGATCGGACGCTATCTCGATCACAGGCTAAGAGAACGCGCTCGCACGGCGGCGCGCGATCTGCTGGCGCTGCAAGCGGTGACGGCCTCGCGCCTCGGCCGCGATGGCCACGTGGAAGCGATTGGCGCCGGCGACATCGCCATCGGTGATCGGATCGTGCTCGCCGCGGGCGATCGGGCGCCTGTCGATGGCGTCGTCGAAATGGGCATATCCGATCTCGACCGGTCGATGCTGACAGGCGAGACAATCCCTTGCGCGGCGCGGGTGGGCGACAAGATCCATGCGGGCGTCATAAACCTGACCCAACGTTTGATCGTTCGCGCCACGGCTCGTGCAGAGGATTCTTCAATCGCTGAATTGGCTCGTCTGATTGAAACCGGTGAGCAGGGGCGCGCACGCTTTGTACGACTCGCAGAAAAGGCCGCGGCGCTTTATGTACCGGTGGTTCATTCGCTCGCATTGGCGACATTCCTGGGATGGACGTTTGGTCCCGCCATGCTTCGCCTCGCGGGGTTTGAGCTAGCCGACGTCGGATTGCGCGCAGCGCTCCTGAACGCGGCGGCCGTTCTCATCATCACCTGCCCCTGCGCTCTGGGCCTTGCCGTGCCCGCCGTGCAAGTCGCAGCTACCGGGCGCTTGTTCAAACGGGGCGTGCTGATAAAGGCGGGAGACGCACTCGAGCGGCTCGCCGAAATCGATGTCGTGGTGATGGACAAGACGGGCACGCTCACCCTCGGCCGTCCGCGGCTTACGAGCGCCGTTGCGCCCGACATCCTCCAGGCCGCGGCGTCGCTCGCGCGGATTTCCCGTCATCCGCTGTCTCGCGCTTTGGTCGAAGCCGCCGGGCCCGGAGTCGCGGCGAAGGACGCGCGTGAGGTTGCTGGAGAAGGCATCGAAGCGGGGCCCATGCGGCTTGGCCGCCGTGCGTTCGCGGCGCCGCAATGTCCAAATGCCAACGACGGCGCGCTGGAGCTCTGGTTCAGCGACGGACAAAGCCCGCCTGTGCGCTTGGCGTTCGCCGATGCGCTGCGTGCTGACGCGGCGCAGACGGTGGCGGCCTTTCGCGCGCGCGGCATTGCCGTTGAGCTCGTTTCAGGTGATCGCCCTATTGCAGTGGAGGCCGCAGCGCGCGAAGCGAGAATTGAGACTTGGTCTGGCGCAGCCTCGCCGGCTGACAAGATGGCTCGCCTCGCGGCGCTGCGAGCGCAGGGCAAAAAGCCCTTTATGGTCGGCGATGGCCTGAATGACGCCGCGGCGCTTGCGGCAGCGTACGCATCCGCCGCTCCGGGAACGGCGCTTGAAGCGAGCCAAGCAGCCTCTGACCTCGTCCTGCAAGGTCCAAATCTTATGCCGCTTGTCGAGGCCATCGACGTTGCGCGTATGGCGCATGCGCGCGCGGTGGAAAATCTGCGCTTCTCGGCGCTGTACAATTTCGTCGCTGCGCCAATAGCCGCGGCGGGATTGCTGACGCCGCTCATTGCAGCACTGGCGATGTCTGGATCGTCGCTGATCGTGACTCTGAATGCGCTGCGCCTGCAAATGCGGTGGAGGGGCGCATGAGCATCATGCTCGTTTTGATACCGATCGCGCTTTTCATGGCGGCGATGGGATTGATCGCGTTCTTTTGGAGCCTGCGCTCCGGTCAGTATGATGACCTTGAAGGCGCGGCGCATCGCGTCTTGATCGCCGACGAGGAAGACGCAACGAACTAGCCTGGCCACGCGGTGCGTCGCTTTGTCAGCGAACGCATCTCCGAAACGTTGATTAGCCTCAAAAGCAATCGTGACGCGGGCGTCATCCTTTCCTTGCCTAATGCAAGGGGGAAAGTGATGAGCAAGTTCGGTATGGCGGTGCTCGCCGCGATGGCCGCTATGGCGTTGGCGTCGCCCGCTCAAGCGGGCCTTTTGGATAATGTCCAAGTCAAAATCGGGGTTTCCGGCGTGCTGCCCGACGAGACGGGTGATCCTATCGACGTCGATATTTCGGACGAATTCGTTCCCTCGCTTCAGCTCGAATATTTCTTCAACGAGAACGTGTCGGCCGAACTCCTATGCTGCGTGGCGACGCATGATGTCACTGCTGCAAGCGGGGCCATCGATCTAGGCGAAGTCACGCACTTTCCGCCGACGGTGACGCTCAAATACCGCTGGACGAATATCGGCAGGATCGAACCCTATGTCGGCGCTGGCCTGAACTTTACCTCTTTCATCGACAGCGAGCCGCCAAATGGTCGCCGCGTCGAATACGATTCCTCTGTCGGACCGGCCCTGCAGGCTGGGTTCGACTACCGGATCGATGAGCATTGGGGCGTGAACATCGACGTGCGCCGCATCTGGATCAACACTGACGTCACCATCTCTGGCGACATCTCCGCCACTGATGAGGTGGACATCAATCCATGGGTCGTTTCCACAGCAATCGCCTATCGCTTCTAACGATTAGGTCAGCCCAAATCGTTCTGCGAAGGCTGCCGCAGAACGATTTGGTGATGCGCCAAGTATCTCAGCCGCCCCGACAACCTGCGCGAACCCGCCACGCCGCTGCGGCGCGTAGCTCCCATTGATCACCGCTTTGATCGCGCGAATCTCAGATGCGCTTCTGCTCACGCGATCGCGAGAGCGAGCGGTCACGCAAACGCATGAGTGGTCGTCTGCAGTCACACTCGTGTGAGGGTCGGCGCCGCTAACGCCGCAATGAAACCATTCGCGCCATGCACGTTGTGGGCGAAAATGTGGTCGCTCTACGGTGCGCCCCGCACAAATGTCGCTGCGAGAAGTACGCCCGCGTGTTGCGAGAGGGGTTCGCATTGCTGGCGTTCAAGAGCGTGGCGTCATTGCGTGACGTAGTAGGGGGTCCAATGACGCATCAGAAGCAGAACAGCGCCGACAAGCAACGCAAGAGCTTGCTCGCCGGGGCATCCGTTATAGCTGGCGCCTTCGCCGCAGCGCTCACGCCGAGTGTAGCGCAAGCGCAAGACGCTGAAGACGATATCGTCGTCACGGGTACGCGGATTCCGCAGCCAAACCTGTACACGACGAGCCCGGTCACGCAGGTGACCAGCGAAGACATCACCGGCCAAGGCGCAACGCGCGTCGAAGACATGGTCAACCAGCTGCCGCAAGCGTTCGCGGCGCAAAACGCCTCGGTTTCCAACGGCGCGACCGGTTCGGCCAACATCAACCTCCGCGGCCTCGGCTCAGCGCGTACGCTGGTGCTCGTGGACGGCCGCCGGATGCCGTACTCCAACCCATTCGTCGGTGGTTCGGCTGCGGACATCAACGCTATCCCGGGCCCGCTGATCGACCGGGTTGAAATCCTGACCGGCGGCGCGTCCGCCGTGTACGGTTCTGACGCCGTCGCCGGCGTCGTGAACTTCATCATGCGTTCGGATTTCGAAGGCCTTCGCCTCGACGCCCAATACGGCTTCTTCCAGCACAACAACGATTATGATGAGTCGACCGACGGCACGCCGTCGCTGCGCGACGTCGTGGGCGGCCTGCAGGCGACAAACCCGTCCCAATACCAAATCCCGGCCGACAGCCAGAATGACGGCTTCTCCAAGGAAGCGTCGATCATCTTCGGCGCGACCACCGAAGATGGCCGCGGCAACGTCATGGCCTACGCGACCTTCCGCGAGAACGACCAAGTGCTGCAGCGCGACCGTGACTATTCGTCGTGCGCCCTCGCGGGCGGCGCTGGCGCGGCGTGGGGATGCGGCGGCTCGGGCACTTCGTATCCGGGCTTCTTCGGCACGCCGGCCGGTACCTTCACGATCGACGACCAAGGCGAAGGCAGCGACCAGTTCCGTCCGTTTGTCGGCGCTGACCTCTACAATTTCGGCCCGACGAACTTCTATCAGCGTCCGGACGAACGCTATGCTCTCGGCGCCTTCGCGCGTTACGAGATCAACGAGCACGTCGAAGTGTTCGCGCAATTGATGTTCAACGATTACACCTCGAATGCGCAGATCGCGCCGTCGGGTGTGTTCTTCAACGTCAACACCATCAATTGCGACAACCCGCTTCTGTCCGCACAGCAGCGCGATACCATCTGTAATTCGGATGTGGTTGCGGACATCGTCGACGATCCGGACACGGCGTTTGACGAAGTCGATGACTTCATCAACGGCATCACGCGTGACGATGACGACAACCCGGTGCCGCCGGAAGAGGCGCTCACGCCTGCGCAAGTTCTGCAGAACCAAGCCATCGTTGCGGCTTCGTTAGGCGATCAAACTTGCCTCAACGGCGCGCTCAACGCCGATGGTGACCCCTTCTTCACGCCGGACGCGTGCACGCTCTATATCGGTCGTCGCAACATCGAAGGCGGCGGGCGTCAGGATCACCTGCACTACGCAACCTATCGCGGCGTGATCGGCGTCCGTGGTCCGATAAACGACGCCTGGTCCTACGATGTGGCGGCGCAATACTCGCGCAACCAGCTGGACCGCGTGTACCGCAACGATTTCAGCGTGACCCGCATCAACCGCGCCCTGAACGTGGTCAACAGCGGTCCCGACGGGGTTGATGGTACGGCTGACGACGCGCCGATCTGCGCTTCCGTGCTCGACGGCACCGACGCGGCCTGCGTGCCGTACAACATCTTCGAGATCGGCGGCGTCACCCCGGCGGCGCTGAACTATCTGCAGATCCCGCTGATGCAACAGGCGGCGATGATCCAGCAGGTCGTTACGGCGAACCTCACGGGCGATCTCGGCTTCGGCTCGCCGTTTGCGGAGACCAACTTGCAAACGGCGTTCGGTCTCGAGTATCGCCGCGACTCCGTCGAATCCGACACCGATCCGGGTTTCCAGTCCGGCGACGGGGCCGGTCAAGGGGGCGCCACCAACCCGCTCTCGGGCGTGCTCGACGTGTTCGACATCTACGGCGAACTTCGCGTTCCGCTGATCGAAGGCGCGCCGCTCGCCGACATCCTGTCGCTCGACCTCGCCTATCGCCGGTCCTCGTACAATACGGGCGTCGAGACCGACACGTACAAGATCGGTGGCGATTGGGCGCCATCGCAGGATATTCGCCTGCGTGCGAGCTACCAACGCGCGGTCCGTTCCGCCAATATCATCGAGTTGTTCTCGGCACAGGGCTTCAACCTGTTCGACATGGGCGACGATCCTTGCGACTCGCTCGATCCGAACGGGGACGGCGTCGCGCCGGCGGCGAACTGCGTTGGCGCCAATCCGTGGCAAGTCACGGCTGGCCAGTACGCTGGCGCACCTGCGCTCACGAGCCCAGCTGGTCAGTACAACTTCATCCAGGGCGGCAACCCAAACCTGGACCCGGAATCGGCCGACACCTACACGCTCGGCTTCGTGCTGACGCCATCGTTCCTGCCTGGTTTCAACCTGTCGGTGGACTGGTTTGAAATTCAGGTTGACGATCTGGTCAGCGCCATCCCGTCAGCAACGGCGGTCGACCTCTGCTACAATCAAGGCGTCGATGAACTCTGCCAGCTGATCGCGCGCAACCCGGGTAATGGCCGCTTGTGGACCGGCACGGGCAGCGTGCTCGGCACCAACATCAACGTCGGCTACTTGCTCACCTCGGGCTACGACATCAATGCAAACTATCGCATCGATCTCGCCGACATGGGCATTGGCGGCGGCGACGCGGGCGCCCTGAGCTTCAGCATGGTCGGCACGTGGCTGCAAACCTTAAAGACCAACAATGGTCCGGGTCTCGGCTACTTCGATTGCGTGGGCTATTACGGGCCCGTTTGCGGTCAGCCTTCTCCGGAATGGCGTCACCGCTTCCGGGTGGGTTGGGAAACCCCGTGGGATCTCGAGCTGGCCGGCACGTGGCGTCACTATGGCGAGGTGCAAGCCTCGAACACGACGCCGTCTTCGCCGCTCACAGGCCGTCTCGACTCGGTGTTCGAAGCGCAGAACTACTTCGACATCTCGGGCACGTATCAGTTGCGCGAGAATGCGTCGCTCCGGTTCGGCGTCAACAACATCCTCGACGACGATCCGCCGATTTCCTCCCTCGTGGGCACGATCGGCAACGGCAACACGTATCCGCAAACCTACGACGCACTCGGCCGGTACATCTTCGCCGGCGTGTCGATCGACTTCTAGGGAGCGAGACAGACTACTTTCCTAGTCTTCGCGGCGACAGGATTGGAACCCCTACGCCCACGGAGAAGGGAGGACAGCATGCCTCGCACGCATCTGTCCTCCCACACTTCTAGGACAAATGAGCGCCGCCATGCCCCGCATGGCGGCGTTTTCTTTGGCGCACCGAGCGGCTGGCCAGTTGAGTTTAGGGGCGGGCGAAGAAAAGCGCGGAGAGCCGCCGGCGATAGCGGCGGCTAATCGGGCTGACGGCGCCGCTCTTCAGCGTGATGGCGCCGGTTCCGTTGTTGGCGTCGTTGAGCACGCTCACATGGTCCAGGTTGACAATGTGGGACCGGTGCGTGCGGACGAACGGCGGACACGGTAACATCCGCTCCATGGCGGAGATCGTGCTTGAATAGCGGAAACGCCGGTCGTTGGCCTGAATCCAGACTTCTTTTTCGTCGGCGTCGATCAGCTCGATTTCGCTGAAGGCTAAGAGATGCGTCCCTGTGCGGGAGCGCACCAAAAGCTTCTCCATCGGCGCCAGCGAAGTCCCTTGCGCCTGAGCATGACGCCGGGCCGCGGCGCGTAAAACAGCTCTCCGAAGGCGATCGCCGTCATAAGGCTTAGTGACATAATCGCTTACGCCAAGGTCGAACGCCTCCAGTGCATGCTGGCTGTGTGCTGTGACGAAGACGATTTCGGGCGAGGATTGCTCGCGTGCCAGCAATTGGCTGAGCGCAAGCCCGTCGACCCGGGGCATGTTGATGTCGAGCACCGCAACGTCGACGTCATTCTTCGCCAGCGCATCCAGCACCGATTGTCCATTGTTGCATTGCGCGGCCACAACCAGACGGGGATCGACCGCGATGGTGCTACAGGCCAGCGAAAGCGAGAGCGGTTCATCGTCGGCGACGAGGACGCGAACTTGACGGCCCGACATCATGCGCGCGCCTCCAAAGGTAAAGTGATCTCGGCGACGTACCGCCCGCCGGATCTGTCGGTACGGAGAGCGGCGCCGGCCCCGTAATTCGCGGCCAATCGCTCCCGGATGATCGCGTGGCCCTGATTTTCCCCAGTCGGAGGGGCGCCATCGCTGATGGAATTGGTGACCCTAAGCACCAGCGCCCCGTTGCGGCGATGGGCGTCGAGCGTGACCTCGCCTACGTCCTCAACACCGGCGGTGGCGAACTTGACGGCGTTCTCGACCAGGGGCTGCAGCACCAACACGGGCGTCGGCGCATCAAGGACATCTTCGCTGATGGAAAAGCGCGTGGCGAGCCTGTCGCCATGACGCACGCTCTCCACTTCGAGGTAAGCGTGCAGCAGGGCCATCTCTTCTCGCAGCGAGACCATCTCCTTGCTGGCGCGGTTGAGCGTTAGGCGCAGGTAATCGGATAGGCGGGTCGCCATCTGGCGCGCATTGTCCCGCTCCGGAAGCATCGCGCACAGAGAGTTGAGCGCATTGAAGAGGAAGTGGGGTTGCAGTCGCCGGCGCAGCGCTTCGAGCTCGGCTACCGTCTTTAGGTGAAGCAACTCGCGCTCACGCTCCGCCGCCCACCGCGCCCGGGCGGAGAAGCGGACTGCGTGAAAGGCGCCGTCGATCATAAGAAAAGTAATGACCTCCGTCGGCGCGCTGTAGCGGAGCAGGGCCGTCAACCGCTCGACGAACGCGTACTCATCAGTGACAATCCTTGTGAAATCCGTTGCAGCGTGCAGCGCAAGATGTGAAGCGACGAAACCTACCGTGGCCGCGACATGCAGGAGCGCTCGCTTGATCCAGCACGAACCCTCGACCGGAAACCGGCACATGAACCAGAACATGAGCGGCGCGAGAGCGGTCCAATAAAGCCAGCACTCGGCGTATTGCAGCATCAGCAAGGCCGGAGCGGCTTCGCGTTGCAGCAGCAGGCCCGAGATGACCCCAGGCATCTCGATCAGCGCCGTAAGCACGATGAAGGCGGGCAGGATCGCCAGCGACCACCATCGCCAATCATCAACGCGCAAGCGTTTCTGATTGATGGCCGCTCCCACTTCCATATCAATCACGGAGCGGCGGGCCGCAGCTTTTGTCCAGCAAATGCGCGCCCCGGCTTAGTCACATTTTCGAGCGCTTCCGTGGAGCGCGGCGCTGTGACCGCTGACGCCCCACTTCGACCGCTGACGGTGGTCTGGCGCGATCTGCGGCGCCCCGAAGCCGGGGCGCCCAATCTGTGGGCGGAACACGCCGCTGAGCGCCACTCGCGTCCGATCTCGCTGAGATCAACGCCCGAAAGGGGTTGAGAGGCGGGGGAATCGGCCTTTAGGCTCAGTCCAGCAGTGTCAGCAGCGTCGTTCGGAGGGCGTTATGGCCGAACGAATGCAAGGGTTCACGCGGACTGCGCCGGAGTCGCCGAGCGCCCGCACGGCTGGCGAGCGGGCTGCGGACTTCTTTGAGATACATCGCGACTTCATTGCCGAGAAGGCGAAGGCGCAGGCGGCGCGCTGCGCGCAGTGCGGTGTGCCGTTCTGCCAGATCCACTGCCCGTTGCAGAACAACATCCCCGATTGGCTGAAGCTGACCGCTGAGGGCCGTCTGGCCGAAGCTTACGCTACGGCGGCCGCCACCAACCCGATGCCGGAGATTTGCGGCCGCATTTGTCCGCAGGATCGGCTGTGCGAAGGCGCTTGCGTGATCGAGCAGAGCGGCCATGGCGCGGTGACCATCGGCGCGGTGGAGAAGCACCTCACCGACCTCGCTTTTGAACAAGGCTGGGTCGCGCCGATCCGGCCGCTCGGTTCGCGCAGGGAAAGCATCGGTATTGTTGGCGCGGGACCAGCCGGCTTGGCCGCTGCCGAACGGTTGCGCAGCCTCGGCTACAATGTGGTGATCTATGACCGCCACGATCGCGTCGGCGGGCTGCTCGTTTACGGCATCCCCAATTTCAAACTCGATAAGGCCATCGTCGAGCGCCGCGCTGCGCGGCTCTTTGAAGCTGGCGTCCGCTTCGAACTGTCCTGTGACGTCGGGGTTACGGTCGCCTTTGCCGACGTGCGGCGGCGTCACGATGCGCTGCTGATCGCGGTTGGCGCTTACCAGGCCAAGGCGCTCAACGCACCCAGTGAACGCGCTCCCGTCAAGGCGCTGGATTATCTGATCGCCGCCAATCGCGCCGGCCTCGGCGACGGCCCGCCGTCGGAGGCGCTGAACGCCAGGGATCGGCGCGTCGTCGTCGTCGGCGGGGGCGACACGGCGATGGATTGCGTGCGCACAGCCGTTCGCCAAGGCGCGTCTAGCGTCACCTGCCTGTATCGACGCGATCGCGCGAACATGCCGGGTTCACGCCGAGAGGTTGGTTATGCCGAAGAGGAGGGCGTCCGGTTCGAATGGCTCTCTGCGCCGAAGGCCGTTCGCGCTGACACTATCCGCGCTATGCGCATGCAGCTCGGGGCGGCTGACAAGTCCGGCCGTCGCGCCGTCGAGGCGTCCAAGGCCACCCACGACATCGCAGCGGACATGGTGATCGCGGCGCTCGGCTTCGATCCCGAGCCGCTCGCCAGCCTGTGGGGGCAGCCCGATCTCGCGCTCACGCCAACACAGTGCGTCGCAGTGGAACGCGAGAATTACGCCACTTCTTTGCCGGGCGTGTTCGCCGCGGGCGATATCGTTCTGGGTCCTTCACTCGTCGTTTCCGCTCTGAAACAGGGTCGCGATGCGGCGGAGTCGATTCACACGCATTTGCTGGATCGCGCAGCCGCTGAGGCCGCAGCCCAATGAACCCGCTCGACGACATCCGTCGCTATCAACGCGAGCGCGAGCGCCTCGACCGCGACGGACTCTACCGCGCGGAACATGAGCGCGACGCTTGCGGCGTGGGGCTCGTTGTAGCGATCGACGGATCGGCGCGCCGCGATGTGGTCACGCTGGCGCTGAAGGCGTTGAAAGCCGTGTGGCATCGTGGGGCGGTCGATGCCGATGGCAAAACAGGCGACGGCGCCGGCATCTTGCTCGACGCGCCGCAGGATTTCTTTCGCGAGGTTGTGCAGCGTACGGGCCACAATCCAGGCCCCGGTCCGATCTTCGTCGGCCAGATATTTCTCCCGCGCCTCGATCTTGGCGCCCAGGAGCGGGCGCGCGTCATCGTCGAAAGTGAGATCATACGCGCCGGCTTTGTGCTCTATGGCTGGCGACAGACGCCGGTCAACATCGCTCAGATCGGCGAGAAGGCGAATGCGACGCGGCCTGAGATCGAGCAGGTCTTGTTTCATGATCCGCGCGGGCGCGACGATTTCTCCGTCGATCGCGACTTGTTCGTTTGCCGCCGCCGCATTGAGAAGCGGGCGCTGGCGGAGAATGTCGGCGAGTTTTACGTCTGCTCGCTCTCGGCGCGGACGCTCATCTACAAGGGCATGTTCCTGGCGCAGCAGATCGATGCGTTCTATCCGGACTTGCTGGACGAGCGCTTCGTTTCGCGGGTCGCGCTCTATCATCAGCGCTATTCGACCAACACGTTCCCACAATGGCGTTTGGCGCAGCCGTTCCGCATGCTTGCCCATAATGGCGAGATCAATACGCTGAAGGGCAACATCGGCTGGATGCGCAGCCACGAGATTCCGATGGCCTCGGATGTGTTCGGAGAGGCCGATGCCGACGTGAAGCCCGTCATTCAGCCGGGCGGATCGGATTCCGCTGCGCTCGACAATGTCTTCGAACTGCTGGTGCGGGCCGGGCGCCCGGCGCCGATGGCGAAATCGCTGCTCATCCCGGAGGCGTGGGCCAAAGCGCACACGATGAAGCCGGCGCACCGCGATCTCTACGCTTACTGCAATTCCGTGATGGAGCCCTGGGACGGGCCCGCCGCGCTCGCTCTGTTCGATGGGCGCTGGGCCGTCGCCGGGCTCGATCGCAGCGGCCTGCGGCCCCTTCGCTATGCCCTCACCGGGGACAAATTGCTTGCCGTTGGCAGCGAGGCTGGGATGTGCCCGCTCGAAGGGCGCGTCGTGCTCGAACGCGGCCGCGTCGGCGCGGGGCAGATGATCGCCGTCGATACCGAAGCGGGCCGGCTTTATCATCACGAAGAGTTGGTCGACGAACTCGCGGCGCAGCACCCTTACGGCGCCTGGCTTAGCAACGTCGTTGATCTCGACGCTCAGCTACAAGGAGACGAGCCGAGGCTCTATCCCGGCGGAGAAGAATTGCTGCGCCGCCAGGCAGCGGCGGGATACACGCTCGAAGACGTAGAATTGCTGCTGCAGCCCATGCTGGAGGAGGGCAAGGAAGCGATCGGCTCGATGGGTGACGACGCGCCGCTGGCGGTGCTGTCGGAGCAAACGCGGCCGCTTTCGCACTATTTCCGCCAGAGCTTCAGTCAGGTCACCAATCCGCCCATCGATCCGCTGCGCGAGGCGCGCGTGATGAGCTTGGCCACGCGCTTCAAGAACCTCGGCAATATTCTGGCTCAGGACGAGACCCAGGCGAACGTCTACATCCTGTCCAGCCCGATCCTCACCAACGGCATGTATGCGCGTATGCTCAGTGAGCTGGGCGCGGAGGCCGAGCTGATCGATTGCACGTTCGCCTCGCTGGGCGGCGACGCCGGCGCCGGTTTGCGCGCGGCGCTCGACAGAATTTTCGCGGAGAGCGAGCGCGCCGTTCGCGCCGGGCGCAGCCATCTCGTTTTGACTGACGAGCGCTTTGATCGCGAGCGCGTCTCGTGTCCAATGGTGCTTGTGGTCGGCGGCGTGCACGCCCACCTCACAGCGAAAGGCTTGCGGACGTTCTGCTCGATTACGGTGCGATGCGCCGAAGCGCTTGATCCGCATTACGCCGCCGTGCTGATTGGTTGCGGCGCCACCACCGTCAATCCCTATCTCGCATTCGAATCCGTGGCCGAGCGCGTCGGACGTAATTTGGCGAACGGCCTGTCGCGTGAGCAAGCAGCGGCAAACTACAAAGCGGCGCTCGAAGCGGGGTTGCTCAAGATCGTTTCCAAAATGGGGATCTCGGTGATCTCGTCCTATCGGGGCGGATTGAACTTCGAAGCGATAGGCCTCTCTCGCGCGCTAGTTGACGAATTTTTCCCGGGGCTCACCAGCCGCATCTCCGGCATTGGCCTCTCGGGCATAGCGCTCGAAGCGGCGGAGCAACATGCCCGTGCCCACGCCGGGGATGTTTTGAACTTGCCGGTCGGCGGGCTTTACCGATTCCGGGCCTCCGGCGAACGGCATGCTCTGGAGGGGCACGCCATTCACCAATTACAGCGCGCCTGCGACAGCGGCGATTATGCGCTCTACCGCGCTTATTCCGAAGTCGTGCGCGAGCGGCGATTGAAAGAGCCGATTCAGTTGCGCGACCTGCTCGAGGTGCGCGAGGGCCTCTATCCGCCGGCGCCGTTGGATGAAGTCGAGAGCGTCACCGAGATCCGGAAGCGCTTCGTTACGCCCGGCATGAGCTTAGGCGCGCTTTCGCCCGAGGCCCACGGCGCGCTCAACATCGCCATGAATCGCATCGGCGCGCGATCCGTCTCCGGCGAGGGCGGCGAAGACCCTGAACGCTACAAACCCGCTGCGAACGGCGACGACGCCAATTCAGCCGTGAAGCAAATCGCATCGGGGCGCTTCGGTGTTACAGCGGAATACCTCAATCAGTGCCGCGAAATCGAAATCAAGATCGCGCAAGGCGCCAAGCCGGGCGAGGGCGGCCAATTGCCTGGCTTTAAGGTCACCGAGCTGATTGCACGCCTGCGTCACGCAACGCCCGGCGTCACCTTGATTTCGCCGCCGCCCCATCACGACATCTATTCGATCGAAGATCTGGCGCAGCTGATCTACGATCTGAAGCAGATCAATCCCGTGGCGCGCGTTACGGTGAAGCTTGTCGCGCAGGCAGGGATTGGTGCGGTCGCGGCCGGCGTCGCCAAAGCGGGCGCTGACACAATTCTGGTCTCGGGCAATGTCGGCGGCACCGGCGCCAGTCCCCAAACGTCCATCAAGTATGCGGGCGTGCCGTGGGAGATGGGCTTGGCGGAGGCCCATCAGGTTTTGATGTTGAACAATCTTCGCCATCGGGTGCGGCTGCGCACCGATGGCGGGTTGCGGACGGGGCGCGATATCGTCGTCGCCGCCATTCTCGGCGCCGAGGAGTACGGTGTTGGCACCGCCGCTCTCGTATCGATCGGTTGCTTGATGGTGCGGCAATGTCATTCGAATACGTGTCCGGTGGGCGTGTGCACGCAGGATGAAGACTTGCGCAAGCGCTTCACAGGAACGCCGGATAAGATCGTCAACCTGATGACTTTTATTGCCGAAGAAGTGCGCGAGATTCTGGCGCAAATCGGCTTCCGGCGTCTCGATGAGATTATTGGCAGGACGGATTTGATCGAGCAGATCAGCCGTGGCGCCGAACACCTCGACGATCTTGATCTCAACCCGTTGTTAGTGCGTGTCGATAGTCCTTACCCCGCGTATTGCACGCAGCTCGGCCGCAATGAGCCCACGCCTTCCCTCGACCACCGCTTTGTCGATGCGGCGCCTGGCTTTTTCGAACGTGGTGAGAAGCAGCAGCTGGATTTCGACGTCCGCAACACTGCCCGAGCCATCGGCGCGCGCGCATCATCGCACATCGTGCGGCGCTTCGGCATGCACACGCTGCCGGAGGACCAATTGAGCATCCGCTTGCGCGGCTCCTGCGGGCAGAGTCTCGGCGCCTTCCTTGTTCAAGGCATTGGGCTGCATGTCGTGGGAGACGCTAACGATTATGTCGGCAAGGGATTGTCCGGCGGCTTGATCACGCTCCAGCCGCGCCCGCAGGAGCAGGGTCGCGCTGACGTCATCATCGGCAACACCTGCCTCTACGGTGCGACTGGCGGCGCGCTGTTCGCCGCGGGCCTCGCTGGGGAACGCTTCGCCGTTCGCAATTCTGGTGCGACGGCTGTCGTCGAAGGCGCCGGCGCCAATGCCTGCGAATACATGACCGGCGGCACGGCCGTCATACTTGGGTCGGTGGCGGAGAATTTCGGTGCAGGCATGACTGGCGGCATGGCGTTTGCCTACGACGCGGACGGCCGTTTCGAAGGCATGGCGAATCCAGATTCGATCATTTGGCGGCGGCTCGCGTCAGAGCATTGGATCGATGTCCTGCGGAGCCTTATCCAACGGCACGTCAAACACACCGGCTCGCTGCGGGGACGCGATATGCTCGCCGCATGGCCGGAGGCCTGCGCGCGCTTCTGGCAGGTGTGCCCAAAAGAAATGCTTGCGCGCTTGGCCGCCCCGCTCAGCGATCGCGAGAAAAGCGGCGCCGCGCGCGCCTAGCGCGACGCCGATGCGCGGCTCTTAAGCGGAGCCAGTTCCCCTTTGCGCACCTTTCCCGCGGCGGTGCGTGGAAAATCATCGACGAAAGTGAAGCCACGCGGCGCTTTGTATGCCGCCAAATGCGTCCGGCAGTGCTGCGCAAGCTCTGCGGGCGTTGCATTCGCCCCCGGCCGCAGCAGCACGAAAGCATGGCCGGTCTCGCCCCAGACGTCATCGGGCACGCCGACCACCGCGGCTTCTATTACTGCGGGATGCCGCGCGAGTACGTTCTCCACCTCAGCCGGGAAGACGTTCTCGCCGCCGCTGATGTACATGTCCTTGATGCGGGCAACGACGTAATAGCACCCGTCCGCATCGCGACGTCCAAGATCGCCGCTCTTCAGCCAGCCATCCGCTGTGAACGTCTCCGCATTGGCCTCAGGCTTGCGCCAATAACCCGGCGTCACGCCGGGGCCGCGCATCCATATCTCGCCCTCGGCGCCGTTCGGCGCATCTTCGCCGTCTTTGCCGACGATGCGCGCTTCCAGCAGAATCTGCGGTTTGCCCACGGAGCCCACCTTGCTCAGTGCGATTTCGGGCGATCCGACGAAGGCCGTCGGTCCCGTTTCCGTCATGCCGTAGCCGTTGCACACCAGCGCGCCTTTCGCAGCGAAGCGCTCGACTAGGACGTCCGCCAGCGGCGCGCCTCCACAGCCCCAGGCGCGCACGCGTGAGAAGTCGGCGCGCTCGAATGTGGGATGCTCGGCCAATTGCTGATAGATCGCCGGGACGCCGAAGAAGACATCAAGCGAGGGCAGGAGATTAATCAGCTGCTCGGCATCCATGCCGGGAAGGACGGAGACCACACCGCCGGCGATCAAGGTCGGCAGGGTTACCAATTGGATGCCGCCGGTATGAAAGAGCGGCAGGAAGTTCGCGCAATGATCGTGCTCGCGTACGCCGAACGCCTGGACCGTATGCATGTAGTTCACCAGCGCCATCTGATGCGTCTGGATGACGGCCTTGGCGGCGCCGGTCGTGCCCGACGTGTAAAGCAACGACCACGGGTCGTTGAGTGCGACGTCGACGGGCCGCCGCGCTCCTGCTTGGCGCAACGCGGCCGCGTAACTATGTGGCTCATCGAGATCGAAAGCAGTAAGGCCCGGCCGATGCAAATCGTGCGCTGTCGCCGCGTCTTCCTTGCCGTGAATGAGCACGCGCGGCGTGCAATCATCCAGTAGCGGCTTGAGTTCGGCTGCAGGCATGCGCCAATTTAGCGGCACGAGAATGGCGCCAACTTTCGCACACGCAAACATGACTTCAAAAAACTCGATGCGGTTGCGGCACAGCACCGCCACCCGCGCGCCAGCTTCGGCTCCGTGCGCCTGAAGCATGGCCGCACAGCGCTCCGCCTGCGTGTTCAGCTCGCTGTAGCTAACGCTCTTGCCGCTGAGCACGTCGCGCATGGCGATGCGATCGGGCGATAACCCGGAACGCTTGGCGCAGATGTCGACCATGCCGACACCCATTTCGTCCTCCCTGCGCCTTCTTATGAGGCGCTGTCGTCCACTCGCGGTGCGAGTCCATAAATCATCAAATCGGCGGCCGCGGCGGCGACGCCGGCGACATCGGCGTCTTCCTCCCACACGCCGTAACGTAAGCCGACAAAAGTGCTCGCGCCCATCAGCGCCCAGACGACCACTTCATCATCGCCTGCAGTGCGCACCTCGCCTCGTGCGGCCGCTTCGCTCATTTGTTGACGATACGCAGTCGAGAACACTCGGTAATAATCCCGATAGGCCTCCGGCGCGACGAATTGCGCCTCCATGACGATCCGGTAGAGGCCTTTGTGCGCGCGCACGAACTGGATGTAGGCCTCGATGCCGAGGCGCTCTGCGTCGAGCCGGTCTTTGGCATGGCGGACCGCGTCGGAAAGGGCATGTCGCGTCATCGCGCCCATGTCCGCGACGACGGCTTTGAACACTTCCTCT
Source organism: Hyphomonadaceae bacterium (assembly GCA_050184605.1). Lineage (GTDB taxonomy): Bacteria > Pseudomonadota > Alphaproteobacteria > Caulobacterales > Aquidulcibacteraceae > Vitreimonas. The sequence continues at coordinate 55,937 of JBFXAE010000009.1, read as the reverse complement.
TTGCTCTTGAAGTAAACGTAGAAGGTGCCCAGCCCGAGCCCTGCCCGCTGAGTGATGTGGCTGATGGCCGTCTCATGATAGCCGCGCGCGCCGAATTCCTCGGCGGCGGCGTCGAGCAGCCGCCGCAGCGTCCGCCGCCCACGATCCGTCTTCGGCTGTAATTTTTCCTCGGCCGAAGTTGAATGTTGACTCATGTTTCAAGTCTCCGATAAAGTCGGGGCCGATACAAGCTCAATCGGCCGAAAAGCGCCGAGATTTCGGGGGGATGCCGGTTTTGCCGGTCTGCGAGCTCAGCGATGGCGCACGAATGGCCTACGCCGACGAAGGGGTCGGGCCGGCGGTGCTGCTGATTCATGGCTGGGCGGCGCATGGTGGGTTTTTCCAGGATTTACGCACCCGATTGAAGGGGCAATGGCGGGTGTTGACGCCCAGCCTGCGCGGCCATCCGGGATCGCAGGCCGGCGACGCGCCTCTGACGATCGAGACGCTTGGCCAGGATATCGCCGAACTGGTTGAAGCGCTCGACTTGGATCGCGTTGCTGCAATCGGTTGGTCAATGGGCGCGATGGCGCTGTGGGCGGCCGCTCCTCGGCTCGCGGGACGCCTCAGCGCGCTCGTCGTCGAGGAAATGAGCCCGCGCGTGACCAACGCCGCTGATTGGCCGCATGGCATAGGCGGCGCCTATGAGGACGCGGACGTCGCCGGCACGCTGGCGGAAATTCGCGCCGATTGGCCCGCCTATGTCGCTCGTTTTGCGCCGCGCCTGTTCGCGCGTGGGGTTTCGACGTCGCTGGTGACGTGGGCCGCCGAAGAAATGGCGAAGGCCGACAACGAGGCGATGGCTGCCTTCTGGCGCTCGATGGCGATGCAAGATTTCCGCGAGCGTTTGGCGGCGATCGACGCTCCCGTGCTTGTCGTCCATGGCGCCGAGAGCGCGATCCATCCTGAAGGCGCCACCAAGTTCGTCGCGCGCGCAGCGAGCGAAGGCAAGCACGTCGTGATCCCCGGCGCGGGACACGTGCCGCATCTCGAAGCGCCGGAGCTTTTTTTCGAGCACGTCGAGGCTTTTGCGCGATTTGCGCGGCCCGATCATTCAAGGGGAGTACGGTCATGAAAGCGTTTCGGATGTCAACGCGCGTTGCGTTGTTCTGCGCCGGCGTGTGCTTGACGCCGCTGACGTGGACGGCGCCGGCGCTCGCTCAGGACGAGCCTGCTTACGGCGAGGACGAAATCGTCGTCACCGCCCGCCGTCGCGAAGAAAGCCTGCAGGATGTGCCGATCGCCATCTCGGTGCAGACCGCCGAGCAACTCGAGCAACGTGGCGCTGAGAATATCACGGTGCTGCAGCAAACGACGCCGAACGCCACCGTGCAGGTCGCACGCGGTTCGAACTCGACATTGATTGCCTTCATCCGCGGCGTCGGCCAGCAGGATCCGCTCTGGGGCTTCGAACCCGGCGTGGGCCTCTACGTGGATGACGTCTACGTGGCGCGCCCGCAGGCGGCGGTGCTCGACATTTTTGACATCGAGCGCATCGAGGTGCTGCGCGGCCCGCAAGGCACCCTGTACGGCCGCAACACGATCGGCGGCGCCGTGCGTTACGTAACGCGCGAGATGTCGACAGATGCGCCGGAATTGCGCGCACGCTTCGCGTACGGCTCCTACAATCAAATGGAGACTGTGCTCTCCGGTTCCGTACCGCTGGGAGATACGTTCGTTGTCGGCGGCGCGCTCGCGCTGTACGCCCGCGACGGCTACGGCGAGAATCTCAACACAGGCGCTGAGCATTATGACAAGGACGTCGATGCCTATCGTCTGAGCGCGCAATGGACACCGACAGATCAGCTCACGGTCCGCTTCACCGCCGACGGCGTCGATGACGATTCAAATCCGCGGCATGGCTACAGGCTGGTGGATTTCCCCGCCGCCGGGGCCGACTTTGCGCCACCCGCCAGCGTTTACGACACTCGCGCTGGATCGGGCGACGACAACCACGTGCAGACGCGCGGCCTCTCGCTCCATGTCGATTATGAGATCAATGATGCGTTAACGCTGCGGTCGATCACCGCTCATCGCGAGGGCGAAACGCTAGGCACGATCGATTTCGACAACACGCCGGCGCCCGTGCTCGACATTCCGGCCTTCTATGCGGACGAGCAATTCTCGCAGGAATTCCAGCTTCTGTTCGATGCTGGCCGCCTGCAGGGGGTCGCCGGGCTTTACTATCTCGACGCGACGGCGGAAGGCGCCTTCGACACCGTACTCGGTCTCGCGAGTCTTTCGATTTTGGCTCAGGGCAGTGTGGACACCGAATCCATCGCCGCGTTCGCCGATGTAAGCTTTGACATCACCGATGCCCTGGCGGTTTCGGTCGGCGGCCGCTGGACCCGCGACGACAAAGACGCGGAGGTGCTGCGCCAGACCTATTCCGGCATTCGTTCGCCGTTCTTTGGCAACAGCTCGGCGGTGCTGACCTTCACCAACACCGACTACGCGGCCGACGCTCGCTTCGAAGAATTCACGCCGCGCGTCAGCGTGACGTGGGAGCCGACCGACGCGCTGACGCTCTACACCTCCTATGGGCGCGGATTTAAGTCGGGCGGCTTCGACATGCGCGGCGACGCGTCGGTCACGCCGGGGACGGTCAACGGCTACGATCCGGAGTTCGTCGATACCTACGAGGTCGGATTCCATTCCTCCTGGTTCCAAGGACGCGCAAATCTCAGCGGCGCGGTGTTCCAATCGGAATACACTGACATGCAGATCACGCGGCAGGAGCCGAACGTGGCCGGCACCAATGTCGCCAGTTTCGTCGACAACGCCGCCGCGGCGACAATACAGGGCGCCGAACTAGAAGGGTCGCTGTGGGTGACTGAAGCGCTGAGCGCAAATTTTGCCCTCGGCTTCATCGACGGCGAGTTCGATGAGTATCGCAGTAACTCGGTCAACCCCGCGTTCAATCCGGGGCTGCCGCCTGGGCCGGCCAATCCGCAGATCATTCCGATCGATCTTTCGGGCAGCGCCGCCTTCCAGAACACGCCCGATCTGACCGGTTCGTTCTCGCTTACCTATCGCGTGCCTGTCGCAAGCGGCGAGTTGGCGTTCACGCCATCGGTCTCTTATCGTGGCGACAGTCAGATGTTCGAGTTCGCCAACCCTGTGCTCGATCAGCAGGCCTACACGCTTTACAATGCGAGCCTGACCTGGACCTCCGAGAACGATCGCATCCGACTCGGCTTGCACGGCCTCAATCTTGGCGACGAGGAATATCGCGTCGGCGGTTACAATTTCCCGACGGATCTCTTCGGGCGTTCGGTGATCGGCTTCTACGGCCCGCCACGCACGGTGACGGGCGTTGTGGAGTTCCGTTTCTAGGCACACTAAAGCGGCGGCGCGGCGCCTCCCCGTCGCGCCGCCGATTTCCTGTGAGGTTGCATGAGTGACGCCGCAAACCCTACGCCGGCGGCGCCGCTGCAACCGGGCGCCAGCCGCTACGGCGTGCTGGCGCTTCTCTTTGTCGTCTATACTTTCAACTTCATCGACCGGCAGATCATCGGCATCCTTGCCGCGCCGATCCAGGATGAACTCGGCATCGACGATGCCCAGCTTGGCCTGCTCGGCGGCATGGCGTTCGCGCTGTTTTACACTGGGCTGGGAATCCCCGTCGCCTGGTTGGCGGATCGCTGGAATCGCACCTGGATCATGACCATTGCGCTCTCCCTTTGGAGCGCGTTCACCGCAGCGTGCGGCTTCGCTACGAACTACACGCAACTTTTCCTCGCGCGTATGGGCGTGGGCGTAGGTGAGGCGGGCGGCGTAGCGCCGGCCTATTCACTGATCTCCGACTATTTCCCGCCGAAGGAGCGTGCACGCGCGCTGGCGCTTTATTCCTTTGGCATTCCGGTGGGGAGCGCGGCCGGCATCGCCCTTGGCGGCATCGTCGCCAGCCTTGTCGATTGGCGTGTGGCTTTCATCAGCGTCGGCATTGCCGGCCTAGCCGTCGCGCCGATTTTCCGGCTGTTCGTGCGCGAGCCAAAACGCGGGCAATATGATGCGCCGCGCGCCGCGGATGCGCCGCGCGCGAGTTTGTCGGATGCGCTTTCGACGATCGGTCGCAAGCCGAGTTTCTGGCTCTTGTCGTTCGGCGCTTCCTGCTCGTCGATCATGGGCTACGGCTCGTTCTTCTGGATCCCGACCTTCCTGCGCCGGTCGTTTGATTTCGATTTGCAACAGGCGGCGTTCTTTTATTCCGCGATCCTGCTCATCGGCGGCGTCATCGGCGTTTGGCTTGGCGGCGTCCTGGGCGACAAGCTGGGCCAACGCTCGCGGGGCATGTTCGCGCTCGTTCCCGCCGCGGCTTGGCTTGTCGCGCTGCCGTTCTATGCCCTTGGCCTATTGTCGCCTTCGCCGGTGGCGGCGTTCTTCCTTTTCCTTGCTCCAACCGCGCTTGGTCTGGTGTGGCTCGGTCCGGTGATCGCCGCGGTTCAACATTTGGCCCCGGCGCATATGCGCACGACGGCTTCGGCCAGCTTTCTCTTCATCAACAATTTGATCGGCATCGGCGTCGGCACTTGGATTCTCGGCGTGCTTTCGGTGGCGCTTACGGATCGTTTTGGCGAAGAATCCCTGCGCTACTCAATTCTGGCCGGCACCGCCTTCTATTTGCTGGCCAGCTTGTTCGCGCTGATCGCGTCGCGAACTTTGCCTCGCGATTGGCAGGATTAGCGGCGGCTCAGAGAAACCAGTTTCTTGGCCGCGGGATGGAACGCGCGTTCGCTTTCGCCGTATTCTTCCCACGCCTTCAGCTTGGGCATGAGGCCAGGGACGCTGCGCAGCGTATAGCGCTTGGGATCAAGACCCGCGCGCACCTGGGCCCAAGTGAGCGGCATCGAGACCGTCGCGCCCCGTCGCGCGCGCGGCGATAGCGGTGCAACTGCCGTCGCGGTGGAATCGTTGCGCAAATAATCGAGGAAGATTTTCCCCACGCGCAGCTTTTTCGACATGTTGATCAAATAGCGGTCCGGCGAATCCTCGGACATTTGCCGGCAGACTTCCTGCGCAAATGCTTTCGCTTCGGGCCAGCGCAATTCCTTCGCCAGCTTGAACGGCGTCACCACGTGCAGGCCTTTACCGCCCGTTGTCTTACAGAAACCAACCAGGCCCAACGCGTCAAGGCGATCGCGGAGCTCTCTGGCGGCCTCGACAACCCGGTCGAACGGCACGCCGTCTGCGGGGTCGAGGTCGAAGATGAGCCGTCCCGGAATCTCGGGCTGCTTGGGCTGGCAATTCCACGGATGCAATTCGATCGCCGCGATCTGCGCACCGGCGACGAGCGCGGCGACGCTGTCGAACTGAATGTAGGGCTGCTTGTCTCCTGGCGTCTTCACCAACGTGATGAGTTCGGATTGTCCCTTCATTGCGTGGCGTTGGAAGAACAATTGCTTATCGATGCCGTCGGGTGCGCGGATGATCGAGCAGGGGCGGCCCTTGATGTGCGGAAGCATCCACGCGCCAACGGCGTCGAAATACGTGGCCAGGTCTTGTTTTGTGAGCTGTTCGGCAGGCCAGAGCGGCTTGTCGGGATGCGATAATATCACGCCGCGTATATTCACCTGGCTGGCCGCGCGCTTGAGCGAAATCTTCAGCTTCGCTGACTTGGGCGGCACGGCTTCCTCCGCTTCGACTTCTGCCGCTGGTTTGTCGTCGCGCAGTCCCTTGAACGCTGCCTGCCGGACCGCGCCTTCGCCGGTCCAACCCGCGAACTCAATTTCGGCGACGAGTTCGGGCTTTACCCAGTGTACGCCGCGCTCACGCTTTGGCGCGTTATTGCCGCCGAACGGCGACTCGTTCTGTTCGAGCGTGCGCAATTTGGCGGCCAGCTTCTGGGCGCTCGTCTGCGTGAAGCCGGTGCCGACGCGGCCGGTGTAAACGAGATGCCCCTCGTGATTGACGCCAACCAGGAGCGAGCGAAAGCGCTCTCCATCTTGAGACCAGCCGCCGATGACAACCTCATGGCCGGCGCGTGTCTTGGTCTTGGTCCAATCGTCGCGGCGGCCAGACTGATACGGGCGGTCTAGCCGCTTTGAAATGATGCCTTCGAGGTCCATTTTCTTCGCCGCTTCAAGCATCGCTGCGCCATCGTCGAAATGCTCGACATAGCGGATGCTTGGCGGCGCTTTCGCGAGCAGGCTCTTGAGCCTTGCCTTGCGTTGCTCGAGCGGCAGGCTGCGCAAATCCTCCTTGCCGATGACGAGGGCGTCGAACGCGAAATAGACGAGATCAGACGTGTCGCCATCGGCGATGGCGGCCTGCAACGCCGAGAAGTCTGGCGCGGCGTCCTTATCCAGCGCGCAGATTTCGCCGTCGAGGATGCAGTCTGAAAGCTTGGCGCCGGCGTTGGCAATGGCGGCGAACTTGTCGGTCCAGTTCAGGCCCGTGCGCGTAAACAGTTTGGCCCGGCGGTTCTCCACGTGCATCTGCATGCGGTAGCCGTCGAACTTTATCTCATGCCCCCACAGCGATCCGGACGGCGGCCGCTCCGTGACGCGGCAGAATTGCGGCTCGATGAAACCAGGCAACCGCTCTAGCGCCTTGCCTTTGGCAAGTGTTGCCGCGCGCGACGCCTCCTCTGGCTTGGTAGGCGCTGCGCCCCGCGCTGGTCTATTCGAATGCCATATGGCGTCCGCCTCGAACTTGCGGTCGAACATGAAGGGCGTGGGCTTCTTGCCCGTGCCGGCGGCGATCGCCTTCATTGTGCGTCCGGACGCGACGGATGTGTCGTGCTCCAACACGCCCTCGCCGTGGCCATCGACCGCGTATTGGTCGCGGTGTTTGATCAACAGCCAGTTGTCGCGTTTGTCTTTCTCGCGACGCTTGAGCCGCACCAGAACGAAGCCGCCATTCAGCTTCTTTCCGCTAAGGACGAACTTGATCTCGCCCTTCTTGAGGCCGGTCTCCGGGTCGTAGAGCGGATCGGGCAGCCAAAACCCGCGATCCCAAAGCATGACCGCGCCGCCGCCATATTCGTCCTTCGGGATCGTTCCTTCAAAATCCCCGTAGTCGAGAGGGTGATCCTCGGTCTGGACTGCAAGCCGCTTCTCGCTGGGATCGAGCGATGGGCCGCGGGTCACCGCCCAAGAGAGAAACACGCCCTCCCATTCAAGCCTGAAGTCGTAATGCAGGCGGGTTGCGGCATGCTTCTGCACCACGAAGCGGAGGTGCTTGGAGGGCGCTACCTTGCGTGCGCCGCTTGGTTCGGCCGTCTTCTTGAAGTCGCGCATAGCGCGATACTTCGCGAGCTTCTCGCTTGCGGTTTTTTTGCTGGCCGCCTTCTGCGCCGCTTTGGCCATCTGTCTGACTTAGCTTTTCGCTCGCTTTCGCGCGGGCCGCTTCGCCGCAGACGCTGCCGCCCGCGGCTTCTTAGCCGCGCTCTTGGGCGCCGCTTTGCCGCCTGATTGTTTGAGGCTCGCCTTCAGGACATCCATCAGATCGACGACATTGGTGTCCTTCGGCGTCTCGATCTTCACGATCTTGCGGCCCTTGCGTTTGCTTTCGATCAGATCGCGCAGCGCGTCTTCGTAGCGGTCGTCAAAGTTGGCCGAATCGAAATCGGTTTCCTTCTGCGCGATGATCTTCTCGGCGATGGCGATCATCTCGGGATCAGGCTTCACCGACGGGATGTCGTCAAAGAAAGATTTGGCGGCGCGGACTTCGTCGTGGCTACGCAACATGGTGGCCACGATGCCATTGTCGCGCGGCTCCAGCGCGACGATACGCTCGCGCTGCGACATCACTAGCCGCCCGACGGCGATCTGGCCCGAACGTTCCATCGCTTCGCGTATGACGGCGTAGGGTTCGGCGGCCATCTTGCCGTCCGGCACCAGGTAGTAGGGGTTGTCCCAGTAGAGGCGATCGATGTCCTCAGTGGGGACGAAGCTTTCGATCTCGATGGTCTTGGTGCTCTCAAGGCGGACGCTGTCGATCTCCTCCTGGGTGACTGTGACGTACTGGCCCTTCTCGATCTCGAAGCCTTTGACCAATGAGCGGCGTTCGACCGGCTCCTCGGTGCCCGCATCCACCGTCAACATCTTGATGCGGTTGCCGGTGTCGGGGTTGATCAGGTTGAAGCGCACCTCTCCGCGCGGGCTGATGGCGTTGTAAAGCGCCACCGGGCAGGTCACGAGCGACAGCTTCAGATGTCCTTGCCAGGACGGACGCGCGGCCATGGTACACCCCATAGGGCGCATCGAGGCGCCCTGATGCTCTTGTGAAGATCGTTCGAGCGGGCGGCGATCCGACAATGCCCGCCGCCAAAACGACCTTGGCCAAGGACGCTCTCGCGCCTTCGCCGATCCCGTAGAAACGTATAAAAGACGAAATCGTTTCGGTTTCAACATACATGGTAAATGGCAGGCCGCATGGCGCAGAAAGCATCAAAACGCCTGAAAGTTTTCGTGACCCGCATTGGCCTTCATGAATGGGCGGTGGCGGTCACCAGCCAGAAGGCTGCGCTCAAGGCCTGGGATGTCCGCGAAAACTTGTTTGCCTCTGGCGCGGCCAGGGAAACCAACGACCTGGCGGCGATTGAAGCGGCGATGAAATCTCCCGGCGAGCCAGTTCGAGTGCCGGGTCCCAAGGTGGTGCTGCCGCCCCCGGCGACCAACGTCGTCAATCTGGAGGGCAGGCGGCCAAAGCCGCGTCTGGAGCCGAGCAGCGGCAAGAAGAAGGATCGCGCCAAGCTGGACGCCGCCGAGGCCGCGCTTGTCGCCTACCGCAAAGAATCCAAGAAGCGCCTGGCCGAGATGGATCGTCGTCGGCGCTTGGTTGAGAGCGAAGCCGAAGCGCTCGAGTCCGAGATCGACCGCCAGACCCGCGCGCTGGAAGCGCGGGTCGCGCGGGAACGCAAGCACTACGACAGCGATTAGGGAATAGCCGAGGCGCAGTCGGTTTCGGCTGTATTGCGCTCTGCCGTGATCGGCGCGTCAGCGTTTTCGAGCGCCTGCAAGAGCGCAGCGTCTCGGCCGTAAAGATCATCAGCATAGATGACCGCGCCAGCCTCATCGGTGCTAGCCGTCAGATATAGAATGTAGACTGGCAAGTGCTCCGGCAGCTGCACGGTTCGTGTCGCGCCACGCGCTATGGCGGCTTCGACCGCTGCGCGGTCCCAGCCGGGGTCGGCAAGCACTTCCACAGCCAATTCTTCCGGCCGCTGCACGCGAATACAGCCGTGACTTAATGCGCGATCCGTCCGGTCGAACAATCTGCGGCCCGGCGTATCGTGCATGTAGATTGCGAACGGATTGGACAACTCGAACCGGACGCTTCCTAGCGCATTGTTCGGACCGGGCCGCTGCCGGATTGAGTATGGAAAGGGTCGCGCGGCCCAGTCGACAGCGTTTGGATCGACCGCGCCTCCATTGCGGTCGAGGATATCGAATCCATCCGCTGCGGCCGCGCCCGGGTCTCGCTGAAAGCGCGGCGCAAGCTCGCCAAGCGCAATGCTCAGCGGTGGGGTCCAGCTCGGGTTGAACGTGATCGCCTCAAGCGCGGAGGCAAAACTTGGCGTCGGCGTGGTTCGGGCGCCGATAATGACGCGGCGACGTGTCCGCACGCCTTCGCCATCGCGCAAATGCAATTCGAAGAACGGAACGATCACCTCTATCCGTCTTGCAGGCAGTTCGCGGGGCAGCCAACGCCGCCGCTCCATGCTCGCCCGCAAGTGTGCGGCGCGTGTTGGGTCCAGGTCGCCGAGATCGCGGAGGCGGGCATGCTCCATGGTGAGGGCGCGGTACTCAGCATCAGCCGGCAGCAATGCGAACAGCGTATCGGCGACGCCATGAGCAGGGGGCTCCAACATCGCTGCCGGCGTGGGAGGGATGTGCCAAGCCGGATCCGCGCGTGGGTCGACCGCACCCTGCGCGAATTGCCGCGCCAGTTTCCGAAACAATGCGCTGGCGCGCGCGTCCAGCGCGGCCGCGGCCCCCGCATCGCTGTCTGATGCTGCATCTAATCGGCGCAGTTCTGCGATGGTATCATGCTCATGCGCGAATCCATGATCCGGCGCTGCATCAGCGACGAGGATGAGGTCCGCTAGAGCCTCTGCGGTCCAGCTTCTCGCCGGTGTTTGTACTTCCGGCGCCGGAGGCAGCTGTGTTTGCGTGGGCGTGCAGCCGATGCAGGCGAACAACAAAGTCCACGCAAGGGCGCGACTAATCATATGGCCGCCTTACGGGCTTTCGCAAGACGCTCGACGCCGCGATCCAGTGTTTCGTCCTTCTTGGCGAAGCATAGACGAACTAACGCCGGCGAGCCCGGCTCGGCGTAAAACGGCGCCAACGGAATCGTGGCGACGCCGAACTCCTTCACCGCCATTAGCGCGAACGCTTCGTCCGATAGCGTGACGCCAGAAGCCGGCAAATCGACATTCATGAAATATGCGCCGTGCGCGGGCAGAGTGACAAACCCTTCCTGCGCCAATGCGGCGGCCAGCCGGTCGCGCGCGCGCTGGAATCCGGCGCGCATCTCTTCGAAATAATGCGCCGGCTTTCCCAAGCCATATGCTGCGGCATTCTGCAGATTGGGCGGCGTCGTGAAGGTGAGGAATTGGTGCGCCTTGGCGAACACCTCCGTCAGCGCCGGCGCGGCGCAGGCAAAGCCGACCTTCCAGCCCGTCATCGAGAACATTTTTCCAGCGGAGCCGATCTTGATGGTCTGGTCGCGCAAATGATGCAGCATGGACGCGTGGCGGCGGCCATCGAACAGGACGTGCTCCCAAACCTCGTCACTAATGGCGATAGCGCTATTGGCGCGGCAGAACCGGGCGATGAGCGCGAGGTCTTCGTCGCTGGCGACACTGGCGGCCGGGTTGTGCGGGGTGGTCAGGATGATCGCCCTCGTTTTCGGCGTGAACGCGGCGGCTAATTTCTCCTCGGTCACGCGCCAATGCGGAGGCGCCAGTCGCAGATATTTCGGTACGCCTCCCGCGCGCCGCACCATCGGCGCGTAGGAATCGTACATCGGCTCCATCAGCACCACTTCATCGCCCGGCTCAACGACAGCAAGGATCGCGGCGGCCAGCGCCTCCGTCGCGCCCGACGTAATGGTGACTTCGGTCTTCCAATCCAACGTCACGCTGTGATGGCTTGCGTAGTGTACGGCGACGGCCTCGCGCAGCGGTGGCAGGCCACGCATGGGTGGATATTGGTTCGGTCCGTCGATCAGCGCCCGCGCCGCATATTCGCGCAGATCGCGCGGACCGTCCTCTTCGGGGAAGCCCTGGCCGAGATTGACCGCGCCGAGCTCGGCGGCGAGCCCAGACATGACGTCGAAGATCGTGCGGCCCAGGCTTGCGTAGACGCTGTTCATGGCCGCCAAAATGCGTCAGCGGCGCGGCGCTGTCACGCCTTCTCAGCGCCGATGAGAACGGCCGTCACGTTGTCCGGCGCGCCGCGTGCGAGAGCCAGGTTGATGATTTTGTCGACTGCCGATTGCAGGGGCGGGCGGGCGAGGATCTCACCGATCTCATCATCTTCGATCAGGTTGGTCACGCCGTCCGAGCACAGGAAAAAGCGATCGCCTGGGTAGATGCGGCCGCTGACCGTCTCCAACTCCAACGTAGCGCCAGCGCCCACCGCGCGGGTGATGACGTGCGCCTGGGCATGGCGGCGCGCTTCGTCTTTTCGCAGGACGCCGGCGGAGACGAGCTCCTGCACCACGCTATGGTCGCGCGTCAGCCTGCGGATCTGGCCGGCGCGGTCGAGATAGACGCGGCTATCGCCGGCCCAAATGCAGGCATAATGGTTCTCGAACGCGAGCAACGCCGCGACTGTGGTGCCCATGACGCCGCCGCCGCGTTCAGCTGCCGCGTTCACGAGCGCGCGGTTCGAGGCCTGCAGCGCCGCGGCGACCGCGTCGCGATAGGCATAGGCCGAGTTGAATTGCTCAACGCCCGCCAGCGCGTTGACGACGAGGTTGCTGGCGACTTCGCCGCTGTCATGGCCGCCCATGCCGTCTGCGACCGCCCAAAGCCCGATGTCCGAACGATCGAGGAAAGCGTCTTCGTTCAGCTTCCGCACGCGGCCTTCGTCGCTCCGCGAAACGGAGAGATACTTTAGGCCGCCGAGATGCGCAGCACGGGGGCGCCGCACACGCTCGAACGTCGAGGGGAGGGCCGGACGAATGTTCACGCCCGCGTCCCGAGTTCATCCAACGCGCGCAAATGCTGCTCGTATCCGTCCCTGAATGCGCGATTGATGCGGCCATCGGCGCGTTCGCGTGCTTCCAGCGTCAGTTCTTCATGCCGCTTCTGGTGCGCGCGCCAGCAGGCTTCCGATTTAGCCATAAACAGTGTGGATTGCCCCTTGACCTCGCTCTCGGCCGCAGCGGGGCTGAGGTTGTCCATGGCTGCGGAGATCGCCGCGCGCGAGCCTTCGGCGAGACAAAGCAAATGCTTCTTCAAGTCTTCGAAGGAGGCTTTCAGCGCGGCCGCGCCGGAGAGGAAGCCGTCTTCGCGCTGCCGCAAGAGATCGACAGCGACGCGCTGTGTAGGCGCCCACTTGAAGGGGTTGTTGCCCGAAGCGCCGACTGTAGTGCGCTCCATCCTATACTCTGCCTTGAGCGAGGTTCTCTCGCTCATCAGGTCACCCAGGCCAAGCACCATTTGCTGATAAACTGCGCCGATGCGGCGCATCACATCGGCGGGATCCTCGCCGGCGAACGCCGAAGCATCGAGGCGTGCGCCGTCGCAGAACGCGTCGAGCAGGGTAGCATTGCTTGCGCCTGGCCGCGTGGCGAGCGGCGCCGCGGCGCCAGCCCAATCGCTCAGCACCGCAAAGGCCTCCGCGCTCGGCGCGCGTTGCATTAGCATCGGGGCGTCGAACGGCGCATCAAGGGCGGAAGGCGACGCCGGCGCTTGGCGATCGTTTGCAGGCTGCGGTTGCGCGGCGCTCTGCTCCATCAGGATCAGGAATTGGCCCAGATGCAGCATGTCGCTCGAGGTTAGCGCCATCGCTTCGCCGCGCGGGGCGCGGCGGCGTTCCGGGCCGACATAAACGCCGTTGGCGCTCATATCCGTGAGCTGCACTTCTCCGCCTTCACACGCGATCTTGCAGTGTTGACGGGAGAGTTCGCAATCGGGATCGGAAACGAACCAGGAGGCGGCCGGGTCGCGGCCTATCACCAGCTCGCCGTTGTCCAGCGTTCGCGCTTCGATTTGCCGGAACGGATCGGCTTGATGGAAGAGGCGCAGCGTGATCATGCGAGTTGGCCTTGCTGAGCGGATCGAGTGGCGAAGCCAACATCGTTGGCCGCTGGTCCGATGCGGGTTGCCGCGAGGTTTGCGGGAGCGCCGTCGGCGTCGCCGTCCAGGCGTTCCTGCATGGACGCGACAAACGCGTTGAAGCCGTCGAACAGGTCACCGAACTCATCGGCGCGCCTGTGCGAGATGCGGAAGTCGAGGTCGCCTGCGGCGGCGTCGCGGAATGCGGCGCGCAACCGGCGGATCGGCTCTGCAACGAGGCGGACGGCCGCAAAGGACAGCACCATCACGATCGCCAGCGTTAGCCCGCCGAGGCCGACAAGCAGCAGGCGCGAAATGGCGGAGGCCGCCTGCAACTCAGTTTTGCGTACGCTGACATCGACGGTGCCGAATTGGCGGCCCGAATAGACGATAGGGTGTGAGAAGCGGAAGCTTTCGACGCCTTGCGAGGATCGCGTCGACGTTACCGAAATGCTGGCGCCCTCGCGTTCCAGGCGCTGACCCACCGGCTCGAGGTAGCGCGCGCCAAGCATGCTGTCGTCCGATGCCGCGCGGATGAACCCGTCCGCATCGACAATCAACAACTGGGTAATGTTCGGATCGGAAGCGGCGGTGTTGATGAAGGCTTGAACCGGCAGCCAATCGCGTTCGTGCGGCAACCGCGTCGCGTTATCGACTGCGTGCAGCGCCGCATTGCTGGCGACAAACGCGGCGATGGTGGAGCCGGACGCCAACGCCACACGCTCCATTGCCTCCGTCTGGCGATTGAGCACGGCGCCAGTGCCGATAGTCAGCGTGCCGGCGGTGATCGCGCCGATGATAAGCATCAGCCGCAATTGCAAAGGCAGCCGGCGCGGACGGCCCTCGGCTAGCGTCGCATCGAAGGCCAGCTTTTCCCGTTGGAGCGCGTCATAAAGATGCTTGCCGGTTTCGAAGCGCTTTTCTGGGCGCTTCGCCAGCAGCTTGCCGACGATGAATTTCAGGCCTCGCGGACACTCGGGTGAGGAATCGATCGGGGAGGGCTCTTGTTGCGTGATTTGCAGGGCGAGCGTCGCCGCGCTCGAGCCCGTGAATGCCGGACGGCCGGTGATGAGCTCGTAAAGAACAACGCCGACGGAGAAGAGGTCGGAGCGGCCGTCCAACTCGCGCCCAAGCGCTTGCTCGGGGCTCATGTAACGCGGCGTGCCAAGCACTTGGCCGATTTGGGTCTTGAGCTGGTTCGATTCGCTGAGCGACGTACCGGCTTCGGTGACGCGGGCAATGCCAAAGTCGAGAATCTTGATTGAGCGGCCGTCTGCGCCGAGCATGATGTTCGACGGCTTGATGTCGCGGTGGACCACGCCCTGAGAATGCGCGTAGCGCAGAGCATCCGTCAGTTGGAGGCCGATCTCCAGCACGTCGCCGATCGGCAGCGAGCCAACACGCTGCGCAACCTTGTCGAGCGGCTCGCCTTCGAGCAATTCCATGGCGATATATGGAAAGCCTTCAATCTCGCCGACATCGTAGATCGTGACGATATTCGGATGCGATAGGGCGCCGGCGGCCTTGGCCTCGCGCAGGAAGCGTGCAGCGCACTCTGTATTGCGGCAGAACTCGCGCTTCAGCACTTTAATGGCGAGCACGCGGTCAATGCCCGGATCGTACGCGCGATAGACATTGGCCATCGCGCCTTGCCCGATCCGCTCTTGAATCTGATAGCGGCCGACTTGCTTCGCCACGGAGGCGCCCCTTGCTTTTGTGTTGCGCCGCCGCCTGTTGGCGATCGTAAGGCGCACTCCATACCTGCAGCCAGTCTACACGAATGAAGTTAAAGTGCGGTTTGCCTAGCCCGCGCGAAGCGAAGCCTGAATGCGAAGCGCTCTATTCAGATCAGCCCGGATGGCAGGAGAATGTTCATCATAAACGAGCGCTTGACGGAGCAGGGCCACCGCGCGATCCACCGCGCCGCGGTTCAATTGTTCGAGCGCATTGAGCCGCAGCTGGTTGGCGCGCGATGGATCGACGCCGCGTGGGCGAGGGGGCGCCGCCGCCGCAGCTTCGATCGGCGGCGTTTCGGTTGCGCCGCGCAGCGCCGGTTGCGACGGCGTGCTCGCCCCTTGCTCGCGCCGGGCGCTGGCTTGCGCGCGTTGCGGAATGCGTAACCTCTGGCCTGCGACCAACGCGTCTGGCGCTTCTAAATCGTTGTAGCGCGAGAGCGCATAGAAGAGCAGAGGATCGCCCAGGAAGCGCTGCGCCAGGTTCGACATCGTATCGCCGTCTCGGGCGGTGTATGCGCGGCTGCGCTCGCCGAGCAATTCACGTGGATCGCGCTCGATCTGTTCGAGCAAGCGTCGCGCCGTATCATCGCCGGGATTTTCTTCCAGCGCCGTTTCGAGCTCACCGCGCGCGCGTTCTTCTTCGCCTTGCGTGAGCAGCTCCATAGCGAGATTGACTCGTTCGCCAGGCGTCCTTTGCTGCGCAATGGCGCCGATGTCCTGCCGCATGCCGGCGACCGTCGAGCAAGCGCCGAGAGCGGAAAGGGCGAGGACTGCCATGAATGGAGCGTATTTCATGCGTTGGCGCACCTGATCCGGTCCACGCGCGGCGGCGCGGAGAGTTTTGCGACGAAGTCTGGGGCGGCGATCGCCTGCGCGAAGCCTTCCGCGCGCAAGGGCGGGGCGAAATAGAAGCCCTGAAACGTATGGCATCCCAAGCGGCGAAGCTGCGCCACTTCTTCAGCCCGCTCGGCGCCCTCGGCCAGAACCGCAATGTCGAGCCCGGCGCAGAGCTCGATCAACGCCTTGCAGATGGCGCTGCTCGTCGGGCGGGTGTCGGCGTGGGTGACGAATTCGCGATCGATCTTGAGTTTGCTGAACGGCAGCCGCGTCAGATAGGAGAGGCTTGAATAGCCGGCGCCGAAATCATCGATGGCGAGGCCAAAGCCCAACGCCTTCAGATCGCGAAAGAGCGCCAACGTACGCTCCGCGTCTTCCATGGCGGCGGTTTCGGTCAGTTCAAGCTCAAGCGCGCCCGCCGGCAGATCGTGACGCTCGATCGTACGGACGATCGCCTGTACCAGGGCGCGATCGCGCAATTGCCGCGCCGAGAGGTTGACGGCGATGACGAGGTCCAACCCCTCGTCGCGCCAAGCCCGCGCTTGCCGGCAAGCGGCGTTGAGCGTCCACAAGCCGAACTCGTGTACGAGGCTCGTGTCTTCAAGGATCGGAACGAACTCTGCTGGCGATACGGCGCCGAGCTCGTCGTGGCGCCAGCGCAGCAGCGCTTCAGCTCCAATCACCCGGCCCAAATTGACGTCGATGACGGGTTGGTAGTGCAGAGAGAGCTGATCACGCCGCATCGCCTGCCGCAAATCCTGCTCAAGCGAAAAGCGGCGGCGCGCCTCGGCTTCTGAAGCCGGCGCGGCGAAAACGATGGCGCCGCCATGCCGCGTGCTGGAAAGCGAAACCAGGGCTCGCGTCAGCAATGTTGCGGCGTCGTCGCCGTCTGCGGGGTAGAGTGCTGCGCCAATCTGCACGTCCGGCGCGATGGCGAGATCGCCCTCGTGGATTTCCTGCGCCAACGCATAGGCCAGCGCCTGCAGCTCGGCGGTAGCTTGTTTGTGGGTCTCCAGCCGCGAGAACCAGATGGCGAAGCTCTCGCGATCGACGTGGGCGATGATCCGCGTCTTGTCCGCCGCACGCTCGAGCTTCTGTGCGAATGCGCCAAGGGCGCGCTCCGCGATGGCCAGATCGAAGGCGCCGATTTGCTGGTAGTTTGCAAACCGGATGACCCCGAGTAGTCCGATCATCGCGTCGGGGTCGCTCATGTCCAGATTGACGGCGGCCAGAAACTCCTCGCGCAAGGGAAGCGCCGTGAGCGGATGACGCCCGGCCCGGCGGTTCAGCGTCTCCAATCGTGCGGCGACGGTTTCGACATTATCGACGAGCCGGCGCGCGTCGTCTCGTAGGGCAGGCGCGCTGTCGTCGCCTGCGCAGCGCTCCAGCGCCCGCGCCACCGTGTCGATTGGGTGCAGCGATCGCGCCAAGCCCAGCAGGAACACCAAAGTGGCGCCGATCGCCAGCACCGGCATGTACCAGGGCTGCGTGTCGCCCTGGGCGCCGTACACGCTCACGAGCGCGGCCAGAGGCGTGAGCGCCGCGAGTGTCGCGAACGTCAAGATCTTGGTTCGATAGCTGCCGCCGGCGAGACGCGTCATCGCGCGCTTGAGACGTCCCTCGCTCATTGGCCAACCCACTTTGTTCTGTTCGCGAACTATGTGAGTTGACGTGCTACTACGCCGTGAACTTTCATGATTAAGCCTGCGATCACCAAGCAAAAACCCTTGATTTCCAAGGGAACAAACTTGCTGGTGTGTTAAAGCGAAGCTCTGTTACGGTAATCTGCGGCGGCCTTATTGTCATTTGACACAATCAGCGCCCGCGTCGGCGAATGTCGGCTGCTCCAATGAAAAACGCACGCGAGCGTCGCTCGCGTGCGTTTTGGCAGTCGTGATTTGCCGGCTTAGGCTGCGACGATCGCCGCCGCCTCTTGCGGATCGCGCAGCACGTAGCCGCGGCCCCAGACGGTTTCGATGTAGTGCTCGCCGCCCGTCGCGGCGGCCAGCTTCTTGCGCAGCTTGCAGATGAAAACGTCGATGATCTTGAGTTCGGGCTCGTCCATGCCGCCATAAAGGTGGTTCAAGAACATCTCTTTGGTGAGCGTCGTGCCCTTCCGGAGCGAGAGCAGCTCCAGCATTTGATATTCTTTGCCCGTCAGGTGGACGCGCTGGCCGTTCACTTCGACCGTCTTGGCGTCGAGATTGACGGTGACGTCGCCTGTTTTGATGACGGAATGAGCGTGGCCCTTCGAGCGGCGGACGATGGCGTTGATCCGTGCGATCAGCTCGTCCTTGTTGAAGGGCTTGGTCATGTAATCGTCGGCGCCGTAGCCCAAGCCGCGGACTTTGGTGTCGATATCGGCCGTGCCCGACAGGATCAGGATCGGCGTATTCACGCGCGCGACCCGCAATTGCTTCAGCACGTCATAGCCGTGCATGTCTGGCAGGGTGAGATCGAGAACGATGATATCGTAATCGTAAAGTTTGCCGAGATCGATGCCTTCCTCGCCGAGGTCGGTCGAGTAGATATTGAAACCCTCGGATTTGAGCATCAATTCGATGCCCTGCGCCGTGGCGCTGTCATCCTCGATCAGAAGGACTCGCATTAGAATCTCCCCGTCGGCGCAACAGGCCAGGACAGTTAATCCACAGAATCATCTCGACGCCTTAACAAAGTTTGAAAGTGCGTAAGATTTCTTACCGTGGCGGTTGCCCTAATGCCGTTAGCGTCGCCCTCATCAGCTCCATTAACACCGGTGAATCAGCATTCGATTCCGGGCGCAAGGGCGTGCGCTGCCGCAGATTGTGCAGCACAAGCGCTTGATTTTGAATCGATCCGCCAACGAACCTTGAAAAGATTCACGCTTCGCTAACCAAACCCGCAAATGAAACTTGGGGAGAAATTTTTCGTCGGCGATGCCATCGCACCTTTCACGATTAGCGCACGACATCGAGGCGCTCGATCCGCGGCGCTTCGAAGGCCGCGTGACAGGTTTGTCAGGTGCGCTGATCGAAGCGTCCGGTCCAATGGAAGCGCTGTCGCTTGGCGCGCGCGGAACCATCATCACCAACGGCGGACAGACGCGCGCGGAGATCGTCGGCTTTCGCGGCGACCGCGCCTTGTTCGCGCCATTCGATCCGATCGAGAACATTCGCCCGGGTGCGCGCGTGTTGCTGGAAGGCGCCGCGGCGAGCGTGCGTCCTTCGCAATCGTGGCTGGGGCGGATCGTCGATTGCTTCGGCCAACCGGTTGACGGCGAGGGCCCGCTGCCGCAGGGCCTCAATCCGCGTCTGGTGCGCGGCGCGCCGCCCTCGGCCCATGATCGCGCCCGCGTCGGCGCGCGTTTGGATACCGGCGTGCGCGCCATCAACATTTTCGCGGCTCTGTGCCGTGGCCAGCGCATGGGCGTTTTCGCCGGCTCCGGCGTCGGCAAGTCCGTGCTGATGTCGATGCTGGCGCGTGGGGCGGGGGCTGACGTCATCGTCATTGGCCTCGTCGGCGAACGCGGCCGCGAGGTGAAGGAATTCATCGAGGACACGCTGGGCGAGGAGGGCAGGCGCCGTTCGGTGGTCGTGGTCGCGACGTCGGATGAATCCGCGGCGCGCCGTCGTCTGGCGCCGCATATGGCGTGCGCCGTCGCCGAATATTTCCGCGATCAGGGGCAGGACGTGCTGCTGCTGGTCGATAGCGTCACCCGCTTCGCCATGGCGCAGCGGGAAATTGGGCTGTCGGTCGGCGAACCGCCGACAACCAAGGGCTATACGCCTTCGGTGTTCGCCGAATTGCCGAAGCTGCTCGAGCGCGCCGGTCCGGGCCGCGAAGGCGAGCACGGCTCAATCACCGCGCTCTTTACGGTGCTCGTCGACGGCGACGACCACAACGAGCCGATCGCCGATGCCGTGCGCGGCATCCTCGATGGACACATCGTCATGGAGCGCGCCATTGCCGAGCGCGGTCGCTACCCGGCGATCAATGTCCTGAAATCGATCTCCCGTCTCATGCCGATGTGCCACACGGCCGATGAGAACGTTTTGGTTGCCCGCGCGCGAGAGGCGTTGAGCCTCTACGCGGAGATGGAAGAGCTGATCCGGATTGGCGCTTACAAGGCTGGCGCCGATGCCGCCGTCGACAACGCCATCCGCGTTCGTCCCGCGGTCGAGGCCGTGCTTGCGCAGGGCCGCGAGGAGCAGACCTCGATCAAGGAGGCGTTCTCGATGCTGGCTGAGGCGCTCGCATGAAATCGCTGCACACGCTGTTGCGCATCGCCAAGGCCGATCTGGAGACGTTGCGTCGGGCGATGGGCGAACAGATTGCCCGCCAGACGGCGATCGAGGAGCGCATCCGCACGCACGAACAGGCGCTCAAGCGGGAGCAGGAGCTGGCGCGCCGGGATTATGAATCGGCGCGCGCCTATGGCGGCTATGCCGCTTTGGCTATGGCCGCGCGGCGGTCATTGGAAAGCGAACTCCAGCTGGTCGGCGCGGAAATTGAGCGTCTGCGCGCTCTGATCACCGAGGCGCATGTCGAAATGCGCAAGTTCGAGCGCCTAGTTGAGTTGCAGGAAGAGCGCGAACGCAAAGCTGCTGAAAAGCGCGAAGCGGCTGAGCTGGACGAGTTCGCGACGCTGACAGCGGCGCGCGTCAAGCCGCGTTGAGCGCCTCGACGATACGGATCACGTCCTCATAAGCCTGGCTTTGCGGATGCCGGATCGGCAGCGGCGTTTGCGCGCGGATCGAATCCGGCACGCGCGCGTCGCGGCAAACCACGCCCGCGAAGCGCGGCTTGAAGCCGAGGTATTCGTTGCAGGCCAGCGCAAATTGATCGAACACCTTGCGGCCCTTGATCCGGTTCTCCGCCATGTTGACGATCACCCAGGGCGTGACGTTGGATCCTTGCAGCCGCAGCAGCTTCACCATCGCGTAGGCGTCGGTGAGCGCCGTTGGTTCTTCCGTCGTCACCAATACGAGGCGGTCGGCGGCGCGCGCGAAGCGCAACACGTTGGGATCAATGCCGGCGGCGAGGTCGAGGATGATCTTGTCGTAATGCGGTGCGATCTTGGTGAGGCCAGTGCAAATCCGGCCGACCTCTTCCAGTTTGATGGCGCCGAGCGCGCCCGAGCCCGAATGGCCGGCGATTAGGTCGAAGCCGCCATTGCGGCCCGGCCCGCCCATCACCGGCGTCACCGCCGCGTCGAGATCCAGAAAGCCGCGCACGAAGGAATGCACGTCTGCTTGCGGCCGCACGCCTAATTGCACATCGACATTGGCGAGCCCGAGATCGCAATCGACCAGCAAGGCGCGCTGCCCGGCGCGGCCGAACGCTGTCGCCAGCATCGTGGAAAGCCACGTCTTGCCGACGCCGCCTTTACCGGACGCGACCGCATAGATCGGCGCCGCGCGCGTGCGCGGCAGCGGCGTTTCGTGGGCGGCGGATGAGCCGGTCATAGCCTGATATAGCGCCGCGAGTCGTTGCGGAGGGGTTAGCGGCGCTGATGCTTATGGTTGGAGAAACGTTAACGCGTCACACCTTGTTCACACTTGGCCCATCGCCTTGAGGCGCACTTTTGCGTGCACTTCGGCCTGGCTCAGCACTGCCGTGGTGGCGCGGAAGCGCTCAATCAGGGAGCGGACGAAGGGGCGGATCGCAGGGGAGGTCAGCAGCACCGGCGTTTCGCCGCCTTGAGCCGCACGCTCGAAGGCGGCGCGGATGTCGGCCACGAAATCGTGCAGCTTGGACGGCGCGAGCGCCAATTGCCGGTTCTGCCCTTCGCCGATCAGCGATTCCGCGAACGCCTGTTCCCAAGTCGGCGAGAGCGTGACGATCGGCAGCGAGCCGTCCGGATTGCGGTGCTGATAGCAGATCTGCCGCGCCAGCCGCGAACGCACATGCTCGGTGATTAGCACAAGATCGTGCATCGCCGGGGCGGCTTCCGCGATCGCTTCGATAATTGTGGTGAGGTCGCGGATGGACACGCGCTCTTTGAGCAGGTTTTGCAGCACGCGCTGGACGCCGGACCAGGAGATATGCGCCGGCGCGACGTCGTCGAGCAGCGATTGCGTCTCCTTCGGCAATTCCTTGATGAGCTTCTTCACCTCCGTGAATGTGAGGAGCTCCGCCATATGCTCCTTGATGACCTCCGTGAGGTGGGTCGAGAGCACCGTCGCCGGATCGACGACAGTATAGCCGCGGAAGCTTGCTTCCTCGCGCGCGCGTTCTTCGATCCACATCGCGTCAAGGCCAAAGGCAGGTTCTTTCACGGGCTCGCCCGGAAGCGCGACGCCTTGCCCCGTCGGGTCCATCGCCAGCAGCGCGCCGATCTTCAGCTTACCCTCGCCGGCGTCCATCTCGCGCACACGGATGCAATAGGCGTCCGGCGGCAATTGCACATTGTCCAGAATGCGCACGCTCGGCATGACGAAGCCCAAATCCTGCGCCAACGTCTTGCGCAGCGCTTTGATCTGATCGGTCAACCTGCGGCCTTGCACGTCGTTGATGAGCGGCAGCAGCGCGAAGCCGATCTCGATGCGCACATCGTCCATGGCCAAGGACGCTGCCGGCGTTTCCTCCGCCGGCGCCGTCTGTGCGGGCGCCTCGGCCGCCTTGGCGTTCGCTTGCCGGGTCGATTCCGCAAGCCGCCACGCCAACAACCCTGACGCCGCGGCGAGAGTCCAGAACGGCACGATCGGCATGCCGGGCAGGAGGCCGACGCCGAAAGCGCACGCGGCGACGATGCCGAGCGCTTGCGGATAGTTAGAAAGTTGCTTGGCGAAGGCTTTGTCGGCGGCGCCATCGACGCCGGCCTTCGTCACCAAGAGGCCGGCGGCGACGGAGATGATCAATGCGGGGATTTGCGTGACGAGGCCGTCGCCCACAGTGAGCAGGGTGTAGGTGCGGCCGGCCTCGCTGAAATCCATCCCGTGCGACATCATGCCGATGATTATGCCGCCGATGACGTTGATGAAGACGATGAGCAGGCCCGCGATGGCGTCGCCGCGCACGAACTTGCTGGCGCCGTCCATGGCCCCGAAGAACGCACTCTCGTCCTCCAGCGCCCGGCGCCGGTCTCGCGCTTGCTGTTCGTTGATCAAGCCGGCGGAGAGATCGGCGTCAATCGCCATCTGCTTGCCGGGCATGGCGTCCAACGTGAAGCGCGCGGCCACTTCCGCGATACGCGTTGAGCCCCGCGTGATCACGACAAAGTTCACGATCACCAGAATGGCGAACACGATCACGCCGATCACGAACTCGCCGCCCATGACGAATTGGGCGAAGGCGGCGATCACTTCGCCGGCGGCGTGTTCGCCGTTTTGGCCGTTGGCCAGAATCAGGCGCGTCGATGCGATGTTGAGTGAAAGCCGGAGCAGGGTGGTCAGCAGCAGGATCGCCGGAAACGCCGTGAACTCGAGCGGCTTCTTGATCAAAAGCGCCGTCATCAGCACCAGAACCGACGACGTGATCGACAGCGCCAGCAACAGGTCCAGAAGCATCGGCGGCAGGGGCGCCAGCATGATGACGAGGATGCCGAGGACGATGGCGGCCAAGGCGATCTCGCCGCGCATCAGCATGCCGCGTAGATCGCTGAAGGCGAATCCCCCTCGCTGTAGTTGCGCCGCGTCGGTCATCGTTTAGGCCGCTTGCCCCGTTGGCGGCGGCGGAATGCGCACACCCTCGTCAGAATAAAGCTTCAGCTTGTTGCGCAGCGTCCGGATCGAGATGCCGAGAATGTTTGCGGCGTGCGTGCGGTTGCCGAGGCAGTGCGTCAGCGTTTCGAGGATCAAATCCTGCTCGACTTCAGCGACGGTGCGCCCGACCAGTTCGCGCGCCGCAGCCTGGGCTGCTTCGATCGCCGCGCCGGTCGCGTCGCGCGGGCGGCCGCCTACCGGCGCGCCATCCGGCGCGCGAATGGCCCCGGCGCCGATCTCGTCGCCGTTCGCCAGTAGCGTCGCGCGGTGCATCGCGTTTTCAAGTTCGCGCACATTGCCTGGCCAGAAATGGCCAAGCACTTGGCCTAGCGCGTCCTTCGAAAGCCTTCGCGCTGGGCGGTCGTTGGCCTGAGCGTACTTCTCGATGAAGAATTGCGCCAGAGCCGCGATATCGTCCTTTCGCTCCCGCAGCGGCGGAATGCGAAGGTTCACGACGTTCAGCCGGTACAGCAGATCTTCGCGGAATTCGCCGTCGCGGACGCATTGCGCCAAATCGCGGTTGGACGTCGCGAGTATGCGAATGTTCACCGGCACAGGCTTTGCGCCGCCGACGCGGTCGATGACGCGCTCCTGCAGCGCGCGCAGCAATTTGGATTGCAGCCGCAAATCCATTTCCGAGATTTCGTCGAGCAGAAGCGTTCCGCCATCGGCCTCTTCGAACTTGCCGATGCGGCGTGCGACAGCGCCGGTGAAGGCGCCTTTCTCGTGGCCGAACAACTCGCTTTCCAGCAAGTTCTCCGGGATGGCGGCGCAATTGACGGCGATGAACGGCGCGTCACGGCGGCGCGAGCGCTTGTGCACGTAGCGCGCCATCACTTCCTTGCCCACGCCGCTTTCGCCCGTAATAAGGATCGACGCTTCGGACGCGGCGATCTGATCGGCGAGCGCGATCACCTGCTTCATCGCCGCATCTTCTGCGATAAGCGGGCGCTCGTCGTCACAAACTGCGGCCAGCACGGCTGCGATAAGTTCAGGATCGGGGGGAAGGGAGATGTATTCCCGCGCGCCGGCGCGAATTGCCTTCGCTGCAATAGTAGGATCGATGCCGACGCCAGCGGCGACCACTGGCACAACGATGCGCTCAGCCTCATTGGCAGCGATCAGCGCCGCGATGTCGAGGCGCGCATCCACCATGAGCAGATCGGCGCCGCGGCCGGCGCGCAGCGCGGAGGTCGCCTGTTCAATCGTATCGACGTGCGCCACCTTGGCGCCGTGATCCATGGCGATGCGGGTGGCGGCGGAGATCTGCCCTCCGAGCGGCCCGACGATTAGCAGACGCATCTCTTGCTCCCTCCGTCGCGATCTAGGCGACGTCGCCGTCTTTGATGATTTCGGTCATCGTCACGCCAAGGCGGTCGTCGACCACGACCACTTCGCCACGCGCGACGAGCCGGTTGTTGACGAAAATGTCGATGGCTTCGCCGACCTTCCGGTCGAGCTCGATCACGGAGCCTTTGCCCAGACGCAGCAGCGAAGCGACTTCGACATTCGCCCGCCCGAGTATGGCCTGGATGCGGACCGGCACGTCGTACACGGCGGCGAGATTGGCGGCGCTGCGTTCGCCAACATCTCCCAGATCGTCCTGCGGCGTGGGGGACAGCTCGTCCAGCTTGAGATCGCCAGAGCTCATGATCCGTTCCTTCTCATGCGTGCGCTTCAGCCGATGCGAGGGCGGCGTCGACGACGTCATTGATTCTTTGCGCGATGTTCTCCGGGTCGATGGCGATGACGCCGTCGGACCAGTCGATAATCACTTCACCCGCGCGGAGGCCCGCCTGTTCGCGCACCAGAACGGCGCCGGCATAGGCGTGGGTCTGCGTCATGGTCTCGATGCGCGGGCGCAAACCTTCGGCGGCTTCCGGCGCCAGCCGGACAACGAGACGCGGTTGGTGGCGGAGGGAATCCATCGCGGCGTCGACCGCAGCCTCGATGTGGTCGGCGCTGAAGCGATCGAGCGCTGCGCCGGCGATCTTGCGCGCCGCGAGCACAGCAACGCGCGCCGCTTCCTCACGCATGGCGCGGCTTTCGGCGTCGAGTCGCGTCAACACGGCGGATGCTGCGCCAGCGAGCGCTTGTAGCGCCGACGCGGCCTCGCGTTCGGCCTGGGCGATCGCGTCCTTCTTGCCTTTCTCGTAGGCAGCCGCGCAGGCGGCCTCGATTTCTTCTGGCGAGAGGCGACGCGCAATCGCTGCACCGTCGTGGAGGATTTCGCCGTCCGGCGCGAACTCGGTGTCGAACCCGTATTTGCGATATTGCGCCATTAATAGATCAACTCGTCGTCGGCCTTGCCGTCGGAGAGCACGATTTCGCCGCGTGCTGCGAGGTCCTTCGCCAGCATCACCATGCGCGTTTGCGCCGCGTCGACATCCTTCAGCCGAACCGGGCCCATCGCAGCCATATCGTCTTTCAACAGCTTTCCGCCACGTTCCGACATGTTGGAGAGAAAGAGGTTGCGCAACGTGTCCGACGCACCCTTGAGCGCAAGCGCCAGATCGCTCTTGTCGACGGAGCGGAGAAGGGTTTGTACCCCGCCCGCGTCGAGTTTAGCCAGGTCTTCAAATACGAACATCAAGGCGCGGATGCGATCGGCGCTTTCGCGGCTCTTCTCTTCCATCAGCGAGAGGAAGCGTGACTCGGTTTGGCGATCGAAATTGTTGAAAATCTCGGCCATGATCTCATGGCTGTCGCGCTTGGATGTACGCGCCAAATTGGACATGAACTCAGTCTTGAGCGTGGTCTCGATCTTCTCGAGGATTTCACGCTGAACCGGCTCCATCCCCAGCATGCGCAACACGCACTCGGCGGCGAAGTCCTCCGGCAGTTCCGCCAGCACGCGCGCCGCGTGCTCGGGACGCACCTTTGCCAGAATGACCGCAACGGTCTGCGGATATTCGTTCTTCAGATAGCTGGCGAGCACCGCCTCGTTTACGTTGGCGAGCTTGTCCCAGATGTTGCGGCCGGCGGGGCCGCGGATTTCCTCCATCAGCCCTTCGACTTTGTCCTTGGGCAAGATGGCCGTCAGCATGCGCTGAGTTTGCTCGAACGACCCCATGATCGAGCCGGAGCCCGACAGCTTCTGCACGAACTCGATGACCAGCGCTTCGACCGTGGCCGACGGCACCACGCCAAGCGACGCCATCGCTTGCGAGACCTCCTTGATCTCCTCTTCGTCGAGCAGCGCCCACAATTTCTTGGCGTCTTCGCCGAGGCACATGAGGATGATCGCGGCCTTCTCAGCCCCGGTGTAGCGCGTGGTGTCCACCACCGGCGCTTTCTCGGGCGGTTTGGCCTCTTCGGGCTTCGTCGGTTTGGCGAGCGCGTTCATCAGAGGGCGTTGTTCAACCAGCCGCGTATGATCTGAATCGATTCATCGGGGTGCTGTTCGACGACCTCCGCTACTTTTTTGACCGAAGACGCGCGAACGCGGCCCTGGATCTGTGTAATGTCGATGGCAGGCTCGATGTCGCTCGCCGCGCCATCGGGTGAGGGAAGCGCCGCCATTGAGCCGCCGCCTGGTAGAGCCGCAGCGGCGCCAGCGGGTCCGAGCAGCGCCGGTCCGCCCGCCGCGGTCGCGCCGCCGCCGCCACGCACCAGCCCCCCGATCAGCGGGCGCAACACGAACAGTACGAAGGCAAGCGAGGCGATCAGCGCCGCGACGATCTCGATGATCCGCATCAAGTCCATCTGCGAGAGATCGAACATGCTCGCTTCGGCGACGTCTTCCGACTGCGCCGCATCGCGCGCAAACTGCACATTGACGACTTCGACGACGTCGCCGCGCTCAGCGTTGAACCCGACGGCTGAACGCACCAGCGCCGCTATGCGCTGCAAATCTTCCTCGGAGCGGGGCGCCCAAGTCGGTTCTGCGCCTTCTTCGCCGGGTGTCGAGACACCATCGACGGCGACCGCCACCGAAAGGCGCCGCATCCTTCCGCCTTCGCTGATTTCGGTGCGTGTGGTCCGCGAAATTTCGTAATTGACCGTCTCCGACGAGCTCTCGCGATTGTCGGAGGCGCCTTCGCCGCCGCCGGCGGCCGCGCCGCCATCGGGCACGTTTGCGCCTGCGGTCGTGCCTTGCGCGCCGCCGCCTTCGCTGCTGGAGCCGGTGTCTTCGCTGCTCGATGTCGACCGCACCACGCGGCCCTCCGGATCGAACGTCTCCGAACTCTCGGTTATGCGGCTGAAATCCATCTCCGCATTCACCTGCACGCGCGCATTGCCGGCGCCGACCACGCCTTCGACGATGTCGGTCACGGTGCGGCGAATGCGCTCCTCGACCCCGGCTTGGCGCGCATCAACGCCGTCAGCGTCGACGCCTTCTTCGTTGGATGCGGCCGCTAGCAGGCGCCCTGTCTCGTCCAGAATGGTGACGCGATTGCTCGTTAGGCCGGGCGTTGCGCTGGCGACGAGATTGCGGATGGCGCGCACTTGGCCGGGCGTGAGCGCATCGCGGCGCAATTGCAGCACGATGGACGCGGAGGGCTGCTCCGCCTCGCGCGCGAACAATTGCCGCTCCGGCAGCACTAGATGCACTCGGGCGCCGGCGACGCCGTCGAGCGAGCCGATCGTGCGCGCCAACTCGCCCTCAAGCGCGCGGAGGCGATTGATGTTCTGCTGAAACTGCGTCTGGCCGAGTGCATCCGGCTCGTCGAAGATTTCGTAGCCGATGGATCCGCGCGAGGGGAGGCCCTCGGCCGAAAGCATCATTCGTGCTTCCAGCACGCGCGACCGGGCGACGAAAATGGCGCTGCCGTCGCCGCGAAGCTCGTAAGGTATGTCGGCTGTCTCGAGGCGTTGGGAGATCTCGCCTGCTTCGCGCATGTCGACATTGGCGAAAAGGAGCGCCTTTTCCTCCGTGCCCATCCGCAACACGAGCGAGAAGAGCAGGGCCGCCACGACGGCGGCGATGCCAAGCGCTGCGAACAGGCGTGTCGGTCCGGCCTTCAGCAGCACATCGGTAAGCTTGTTCACGCACGCCCTCCGCGCACCAAGCGCGAACGGCCAGCGTCGAACGCTGGGCAAATCTCGCCGGGTGGTCGGCAGAAATTGCCCGGCTCATGGTGAAGGGAGGGTTAAATTCGTGAGCGAGACGGTTGGCGCATTGCACAGACAGCAAAAGGCCCCCGCCAAGGCGGGGGCCGTTTTCTGCCAGCGCTCGATCCGCGCCGCGCTCATGCGCGGCGGCGGATCAGGCGTCGGCCAGTCTGTAATGCTGCAGGCGCGTGGTGCGCAGGCCGGGGAGGCCATGCTTCTCGATCGCCTTGCGCCAGGAATCGAATTCTTCCTCGGTCAAGCCGTAACGAGCGCACGCTTCCTCAAGCGAGAGCAGGCCGCCGCGAACTGCAGCGACAACTTCCGCCTTGCGCCGAATGACCCAGCGGGTCGTGCCCGGCGGCGGCAGATCGTCCACGGTGAGCGGGTTCCCGTCGGGACCCATCACCACCCCATCATATCGGCGTTGCTTCTGCATAGCGCCTTCTCCTCGTTTCTTGAGGATCACTGTACCTTGGAGCGCTAAAGAAACGACTAAGACGCCGACTGAAAAAAGCGTAAAGGCGTGTCTCGAATTAGAACATGAGTCTATTGCTCATTTCTTACCCGAGATACGCCTCAGCTTAGCGCTTGATCATCAGCAGCTCTTCGAGCATTTCGTCGGCTGTGGTGATGATGCGCGATGCGGCGGAATAGGCCCGCTGTGTCGTGATCAGGTTTGTGAACTCCGCCGCGAGATCGACGTTGGAAGCTTCCAACGCGCCCGAAACGACCCGTCCGGCGCCGCCTGCGTTTGCAGCGTTGATGTTGTAGAGGCCGGATTCCAGCGTGGTGCGGAAGGCGCCGCCTTGATCCGCGGCCAAGCCGTTCGGATTGAGAAAAGTCGCCAGCGGGATTTGATAGAGAGCCCGCGCGCGGCCGTTGGAGAATTGCGCCGTCAGCATGCCATCGCCTTCCAGCACAAGGCCCACGAGATCGCCCGGCGGCACGCCGTCGGCGGTGACGCTGGTGACGCCGAAGCTTTTTGCGAACTGGGTCATCCCGGTTTCGAGGTCGAGCACAATGTCCTGCGCTTCTGCGCCCGTTGTTGCGGCCCAATCGATCGTGAACGCAGCAGCGATGTCTCCGGTAGTGCCGGCGACAGTGCCGTCGGTGTTGAAATCAAGCGTGCCAGTGGCGAGCAGGCCGCCCGTGCCGCCGCCGCCGGTGATGTTCGTGCTCGGGCGCGCATAGGCCTCGACCTGCCACTCGTTCGGCCCCGTCTTCAGGAAGCCGAACGCAATTGTGCGCGGCGCGCCGAGACTGTCGAACACTTCGAGAGAGCTTTCGAAATGCGGCGTCACCGTGCCGGTAGCCATGTTGCCCGCAACATACGCGCCGCCGAAAGGCGTCTGGTCCGAATTGAGGTTGGCGTTGATGCCGACGTTCTCGGTCGGCTCGGCCAGGCCGCCGACGCCGGAGATGTTCACCGGCTCGATCGCCGAAAGCGAGGTCGGGCTGGTGGTGACGCTGCCATCGCTGCCGACCGGCCAGCCCTGCAAGTAGAGGCCTTGCGCGTTGACCATGTAGCCGTCGGCGTCGATCGTGAACGAACCGGCGCGCGTGAACAGCACCGAGCCGCCGTTCGAGAGCTGCTGATTGTTGGGCGAGACGATGAAGAAGCCGTCGCCCGAAATCGCCAAGTCCGTCGTTGAGCGCGATTGCTCCAGAGAGCCTTGCAGCGAAATCTGCTGCCGCGTCAGCGGCAGCACGCCGCCGGCATTGTACGTGGTGTTTGAATTCTGCGCGTTCACCAAGGCGCTGAAATCCACACCCGATCGCTTGTAGCCGACCGTGTTGACGTTGGCGATGTTGTCGGAAATCACGGCGAGCGCGCTTGAATTGGCGGTGAGGCCAGAAACGCCCGCGCGCAGGGCGGTATAGATCGACATTGTCCCAGCTCCATCGCCGCGCGCGTCCCCCGCCGCGGCATCTGCGTTTCATGGATGGAGCGCTTCTGCGCGTTCAAGGCGTTCGCATTCGGCGAACGCTTCATTTTTACGATCAGCTCACGTCCAGAACCGATCGAATGGCGTCGAGCCCGCGCGTGCCGGATGGTGTGATCACCAACGGCGTCGAGCCGGAGAAATCCACGCCCATTATCGTCTCGCGGACATTAATGCTCGGTTCGATTGCCTCGCCCGCCGTGTCCTGGGCGGCGATGTGTATCGTGTAAACGCCGTCGGGCGCGGTTTCGCCGTTCGTCTTGACGCCGTTCCAGGTGAAGAGATGTTCGCCGGCGTCGCGCGGTTGCGTGGTCGTCTCGTACACGGTGCGTCCGCTCGCATCGCGTACGGCGATGGTGAGCGAAGCGGCGGTGTCCGGCAGCGTGTACGCCCAGGCGGCGGCGCCGCCTGCAAGATAGGTCTCGTCCGCCTCGATGATGGCGTCGCGGCCGAGATAGGAGAGGGCGGCGCCGGCGCTGGCGGCTTGGTATTGCGCGACGAGGCCTTCGAGCTGTTCGTTGGTGCGGATCTGCTGCTCGACCTGGCTGTATTGCACCAATTGCTGCGTGAATTGGGTCGAATCCATCGGCGACAGCGGATCCTGGTTCTGCAATTGCGCCGTGAGCAGCACTAGGAAGGTATCGTAATTGTCGGAAAGCCGCGCGCGCGAGTCGATGGCCTCGGTCGGGGCGCCGGACGATACGAGAGGGTCAATCGGCATGCTTTACCTCAAGCCATCAGATCAACACGCGCGCCGCGCCAGCGCTCGATGCCGATCGGGCGCGCCGCTTGGCGCGCTGTGTCTTCGATTTCGCTAGGGTTTGACTGCGCGCCAGCGCCGCCTTCGGCGTCAGCGTCCGTTTCACCGTCGCCGCGCTGGTTCGTCAGATCGAAGCTGAGACCGTTTTCGGTGAGCTCTAGTCCGGCATTGTTCAGCGCTTGTTCGAGTTCGCGTGCGTGGCGGGCGAGATCGCTCAGTGCTTGCGGCGAGTCCGCCGCGACCACGGCAGTCACGCGATGATCGCGCGAGACGTCCAGCCTCACTTCGATGCGGCCAAGTTCGGGCGGGTCGAGCCGCAACTCGAATCGCGTGCTCTCGCCGCTGAACTTGCGAATGATCTCCCGCGCGACTTGAACCGCCGCGTGCGGCGCGGCGCGCCCTGCGCTCATGTCTGCGGCCGCATGCTGTGTCGCGCCCGCGCTATCGACTTGGCCCAACCCCGGCAAGGCCGCCTGGGTCTGTGGTTGAGCGCTTTGCTGCGGCGTGTCCTGCAGCATCGGCTTGAGCAGCGCCGAGAATGAAGCGCTTGCCGCTGCCGGCTTGGCATCCGGCGCGGCTTTTGGCGTCTCGGACGGGGCTGGCTTGGCGTCGCCCTCAACGACAACCGGCGGCTCGGTCTCTGGCGCCGCCGTGGCGTCAACGCTTCGCGTCAAGTTGATCGTCCGCCATGGCTGTTGCGGTGGCGGCGCGCTGGCTTGCAGCAAGCTCGCGTTCATGATGTCGGCGACTGGAGAGGGCGGGACGCCGTCTTGCGCCGCCGGCGCCGGATTGGGCGCCGCCGCTTCTGTTGCCGAATCCATCACTTGCTGTACCGGCGCGAGCTTCGCGTCCGCCGCAGATTTGCTGTCCATTGGCGTAGGCGTTTCCACCTCGGTCTGCGCCGGGGCGGGCGCGCCGCTGCTCGGCGCCGCGACGGGCGGCGCGGCCTGCGGGCCGGCGCTTTCTGCGGCGCTCTTCGCGGCGGCATGTGGTTTGGCGATTGTCGCCTCGACCGCTTCTGCGGTCTCTTCCGTTGACGCTTGCGGCGCGGGCGCGGCGGGCTGAGCGGACGCTGTCATCTGCGCGACGATTTGCGGGCTGATCGCTTCCGGCTGTGACTGCACGGAAACTGGCGGGGCGACGGCGCTGTCGTCGGGCGCTTCACTTTCGGACGGCGCTTCCGGGTCCGGCGCCGTTTCGCGCTCTGCCTCGATCGGCTCGGGTCGTTCTTCCGCGGCCAGATGATCGTCGAAGCTTGGCCCGTCTTCGTTCGCAACGCGCGCTTCGCCCGGCGCGCGCGGGGGCGGCGCGGCGGCGGCGATGATGTCGGCAGCGAAATTCATTTGTCCCCCATGCCGCGCGAGCGGCGGCCTGGAAGCTGAGCAAGCGCCGGGCCAAGGCGGTAACCAAGAAATACCACGCAAAAACAGATGCATGAGATTTGGAGCGCGCCGCGCCGTGACCGTTCGCTAGGCAAAACAGCCCGCAAGCCCGGCAGCTTTTGCCGATCCGTTAACCGTGGCCCCGAGTTTGCGAAGGGAAGAGGCGCGGGGTGCGCCGTGGGCTCGCCGCGCATCACCGCGGGGTGCTGATAAGCGTGTCTTATCAATGCAATAGGGTGACGCCTGCCGCTTTGGCGCGCGGGCGCGAGCTCGGCAAATTTAGCCGGGCGCCCGTCGCTTTCTGCCGGGGACAGGGGCCATGACGACGATCAATTCCGCTCTGCTTGCCGGCCTGAGCGCGCTGCGCGCGAGCCAGCAGGGGCTAGGCATCGCCTCGCAGAACATCGCCAACGCCAACACGCCGGGCTACGTCCGCGCCGAGATCACGCAAGCGCCGCGCACCGAGCTTGGCGCCGGCGCCGGCGTCGAAGTCACCGGCATTCGCCGCGCCGCGGACCGCTTTCTCGCCACCGCCAGCTATATCGCCGAGGCCGCGCGCGGGTCGTCGGCGGCCCGCGCCTCCATACTCACGCGCGCGCAGGCGAATTTCGGCGATCCGAACGAGGTGGGGACGATCTTCGCCAATCTGGATCAATTCTGGTCGGCGCTGTCGGAGATCGGCGTCGATCCGTCTTCCACGCTGCGCCGCGATGACGCTATCAGCGCGTTGCAGATCATGTACGACGAAGTCGCGCGCGTCGGCCAATCGCTGCAATCCATGGTCACGGAAGCGGATCAACGCATCGGCGATGCGGTTCGCGAAGCGCAGAGCCTCATTGATCGCATCGCTGAGCTCAACAAGCAGATCCAACTCACTGCGCGCGCCGGCGCTGATTATACGGGGGCGGAGAACGCGCAGGCCGCGCTGATCGATCAGCTTTCCGCGTTGATGGACATTCGCGTCACGCCGCAGCCCGAAGGCGGCATCCATGTACGGACGGGCGGCGGCGCGCTGCTGGTCGGCGTCGATCCCGCGGTGCTCGAATATACGCCGAACAATGCGCCGTTCGCGAATTTCGGCGTCATTCAGTTCAATCCGCAGCTCGGCACCCAATCCAACATCGAGCCTATGCTTTTCAGCGGCGAGATCGCCGGCCTGTTGCAGGTGCGCGATCAGGACTTGCCGGCGCTGGCGGAGGCGCTGGGCGGATTTGCCGGAGCGCTCGCCGACGCCTTGAACCAGGTTCACAACGAGAATGCATCCTCGCCGGCGGTAGGCTCGCTCGTTGGTCGCCAAACTGGACTGCTCGGCAGCGATGCGCTCGGCTTCGAGGGGACATCGATCGTCGGCATCGTCGATCAAACCGGCGCGCTGCGGCAGCGCTTGACCATCGACTTTGACGCCGGAACCATCACCGGCGAAGACCCCGCGGCCGTTGTCAATTTCGGCGGGACCATCAGCAGCTTCGCCGCGGCGCTCGACACAGCGCTCGGCGCCGCGACGCCGGCCGGTGACGCAGATTTCACCGACGGCGTGCTATCGCTCAATGTCGGCGGCAATGGCGGGCTCGTCATCCAACAGGACGAAGCCGATCCAAGCAGCCGCGTCGGTCGTGGGTTCTCGCACTTCTTCGGTCTCAACGACCTCATCTCGCGGCCAACGCCGATTTTCTTCGAGAGCGGCGTGGACGGGGGCGATGTTCACGGCTTCGCGTCGGGCGGGGAGATCGTGTTTCAGGTTCACGACGCGGCGGGCCGGCTGGTTGGCGATCGCACTCTTGATATCGCCGGTGCATTGGTCGGCGGCGATTGGAGCGATCTCGTCGGCGCGTTGAACACCGAACTCGCGGGCTTCGGCACGTTCTCGCTCGACACGGACACCGGCCGCATCGCGCTCACGTCAGCTTCAGGCTACGCCGTCGAGTTGATCGCCGACACCACGCAGCGGGGTGGCACAGGCGTTTCCTTCTCGGCGCTGCATGGACTCTCTCGCACAGCGACGATCGGACGATCGCTTGAGTTGAGTGTGGATGCGGCCATCATGGCCGATCCCGCACGCTTAGCAGTAGGCCGGCCCGATCTCAGCGCCGATATTGGCGGCAGAATCATAGAAGGCGGCGACAATCGCGGCTCTGCGGCGCTGCTTGCGGCGCGCGATACCATTCGCCCCTTCGCGGCCGCCGGATCGCTTTCGGCGCAAACCACGTCGTTGGCGACTTATTCGGCGCGCTTGGCCGGCGAAGCAGGGCGCCTCTCCGCCGATGCGGAGCGTTCCGCGCGTGGCGCTGCAGCGGTCTCAACCGCCGCCGCTGATCGCCGTGCGCAAATCGAGGGCGTCAGTCTCGATGATGAGCTGATGCGCATGACGACATATCAAAACGCCTATGCGGCGGCGGCGCGAGTTATTCAGGCGGCGACTGAAATGCTCGATGTGCTGCTCGCCATCGGCTACCGGTAAGCAGGATTAAGCGATGACGAACGCCCTTTCGCTCCGCTTCACCACGCAGGCGCAGCTCGACATTCGGCGCATCACGCAGGATTTGTCCGATTTGCAGCGCCAAGTCGCTTCCGGTTCGAAATCGAACGATCTCGCGGGTTTCGGTGGCGGCGCCAGCCGCTTGATCAGCGCGCAAGGCCTCAAGGCTTCCGCCGACGCCCGATCGTCCACGGTCAATCAGCTTGAGGCGCGTTTCGGCGTGCAAGCCGCGGCGCTCAGCCAGGTGTCCAGCGCCGCCGACTTACTGGCGCAATCGATTCAAGACGCCATCAGTTCGAATGACGGCCGCGCTATCGGCGTTGAGCTCAATCTGGCTTTCTCGAGCACAGTTTCGGCGCTGAATGAAACATGGAACGGCCAGCCCTTGTTCGCGGGCGAGCGGCTCACGGGCGCACCGGTTCGCATCAACACGCTTGAGGACCTCCTGACCGCCACCTCGCCCGAGGCGCTCTTCAATGAAGCCGATCGCCATCAGGTCATTGACCTTGGTTCGGGCACGCCCATCCAGCTCGCCAACAAGGCGTCCGAATTGTCGACCAATCTGTTCGACATCTATCGCGAGTTGAAAGTGATGGTGGATGCCGCGGGCGGCGAGCTTGGCGCGCCGCTTTCCTCCGCGCAGCGGTCCCAATTGCAGAACATCGCCCATGCGCTTGAGGCCGAGGCGCGCACCTTCACCAACGCCGAGGGCCGCGCCGGCCAGCTCGAGAACCGCTTCGCCGCCGAGCGTATTCGCCTGCAAGATCGGTCGAACTTGCTGCTGAAGGAGATCGGCCAGCAGGCGGATGCTGACATCGCCGAGGTGTCGGTTCAGATCAGCTCGCTGCTGGTCCAGTATGAAGCCGCGGCCAAGACCTTCTCAGACCTTTCAAAGCTGAGCCTGCTCGACTATCTCTGAGCTATCGCCCTGGGCCTTGACCCCAGGGGGAGGCCGCAATGTCAGATACGCTCATCGCCGCACCGACGCCGGCGCGCACGCTCAATTCCCTCGGCTTCGCCAAGCCGCCGCGAGCGACGCGCGTGGTGGCCGCTATGTCCGGCGGCGTCGATTCCTCCGTCGTCGCCGCCATGCTTGCGCGTGAGGGCTACGACGTCGTCGGCGTCACGCTCCAGCTCTACGATCACGGCGCTGCGATCAACAAGCCTGGCGCATGCTGTGCGGGGCAGGACATTCACGATGCGCGGCGCGTCGCCGACGCCTGCGGCTTTCCGCACTACGTGCTCGATTACGAAAGCCGCTTCCGCAACGCCGTCATGGAAGATTTCGCCGACACCTATCTCGCCGGCGCGACGCCGATCCCATGCGTTCGCTGCAATCAAACCGTGAAGTTCAGGGATCTGAAGCGCGTCGCGCAGGAGCTTGGCGCCGATTGCTTGGCGACCGGCCATTATGTGCAACGGGTGGAAGGGGCGGACGGCCCGGAGCTGCATCGCGCCGCCGACGCCAGCCGCGACCAGACCTATTTTCTCTTCGCCACCACGCGCGACCAGTTGGAATATCTGCGCTTCCCGCTCGGCGGCATGCCGAAGAGCGCCGTGCGCGACTTGGCCGATGAACTCGGCTTACGAGTAGCGGCCAAACCCGACAGCCAAGACATTTGCTTCGTACCGGGCGGCAAGTATCAAGCCGTCGTCGAGAAGCTGCGGCCGGGCGCAATCGAGCCGGGCGAGATTGTGCATGTCGATGGCCGCGTCCTTGGCGCCCATAGCGGCGTCATCAATTTCACCGTCGGCCAACGCCGCGGCCTTGGCCTTGCAACGGGCGAACCGCTTTTCGTCGTCAAGCTCGACGCCGGCAAGAAGCGCGTCGTCGTCGGGCCGCGCGAGGCGCTTGGCGTGTCCCGCATCGCGCTGAAGGAGGTGAACTGGATCGGCGAAGCCGTCGCTTGTGAGGACGAGCTCGATGGGCGCAGCATCCTGGTGCGGGTTCGCTCGACGCGTCCGCCCGTCCCCGCCACGCTTTCCATCGGCGCCGGCTGGCGTGTTGTGCTTGACGTACCGGAAGAGGGCGTGGCGCCTGGGCAGGCGGCGGTGTTCTACGATACAAACTCCAGCCGCGTTCTCGGCGGCGGTTGGATCGCGGCGACGGAGTAAAAATGGACGCACAAACCGCAGCGCGTGAGATCATGGCCTTGGCCGGCATCGACGCTTTGCGCGCGATGATGGCAGGCAAATTCCCACCGCCGTCGATCGGTCTGACGTTGGGCTTCCGCCTCGTCGAGGTGGCGGAGGGCTACGCGCTGTTCGAGGGCGAGGCCAGCGATCGCATCCTCAATCCGATGGGCATCGTGCATGGCGGGTGGGCGCTCACCTTGATCGACAGTTGCTGTGGCTGCGCCGGCCACACGCTGCTGCCGCCGGGCGTCGGTTACGGTACGCTGGAGACGAAAGTGAATTTCGTGCGGCCGATCAGATTTGACTCGGGCATTGTGCGCGCCGAGGGGCGCGTGCTCGCGCACGGCCGCACCATTATCACCGCCGAAGGCAAGATCACCGATACGCGGGGGAAGTTGCTCGCCCACGGCACCTCTACCTGCATGATTCAACGTCCGGAGAAGTAGAATGAGTGAAGACATCGTCATCGTCGGCCTGGCGCGCACACCGATGGGCGGTCTGCTCGGCGAATTGTCCAATCTTTCCGCGCCGGAACTCGGCGCCGTGGCGGTCAAGGCCGCCATGAAAGAGGCGAAGCTCGACAGCGCCGACCAAATCATCATGGGCAATGTGCTTTCCGCCGGTCAGGGCCAGGCGCCGGCGCGCCAGGCGGCGCTGAAGGCAGGGCTGTCGAAGGCGACGGAGGCCGTGACGCTCAACAAGATGTGCGGCTCCGGCTTGCAGGCGGTGGCGATGGCGCGTCAGGCGCTGCTCGCCAACGAAGCCGAAATCGTCATCGCCGGCGGCATGGAGAGCATGTCGCGCGCCCCGTTCCTGATGACGAAGCATCGCGGCGGGCAGAAGTACGGTCATGACAAGCTGCATGACCACATGGCGCTGGACGGACTCGAAGACGCTTACGAGGGGCTGGCCATGGGCGTGTACGCGGATCAGTCGGCAAAGGAATATCAGTTCACCCGCGAGACGCAGGACCAATACGCGCTTGAGACGCTGAGCCGCGCGCAGAGCGCCAGCAACGAGGGGCGCTTCAAGCGCGAGATCGCGCCGGTGGAAACCAAGGCGGGCGTGGTCGACACCGATGAACTGCCGCGCAAGGCGCGTCCGGAAAAGATTCCCTCGCTCAAGCCCGCCTTTACGCAGGACGGCACCGTCACCGCCGCGAACGCCTCCGCCATCTCCGACGGCGCTGCAGCTTTGGTGCTGATGCGCGCGTCAGACGCGAAGAAGCGGGGTCTGAAGCCGATTGCGCGGATCGTCGCGCAGAGTTCTCACGCGCAGGAGCCGTCAAAATTCACCTCCGCGCCGGTTCCCGCCATCAAGAAGGCTTTGGATCGCGCGGGCTGGAAGGCATCCGACGTCGATCTGTGGGAGATCAACGAGGCGTTCGCCGTCGTGCCGCTCATCGCCATGCGTGACCTGG
>JBFXAE010000009.1:0-17131 GCA_050184605.1 Hyphomonadaceae bacterium | reverse complement strand
ACCTCCGCGCCGGTTCCCGCCATCAAGAAGGCTTTGGATCGCGCGGGCTGGAAGGCATCCGACGTCGATCTGTGGGAGATCAACGAGGCGTTCGCCGTCGTGCCGCTCATCGCCATGCGTGACCTGGACATCACGCACGACAAGATCAACGTGAACGGCGGCGCCTGCGCCCTGGGCCACCCCATTGGCGCGTCCGGCGCGCGCGTGCTGGTGACGCTTCTGGCGGCTATGGAAGCGCAGGATGCCAAGCGCGGCGTGGCCTCGCTCTGCATTGGCGGCGGCGAAGGCATCGCGCTTTGCGTCGAGCGCGCCTAAGCCACCGCCTTCAGCGCATCCAAGAAGCGCGGTAGGTCCTGCGCGCGCAAACCCGCCACGTTGATGCGGCCGCTGTCGGTCATGTAGATTCCGTATTGCTGGCGCAATGTCGTGATCTGCTCCGGCGATAGCGGCAGGGTCGAGAACATGCCCTTCTGCGCGGCGATCAGATGCATCGGCATCGAGTTGATGCGTGCGGCGGCGAGTGCTTCGCGCGTGCGCTTGATATGGCCGCGGATGGCGTCGAGTTCGGCGCGCCAGTTCGCCCGCAAAGTCTCGTCCGCCAGTACGGTGCGCACGCACGCAGCACCATGATCGGGCGGCATGGAATAATTGGCGCGGGCGATGGCGAACAGATTGCTCATCACGGCGTCGCGCGCTTGCGCGGCCGCCTTCACGTAGAGTGCGCCCACGCGTTCGCGGTAGACGCCGAAGGATTTGGCGCCTGAGACCGAGACGATGACGTTAGGCGTCCGTTCAAGCACATGCCGGACGCCGGTGACGTCCTCTTCGATTCCGTCGCCGAAGCCGATATAGGCGACGTCGACGAACGCGACGAGTTGGCGCGCGGCGAGCGCTTCGGTCAGCTTCGCCCATTGCGCCTGGGTGAAGTCGGCCCCAAGCGGATTGTGGCAGCAGCCTTGCAACAGCACGGCGTCACCGGGCTCGGCCTGAGCGAAACCTGCGATCAAGGCATCCAGATCGATGCGCTGCTCGCTCACATTGAAGAAGGGGACGTCGATGCGTTCGAGTCCGGCCGCGGCGATCAGCGCCGGGTGGTTGGGCCACGAGGGCGTCGGCAGCAAGACGCGCTTGGCGCCTGAGGCCTTCAGGAGATCAAAACCCAGTCGCAAGGCGCCGGTGCCGCCGACGGCCTGAATGGAGGCCAGCTCGCGCGCGATCGGGCCGAAGGCGAGTTCGCCGAGCAGATTGAGAAACTCAACATCGCCTTGCTGGCCGACATAGACTTTGGTCGTCTGCTCGGCGGCGAGCCGCTGCATCGCCTCTTTGATCGCGGCCATCAGCGGCGTCTTGCCGTTCTCATCGCGATAAACGCCAACGCCGAGATCGATTTTCTCGACGCGCGGATCGTCGCGAAACGCTTTCATCACCTTGAGCAAAGGATCCGGCGGCCGCTTGGCGATCGTGTCGAGCATTATCAATCCTCCTGCGGCCAAGTTTCGAGCACTTCGACGAAACGCGTGAGCCACGCATTGGTTTGGTGGCCATCGAGCACGCGGTGGTCGATGGTGAGCGACACATACGCCATCGGTCGCACGAGAATCGCGTCGGCGCCGGCGACCTCACGCACGACGACGCGTTTCTCAAGCTTGCCCACGCCCAGTATCGCCGATTGCGGCTGGTTGATGATGATGGGCGTCGCCATTAATGACCCGGATACGCCGTGATTGGAGATGGTGAAGGTCCCGCCCTGAACGTCGGCCGGCTTGAGCGCGTTCTTGCGTGCGCGCTCCGTCAGGTCGCCAAGCCTCGCCGCCGTTTCCTTCAGTGAAAGCGTTTGCGCGCGTTGGATGACCGGCACGATCAGGCCCTTGTCGCCCAGCGCCACGCCCATGCCGATATTCACGTCCTCGAACACGTCGAGGTAATCGTCGTGCCAGCGCGCGTTGACATTGGGGGAGACCTTCATCGCCTCGGCCGCAGCGCGCACGATGTAAGCGGAATAGGTCAGCGGCGCGCCGGCGCGTGCATAGGCGTCTTTGTGCCTCGCGCGATGCCCGGCGATAGCGCTGAAATCGGCCTCGAACACCGCGGTCACGTGCGGCGCGATGGCGACCGAGCGGCTCATATGTTCCGCGATGGATTTCCGCATTGTGTCATGCGCAACGCGTCCAAACCGCACAGCGGTCTTCGCCGCCGCTGGCGCCGCCCCGCCGCGCGTCACAAAAGCTTCTACGTCCTTGTGCGTGATGCGGCCGTCGCGGCCCGAACCTTCGATGCCGTCTGGTGAAACGCGGTGCTCCGCCAAAAGCCGCCGCACCAGCGGCGAAAGCCGTGGGGTGCGAGCGCTGCTGGCGCTTGCGCGTGATGGCGTGGCGCTTTCGGTCTGCTGTGCTTTCGTTTCCGCAGAAGCGCTTGCGGCGCCGGCGATGACGCCGAGCTTGGCGCCGGGCGCAGCCTCCGCGCCGACGTCCAGCGCGATCGCTGTCAGCACGCCATCCGCAGGCGCCGGCACTTCCACCGCGACCTTGTCGGTCTCGATCTCGACGATCGGCTCGTCGCGCCTCACAGTGTCGCCTACGCGCTTGAGCCACGCGCGCACGACCGATTTCGTGCCTTCCTGTTCGAGCGGCATGAGAATGTCGGCGTCGCCGCTCATCAGAAACGCACCAAGTCTTCGATTTTGTCTCGGATGCGCTCGACTGACGGCAGCGCCCATTCCATCAGCTCCGGATGGTGCGGACTCGGTATGTCCGGCATGGTCAAGCGCGCTACCGGCGCGTCGAGATCAAGGAAGCATTCCTCCGCCACCACCGATGCGATCTCCGCGCCGAAGCCGGCTGTGCCCAGGTCTTCGTGCACGATCAGGCAACGCCGCGTCCGCTTGGCGGACGCGATCACCGCGTCGCGATCCCACGGCGCGAGCGTGCGCAGGTCGATGATATGCGCCGAGCGTCCCTTTGCCGCTTCCACGCAGCGATCGACCATGGCGCCCCAGGTGACGATCGTGATCTCGTCGCCGTCCGCCACATCCCGGGCGACGCCAAAGGGAATGGCGAAATCGTCACCCGGATAGGGCGCGCTTGGCGTCATCAACAAAGCGCGGTGCTCGAAGAACATCACCGGGTCGTTGCCGCGAAGCGCTGTTCGCAGCAAGCCAACCGCTTCTTCCGCGTTCGCCGGAACGGCGATCTGCCAGCCAGGGGAATGCACGAACTGCACTTCGTTGGTTTGGCTGTGCCAGGGGTCGCCGCATTTGGCGAAGCCGATCGGCATGCGCACGACGATCGGCGCGGCGAAGCGGTTGGCCGTGCGCCAGCGCATGGTGCCGCAATCGTTCAATTGCTCGACGCATGAATCCGCATATTTGCGGAATTGAATTTCGGGCGCCGGCGCCAGCCCAGCCAGAGCCATTCCCACAGCGCGCCCGATAATGCCTTCCTCGGAGAGCGAGGTGTCGAACACACGTTCCTCGCCGAACTTTTCCTGCAAGCCCAACGTCACGCCGTGCACGCCGCCCTTAGGGCCAACATCCTCGCCAAACAGCACCATGCGCGGATTGGCGCTCAATTCGTGATCGAGCGTCCTGCGAATGGCCGTCGCCATGGCGATCCGCGGGCCCTCGGGTTTTGCTTCCGCGGAGGTGGGGGGCGGCCGATAGCCTTCGGCCCATTGGCCGCCTTGGCGCTGCAGCTGATTGGCGCCTTCGCTGAATACAAAGCGTGTGACGGAGGCCGGATCGGCCACTGGCCGTGCTTCCGCGCCTATCACCGCCGCTTCGACGGCGTCGCGGACTTGGGCATCGCTTGCTTCCCAATCCGCGTCGCTCATGAACGCGGGAACGAGTTTAGCCTTGAGCTTGGGCAAGGGGTCGCGCGCCCATTCCGCTTCGACCGTGTCCTTCGATTTGTAGGCTTGCGTGTCTTGGAACGAATGGCCCTGCAGCCGCGGCACGGTCAGGCGCAGCAAGGCCGGGCCGCGCCGCTCACGCACATGACTCACCGCTTGCGTGATCAGCGCATGCGCCTCGTCAGGATCCGTGCCGTCGCCGTCCAGCACATTCAGGCCGGCGAAGCTCTGGAGATTGGCGGCGATGTTGGCGCCCGGCGTTTGAAAGCGGCCGGGCACGGAAATGCCGAAACCATTGTCCTCGATGTAGAACAGCATCGGCAGCTTCAGCGTCGTCGCCATCGTCAGCGCCGCCCAGAAGCCGTTGGTGGCGACGGAAGCGTCGCCGCCAAGCGCCACGGCGATGGCGCCGTCATAGGCGCGCTCCTTCAGCGTCTCGCTGCGAAACTGCAGCGCCTGCGCGTAGCCCGCCGTCGGCGTGTATTGCGCGCCGACGCCGCCGCACATTGGCAGCGCCGAAGCCCCGTCAGGATTGGGATGGTTGAAGACAACGCCGATATCGCGTCCGTCCGAGTAGCCGCCAGCGCGGCCCATGGCCGAACCCAGCGCATCCTCCAGCGCAACGCCGAGCGCCAAGAGCACCGGCCGCGAGCGATAATAGCCGCATATCGCATCGTGCTTGTGCGTCAGCTGCAAGCCCAGCATGACCTGGGCCATGTCGTGCCCGCGCGCCGAGAATTGGTAGAAAATCTTCCGGTCCGGCGCGAGGCGCGTCTCCTCGATCGCGTCCATGGCGCGCGAGGTCTGCACAAGGCGGACGACCGCCGCCCAATCCGGCTCGGCGTAGGGGGCTGCAGCAAGGGCTGCTTTGGCGCTTTTCTTCACGGGCGCGAAGATATAGCGCCTGCTACGCAAAAACAGCATCAAATCTTGACCGCCGGTCGTAAAATGCGCATGAAAAATGCGTGGTTTTCGACAAAAGCGACTGAAACGTGAGTTACGTTCTGGACGATGCGGACCTGCGGCTGTTGCGCGCCGTGCAGCACGACGCCTCCGCGCCGCAGGCCGACCTGGCGGAGATCGCCGGCGTTTCGCCGAGCCAGGTCTCCCGCCGCCTGGCTCGCCTGCGCGAGACGGGCGTACTGCGCGCAATCGTCGGCCTGGTCGAGCCGAACCTGGCGGGTTTGTCCTGCGCCGCCTTCGTACGGGTTCGGCTGCGCGACCATGCCGCCGAAAGCGTGCGCATCTTTCGCGCCGCCGTCGCGGCCATGCCGGAGGCGACGCTCTGCGTCGCGCTGACCGGCGAAGCGGACTATCTGCTCAAAGTCGTCTCACGCGACCTGCCGCACTTCCAGCAGGTGGTTCACGCCAGTCTGTTGAACTGTGCGGCGATCGCGCATCTCGAAAGCAGCATCGTGCTTGAATACATCAAGGACACGACGGAGCTGCCGCTGCCGCCGAACTAGGCCATCACCGCATCAACGCTGCGATAGGTCACGGGGTGATAGGTCGGCCTCGACAC
Organism: Hyphomonadaceae bacterium; assembly: GCA_050184605.1. Classification (GTDB taxonomy): domain Bacteria; phylum Pseudomonadota; class Alphaproteobacteria; order Caulobacterales; family Aquidulcibacteraceae; genus Vitreimonas. Next base: position 11,763 of record JBFXAE010000009.1, on the reverse strand, counting down.
GGCATAGATGCGCCGTGCAATCGGCTCGCCCCACTCGCCCTGCGCCATCAATTGCGTGAACAGCGGCAGCACGAATTTTCGGCGGCCCATTGTCGTGAGGAATTGCTCGAGCGTCGGCACGGCCGCTTCGTAGCGGTTGGCCACGGCCAGCGTCAGCCAATCGAACATGATCTCGCTGTTGCCGGTTTGGTTCAGGGCGAAGGCGTTCTCAATGCCGAGCAAGCGATTGTCCGGCAATTCACGCGGCAGCGCGCGCAGGAAGCGTTGACGTTCGAGCGTGCTCCAGCTGTTCCACGGAATCGAACTGACGCGTCCGCCGCCGGCGAAGGCCGCCGCTGCCGCGTCGACGCGCGCAAACGCTTCCGAGCGCGGCTCTTCCACGTTGTTCGGTAAGCCGGCCTGATACACCCAGGCGTCCAATTGCAGCGCTGCTTCAAGCTCCGCATCGCCCTGAACGAGATGCTGGCGGATGTCGGCGAGAAAGCCGGCGCTGGTCATCGGTTGGAAAGCGTGCCGGTCAAAGTAAGACCGCAGATATGCATCGAACCGCTCGCGCCCGGCGATACGCTCGATCGTGCGCAGAAACGCGGCGCCTTTATCGTAGGCGATAGCGCTCGAATAGCCGTCCGCGTCGGACGATTCGAAATGCAGCGTCGTCGATTGCGGCGGCAGCGTGCGGACCGCATTTTGGATGTCTACCCACGCTAGCGCATAATTCATCACGGCGCGCTCTTCGCCGTAAAGCGCTTCGACGATGCGGCCTTCGATGTAGGAAGTGAAGCTCTCGTTGAGCCAGAAATCCGCCCAGGTCGCGTTGGTGACGAGATTGCCGGACCACGAATGCGCCAATTCGTGCGCAATCAGTTCGACGAGACTGCGGTCGCCGGCGAGAATTGTCGGTGTTGCGAACGTCAGCGTCGGATTTTCCATGCCGCCATATGGGAAAGAGGGCGGCAACACCAACACATCGTAGCGGCCCCAGCGATAAGGCCCGTAGAGCGCCTCGGTGACGGAGATCATGCGTTCGATGTCGACGAATTCGTTGGCGGCGCGCGCCAGAACTGCCGGCTCTGCATAGACGCCCGAGCGTGGGCCAAGCGATCTGAAGGCGATATCGCCGACGCCGATAGCGATGAGATAGCAGGGGATCGCGTGCGTCATGCGAAAGCGGAATGCACGGCCGCCGGAAACGGCTTCGCCGTCTGGCGTCAGCGCTTCGGCGCTCATCACCGCGCGCAACCCCTCAGGCGCAACGATGCGCGCCTCATAGGTTTGCCGCACGCCCGGGCTGTCCTGTGTCGGAATCCAGGTTCGCGTCAGGATCGCTTGTCCTTGGCTGAACAAGAAAGGATGCGGCCCGGACGTTTGCGCCGGCGTCAGCCATTGCAGGGCGCCCGCGTCGGGCGAGGTTTCGTACGCAACGACGACGCGGCGCGTCTCCGGCGCTATCGGAATCACAAGCGGCGCGCCCTTCGTCCCTTCGGCGGCGCCGAGCGTGAAGCGGGCCTCCCGGCCGTCGACGCGCACGGATTGAATAGTGAGATCGCGCGTATCGAGCACGATCTCCGTCGCGCCCGGCCGCGCAGCGATATCGAGCGTCGCCGCGCCGCTCAGCACACGCCGCGCAAAATCCGCGCGCAAGTCGAGATTGACGTGCGTGACACGCGCTTCGTTGGGCCGTGCGTAGGAATGAGGATCGGCTGGCACATCGTCGAATGCGGGCGCGGGTCCCGGCGCAGACGGGGCCAGCGGCGCGCCCGCCGTTCCGGCGGGACCGGCGCAGGATCCGATCAAGACGAGCGAGGAAAGAGAGCCCGTCAGCAAGGTGCGTCTCTGGATCATCCGCGAAATCTCCTTCCCTACCCAGCGCGATGCAAGCGCCGGGCGCTGTTTGCTTGAGCGCCCATTCGTCACGGAGGCGTTATGGCGTCCCTGGCGTTGTTTAGCCGCGTCGCATCTCTGCCGTCACGCCGTTTTGCGACGAGTGTTGCAGCGCTTGTCTGCACGGCGTTTGCCTCTACTCTCCGCCGCCCAGGGGAGGCGCACCGCATGACCGTCATCACACGCCGTAGATTCTCTCAATTGGCGCTTGGGGCTTCGCTTGCGGCGTGTGCGACGCCCGCTGTGCAATCCGACATTCTGATCCGGGGCGGCCCGATCTACACCGGCCTCGACGGCTTAGGGCAGCCGGCGCTGGTTGAGGCCGTGCGCATACGTGGCGGCCGCATCGTCTTCGCCGGCGCCGAGAGCGATGCGCGTGGCGCCGGTGCGCGCGTCATCGACCTTGCCGGCGCCGCTGCTTATCCCGGCTTCGTCGATTCACACATGCATCTTATGGGCGTCGGCTTTTCGTCGCTGCAACTCGATCTGACCGGAACGCCTTCCATCGCAGCGCTGCTGGAAGCCTTGCGCGCGCACGCCGCCGCGCATCCGAACGGGCCGATCGTCGGCCGCGGCTGGATCGAAACGCATTGGCCCGAGCGGCGTTTCCCAAATCGCGCTGACCTCGACGCTGTCGTGTCTGATCGGCCGGTCTTCCTCGGCCGTAGCGACGGCCACGCCGCTGTCGCCAACAGCGCTGCGCTGGCTCTCGCCGGCATCGATGCATCGACACCGGACCCGGATGGCGGTCGCATTGAACGCGACGCGTCCGGCGCCGCCACCGGTATGCTGATCGACAACGCCATGCCCTTGGTGGAGAGCCGCCTGCCGCAACCGGACGAAGCCATGCGCCGCGAAGCGTTGCGGCTCGGCCTTCGCACGTATGCAACGCGTGGCTGGGCTGGCCTGGCCGACATGGGCGTGAGCCCGGCCGATATCGCGCTCTATATGCAAACCGCCGACGAGGGCGCATTCCCGATCGGGGCCAATCTTTATTTGAACGCTGCCGATGCGGCCTTCATCTTCGAGCGCGGCGCGCACCAGCACGGTGCTGGCCGCATTCACGTGCGCGGGGTCAAACTTTACGCCGACGGCGCGCTTGGTTCGCGCGGTGCGGCGTTGTTGGCGCCTTATGCCGACGCGCCGGATTCCAACGGTTTGCTGGTGACGCCGCCGGAGCAGTTGCGCGCCCTGATGGCGCAGGCGAAAGCCGCCCGCGTTCAGGTCGCCACGCATGCGATAGGCGATCGCGCCAATCGCCTCGTCCTCGATGCGTACCGTGATCTCTTCGCCGGCGATCTCGATGCGCTGCGCGCTTCCCGTTGGCGTATCGAGCATGCGCAAGTGATCGAGCCATCGGACATTCCGCGCTTCGGGCAGATGGGTGTCATCGCGTCGATGCAGCCCTCCCACGCGATCAGCGATCTCTATTTCGCGCCCGCGCGGCTGGGGCCCGATCGCTTGGCGGGCGCCTATGCGTGGCGTTCGCTGATCACTTCTGGCGCCACCATTGCCGCGGGCAGCGATGCGCCGGTTGAGAAAGGCGATCCGCTCATCGAGTTCTACGCGGCCGCCTATCGCCACGATCTTTCTGGCGCCGCCGGCGAGGATTGGAATCTGCGCGAGGCCGTCAGCCGTCAGCAAGCGCTGGCCATGCTGACGCGCAACGCCGCTTACGCCACGCACCAGGAGGCCGAACGGGGCACGATCGAGGTCGGCAAACGCGCCGATATCAGCGCTTTTTCGATCGACATCATGCAGGCGCCGATTGAGGCCGTCCCGAATGCGCAAGCGGTGTTGACGATGTCAGACGGCGAGATTGCCCACAGCGCGCTTTAATGGCCCTCGCCGTGGCCGCCGCTCATGCTGGGGCGGCGCACGGGAAGCGTCACCGGGATGACGCCCGCATTAGCGAAGGTCAGCTCAACCGGGATGTCTTCACCCTCCGTGAACGGCGCCGTAACGTCGATGAACATCAGATGGTCGCCGCCTTGGGCGAGAGCGACGCTGCCGTTCGCTGGCACGTCGAGCCCATCGACTTGGCGCATCTGCATCACGCCGGCGACGGTCTCCATCGTGTGGATCTCGACGTGCCCGGCGCGCGGGCTCGTGGCGCCGATCAGGCGATCCGCGCTCGCTCCGGCGCTTATCTGCATGTAGCCGGCGGCGACGCTCGCGCCGCCTGGGCTGGGTAGCGCCCACGCTTCGCTCACCGCGATCGGCGCGGTTTGCGCGGCCGGCGCCGGCGCTGATTGGGGGACGGCTTCCGGCTGCGGTTGCGAGCAGGCAGCGAGAATGAGCAATGACAAAACAAAATAGCGCATGCATCTCGCATGCGCTTGACCAGTTTCCTCTGCAATCGCCACGTTGCCGCAGGGGCGATGTGCGCTCCGGCATGGGATGGGCCCACGCGCGGAGCGCTACGCGTTACGGCGTATTCGGGTTGCCGTCGTTGGTTTCTTCGGCGGTTTCTTCGATGGCTTGACCGGTCGCTTCGACGTCCTCGCCAACGCCTTCCATCGTGTTGCAGGCGCCGAGCGAAACGGCCGCGACAATGGCGGCCATGGCGAGAAGCGGGGACTTAATCGAGCGTGCCATTAGTGACTCTCCTCAAATAGATTGCGCTGAAACGCGCGTCATCTTTGCGCTTCAGAAATACGCAGCGCGGTGCGCCGTGCTCTAAAACGCCGCCTCGGTTAACTGGTTCCAAGCGCGCGAACTTTTCGAAGCGCGCGCTACGTTCAGTTCAGCGAGCCGGTGCTTTCGAAGAACAGCGCTTGGCTGACCGCTGCGCGCACCATGTCGGGCGAGTACGGTTTGGTGATGAGGAAGGTGGGCTCCGGCCGCTCGCCCGTGAGCAAGCGATCGGGAAACGCCGTAATGAAAATCACTGGCACGTCGAACGAGCCCAGGATGTCCTTCACGGCATCGATGCCGGAGGAGCCGTCGGCGAGCTGAATGTCGGCGAGCACGAGGTCGGGGCGCTCCTGATTGGCGGCGCGCACCGCTTCCGACGCCGTTGTCGCCACGCCACACACGTCATGCCCGGCGGCGCTGACAAGATCGCTCAGATCCATCGCGATCACGGCTTCATCTTCGATGATGAGGATGCGCGCTTTGGTCTGGCGGTCGAGTTCGGAAAGCGCATCTTCAAGCAGCGCGTTCACGTCGCCTGAATCACGGCCCAAAATCTGCGACGTCTCTTGGGCGGTGAAGCCTTCCAGCGTTGTCAGCAGCAACGCTTGCCGGCTCAGCGGCGCCAGGGCGCGGAGCCGTTCCTGCGCTTTGCGCGCGCCCTTGGAGCTTTCGCCGCCCTCGTCGCTCACCTCGACATTGGCGGTCGACCAGATGCTGTGGAAGACTTGGTAGAGGCCCACCCGGGGGTCGCCCGCCGGAAATTCGCCCGGCTCGGCGACAATCGCCTCCAGGGCCGCCGCAACGAATGCGTCGCCGCTCTCCTGGGCGCCCGTCAGCGCTCGGGCGTACCGGCGTAGAAGGGGGAGGTGGGGCGCAATTTCCCTGGCGAGCGACATATATGAATCCTGCGATTGAGTTGGACGATATGGTTGCTGCGGTTCAGGTGTTTGGGTCCGCATGCCTATTCTCCCATCCCGTGTGATCCAGGCAAACGCGGCTTATGAAAAAAAGTTCCGCCGCGCCGGAACCCACTGACACGGGAGGCGTTCTAGGCTGGAAATGGATCATCACGGGCGCTTGGCAAGGGGACTGGCTTTCCCCGGGCGCGACCGGCAAGATGCGGAAAAAGGGCCATGGAGACAATGGTAAACGCCAATAAGCCTCCCCACGAGGACAGTAAGGCGAAGAAGGCGGCGGCAGGGTCGAGCGCCCACCACAAGGCGCTGATCGCTCGCAATCTGAAGCTCGTATATGGCGAAGTGGCCAGCGAACCGATCCCCGACCAAATGGCCGACCTGCTCGAGCAATTGAGCGAAGCCAAGGGCAAGCAATCATGAGCGCGGACCAGGCTTTCAAGTCGGAGCTGATCGAGCTGCTCCCGAGCCTGCGTGCGTTTGCGCGTTCGCTGGCCCACAACCCGGCGCAAGCTGACGACCTCGTCCAGGATACCCTGGTCAAGGCCCTGGCCAATTTCGAGCGATTTGAGCCGGGCACGAACCTGCGGGCGTGGCTCTTTACGATCCTGCGCAACCATTATTATTCGCAATTGCGCAAGTCGAAGCGGGAAGTCGAAGATGCGGAAGGCAAGCTGGCCGCGCGTCTTGCGGTCAAGCCCGAGCAGGACGGCTCAGTCGATCTCGAAGATTTCAAAGCGGCGTTCGCGCGGCTGCAGCCTGACCATCGCGAAGTGCTGACTTTGGTCGGTGCGTCGGGATGCTCGTACGAGGAAGCCGCCGAGATTTGCGGCGTAGCAGTGGGCACCATCAAGAGCCGGGTCAATCGCGCCCGCCGCAAGCTCACCGAATTGCTTGGCCTCGACAATGAAGAGGGCGTCGTCTACCCCAACCCCCAGATGGCTGAGGATACGGCGAGCGTGTGAGCCCGCACTCGGAACGGCGGTTCAGTCTCTGGCCGAGCGCTCTTTCGCTGCAATCGATGCGCGGGCGGATGGCGCTTCTGCTCGGTATGGCCATGTTGCCCGCCGGCGCTATCGCCATCCAGGTTGGTCTCAACGCCACGGAGCTGCGGCGCGCCGCCTACGAAGAAACGCTTGAGCAACGCGCTGATCGCGCCATCGACGTCGAGCGTGGCGCAATCAGCGAAATGCGCGAGCTTGTGCGCGTACTCGCCACCTCGCCGGCTCTACAAAGCGGGGACCGCGCCGAATGCACGGCTTGGCTTGAGCAGGTCAAGGCCGAGTACGCCTACATCGCGTTCCTTTCCGTTACCGATGACGCTGGCGACGTGACTTGCAGCGCACCGGACGTAGAAGCACTGCCGATCGGCAATCCAACGGATTTGCGTCTCCGCGCGCGCGAGCGCGATGCCTTCACCATCGGCTACGTCGAGCGCAGCCGCCTGACGCAGGAGCCGATCCTCGGCGCTTTGGAGCCATTACGGGACGCGCGTGGCCGCCGCGGCGGGTTCGTCGGCGTGTCCATCACGGTGGACAATTTGCGCGCCATGATGGCGCGCCACGCGGAGACGCCGGACGGACCCCACGTGGCGTTGGTCGATTTTGACGGTCGCATGATCGTGCAATCGGAGGCGGACGATCGTCCGCTTCCCAGCGTGCCGGACGCTGCGGCGATCCGCGGCGCGATCCAAGCGGGGTCGGGCTTCATCTATCGCGAGGGCGTGGTCTCCATCATTTTGCCAATGAGCGCGCCGGACCTTTACGCGGTGGTGACGTCGTCGGCGTCGGAGCCCGCCTGGCGGCGCTGGTCTCAGGTGGGACTCACCATCGCCGCGCCATTGCTGATCTGGCTTCTTGCCGTCGCTGCGGGTTGGTTCGCTATTGAAGTGTATGTCGCGCGGCCGTTGTCGACGCTCGAAACCATGGCCCGCCGTTTCGCCCGCGGCGAAGAGGTCGGCGAGGCGCCGGAGCTCATCAATGCACCCGTCGAAATCCGCGGCCTGCGGCGGACTTTGGCGGCGATGGCGAAAACCCTGCGCGGTCGCGAAGCGCGCCTCGTCGAAGCGCTTGGCGAGGAGCGGGCTCTGCTCCGCGAACTGCATCATCGCGTCAAGAACAACCTGCAAATGGTCGCCAGTCTGCTCAATATCCAGGCGCGCGGGGCGCGCGATGAATCCGAGGCCTGGGGCTTGGCGCGCGCGCACGATCGCGTCCAGCTGCTCGCCGTCGTGCACCAGCGCATTTATGCATCCGGCGAAGTGCGCGAGGTGCGCCTGGACGACATCGCCGCCGAGGTCGCGCGCCAATTGCTGCAATCTCGGGGGGCGTTGGCGAGAGAACTGACGCTGCAACTGCATCTGGGCGAGGCGCGGGCCCACGTCGATCGCGCCGTCCCCATGTCTTTCCTCATCGGGGAGGCGGTGTCGTCCGCGCTGGACGTGCTGACCGACGCCGGCGCCGCGAAATTGCGGGTGTTCATGACGCAGGATCCCGATGGCGAACTCCGCTTCGCCGTAGAAGGGGTAGCCGCGCGCATTTCGGGCGAGCCCGCCCTGGGCGGACGTTTGATCGAAGCTTTTGCGCGCCAATTGGGCGCCAGCGTCGGGCGGCGGCAGGAAGGGGAATATGTGCTGTGGGCGCGCATTCCGCCGGCGCCCGTGGAGGACTAGCGCCGCAGCCGGCGTACGATAATTGCGAGCAGTCCCGGATGGCGCAACGCAAACGCGCCGGCCGCTACGGCCAAGCCCGCCGCCGCCAGTGGCCTTTCGCGCACCAGCGTGCGCGCCACGTCGATCGCCATCTGCTTGATCGAGCCGTCATCATGGGTGAGCTGAGGGGCGCGCGAAGCGTCCTGCGCCTCCAGTTGAGAGGATCGGCGCTTCATCGCCGCGTAGATCAAAAACGCCGCCAGCGGCGTGATGAGGGCCACGCCGATGACGCCGCCCGCCGCGCTCGCGCCGACATTGGCGGCGAGCGCGGTGTATGCGGCGTTCGCGAGATAGAAGAGGCCGAGCCCGGCGCAGATCGTGATCAGCGCAAAGCCGATCCCGATCGCGCCGGCGCGGCTTAGCGCGCGGTTCACCGGCGGCCCAAGAGAGCGCCAAGCAGCAGGCCAACGCCCAACGAGACGCCGACCGCAGCCAGCGGACGCGCCCGCACCCGCTCCGACGCGGATTCGACGCCGTGTTCAGCGCGGCCGCGCAGGTCCGCGCCAACGATCTGCATGCGCTTGCCGGCGTGCTTGAATTCCGCCCGGGCGGCCTTCTTTGCCGCGTCCGTCAGTTTGGACATATCCTTGCGCAGCTCGGCGATGTCGTCTGCGACGTCATGCGCGCGGGACTTGAGCAGGCCGCGCGCATCGCCATTGCGGCGCGAGCGGAGGCCGGATTCCAACGTGGTCGCCATGAGTTTTCTCCTTATCGATGCGCAGCGCGTGATGCCCCGCGTTTGCTTCACGTAACGAGCGCTATCCGCGCGTTGTTCCCTGGGCGCGGCGTCGCAGGGAACCTCTTTCGGCGCGGTGGCGTTCGCTGACCAATTGGGAAACCAAAGGAATTAATCATGCTCGGTTGGGCTCTGATCTTTTTCGTACTGGCGCTCGCCGCCGGTTTTCTCGGCTTCGCCGTCCTTGCGGGGATCGCCGCAAGCATCGCCAAAGTGCTTTTCCTGGTGTTTTTGGTGTTGCTCGTTGTCAGCTTCATCAGCCGCGCCGTGCGCGGGCACTCGGTAACTTGACGTGAACCTCGGTGATTTGCTGTTCGGCGCGCGGCCGCGGAAGCGGCGGCTGATAACCGCGCCGCCGCGTGGCGTTCGTTGGCGCAGCGTTCGCCCGAGGAGCGACGTGCCGGCGGCGCGGGCGTGGACGGCGGAATCCGAGCACGTCATCGACACCGGCGGCGCGCGCATGGAGGCGCATCCGGGCGACATGGTCGTCGAACATCGCAACGGCGACAAATCCGTCGTGCGTCCGGATATCTTCGCCCAAACCTACGATGCGCTCGGCGGCGGGCTCTACAGGAAGCGCGACGATATCGTGCTGCGCTATTTCACGCTAGCCGAGCCGGCGCTGATCGAAACGCTTGAGGGGCCGCAGCCGGCCGATCCGGGCGACTGGATCATGCAAGGTGTGAATGGCGAACTCTGGCCGGTTGAGCGTGAGCAAGCGCGCCATAAATACATAGAGGTCTAAACCTCAAGGAGCAGGCGATGTTCAAACTTCCGCCGCTGCCGTTCGCCAACACTGCGCTCGAGCCGGCGATGTCGAAAGACACGCTGGACACGCATCATGGCAAGCATCACGCAGCTTACATCAAGAAAACCAACGATCTCCTACAGGAAAAGAATTGGGGCGAAGCTTCGCTCGAAGATGTTGTCCGCAAGGCCCATGCCGAGGCCGATCAAAAGCTTTTCAATCAGGCGGCCCAGGCCTGGAATCATGCGTTCTTCTGGCAAAGCCTAACGCCGAATGCGGAAAAGCCCGCTGGCGATCTCAAACAGGCGCTCGAGCGTGGTTTCGGTTCGATCGACGCCTTTCGCGACGAGTTTCTTGCCAAGGGCGAGAGCCATTTCGCCTCAGGCTGGTTGTGGCTCTGTCAGGGCGCTGACGGCGCGCTCGCCTTGATTGATTTACACGATGCGCAAACGCCCATCGTCGATTCCGGCGTCAAGCCGCTTTTCGTCACCGATCTCTGGGAGCACGCTTATTATCTCGATCACAAAAACGCGCGCCGCGCGTTTCTCGAAACCGTGTTCGACAAGCTGGCGAATTGGAGCTTCGCCGAGCGGCAATTGAACGCTGCGCGCGGGCACGGCGAAGCGTGGCGATTCGCCGACACGCAAAACTAGCGGGAACTCAGCCCCAGCAGGCGCGTTTGATGGGCACGCGCCGAGTGCGCTTGAAAATGGAGGATATCATGCTCAGCTGGGCGCTGATCTTTTTCGTAGTGGCTATCATCGCGGCGATCTTTGGCTTTGGCGGTATCGCGTCCGCCTCCGCCGGCATCGCGCAAATTCTTTTCTTCATCTTCCTCGTGTTGTTCGTGGTCAGCCTGATCATGGGCATGGCGCGGCGAAGCTGAGGCCATACGCTACAGTCTGGAAATGCACAGCCGCGGCGCATCAAAGCGCCGCGGCTTCGCTTTGTCCGGAGCGTCGCGGGACCATGGACGGCGCCGGTCTTTGCCGCCATAAAGGCCGCAAATTCCCCGATCCGGAGACGTTCCCATGCGCGCCATTTCCCACTTCATCAACGGCAAGTCCGTGGCCGGGGCAGGTGGGCGCAAGGGTCAGGTGTTCGATCCCAACACCGGCGCGCAACAGGCCGAGGTTGCGTTTGCAGCGGCAAAGTTGGTGGACGAGGCCGTCGCCGCCGCTAGTGCGGCTTTGCCGGGCTGGGCCGCCACCAACCCGCAGCGGCGCGCGCGCGTCCTGTTCGCCTTCAAGGCGCTGGTCGAAAAGAACATGGATGAGTTGGCGCACCTGTTGTCGTCCGAGCACGGCAAGGTGATCGCCGATTCGAAGGGCGACATTCAGCGCGGCCTGGAGGTGATCGAATTCGCCTGCGGCATCCCGCATGCGCTGAAGGGCGAATACACCGAAGGCGCCGGCCCAGGCATCGACGTCTATTCGATGCGCCAGCCGCTCGGCGTCGTCGCCGGCATCACCCCGTTCAACTTCCCGGCCATGATCCCGATGTGGATGTTTGGCGTCGCCATCGCCTGCGGCAACACCTTCGTGTTGAAGCCGAGCGAAAAGGATCCCTCCGTTCCGGTTCGCCTCGCTGAGCTCATGATGGAGGCCGGCGCGCCCGCCGGCGTGCTCAATGTCGTCCACGGCGACAAGGAGGCCGTCGACGCCATCATCGCCCATCCCGAGATCAAGGCGATCAGCTTCGTCGGCTCCTCTGACATCGCGCATTACATCTACAGCCACGGCACGGCGAACAATAAGCGCGTGCAGGCCATGGGCGGCGCCAAGAACCACGGCATCATCATGCCAGACGCCGACATGGACCAAGCCGTGAAGGATCTCGTCGGCGCCGCGTATGGCTCCGCCGGGGAGCGCTGCATGGCGCTCCCGGTGGTCGTGCCGGTTGGCAAGAAAACCGCAGACGAACTCCGCGAGCGTCTGATCCCGGAAATCGAAAAGCTGAAGGTCGGCATCTCGACCGATCCCGACGCACAATACGGGCCCGTCGTTTCCGCCGTGCACAAGGCGAAAGTGGAAGGCTATATCGGCCAGGGTGCGGAAGAGGGCGCCGAATTGGTGCGCGATGGCCGCGGCTTCAAGCTGCAAGGCTATGAAGAGGGCTATTTCATCGGCCCGACGCT
>JBFXAE010000008.1:0-85575 GCA_050184605.1 Hyphomonadaceae bacterium | reverse complement strand
ATCGCGGACCACAACATCTAGATCGGTGGCTGGTAGCCCGGCGGTAGCCCGAACACTCTTCACGACATAGGCGCGCACGGCACCGATAAAAAAGACCCTGAAATCAGAGCTGAACTGGCGCACCCGAAGGGATTCGAACCCCTGACCTCTGCCTTCGGAGGGCAGCGCTCTATCCAGCTGAGCTACGGGTGCGTGCTGGCGCGGGCCGGAGCCCAAGCGGGCGACACCTCTAACCGAGCTTCACTGGAAACGCGAGGCCCTAACCCGCCGGCGGCCGCACGACCCGGCCCTGCAGATTCGCCTGCACTTCCCGCGCGCTAAAGGCGCTCGCATCGTTGGCGGGCTTTTCGCCGTTGAACATAGCGATTTCTGCGATGGCTTCGTAGCGGGTCACTTCGCGGTAGCGGGTGGGCTCATCCCAGAACGGATCGTACCAGGGCGACCAGCCAAAGTGCGGGCGGTAGGCGTAATAGGCAAAGCCATAGCGGCTGCGGCCGAAGCTGTCGCCTTGGAGCCGCGAGTGCTCTTCGGTGTCGCGTGTGACGACCACGAAATAGTCCTTGCCGTTCTGGAGCGTCAGTTCGGCGGCGCGATAGAGCAGATACGTCTCCACGGTCTCGCGGTCCGTCAGCGTGTTGCCGCGGAAGGTGATGCGGAGGCGGTTCTCCTCGATCTGTTGTTCTTGGAAGCCGTACCGGGCGGTGCTTGACGGCTGGTACGGCGTTGGCCCAGCCGACGCACAGGCGGCCAGCAGCCCGGCGACAGCGGCAAGCGCAAGCATTCGCATGCGGCTCTTCTCCAATCTCGATCCCTCAGCCCCTTTATGTAGGCCGAACCGCGCGGACGCCAATCTCAATCTAGTGATGCAGGATGGTCGCGACGCTGCGCACCTTGGCGGGGGCAAGCTCCTCCCCCGTGGCCAAGCGGACGGAATGGATCACCGCCTCGATTTCCGCGCGCCAGAAATCCAGGAACTTGTGAATGCGCGGATAGGACGGGGCGAGATCGAGCGTTTGCCAGACAAAGCTCTGCAACAGCGCCGGATGATCGGGGATGTAGTAGAGCACTTCGGCTGTAGCCAAACGCCAGCCCTTTAACCGTAAGGCGAACTCGTCGGTCTCCATGCGGCCTCCCAAAAGCAACGCACGACGAAGCGTGCTGCGTGTTTGCTTAATCGAGGCTGAAGCGATGCGTTTCACCGGTCAACGGAGCACAACCGCTGAGGCTGACATTAGCAATGAGCACGCGCGGCTGCTTACCGATCGCGCTCAAGCGCCTTCGCTTTCACCATACGCATCGAGGCAAAATGGCAGGCGAGATAGCCCAGCATGATCGGCGGCGCGCCAATCGCCGCCGGCACGAACGGCGAGCTCTCGCCTGAGCCAAGCGCGATGGCCGTCATGATCAAGGTTAGCGGAAAGCCAACGCCGAGCAGGAAGAAGCCAGCGATGGTCAGCAGCCTTGCCTCAGCGCGGAGCGCGGCAGGATTGGGACGGTGCGCGGCCATACCAACCGCGCTGCGAAAATCGCGCCACTCGCGAACGCGCGTTGAGCGCAAGGTTTACGTTGCGCGCGCGCCGCAGGCTCAACCGCTTGTGTTGCAAGAAAATCGCGGTTTCCATCATCTGACGTTAACGCGGAGGAACTATAACTACATCTGAGGCGTCCCTCAGAAGAACTCTAGAAGAAGACGCGCTGCTGGTATGGCTTTCTCGGATCTATTGACCGCTGACGAGCAAGAGCTCGCAGAGCACTACCCAAACCGGGCCGAACACACGGCCGATGGGATCGTGCATGCGGTCGGTATTCTTGCTGCACTGGTCGGCGGCGGACTTCTCGTTGCAGTGGCCTTGGTTAATCGCGGCGTGCCGATGGCGACCGCCGGCGCCATCTACGCGATGTGCTTGATGGCGATGCTCGCCGCCTCGGCCATCTACAACCTGACCAAACCTTCACGTTATCGCCGCGTCCTGCGCCGCATCGATGAAGCCGCGATCTTCCTGATGATCGCCGGCTCCTACACGCCGTTCACCATCAAGCTGCTGCCGCCGGATTTCGCGGTGGCGGTGACCGTTGCGATCTGGATCGCGGCGCTGGCGGGCGCTGCGGGCAAGGTGTTTTACCACAACCTATCGGACCGGGCCTGGTGTTTCATCTATCTCGCCTTCGGCTGGCTCGCCGTTCTGATCCTCGGCCCTGTGGTCCCGACGCTGCCGCCGCTGGCGATTGCTATGCTGGTGGTTGCAGGCCTCACCTATTCGGGTGGCGTGCTGCTTTATCTAAACCACGCCATCCCCTTCCGCCGCGCGCTCTGGCATGCGTGCGTCATCATCGGCGCGGCCGGGCACTACGGCGCGGTGATGGTCGGCCTCGTTCTTTCCTAGCCGAAGCGCTGGGCCAGAGCCTCCAGCGCAGCGTCATGGATCGCGTCGGTGGCGACGTTGCTCGCAACCGGGTGCGAGCCGAACTTCGCCATGACAAGATTGAGGCCAGGGCAAATCAGCATGCGCTGGCCGCGCACGCCCAGCATCCAAATCGAGCCGAAACGATCGTGCGTGCACCAGAACTGGCTCTTGTAGGACCAACCAGGGCGCGTCGTCATATTGGCGCGGGCGAAGGCTTCGCGATCGCCCCCTGCCGTGATGGACGCGATCGCTTCGGCTGGCAGCGCCTGACGTTGGCCAACACGGCCGCCACGGCGCAACGCTTCGCCGAAGCGGGCGAAATCGCGGAGCGTGACGTTGAGGCCCAGGCTGGCGATTTCCATGCTCGCCGCATCGATCGTGAAGTATGCCGCGTCTTCAGCGCCAATGTTTGAGTAAATCTCCTCAGCGAACAGCTGCGACAGCGATTTGTTGGCGACGCGCTGCACGATCCAGCCAAGCACGTCAGTGCTGACGGAACGATAGGCGAAGGCATGACCGGGCGGATGATCCCGGCGCGCAAGCGTTTGCGCCGAGGCGTAGGCGCCGCGCGGCGGGTTCGCCGGATCGTGCGGTGATAGACCCATCTGATAGGCGTGACGATAAATGTCGGCGCTTGGATCGGTGTAGTCTTCGCTGAAATGGACACCGTCGGTCATATCGGCGACCTGGCGAACGGTGGCCGAGGCGTAGGCGGAACTAGCCATCTCGGGCAGGTATGATTCAACTGTGCGCGAGAAATCGAGCTGACCGCGCGCGGCAAGGATCTCAGCCAGCAGCCCGCAATAGGATTTTGTGCAGGAGAACAGCAGATGCTGATCGCCCGGCGCCATGCCGTCGAAATAGCGTTCGAACACAACGCGGCCGTTGTGCAGAACGATGGCGGCGTCGGTATGGGTCGCGGTCAGAAAGTCTTGCCACGACATGTCGCCCTGCTCGCCACGCACGCGGAGCTCATCGAGCGGCTGAAGCGCTTGCCGCAATTCTGACGGGCGCGGGCGCGCCGCCGGCGTTGCGTCACGGGACCCAAACAATTCGCGCATGTGCCGCACCGACCACTTTACCTGCGGGTACATGTGCCAGTTGGTTGCATCGACGCGCGTCGCGTCAGGCGCCGGGAACCCCTGCATGAAGCCGCGCGCGGTAAGCTGGCCGCCCTCTGTCTGTGCGCTTGCGGCGCCGGCAGCGCCCGCTGCCGCAGCTGCTCCGAGAAGTGTTCTGCGCGTCATGATCCCCGCCATTCGTTTCCCCTTGTTCCGCGAGACTAGCAGCAGAAATCACGAATCCAACTTGCCGGCACGGAACTCCCGAGCCGATGCCCTGTTCTTCTTGCACCTCACGCAAAAAAGGAGCGAGCCCCATGCCAACAGCAACAGGACACACCACCGCTATTCGCGCCAAGAAGGTCATCGGCACTTCGGTGAAGGATACCAGCGGCGAGAAGATCGGCACAGTCGAAGACATCGTGCTCGACAAGCAAAGCAACGCGATCCTGTTCGCCGTCGTCGGCTTTGGCGGTGTGCTGAAGATGGGCGAAAAATTCCATCCGCTGCCGTGGGCGGCGTTGAACTATGACGAAAAGGAAGACGCTTATGTCGTCCCCTACACCAAGGACGAGCTGAAGGGCGCGCCAGCCGACACGATCAGCGAACTTACGAAGAACGATGGACTCGCCTATCGCGATCAGAGCTTCGCCTTCTACAAGGTCGATCAATACTGGACCTAAGTGCGCTACTGAACGACGCGACGCGCCCGCCCTCCGGCGGGCGCGTTTGCGTTGGGCGGACGCGATGCTACATCGGCGCCATGAGCGGATGGCGGGATGAAGAGGGCCGCACGGCGGCGGATCGGAAATCGCGCGCGCAGGCTCAAGAGCGCGCGCGTTTCCTGGAGACCGCACGCAACCGGCCGCTCAGCTTAGTCAAGCCCGCGATCGGCGCGTTGTTCATCGGCGTGCTCGTGTTCGCGCTCGTCGCTGCCTATGGTTAGGCCTTACTCGTTCTTCCCGCGCTTCTTGTCGCGCTCGGCGAGGATGCGCAGGCGCAGCGCGTTGAGCTTGATGAAGCCTTCAGCGTCGGCCTGGTTGTAGCCGCCGGCTTCGTCGAAGCCGACGAGCTGCTTCGAATAGAGCGAATACGGCGAAGAACGGCCGGCCGTGCGGACGCTGCCTTTGTAGAGCTTTAGTTTCACGTCGCCGCTGACGCTCTCCTGGCTTGCATCAATTGCCGCTTGCAGCATCTTGCGCTCGGGCGTCCACCAGAAGCCATTGTAGATGATGCCGGCATATTTCGGCATCAGCTCGTCCTTCAGGTGCATGGCGCCGCGATCGAGCGTGATGCTCTCAATAGCGCGGTGGCCGTACCATAGGATCGTGCCACCCGGCGTTTCGTAGAAGCCGCGCGACTTCATGCCGACATAACGGTTTTCGACGAGATCGAGCCCGCCAATGCCGTGCTTCGAGCCGAGGCGATTGAGCTCGGCCAAGAGCTCGTGCGCCTTCATCGCCCTGCCGTTGATGGCGACGAGATCGCCGCGCTCAAAGCTGAGCGTAATGGTCTCCGCCTGATCCGGGGCTTCTTCCGGCGTGATGGTGCGACGATCGCCGCGCTTGGTGACGATGTCAGGCACTTCGACGTCCGGGTCTTCGAGGGCCAGACCTTCGCTGGAAGTGTGCAGCAGATTCGCATCTATCGAGAACGGTGCGGCTTGCTCTTTGCCTTGCGCAATCGGGATGCCGTGCCTCTTGGCGTACTCGATGAGTTGCGGGCGGCCTTCGAACTCCCACTCGCGCCACGGCGCGATGACTTTGACGTCAGGCTTTAGTGCGTAATAACTGACCTCGAAGCGAACCTGGTCGTTCCCCTTGCCGGTGGCGCCGTGGCAGACAGCGTCAGCGCCGACGAGGTTGGCAATCTCGATCTGGCGCTTGGCGATCAGCGGGCGGGCGATCGAGGTGCCGAGCAGGTATTGGCCCTCATAGAGTGTGTTGGCGCGAAACATCGGCCACACGAAATCGCGAACGAACTCTTCGCGCAGATCGTCGATGAAGATGTTCTCCGGCTTCACGCCCATCTTCAGCGCCTTCTCACGCGCGGGCGCGAGCTCTTCGCCTTGGCCCAAATCCGCGGTAAAGGTGACAACCTCGCAGCCGTAAGTCTCCTCAAGCCATTTCAGGATGATGGAGGTGTCGAGGCCGCCGGAATAGGCGAGCACGACTTTTTTGACTGCACCTTGCGCCATTGATTGAAGATCCCAACTCCAGAAAGGTCGCGGTACCTTCCACAGCTAAGTCACGAACGCAACAGATCGCTCTAGTGGCCGACCGGCACCACCTTTTCGCGAATCCACTGTGAGAGGATGATCTTCGTCCCGCGCGTCACTGGCGAACCTGCGTGAAGTGACAGTTCTTCACGCTCTCCAGCTTCCGACAGATTCCAGAACAGGAGCGCATCGCCGGTTTTGCCCTTATAGCTCCAGCCCAGTCGCGGAAAGTTTGTCTCGCCACCCTCATAGTCGTCGTTGAGATACACAAGCGCCGTAGCTCGCCGCTGGCCCCACGAGGTCAGTTCACCTTGCAGCCCACTCACTTCATCGACACGCACAAAGTCATAATGGGGGCCATAATGCTGCCCCCGCTCGTAGTGGAGAATATTGGGCGGTTCCTGAAACTCAGGTTTGATGCCTGTCCATACCGCGAGCCGTAGACGCGTCATCTGCAAGACCAGATCACCTTCAATTTTGCTGAAGCCGCATCCGGTGTTGCTCCGGTCAGATGAGGCCACTGCGGCCCTCAATACTGCATCCTTCACCAACGTGGGCCGCAATCGCAGTATCGCTTGGCTGGCGAGCCAAGAACATGCCGGCGGGGGGATGAGCTGCTCTGTCGAGAATATCCTCGGTGCGGAGGCGTGCTGCAGCGATTTTGGAGGTTCAAGCCAAGCGTCAGGGTCGAACCCCTTAACGCCGCCGAGGGCTTCGAGTTGACCGATCGCGCGTTCACTCCCCGTCGCGGCGGCGCGTGCGAGAAAGCCAATCGCATCGTCGAAGCTTTGTCGGCGTCCGATTCCAAGCGCTGCGAACGTAGCGCTGATCAACAGAGCAAGTGGAAAATCCTGAGCCGCGGCCATAGCCAGCAGGCGGCAAGCCTCTTCGGGATCGTAGGGCGCCTCGCGTCCGATGACATGTCTACGTGCAAGCATAGTCTGCGCTTGCGGGTCTCCCGCCGCAGCGTTCTTGCGTATCGTGGCGATGTCCATCAGGGCATACTTATACTAAAGGTAGGGCGCGGTCCCTCACCCACTTCGAGAATAACCATTTCACGCCATGCGTGGTCGGCGTGCCGGCGTGCAGCGTGCGCGGATCCGGCTTTCCGTCGGTCACATTCCAAAACGCAAGCGCATCGCCGGCCTTGCCTTTGAAGCTCCAATCGAGGCGTGGGAATGTCGTGGCGCCGCCTTCATAGTCATCGTTGAGATAAATCAGGAAGGTCACGATGCGTTGACCTACCGTTTGTAGCTCCCGCGCGAAGTGGGCGACTCCTGGATCGATGAAATCGAAGTGCGGCCGGTATTCCTGGCCTGGCGCATAGTGAAGAATGTTGGTCGGTTCCTGGTGCGCGACCGGCGCGTTGATCGCGGCGGCGATGCGCGCATGGGTGAGTTGAATCACGAGATCTGTATCGATCAGTGAGAAACCCATGCCGGTATTGGTGCGAATCGCGTGGACGTTGGCGCCGCCCTGGTCCGCATTTTTGACCCGGGCCGCATCCAGACTTGGCCGTGCGCGATCCATGATCCATTGGCAAGCGGCGGATGGAAGGAAGCCATCGAACGTCAGAACGCGGGGCCCGTCGAAGTGTTGAACCGAGGCCGGGATTGTGAGCTGATCGGTCAAGCGAGAGCCGATGACGGCGATCTGCCCCAAAGCTCGTGTGTCACCAGCTTCGGCGGCGGCGCCGAGGAGTTCGAACGCATCGCTCCAGTTCTGCGCACGACCAATGCCGAGAGCCGCCAACACCGCCGAGAGCTGGAGCGCGTCAGTGTTTCTGAGTTTGGTCGCGGACTCGATCCAATTAACAGCATCGTGCGGCGCGAATGGTGCGTCGCGACCGACAAGCAAACGGGCGCCGAGCTCGTATTGCGCGCGCGCGTCACCTGCGCTCGCACGTTTGTGCAGTGACGCTACGTCGGTGGCTGACGCCAAATTGCCCTCCTGTTCGTCGCCCATGCTAGAGTTTTCATAATGCCTCGCAACTTGGATCGGCTGCTGCGCGATTACATCGCGCCCCCGCCCGGACTACGGGCGGTCGATTTCACCACGCCTGCCGGCGCGCCGGCTCTGTTCGAGCCAGACTCGATCAGCTGGCGGGTGATGAAGAACCCGGTGGCGCTGATTGTCGGCGGCTTTGCGGCGGTGATCCTCGAGCTCGCGGAGCCGCGGGTGCGCACGGGCGTCTGGGAGCACACGACATTTCGCAGCGATCCGGTAACGCGCATTCGGCGCACGGGGTTCGCGGCATGGGTGACGATCTACGCCCCTGCCGACATCGCGCGGGCGATGATCGGCGGCGTGGTGCGCGCCCACGATCGCGTGGAAGGACACACGGCGGCCGGAACCCCTTATCGCGCCAACGACCCGGCGTTGCTGAGCTGGGTCCACGCGACGGCGGCGTTCGGATTTGTCGAAGCCTACAACCGCTACGTCCACACGCTTACGCCGGAGGAAACCGATCGCTTCTACGCGGAAGGCGCGCCAGCGGCATCGCTCTATGGCGCCGATCGGCCGCCAACATCGAAGGCCGATTTGGAAGCGATGTTTGCGGCGATGGCGCCAAAGCTCGAACGCTCGGAGATCGTGTTCGAGTTTATGTCGATCGTGCGCGCGGCGCCGTTGCTGCCGATCAAGGCCGCGCAGCACCTGATGCTGCGTGCGGCTGTCAGCATGACGCCGGCGTGGGCGCGCGAAACTTTGGGGCTGGGGTCCAAGTTCGGCTTGCGGGGCGGCGAGCACACATTGCTGCGCGCACTCGGGGCCGCGGCGGAGCGGTTCGTCATCGAGGACGCGCCGCCGGCGCAGGCGTGCAAGCGGCTCGGCCTGCCGACGAACTATCTATATCGCTAGGCTTTCGGCTTGTCCCGCATGGTGGTGGCGATAAGGCCGGCGGTAATGCCCCCAGCCACGCCGCCCATGAGCGGGCCGCTCAGCCCGAACATGTTGCCGATCAGCGCGCAAATCACGCCGATGGCGATGCCTGCGAGAATGGTGAGCCCGATCTTCTGCCAGATGCCCATGTCGCTCTCCCTGGCCGCAAGGCTAACACAGGCAGCGGCTTACACCATCACCTGGTTGCCCAGCTCCACCGCGCGGCCGGACGGGATGTGAAAGAAGTCGGTCGCGTTGGTGGCGTTGCGGGCCAGGAAGATGAAGAGGTGATCCTGCCAGAGCGGCATGCCGCTCCTCTCGCTCGGAACGATCGTGCGGCGCGAGAGGAAGAAGCTCGTTTTCATGATGTCGAACTTCAGCCCATGCTTTCGCGCTTCCGTGAGCGCTTTGACGACGTTGGGCGTTTCCATAAAGCCGAACGTAAGGATCACACGCTTCACGTCAGGCATGTAGTCCTCAACCTTCACGCGCTCGCTATCGGGCGCACGCGGGGCGTTGATCGTCTTCACGGTCAAAATGATGATCTGCTCGTGCAAAACCTGATTGTGCTTCAGGTTGTGCATCAACGCCGCCGGCGCGATGTCGGGATCGCCGGTCAGGAAGATCGCCGCGCCCCGCACACGATGCGGTGGATGATGTGAAAGCGTTTCGAAGAGCTTCGAGAGCGGCTCGTCGCGCCGCGTGGTTTCGGCCAGAAGCCGAGTGCCACGCAGCCATGTCCACATGACCAGAACCAACCCGGTGGCCAGCAACAACGGAACGAAGCCGCCACTCCACACCTTGAGCATGTTGGATGAGAAGAAAACCATCTCGATGAAGATCAGCGGCGTACAGATGAGCGCCGCAAGCCACACCGGTGCTTTCCAGAGCTTCCAGATTGCAATGAATGCCAGCAAGGTGGTGACGATCATTTCGCCGGTCACCGCAATTCCGTATGCCGACGCAAGGCGGCTGGACGATCCAAACGCCAACGTCAGCACCAGCACGCCCGCTAGCACCAACCAATTTATCTGCGGCATGTAGATTTGGCCGAACTGGGTTTCCGATGTTCGGCGGATCTCCATGCGCGGCAGGAATCCGAGCTGAATCGCCTGTTGCGTAAGAGAAAACGCGCCGGTGATGACTGCTTGGCTCGCAATAATAGTTGCGGCTGTCGCGATAATTACAAGCGGCAGACGGAGGAAATCCGGAGCTGTTTCAAAGAAGAGGTTCTCAAGTCGCTCGGGGTGCGCAAGCACCATCGCCGCCTGTCCAAAATAATTCAGCGCCAAGCACGGAAGCACCAGCAGCATCCATGTCATCTGAACCGGCCGCCGGCCAAAGTGTCCCATGTCCGCGTAAAGGGCTTCGGCGCCGGTCACGGCGAGAAACACAGACCCGAGAACCACAAAAGCCAGGACGCCGTGATTAAGCATGAACACGACACCCGGAATCGGAGACAGCGCCTCGAGCACGCCCAAATCATCCTGGATGTGCCAGATGCCCAAGCCCCCAAGAACCAGAAACCACACCGTCGTGATCGGTCCGAACCAGGAGCCGACCTTGCCGGTGCCTCGGCTCTGGACAGCGAAGAGTGCAATCAGGATGGCGACGCTTATTGGCAGAATGAAAGGATCGATGCGCCCCTCAAATCCGGGAACCGCTCGCAGCCCTTCCACGGCAGACAATACAGAAATGGCCGGTGTAATCAGCGCATCGCCGTAGAACAGCGCCGCACCGAGCATGCCCAGAAACAGAATGTACGGCGTTCGCTTGCCGATCGCGCGCTGGGCCAGCGCCATCAATGCAACCGTACCGCCCTCGCCCTTGTTATTCAGGCGCAGGAGAAGAATGACGTACTTGAGGGTGACAACTATGATCAGCGCCCAAAAGATCAGCGACACAATGCCGATAACCTCGTGGCGTTCAATCGCGCCCCCGTCTGCGACATGCACCAACGATTCTCGAAGCGCATAGAGCGGGCTGGTGCCGATATCGCCGTAGACGACACCGACTGACGCGAGCGCAAGCGTCCAGAACTGCCCAGACCGATTCCCGCCGCCATGCGCGACGTCATCTGGTGAATTCGGCTGGGGCGCTTCGGCCGGGGCCTGCGCCATGAGAGAAATCCCCTTCGAACGCAAAGCCGCGCCCGGTGGGCCGCGCGTTTACGCCCTTTCACCTTCAGGCGCAAATACTTGCGTGCCCCCACAATGGGAGTGGGGATGTTGTCGTTTGGTTACCTCAACGGCAGCCGCAGCCATGACCGCCGCCACGATACCCGCCCCGCGCGCCGGCGCGGGCTGACGCAAAGGCGAACGCCGAAGCAGAAGCCGATGCACCACGAATTATGACAGTGGTGCTGGAATAATACCCGCCAACGCCGATGTCGGAACCGACGCCGCCCGAGCTGGCAAAGAAAGAGTTATCGAGTGTCACGGTCTCCGGGCCTGTCTCCACGACAGGCGGGGGCGGCAACGGCGCCGGCGGCGGAGGCGGTTGCGGCCGGCGCACGCGCTGGCGCGGCGGACGCGGGCGTTCAATGCCATCGGCGTAGGCAACGCTCGGCGCCACGAAGGCCGGCCCGGCGACAAGCGCCAGGGCCGCAAGGATCGCGCGGACGCGCATGAGTTCTCTCCAGAACAGAACGTGGCAGCTTCGCGCAGGCGCGCGGCGGCGTGAAGGTGCTTCGCCATGCGCGCGCGAAGTTCGCGCGACAGCGGCGTCGTTAATCAGAAATCGCTGGCGATGCCCTTGCGCTCCCAATCGCCGTAGCGCGTCGGTTCCGGACCGCTCGGCCCGCCGAGTTCCTTCTCTTGTTCCAGCTTGGCCGCCGCGGCGCGGCGTTCCTCCGCTTCGGCGAGCGCGCGTTGCGCTTCCGGTGTCAGCTTGCGCGGCGGCGGTTCTGGCGCTTCATCGGACATATTGAACCTCGCGGTCTTACTATCGATATCTTCCCTCAAGTGAGGAGAAAGATGAACCATCTCAAGACGTACATCCTTTTGGCGGCGATGACGGCGCTGTTTGGCGCGGTCGGTTACCTCGTCGGCGGCACGGGCGGCATGCTGATCGCTCTGCTTGTGGCGGGCGCTATGAACCTGTTTGCCTATTGGAATGCCGATAAGATGGTGCTGCGCCACTTCAAAGCGCAGGAAATCCAACCTGGACACCCAGATCCGCGCGTCCGCGCCTACGTTGACGACACGCTGGCACTGGCGCAGCGCGCCGGGCTGCCGCCCCCTAAGATTTACATCATCGATAACCCTCAGCCGAACGCGTTCGCGACTGGGCGAAACCCAGAGAATGCGGCCGTCGCCGCCACCAGCGGTTTGCTCGGCCTGCTCTCGCGCGAAGAAATTCGCGGCGTCATGGCGCACGAACTCGCGCATGTGAAAAATCGCGACACATTGACGATGACCGTGACCGCGACGATCGCTGGCGCCGTGGCGATGCTTGCGAATTTTGCGCTGTTCTTCGGCGATCGCGACCGCAACCCGATCATCGGTTTGCTGATCATGTTCCTCGCGCCGATCGCGGCTTCACTTGTGCAAATGGCGATCAGCCGCGCGCGCGAATACGAAGCCGACCGCATCGGCGCCGAGATCGGCGGCGAGCCGGAAGCGCTGGCGAGCGCGCTGCAGAAGATCGAAGCCTATGCGCGCCAACGCGTGAACGAAGATGCAGAGCGCAACCCGGCGATGGCGCACCTCTTCATCATCAATCCGCTCGCCGGTCGCGGCGCCGACAACCTGTTTTCGACGCACCCGAACACCCAAAACCGCATCGCGCAGCTGATGGACATGGCGCGCCGTTTCGGCCGGCCAACGACGAGCGCTTCGAGCAGCCCGTGGGCCACACAGCAGACGCGCCAGCGCGGCCCTTGGGGTTAAGCTTCGGCAAGGCGCCGTCGACGCTTGCTTTCGTATTGATTTAATGAGCTATTTCTCCAGGGCGCGGGGTGTGGACCCGCGCTTATGGTTGATGATGCGTTAACCGCCCTCCTGCGAGCCTCGCTAGCCAGATTTCTGCGACTCGCGATGCGCCGTATTCCCATCCTTCCCGCCGCGCTCTGCGCGGCCATCGGCTTGCCCACCGCAGCACCTGCTTGGGCGGACTCGCCTGTCGTCATCGAGGGGCCGGATCATGACACGCGCCGCGCCATTCTCGATCTCCTCCCCGATCGCGACGCGCCTGAAAGCTTGTTCGACGCCGAGCGCATTGCGGAGGAAGCAGCGCAGCGTGCTTTGGCGTGGCTGCGCTCGGAAGGATATTACGGCGCGACAGTGACGCCGGAAGCGAGCGAAGATCCGCCCTCGGCGCGCTTGATCATCGAATTGGGAACGCGCTTCACCTTCGAGGCGCCCCGCGTCACCTACGAGGCCGGACAGCCCAACGCCGAGGCTTCGCGCGCGGCGGATGAAGCCATCGCAACCGTGCGCGTGCGCGATCCCGCGCGCGCGTCAACCGTGCTTGAAGCCGAAAGCGGCGCGCTCGCAGCGCTTCAGCAGAACGGCTACGCGGACGCGGCAGCATTGGATCGGCGCGTTGTCGTGGACCATGCCAGCGCACAGGTCGCGGCGGAGTTTCGCTTCCGCACGGGCGAACTGGCCCGCTTGGGCGGCGTGCGCGCCGAACCGGATGGCGTGTTGCGTCCGAGCTTCATTGACGACCTGCAAAACTGGGAAACCGGCGAAGCCTACTCACCACAGGCGCTGGCCCGCCTGAGGCGTGATCTCACCTCCACGGGCGCGCTGTCGTTGGCCTCGACGCGCCTTGCGCCGCCGGACGAGAACGGCCTGCGCGACGTCATCGTCACCGTCGAACCCGCGCGCCGCAACGCCTACGAACTGGGCGTCAGCTACTCGACCACGGAAGGCGCGGGCGTGCAGGCGGAATGGACGCGGCGCAATCTCACTGGACGTGCGGATTCACTGACCGTCGGCGCAACCCTGGCGGAGATGCAGCAAGGACTCACCGCCTCGCTGACGCGGCCTCACGCGGCAGGCCTCGGCCATGCCGTTACGTTCGGCGCGTCGGCCAGCCGAGAGCAGCTCGAGGCCTACACGCGCCAAGGCGTCGCCATCTTCGGCTCCGTGGATGCCTCCACGCGCCTGCGTACCGCGACAAGCTACGGGCTTCGGCTTTCGGCGGACGAGTACGACGACCTCGTCGGCACGGTGCGCGACGCGATCGTCCTCTCCGGCTTTGGCAATTGGCGTCACGACACGACGGAATTCACACTCGATCCGATCGATGGCTCCATCACGGAGCTTCGCCTCGAACCCTCCGTCTCCACGGGCGACGAAACCCTCGGCTTCGTGCGCGCAACAGCGGAGGGTCGCGTCTATGAGACGATCGGCGCGAATGATCGCCTGACGCTTGCTGCGCGCGCGCGTGTTGGATGGCTTGAAGCCGTCACCGGCGATCCAAATGACGTGCCGCCAGATCGCCGCTTCTATGCCGGCGGCGGCGGCTCCGTGCGCGGATACGAATACAATTCCATCTATCCGCAAGAGCGCGATCTGCTCGGCCTCACGCCCGGAGGCCAAGGCTTGCTTGAGGGCTCTGTTGAGGCGCGTTGGCGCTTTGACGAACGCTGGGGCGCGGCGGCATTTGTCGATGCAGGCACGGCGTTTGATGATTGGAGCGAGGCCGCAGATTTGAGCTGGGGCGTCGGCTTCGGCGCACGCTACAATCTCGGCTTTGCGCCGTTGCGCATCGATATCGCCTTCCCGCTCGACGAGGACGAGCGCAACGACGACTTCGCGCTCTACATCAGCTTGGGCCAGGCGTTTTGAGCGAGGAAGCGCCTCTCAAGCCACGCCGGCGCAAACGCTGGTGGGCCTTCGCGGGCGGTGGCGCACTCGTCGGCGCGAGCGCCGTGATCGCGCTCGGCCCCGCCGCGCACCTTGTTGTGGACTCGCTCGGCGACGGCGCGCGTGTTTGGCGGCTCGGGCGCATCAAGATCGATGACGTCAGCGGCGGCTGGATCGGCAATCTGCGCGCCGGCACGATCACGATCGAAGACGAAGAAGGCATCTGGCTCGAAGCGCACGATGTCGCGCTCGACTGGTCGCCGCAGGATATCCTATTCGGCACGGTGCGCCTCCATGCCGCCAGCGCGAATGCAATCGCGATTACGCGTCAGCCAACGCTTCTGGAACATCGGCCCTCGTCCGGCGCAACCTTCGACGTCATCATCTCGGAGCTGCATGTCGAGCGGCTCACGCTGGCCGAGGCCGTTGTCGGCAACGCGTCGGAATTCAGCGCCGACCTCGCGCTTGATCTGCGCGACGACGAGTTGCGCGCGCTCGATCTGACGCTGCGTCGACTCGATTCAGACGATGATCGCATCACGGCCCTCTATCACAACGATCAGAACTACGCGCTCAGTCTCGATCTCTACAGCGCACCGGGCGGCGTCATCGCACGGGCAATCGGCCTCAGCGAGGAAGGCATTCGCGCGACCGCGACCGGCGATGGCGATCTCCGCACCGGCAACGCACACTTCGAGGCCGTCGCCGGCCAGCGGCAATTGCTGATCGGCAACACGCGCTGGACGCCGGAGGCATGGTCGGCGCAAGGTCAAGCTCAATTGGATTCGATCCCAGCGCTGCAAACTTTGGCGCAGCGCATCGGCCCGAGCATCACCTTCAATCTCAACGGCGCGCCCACCGAGCGCACATTCGAAGCGCGCGCCGAAACGCCCTTTTTCGCGCTCAACCTTTCGGGCTTACTCGATGAACACGGCGAGTTGGATGGCGCCGCACAACTCGTCGCGACGACGAACAACCTTTCGGCGATCGCGCGCGAGTCACCCTTTCCGCTTGGGGCGGCGCGGCTCGAAGGCGAGCTGCGGCGCGCGCGCGGTACGACGGCGATCCGCGGCACGCTGGACGCCCAAGAGATCGACGCACTGGGGCAGAGGACGCAACTTCGCGGGCCGGTCGAGGCGGCGCTCACCGCAGATCGTTTCACACTCAGCGGCGATCTGCGCGCCCCAGCGCGGACGGCGCCGCTCTTCGTCAACGCACGGCTGCGTACAGCGCTCGAGTATGACAGACGCCGGGAACGCTTCACGCTCAACCGCACCGATCTTGCGAGCGATGCAGTTGCCCTCGACGCACAAGGCTGGGTCAATTCCGGCGACGGCGAGTTTGCTGGTGATTGGCGCATCCGGCGCTTCGAGGCGGTTGCCGCTGACCTACGCGGCGAAGCGAGCGGCCGCTGGCGCGCTTTTCGGGACGGTGAAGAGCAGGAACGCGCCTGGGCGATCTCCGTCGATGGCCAAGGCGCGCGCATCGCCGGTTCGCCGGATATCGTCCCACAATTGCTGGGCGCATCCCCGCGACTCGATGCCCGCATGCGCTACGAGAACGGCGGCATCACGGTTTCGCACGCGCGCGTGGATGGCGCGCAGTTGCGGGCCGGCGCAACCGGCCGCATTGTCGGAGGCGAAGCCAATCTCGCGCTCGAAGCCAGCGCGCGCGGTCCGCTTGACCTCGGCGGCGCTGAGATCGGCGGCGCCATCGACGCGACAGGACGGCTGACCGGCCGCATCGCCCGCCCGACGCTCACAATGCAGGGTTCGCTGTCGAGCTTCGCGGCGGGCGGCGTGCTTGTTGAGCAGCCGGTGGTGAACTTCACGCTGGCGCCGCGCGGCAACGCCTACGCAGGCCGCGCGGAAGTGACCGGAACAGCATCCGGCCAAGCGATGACCGCAAGCGCCGATGTCTCCATCGGCGGCGGCGCGGTGAGCTTGAGCGCGCTGGATGCGCAATGGGGCGGCTTGCTGGCGCAAGGGAGCGCGCAGTTTTTGAACCGCGGC
The DNA here is from genome assembly GCA_050184605.1 of Hyphomonadaceae bacterium. GTDB lineage: Bacteria > Pseudomonadota > Alphaproteobacteria > Caulobacterales > Aquidulcibacteraceae > Vitreimonas. Next base: position 69,183 of record JBFXAE010000008.1, on the reverse strand, counting down.
GTCAATGCGGAGCTTGATGTCAACGGCGCCGTCGACGGGCTTCTGCCAGGCGTCACCGGCCGCCTGGCCGGCGATCTGACTTTGACGCCCGAGACGATCCTCCTCGATGCACAAGTGGCCGACGCGCGCGCTGGCGAGCTGCGGGTTCGCGCCGCGACGCTGCGCGCCGAAGGTCCGCTCGACTCGGTCGCGACCACATTCGACATGCGCGGACGCTTGCGCCAAGCGCCCCTCGCCTTCGCCGGCACGGCGACCGTCAACCTCGACGAGCAATCCGCGCGCATCGAAGGCCGCGGCACCCTCGCCGACGCACCGATCTTCACACGCGCCCCGATCACGGCGGATTGGAGCGCCGGGCGCACGCAGGCCGAGCTCAACGTCGCCATGGGTGACGGCGTGGTGCAGGCACAATGGGAAGAGCGCGGCCGCGCGCTCACCGGCAGCGCGCAAATCGAAGACGCGCCGCTCGCGCCGCTTGCCGCGATCTGGGGCGAACGCGCAACCGGCCGCATCGATGGCCGCGTTTCGCTCGCCAGCAACGGCGGCGGTCTCACCGGCGAAGCCGATATTCGGCTCGATGACGCTCGTGTGTCCGGCCGTCAGCGCGGCACGCTGGACATGCACATCGTCGGCAATCTGACTCCGGGGCGGCTCACTTCGACAGTCGACGCGACATCCGAAGGCGGGCTCGTCGCCCATTTCGAAGCTAACGCGCCGGTCGAGACAAGCGCCGCGCCGCTGCGGATTGCGTTGGCGCGGGAACGGCGCGGGCGGGCGCGCTGGTCTGTACGCGGGCCGGCGGATGCCTTGTGGGCGGCGGCGCGCTTGCCGGACCAATCGCTTTCCGGCGCGCTGGACGGCGAAGGCGAGATCGAGTTTGGCGCCGGCTATCTTTCCGGGGATGGCCACCTCGAGATTGTCGATGGCCGCTTCGAGGACAAGCTCACCGGCGTGCGTCTCGTCGATCTCGATGCGCGCGTAGCGCTCGACGAACGCGGCGTCACCATCGAGAATTTCACTGCGTCCGGTCCGCGCGGCGGACGCCTCACCGCGACTGGCGGCAGCGTCAACGATCGCCAAGGCAGCATCACCGTCGACGTCGACAATATGCGCGTCGCCGATCGTCCAGATGCGCATGCTGTGGCCAGTGGTGAACTCACCCTCGCATGGGAAGGCCTGCGTTCATCGCTGACCGGCGAACTCAACATCGTCGAAGCCAGCATCGATATCGCCTCCAACCCGCAAGCTGGCATCCCCACACTGGACGTGATCGAGATCAATCGGCCTGGCGAGGAAGACGAACCACTCGAAGAAGAAGAACGCCCACGCCGCAATGGCTCGACGACACTCAATGTGACGGTCACAGCGCCGGGCCGGGTGTTTACACGCGGGCGCGGCGTCGATGCGGAATGGGCGCTCGACATGCGCTTGGGCGGCACAGCGGCGCACCCTCTTGTGTTCGGCGTCGCGCGCGCGGTGCGCGGCACGCTGGCGCTCTCGGGTCAGCCATTTGAAATCGAAGACGCACGCATCGAGTTCACCGGCGATCCGCTCGACGCGCAAATCAACATGACAGCGGTGCGTGACACCGCAGACCTGAGCGCACGCATTCGCTTGATCGGCACGGCGCGCGATCCGGAGATCACGTTCTCCTCCGAACCCGCGTTGCCGGAGGACGAGATTCTCCCACAGGTTCTATTCGGGCGCTCCGTCGAGGACCTTTCCGCGCTCGAAGCGGCGCAGCTGGCGGCCAGCTTGGCCGCCCTTTCCGGCCGCACTTCGCTCGATCTGATGGATGCCGCGCGCGCCGCCGCCGGGCTCGACCGCTTCAACGTGCGCCAGGACGAGGACGGCGGCTTTCTCGTCGCCGGCGGCGTTTACCTAACGCGCGACGTGTATGTCGAAGTCGCGCGAACGGGTCTCGGCCAGGCGCAAACACGCTTGGAATGGACCATCCGCCCGCGCCTCGTGCTGATCACCAGCTTCCTCGGCAACGGCGACCAGCGCGTTTCACTGCGTTGGCGGCGCGAAACCGATTGAGTTGGTAGGCAGCGGGCAGTAGGCAATCGGCAGTAGGCGCGCCAAATTTCCTACTGCCCATCGCCAATTGCCTACTGCCCGATCAATGAAGTTCCTGGATCAGACAAAAATCTATGTGCGCTCCGGCAACGGCGGCGCAGGCGCGGTCTCGTTCCGGCGTGAAAAATTCATTCCGTTCGGCGGGCCGGACGGCGGCGATGGCGGGCGCGGCGGCGATGTCTGGATCGAAGCGGTGGACGGCCTCAACACTTTGATCGACTATCGCTACCAGCAGCACTTCAAAGGCGCGACTGGCGGCCACGGCATGGGTCAGAACCGCCATGGCGCCAACGGCGAAAGCGTCGTGCTGAAAGTGCCGACAGGCACCGAAGTGTTGGACGAAGACAAAGTGACCGTCATCGCCGATCTGAACAAGGCCGGCATGCGTGTGTTGCTGGCGCGCGGCGGCAATGGCGGTTTCGGCAACGCCCATTTCAAATCGTCGGTGAACCAGGCGCCGGAGCATGCGAACCCCGGCCTGCCGGGTGAAGAGCGCGTGTTCTGGTTGAGGCTTAAGCTCATCGCTGACGCCGGCCTCGTCGGCCTGCCGAACGCCGGCAAATCCACCTTCCTGCGCGCGGTGTCGAGTGCAACGCCGAAAGTAGCCGACTATCCTTTCACGACGCTGCATCCGCACCTTGGCGTGGTCAGCATCGGCGATAGCGAGCGCTTCGTCATGGCCGACCTTCCAGGCCTGATCGAAGGCGCCGCTGAGGGCACCGGCCTTGGCACGCGCTTTCTCGGCCACGTCGAACGCTGCGTCGCGCTCGTGCACCTGATCGACGCCACGGCGGAGAGCGCCACGGGGGCCTACCGCACGGTGCGCCATGAGATCGAAGCCTATGGCGCAGGGCTCGCGGAGAAGCCTGAGATCGTTGCGCTCAACAAAATCGACGCGATGACGCCGGCGGAGGCGAACCGCAAGCGCTCTGCTCTTTCGCGTGCGATCGGCAAGGATGTCCGGCTCGTCTCCGGCGTTTCGGGCGCGGGCGTACGCGAACTGGTGAACGAGATCGCCGCGATGCTGCGCGAGCGGCGCACCGAGGAAGTCCGCGCCGCCGAGCCCGAACAGGACTGGACGCCGTGACACCGCTCGCACGCGCGAACCGGCTTGTCGTCAAAATTGGCTCCGCCCTCCTCGTCGATAGCGAAGGCAATCCGGCGCGCGCCTGGCTCGCGGCGCTGGCGGATGATGTCGCGGCGGCGCGCGCGAGTGGCAAGCAGGTTGTGATCGTGTCCTCGGGCGCCATCGCACTGGGCCGCCGCGCACTCGGATTACGTCGCGCTACCACGCTGGCGGAAAAGCAAGCAGCCGCTGCTGCAGGCCAGGCGCGCTTGATGGGCGCCTACGAAGAAGCGTTCGCGCGCCACCAGATTCCCGTGGCGCAGGCATTGCTGACGCCGGACGACACAGAGCAGCGCCGCCGCTGGCTTAATGCGCGCGCGACGCTTGAGACGTTGCTCGAACTCGGCGCCATCCCGATCATCAATGAGAACGACACGGTCGCCACCGTTGAGATCCGCTACGGCGACAACGACCGGCTCGCCGCCCGCGCCGCACAGATGATTTCCGCCGATGTCCTCGTTCTACTGTCGGACATTGACGGGCTCTACGAGCGCGATCCGCGCCAAGACTCGAACGCGCCGTTCGTAGCCGAGGTCAACGAGATCACGCCGGCGATCGAAGCCATGGCGGGCGAACCAGGCGTGCTCGGTTCAGGCGGCATGCGCACCAAGATCGAGGCCGCGAAGATTGCTACGCGCGCCGGCTGCGCTGTCGTCATCACCAAGGGCGCCGAACTCAATCCGCTGCAGCGCTTGCAGGACGGCGCGCGTGCAACCTGGTTTGCGCCAAGCGCCACGCCGCGCGCCGCGTACAAAGCCTGGATCGCCGGAAGCCTTGCGCCACAGGGCGCGCTGGTCGTCGACGATGGCGCCGCGAATGCCGTCCGCGCCGGGAAAAGCTTGCTTGCCGCAGGTGTCGTTGAAGTGCGCGGCGCGTTTGAGAAGGGCGATTGCGTGCGCGTTTTGTCATCCGCCGGCGCCGAATTGGCGCGCGGCTTGGCGCGCTACGATGCCGGCGATGCTTCGCGCATCAAGGGGCTGAAGAGCGCGGCAATCGCAGAAACACTCGGCTATGACGCCGGCCCGACCCTGGTGCATGCCGATGATCTCGCCCAAGTTTAGGCCATGAGCACGCTCGAAGCTGAGATGCTGGAGATTGGCCGCCGTGCGCGCGCAGCGGCGGACGCTTTGCGTTTGGCGTCAAGCAAAGCGCGTACGGCGGCGCTCGTCGCGATGGCGGAATGTCTGCGCGCCAAAGTCGATGCGATTGCAGCGGTGAACGAGCGAGAGGTTGAGTCCGCGCTCTGCAAAGGACTGACGGAAGCTTACGTCGACCGTCTTCGCCTCGACGCCGAACGTGTTCGCGCCGTCGCGGATGGCGTCGCCACCATCGCGCAGCAGCAGGATCCCATAGGTGCCGTGACGGCCGAATGGACGCGCCCGAACGGATTGCGTATCCAGCGCGTGCGCGCGCCCATCGGCGTGATCGGCATGATCTTTGAGAGCCGCCCCAATGTCGCGGCCGATGCTGGTGCGCTAACGCTGCGCTCAGGCAATGCCGTCATCCTTCGCGGCGGTTCGGAGAGTGCGGCCACAACAGCAGCGATCGTGGCCGAACTCCGCACAGCGTTGGCGGCGAGCGGATTGCCCCAAGACGCGATTCAACTCGTCCCGACACAAGACCGTGACGCCGTAGGCATGATGCTGTCGGGGCTCGGCGGCGCCATCGATGTAATTATACCGCGCGGTGGCAAGAACTTAGTTGCGCGCGTGCAAGATGAAGCACGCGTGCCGGTGTTCGCGCACCTCGAAGGCATCTGCCACGCCTACGTCCACACCGCCGCCGATCCGGCGAAAGCGCTAGCGATTGTCGTCAACGCCAAGATGCGGCGCGTCTCCGTCTGCGGCGCAACCGAAACGCTGTTGATAGACCGCGCCGTTGCAAGCGCCCTGCTTCCACCTATCGCAGCAGCGCTGCGCGATGCCGGCTGTGCGCTGCGCGGCGACGAAGCAGCGCGCGCTATCACGACGATGGAGGACGCCACCGAGGAGGATTGGCGGACTGAATACCTGGCGCCCATGCTCTCGGTTCGCGTCGTCGATGGCATCGACGCCGCCATAGCCCACATCGCGCGCTACGGGTCGCAGCACACGGAGTCGATCATCACCGAAGATCCAACAGCCGCCGCGCGCTTCCTCCGCGAGGTCGATAGCGCCATCGTGCTGCACAACGCCTCCACCCAGTTTGCCGATGGCGGCGAGTTCGGCTTCGGTGGCGAGATCGGCATTGCCACGGGCCGCTTGCATGCACGCGGGCCGGTCGGCGCCGAGCAATTGACGACGTTCAAGTACGTCGTTCACGGTGACGGTCAGATCAGACCATGAAACGCGATCTGCCCCTCGCCTATCCCGGCATGAAGATCGGCCTGTTCGGCGGCAGCTTCGATCCTGCGCACCAGGGCCATGCCCACGTCGCTGAAACGGCGCTGAAGCGTCTTGGGCTCGATCGCGTGTGGTGGCTCGTCTCGCCACAAAATCCGCTCAAGGCCAAATCGAGCCCATTCGCGGAGCGCTTTCTCTCGGCGCAGAACCAGGCGCACGGCGCGAAGATGGTCGTCACCGATCTGGAGCAGCGTCTTGGCTTTGCGTTCACCTACCAGACGCTGCGCGCGCTCAAGCAGCTCTATCCCGGCGTTGCGTTCACGCTGATCATGGGCGCCGACAATCTGGCCAACTTCCGGAAATGGCGGAACTGGCGGGAGGTGGCGGAGGCCGTTCCCGTCGCGATCGTGTCCCGGCCCGGGGTCGGCGCCTCCAAAAGGCTCGGCGCGCCACGCCACTGGATCTACCTAAACGCCAGACTTCACAGGGAATCCTCTACAGCCATCCGTTCCCGCAAGCGTGCGGCGTTGGCGAAACCGAAGCGGAAGTGATAGCGTTTCCCTGTCTGGGGCCAGAGAAGGATCAAGGACCTGTCGCCTGAAATGAAACGCGCACCGGCCGCCGCTAAAGCCGGAGCCAAGCCGCGCGCAGCCAACCGGCCTGCCCCCGGCATCGATGTCGAAGCGGCCACTAAGGTGGTGCTGACATCGCTCGAAGACGACAAGGCCGAGGACATCCTCGCCATCGACATTCGCGGCAAATCTTCCTTCGCTGACATGCTCGTTGTGGCGTCCGGCCGTTCGTCGCGGCACGTTGGGGCGCTGGCGGATCACGTCATGCGCCAGCTCAAGGACGCCGGCGTTAAAGACGTGCGCGTCGAGGGTCTGCCACAGGGCGATTGGGTGCTGGTGGACGCGGGCGACGTCGTGATCCACCTGTTCCGTCCCGAAGTCCGCTCCTTCTACAACATCGAGAAGATCTGGGCGGGCGCGACGCCTGACTCGCAGCAGAGCTAAGCCTTGCGCGTGATCGTCGCCGCTGTTGGCCGTCTGCGCGACGGGCCAGAAGCGGCAATGACCGTCGACTATCTGCAGCGCGCTACGCAGGCGGGCCGTCAGATTGGCTTCAAGGGATTCGATCTCGTTGAAGTCGAAGGCAAGCCGCCGGGCGATATGCGCGCCGAAGCTGTCGCGCTGTTCAAAGCAACGCCGGACGACGCACGCAAAATCCTGCTCGATGAACGCGGCGCCGAATGGACCTCGCGCCAACTCGCCGAAAAGCTCGCGCGCTGGCGCGATGATGGCGTCGCTTGCGCGACGTTCTGGATCGGCGGTGCTGATGGCGCTTCACAGGGCGTTAAGGATAACGCTGACGAAAAGCTGGCTTTTGGCCGCCAAACCTGGCCGCACAGGCTCGTTCGGGTGATGATTTCCGAGCAAGTTTACCGGGCTGTGACGATACTCTGCTCTACTCCGTATCACCGGGACTGAAGATTCCGGACGATATGGTGGTGGTGACATGGCACGAGGCGCAAAACGCGCCCGGGTGCTGGCCGCATTTGCGGCAACGCTCGCGCTCCTCATAGGGACGGCAGACGCCCAAACCCAACGTACGGCCGCCCAAGCCGAACGCGATCGCCGCGCCGAAGCCGCGCGCGCCGAACGGCTGCGCGCGCAAGCCGCCACGGCTCAGCGGGAGGTTCGCGCGCTCGATACCCGCCTCGTCGAAGCAACCCGCCGCCGCCAAGAAGCCGAAGCCGCCGCCAACGCCGCACGCGAACGGTTGGCGAGTGTACAAGATCGGATAGCCGCCGAAACCGGCGCAGAAATTCGCGCCCGTAGCGCCTTCGAATCCTCGGTGATCGCCGCCGCCTTCGCCCAACGCCGGGTCGAGCCGCGCGCCGTCCGCGCCGGCATTGTCGCGCGCGCACTGGCGCCGGCCTATCAGGCCGAGCAACGCCGCAGCGCTCAGGCGCTTGCCCTCGCCCGCCAGGACGAAACCGCTGTCACCACCGAGCAAAGCCTCCTGGCCGACGCGCAGGCCGCAATCGCTCAGGAACGCGGCGACATCGTCAACATGCTGGCCCAACAGCGCTCGGCTCAGACGCGCCTCGCCCGCGAAGCGACCGCCGCTGAGCGGCGGGTCCGTCAGCTCACCGCCGAGGCACGCACGCTAAGGGAACTCGCACAGAGCGTGGAGCGCGCGAGACGACGCCAGCAAACAACAACGCCTCCGGCCGGCCCGAACGTCATTCCGGCCGCCTGGGTCGCTCCGGCGCCTGGCCAGATCACGCGAAACTACGGCTCCCGCCAGGCAGGAGGCCCAGCTGCGCAAGGCGTTACCGTGCGTACGATTTCGGGCGCTCAGGTAGTTTCTCCCGCGTCCGGTGAGGTCGCCTATGCCGGAAGCTTTAGAAGCTACGGAAACGTGTTGATCCTCAATCTGGATGGTGGTTACGCTCTCGTTCTGACCGGCTTGGACGCCATCAACGTCCGAGTCGGTGAGACGGTTCGGGCGGGGCAAACTGTCGGACAAATGGCAGCGACCGCCGCTTCGGCGCCGGAATTGTATGTAGAAGTGCGCCGGGGAGACCAGCCGGTCGATCCTGGACGTTGGCTTAGCGCGCGTGGCCTTACTGCGGAGGCTGGCGTACGAGCCGGTTAACGCGAATCGGGCAGGACGACCCGGGGAGTAAGAAATGCGCTTAGCTTGGATCCTGGCGCCGATGGCAGGCGCCGCAGCTCTAGTAGGCGCTCTCGCTTGGTCCGCTCCCGACGATCGCAATAACGGCGATATTTACCGTCAGTTGGAACTTTTCGCCGACGTGCTGGCGCGCGTTGAGCAGGATTACGTCGTCGAGATCGACGAACAGCAGGCGATGGAAGCCGCCATCCAAGGCATGCTCTCCTCGCTGGATCCGCACTCCTCGTACATGAACGCCGAAGATTATCGCGAAATGCAAAGCCAGACCCGCGGCGAGTACGGCGGGCTGGGCATCGAGGTCACCAGCGAAGAAGGCGTGGTGAAAGTTGTTTCCCCGATCGACGGCACGCCCGCTGCGCGCGCCGGCATCCTGGCCGGCGACTACCTGACCGCCATCAACGGCGAGAGTATCGTTGGCCTCACCCTGAACGAAGCCGTCACGCGGATGCGCGGCGAGGCCGGCACCGAGATCACGATCACGGTCGCCCGCGATGGCACCGATCCGTTCGACGTCACGCTAACGCGGGAAACCATCAACGTGCGCGCAGTCACGGCGCGGGTTGAAGGCGGCGACATCGGCGTCATCCGCATCTCGACGTTCAATGAGCGCACCGGTTCAATGCTTCAGGACGCCATCCGCCAAGTGAAGCGCGATACGGCCGGCCGCCTGCGCGGCGTCGTCGTCGATCTGCGTAACAACCCAGGCGGACTGCTTGATCAGGCGATCGAAGTCTCGGATGCGTTCCTTGATGGCGGCGAAGTGGTTTCGACCCGCGGCCGCCAGCCGGAAGACGTGCAACGCTACAACGCCCGCCGCGGTGACGATCTCGCCGGCGTGCCGGTGGTGGTGCTGATCAACGGAGCCTCAGCCTCGGCCGCCGAGATCGTTGCGGGCGCGCTTCAAGATCGCAACCGCGCGCTTATTGTCGGCGTCGATAGTTTCGGCAAAGGCTCGGTGCAGACAGTGATCCCGCTGCAGGGCGGCCGTGACGGCGCGCTGCGCCTGACCACGGCGCGCTACTACACGCCGGCTGGCCGCTCGATCCAGGGCGCTGGCATCACGCCGGATATTGAAGTCGCGTCGCGCCGCATCGACGCCGCGGAGGTCGAGCGTCTGCAACGCCTCGCCGTGTCGGAAGAGGACCTGCCGAACGCGCTCGACAACGAATCGGGCGCGCACCGCCGCGCCGCGCACATTCCGGACGATCAGCCGCCGGAAGGCTGGAACGCTGAGGACGACTATCAGCTCCGCCGCGCAATGGAGTTCCTGCGTCAAGGCACGGTTGCGGAACGACTCCGCGCCCGCGCCGGCTAAGCTGATTTACCTCTCGTAAATCAATGTGAAACGCCCAGCCGTCCTAGTGACGGCTGGTGCGAATTCAGCGATTCTCGCCGCGATGATTCGCCCGCGCGTGAACATGCGGGGCTTCGCGCCGAAACAACCAACCAAGCCAGCGCGACGCCTACCGCAACTCAACCACCGGACCGTCGCGTTCGCCTTCGTCGGCGTGCTCGCCGTCGGTGCGTTCGGGGCTGTGCAATTCTTCGGCGATCCGAGCGCGGCGGGCCCGCGCCGCACCATCTCGCTCGCGCCGACCAACGCTGAAGCCAATGCGCCACGCATTTCGTTCTCAGACGCCGCTGAAGAGGGCGTAGAGATGCAGATGTTCGGCATCGAGGAGCTGCCGCAGACCGGCGAGTACGGCGAAATTGATTCCAACGGCGAATTGCGCGTCGCGGTCGTCGAGGCGCAGCCGGCGCCGAATAGCAATCGCCCGCCCTCGCCGCCATTGCCGCGCGCGCCGCTCGCCGGCCTGTTTGAGAACGGCCCCAATGGCCCGCTGCCGATCATCGCCGCCAATGGACGCACGCCGGCCCAGGCCTATGCGCGCCCGTTCACACCACAACAGGGCCGCCCGAAGGTCGCCATCATCATCGGTGGGCTTGGCTTCAACGCCAACGCCACGACGCAAGCGATTGATGAGCTGCCGGCGGAGGTGACGCTTTCGTTCGTGCCCTATGCGCAAAACCTGCAATCGTGGATCGACCGCGCCCGCGCGCGCGGACACGAGGTGATGCTCGAACTGCCGATGGAGCCGTTCGATCCGGACGCCGACGATACCGGACCGCAAACCTTACTTGCCTCGGCGCCGGCGCAGCAGAATGTCTCCAGGCTTGAGCAATTGCTTTCGCGCGGCGCCGGCTATTTCGGCGTGACCAATTACCAAGGCGCACGCTTTGCCACATCGGCGCAGGCATCGGCGCCGATAACACAAGCCCTGCGCCGCCGCGGGCTTGTCTTCATTTCGTCCGGCATCGGCCAGCGCACGGCGCTCAGCGTTGAAGCGCAGCGCGCGCAACTTCCCATTACCGCGGCTGATCGGATCATCGACGCGCGCCGTGAAGCCGATGCGATCGACGATCAATTGCTGAATCTTGAGGCCCTCGCGCTGCAGAATCAGAGCGCGATCGGCGCCGGCTTTGCGTATCCTGTGACTATGGAGCAAGTCGGCCGCTGGGCGCGCGATGTGGAATCGCGCGGATATCAATTGGCGCCAGCCTCGGCCGTGCTCAACGCACGCGCCGCGCGCCGATGAACACATCGCACGATCCGAAGCTCTATCGCCCGAATGTCGGCCTGGCGCTGTTCCATGAGAACGGCCTGGTATTTCTCGGCAAGCGCGTAGCGACCGAAGGCCCGTATCAGTGGCAAATGCCGCAAGGCGGCGTCGATCGCGGCGAGAAGGCCGCCGACGCAGCGTATCGCGAACTTGAAGAGGAGATTGGCGTAAGGGCAGCACACGCCGAACTGCTCGAAGAAACGCCAGACTGGTTTTATTACGATTTCCCCATCGACGTGCGCACGAAAATGAAACCGCGTGGGCGCTATTTGGGGCAACGGCAAAAGTGGTTCGCGTTCCGCTTCAAGGGACGTGACTCAGATATTAGACTGGATACCCATACGCCTGAGTTTGTAGATTGGCGTTGGGCGACGCTCGATAGCGCGCCGGAACTGGTCATACCGTTCAAGCGGCCCGTGTACGAAGAAGTGGCGCGGCGGTTCAAGAAATTCACCGTGGGGGCTTCGAAGTGATTGTCTGCCTGATTGGCGCCGCTGGGGCGCATTCCCCGTGAGACGCGGCGCAGTCGTGACACCGGTCGTCTTTGTGCACGGCGCGTTTTGCGGCGGCTGGGCATTCGATGGATTCCGTGAGCCGTTCGAAGCTGCGGGCTTCGAGACTCATGCGCCAAACCTGCCGCATCACGAACGCGGCGCCGATCTCGAACAACTCGCGCAAACCGGCCTGAAGGAATACGCGAAGGCAATCGCGCATTATGTGCGTGGCCTGCGCGCACCGCCGGTTTTGGCGGGCCATTCACTTGGCGGTTTGGTGTCGCAACTGGTGGCGACAAGCACGCCGATCGCCGGGCTCATCCTGCTCGCACCGAGCGCACCGTGGGGCGTGCCACCGACAACCCTGGACGAACACGGCAATCAGTTCGGCCTCTCGCTGCTCGGGGATTACTGGCGCAGACCGATTCCGCCGGATTATCGCGTCGCTCGCACGACCACGCTCGACCGTCTCGCCCGCGACGATGCACGCAAGGCGTTCGCACGCTTCGTGCCTGAGAGCGGACGCGCCATTCGCGAAGCGGTGCAATGGTGGATGGATCACTCGATGGCGGCGCAGGCGCCGGTCTATCGCATAAGCGCGCCTGTGTTGGGCTTGGCCGGCGGCAAGGATAGAGTAAATCCATCAAGCACCGTGCGCCGCGTGATTGGCCGCTTCCCCGGCAACCAAGCGCACTTCCACGAGTTCGCGGAGATGAGTCACTGGCTCATCGGCGAACCCGAAGCGCCGGACGTTGCCACGCTCACGCTGCAATGGCTCGACGCGCGCGGCATCGGCCCGAAGCCGGTGAAGCCGAAGCGCAAGCAACTCTCGCTGTTCGGCTGGGGTGAAGCGGCGGGCGCTTAGTCCGCGCCGCGCAACGTGATCAGCACGATTTCCGGCGGATTGAGAAAGCGCACCGGAATCATGCTCGTGCCAATGCCGCCGGTAACATACATGCGCCTGCCGTTCTCTTCGACGAGGCCGCACGCAAAGCGATCGTTGACCAATGGCACGATCGGCCGGCCCACAAACGGGATCGTCACCTGGCCACAATGGCCGTGCGCCGCCAGCATGAGCGCAGGTCCGCGCGGCATGTTTACGAACGGATCGGGCGAATGGCTGATCACCAGCGTGTCCGCATCTTCCGGCGCGCCGTCGAGCGCGGCGGCGAAATCAGGATCGCCAGTGGAGAAATCCGCTAGACCCGCGATCACCAGTGGCGCGCCGCCCGTGCGGCGAATGACGATGTGCCGGTTCCAGAGCGTCGCGACACCGGCGTTTTCCATCTCGGTCTGAACGATCGCGCGGTCGTACCAAACATCGTGATTGCCAATGACGCCGACGACGCCATAGCGCGCCCGCAGCACAGCGAACGTGGCGATACCGCCGGTGATTTCCTGGTTCTCGGCGGGCGAACGCTCGGCGGGATGCAAGTGGCCGTTCACATAATCGCCGAGGAGCACGACCAACTCCGGCCGAAGCGCGTTGACGCGTTGAACGATCCGCCCCATCCGCGCCGCGTCCACATGCGGGCCGGCGACGTGTGTGTCACTGATTGCGGCGATGGTGAGCGGCGCGCCCTGCCAATCCTCGCTGACGATCTCGATGCGGCGCACGACGAGCTGGTTCGGCTCGACGAACCACGCATAGATGTTGAGCCAGTAGCCAACCTCAAACACAGCGATCGCCGCAAAGAACAGCCGGCGTGTCCGCGGTTTGAGCGTGTCCCACCGCCTGAACAGCCACACGCATGCGAGGATGACGAGCGGCAGCCCCATCACCGCGCCCATGGTGGCGGGCAGCAATTGCGGATGAAAGAAATCTGGCATCGGGAGCTACCCTAGCGCCGCCCTTGCGCAGCGCCACGCCCATGTCCCGCTTTTCGCGCGTTCAATCCAGCATGTCGCGCACGATGTCGCCCTCGACTCTCCTACGAAGTCGAGGTTTTGTCGCGCTTCTAGCGGTATCGCTTATCGTCGTGGATGGGCGCTTAGCGCGCCATCGCCGCCTTGATGGTTTCCAGACGCGCCAACCTCCGCTGCGCCGCATCCTTCTTCGCATCCGTGTTGGCGTCGCGCAGATCTTCTTGCGCGTTCTTGAGATCTTGCTCGAGCTCGGCCGGTGCGATGTCAGCCAGATCGATCGCCTCTTCCGCCAACACAGTGAGCCCCTCCGGCGTCACGTCGGCAAAGCCGCCGTTTACGAAGATGCGGCGCTCTGCGCCGTCATTGATCACGCGTAGCGCGCCCGGCTTGATTACCGACATCACTGGCGCGTGGTTCGGCAGGACGCCAAACTCTCCCTCAGCGCCCGGAACGACGACGTGATCGACGTCGCCGTTGAACAATTCGCGCTCCGGCGAAACCAGAGCGAAGTTCAATTTGTCAGCCATCTAGTTTTGCCTCGCCATCGCGGTGACGCGGATCATGAATTTGGGATTGTCCACCTTGCCCGAAGCGTAGATCGCATCGACCACGGCGAGGTGATTGCCGGGGAGCTTAATGTCGTAGGTGCGAAGACGGTAGTTCGGTTCCGTCAAGTGCGCGTCATCTTTTGATTGCTTCGCGTCCGGATAGAGTTTCTTCACCAACTCATCGAGCACGGTGATGGCTTTGTCCTGGTCGGCGCCACCGTACCAAATCATCGTGTGCGCGCCATCGCTCTGGAGAAATACGCCCCCCTGATCGAGCTCGTAGAAGAGCGTCGGACCTGTATCGACAATACCGAGATCAATCTTGTCAGTCGCCGAAAGCTGGCGAGGGGTTAGGCCAAGAGCGCCCTTGACGGTTCCGCCAATCGCCGCGACCGTACCCTCAATCGCGAGCTTCGCCGCGACCTCGCTGTGCTTCATCTTCAACATGACGACCTCACTTGCGCGCAAGCGCGGAAATATGCGCCCGAAAGCGCTGCCGTTGCGCGCCGCGCTCCGCGTACTCTATTGAAACGATCGCCAGTCGCCCGCCGCTGAAGTCAACCTGATAGATGCGTCGGCGTTGCTTTGGTGTTTCCAGCGCTTCATCACTGACTTGCTTGGCGCGAACTCTCTTGAGCGCGGCGTCCGCTGCTGAGAGTGCACGATCGAAATCGGCGCCCACAAACCAAACCATGACCTCTGACCCGTTCAGATCGATGAACACGCCGTCCTCACCGATCTGGTATTGTAGCGTTTGTCCGCCAGGCTTGAGGCCCACGCCGGCTCGATCGAGTTCGTGAACGTGCACTGGCGAAAACGGCATCTTGCCTTGAACATTGCCGGCGATGTGCGCCAGGGCGCCGTCAATCAACATGACGGCGACTTGGCTGTGCGTCAGGCCGGCGGCGCTCATTAGGCTGCCTCAGCTGCGAGACGCTGAGCCTTCGCCACCGCTTCTTCGATCGAGCCGACCATGTAGAAGGCCGGTTCCGGCAGGTGGTCGTATTCACCGTTCACGAGGCCCTTGAAGCCGCGCACGGTGTCCTTGAGGTCGACGAGCTTACCCGGCGAGCCGGTGAACGCTTCGGCGACGTGGAACGGCTGCGACAGGAAGCGCTCGATCTTTCGGGCGCGCGCGACCGTGAGTTTGTCGTCTTCGCTGAGTTCGTCCATTCCGAGAATGGCGATGATGTCTTGCAGCGACTTGTACTTCTGCAGCGTCTCTTGGACCTGACGCGCCACTTGGTAGTGCTCTTCACCCACAACGTTGGGATCGAGAATACGCGACGTGGAGTCGAGCGGATCGACGGCGGGATAAATGCCCTTCGCGGCGATGTCGCGCGAGAGGACCGTGGTGGCGTCCAAGTGCGCGAACGAAGTGGCTGGCGCGGGGTCGGTCAAGTCGTCAGCCGGAACGTAGATGGCTTGCACCGAGGTGATGGAACCCTTGGTCGTCGATGTGATGCGCTCCTGCATAGCGCCCATTTCAGTCGCCAGCGTCGGCTGATAGCCGACCGCAGAAGGAATACGGCCGAGCAACGCCGACACTTCCGAGCCCGCTTGCGTGAAGCGGAACACGTTGTCGACGAAGAACAGAATGTCCTTGCCCTGATCGCGGAAATGCTCGGCGATCGTCAGGCCCGTCAAGGCAACACGAGCGCGCGCGCCCGGCGGCTCGTTCATCTGGCCGAACACGAGCGCGCAGCGCGAGCCTTGACCGCCGCCCTTCACGTTGACGTTCGACTCGATCATTTCGTGATAGAGGTCGTTGCCTTCGCGCGTACGCTCACCAACGCCGGCGAACACCGAGTAGCCGCCGTAGGCTTTGGCGATGTTGTTAATCAGCTCTTGGATCAGCACCGTCTTGCCGACGCCGGCGCCGCCGAAGAGGCCGATCTTGCCGCCCTTCGCGTACGGGCAAAGCAGATCGACGACCTTGATGCCGGTGACGAGAATTTCCGGGACCGGCTTTTGATCGACGAAGGCCGGGGCCGGCTGGTGGATGGCGCGCGTCGCCGTCGTCTTCACCGGGCCAGCTTCGTCAACCGGCTCGCCGATCACGTTCAGAATGCGGCCCAGCGTTTCTTCACCGACCGGCACCGAGATCGGGGCGCCGGTGTCCGTAACCGATTGGCCGCGCACGAGACCGTCGGTCGCGTCCATGGCGATGGTGCGAACGCTCGACTCGCCGAGGTGCGTTGCAACCTCGAGCACGAGGCGGCGGCCGTTATTCGTGGTTTCAAGCGCGTTGTAGATATCCGGCAGCGGACCATCGAACTCGACGTCGACGACGGCGCCGATCACTTGCGCCACGCGGCCTTTTCCTTGCTGTGCCATCTCTTCCTCGTCCGTATCCATCAGCCGCGCTGAGCGGCAATTCCTAGTTCAACAACCGCGCTGCGATCACGCCCGCCGCCACCGCCAAGAAAGGCGCGATGATCAGGGCGATGCGCGCCGCGCGCTTCACTTACCCTTCCACCGCCAGTTCGACGGGGATGTTGTTTCGTGTCGCCTTCGAGTACGGGCAAACTTGATGCGCCGCGTCGATCAGCTCCTGCACTTGCGCGCGCTCAAGCCCCGGCACGGCGAGCGTGATCTTCGCGGAAAGACCCAGGCCGCCATCCGTGCGGCCGATGCCCACCTCGCAGGTCACGATCGCCTTCGCGGCGTCGATCTTCTTCTGGCCGGCGACGAACGCGACGGCCGAGTTGAAGCAATTGGCCCAGCCGAGCGCGAAGAGCTGCTCCGGGTTCGAGCCTTCGCCCGAGCCGCCGAGACCCTTCGAGTGCTCCATATGGAAATAGAGCCCGCCCTCTTTCAGAGCGACTTTGCCGCCGGCGCGGCCACCCTGCGAAACGGCAGTCGTCGTGTAGAGCGTGTCAGCCATCAGAGCGCCTCCGCACCGGAGATGATTTCGATCAGTTCCTTGGTGATGTTCGCTTGGCGCTGGCGGTTGTAGCGGATCGACAGCTTGCGAATGAGATCGCCGGCGTTGCGGGTGGCGTTGTCCATGGCGCTCATCTGCGCGCCGTAGAAGCCGGCTTGGTTTTCAAGCAGCGCCTGCAGAATCTGGCCGTTGAGATATTGCGGCAGCAGAGCCTCGAGAATTTCCTCCTCGCTCGGTTCGTATTCGTAGATCGCGCCCTTCAGATCCGGCGGCTTCACACCTTCCGGCGCGCGCGCCGGGATAAGCTGCAGCGCCGTCGGCACTTGGCTGATCACCGATTTGAACTGCGAGAAGAAGAGCGTCGCGACGTCGAACTCACCGGCGTGGAAAAGCTCAAGCAGCGCCTCTCTGACCGCATGAGCGGCATCGGCGCCGATGTTCCGGTAGCCCGAGAGATCGACGTACTTCACGATCTTATCGCCGTGCAGACGGCGGAGCTGATCGCGGCCCTTCTTGCCGACGGCAAGAATTTTCACCGTCTTGCCGGCGCGGAGCAGCTCATCGATCTTCTCGCGCGCAGCACGGACGATCTGAGTGTTGAAGCCGCCGCACAGGCCGCGCTCGCTCGTCATCACAACGAGCAGATGCACCTGGTCCTTGCCGTTGCCGCGCAGCAGCAGCGGCACGCTTTCGCCGGACACCGCCGCGGCGAGATTGGCGATCACGCGCGCCATGCGGTTGGCGTAGGGCCGCGCCGCTTCGGCTTGGCTCTGCGCCCGCTTCAGCTTCGCGGCCGCCACCATCTGCATCGCCTTGGTGATCTTCTGCGTGGACTTCACGCTAGCGATGCGATTGCGGAACTCTTTTAAGCTCGGCATCTCTGTTCCTTAGGCGAAGGTCGCGGTGAACTCTTCGAGCGCGGCTTTCATCTTGTCTTCGATGCCGTCCTTGCCGATGTCCTTCTTGTCGACGATCGCCTTCAAGAGATCGGCCTTCTTCGCGCGCAGCCACAGAACGAGTTCGCGCTCGTAGCGGCCAACGTTTGCGACATCGATCTTATCGAGATAGCCGCGCGTACCGGCGTAGATCAGCACAACCTGCTCTTCGACCGGCACCGGCGAGAATTGCGGTTGCTTCAAGAGCTCGGTCAAACGGGCGCCGCGCGCGAGCAGACGCTGCGTTGCGGAGTCGAGGTCCGAACCGAACTTCGCGAACGCCGCCATTTCGCGGTACTGCGCGAGTTCGCCCTTCAGCGGGCCGGCGACTTGCTTCATCGCCTTGATCTGGGCGTTGCCGCCGACGCGCGACACCGAGATACCGACGTTGAGCGCCGGACGGATGCCTTGGAAGAACAAATCCGTTTCCAAGAAGATCTGGCCGTCGGTGATCGAAATCACGTTCGTCGGAATGTAGGCCGAAACGTCGTTGGCTTGGGTTTCGATGATCGGCAGCGCCGTCAGTGAGCCCGAGCCGTTATCTTCATTCAGCTTCGCCGCGCGCTCGAGCAGGCGTGAGTGCAGATAGAAGACGTCGCCCGGATAGGCTTCGCGGCCCGGCGGACGGCGCAGCAGCAGCGACATTTGGCGGTACGCGACGGCTTGCTTCGACAAGTCATCATAGATGATGAGCGCGTGCATGCCGTTGTCGCGGAAGTACTCGCCCATGGCGCAGCCCGACATCGGCGCGAGGTATTGAAGCGGCGCCGGATCGGAAGCGGTGGCGGCGACGATAATCGAGTAGCCGAGCGCGCCCTTGTCTTCGAGTGTCTTCACGAGTTGCGCGACGGTCGAGCGCTTTTGGCCGACGACGACGTAGACGCAGTAAAGTTTCTCGCTTTCCGGCGCGTTCCGGTCGTGTGCGTCGCGCTGATAGATCATGGTGTCGAGCGCCACGGCGGTTTTGCCAGTTTGACGGTCGCCAATGATCAACTCCCGCTGGCCGCGGCCGACCGGGATGAGCGCGTCGATCGCCTTGATGCCCGTCTGCATCGGCTCATGCACCGACTTGCGCGGAATGATGCCCGGCGCCTTCACGTCCACTGTGGCGCGTTTCTCGGCCTTGATCGGGCCCTTGCCGTCGATCGGGTTGCCGAGCGCGTCGACCACGCGGCCGAGAAGCGCCTTGCCGACCGGCACGTCGACGATCTCGCCGAGGCGCTTAACGGTGTCGCCTTCCTTCAGGCCGCGGTCATCACCGAAAATAACGACGCCGACATTGTCGCGTTCGAGGTTGAGGGCCATGCCCTTCACGCCGCCCGGGAACTCGACCATTTCGCCGGCCTGAACGTTCTCCAGGCCGTAGACGCGAGCGATACCGTCGCCGACCGACAGCACGCGGCCGATCTCGGAGACCTTCGCTTCAGAGCCGAAGCCTTTGATCTGCTCTTTGAGGATTGCGGAAATTTCTGCGGCGCGAACGTCCATGTGTTTCCCTCTTAGGCGGATTTCAGCGCAAGACGCAGAGCGTCCAGCTTGCCTTTGACTGAAGCGTCGAATTGGCGAGAGCCGACGCGGGCGATGAACCCGCCGATCAAGCTCTCATCGACGCTGATTTCTGCTTCGACCTTGGCGCCGAGCTTTTCGCCCAGAGCCCCGACCACGGCGTTCTTTTCTTGCTCGCCCGGCTGACGGGCGAAAATGACTTCGACTTGGCGCGCACCCCGCTCGCGGGCCACGAGGCCGCGATAGGCGGAGGCGATGGCGGGGAGTTCCGCGGCGCGCCGATTCTGGGCGGCGGCGCCAATGGTTTTGCGGCCGAGATCGGAAAGGCCGAGCTTTTCGGCGACGGCGACCAACGCCTTCGCCTTTTCCGCAGGGTCGATCAGCGGCGAGCGCGCGACATCGCGCAGATCGGCGCTTTCCTTCCAGGCGGCTGCGAACTTGGCAAAGTCCTGCTCAACCACCTCTAACTGCTTGGTATCTTTGGCCAAATCGAACACGGCGCGCGCATAGCGCCCGGCGGCTTCAGATACTTCGCCCTCAAATCGATCAGCCACGCCTGTCTCGCTGCTCTCACGGCTGACGATCCGACGGACCGCCCGCTGTTGAATGACGCCGCTTGGGGAAAACCCAAACGCCAACCGAGCCGCTGCGCCGCAGCGCGCGGACCCCCTGACGCGCGCGCGGAGTAACACGGTGCGTTCCGGCTTGACAACCGGGCGCGGGGACGGCGGATCAGCGACAAAAGCGCCTGAATAGGCGGGGGGAAATACACCAATGACCGACGCCTCAGCGCCCGCGCAGAGCAGCCATGACGTTACGCCCGAAAAGATGCGCCAAGTGGTGGCGGCATCCGCCGCCGGGACCGTGTTCGAGTGGTACGATTTCTTCGTCTACGGCGCGCTAGCCTCGGTCATGAGCGCGCATTTCTTCGCCGGCTTGCCGGATGCGCAGGCCTTTGTGTTCACGCTCCTGACATTCGCGGTTGGCTTTATCGTGCGCCCGATTGGTGCGCTGGTGTTCGGCAAGATCGGTGACTCGACCGGCCGCAAAGGCGCCTTCCTGATCACGATCACGATCATGGGCCTCGCCACCTTCGCCATCGGGCTTCTACCGACCGCCGAACAGATAGGCATTTGGGCGCCCATTCTCCTCGTCACCGCGCGGGTGCTGCAGGGTTTCGCGCTCGGCGGCGAATATGGCGGCGCGGCGATCTACGTTGCGGAGCACGCACAACCCCACCGCCGCGGTAGCGCCACGGGCTGGATTCAAGGCACCGCGTCGCTCGGCCTAATCGGCGCGCTTGGCGTCGTTCTCGGCACGCGGGCCGTGATGGGCGAAGAAGCCTTCCGCGAATGGGGCTGGCGCATCCCCTTCTTGGTCTCGATCGGTCTGCTCGGCATTTCAGTCTGGATTCGCCTGCAACTCGAAGAGAGCCCAGCGTTCAAGAAACTCCAGAGCGAAGGCAAGGTCTCCAAGCGCGCTTATGCCGAGAGTTTCTTTGAATGGCGCAACGCCAAGATCATGCTGCTCGCGCTGTTCGGTGTTATGATGGCGCAAGGGGTGGTCTGGTACACGGCGCACTTCTATTCGCAATTCTATTTGGAGCGCATTCTCAAGATCGACAGCCAAACCGTGAACCTCATCATGATCACGGTCGTGCTGATTTCGGCGCCGCTCTACATCTTCTTCGCCCGCATCTCAGACCGCCTTGGCCGCAAGCCGGTGATGCTGTTCGGCATGCTGTTGATGCTGGTGCTCTACTTTCCGGGTTTCCACTACATCACACGCGCAGGCAATCCGGCGCTAGATGCCGCTTCGCAATCGACGCCCGTGACCGTCATCGCCGATCCGAACGATTGCACCTTCCAACTCGATCTAACCGGCGGCGCCCAGCAGTTCGCCACCTCATGCGATATCGCCAAGAGCGCGCTCTCAAATGCCGGCGTAGGCTACGCCACCATCGACGGCGAACCAGGCCAGCTTGCGCGCATCCGCATCGGCGACGACATTGAGATCGAAAGCGTCAGCGCCGTCGGCCAATCGCTCTCCGATATTCGCGCCACCCGCACCGCTTTCGCCGACCGCCTGCGCGAAGCCCTGACGCAAGGCGGCTATCCCGCGGCCGCCCCCGGCCCGATGCAGAATTGGAGCATTGCCGAAATCAGCCGCGTGTTCAGCGAAAAATGGGGTGTCATCGCCATCATGGCGCTGTTTATCGTCGCTGCCTGCGCGCTCTACGGGCCGCAGGCTGCGGCGCTGGTTGAGCTCTTCCCAACGCGCATTCGCTACACGGCGATGAGCTTCCCCTACCATGTCGGCACCGGCTGGTTCGGCGGGCTGCTGCCGGCCATAGTGTTCGCGATCAATACGGCGACCGGCTCCATCTATAACGGGCTCTGGTTTCCCGCGATTATCACCGCCATCGCCGCGCTCGTGACCTTTCTGTTCTGGCCGGAAACCAAGGATCGCGACATCCACGCGTAAACCATTCGGAAAGATGGTTTTCACGCATTCACCAGCTTTCTGAACGAGAGCTTAAATGTGCTCGTGCATAGTCACTTGCATGACGGCGATCCCCCACGCCGCCTTGGCCCTCACCAGCGCCCTTGACCGCTTTGGGCACGCCAGTGCGCGTGTGCTTGAAGCGGTCACTGGCGCGGATGAGGCGGACCTCGGCTCTGCGCTCGTCGAGATGTCGGCGGCGAAGACACAGGCCAAAGCCGGTGTCGCTGTGATCCGCTTTGCCGATGAAATGTACGAAGCGCTGCTTGAAATTGGCCGGGAGCCTCAGCGGCGATAAGTCGAATTCGCGCTCACCAGCACAGCGCGCTGCAAGGCGCTGAACAATGTCTTTGAGGCGGCTTCGTAGCGTGGCTTCAGCGCCAGCTCGGGAACCAGATCATTCCAGCTCCCCATGGCGCCGAACACCCAGGCGCGGCCCGCCGCCTTTAGCAAGCGCTCGGCCTCCGGCTTCATTTGTGCGAAGTGCAGGAATTCCAGCGGATACGGCAAGTCCTTGCCTTCCAGCGTTTCACGCGCCGCCACGAACACATCCGCAAACGGCGCGCCCGACATCTGCCGCGCCACCGCTTCGATAGTGAGCAACGCATCGCGCAGATCCACTGCCGCGCCTTTGATGTTGGTGTCTACGCTCTGCGCTGATTCCGCCTCCCCGATAAGGACGTAGGCTGAGAGCCAAATCTTCCTATCGGCAGCGTTCTTATCGCCAACGCGATCGAAGCCCTCCCACAATTCCGAGCGATCCGGATAAACGGGTTCAATCAGCCAACGCGGCCCGCCACCGACCATGCCGACAAGCATGCGCTCATCGATGTGGCCGAGCTTCTGACTTTTCTGCATTGGCGCGTTGTGGAGCCGCAGCCCGCGGCACTCGCGCTTCCGGAGCTTCTGAAACCAATCGGCCGGCCCATGCGCGACGCTCTTGAGCGCACCGGCGTCGCTCGGCGCCAGGAAATCGAGAGACGCGGTGAAGCGAAAGAGCGGATCGCCCGGATAGAAGCCCGACACGTCGCGGCCGGCGAGCGCGGCGTTTCCTGTGGCGACCATGGCCAGCGCTCTGAGGATCGGCACCTGCACGCATTCAGTCCTTGAAATAGTTCCGCATCAGCTCGCTGGCCCACAACGGCTGTTGCGTCGCGCCAATGGGTGCGAACTCGTCCATCCACGGCTTCACATCCAGCACTGGCGTTCCGTCGATGGCGTCGAGCCCGCGAACAGTGAGCACACGTCCTTCAACTCTGACAATCGTCGCGCGTGCGAGTCCGATGCGATTGGGCCGCGCCTTACCGCGTTGCGCAAAGATCCCCACAAGCGGCCAATCCATGCGCTCACGCGGATGCCGGGCGCCAGTTTCTACCTTGGCCGGATCGACCTGGTGCATAAGGAACAACACCTCGACGTGGCTGAAATCACCGAGGCCGTAGAAGGCGGTCTCATCAAACGCCGAGTCCAGGACAATCTCGGATTCGACGGCGCCCCAGAAATCGTCGGTCAGGTCCTTCCGCGGGGAACGGACCGTTCCGATTGCTGATACTTCCGCCTTCATCAGCCTCTCCCTACGCAGCGCCCTTCCCGGCGCTGCGGTGATCAATTACATCGTGCGCGAACCAGAGGGAACTTTCACATGGATTGGGACGTCGCCCCGCTGCTTTCGGATCCGGCCGCATGGGCAGCTTTGATCACGCTTGTCGTGATGGAGGTTGTGCTCGGCATCGACAACCTGATCTTCATTTCGATCCTCACCAACAAGCTGCCAGAGCATCAGCGCGCGCGCGCGCGTCGCATCGGCATCGGCTTGGCGCTGGTGATGCGTCTGGTTCTGCTCTCGACGATCGCGCTTATCGTGACGTTGATCCATCCGGTGATCGATTTCGGTATCACCGGCAGCCTGGACGACCACGGCAATCCGACATTCGAAACGGCGTTCTCGTGGCGCGACATTATCCTGATCGCGGGCGGCCTCTTCCTGGTTTGGAAGGCGACCAAGGAAATCCACCACAGCGTCGACCCGACGCCCACCGACGATGTGCTCGATAAGAAGCAAGTCGTCGCCGCCAACTTTGGCTCGACGATCTTTCAGATCATTCTGCTCGACCTCGTGTTCTCGATCGACTCGATCCTGACCGCCGTCGGCATGACGGACCATGTGCCGATCATGGTCGTGGCGGTCATTGTCGCCGTCACCGTGATGTTGCTGGCGGCTGATCCAGTCGCGAACTTCATCCATAAGAACCCGACCGTCGTCATGCTGGCGCTCGGCTTCCTGCTCATGATCGGCATGGTGCTCATCGCGGAGGGCTTCGGCGTGCACGTGCCGAAGGGCTACATCTACGCGGCCATGGCGTTCTCCGCGCTCGTCGAAGGCCTGAACATGCTTTCGCGCAATGCGGCCAAGAAAAAGGCGCTTCAGCAAGCTACGCCACCGCCAGCGGCGCAATAGGAGGACCCGCATGAAGAAGTTCGTTCTCGTCGCAGGCTTGGCGCTCGCGGCGTGCGTGTCACCTCCCGGCGCGCAGACAAGCACAACCCTGGTCGCCGCCGACGCCGCCACCTCACTCGCGGTGGGCGAGCGCATCACGATGCTCTCCTCCTCCCGCGCTGGCAGAGAAGGCATGGACCCGGTCGTAACCCTTACGCTCCGTCACACTGACGGCCGGGCTCTCGCCTTTCAAGCCGCCAATCACGCGCCCTACGATGTGTTCGTTCAGAGCGCCGGCGGCGCGTTGGCGCAGGTCATGGGCCTGCAAGGCGGCGACGAGGTGACGACGCTCTATTACGCCGCCGATGGCGAGCGCACGCAAACCGCAAGCGCACCCTTCCTCTGCGGACCGCAGGGCCCCGCCGCGATCGGCAAGTATGAGGCGCCTGATGGCGTGACCCACATCGTGGGGTTGCGCGAGCCGTTCCAAGTCGAACTGCGCCCGGACGGCCAGATGGAAGCCGTGCCCTACTCGCCGGATGCTGTCTGCGCGCGCCTGCGTTTCCGTCGGGGATAGTGACATGGCCGTCTACGCGCTTGCGCAACTCCGTATCCACGATCGAGAGCGCTACGATCGTTACATGAACGCTTTCGTCGCACGCTTCGCGGATGTCTTCGGCAAATTCGGCGGCAAGATGCTGGCCGCCGATGATGCGCCGCGCGTTGTCGAAGGCGAGTGGTGGGACCGTAACAAGGTTGTGCTGATGGAATTCCCGGATGCCGCTGCGTTCACTGCATGGGCCACATCACCGGAATACAACGAGATCGCGGCCGATCGCGTCGCCGGCGCCGAAGCGGTAGTGCTCTTGATAAAAGGCTTCCCGAGTGCGTGATCTCACGCAGGGCTCGATTACGGGCCATCTGCTCGGCATGGCGGCCTTCATCGGCATCAGCCTCATTTTCCAGACGATGTATTTCATCGTCGATCTGTATTTTGTCTCACGTCTCGGCAACGCCGCGATCGCCGGCGTCAGCGCGGCCGGCAACGTATTCTTTCTGGCGCTGGCCGCGAGCCAGCTGATTTCCATCGGCGTCATGGCGACGGTGGCGCAGGCCGTCGGCAAGAAGGACGAAGCCGAGGCCAATCTGTTTTCCGACCAGGCGATCTCGTTGTCGCTGCTGTTCGGCGTGGTGTTTCTCGCTCTTGGCTACACGTTCGGCGGCGCCGGCGTTGATGCGCTCACCGCCGACGCGGAAACCGCCGCGGCGGGGCGTGCATATCTCTACGCCTTTCTACCCCAACTCGGCCTGATGTTTCCGGTCGCGGCGATGACTTCGGCGTTGCGTGGCGCGGGCGTCACCATGCCAACGATGGTGCTGCAGACCGCCACCATCGTTTTGAACGCAATCCTCGCGCCGGTCCTCATCGCCGGCTGGGGCACGGGCATGCCGCTCGGAGTCGCCGGCGCCGGCTGGGCCAGTTCGATCGCCGGTCTGACCGGCACGATCGCGCTCGTCTTCATGTTTCCACGGGTGCAATCCTACCTTCGGCCTCATCTCCACTCGCTGAAGCCGAAGTTCGACGCATGGCGGCGCATCATTTTCATTGGACTGCCGACATCGCTCGAATTCCTGCTGATGTTTGTGATCTTCGTCGTCATCTACTTTGTCATCCGTGGCTTTGGCGCGGAGGCGCAGGCAGGCTTCGGCATTGGCGGGCGGATTATGCAATCGATCTTCCTGCCGGCGATGGCGGTGTCGTTCGCGGCGGCGCCGATCGCCGGCCAGAACTTTGGCGCCAAGCGCTACGACCGCGTTCGGGAGACATTCAGGGCCACGGCGCTGATCGGCTCCGGCATCATGCTGACCGCGAGCCTGCTTTGTCACATCAACCCCGAATTGCTCGCCCGGCCCTTCACCAACGATCCGGCCGTGCTCGCGATCAGCAATGAGTATTTGCAGATCGTATCCTGGAATTTCGTGTTCAGCGGCCTGGTGATGGCCACGGGCAGCATGTTCCAGGGCATGGGCGACACGCGGCCATCGCTTTTCGCCAGCGCCACGCGCATGGTCACCTTCGTCGTCCCGGCGCTCTATCTTTCAACCCAACCCTATTTCGTGATCGAGCATGTATGGCTGTTGTCGGTAGCCTCGGTCGTGGCGCAGTGCGCGTTGGCGATGTGGCTGCTGTTCGAGACGTTCAAGCGCAAGCTTCCGAAGCACGCGCCTATTCCTGCGGTGGCAGATTGATTGAGCTCTGGCCAAAAGCGTAGCGCCAGCCCTGCGGGGTGCGAACGTAAGTGTCACTGAACCAAAGACGGCGATCGAATGGCCCCTGCGGCCCCGTGCCTTTCAGACGGAGCAGCGCCGTGACGATGGCGGTGTCTTCGCCATAGAGACGCACAGTTTGCGTCCCCTCCTCCTCGGCCTGAATCTCGTAGACGTATTCCTGCTCCCGCGCCGAGCGCAGCAGGTCTTCACGCGTGAACACGAGGCCGCGCCCGATGACGAGAATCATGTCATCGTGAAGGATGCGCGCCATGGCCTCGGCGTCGTTGCGCTCGACCGCGGCTTGATATTCGGTATCCAGCGCCGCGACGGTGGCGCGATCCTGATTGGCGTCCGCATAGGCTGCGCTGGACATGGCGAGGGCTCCGAGCGCAACGGCCACGCCGCGCGCTTTGCTGAACAACGACATTTGAGTGATGGCTCCGTGAGTGGATCGGCGAACTCGATCCTGACGCAATCGCGCTGCCTTCGCTGGCCGTTTCCGGACTTCAAAGGCGCCTAGGGCGCGCGGCAGTCAGGCATCCGGGCGGTGCTGCCTTCTGGCCGCACGTCAAGGATATAGGACGTGTCGCATCGTTGGCTGGCGCGACTACCTTCGCGCGAGCAATTCTCCACGCGCATGAGCCTTTGATCGCTATTGCCCGCGCCGCCCAAGACGTAGCGCTCGACTTCGCCGACCATCGTTGGCTCGTGGTAAGCCCGGCTCGCGGAGATCAGGTGCGTCAGCGCCACGATGACCTCATCGCGCTCGATAGCGCCCCACGTCGCGCCACTCACGCGCAGAGCAACGACCTGCGGCGTCGCTGCATCGCCGCACACAGCAACGCCCGCTTGCCTGCCATCGAACTCGATCCAGCCGCTGCGGCGGATCGTGGGTGCGTCTTCGCGATCCGGCGGGGCCAGGTGCCAGCGCACGATTCGCGGCATCGCCACGCGCACTGCGTCCCAATCACGATACGGGGCGCCCTCGTGCGCAGCGGCAATAACGCCCGCCACATCCGTTTGCAGCGTCCTCACTTCATCAGCGCGTGCGGGAAGCGCGAGCAAGGTGAGCGCGGCGGCGATTTTCAGCGTGCGGGCGATCATTCGCGGACTATAGTCAGCCGATCATCGTGGAGCCAAGCATGCAGATCACCGGCCCTCTCTGCCGCGCCGCGCGCGCCCTGGTGCAATGGCCACGCACGCAACTCGCGAGCGCAAGCGGCGTGGCTAAGGCCGATATTCGCGCGTTCGAAACGGGCGATGTCGATCCGGGCCACGAGGCGCGCACGGCGCTGAAGCTTGCGCTTGAACAAGCCGGCGCGGTGTTTCTTGACGAAGATGATCTCGGCGTCGGCGTGCGACTGCGTTTCACTGCAAAAGACGTCAAACAGCTACGCCGGCTCGAAGGCGAAGGCGGCGCTGTCGGCGAGGACGACGTCTAGAACTTCGAATAGCCACCATCAATGAGGATCGAGTCGCCGTTATGGAAGCTCGAGGCGTCACTTGCGAGATAGACGGCAATGCCGCCGAACTCTTCCGGCCTACCCCAGCGCCGATACGGCACGCGGCTGATGACGTGCGTGGTGAAGGCGTCGTTCTCTTGCGCGGCGCCGGTCATGTCCGTCGCGATCCAGCCTGGCAAAATGGCGTTGGCGCGCACGCCGTAGCGCGCGAACTCAACGGCGATGCCGTTGGTGACGGAGATGATGGCGGCTTTCGTTGCGGTGTAGTCCTGATTGCGCGCGGCGCCGAAAAGCGCGCCGAGGCTCGCCACCGCTGCGATCGAGCCGCCGGGATCGCCAGCTTCAGCGCGCGCTTTCATGTGACGGCACGCTTCGCGCATTGTCCAGATCATGCCGTCGAGGTTGATCGCCATGACGCGGCGATAGTCTTCGCCGCCAATATCGAGGAAGGACTTCCAGCGATTGGAGACGCCGGCGTTGGCGAAGCAGGAATCGACGCGGCCGAACTCCGCCAGCGTCGCGTTGAAGCCGGCGACGACATTCGCTTCCGTCGAAACATCGACGATGCGCGCATTCACGTTCGTGCCGTGCGCCTTCAGCTGCTCCAGCGCCCGCGCGTTTTTCCCCGCGTTCGTGCCCCAAATCTCGACGCTCGCGCCCGCCTGCGCCAGCGCGTCCGCCATGCCAAGGCCAATGCCGCCATTGCCGCCAGTGACAAGCGCGACGCGGCCAGTGAGATCAAAGGGTTTGTAGGTCATGGCGCCATTATGGACCGCCGGCTTACCGCCGGCAAACACTTGCGAATGCGGGCTGAAGGGCGGCAGTCCGATTTAGAGGAAGCTATACGGGTCCACGTCGATCTGGACGCGCACTGAGCTGTGCAACTTCACACGCCCCGACCAGGCGGCGAGGAACGCGCTGACGTCCACGCCGCGATTGGCGCGCACCAGGAAGCGGTGGCGATACATGCCGCGGATGACGCTGAGCGGCGCGGGCGCGGGACCCCACAAGTCGAGGCCTTCGACGTGTGGGGCCTTTTCGCCGAGCGCTTTCGCCGCTTCGGCGGCGATGCGTTCGTTGGGCGCCGAGACGATGACCGCCGCAAGCCGTCCAAAGGGTGGCATGCCGGCGGCTTCGCGTTCGGCGATCTCGGCGGCGAAGAAGGCGTCGCGATCCTGCGCGGCGAGCGCTTGCATCACTGGCTCGTGCGGCGCGTAGGTTTGGATGAGGGCCCTGCCCGGCTTTTCGTGACGGCCGGCGCGGCCGGCGACTTGGCTGACAAGCTGGAAGGTGCGCTCACCGGCGCGGAGATCGCCGCCCTTCAAGCCGAGGTCTGCATCGACAACACCGACGAAGGTGAGGTTCGGGAAGTTGTGGCCTTTGGCGACGATCTGCGTGCCGATCAGAATATCGATCTCGTTGTTCTCCATGCGCGCCACCAGATCGCGCACGGCGTCGCCGTTGGGCGTGGTGTCGGACGAGAAGATTTCGATGCGCGCGTTCGGGAAGCTGTCGCGCACTTCCTCTTCGATGCGCTCGACGCCGGGGCCAATCGACGTGAAGGCATCGACGGCTTTGCACTCGGGACACTCTTTCGGCTTCGGAATCGAGAAGCCGGTGAGGTGGCAGACGAGGCGGCCGGAATAGCGATGCTCGACGAGCCATGAATCGCTGTCGGGCGAGCGCATGCGGTGGCCGCAGGCGCGGCAAAGCGTGAGCGGCGCGTAGCCGCGGCGGTTCATATAGAAGAGCGCTTGCTCGCCGCGCATCAGCGCCTGCGCCGCGCCTGTGATGAGTTTCGGCGAAAGCCAGCGGCCCTTCTCCGGTGGATCGAGCTTGAGATCTATCAGCGAGACGTCCGGCAGCTCAGCCGCGCCGTGGCGCGATGGCAGTTGCACATGGGCGTAGCGGCCGGCTTGCGCGTTCACCAGCGTTTCGAGCGACGGCGTGGCGCTGGCGAGGATCACCATGCAATCGCCGAGCTTGGCGCGGGCGACAGCCATATCACGCGCCTGATAGATGACGCCCTCCTCCTGCTTGTAGGAAGGGTCGTGCTCTTCATCGATGACGATGAGGCGGAGGTTCGGATATGGTAAAAAGAGCGCCGAGCGTGCACCAACTATGAGGCGCGCGCGGCCGGCGGCGATTTCACGCCAGGCGCGGCGGCGGGCTTTCGGCTGAATGGCGGAATGCCACTCGACCGGCTTCACGCCGAAGCGTGCTTCGAAGCGGCTCATCGCGGCTTGCGTCAGCGCGATTTCAGGAAGCAGCACGAGCACCTGCGCGTTCGGCGCCTCCTTCAGCGCTTCGGCTGCGGCTTCGAGATAAACCTCCGTCTTACCCGAGCCGGTGACGCCGTCGAGCAGCGCGACGTGAAACTTGTGCTCGCGGACCGACGCGCAAAGTTTCTCAGCGGCGGCGAGTTGGATGGCGGAGAGATTCTTGCCAGTGCGCGAAAGGTCCGGGTTCGGGAATGGCGGGTCTTCGCTGATCTCGAGCTTCACCAGCGCACCGCAATCGACGAGACCTTTGACCACTGCAGATGATGTCTCGGCGCGGCGGGCGAGTTCAGCGGCGCTGACCTGCTCCTTCGCCGCTTCTTCCATCACCCGGCGCCGCGCGTCGGTGAGTTTCGGCGGCTGCTCGCCGCTTGGCGCAAGCACCGTGTGGGTCGGCGGCGGGAAGAGCGCTTCGGGCGCGCGCACGACCATGCGCGAGAGATCGCCAAGCGGGCGGACGACATATCTCGCCGCCCACTCGACGAAGGCGCGGCTGATTTCCGGCACCGGCGTGCCGGGCAGCACTTCTTCGATGGCTTTCAGGTTCGCGGCGCCGGGATGATTGCGCTCGACGCCCCATACAACGCCGCGCACGAGGCGCGGGCCGATCGGCGCGATGACGTGTTGGCCGGGTTGAATCTGTAGCGATGACGGCGCGCGGTAATCGAACGGCTCAGGCAATGGCAGCGGGAAGAGTACCGCGACCTTATCCTGCGTGTCGGCCTCGTACTCGGCGCCCTCCTCCGCGACGGCGAAGAGCGGGCCCAGCGGCGGCGCGCTGCGCTTGCTCTTCAACGCATCCAAGGCGCGGCGGCGGGCAGTTGAGCTCATTGGCTCCGAATCTAGGGGTTCGGAGGATTCGGTGGAAGTGCGCGATGTGGCGGAGCTGTTACTGAACGGCTTTTTACTTTCCTTACTGACCGGTTCTTAGCCACGCCGCGCGATCCTGAGCCGCCCATGTTTGCGAAGCTGCTCTCCAGGCTCGTGCCTTTGCCAGCGACGGCGCACGACCATTTGTTCACGACGTTCGCGCCGGAAGGCGCGCCGCCGTCGGTGCTCAATGCGATCTATCACCAGTATCGCGATGCCATGCCGGATGAGGTCGTGCCGCCACAGCACCTCCACTTCCGTGCATTGGTCGACCGCATTATCGGTGCGAACTGGCGCCGCCTCGATGGCATCGAGCTAAGGCGCGTGAGTTCGGCCTATGTGACGTGCTTTGAGCGCGCCGAGGCTTTCGAGTTTCAGCTAGCGCTCTGGCGGGTCGATCCTGAGTTCAGGCGTTTGCTTAGCGAGACGCGTGAGCAACTGATCGCCGAGCTTATTCCTTTGGCGGCGGCGGAGAGCGCGCGGCGGGTCTACTTCTCACGCTGGAAGGAATGTCTCGCCGCGCCGCTCGACATCGAAGCGGACACGTTGCTTGGCCTGATCCGGCAGATGTCGCCGGACGACTGGCACGAGATCGCGTTGCACTGGGAATGGAGCTCCGGGACAACCGAGTTGGAGTGGATTACTGCCCAACGGACATGCGACCGGACAACCGCGATCTTTGTCCTCTGCTGCGGCTCGCCAGCCGATGTCGCCACCCACCGCGAGCGCCGGGACGACGCGTACCACGGCGCATTCGTCCGCGAACTGGCGGCACGGCTGGAGAACGGCTTCTATATAAACGCCGAGTTCGGTTTGGACCTGCCGATGCGGCAACGGCTCGCGTTCGAGGCCGAGCTTGAAGTGGCGCGCGCGACGGGCGTGAGCCCATGGCAGTTGCCGACCGAACTTCTGACTTATGACGGCAGGCGGTCGCACAAACCGAAGTACGCGGTGAGTCACGGCCAGGCTCACTATCACTACGAGTACTGGCTCGAGCACATCGCGCCGCCGAAGCGTTAAGCGGACCTTAGCAGCGCACGGCGCAGCATCGCGCGCATGACGGCTGCCTCCGCCCTGCTCTCGCAATGGACCGCGCATCTGCGCGATGAGCGCCGTTTCTCGGACAATTCGGTTGCCGCGTACGAACGCGATGTCGCGGCGTTTTTGGGTTTTCTGAGCGGACATTTGGGCGGCGAGCCTAGCGCGAAGGATCTGGCCGAGCTGGAGCCACGCGATCTGCGTGCGTACTTGGCGTATCGCCGGCAAGGGCCGGACGCGCTTGGCGATCGCTCGATTTCGCGCGCTTTGGCGGCCATTCGTAGCTTCTTTCGCTATCTCGAACGACGGCACGGCGTGAAGAATGCCCGGCTTTCGCTGGTGCGCGGGCCAAAGCTGAAGCGCTCACTGCCACGGCCGGTTTCTGAAGGCGCGGCGCGCAATCTGATCGCGGAGGCCGCCAACGCCGATGATTGGCAAGGCGCGCGCGATGCGGCGCTGCTCACGCTGCTCTACGCGGCCGGCTTGCGGATCAGCGAAGCATTGGCTTTGACCGGCGGCGATCTGCCTTTGCCGGAGGTGCTGCGCGTACACGGCAAGGGCGGCAAGGAGCGGGTTGTGCCGTTGCTTGCCGCGGCGCGGCAAGCCGTGGCGCGCTACGTCGAGCTTTGCCCTTACGCGATCGATGAGGACGCGCCGCTCTTCCGCGCGAACCGTGGCGGAGCTTTCTCCCCGCGCATGGCTCAGGCTTTGATGGAGCGTTTGCGCATACGTCTCGGCCTGCCTTCGAGCGCGACGCCGCACGCTTTGCGGCATGCGTTCGCAACACATTTGCTCGCCAACGGCGCCGACCTGCGCGCCATCCAAGACCTGCTCGGACACGAATCGCTGTCGACGACTCAGAGCTACACGAGCGTCGAAGCCCAAAAAATTTTGCAGGCCTATCGGCGCGCGCATCCGCGTTCGTGATCGTTTTTGTGCGCGCGCACTCCTCTGCGCGCCTTGAAAAATAAGGCGCGGAGAGAAATCGCATCGCGCTCTTCAGTAGAAAAAATCGAACGCGCAGAAAAATTCGCGCGAGTACTTGCAGAAACTACTTGCAAACCAAATTCGGCGAAAAAAATCGCCGGAGAGTCAAACAACTCCCATCCAACCACGACCAAACAAAACCCAATGAGGAAATGACAATGGCTAAGAAAGTTAAGAAGGCCGCCGCCAAGAAGCCGGCGAAGAAGGTTGCGAAGAAGTCGGTCCGCAAGACCATGAAGCGCAAGACCGCGAAGAAGGCCGCCAAGAAGCCGGCGAAGAAGGCCGCCAAGAAGACGGTCCGCAAGGCTGCCAAGAAGCCGGCTCGCAAAGCTGCGAAGCGCAAGACCTCCAAGAAGGTTGCGCCGCCGGTCGCGATGTAATGTCCGAAAAGGGGGACGCGAAAGCGTCCCCCTTTTTCTTTCCGACGCTCACGAACCCAAGGATCTTGATGCGCTCTCCGGTTATTCGCTGCCCTCGCTCCCGCTACGAACACCGTCGACTCTCGCGCTATCAATTCAAACGACCGATCCTTTCGCGCTAAGCGCGCTTCCCTACCCTCCCGACATCGATGCAACGCGAACGCCTTGACGTTAGCGGTTTGCTCATCTACTTTGCGTTTCAAAGTAGATGCCTGGAGATGGCCATGACGCGCGATGACGTGATCGCGGATATCGCCTACGCGCGCACGCTGGCGGAAGAAGGCCGGCACGCGCCTTTGCTTGGCGGCCCCTACCTCTTGTTCTGGGGCGTCGTGAACGCGATCGCTTTCGGGACTCAGTTCGCGATCATCGAAGGCGCGCTGCCGGCGGCGGGAGGCGCGGCGTATGCGGTGCTATGGATGAGCTACGGCATCGTCGCGGCGATCGGCATGACGCTTCTGCGCATGCGCACGCGCGACAAGCCGGGCCTTACTACAATCGGCGCAAGGGCCGAACGGGCGCTGTGGAGCGGCGCCGGGATTGCGGTGATCGCGGTGGTCATCGGCTCGATTGCGCGCATGATCATGACCGGCGATCCCACTGCGCCCAACGCCATCCTAGGCGCGGCGTTCGCACTCTACGGGGCGGCCTTGTTCGGCACGGCTTCGCTCTCCGGGGAGACCTGGTTGCGTGGCTTTGGCTGGCTCTCCGTCGCTGTGGCGCTGAATTGCTGCATGTTTGCCAATCAGAGCTGGGTCTATGTGATTGCGGCCATCGGCAGCCTGCTGGCGCTTGGCGTGCCTGGCATCATCCTTCTGAAGCGCGAGCCATCGGCGATCGTGTGAGCAAGTTCGATCACACCGAGATCGACGATGTGATCCACGGCCGCTTGCGGCTGGGGATCATGGCGTATCTCTCGACCGTCTCCCCTGCTCCGTTCGTGGAGCTGAAGGGGAAGGTCAACGCCACCGACGGCAATCTTTCGACGCACCTCTCGAAACTCGAGGAGGCTGAGTATGTGCGGATCGAGAAGACGTTCTCGGGCAAGAAGCCGCTGACGCTGGTTCATCTGACCAAGCAAGGGCGCGCGGCTTGGATTGCGTACCTCAATCGTATCCAGACTCTGCTGAGCGCAGCCGAGTAACCGCACGCGCCGAGGACGCTGCGGAGTTGGAGAGCCCGGAGCGCATGAGACACGCTGAGGGTTAGTTCCTAGATGCGGCGCTGGATTACTCTGGCGCCGCCGCGCATCTCATGCGCTCCGGTGCGGTTTGCTTCGCCGGGCCGTCACGAGGAGGTCTTTCACTCCCTTGGATTGGTGCCCCGGCGGCGTGCGGGTGGCGCTGTTCAACGTCATCCCCGGTGCGCTCCTACAGTTTTTATCCCGTAGGCTTCCGCTGCTTTCGCAGCATCACGCTCAACCGCAACGCTCCACGTTGGTCTAAACAGCTGGCCAACTGCTCTCCGTGCGAAGCGATGCGGTTAGTTTAAGCCAGAACGGGCGCTGTAGGATTGATTAGGCGCTTATCCTACAGCTTGGAGCGCGCCGCTCCGCGGCGCAGGCGCACTTGTGCTTGATACGATTGAAGAATGCGCGGCGGAACCGCGCGCTCCAACCTGCTCACGCTGGCGCGTATGCGCTGGATAGATTGCCTAGACCGCAGCCGCGAGGGCCCATCTTGCGACGCCAGGGTATGGCGGATCGCGGGTGTCGGTGAAGCCGTTCTTGGCGAGTGTGTTGGCGGCGTTGACGTCCTCGGCGTCCAAGTGCGCGATGACGCGCTTGGCGCCGTTGGCGAAGGCCCACGCCGCGAGGGTGCGGATGGTTTCGCTGCCATAACCGCGGCCACGAAACTCCGGCAGCAGGCCAAAGGCGAGTTCGACATCGCCGGTGTCTTCGTCAGGCCGGCCGATGAGCGCAGCGATGCCGACAAGGCGCGGCGGCGCGCGTTCGCCTTCGTTGGCGAGGAGCGCCCAGCCGTACCAGCCCTGCCCTTCGGGATCGTGTGCGAGGTTTTGTTCAGCCCATGCGAGCGAACCGGGCTCGAACGGCGCCGGCGGCCATACTGGTTCGTGCGTGACCGCGATGGCGTTGAAGAAAGCGGTGCGGCTTGAGGCCTGCAAGGCGGCCAGGTCGCGATCAAGCGCAAGGAGCGCGATGCGCTCCGCAGTCAGTATCAGCACGACCGATCTCCCCTCGTTCGCTTCGGAACTCAGGAGAAACCCAGAGACGCGCCGTTGCAAAGTTAGCGTTCGGCAATTTTCACAGGGCGTTGCTTACGTCGGCTCGGGTTCCTTCGGGCGGCTTTCGTGTAGCGCAGCCATGAAACCGAGAGAGATGATGGCGGGAATGATCGCGGCGAGCGCCCAGCCGGAGACGGCGAGCCCTGTGGCGGCGATCCAGCCGAGTGAGACGAAGACGCGGCTAACATTGAGCGCGAGGCTGCCGCGCGTGCGGCGGCGGAAGTCTTTGCGGTTGCCCGGCGTCTGATGCCAGATGGCGATGAGGCACGACGATAGAATAGCGGCGCTGCCGCCGAGCAACAGCCAGAAGGCGACCATCGGCGAGACAAAGATGAAAGCGCCGATCACCGGCGCCGAAAGCAGCAGCACTGACGGCGCGGCGGCGGCGGCGGCCTTGGCGTTATCGACCTGATCGCGCGAGACCGGCGCGCTGGCGATGAGATCGGGTGCGTCTTCCGCTGAGACGGTGAGCCAAGCGAGGCTCGCGGCGAACGATGTCACCAGCAGCACGAACGCCGATGAGAAGCCGGCGGCGGAGATGCGGTTGAACCCCTCCTCCCCAAGACGCGAGCCGAACACGAAGAAGAGCGGCGCGAAATAAAGCAGCGGCAGCAGGATTTGCGACAGCAGCAGCGGGTCGCGGAGAAGCAAGCGCCATTCCTTGAAGACGAGCGTCGCGTTGAGTCCGGCGCGCATGCCGCGTGCGGCGCGGGTGTTGCGCCTGCGG
Organism: Hyphomonadaceae bacterium; assembly: GCA_050184605.1. Classification (GTDB taxonomy): domain Bacteria; phylum Pseudomonadota; class Alphaproteobacteria; order Caulobacterales; family Aquidulcibacteraceae; genus Vitreimonas. The sequence goes on along the minus strand of JBFXAE010000008.1, from coordinate 32,860 downwards.
CGCTGGCCGAGGCCGGCGATGGCGGCGGCGTCCCGCGAAAAGCCGGAGGCGTACCACCATACGGCGAGCAGGAAAGCGCCGGCGGCGATGACAGCCCAGATCAGCAGATCGGCGTTGAGGCCGAAGGCGGCGCGGGCCGGAAGCGAGATGATGCTCTCGGGATTGCCGACGATCGGCACGGCGGCGTTGAACACATCGATCATCGCGCGCGAATTTGACTCGTTCTCGGCGAAACGCGGGACTTGGGTGGCGATGAAGAACGCGGCGCCGATGAGGCTGCCGAGGATCTGTGCGGCGATGCGCGTGTTCTTCGGGCCGATGAGCGCGAACAGGATGCGCGCGAGCACGAGCGCGATGGCGGTGGAGAACAGCGTCAGCAGAAGAATGGCGGGCGCGAAGCCGAGCCAGGCCCAACCGCCGAAGAACGGCAGCCACACGCACACGGCGGCAACGAGAATGAGGTAGAAGATCCCGACATTGATGGCGATGGCGCTCATGCGCACGAGCACGACGCGCCATAGCGGCACCGGCGAAGCCAGCAGCAGATCGAGATCGCCGCGCTGATAGAGTGTTTCGGTGATCAGCATCAGCGCCTGGCTGAGCATCAGTGAAAAGAGGATCGCGAGAACGCCGCCGACGATGCCGAGACTCAGCACGTCAGGCGTCGGCGTGAGATCCGAGAGAATGCGCGCGACCCAGTAGCCGCCGAAACCGAGCGCGGCGGCCATGAATGAGTAGAAGAAGGCGCGGCGCCAATGGCGGCCTTTTCCGGTGGCGCGGAAGGCGCGCCAGGTCAGCAACATTTCATGGCGCAGCAGGAAGAGGACGCCGCCGGGGCCGAACATCAGGCGGCGCCCGCGCCGACGAGTTGGAGATAAACGTCTTCAAGCGTCGCGTCGGCGCGCCCTGCCCGGCCGCGCAGTTCCGCGAGCGTGCCTTCGGCGAGGAGCTTGCCGCCTTGGATGATGCCGATGCGGTCAGCGAGGCGTTCAGCGACATCGAGGATATGGGTGGTGAGGATGACGGTGCCGCCGGAGCGCGCGCGTTGTTGCAGCAGGTCTTTGACTTGGCGTGCGACGGCGGCGTCGAGGCCGGTGAGCGGCTCGTCGAGCATGAGCAATTTCGGATCGTGGATGAGCGCGCCGGCGAGCGCGGTCTTTTGCTTCATGCCGCGCGAGAAGCCTTCGGTGCGCTCGTCTCGATTGTCCCAGAGGCCGAGGAATTTGAGCAGCTCCTCCGCGCGCGGCGCGGCGGTGCTTGCGTCAACGCCCCAGAGGCCGGCGATGAACTCGAGATATTCCCAGGCGGTGAGCTTGTCGTAGAGCGCTGGTTCGTCGGGGAGCCAGGCGAGCATGCGCTTGGCGGCGATCGGGTCTGCGAGCGCGTCGGCGCCGAAGACGTGGATCGAGCCCGAGTCTGGCTTCAGCAGGCCGGTGACCATGCGCAGCGTCGTCGTCTTGCCGGCGCCGTTGGGGCCGAGTAGCGCGTAAAGCTCGCCGGCGCGGATATCGAGATCGAGCGCGTCGACCGCGGTTTTCTCGCCGAACTTCTTGGTGAGTGCGCGGACGGAGAGTGCGTTGGTCATCTACCCATCCCCGGATTGCGCGAAGCGCAAGTCCGGGGCGCATAACCCCAACTCGCGGACCTGCTTGCGACATCGCTCGCAAACGTGGCGCTTCTCTGGCTGACAGTCGTGTTTATGGGTCCCGGGCTCTTCGCTTCGCGAAGCCCCGGGAATCGGTATGAGCTCAAGACTGCATGACCCAGCCGTCGACGCCCTTGGCGGCTTCGCGGATGGCTTCGCTCATGGTCGGGTGGGCGTGGCAGGTGCGGGCGATGTCTTCGGCGCTGGCGCCGAATTCCATGGCGACGCAAATCTCGCCTATCATCTCACCGACACCGGCGCCGACCATGTGCACGCCGACGACTTTCTTGGTCGCCGTTTCTTCGAGCACTTTCACGAGGCCATCGGTTTCGTGGTTGGTGCGGGCGCGTGAGTTGGCCATGAAGTTGAACTTGCCGACCTTGTATTCGACGCCGGCGGCTTTCAGTTCTTCTTCCGACTTTCCGACGGTGGCGACTTCCGGGTACGTGTAGATGACGTTTGGAATGACGTCGTAGTTCACGTGGCCCCACTGGCCGGCGACGATCTGGGCGACGGCGATGCCCTCCTCTTCCGCCTTGTGTGCGAGCATCGGGCCGGTGGTGACATCGCCGATTACGTAGACGCCGTCAGCGGCCTTGAAGTGGCCATCGTGCGGGATGAAACCGCGCTGATCGGTTTTGATGCTCACGGTTTCGAGGCCCAGGTCCCGCGTGAACGGACGGCGGCCGATGGCGACGAGGACGACGTCGGCTTCCAGCGTGCGCGCTTGGCCGCCTTTCGCGGGTTCGATCGTCACTTCGAGGCGATCGCGAAGTTTCTCGACGCCGACGACCTTGTGGCCGAGTTCGAACTTCACGCCCTGCTTCTTCAGGATCTTCTGGAAGGCGGTCGAGATTTCGCTGTCGACCGTTGGCGTGATCTTATCGAGGAATTCAACGACGGTGACTTCGGCGCCGACGCGGCGCCAGACGGAGCCGAGTTCGAGGCCGATAACGCCTGCGCCGACGACGATGAGCTTCTTCGGCACTTGCTTCAGCGAAAGCGCGCCGGTGGAGCTGACGATGCGATCTTCGTCGATATCGATGCCGGGGAGCGGCGTTGGCTCGCTGCCGGTGGCGATGACGATGTTCTTGGTTTCGAGCGTTTGCTTGGCGCCGTCGGGGCCGGTGACTTCGACGCGGCCCTTGCCGGCGATGCGGCCGAAGCCTTTGACGTAATCGACCTTGTTCTTCTTCATCAGGAACTCGACGCCCTTGGTGAGGCCGTCGACGGCGTCGTCCTTCTGCTTCAGCATTTGTGGCAAATCGAGTTCGACGCCGCTGACCTTCACGCCCATGGACGGAAACGTCTTGGTCGCCGCTTCGAAATATTCGCTGGCGTGCAGCAGCGCTTTCGAGGGGATGCAGCCGACATTGAGGCAGGTGCCGCCAAGCTTGCCGCGGCTTTCGATGATCGCGGTTTTGAGGCCGAGCTGGCCGGCGCGGATCGCGCAATTGTAGCCGCCGGGGCCGCCGCCAATGATAACGAGATCGTACGACATGAAAGCTCCGGTGATGTGGTGAGGCGCGGCGCGCAAGAGATGGCCGGAACATAGTCAGCAGGAGCGCGCGATCAATGCGCGATTGTGGATTGCTCTCACACGCTTCCCGGACGCAGCGAAGCGGAGAGCCGGGACCCAGGGGCCGCAAACGCTGGAGCTTGAACGGCCCCTGGGTCCCGGCTCGCACCCCGGCTTTCGCCGGGGCCGCGTCCGGGAAGCGTGTGAGTTTTAGTCGGAGGCGCCAGCGCGTCTGCGCGCCCAGATGGTCCAGCCGATGAGCAGGCCCGCGAGCGCCAGCATGAACCAGCCGAAGGCGTCGCCGATTTGTGCGTAGATCGTGGGGCCTGGGCCGGTTGGGGGGATGGTGACGTTGTAAGCGGTTTGCGGGCCGCTCGGCGCTTCGTGGCTGACGCGGCCGTAGGCGTCGCTGACGGTGAGCGCGCCATTGCGGGCGCTGCGGGCGATGGCATAGCCGCTTTCGACGCCGCGCAGGATGCCCATGCGGCTGTGCAGCCAGGCATCGTTGATGAAATCCCAGGCGGGGACGAGCATGACATCGACACCGGCGTACTCGCGGCCGAGCGCGGGGAAATCCATGTCTTTGCAGATAGCGACGCCGTAGCGGACGCCTTCGTGCTCGAAAATGAGCGGGCCAGTTCCGAGATCGAAATGCGACTCGAAGCCTGGGATCATGTGGCGCTTGTCGTAGCTCTGCCAGGTTTCGCGGGTGAAGGCGAAGGCGCGATTGAAGCGGCCCTCATCTGCTTCGTCGTCCACGCCGGCGACGATGAGGATGTCGCGGCGGCGGGCGATCTCGGCGAGTTGTTCGATGGCGACAGCGCGTTCATCAGGCGGAATGTGCGCGATCTTCTCCGGCAGCACGATGATGCGGCGGCCCTCGTCGGCGGCGCGCTCGATCTGCGGCGTGTAGGCGTTCCAGACGGTGCGCCATTCCATCGGCACGCCATCGAACTGATCGCCGGCGATGAGCGTGGCGTTCAAAGTTCGCGGCGGGCCGCTCGGCACTTCGGGTTCGACGACCGGGATGCGGAAAAGGCCAAACGCCAGCACGCCAGCGACGATCAGCGCCGGAGTGAGCGCAGCGGCGAACGCGCGCTTGGTGATCAAAAGCGCGATGGCGGAGGCAAAGAGCGAAACCACGAACGTGATCGCGGGCGCACCACCGAGAGACGCGATCTGGATGACTGGCAGAAAGTCCATCTGGCTATAGGCCAATGCGCCGGCGCTGCCGTGCGGCGAGGTGGCGGCGATGAGCATGTCGGCACCAGCCATGAGCGCCGGGAAGACGAACACGGCCGCCCATTTGGGCAGTAGCCGCGCTGCACCGCGCACGGCGTAGGCCATCGCGCCCCAGAGGATCGCCTTGGTCAGCGTAATGATGAGAACCGGCGCAATGCCGCCGAGTTCGAGGAAGTAACTCACCATCAGCGCCATCGACATGACGCCCGCGATGGCGCCGTAGGCGAAGGCGCCCAGACGCGAGGCGCCGATGGCGGCGATCAAGAGCGGGATCGGCGCGAGCCAAGCAAGCGGCCAGAACGGATTCAAGCTGTAAGCTTGCGCCAGCAACGCGCCGGAGATCAGCGCGGCGACAATCCGTCCAAGCAGCAGCACGCGCGCACTCCCCTGCGCGTTTTAGGCGCCTTGCTTATCCCAGTAAGCGCGATCGGCGGCGTCGACGATGAAGATGATCAGCCCGACGATCAGGATGATGCCGAGGATGCCGACCTGCGCTTCGGTGCCGCCGGTGTTCGCAACGAGCTCGGCGGGTGCGGTGTAGGCATTGATATCGATGCTTTGGACGTTGGCGACGAGGCCGCCGCCTTCGTTCTGTTGCGCCATCGCCCAGCGCGCGCCGTAGAAGGCAAAGCCGATCAGCCAGGTCCAGAACGCCTGCGTGCGGCGGATAAGACGCACGGCGGCGATCAGGAAAAAGAGCCCAGCGCCAGCCCACAGGCCCACCTCGATCCACGACAGGCGCGAGATCGTGTCTTGTTGTTCGGCGGTGAGCGGAAGCGAAATCGGAAGCTCCGCGAGATGCACCGTGCCGGCGAACGAGGCGCCAAAGCTTGCGAGCACCAGAAGCAGCAGCACCAGAACGGCCGGCCAGCGCAGAATGAATGTCATGTGGGCGTCCCCTCCCGCTCCGCTCCCCCGAGCGAGGGCGGCAATCTATCGGGCTCGTTGCGGATCGCCAATGGGGCCTGAGAAAACCTTTGGATTCAGCGCTCTCGCCGTGGGCGAACAGACACGCTAGCGTGCGCGGGCAAAGGGAAGACGAGATGGCGAAGATCAGTGCGTGGATGGCTCTGGCGGCAGCAGCGGCCATCATCGGCTCTCTCCTGCTGCGCGGGGAGTTCTCCGAGTTCGGTGTTGTGGGGCCGATTGCGGCGGCGGCGCTGCTGGGCTTGGGCGCTTACAGGACGCTGACTGCAAAGAGCGGCGGGCTTCGCCTGTTGTGCGGCGCGTGGGGGCTCGCTACCGGCCTCGCGTGGTATGCGCCCTCGTACGACTTTCCGAGCTTCGTACCGGGCGTTGTCGCGATCAGCGCGCCGGTGCTGGTGAGTGCGATCGGGCTCGCACTCGTGGTGCTGCACAAAGAGAAGAAATAGTTCTCCACAACGATCCGCGCGCGAAACGCGAACAACGTCCGGTTAACGGCCGTTCTAATTGCGGGCGGGCGATCAGGAGATTGCTCAATGCAAGTGACGAAACTTCGCGTGAAGGCCAACGGCCTGGTCCCCGCTGGACAGTTTTTCGCGCAACTGGCGGCAAAACTGGAAGACGCAAATTTCGAAACCGCACTGCGTGAAGCAGAGCTGGAAGATGAAGATCGCGCGCTGGAAGCTGCTTATCGCAAACACTCGCCCTCGCGCAGCGGCCTCGCTGAACGCGAGCAGCACGTCGCGATGATGTGAATTCAAACGTCCTGCCCTGGCGTTGGTGCGGCGCGCGATCACCCGATCGCCGCCGCACAGTCACGGATCAAAGATCCAGCAGCATGCGCTCGGGATCTTCGAGGCCTTCTTTCACCCGCACGAGGAAGGTGACGGCTTCTTTGCCGTCGACGATGCGGTGATCGTAGCTGAGCGCGAGATACATCATCGGGCGGACGACGACTTGTTTATCGACGACCACCGGGCGCTCTTGGATTTTATGCATGCCGAGGATGCCGGATTGCGGCGCGTTGAGGATCGGCGTGGACATGAGCGAGCCGTAGACGCCGCCATTGCTGATCGTGAACGTGGCGCCTTGCAGATCCTCGATCTTCAGGTGGCCGTCACGAGCTTTCAGGCCGAGTTCGCCGATTTCCTTTTCGATCTCGGCCATCGACTTGTGATCGGCGTCGCGCACGACCGGCACGACGAGGCCGCGATCGGTGCCGACGGCGATGCCGATATCGTAGAAGTTCTTGTAGATGATGTCGTCGCCGTCGATCTCGGCGTTGACATTCGGGATTTCCTTCAGCGCAGCGATGCACGCCTTCACGAAGAAGGACATGAAGCCGAGCTTCACGCCGTGCTTGCGCTCGAAGCTATCCTTGTACTTGTTGCGCGCCGCCATGATGGCCGACATGTCGGCCTCATTGAACGTCGTCAGCATTGCTGCGGTGTTTTGCGCTTCCTTGAGGCGGCGCGCGACCGTCTTGCGGAGACGCGTCATCGGCACGCGCTCTTCGCGGTCGCTGACGATGCGGGCGGTGAGCGGCGGATGCGCAGCGGGCGCTTGCTGTTGCTGCGCGCCGCGGTTTTCGATGATGGCGAGCGCATCGGCCTTGGTGACGCGGCCATCGCGGCCGGAGCCGGTGACGCCGGAGACGTCGACATTGTTTTCGGCGGCGATGCGCTGGACTGACGGCGGCGCTTGCTTGGCGCCGGCGCTGCTGGCGGCCGGTTGCGGCGCAGGCGGCGGCGACGCCGGCTTCGGCGCTTCGGCCTTGGGCGCAGTCGGCGTTGCGGCGGGTTGGGCCCCTGCTCCGCCGAGGCGGCCCAGCAACGCGCCGATGTTCACGGTGGCGCCCTGTTCGGCGATGATTTCGCTCAGCACGCCAGCCTCCGGGGCGGACACCTCGACCGAGACCTTATCGGTCTCAAGCTCGACGAGCGTCTCGTCCTTCTTCACCGCGTCGCCGGCCTTTTTCATCCACTTCGCGACGGTCGCTTCGGTGACGCTTTCGCCCAGGGTCGGCACAACAATATCGGTCATCTCAATTCACTTCGCTGGAGGTGGTTCATCGTGACTGGGAAGCACGGGTGACTCGGTGTGCGTCCAGAACACCATGTCATTGCCGTTGTTTTTCTGAACAAGCCGTGTGCGTTTGGGATCGATCCCGCGCAGGAGGCGCGCATTGACGGCGATTTTCTCGGCGTCGTCTTCGCCGACGTGGGTCATGTGCGTGGAGCATCCGCAGGTGCGGCAGGTGTGAAACTCCAACATGCGATCACCCCAGATGTAGGTGAACGTATCGGGCTTGGCCGCGAACTTCACGTCGCGCTGCGGGTAATACGCCCAGAGGCTGCCGGAGAGACGGCACTTTGAGCAATTGCAATCCATCACCCATTCGGGCTCTTCCACTTGGAAGCGAACCGCGCCGCAGTGACAGGAGCCTTGCATCGCGGTCATCCGAGGGCTTGCTCCAAGAACGCTTCAAGTTCTTTGAGGTGTTTCGACATTTGGCCAGCGGCGGTGGAGGCGCTGGCTGGGCGGCCGGCGTAACGCGCGCGTTTGGCTTTGATGTCGAGTTTCTCGAGCGTGAGTTCGAGCCAAGGCTCAACGAACGTGTGGCCCCCCATGTTCTTCGGCTCTTCCTGCACCCACACCAATTCGGCGTTCGGAAAGCGCGCAAGTTCGCTCATCATCGACTTCATCGGCCACGGATAGAGCTGCTCGAGACGAAGGATATAGATGTCGTTCAAACCGCGCTTCTCACGCTCTTCGAGAAGATCGTAATAGACCTTACCCGAGCAGATCAGCACGCGGCGGATTTCACTGTCGCCCTTGAGCAGAACCGTGGTGTTGCCGGTGTTGAGTTGCGCGTCATCCCACAGCACACGGTGAAAGGACGTGCCCTCCGCCATTTCAGAAAGCGCGGAGACTGCTTTCTTGTGACGCAGCAGCGATTTCGGCGTGAATACGATCAGCGGCTTGCGGAAATCGCGATGCATCTGCCGGCGCAGCACGTGGAAATAATTCGCGGGCGTCGTGCAATTGACCACCTGCATGTTGTCTTCCGCGCATTGCTGCAGAAAGCGCTCCATGCGGGCGGAGCTGTGCTCTGGGCCCTGCCCTTCGTAGCCGTGCGGCAAGAGCATCACGAGGCCGGACATGCGCAGCCACTTGCGCTCACCGGACGAGATGAACTGATCGATCACGACTTGGGCGCCGTTCACGAAATCGCCGAACTGCGCCTCCCAGAGGGTCAGAGTTTTCGGGTCAGCGAGCGTGTAGCCGTACTCGAAGCCGAGGACCGCTTCTTCCGAAAGCAAGGAGTCGATGACTTCGTAATGCGCCTGACCCTGGCGAATATGATTCAGCGGCGTGTAGCGCTCTTCGGTTTGCTGATCGACAAAGTGTGAGTGGCGCTGGCTGAAGGTGCCGCGGCACGAATCCTGGCCGGAGAGGCGGACGTTGAAGCCTTCGTCGAGCAGCGTGGCGAACGCCAAATGCTCCGCAAGCGCCCAATCGACGCCCTGACCTTCATCGATGGCCTTGCGGCGCGCTTCGACGACGCGCTGCACCGTTTTGTGCATGTCGAAGTCGCGCGGAAGCTCGGTGATGCGTTGGCCAAGCTCCCTCAGCCGATTGAGCGGGAACTCGGTTTTGCCGCGGCGGTCATCGTCTTCCGGCAGCGCGAAGCCGGCCCAATCGCCATCGAGCCAGTCGGCCTTGTTGACGCGATAGGATTTGCCGGCCTCAAATTCCTTATCGAGGAAGGCGTTGAAGTCGTTTTGCCACTCGTCGAGTTCGGCCTGGGTGACGACACCTTCCTTGAGCAGACGCTCAGCATAGAGCGCGAGCGTCGTCGGCTGGTCTTTGACGCGGCGATACATGATCGGCTGCGTCATCGTCGGGTCGTCGCCTTCGTTGTGGCCGTAGCGGCGATAGCAGAACATGTCGATGACGACGTCTTTGCCGAAGAGCTGGCGGTATTCGGTCGCGACCTTGGCGGCGTAGACGACGGCTTCAGGATCGTCGCCGTTCACATGGAAGATCGGCGCCTGCACCATCAGCGCAACGTCAGACGGGTATGGGCTGGAGCGCGAATAGTGCGGCGCCGTCGTGAAGCCGATCTGGTTGTTGATGATGAAGTGCATGGTGCCACCGGTGCGGTAGCCGCGCAGGCCGGAGAGCGCGAAGCACTCGGCGACAACGCCCTGCCCCGCGAACGCCGCATCGCCATGGATGAGCAGCGGCATCACCCGCGCGCGCAGTTCGGCGAGCGCGACGCCCTCTTCCGTCCAGGTTGCGCGCTTGGCTTGCTTGGCGCGGGCTTTGCCGAGCACGACGGGATTGACGATTTCGAGGTGCGACGGGTTCGCGGTCAGCGAAAGGTGCACGTTGTTGCCGTCGAAGGCGCGATCGCTTGAGGCGCCCAAGTGATACTTGACGTCGCCGGAGCCGAGCACGTCATCTGGCGTGGCGGAGCCGCCCTGGAATTCATGGAAGATCGCCTGGTACGGCTTGCCCATCACGGCGGCGAGCACGTTCAGGCGGCCGCGGTGGGCCATGCCGAGAATGATTTCCTCGACGCCGAGCGCGCCGCCGCGTTTGATGATCTGTTCGAGCGCCGGGATCATTGCCTCGCCGCCATCGAGACCGAAGCGTTTGGTGCCAGGGTGACGCTTGTGCACGAACTTCTCGAAGCTCTCGCCCTCGATCAGCTTCTTCAGGATTGAGCGCTTGCCTTCCGGCGTGAAGGCGATGGCTTTATCGGGCCCTTCGATGCGCTCTTGGATCCAGCTCTTCTCGGCCGGATCGGAGATGTGCATGAACTCGACGCCGACGGTCGCGCAGTAGGTGCGCTTCAGGATCGCCAGCATCTCGTTGACGGTCGCCATTTGCATGCCGAGCACGCCATCGATGAAGATGGGCCGGTCCATGTCGTTCGGGCCGAAGCCGTGCGTCGAGGGATCGAGCTCCGGCGCCGGCGGACGCACTTCAAGACCGAGCGGATCGAGGTTCGCCGCAAGGTGGCCGCGCGTGCGATAGGCGCGGATCATCATCAGCGCGCGCACGCTGTCCCGGGCCGCGGATTGAACGTCTTGCGTCGAGGCGCCCGGCAGGCGCGCGGCGACCTTCTGTTCGAGCTTGGTGGCGAGCGCGCCCCAATTGCCATCGAGCAGCGCGGTGGTTTCGGTGGTCTGCGGACGCGCGATTTCCGGGCGGTACCAGGATGGCCCCCTCACCGCGGCGCGGACGGCGTCCGGATCGTCGCGGACGGCGTCGAAGAACGCGCGCCAGGAGGCATCTACGGAGTTTGGATCTTCCGCGTACTTGGCCGCCATTTCTTCCACGAATGTCGCGTTGGCGCCGTAGAGGAAGCTCGTTTCGAGCAAGGCTGTATTGGAGAGGCTGCGGGCGTCATCCGCCATGGAACGCTGACCTTTCGGAAACCGGGCAGAACCCATAAAAAAATATAGGGCGCGCCGTCAGACGGCGCCCCTTCTAAAGTGCGTCGGTGAAGGATTGAAGGGCTGCGTTGGCGCAGGGCTGCCGGCTGACTAGCCGTTGAGCAGTTCCGACATCGTGCGGCCGAGCGCGGCTGGGTGCGGCGCCACCTTGATGCCGGCTGCTTCGAGTGCCGCGATCTTGGAGGCCGCGTCGCCTTTACCGCCGGAAATGATCGCGCCGGCGTGGCCCATACGGCGACCTGGAGGCGCGGTGGCGCCGGCGATGAAACCGACAGTCGGCTTCCAGCGGCCCTTTTTGCGTTCGTCGGCAAGGAATTGCGCGGCGTCTTCTTCGGCCGAGCCGCCGATTTCGCCGATCATGATGATCGACTTGGTTTCAGGATCGCCGAGGAAAAGTTCGAGCACATCGATGAACTCGGTGCCCTTCACCGGATCGCCGCCGATGCCGACGGCGGTCGATTGGCCGAGACCTTCGTTGGTGGTTTGGAACACGGCTTCGTAAGTCAGCGTGCCGGAGCGCGAGACGACGCCGACGCTGCCTTTCTTGAAGATTTGGCCCGGCATGATGCCGATCTTGCACTCATTCGGCGTGAGGATGCCGGGGCAGTTCGGGCCGAGCAGCTTCGATTTCGATTTATCGAGCTTGGCCTTTACGCGCACCATGTCGAGCACCGGAATGCCTTCGGTGATGCAGACGATGTAGGGAATCTCGGCCTCGATCGCTTCTTCGATGGCGGCCGCCGCGCCTGGCGGCGGGACGTAAATCACCGTTGCGTCGGCCCCGGCTTTTTCCTTTGCCTCGGCGACGGTGTTGAAAACCGGCAGGCCAAGGTGCGTCTGACCGCCCTTCCCGGGGCTGACGCCGCCGGTCATCTTGGTGCCGTAGGCGATGGCTTGCTCAGAGTGGAAGGTGCCGTTCTTGCCGGTGAAGCCCTGGCAGATGACGCGCGTGGAAGCGTTGACGAGAATGGACAAATGGGCCCCCGGCCTTGGTGTTATTGACGTAAGAGCGCCGCGCGCCCTGGTTCAAATTGCGTGCGTTAGCCCTTCACGGCCTTCACGATTTTCCGTGCAGCGTCTTCCAGATCGTCCGCCGCGATCACGTTCAGGCCGCTGTTGCGGATGATTTCCTTGCCTTCGTTGACGTTGGTGCCTTCGAGGCGAACCACGAGCGGCACTTGCAGCCCAACGGATTTGACCGCCGCGATCACGCCTTCGGCAATCACGTCGCAACGGGCGATACCGCCGAAAATGTTGACGAGAATACCCTTCACCGCCGGATCGGCGAGGATGATCTTGAACGCGGCTTCGACCTTGTTCTTGTCTGCGCCGCCGCCGACGTCGAGGAAGTTCGCCGGCTCGGCGCCGAAGAGCTTGATGATGTCCATCGTCGCCATCGCGAGACCGGCGCCGTTGACCAGGCAGCCGATTTCACCGTCGAGGGCGATGTAGGAAAGGTCATACTTCGAGGCTTCGATTTCGCGTTCGTCTTCCTCGCCAATGTCACGAAGATCGGCCCATTCCTTGTGGCGGAACGCGGCGTTGGGATCGAAGCTTACCTTCGCGTCGCCGCAAACCAGCTTGCCATCTTCCGTGACGATGAGCGGGTTGATCTCCAGAAGGCTCATGTCGCTCTTGGTGAAGGCTTCATAGAGCTTCTTGATCAGATCATCGCACTGCACGGCGAGATCGCCGCTGATGCCGAATGCGGCGGCGACCTTGGCGGTATCAGCCGCGGTGACGCCGACGAGCGGATCGATGCCGACGGTGGTGATTTTTTCCGGCGTGTCGTGGGCGACCTCTTCGATGTTCATGCCGCCGGCTTCCGACGCGACGAAGGCCACGCGGCCTTGTTCGCGGTCTACCAGCGCGGAGAGATAGAATTCCTTCGCGATCTTCACGCCTTCTTCGATGTAGATGCGCTTCACGACGCGGCCGGCGTCGCCCGTCTGCAGCGTGACCAGCGTGTTGCCGAGCATTTGCGAGGCAAAGAGACCGACATCTTCCGGCTTGAAGGCGATGCGAACGCCGCCCTTCTCGCCCGCGGCGGCCTCCTTGAACTTGCCTTTGCCGCGGCCGCCGGCGTGGATCTGGCTCTTCACCGCCCAGACCGAGCCGCCGAGCTTGGCGGCGGCGTCGATCGCCTCTTCCGTGGTGAAGGCCGGGAAACCGCGCGGAACCGGGACGCCGAAGCTCTTGAGGACGGCTTTGCCTTGGTATTCGTGGATGTTCATGGAGGCCCCAGTGGTTCGCGGATTCGGGTCGCTTTATAGGCCCGAAGCGTGCGCCGCCAACCCCGCGAGCGCGCAAACAGCCAGAACCAGCAGCAGATTCGCCTTGAACCGGATGAGCGCGACGGCCGCCAGCAGCGCCAGAGCGATCATCCACCAAATGCCGGACGTTAGGTCAGGCAATTGGGTGGGGCCGAAGGCAACCTGACGGGCAAAGAGAGCGTGGGCGGCGAAGAACAGCGCCAGCTTGGCGATGACGCCGAGCACGGCGGCTGTGATCGCGGCGAGCGCGCCGGTTGCGTGGCGGTTGCGTTCGAGGCGCTCGGCGTGCGGCGCGCCGGCGAAGATCCAGACAAAACTGGGCGCGAACGTGCACCAAAGCGCGATGGCGGCGCCCGCGAGCGCGAGCGTGAGCGAGCCCGCGTTCCAGCCCGCAAGGAAGCCGACGAACTCATTGACGAGGATGAGCGGCCCCGGCGTCGTTTCGGCGAGACCGAGGCCGTCGATCATCTGTTCGGGCGTGAGCCAGCCGCGCGCGGCGGCTTCGGTGGTGAGGTAGGCGAGCAAAGCATAGGCGCCGCCGAAGGTGACGCAGGCGAGGATCGAGAACAGCAGCGCGAGTTGGAAGAGAACGTGATCCGTGCCGAGCGTGAGCGCGATCAACGCGGGCGGCGTAAGCCAGAGGACGAGCCAGAGGACTGCCTGACTCCCCGCCCCCTTGCGGGGCGGGGTTGGGGGTGGGGGGCGATCCGACACATCGGCGCTAACCGACCGCCCCCCCTCCCTACCCTCCCCTGCAAGGGGGGAGGGAAAGAGTATGCCGATCACTGCAGCAGCAACGATCACCAGCGGAAACGGCGCGCCGAGCACAAGCGCGATGAAGGTGGCGATCGCGATCCAGAGTGCAATGCTGGCCTTCAGAGCGCGCTTGCCGACTTTGAACAGCGCTTCCGCGACAAGCGCGACGACGGCGCATTTGACGCCGTCGAATGCCGCGGCGGCGAGCGGAACCTCGCCATAATTCACATAGAGCCACGATAGCGCCAGCACGACGAGCGCGCCGGGTAGAACGAACATCCATCCTGCGATCAGCGCGCCGGCCCAGCCGCGCAGGCGCCAGCCGATATAGGTCGCGAGTTGCTGCGCCTCCGGGCCGGGAAGCAGCATGCAGAATGCGAGCATGTGCTGGAAGCGATCGTCGTCGATCCACTTGCGCTCATCGACGAAGACGCGATGCATCAGCGCAATCTGGCCGGCGGGTCCGCCGAAGCCTAGGCAGCCGATTTTCAGCGATTCGGCGAAGAGCGTGGAAAGAGAGGGGCTCACGCACGCGCGCTAGCCTGGATTGTTGCGCGCGACAATCGTGCCTTCGTCATCTTTGGACTCGTCATCCTCGCCATAGGCGATTTCGCCGGCGGCGACCGAGGTGCCGAGTTGCGGCGCGAACTCTTCCTTGGTGACAGGGCCCCGGCGCGTGGAGCGGCGCCAGAACATGGCGATCGCGACGAAAAGCGCGGCAGCGCCCGCAAACCAGAACATGCCGGCGACGTCGAACCAATCCACAAGCGGGCCCATCGTCAACGGACCGATGACCGAGCCCGCGGCCCAGACGAAAAGCAAACCCGCGGCTGATTGGGCAAGCTTGCCGGGCTCGGCGCGGTCGGCCATGTGCGCAACGGCGATGCCGTAGAAGCTGAGCGCGCCGGCGCCCCAGATGAAGAAGAGCAGCGACGCCGACCAGCTGAGCAACTGGCCGCTCCAAAGCGCAAGCGCGAACGACGCTGAAGCGGCAAGGCCCGCGAGAGCCGCGATCACGAGACGGCGATCCATGCGGTCCGACAGCCTGCCCGCCGGCCATTGCAACAGAAGCGAGCCCGTGAAGGCGGCGGAGTAAAACTCAGCCGCGGCGTTGGCGCCGTAGTGTTCGGCGGCATAGAGCGGTGCAAGCGCCAGCACGCCGCCGTTCACCAGACCCGCCCCAAAGCAGGCGATGACCGCGGCCGGCGCGATGGCGAATTGCTCCACCAGCGCGAGCGGCTGCGCCTTGGGTGGATCGGGCTGTTCGGCGGCGGTGAAGCAAAGCGGCACCATGGAAAGTGCTGCGAGCGCGGCGGCGATCATCCAGGGTTCCGCTTCGGCCGGAGCGTAACCGAAGGCAAGGAACGGCCCAAGTGCGAGAGCGCCTTTAGTGAGAACCATGTAGACGCTCATCACTTCGCCGCGCGCGTGCTTACCGATCGAGAAGCTGATCCAGCTTTCGACGGCGGCGAACATCAGCGCCACCGCCATGCCGGCGATCATGCGGGCGACGCCCCACCACCAGATGTCGGTGCTGAAGTGAAGCGCGAGCGTACTGGCGCAGAAGATGGCGGCGCAGCCGGCATAGACGCGGATGTGGCCGACGCGCGCGAACAGGAAGGTCGCGATCATCGCGCCCATCATGAAGCCGGCGGAGTAAGACGCGGCGACGAGACCGAGCGCGGTGCGCGAGTGCTCGACCGTGAAGGCGAGCGGAATACGCACGCCGAGCAACCCGCCCGCGAGTTGCAGGATTGTCACCGCTGCGATGAGTGCAGCGACGTTGCGCAGCAGGCCCGTCATGAGACGAGCGTTCATAAGCGGGTTCGCGCGCCGCTTGAACCAGCAAAAACGCCGCTCTGCTAGCCGAAGAAGGTCTCGAACATCAACCGGCCCGGAACGAAGCTAAACGCGCCTGCAATGATGAGGCCGCCAACGAACATGCCCGTCATAGCGCGGCGGTGAATTTCCACTTTGCGATTGCGGATGGCGTAGATGGCCATGGGCAGCGCGATGATTGTCCAGCCGCTCAGCAGATGGATCAGCGACCAGTAACTGCCGTTAAGGCCGGTAATGAAGAGACTTGTGATCGCCGTCGTCCCCATCGCGACGACCCAACTCCAGCCGAGGACCTTATGCAGGCCCCTGCCCTTGGGACGGAAGAGGATGATGGTCCCGATCACGAGCGCCGTAAGTGCGGCGTAAACGTGCAAATGAACTGTCAGGGGCACGCGCGCCCAAAGCGACCAATCCGGCGCATGCAGCGAGATATCCCCAAGCCGGCTGGCGATGGCGGGATGAAACGGGATCAGCGATGCGCCGATGATGCCGATCGCGATCAACGGTCCGGCCCAACGGCCAAAGCGCGGCGCAGTAACGGGTTGCGACATGGGTACTAATCTCCGCTCGAGTTCTGGTAGAGAGCCTGACCTACGGAGCCCGCGCTTGCAGCCTGACCGACGTAAGATGACTGAGCCGTTGCGTGAAACGCAGTCTGGCGCCGTTGGCGAAGCGCGAACGGCGTTCGGCTACGAGACGGGCCGCGACTTGTTGCGCAATCTGGGCGTCTGTATCGCGTCGGGCGTCTTCCTGGCTTTGGTCGGCGCGCTCGGCACGGACCGCGTCGGCCTGGGTACACGGCTATTATTCTGGGTCCCGGTGATGATCGGCGGCGCCGCGATCGCTCACTTTGTGGCGCTGGCGGCGCTACGCATCCCGCGCGCAGGCAACAATGTTTGGATTTTCGGCGCGCTGCTGGCGGTGATGGTCGCGATCCCGATCACGCTCTTGGTCTGGGGCCATTCGGGATGGGTGCTCGGCACCAATATCCCCCTCAATCGGCTACACCTGCTTTACGGGCCCGTTTTGATCATCTCGGTGGCGATGACGGCTATCATTATCGTCGTTGGCCAGCCCGGCCGGGTGACGCATGCGCCTGCGCCGGATGCGCCGCCAGTGCGGGCGCGTTTCCTAGACCGGCTGCCGGCGAAGCTCAAAGGCGCGGTGATCTACGCAGTCTCGTCCGAAGATCACTATTTGCGGCTGCACACGTCGAAGGGCGCGGACCTGATCCTGATGCGCCTGAGCGATGCGATCACGGAGCTTGAAGGCTTAGAGGGCGCGCAAACGCATCGTTCATGGTGGGTCGCTCGCGATGCGGTTGAAGGCGCACGTCGTGACGGGGACAAAGTGTTTCTCACGCTGAAAGGCGGCGTGGAAGCGCCGGTGAGCCGGCCGAACGTGCGGCCGCTGCGCGAGGCGGGCTGGTATTGAGATGAACGAACCCACGAAGCCATCACAGTGGCGCGGCGCCGTAACGGTGATCGCCATCGGCGCCTTCTTGACCTTCACCAATCCGTTCGGCGCCACCAGCACGCTGCCGCTGTGGGGCGCGTTCTCGTACTGGACCGGCCTTGTCGCAATCGGCTGGTATGGCGGTTCGCTGATCAGCGGTGGTCTTCGCCTCGTCGCCCCGAAGCTGAACTCTCTCGTCCACCACGTTCTTGCGACCGTTCTCGTCTCGTTTCTGGTGGCCGCCGCGATTTTGATCGTGCAGCGCGCCATCGGCCAAGTCGTACCGCTCTCCTATTGGCCCAGGCTGTATGTGCTCGTGCTGGGCATAAGTGCCGGCGTAGCGACGGTGTCGTGGTTGGTGGAGCGTGCATTCGGCGGGCCGGCCGGCGTGGTGACACACGCCCTGCCCGAAGCGCGCGTGCGCTTCTTAGACCGCCTGCCGCCGAAGCTGAAAGGCGCGGTGGTCTATGCGGTCTCTTCCGAGGATCATTATCTGCGGCTGCATACATCAAAAGGCGCGGATCTGATCCTGATGCGGCTGAGCGATGCGGTCGTGGAGCTTGAAGGCTTGGAAGGCGCGCAAACGCATCGGTCGTGGTGGGTCGCACGCGATGCCGTCGAAGGCTCGCGGCGTGACGGGGACAAGGTCTTTCTGACTCTGAAAGGCGGCACCGAGGCGCCAGTGAGCCGGCCGAATGTGCGGCCGTTGCGCGAAGCGGGCTGGTTCTAGGTATTCAGGTGACTAGGTCATAACGGCGCGCGCTGGAAGCGCAGCGTCTCTTCGCTGACGGTTTCGCCGCGCCGGATGCGGATGGTCATGACCATGCGGTCCGCGCCTTCGCGGCGGATGGTGAGGCCGTTGAAGACGATGGCTTCAGGCGAGACGGAGACCGGTTCGAACGTGGTCCATGTCTCGCGATCCTCCCAAGCGGTGTAATCGGGATTGAAGTGTTTGAGGCGCATGCGCAGGCCGCCTTCGACAACATCCATCACCAGGAATTCGTAGAATTGCGGCTCGCCGTCGCGCCAATAGCGGAAGTGCCCGATCATTTGCCCGCCGACAGGCGGCGCCCACGCCTCTTCCATCTGACCGCCGAAACCTTCGCCGAGCCAACGGCCCGCAAGCCAAGCGGCGTCATCGATTGTGACGGCGCGCGTCGTTTGCGCTTGCGCAGCGCAGGCCGCGGCGAACAACGCGCAGGCAAACGCGAACGTCTTGGCGAGCTTCAGCATCATGGGCCTCCCTGCCCTTATGACGCCCAGCCTAGCGCGATTTCGACATTACTGCGCCGGCTGGCCGCGGAAATCCCAATCGTTCTCGGCCGCGAGATAGGCAAAGATCGCGAAAGCGGCGACGTTCTGGCGAAGCGCTTCGGGATCGATTTTGTCCAGCGTGTCGTCGGCGGTGTGGTGGTAGTCGAAATAGTCGAGGCCATCTTGACTCAAATCGACAACCGGCATGCCGGCGGTGCGGAGATCGCTGATATCGGCGCCGCCGCTGGCGGCGTTGTCACCGAGAATGATGCCGAGCGGTGCGAGCTGACGCTGGATGGCGCGGGCGTGCGGCAGTGCTTGGTCAGCAAAGCGCGAGCGGAAGCGCCAGACACGGCCCGCGCCGAAATCGCTTTCAGCGCCGACGATGTGGTTCTCGTTTGCGTGCGCGCGAGCGTAAGCCGCGCCGCCGTGAACGCCGTTCTCTTCGGCCCCGGCCAGCAAGATGCGGATGGTGCGGCGCGGGCGTTGCGGCAGATCGCGGATCAAACGCGCGGCGGCGGTGACGATGGCGACGCCGGCGCCGTCATCAATGGCGCCCTGCCCCAGATCCCACGAATCCAAGTGCGCGGCGAGGATGACGATCTCCTCCGGACGCTCGCGGCCACGGATCTCGGCGAGCACGTTGCCGGATGGCGCGTTCTCGCGGATGTCGGCTTCGATGACGAGGTTGACGCGCACGCTGCGGCCGCTGGCGACGAGGCGCGCGAGCAAATCAGCGTCAGCCGGTGAAACGGCGGCGGCGGGAAGCGAGGCGCCTTGGGCTTGGCGCGAGCTGCCGCCCTGGTGAGCGAAGCGATGCGGATCGGTGCCGACGGAGCGGATAAGGCACGCGGCCGCGCCTTTGCTTTGCGCAACCGGCGCGCAACGGCCACGCTTGGCGACGGCGGCGCCGTAGCCTGAGCCATCTTGCGAGCGCGTCATGCGCTCATCGATGAAGACAATGCGGCCGGCGACGGCGCTGTTCGGCGCCGCTTCGAGCTCGGCCATGTTGGCGAAGCGCACGATCTCGGCTTCGAGGCCGCCTTGCGGCGTTGACGGCGAACCGCCTAGCGCCGCGATAACGAGACGTTGCTGTGTCGGCGCGACGACGCTCGCTTCCTCGCGCGTCGCATCCCAATACGGGATGGTGAAATCTTCGACGCGGATGTTGCTGAAACGCTGTTCGCGCAGCATGCGCACCGCCCAATCACGGGCGCGCGCTTCCGCTTCCGAGCCCGCAAGGCGCGGGCCGACCTCGGTGACCAGGCTTTCGACAATGTTCCAAGCATTGTCGCTCGCGAGCGCGGCTGTGCGCAGGCGCTCAACCGTTCGCAATTGCGCGGCGCTGAGTTCGGTGACGGCCGGCGGCGCCGGCGGATTGGTGGCGACGACAAAACCCGGCGCCTGTTGTGGCTGTTGTTGCGCGCTCGCCGGAAAGGCGAATGCGGCCAGTGCCGCCAGAATCACAAATTTCCGCATCGTCGGCCCCCTTGGTAGCGCGACCATAAATCAGGACCGCAGCGGCGCCGCGCAAGAGCAGAATGATGGGTGGTCTCGCATCCGGCAATGTTTCTGCTAACAACGTTGGTCAATGCTGACGCTTCGCCTAAACCCTGGACTAGACCCCGCCCCATTCGCCCGAGCATTCGCGGAGACGAAATGCGTTCAGGTGCCGGACCTGTTCGAGGACGAGGTGGCAGCCGCTTTGGAGAAGGTGCTGCTCAGCTTGCCGTGGCGGCTCGTGCTGCAGAACGACCAGCACGAGAACATCTTCCTCACGCAGGAACAGCTGCGCACCATACCGCCACAAGAGATCCAGAGGATGCTCGCGCGCCAGAAGGCGCGCGCGGCGAACAGCTCCGCCTTCATCTATTTCACTTACCCTATGATCGAGGCGATCCAGCAGCGCTGGGACCCAAACCATCCGATCCACCAGCTGACGCAATTTCTGAACTCACCCGAGTTTATCGCCTTCGCGAAGGAGCTAATTGCGTATCCGGGGCTTACCAAGATCGACGCTCAGGCGAGCAATTACTCGGCGGGACATTACCTAACGCGCCACATCGACGACGGCCTAAAGAAGGAGCGCCGGGCCGCGTACACGATTGGATTCTCGCGCGGTTGGCAACCCGATTGGGGCGGTTTGCTGATGTTCTTGGACGAGAACCTCGACGTGTCACGCGCGCTCACGCCGCGGTTCAACACGCTAACAGTATTCGACGGACTTAAGCTGCATTCAGTTTCATCGGTGTCGCAGTTCGCGCCAAACCCAAGACTCTCGATTGCCGGCTGGTTCCGCGACGATCCGATCCCGCGCTAACACCGGCGCGCGCGCCATGCCGCTTTCGATTGGCCGTAGAGATCGACTTTGTGCGCCTCGAACGGCGGCGCGAGTTGCACGTCTTCGGTTTCAAGCTGCGATCCCAGGCGCTCGGCGAGCTTGATTGAGGGAATGTTGCGCTTGTCGATGCAGTGGATGACGTGATCCCAGCCGAGAGCATCGAAGGCCCAATCGATGGCGGCGACCGCGCCTTCGTGCGCGAAGCCCTGCCCCATGGCGGAGGCCTTCACACCCCAGCCGACTTCATCGCCCGGCCAATTGCCTTCCTTGCCGCCCGGACGCCACGGGCCGAGACGGCCGATCCACTCGCCTGTATCGCGGCGAATGACGGAGAACATGCCATAGCCAAGCAACGCCCACGAACCCGCGAGCGTTGCCATGCCGCGCCAAGCCGCATCGCGCGGCGCGAGCCCGCCGATGAAACGCATCGTCTCTTCTTCCTGCGCCATAGCTGCGAAGCCGTCGAAATCCTCGTGCTGCGGCGGGCGCAGGATGAGACGCGCGGTGGTGAGGGTTGGGCCGATGGTTGTCATGCGCGGCTCATACGCCGCGCATGCGTGGGGCGCTAGCGCAGTCTGTCGAGTGTCGCGAGTACGATTTCCGGCGCGGGGCGGATGCGATAGTTGGCGTCGCCGAGCTTGGCCAGCACCTCGCCCGCCGGCGAGAGAATGAGGATCGTCGGCACCGGCAAGCCGTTGTGGCGGCGGTTCGGGGTTTGGGTCGGATCGAGCAAGTCGAGCTGGCGCACGACTTGCGCCTGTTCGTCCGAGAGCATCGTGTAGCCGATATTGCGGCGGCGTTCGAAAGCAGCCAGCTCTTCGACGCTATCGGTGCTGATTGTGACGATGCGATAGCCGCGCTGCTCGATCTCGGCGCGCGCGCCTTCGAGCCCGATCATTTGCGTCTGGCAGTACGGACACCAATCGGCGGCGCGGGTAATGAGCAACACCGTGCCGTTCTCGCCCGCTAGCGAGGCAAGCGTGCGTGTCACGCCGGTTTCGTCCGGTGCGGAGATCGCGGGAACCGTCGCACCGACGGCGGGGCCAAAATTGTGGGTTTGTGCCGACACTGCCGTAGCAACACCCAGCACAACAGCGGCGATCATTCCTGCAAACACGCGCATACAATCCTCCCGTGATCTCCGCTTTAGTACGGGCGGGAAGATCGCGCGGTTACGGGTGCTTAGCCGACGCTCGGGTCGATACCTTTGCATGCATCGACCAAGCCCTTCACGGCGTTCACGGAGTGATCGAACATGGCCCGTTCGCTGGCGCTGAGCTCGATTTCGATGACTTTCTCGACGCCGCCCGCGCCGATGATGCACGGCACGCCGACATATATGTCGTTCAGGCCGTACTCGCCCTTCAGGTTGGCGGCGCATGGCAGAACCCGCTTCTTGTCGCGCAGAAAGCTCTTCGCCATCACGATCGCGCTTTCGGCCGGCGCGTAGAAGGCTGAGCCGGTCTTCAACAGGCCGACGATTTCGGCGCCGCCGTCGCGCGTCCGCTGCACGATCTGGTCAAGCTTTTCTTGGCTGGTCCAGCCCATCTTCACGAGGTCCGGCAGCGGAATGCCGGCGACGGTGGAGTAGCGCACCAGCGGCACCATAGTGTCGCCGTGGCCGCCGAGCACAAACGCCGACACGTCTTCAACCGAGACCTTGAACTCTTCGGCAAGGAAGTAGCGGAAGCGCGCGCTATCGAGCACGCCGGCCATGCCGACGACCTTGTTGTGCGGCAACTTCGAGAATTGGCGCAGCGCCCACACCATAGCATCGAGCGGGTTAGTGACGACGATGACGAACGCGTTCGGCGCGTGCTGAGCGATGCCCTCGCCCACCGCCTTCATCACTTTCAGGTTGATGCCGAGAAGATCGTCGCGGCTCATGCCGGGCTTCCGCGGCACGCCGGCGGTGACGATGCAAACATCGGCGCCGGCGATGCCGGCATAGTCGTTGGCGCCTTTCAGCGCGCTATCCTTGCCGAACACGGGCGAAGCTTCGGCGATATCCAAGCCCTTGCCCTGGGGCACGCCTTCGACGACGTCGAACAGGATCACATCGCCCAATTCTTCACGCGCCGCGATGTGGGCGAGCGTGCCGCCAATCATGCCAGAACCGATAAGGGCGATTTTTGGGCGGGCCATTAGGAGGTGCTCCGGGAGGACTTCAGGAAAGAAGGCGCGTGATTAGACCCGCTCGCGCGGTCGCGCAACGCGGCGAACATGCGATTTCGACCGAAAACGCAGGCTTATTGCCGCGCGATCAGGTCCGAAACCCAGAGGCGGACGGCGTCATCGGCCCAGACGCCGTCATATGTGACGTCGGCGCGGTAGGCTTCGAGCGCGCCGCGGGAGCGGCCGCGATAGACTTTGATCGGCAGCACGACACGCGAGAGCCCGGAGGGCAGTACTTCGTCGCGCACTTCCATGAGCAGGCCGTCGCCACTTGTGTCCATGCCGATCAGCTGCGTGCCGGGAATGTGAAGGACGATGTCGGCGAAATCCAAGCAAGCACTGACGCATGTGCCGTTGGAAAGCAGATAGACGCGCGCCGGAATTGGCGATGCGCCTTGCGGGCGGCGCAATGTGTAGCCGCCACCTTGCGGCACTGGCCCGGTTTGCTCGGGATCGCGCTGGCGCCACATCGGCTCATTGCGCGCGATCGCGCCGCTCAAGCCGCTCTGCACCTCCCGCACCCACTCAGCGATTGGCGATGCCTCACCGAATTGCTCAATCAGTTGCGGCGCGAAGCTGTTGATGTAATCGAGATTGCGCTGTGAGGCGCGCCAATCGGTAGCGCCGCCGGGCGAGTCCTCAGGAATCGCCTCGACAACGCCAGCGCCCCACAAAGCGCGCGCGAGTTCGGCCCCCCATTCCGAGTTGCCGCCGCCATTGCCGCGCACATCAATGACGACAGCGCGGCCGTTGCGGATGGCTTCAGCGTTGGCGGCTACTTCGTCGACGAGCGCGCGCAGCTGTTCGCCGGCGGAATTGTCAAACGTCGGGACGCCGATCCAGGTGACGCCCTCCTCCGAGGTGGTGACGCCGAAATCGGCGCCTGGACCGTTGGTGGCGATGTTATAGCGCGTCCAATACTCGTCGCCCGGAACGTCGCGCCAGCTCAGCGTCAGCGTGCGGCGCTCACCTTCGTGTTCGAAGACGCAGCGGCGCGGCGGCGGCGCGAACCCGTTGCCGCGATCGAGGAAAAGCCGCGTGTGCGCGGCGCGGCGATCACGCGCGAGCTGCGGATTGAGCGTGAACGGGAAAACCACGCGCTCGCGTAAACGCGACAGAGATTTGCCATCGCAGCTCACAACGCGCGCGCCTTCCGCCGGCGCGGGGCCATCGGCTCCAGAGGTCGACGCAACGATGGTGTCGTCGCCGCGCGCGGTGGTGATAAAGCCTGGCCAGCGCGCAATCGCGATCGGGGTGACGGGTTGCAGCGTGAGGTGCGGGTCTTGGAACCCGTTGGTATAGGCCGCGAGCGCGCAGAAATAGCTCGGCTGATCGGTGACGCGACGCACGCGGGCGCGCGCTTCGCGATAGCCGCGATCGAACCAGCGCTGCATGCGCGGATTCTCGGCGTCGATGGCGACCGGCGTATCTTCGCGCAGATACATGCGCAGTGCTTCGAGATCGGACTCGGCGGCAGCGCGCCACGCTTGCGGCGTTTGCGGCGGCTGCGGGCCTTCCTGCTCCTGCGCAAAGGCAGGCACAGACAACGCGGCAATGACGGCCGCGACCGCAAACAGGGTTCTAAGCACAGTGAATTCTCCCACCGCTTCTTGATGCGCGTCCCGGCGCAATCAGATGCGTCAGCACTTCACGCAGATCAACAGGCCGTCGCCAATATTGGTCATTACGGCGTGGACGCGCGTGTCGGACTTTGCCTTCTGCGCGAGCGCGCGCAGCGCTGACGTATCGGCTGACGTATCGGCAGGGTCAGCCACGCGGCCGGACCAAAGCACGTTGTCAAACAGCATCACCCCGCCCCTGCGCAGCAGCGTGAGGCCGCGTTCGTAATAGTCGTCGTATCCCGTCTTATCGGCGTCGATGAAGCCGAGATCGTATTGGCCCGCCTCTCCTGTCGCGATGCGCGCGTCGAGGGTTTCGGTTGCCGGCGCGATGACGAGATCGATCAGGTCGTCGACTTGCGCCTCGCGCCAATAGTCACGCGCTTTCGTCGTCCACTCTTCGGAGATATCGCAGGCGAGCAATCTGGCGCCGACGGGATGAAGCTCCTTCATCGTCAGCGCGACGGCGGTGGAGGAATAGCCGGTAAACACGCCAACCTCGAACACGCGCTTGGCGTTCAGCATCCGTGTGATGACCTGCATGAAGGCGCCCTGCTCGGCGCTGATCTGCATGCGCGCCATCGGCATGGCTTGCGTTTCCTCGCGGCAGCGTGCGAGGGCCGGATGTTCGGGCGGATTTACATGCGCGAGGTAGCGGACGATTTCGGGCGTGAGGCCAAGCGAGGAGGACATGCCCCCTACTTAAGCCAGGCCTTTCAGCTCGGCCACCAGATCGTCGCGTTCCCAGGTGAAGCCGCCTTCATTGTCCGGCTGACGGCCGAAATGGCCATAGGCGGCGGTGCGGGCGTAAATCGGGTTGTTGAGCTTCAGGTGGTTGCGGATCGCGCGTGGCGTCGCGCCGCCGATCATTTCCGGCAGCTTCGCTTCCAGAATTGCGGGATCGATCGTGTCGGCGCCGTGGAGATCGACATAGAAGCTCGTCGGCTGTGCGACACCGATGGCGTAGCTGATTTGAATCGTGCAGCGATCCGCGAGGCCAGCGGCGACAACGTTTTTCGCGAGATAGCGGCACGCGTACGCGGCTGAGCGGTCAACCTTCGTCGGGTCTTTGCCCGAGAAGGCGCCGCCGCCGTGCGGGGCCGCGCCGCCGTAAGTATCGACGATGATCTTGCGGCCGGTGAGACCGCTATCGCCATCGGGGCCGCCGATCTCGAACTTTCCGGTTGGGTTGATGTGCCACTTGGTGCGCTTGGTGATCATGCCTTCCGGAAACACCGAAGCCGCGATCGGCTTCACGATCTCGGCGAAACGCGATTGGCTGTAGTTCTTGTCGCCCAGCTTCTTGCCGTGCTGGTGGCTGACAACGACGGCGACAACTTCGACCGGCTTTCCATTTTCGTAGCGCAGCGTGACTTGGCTCTTCGCGTCCGGCTCAAGTTCGGGGCGCTCGCCGCTGTGGCGCACTTCGGCAAGGCGCTTCAGGATGTTGTGCGAGTATTGCAGCGTCGCCGGCATCAGCTCCGGTGTTTCGCTGCACGCATATCCGAACATGATGCCCTGATCGCCGGCGCCCTCGTCTTTCTTGGCCGTCGAGTCGACACCCTGGGCGATGTGCGCGGATTGGCCGTGCAGATAGCAGGCGTACTTGGCCTTCTCCCAGTGGAAGCCTTTCTGCGCATAGCCGATGTCCTTCACCGCGGCGCGAACCTTCGGCTGCAGCGAGGCGATGATCTCCTTGGTGAAGGCCTTGTTCTGCGCCTTGTCGTTTCCCGGCCTCCCGGCGCGGACTTCGCCGGCGAGAATGATGCGGTTCGTCGTCACCATGGTTTCGCAGGCGACGCGGGCTTCCGGGTCCGCGGCAATGAACGCATCCACCACCGTGTCGGAGATGCGGTCGGCGACCTTATCTGGGTGGCCTTCCGAGACGCTTTCGCTGGTGAAGACGTAGTTGTTGCGCGACACGGGATTCTCCGGCCAAACGGTAAAAACGAAGCGGCTCTCTTAGGGAGAACCGTCCCCATAAGCAATTTCCCAATCGTCGCGGGCGTTTAGCGCTTGCCGCCATCTTCCTCTGTGAGGGTCCGGACAAGCTCCAGGACCTTCCGCCGGACCTTCGGGCTCTTGATTGTGGCGAACAGCGCCATCAGTTGGGCCCCCTCCGGGGTGGCTAACGCGTCGTCGACGTAATCCTGGCGTCCCTCGGCGACGCCGCGAACGCTGACGCCTTCGAAGAACCGGCTCACCGGCATTTCGAGCGCGACGGAGATATCCCAGAGACGGCTGACCGCGATCCGGTTCACGCCCTTCTCGTATTTCTGCACTTGTTGGAAGGTTACGCCCAGTAGTTCTGCGAGCTTTTCTTGGCTCATGCCGATTTCGAGGCGCCTGGATCGCACCTTCTGGCCGACTTTTCTGTCGACCGCGTTGGCGGCGCGTTCGTCATTCATGCTCAGGACCCTCCCGAACCACGTCGTCCGGAAGGAATGAACCGGAGTCCCGCCACCAATACAAATAATATGGCGAGCAATATACTACCCCACTGCGCGAAGGGGGGCTCCGGAAGCGCAGGCGGGAGCTGCGCTTCCGCATATGGAGTGCGAGCGGTGGTTGCGGCGACTTCGCGGCCATAAGCATCGACGATCGCTGAAATGCCGCCCGAAGCGGCCCGCGTTATGGGCAAACCCTCTTCGATTGCCCGATATCTGGCCATCGCATAGTGCTGATACGGTCCCGACCCGCCGCCGAACCACGCGTCATTGGTGACCATGACAATCCACCCCGGGCGGCCGTCACCTCTTGGCGTCATGCCCGGAAAAATTGCCTCGTAGCAGATGAGCACGGCCGCCGGCGGCGCACCCGGCACCACAAGCCGCGTGGGCGGCGGCCCCGCTTCGAAGCCGGCGCCTATGCGCTGCAACGGCGCAATGTTGAAGTTGCTCACCAAGTTCCAGAACGGAATGTACTCGCCAAATGGGACCAAGTGGTTCTTGTCGTAGATCTGGCTGACGCGCGCCTCACTGTTCACGCCATCGATGACGGCTGCCGAATTGAAATACGCGAGGTCATCGACCCGAGGCTCGCGGCGAGTCAGACCGGTGATCAGCACGCGATCGCCGAGACCCCGGCCAAGAGCGGCCATGAAATCAGGGTTCTCGAGCATGAAGAAGTTCACGACCGGGATCGCGCCCTCGGGCCAGATCACGATCGTGTCGGCGTTGTCGTCGCTGGGCTCGCCGCTGGCGTCGAGATAGCGCTGCAGCACACGCCATTCCTGGTCGGGACGGTTCTGCCACTTCTCGGCTTGGCCGAGACCGGAGTCCGCCACGCGTATGATCGGCTGCGCACCCGGCAGCTCCACCGGCGCGGACGCGATCCGCTGCACGCCCCAGCCCCAGGCCATGCCGATGGCGAGCGCCGCCACAAGCACAGGCGCGAAGCGCCGGCCCGATGATTGTGCGCCGTCAGCGAGCGCCGCCGGCGTCGCGGCGAAAAGCAATGTGATCAGCGAAAGACCATAAGCGCCCACCAGGGAAGCGAGCTGCGAAATCGGCTCGCCGGGCGTCCAGACGTAGGCAGGCAACAACCACGGGAAGCCTGTCAGGATATGACCACGCAGCCACTCGGAAACGAAGATGCCAATGGCAAGCGCCGCGATACGGCGGACATCCTTGGTCCACAGCAGCATCGCCAATAGCGCACCCACGCCAAAGAAAAGTGCGAGCCCCGCCGCCAGCGCGAGCGTCGCGGGGATGCCCCAGACTGGACCCCAGGCATCGCTGTCGACATTGAACGCAGCAGCGACCCAATAGAGGCCGGTTGCGAAATGGCCGAGCCCGAAGAACCAGCCGATACTGAACGCTGAGCGCAACTTGCGTTCTTGGGTGGCGGAAATATCGAGCAGCCACACCAGCACCGTGATGGCGACGGCATACAGAAGCGTAAGCTGAAACGGCGCGTGACCGAGCGTCGCCATCGCACCCGCCGCGACAGCAAGTCCGCGCCGCTGCCAGGGCGTACGCGCCGCGAACCAGGCGTGGATGCGCGAGCGCGGGGCGCTTGCTGCTTCAGCGTTCAAACAGGATCTCCCCTCTCCGCCGCGAAGGCGCGTTTGGAGCGCGATCGGCGGCGCGGGTCAACACTCAAGGGCTGCGGTGCATCGCCTTTTCGCCTGGTGTCGCCGCACGAACAGCAGTCTGCGCTTCGGTTGCCGGTTTGATCCGAACCCGCTTCACGCGCCGCGGATCGGCATCGACAATCTCAACATCAAAGCCGGCGGGATGACGGAGAATTTCGCCCCTTTGCGGCAAGCGCGCCGCAAGCGCGACGGCAAGGCCGGCCGCCGTGTCGAACTCATCCTCATGCTCGGGGAGCGCCAGGCTTTTCTTGAGCTTTTCTTCGAGTTCCGTGATCGACGCGCGGCCATCAGCCTCGAAGGCGCCGTTGGGGCGCTCCAGCACAAGCGCCGACTCGACGTCATGTTCGTCATCGATGGCGCCGACGATCTGCTCGACCAGATCTTCCATCGAGACCAGACCATCGGTGCCGCCATACTCATCGACGACCAGCGCCAGATGGATGCGGCTCGATTGCATGCGTAGGAACAGGCGCGCCAGCGACATCGATTGCGGCACGAAGAGAATTTCACGCTTGATGCGTGTGAGCGAGCGGTCGGCGAACTGAGCTTGTGAAACGCCGTGCTCGTTCGGCGCGAGTAGCGCCAACACGTCACGAACGTGGACAAAACCCTGTGGATCGTCGAGCGTTTCGCCGTAAATCGGCAAACGCGAATGCTGGCTTTCAGAGAAGACGCGCGCCGCCTCCCCCAATGTTGCATTTGCTTCGATCGCGACGATCTCGGCGCGGGCGCGCATCACGTCGGCGACTTTGAGTTGATCGAAGTGCGCGGCGCGCAGGATCAGATCCTTATGCGCCATTTCAATCGGGCCGCCGCCGTTCTCTTCACGCTCGCGGAGCGCTTCTTCGACAGCCTCAGCGGACCCTAGCTTCCCGCGCGCGAAAATTCGCGTCCAGCGTTGAAGTAGGCCCGCGCGTCTTCGCGAGGGAGGGTCAGCAACTTCGTTGGTCGTCTCAACCATAATGGTGTGTGTCGCACTCCGTTGGCGGCCTCACGCGTAGGGATCTTCTATCCCAAGAGAAGCAAGGATCGTGCGCTCCCGCGCTTCCATCGCTTCGGCGTCGGCCGGATTTTCGTGATCATAGCCTATCAGGTGCAAAAACCCATGCACGACCAAATGGGCAGCATGGTTTTCGAACCGTTTGCCCTGAATTTGTGCTTGCTCAACAATGGTTTCCGCCGCGAGTGCAATGTCGCCCAGAAAGCCCGGCTCGCTTGTTCCGGGGGCAGGCGAGAACGACAGCACGTTGGTCGGGCCCGCCTTGGCGCGGAACTGCTGGTTAAGCTCGGCGACGGCGGCGTCGTCTCCGAGCAGCAGCGAAACCGTGCCCGACTTGCCCTCGGCCTGCGCCGCGGCGGCCAGAGCTTTGGACAATAGCTCCTCATGCCCGCGCCAAAGCGGAGAGTTCGCCAGAATATCGACTTCCAAACTAGCCGCCACCGCGCGCTCCTTCATCGCGGTGATAGGCTTCGACGATATGTGCAACGAGCCTGTGCCGGACGACGTCCTGCGTGGCAAACCGGATCACTTCGACGCCGGGAATGTCTTCGAGAATTGAGATCGCGTGCGCGAGCCCGGATTGATCCGGGCGCACGAGATCGATCTGCGAGGGATCGCCGGTGACGACCATGCGCGAGCCTTCACCGAGACGCGTCAGCGTCATCTTCATTTGCAACACAGTGGCGTTTTGCGCCTCGTCAACGATGACGAACGCGTTGGAAAGAGTACGGCCACGCATGAAGGCAAGCGGCGCCACCTCAATCACGCGGCGTTCGCGGCGCGCCTTGAGATCGTTGTCGCTCATCTGCGAACGGAACGCGTCCCAGATCGGCTGCAGGTACGGGTCAACCTTTTCGGCCAAGTCACCTGGCAAATAGCCGAGCTTCTCCCCTGCTTCGACGGCAGGCCGCGTAACGATGATCCGGTCGACCCGCTCCTGCTTCAGCGCTTCGACAGCAGCCGCGACTGCGAGGAAGGTCTTGCCGGTGCCGGCGGGGCCGACGCCGAAAATGAGATCGATGTTCTCATCACGCAGCGCTTCGACGTAATGCACTTGCCGCGGCGTGCGCAGCGTGAGGCCGCCGAGTTGCGGCAAATGCATGGGGCCGGAAGATTCGTTCGGGCCTTCAGAGAACGAAATCGCGGCCAGCACCTCGCCTTCGCGCACGCGGCCCTTGCGCGTCGCTTGATCGATGAGCGCGTCGACGATGCGTTGGGCGCGCACGAAATCCGCTTCGGCGGCGCCGATACCTTCCTTGATGACGAGCTTGTCGCCTTGGGCGTCAAACGTCAGCCGATAGGCCGGCGCGCCCCGCGGCGCGTTCGGGTCGCGGAAGGCTTCCTGGATCTGTGCGACGTGACGGTGCAACGGGCCGAAGACGGCTTGCGCGTTTTCGCCAAGCGCAATGGTGCGCGACTGGCTCATACGGGGGCCAGCACAGCGCGTTCGCCCGAAATCGAGTTCTGCGTCGATGCCGTGATGCGGACATCGACGATGTCGCCATTCTGCGCGGTGGAGCCGGTGAAGTGCACAGACTGGAGATATGGCGAGCGGCCGTGCTTTTGACCAGGCTTGCGCCCGTCGCCGGTGACCAGCACCGGCAGCGTGCGGCCGACCTGGGCGGCGTTGAACGCGGATTGCTGCGCGAACAGCAAGGCCTGAAGCTGGCGCAGCCGCTCGGTTTTCGCCTCCTCCCTCACCTGCCCAACCATAGCGGCGGCGGGCGTGCCTGGGCGGGGGGAATATTTGAACGAGAACGCCGAAGCGAAGGTCACGTCGCGGACGAGTTGCATGGTCGCTTCGAATTCCCTCTCGGTCTCACCCGGAAAGCCGACGATGATGTCGGTCGAAAGCGCGATGTCGGGGCGGATCGCGCGCAGGCGAGAAATGATGTCGCGATAGAACGCGCCATCATGCTTTCTGTTCATCGCTTTCAGGATACGGTCCGATCCTGACTGCACCGGCAGATGCAAGTACGGCATCAGCTTGGGCTCGCTGCCGTGGAGCGCGATCAGCTCGTCGGTCATCTCGATCGGGTGCGAAGTCATGTAGCGGATGCGGGCAATGCCGGGGATGGCGGCGATGGCGTTCAACAGCTCGGTGAACCGGGCGCCGCCGTGATAAGCGTTGACGTTCTGGCCGAGCAGCGTGATTTCACGGACGCCCTTATCCGCCAATGAACGCGCTTCTGCCAGGACATCGGCCAACGGACGCGAGAATTCGGCGCCGCGCGTGTAAGGCACGACGCAAAACGTACAGAACTTGTCGCAGCCTTCCTGGACCGAAAGAAACGCGGTGACGCCATCGGGCGCGCGCGCCGGCAGGGCATCGAACTTTTCCTGCGCGGTGAAATCGGCGGCCAGGCGCTCGCCGGTTTTGCGCGCGGCGCGGGCGATGAGTTCGGGCAGTTTGTGATAGGCCTGCGGGCCAACGACGAGATCGACAGCCGGTGCGCGGCGCATGATCTCCTCCCCCTCCGCCTGCGCGACGCAACCAGCGATGGTGATGGTCATGCCCTTGCCGGCGGCGGCGCGGCGCTCCTTGTGCGCGCGCAAACGGCCGATTTCGGAATAGACTTTCTCAGTCGCCTTCTCGCGGATGTGGCAGGTGTTGAGGATGACGAGATCGGCGTCGTCCGGCTTTTCAGTGACCGCGTAGCCCAAAGGCTGAAGCACATCGCGCATGCGCTCCGAGTCGTAGACGTTCATCTGGCAACCGTAGGTCTCGATGAAGAGACGCTTCGGCGTGCGCGCGTCGGTCATTCTATTTCTTGACCGCCTTGGCTTTGTCGTCGAGCGGGACGCCGTAGAGTTCGAGGCGGTGATCGACGAGCTTATAGCCTAGCCGCCGCGCAATCTCGTTCTGCAGGCGCTCGATCTCTTCGTCGACGAATTCGACGACCTTACCGGTCTTCATATCGATCAGATGATCGTGGTGCTGATCCGGCACTTCTTCATAGCGCGAGCGGCCATCGCGGAAGTCGTGACGCTCGAGGATGCCGCTCTCTTCGAACAGACGGACCGTCCGGTACACGGTGGCGATCGAGATTCCGGGATCGACCGCGGCGGCGCGGCGATGCAATTCTTCAACGTCCGGGTGGTCATGACTGGACGAGACAATGCGCGCGATGACGCGGCGCTGCTCGGTCATGCGCATACCCTTCTCGACGCAGAGTTTTTCGATGCGATCCATGGGCGTCAGATACCCCCTCTCGCGGGGCGATGTCCACCTTTGGCGGACTAAACTACCGGCC
>JBFXAE010000007.1:0-144517 GCA_050184605.1 Hyphomonadaceae bacterium | reverse complement strand
ACGGGGCGGCGACTGAGCGCGCTTAGCCCTCGTCGGCCGTCAGTAGTCTCACCCGGAACGCCCATCCCGCGAGCCCCGCCCCTATCATCGGCGCGACGATGAACAGCCAAAGCTGCATCAACGCGTCACCGAGCACCCAAACAGCAGGCCCGAGGGAGCGGGCCGGGTTCACCGATACACCGGTGACTTGGATGCCGACAATGTGGATGACGACAAGCGTGAGGCCAATGGCGAGGCCGGCAAATTGCGGCGCGGCGCTGCGCTGGGTGACGCCGAGGATAACGACGACAAAGATGAAGGTGGCGACGACTTCGAAAATCGCGCCGGAGATCAAGCTGTAATCACCGGGCGAGCCTTGGTTGGAGACCGCATCGCGCAAGCCGTAGCCGTTTTGGCCGAGGCCGTTTTCTGCGAGCGAGTAATCAGGCCCGCCGGATGCGATGAGAAAGAGAACGCCCGCGCCAACCACGGCGCCGAGACACTGCGCGGCCCAATAGCCGAGCATGTCGGTGGTGTTCATGCGTCCCGCCGTCCAGGCGCCGAAGCTGACGGCCGGATTGATATGGCAGCCGCTGACCGGGCCGATGCCGTAGGCCATGGCGACAATGGCGAGGCCGAAGGCCCAGGCGATGCCGTCCTGACCAATCACGCCGAAGCCGGCCAGCACGGCGGCCCCGCAGCCGAGCAGAACCAACGTGAATGTGCCGATGAATTCCGCCGCAAGCTTCTTGGTCATGGACCATCCTCCCGCTTCGGCTCAGGGATTAGGCCGAGTCGCGGGCGCCGTCCGCTCACATTGGCTAGGTGCAGCTCAAACGCCGGCGCCAGACGAGTGGCACATGGATGCGCTGGCCGATCGAGCCGTTCCAATTCGGCTCCAGGCCATGGTGCTTCAGCGTGGTGACGATCTCGCGCGCAATGGCGAGAGCCGCCGCCTCGCCTTCCTTCTCGGCGCCATAATTGAGGTAGACGCCATCGCCTTCGACGGCGCGCTCGGTGTCCTGCTGGTGGTAGAAGGCATAGCCCCGGACATGAATGCCGCGGCGCTCGGCCTCGTTGAGCTCAACGCCGATTTCGGCGACGCCGCAATTGCCACAGCAGGTGAAATCCTGGCGGCAAATGACGCCCCGCTCTTCAAGATCGGCGAAGGCCTTGTCGAGCCGGTCACAATCGGTGCTGCCGCTCCAGGTGGCCTCGGCGGCGCGTTGCTCTCTCCAGAGCAGCTCCAGTTCCGCCGACGCATAGACGCGCAAGGTATCGGGGTCCTCGCCCTGCTCGCAGATGTCGTCGATGACGAGCCAGATTTCGTCACGCGGGGCAAAGCCGCCGCGGACCATGGCGGTCAGCGTGGCGTCAATGTCTCCACGGAGGTCTTCGTCGGTTTCCTTAGCCATGACGCTTATTTAGCCCCGATTGGGCGCGACTTCCATGTGAGCGCTCACCACCCTATATTCCGACTCGTCCGGGCAACCGGACTATGGCGATAAACGCGCAGAGATAGGCGGATCGGACCCGGGTGCGATGCCCGGCGGCTCCACCAGCCTTCGCGCTGAAGCGCTTCGGCTGGCTTGCGCCAACCAGGCTCGAGGCAAGAAGGCGGATACCTCATTCGGGTGACCATGAGGGGCCGAAATAGGATCGACGGACGTTGAAGGCTGTTGCTTTTGCTCGGGTGGTCCCGTCACAGGCCAAACAGCATAGTTGCGAATGACAACAACGCTGAGGAATTTGCTCTCGCTGCGTAAGCAGTGCGGGTTGTTCCGAACCTAAGTCCTACTGAGTAGCATCACTAGGCGGGGCCCCCCGGCGCCCGGCAACAGAAGCCGGGGACTTCTCCCCTTACGACTCCGAACCGCGCGCGTGAGCGTCGCGCTTTGCGCGCGCCCGGTGAGTTACGTCGTCATTTTCCTTTATTGCGCAAACGGTTGGAGAGTTATTCACAACCCTGCTCGCGTTGCGCGCGAGCCTACATTGTCTTCGGCGTCATTTTTGCAGTGCGGGTGCGAACTACAGTTCGTCGCAAACGTTTCTCCTGCCAACGTTGGAAACGTTGATGTTTTCGCGCCCTGTGGATGAACAATTGACTGCCCGAAATGAGCCATTAAGGGTTCGTGACGGGAGCCAAGGAGGGGCGGCTGTGGCCGACGACATGATCGGATACGAACAGCTGATGCAAGACGCGCTGCGCAGCGTCGTTCGCGCAGCGTTGCAAGAGGCCGCAAGCCCGCGCGGGCTGCCCGGCAAGCATCACTTCTACATTACGTTCCGCACGCATGCGCCGGGCGTGATCATCCCCGATCATCTTAAGGCGCGCTACCCAGATGAAATGACGATCGTGCTCGAGCACCAATTTTGGGATCTCGAAGTTTACGCCGATCGCTTCCGCGTCATCCTGAAGTTCTCGGGCCAACCCCAACCGATCACAATTCCGCTGAACGCCATCACCCGTTTCTTCGATCCGAGCGTGAAGTTCGGCTTGCAGTTCGAGCAGCATCAGCAGGACGAAGCCCGTATGGCGTCCGGCGATGATTCCGGCCATCCAGCGCCGCGCGAAGCCGTCGAGACGCAACAAGCGGCGCCAAGCGATGGCTCGGTTGTGAGCCTGGACGCGTTCCGGAAGAAGTGAGTTCATGGAGCGCGGGCGTCCTCGCCCGCATTTCCGGCTCATCTCGTAGCTGAGTAGGTCGCGCGCACCGATGCGGGCGAGGACGCCCGCGCTCCATAAAGCGCTTCAATCTGCTAGCGCTTGCGCAGAACCTTCAGTCCCCGCCACGTGCGGCTGAATACGGTGGCGATGGAGCCGAGAAGCACGAGCCAGAGCGCAAACGCGATGAAGACGTTTTTGCCGGGCTCGGGGACATAAGCCCAGTCGAGCAACGCCGCGACCGGAGCGCCGATCTGCGGATCGAAGATTGAGACGAGTGCGAACACGGTCATCCAAAACATGCGGTGCGGCTTCGCCATCGGGCCGGAGAAGTCCGCGGGCGCGCCGGCGCTTTTGACGACTTCGCGCACATATGCGGTCATTACCGCGGCGACGGCCGCAGCCCATCCGAGTGTTGGATCGAACAAGCCAGTCGCGGCGACTCCGTAGCCAGCACCGACCAGGATGAAGATGTCGGCGAAGCGGTCTGGCAGTTCGTTCCAGACTGGTCCGTCAGGCCCGCCCTTCCCGGCTTCGACGGCAACCATCCCATCGAGCATGTTGGCGAGCAGCCGCAGCTGGCAGAAGAGCGCCGCACCGATGAGCAGCATGATCCGATCGCCGCCTTCGCTGACGCCGCTGGCGTAGAAGCAGGCGCCCGAGAGAGCCGCCCACACGATGCTGGTGAACGAAATGAAGTTCGGCGTGACGCCCGATTTCGCCAACACCCGCGTCAGGTACTTAGCATAACCACGATTGCGCTGGCCGATGGGGCGGCGGTTTTCTTCAACGACCATGTGCGGCTCTCCAGAGTCGCAGATTGTAGAGGATCGCGTAGCTCGTCGACACCGTGAACGGGACAGCGATGGTGGGCAAGATTTCAGGCGTGCCGGCCAGCGTGTGGGCGGCGGTCAGGATGGTCCCGATCGCGCTCGCGGTGACAAGTGGCGGCAGGATCAGCGCCGGCATGCCCTTCAGCCGCGCATTGAACCATTCCAGGAATTTCTTGAGGACGAGCGTCAGCAGCCCCGAGATCGTCCCTTGCACGAGACCTGCCAGCAGCGCCTGCGGCAGCGGGTGTTCGCGGTTGGCGAACACGGCCCAGGCGCCCATCGCGATGAAGGCGAACGCGACGTGCACCAAGGTGTTCGACGCCAACTGCTCTCGAAACGATTTCGCTTCGCTCATTGACGGCGCCCTTTGTTGCGGTGAGATGAGCGCATGGGCGTCGAGCTTCCTGGCGGGACTTCAGTGTACATCGTGAACCCGGCGCTGACGTTCGGGTTCGCAGCCGTGTTGGCGCTGCTTATCCTCGGCACCGTCGCCGCTCTCCTCCTGCCAGCCATGCAACCCGGCAAGTGGACCGATCTCGGGCCGCGGATGCGATCTTGGTGGGTGATCGCCGCGCTTGTGGGCGGCGCACTACTGCTTGGCTGGCAGGCGACGGCGGTGCTGTTCGCGTTCATCTCGTTCCTGGCCCTCAAGGAATATCTGACGCTAGCGCCGACGCGGAAAGAAGACCGGCTGATCGTATTGCTGGCCTATCTCTCAGTATTTCTCAATTACGGACTGATCTTCGCCGATAGCTTGTTTGACGACAGCTATCAGATCTATCTCGTCTTCACGCCGGTGTACGTCTTTCTCATTGCGGCCGCGGCGATGGCGTGGATTGGGCGGACTGACGGCTATCTCGCGACCGTGGGCATCGTGCATTGGGGCACGGTCGTTTGCGTCTATAACATCGGCTATATCGCCTACCTGATGCGCGTGCCGGATGCAGAAGCGCCGGCTGGCGGCGCTGGTTTGGTGTTCTTCCTGATTTTCATCACGCAGCTGAACGACGTCGCGCAATATTGCTGGGGCAAGGCGTTGGGGCGAACGAAGATCACGCCGAAAGTCTCCCCGAATAAGACGTGGGAGGGCGCGATCGGCGGCTGGGTGACGAGCGCAATCGTGTTCTACTTCCTCGCGCCCTTCTTTACGCCGCTTTCACCAGGGCATGCGGCCATCATGGGCGTGCTGGTGCCGATGGCGGGCTTCTTTGGCGATATCACGATGAGCGCGGTGAAGCGCGATATTGGCGTCAAGGACACCTCGCACCTCATTCCGGGACATGGCGGCGTATTGGACCGGCTCGATAGCCTCACATTCGCCGCGCCAGTGTACTTTCACTTGCTCGCATATTTTGCGATCGAGCGGTTTTGATGCTGCAAACGATACGGCGTTACGGGCTGATGCTGGTGGTGCGGCCGATCGCGCGGCTGCTGTTCGGGCTCGATGTCATCGGCAAGGAAAAGCTGCCGACGAAAGGCCCGGCGATCGTCGCGGCCAATCACAATTCGCACGTCGATACGATCGTGCTGTTGTGCCTCTTCCCCTCAAAGCTGCTTGAGAAGGTGCGGCCAGTGGCGGCGGCGGACCATTTCGACAAGGGCGGGTTCGGCTCGTGGTTTTCGCGCAATGTGATCGGGATTATTCCGATTAAGCGCGGCGCGGCCTCGCGGACCGAGGATGTGCTCGCGGGCGCCAAAGAGGCGCTGACGCGCGGCGAGATCTTGGTGGTGTTTCCAGAAGGATCGCGCGGTGAGCCGGAGGAGATGACGCGGTTCAAAACCGGCGTGGCGCGGCTGGTGGAGTTCTGCCCGGACGCGGCGGTGACGCCGGTTTATCTGCAGGGCGCGGGACGCTCGCTGCCGAAGGACGCAAAGCTCTTGGTGCCGTTCAACACGACGGCGGTGGTTGGCGATCCGCTCACTTGGAATGGCTCGCATCATGGGTTCGTCGATGAGTTGCGGGCGCGGATCGAAGCGCTGAAGGCGCAGGCGCCGCCGTTGAAGTGGAGTTAGGCGAAGCGTCCGTACTTCGCAATTTGCGCATCGACCTCTGCTTCCAGCGCCGGGTGCGCAGCGAACGCTGGCTTGAAGGTCGCGCTGGCAATTTCGGCAATGGCAGTCGCTATCGCCCGCTTCAGGCTCTCGTATTCAGCCGGATCGCAATTGGCCTTCAAGACATGGAGCAGGTCGTTCAACTCGCGAGAACTGCGAAGGCCGCTTGAGACCATGATCCGGGCAACCTGCAAGTCCACGGGAGCTCCTATTTCCAAGGTTCGGATTTCGCCCAATCACACAAACGCTGCGGCGGCGATTGCTCCGCGAAGGCCCTGAGTGCGGTGCCGTCATTGTTGTTGAGCCAACCGTAGAACGTTTCTTGGCTTACGATCCACTCACGCTTTGGCGCTGGCGACTCATCGTTCCAAACGATCGGCGCGAGGTTTTGGTCGAGCGCGATGGTGCTGAGCGTGGTGTTCATGATCTCGGAAGGATGTGAATACGCTTCGGGCGCGACCGCTTCGCCGCGGAGCGCCAAACGCTCGGCGCGCGTCGCTTCGGAAACGCCGACATAGAACGGCAGAAAGCCTAGCCCTACCGTGCGGCAGAGCTCGTTTGGAAAGCGCGTGTCGTCGTTGAAGATATGCGCGTCGGGTTGGGCGCTGGCGTAGCGCACGAAGCTATCAACCCAGATGTCTGCATAACCATGGCGATCCGGCCAAAGCTGCGCGAGCTTGGCTTGAAGCTGCGGATCAACGTCGGCGCGGCCTTCCCTGCCCCAATCGGTGCCGATGGTTTTGAGCAGCGCGCGATCGGCGGGGATTTTCTTGTCGACGGGGCGGCCAAGCACGGCTTCGGTGAGGCGATACACGTCCTTCGCGAAGGGCAGCACCACGCCGCCCGTCAGCCGCGCCGCCTTGCGCGCGACGTGGCTCTTGCCGGAGCCCAGCTGGCCTAGAAAGACGAGTCGGAATGGCATCAGGCTTCTTCTAGCACACCGCGCCGCGTCGCCTTCACGGTGATGCGGTCGCGCTCACCGGCGCGGCGTTCGCAGAGAAGCTTTGCGATCTGGCTATCATCGAAGAAGACATATCCCTTGAGAGCGTCGAGCAGCGCTTTGGCGAGGTTGTCGAGATCGAGGCGCGGGGTTTCGCCGACATATTCCATGATAAGCTCGACTTCGAACTCACCGCCCTTTGGGCGGATGAGAAATTCCTTTCGGAAGAACTCATAGACCAGCGGCTTGTAGTAGCGGGCCTGGGTGGTGATGCCATCGATGGCGATTTCGGCGCCGCCGGCGATCTCGCGGGCGCGGACTTTGCCTCGCCCGGTCCAGTCCGACGCCATCTGCCACACCCTTCGGGCTTGATCGCCACAATCGGCGCCCATATCCCCTGCGGCAGCAGATTCAGCAAGCGAGCGCCCCATGTCTACCCGCACCGAAACCGATACGTTTGGCCCGATCCAGGTCGAGAGCGACAAGTATTGGGGCGCGCAGGCGCAACGCTCGCTGCAGAACTTCAAGATCGGCGAGGAGAAAATGCCTGCGCCGATCGTACGCGCACTTGGGATCGTGAAGCGCGCGGCGGCGGAAGCCAATATGGAACTGGGCGTGCTGAAGCCAGAGATCGGCGAGGCCGTGGTGAAGGCGGCGCAGGAAGTGATTGAGGGCAAGCTCAACGCGCACTTCCCGCTGGCGGTTTGGCAGACGGGCTCCGGCACCCAGTCGAACATGAACGCTAACGAAGTGATATCGAACCGCGCGATCGAGATGCTGGGCGGCGAGATGGGCTCGAAGAAGCCGGTCCATCCGAACGATCACGTCAA
Source organism: Hyphomonadaceae bacterium (assembly GCA_050184605.1). GTDB lineage: Bacteria > Pseudomonadota > Alphaproteobacteria > Caulobacterales > Aquidulcibacteraceae > Vitreimonas. The sequence continues at coordinate 137,218 of JBFXAE010000007.1, read as the reverse complement.
CATGAGCCAGTCGTCGAATGATACCTTTCCGACGGCGATGCACATTGCCTGCGCCGAAGAGATCGAGCACCGGCTGATCCCCGCCCTCCAGAAGCTTCGCAATGCGCTGAACGACAAAGCCCAGGCCTGGAAGGACATCATCAAGATCGGGCGCACGCACACCCAGGACGCAACGCCGGTTACACTAGGTCAGGAATTCTCCGGCTACGCGACGCAAGTCGAAAACGGGATCACCCGCATTCAGCAAACGATGCCGATGCTGATGCAACTGGCGCAGGGCGGCACCGCGGTCGGCACCGGCCTGAACGCGCCGGTCGGCTTCGCCGAGCGTGTTGCGGAAAAGATAGCGGCCATTACTCAGATGAAGTTCACATCGGCGCCGAACAAGTTCGAGGCGCTGGCCGCACACGACGCGATGGTGTTCAGCCACGGCGCGATCAACACGGTGGCGGCATCGCTGTTCAAGATCGCCAACGACATCCGCTTCCTGGGCTCAGGCCCACGCTCCGGCCTGGGCGAGCTGATGCTGCCGGAAAACGAGCCCGGGTCGTCAATCATGCCGGGCAAGGTCAACCCCACACAGTGCGAGGCTTTGACGCAAGTCTGCGCGCAAGTGTTCGGAAATCAAACTGCGATCACAATCGCCGGCGCTTCGGGCCATTTCGAACTCAACGTGTTCAACCCGGTGATGGCCTACAATTTCCTGCAGAGCGTCAGACTGCTCTCTGACAGCGTAGTGAGCTTTACCGATAATTGCGTCGTGGGCATCGAGCCGCGCCTAGACAACATCGCCAAGGGCCTCGGCAATTCGCTCATGCTGGTGACGGCGCTTGCGCCGAAATATGGTTATGATCGCGCCGCAAAGATCGCCAAGACTGCGCACAAGAACGGCACGACGCTGCGTGAAGAAGCAATAAATGATGGAATTCCAGCGGAAGATTTCGACGCCATCGTGCGGCCGGAAAAAATGATCCGCCCAGGCTGACGACACAAACCTCACGCGCCCGTGAAGCGAACCCAACATTACAGTTCGCGCCGTACGTCACTACATGATCGTCAGATTTGCGATCACAGGTTCCATTCGCGTCGCGTGACGTGCGACGCACGGTCGCCTGTTTATATGCGCACGAAAACGATTGCTTAACACCGGTAGCGGCCTACATCAGACAGATATGGCTGGGATCGTGAACTTGAGGCGTGCGCGCAAACAGAAAGCGCGCGCGGTCGCGGAAACCGAAGCCGCCGCCAATCGATTAACTCATGGGCGGACAAAGGCCGAGCGGAAACAGTCCAAGGCCGAACAGGAGGCCGCCGATCGAAAGCTCGACGGACACAAACGTGGCGATAGAAATGACGACTGACACTAAAGGCGCTTTGCAGAAGCGCTCCATGCGCATTGCCGGGCACAGAACTTCACTGGCGCTGGAAGCAGAGTTTTGGGCGGCGCTTGAACGTATCGCGCGTGATCGCTCGATGACGCTGCCGGTGCTCATTGCATCGATCGACGAACGGCGCGGCAAGAATACGCCGGAAGCATCGCTAGCTTCGGCGGTTCGCGTGTTCGTGTTGGAAAACCGATTGAACTAGGTCGTTATCTCGCCGGGCGCGCATAGGCCGCAACGGCGAAATAACAGGGCGCGACAGTGCAAGAGATCATCTGAACTTGCGCCGTGAACACTCCTGACGACGACGGCAACACGCCAACAACGGGTTGGCTATCGGCCAGCGTATCGTGGCCGATGGCTGTGTTGTAGCCATCGTAGATCACCATATCGAGATTGCCACAGTCTGCGTCGCAGACGCCCACGATGCGGAACTCGTATCCGACATTCATCTGCACCGGAACGTTCGAGGCCTGGCCTTGAGGCATGCTGCCCGTCACCGGCTCGCCCACCATTTGAAAGCCCTGCTGCGCAAGCGCTGCGGTGATCTGCTGAAGCTGGTTGGCGTTCGTTTGATTTGGGTTTTGGTCGCCGGCAGGCGGCTGCGTGGCCGCGGGCGGTTGTTGCTGCGGCGGCGTATAGACGGCGTGCTGCTGCTGTTCCGGCAATATCGAACCGATAATGCCGAGCACCACAAGCACGCCGACGATCCCGCCTGCGATCCACGCCCACTTCGGCACGCCCTTCTTTTCCGCAGCCGGCGCCGGCGGCGTGCTCCACGCCTGTTGCGAGGGCGCGGGCTGCGGCGGCGCCTGCACCGCACCTGGCGGCGCCGGCATCGGCTGCGGGCGCGGCTCCGAGTTGGTGGCGCGCGTGACTGCATCGATGAAGCGGCGCCAATTCGGGTTATCGGCCTCGCCGTTCCAATTCGCGAGATTGGCGGCTTGCACCTCGCCGAAGCCGAACGGCGGCTGCGAAGCGTCGATCATCACGGGGATCAGCACGCCTTTGTCGCGGCCCATACGTGCTTCTTCACGCACCCATTGCGACTTCGTCGAATGCTCGCTCCACAGAACGATCAACGCTTTGCTCTGGGTGAGCTTGCCTTCGATATAATCGGCCCACGTGGTGCCGGGCGGAATTTCGTTGTCCCAGAATACATCGAGGCCGGCGGCCTTTAGGCCATTGGCGACTTGCTCCGCACGCGCGGTGTCCTCGCGCGCGTAAGACAGAAATACGTCGGCCATGTCCCCTCCTCGAAGGCCCGCGTTCTAGCAGGCGCTCCGCTGAAGTTTCAAATCGGCAATCAGGGCGCTTTTGGGTCCGGCCCGTACTGGTTTGGCCCAGCAGTGCCCGGAAGGACGCCGATTACGATCATGGCCGCCAGCGCCACCAGCGAGAGGAGACCGCCCACCACGCCAAGCATGCCACCCACGATGGACAAGGCAATCGGCGCGGCAGCGATCCAGCCGCTCTTATTGGAGTCGTGGAGTCGCCGGGACATCACCGAAACCGTCGGCGCCAGCAGAGCTAGACCGACGATCACAGAAGCAATCTGCGAGTTCGGCATGCCGGTGTAGGGGTTCATTCCAAACGACAGGTCCACAACGCCGGCGATGATCGAGAGTACGACCGAAAACAGCGCCCACCACCAGTATTCGGCACGCCGTGCGCGGCCCTTGCCATCGATATAAAGGCGAAAGCACTTCTGAATGTATTCGATCGGCGAACTCGCCGCGCCGCCCGCCTGAGCGCTACTCCAGCCCTGTTGCTGATTGGGCGGCGGCGTTTGCCAGCCGCCTTGCGATTGTTGCGACTGATGGTGAAGCGGCGGCGGTGGAGGCGGTGCTTGCCAGCCGCCGGCTTGCGGTTGTGGCGGCGCTTGCGGTGCGGCGGCCTGTTGCGCCGCTGCGCTCCCTCGCGCCTTCGCGAATACCGCATTGGCGAAGCGGCCCCATTGCGGGTGATTGTAGTCGCCGCCCCATTGGCTGAGGTCGGCGGCCTGCACGTCGCCAAAACCAAACGGAGCCTCGGCTACGTCGAGCTTCGCCGGGATGAGCTTGCTACGCCCCATGCGCGCCTCCTCGCGCACCCATTGCGATTTCGTCGAGTGCTCACTCCAGAGCACAACCGCGACGTTGCACTGATTGAGCTTGCCTTCGATATAGTCGGCCCAGGTCTGCCCCGGCGGGATTTCGTTGTCCCAGAATACGCTGAGGCCCATGGCCTCAAGTCCTCGCGCGATGCGCTCCGCCTGCGCGCCATCCTCGCGCGCGTATGAGATGAAGACATCGGTCATGAGGTTCCCCGCTGAATCGTGTCCGGCGAGGCTAGCAACGCCATCACAGATGCGCGACGGCTAAGAATCGAAAGCCGCTAAGAACTGAACGTCGGCAGGGTCTCCAGCTGCGGCGCTTCCGGCAACGAAATATCCCAATCGACGCTGCGCGCCGCGCGCTGCCCCGGCTCAAGGGCGGTGAACGCCATGGCCGTGAGGGCGAGGACTAGGACCAGCGCCACCAGACCCGCGAAGGCGCCGATGCGGTTTTCGTTGGAATTGAACATGGTCGCCTCCTTTCTCGCTGTGACAACAGCGTTAGGTGGGCGAAGTTCCCGCTAGGGCGGGGATAAAGCGGCGCAAAACACCAATGCGGTTCCAGATTGCCACGGGCCGCCCGTGATCATCATGGCGCGCGCGGATTCGGCAAATGAGAGCTGAATGTTGTGCGGCTCCGGCGGCGCTTGTGCGGTACACTCAGCCCGAATGTCGTAGCCGCGGTCCGTAAGCGTGACGTTCTGGAACTCGCAGGAAACCTCTCCGCGCGTGGTGATGCGGCGCTCTTCGAAGCGCCACGCGGGTTCCGAACAGCCTTCGGCGGTGGCTGCCCAAAGGCCAACATAGCGCGGCGTCGCTGCGCCCGGAGGCGGCAAAGTGTGGGGAAGCGGCTCGACCTCGCCAACCTCCGCCGCAGCGTCCGGATCCGGCGGCGGCTCCGCCGGGTCAGCGCAGGCGACAATTCCAAAACAGACGCCGGCGCCAGCGGTGCGGCGCACCAATCTCAAAAATCGCATCACCTGCGTAACGGCGCAGGTGATGCGTTGTTCCTAGGCGGCGACGGGCGGACGCTGCATGGCGCGAACGGCGCTCCATGCCGGCAACTCGCTTATGCGCGCGTACCAGCGGTGCAGGTCGCCGTACTGTTCAAGCGGCACGCGCGCTTCCTCTGCGAGCGTGAGCCCGGCGGCCAGCGAGAAATCCGCAAGACTTAGCTTGCCGCAAACGAAGTCACGCCCCTGCAGCTGCGCGTCAAGAATGGCAGCGGCGATGTGAAATTTGGCTTCGCCATCGGCCTCGCGCGCAGGATCGGGCGCGCCGATGCCAAAGAACGACTTTACGACGCGTTCAAAGATGAGAATGGAGACGGCCGGATCCCAGGTCGTCGACTCCCAAAACATCCAGCGCGCTATGTCAGCGCGCATTTGCTCGTCGAGTGGCAATAACAAGCCAGGCCTCTTGCTGGCGAGGTATTGAATGATGGCGTTGGACTCCCAGAGCGTGAAGTCGCCGTCTTCGAGAACAGGCATTTTCTGGTTTGGATTGATTGCTGTGAACGCTCGGGTTTTCTGATCGCCCTTGGTGAGGTCGCAGAACACGAACTCGTAGGGAACGCCAAGATGCTCGGCGACAGCCAACACCTTGAATGCGCGCGGCGTCATCGGAAACGCGTGAATTTTCATCACAGTACCCCCTAAGCAAGCCCAGCGCGGCTGCCGAAGCCCTTTTCGAACACAGAAACCCAACCGTTGTTGTAGCCCTCGCGCAGCTTTGGCCCCTCTTCGCCCATGCGCTGCCAATTATCATGCGTAAGCGTGACACGGCACGATTGCGCCGAGAGCGGCTCGAAGCGAACAGTGACGTCCGTAAACTGCTCGGCGGGACGGCCCATGCGCCACTCGAGTGCGAACAGAGCGCCGGGTTCGTAGGCGGTGACGTTGCCCCATTCGAGTTCGCGGCCATCGTTCAAAGTTTCATAGACACGCCCGCCAACATGCGGCTCCACTGTAACGCGTATGGTTACTTCGCCTGCGGCGTCACGGGCGCGCGAATGCGTCTTCACTGGCCACCAGGCGGATATCTCCGCGGTGAAGATGCGGAACGCGTCGGCGGCCGAGCGGCGCACGTTGATCGTCTTCACGATCGGCGCAATCTCCACCACGCTCATTGTTCCTCCCTTTCGGCATGCGCTTTGAAGTTGGCTAGCGCGTCGTCCCAGAAACCATCCAACCATTCACGCAGCTCGACGAGGCCGTCAGCGTGAATGCGATAAATGCGAGCTGTGCCGCGCGGCTCGTCAGCGACGAGGCCCGCTTCCTTGAGCACCTTCAGATGTTGGGAAACTGCAGGCCGGCTGACCGGAAGCTCGGCGGCGATCTCGCCCACGCCCTTCGGACCGCCGCGCAGACGTTCAAAAACGGCGCGGCGCGTGGGGTCGGCAAGCGCGGAAAGAGCCTTTATGTAAGCCACAACTAACCGTAAGCTTGCACTTACGATAAGTCAAGCGACTTGTGGAATTGTTCCTGTTTCGTGCCTGGCGAAGCAGCTAGTATGTTTGCGTCGTGACAGAAGAATCTCTGCCCATTTCCGCGCGCGCAGCAGCGGCCGCGCCGTACCTGGCGTCGCTCAATCCTGGGCAACGCGCGGCTGTGGAAGCTTTGGATGGCCCGGTGCTGGTGCTGGCGGGCGCCGGCACCGGCAAGACGCGCGTGCTGACGACGCGGCTGGCGCACCTACTGACGACCGGCCGCGCGAAGCCGTGGTCGGTGCTGGCGGTGACGTTCACGAACAAGGCCGCGCGCGAGATGCGCGAGCGGGTTGAGAAATTGCTGGGGCCGGGCGGCGGCGGTCTGCCGTGGCTTGGCACGTTTCACTCGATCAGCGCGCGCATGCTGCGCACCCATGCGGAGCTGGTGGGACTCAAGAACAATTTCACGATCCTCGATACAGACGATCAAGTCCGCCTGCTGAAGCAGATCATCGAGGCGGAAGGTATCGACGAGAAGCGCTGGCCTGGGCGGCAACTTGCCGGCGTTATCGATGGCTGGAAGAACCGCGCGCTGACTCCGGAGAAAGTGCCGAAGAACGAGAGCTTCTCCTTCGCCGATGGCGGCGGCGTAAAGCTCTACGCGATCTACCAAGCGCGGCTGAAGATTTTGAACGCGTGCGATTTCGGCGATCTGCTGATGCACATGATCGATATCTTCCAGCGCCATCCGGACGTGCTGGAGACATATCACAAGAAGCTCAGCCACCTGATGGTGGACGAGTACCAAGACACAAACGTCGCGCAGTATCTGTGGCTGCGCTTGCTGGCGCAGGCGCGGAAGAATTTGTGCGTTGTCGGTGACGACGATCAGTCGATCTATGGCTGGCGCGGCGCCGAGGTCGATAACATCCTCCGCTTCGAGCACGATTTTCCGGGTGCGCAGGTTGTGCGGCTGGAGCAAAATTATCGCTCCACAGGTCATATCCTCGCGGCGGCATCGCACCTGATCGCGAACAATCGCGGGCGCTTGGGCAAGACGCTCTTCACCGACGATGAACTCGGCAATCGCGTGAAAGTGCGCGGGGTTTGGGATGGCGAAGCCGAGGCGCGCCTGATCGCGGACGACATCGAAGCCTGGCGGCAGAGCAATCGCTCTTACGCCGACGTCGCGGTGCTGGTGCGGGCGGCGTGGCAAATGCGGGCGTTTGAAGAACGTTTCCTGATGCTGCGCATTCCGTACAAGGTCATCGGCGGACCGCGCTTCTTCGAACGCGCCGAAGTGCGTGATGTGCACGCTTATCTGCGGCTGATCCGGTCCGAGGATGACGATCTGGCGTTTGAGCGCATCGTCAACCAGCCGAAGCGCGGCGTTGGCGAAGGCACGGTGCAGAAGCTGCACGCGTACGCCAGCAAACCGCCAGTGCGGTTCGTGACCGACAACGGCCCCCTCTTCGATCAGGACACTGGCGAGGTGGTGACGGAGCAGCCGGAAGCGCCGGGCGGCGCGACGCGGTTTCGCACCTTGATCGGCGCGGCGCGTGAGATGATCCTGACGGATGATCTGCCGCTGAAAGCGCGCACCGCGCTACGCTCATTCTTGAGCGACCTCGATCGCTGGCGCGAGCAAGCGCGGACGATAAGCCACGTCGAACTCGCCGAAATCGTGCTGGACGAGAGCGGCTACACCGAAATGCTGCGCCGGGACAAATCTCCGCAGGCCCAGACACGGCTCGAAAACTTGAAGGAATTGGTCCAGTCGATGGGCCAGTACGATACGCTCGAAGCGTATCTCGAACACGTCGCGCTGGTGCTCGATATCGAGAGCGAGAGCGACGGCGACAACGTTCAGCTCTCAACGCTGCACGCCGCAAAAGGCTTGGAATTTCCGCTCGTCTTCTTGCCAGGCTGGGAAGAAGAAGTGTTTCCGTCCAAGCGCTCGATCGATGAGAATGGCGAGAAGGGTTTGGAGGAAGAGCGCCGGCTTGCCTATGTCGGCATTACGCGGGCGCGGGAAAGCGCGCGGATTTCGTTTGCGGCGAACCGGCAGATTTATGGGCGCTGGCAAGTCGTGCTGCCGTCGCGCTTTATCGATGAACTGCCGAGCGCGCATGTCGATGCGGTGAGCGAGACGGGTTACGGCATGCAGCCGCCAGGCGTGCGCGACATGGCGGTGGAGCCCTTCACATCGAGCTATCAATCGCCGGGATGGCGACGCGCGCAGGAACGCGGTTCTTTCCAAGGCAGGCCGCCCATGATCGATGGCGAGGCGCGGCTTATCGCGCGCTCGGGCGGTGACGATTCCGCCTACAAACGCGGCGACCGCATCTTTCACCAGAAGTTCGGCTACGGCCGGGTCAGCGCCGTCGAGGGCAACAAGCTCACGGTGGCGTTCGAGAAAGCAGGCGAAAAGCGCGTGATCGATAGCTTTGTTGTGCCCGCGAGCGCAGCTTAGTGACACCGTCGATCTAAGCGGCTAACGCTCCGCGCCATGCTTTTGCTCACGGCCCTCGGCACATTGGCTCAGATCCGCGCGGCGGCGGATGAGTTGGATCGGCACGATCCCTCGCCCGCTGACGCGGTGAGTTGGTTCGAAGAGAAGCCGGGTAAGTTTCGGATCGAAGTTTACGTTCCGACGAAGCAGGACGCCCTCTCGGTTGAGGCTATCGTCGGCGCGGCGGCGCCCGAGCTTCATTTGAAGCAGAAGAAAGTGAAGGCGGCCGATTGGGTGGCGATGTCGCTCGAGGGGCTGCCCGCGGTGCGTGCGGGACGCTTCGTGGTCGCTGGCGCGCATGCCCTGGCGGGTGAAGCCAACGGGCGCACGAAAATCTGGATCGAAGCCAGCGAAGCCTTCGGCACCGGCCATCATGGTACGACGTGGGGCTGCCTGATGGCGCTCGAAGGCGTGCTCCGCGAACGGCGTGTGTCGCGCGTGCTGGATATGGGCGCAGGCTCCGGCGTGCTGGCCATCGCGGCGGCCAAGCATGGCGCCGACGCGCTGGCGATCGAGATCGATCACCGTGCGGCGGCGATCGCCGAGATCAACGCGCGGCAAAACAAGGTCGTGCCGCGGATGCAGGTGATCCCCGGCGACGGCGCGCGCTACATCGCCGGCAAACAATTCGATTTGGTGTTCGCGAACATCTTGATGCGCCCACTGATCCGCTTGGCGCCGAAGCTGGTGAAAGCGCTTGAGCCGGGCGGCACGCTGATTTTATCGGGCCTCTTGCGCCAACAAGCGCCGCTGGTGCGCGAGGCTTACGCCAATCGCGGGCTCATTCTGGAAAAGCAGATTCCGAAAGAAGCGTGGATGACGCTCGTGTGGCGTAAGCCCTAACGCGTGTAGACGTTGACCGCATAGCGGCAGCGCGGCGCGTCGCAATCGAGCATGCCGACTTCAATCGTGTGGCGGCCGAACATCTCCGCACGCACATCGACAACCGGTCGCGCGTTGCTGCGCGTGTCGAGCGCGATGATGTCGCCGCGCGGGTTGAGAATGCGCAGATCGAGATCGTTACAGGCCTGATCGCAAACGCCAACGACTCGGATTTCCTGGCCAGCGCGGAGGGTGAGCGGCAGCTGCGCGGCGCGGTTGCTGGCCAGCGTCCCCGAGAGCGGGCCGACGGCGTGGGCAAAGCCCCTCTCGGCGTTGTCCGGCTCCTGGTTGTCGAGCTGGCGGGTCAGGTAATCGCGCAGGTCCGGCTGGGCGGACGCGGTCGGGCCTGCGACCAGCGCCAGGGCGATCAGTGCCGCCGCAGCCTTTTGAAGCAAATGACCCATGGTTCTCCGCGTTTCGAGGCCGCTTTTCCGACAGCCGCCCCTTAAACCTCTCAGCACAAAGCCTTAGACTCTGGGCTCTGAACCTGCCCTGAACCAGGGCCTAAAGGACGTTAAGCACGTGTTCCAGACCTATGACGATCCAGGCGGCCCTTCCCTTGGCCGTAAGCACCTGCCCCGCTTGAGAAAAGCGATGAAAGCGGCGGGCCTGGACGGCTTCATCGTGCCGCACGAAGATGAATGGCAGAACGAATATGTGCCGCCTGCCTATGATCGTTTGGCCTGGGTGACGGGCTTTACCGGCTCAGCTGGCGCGGCCGTGGTGATGGCCGATGAGGCAGCCGTGTTCACGGACGGGCGCTACACCTTGCAGGTCCGCGCCCAAGTCGATGGCAATCTCTTTGCCTATCGCGATCTGGTCGATGGCGGCGTGCCCGCCTTCATCCGCGAGCGCGGCAAGCAAGGCCAGCGCATCGGCTACGACCCGAAACTGCATAGCCCCGACAGCTTGGATCGCCTGCGCACGGCCGCTGACGCGGCTGGCGTGACGCTCGTGCCGGTGGAGCGAAATCCAATCGACGAGATTTGGGATGATCGCCCGCCGATCCCGATGACGAAAGTCGTGCCGCAGCAAGAGGTCTACACCGGCGAGAACGCGAGTTCGAAGCGACATCGCTTGGGTGATGGTCTCAGCAGCGAAGGCGCCGACGCAGTGGTGATCACCTCGCCGGCATCGATCGCGTGGCTGTTCAACGTGCGCGGCGGCGATGTCGCACGCACGCCGTTGCCGCTTGGCGAAGCGGTGCTGCGGGCGGACGGCACCGCAGATCTGTTTCTAGCGGATGAGAAGGTTTCGCCAGAGCTACGGCAATGGCTCGGCAACGAAGTGGCGATCAAGCCAAGCGAGGAGCTGCAGCCGGCTTTGCGCGCGCTGAGCGGCAAGAAGGTCAAACTCGATCCCTCGACAGCAAGCGCTTGGTATTTCGAAGAACTGAAAAAAGCCGGCGCGGAGATTGTGCGCGGGCAAGACCCGGTGATCCTGCCGCGCGCGTGCAAGAATGCGGCGGAAATCGCGGGTTCACGAAAGGCGCATGAACGCGATGGCGCTGCCATCTCGCGCTTCCTGCATTGGCTGGCGACGGATGGGCAGACCGGCAAGGTGCAAGAGATCGAGGCTTGCCAAAAGCTGGAAGCGTTCCGGACTGAAACAGGCGCGTTGAAGGATCTCTCGTTCGACTCGATATCCGGCGCGGGCCCGAACGGCGCGATCGTGCACTATCGGGTCACGAAGAAGACCAACCGTAAGCTCGCGCGCGGCTCACTCTTCTTGATTGATAGCGGCGGCCAATATCTCGACGGCACGACCGACATTACGCGCACCGTGGCGATCGGACGCGCTTCGAAGGAAATGAAGGACCGCTTCACGCGCGTGCTCAAGGGCCACATCGCGCTCTCACGCGTGCGCTTTCCGAAAGGCACAACCGGCCATCAGCTTGATGCGCTGGCGCGCATGAGTTTGTGGGAAGCTGGACTCGATTACGATCACGGCACTGGCCACGGAGTCGGCGTTTATCTGGGCGTGCACGAAGGCCCGCATCGGATCGCCAAGTTCGTGAACACGCAGCCGCTCGAGCCAGGCATGATCGTCTCGAACGAGCCCGGCTATTACAAAACCGGCGCCTACGGCATCCGCATCGAGAACTTGCAGGTGGTGACACCGGCGGCGGACATCGAAGGCGGCGAGCGGCCGATGCTCGGCTTCGAGACATTGACGCTAGCGCCCATCGCGCGCGATCTCATCGTGAAGTCGCTTCTCACGAAAGACGAGATTGCCTGGGTCAACGGCTACCACGCGCGCGTGTGGGAAAAGATTGCCCCGCAGCTCGATGGCGACGCCAAAGCGTGGCTGGAAAGCGCGACTAAGCCACTCTAGCGCACGCTTCCCGGCCGCAGCGATCCGGGAAACGCGAGTTGTTAGTTGCATTCTTCGATAGATGCTTATGCTGCCTCTCTCAGGATTAGGGGGCGAACATGAGCAAGGATGGCGCAACGAGCCGGCGTGGCTTGATGCAGGGCGCGGCGCTGTTGGCGGCGATGTCGCCTGCGATCGCAGATGCGCAGACGCCGAACCGCAGCGCGCTACGCCGCGTGGTCGAGGGCCAGAAGGATCAGACGGTGGCGATGATCCAGGACTGGATCCGCAACCCGTCGATCGCGGCTGAGAACCTCAATATGCAGGAAGGCGCGCAGTATATGCAGCGCCTCGCGCAAGAAGCCGGCTTCACCCAGACGGAGATCGTGCAAACCGACGGGCACCCGGGCGTGTACGCGACATGGGATGTCGGCGCGCCGAAAACGCTCGGCGTCTACTTCATGTACGACGTGAAGCAGTTCAATCCGGCGGAATGGTCTTCGCCGCCATTGGAGGCCGCGATTGTCGATCGGCCGCAGGGCCGCGTCATCATGGGGCGCGGTGCGGTCAACCAGAAAGGTCCGGAAGCGTGCTTCCTCGCGGCGCTGCACGCGCTGCGCGCAGCGGGGCGCGTGCCGCCGGTGAACCTGGTCTTGCTGGCGGAGGGCGAAGAAGAAATCGGCAGCCCGCACTTCCACCAAATCGCACAGCGACCCGACATCATGGCGGCGCTGCAGCGGAGCCAAGGCATTTTCATTCCCGTCGGTTGGCAAGATCCGAGCACGGGCGGCGTCACCGTCAACCTCGGCGCAAAGGGCATTATCGAAGCGGAGCTGGTGGCGAGTGGTGAACGCTGGGGCCGCGGGCCGGCGCGCGACATACACTCTTCGAACAAGGCGATGGTGGACGCGCCAGTGTGGCGCTTGGTGCAGGCGCTGCAGACCTTGGTGACGCCGGATGGCAATACGCCGGCGATCGACGGCTGGTTCGAAAATGTCCGCCCGCTCACTGAACGCGAACGCCAGATCATTCGTCAGAACGCGGCAAACACCAGCGCCGAAGATTGGAAGCGCCGCAACGGCGTGCCGCGCTTTATCGATGACTTGCCGTGGCCGGAGGCGCTGGAACGTTTGGCGTCGCAGCCAACGGTGAACATCGAAGGATTGGTCGCCGGCTACACCGGCCCAGGCGGTATGACGATCTTGCCGGGACGCGGCACGGCGAAGCTGGACTTCCGCCTGGTGCCAAACCAGACCCGCGAGGAAGCCGAGCGCAAAGTGCGCGCGCACCTGGACGCACGCGGCTTCAACGATGTCGAGTTCAATGTCACCGGCGGCTACGATCCAACAGAGACTCCTGAGGATAGCCGGTTGGTGCAAGGACAACTCGCCGTCTACCGGCGCTCGCGCGTTGAGGCGACGATGAACCCGCGTCTTGCAGGTTCATGGCCAGGCTCGGTGTTCACGCAACCACCGGTTTCCATCCCAGCGGCACAGTTTGGTTTAGGCCACGGCGGCGCGCAGCATGCGCCGGATGAGTATTTCGTCGTCGACAGCTCGAACCCGCGCGTGATGGGCGTCACCGGCGCGGTGATGGGCTTTATCGACTTTATGTATGAGATGGCGCGTTAGGGAGGCCAACATGTCAAACACTGAAGTGGTTCAGGCGCTCTATGCAGCGTTTGCGAGAGGCGACATTCCAGCGGCGCTCGGGACGATGGCGCCGGACATCGTTTGGAACGAGGCCGAGAACTATCCCTACGCTGACCGCAACCCGCATATCGGCCCCGAAGCCGTGCTGAACGGCGTGTTCGCGCGTATCGGCGCGGATTGGGACAATTTCACCGCCGTCTCGGATGAAATCATCGATGGCGGCGAGACGATCGTTTCGCTCGGTCATTACGGCGGCACGTTCAGGGCGACGGGCAAGCCCATGCGCGCGCAGTTTGCGCACGTGTTTCGCGTAAAGAACGGCAGGATCACCGGCTTTCAGCAATATGCCGACACGCTCGGCACCGCGATCGCGATGGGCCGTTAGCTGCTGAGCGCGATCCAGGCGTCTTCATCAATGACTTTGACACCGTGCTTTTCCGCTTCCGCGAGCTTGGAGCCAGCGCCAGGGCCAGCGACGACGAGATCGGTTTTCTTCGACACGCTGCCGGAGACCTTGGCGCCGAGGGCTATCGCGCGGGCTTTGGCTTCGTCGCGTGTCATCTTTTCCAGCGTGCCGGTGAAGACGATGGTGAGGCCGGAGACTTTGCTCGAGGTCGCGGCGCGCGGCTGGTCCTTCGGCGTCACTTCTTTGAGCAAGCGCTTCAGAGCGTCGGTGTTGTGCTTCTCGGCGAAGAAATCGACGAGGTGATCGGCAGCGACGGGACCGACGCCATCGATGCGGGCGAGTTCGAGATAATCATCGCCCGGCGCTTGTTTCGCGGCGGCTTTGACGGCGGCGATGGCTTCGACAAGTGAGCCGAAGTGCGCGACCAAGCCGTCCCAGGCTTTGCTGGTGACGCCCTTGATCTTCGGCGCGCCGCCCGCTTCGAACAAATCGCCCGCGGGCGCCTTCAAAGCCGGCGCTGCCTCGATGAGCGCCGCACGCGCGCCGCCGCCGACGCCGGACACCCGCTCAAGCTCTTCGTAAGCCTCGCCGGGTCGCGCCTTCACAGCTGCCTTCACCGCCTCCTCAAACGCGCTCCAGCTTTCGAAGCGGCGCGCGAGCACGCCGGCAGTGGTTTCGCCGATGTCGCGGATGCCGAGGCCGTAGAGAAAGCGCGCGAACTCAGGCTCACGGCGCGCTTCTATCGAGGCGAGCAGCGCGTTGACGCTCTTTTCGCCGTAGCCTTCGCGCTCCATTAGTTCGGCGCGGCGCGTGTGGAGGGTGAAGATGTCGGCAGGCTCCTTTACCCAACCGAGTTCGTAGAATTCCTCGATCTGCTTTGCGCCGAGGCCATCGATGTCCATGGCGCGGCGGGCGACGAAGTGGATGAGACGCTCCACCGCTTGTGCGGGGCAGTTGAGGCCGCCGGTGCAGCGGGCGATGACGCCCTCTTCACCGGGCTCCAGCTCACGCGCGACGTGAGAGCCGCAGCGCGGGCATACTTCTGGAAACTGATATTTGCGCGCGCCTTTGGGCCGCCTCTCCAACAGCACGTCCACGATTTGCGGGATTACATCGCCGGCGCGCTGAACGACGACAGTATCGCCGACGCGTAAGTCCTTTCCGCCCCGGATCGGCCCGCCATCGGCGCCGACACCGCGAATATAGTCGGCATTGTGCAGCGTCACGTTGGTGACTGTGACGCCGCCGACGAATACCGGCTTAAGACGCCCGACGGGCGTCAGCGCTCCGGTGCGCCCAACTTGGATATCGATGCCTTCGAGCGTAGTCTGCTGTTGTTCGGCAGCGAACTTGTGCGCGATGGCCCAACGTGGACTGCGCGAGACAAACCCCAGCCGCTGCTGCAGCATGAGAGAATCGACCTTGTAGACAACGCCGTCGATCTCGTAGGCGAGCTTTTGGCGGCCAGCGAGAATGTCGTTGTAGATAGCGAGCAATTCTTCGGCGTTCGCGGCGCGCTTGATGCCGGCGAGCGGAAAGCCGAGCTTCGCCAGGCGCTGCACGCTATCAAACTGAGTCTCCGCTAACGGCTCGCTCAGTTCGCCCCAGCCGTGCGCGAAAAAACGCAGCGGGCGCGTGGCGGTGATTTTTGGATCCAGCTGCCGTAGCGCGCCAGCGGCGCTGTTGCGTGGATTGACGTAGGTCTGCTTGCCGTCCTTTTCGAGCGCGGCGTTCATCTTCGCGAATGCCGCCTTCTCCATGTAGACCTCGCCGCGAACCTCGAGCACGGCGGGCGCGCCTTTGATCGTGTGCGGGATGTCAGCGATGGTGCGAAGGTTGGCGGTGACATCCTCGCCCTCACGCCCATCGCCGCGTGTGGCGCCTTGCACGAACTTGCCGTTCTCGTAGCGAAGCGACGCAGAGAGGCCGTCGATCTTTGGCTCGGCGGTGATGATCGGCGCCGTGTCCAGATTCAGGAAACGCTGCACCCTGGCCACGAACGCGTGTGCGTCCTCAGCATCGAACGCATTGTCGAGCGACAGCATCGGGACGGCGTGGCGCACCTTGCCGAATTTCTCAGCCGGCGCGCCGCCGACCTTCATCGATGGACTGTCCTCGCGCACCAAGCTAGGAAAGCGCGCTTCGATCGCGCTGTTGCGGACGCGGAGCCTGTCGTACTCGGCGTCGCTTATCTGAGGCGCGTCTTGTTCGTGATAGAGCTTGTCATGGCGCGCGATTTCAGCGGCCAGCCGTTCGAGCTCGGCGGCAGCCTCCTTCTCGCTCAGCTTATCGACAGCCTTATCGCTCACGGCCCTCCCCTCGCGAGGAGTTAGAACACCCGGCCGAACGTGCGGCCCAGCCAGCCACGGCGCTCGGCGTCTTCGACAGCGACGGGGGCAACGCCCTCTTCAGTCATCAGCGCGTAAGAGCGCTGGTACCATTCGCTGCCCGGGAAATTGTAGCCGAGGATCGAAGCCATGCGCTGGGCTTCTTCCGTCATGCCGACGGAGAGATAGGATTCGACCAAGCGATGCAGCGCTTCCGGCACGTGCGTGGTGCGCTGGAAATTCTCGTTCTCGATCACATTGCGGAAGCGGTTGATCGCGGCCAGGTGCTGATCACGCTCGAGATAGAAGCGGCCGATCGCCATCTCTTTGCCCGCGAGCTGGTCATAGACCATGTCCAGCTTCAGCCGCGCATCGCGGGCGTACGGGCTATCGGGATAGCGGCGGACGACATCGTTGAGCGCAGCGAGCGCGCGCTCCGTCGTGCCTTGGTCGCGGCCGACATCCATGATGCGTTCGAAATGGCAAATGGCGATCAGGTAGTACGCATACGGCGCGCTCTCGTTGCCCGGGTGCAGAGAGATGAAACGCTGCGCGTCTTCAATCGCATCGTCATAAGCCTGCGCCTGGTAGTGCGTGTAGGCTTCCATGAGCATCGCCCGGCGCGCCCAGGACGAATACGGGTGCTGGCGCTCGACTTCTTCGAAGAAGCGCAGCGCACGCGGGTAGCGGCCGTTGTCGAGCGCAGTGGCGGCTCGGTTATAGAGCATAGACGCCGGCTCTTCGACGTATTGGACGTCAGCGCGATCGCGGACGCCGCCGCCGCACGCGGTGACGCCGCCCGCGAGCAAGGCGACCGCAAGGGCCCGTGACAGCTGGATCTTCCGAGGGGTCATTCTGCCGGGCCTCTTATTGCTTCCCCCACCCGCGCGAAGCGGGCAACCGCCTGCTGATACAGGAACCAAAGCGCAAGGCAAAGCGCCTGCGGCTGTGGCGTGTGAGCAGCGGAATTAGCGGGCCGCGGCGGCCAGGGCGGGCTGGGTTTCGCGCGTGATTTCCGGCGCATCGCCGTTCTCCCAGCACCACGCTTCCGGGGTGTCCAGAAGCGCGCGCACGAGGCGGGCGTTGAGGGCGTGACCAGGCTGATCCGCCACAAAGCGGCCACAAATCGGCGCGCCCGCGAGCGAGAGATCACCCACCGCGTCGAGCATTTTGTGGCGCACAAATTCGTCGTCGAAGCGAAGTCCTTCCGGGTTCACAACGCGGCCGGAGTCGACAACGACGGCATTGGCCATCGAGGCGCCGAGGCCAAGGCCGGCGGCGCGCATGGTTTCTACGTCAGCGAGGAAGCCAAAGGTGCGCGCGTCAGCGATCTCGCTCAGGAACGTTTCCGGCGAGAGATGAACGCGGCGGCGTTGCGTGCCGATTGCAGGGTCGGCGAAACGGATCGTCACATCGATATCGAGGCCGTCATAGCCTTCTGACGGCAGCAGGGCAGCGCTTTTCGCGCCCATGCGCACTTCGATCGGCTCAAGAATTTTGATCACGCGGCGCGCGACCGGCTGTTCCTTCACACCGGCGTTCAGCAGCACCTGGACAAATTGCGCGGAGGACCCGTCGAGGATCGGCACTTCCGGGCCGTCCACTTCGACGATGAGGTTATCGATGCCAAGGCCAGCGCAGGCCGACATCAGGTGTTCGATGGTTGCGAGTTCCACACCGCAGTCGTTGCGAATGGTGGTGCAGTTGCGCGTCTCGGAAACGCTGTCAGCATGGGCGGCGATGGAATTCGACGAGACGCCGCGCACGTCCGAACGGACAAACACGATGCCGGTATCCACTGGCGCCGGACTAAGCACCATGCGCACATGAGCGCCGGAATGAACGCCGACGCCCGCGCACATGGCCGGACCTGCAATGGTCTGTTGACGACGCACCAGATGCTACCTCTCGTCCCCCAGCAGGACTTTGGGCCCCCCGACCCGACGCTTCGTGTATCAAACGAGTTCCCCGCCCGACAAAACACGTTGGGTTACGGTTTGTGACGGTTTACCAAGCGATATTAAGCAACTGAAATAATGTCGAAAAATGGCAACCAGATTGGGTCGGACGCGGAGGCGCTGTGGGAGGCCGCACAAGCCGGCGGACCGGGCGCGGCGCTGGCGGCGCGCCGGGCCGCGGCGTTGTGGGAGCAAGCAGCCCCCTCTCGGGCGCGTGAGGCGCTGGCGTTGGCGGTTCAATTGGCGCCGCTGGACCCGGCCCCGCGTTTGGGTTTGGCCCGGCTCTCAGCGGAAGCCGGCGACCTCGAAGCGGCCAGGACCGAGGCGGCAGCGGTGCTGGCCGGCAGCGCCGGCGCGCCAGCGAAGGCAAGCGCCGCCTTCATGCTCGGTGAGCTGGCCCGCGCCGATGCCCGCACGGACGAAGCGCGCGATCGCTACACGCAGGCCCTGAAGTTCGCGGACGCCGTCTTCGCAACCGATCGCAGCGACCCTCATGCGGCGCGCTGGTACGCGCGAGCGCGCGGCCGCATCGCCGAACTCGACGCCGGGGCCGGCAATTTTGCCCAAGCGAAGACCGGCGCCGAAGGCGCGCTCGCGATGCTGCACGCTGCGGCGCAGCAGATCGGCGAAACGCCGGAGCTCGCAGCCGATATCGCCGACGCCGAGCTGCGTCTGGGTGCATTAGAACTCGACGCCAATCAGCCCTCTTCAGCGCGGCGTCGCTTTCGCGAAGCGATCGGGCGATACGAGGCGCTCTGCGTCACGGAGAAGGAAGAGCCGCATTGGCGCGCGGTGTTGTCCGATGCGTGGGCGCTCGCGGCGGAAGCGGACTATGCGCGTGGCGCAGCCGACGCGGCGCGCGATGCGATGGATAAATCGCTGCAAGTGCGCTTGCGGTTGGCCGCCAACGATCCACTCGAAAGCTGGGCGCTCGCGGGCACATGGCGCGTGCGCGCGGCTTTGCGGGCGGCGCTCGGCGACAACACGGCCGCAGCGGAATCGATGCAGCAAGCGCGCGCGCTGGCGGAGCAACTCTGCTTGCCGGATCGTCTAGCCGAGCAGCCAGCGCGATTTCTCGTTCACACACTCATCGATCAAGCCGATCACGCGCTGCGCGCGGGCGACCTCTCCGTCGCGCGCGAAGCCGCGAACGAGGCGCGCGCCCACGCAGAGCGCTTTGCCGCGCGAAAGGATGCGAGCGCGGCGTGGCTGGCGGACGCATCCGCCTGCTGGGACCGCATGGGCGAAGTCGCGCGCGCTGGACGCATGCCCGGCGCACAGGATGCATTCGCGCGCGCCACTGAAATGCGGCGCATGGCTCATGAACGAGCGCGAGGCGATGCGCGACACGCGCGTGGGCTGGCCGCGGCGCTGGTAAAGTACGGCGACGCCGCCCTTGAAGCGAATGAGAACGCCACGGCGCGCGCGGTATTCAGTGAAAGCGCAGGCATTAGGCTCAAGCTGATGGACGCCGCGCCGGACGATCGAAGGGCGGCGCACGCCCTTGCGGTGGCGCTGGAGCGACTTGGACTTGCGGCGAAAGCGATGGGCGATCTCGCGGCGGCGCGCGGCGCGTGGGAGGACGAACTCGCCCTCGCCTTCCGTCTTTTCGAGCCAGATGATCTTGAGGGCATGCGGTTTTGCGCGATTGTCGAAAGCCATCTCGCCGGCGCGGGCGGTCCAGACGCCGAAGCGCATCGCGGCGCGGCGCTTGAACGCTTCGACGCGTTGGCGCGAGCGGGCGCGTTGACCGAGCGCGAGGCAGCGGTGAGAAAGCGGCTGTGGGGCGGCTAGAGCGACGCAGCGAACAGTCGAAACGGGCCAGGAATGCCGCGCAGATCGACTTCGCCACGATCGGCGAAGGTAACACCCGAGCCAGCGACGAGATCGGCGACAACGCGCGACACCAGCACCTCCCCGGGCGCAGCTTCGCCCATCACGCGCGCAGCCGTGTGCACCGCGATTCCGGAGACGTCGCCGCCGCGCTCAGTCAACTCACCGGTGTGAAGACCGGCGCGCACGGAAAGCTGCAAGCGGGCGAGTGCGGATTCGAGCGATAGCGCGCAGCGTATGGCGCGCCCCGGCCCATCGAACACGGCAAGCGCGCCGTCGCCGGTGGTTTTGACAACACGACCGCGGTTCTGCTGAACCAGACGAGCGACGATGCGGTCGTGCTCGTCAAGGACGCGGCGCCATTCGGCGTCGCCGCGCGCGGTCGCGTGTTCGGTCGACTTGACGATGTCGGTGAACAGCACGGTGGCAAGGACGCGCTCCGCATCAAACGCCGCGCCGCGGGCGCCCGTGACGAACTCCTCAATGTCCGAGATGATGGGCGTAGTCGCCGACGCTGA
Organism: Hyphomonadaceae bacterium; assembly: GCA_050184605.1. Classification (GTDB taxonomy): domain Bacteria; phylum Pseudomonadota; class Alphaproteobacteria; order Caulobacterales; family Aquidulcibacteraceae; genus Vitreimonas. Next base: position 116,912 of record JBFXAE010000007.1, on the reverse strand, counting down.
ACCAGTGGTCAGGCCCCTCATATTCGATCAGCTTCGCGCCGGGAATTTGCTGCGCGAAGTAGCGCCCGCCTTCTACCGGCGCCAGCTTGTCTTGCGTGCGGTGCAGAACGAGTGTGGGCACGCGGATTTGCGGGAGGATGTGGCGCGCATCAAGCTGCAGATTCATTTCCGTGAGCGCGCGATAGTTCCCGGGGCTGCAGGATAGGCGCTCATAGCGCGCAGCGTTTTCCTTGAACCCGGGAAGATCGGCCCATGACGGTGCGGCGGCCCCGAGCAAACGGCCGCTAGGATAGTATTTCGCGGATTTGCGCACTTGCTCTGCGGTTGCGCCGTAAGGGTAATCTTCGGCGCGACTGAACTTGGGCAAGCCGCCCATCAGCACCAGATGCGTGAGTTTGTCGGGGTGAAAAGCTGCATAATATGCAGAGAGCCCCGCCCCTTCCGAATAACCGAAAAGCACCGCGCGCTCGACGCCGACGGCCTCCATCACGGCGCGAAAATCATCGACGCGCTCGTCCATGGTGGATGCGACCGGCACGCGATCCGACAGACCTTGGCCGCGTTTGTCGAAGACGATGACGCGCGCGAAGCTAGCTAGGCGATTGAAGAAATCCGTGACGCCGGGCAGTTCATGCATCGCCTCGAGGTGCCAGACGATTCCGGTGACGAATACGATGTCGATCGGGCCTTCGCCGAAGACCTGATAGGCGATTGATACATCGCCGGAGCTGGCAAACTGGGTCGCTGGCAGCGCGAGCATGGGGGAACACTAGCATGTTCCTTTGCGCGCGCGAGACGCTAGCGCGGGTTCATTTGCCGGCGAAGGAAAGCTGGGATCTCCAGCTCTTCGTCGAGCGATGGATCGCGGGCGAGATCGTCTTGAGCGCGATGTGACACAGGCGCCGGATCCGGCGCATCGAGATTGAACTCGCGCGGATCCTCGTCACGTGACGCTTCGGGCTTCTTCCAGCCGAACATCGAGAAGCCGCCGCCGCTCTTGGCCGGCGGTGTTTGCGCGGCGGGGCGACGCACCGGCTCTTCCTCGTCGTTGGCGAAGCTTGGCCGCGGCTCGTCATAAGCCGGTTCGCGGATTGGACGCGGCGGCGGTTCACGCGGTGGCACGACAGGACGGCGCGGCGTGGTTTCAGCGGCGCGGCGCGCAGGCTCAACCACCGTTTGCTGGGTGATGATGGCTTCATCATCAATGCCGGTGGCGACCACCGACACGCGCATGCGGCCTTCAAGCGTTTCGTCGAACGTTGAGCCAAGGATGATGTTGGCGTTGGCGTCGACTTCGGCGCGGATTTCGTTGGCGGCTTGATCGACCTCGTACAGCGTCATGTCGAAGCCGCCGGTAATGTTGATCAGCACGCCCTTGGCGCCGCGCATCGAGACGATGTCCAAGAGCGGGTTGGCCATAGCGCCGTGCGCGGCGTCGAGCGCCCGGTTCGGGCCGCCCGCTTCGCCGGTGCCCATCATCGCGGTGCCCATCTCGGCCATCACGGTGCGAACGTCGGCGAAATCGAGGTTGATGAGGCCCGGCATCACCATGAGATCGGTGACGCCGCGAACGCCCGAGTAGAGCACTTGGTCGGCGAGTTGGAAGGCTTCGGCGAACGTCGTGCGCTCATTGGCGACGCGGAAGAGATTTTGGTTCGGAATGACGATCAGCGTGTCGACGTGCTTGCGCAGTTCCTGCACGCCCGCTTCCGCAAGCTGCATGCGGCGCTGGCCTTCAAAGTGGAACGGCTTGGTGACGACGGCGATCGTCAGGATGCCGCGCTCACGCGCCGTGCGTGCGATGACAGGCGCGGCGCCCGTGCCGGTGCCGCCGCCCATGCCGGCAGCGACGAACACCATGTGCGCGCCTTCGAGGAACTCGATGATCTCGGGCTGGCTCTCCTGAGCCGCCGCCTGCCCTACTTCCGGGCGGGCGCCGGCGCCCAGGCCTTCGGTGATGGAGTGGCCGAGCTGGATGCGGTTGGGCGTACGCGCGCGCGTCAGCGCCTGCGCGTCGGTGTTGGCGACCACGAACTCAACGCCTTGCAGGCGCGCGTCCATCATATTGTTGACGGCGTTGCCGCCGGCGCCGCCAACGCCGAAGACCACAATGCGTGGCTTCAGGTCGTGAATTGTCGGCGCGCTGTACTGACTCATTGGCCGCTCCAAGAGCGATCGGTTCTCACGATTCGCCCACGCTCGCACTGCACCGTCAGCGACGGCGCTTAAGCTTTCGTTAAGCTCTAGAAATGAGTGGCGGCGCTTTTGCGGCGGTGCGGCGCCAGGAGGCGGCTACCGCCAGGGGAATCCGACGCATTTCTCCACATGCGCGCGGGTGGGCCGTCAGGCGTTTGTCGCCGCCGGTTCACGGGCCGCGATGTGCGCGACGGGCGCCAGCGCGCCACCCATGGCAATCGCCAGTTGTGGGAACACGCCGTCGAACGGGTGACGCCGGTGGGGCAGCGACCAGTTCGCGCCGAAGCGTTCGATCTTCAGCTTCAGCTTGACCTTGGTGCGCGCAGCCGCATCGCGGACCACTTTCGACAGAAACGGCAAGTTGGCCCCGCCACCGGCCAAAAGCACCGTGATCGTTCCGGCTCCCAGCTCCTTGGCGCGCGCATGTAGGGGCGCGAGGCTGACGGCGACGGTCTCGGTCAACGCTTTGCAGAAAGCGCGGAAGGACGGGTCTTTCTCGAGCGCGGCGCGAGTGATCCTGATACGCTTCTTGCTGCGATCCCTGAACGAGCTTTCGCCGCGCTGGAAGAGATCCTGCTTGAGCGAGCGCGCCGACAGCTTCACCGCCCGCCAGAGCCGATCCTCCGCCGCGAGCCCACGCTTGCCGCCGGAGCGGACGAATAGGTCGATCAGGATGTTGTCCAGTTCATCGCCGGCAAGTGAGCAGCATTGATTGGCGGCGGTGATTTCCGCGAGCTTCGAAGGCGCGATAGCGGTGTCACGTTCGAAGGCGGCGATGTCGGTGGTGCCAGCACCCATATCGATGACGAGCACGAGCGGCTCACTGGCGCGGGCGAAGTTGGCGTAGGCCGATGCGGCTGAGGCAGATTCGAAGACGACGCCGCCGAACGCGCCGCGGAGCGGGGCGGCCCGCGCTGCGTCGAGCGCCGCGCGCACGCGCGTCAGCGCGATGCCCTCGGGCGCACGCAAGGTCGTCCCGAGTTCGCGTGAGAGCGCGACCGCTTCGTCCACAAGCAAGGCGATGATGCGCCCTGCCTCATCAAACGACTGCCAGTTTGGGCTCGTGAGGCGACGCGGCGCGTCTGCGATGGAAGCCGACATCCCGGGCTCTGCCTCCACCGCCGCGCGGATGAGCTGATCCAAATAGGCGAGGTAAAGGACGATGCCGTCGCGGTGGCACAGCGTGCTGGTTGGGTCGACGGAGCGGCTGAGCTTCAGCGCCAATGTCGGCTCAATCTCTCGCGCCGACAGGATCATTTTGAACGAGACGATTGGATTGCGCCGCTCGTCCACGCCGGCTTCGGCGCGCTTCAGCGCCGCTGGTCCGAAGAAGATGCGGCCATCGTCGACATACATGGCGGATGGCGAGAGCAGCGGATGCTCGGCTTGCGCAGCCAATCCGATCGGCAACGGCGCAACGTCGTTGTCGTGCGCGCCCAACCAAACACTCGCCTTCGACATCGCCGTGCCGAGGTCTAAACAAACGCACGCGCTTCCAACATCTGATCGCATGGGCGTCCCCCACCCAATGTGACGAATTCACGAAACCGAACCGCGCAATTCGTCCGGTTGGCTAGTATTGCGCTGGGACCATGCGCGAATAAAAGCGCACTCGCGCGGCGGGCGAGTTATCCACAGACCGCTAGTCTTAAAGGGGTACCCAATGACGGATTTCCGCGGCGCCGGCGGAGATCAACTTCAGGCGCCGTCAGAAATTCTCGCGCAGCCAATTCCACATGCCGTGCACGGCGTTGCGGACGCTAGCGCCGAGTTGCGCGAGCGAGGGTTGGAAGTCGCCATCGACAACGTCGAGATCAGAGACATCCAATCGGTGACGCAGCAAGCCGGCGCTGACTGCGTATGCCGGGCCCGCTTCACCGTGATCGAAGCCGCAAAGCTCAAGTGGGCGGCCAACCCGCACGGGCATACCGAGCGCTTCAGACGCCAATTCGCGGACACCGGGAATGAGCGCACCGCCGCCGACGATGACCGCGCGTTGCGGACCCTCGGCGCCGGCGAAGCCGGCGCGGTTCAGGCGATCGCGCACGGCGAGCAGCATTTCGACCACACGCGGGGTCAGCGTATCCGAAATCACGCCGCGCAGCGTCGTGGCGGCTTCGAGACGCCCGTCCAGGCCGAGCTTCGGTGCGGCCACGGCCTCGCGTGGATCGCAAGCGTTGCCAACCGCGCCGAAATGCAACTTCACACGCTCAGCGGCGGCAAATGTAGTTTGAAGCTTCATGGCGAGGTCGCGCGTCAAACGCACGCCGCCAGCGGAGATGGTTTCGCAGAACACCATGCCCTCGCCAGCGAAGGCGGCGACCCCAATAGAGCCGGCGCCCAGATCGACAACCAGCGCACCCTCTTCGCGCTCTTCCGGCGTCAACACCGAGAGCGCGGCGGCTTGCGGGCCGGCGATTATGTCTTCGACTTCGGCGCCGGCCTGGCGGATGCAGGCCTTCAACGCATTCATCGCTTCAGTTGGCGCGGTGACGACGCACGCCTCGACAGCGAGCATCTTGCCAGGCAAGCCCAAAGGGTCGGGAATGCCTTCGCCATCATCGATGATGTAACGCAGCGGTTCGACGTGGATGAAGGAGAGCTGCGGCGCGGGCGCCGCCTTCATCGCTTGGTCGATGGCGTTCTCAATATCGCGATGGGCGATCAGTGCGCCTTTGATGCGCACGGCCCCACGTACAATCTGCGACTTGAGGCCAGGGCCTGAATATGAGGCGACGACACGGCTGACAGGCGCGCCGGCCATGACGGCGGCCTCCTGCAACGCCACTTCGATGGCGCGGGCGCAGGCGTCGAAATCGGCGGGCTTACCGCTCGCAATCGCCGGCGCGGTTTGATGACCCACACCAAGCACGCGCAGCGGGCGCTCCGGATGCATGTCGAGCACCGGATCGCGGCGTGAAGCGAGGCAGACCGTTTTCGAAACGCCAACGTCGAGCGCGGCCACCAACGGCGGCAGCGGAGCGCTGGCATCTTGCCGGCCATCTTTATCCGCGGGTTGGAAGCCGGCGGTCCGGATTTGGGCGGCCATCAGACGCCCCCCAGCAGCGGGCCGCCTTCAAGGGCGGGATGAATGCGAACAGCCAGGCGGCCAGGCGCGCGCATATCGAGACGCGCCAGCGGCCGATCAAGCAACGCGTATTGTTGCTGCAAGCGTTGGAGGTCAGCGAGCGCGGCGATGTCGCCCTCTTCCGGCAACGCGACGATGGCGCCGGAGGCCAGGCGCATATCCCAGCGGCGATCGCCGACACGCACCAATTCTGTTGTACGCTGGCGAACGTCGGGCATACGCTCGAGCGCGGCGAGGATTGGTGGCGCAGCCGGGCCAGCGCCCCGGCCGACGACGCGCAACAGGTTTTGGTTGTCCTCGACGCGCTCAGTCAGCAGGCGTTCGCCGTTGGCGTCGATCACCGCGCTTTGATTGTTCTCGTCTTCCCAGACGGCAAACTCCTGACGGCGTTCGACTTCGACGAGGACAGACGAGGGCCACAAACGGCGGACACGCGCGCCGGCAACCCAATCGAGACTTTCAACGCGGGCCTTCACCTCTTCAGGATCGAGCGCCAGTATGGAGTGGCGGCCCTCGGGAACGATAAGCGCGCGCACTTCCTGCTCCCGCGCTTCGCTGATCTCAGGCGTGCCGGGCATACGCGCGACTTGGATTTCGTCGATCTCGAAGCCGATATTGGCGACGGTTGCATCCGCCGAACGCGCAAAAGCTTCGCGCGCATCGAACAATGAGGAGCCGAGCCACGCGGCGCTGGCGACGGCTATGCCGATAAACATCACGCCGCCGGTCAGCGCCAGCGCCAAGCTTTTGCCGCTGACGTGCACGTCGTCGGGCGCCAAACCGCCAGACAGCTTGATGCGCGCGATGCGCGGCATCGATTCATAAGGCGGCACGGGCGGCGGACGGCGGCTGCCGCGTTGTGGGGGCATGCCGCCGCGCTTGCCGGGACGACGCGCTCTTACCGAGGCCATGACGCGTCCTCCAGGATCCACTGGACGAGTTGGTCATAGGACATGCCGACATGCGCGGCCTGTTCGGGCGTCAGCGATGTCGGCGTCATGCCCGGCTGGGTGTTGACTTCGAGCAGCGCCAGACGATCGCGCTTCGGATCGTAGCGGAAATCGGCGCGCGTCACGCCGCGGCAGCCAAGCGCGTGATGCGCCGCTTCGGCGGCGCGCATGCATTGCTCTGCTACAGAGGCCGGAATGTCGGCCGGCACGACGTGGCGAGAGCCGCCTTCGGCATACTTCGCGTCGAAATCGTACCAATCGCCATCGCTGGTGACGAAAATCTCGGTGACCGCGAGCGCGCCGCGGTCATGCATGACGGCGACTGTCAGTTCTTTGCCATCGATAAATTCTTCGACGAGCACTTCTTCACCGAACGTCCAATCGGGGTCGAGAAGTTGCTCGGGCGGGCGGTTCGCGCCTTCGCGCACGATGAAGATGCCGACCGACGAACCTTGCGCGTTTGGCTTCACGACGTACGGCGTGGCCATCGGATGGCCCTTCGCGGCGTCGCGACGGTTCATGAGCTTGCCGTTCGCGAGCGGCAGGCCAGCTTGCGCGAACACAGCCTTGGACTTGTCCTTGTCCATAGCCAGCGCGGACGGCAGGACGCCTGAGTGCGTGTAGGGAAGCTTTAAGTAATCGAGCACGCCTTGCGCGCGGCCATCTTCGCCCCATTCGCCGTGAAGAGCATTGAACACGGCGTCCGGTGCAGCTGTGCGCAGGGTCTCGATCCAGCTCGCATCTTGCGGATCAACTTCAATGACGTCGTGCCCGAGCCGGCGCAGCGCATCGGCGCAGCCTTTGCCCGAACTGAGGCTCACTGGCCTCTCGGGGCTCACCCCCCCTAATAGCACCGCCACCCGGGCCATGCGCTTGCCTCACCAACCAACCACCACCCCAGCCAAACGCGTTTTCTGCGCTCATTCCGGGAGTGTCATAATGAAACGCTTTGGGGTTAAGGCATCATGAGGGCGAAGCACTTTAGTTGCTGATTTTTATGGTAAATTTCGGATTCAGTTAAGTTGACCCGGCTTTACCACGTTTGCCCTTGCGCGCAGGATCGACGCTAGCGCAACGCGCTTTCGAGCCTGCTAACGAGGCTGCGGCAGAACACGCGCCGTTTGTTTGGGCGCGCGCCTCCGATTTGGGCGCCCCGGCGGCATTCCCCGGCCAAAAGGGAACCAGCACTTGGCGAAGCGCGAGATCGGCTCCCACACAAGATGCGCATGGCTAAACGCATCCTGCTCGCACACCCGCGCGGCGCTGAACCTCAAGCACGCGCGGTCGCCGCTGAACTGCGGACGCTTGGGTATGAGGTCAGCGACTATTCCCCTGGCTCACGGGGCGCAGCGCCGGACAAGCTGGTCTTGCTGTGGTCACGCGCGGCGTGGGGGACGCCCGCGCTCCGGGCGGCGGCGCGGAAGGCGAAGGCAACGGGATCGCTCGTTTGCGTGCGCCTTGATAGTGCGCCGCCGCCCCTCCCCGGCACGCACAGCGCTCGCTTGGTCAAACGCGTCGCTTGGCGGCGGCTGCTCAACACAAAACCTTCCGCGCCAGAAGCGGCGGTACACCGCCCTGCCCGCGCACGACTTCATACCGCGCGCGCCAAGCGCGCCGCACGACCGGCAGAAACGGTGGGGACTGACATGCGACTTTACTCGGAAAGCAGCAGCCGCGCATTTGCGATTGTCTTGTCGCTATGCCTCGTGGGTGCGGCGGCGCTAGGATTTGCGTACCAACGCTATCCGCAGGTCGCAGCGCCAATCGATGGCGCGGCCGCGGCGGCTTATGAGCAAGCGAGCCAACTCGCGGCGCTGGCGCCTTAGCCCAGCGCTTCCTGAATATCGGAGATCAGGTCTTCGACGTCTTCGATGCCGACCGAGAAGCGCACGAGGCCGTCGGTGAGGCCAATTTGCTCCCGGAGCCGCGGCTCGATCGAGGCATGGGTCATGATCGCTGGGTGCTCGATCAGGCTTTCGACGCCGCCCAGAGATTCCGCCAGCGAGAAGAGCTTCACACGTTCCAGGAAACTGCGCGCCGGTTCGAGGCCGCCTTTGAAATAAGCGGTGATCATGCCGCCATAGCCGCCGACCATTTGCTTCTTGGCGATGGCATGCTGCGGATGGTCTGCGCGGCCAGGATAGACAACGCGTTCGATCTGAGATTGCTCGGCGAGGAAATCGGCGATTCTGGCGGCGTTCTCGCAATGGCGTTGCACGCGAACATGCAGCGTTTTCGTCGAACGCATGAGTAGGAAACTATCCCAGGGCGCGGCGATGGCGCCGACAGCGTTCTGCGTAAACTTCAGGCGCTCAGCCAATTCGTCATTGTTGCAGATGAGCGTCCCGCCGATCACGTCGGAGTGGCCGCCGATGTACTTGGTGCAGGAATGGCTGACGATATCGGCGCCGAGGGAAAGCGGGTTCGTCAGAACGGGCGTCGCAAAGGTGTTGTCGACGATGGTGAGCGCATCCTTGCTCTTGGCCAGGCGCGCGACGGCGGCGATGTCGATAACCTTGAGAAGCGGATTAGTCGGCGTTTCAAGCCAAATCATTTTAGTCTTCGACGTGAACGCGGCCTCGGCGGCGTTTAGATCGGTCAGATCGGCGCGGGTGTAGGTGATGCCGAACTGTTTGAATACCTTGTCGAACTGCCGGTAGGTGCCGCCGTAAACGTCGTCCGAAAGCACGACGTGATCGCCGGAGCTGAGCAAGTGGATGCAGGCCGCTTGCGCCGCGAGGCCGGATGAGAACAGCAAGCCATGGCGGCCGCCTTCAAGCGAGGCGATGTTGCGTTCGGCGGCCTTGCGCGTCGGGTTGGCTGAGCGCGCGTAGTCGTAGTCCTCAATGATCACGCCAGGGCTTTGCTGCACGAACGTCGAGGTTTGATACACCGGCGTCATGATCGCCCCGGTGGTCGGATCGGGCGATTGGCCGGCATGGATGCAGCGCGTGCCGAAGCGTTTGTTGTCGTGATGCATATGTGCGTCCTACCTAACAATTCTCATTCCGGACGCACGGAGCGCGATCCGGAATAGGCGCGCTCTCAACGCTTCCCCGAAAGAAATTCGATCAAGTCGATTTTCGAGATGACCCCGACAACGTTAGAGGAATCCACGACAACAGCGACGTTGTCAGCGGCGAAAATGTGGAAGAGCTCTTCGATCCGCGCTTTCGGGTAGATCAGGCCGCCAATGGGCGAGGCGACACTCTTGGCCGGCGCGCTCAGGTCGAAGTCGCGCTTCTGCATCTTCGAGAGCAGATCGCTCTCGTGAACGATTGCGTTGAGCTTGCCACGCTCGATCAGCGGAATTTGGCTGACGCCGTGCTCGCGCATTAGCGCGACGACTTCGCGCAGCGAGGCGTCGGCGCTTGCGGTGATCGGTTTCGTCTTCAGATTTTTCATCAGCTCCTCGACGAAGCCGAGTTCGCGCTCGGTTTCGGTGAAGCCGTGCTCCTTCATCCAGGCATCGGAAAGGAATTTAGAGACATAACGGTTGCCGTGATCCGGCAGGACCGTGAGCACGACCTTGCCCGGACCTAGCTCCTTGGCGATCTCAATGGCGACGTGGACGTTCGAGCCCGAAGAACCGCCGCAGAACAGCCCCTCTTCGCGCACGAGACGGCGCGCCATGACAAAGCTGTCGCGGTCGTTCACTTGTCGCATGTCGTCGACGACGGAGAAATCCATCGCACGGCATTCGATGTCCTCGCCGATGCCTTCGACCATGTAGACGTGCGCGGTCGGCAGCGTCTTGGTGTGGAAGAGATGGTAGTGCACCGAGCCAAGCGGGTCGGCGCCGATGATCTTCACATGCGGCGCGTGCTCTTTCAGATAGCGGCCGACGCCGGAGACCGTGCCGCCGGTGCCGGTGCCGCCGACAAAGGCGTCGAACTTGCCGCCGTCGGTGTCTTCGAAGATCTCGCGACCTGTCGAATGATAGTGCGCCTCGATGTTCCACTGCGAATGGTACTGATCGACGTAGAAGGCGCCGGGCGTGTCTTCGGCAATCTTCTTCGCGACGTTGACGTAGTGCTCGGGAGAGTCACCGGGAACGTCGGTCGGCGTGATGATCACCTCAGCGCCATAGGCCTTGAGCGAGTCCTGCTTTTCCTTCGACATCTTGTCCGGCATCGTGAAGACGCAGCGATAGCCCTTGATCGCCGCGGCCATGGCGAGGCCCTGGCCGGTGTTGCCGGAGGTGTTCTCGACGATGAGCCCGCCGGGCTTCAGGATGCCCTCCTTCTCGGCCTTCTCGATGATGTAATTGGCCATGCGGTCTTTGATCGAACCGGCGGGGTTCAGATATTCGCACTTCACCCAGACTTCGGCGGCGCCCTCGGGCACGACCTTATTGAGTTTTACGAGCGGCGTGTTGCCGATCGCGGCGAGGATGTTGGGCTTCAGGCGCATGGATTTCCCTGGGAAGAACGTTTGGCCGGGGTTTAGAGCGGCGCGGACCGAAAAGCCACACCAGTGCGGCGGCGCCCTGCCATGCACCGGCGTATTCTAGGGAAACCGGCGCTAGGCGCGTCCGATCCGCTTGATTTCCCACTCTAGATCAATGCCGTGCTTGGCCTTTACGGCGGCGCGGACATCTTCGCCCAAGCCTTCGATGTCTGCGGCGGTGGCTTCGCCCGTATTGATCAGGAAATTGGCGTGCAGTTCGCTGACTTGCGCGCCGCCGCGACGATAGCCGCGCATGCCGGCTTCGTCATTGAGCTTCCAGGCCGAGAGCTTTTCGCCGTTGGCGGCAATCGGGTTCTTGAAGGTGGAGCCGCCGGTTTTTTCACGGATCGGCTGTGACGCTTCGCGCCGCGCCGTGATCTCGCCCATGCGGGCGGTGACAGCGGCGGGATCGTCGGGCCGGCCCTGATAGGTCGCGTTCAGAAAGATCAAACCTTCGGGGAGGTTGTTGTGGCGGTAGGTAAAGCCGAAGTCGGCGTTTCTGAATGTGAGGCGCCTGCCTTGGCGATCGAGTGCGACCGCTTCGATCAAGACGTCTTTCGTCTCGCTGCCATAGCAACCCGCGTTCATCGCCAGCGCGCCGCCGATTGTGCCGGGGATGCCGGCGTAGAATTCCAAACCGCCGATCCCCGCTTTCGCCGCCGCCTTGGCGACCATTGAATCGAGCGCGCCGGCGCCAGCCTTCACGCGCGCGTCGTCAAGAACTTCGATCTGCGCCCATTGCCGCCCGGCAAGGCGCACCACCACGCCCGGCACGCCGCCGTCACGCACGATCAAGTTCGAACCGACGCCAATCGGCAGCACCGGCATGTCAGCGGGGAGCGCCGCCAGGAATTGCGCCAGGTCGTCTTCATCCGCCGGCAGAAACAGCGCGTCCGCCGGGCCGCCGACACGAAACCATGTAAATGGCGCCAGCGTCTCACCGCGCAGAAGCTGGCCACGCACCTGTGGCAGGTCGAGTTCACTCATTGTTGATTGGGTATCGCAGGGATTTGAGCCCCGTCAACGCAGCCAAACGCTCGCTCGACGCGGCGCAGCGCCCCATAGTGCTGATCAAAGGAGGCCGCGCTTCATGATCCGCATGTTTACCGCCCTCATCTGCTTGTGGACGCTTGCCGCGTGCGCCAGCACCGATGCCGACGGGCAGAGCTCAAGTTCACTCGATTGCTTCCGCAGCGAGCAAGTGAGCGGCTATAGCGTCATCGATGACCACAATATCGGGCTCAGCGTCGGCGCGAGCCGCCGCTACGTCCTGACGACAAGCTGGAACGCGCGCGACCTCGATTGGACGCAAGCCATCGCGCTCCGCTCCGCCACTGGCCGCATTTGCACAGGCAACGGCTTGGGTGTTCAGATCATAGGCGGCGACCCCCAACGCACCTACCCCGTCACGCAGATATCGCGCGCACCCGACGATAACCCGGTACAGGGCAGCTGATTCACTCGGAGAGACATGATGCTTCGCTTTGCACTTCTTGCGACCGCTCTCACACTCGGCGCCTGCGCCGCATCAGGCTCGACGACCACATCGAACGCAGGGAGCACCCGCGATTGCTTCCGCTCGGTGGACGTCCGCGGTTACAGCGTGGTCGACGAGCACCGCGTGAAGCTGCGTGTCAGCCCCGCGCGCGAGTACATTCTCAGCATTCCACAAAACGCGCGCGATCTCGACTGGACGCGCGCGATCTCGGTCCGCTCGGCCTCCAACTTCATCTGCGTCGGCGATCCGTCGGGCGTTCAACTAATGGGCGGCGATCCGCCGATGCCGTTCCAAGTAACGAACATCGAGCGCGCACCGACAGAGCACGCCGATCAAGGCAGCTAAGCGTTCACCGGCAAACCGGCGCGCAGGGCAATGCGGCCCAGCGCACCCTTGACGATCACGTCGAGCTGGCTTTGCGGCTGATAGTCCGCAGGCGCGACATAGCTTACGCGATCTTCCGCGATGAGACGTGCGACTTTGTCGAGGCTCCGCGGCTCAGTCCATTGATATGGATCGAGTACGGCGATGGCGCAGCCGCCCTGGCTCGTCACCATCTTCATTGACGGAATGTCCGTATCGCCATCGCCGATAAAGATCATGCGCTCGAACGGCAATTCGCGCACATCGTTATGCATCCAGCGATTGATAGCTTCCGTATCGTGGACGTTGTCGATGCCCTTGTTGATGCGGAAGAGGAATTGCGTCTTGGTCGTATAGTTGATCGCGACCCCCGGCCACTTCGCTTCGCCAGCCTTGTCGTAGAGAAAGCGTGAGGCAAACACCTGGCGAAAGCGCGGGAAGAGCGGGCAGCCTTCGATCATCTCGTAGATGCCGGACGAGACGATGTAGTGGTCGAGTTGCAGACCCAGATCATCGGCGAACGCATCAACGCGATCGAACCAATGATCGAGCCCGTCGAAGAAATCCGGATCGGCGCCGTTGTCTTGGAGCTGCTTACGCGTCACCGGGTGGCCAGCAGCGCGCGCGCGATCAAGCATGAGGTGCATGTAGACGAGGATTTCGTCGGCATCCTCGAGCTTGGCGAGGCGCTTCACTTCCATCCAGAAATCGGCGTGCTTCATGCCGGCGATGTCGGGGATGAAACTGCGTTCTTGCAGATTGCCGCGCGCGAGCGTGCCGTCAAAATCGTAGACGATTGCCGCTCGGAGCGGCTCGCGGCGCGGCTTGCGGTGGGCGGTATCCGGCATGTTTCCGGGCTGCGCGGAGTCGGGCGAGCGAGTCAAACGTTGCGCCGGCGATGTGAGTTAATCCGGCGGCGTCAGGCGGTCACGGATGGCGCGGACGCGATCAAGCAACGGTTGGGCTTCCGGGACCGCGGCGCGGAACTCGATCGCAACGCTCTCGGCGCCGGAGGGGCCTTCAACGGTGAGCCCTTCGGCTCCGCCATCGGCGCAATCGGGACAGCCTATGGTGTCGGGCAGCGCGTCGAAATCAACATTCGCGGCGAGACGCTGGATGTCTTGCCATTCGGCGGACGTGAGCTGCGTCGTGAAGCGTTGCTCCGGCAAATCCCGAGGCGCACCACGACCACCGCGCGCCTCGCGGGTAAGCACAGCCTGCCCTTCGGTAATCTCAAGACGCGTCGTGCAATAGCCAACACACATCCCGAACGAGGTCGTCGAGACAACGCGTGTGACTTGCGCTGGCGCCGAAGCGGCGCTGGCGCATGCAGTCAAGGACGCCATCACGGCGAACGCCAGTACGAACTTCGCGTCGCGCAACATTCGATCACTCCTATCCCGCGAAACCAAGCTCGATCATCTTGGCCGAAACAAGGATGACGATCAGAGCGAGCGGCGCGCCGACTCGTGCGTAGTCCGTGAATCTGTATCCACCCGGCCCCATGACCAACAAATTGTTCTGGTGCCCAATGGGGGTAAGAAAATCCGACGAAGCCCCGATGAGAACGGCGATCAACATCGCGTCGGGCGAAACCTGCAGGCCTTGCGCTACCGAAACAGCGATCTGTCCCATGATGATGGCGGTGGCGACATTGTTGAGGAAAATCGAGAGCAGCATTGTCGCCGTCACCATCGCGGCGGCGGCCCAGAAGAACGATGCGTTGGAAAGCACCTGCGCCAGTTCGGCAGCGAACAATTGAGCGGCGCCGGAAGTCTGGAAACTCTGGCCCACCGGGATCATGGCGCCGATGAGAACGATGATCGACCAGTCGACTGACGAATAAATCTCTCGCGGCGGCAGGAAACTGAGCGCCGCAAGTCCCGCGGCCGCGATCGCAAACGAAAATGCAGTCGGCATGTTCAAGATGACTGACGCCGCGACGGCCGCCGCATAAATGCCGATGGCGATAGCGGCCCGGCCGACGTCGATGCGCGCAGTCGGCCGGCGCGCAACCTCAAGCAAACGCGCGTATCGAGAATAGATGGCGATCTGCTCGGCTGAGCCGTGTATCGAGACTTGATCGCCCGCCTCAAAACGCAGCCGAGAGATGGGCTGACGCATTTGCGCGGCGCGCCGGCCAGCGGCCACCACGACCACCTCCCCGTTCGTGTCCCATCGGATCGTGTCCAAAGGCCTTCCGACTAGAGGCGAACCATTGCCGACAACGGCGACGATGGTGACGGCGTCGTCAGCTTCGATGCGCTGAATGTTCAGCGAGAGGTCGAGCTTCTTGGCGACATCCCACGGGTCAACGCTGCCGCCGACGAGAATGCGGTCGCGCGGCTTGAGCGGCCGCGCAGTGGCGAGATCGAGCACGCGATTGCCGCGAAGCACGGCCAAAGGCGTCACTTTCGACGCCTTCAGACTCTCGAACAGCTCGGTCTCGGACTCCTCCGTCGAGTCGTCCAGTGAAACGGGCCCAAGTTCGAATACGGCGTATGCGGGCTTTGGCGCGTCCTCCGCCGACACACGGCGCGGCGCAAGCCGCCAGCCGATCACGCAGATATAGCCGACACCCGCCGCAGCGACCGCAGCCGCAACCGGCGTCATCTGGAAGAAGCTGAACGGCGAACCAAGCTGGTCGGCGCGAACCGAGGACAGAATTAGGTTCGCGGGCGTGCCGATAAGGGTGGTCATGCCGCCAAGGATGGTCGCGAAAGCCAGCGGCATGAGACCTGCGCCGGCCGGCAAATCATGCGCGCGGCAAATGCCGATGACGGCCGGCATCGTAATCGCCAACGCCGCTATATTGTTCATGAAAGCCGAGAGCCCCGCGGCAACGACAAGCAATATGCCAAGCTGCAACGGGAACGGCGCTTTCAGCGCGGCAAGCCTGTCCGTGATCGCGTCGGCCACGCCCGTCAATTCGATGGCGCGACCGATTATTAGAACCGCCACAATGACAATGACCGACTGATCCGCAAACCCCGCGAAAGCCTCGCCCGGCTGAACAAGGCCCAACAGCAAGCACGCGGCCAACGCCAAGAGCGCCACCAGATCGTGCCGCACGCGATTGGAAGCAAAGAGTGCAAGCGTCACGGCGAGAACGAGTGTGCTCGCGAGCGCGGGCGTTATGCCGGCGGCAAGATTCAAGCCGCCGCCGCGGCGAGTTTGCCTGGGAGCGCGTTTGCGTACTGGGTGATATCGCCGGCGCCCAAACAGACGATGATATCGCCAGGCTTGGCTTCAGCGCGTACGAATGCCGGCAGCTCATCTAGGCTAGCGATACGCCGCGCGTCACGGTGGCCGTGGCTCTTCAAGCTGGCGGCGAGGGTATCGGCGCTCACGCCGTCAATCGGCGCCTCGCCGGCCGCGTAAACGTCGGCGACGGCCACGATATCGGCGTCGTTGAAGCAGGTGGAGAAGTCTTTGAAAAGATCGCGCAGGCGCGTGTAACGGTGTGGCTGGACGACAGCGAGAACGCGGCCTTCGGTCATCTCGCGCGCGGCGGAGAGCACGGCGGCGATTTCGACGGGGTGATGGCCGTAATCATCGACAATGCGGACTTCGTTCCAATAGCCAGTGGTGGTGAAGCGGCGCTTCACACCGGCGAACTTCTTCAGGCCGTTGCGGATGCCGGCGTCGGTGACGCCAAGCTCACGCGCGACGGCGATCGCGGCGACGGCGTTCTGCACATTGTGGCGGCCAGCTACCGGCAGGAAGAGATCGTGCATTGTCACGCCCGGCCCTTCGCCTTTGCGGCGGGCGACGACGTCAAACGTGGAGCCATCGCGCGATGGGCGAACGTTGACGGCGCAGACGTCGGCCTGCGGATTAAACCCGTAGGAGATGATGCGGCGGTCACGCACTTGCGCGGCAAGCGCTTGCACCTGCGGGTGGTCGAGGCACATCACGGCGAAGCCGTAGAACGGGATGTTCTCGACGAACGTCTGGTAAGCGGCGTTCATGGCTTCGACCGAGCCATAGTGATCGAGGTGCTCTGGATCCATGTTGGTGACGACGACGGCGGTGGCGCGCAGACGGGTGAAGGTGCCGTCGCTTTCATCGGCCTCCACCACCATCCACTCGCCCTCGCCCATGCGGGCATTGGCGCCATAGGCGTTGATAATGCCGCCATTGATAACGGTCGGGTCCTTTTGTCCGGCGTCGAGTAGCGCCGCGATCATCGAGGTGGTCGTGGTCTTGCCGTGCGTGCCGCCGATAGCGACGGTCCATTTCAGACGCATGATTTCGGCCAGCATCTCGGCGCGGCGTACGATCGGCGCGCCGCGCGCCCGCGCGGCATCGACCTCCGTATTGCCCGCCTTGATCGCCGACGAAATCACGACGACGCCCGCGTGCGCGGCGTTTTCGGCTTTGTGTCCGATCGTGACTTGGATGCCCTGCGCGCGCAGGCGCTCGATATTGGCGCCGTCCTTGGCGTCGGAGCCCGTGACCTCATAGCCGAGGTTCTTCATCACGGCGGCGATGCCGGACATGCCGATGCCGCCAATGCCGACGAAATGAATTGGGCCAGTATCGAACGGAATCGCGCGGCGGATCATGAATTCCCCTAACCGCGCCAGTATAGGCGCGCTCTACGGCGCATCAAAGGCGCCGTTGCTCAGCGGATGCCGTGCTGCGCGGCGAACTGGGCCACGGGGAAGTATTGCTCGGCCTGCGTATCGCCGATCTGCAAGTTCGTACGGCCCTTCTGTTCGAGCTCGCGCGCCTTGCGAACAGCCTCTTGCGGCGTGTCAGCTTGTGCGATCGCCGCCGGTTTCGGCAACGTCAGCATCTGAGCCAAAATATGATAGCGAGCCATCAGGCCTCTCCGTTAGGCCCGCAGAAGCGGCGCCCGCAACACAGCGCGTGAATGAGCCAAAACGGCGCGCGGCCCCTCCAGCATCCACACGGCCAGCACATAGGCGAAGGCAAGCACGCCCGCAACCAACAGAAGAGGTTGCATCTCCGCAAAGCCCAGGCCGAACGCCTGCGCCAGGGGAAAAACCAACCCAACGAGGGTAGAGACAAGAACCAATCGCAAAGCCCGCTGGCGAGAGGCGCGCCGGCGCGCGCGTTGCGACGTCAGCGACAGCACGTCGAAGCGGAAGCCTGGATCTGGCGTCTGCGGCGCTTCGCCCAACAAAGCCGCAAGTTCGAGGTCGTCACTCATGGCTCGCTCCCCCAACGCCAAGCGCCGCCTGCAGGCGCGCCCGGCCTCTGGTTACATGGGATTTCACCGTACCGAGCGGCAAGTTCAATATCTCCGCAGCCTCGGCGTGAGTGAATTCCTGGCCAAGGCAAAGCGCAAGCGCGGCGCGCTGATCCTCGGGTAATTCTTCCATCGCCCGGCGAAGCGCTAGGCGTTGGGCGGCGCGTTCCGGGGCTTCGTCCGTCTGCGTTTCGCTCAGATCGGCGTAAGCGGTCTCGCGCGCGTCGCGACGGTTCTGCGAGCGTCGCGCCCGGCGCCAATACTGGAACGCGACACCGCAAATGAAGGTGCGCAGCGAGGACGTTCCGTCGAAGCGATAGAGCACTTCCCATGTCCGCGCGAAGGCCTCCTGAGCCAAGTCGTCTGCATCGGCGTAATTGCCGGTGACACGACGTAGAAACGCCCGGACCGCAGCTTGGTGCATATCGACCAGGCGGCCGAAGGCGGCGAAATCGCCCCCTCGCGCCAGCCCGATCAGGCGCACCTCCTCCCCGGCATTCATCGTGCGTCAGGGGCGGTTGCG
Organism: Hyphomonadaceae bacterium; assembly: GCA_050184605.1. Lineage (GTDB taxonomy): Bacteria > Pseudomonadota > Alphaproteobacteria > Caulobacterales > Aquidulcibacteraceae > Vitreimonas. The sequence goes on along the minus strand of JBFXAE010000007.1, from coordinate 98,627 downwards.
CTGAACGAGAGCGATGATCAGCGAACCGATGGCAAGCACACCCATGGTCACCGCCACGATCAGGAATGCGAACGACCACTCCTCGGCCCGTATCCACCAATAGCCGACGCCGAAGCCGGCAGCGAGCGCGAGAAAAACGAAGAACGACCAGAGCCCGCTGCTGCGTGGCGTCGGCAGCCCGACGTCCATGTTATAATCGCTGCGCTCTTGCGCCATTTTCAGAAGCTCAGGCGGGGGTTCCTTGCCTTGATCGATGTAGGACTTGATCAGGTTCATCACTTGGCGGCTGCGGCTCTCCGCCTGAAACATGCCTATGAGAGCGATGAACATCCCGAAGACGGGAAACATCAGCCACCAATAGCCGGTAAAGAGTTCTTCGAACGTCATCACTTGCGCTCCAGCTTTTCGCGGGCTTGGCGGATGATCCGGCTCTGGTGGTCGTGGTCCCGAACCATGCCGAGTATCGCCATCACCATCCCGAACACCGGGAACATGAGCCACCAAAAGTCGCGGAACAATTCCACCGTCATCTGATCCTCCAGCCAGCCTCTAAAGGGCGTTCTGATCCTCTACCGCCGCAGCGGGCAGTTCCGGATGCAGGTTGGATGACGGATTTCTAGAGGGCGGCCCGTTCGGCCAGATCGGCCAGGGTCTTGGCGGCTTCCGGCTTGGCGGCGGCGCGGGCGGCCGCCGCGCGGACGGCCAGTCCGTGCGGGTCAGCCAGGCGGCGCTCCAGCAAGGCCGCAAGGGCGCCGGCGTTGAACTCCGCTTCGGTAAACAGGTCAGCTGCGCCAACGGTGGTGAGGCCTTCGGCGTTGGCGGTCTGGTGATCGTCGGCGGCGGCCGCGAACGGGATCAGGATCGCGGGGCGGCCCGCGACCTGAAGCTCAGTCACCGACGACGCCCCGGCGCGGGAAATGACCAAATGCGCGGCGCCAAGGCGTTGGCCCATGTCCTTGAAGAACGGCGCCACCTCGGCACTGACGTTCGCGACTTTGTACTTTGCCTTCGCGTCTTCGACCTGCTCCTCGCGCACTTGATGCACAACATCGAGGCGTGAGCGGAGTTGCGGCGGCAACAGCGAGATTGCAGATGGGATCACCTCTCCGAAGACGCGCGCGCCTTGGCTCCCGCCGATGATCAGGAGGTTCAGACGCCCGCCCGCCGGAGCTTCAGGGTAAGGTCGCTCACGCACAGCGAGGATCGGCAGCCGAACGGGATTGCCGACAACATGTTTGCGTGACGCAGCGGAGTCCGGAAGCCGATCGAGACGCTCAAAGCCGCATGCGACGATCGCCGCGCTGCTAGCCATAGAGCGGTTCACGCGGCCGAGCACCGAATTCTGCTCGTGGATCAGGATCGGAACCTTGTGAGCGCGCGCGGCCATAAGCGCAGGAAATGACGGATAACCGCCAAAGCCGGCGACAAGCGCGGGCGGCAGTGCTTTGAAACGCGCCTTCGCCTCGTTGACGCCCTTCCAGATCTTAAACGCCGCTGGGATCGCAGTGATCGGGTTCATCGAGATCGAGGCGGCAGACACATCCTCGATGCGCTCCGCCGGAAAACCCTCGGCGTAACGGCGTCCGCGCGCGTCCGTCATCAGCACCACGCGCCAATTGCGGCGGAACATCTCTTCGGCAAACGCGGCGGCGGGAAACAAATGTCCGCCGGTTCCGCCTGCTGCAATGACGACGACTTTTTTTGTCATGCTCTAATCGCGTCTGCGACCCGGATAGAGATATGCGCCGGGCCGGTCACGGAGAAGGGAAAGACAGCACCCCAAAGCCAGCGCGGAGCCGATCATCGAGGAACCGCCGAACGAAATGAACGGCAGCGTCATGCCCTTCGCCGGAAGCAAACTCAAGTTCACGGCAATGTGGATAGAAGCTTGCGCGACCAGCAGCGTGATCAGGCCCGACGCTGCAAGTTGTTCGAACGGCTCATTTAATCGGCTGGCGCGCGAGAGCCCGCGGAAGGCTAGCGCGCCAAACACGGCGATGAGGCCGATTGACGCGATGAGGCCGAATTCTTCCGCTGCGACAGCAAACACGAAATCGGCGTGCGCGTCCGGCAAATGTTCCTTGATCACGCCCTCGCCCGGCCCGCGCCCAAAGACGCCGCCGGAGGCAATCGCGTCGAGCGCGCGGTTCACCTGGTACGCGGCGTCGCCTTCGGGATTGAGGAATGTGTCCACGCGTTCGCGCGCGTGGGGGTAGAAATTGTAGATCGCCCAAGCGCCGACAGCCGCGAGCACGCCGCCGCCGAGGACGTAGCGCAATGCAACGCCGGACAGGATCAGCATGGGCCCCAGACAAAGGCCGAGCAGCGCGGTCTGGCCGATGTCAGGCTGTGAAAGCAGAACCGCGGCTGTGATCGCATAAAGCGTAATCGCGACGGCGCGACCGGGGAAACCTGGCTGCTTCATCGCCTCGCCCAGCATCCACGCCCAGACGACGATGAGCGCGGGCTTCAGGATCTCAGAGGGCTGAAACGAGGTGAAGCCAAGATCGAACCAACGCTGTGCGCCCTTGATCTCGGGACCGAAGATTGAGGCGATCAAACAGAGGGGCAAGAAAATCGCCGCCGTGATGACGGCGCCGCGCCGCAATTGGCGTGGGTCGAGCGAGGCGGCGGCGAGCATGACGAGGATACCCAACGCAGCGTACGCCGCTTGCCGGCCAGCAAAGTAGAACGCCTCGCCGATCTGGATGCGTGCGGTCGCGGCTGGGCTCGCGGACATCGAAAACAGAATGCCGAGCGCAAAGAGGATCGCGGCGATAATCAACAGCGGGCGGTCATAGGTCCGCGCCCGCTCGATCGCCGCGCTGAAGCGCTCGGCGATCGCCGAACTCAAGCCGCGCCTCCGTTGCGTTTGCCGCCCGCGGTCTCGCTGAGCGCTGCGACGAATTTCTTGAACTGATCGCCGCGATCTTCGTAGCTCTTGAACTGATCGAACGACGCGCACGCCGGCGAGAGCAATACAACCGGATGGGGCTCGCCGGACGCCTTGGCGTCAGCAAACGCCATTTTCACAGCGGCTTCGAGATGGCCAGCCATGGCGACCGCAACCTTGCCGCGCAGCACATCCGAGAAGTCGCCCGCTGACTGACCGATAAGGTAGGCCTTGGCCATGCGCGGGAAGAACGGCTCGAGGTCCTCGATGCCGCCCTCTTTTGCGACGCCGCCCGCGATCCAGTAGACGCGCGGATAAACGGCGAGCGCTTGGGCTGCAGCATTGGCGTTGGTGGCCTTGCTGTCGTTGATGAAGCGCACGCCATCGATCGCGCCGGCGCGTTCAAGGCGATGCGGCAAGCCGCCAAACGTTGTGAACGCCTGCGCGATGATGCGCGGATCGACGCCCAGCGCGCGCGTCGCCGCATAGGCGGCGGCGGCGTTCTGAGCGTTATGCTTGCCTTGCAAAGCGGGCGCGGCGCTAAGTTCGGCGACGGTTTCGGCGCGGCCCGAGAGGCTCTCGATAACCTTGCCGTTCAGCGCCGCGACGCCGCGTCCGAGCGCTTGGCCGGAGGAGATGGGCGCGACGTGCTGCACGGCCGCGCGCGTGAGCTCCGTGCAGACCATGGCGCAATAGCTATCGTCGACGCCGATGACGGCCCAATCGGCCGCGCCTTGGTTCAGGAAGATACGCTTCTTGGCAGCGACGTAAGCGGCCATGTCGCCGTGGCGATCAAGATGATCCGGCGTCGTGTTGAGCCACACAGCGACATCAAGGCGTAGGCTGGAGGTGAGATCGAGCTGGAACGAACTCAGCTCGATCACATAATACGCGCCCGCGTGCAGCGGCGGCTGCTCGAGGATCGCCTCGCCGATATTGCCGCCGAGGCGGACATCCTTGCCCGCCTCCTTCAGAATATGTGCGATGAGCGCTGAGGTGGTGCTCTTACCGTTTGTGCCTGTGACGCCGATCACCTTCGGCCGCTGCGTCGCCGGCAGCGCGTTGACGGCGCGAGCGAAGAGTTCGATGTCGCTGACGATCGGCACGCCGGTCGCTTCGGCCAGCGTGACGACACGATGCGGCTCCGGGAATGTCAGCGGCACGCCGGGCGAGAGCACAAGCGCTGCAAACGTCCGCCAATCGCGGCTGTTGATGTCGGATACAGGCACGCCGGCGGCTTCGGCTTTGGCGCGCGTGACGTCGTTATCGTCCCAGGCATGCACGCGTGCGCCACCGGCAGCGAGCGCGCGCGCTGCGGCGAGACCCGTTCGCGCTAAGCCAAACACCGCGACGTCGCGGCCTTTGAATTCCGTGATCGGAATCATCCGATCGCCTCCAACCCGTCGTGAGCGTGCGGGTGTGCGCCGCTTCGCGCCGTTAACGCAACTGTTAACGCAGCTTCAGCGTGGCAAGCCCTGCGAGCGCGAAAATCACCGAGATGATCCAGAAGCGAATGACGATTGTCGGTTCCTGCCAGCCGAGCTTTTCAAAGTGGTGGTGGATCGGCGCCATCAGGAACAGCCGCTTGCCCGTTCGCTTGAACACCGCGACCTGGATCATCACCGAAAGCGTTTCGAGCACGAACAGACCGCCGACGATTACCAGCACGAGTTCGTGCTTCGTCGCCACCGCAACCGCGCCGAGCAAACCGCCCAGCGCAAGCGAGCCGGTGTCGCCCATAAACACGCGCGCAGGCGGCGCGTTGTACCAGAGGAAGCCGAGCGAGGCGCCAAGCAATGCGCCCAGAATGGTCGACAATTCGCCCACGCCAGCGACGTGTGGGATACCCAGATATTCCGAATAGTCGACACGGCCAACGAGGTAGCAGATCACGCCGAACGTGCCGGCGGCGATCATCACCGGCACGATCGCGAGGCCGTCGAGGCCGTCAGTGAGGTTCACGGCATTGCCGAAGCCGACGATCACAACCATCGCAAAAATGGCGTAGAGACCCAGAATCTGAATGCCCCAGCCTTGAAAGAACGGCAGCGCAATCGCCGTGAGCGGATCGCCCGCCCACAACGCGTTCCAGAAGCCCATGATGTCGTGCGTCTGCCCTGGCGTCGTCGCGATCCATTCAGCGGCGAGCATGGCGATGGCGGCGACAGCGGCGATGCTGAATTCGAACAGCAAACGTAATTTGGCGGACAAACCGCCGTGGTGCTGCTTGGTGACCTTGGCGAAGTCATCGACAAAGCCGATGGCGCCGAAACCGATCGTGACGATCAGTACCGACCAGACATACGGATTTTCGAGGTCGGCCCAAAGCAACGAAGATATGCCGAGGCTGATCAGAATGATGAGCCCGCCCATGGTCGGCGTGCCCTTCTTCGTCAGCAAATGCCCCTGCGGGCCGTCTTCGCGGATCGGCTGGCCCTTGCCCTGCTTCTTGCGCAACCAAGCAATGAACGGCGCGCCAATGGCGAACGCCAGAATCATGGCGGTGAACATCGCGCCGCCAGTGCGGAACGTGATGTAGTTGAACAAATTGAAGAACTGCGAGCTCTCGCTGTACTGCGTCAGAAGCTCAAGCATTCTTATCCCCACTCAGCTGCTGCAGCGCAGCCACGACGCGGCTCATCTTTGAGCCATTCGAACCCTTCACCAACACGATGTCACCCGATTGAAGCGAACTCGCAATAATCGGAATCAGCGCGTCTGATGTTTCGGCATAGCCGCCGCGGCGCGACGCGGGAAGCGCCTCCATGAGCGCCGCCATACGCGGGCCTGCCGCGAAGACGAGATCGATACCGGCCTGCTCTAGGGGTTGCGCAAGGCCTGCGTGGTATTGGCGCTCTTCGGGGCCAAGTTCCAACATATCCCCAAAGGCGACGATGCGGCGGCCACCGGCGCCCGGCTGCCGCGCCGCAAGCGTCGCGATCGCTGCCGCCATCGAGGCTGGATTGGCGTTGTAGGAATCATCCACAAGCATGAACGCGCCGAACGGCGCCGCAACTTGCTGCGCAACACCGCGGCCATCGAAGGCGCGGAGGTGTTCGAGCGCGTGCGCCGCCGCTTCAAGATCAGCGCCGACAACGTCGGCCGCCGCAAGTGCAGCGACGGAGTTCAACGCCCAATGCGCACCTTCAACGCCGACGCGATACCTGATCGTGCGGCCCAGGATTTCGGCTTCGGCATTTGAGCCGGTCGCGTCCATATCCCAACGCAGCAGTCGTGCTTCGCAGCCCGCGTCGCGGCCGAAGCGGACGAGATTGGCGCCGTTGCGTTCGGCGGCCGCGATGAGCCGATCGGCGTGCGATGCTTCGTTCGGGATGATCGCGGAGCCGCCGGGCTCAAGCCCTGCGTAAATATCGCCCTTCTCGTCGGCGATCGCTTCGAGCGACCCGAGATTTTCGACGTGAGCCGGCGCAATGGTGGTCACCAAAGCTGCGTGCGGCTTCACCAGCTGGGTCAGCGGCAAGATTTCGCCGCGATGGTTCATGCCGATTTCGAACACGCCAAACTGGCTTTCGCGCGGCATGCGCGAGAGCGTCAACGGCACGCCCCAATGGTTGTTGTAGCTCTTGATCGAACGATGCGTCGGCCCACTGGCGGCGAGGCAAATCGCAAGCGCCTCCTTGGTGGACGTCTTGCCGACGGAGCCGGTAACGGCAACGCGCTTGGCGGCGCAGCGATCGCGCGCGGCTTCACCGAGTTTGCTCAGGCCTTCGAGGACATCGGGCACGGCAAGCGCCGCGCCTAAGCCTTCGACTTTGCGCGCGTCGGAGATGAGCGCGGCGCTGGCGCCGGATACGAATGCTTGCGCGAGGAAATCATGGCCGTCGCGCACGTCCTTCAACGCAACGAAGAGATCGCCCGGTTCGAGCGTCCGCGTATCGATCGAAACGCCGCTGACTGACCACGCTTTGGCGTTGAGCAAACGCCCGCCGGTCGCGGCTTGCGCTTCTTCGGCGGTCCAAAGTTCAGACATGGATAGCTCCGTCTCCCCCTCTCCCTTGCGGAGAGGGGGCGGGGGGTGAGGGGCGATGATGCGAGCGCGCAGCTAGAAGCCGCGCGGCGCGATCTCGATGCAAGCGGTTGAAGAGCGAGGCGGCGGAATGCCCCTCCTCCCCTACCCCTTCTCCGCAAGGGAGGAGGGGGTGCGCGTTCTGCTGGGAAATCACGGCTGACTTTCCAACGCCGCCTTCGCGACATCTTGATCCGAGAATGGGTGGGTGACGCCTTTGACGATCTGCCCGGTCTCGTGCCCCTTGCCTGCGATCATCAGGGCGTCGCCGGCTTTCAGCATGGCGACAGCTTCGCGGATCGCCTGCGCGCGATCGCCGATCTCGACAGCATTCGGCGCCGCCTTCAAGATTTGCGCGCGGATGGCGGCAGGATCTTCGCTGCGCGGATTATCGTCGGTGACAATCACAACATCGGCTTGACGCGCGGCGATGGCACCCATCTTCGGGCGCTTGTCGTTGTCACGATCACCGCCGCAGCCGAACACGGCGATGATGCGCCCCGGCGCGTGCGGGCGCGCGGCGCGCAGCAGCACATCGAGGCCATCCGGCGTGTGCGCGTAATCCACGAACACATGACCGCCACTCTTGCTTTGGCCGACATGCTCCATGCGGCCCTTCACGGGCTTCAGCTTCGCCATGCCCTCGAACACGGCTTCCGGCGTTTCACCCGTCGCCAGCGCAAGCGTCGCCGCGCAGACAGCATTCAGCGCTTGAAATTCGCCGATCAGCGGCAGCTCCACTTTGTGTTCCTTGCCGTTCCACAGCAGCACCATGGTTTGCGCATTGGGGCGCGGCAGGATTTCGACGATCTTCAGCGCATGATCGCGCGGCGCCCGCCAGCCGCAGAGCACGACATCGAGGCCACGCTGTTTGGCGGCGCGCTCAAAAGGATCGGCGTCAGCGGCGTCCGCATTGATGATGGCGGGGCCGCCGGTCTGAACCAAGTTCCAAAGCTTCAGCTTCGCGGCGCGATAGCTCGCCATATCCTCGTGATAGTCGAGATGATCTTGAGTCAGGTTTGTGAAGGCGCCGGCGGCAAAGGTGACGCCATCGACGCGATGCTGCTCTAGCCCGTGGCTCGACGCTTCCATCGCCGCGTGCGTGACGCCCTGCTCCGCGAGGGTCGTCAGTGTTGCATGAACGGATGCCGGATCAGGTGTCGTGTGGCCAAGATCGATAACACCGTTCGGGCCGATGGCGCCGAGTGTGCCCAAGCTTGCGGCGCGCTTGCCGGCGTGCGTCCAGATCTGGCGGAGGAAATCGACGGTGGAGCTTTTGCCGTTGGTGCCGGTCACGGCTACGATCGTCTCAGGGCGGCGCGGATAAAACCTTGAGGCCGCGAGCGCAAAGGCGTTGCGCGGTTCGGCGGCGGTGATGTGGGCGATGCCGGGATCAGCGCTCAGGTCATTCGCGGAGAGCACGGCAACCGCGCCATTGGCCTTAGCCTGCTCGACGAAGTCGCGGCCGTGCGCAGCGCCCCCCTTCAGCGCCGCGAACAGAAAGCCTGGCTTCACCTTTCGCGAATCCGCCGTGAGGCCGGTAATCTCAATCGCGGCGGCGTCCGCGGGAACGCCGTCTGTAAAGAGATCGCCGAGCTTCATTGTCTCTCCCTACCGCGCTGGCGCTGCAGGCTCCACACGCAACCCAAGCATGGGAGCGATGCGCCGCAGCGTCCGCGCCACCACTGGTGCGGCCACCAGACCGCCCGCTTCGCCCGCGCCTGTATCATCAAGCGCCACGACAATCACATAGCGCGGGTCATTGGCCGGAAATACGCCCGCGAAAGAGGAAAAATTGCGGCTTTGGTCATAGCCTTGCGCTCCACCCGGCTTTTCGGCGGTTCCGGTCTTTCCCGCAACGGCGAGGCCCGGGACGTTGGCCGCACGGCCGGTGCCGTCCGTCACCACCGCGCGAAGATATGTGAGCACCTGACGAGTCACCTCGGGCGTGAACACTTGCGCGCGCTGGACATTCGCATCGGATCCCAGCGCCAGCATTGTCGGGGTTACCCGCGCGCCGTTGTTGGTGAACACGGTGTAGGCGCTGGCGAGCGTCGCTTGCGTGGTTGCAAGGCCATAGCCGAAGCCAAGCGCGGCAACGTCGCGGCGGGTGCGCGCCGCCGGCGCGAGCGGCGCCTGGCGTCGGCCAAGCTGCAGTGTAGTGGCCTCGGTGAGACCCAATCGTTCGAGATAGGCGCGCTGACGTGCCCCGCCGACGCGTAACGCAAGACGGGCGGCGCCGACATTCGAGGACCGCGAGAGAATATCGCGCAACGTCGCGTAACCGGTGATCGGCTCGTGATCGGCGATGATTGTGTTGTCGAGTTCAAGCGGTTGGCTGAGATCGAACAATTCGCCGGAGGCGACGACTTCTTCCTCCAGAGCCATGGCCACCGTGAATGGCTTAATGGTGGAGCCAAGTTCATGGATGTCGCCGGCAACACGGTCGCGGCGCGCGTTTTCGGATGAGCGGTTGATCTCATTGGGGTTGAACGTCGGCCATGACGCCAGCGCGAGCGTCTCGCCTGTACGGCCATCCAACAAAATCGCTGCGCCGCCCGAAGCGCCCGAGGCGCGTGCGGCGGCATCGAGTTCGGTTTCCAGAGCGTATTGCATGCGCACGTCGAGCGAGAGACGGACGGACCTCCCTTCGGCGCCCGCGGCGCGGATCTGTTCGTCTAACCCGAGTTCGACGCCAGCCTGCGGATTGAGATCAATGCCGGTAAAGCCGACCACATGAGCGGCGAGCGCACCCTGCGGATATTCGCGGCGGTGTTCGGGTTGAGCGCCAATGCCACGCAGCCGCAGCGCCACGGCGCGGTCACGCTGCTCCTCGGTCAAGCCGCGTTGCAGGAAAACTGTCGTTTGCGCGGTGTTGCTGAGCCGGCGCAACAACGTTTCGCGCTCAAGGCCCGGAAAGTGCTGCATCAACGTGTCGGCGGTTTCGACGACGCTGCGAATGCGCGCGGGCTCGGCTGTCAGCGCCCAGGCGCGGACAGTCGTCGCGAGCAACACGCCGTTGCGATCGACGATATCGGCGCGCGGCAGCGCCGCCACCTGCGCCGATTGCCCACGCGCCGCGGGATCACCAGAGAAAGCCAGCTGCACCGCGCGGCCGGCGAGCAAAAGCAGCACAGCGAAAATGGCGACAGCCAAGAACCGCACACGGTTTCGGGCGGGCGCGGCTTCAAGCGGCGCTTGCGGCAAGCGCTCGTGAGAAAAGACTGCGCTTGGACCCAAGGGTCTCACTCGCCGCCCTTTTGCTCTTGCGGCTGTGGCGCCGGCAGGCGGCGTGCGATCTCAGCCTCAGGCAGAGCGGCGCTTTCGCTGCCGACGACATACCCCAGACGCTCGGCGTTGAGTTCTTCGATCCGCGCCGGACTTTCCTGTTCAGCGATTTCCGCACGCAATTCGCGCACGCGCGCTTCACGTTCGGCGATCTCGTTATTGAGGCGATGCACGTTGGTCTCGGTGCGCGCGGCGTCGCTCTTGGCGCGATAAAGCCCGACCGCCAGCACGACGATCAGCACGCCCGCGGCGATCTGGAACCAGCGCTTCAGCGTAACTTTTGCCATTCGGCCTCCGCGCGCGGCGCCAATTCTGGCGCTCCGAGTTCATCCCAAGCCGGCGCCTCGGTGCGCGTGGCCCAACGCAAGCTGGCGGAGCGTGCGCGCGGATTGGCGGCGGTTTCCGCATCACTGGAAACGGTGGCGCGCTTGCGATCGATGGCGAAGCTCGGCGCGCGCTCCGGCGGAAGATCAGGTGCGTAGCGAGAGCCGCGCCCCTGCGCATCGGCGCGCTCGGTGATGAAGTGCTTGACCATGCGGTCTTCGAGCGAATGGAACGAGACCACAGCAAGCCGCCCGCCTGGCTTCAGCGCGCGCTCGGCGGCGGAAAGGCCGCGCGCCAGTTCGCCGAGTTCGTCGTTCACCAGCATACGCAGCGCTTGGAACGTCTTCGTCGCCGGATGTGTGCGTGCGCCCTTTCTGCCGCCGACGGCGTCCTCGACAAGCTTCGCAAGCGCTAATGTGCGCGTGATTGGCGCAGCGGCGCGGGCCTGCACGATGGCGCGGGCGATGCGGCGGCTATCGTCGTCCTCGCCATAGCGATAGATCAAATCGGCGAGCGCGCCTTCGCTGAGCCGGTTCACGGCGTCAGCTGCGCTCAAGCCTTCTTTCTCCATACGCATGTCTAAGGCCGCGTCCTGCTGGAACGAGAAGCCGCGCTCGGCTTCATCGAGTTGGAAGGACGAGACGCCGAGATCGAAGACGACGCCGTCCACCAGTTCGTCCGCCGACAGATCGCCAAAGCGGCCTTGATGAAGCGTGAATTTACCTTTCGCTGACTCTGAAAGTTCAGCGCCGCGCGCTATCGCGTCCGGGTCCCGGTCGAAGGCGATGACCCGGCAATCGGCGCGGGCCAGCATTTCACGGCTGTAGCCCCCGCCCCCGAAGGTCGCGTCGACATAAAGGCCGCCATCTTTCAGCGCGAGCGCTTCCATCGCTTCGGCAAGGAGGACGGGCGCGTGGGACATCGTCAGCTTTTGCCACGATTCACCCGCTCCCGGCGGGTAGAATCAGATAGTTCTCACCCGAAATGAGCAGGACGTAACGATGACCCTAATACCGCTCGCCGGCGCCGTCGCGCCGTCGCAGACCGCCATCGTCGCGCCGACCCAGCGCGCCAAAGGCGCAAAGCCCGAAGAAATCTACCGCGCCTGGCTGGAAATCGCCGAGCAACGTATCGCCGCCGAGCAGGTGCTGATTAGTGACCACACCGTGCAGCCTGATGAAGCGGCCTCGGCGACGAACGGGGCGCTCTCTTCGGTTCTCGGCTTCTTCGATACGCTGGCCGAACAGGTGTTCACGCGATCGACCGATGTCGGCGAGCTCTCAAACTACATGGCCGGCGACGCCCGCCGCTGGCGCGATCTTTTGCGCGGCCTGCGTCAACGCAGCACCGCCGCCAAAGATGCGCCGCGCTATCACCAGCTGACACGAGCTCTTGCCGCGGCAGAGTTTGTCGCGTCGGAGCCGATCGACAATACCGAGCGCACGGAGTTTGCTTTGACCGACGTCGGCGCCGATCTCGACGACGCGCGCCTCTCCGCCGAAGTCAGCGCCAACTTCATGACCCGCCTCGCCGCGCCGAAAGCGACGCCCAATGTCGCCGTCGTGCTGCGGGACGCTAACGGTGATGTCTGCGGCGAGGCCGTGTTCGCCGCGCCGCTCGCTGAGGCACACGGGCAAAGAAACGAGCTCTTCACCGCGATACTCGGCGCAAGCCGCGAGATCGCAAACGTGGAAGTCAGCCTGACGCGGAGGCCTGTCGGCTAGCCCGGCGGCGTCGACGGCCAGCGTACGGTCAGGATGACTGACTCTTCCTCACAGCGGTACGAGTGCGCGATGTCAGGGCCGAAGAAGACGTAGTCGCCCTCCTTCTCCAGCAGCACTTCTTGCCCCGGAAACAGCAGCACGAAGCGGCCACGCACGAGGATGTTGAGCGTGCGCACCGGCGCGGGCGGCGACCATTCTGCGCGCGTTTCACCTTTGAAGTGCGTGAACCATTTCATCTCAACGTCGGTGGTCCGCAACGGATTGCCTTCGCCTGGCATGAAGTGACCGACGAACCAGCCGCGGGAGTTCTTATCGGGATCGCTCGCGTTTCCAAAAACTGGGATCATGCGCCTCGTGTGTCCTCACAAAATGCCAGCCGGCCAAGCCTATGGAGCGCGGCGTCCTCGCCGCATCACTTGGCCGAACAAGTGCGGGCGAGGACGCCCGCGCTCCATAAAAATGCCAGTCGGCCTATAAGCCGGGTTCTGTACCCTTTCGGGTGACGACCATTCCTCTGGACCATGCGTCGCCACATGGTTCTCGCGACCAACCCGGACACGACGCGCGGATGCGCGTGAGCCGAAGCTCGTGTGTCCCTATTCGGTCTTGCTCCCGGCGGGGCTTGCCGTGCCGCCTTCCTTACGGTCGGCGCGGTGGTCTCTTACACCACCGTTTCACCCTTACCCTCCTTCGCCGAGGCTTCGGAGGGCGGTCTGTTCTCTGTGGCGCTATCCCTGAAGTTACCTTCGGCGGGCGTTACCCGCCGCCGTATCCGCGTGGAGCCCGGACTTTCCTCGAATGCTTGCACATCCGCGGCCGCCCGGCCGACTGGCGCGGCCAATATAGCGGCTAAGCTACCAATCGACCAGCACGTCCTCGCCGCCGAATGCCGCGGGCTGTTTGGCGAAGTGCGGAAGATCGTCCAGCACCGGCAGCACGGCTTCGCTGCAATGCATGTGGAAGGCTGGCGTGAAGTCATCAAGCAGCGTGCCATTGACGCCCTTCAACTCGGCCGCAGCGACATCCGCATAGAGCCGCGCGCCGCATTTGGCGCAGGAGATCCGCGGCGTGCTTTTCAGCGTGAAGCTGATCGTCTCACCCATGACCTCGATATCGCCCGCCTTGAACATCGCCTCGGGCGCATAGGCGCCGCCGTGGATGCGCCGGCAATCGCCGCAATGGCAATAGAACTGCACCACCGGCTCGCCGCTGATCTTCAACGTCGTCGCTCCACAGGAGCACTTGACTTCACGCGTCATCGCAAGCTCCGGCTAAGCGCAAGAAGCAGATAGCGTGTCTCTTCATCGGCCGAACCGCTTAGATCGCTGGGGCGGAAGCGGCGTTGAAACGCGACAAGCGCCGCTTTGGTTGCTTCGTCCATGTATCCTGTCTGCGTCACAGGGTATCCGATATAAGCGAGCTGCTGCTGCACGTCCGAGATCGGATCGTCGGCGGAGAGCTGCGTTGCGACGTGTTCAGGCCAGATCGAAACGCCGGCGTTCGCCAATTGCCGCCACGGAAATTTCTCGCCCGGATCGGCCTTTCGTGCCGGAGCGATATCAGAGTGCGCGACGACGCGCTTTGCATTGAGCTGCGGCCAGCGCTCGAAGATGTCCTTGAGCAGCGAGATAACACCATCGATCTGCGCGGCGGGAAACTCGGGCAGACCGAAATCATGGCCGCCATTGACGATCTCGATGCCGATAGAACGCGCATTCACGTCGCCATCGCCTTCCCAACTCGATGCGCCCGCGTGCCAGGCGCGGTGCTGTTCCGGCACCAGCGCGTAGATCTGCCCTGCTTCATCAACGACGTAATGCGCGCTCACGCGCGACAGCGGCGCATCAGCTTCGACATCATCACTCTGCCAGGGCCCGGGATAATTGCCGGCGACTGGCGCTGGATCGGTCAACCGCGCGAGCGCGATCTCCGCGTCCTGCATGCCGGTATAGTGCAACACGACAAGATCGATCGGGCGCGTGCGCGCGTCGAAATTCGGCGACGGTTTTTGGATGTAACGAGTCACACGCCGACTATAGGCGCGTTATTTCCGCTTGGCTGCGGTTTCGACGACCCAGCCTTCGGGCGTGCGGTGCGCATCGAGCACAACCGGGCCGGCGGCGGAGGATCTGCCGCGCGGCCAGATCCGCATGGCGAGAGCGGCGCCCGCGATCATGACGCCAACCACGAGCGCGGCGAAGAACGCGAAGACAAACGCCAGCGCCGTACCGATCGCGAGCGCCAAGAGACCCGCCGCACGTACAAAGGCGCTGAGAGCGGCGGATCCAAAGTCGGCGGCGTTCGCGGTCATGGGCGGACAACTCCTTTCGTCCAATATGGAGAGGTAGCGTCCCCGATCAATGCGGCGCCCTTACGGCGTGTCGCATTCCCCAACAGGCGCGCCATCATTTCGCGCCGACGCTGAGTTCTTCGCGTATTTTGGCATAGGCCGCATTGATCGCTGCGGTCTTTTCGCGGGCGATCTCCACGAATTCCGGCGGCGCGCCGCGCTGGGTCATCCGGTCGGGATGGTTTTCGGCTGCCGCTCGGCGCCACGCTTGGCGCACCTCTTCCATCGTCGCGCCCGGCAACAAGCCTAGGATGGCGTACGGATCGCCGGCCTCGGGACCGAGATTGGTCGCCTTGATGCGGCGGAACTCCATTTCGCTAAAGCCAAAGTGCGTGGCGACCTCAGCGAGATATTTCAACTCCGCCTCGCCTACTGCGCCGTCAGCCATGGCGATGTGGAAGAGACCATCGAGCACATCCTCGAGTAGGCACGGGCGGGCGCGGTACTTGCGCCCGATCTGCTTTGCGTAGGAATCAAATCCTAGAACTGTTTGCTTCGCCAGCGAGAAGGCGCGCCGGAAATGCTCTTCCTCGCCCGGCGGCGGACGGAACACCTGCGCCGCGGCGCGAAGCTCGGCGTCAGTCGCCTCGCCATCGGCCTTGGCCATCTTAGCCGCCAAGCCAATCACGGCCGCGGTGAAACCGACATCATTCGGGCGCGGCGCGCACTCTTCGTTGAATTCGGGCGGATCGGCCTCGGGATCGAAGGCGCGCGCGGCCAGTTCAACGATGCGAGACCAAACGGACATGGCGGCATTATCGCCTTAGCGGCAGCACGGCGCCACCCCGTTGCGACGGTCATGAAACCGCAGACGCCCAACGGGGTTTATCGTTCATGATGTTCCACCGCCCCCTCTGCGCCGCGCTTCTCGCCGCCGCCTGTCTGCTCGCGCCGCAGGCCGCGATCGCACAGAACGCCGAACGCTTTTTCATCGCCGATACGCAAACGCCCAACCCTGATGGCGACGTGATCGATGTCGCCGCCGCGACGGGGCAATTCACGCGCTTCCTCGCTGCTGTTGAAGCGGCAGGTTACGAAGAGACGCTGCGTGGCGAAGGCCCGTTCACGATCTTTGCGCCAACGGACGAAGCGTTCGCGCAGATGGACCAAGTTGAAGTCGAGCGCCTGATGCAGCCGGTCAACCGCGACGAGTTGGTGGCCCTGCTGGCTTATCATGTCGTGCCTGAGCGCGTGACCTCCGAGAGCGTCGGCCCGCGTACCACGCGGCCCGAATCGGCCAATGGCTATCGCGTGACGCTTGATGGCCGCGATGGCCTTCGCATCAATGACGAACTCGTCGTCATGCCCGACATCAACGCGTCGAACGGCGTGATTCAGGGCGTGAACCGCGTGCTCTCGCCGCCGGTGCTTGTGGCGTCGAACGAAGCTGGCGCCGGGCGCTAAGCGCTCGGCGGCGCGCCGCCGCCGCCACGCAAGGCCGCCACTTCAGCGCGAAGCGCGCGCACCTCCTCTAGGATCCGCTGCTGAACAAGCGCCGCATCCTCCTGCGCTTCTTGGATTTCCTCGACCTCTTCCTGAACCTCTTCGAGATCCTCCTTGATCTCCTCCTGCGGCGCGGCCTGAACCGCCTCGACGATAACGCCGATGAACAAGTTCAACACCGCGAACGCGGCGATGATCGTGAAGCCAAGAACGAATACCCACGCATACGGATTGTGCACTTGTAGCCGCTCTATGGTTTCGCCCCAGCCATCAAACTGCGACAGCGCAAAGAGTGAGAGCATCGACCGGCCGAGGTCGCTGAATCCGGGATCGCTATGGAAGAGTGTCGTGCCCATCACGGCGGCGATGTAAAAAACCACGGCGAGGATCGCGAACGACGCCATGATTCCAGGCAGCGCGCCGAACAGTGCTTCGACGACGCGCCGCATCTGCGGCACCGCGCTGACCAAACGGAAAACGCGCACCACCCGCAAAGCGCGCAACGCCGAGATCGCCGGGCTGACCGCGATGTAACTCAGGCCGACAACAATGACGTCGAAAATATTCCAACCGCTGGCGAAGTACTTGCGCGGGCCTTGAGCCAAGAACTCAAGCACGAGCTCCGCAGTGAAAATGAAAAGGAAGTACATATTCCACTGCTCGATCAGAGCGCGGTACTGGCCAGCTTCGCCAAAATGTGCGTCCCAGCCGAGGATCGCCGCGTTCGCGACGATGCAAAGCAAGATGAATGTGTCCCAGAGCCAGTTGCGCGTGAGCCAGCGAAACAGCGGAATGCCTTCGCGGTTTTTGGGTCGCGCTTTCGGTTTCCTTTGCGTACCCGCATTTGCCGTAGCGTTGGCCATCATCCCCTCCCCGCCGGCAGTCCGCGCGGCGAAGCGCGGAAACTAGCGCGGGTCGACGGGCGATGGAAACGCCGGAATTTAAGGGATGCCCGAGATTTCGATCGTTCGGAGGCCAGACGCGCGGGTCGTAAGGCGACGGCCCGCCCTCAGTCTTAGGCTACAGGGATAGCCTCGGCGGCTGCAGCTTCGCCTGCCGTCTCGTGCAGCATGGCGGTCTCTTGAATTTGCTCCGCGCGCGCCTGCTCGGTGAGCATATTCAGGATGAAGCCTTGAACGCGATACGTGCGCCCGCCCCAGTGACGGCCGGTGACGTTCCAGACGCGCACTTCCGACCAATCGCCGGCTTCAGACACGTCCATCACCGGCACATCGCGCGTGATCTCGCCGCCGTTCAGCCAATTGGCGTGATCGACGATCGCGAGACGCGGCGAAACCATTTCCTTCACGACGGCGACGTGGCCGCGCGCATTGGTGCGATAGCCGTGCAGCACCATGACGGCGCCTTCGCTCGGCGTTTCGGCGGTTTCATAACGGCCTTGAGCCTGACGCCACCAGGTGTTGGCGTTGCCGTAAATTTCAACCCCGGACTCGCGGCGCGCAAACGGCACGCACTGCAAGCGCGCGCGATAATTGGTGACGCGTGCAATCGGCTCGTATGCCTCATCCGGCGCGCGCTCGAATGAGCTTGGCGCCAGCATCGCGTGTTCGGATGGCCCCTCGGTGACGGTCGGGTCGATCGCGAGATCGAGCGAGAGCGGCGTCAACGCGTCCGCATCCGACGGAAGGCCGGCAAACCCGGTGACCGTCGCGGCCGCTACGAGGAGCGCACGGGAATCAAACATGCCCTAGTCGAGCCTAGACGAGCTTCTGCCCCAATCTGGGACATCAAAAAGCCCTCGCGAGGTTAAGAAAAACCTAAACGCTCAGCTGAAGAAATAGAAAGGTGAGTGTTCGTATGGTAAACGAACGCTTCGAAGACTAGATGTTGTCCTAGTACTTCGCGCCCGGCGTTAACTTTAGTCTTTCCACGCGATCAATATATCTTAACGCGGGAACTTCAGCTCATGGCCGCATGGAGTTGGAAGGGGTGAATGAACCCCTCGCCCCGGTAAACGCGCCCGCCCCAGTGGCCGCCGGGAATGTGCCAGACCCTGACCTCGGACCAGTCATTGTTCGGCGAAACATCGAGAATAGGCACGTTGCGGCTGATTTCGCCGCCATTCAGCCAATTGGCTTGGTCCACCCGGATGAGGCGGCTGGAATCCACACGCGTAACCACGGCGACGTGGCCGCGGGCGGTGGTGTTGTAACCCTGAAGCACGAAAACCGAGCCGAAGGCCGGCTGGCTGGAACGGGGATAGCGTCCTGCGGCCTGGGCCCACCAAGTATTCGCGTTGCCGAAGATCTGAACACCTGACAACTGGCGAGCAAACGGCACGCATTGGAGGTTGGCGCCGTAATCCGTGACCCGCGCGTCCTGCCCCTCGGGGTCCGGCAACCGATCTGCCGCCGGCGCAGGTCTATAGCCGCCGGCCGTAAACGGCGCGGGCGTACTGGCGCAGGCCGTCAAAGCCGCCGCTGCCAGACCCAGGCACAGCGCCCGGGCTGGGTGTGAGGTCAAGAAACCTGCCATTTCGGTATCGATCCTAATTCATGCTGGTTGGCATCCCGTGAATAGGGCCCGCCGCCGCATGCGGTAATATGCGGTTCAGCATACGATGCGCTTGACCCGGGCCCGCAAACCGCGCCACCGGAAAGCCTGTGGTCACCAAGCACCCAGCCCTGATTGCGCGCCCCTGCTTCCAGCAGGACTTGCAGTTCGTGCAATTGATCTACGCAAACGCTGTGTTGACGGGCACGGGGACGTTCGAGGTCACCCCACCTTCCATCGAGGAGATGACCGAGCGCTGGGGCAAGATCGTCGACCGCGGCTGGCCGTTCATGGTCGCCTCGCCGCCGGAAGACGTCAGCCGCGTGCTCGCCTTCGCTTACGCGACGCAGTACCGGGACCGCGCCGCCTATCAAAAGACGTTCGAGGTCTCAGTCTATGCGGCGCACACGTCCTTGCGGCGCGGGGCCGGATCGGTGGCGCTTGCTGAGGTGTTAACAGGCTTGCGCGATGACGGCGCACGTGAAGCGCTGGCTTTTATCGGCGACAGCTACAACGCCGCGTCGATCGGCTTGCACCGCAAACTGGGCTTCCAACACGTCGGCACGCTCAAGAATGTCGGCGAGAAGTTCGGCAAGCTGCTCGACGTCGTCGTGATGCAGCGCACACTCGTCAGAGAAAAACCGCCCGGCGAGGCCAGGAAAGACTGACGTTTGGCGTTGTTCGCGCCCGCACACTGCTAATCAACTGCGTTGCGCGCGCACAAGGCTAAACGATTCGGTAACCTTACTTACGCAATCCTCATGGTCCATTGGGAGGTAGATCGCGATGCTTTTACGCAAGCTCGTGGTCGTTGGTTTGGTCGGGTTCGTAAGTTTCGCAGCCAATATCGCAACCGCCGAAGATGCGGTCGATCAAAGCATTCCAACTTTCGCCATTGATGGCGTTGACATGGTTGATCCGGCCGCGCCAATCGCAAGCCGCTTCAATATCCGAACGAGCGATCGGGCGACCGGCCGCTTCAGCAACTTAGCTCCAGCGGAGCCGGCGTATGGCGCGCGCCGCAACCAACGCAGCTACGAATTCGAGTTCGTGACGCCCGGCATGTCCGGCCTCAACGTCTCATTCGCACAGCGCGGGGGCTTGAGCTTCAACGATCAAGGCGACATTAATCGGCAAAGCCGCGGCTCAGAACTGCGCCTCGGCCGCGGCCTCGACGTTGCGCGCAATGAGCCGTCGGCAGAACCACGGTGGTACTTCTTCGCCGCCTCGGAAGACGAAGCTCTCACCTGGCGCCCCGGCGCCCGGAGCGAGTTCGGAAGCTCCGGCGGCCGCTCTTTCGCGCTGCAAGACCGCGTCGAGTTGGGCGACATGCAGGCCGGCATCACCTATGAGCGGTTCGGCATCCAGGCTTCCCTCGCCTATGTCGAGCGCGAGTTCACGGTGGTCAGCGGTTCGCGATCCTGGACCCAGGACGAGAATTTCGCCGGCTTAACCATCACTATGCGGAACTGAGTGGTTCGGCGGGGTGGAGAAAGAGTCCTCCCCGTCGAACAAACACTTAACAGCGCGCGGAACCTGTGGCAGCCAATATGCATTGCTGCTTCGGATAGAGACACGAGGCTGGCTGTGATGGGTGGTTCAGGTAACCGTACGGCTCTACTCGCGAGCGGCGCGCTCGCGGCGGCAGCTCTGTTTGGGGTTTCGACCGCCACTGCCCAGGACGCCCCTACTGCTCCGGCCGCCGACGCAATCGCCACCGAAACTCAGCTCGAAGCCGGACAGATCGACTTCACCGACCCCCAAACCGTACTGCGCCGTTCGAACGTCAGGCTACGCAGCGATGTTGCTCAGCGCTTTGGACCATCCACCGCCACGGACGAACAGACGGAAGGCCCGCGGCGGTTCGAAGTGGAATTCGCCACCGGCGATGGCGACCTCGACATCTCCTTCGCGCAGCGCGCTTCGATCGGCGGGGCCGATGGCGACATCAACCGTCAAGGGCGCGGTTCGGAAGTCCGCATTGGCCGCGGCCTCGTCCAACAGGACAACGACCAGCGCGGGACATCGACCTACATGTTTGTCGCTTCCGACAACGAGGCTCTGACATGGCAACCAGGTCAGCGCAGTGAATTCGGCGGCCAAGGCCCGGCGCTGCAATTACAGGATCGCGTCACCGTCGGCGACATGTCGGTCGGCGTGACGTACGAGCGCAACGGCGTGCAAGCGTCGCTGGCTTACGTCGAACGTGAAGAGTCGACGACGATCGGCAATGAGACGTTCGGCCAGGACGAGAGCTTCACCGGCCTCACTGTGACGATGCGACGGTAAACGCGCACGGTCCTTGCAGCTTGCAAGGGCATGACGCTTCGCCAACAACTCATGCTCAAACGCAACTTGCGCCGCTTGCGCACATGGGCGCCGCCGATTTCGATGGGCGTCATCATCGGCGCGGGCGCATTCCTCATTGCCGAGAGGGTCGAGCCGGCGGCCGCAACGCCTTCGCCGGCGCCAGCGGCGGTGCGGAGCGAGCGCGTGGAGCGGCCGCGCCTCGAGCCGGTCACGTTGGAGCGGCGTGAAGCATCTCGCTTGCGCCTGGAAGCGCCTCGTTCCACGCCGTCACGCGCCTACTCTAATTGTGACGCGGCGCGCGCTGCAGGTGCGGCGCCGGTTTACGTTGGCGAGCCCGGCTTCGGCCCTCATCTCGACGCTGACGGCGACGGCATCGGCTGCGAACCTTACTACGGGCGCTAGACCTGGACCGCCTGCCCCGGCATGTTCGCCGCGCTGAGGGAATAGCGTGGCGTCTAGAAAACTTACCACTATCGTCGTTGTCGATGTAGACGGCTTCTCCGCGATGGCCGAAGCCGATGAAGCCGCCGCGATCGCGGCAGTAGCGCGGCTCGGCGAACGCTGCGCCAAGATCGCTGAGCGCCACAGCGGCCGGATATTCAACACCTCCGGCGACTCCTTGATGATGGAGTTCGCCAACGCGTTCGGCGCCGTGCATGCCGCGCTTGAGGTGGCGGCGGTCGCGGATCCGCCGGTGCGCGTCGCGGTTCACACCGGCGAGGTCTCGCCGATGCCGACGGGCGATTTGCTTGGGCGCGGCGTCAGCGTCGCAGCACGGTTGCAAAGCCACGCACGGCCAGGCGTTGTCATCGTTTCGGAAGATACGCGCAAAGCACTGCGCGGGCCGCTGGCGGAAAAGCTTGTCGCAAAAGGCGCGGTCAAGCTCGATAAGATGGACGAAAGCATCGGCATCCATGAACTGCCGGTCGATGCGAGCGCCGGCGCGCGACGGCCGCTAAGCCGCAAACAAATCATGTGGCTCGCCGGCGGCGGCGTGCTCGCGCTCGTTGTGCTCGCGCTTATCTCTTGGCCCCTGCTCAATCGCGAGCCTCAGCCGCGCGTGGCGGTGCTTTCATTCACGACGCCGCAAGACGCCGCTTTGCAAGGCCTCGCCGAAGGAGTGGCAGAGGACGCCAGCGCCGCTCTGCGCGCGCGCGGTATTGACCCTCTGGCGCGCGACAGCTCACGCGATACGCCGCGCGAGCAAGCGCTCGACCGCGCCAGAGGCTCTGGCGCACTCTTCGCGCTTGAGGGTGCGATCGAGCGTGACCAAAGCACGGTGCGGATCACGATCGGCGTCGCGCGGACCTCGGACCGCGCCGTGCTATGGTCGGAAACTGTCGAGGGCGCGGCCGCAAGTGCGGGCGCCTTGCGGCAAGTTGCGGCTGGGCGCGGCGTCAACGCATTGGCCTGCGCGGTGCGCGCAGGACCCGCGGCGCCGGCGAATGCCTATCCTTCGCTACTCGGCGCTTGCGCTTATGCGGAGGATCGCGACGCGCGAGGGCGGAATGTCGATGCGCTTTCGCAAGCGGTGGCGCAAGCGCCTGATCTCGCTATCGCGCGCGCCATGCTGGCCGCCGAGACCGCTGCGCTTCTTGAAACAGCGTCCGAACCACAGCGCCAAGAACTGCGCGCCGAAATCCAAGCCAACGCCGAGCGCGCGCTGCGCCAAGACCGCACTCTCGGAGAAGCCTACCTCGCACTCGAGCGCATCGAGCCGCGCCGCCGCTGGGATGCGCGCGAGCGCACGCTGCAGCAAGGCTTGGAGCGGGACGAACGCAATGGCGCGCTCAGCAGCGAATACTCGGAACTGTTGTTCGAGGTTGGCCGCTTCGATGACGCGCTCGCCTATGCGCGCAACGCCAGCACGCTGGAACCCTTATCATTGAGCAAACGCGCCATTGTCGGATCGATCTTGCTTCAGAGCGGCGACATCGAGTCCGCCCGTGATATCGTCGATGAACTCAGCGAAGTCTGGCCGAACGACGCAAATCTCTGGCTCCTGCGGCTGCGTGTGGCATTTTGGGGCGAGACCTATGACGACGCGCTGGCGCTGATCAACGCGCCCGCCTCGCAGATCCGCTCCACACGCGCACGCCAATGCTGGCGCTATGCCGTCGACGCCATGCGCTCCGCGCCAAACACGCTGCCGCGCACGGCGGCGGTCCGCCACCTCGTCGATTGCAGCAACACCGGCGATCTGCCGACGGCGCAGGCGCTGATGCAATACTCGGCGCTCGGTGAACTCGACGAGGCTTTCGCGCTTGCCCGTCAGCGGTTCGAGGATGAGCGCCGCGGCGGCGAGGAGGTTCTGTTCAGCGCCGCCACCGCCCCGATGCGCGCCGACCCGCGCTTCATGCCGCTGATGCGCGACCTGGGGCTCCTGGGCTATTGGCGCCTCAGCGGCCATTGGCCGGATTTCTGCCGCGACCCGAACCTCCCCTACCGCTGCCAAGCCGAAGCGCAGCGGCTGCGCTGACCTATCCACAGGCGGGGCAGGCTTGGGCGCTTACCCCCGGCCTGAATCGCTGCATGGTCCGCGGCCGGGCTGGTAACCAATCTTAAACGAGACTCAGCCCCAGATACGCCAGATATGGTGGCGAAGCGCCACCGAAACCCCTAAATCTAGGGTTATGTTCTGGCTTCGAAAGGGAGTTTGCGGATGGCTGGCGATAATGGGGGCAAAGCTTTGACGGGCCTCCGCACACCTTCGATTGGCTACAAGCCGTTCCGCTATCCGTGGGCGTACGAATTTTGGCGCCGTCAGCAGCAGGTTCACTGGGTCCCGGAGGAAGTCCCGCTCGGCGAGGACGTGAAGGACTGGGCCTCGAAGCTCACCGAGCAAGAGAAGAACCTGCTGACGCAGATCTTCCGCTTCTTCACGCAAGCCGACGTCGAAGTGAACGACAATTACATGGAGCGCTACGCGCGGGTGTTTAAGCCGACCGAGATCAAGATGATGCTCGCGTCGTTCTCCAACATCGAGACGGTTCACATCGCCGCTTACGCCTTGCTGCTCGAAACCATCGGCATGCCGGAAACCGAATTCCAGGCGTTCATGGAATACGGCGCGCTACGCGAGAAGCACGACTACATGCAGAAATTCGGCGTCGAGACGGATGCTGACATTCTGCGCACCGTCGCGATGTTCGGCGCCTTTACTGAGGGCCTGCAGCTCTTTGCCTCGTTCGCGATGCTGATGAACTTCCCGCGCTTCAACAAGATGAAGGGCATGGGCCAGATCGTGACCTGGTCGGTGCGCGACGAGAGCTTGCACTGCGAAGGCATGATCAAGCTCTTCCACGCCTACGCGAAAGAAACCAACGCGCTGACGCAAGACGTCAAGGACGACATCATCGAGTGCTGCAAGACGGTTGTCGGCATCGAAGATCGGTTCATCGACCTCGCCTTCGAGATGGGCCCGGTTCAGGGCATGACGGCGGACGATATCAAGCAATACATCCGTTACATCGCCGATTGGCGCTTGGGTCAGCTTGGCCTGCCGAAGATTTACGGCGTCACCGAGCACCCGATCCCGTGGCTGACGGCGATCCTCAACGGCGTTGAGCATGCCAATTTCTTCGAAGCGCGCGCCACCGAATATTCGAAGGCCGCGACGAAGGGCGAGTGGCACGGCAGCGAAGGCGTGTGGGCGAACTTCGATCAGATGATGGAAAAGCGGAAGGCCGCCGGCGGCGCGAACTAGCCGCGCTTCTCCTCTGTCTTCAGAACAAGATCGGGTTGCATTGCGCGCGCACGCGCGCGATCGCCTTATTGTTACGTGCATCGAAAGCTTCTCGGTCGATGCCCACAGCTTCATCCTCCGTGGGCAGAGGCAGATTGCTCGCGCGCGCAATTCCTATGCGTGCGAGCAAATCGAACTCCGCGGGCGTCAACACATTGGCGAGTTCGTCCATCGCACATGTGCAATAAGCCTCGACCGCTTCGGGGCTTGCCGCGCGGCTTTCAGGCAACCGCGTGGTCTGCACGCAGGCCGCCACGACCTCGGCGCGCGCGACGACTGGCGCGCCCTCCGCTTCCGCCGCCGCCAGCGAAAGCGCCAGAAGCACCGGCTCGATCATGCGCAAAGCCTCATCAGAAGCGCCTCGCGCTCTTTCTCGCCGACACCAAGCTCTTGTTCGATGTAAGCGAGCGCACTGCCGTGCTTTGCTTCGATAACGTCGAGCGCCTGGCGCAGATAGTCGACGTGCACGCCGAGCATCGGTCTGAGCGCCGCGCTGTCCAGTTTGCGGCCGAGGCGTTCTTCCATGCGCGCTTGGATTTTCGGCATTCGTTTTTCGAGATCGACCGCAGCATTCGTGAACTCGTAATCGGCGAACACGGCGTCCTCTTCGACGCCGAGCGCAATCAGGGTGAGGGCGCAGATGATCCCGGTGCGGTCCTTGCCGGCGGCGCAGTGAACAACGCCGGCGCCGCCCTCGCCCAACTCCTTGAACCAGTCGCGATAAAGCCGGATCAGCCGCGGATCGAACGGGATCTCGCGATAGAGGCTCATCATGTAATCGTAGGTCGATTTGGGGGTGAGATCGCTTTGCATCAGCGCCACCAGATGCGGCGGCAGCGCGACGCCTTCGGCGCCTTCGTCGTTGACGAACACGCGCGTGGTTTCGCCCGGCCACTTGTTCGGTTCGTGCCGGCGCTCTTCCGGCCGGCGCAGATCGACCAGAAAGCGAACGTCCATCGCGTTGAGCCGCGCAATGTCGGCGTCTGTCGCGTCATTGAAAGCGGCGGACCGCCAGAGCTTGCCGCGCGCCACCTTTGCGCCATCGGCGGTTTCCCAACCGCCAAAATCGCGGAAATTCAGGACCCGTTCGAAATCAACAAGACGATCATGCATGAGCGTTAAATGGCGCCCTCCGCCGCGAACGTCAAAGCTGTGCGAATGCGGATGCAGCGCCCGGAAGTCATGCCTGAGCGGATATCTCTCAGCGCAGCTTCAGCGCCTTGATGTCAGCCTTGGAGAGTTGGCTCTTGTCGCGGGCGTAAACGCCGGGGCGGCCATAGAGGATTTCGAGCGGCAGATCGGAGAGCCCGGCGCGATGAACCACATCCGTGTACGTCTGCCCTGCCGGAATCTTGGCGAGCTTCACTTCCCACCAGGCGCCATTGAACAGATGCAATTGCGTCTTGGCGTCGACGACGCGCATGCGCGCGGCGCGTTCGGCCTCGGCCCTCTGGCGCGCTTCGCGTTGCCGCTGGCTCCAACGTTTGTGCTTTTCGTTCTTGCGCAGGATGCCGGTGTGCGGATGGACGTAATAGAGACGCCAATCGTCCGCGAGGGCGCGTTCGCCGCCGAAGCGCGGCGTCACCACGACGACCCCGCCTTTCATGCGCGTTTTGGTGGCGACGAAATCATCCAGGTGATCGCGCACATGCTGCTGTACGGCCGATGTCGGTTTCAGGTGTTCGCTGATTTCCGAATAGATCTTGTTCCAGGGCCGGCCGACATTGGACGCCAGATAGCGCTTTAGCGGGTTGAGCGTCTCGTTGAGGTTCTTGGTTTTTACCGGCGGCCGCTTCGGCTCGCGCGCGCCTTTGGCGCGGATCGGTTCGCCATCGTCATCGACAAGCGCCTGCGTGCGGCCAGGCTTCTTGCCCGCCACTGAGCGGCCGAGGCGCGGCCGCTCAACAATGACTTTGCTCATGTCCTTACGCATGGGGCGCGCGGTTTAGGCGCGCGCGCAAAGACGAGCAAGCAAATTGTGAGTAAGGTTTAGGAGGAATCCGCCCATGCGACGGCGCGCATGAGATGCGGCGGCAGCGCGTCGTGCGGCGGGCGCGTAGGCGTGATGGCGCGTAAGCGAGTCAGGCCGCGGCGCGCGCGCGCACCGATGCGATACGCGAAGGCGTCGAGATCGCGGAGCGCGTTGAGCAGCAGCCCGAGACGCTTGAAGGGATCGCGGGCGTAGAATTTCTTGCGCAGTCGCGCGCCGAGAATGGCGCGGATCTGACAGGTTTGCGCAGCGCGCAGCTTGAACCCCGCCCGCGCGTTGAAGCGATCGGTGTGGCGGCGCGGGCGCCGGCGGATGGGATGCAATTGGACCGCGCGCACGATGAGGATTGCCGCGACGGTTTGCGAGAGTCGTTCGAGACCGCGCCAACGTCGATCAACGTGGCGATGGCGCACCTTCGTTGCGGTGAATAGAAAGTGCATCGTCCAGACAAGCAGCAACATCGCCCAAGCGACGACGCGCTTGAGGCGATGCTGGCTGATTGGGGTTGGGACGAAGTTCACGCGGCAAGTTTAACGCGCGCCGGATGCGGTCGGATTGATTGGCGTGAAAGGGCGCGATTTCGTTGATTTTGTTGAGGTTGGCTGTGGGATAGGGTTCGGGCGTATCCCCGCTTCCTGGAGCGCTGGCGCCAGCCACAAGTCTGGACCGCCGGCGCCCTCGCCGGCAAAACGGTGCTTCGGCGGGCGCCGCCTGCTTAAGGTTCAAGCGAAGATGCCGGCGAGGCGCCGGGGTGCATGGGTGACACACACTCACATCCGGCGGCTCGCCATTCTTGCGCGGCGGTTGTCGGTGAGTGTGTGTCACCCATGCACCCCGGCGAGTGTGTGTCACCCAGCGCGGTTAGACCTTCGCCGGCTTGCGCTGCTTGCGATATTTCGGCGGCGCGCCGCTGTTGGACCAGACGGCGTTGCCCTTGCGGTCGCGGCGGTCGCCTTCGTCGCGCGCACGCGTCGGGCCGTGGCCTTGCTTGGCGTGGGCCTTCCCGTGGGCGTCTGAAGCGTGATGCTTCTTCGGCGCGCGCTGCTTGCGGGCGGGATGCACGGAGCGTCCAGCCGGGCCCTTCGGGCGCACGACCTTCTCGTCCGCGCGCGGGGCGCGGAGCGACATGTCGGTTTCGAGCACCGGCACGGGCTGCTTGGTCAGCTTCTCGATGTCGCGCAGGTAAGCGCGTTCATCAGGGGCGCAGAACGAAATGGCGATGCCGGTGCGCGCAGCGCGCGCGGTGCGGCCGATGCGGTGAACATATTGCTCCGGCACGTTCGGCAGGTCGAAATTGAAGACGTGGGTGATGTCGTCGACGTCGATGCCGCGCGCGGCGACTTCAGTGGCGACGAGAATGCGCGTCTGCCCCTTCTTGAAGCCATCGAGCGCACGGATGCGCTGGCCTTGGCTCTTGTTGCCGTGGATCGCATCGGCGCTGAAACCGGCGCTTTCCAGCTTCTTGGCGACGCGATCGGCGCCGTGCTTGGTGCGGGCAAAGACCAGCGCGCGCTTGATCGACTTGTCGGCGAGCATCGCGTGCAGGAGGTCCTGCTTCTTGGATTGATCGACGTGAACGACAGCCTGCTCGACGCGCTCGGCAGTCGTGCTCGGCGGCGTCACCGCGATCTTCTCCGGGTTTTCCAGGAATTGCGCGGCGAGCTCTTCGATTGCCGGCGGCATGGTTGCGGAGAAGAACAGCGTCTGGCGCGCGCGCGGCAGGATCGTCGCGATCTTACGCAGATCGTGAATGAAGCCCATGTCGAGCATGTGGTCGGCTTCGTCGAGAACGAGGATTTCAACCTTGTCGAGACGGATCGAACGCTGGCTGACGTGGTCAAGCAGACGGCCCGGCGTAGCGACAAGAATATCGACGCCGCGGAACATGGCTTGCTTCTGCTTGTGCATCGAAGCGCCGCCGAAAACGACGGCGGTGCTGAGGCCAAGGAACTTGCCGTAAGCGCGGAAGCTGTCGCCGATTTGCGCGGCAAGCTCGCGCGTCGGCGCAAGCACCAGCGCACGGCACGCCTTCTCGCCAGGATACTTACGATCCTTGTGCAAACGATCGAGAATCGGCAGCGCGAAGGCGGCGGTCTTGCCGGTGCCGGTTTGGGCGAGACCGATGAGGTCCTTGCCCTTCTGCACGATCGGCAGGGCTTGGATTTGGATCGGCGTAGGTTGGGTATAGCCCTCGGCGTCAAGCGCCTTGAGGATCGGCGCAGACACGCCGAGATCTTGGAATGTGGTCACAAAAACTCTTTCGAGCCGGCACGCGTCATCGCGTGGGCCCAATCAGGTCAGGAACGATGCGACGGCGAAGAAAGGCGGCGAGCAAGGCGCTCAAAGCCGAACGTCGATGGTGGCGTTCCAGTGGGACCGCGTTCATGGGCTCATAGTGGCCCGGAACGGTCGCTGACCCGGCATATCGGGGTAAAGCGTTGAGAAGTCAATAACGCCAAGGGCATAGCTGGCGCCCGCCTCACGCCTCGGCGCGGACAATCCAGCATGCGGCCCGTAGTGCGACGCCCTCCTGCGTTTCGTTTTGGCGGAGGAAATCAGCCAGCAGGCGCTGGGCTTGCGCGGGATCGAGCTGCTGATCGGTGATGGCGCGGGCGCAGGGTCCGATCTTCAAGAGAAAGGCTGCGGCGGCATTTGCGTCGCCGCCGCCGCCAACGAGCACATCGCCGTCCCACGGCGTAATCGTAACGTCGCGCCAGCCCGACACAGTGAGCATGGTCTTGGTGGTTTCGGCATCCTGTAGCCGGAACGGGCCGGGTGCGTTGGGATCGGCGGGCGCGATCGGCGCCTTGAGAATAGGTGTGAGCGCGGCGAGCGGCGCGTAAGACCAGGCATTCTCAGCGAATGTGCGCCAGCAGATGAAAACGATACGGCCGCCGGGGCGCAAGGTTGCGCGGATCTTGGCGAAGGCCTGGGTCGTGTCCTCGAAGAACATGACGCCGAAGCGCGAGAACGCGGCGTCGAACGGTGCGCCGGGAATCTCCGCCGTGGCGACGTCGGCCTCGATGAAGCGCGCGCTCACGCCGGCGCTAGCGCTGCGCTCGTTGGCGAGGCGCAGCAAGGGTTGGGAAATGTCAGCGCCAAGCGCCAAACCGGCGGGACCAACCTGCTCCGCCAGTTGCAATGTCGTCGAGCCGGCGCCGCAGCCGATGTCGAACACGCGTTCGCCGGGGTTCAATGCAAGCAGATCGATCGCAGGCGCGGTGAGCGGCGCCAGCATCGCGTCCATGAGATCGGCTTGCCGCGCCCACTCGTCGCCGACCTTGCCGTTCCAGTATTCGCGCTGCGTTGGCGGGAGTACGTTCGTCATGTGGGAGCACTCAAGACACGCGCACTTCGCGCCCGCCCTTCTTACTCGGCTTCTGCTTCTTGGTCAGCCGGCGGCGGAATTCCTGCGCCGCGCGCGAATTTCTGAAGCGGGACCAAATTCCGGCGAGTTGCGCCGGAGACACATTGACCTTGATCTCGCCGCCGAGTTCGGCGCCCGGCGCTTCGCTGCCGACCACGACGACCCTTTCCCGCAACGCCGCGGGGGCCGCCGCGAGCGCCGCCTGCACGGCGGTTTGCACGACCCGCGTTTGCGCGCTGTCCGAGAGATTGACGCCGAGCTTAAGGTCAACGACGCGCGGCTGCAGGGCGTAGATGCTTCTAAGACCCGCATAAGCTGCATCGGCGATGCCGGGCGTCATCAAGGCGTGGCCGATGCGGATGACGTCGTTGAAGACGGCGAGCGGTGCGCCGTGATCACCCTTCGGCAAGGCGCGCGCGATCGACACTGGGCCCAGGCCCCATAGCAAGCGCATCTCGGCGCGCGCGGTCGAGGTTGGCGTATCGATAATGATTTTCGTCTGCGCCGGCAGGACATAGCACGCCAGCGGTATAAGGATCGCCGCAGCGCCGCCTGCGATCATCCAGATGGCGAAATCGTCCATGTCCCCTCCGCCCGCACGCTAAGCGGTGGCGGCAGAGAAGGCTATGGGCGCAGCACTTTGGCGAAAAAGATGCGCCGGCGGCGCGCGCGGCGGCGGGCGCGGTCGATTGTGGTCGCGAGAATTGGCCGCAAGTCGGGCTGGCGCTCGCGCGGCGAACTGAAACGCCGCCGACCCAAGGCGCGCACTGAGGTCAGCACCATGGATTCCACCGGAGCGGCATCGAAGCTGGCTGGAGCAGCGCGCCCGATCTCGATCGGCCCGGCCGTGGCGCACGCGCTCAGCAGCACCAGAGCAACCGCAACAAACACCGCTCTCATCATGGCGACCCCCGTCGTCGCCGCCGACGATACGCCTAATACGCAGAGCCGCCAGGAAAATCCTTACGCGGCCTCTTCGACGAAGCCCTTCCAGGTGCGCATGTAATTCACGAAGGCCGGACCCAGTCCCTCATCACGCAGATATTGTTCACTGACGGGCGTCGACCGCGCGACAAAGTTGGGGTCGGCTGTGGCGCGTTTCGGGAAATCGTGGTGGAGGATGGCGGCGCGGCCGAGGATGGGGAAGTCGAAGCCGGCCGCTATCACGTCGCGTGCATCCTGCGCCGACATGATCTTGCCGGCGGCGCCGAGGCGCACATCGCCACGATCAAGCTCGCTGAAATACGACGCGAGCGTGCGGCCTCGCAGGCTCTCCTCGTCGGGCTCCTTGCGCACGTCCCAAAGCGACATGTCGAGAAAGTCGATCTTGGCGTCGCGGAGTATGCGCTGCGCCACATCGCGAATTTCAAGCACCTTCAGCCCCCAACGTTCAGGTGAGAGGCGCACGCCGAGGGTGAAGCCGGGCTTGGTGGCGGCGCGAATGCCATCGATCAGTTCTAGCAAAAAGCGCGCGCGGCGTTCGGGATCGCCGCCGTAGGCGTCATCGCGGCGGTTGAGTTCGGGGCTCAGGAACGAGCAGATGAGATAGCCGTGCGCGCCGTGGAGTTCGACGCCGTCGAAGCCAGTGCGCTCAGCGCGCTGCGCAGCGGCGATGAAGCAATCGCGCGAATGCTGAATGTCATCCAGCGTCATCGCTTCGGCTTTGAGCTTTTCGTCGGCGCTCGGCGCCTTCGGATTCTTTACCGAGCGCAAGCCGCCGTGATGCAGCTGCGCGATGGCGAGGCTGCCGTACTCCTTGATCTTGGCGGCGAGGCGCGTGAGGCCCGGCTCGTGCTTTGCGTCATGAAAGCCAAGCTGGCCGGGGAAGCCGACGCCCTCCTCCTGCACGGAGGCTGCGCAGGTCATCGTCAGCGCAAAGCCGCCTTGGGCCCGCATCGTGAGCCAGCGAAACTCGTCGTCGCTGAGGACGCCATCGGGATGGCTTTGAATGTTGGTGAGCGGGGCGAGAACGAAACGGTTCTTGAGCGTGGCGCCGGAGCGAAGACGCAGAGGATCGGCCAGAGATGTCATGGCTCAAAGATAAGGGGGCGCGCAAAAAGCGCACCCCCTCTCGTTACGTCCACTCAGTAACGATTTACGCAGCTGCCTTCTGCTTGGCGCCGAAGCGTTCGTAGAAGCTCTCGCCCTTCGCGGCCATGTCGCGGAGGAGTTTGTTCGGGCGGAAGCGTTCGCCGTAAGTGTCGGCGAGACGATCGGCTTCTTCGACGAACTTCTTCGTTCCCCAGAACAAGTCGATGTAGCTGATGCAGCCGCCTGAATATGGCGCGAAGCCCCAAGCCAGGATCGAGCCGACATCGGCGTCGCGCGGATCGGTGATGACGCCTTCTTCGAAGCAACGCGCGACTTCGATGCACTGACGGAAGAGGAAGCGCTTGGTGAGCTCGGTTTTGAGCTCCGGCGGGCACTCCTTCGTCTTCACTTCGATGCGCTCGGAGATGCCAGGCCAGATGCGCGTTGGCTTTCCGTCGTCGCCATACTCGTAATAGCCCTTACCGCCTTTGCGGCCGACGCGGCCCTTTTCTTCCACGAGCCATGACAGCATCGCGGCGCGCGGGTCCTTCTTGTAGTCCTGCTGATTGAGCTCGGCGTTGGTCTTGCCGATCTTCAGCGCCGTATCGAGACCGACGGAATCTGAGACTTCGAGCGGGCCCATCGGCATGCCGCACTGGCGGCCGACATTTTCGATGATCGCCGGCGCGATGCCTTCCATCAGCATCTCGACGCCTTCGGCCGGATAGGTGCCGAAGCAGCGCGAGGTGTAGAAGCCGCGGAAATCGTTCACGGTGATCGGCGTCTTGCGGATCTTGATGACGTAATCGATCGCCTTGGCTTGCGTTTCCGGCGTCGTTTCCTTGCCCATGATCAGCTCGACGAGACCCATGCGCTCGACCGGCGAGAAGAAGTGGATGCCGATGAAGTTCTTCGGACGCTCGGAGGCTTCGGCGAGGCCGGTGATCGGCAGCGTCGAGGTGTTGGAGCCGAAGACGGCCGTATCGGCGAGGAAGGCTTCGGCCTTCTTGGTGACTTCCGCTTTCAGCTGAACATTCTCGAACACAGCTTCGATGACCAGGTCCGAGCCCTTGATCAACGAATAATCGGTCGAGGGCGTGATCAGCGCGAGCAGCGCATCGCCCTTCTCCTTGGTGATCTTGCCGCGCGAGACATCCTTATCGACGATGCGTTGGGAATAGGCCTTGCCCTTCTCCGCCGCTTCTTGACTGACATCTAGAAGCACGGTTTCGATGCCGGCCTTGGCCTGCACATAAGCAATGCCGGCGCCCATGAGGCCCGCGCCAATCACGGCGACCTTCTTGATGTCGTAAGTCGGGATGCCTTCGGGGCGGTTTCCGCCTTTGCCGAGGGCTTGCATGTTCACGAACAGCGTCCGGATCATGCCCTTGGCTTGCGGCGTGTTGGCGGTCTTGATGAAGTAGCGCGACTCGATGCGCAGCGCCGCGTCGATCGGCACCTGCATGCCTTCATAGATGCAGGACAGAATGTTGCGCTGCGCCGGATAGTTGAGATTGGTCTGTTTCGAGACCATGGCGTTGCCGCCGACAGCCGCCATCGCGCCGCCTGGCGTGAACGGGCCGTCTTTCACCTTGTAGCCTTTGACATCCCAGGGCGCGATCGACTTCGGGTTCGGGCCCTTCGCGTAATCCCACGGCAAAGTCGACTTCACCCACGCCTTCGCGGCCTCGACGGTTTTGCCGGCCTCAACGACTTCGTTGATGAAGCCCAAGCCCTTGGCTTCTTGCGGCGACTTATCGGCGCCCTGCAGGATCATCATCGCGGCGTTCTGCACGCCGATCAGGCGCGGCAGACGTTGCGTGCCGCCGGCGCCCGGCAGCAGGCCGACTTTAGATTCAGGCAGGCCGAACTTGATCTTCGGATTGTCCGCCGCGACGCGATAGTGGCACGCCAGCGCGATTTCGAGGCCGCCGCCGAGGGCGAGGCCTTCAAGCGCGACAGCGACAGGTTTGCCGCAGGTTTCGATAGCGCGCAGCGAACGGTTCAACGTGAAGCTCTGGTCGAATTGCTTCTTCAGCTTCTCTTCTTCGCTCTTCGGCTCTTCCTGCTTGGCCGCGCCGCGTTGATTGAGTTCGCCAAGATCGGCGCCGGCGCAGAAGCCGGTGGTTTTGCCGGAGGTGATGACCGCGCCCTTGATCTTCTCGTCGGACTTGATCGTCTCGACGAGCGTGATCAGGTCACGCATCACCGAGCCTGTGATCGTGTTCATGGAGCGGCCCGGCACGTCGAACGTGATGAGCGCGATGCCGTCGCTGTCGACGTCGATTTTGAAGTTTTCCATCGGACCTACCCTACTCTTTTATACTTCCGCCGCGCGCTGTCGCTTTCGATAGGCGACGCCCCGGCCGCACGCGACCAGCCGGGGCGCCCCTCACGTTAGTTGACTCGTTCGATCACCATGGCGGTGCCCATGCCGGCGCCGATGCAGAGCGTGATCAGCGCACGCTCTTTGTCGGCGCGCTCGAGTTCATCGACCATGGTGCCGAGGATCATCGCGCCGGTGGCGCCGATGGGGTGACCCATCGCGATCGCGCCGCCATTGACGTTGACCTTCTCCATGTCGAGATCGAGCGCCTGCACCCAGCGCAGCACGACCGAGGCGAACGCTTCGTTCAATTCCCAGAGGTCGATGTCTTGCTTGGTGAGGTTGAGCTTCTTCATCAGCTTGTGCGTGACGTGCTCAGGGCCGGTCAGCATGATCGACGGCTCGGAGCCGATCGAGGCGCCGCCCATGATGCGCGCGCGCGGCTTCAGACCGAGCGCGTCGCCCATTTCCTTCGAACCGATCAGAACCGCAGCGGCGCCGTCGACGATGCCGGACGAATTGCCGGCGTGGTGGACGTGATCGATCTTTTCGAGTTCCGGGTAACGCTGCTGAATGACGCCATCGAAACCCGGCATCACTTCGCCTTGTACCTTGAAGCTCGGCTCAAGCGCGGCCAGCGACTGCATCGTCGTTTCCGGACGCATGAATTCGTCATGGTCAAGCAGCGTGACGCCGAGCTGGTCCTTCACCGGCACGATCGACTTCTTGAAGCGGCCTTCCTTCCAGGCTTTTGCAGCGCGCTGCTGCGATTGGACGGCGTATTGGTCGACGTCGGTGCGCGAAAAGCCGTGCTTGGTCGCGATCGCGTCGGCCGACACGCCTTGCGGCGTGAAGTATGTCTTCATGGCGATCGACGGATCGGTCGCCCACGAGCCGCCGGTCGAGCCCATCGGCACGCGGCTCATGCTTTCGCAGCCGCCGCCAATCGCCAATTCTGCTTCGCCAGATTTCACCTTCGCCGCTGCGATGTTGCAGGCCTCTAAGCCCGAGGCGCAGAAGCGCTCGACTTGAATGCCGGCGACGGTTTCGGCGTAGCCGGCGTTCAGCACGGCGATGCGCGGAAGATTGCCGCCTTGCTCGCCGATCGGCGACAGGACGCCCATGACGACGTCATCGATCTTCGAGGTGTCGAGGTTGTTGCGATCACGGATCGCCTGCAGCACTTGCGTCGCGAGTTGCAGCGAGGTCTGCTCGTGCAGCGAGCCGTTCTGCTTGCCCTTGCCGCGCGGCGTGCGAACCGCGTCATAAATATAGGCCTCAGCCATTTTCGTACTCCAACGTTGCGGCGCTTAGCGCCGCTTCACCCTGGATGGGACCGGAGTCGCCCCTGGTGTTTCCACCTACTCCGCTGACCGCTTCGCTCGGGCTGAGCGAAGCGCGGTAAACTAATGCGCCTCCCCGCCGCCGATGGCGATGTCGCCTCGGAACGAGTTGGCGATGAAACAAGCTTCGTGCGCTTTGTGATGCAGTTCGCGAACTTCTTCCGGCGCCGGCTGCTTTTCGCCGCCCCACAGGATTTGCGGATTGAGCTTCACCTGCGTGACGGCAATCTTGCCGCGATCGTCCTTGCCCATCGTGCCGGAGGCTCGATCTTCGTAGGCATCGACGATAAAACCGGCGCGGCGCGCGAGATCGAGAAACCAGAGCATGTGGCAGGTCGAGAGCGAAGCGACCAGCAGCTCTTCGGGATCGACCGCATCTTCGCGCGAATACGGCGCCCTCACCACCGACGGCGACGCCGAGCCTTGGACCGTGATGCCACCGTCAAATGATATCTCATGCGCGCGCGAATAGTGCCCGGCGGCGAAATCGTCTTCGCCGCGCTGCCAAGTGACGGTGGCGGTGTGGGCCGCCATCAGAACGCCTCCGCCGGCAGCGCCATCACCGTGTCCGCGCCGCTCTTCAGTTTGGCGAGATGCGCGGCGGCGTCCGGCAGCATGCGCGCTATGAAGTAGCGGCCCGTCGCCAGTTTCGTATCGTAATAAGGATCGCCAGCGCCGCCGTTCTTCTTCGCCGCGTGCGCCGCCTTCGCTTGCAGCGCCCACATGTAGCTGAGCGCGGTTAGGCCGAAGAGATTGAGGAAATCGTGGCTGGCCGCGCCGGCATTATCGAAATTGGTCATGCCGTTTTGCATGAGCCACATCGCGCCCTCTTGGAGTTGCGCCTTCGCGCCTTTCAGCGCATCGACGAATTCCTTGAGATCGGCGTCGTCTTCGTGGTTGTGGACGAAGTCGTCGAGCTCGTTGAAGAACGCAAAGATTGCGCGGCCGCCATTGGCGCCGAGCTTACGGCCGACGAGATCGAGCGCCTGGATGCCGTTGGT
Organism: Hyphomonadaceae bacterium; assembly: GCA_050184605.1. Lineage (GTDB taxonomy): Bacteria > Pseudomonadota > Alphaproteobacteria > Caulobacterales > Aquidulcibacteraceae > Vitreimonas. The sequence continues at coordinate 61,951 of JBFXAE010000007.1, read as the reverse complement.
GCCTTCGTAAATCTGCGTGATCCGCGCATCGCGCACGAACTGGCTCATGCCGTGTTCTTCGATGTAGCCGTGACCGCCGAAGATTTGCTGCGCGTTGGTCGCGTTCGCGTAACCCTTGTCGGTGAGGTAGCTTTTGATCACGGGCGTCATCAGGCCCATGTAATCTTCGGCCTTCTGGCGCACCTTTTCGTCCGGCGAGGCGTGCATGAGATCGCCATGGAGCGAAGTCCAGAACGCAAACGCCCGCGCGCCTTCGTTGAACGCCTTCGCGTCCATCAGCATGCGACGCACGTCCGGGTGCACGATGATCGGATCGGCCGGACCGTCGGGATTCTTAGGGCCGGTGAGCGAACGCATTTGCAGGCGATCTTTCGCGTAGGCCACAGCGTTCTGATACGCGACTTCCGATTGCGAGAGCCCCTGCAGGCCAACGCCCAAGCGCGCCACGTTCATCATCACGAACATGGCCATCAGGCCCTTGTTCTCTTGACCGATGAGATAGCCGGTCGCGTCATCATAGTTCAGCACGCACGTCGAGTTGCCGTGAATGCCCATCTTCTCTTCGATCTTGCCGCACACGACGCGGTTGCGCTCACCCGGATTGCCGTCCTTATCAAGCAAGAACTTCGGCACGATAAAGAGCGAAATGCCCTTCGTGCCTTGCGGCGCGCCTTCGATGCGCGCGAGCACGAGGTGAATGATGTTCGACGCGAGATCGTGTTCGCCGGCTGAGATGAAAATCTTCTGGCCAGTGATGCGATAGGAACCATCCGCCTGCGGGATCGCCTTGGTGCGCAGCAAACCGAGATCGGTGCCGCAATGCGGCTCGGTCAGGTTCATGGTGCCGGTCCACTCGCCGCTGACGAGCTTCGGCAAATACGTCTGCTTCTGTTCGTCGCTGCCGTGATTGTGGATCGCCGCGTAGGCGCCATGGCTCAAGCCTGGATACATGCCGAACGCCATGTTCGACGAGGCGACCATCTCGTTCCAAGCCAGCGCCACGATGTGCGGCATGCCTTGGCCGCCATAGTTCGGATCGCTTGAGAGCGCCGGCCAGCCAGCGTCGACGAATTGCTTGTAAGCTTCCTTGAAACCTGGCGGCGTCGTCACCGAGCCATCGTCTGCGCGCTTGCAGCCGTGCTCATCGCCGACCTTGTTGAGCGGCGCCAGAACGCCTTCGCAAAACTTGGCGCCCTCCTCCAACACTTGATCGATCAGATCGAGCGGCGCCTCGGCGAAGCCAGGCAAATTGGAATAGCGCTCGATGTCGAGCACGTCCTTCAACAGGAAGCGATACTCTCTGAGGGGCGCTGTGTATGACGGCATCGTCTGCTCCTGAATCGGCAGTCGGCAGTCGGCAATGGGCAGTCGCGAAAGCAGCAGCCACAGCCGATCCGACTGCCTACTGCCGACTGCCGCTTGCCGCTAGTGGGCGTCTTCGAGCCGCTTCTTGGCTTCAGCTTCAAAGGCGCGCGCGGCGCCCATCGCCGCCGGCGTCGCGGGCTTCGCAAGGAACCGCTCAAGCTTGGCGACGCTATCGTGCAGGATCTCGATCGCGGCATCGACATCTTCACGCTGCGCTTCGAGCGCGACGATGCGCTGCTGGTACTTCTTCAGCGCCGTTTGCGCTTGGGCGCGCTGATCGACTTTGTAGAGATCGAGAATTTCCTTGATCTCGATAAGCGAGAGGCCGACGCGCTTGCCGCGCAGGATCAGTTGCAGCTTGGCGCGGTCGCGATGCGAATAGACGCGGTTCATGCCGTCGCGGCGCGGCGTCAGCAGACCCTTGTCTTCATAGAAGCGGAGCGCGCGAGGCGTGACCTCGAACTCTCGAGCCAACTGCGAAATCGTGTAGGTGCGCTCAGCTTTGGACGTCATGGGGAGGTCCCTCCGGTTAACCCAGCTCCCCTGACGCTAGTTTCCGTTTACGGTAGGGTCAAGCTAAGTTGACGCTGCCGTCATAAATTTCGTTTCACCCAAGCAAGTCCCGCTTGATGTCCGCGGGCGTCGGGCAACCGTTGAGCGCCATTGTGAGGTCAAGCTCCGCCAGGAGGTATTCCATGACCGCTTGGACGCCCTGCTCGCCGGCCAGGGCGAGACCATAAGCATAGGGACGGCCGATGCCGGTCGCCGTTGCCCCCAGCGCAATGGCTTTAAAGATGTCGGCGCCGCAGCGGATGCCGGAGTCAAAGAAGACGGGCACGCGCCCGCCAACAACCGAGGTTACCTTCGCCAGCGCGTCGAGCGCGCCAATGCCGCCATCGACCTGCCGGCCGCCATGGTTCGAGACCATCACGCCGTCATAGCCCTCGCGCACCGCCTTCTCGGCGTCGTCGGCGCGCATGATGCCCTTCAACACGACGGGCAGTTTCGTCCACGATCTGATTTTCGCGACACGCTTCCAGTCCAGGCTAGGGTCAGAGAAGAGCTGCGTGAACTGCACGGCGGCGCCCAGCGGGTTTTCCTCCGGCGTCTGCGGCAACATTCCTCTGAACACCGGATCTGAGGTGTATTGCGCGATGCCCTGCCCACGCAGGAACGGTGAGAATCCCAGATCGAGATCACGCGGACGCCACCCCAATACTAAAGTGTCGAGGGTGATGAAGATGGCTTTGCAGCCGATCGCCTCGGCGCGCTTTACGAAACTCTCCGCGAGTGCGTCCGATTTGCCCCAGTAGAGTTGGTAGAAGCGCGGGCCATCGCCATTGGCTTCGGCGATCTTCTCCATCGGCGTTGAAGCCTGAGACGAAATGATCATCGGCAGGCTCAAGGCCTTCATCGCCCGCGCGACGGCGAGATCAGCCTCGGGATGCATCATTTCCAGCACGCCAATCGGCGACGAGAAGATAGGCGCTGCGGCGCGCGCGCCGAATATTTCGCAACCGAGATTGCGTGTCGCCGCGCCAGCCAGCATGCGCGGCGCGATAGGAAACCGCGCAAAAGCGGCGCGATTTGCGTCCGCAGCCGTTTCCAGTCCGGCGCTGCCAGCAGTGTAGGCCCACGCTTCCGGGGTCATCTTTTTCTGCGCCGCCGCTTCGAGGCCGGTGAAGTTCGTCGGGATCTCAGGTTTCGCGCCACTCAACCCGCGCAGATAGATCGCGCCCTGCGTTTCGGGACCGAACTGTCGCGGCGTGTCAGACATGGCTAATCCTCGTTTACGATTTTACCCGCCATTAACACGGCGCCGCCTTTGATCGACACTGCAAAGTCGTGGGCGATTCTCGAATTCTTCGAGTCTGCCCCGGGGGTTGGGCGTGAGCCGCGGACGCGCGGCGAGAACGCGGCGAGGGCATAATGAGCGGTGCGCAAAGCTGGAGCGTCAAGGGCATCGACCCGAAGGTACGAGAAGCGGCGCGCGAAGCTGCGGCTCGCCAAGGGTTGAGTCTCGGCGAATATCTGAACCAGGCGCTTGCGTCAGGTCAGCTTGGTGGCGGTGGCGCGCAATCGCAACCGCACAACACGCCGCAACAGCCGCCGCGCGCACCACGCGCGCGCAGCTTTGGTTTTTCCAACACGGACTTCGATGGCGAAGACGATTGGAGCGTCGGCGGCGGAAACCGCCCTGTTGATCCGAGCCGCCTTGCGCAGCGCATTGAATCGATCGAACGCCGCACGCAACTCGCCGTCACCGGCCTCGATCGCGCCGTCTCGACAATTGATCGCTCTGTGCTCGGCCTTGCCGCGCGTATCGAAGATGCGGAAGCCGCATCAAACGAAGCCGCCGAACGCATCGCGGATGCGCTCGAACAATTCCGCTCCGCCGGCGACACGCTAAGCGGCCGCCTGGAACGCGCAGAACAAGCGTTCAATGGCGCCACCGCCGACATCTCGGACGTGAAAAGCCGGCTTGAGCAGCAGGTTGCAGTCGCTGAAGAAGTGGCGCGGCGCGCCGAAGCCGCGGCGTCGTATCTGACCAACGAGATCGGCAATGGCGGCAATCTCGCGCAAACCCTGGCTGAGGCACGGGCCGTCGCTGAAGAAGCGGCGCGTCAAGCGACGGAAGCCTCTGCCGATGCCGTCAACGAACTGCGCCGCCTGCAAGAAGAACTGAGCGAACGCCTCACTGACAGTGAAGCGTCAACGCGGCGCGCCATCGAGACTGCGGTCGCGGAAGTTCGCACGGAGACCTCAAGCGAAACGCGGGGCGCGCGCGAAGCGTTGCTTGAAGAAGTCGTCCGTCTTGAAAACGAGATCGCCAAGCGCGTCGGCGCTGTCGACACGCTGAAGGCTGAGCAAGCGAGCCTGATCGCGCGCATCGAACGCGCGGAAGCCGCCGCACGCGAAAGCACGGCAGGGCTTCGTCAAGCCGCCGGCGCCGCGATCGCGGATCTGCGCAACGCGCAACTCACGCTCTCGGCCCGAGTCAAGCAAGTTGAAGACATTGCCGGCCAATCGGGCGCGATTGACCTCAGCGACCTCCGCCAGGCTCAACAAGATATCGCCGAGCGCCTCGCCGCGCTTGAAACCAAGAGCGATGATAGCCCGCTCAAAGGCGCCCTCGCCGCCTTCGAAGCGCGTATCGCCAGTGTTGAATCGGCGACAGCCAACACGGCCAAGATTGATCGAATCGGCGACACGGTTGAATCGCTCGACCGCGCACTACAGCGCCTGGCCGACAAGCTCGAAGAAACCGAATCCACCGCCAACACGGCGATCCGCCATATCGAAGAGACGGTCTCCTCGCTCAGCGCACGCATCGAACAGGGTGGCGGCGCCGCGCAAGAGACGGAAGCCGTTCGCGCGATGCTTGAGCAGCGCCTCGATACGATGGCGCAGACTCTTCGCGAAGAAGTCACCCAAGAGCTGCAAGCCGTCATGGTTGGCGGTGAAGGCGTTGAAGAGGCGCTGGCGGATGTGAACCGCCGCTTGGCCGCCGCCGAGCGCCGCCAAGCGCAAACGATCGAGGCCATCTCGATCGAGATCAAGCGCATGTCGGAAACGGTCGATCAGCGCCTGCGCACGGTCGAAGCGCGCAACGATGACGCCGCCGCCTCCGCGGTCCGCGAGGAATTGTCGCGCATGGCGGCCACGTTGGAGCATCGCTTCGACGAGATCGAGCGCCGCGAAGCCTCAGCCTTTGATCGCATGGGCCTTGAGGTCGGGCGCCTCTCGGAGCGCCTCGAAGAGCGCGTCGGCGCGGTTGAGCAGCGCAGCGCGCAAGCGATTGAGCATGTGGGCGAGCAAGTCGCGCGCATGGCTGAACGCTTCAACCAGCGGCAGGACATTCTCGCTCGCGAACTGGGCGAGCGTATGCTCGACAGCGAGGAGCGCGCTGGTCAGCGCGTCTCGGAAGCCATCAGCTCGATCATGCAGCGTTTGGCGGAAGTCGAAGAACACAGCCAAGAAGCGATCGCGCCGGTGCAGAAGGCGGTGTCGAGCGTGGCTTCGAAGCTCGAACAGTTCGAGAGCGGCCGCGGACCGGCGACGGCGGAGCCCGCGATCCCGACGCCAACACGCCGCCAAGAAGACCACCAGAGCTTTGACCGCTCGAACTTCCCTGCTTTCGACACGACGACGGACTCGTTCGATCTGAGCAATCCCGAGCCGCAGCCATATGTTTCACCGCACGACGCGGCTCAGCCGGTGCGTGCGGCGCCGTTGCCGCCGCGCCCGCATCTCTCGGAAACGCCGAACGATCACGACATCTACTTCGCCGAGGACAATCAGATCGACGATCTGCTCGTCGATGAAGACACCGCCGATGAGCAGTTCGTGCCGCCGGAATACAAGCAGATTGAAGTCTCCCCCGACGACGATTTGTTGATCGATGAGCCGGCAACGGATGACGTTGAGGCCGCGGCCGCCGCGCCGCCGCTCGACGATGATCCATTCTGGACGCCGGAAGATGATCTCGGCCCGTCGACAATTGAAGACGCTGTTGCGCCATTGGTGGCGCCGCCCGCCGGGACCGCGAACGATGTGCCGCTGGCCAATGCCGCCGGAGACGAACCGCTTTCGCTGGATGCGCCAGAGCTGACCGAACTGCCGCCGCTTCCGGAAGAGGTGACTGCTGCGGCGCCAGGCAAGAACGACTATCTCGCCAACGCCCGCAAGGCCGCTCAAGCGCAATCGCTGCCGAAGACCCGGCCTGATCCATCGGTGGAAACACCGAAGCTCAGCCTGCGCGGCTCCAGCCGCGTCGTGCTTTGGGGCGCAGCGGGCGTCATCGCCGCCGCACTCGTTGGCGGCGCTTATTACCTTAGGAATGCGGCTGACAGCGCCGAGCCGCAAACGGATGCGGCGCCTGCGCCAACACCGGTGACGGATGTCGCTCCGGCATTGCCGCCGCCTGATCCATTTGCGGAGGCGCCAGCGGAAGACGTGATCCCGGATGAGGCTGCGCCGAGCGAGGGCGCCGCGGCGCCGGCGCCGGGCGCGCCGATCGCGCAGAACAGCCAGGCGACGACGCAACAAGTCGTCGCCGGCCCTCTCCCAGCGCGCAGCGTCACGCTTGAACAAGCTGCGCAGTCCGGCGATCTCATAGCGCAGTACGAATTGGCGCTGCAGCGCATCAGCGCCGGCCGCACCAATGAGGGCGTCACCATGCTGCGCCGCGCCGCCGATCGCGGCTTCCCCATGGCGCAATACCGCTTGGCCAAGCTCTACGAGCGCGGTGAAGGCGTGCCGGCTGATCTTACCATCGCCCGGCAATGGACCGAACGCGCGGCGGCGGCAGGCAATCGCCGCGCCATGCACGATCTCGGTGTCTATTTCGCGCGCGGCGAAGGTGCGCCGCTCGACGAAGCGGCGGCGTTCCGCTGGTTCAGACAAGCGGCCGAGCTCGGCGTCGCGGATAGCCAGTACAATCTTGGCGTCCTCTACCAACAGGGGCGCGGCGTGAACGCTTCGCCATCGGAGGCGCTGTTCTGGTTCCTCGTGGCCGCGCGCCAAGGCGATCAGGACGCGGCCGCACGCGCAACCGCCATCGAAGCACAGCTGCCGCAGATTCAGGTGGAGCAGGCCCGGGCACGCGCCCAGGCCTTCCGCCCACGCGCTGCCAGCGCCTCGGCGAACGGCGAATTCGGCCCACGCGCCTGGAACAGCGCCCGCCCCGCCAGCTAACGCGGCGGTACGATAAATTAGCGGCAAAGCGGCGTTGCCTCGACGCGCGACCCTCCCCATAAGGGCCGCGGGCATAGTGCTGCGGCGCTGAGTTCAGAGCAGAATTTTGATCTATTTGCCGATCGCCGAGATGCCGGTGGCCGTGCTGCTTATCCTATTGGTGAGCGGCGGCGTCGGATTCGTGTCGGGCCTGGTCGGCGTCGGCGGCGGCTTCATCATGACGCCGGCGCTGCTTTTCTTGGGCGTGCCCGCCCCAGTCGCGGTTGCGACGGGCGCCAGCCAGATCGCAGCGACCTCATTTTCCGGCATCATGACCCAGACCAGGCGCAAGGCCGTCGATTGGCGCATGGGACTTTTGCTGTCGATCGGCGGCGTCCTCGGTAGCGCCAGCGGCGTGGCGCTATTCGAGCGCCTGCTGCGGCTTGGTCAGCTCGATCTCATCGTCTCGATCCTCTATCTGTTGCTGCTCTCAAGCGTCGGCTTCTTGATGGTGCGCGAGAGCTATCGCTTCTGGCGCGGCCACCCAGTCAAGAGCGTCTCGATCCTGCGCCGGCCGCTTAAATCGATCGCGCACACCTTGCCCTTTCGTCTGCGTTTTCCCCGGTCGGGTCTTTACATCAGCGTGTTGCCGCCCCTGGTTATCGGCTTCGCCATCGGCGTGATCTCGGCGATCATGGGCATCGGCGGCGGCTTCATCCTGATTCCGGCGATGATCTATTTGCTGCGGATGCCGACAAACGTCGTGATCGGCACATCGCAGTTTCAGGTGATGGTGATCGCGTCGCTGATCGTCATCCTGCAATCCATGGCGACGCAGACGGTGGATCTCGTTTTGGCGCTGCTGCTGATGGCGGGCGGCGTTGTCGGCGCTCAGATTGGCGCGCGTATCGGCGCCGGCATAAAGGCCGAGTACTTGCGCGGCATTCTGGGCGCGTTGCTGGTCGCGGCGAGCGCCAAATTCCTATTCGACGTCGTGATCCCGCCCGCGGAGCAATATGTGCTCAGTGGAGGCTGGCAATGAAGCGCCTCCTCGTCGCCCTCGCCTTTGTGCTGCTGGCGTCCGCGCCAGCCACCGCCCAGCAGCAGCCCGGCAGCGATGTCGCCGACGATTTGCCCGCTGGTGTCGCCGACGAGAACATCACCGTGAGCTCTACTTACGGCGGCTCCTACATCACCGTGTTCGGCGTCAATCCCGACCGCCGCGGGCGGGGCGACATCGTGGTGGTGCTGCGCGGCCCCAACGAACCGGCGACTGTGATGCGCAAGCGCCGCGCCCTCGGTATCGGCAATGCCTTCGGAATTTGGGTGAACGGCGATCCTGTGCGCTTCAGCGAAGCGCCCTCGTTCTTTGCGGTGCTTTCGAGCCGCCCGCTCCGCGAGATCGCCAGCGCTGAATCGATTTGGCGCTATCAGCTCGATCCTGCGGCGTCCGCGCGCCTGGCCAGCGCGGTGCCCGCCGGTGGCGATCCCTCCGCCTATCGCGCGGCGCTCGTGCGCCTCCGGCACGAGCAAAATCTCTACCAATGGTACTCGCGTCCGCCGCAAGAAGGCGTACGCGGCGGGCTGACCACTTACCGAGGCGGGCTCTTCCGCGCTGTCGTGCGCTTGCCCGCCAACGCGCCGATCGCGCAATACCATGCAGACACCTACTTGTTCAGGGACGGCCGCTTGATCTCGCGTCAGCGCATCCCGATTGCGATCACGCGTGTCGGGATTGAGCGGACGATCCATGATCTCGCCATGAACGTGTCGTGGCTCTACGGCATCGTCACCGTGCTGCTCGCATTATTGGCCGGCTGGGGTGCAGCCGTGGTATTCCGCCGGCCGTGAGCGATACGCCGCCCTTCCTTCCGCGCGCGGCGCTTCGATTGGGATTCCTGGGCCTTGCGCCGCTTGCCGTCACGGCGTTGATCTCGCTCTCGGAACACGCCAGCACGGCGCGCTTGGGCGCGATCAGTTTTTCGCTCTACGCGGCGGTGTTGCTCTCGTTTCTCGGCGGCGTGCGCTGCGGCTTCGAGATCATGCGCGCGCCGCACGCGCCAAACGGATTGCGCTTGCTGTTTAGCGCTCTGCCCGCACTTGGCGGTTGGGCGCTGGCGGCGCTGGTTGTGTATGTCACGCCGGTTCTGGGCGCTGCCGCGATTTTCGCGGGGTTGTTCGCGGTTCAGGCAATGTGGGACTATCGCAGCGCCCGCGACGCCGGCGCGCCGGCTTGGTACCCGGTGTTGCGCCAAGTGCTTACGGGCGGCGCGATGATCATCTGCATGATCATCCCGCTCGCGACGGCGCTGCACCGTTTCTAGTCGCCGACGAGCCGTTCGTTCGGGGCGGGCAGGACACGATCCTTAGCGAGAACGAGCGCGGTGGCGCCATCGGGGAAGATGTTCGCGTACGCCGGATCGCAGACGTTCAGCCCGCCGGTAAAAGCGCCGAACGCGGGCATCACCATCCGCGCGCCATCCGTTGCGAAACAACGCCGCCGCACGCTGCGGCCGCGGCCGACGACGCGCGCGCATGGATGCATGTGCCCCGCGATCTCGCCGGGCGCGGCGGCTTCGGTCGGATGGTGACGCAACACCAGCGAGCCGAGATGGAGCACCTCATGAAAGGCTCCGCCCAGAGTCTCCGGCGCGCGGCCATCATGATTGCCTTCAACCCACACCCAGTCGCAGCGTGACATTAGAAGCTGCAACAACTCCCGATCGCGCGCGTCCATCCGCGCCGGGCCGCCGCTATCGTGGAAGCTATCGCCGAGTGAGACGATGATCTCGGGCGCAAGACCCATGACGAGATTGCTGAGCTTCAAGAGCGCGGCGTGCGTATCATAGGGCGGCAACATCTGGCCGCGCACGGCGAAGGCGCTGCCCTTCTCCAAGTGCAGATCGGAGACGATGAGGGTCTTGGAGTCCGCGATCCACAGCGCGCCATGCGGCAGCGCGGCGACGAGCGTATCGCCCAGCCGCATCTCCACGTTGGCGCCGACGATCGCCATCGGCGGCGTAACGCGCGCCGCCGGCTTGGCGTTCGGACGCCTCAGTGCGGGTTGCGACAGCATCGGCATGGCGGCGACGCTAACGGGGATTCGGGCGAGCGGCTAGGCGCGAGTGACCCCACTCGGGTGACACACACGCATTTCAGCGGGTGACACTCAGCGGGTGACACACACGCACCCACGGTATTTGCGTGAGTTCGGCGCGACCTGTCCATGCGTGTGTGTCACCCGAGTTTAGGGCGTGACGATTGGGAAGTTCGGGTCCGGATTGTCGAACACGTCGCCCAAGCCTTCGAGCGAACGGCGATTGCCGCGGATGCGGATTTGTCCGGACAACACGGCGCGCGCCATCGATTGCGTCGCCATCGCTTGCAGGAATACCGCACGCGGGGAAGTGATCGTCGGCGCGCCCTCCACGATCTGATCGCGCTCGTGCACCAACACGCCATTGTTGATCGTCACGGCATAGCGCTCGTTCCGCTCCGGGAATACGAGATTGAACGCATAGCGCCGATCGCCAAGACGTTCCGGATTGAGGCGCACTGCGAGCAGATCGAGGATGTAGCTCGTCGGCGTCGCGGCGATGAGATCGGTGCTCATGACCGCTGGCGGACGGTCGGGCGTGCCCTGCTCGAGCTCGCGTGCGCCAACGAGATAGATGTTGCGCCAGATCGCGCTCTCGGCCTGATAGGCCATCTGCCGATGCGTCCGCGCGAGGAGCTGGCGCGCGGCGGTGTTGTCGGGCGCGGCGAAGACGAGATGGTTCAGCACGCGCGCGGCCCAGCGATAATCGCCTTCATCGAAGGCGCGTTGCCCTTCCGCCAAGACACGGTCGGCGCCGCCCATGGCTCGGACAAAGCGTGCGCCTTCTTCCTCCGGCGGCAGCGGATTCAGATTGGCGGGGTTCGCGTCATACCAGCCCATATAGCGCTGATAGACCGCGCGCGAATTATGCATCATCGTCCCGTAATAGCCGTGGTTGAACCAACGGGCGGCGAGCGAGTCCGGCAGGCGCACTTGCTCTGCGATTTCACGATCGGTGTAGCCGGCGTTCATCAGGCGCACGGTTTGATCGTGTAGATACTTATAGGCATCGCGGTGGCTGGCGATGAAATCGCGCACGCGATCGCCGCCAAAGCGCGGCCAGGCGTGACTGCCGACCATGATCTCGGTGCGACCACCAAAGAGACGCAGCGCTTCGGTGAGATAATCCGCCCACGCCTTGGTGTCGCGCACCAGCGCGCCGCGCGGCGTAAGGATGTTGTGCATCGTCGCGGTGGCGTTCTCGGCGATGCAGAGCACACCCAGGTCGGGAAAGAAGAAATTCATTTCCGCCGGCGCTTCGGTGTCGGGCGTCAACTGAAACTCGATGCGCACGCCATCAATGGTGAGGGTTTCACCGGTGCGCGTAATCGTGCGCGTCGGCGGAATGAGCGTGTATGTGCCGGCGGAGACAGCAGTCCCGATCCCGGACGTCATCTGACCCTCGGGCCCGGGCGTTAGGCCAGAACCGAACTGGTACATGGCGCGTCGGCCCATGGCGTTGCCGGCGATGACGTTCTCCGTCACGGCGTGTTCCATGAACCCTTCGGGTGCGATGACCTCGACATTCTGCTCGGGCGGCTGACCGACGCCGATAACGCCGCGCGCGCCGCCAAAATGATCGATGTGCGTATGCGAATAGATAATCGCCCGAACCGGATACTGGCCGATGTGGCGGTGGACGAGTTCAAGCGCGGCCCGAGCGGTCTCACTACTGGTCAGCGGATCGATGATGATAAGGCCGGTGTCGCCCTTGATGATGGTCATGTTAGCGACATCGAAGCCGCGCACCTGATAGACGGTGTCACTGACGCGGAAGAGTCCCGCGCGTGTAAGCAAGCGAGCGTGACGCCACAGCGAGGGATTGACTGTCTCCGGCGCCTCGCCTTGCAGGAAATCGTACGCGCGGAAATCCCAAATCACGCGGCCATCCGGCGCGCGGAGGCTAGCGACATCAGGTCCAGCGATGAAGCCGCGATTGGCGAAATCCTCATCCTCGCGGTCAGCCCAGGGAAGCGTCTGCGCGAAGGCCGCATTGGCGGCGCGCGTCGCATCACTGACTTGGGCGCTGGCTGCCGTGGTGAGGACGCACGCAAGAGCTGCCGTCAAAAGTGTTCGCATCGTCACCCCCTATTTTGCGGCCAATATGGACCGCTGGCGCGCTCGGCGGCAATCTTTTGCAGCTGCCGCAGCGAGATGCCCTAGCTCATCGCTTCCGCGATCAGCGAGGCCGCGTCTTCGAGCACCGCCTCATCGGCCCCGCCCCGCACGCCCACGCGCCCCATTTCCAACATCACCGGCGCGGCGAAGGGCGACACATGCGGCAGATCGCGATGCACGATCTTGCCCTTCACGCGCCGAAGCAGGTCTCCCAGGCGCTTAATATCGAGATAGCCTTCGCCTGCATCCGCGAACGCTGCTTGCATCAGAATGTGATCCGGCTCGTATTGCTTCAGCACGTCATAGATGAGGTCGGCCGAAAACGTGACCTGCCGGCCTGTCTTTCGCGCGGCTCCCGGCGTGTTGCGTTCGATCATGCCGGCAATCACCGCGCATTTGGCGAACGTCGATTTCATCAGCGTGCTTTCGGCGAGCCAGCTTTCCAGATCATCGCCCAGCATGTCCTCATCGAAGAGTTGGCCGAGATCGACATCGCCCATCGGCTCAAGTCCCCAGACTGCCATTGCATATTCGCTTGCGAGAAAGCCGATCGGGTTCTTGCCCAGGCGCTCCAGGCGACGCGTGATCAGCACGCCCAACGTCTGCTGCGCCAAACGTCCCTCGAATGGGTAGCAAACAAGGTAGTGCTTATTGGCGCGCGGGAAGGTTTCGATCAGCATCTCGTCCGGCGCCGGTACGACTGAGCGCCGCTTCTGCATCTTGATCCAGTCGCGCACCTGCCCCGGCAGCGCCTTCTGGCGCTTCGCGTCGTGCAGCATGTGCCGGACACGGTCGGCGAGGAAGGTCGAGAGCGGAAACTTTCCCCCTGCATAGGATGGAATTTTCGGGTTCTGCTGATCGCCCGCCCGAACCACCAGCGCATCCGTTCCCTCTACGCTGATGAGCCTCAGGATTTCGCCGGCGAAGAGGAACGTATCGCCGGGCGCCAGGCCTTCGATAAAATATTCCTCGATCTGCCCGAGACGGCGGCCTGCGACCAACGGCGCCAATCCATCGCGCTTTGGCGTGCCCGGACGCGGGCGCGCCCCCACGCGATGCGCCAACCGTACATCGAGCATCTCTGACTCAACGATGGCGCCCACGTTCATTCGATGCTGCTGCGCCACAGAGGCGTTCCGCGCGCGCCACTTGTTCGTCTGCGGGTCCTGCACGATGCGGCGATAGCGATCGTAGGAGCGAAGCGCGTAGCCGCCGGTGGCGACGAGATCAATCACGCGATCAAACTGCGTTCGCGAGAGGGCCGCATATGGCGCGGTGCTCGCGACCTCTTCGTAGAGCTCATCCGCATCAAACGGTTCGCCACAGGCGCAGCCCATGATGTGCTGCGCCAGGCAATCGAGCCCCCCGACACGCCGCGGCTCTCCATCGAGCGCGCCTTCTTCCACTGCCTCTTGTGCTGAGCGGCACTCCAGAACCTCGAACCGGTTGCTCGGCGCAAGCAATGCTCGCGACGGTTCGTTGTAGCGGTGGTTAGCGCGCCCGATCCGCTGCACCAGACGCGCGCAGCCCTTCGGCGCGCCGATCTGGATCACCAGATCGACATCGCCCCAATCAATCCCGAGATCGAGCGTAGAGGTGCAGACGACCGCGCGCAGCTTTCCCTCCGCCATGGCGGCCTCGACCTTGCGGCGCTGTGCGACATCGAGTGAGCCATGGTGCAAAGCGATCGGCAGCGCATCCTCGTTGACGCGCCACAATTCCTGAAACGTCATCTCCGCTTGCGCGCGGGTGTTCACGAACACCAGTGCGAGCTTGGCGCCCTTGATGGTCTCGTAGATTTCAGGAATCGCGTGACGCGCCGTGTGGCCTGACCAAGGGATTTTTGCGTCGGAGTCCAGCACGTCTATCTGCGGCTTCGCACCGGGCGGCGCGCGGACGATTACGTCTTCCGAGACCTCGGCGCCCAGGAGCCAATGCACGAGCGCGTCTTCGTCAGCCACGGTCGCGCTGAGCCCGATCCGCCGATGCGCCGGGGCCCAGCGGCGCAATCGCGCCAGGGCAAGCGCCAACAGATCGCCGCGTTTCGTCGGCGCCAGCGCGTGAATTTCATCAATCACCACCGCCTGCAGATCTTCGAAGAACACGCGCGCATGCTCGGAAGCGATCAGCAGCGACAATTGTTCGGGTGTTGTGAGCAGAATATCGGGCGGATGCGCGCGTTGGCGCTGGCGTTTGGAGGAAGGCGTATCGCCGGTTCGGGTTTCGATCCGGAGGCCCAGCTGCATTTCAGTCGCCGGCGTGTTGAGGTTGCGCGCCACATCCGTGGTCAGTGCTTTCAGCGGCGAGACGTAGAGTGTGTGCAGCCGGTGCGGCCGCCGCGAACCTTCCGCCTTGAGCGGAGCAAGCTCGATCAAGCTGGGCAGAAAGCCCGCCAAGGTTTTGCCGGCGCCTGTGGGCGCGATCAGCAACGTGGAGCGCCCCGCCTGCGCCCGGCTTACAAGTTCGAGTTGGTGCGGCCGCGGCGCCCAACCGCGCGCGGCGAACCATTCCTCGAATGGCGACGGCAGAAGCGGCGCACGGGCGTCCATGACGCCTGCTATGTAGCGCGTCGCGCTTCGCCGCCCAACGCCGTTGAGCGCCGTTCGCTCGCGTGGCATGTTGCGCCTTATGTTTGGCTTGATCCGCGTCGCTACCGTGCTGGCAATCGTTCTTTTCGCGGCGGCTGCCGCTGCGCAAGCCACTGGCTCGGCCCTGCTCGCGCAGGCAGTCGCGGCCACCGAAGCGGCCAAGTCCGACGATGCGTTCGATTTTGAGCTCAACACCTCCAAGGCCAACTGGCGGGCCCGGTTCGACCCGGACGCCTCGCCGCGCTTACGCTTGGTTGCGCCGCAACGGAGCGAACTCGACAACGATCAACGCCGCGCCTTCGATCGCATGGCCGAGGATTTCGAGGGTGTTTCCTGGTGCGCCAGCGAAGGCATGGGCCGGGTGACAAACGTACGCCCCCTGCGCGAGGACGAAACAAGCGCTACCTTTTCGTTCCAACCGACGCGGGAAAGCGTTCGCGGCGAACAGGCGCGCCGTTTCGCCGATCGGCTACGCGGCGAAGTCACGGTGCTCAAGGCCACCCCGGACATCACGCGGGTGCGGCTCTATGTGCCGGAAGCGTTCAGCCCTATGCCGCTGGTGCGGGTTGAGAGCCTGAACATCGTCATCTCCTGCCAAGCTGCGCCGAATGGCCGGCGCTACGCCGCTGAGACCGTGAGCCAGGTTCGCGGCAGCGCCTTCGGCCAAACGTTCGACGAACGGTCCGTGCAACGTGCGCGGAACTTGCAGTGAAGTACCAAACGCTCGATCCCGATCGCATCATCGAGACGGTGGAGCGGCTGCGCGAGCGCGTCGAGCAGCGCTTTCCTGAGTCTGGGCTCAGCCGCGTCTGTTGCGAACTCGTCACCACTGCGCATCAAACCGCCAAGCGCGCCGGCGAAATCGCGGCGCACAACTGGCCGCTCCGGATAGCCGTAAGCACCGTCATCTTGGGCGGGCTGCTGGCACTCATCAGCTCGGTCAAGCTGCTGCATTTGGAGGAGATGGAGCCCAATGTCGGCCTGTTGCAAACGCTCGAAGCGGCTGTGAACCTGCTTATTCTGTTCGGCGGCGCTACGTGGTTTCTGGTTGGACTGGATGATCGCCTGAAGCGGCAGCGCGCGTTGGATCAATTGCATACGCTGCGATCGATGGCGCACGTCGTCGACATGCACCAGCTCTCGAAGGACCCGCATACGCTAACCCACAAAAATGCAACCACAATGAGCGCGGACACTCTTACCCGCTATCTTGATGCTTGCTCCGAAATGCTGGCGCTGATCGCCAAACTTGCGGCGCTTTATGCGGAGCGAATGCGCGACCCGGTCGTCATCGACGCCGTTACCGAGATTGAAAATCTGACAACCGGCCTGTCACGGAAGATCTGGCAGAAGATATCCATTATATCGAACACGCATGGGAGTGCAGCGACTTGAACGACCTAGCCGAACAGCGCATCGCCCTCGTCGCCAAGCACATGGCCTCCGAGATCACCCACGATTTCGATGTCACGCTCGGCACGTTCGATCATCCGCGTTACGAGCTTTTCGGCGCCGGCCAAGTGTTTGACGGCGCCGAGGCGGTGATGAACTATTTCAAAACCTCGCGCCGCGCGTTTCCCGACCAAGCCAACGAGCCGATCTTGTTGCGGGCTATGGACGATGCGGTGCTGGCCGAGTTCTGGCTCACCGGCACACACCAAGGGCCAATCCAAACCCCGCAAGGCGAACTGGCGCCGACCGGCAAGAAGATCCGGGTGCGCATGGCCGCCGTGTTCGAGTTCGCGCCGGGCGGCGTTGGCATCGTTTGTGAGCGGGTCTACTTCGATTCAGGCACGATCCTGCGCCAACTCACTAACTGACGTTAACCGCAAGCGCGCCGCTTTCAGCGAAAATCAAATAATCGGCGTTAGGCTTTCAGGCTGTCTTGGGAGCTAGGCCGTGATCATGCAGGGGGAAGGTCATTTCGATCCGTCCGGCCTGACCGCGCTTGTCCTGGACGACAATCACTACGAACGCGGCATTTCCCTCGATCAGCTGCG
Source organism: Hyphomonadaceae bacterium (assembly GCA_050184605.1). Lineage (GTDB taxonomy): Bacteria > Pseudomonadota > Alphaproteobacteria > Caulobacterales > Aquidulcibacteraceae > Vitreimonas. The sequence continues at coordinate 45,107 of JBFXAE010000007.1, read as the reverse complement.
CGCCATGGGCTTTAGGCGCGTGATCGGCGCCGCCAACATGATCGAAGCGTGGGACGCGCTCAAGCTCGTCAATCCGAATGTCATCCTGATGGATTGGATCGAGGGCGCGACGGGCGACGGTCTGGATTTCGCCCGCCGTGTCCGCCAAAGCGATGAAGCGCCCAATCGTGCTGTCGCCATGTTCATGTTGACGGCGCGCAGCTCTGAACGCGACGTCGAACTTGCGCGTCTTGCCGGCGTCGATGGCTATATGCGCAAACCGATTTCAGCGCTGGCCCTGCAGCAGCGCGTCAAGACGGTGATCACTAAACCGCAGCCCTTTGTCGTTACGGCAAGCTATGTCGGCCCCTGCCGGCGGCGCGTCCGCCCAGATTTGAACTATCTCGGGCCGCTCCGCCGGCTCGATGACATTGCTCCCGAGCCGCTTGTGAAAGGCGAGGATGAGGAGCTCGATCTCAAGGCCGCCTTGGCGCGTGCGCGCGTTGCCGCGCTTGAAGCGGCTGCCAACGGTCTCGCGTCCGGCGACGCCAATCAGGCGCGCGCGGTCTACCGCGCCGTGCAAGACCTACTCGAAGTCGCCGAACAGATCGGCGATCCGAGCCTTGCGCTCGGCGCCAGCGAAATGGCGCGCTACCTTCAGGCGCAAGGTGCAACCAATCGCCTGGCCCCGGAGGTCGTGCGCACGCACGTCGCGGCGCTCTATCAGCTGGTGCACCTGCCGCACGCGCTATGTGAGGAACGGCAAAGCGTGGCTGAGGGCCTTAAGCGCATGGTCGACAAGAAATTGCGCCAAGCGAACGCCGCCTGATCCATTCGCGCCGCACGCGCGTACTTCGCGCATGGCTGCATATATCACCGCCTGGATTGCCGGCGCGATCGCGTTCCTTGTTCTCGACGCCATTTGGCTGACGCAGATGTGGTCGCGCCTCTATCAGCCGCTTGTTGGCGAAATCACACGGCCGCAACTGAACTTTGCGGCCGCGATCGCGTTCTACATCATCTATACGGCCGCCATCGTCTATTTCGCGGCGGCGCCAGCTCTGGAGCGCGGCGGCATCGGCAAAGCGTTGCTCAACGGCGCCGTCTTCGGTTTCGCCGCCTACGCCACCTTCAATCTGACCAATCAGGCGACACTAAAGGCGTGGGATTGGCGCATCACGTTTACGGATATGACCTGGGGCACTGTCGTGACAGCGATCGCCGCCGCGGCTGCCTATGGGATGGCGTCACGCGTTGGCTGAGGCGGTTTCACGAAGAGCAACAAAACAAGCCCCGCGAGCAGCAGCAGCGCGATCGAGGCAAAGCCCGCGCGCAGGCTCTGATAGGCGGTCGTGAAGTACGCCAGAACGGCCGGAGCGAGCCACGCCGTGGCTGAGCCGGAGAGCGCGTAGAGCCCGAACACTTCTCCTTCCATGCCCGCCGGCGCCAGGCGCGCCATGAGAGAGCGGCTTGAGCCATAGGCGGCGGTGATGGAGATGGCGATGATAACGGCAAACCCGAGGTACGCGAGTTCCGGCGCCGTCGCGAAAAGCGGGCTGTCCCAGACCGCGATCCCGGCTTCAACCGGCATGAAGAACATCGAAGTCGGCGACATCGACACCATGAACACCAAGCATAGCAACGTTGCGCCGATCTCGGCCGCCACCGCGCGCTTCAAGCCGATGGCGTGATCGAGCCATCCGCTGAGCACGCCGCCAGCGACGGCGAAGATGCTCAGCAGAATGCCGTAGGACAGCATCTCCAGCAGATCCCATCCCATGACGCCAGACGCATAGACGCCGCTGAAAATCAGGATCGCGGTTTTGCCGTCGGCGTAGAGCATCCGCGCGATCAGAAAGAGCGCGACGTTCTGATAGTCGCGCAGCTTGCGAATGGTGCGGATGACATTGCCCACGCCGTGACGGACCGCATCGCCGAACTTCTCGCCAGTGGTGGTGAGGTCCGGCGTGTAGAGAAAAATCGGGATCGAAAAAACGACAAGCCATGCGGCGCACAGGAGCGTGACGACGCGGTCGGGCTCATGCGCGGCGCGGTCTAGCCCGAACAGCGGCGCATCGGGAATGAACGGCAGCGCGATCTGGCCGGGCAGCGCCATCGTGATCAGAACGAAGACGAGCAACAACACGGACGCCGCGTTGCCGAGGGAAAGCCCAAGTCCAGACACTTGCGAGATCGCGGCCGGCGGCGCCGCCCGTGTCAGCATCGAATTGTGCAGCACCTCGGTATAGACGAAGGCGACCCCGGCGGCGGTGGTGAAGAAGCCGATCGCCCAAAGCGGCAGCCCCGCCTCATTCGGCAGCGCGAACCATTTGATCGCGATGCAGAACGCCAGCGCCAGCGTACTTGCCGCCAGGAGTGGTTTGCGGCGGCCCATCCGGTCAGCGGCGGCGCCGAGAAACGGCGATGTCAGCGCGATGATCACGCCGGCTGTCGTATGCCAGCTCGCGATCATCGCCTGCCCGCGCACGGGATCGCCGATGACGACGTTCGAGATGTAAGGCGCGAAAACGTAGATGGTGCCGAGCAGCACCCATGGATTGCGCGCCCACTCAAACAGCGCCCAACTCCACGCGCCGCGATCTATGACTTGCCCTTTGATGTGACGCCCCGGAGGCGCCGCCGCTTCGACGGGCGCCGTCACCTAGAGATTGCCTTTGAGGGCGGCGGCGGTCTCACGTGCGATCTGCCTGATGGCCGCCTCCGCAGCTGGCGCCGCCGATGGAAACGCGACGAAGCCATGTGGCAGCGAGTCAAAGCGCGTGTAGTTCACCTTCACGCCCGCCTCTTTGAGACGCTCAGCGTACGCAGCGCCCTGATCGAGCAGCATGTCGAAACCGGCGCCATACATCAACGCCGGCGCCAAGCCGCGCAAATCTTGCGCGCGACCGGGCGAAATGCGCGGATCACTCGGGTCGGCGCCGTCTGGCAGATATTGCTTGACGAAAAAGTCGAGCGTCTCCGCCGTCAGCGGCCAGGCATCGGCGAACTCGTGCATCGACGGCGTATCGGAGACAAAGTCGATGCCGGGATAGATGAGAAGTTGCACGACCGGCGGCTTCGTCTTCCGCATCTCCTGAGCGATGATGGCCGAGAACAAACCGCCCATCGAGTCGCCGCCAATTGCAGCTTTGCCCACCGGGGCGCCGTAGCGCGCCGCATTATCGACGGCCCAGTTGTAGGCGGCGATGCAGTCCTCAAGCCCGATTGGATACTTGAACTCGGGCGCCAGCCGGTAATCGACCGAGATCACAGGCGCGCCTGCCTCCTTCGCGATGAGCCCGCAAAGCCGATGACAGCTTTCCAACGATCCGATGACGCCGCCGCCGAAGTGGAGATAGACCATCAGCGCCGCTGAATTGTCGCGCACGGTTGGCAAATAAAGCCGGCAGGGCACTGAATGGCTGCGGCCAGTGACGTAGATTTTCTCCACGCGCACACCGGATACTTTCCCACCGCCAAACAGCGCAGCGCCGGCCTCGGTTTGCGCGCGCAGCATCGCCACCGTCATCTGATCCCACGGGATCGCGCGTTGACGCGCCTGCGCTTCCAGAAACTGCATGCGCGGATCGAGCGTCATGCCGCGCACAGTGCGCGGCGCACCGCCCGAGGCTTTGATCAGCGCTTCGTCGGAACGCGACAAAGCAAGGTGTACGAGCGCTTTGCGCAGCCAGGACAAGCGGAGCTCCTAGATCAAGCTTTGCGGGCCGCGCCCACGAGGCCTTTCAGAATGAGGCCTGTTACGAAGTCTGCCGCGGCGTCAATATCCGGCGGCGAACGGCGCAACATGGCTGACCCCACCTCTTGCGCGATGCCGATGCAGGCGCAAGCCAGATAATCAGCATCGACGCGCGGCGCATCGCCGTCCGCGATTGCGTCTTCAAGGCTCTGTCGCACCTCTTGATAGACCGCCACCATCTCCGGCGTATCCATACGCAGGATGTGCGGGCGCCGCTCGTCGATCGGCCGGCCTTCGATCTGGTTGTCCTGCACGATGAAGTGGAAGTAGGCGACGAACGCCGAGTGCAGATAGTCGTCAAAGCTCTTCGCGTTCTCGCGCGCCATGCGAAGGATCGGCCGGAAACGGCGCGCGCCGTCATCGGCAAGCGCGTCGAACACTTCCTCTTTCGACTTGAAGTAATTGTAGAAGGTGCCGCTCGCGAGGTCGGTGCCGCGAATGATGTCGCGCACGGTGGCGGCCTCATAGCCAAGCTCGGCAAACACCGCCCGCGCCGCCACCAGGATTGCCTGCCGGTTGGCGACCTTGGTTTTTTCCCGCTTGCCAATCGGTTCGACGTTGGCCGCCGCTTCGCTCATCTTCTTCCCCGGATGACTCGTTCGTCATCCTACAACGTCACAAAAGTGACGAAACGTCAACTTACGACAATGGCGGGGCGCGCCCGCCCCTGGTAGCACCGCAGGATGAGCGACAAGCCGACCTCCTACGCCGCCCCCGACGACGATCCGCTGCAGCGCGTGCGCGCCATGATCCAGTTCACGCCGCAGGCAAAGGCGCTGGGCATGGAGGTGACCAAGATCGAGCCGGCTCGGGTTTGGGGCCTCGTGCCCTACCGGGAAGAATTCATCGGCGATCCCGAAACCGGCGTGATCGCCGGCGGTGTCATCACGACATTCCTGGATACGCTTTGCGGCACCGCGGCGGTCGCCGCGATGGAGCGGCCGACGACCGTCGCGACGATCGATCTTCGCATCGACTACATGCGCCCGGCCACGCCGCAGCGCGACGTGCTGGCGGAAGCGCATTGCTACAAGCTCGGCCGCAGCGTCGCGTTCGTGCGTGCGGTTGCGTACGACGAGACGCCGGACAATCCGATCGCGCATGTCGCCGCCGCGTTCATGGTGAATTCGAACAACGGCCGGAGATTCGGCGCGAACCTGCGGAAGAAGAAATGAGCGACACGCCGCAACAACGCGTCACCGCCGCCATCGAGCGCATTCCCTATGCGCGCTTCCTCGGCATTCGCGCCGAACTGAAGGGCGATGAGCTGACGCTGGTTATGCCGTTCAGCCAACACCTCGTGGGCAATCCGCTCCTGCCGGCGCTGCACGGCGGCGTTGTCGGCGCCTTGTTGGAGGTGACGGCGCTCACCCAGCTCGCGATCGCCTCAAAAAGCGAACGCTTCCCGAAAACAGTCGACATCGGCATCGACTATCTCCGCTCCGGCAAGCCCGTCGATACGTTCGCCCGCGCCAAAGTCGTAAGAATCGGCCGCCGCATCGCCAACGTGCAGGCAGAAGCGTGGCAAGGCGAGAAGACACAGCCAATCGCCACGCTGCACGGTCATTTCATGACGCCGGAGACTGACTCTGACCAGGACAACCGATGAGTGACAATCCAACCGACGAGGAGGTCAAGAAGTTCAAGCGTGAGCTTCTAATCACTCGTGTCGTCGCAATAGCGATGATCGTTGGTTGCATTGTAGGCATGATCGCTGTCGCGTTTTCGTTGCTAGGCTAATTCAGCACCCCAAACAGAAACAGCAGAATGATGATCGGCAGCGGGATGCCGATGACCCAGAGAATGCAGCCTTTGCCAAGTTCTTCCACGATGCATTCTCCTCAAACTTTGGGCGCGTGTTGGTAAGCGGTCGCGTCGTCGAGACGCGGACGCGTTTCCCACTTCGGATGATGTGAGCCGAGCCAACCGCCGGCCACGGCGCCGGCAAGACCGAGCGAAAGCGCGCCAACCGTCCACCATGAGAGCGCAGCAAGCGCGTCAGCGGTATCTTCAGCTGCCGCCAGATCAGCAGCGTTCGCGCCCTGCCCGTCGGTCGCATCGCTCAATTCGCCGATCGTCTCGGCAACACCGGACGGAATGGCGTCGCCACTGGACAACGCGCCAGCAGCAAACGTCGCCAGCGACACAGCGAATGCAACAGCCAGCGCCCACACGAGAAAGCCCGTGAGCAAACCACCAAAATGATCCGGATAGCGCGAGCCCCGCGCGGCGATGTAGGCGCCAACCTGGAACGCCACCAGCTGCGCAAACATTACATAGAGGCCGCCGCCAATGGAGATCGTCTCATCCTGGCCGTTGATCTCATAGGGATTGAACGCAGACGCGCCGATCGCCAGACCAAGCACGTTCAACAGAAACCCAATCGCGATCGCAGCCACAGCGCCCGCGAAAATTGTGCTCCACTGGATCAAGGGGTGCGCGTAATGGCGCCCCGTGACCGTGTAGTCGGGATCAAATCTGTAAGTGACCATGGCGCGTGCTCCGGCGGAGAAACTCTCTGCCGGAAACGAGGCGCCATGCGCTTAGTTCCGTGGAACTTCCTGTTATGCCGCGCTTTTGCGGCGCGTGAGGCCAGCAAAGTCGTTCAGGATGGTCTCGGTCATCGCCGCCGGCTTGAACGGCAGGCCGGCAATTTCGCGCACGGGCGTAATCTCGGCGGCGGACCCAGTAAGGAAACACTCGCTGAAGCTTGCGAGTTCGCTGGGCCAGATCGCGCGCTCGACAACTTCGATGCCGCGCGCTTTCGCGAGGCCGATCACCGTTTGGCGGGTGATGCCGTTCAGGAAGCAATCCGGATACGGCGTGTGCAGCACGCCATCCTTCACGAAGAAGATGTTTGCGCCGGTGCCCTCGGCAATCTGGCCACGCCAATCCATCATCATCGCGTCGTCGAAGCCCGCGTCGGTCGCGGCATGGCGCGAGAGCGTGCAGATCATGTAGAGGCCAGCAGCCTTCGAGGCGATGGGCGCGGTGTCGGGCGCGGGCCGGCGCCACGGCGCGATCATCAGGCGCACGCCCTTCATCTTGTCGGCGAAGTAATCGCCCCACACCCAGGAGGCGATGGCGACGTGGACGTCGTCGCGCTTGGCCGAGACACCCATCTGCTCCGAGCCGCGCCAAGCAATCGCACGCATGTAGCAATTTGGCGTCTTCTGGCGCGACACCAATTCAGCCTTCACCCGGTCGAGTTCTTCGGCGCCATAGGGAAGATTAAAGCCAAGCAGCTTGGCTGAGGTATGAAGCCGCTCGCTGTGCTCACGGCTCTTGAACACCACGCCATCATAGGCGCGCTCGCCCTCGAACACGGCGGAGGCATAGTGCATCGCATGCGTCAGCACATGGATTCGGGCGTCGCGATGCGGGATGAACTCGCCGTCCATCCAAATCCAGCCATCACGATCGTCGAAAGGCTGAGCCGCCATGCACTTCCTCCTCTATGATCGACACTTGCCGATCGGCTGCACCGGTGGAATTGTGCGGTGCAACAGGGTTGGTTTTTCAGGGTATTGTGTGTCTCGCGGCATGAGTGTCAACAAACCAGCATCCGGGCTAGAATGTTTTGCCTCCACGGCGGCCATCCCGGGGTGTAACGAACCGAGGCAAAGCCGCGTTTGCCGGGGTCGCCGCACATGAATACCGCGCCAGCCTTCGACGCCCTCGATCGCCCGCCCCATTTGCTGCTGGTGGACGACGACGACCGCATCCGCGAACTGCTCAAGAAATACCTCTCACAGGCCGGCGCCCGGGTCTCGGCGGCAGCGGACGCGGCCGGCGCCCGCAAGCTTCTCGACGGCATGGATTTCGACCTTCTCATCCTCGACGTGATGATGCCGGTCGAAGACGGATTCTCGCTGGCGGAAAGCGTGCGGAAAACGTCAAAGGTGCCGATCGTACTGCTCACCGCGCGCGGCTTGGCGGAGGATCGCATTCGCGGGCTTTCGATCGGCGCCGACGATTATGTGCCAAAGCCGTTCGAGCCGGCGGAGCTGGCGCTGCGCATCAACGCCATCCTCCGGCGCACGATCGCCGCGCGCGGTGAAACGCCGGAGATCGTCACCTTCGGCCCCTTCAGCTTCAACAACACGCGCGGCGAACTCGCACGCGAAGGCGCGCTGGTCCGCCTCACCGAAGCCGAGGTCGCGCTGCTGCGCATTCTCGCCGCCCGGCCCGGCGAAGTGATCAGCCGTGAGGAGTTGGCCAAGCGCACCGGCGCCGGGCTTGAACGTTCGGTCGACGTACAAGTGACGCGCTTGCGGCGGAAAATGGAAGTTGACCCGCGTGCGCCAGTCTTCCTGCAGACCGTGCGCGGGGTCGGTTACAGGCTGGCGGCCGATTGATGACCGCGACGCCCAAACCACGCTTGCGCTTTCGCGACATTCTGCCGAAAGGCCTCTACTGGCGGACGTTCCTGATCATCGTCGCGCCCGCGGCGCTGCTGCAGCTGATCATCACGCTCGTGTTCCTGGACGATCACTGGCAAGCGACCTCGAAACGCATGAGCCAAGGCGTCGCCGCCGACGTCGCGCTCGTCATCCAACTTTATGAGCGCAACCCTACACAGGAAAATTTCGAGCAGCTGCGCGAATACGCGATGCGCCCGCTGCGGCTTGAGATCGAGTTGCAGCCAGGCGCTGAACTCGCCGTGCCGCGCTGCCGCGCTTGGGGATCGACGCTCGACCGCTATCTGCTGCGCGCGCTACAGACCGACATCAACCGCGACGTCTTCTACGATTCAACCTGCCCCGGCCCGCAAGTGCTGATCCGCGTGCCGATTGAAAATGGCGTTCTGCAGCTTAAAGCTTATCGCGACCGCGTGCAGGCGCGCTCCGGCCCGCTGTTCGTGGCGTGGATCTCCGGCGCTACGATCTTTCTGCTGATCGTGTCGATTATCTTCATCCGCAACCAGGTCCGGCCCATCGAAAAACTGGCCGACGCGATGGAGCGTTTCGGGCGCGGGGAGGATACGGGTTACATCCGCGCCCGCGGCGCGCGCGAAGTGCGCGGCGCGACGCTGGCGTTTCAGGATATGCGGCAACGGATCAAGAAGCACATCGATCAGCGCTCGCAATTGCTCGCCGGCGTCAGCCACGATCTGCGTACGCCGCTGACGCGCCTCAAGCTGCAGCTTGCGATGATGCCGCAATCGCCGGAAATCGACGACATCAAGCGCGACCTCGCCGAGATGGAGCAGACGCTCGACGAATACCTCGCCTTCGCCAAAGGCCTCGCCGACGAAGCGCCGGAACTGGTCGAGATCACCAAGGCCGTCGACGAGATCGTCGCCGACGCCGCGCGGAACGGCGCTGATGTTGCGGTCGAAGGCCCAGCCGAAAGCGTTTCAACCCCTGGGCGGGCGCGCGCACTGAAGCGCTGTCTGGTCAATCTGATCGACAACGCCGTCGCCCATGGCGACAAGGTCCGCGTCTCGATCGCGAGCAGCGATCAGTTCACCATTGTGTCGGTGGACGATAACGGGCCGGGCATCCCGGAAGAACTCTATGAAGAAGCTTTCCGGCCCTTCTCGCGCCTGGACGAAACGCGGTCGCGAAACCAAAAAGGCGTCGGCCTTGGGCTCGCCATCGCGCGCGATGTCGCCCGCAGTCACGGCGGCGATATTCTGTTGAGCCGCAGCCCCTTAGGCGGCTTGCGCGCCTCGTTACGGTTGCCGCGTCCGGCCTGAGGGCTGTGGATAAGATCTTCTTCACAGTGCGCGCGCAGCTGGCGTGGAACGACGCATTGGCGCTCAGCCCGCCGGCGTCGTATAGGGCTAAAGATGGACGATACCGGCGAACGCGATTGGACCTCCCGCGCGAGGATTTGCATCGACTTCGGCACCGCGTTGTCGAAGGCGGCGATCTGCCTTGACCCGATGCTGCCGCTGGAAGTCGGTGTGAAGCCGCTGCCGATTGGGGCCATTTCGGGAGCCGAACATCCGCTGCTCACGCCCTCGGTGATCTATGTCGATGACGGGCGCGTCTATTTCGGCCCGCAGGCGCTGCAGCACGCCCATCGCGGCGTCGATACGGCGCGCGATCCGCTGATCTCGTTCAAAACGGTGCTCGGCGCCACCAATGTGCAGGAAGCGCTGCGTACGAAGCTGCGTCCGTCGATGGATCCGACGGGCACCTTCACGCATCGCGACGCGCTGGTGCTTTACATCGCCTATCTCGATCAGCTGATCCGGGAGTCACTCGATCTCGCGCCGAATATGCCGAGCGGCGTCATCAACTCGAAGCGCCGCTACACCAGCCCTGTCTGGCGCCCCGGCAGCGGCATCGATCAATCGTTCGAAGCCATCTTCAACGAAGCCGCCGCCGTTTCAGCGCTTCTGAGCCGCCAATTCTTGCTGCAAGGCGAAGGCATCTCCATCGCTCAGTGCAAGCAAGCGCTCGACCGCGCCGCCAATGCACCTGGCAACGGCATGCTGGAAACCGGCATTTTCGAGCCGCACGCCGCGGCCGCCGCCGCGCTGGCGTTCACTTCGCAACCCACGCGGTTCGTCATCGTGCTCGATATCGGCGCAGGCACCAACGACATGGCGGCGTTCGATTTCGACGAGAGCGTCGAACCGCCGTCGCTGAGCGAGATCAAGGAAGCGCGCCAATGCAGCGCACTGGCGGGCGATGAAGTCGATCGCATCCTGATCGAATTGATGCTGCGCAAGGCGGGCTTCGATCGCAACAATCCGGACGACATGCGCACGTTGCGCGCGGCCCGGCTCACGGCGCGCGAACTGAAGAAGGACATATTCCGGCACGGCAAGTGCACGATGCGGGTCGGCCGCAAGTACATCACCGTGCTGGCCAAGGAACTGGCGGACGATCCGAACTTCCGCACCTATCAGCAGGCGCTGGCGCAAACGATCGCGGCGAGCCTGCGTGTCGTGGCGCAGCGCGCGCAAGCAACCGGCGCCCCAACGATCGACGTCGTGCTCGCGGGCGGCGGCTCGCACCTGCCGTTCCTAACCGCGCTTGTGCAGCACGCCGGCAATAGCGTCGCGCAAGGCATTCAGCTGCGCATTGGCCCGCTGTCGCCGGTTAATCCGCTCTACACCAGCATCGACTCCTCGCTGCGCGAAGTCTTCCCGCAGATCGCCATGGCGGTCGGCGGCGCGCTGGTGGAGATGATGCCGGCGCGATGAGAACGCTCAAGCTCGCGCGCAACGACCAAGGCGAGCCTGAAATTTTCCGCTCCATCCAAGGCGAAGGCCCAGCCATCGGCCGGCCGCGGACTTTCGTGCGCCTCTCCGGCTGCAATCTGCACTGCGTTTGGTGCGACACGGCTTACACCTGGAACTGGCTAGGCACGCCGTTTGCGCACGAAAACAACAAGAAGTTCGAGATCGGCGCGGAGATGATCGCGCTAACGGTCGTCGACACCGCGGCGCGGATCAAGGGGCAGCCGAGCGAAGGCGTCGTGATCACCGGCGGCGAGCCCCTGCTCCAGATGCAAGCGGTCGTTGAACTCATCGACACGCTGCGCGAGGACAACCACCGCGCCTGGGTGGATATCGAAACCAACGGCTCGATCGTGCCGAGCGACGACCTGATCGATCGCATCGACTATTTCGTCGTCTCCCCCAAGCTCGCGCATTCCGGCAATGACGCGGAGATCGCGCTGAAGCACGACGCGCTGAGCCGGTTTGCGCAATTGACCTCCGCCTCGTTCAAGTTCGTGGCGAAGGACGCCGCTGACGTCGCGGCCGCGGCGGCAATCGTAGAGCGCTACGATTTTCCGCCGCAGCGCGTTTACATCATGCCCGAAGGCACGACGTCGGACGCCCTACTTAAACGCGGCCCAACTCTTATCGACGCCGTCATCGCGCACGGCTTCAACTATTCGGACCGCTTGCACATCCACCTCTTCGGACAGAAGCGCGGCGTCTAAACCACGTCGCGCGCCAGCTCCGGGAATACTTTAGAGACTTTGCCCATCAGGTACTGGCCATATGTGCCGCTAAACGCATGCACGTTGGCCTGGTCCCAGCGCTCGCCGCTATCGTCGCGCGGATTGGCGCTCGCCGGGAGCGGCACAATTTCAGCATCCCAGCCGGGATCGAAGAAGAACGGAAACGAAAGCCTGCTCTTGCCGCTGACATTGCGGACACGATGCGGCGTCGAGCGATAGAGCCCGCCGGTCAGGCGATCGAGCATATCGCCGATGTTGCAGACAAGCGCGCCATCGATCGGCGGCGCATCGATCCAGCCGTTCGGCGTTTTCACCTGCAACCCGCCATGCTCGTCCTGCGCGAGCAGAGTCAGAAGGCCGTAATCGGTATGCTCGCCGACACCCCAGCTCTCATCGTCTCCAGCCGGGTATTCGAACACGCGGAAGAGCAAAGTCGGGTCGGCTGTGTAGGTGCGCCGGAAATACAGTGCGTCGAGCCCGAGGCTGAGCGCCACGCCTTCCATGATCCCGTGCGCGGAGCACGTCGCCTCCGCCATGAACCGGAGCACCGCCATCTTCAATTCAGGAACGGACTCCGGAAACAGATTGGCGCCATGCAGCGGCAGGCCGGCGCACACGCGCCGGTCATCAGCGCCGAGTTCTTCACCGAAATACAGACCTTGCTTCTTGTCTGGCTTGCCGCTGGTGAGTTCACCGCCCAGTGGAAAGTAGCCGCGCCAAGCGCGTCCGCCACGCGCCATGGCGATCTTCATTTTTTCCGCTTCGGGCAGCGCGAAGAATTTCCGGCTCGCGGCATCAAGCGCGCTCAGCGTGTCCGCCCCGATGGCGTGGCCTGTTACATAGAAGAATCCCAGATCGCGGCAGGCCTCGCCAATCGCCGCTGCGACGGCCGATGCGTCTCCACCGCTCAGGAGCGGCGCGACATCGATGACTGGCAGGGCCTTCTCAGACATTCGAAGACCCTACACCGTCCGGCGCGCCAACAGAACCATCGCGCGCTTGGTCTTAGCCGCTCGCGGCTTTATTGATGCGCGCTACGGCGAGAGCGGCAAGGTCCTGCAAATCGTGTACGGCGGGCTTCTCCAGCGCCGGCATGCGATTGAACGCATCGAGCGCCGCAATCTTGTAGGCTTCGGCGAGCGTCGGATAATTGAAGGTATTCTCGACGAAATAATCCAGCCCGCCGCCAAGGTTCAGCACCGCTTGTCCGATATGGATCAGCTCAGTCGCGCCCTCGCCGACAATATGCACGCCCAGCAGGCGCCGCGTGTTCAGGTCGAAGATCATCTTCATGAAGCCGGAGCTCAGGCCCATGATGTGGCCGCGCGAAGTTTCGCGGAAACGCGCGATTCCGGTCTCATAAGGAATACGCTTCTCGCGCACCTGTTCTTCCGTCATGCCGATCGTGGAGATTTCGGGCACCGAGTAGATGCCGTACGGAAAGAATTCCGGTGGCGCGTGCGCTTCGGCGCCGAATGCGTGACACGCGGCGATACGGCCCTGCTCCATGGAGGTCGAGGCAAGGCTCGGGAAGCCGATCACATCGCCAACGGCGTAGATGTGCGGCACCCCCGTGCGGAACGTTGTCTTGTCGGCCGCCACGCGCCCCCGATCATCGGCGGACAGTCCAGCCGCCGCCAAATTGAGCGACGCTGTCGAGCCGACCCGGCCCGCCGCGAACAACACCATGTCAGCGAAGATTTGCCGCTGATCCTCAAGCTGCACGAGGCAGCTCTCCGGGGCGAGCTTTTCAACACTCACAACCTTGCTGTTGAAGCGCAGGCTGACGCCGCGGTCGCGCAAATCGTGGATGAACTCTTCAACCAGTTCGCGGTCAACGAAGCCAAGCAAACTCGGCCCTGGCTCGATCACCGTGACCTTCACGTCGAGGGCGGAGAAAATCGTCGCGTACTCGATGCCGATAACGCTGGCGCCGATCACCGCCAGCGAGCGCGGCAGCCGCCGCAACTCCAAAATCTCATCGGCGTCGACGATCGCCTCGCCATCGAACGGAATGTGCGCCGGGCGATAGGGCGCCGTGCCGACGGCAAGAATAATGCGATCGCCATGGAAGTGGCGCACGTCGCCGCGCTCGCCCGTCACCTCGACCGCATGTGGACCAAGGAAACGCGCGTCGCCGGAAATCCACGTCACCTTGTTGCGCGCGAACTGATGCTCAAGCACCTCGACTTCGTGATCGAGCGTGATGTGGAGACGCCGGCGCAAATCCTCTGCCGTGATGTCGGCCTTGTTGCGGTGGGCGCGGCCATAGAAGCCGCGCTCGCGCCAGCCGGAGAGATTCAGCACGGTCTCGCGCAACGTCTTCGATGGGATCGTTCCGGTATGGACACAAACGCCGCCGACGCGCCGCCCGCGCTCGATCACCAGTACGTTCTTTTTCAGCTTGGCGGCCTGCACTGCCGCGCGCCTGCCGGCGGGGCCGGAGCCAATGACGATAAGGTCATAGTGCTGCATCGCCCGATGCTTGAACCGCATCGCTGGCTAAGGCGTTAATGTTCCCAGACAAAGCGATGTCGGGACGCCGCCGGTTCGTTCGTCCTAGGACCGAACCCAGGGAGACAGTCCATGAGAAAAGTGATCGTCGGCGCGTTCGTATCCATCGACGGCGTTATGCAAGGCCCCGGCGGCCCGGACGAAGATCCGACCGGCGGCTTCAAGTACGGCGGCTGGGTGGCGCCGATGGCTGACACCGATCCGGTGTTCGGCGAAGAGGTCGGCGCGCTTTTCAGCGAACCCTACGACCTGCTGCTCGGCCGCAAGACCTACGAGATTTTCGCCGCGCATTGGCCCTACGCCGAAGGCGGCCCGGACGACGAAATCGCCAAGCAGTTCAACCGCATCACCAAATATGTGGCCACGCGCTCAGGTGACGTCGATACCAGTTGGGCCAACACCGTCGTCGTCAACGACGCCGCCACCGACGTCGCCAAGTTGAAGCGAGGCGATGGACCGCCGCTTGTCACTCAAGGCAGCACCGAGCTTGTGCACGCCCTGCTCGCAGCCGGCCTGGTGGACGAAATCCGCGTGTTCACGTTCCCGGTGCTGCTCGGCAAGGGCAAGCGCCTCTTCGACACCTCAAGCCAAGCCGGCGCCTACAAGTTGGCGCACAGCAAGGTCTCGCCGGCTGGTATGATCTCCGCGACTTATGTGCCCAACGGCGCCGTGCAGCACGAAACGATCCGCGGCGCGGAAAATCCGTCAAAAGCCGAGCTGGCGCGGCGCGAAAGAATGAAGCGCGAAGGTTAGAGGTTTGCGCTCGCTGTTGAGCCGGTGAGCACCAGAAGCGCGTCAAAACCGTGAATGGTGCGCACCAGATCAGCGTCGAGCGCCTTGTGCCGAGCGCCGAAGACTAACGGCCGCAGCGGTCTCAAATCGATCAGCGTGAAGGCGGCGGGGTCTGCAGCCGCCATCAGCGGGGCCATCCCTGCATCCTCGTATGTTCCGGCGTCGGCCGCGCTATAAGCCCATGCGCTCGGGTCAAATTGCGCGAGCTGCGCGCCTGCTCCAGGAAACACGGCGAGATGAAAGCTCTTGGACCCAATAGCCTCGGCGCGCTCGGAAATCTGCGTGCCGATATCCAGCACCTGCGTGTGGCTAAGCCCGCGCACCATGTGGCTCGCGCCAAACTTGAACATCACCCTCGCGGGACGATCGCCTTCCGCTGCCCAGTAGCGGCGCAGGTTGGCGCGGTTGAACGCGGCGCGCCGCTGGTTTGATTGCCAACCTTGGCCTTGAACCCAGTGCCGATTAATCGCCAGAGTCTCTTCCAGTGTGTCCAACATCCAGCGCACGTCGTCGTCAGCGCCCGGCCAAGCGGCGCGAACGGCCGCGACCAAAGCTGGATCACCGCTGAAGCTAAAGATGTACTGGGGCGAACGGGTCGCCGCCCATTGCGCCCACGATTCATCCGACGCGGTTTCAAGCGCCGCAAGCGCGGTCGCGGCGGCCGCAGGCTTTCGCTTCGCCTTGAGAAGCTGAATGATCCGCCGGTCGCCGCCAACTTCGTAGTCCAAACCCCAAATTGCCTGTGACCGGCCGGGGCGCGCGGCGCGTACGGCCGCCAGCCACTCCGCCTCTTCCCGCATGCCGAAGAAAGCGACCTGTGCGCCCGGATCGCTGAAGAGCTGCCGCAGTCCGTCGACGCCGCTACGCGCCGCGCGATCCAGCTCCGCCGCCATTGGCGGCGAAATCTCAACGCAAGCCTTGTCGAACCGGAGATCAGAGAAGAGCTGCGCTGCAAGCTTAGGGTTCTCGGCGATACCGTGCTCTTCGCCGATGCAGAAATACTGCGCCGCGCGGCCCTCTTGCAGCAACATGTCATAGGCGGGGCCGGAGAACCGCGTTCCATCGAACGCGAGCCTGTGGCGGTTCTCCATGGCGCGCTGTGTGATGCGGTCGGTGAGGCTCGGTTGCGCTGGCGGCGCGGTCGCGGGCGGCGACGCTTCCTGCGCACCGGCCACGCCAGCGGCCACACTGAGCCCAAGCGCGCCTAACAGAGCGCGACGGTCAAGTTTCATGAATTTCCCCTTCGTCTCGCGAAGAAGGATGCAGCGGTGGCCTTAACTGGATGCGCATCCAGGAGCGTATCCGGCTGCATCTTCCTTTCGACTGGTGTTCGAGAGGGAGGCTCGGATGAGGATTATCGCTGCGCTGGCCGCCGCGCTCGCGCTGTTGGCCACACAGGCTCAGGCGCAAACCAACACCCCGAGCGATCCGGCCATCGGCGTCTACGCGTTCAGCGGCGGACGCGAAGTCTATATCGAGTACCTGCCCGACATTCAGGGGTTGGCGGTCGTCGAATTTCCGAGCGGTCGTGTGCGCCCGCTTCGATCCACGGGTGAGCAGAGCTTCACCTTCGGCCCCACCATAGGCGCGCCTGAGCCGGTCGTCGCCAGTCTACAAATCGAAGGGCGCCGTTTGCGCTGGCGTGAGAATGATCGCACCAGCACAGGGCGCGAAATCTCGCTTCGCACCGAGAGCGTTTCGATCCGCTCGGGCGAGATCACGCTGGCCGGAACGCTCACACTGCCGCGCGGTTCTGGCCCGCACCCAGCGATTGTGCTGCTTCACGGGGGTGGCGCACAGACCCGGGACTTCTTTTGGCTGCCCCATTTTTTAGCCCGGCGCGGCTTTGCGGTGCTCGCCTATGACAAACGCGGCGTTGGCCAATCGACCGGCGACTGGCGCAACGCATCGGTGCAAGATCTGGCAGACGACGCACTCGCCGCCGTCGCATTTCTCAACGCCGATCGCCGCATTCGCGACCATCGCATCGGCCTATACGGCGCCAGCGCGGGCGGCTGGACGGCGCCTGTCGCCGCTCAACGTGCGCCTGACCAAATCACTTTTGTCATCGTTCGCTCCGGCTCCTTCCTGACGGAGCGTCGCAACGTCATCTATGAAGTCGAGAGCGATCTACGCGCCGCCGGTTATGGCGATGATGTTGTCGCCGCCGCGCGCGCCTTGCATCAGCGGGACATCGCCGTTGTCGAGGCCGGTGGCGTGGGCTGGGAAGACTTGCGCGCGGCGCTCCGCGCGGCCAGCGGCGAGCCTTGGTTCGCGCTCGCCCGCCTACCGCCTGACTTGATCCCCCACACGTCCGAAAACGAAGCGCGGATCGCCGCCCATATCGCATCGCAGCGCCGCAACGTCATCGATCCACCCGGCCTATGGGCGCAATTGCGCATGCCCATTCTCTTTCAAGTCGGGGCTTTCGATCGCTACGTGCCTGGTCCGGAAACGGCAGAGCGCCTCCGCGCCGCCTTGAGCGGCAATCCGCGCGCGCAGGTGAAGCTCTATCCGACTGGCGATCATCCCATGTTCGATTCAACCACGGGCTACGGCCGCGATATCCCAAACGTATCGCGCTACAGCCCTGGATATCTCGAGGATCTGGATGCGTTCGTGCGTCAAGAGGCCCGGCGGTAACGCCTACAGCGTGAAGCTGGCCAGCTTCTTCGAGAAATCGGTGGCCGCGTGGGAGAAGCCGTCGTTCAGCCGGTTCAGTTCCGGGGCCAGGCGCTCGTCGTACTGGATCGCCGCCATCGCCATGACCATGAAGGCCACACCGGCGAGGCCGCGCCATTGCGTATCGAATGCGGAGCGCAGCTTCTGCTTCAGTTCAATCAAAGCGATCTTGAACATCGAGCGCGCCTTCTTGGCTAATGCGCATCAATCTTTGCGCTTCAACCGTAAACAAGTGCTAACCGAGAAGTTAATACAAGCGCGCGACGCAGATGTTTTGCAGTGAAAGTGCAGATCAGTCGTAGCGAACCACGTAGCGCTTCTTCATCGGCTCGATCACGCGCCACACGCCGCTGAATCCGGGCTCGATGATGAAGCTATCACCAGCGCCATAGCGGACGGCTTCGCCGCCATCCGGAACAAGCTCGCAGGCGCCTTCGAGCACATGGCAAAATTCCCATTCTTCGTACTTTACCCGCCAGGCGCCCGCCGTTGCGCTCCACTCGCCGGCAAAGATTTTATCGTCGCGGGCGTAATCCAGCGTCGAAACGGTGCGCGGCGAGCCTTCGACCAGCCGGTCCGCCTCGACCGCCTTCTCCTCACGCGGCCCGCCGCCTGCGATCGCAACGATCTTGGTCATTGCGGCGGAGCCTCGTCCGGCTTCGGCTTTGTTTCGAACCCAGCCCAGCGGCCAAACATCTCTTCGGCGCGGCGGAGATTGCGATCGAGCGAGGCCATGGTCTTGGCGAAGTCGCCGGCGCTATCGCCGCGCCACGCGGCGCGGGCTTGGCCGATGATGACGCCCAGCCCCTGCGCGCGGGCTTGGCCCGTCATGCCGTCCGCTTCCAGGCCGGCGATCGCCAGCACCCAGCGGGCGCAGCGGACGTGGCGCTGGTGCGCCGCCGCCATCAGGGTGGGATCGCGATCCTGGCCCTGCTCCATGGCCATCACCGCAGCGCGATGCGGCTCCATCGCCTCGAAGCGGCGCATGATCAGTTCGAACAACCGGTCGCGCACGCTCTGGCTATCGTCGAGCTTGTCCAGATTGTCGGCGATGGCGCGATCGAACGCCTCTTCGACACAATCCACCGCCTCGCCGACGCTGGCGCCGTAATAGTCCGACACCGGCCTATTGGCGGCGTCCGCCAGCTTCGTCAGCGTCACTTCGCGCCAAGACCCCGATGCCGCCAGCGACAACGCGGCGCGGGCCAGATCACGGCGAAGAGCGGGGTCGAGCAGAACGGACATGAAACCTACGAAGTGAAATTGAGTTGCGTATTGATCAAGGCTCGGCTGGACTTGGGCGTCAAGCGGCTGAGGTCCAAGTGGGCGCGAACGCCAGGAGGCAAACATGCCGGATGGGACTTTAGTTGGGCAGCTGCGCCCGCACCCCCACCTGGACCACGATTTGCAGGCTCGCCTCGCGCGCTGGAACCGCGTGCGTCTCGCGCCGCAAACGCCGAACGCGAACTGGCGCGGCGATTTGGAGCAAGATTACGAACTTCGCGTCGTTGAACGCGCATTCATCGAACAGGCACGCAAAGCCCAATCCGCACGCGCGGCGACCGCGCCGCGCGAGCCGGAAGCTTTTGTCGCTTGGTTCGAGGCGCTGAAAGAGAACGGTCCCGGCCAAGGCGACGCGCTGTTCCCGTGGCTCGCCGAGCGCGCAACGCTGCCGGAGATGCGCTGGTTCATCGAACAGGAAGCGGCCGGCGAAGCCGGGTTCGACGATCTTGTTGCGCTGGCGCAGATCAAGATGCCGGTCCAAGCCAAGCTCGAATTGGCGCGCAACTACTGGGACGAAATGGGCCGCGGCAACGCCAAGGGCATGCACGGCCCGATGCTCGATGCTTTGGTGCAGGCATTAAGTGTGGCGCCGCAGATCGAGACGACGCTCGCGCCTTCACTCGCGCTCGGCAACACCATGGCCGCGCTCGCGACACATCGCGCTTACGCCTATCACGCGCTCGGCGCGCTGGGCGTCATTGAGCTCACAGCGCCGGGACGCGCGGTGAAAGTGAGCGAAGCGTTGCGCCGCCTCAAGGTGTCAGCCAAGGCGCGCCACTATTTTGACCTCCACGCCGTGCTCGACATCAAGCACTCGGCAGCCTGGAACCGCGAAGTGTTCGCCTCGATCGTCGCTGAGACGCCGGAAGCCGCAACCTACATCGCGGAAGGCGCGCTCATACGCCTGCAATGCGGCGCCGATTGCTTCGACGCCTACCGGCGCCACCTCTGGGGTGGCGATGGCTCACGAGCGCCTGCTTGAAAGAACAGCTCGCGATCCAGCAATTGCTCGCGGCGCTTGAAGCGCGGCGATACCACTTCATCACGCCAACGCCCACGACCCATGCCCGCGTCATCGCACGCCGCAGCGAAGCACGCGATCTGCGCGATGTGTTCGGCTGGAGTTTGCCGTTCGCACGCGGCGCGATCGAACCAGAGATCGTCGCCATGTTGCGCGGCGCTGATGCATTGGATGAGGGCGGTGAGTTGCTGGCCAGCAAGGTCCGCGTTTCGAGCCTTGGGCCGCACCTTTTCGCGCACTCCGCCTATCCTACAACGGCCGCCGACTCGGTCTTCTTCGGCCCGGACTCTTACCGCTTCGCCACGTTCCTCGAAGCTGAGTTGCGCAAGCTTCCTCGCCGCAAGCGTCTGGTCGATTTCGGCGCAGGCACTGGCATCGGCGCGATCGTCGCCGCGCGGCACGCGGAGGAACTGAGCCTCATTGACATCAATCCCGCGGCGCTGCGTTTTGCTAAGGCCAACGTGCTTCATGCCGAGAACAGGTCGCTCCTCGCTGGATCGCAACGATGGCGGTTCTTGTGCGCTCACTCGCTTTCCGCCGTAGACGGCGATCTTGATTGCATCATCGCCAACCCGCCCTACATCGCCGACCCCGCGCACCGCGCCTATCGCGACGGAGGGGCCATGCACGGCGGCGAGATTTCGCTTGCCTGGGCGCGCGAAGCGGCGTCGCGGCTAAAGCGTGGCGGCGCGTTCCTGCTCTACACCGGGAGCGCCATCGTTGACGGCGAAGACCGGCTGAAAGCTGAGCTGTTCGATGCGCTGAACGGCTTCGACATCACCTATCGCGAAATCGATCCTGACGTGTTCGGCGAAGAACTTGAGCGCGAGGATTACGCAGAGGTCGAACGCATCGCCGTCGTCGGCCTCGTCGCTGTCAAGCGCTGACCATTCTCCGCAACGCCTCTGACAACAATGTCGTCGCCCGCGCGCGGTCGCGCCAATTCAGCACGACGGCGGGGCCTGTGTCTGTCTTGTTCACATCCACCACATAGAGCCGCCCGCTCGCCTGCTCGCGCAGCACATCGAGGCCGCCCCAATCCAATTTCATTGCCGCGCAAAAGCGCTGCAGTTGGTCAATCTCCGTTGTCGAAAACACCTCCTCCGGCGCCTTCACTACAACGCTGGTGTTCTGGATCGAAAACCGCGCCGCTGCCGGCTTCTTCTTCACAAACACCACCACCGGACGTCCACCGACGCACGCCGTGCGCAGATCATGCGCCCAGCCATCCGCACCTTCCGTCTTGATGACGCGCTGATAGGCTTTTCCGGCAACGGGTTGCATCGGACAGATCACCAGGCGTCCATCGTGCACGCCATTGCCCTCGCCCTTCTCGACCGCCTCGCCGGGAAAAATCGTTGGATCGATAGCGAGCGGATAGCCGAACGCTTCCTCCATGACGCGCGCCACCGTGCTTTTGGACACGTCGCCAACGCCAAAGTTGAACGCCTTCGCGTAAGGCCGTTGCGGTGGCGTCGCGACCGTCTGATCTTCAAAATAGAACGCTGCATCGGCGGCCTCTGGCGAGCGCGCGAACTCCATTCCGCCCCACACCATCGCCGCCCAGATGATATACCAGGGCCGCGGCTGATGCGGCGTGAACCAGATGCGCAGACGCGAGCGTCGCTTCAATCGCGCCCAAACGCCATGCGCGCGCACGAAGAGATAGTACGTGAACCAGCGCCAGATGTCGGCCCAGAGTTGCCAGTCGTTCTTGAAGCGCACGCCCGTCGATTTGACGTGCACGTAGCCGTCTATGATTTGAAAGTCCGTCCCCCAGAAACCGCGCTGCGTGTTGCGCCCTGGTGCGAGATCGAAAACAGGCATGCGCGCTTGTCATGCCAAACCGCGGCGGCGCTGAGAAGCGCTAGCCTTTGCCCAATTGCCGCGAGCGCGCGGCGGCGGCGCCCACGGCGCGGCGCAACAGCGGCCCTAGTCCATCGCCGGCGCCCAGAACATCCAGCGCCGCTTCGGTGGTGCCGCCCGGCGATGTCACTTGTTTGCGCAGAACACCTGGCGCCTCGCCCGTTTCGAGCATGAGCGCGCCAGCGCCGGCGACGGTTTGACTAGCGATCCGCATAGCGGTGTCGCGGTCGAGCCCTTCCTGCTCAGCAGCGGCCGCCAGAACTTCCGCCAGAAGGAAGACGTACGCCGGGCCGGAACCCGACACTGCCGTCACCACATCCATCAAGCGCTCGGCCGCGATGGGCTCGACCGTACCAAGCGGCGTCAGCAATTGCTCGACCAGTTGGCGATCCTCCGCCGTGCATGCGGACGAGGCGACGTAGGCCGTCACGCCCCGCCCGATCCGCGCCGGCGTATTCGGCACGCACCGCACGACACGCTGGGCGCCAAGCTCGCGCGACAGCGTTTCCATCGGAATGCCGGCCATCACCGACATCACCAGCGTGTTGTCGCCGACGAACCGCTTTGAGCTTTCGACCACTGAGGGGAAGGTCTGCGGCTTTACCGCGAGCACGACGATATCGACCGGCCCCGGCTGCGGCGGATTGATCACCGCACCGACAGCATCAAGTTCGCGTTCAAGCTCAGGATCGAAATTCGGATCGACGATGCTGAGCGTCAACGCGCCGCCTTTGCGGACAGCTTCAATCCAACCACGCACCAGCGCGCCGCCCATAGCGCCCGCGCCGACGAGAGCAACCGAGGGCGCGTCGAGGCTCACGCTTCTCCGCAGGTTTCAAAGAGCGCCGCGGCCGATGAATCTTCTGCCGACATGCCGCCCAGGATCACATATTGGAACGCCGGAGTGAACCGTTCGGCGGCGTCCAAGGCGGCGGCGAGCATCGCTTGGACTTCGCCGATGGAGATGTCATCGCGTCCGATCATCGGCATGGCATGGCGGAAGATGATGGTGCCGTCGTCGGACCAAACATCGAAATGGCCGAGCCACAGATTTTCGTTGATCAGCGAAGCAAGCTTCAGCGCTTCTGTCCGGCGCGAGACCGGCGCCTGGATTTCGAAGCCGAGCGTGAACAACAGCGCGGGCAGTTCGTGGCGATAAGAGAAGTATCCGACACTCTCACCGGAGCTCGTCTTGAAGGAAAAGTGCACGTCGCCGTCCTCGGCGCGTTCGCACATGAACCGGTCATCGGAGCCAATCACGGACTCCACGGTGTCCATCGGATCGGAAACAGTTTCAGCTTCGTCGTCGAGCCAGAGATCCATCAGCGTCCCCTCTTCGCGAGCGCTTGCGCCGCTCCCCCGAGAGCGACCAAAATATGGTTCTCTTCCGCTTGGTTGCGCGCTTGAGGACGCGTCGAATCAAACCCCGACGACTAGGTAACGGCTGAGTGGGTTACCCGAAACTAAACGTCGCCGTATCTTCGCATTACATGAAGTTATGCCCGGTCTCTCAGCAGCGCTTCGAGCGCGGTAACGCGCTCCCTCAAGGCATCGGCTTCGGCCCGGGCTTCGGCGGCCAATTGCTTCACCGCCTCGAACTCGTCGCGGCTCACAAGGTCCATTTCCGCAACAAAACGATCGGCCTGAGCGCGCATGAAGCTCTTGGCCTCAAGCTGGGCGCCCTGCGCCATACCCATGGCCCCGGTCATCAAACGGGCCAGATCATCGAACACCGAGCTTGTCGTTTGCATGTGGACCGATCCTTTCGGCCTACTTATGAAGCGCCGCGGGGCCGGACAATGCGGCCAATCAGCTAGGGGTGCGAGCGGGTGATTTTAGAAGCGATCCAATTCCCCAATATCAACCCCTCGGCGCTGACTATTCCAGGCTTCAGCATCGGCGATCTGGCGCTCGGGCCGTTCCATCTGCGCTGGTACGCGCTTGCCTACATCGTCGGTCTGGTTCTCGGCTGGCGCTGGATGGTTTGGCTCATCCGCCGCGATGGCCTTTGGGCGCCAGGCAAGCCGGCGATGAGCGTACCGCAGACCGACGACTTTCTATTCTGGGCGACGCTCGGCGTCATCCTCGGCGGCCGCCTTGGCTATGTGCTCTTCTACAAGCCGGACATGATCTGGCTGAACCCGGTTGAAATCCTCCAGATCTGGCAAGGCGGCATGAGCTTCCATGGCGGCCTGATCGGCGTTGCGGTGGCCGCCTGGTGGTTCACGCGCCAGAAGCACGTCAATGAAGAACAGTACGCGAAGCTCGCGGCGAAACACGCCGTCGAGAAAGCGCCTGACGGCGAAGGCTCGAAGTACACGCGCTTCAGCGAAGATAAGTGGATCCTGAAAACCGAGGCCGAAGCCGCGCGCGAGAAAGCAAAGACCGACACGGTCGATCTGCTGCGCCTCGGCGATCTCGCCGCAGCGGCCGCGCCGATCGGGCTTTTCTTCGGCCGCATCGCCAACTTCATCAATGGCGAACTCTGGGGCCGCCAAACAGATGGCCCGTTCGGCATGGTGTTCTGCAACGAGCGCCTGATGATGCAGCACGGCGGCTATTGCCCGGCCGGCACAGATCCGCGCCATCCGAGCCAACTCTACGAGGCCGCGCTTGAAGGCATTGCACTCTTCGCGATCATCAACATCGCGACGCTGCGTTTTGACTCGCTGCGCCGTCCGGGGATGAACGTTGGTCTGTTCCTTGTGTTCTACGGCCTTTTCCGCGCGCTCCTCGAAACCGTGCGCGAACCGGACGCGCACATGCCGGAGTCGCTGCGCGGCGTCATTACCATGGGCATGCTGCTCTCTATCCCGATGATCCTCGCCGGCGCCTGGCTCATCCACCGCGCCCTGAAGCAACCGAAACTGGCGGCGGCGTGAATTCGGGCGAAGACCGCGCATGGCAAGCGCTTAGAAGCTTGCGCGACGAAGACATTCACGTCGTGCGGCAGCACCATATCGGCCGCTACACCGTCGACTTCGCCATTCGCCGCGCGCGGGTTGCGATCGAGATCGATGGCGCCGTCCACGACTTTCCGGGCCGTCCGGAATACGACGCGCAACGCCAAGCTCACATTGAAGGCAAAGGCTGGAAAGTGGTGCGCATCCGCAGTGAAGCGACGCACGATAGCAAGGCGATCATCGACGCAGTGAAAGCCGCACTCCCCCTCCCCTTGAGGGGAGGGGGCAGGGGGCGGGGTGGAACTCCGACCTCTCAGAACGCGCGCGGCGATGACATTGCACAAAGCTCAAACGCCGTCGCCTCACCCCACCCCCTACCCCCCTCCTCTCGAGAGGAGGGGGAAATCCCTGTGCATCTGCGCCGGCGCACGCGCGCGAACCGCACGCTGCCGCCGCGGCGCAAATCATGAGCCTGCGCGATAAGCTCATCGAACACATCCGCGACAACGGCCCGCTGACCATCGCGGAATATATGGGCGCATGCCTCTACGATCCGGACGACGGCTACTACGCCACCCGCCCCAGCATTGGCGGCGCAAACGCCGATTTTTTAACGGCGCCTGAGGCGAGCCAAATGTTTGGCGAACTCATCGGGCTTTGGTGCGCGCATGAGTGGGACGTGCTCGGCAAGCCGGCGTTCAACTGGATCGAGCTGGGCCCCGGCCGCGGCGTGCTGATGGAAGACGCGATCCGCGCGACCAAGCGCATCGAGGGCATGCATGAGGCCGCGACTGTGGTGCTGGTCGAAACCAGCCCGCCGCTGCGCGACGCGCAAGCTGAGCGTGTGCCAGACGCCGAGTGGGAATCGCGGATCGAGGACGTTTCGCCCGGGCCCTGCATCATCGTCGCCAACGAATTCTTCGATTGTTTGCCGATCCGGCAGTTCGTGCGCGGTGAAGATGGCTGGCACGAAAAGCTTGTCGGACTCGACGAGGCGGAAAACCTGACGTTTGGCCTAAGCGCCGCAATCCCAGCTCCCGACAGCGAAGATGAAGTCGGCGCCGTGCGCGAGATTGCGCCGGGACTGGACAGCATCATCTATGACATCGAGCGCCGGCTACACGATGCGCCCGGCCGCGTGCTCATCATCGATTACGGCTACGCCAAGCCTGAAGGCGCGGACACGTTGCAAGCACTGAAGCGTCACAAGAAAGTCGATCCGATCGAAACGCCGGGCGAAGCCGACCTCACCGCGCACGTCGATTTCAGCCGCATCGCGCAATTGGCGTCCGACGCCGGCCTGCAGGTCCACGGCCCGATCACGCAGAGCGCATTCCTGCATGCGCTAGGCATCGAATTTCGCGCCGAAGCGCTGGCGCGCGCCAATCCAACCCACGCCGAGCGCCTGAAGCGCGAAGTCCGCCGCTTGACCCACGCCGACGAAATGGGCGCATTGTTCAAAGTGATATGTCTCTCAAGCCCCAACCTGCCGCCGCCCGCGGGATTTTGAGCGCGCCTCCATCCTGGGGCGCAGGCGTTCTCGCTGGTGTGAAGCACGGCTTCTTCGGCCGCGAAGGCGGCGTGTCGTCCGGCATCTACGCCTCGCTCAACGCCGGCACAGGCTCGAACGACGATCCCACCAATGTCCTCGAAAACCGCCGCCGCATCGCCGCAGCGTTTGGCGTGGAGCGGGATCAGCTTACCGGCGTGCATCAAGTTCACTCCCCCACCGCCGTCTTCATCGACGCGCCGTGGAAAGGCGGACGCCCGCGGGCCGACGCGCTGGTGACAACAACGCCGCGCCTCGCCATCTCCATCCTCACCGCCGACTGCACGCCGATCCTTTTCGCCGACCGCGAAGCCAACGTGATCGGCGCCGCTCACGCTGGCTGGCGCGGCGCGATTGGCGGCGTCATCGAAAGCACCGTGCGGCTGATGGAAGAACATGGCGCCGAGCGGGCACGCGTCGCCGCCGCTATCGGCCCCTGCATCCATCAAAACTCATACGAAGTCGGCCCTGAGTTTGAAGCCGAGTTCATCGCCGCCGATCCAAGCTTTGCGCGCTTTTTCGTTATCGGCGCGGGCGATCGCTTTCACTTCGACCTCCCCGGCTTTTGCGCATCGCGCTTGGAAGCCGCGGGCGTACGCAACATCGAAACTCTGCCGCTCGATACCTACGCCGAATCCACGCACCTTCATTCGCATCGCCGTTCGGTGCACGAGAAAGCGGGCGATTATGGCCGCAATTGCAGCGTCATCATGCTGGGATGAGCATTTTCGGTTCACTCGGCGCACTGCGCGACAAAGCCATACCGCCTCCGCCTGAGCATCGCGCGCGTGGCTATCGCGAGTTGCCGATCGCGTTCGATGGCGCCGCCAATCAGGAGCCCTTGGTCGCACTCAGTGATTACGGCGTACGCGGTCAAAACTTCTACGCGCAACCGCGCAACCCACCCTATTATGCGGTCATCCCTGGCGCGATCACGACGCTTTCGCTCCGCCAAGGCGCCGCCGAGCGGCTACGCGATGTAAATGCGCGCCTCGCCGAAGCCGAGCTCGAACTGTTCGTCTTCGACGCCTGGCGCCCGCAAGCCGTGCAAGCCTACTTCCACGATCACTGGCTTCCGGGTGAGTTGCGCAAACGGAAGCCGCATCTGAGCCCCGAAGATCTCGCCGCCGAAGTCACCAATTATTGGGCCGCGCCAAGCAGTGGCGCCGACGCGCCCTCGCCGCACGCAACCGGCGGCGCCGTCGATCTCACCATCCGCTGGAAGGGCGGCGATCCGCTTTGGATGGGCTCGCTTTTCGACGACGCCTCGCCGCTCGCCCACACCAACCGCTTTGAAACCGAGACCGACGAAGCCGCCTTCTCGTTCTCCAACGAAGAGGCGCGCGCCAACCGGCGGTTGCTCTACTGGCTCATGGTGGACGCTGGTTTCGCTTCCAATCCATCGGAGTGGTGGCACTTCTCATTCGGCGATCAGATGTGGGCCAAGCTCCGAAACGAACCTGAAGCGCTCTATGCCGGAGCGGAAGCGCCCTGAAATCGTGGCGCCCCGGCCACGCGCCGCGCCTCTGTCATTAAAGTGCAGCAAAAGCTTTCGCCGCGCCCGAGTCGGCGCTTAAAGGAGCCAGTCCATCAAGCGACGGGGCCGCTCCGATGAAACTCTTGTCCGCCAATTCCAACACGCCGCTCGC
The DNA here is from genome assembly GCA_050184605.1 of Hyphomonadaceae bacterium. Classification (GTDB taxonomy): domain Bacteria; phylum Pseudomonadota; class Alphaproteobacteria; order Caulobacterales; family Aquidulcibacteraceae; genus Vitreimonas. The sequence goes on along the minus strand of JBFXAE010000007.1, from coordinate 17,182 downwards.
CAAAGCGATCGCCGAACACCTCGACACGCCGCTGGCGCAGGCCGAGTTCAAGCGGTTCAAGGACAATGAAATCTTCGTCGAGATTCAGGAGAACGTCCGCGGCGAGGATGTTTTCATTCTGCAATCGACCTCGTACCCCGCCAACGATCACTTGATGGAATTGCTGATCGGCATCGATGCGCTGCGCCGCGCCTCCGCGCGCCGCATCACCGCGGTGATCCCCTATTACGGCTACGGCCGGCAGGACCGCAAAGTCGGCGGCCGCACGCCGATCTCGGCGAAGCTTGTGGCGAACCTCATCACCACGGCCGGCGCCAATCGTGTGCTGACGCTTGAGCTGCACGCGGGTCAGATCCAAGGCTTCTTCGACATCCCGACGGATAATTTGTTCTCGACGCCGGTGCTCGAGCGCGACATCCGCGAGAACTGCAAAGATACGACGAAATTGATGATCGTCTCGCCGGACGTCGGCGGCGTCGTCCGCGCGCGCGCATTGGCCAACCGCCTCGGCGCCGATCTCGCCATCGTCGACAAGCGCCGCGAGAAAGCCGGCGTCAGCGAAGTGATGCACATCATCGGCGACGTTGCGGGCCGCGACTGCATTCTGATCGACGATATCGTCGATAGCGGCGGTACGCTCTGCAACGCCGCCGAAGCGCTCCTCAAGGAAAAGGCGAAGTCCGTTTCCGCTTACTGCACCCACGGCGTGCTCTCGAACGGCGCGGTCAAGCGCGTCGATGAAAGCATGCTGAAGGAACTGGTCGTCACCAATTCGATCGACCCGAACGGGCGCAAGCATAAGAGCGCCAAGGTGCGCGAAATCTCGGTCGCCGCCCTCATTGGCGATGCGATCTGGCGCATCGCCAATGAGCAGAGCGTCAGCTCACTGTTCGAATAGCCGCCTTACGACGGCGGCGAGAAGTGCCGGGCGTCGAACTGATATTGTGCGGCCGGGGCCGCACCCGCGGCATTCGTCACCTGGATCGAATAGTTCGCGCCGCTGCATGAGCCCGGCGCCGTCGGCATTGCCCGGTTGAACACCATCATCGCCGCGTATTGATAAACGGTCGGATCGAACACGCCGCCGCGACCAAGAGGAACCACTTCGATCTGGCCGTTGCGCCGGCCAAGCCCCACCAGCTCCATGTTGGCATCGCCACGCAGCGTGAACATGCGCGGCCCGGTGAGCCGCAGCGCGAGATAGCTGGCGCCGAGCTGCTCGATCCGCTCGCGCGGCGTCCAATTGCCGTCGCGGCTGATCGTGCCGCCGAGACGGACGGAGCGTGTGAAGCGCGGCGCAAGATCGTAGTCGCGAGCGAAATTCTGGGCGCGCCAGCGCCGCAGCGCTTCCGGGATCGTCGTGCCCGCGCTTGCGAGCGTCCGCTCCATGGTTTCGAAGCCATCGTACTCAGCGGCATTTTCCCAGAGCTGAACGACAATGCGCTCGCCATATTGATCAGCGAGCGATTGCAACAGCGTCCACTGCGCGTAGTTGAACCCAGGCGAGCGTGTGGTCCAGCAGCGTTCTGGCTGGGCGTAATCGGTTTCGACGTAATCCGTCGCGTCCTGATCGGCGCCGACTGTCGTCGTCTCGGTCCAAGAAGCGGTCGACTCGTAGAGCCAATTGAGACCCTCGAGCGCATCGTATCCGAATTGGATGACGTGATTGAGTTCGTGCGTCGCGGTTGCGCGCATCAGGCTTTCGGGCGGCGCCTTTTTGCCCATGCCGCGGAAATCATTGTCAATCATCAGCACGGCGCGCGCCGCCGAGCGTTCGCGTGCGTTCGGCGTATTCGGATTGTCGAACACGATCTGCACGGGCTTGGTGTAGCCCATGTTTCCCTCGGCTTCGCCGATATAGGCTCGGTAGCGGCCGTCGCGGTCGCGCACAGGCGCAGCCCAGCCGATACGGTTCACCTGGATATCGAACACCTCCTGCAACGCATCGGCCGTAAGGCGCGCATATTCATGCGTAGACGCGTCGCGGCCTTCGAGCGTGTAATGCATGCGGAAATCGCGGGTTTCGATGGTGTGAACCTCGCCGCTCAGCGTGATCGCGTTCTCGACCAGCGCCTGCAGGTCATCAACGACTGACGCCGCCACATCCGAAATAACGACGCGATAGGCGCCGCTGGTATTGGATTGCGCATAACGCGAAACTTCGAGCGTGTATGTACCCGCCGCCGTGGCGGTATAGGCGAAAGCGGAGTTAAACGAGCCGTCGCCACGGTCGTCGTTGATCGCAACCGGGTAGCCATCCGGATCGTTCAAGGTCAGCACGGTGTCGAGATTGCCGCTGGTCGCTTCGCTCATGACCAGCACGGTTTGCCCCGCTGTCAACCGGATCGGGTATTCGCGCGTCAGCTGGCTGTCATTGATCGTGCCTGCGTATTCGGCGATCTGCCGGCGTTCGATGGTGTCGAAATTGAACGGCGCTTGCGCGTTCGGATCGAGAGCGAGCGAGACGATCGCTTCGCCGGCGCCATTGCCGCCAAAGGTGCTGACGACGAGTTGGTAGCGGCCAGCCGCGGCGGCCTCGAAAACAAGCTGCGAATTCAGCGTGCCGTCGCCGCGATCATCGTTCTGCGAGACCGTGGCGCCGCTGGCGTCGAGAAGCGCGAGCGTCGTATCGAGATTTGCGGTGACCGCATAGGTGGTGGCGACGAAAGTGTCATTGGCGCTGAGATCGACCGGGAAGCGTACTTCGGTGCGGCGTGAGTCAAACGTAATGCGCTCTTCGCGCAGCGTGCGCGCTTCGGAGGAAAGTCCGACATCGAGCCCATACGTCACGTTGAGTTCGAACACGCCGCGCGCGCCGCCATAGCCGCTCACAACGGCGCGGTGCCGGCCCGTTGACTGCGCCACATAAACGATGCGCGAAGACAAGATGCCCTGCTGAACATCATCGTTCTCGGCGACCGTTCGCCCGTTCGGGCCGTTCAGCGTCAAAACCGTATCGAGGTTCTGCGTCGAATCCGTCGTCAGCGTCACGACCTGGCCGGCCTCGAGCTGCAGATCAAATGAAGCGCGCGGCGCGCGTGAAGTCAGCTCGCCTTCATAGCGTTGACTGGCGGGCGTTTGCGCCACCGCGCTGGCCGCCACGAGCACAAGAGCAAAAACCGCGAAACTGGCGCGCACGAACATCCCCCCGAGTGAGCTTCCCTCGCCGCTATTAGACACAGTTCGGCCCCACGCGAAACCGCGCCGGTCAGCGAAAAGCGCCCGCGAGGATGACGGCGTTGCGGCAAGCGGCTAAATGGCCGCATGCGGATCATCATTCGGCTATCGGCTACCCTCTTCGCCCTGGCGCTGTCGGCGTGCGCGATCGGGACATCGGAGGACGAGAACGACCGCTTTCCGACCTCGAGCGCCTACCCGCCCGGCACGATGGAGCGGGTCGAGTTTACAGCTGGCGTTCCGGAAGGTTGGCGCATCTCGGCGCTGCAAACGCCGGCGCGCGCCGACGCAACGTGGAAGGTCGTCATCATCACCGGCACGCCGTCCTGGAGCGAGTATTGGGCGCCGACGATCGCCAGCCTGCCGCCAAGCCGCGAATTGATCGTCGCCGATCGCCCAGGCTTCCGCACCTCGGAGCCGGAGGACGCGGTTCGCGATCTCGCCAAACAAGCCGAAGCGTTGTCGCCCATGCTGCAGGCGCGCGAAGGCCAGCGCGTTTTGCTCATCGGGCAAAGTTTCGGCGCGCCCGTCGCCACACTGATGGCGGCGCGCTATCCCGACCAAGTCGATGCCGTCGTGCTCCTCTCAGCGTTCTTTGGCGATCGCGGCCCGACCGCGCGCCGGATGATCGGCGCGGGCAGCCTCTTCCGCCCGATTCTGCCGCGCGACCTGCGGAACTCGATCAGCGAAGTCACAGCGCAAAGCGAACAGCTGCCAAGTGTCTGGACCGCGCTGCGCGGCCTTAGGCAACCCGTCGTTTTCGTTCACGGCGACAATGACACGTTCGTGCCGCTCGAAGCAGATCAACGCATCGCCGCCGAATACGGCCACACGCTCATCACCGTTCCCGGCGGCGATCACTTCCTCAACGCCTGCTGCGTGCCGGCGCTTCTTGGCGCCTTCGAACAGGCGATCGCCGAAGCCGAAGGCCGCGAAGACGCACAGCCGCCTGTGGTGCAAGCCGCCGATCCCGACCCCGCGGGCGGCCCGCGCTTGCCTTAAGCGCGCTTCCGTCTATTCGTTCGCCTCATGCCTGCTGAGCTTCCAGCCGACGCCCCGCGCGTCTTTATCGATGTCGGCGCCCACAATGGCGGCTCGATCGCCCAGGTGGTCGAAGGGGGCTACGCATTTGACCGGATGGTCTCAGTCGAGCCCGATCCGGAAATGATCGCCGCCCTCGAGACGCGTTACGCCAAGGAGATCGCCGAGGGCCGCTTTCAGATCGCCCCCGTTGGCCTCTCCGATCACATCGGCACGGCGCAGCTCATGGGCGACAATACCGAGGGCGGCGCCTCGATGATCGCCGGCAAATTCGGTGGCAGCACCGGCAACGTCCGCGAGATCAAGCTGATCGACTGGGCGACGTTCCTGAGAGACTACAATCTCGGCGACGCCCGGCTTTGGGTCAAAATCAACGCCGAGGGCGCCGAAATCGCCATTCTCGACAGCATCCTGGCGGAAGGCGGCAAGAATATCGAAAGCCTGGTGATTTTCTTCGACATCGTGAAATCGCCATTTGGGGCTTGGAAGAAGTGGCGGGTCATGCGCGACCTGAACCACGCCGGCATCCCCTACCTCCTGGCCGAGAACGTTCTCATCAAGCACGGTCCCCGCCGGCGGCTTCACAACTGGCTGTCGAGCTTTGCCGCCCTCAAGACCCCCCCGATCCCAGCTGACCCGCCGCCGCTCTCGAAGCTGGTCCGGATGCACTATCTGGACGCCTGCTCGGCCCTGGGCATCCGGCTAACCCTGTTCAAACAGCGGGCCTGAGGGGCAGATCTGCCCTGAGGCTGGCTTGCGGGTCCGCCCGCCTTCCGCTAGAAGCCCCGCTTCCATTTTTCCCGGCGCCCCGGAATTTAAGGCTATTGGCCATGGCTGGCATTGTTCTCAACGTTGAAAAGCGCGAAAAAATTGGCACCGGCGGCGCCCGCGCGACCCGCAATTCCGGCCTGATCCCGGGCGTCCTTTACGGCGGCGCGCGCGGCTCGATCCCGATCGAGATCAACGCCAAGGACGTCGAAATGGCGATCCGCTCGGGCAAGTTCCTTTCGCACATGGTCGAGCTCAACCACCAAGGCGAGAAGCAGCCGGTTATTCCGCGCGCCATCCAGTTCCATCCGGTCACCGACAAGCCGATCCATGTCGATCTCTACCGCGTTGAAGAAAACGCTGAGATCGCGATCGACGTTGTCGTTCACTTCAAAAACCACGAGGCCTCGCCCGGCCTGAAGCGCGGCGGCGCGCTCAACATTGTGCGCCACACCGTCAAGTTGAAGGTGAAGGCGAACAAGATTCCGGAAGAGATCGTTGTCGATCTCGCCGGCCGCGACATCGGCGACTCGATCCACATTTCCTCGATCACGCTGCCGGATGGCGCGCGCCCTGTGATCCGCGATCGCGACTTCACGATCGCGACGATCGTCGGCCGCAAGGCTGAAGCCGAAGTGGCGGCGACGCCGGATGCCGCCGAAGGCGCCGCTCCGGCCGAAGGCGCTGCGGCGGAAAAGAAGGACGAGAAGAAGTAAGCTGATCCGCTTCCCTTCCCGGAGCGGGAAGCTTAGGAGGCGTAGATGCTGCTCCTCGTCGGCCTCGGCAATCCGGGCGCAAAATACGCGGGCAACCGGCACAATATCGGCTTCATGGCCGTGGACGCGATCGCGCGCGCTTATTCGTTTGGCCCATGGAAGAAGAAGTTTCGCAGCGAAGTCTGCGAAGGTGCGATTGACGGCGTTCGCACGCTGATCATGAAGCCGCAGACGTTTTACAACGATAGCGGCCACGCGGTTGCGGAGGCGGCGCGCTTCTACAAGATCCCGGAGAAGGAGATCGTCGTGTTCTACGACGAGATCGATCTTGCGCCCGGCCGCTTCCGCATGAAGCTCGGCGGCGGCGCCGCGGGCAATAACGGCATCCGCTCCATCGCCGCTTGGTTGGACACAGACGCGTTTCGCCGCGCGCGCCTCGGCACCGGCCACCCCGGCCATGCCGATCTCGTTCACGGCCACGTGCTGAGCGATTTCGCCAAGAGCGAGCGCGAGGGCGTCGATAAGCTGCTCGACGCAATCGCAAAGTCAGCGCCGCTGCTTGCACGCGGCGAGGACGAGAAATTCCAAGCCGAAGTGATGCGCCTTGCGCCCGCGGAAAAAGCAGGTGGCCGTAAGAAGCCCGGTGCAGAGAACGCCTAGCGGCGGCCGTTGGTCACGAGCTTTCTGCGCGTGCCGCAGAGATTGCTGACGGCGCCGGTGACGCCTGCCTTGCGCATCGCCATTTCAGCCTTCGCCATATCCCATTGCGGGACATAGAGAACCCGATCCACGGCATCGACGTGCTTCAGCCGCTTGGCCGCACGCTCCAAATGCCGCGCGGAGCCTGAGCGATCGATCTCTTCGGCCCTGCTCCGCTCGCGTTTGCGCTCAGCGTAGCGGCGGCGGCGGGCTAGGTCGGGTTCGAAATAGAGAAGGTTGTCGGGCGCTGCCTCTGCGTCCTGCAAGAAGCGACGATTCCAGCGGTGCTGCGCCATCAAGGGCCCCCGTCTTGTGGATATGTCACCGATTCGCGGTACTAGTGTTCGCGAAACAAGCCAAGCAAACTGCTGTTTTGCTTCGCAATCGGAACGAATTTCCCTAAGAGACGCGGCTTAGATGTTGGCCCTCATTCTCACTTACTTGCCTTCGCTCTTATGCGGGATTCATGTGGTTCGTACGGGCCGCGAAATGTTTTGGCTGTGGCTGTTCATCATTGGGCCGCTGCTCGCGCCGGCTTTCTATTTCTTCGCCGTGCTTGTGCCCGAATGGATGGGCGGACGCGGCGCACGCAGTGTCGGCAAGGTCGCCCGTCAGGCGCTCGACCCAGAGCGCAATTACCGGGAAGCGATGCGCGCGCTTGAAGATACGCCAACGGTCGGCGCGCGCATGAAGGTGGCGCAGGCCGCCGCCGCATTGGGCCGCTGGACTGACGCCGAAGCACAATGGGCGCTCGCGGGCGAAGGCGGCTGGGCCGACGATCCCGCCATCCTCATGGGCCATGCGCTCTCTCTGCTCGAACTCGGCCGTCACGCCGAGGCGCTAGAGAAGCTCGAAAAACTGAAGGCGCTTGGGCCCGAGGGCAAAACGCCGACCGTCGCTCTCGCCTTCGCCCGCGCTTATGAGGGCCTCGGCCGCAACGAAGAAGCGGACGACGCTTACCGTTTTGCCGCGGATCGCGTGCCTGGACTAGAATCCGGCGGCCGCTATGTGGCGTTCATGGCCAAGACCGGGCGCCGCGAAGACGCGGAGATTGGCTTCGAAGAGATCGAGCGCCGCCTCGCGAAGATCGCACCGCCGCTCCGTGCCGAAGCGCGCCAATGGCGCGATCTCGCGGCGCGTGCGCTGGGGCGCAGCTAAGTGCAATCCGTCGCAATCCTCGGCGCCAACGGCGTTTACGGCCGCTGGCTCACGCCGCGGCTTGTCCAAGCGGGATACAAAGTGCGAGCGCTTGTGCGCCGCCCAGAAGCCGCCGGCGTCGCCACTGCGTCCGGCGCCGAAGTGCGGACAGCTGACATCTTCGACGAAGCAGCGTTGATCGCGGGCCTCGAAGGCAGCGACATTGGCATCAACCTCGCCACATCACTTCCAGGTCCAAGCGGTCGCGGCAGCTATGAAGCAAACGACCGCGTCCGCCGCGAGGGGGCGCCGATCTGGGTCGGCGCGTGTCGTAAAGCCGGCGTCGCGCGCGTGATCCAACAAAGCATCGCCATGCTGAGCGGCTCCGGCTGCGATGCGTGGTCAGACGAGGACACAGTTCTGCCCGCTGCTGACAGCGTCGCTGGGCGCGCCTATGCCGCGACGATGGCGATGGAAGACGCCATCCGCGCATCTGATCTCGATTGGATCATTCTACGCGGTGGATTGTTCTACGGCCCGGGCACGGGCTTCGACGACGATTGGTTCGCCCGCGCTCGCGAAGGCAGACTTCGTCTCCCTGGCGACGGCTCGGATTTCGTTTCGCTGCTCCATGTCTCTGACATGGCGGTCGCGACGGTGGCCGCCGTGCAGCGATGGCCGTCTCGCCAAACACTCATCATCGCCGACGACGAGCCGGCTCAATGGCGTGACGTTTTCGGCTTCATCGCACAATCCATCGGCGCTCCAACGCCGGAACCGGGCGGCCGGGCGGCCTTTCCCTCCTTCCGCGTCCGCAATACGCGCGCCAAAGCCGCATTGAATTGGGCGCCATTCTACACGAATTACCGTGCTGGCCTGGTCCGCTGATCGGCCAATCGAGAGGACATTATGGGTTTCAAATGCGGCATCGTGGGTTTGCCGAACGTGGGCAAGTCGACGCTCTTCAACGCGTTGACGAAGACAGCCGCGGCGCAAGCGGCGAACTATCCGTTCTGCACGATTGAACCCAATGTGGGCGAAGTGGCGATGCCCGAGCCACGCTTGGCGAAGCTTGCCGCCATCGCCGGCTCGAAGGAAATCATCCCGACGCGCATGAACTTCGTCGACATCGCAGGGCTGGTGCGCGGCGCCTCAAAGGGCGAAGGCCTGGGCAATCAGTTCCTCGCCAACATCCGTGAGTGCGACGCCATCGCCTATGTGCTGCGCTGCTTCGAGAACGACGACATCACCCACGTCGAAGGCAAGATCGATCCGATCGCGGATCTGGAGACGGTCGAAACCGAGCTGATGCTGGCCGACCTAGAAAGCCTCGATAAGCGCGTCACCAATCTCGAAAAGAAAGCCAAGAGCGGCGACAAGGACGCCAAACTCACGCTCGATCTCGTATTGCGCGCGAAGGCGTTGCTCGAAGACGGCAAGCCCGCGCGTCTCACCAAGCGCGCGCCCGAGGAGCAGAAGGCGTTCGATATGCTCCAACTCTTGACCGCCCTGCCCGTGCTCTATGTCTGCAACGTCAACGAGAACGACGCCGCCAGCGGCAACGCTCACACCGCGCGCGTGCAAGAACGCGCCAAGCAAGAGAACGCGGCGTGCGTCATCATCTGCGCGCAACTCGAAGCCGAGATCGCGGCGCTCTCGGATGAAGAACAGGTCGAGTTTCTCGCAACTGTCGGCCTGCAAGAGCCCGGCCTCACCAAGCTCATCCACGCCGGCTATGATCTGCTTGGTCTGCAAACCTATTTCACCGTCGGCCCGAAGGAAGCGCGCGCCTGGACGATCCAAAAAGGCTGGACTGCGCCGCAAGCCGCGGGCGTCATCCACGGCGATTTCGAGAAAGGCTTCATCCGCGCCGAAACCATCTCCTATGACGACTACATCGCCTTCAAAGGTGAGACCGGCGCTAAAGAAGCGGGCAAGATGCGGCTCGAAGGCAAGGATTACATCGTCCGCGAAGGCGACGTGATGCACTTCCGCTTCAATGCCTGAGGGCGCAGGCGCCCCCACGCGGACGTTAGCAACCTGGGAATTGGTGGCGATGGTGGCGGCGCTTTCGGCGCTGAACGCGCTCGCCATTGACATCATGCTGCCGGCGCTGCCGCAGATCGGCGCCGATTTCACGCTTGTGAACGACAATGACCGCCAGCTCGTTGTCGTCGCCTATGTCGCGCTCTTCGGCATCAGCCAGCTTGTCTATGGGCCCTTGGCCGACGCGTTCGGACGCCGCAGCGTCCTGATCTATGCGTTGGTCATCTACATTGCCGGGTCGATCCTCTGCGTGTTCGCGCCAAACTTTGAACTCTTCCTCGCAGCGCGCGCGATGCAAGGCGCCGGCGCCGCGGCGACGCGCGTGATCGCGACGGCGGTGGTGCGGGATCTCACCGAGGGCCGGCGCATGGCGCAGGTCATGTCGATGGCGATGACCGTGTTCATGATCGTGCCGATCATCGCGCCGGGCATCGGCCAACTTATTCTGTTCGCGGCGCCATGGCGTTGGATTTTCGGCGCGCTGCTCATCTACGCTCTCGGTGTGCTGGCCTGGGCGCTGCTTCGCCTGCCGGAAACGCTGAAGCCGGAGAACCGGCGCGGTTTCAATGTCGCGCAGATCGTCTCCGGATACGCTGAAGTTCTGCGCGAACGCCAAACCGTCGGCTACATGGCCGCCACGACGTTCGTGACCGCTTGCCTGTTCGGCTACATCACCACATCCGAACAGCTCTTCGTCGATGTCTATAATCTCGGCCCGGCTTTCCCGATTGCGTTCGGCTCAATCGCCATCGCGATCTCTTTCGGCACGTTTCTTAATTCACGCCTCGTCATCCGCCACGGCATGCGGCGGCTGTCGCACACGATGATCATCGGCTTCACACTCGCGGCGCTGATGCTGGCGGGCCTCGCTCAACTCGGCTTGGCGAGCTTTTGGGTGTTTACGGGCATGCTCGCGCTGACCTTCGCGATGTTCGGTTTCCTCGCCTCCAACTTCAACGCGCTGGCGATGGAGCCGGTGGGCCGCGTCGCCGGATCCGCTTCGGCCCTATATGGCGCCGTCACCGCAACCGGCGGCGCGATTTTCGGCGCGCTCATCGCCCGCGCCTTCGATGGTACGCCGGTTCCGTTTGCAATCGGCTTGGCGCTTTCGGGTGTCGCCACGCTACTTGCGGTGATGTGGACAGAGCGCGGCAAGCTCTTCGGTGTTGGCCCAACGATCGCTCAACAGCGTTAGTTGCGCAGCGCCGGATCGATCCGCAGGCGGTCGCGTATCTGCAGGTGCACCGTGCCGCGCCCATAATCGATGGCCAATCCGCGCGCTTGCGAGAGCACATCCATGCCGAGCAGCAGCGTCGGCTCGTCGGTCAGCCCCCAGAGATCGAAGATATGATAATCACCGACGAAGGCGGTGATGTTGCGCACCACCAGCTCGCCCATCGACAAACGCTGCACCAGAATCGAGTCTTGCAGCGGCACGGCCGCGCCCGCGGTGTAGGCAACGCTTTCATCTTGCCGCCCCCGCCGGCGCGTCCGCGCGGCTAACGCGTCACGCAGCGCAAGATTGGCAAGCGAAGAATCCGAGCCGGTGTCGATGAGCAGATTCACGCGGATGCCGTTGGTCTCACCGCGCACAACAACGAGGTGCCCGAAGCGCATGTCGCCTTCGATCGTCGACCAGCCACGCAAGCGCCGCGCTTGCGCCGACAATACGATCTCGATGCAATTGCGCTCGAAATCCATGCGCAAGCGGCGCCCGCCCATGCCGTCGACGCCGAGCAAACCCTGCTCGCCCGCCAGCACGCCGCCGCTCAGCATCGGCAACGCCTCGGCGGTGAGCGACACGTCGCCATATTGAAGCCGATCCACCGTCACAACCGGCGCAACCGATACGCCGTGCACGGAGTGCACGTTGTCCGTCCCATTCGGCGTAAGCCCCAGCCGTGCGGCCAAATCCTCCGATAGGACGGAACGATTGGCGCCGGTATCGACGATGAAGCGGAACGGACCGCGGCCGTTCACCGTTACCGGCGCAACGACGCGGCCGAGCCGATCCGTCCGCGTCGCGCCAAGCGCGAAATCTTCGGGGGCTGCGGTCTGGTAGGCGGCAAGGTCCGGCGCGTCGAGGCACTCGGCGGCCGCGTTCCCGGCAAAGAGAAGTCCTGCGGCGCACGCCGCAATCGCCCTCAGCTGAACCGAAAACCGCATCGCCTCCAGCATGAGCCCGCCCGCCCTTCGGCGCCAGTGACAAACCCCTCAACTTGTCGCGAAGGCTCGACGAACGCGCCGTCCCATGCGACGGAGGCGCATGACCATTACGCTGACCAGCAACCTCGACAAGTTCGAACTGAGCGCGCTGTCGATCACGCCGAACGCCAACCCGATCGGCGGCGTTGTCGTCATCCAAGAGATATTCGGTCTCACCGATCACATCGAAGACATGTGCCGCGTGTTCGCGGATGCGGGATACCACGCGATCGCGCCCGGCCTCTTCGATCGCATCGAACGCGGCTTTCATGCCGGCCACGATCAAGAGGGCATTCAGAAGGGCATCGGCGCCGTGATGAATTCGCCATGGCCGCAAGTGGTCTCGGACATCCAGGCCGCCATCGATGCGCTGCCGCAACCGGTTTACGTCACCGGTTTCTGCTATGGCGGCGCCGCGACCTGGATGGCGGCGGCGGAGTGTACGGGGCTCAAGGCTGCGGCGTGCTTCTATGGCCGGCTGATCGCCAACATCCTCGATCACAAACCCAAAATCCCGACCATGCTTCACTATGGCGCCCGCGACGCCTCGATCCCGCCGGAGAATGTCGAGAGCGTGCGTCTAGCGGCGCCGGACTCGCCTCTCTATCTCTACGACGCTGGCCACGGCTTCTGCCGCGCCGGCAGTTCAGATTACGACGCTGCCGCGCGTGAGCTCGCCCTCGATCGCACGCTCAATTGGTTCGCGCGCTGGCGCTGAGGAGAAACGCATGGGCATCGATCACGTTTCCGTCGGCGTCACCAACATCAAGCGCTCAAAGGCGTTCTATGACGCGGCTCTGGCGCCGCTCGGCTTGGCGCCGGTCTATCCGGTTGAGATCAACGGCCAGCTTGTCGGCGTCGGCTATGGCGAGCCGAACAAGCCGAGCTTCTGGATTCAGCTGCCCATCAACGGCCAGCCCGCCAGCATGGGCAACGGCATCCACATTGCTTTCCGCGCCACCACGCGCGCAGCCGTAGATGCGTTCTATCTCGCGGCGCTAGAGCAAGGCGGCGTTGAAGACGGGCGCCCGGGCCTCCGCACCGAATATCACCCCGACTATTACGGCGCATTCGTTCGCGATCCTGACGGTAACAAGATCGAAGCCTGCAGCCATCTGCATGAGTAATGACGCGCCGATCGCCATCATCGGCGCAGGCCCGGCAGGTTTGTTTGCGGCGGAGGTGTTGAGCGCCGCTGGACGGCGCGTTGTCGTTTACGAGCGCATGCCAAGCGTCGCGCGCAAGTTCCTGATGGCCGGCCGCGGCGGGTTAAATCTCACGCACTCCGAACCGTTCGCTCGGTTCGTCACGCGCTACAGCGAAGCGACCCGGCATTTACGGCCGATGCTTGAAGCTTTCGCTCCGGGCGATCTCATCGCTTGGGCGAATGATCTCGGCCAGGAAACGTTCGTCGGCTCAAGCGGACGCGTCTTTCCTAAAGCGATGAAGGCATCGCCCTTGCTGCGCGCCTGGTTGGCGCGGCTCAACGTCCAAGGCGTAGCAATCAAGACACGCGCGACCTGGTTGGGGTGGCGCGATGACGGCGCGTTGCGCTTTGACATCAACGGCGCCGAAGAAACCGTCGCGCCTGCGGCCACCCTCCTCGCACTCGGCGGCGCAAGCTGGCCGCGGCTTGGCTCAGACGGCTCATGGCGCGATGCGCTCAGCGCACGCGGCGTAGAGGTAACGCCGTTCGCGCCGGCCAATGTCGGCTTCCGCATTTCGTGGAGCGAGCACTTCCGCACGCGCTTCGCCGGCCAGCCTCTGAAGGGGGTCTCGATCCGGCGCTCCGAGCATGTGTCGCGGGGCGACGCAATTATCACCGACTATGGCATCGAAGGCAGCCCGCTCTACGCGTTGTCCGCCGCGATACGCGCCGCCATCCCAACAACAATCCGCATCGATCTACGCCCCGATCTTCGCCACAAGGAAGTGGAAGGCAAACTCGCGCGCGCGAAAGCCGGCGACTCCCTTTCATCAACGCTGCGAAAGACGCTGGGGCTTTCACCCGTCGCGGTCGGCCTGCTGCATGAGAATGGCGCCCCGCCACGCGATCCCGCGAGCCTCGCGGCGCGGATCAAAGCAGTCAATCTCGCCATCACCGCCCCGCACGGCATGGAGCGCGCGATATCGACAGCGGGCGGCGTTAGCTGGACCTCGGTCGATGAGAACCTCCAACTCCGCGCCATTCCCAACACCTACGTCGCCGGTGAGATGCTGGATTGGGAAGCGCCGACCGGCGGCTACCTCCTGCAGGCGTGCTTCGCCACCGGCGCTTGGGCGGCGCGCGCGATCCTGCGCCGTTAACGCACTTCTCCCGTGCAGCGCCTGAGCTTGCCGCCTCAAGCCGCCCCTGCTAGCTAGCCGCCTCTCCCATGCCGCAAGCCTCCGCCCTTCTCAATGTGATGATCGCCGCCGCGCGCAAGGCCGCGCGTTCGCTGGCGCGTGATTTCGGCGAGGTTGAGAACCTGCAAGTGTCGCGCAAGGGTCCGAGCGACTTTGTGTCCTCCGCCGACATCAAGGCTGAGAAGACCTTGTTCGAGGAGCTTTCGAAAGCGCGCCCCGGCTATGGCTTCGTCATGGAAGAGCGCGGCGTCGTCGAAGGCACCGACAAAACCAATCGCTGGCTTGTCGATCCGCTCGACGGCACCACCAACTTTCTGCACGGCATCCCGCATTTCGCCATCTCGATCGGGCTTGAGCGCGAAGGCGTGCTGGTCGCGGGCGTTGTCTATAACGTTGTGCGCGACGAACTGTTCTGGGCCGAGAAAGGCCAAGGCGCCTACCTCAACGATCGGCGCCTGCGCGTCGCGGGCCGCAATGACATGCGTGACGCCCTCTTTGCCTGCGGCACGCCGTTCCACGGCAAAGCCGGGCATGACGTTGCGCTCGCGGAGATAGAACGTGTGATCGCAAAGACGGCCGGGGTCCGCCGCTTCGGCGCCGCGGCGCTTGATCTCGCTTATGTCGCCGCCGGCCGCTTCGACGGCTATTGGGAACGCAACCTCAACGTATGGGACATCGCCGCCGGCGCTGTTCTCGTGCGCGAGGCGGGCGGTGTCGTGAACGAGATCGATGGCGGCGACTTCATGAAAACGGGTGCTGTCGTAGCGGCAAACCAGCCGCTTATCGCGCCGCTCACGCAAACCGTTCGCGGCGGTTGATCGCGCTTCGACATTTCTAGAGAGTGGCTTGTAACGAAAGCTCCCCTCCGCCCGGAGGACAAGGGCGGGAGGAACGGCCGTTGACGCAAACCACGAAGTCCGGACGCAAAGTCTCGACCTGGGAAATCATCGCGTTCGCCGCGCCTGCGGGTCCGCTGCTCGCGCTTTCGTTGCCGACGATCATTTTCATCCCGCCCTATTTTGCATCCGAGCTTGGCGTTCCGCTGTTTTGGGTGTCAGCGATTTTTCTGGGCGTGCGCCTTGCCGACATCGTCATCGATCCTTCGCTCGGCGGTTTTCAAGATCGCACCGAGCACCCGTGGGGCCGCAGGCGCTTCTGGCTGATCGTTTCATGCCTGCCGCTGATGGCGCTGATCTGGTTCGTGTTCATGGGCATGTGGCCGGGCGTGCCGATCCCGATCGTCGCCATCGCGGTGTTTCTGCTCTACCTGGTCTACGCCGCAATGATGCTCGCGCACCTCAGCTGGGCCGGCGAACTCATTCCAACATACCACGGGCGCACGCACGTTTTGGGCGCTGTGCAAGTCGCCAGCATGATTGGCCAAGTGCTGATGCTGGTGATCGCGGGCTATGTAGCGCAGATGCCCGGCGGCTCCGACGCCGCCTCTGTCGCGGCAATGGGCTGGACACTCGTTCTGCTGTTGCCGGCGATGACGTTGCTCACGGTCGTCTTCGTTCGCGAAGAGCGGCAACCGCCGCAGCCGCACATGACACTGAAGCAGGCGATCCAAACCGTCGCGCAAAACAAGATGGTGCGGCGTGTGTTGTTGCCGGATTTGTTGCTCGGCATGGCGCAAGGCGTTTCCGGCGGGCTGTTTCTCTTCTTCTTCCAAATGATCCTAGGCTTCGAGCGCGAGTCCCAGACGCTGCTGGCGATTTACTTCGTCGCCGGCCTCATCGGCGTTCCGATCTGGTGGTACGCGGCGCGCCGCTGGGGCAAGCACCGCGCGCTGCAAGGCGCGATGCTCTACACCGCGATCACCACGGCTTTGCTGCTGGTCTTGCCGCCAAACGAATTCTGGATCGTCGCGCCGTTCATGGTGGTCGCCGGCCTTTCGCAAGGCGGCGGTGTTTTGCTGACCCGTTCGCTGATGGCTGACGTCGTCGATGAAGACGAACTGATCACCGGATCACGGCGTTCGGGACTCTATTTCGGTCTCTTGGTCACAACGTCGAAGTTGGGCGTCGCGACAGGGCCGATCACTTACGCGATCCTTGGCCTCACCGGCTTTGATGCCGCCGCCGGCGCCGCAAATTCTGAAACGGCGCTGCTGACGCTCGAGGCCCTCTTCATTGGCCTGCCGATTCTGCTCTGCGTATTGACGGTGCTTTCGCTACACAACTATCCGCTTGACGAGAAGCGTCAGGCGGAAGTCGCCGCCGCCATCGCCGCGCGCCATTCCGAGAACAGCGAAAACACCTTGGGCCCGGTCACCAAATAGCGCTTCCACATGCGGCCAGGTTCGCTGACCAAGCGGTGCAGCCACTCAAGCCCCATCGCCTGCATCCATTTTGGCGCGCGCTTGGCGCTGCCCGAAAGGAAGTTGAGCGCCGCGCCGACGCAAAGGCCAACGCCGCGGGCGCCGCCATGCTGGGCGATGGCATAGGCGATCATTTCCTGTTGCGGGGCGCCGACGCAGATGAAGGTAAAGCGCGAAGGTTGCGCCGCCGCGAACGCAGCTGCGCGCACAACCGCGCCGGGTTTCTGCTTCAGGTTCATCGGCGGCTCGTGCCAGCGCACGTCGCGGAGATCGTAAACGCGCTTCAGCGCTTCGATGCTCTCGCGATCGCCGCCGATGATGGTGATCGGCTCGTGTTTGTCGATGACTGTATCGAACAGGTGCTCGGCGATGTCCGAACCCGGCGCGACCGGCAGGTTGATCTTGGCCTTGCGGGCCAAGCCCTTCAGCACGCGGCTATCGTTCAGCAGCATCCAAGCATTGTCATAGAGCGCGCGCCGTCCCGGCTCATTGGCCAAGCCGACAACGTGATCGACATTCGGCGTCGCCACATAGGCAAACGGCAGATCGAGGCTTGCGCGGACGCTGATCGCATCGAGCGCGCCGTCGAGATCCAAACCGCTGAACTGAAGGTCGAGAAAATTTACCGTGTCCGCGTTGCGGACGCCTGCATCGAACGCCATTGCGATTAACCCAAATGCGGCTTTAACGCCGTTTGAGCGCCCTATGCAGAAAACGGGCCGGATGA
>JBFXAE010000006.1:0-229912 GCA_050184605.1 Hyphomonadaceae bacterium | reverse complement strand
CAAACGTCAGACCATCGCCAATCGACGCTTGCAGCATCGGCTGCAGGCCGCTTAGGATTCAAACCAGATGAGCCAGAGCCTCTGATCCGAAAACGCTCCGCTGTCTCAAATCATTTGACGACGGACACACTGGCTTTACGGATATGTCACCGTGACGGGTGAATGGCCGAGCCCTGAGCTTTTTGCGCAGCCAGAGCTCATCGACCGCGCGCTTGCTTATTATCGCAACGATTATGCGCTGCTCGAGCGTCATCACCGACGCCCAACAGCCGAAACCGAAAGCGTATTCAAGTCTTTCCGCGGGCCAAGCGCGCTGCCGCATCGGCGTCCCGGCTATCAGCAGGGATCGGAGTCCAATTCTTCATCCCCATCACCCGCGTTTTTTTCACTGTACGACTCGGACAGTCAATGACATGTTCCCCCGCCTGTTCCAAAATAAGATGACGGCGGAACTGCTGGTAAAAGCCAAGCCCGATAAGGGCCGAGGAAATTATCTGACGCAGTGCCCGCGAAAGCATGTCACCGTAGATGAATCTCTGCTGCGGCTGGAGTCGAAATCACCCCCAGGCCTGGGTGATGGCCTCACCTTCTTCCACGACACTGCAAGTGCTTGACGCCGCCGCCATCGTTGGCTGGGCCAATGGCGAGACGATCCAGATCGGCGATCCCACCTACGTGACCCCCAACCGCGTCATCGCGCTCGACATCTCGCCGATGATGCAAACCGTGCTCGGCCGCGTATTTCGCCAATCCGGCGTGCTGCTGAAATCGCTCGTGGAGGGAATTTCAACCCAGGCCACCCTGGATACGACCGAATTGGGGGCGAGCGGGTCGTTCACCGGATGGCGCTGCGAATCCGGCGGGGGACGCCTGAACGGCCAGCACACTCAAATGACAAGTGTTCAATCGCCGGTCTCGAACTCGAATCTCGTATTCATGCGCGAGACTGGAACGGGCACGACGATTGGATTAACCAGCCTTTCAGTTACCGGCGTGTGGGTGTAGCCCGGGTCCGAAGTGGAGAGTGGCGTGGGGCCCGAGCACTATTTTCCCAACGTTCCAGCGGAATCGCTCGCGATTGAGGGACGGCTGCGCAAGGAGGCCGTCTCTCTGCCTGAGGAGACGCGATGCCACCTCTACGAAATTCTTTCAGAGGCCCATGAAGCGTTCGTATCAACGCGGTTTGAGCTTCAGGATCGTTTCTTGATTGCGTATCAACGCGGGCAACAGATCGCCTTTCCACGCCCACTCCCGATGGTGAAACACTCTCATATCCTCTGCGACTACGAGGAATGGCTGGAACACAAGTACGCGCTGCCGGAGTTCGTCGGCGTCGAAGCGGGCGACGTTGTTATCGATTGCGGCGCATATGTCGGGGGCTTTTCGCTGAGCGCCGCGAAGATCGCAGGTCACCTTCATGCCTTTGAACCCGCGCCAGACAACTTCGCCTGCCTGCGGCGGAATCTTGGGCAGTTCGGCAATGTCACGCTGACCCAATCGGGCCTGTATTCCACGACCCAGACGATGACGCTCAACATCTCAGGATCGAGCGTCGAGCACTCGCTACTTAGACCGGATGACGGCGAACCGATTGACACTCAGCAGATCGAGGTCGTCGCCCTAAGCGACTATTGCCTTCAGCACGGCATTGAGCGGATCGACTTCCTCAAGCTTGAAGCGGAAGGCGTCGAGCCGGAGATTTTTGATGGCCTGGGCTTCTTGCAACCGCGCAAACTTGCCATTGACGTGTCACCCGAGCGCGAAGGTCTAAGCCCGGCGTCGCACTTCCAAACCATCTTGCCTCAGCTTGGATATGAGGTGCGCCTGCGCGGACACGTCATGTTTGCACGGAGGTAAGCGTGGAGACGCCGCGAACAATTTGGATGTGGTGGGAGCAAGGATACGACCAGGCGCCCGCCGTCGTGTTTGCCAGCCATGCCAGTTGGCGGCGCCTCAACCCCACTTGGCAAGTCCGCACGCTGGACCGCAACACGCTGGAGGAATGGCTTCCCAATGGTGACGTTCAGCGGATTTTCGGCGTGCCCAAGCCGCACGAGACGATAAGTGACGAGGTTCGGATTGAATTGCTATTCCGGCACGGCGGCGTCTGGGCAGATGCGACAACCGTCTGCGCCAAACCGCTGGATGATTGGCTCCCTGCCCACATATCGAACGGATTTTTCGCCTTCGACCGCCCGAGCTCCGACCGCTTAGTGGCGAGTTGGTTTCTGGCGGCGGCTCAAGACAGCTACATTGCGAAAGCTTGGCGCGAGGCGGTGGCAGCCTTTTGGCGCGAGCGCACAAAATCCGAAGACTACTTTTGGTTCCATAAGCTGTTCGGAGAACTCTACGGATCGGACGAGTCGTTCGCCGCAATCTGGAACGCCACACCCAAACTAACGGCGCGGCACATCTTCCACTTTGGTCCTGGCGATGCGTCTGTTCTGCTGAAGCCCCCCTCGGCAGAGCATCTGTCCAATCTCTCGGATCCGCCGTCGCCGGTTTTCAAGTTGACACGCAAGTTGCCGACTCAACCACAGCGCGACTCCCTGTTCGATGTGCTGTGCCGCTTCGCGCACGGCGCCTAGAGCGCCGCGCCTCCAATCAGACGCACCAATAGGGACCTCCGGCACCCTCGGCGGCATGGCACCAGGGCTTGCAAGCAGGGAGCGCGCCGCTCCGCGACGCATGCGGGGCGGAGCCCCGCGCTCCAACTTGGACAGGCTTGCGCCATGCCGGGGGCCCCGGATGCATACTATGCTCGCGTCGAAGTTAACGCGTGATGCGCTAGCGTCCCGCCACCACGAGCAAGAAAGCCCCCGCCGCTGCGGCGGCGGTTTGCTCCAGGGGTCCCTTGGCGAATTTGCGGAAGTAGCGGGCGAGGCTCTTGGCCTTGTGATGGGCGACCGTGCGGGCGTCGGCTTCGCTGGTGGAACGCAGGTGCCGGCCATGCGGACCAGGCGCGAAAACGACGAGCCAGCGCGCATCCTCAGCGCGGCGGCAGAGATCGAGATCTTCGACGTGCAGGAAATAGCCTTCGTCGAAGCCACCGAGACTGGTGAAATCGGCGCGGCGCATGACGAAGAGCGCACCGCTGATAGCGCCGACCCGCTGGGGCGTCTCGGGCAGCGGGTCGGTGTGGCGGTTGTAATCGCGGAAACCCAGGCGCGAGAGGCCGGCGAACGAGACGAAGGCGCGCCAGAGCGTGAGGCGATCGCGGCGGCTGCCGCGTTCGGGGCTGCCATTCTCATCGCGCAAATCGCCGCCGACGATGGCGGGCGCGGTTGTGCTGAGCACGGCCAGGAGGCGCGGGATCGCGTCGCGCTCGAGGATGACGTCCGGATTGATAAAGGCGAGCACTTCGGTTTGCGCCTCGCGGGCGGCCAGATTGCAGGCGGCGGCGAAGCCGATATTGCCCTGCCCGCGCAGAATGCGAACGCGCCGGTCTCGCATGGCGGCGGAATCGAACATGGCTTCAGCGGCGGCGTCGTTGCCGTTGTCGGCGATGACGATCTGATCGAGGCCGTCAGCGGCGAGCAACGCGTTGAGGCACGAGGCCAGGGCTGGCCCGGTGCGATAGCTGACGATGACGGCGCAGGCGCTCACGCGCGCCTCTTAGCGGGGCGCCACGCACGCGTCGAGGCGGCGCGCCAGGGCACGTTCAGCGCGCGCGAAATTGTGATGCTTAGAAGCTCTCGTGCGCGAGCAGCAGTTCCGCGAGTTCAAGGTGCGGATCGCGATACGGGACGCTGTCGTCGTGGCCGCCGCCGCCCGAATAGCTGGCCGGCGTGAACGACGCTTCGACCGGCGCTTCAGCGACGTACGCTTCCACCGGCGCATCGGCGAACGTCGCCGGCTCGCTGAGCGCGAGACGCAGCGTCGCTTCCGGCGCGGACGGAACCGGCGCAGAGCGCGACGGCGTGAAGGTCACCAAATCATCGCCCATGGCGAGCGAACGCACATGCTCGATCTTATCGTCGGTCGCGGCGCGCGAGAGCGCGAGCGAAGCCGTCGTCGATGCGAGTTGGTCGCGGATCTCGTTCAGCTCTTGTGTCGAGAGCGGCGCGGGATACGCGGGAAGATTTGCATAAGGATTGTCAGCAGCGTTGGCGGTGGAATCGAACCCGAAACCAGACGCAAGCGACTGGCCGATCATGCCGCCGAAGCCCTGAGGCGCGATGAAGGTGACAGCGATTGCAGCAGCAGCGACGCCAGTCAGACTCGACTTGACGACGGTGTCGCGCACTTCGCGTTCGTAATTCGAAAGCTGTCCCGCCATAAACCGCTCCCGCGCGACTCGACGCGCCGTCCCCTTCTGGGGCCCCTAATACGCGCTACAGGGGTAACAAAAGCACTAAAACTCGCCGCCAGACAAGCACTAAGGGTGTCGAATCCAGTGACGGTGCTGAAATGTTGCTTACGAAATGGTCGCCGACAATGCGAAGGAAGCAGACATGAGACCCGGCCTCCGACCCGCTGACTACGCGCGCGCAGCCGCCTTCACGCTGCTGCCAGCGGTGGCGGTAGCGGGGGCCATGGGGTTGCCGGTGCTGATCGGGCTGGCCGGATTGGCGGCGCTCAGCCCGGCGATGTTTCGGCAAGTCATTGAAAAACCTAGGCTATGGGCCCTGCTGCTGTTGGCGTTCGTGGCCTGGGCGGCAGTTTCCGGATTTTGGTCGGCCTGGGAGGGCCCGAGTGGGCCGAAGGTGCTGCTGGTGATTGCGGTCGGGTTGCCCTTCGCGATTGGCGCGGCTGCGAACGAACGAACAGCGACGCTGACGCTGGCCGGGGCGGTGGCGGCCTTCGCGATGCTGGCCGTGTTCCTGGGGGTCGAGGCGGCGTTCGACATGCCGCTCAACCGCGCCGCCGAACCCGACCTCCCCTGGGGCGAACTCAACCGCAACCCGAGCCGCGGGCTGATCGTGCTGCTGGCGCTGGTCTGGCCGGCGGTGGCCTGGCTGCTGGCGAGCGGGCGCGCGGCGCTGCGCTTGGCGGCGGTCGCGGTCGTCGTGGTGTGCGCCGTGCTCTCGTTGCAGTTCGGGCAGCAATCGACGGCGGTCGGATTTGGCGTGGGCCTTATCGTCTTCGCGATCGCGTTCGCCGCGCCGCAGCTTTCAATTCTCGCGCTCTCGCTCGCGCTAGCGGCGTGGCTGCTTATCGCACCGTTCGCGACGCCGCTTCTCGTAGCAAACCCGCAGCTTGTCGAAGCCGTGCCGATGAGCTGGGCGCATCGCATCGCGATTTGGCGCTACACCTGCGCGCAGATCATGGAGCAGCCATGGATCGGTCATGGCATCGACGCGGGCCGCGCGACGACCGAGATGATCAGCATTCGCGGCATGGAGATGCGTGGCATTCCGGTGCATCCGCACAGCGCCTCGCTGCAAATTTGGCACGATCTCGGCCTGGTCGGCGCCCTGCTCGCGGCGGCGCTTTTGGCTCATGGCGGCTGGCGGCTTTCGCGCACGTTTGCACATGACAAGCTCGGCGCCGCAGCCACCGCCGCTACACTGGGGATGTTCGGGCTTATGGCCAATGTCGGCTGGAGCGTGTGGCAGGAATGGTGGATCGCGACGCTTCTGCTTGCGGCCGCCCTGATCGCGGCGCTGAGCGTCAGAGCCGCCAGAGCGTAATGCCGTCCGGCATTTGACTGCGGTCGAGGAAGCCGCGCACGTCCATCACCACGCCTTTGCCGCCGGCCAACAGCTTCGTCACCATCGGCCAGCCGCCTTCGCGGAATTCCTTGTGCGAGACGGCAAGAATGACGGCATCCACTTCGCCGATGGCGTCAAACGCGGTCAGCGGCGCGCCATGCTCAGCCGAAAGCTCCGCGTCGGCGTGCGGATCGTGGGCGATGACCTCGAAGCCGAACGAGCGCAGCTCGTTGACAATGTCATAGACCTTGGAGTTACGGACGTCCGGCACGTCCTCCTTGAAGGTGACGCCAAGCACCGCCACACGCGGGCTGGATTTGCCGGATTTGAGCAGCCGCACGCACTCGCGGCCGATATGCGGGCCGATGCTGTCGTTCACGCGCCGGCCCGCGAGCACGACTTGCGGATGGTAGCCGACCTGCTGGGCTTTGTGGGTCAGGTAATACGGATCAACGCCGATGCAGTGACCGCCGACCAGGCCTGGCGTGAAACCAAGGAAATTCCACTTCGTGCGCGCCGCCGCCAGCACGTCGCCGGTATCCAAGCCCAAGCGGCCGTTGATCAGCGCCAACTCGTTCATGAGGGCGATGTTGATGTCGCGCTGCGTGTTCTCGATCACCTTCGCGGCTTCCGCGACCTTGATCGACGGCGCGCGGTGGATGCCGGCGGTAACGACCGCGCCATAGGTCTCGGCGACGATATCCAGCGTTTTGGCGTCAGAGCCGGAGACGACCTTCACGATCGTCTCGAAGCGGTGGAGATGGTCGCCCGGATTGATCCGCTCCGGCGAGAAGCCGAGCGTGAAGTCGGCGCCAGCCTTCAACCCCGAGGCTTTTTCCAGGATCGGACCGCACTCGTCCTCGGTGCAGCCCGGATAGACCGTCGATTCATAAACGACGATGTCGCCCTTTTTCAGCGCCCTGCCGACCGTACGCGAAGCGGCATGCACCGCCCCAAGATCAGGCACGAGCGCATCGTCGATCGGCGTCGGCACCGTGACGATGAAAAAATCTGCCTTCTTCAAATCTTCCACGTCGGTTGTGACGTAAAGATCGAGCGAGCGCAGTTCTTCGGCGGTGACTTCGCGCGTTCGGTCCTTGCCTTCGCGCAATTCGGCCACCCGCGAGGCGTCGATTTCAAAGCCAATGACAGTGAAACCCGCGCGCGCAAACGCGACAGCGGCGGGCAGACCAACATAGCCCAAGCCGATAACAGCGATGCGGCGGCGTGCGTTCATGATTAACTCTGAAATGTCGACGGTGAGTTGATTTCGCTAGCGTCTCCACCTATCGAAACCGCACACTAAAAACAACAGCGCACACCTGAAGCGCAGTGTCGAAAGAGCGTTAAGAACATGAAGCCCGTCCTCGTAACCGGCGCCGCCGGTTTCATCGGCTATCACTTGTCAGAACGCTTGATGCGCGAAGGCCGCACGGTCGTCGGCTACGATTGCATGTCCGACTATTACAGCGTCGAGCTGAAGCAGGCGCGCGTTAAGAAATTGCAGGAAAAATCCGGCTTCACCTTCGTGCAAGCCGAACTGGAAGACGCCGCCACGCTGAAGGCGCTCTTCGACGAGCACCAGTTCGATCTGGTTTACAATCTCGCGGCCCAAGCCGGCGTTCGCTACTCGCTCGAGAACCCGCAGGCGTATGTTTCAGCGAACCTCGAAGGGTTCGTGAACATCCTCGAGTGCTGCCGCTACAACAAGACGCCGCACCTCGTGTTCGCCTCATCGAGCTCAGTTTACGGCGCCGGCACCAAGATGCCGTTCTCGGTGCACCAGAACGTCGATCACCCGCTCAGTGTCTATGCCGCTTCGAAGAAGGCCAACGAGCTCTTCGCGCATTCCTACGCGCACCTCTACCGCCTCCCCGTCACTGGCCTCCGCTTCTTCACGGTCTATGGCCCATGGGGCCGCCCGGACATGATGATGTTCCTGTTCACGAAGGCCATCCTCGAAGGCAAGCCGATCAACGTCTTCAACAACGGCCTGATGCAGCGCGACTTCACCTACGTCGATGACATCGTGGAATCGCTCTATCGCGTCGGCCTGCGCATCCCCGGCCCAAATCCGAACTGGGATAGCCTCGCGCCCGATCCGGCGACGTCGAACGCGCCCTACCAAATCTACAACATCGGCAACCACTCGCCGGCCAAGCTCTTGGACGTCATCGCCATCCTCGAACAGGAACTCGGCCAGACGGCGACCAAGAACATGCTGCCGATGCAGCCGGGCGATGTCCCTGCAACATTCGCAGATGTCGAAGATCTCGCGCGCGACGTTGATTTCGCGCCGCGCACGCCGATTGAAGTCGGCGTGAAACGCTTTGTTGAATGGTATCGGGAGTATTACAGGGTCTAGATGACTCTGCGTATCATACCCGCGATCATGTCCGGCGGCGCCGGCACGCGGTTATGGCCGCTCTCAACAGAAGATCACCCCAAACAATTTCATGCGCTCACGGGCCCGCGCACCATGTTCGCCGACACCGTCGCGCGCCTGAGCGGCGACATCGGCGACATCTCCTTTTCGCCGCCGATCGTGTTGTGCGGTGAGCAACATGCGCCGCGCGTGCGCAGTGCGCTCAGCGAGGTCGGCGCCGAAGCTGCGGCGATCATCATTGAACCCCAAGCACGCAACACCGCCGCCGTCGCCGCAACCGCCGCCGCCATCGCAAACGAGATTGACGCCAACGCCCTCGTCCTGCTCGCGCCTTCCGATCACGTGATTGCCAACACGGCCGCATTCCGCGAAGCCATCAAGCGCGCCGCGCACTTCGCCCACGACCGCATCGTCACCTTCGGCATCACGCCAGACCACGCCGCCACCGGCTACGGCTACATCAAGAGCGGCGCCGAACTCGGCGACGGCATTTTCGCCGTCGAAGCCTTCAAGGAAAAACCCGACGAACCAACCGCGCAAACCTATCTCGACCAAGGCGGCTATTCCTGGAACAGCGGCATGTTCCTCTTCGCCCCCGAAACTCTGCTCGCCGAATTCGGCGCCAACGCGGCCATCCGCGATGCAGCTGTCGCAGCCATCCAATCCGCCACCCGCACCAACGACGAAATCCGCCTCGGCCCCGCCTACGCCGCCGCGCCCAAACTCCCACTCGACATCGCCATCATGGAGCACACCGCCCGCGCCGCCGTAACCCCCTGCGACATCGGCTGGGCCGACATCGGCTCCTGGTCCGAAGTCTGGCGCCTAGCCCCGCGCGATGCAGATGGCTTCGCGGTGCTTGGTCCTGCTGCAAGCGCTGATACAAGCAAGATGATAGAAAGCGGCGTCAAAGCCGAAGCACGCGACGGCGACGATCTCATCATCATCGCCACACCAGCCGGCCTTCTCATCCGCCCGCGCTAGAACACTTGCCGTACTACGCTTAGCGTAGTATATTACATAATGATCAAATCCTGGGCGAACAGCGCCACGCGCCGCTTTGCGGAGGGCGGCAAGGCAAAGTTCTCCGGATTTGACCAAGATGCCGCTTTGGAACTGCTTGCCTCGCTGGACGCCGCGACCTCGCTGGATGATCTGAGCCCACTAAAATCGGTCGGGCTTCACAAGTTGAAGGGCGATCGCAAAGGGCAATGGGCGATGACCGTGAACGGCCCGTGGCGGATATGTTTCCGCTTCAAGGAGGGCGATGCCTGGGATGTTGAGATTGTCGATTACCACTGAGAGAAGTCCGATGAGAATTGCCCCTGTCCACCCCGGCCGCGTATTGAAGCGCGAGCTCACGACGCGTGATTTGTCTGCAAACCGCCTAGCGCTCGCTCTGCGGTTGCCGTCCGGCCGCATCACCGGCATTCTGAACGGTAAGCGCGGAATTTCGCCCGACACCGCACTGCGGCTTGGACGCTATTTCGGCAACAGCGCGCGCTTTTGGCTGAATCTGCAAACCGCCTACGAACTCGCTCTAGCGGAAAAGGAAATCGGCGCGCGGATCGCAAGCGAGGTCAAACCCGACGCAGCGTAGTACTCGGGCCATAAGGCGGCTGACCAGACTTTGCGCCATCATCATGATCGCGCCGCTGGCCGAGGCCACGCGCATGCGCGCCACGCCCGCGCCCTGCAGCGCCGATACGTCCTAGCCCAGCAGCGCTTTCGCCGTTTCCACAATCGCATCGGACGTAATCCCGAAGTGCGCGTAAGCGTCCTTCGCGGGCGCCGACGTGCCGAATGTCGACATGCCGACAAATGCATCGAGCCCGAACGCCTCGAACCAACCCTGCCCGATCGCGGCCTCGCAGCCGATCTTCAGTTCATCGTCATCGCCGCAGACAGCGTCTTGGTAGGAATCGTCCTGTAGTTCGAACATTTCGAAGCACGGCGCCGAGACAACGCGCGTCGGGATGCCTTCCTTTTGCAACGCTTCGCGCGCCTTCACGGCGAGCGCCACTTCGGTGCCGGTGGCGAAGATCGCCACGCGCGAGGCGCCGCCTTCGGCCGGCAGCAATTCATAGGCGCCGCGCACGGAGAGGTTTTCGCTCGCATCGCCGCGCAGCGCCGGCGTCGCTTGGCGCGAAAGCGCCAGCAGGCTTGGGCCATCGTCACGCAACAGCGCCGCCTGCCAACACTCCGCGGTTTCAACCGCGTCAGCTGGGCGGAAGACATAGAGGTTGGGAATGGCGCGAAGCGCGGCGAGATGTTCGACGGCCTGGTGCGTCGGGCCGTCTTCGCCGAGGCCAATGGAATCGTGCGTCATCACGTGGATGACACGAATGCCCATCAGCGCCGCGAGACGGATCGCTGGGCGCGAATAATCGGAGAACGTGAGGAAGGTGCCGCCATAGGGAATGACGCCGCCGTGCAGCGCCATGCCGTTCATCGCGGCGGCCATGCCGTGTTCGCGGATGCCATAGCGCACGTAGCGGCCGAGCCGGTTTTCCGGCGTGAAATCTTGCGAGCCTTTCGCGTGCGTGAGGTTCGAGCCGGTGAGATCGGCGGAGCCGCCGAGCAGTTCGGGGCAAACTTCAAACATCGCGTCGATCGCGCCGTGTGAGGACGCGCGCGTCGCCAGCGACGGTTTTTCAGCCGCCATCTTCGTCGCGTGCACAGCGAGCGCCGAGATCGCGCTCTCAACATTCGGACCGCCATAGCCCGCCACACGGCCTTCACTCATGGCGGCGGCGAACGCCTCCTTGTGTTCGGAGGTCTTCAACCGCGCCGACCATTCCTGGCGTTTGATCACGCCGCGCGCGCCGATCTTCAGCCATGCGGCGCGAATGTTGTCCGGCACTTCGAACGAGCCGTACTTCCAGCCGAGCGCGGCTTTGGTGGCCGCGAGTTCTTCAGCGCCCAAAGCTTCGCCGTGCGCCTTCGCGGTGCCGGCCTTTTTCGGTGAGCCGTAACCGATGGTGGTCTTGCACGCGATCAGCACCGGACGATCGGATTTCGTCGCCGCCTCGAACGCACGCGTGACATCGGCGACGTCGTGACCGTCGCAAGAGAGCACGCTCCAGCCGCTGGCGGCGAAGCGGGCTTTTTGGTCGGTGGTGTCGGAGAGCGAGATGGCGCCGTCGATCGAAATCGAGTTGTCGTCCCAGATCACAATCAGCTTGCTAAGCATTTGGCGTCCGGCAAGCGCGATGGCTTCCTGGCTGACGCCTTCCATCAAGCAACCATCGCCGGCGATCACCCACGTCCGGTGATCGACAAGTGCGCCGCCGAAGCGCGCCGCGAGATGCGCCTCCGCCATCGCCATGCCGACAGCATTCGCAAGCCCCTGCCCGAGCGGGCCGGTCGTCGTCTCGATGCCGGAGGCGAGGAAATTTTCCGGGTGACCCGCTGTCTTCGAACCGAGCTGGCGGAAGCGCTTGATCTCATCGAGCGTCATATCGGCATAGCCGGTAAGGTGCAGCAGCGCGTAGAGCAACATCGAGCCGTGGCCGGCGGAGAGCACGAAGCGGTCGCGATCCGGCCAGTTCGGATTGCTGGGGTCGTATTTCAGGAACTTCGAGAACAGCACCGTCGCAGCATCCGCCATGCCCATTGGCATGCCGGGGTGCCCGCTATTGGCCTGCTGCACGGCATCCATCGCCAGGGCGCGGATAGCGTTGGCGAGTTCTTTCGCCTCGATGCCTTCGATCAGTTCGCTTTTGCTCATCGGAATTCCTTCGCTCAGGCTCTTTAGCGCCGATTCGGACGCTTTGCCTGACACGTGCAGTCCGGTATCAGCGGAAAACGCCGGAAGGAATGCGGCGGGAGCTTCAAATGCAGATTTTCATCGACAGCGCCGACGCAACGGAACTCAAGACACTGGCGCAAACCGGCTTGGTGGACGGCGTTACAACGAATCCATCACTCGTTGCGAAAGCGGGCCGTGATTTCTTCGAGACGCTGGCGGAAATCTGCGCCGCGGTTCCGGGGCCGGTGAGCGCGGAAGTCGTCGCACAAGACGCCGAGACGATGATCAAGGAAGGGCTGAAGCTGCGCGGCGTGGCGCCCAACATCGTCGTGAAAGTGCCGCTGACGCCGGAGGGTTTGAAGGCTTGCAAACACCTCGAGGACAATGGCCATCCAACTAACGTGACGCTGTGCTTCTCAGCGGTTCAGGCTTTGCTGGCGGCGAAGGCTGGCGCGACTTTCATCTCACCCTTCATCGGCCGCCTCGATGACAACGGCCAAGACGGTATGGAGTTGATCCGCGAAATCCGCGCCATCTTTGACAATTACGACTATCCGACCTCGATCTTGGCCGCCTCAATCCGCACCGCCGGCCACGTACGGGACGCGGCCATCGCGGGCGCCGATTGCGCGACGATTCCGCCCGCCGTGTTCAAGAGCCTCTACAAACACGTCCTCACGGACATGGGGCTGGAAGCGTTTCTGAAAGACTGGAAATCGACGGGTCAGTCGATTCTGTAATCGAAACGAAGGAGCAGGATGCGGACCTAAAGGTCCGCGGTCCTTCAGTTGGCGAGTGCGTGCAAGCGGCTGACGTTGTCGTCGGTCGACGCGCGCGCGGCAGCCATGGAGCGCTCAGCATCAGCCAAGGTCGCTTCGATCGCTTCCACATTGAGCGGCTCGATCGCCGGCGCTTGCTGCGTCATTTCGTTAGCGAATGCGTCGCGCATCGAGAGGCCGCCCTGCATCGCCACAGGGGCGACGAGGCCCACAAGAACCATCGCACCCGCACCAGCAACAAAGCTGGCCACGACCATGCGAACGGTGGCTTTGACGTTAGAGGGCGACATAATGTGGAGAACTCCCGGACCGGCGGCGGTCAGTTAACAAAAGGTTGCCACAATGGCAATTGCTACTTTGCGGCGCCGAAGAGAGATCGTCCGTGACACCCGTCACTACTCTCGACACCCCTACCCACCGACTTGAGCGGCTTGAGACCACCCTATCGGAAAATCCTGAATTTCAGCCAAATCCGACGCTCATGCGCAGTTGCGACTGGTTCAGGCTTGCGGTGTAAAGTGAGCTGGAAATCGCCGTTGCTGCGGCGCCGAACACGGAACCACAATGGCTAGCGCTTCCACCTCGCCCCGAACGCTACGGAAAGCGGTACTCCCCGTCGCCGGATTTGGGACGCGGGTGCTGCCCGCGACCAAGGCGATCCCAAAAGAATTGCTTCCTGTGTTCGACCGGCCGGCGATCCAGTACGTCGTGGACGAAGCTCTGGCCGCCGGCATCGAGCACATAATCTTCGTCACCGGGCGAAATAAGGGTGCGATCGAGGATTATTTCGATCGAGCGTATGAACTCGAAGTAACACTTCGCGAGAAGGGAAAGACCGCTCAGCTGGCGGAAGCCGAGCTCTCGGTGCCCGTGGCGGGCTCAATGAGTTTTGTACGCCAGCAAGCGGCCCTCGGTCTGGGCCATGCCGTCTGGTGCGCGCGCGACATCGTAGGCGACGAGCCGTTCGCCGTGATGCTGCCGGACATGCTGATGATGGCCAAGCCCTCGTGCCTGGGGCAGATGGTCGAAGCGTACAACAAAGTCGGCGGCAATATCATCGCGGTCGAGCCAACAGATACGCCGGAACGCTATGGCGTGATCACGCCGGAAAGTCGCGACGGGCGGCTCATCAAAATGAAGGGCATGGTCGAGAAGCCGAAGCGCGAAGACGCGCCGTCGAACCTCTTCATCAGCGGTCGCTACATCCTGCAGCCGGAAATCTTCGAGCTGCTCGAAAGCCAAGGGCCTGGCGCCGGCAATGAAATCCAGCTCACGGATTCGATGGCGCGACTCATGAACGTGCAGCCGTTTCACGCGCTGGAGTACGACGGCACGACGTACGATTGCGGCGACAAAGTCGGCTATATGCGCGCGACCGCCGCCTACGCGCTGGCAAGCGAAGAGCTTGGCGATGCCGTCGCGACGACGCTGCGCGACCTGCTCGCCGATCGAGGAAAATGATGCACATTCGCGAGTTCGCAACGCGCGAAGCACTCATGAGCGCGGCGGCCGAACGTATCGCGAAAGCCTTGCAGGATGCGACCTCCGAACGCGGAGAAGCCGTTGCAGCCCTCTCCGGCGGCGGCACACCTGAGCCTGCTTACGCCGAACTCGCGACGCTCAAACTGGATTGGCCACGCGTCACCTTCGCGCTGGTGGATGAGCGGTTTGTACCTCCCAGAGATCCTGCGTCGAATGAAGCGCTCTTGCGCCGTACGCTCGCGCCAGCGTTAGCGGCCGGCGCGCAGCTCCTGCCGATGTACGCGGATTGCGCGGACGTTGAAGAAGCGGCGGCGCGCGCCGACGAATTCTACAGCACCCAACACATCGACATCGCTCTGATGGGCATGGGCGGCGACGGCCACACTGCGTCTTGGTTTCCGCAATCGCCGCAGCTCGGCGCGGCGCTGAACGATCAGCGCGCGGTGATCGCCGTTCACGCGCCGGGGGCCGCCGGCGCCGCTGAGCGCCTCACCCTCACACGTTCAGCTCTGTCCAAAGCGGCATCGGTCGTTCTTCTCATCACCGGCGATGAGAAGCGGCGCGTGCTTGAGGATCGGGGGCGCGCACGCTTGCCGATCGACCGCTTGCTCGAACTCCCCATCACTCCAGAAGTGTTTTGGGCTCGTTGAGATCACATTCCACTTGTGACGACTGAATAAATCCGCTATCGTTCAGCGATAAGGGTGGGTCGTGCAGAAAGCGACGGTTTTTCAGACATTTGCCTTAGCAGCGGTCACCCTGCTCGCTGGCTGTTCGGGTGACGGCGCGGAGCAAACGACCGCGACCGCCGAAGGGCCGCTGGTTGAGGTCGTGGAAGTCGCGCCGGCCTCGGCCGCGGGCACAATCCGCGTCAGCGGCATGATCGGCTATCGCCGCGAACCCGTGCTCGCTTTCACCGCCAACGGCATCATTGGATCGATCGATGTCGACTCCGGCGACATCGTGCGCCGGGGCCAGCGGCTGGCGACGCTGCGCAGAACCGGCGCCGGCGCCAATGTCGATGAAGCCGCGCTCGCCCGCGCCAACGCCGAGCGCGATCTCGAACGCACGCAAGAATTGTTCGAACGCGGCTTCGTCTCGGAAGCGCGTTTGGAAAGCGCACGCCTCGCCGTCGAGCGCGCGCGCGACTCATCGGTGCTCACAGCGCCGGCGAATGGCGTGATCCTGCGGCGCACTGTCGATCCCGCACAGACGGTCACCGCCGGATCGCCGGTCTTCGTGTTCGGCGACACGGCTTCGGGCGTCGTGGTTCGCGCGCCAGTCGCTTCAGGAGACGCCGCCCGCATCCAAATCGGCGACACGGCACAAGTAAACGTTGACGGTGCGCAACGCGAGGGTCGCGTGACGCGTGTTGGCGCCAAGGGCGACGACGCAACCGGCGCGTTTGAAGTCGAAATCGAAGTCACCGCGCCAGAGGGCCTGCGCAGCGGCATGGTCGCGGAAGTGGAAGTGGCGGCGCGCCCAGGCGCCGACGCGCAAGCCGCCATCATTGTCCCGACCTTGGCGCTTCTCGATGCGCGCGCCGATCAAGGCATCGTCTATGTGCTTGACGAAAACGCGGTCGCGCGCCGCCGCGCTGTACGCACCGCCGGTGTGACGCAGGCCGGCGTCATCGTGGTTGAAGGTCTCAATCCGGGAGACCGCGTGGTCGCCGCGGGCGCAGCTTATGTGCGCGACGGCGAGACCGTGCGCATCGCTACCGGGGCCTAAATGCAGGCCATCACACGCTTCTTCGTCGACCGTTGGCAGTTCAGCGCGGTGTTGTTCACGCTGCTCGTGGCGCTGGGCGTCGGTGCGATTTTCTCGATCCCGAAATCCGAAGACCCGATCACGGAATTTCCCGGCGTCGCCATAGCCGTAATCCTGCCCGGCGCCGACGCCGAGCAGATGGAGCGGCTGGTCGCTATTCCGATCGAAGATCAGGTCAACGCGATTGAGGATATCCGCGAGATTCAATCCGCCAGCCGAGCGGGGCTCGCGGTCATCAATGTCGAGTTCGAGTGGGGCGCGGACGCGGAGGAAAAGTTCGGCGAAGTGGTGCGCGAGATCAATGTCGTGCGCCCCACGCTGCCGGATGGCGTCGTCGACATCCGCATGCGGCGTTACAATCCGGCGCAAGCCGCCATTGTGCAGATGGCGCTGACGAGCGACGACGCATCCTTCCGGCAATTGGAAGCTTACGCGAAAGGTCTCCGCGACGCGCTTGAACGCGCGCCCGGCGTGCAGCAAGCCGACATCTGGGGCGCGCCGCCGGCGGAAGTGCGCGTCGCCGCCAATTTGGATCAACTCGCCGCCTATCGCCTGCCCTTGGCCGCTGTCGCCGAGGCGCTGCAACGGGACGGCGTCGATTCCCCCGTCGGCGCCGTAGAGGCCGGCGGCCGGCGGTTCAACGTGCAAGCCTCGGGCTCATTCGATTCGCTCGACGAAATCCGCCGCGTCGCGCTGCGCGCGCAGGACGGATCTCTCGTCACGGTGGGCGATGTCGCGGCGGTGTCATGGGCGAATGACGAGCGGACGCACATCACCCGCTTCAATGGCGAACGCGCCGTGTTCATCAGCGCCCAGGCGCGGCTGGGCGAATCGATTTTCGACGTGATCGATGGCATCCGCCCGCGCGTCGATGCGTTCGAGCAATCGCTGCCCGATAACATCCAACTCCACCGCGCGTTCGATCAATCCGAGACAGTCACACACCGGCTCGGCAACCTAGCGCGCGACTTTGCCATCGCGCTCGCACTGGTGCTGTTGACGCTTCTGCCCCTGGGCTTTCGAGCTTCCATCGTCGTTATGGTGTCGATCCCGCTCTCGTTGGCGATGGGCGTGGTGGCGATGCAGGAGCTTGGCTATTCGCTGAACCAGCTTTCCATCGCCGGCTTCGTGCTGGCGCTCGGCTTGCTTGTGGACGATTCCATCGTCGTCACCGAAAACATTGCCCGCCATTTGCGGCAAGGCATGAGTCCGCGCGAGGCGGCGATCGCCGGCGTCAGCGAAATCAACATCGCCGTCATCGGTTGCACGGCGACTCTGCTGCTCGCATTCGTGCCGCTGATGGCGTTGCCTGAAGGCGCGGGCGCCTTCGTGCGCTCACTGCCGGTGGCGGTCGTCGTCACCATCATCGCCTCGCTGTTCGTGGCGCTGACGATTATCCCGTTCCTCGCCAGCCGGCTCCTGCCACGCAGCGATTCCGGACACTCAAACGTTTTTCTCGATACGGTAATGGCGGCGATCCACAACATCTATCGCCCGGCCTTGCACGTCGCGCTCGCGCATCCGCGCAAAACCGTCATCATCGGCCTGGCCGCATTCTTCCTTTCGCTTGGGCTCATCCCCAAGCTGGGCTTCAGTCTCTTCCCGGAAAACGACAGCCCATACTTCCTGGTCGATATTGAAACGCCACAAGGCAGCGCCGTCAGCGAAACCGATCAGGCGGTCATGTACGCCGAGCGTGTGCTGAGCGAGTTTCCGGAGATAGATTGGCGTTTCGCCAACACCGGACGCGGCAATCCGCAGATCTACTACAACGAAATTCCGCCCGAACAACTCTCCAACCAAGGCCAGATCTACGCGCGCTTCCAAGAATGGCATCGCGACGAAGGTATGCGCACGATCGAGGAGATCAGGGCGCGGCTCGATCAGTATCCGCGGGCCCGCATTAATCTGCGCCGCTTCGCCAACGGCCCGCCAATCGAAGCGCCGATCGCCGTGCGCATTCGCGGCCCGGACCTCGCGGCGCTCGGCGAGCTGGCCAGCGAAGTGGAGCGGATTATTCGCGAGACGCCCGGCGCGCGCGATGTCTCGAATCCGATGTCCGAACGACTGATCGATCTCAACCTCAACATCGACGATGCGGCCGCGGCGTTGCGCGGCGTGCAGGCTGGCGCGATCGATTACACGCTGCGTATCGCCATTGCGGGCTTGCCCGTTGCACAATTCCGCGATCCTGCCGGGGATGCATTCCCGGTGGTGTTGCGAGCCCCGCGCGAGGATTCCTTGCCGGTGACGGCGCTCGACCGGCTCTACATCTGGAACGGCCAGGGCGGCGCAACGCCGCTTGCCGAACTTTCGCGGCCTACGCTGGAGAGCAGCCCCGCCTCCATCGACCGCGTGCAACGTGAGCGGACGGCGACTGTCACCGCCTATACGCAGGCAGGCTATCTCATCAGCGGCGTCACCGCTGACGTCGCGCAGCGGCTTGAGGCGTTGCGGTTGCCGCCGGGCTATTCGGTGTCTTTCGGCGGTGAAGCTGAGGCGCAGGCGCGGAGCTTTGGCGGGCTCGGGCCTGCCATTCTCATCGCCATCTTTGGCGTGCTCGCGGTGCTATTGTTGGAGTTTGGCACTTTCGCGGTGACCGGCGTCGTCGCCTTCGTCATCCCGTTCGGCATTATGGGCGGCTTGATCGCGCTGTGGATCGGCGGCGAGTCGCTCTCGTTCACGGCTGTTATCGGTTTCGTGGCGCTCATCGGCATCGAGATCAAAAACTCGATCCTGCTCGTCGAGTTTGCAAACCAGGCGCGCGCGCGCGGCGTGCCGTTGCGCGAAGCAATCGAGACTGCTGGCGAAGTGCGCTTCCTGCCCGTGCTGCTGACAAGCGCCACCGCGATCGGCGGCATGACGCCGTTGCTGCTCGAAGATTCACCGCTCTTCTCGCCTATCGCCATGGTGCTGATCGGCGGCTTGATAAGCTCGACTCTCATAGCGCGGATCGTCACGCCGGCGATGTACTTGCTGTTGGCGCCGAAGGACGAAGAGGCCGCCGCCTAGCGATCGAACGCGCCGGTGTTTTGCCAGAAATAGATCCAGCCCGCGCCGACAAGCGCGAAGGTGATCAAGGCCGCCCACTCCATTGTCGCTTGCGCCCGCGGAGGGCGGCGCGATGGCGATGCGGGAGCTCTCGCCTCCGAGTCCGGCTCGCGCCGCGCTTGCATGACAGGCGGTGGCGGCGGCTCCGAAGGGGCTTCGAACTCCGCCTCTTGCGGGTCGTGCGATTGGTGGTCCTGGTTTTGCTCCGGCTCCGGTTCGGTGGCGGGCGGCGGCGGCTCGGCAGCTGGACGCGATGGCGCCGGCGCCGCGGGCCTCGCCAACGGGACGCCGCGATCGATCTGCGCCAGCAGCGCTCGCGCGCTGCGTTGCTCGGCCTTGGTAAGGCTCTGCGAAGAGATGGCGCGCTGCAGCGTCACCGCTGCGTCTCGATCGCCGCGCTGCGCCGCCTCGGCCAAGCCAGTGAGCGCGGCCAGGCGAACCGGCCCCAGGCTGTCGCGATCGTGCTCGATCGCGCCGGTGAGTGCGGCGGTCTTCTCCGCCGAGTCCGGCGCCTCGGCGATCAGGCGGACGATTGCCGTGCGCACTTCGATCAGCTTCGGCACATGGTTGAGTTCGCGCCGCAATTGGTCGAGCAACACGATATCGCGCTCCGGTCCCGCCGCGCGGATGGCGTTGACCACTTCCAGAATCGCAATCTTGTCGCGCTCGGGCATATGAATGCGGCGCGCGAGTTCGGTATGAAACTCCGCGACATTCGAACCGCCCTGCTGCACGCGCACCGCGTTCACCGCCGCGCGGAAGATCCGGCCGCGATCGTCGTCGCCGGCGAGCTCACTCAAGCGGATGGGATCGTACTCGGGGAACGCCGCCACCCGCGCGGGGTCGGGCTCAAGCCGCCCCTTCTCGCCACGACGCATGAGTTTTCGGAATTCGCGCGGCTCGAGGAAGGGGTCCAGACGGTCGAGTTGGCCTTCATAGAAGAGCCCACGCTGCGTGGCGTTGCGCGCGGAGATCGAAAGCGCCTGCAACAACGCCGCCAGGAAAACGAGATCGACGAGTATCCGCGTCGCGAACACGAAGTGATGCGCGACCGGGCTTTGCACCAGGCCTTCATCGGCGCCGCCGACATCATACACTTCGGCCCAATCCACGAACGGCACAGCCTTCGCCAACTCCGTGCCAAAAAAGCCTATCCAGGTGCGCAGATTTTGCGCCTCAGCGAGATCGGCGTTGAACAGCTCGAAATCGGCGCCGAGGGCCGTGATCTGCGCTTGGCGCAACGCAAGCGGCACGAGAATGAGGAGTGACGCGAAACTCAGCAACGCCTCGTCGCGGATGTCTTGCCCGAAGCCGATGCGAAGATGGGGACCGACAAAGCGGCGGTTGAGCATCGCCAGTTCACGATCAGTCTCGATCCAGGCCCAGCGCCGCGAAATCGCAACGGCGACCAGAAAGCCCCACGCCAACGGCACGAGGCCCCAGGGCGGCTCGAGCCAATAGCCCATCGCCGCGCATGCGCCCAACGTACCCAGCAACATCACATAGCGGATGAAGACCGAGCTCTGCGTGGCGCCGGCGCCGCCAGCGACCGCGAACACCAGAATGCTATCGATGATGCTCAGCACGCGCCCGAATGGACGCACGAAGCGGCCGATGAAGGAGATGAGCCCCGATGCGTGATCGGCGATCGAAACCGTCGGCACCAAAGCCGCCGCGACGAATGCAATGGCGAGGCCGATCATGATAGCGACGCCCCAGTCGGTGTTGATCACCGCCCGGTTGTTTTCGCTTTCGGACGCCCACGTCGCCAATGCGACGATGATCGACATCACCAGGACGATCCAAACGAACGTCCAGCCGCTGATATGCGCGTGGCGCGGTTCGCCCCCGATCCGCGCCGGCAAACGCTTGTCGAAAATGCCTTTGACCCAAGACGCTGCAACCGCGAGCGCGCAGGCGCCGATAAACATCGCCGCCCAGGCCCATGACGCAGGCCACGCTGGAAGGAAGTCCCGGTAGAGCGGCGCCGCGGAGAGCAGCATGAGAAGAATGACGCTGGCCAGGCACGCCAGCGCCTCAAACGCGAGCACAAACGCGACCGCCAAGCGGTGCAGCCAAAGTCCCATAAGCGACCCATCCTCCCCGGCCGGATGGTCAAGTGTCCGCGGTCACGACGGACGCGCGATCAGCATTGGCGCGTCCAAGGCCTGCAAAATCAAGGGAAATCAGCGCGCGGCGTCACTTGTGCGCCGCACCATCGCACTTCGACGCATTACAACTCCGTAGAACTTTCCATTGACGGCACGGCAATATTGGCCGCTACTCACATCCGCGCGGTTAAATTTAAGAGCTGGAGGAGCGACATGGCTATCGCCTTGTCGAACAACGCCAAATTGGGCATCGCGGCCACGAGTATGGTCGCACTCTTGGCGGTGGGCGCAGTTACAATTGGTGCAATTCTTCCGCCGTCTGGCGGCGAACTTTCCGGCACGATCGCGCCGGTGGAGCGTTATCGCTCCACGCAGGTGACGGATGCCGACGTCACGCTCGGCGACGATTCCGTGCCACAATTGATGCAGACGGACGCGTTCCATCTGATGGTCAACGATCCCTCGTTCCGCGCGCTGGCGCGGGATCCGGGGTTCGCGGCCCTCGCACAAAACCCGCAGGCGCTCGCGGCGATGGCGCGCGATCCGCAAGCATTCGCGGCGCTCGCACGCGATCCGCAGGCGTTTGCCGCGTTGGCGCGCGCAGCACAAGCCGGCGACGCGCAAGGCTTAGATGCACAAGCCCGCAACGCCGAAGCGTTCACAGCGATGGCGCAAAACGCGCAGGCGTTCCAAGCAATGGCGCGCGAGCCGCAAGCGTTCGCCGCGATGGCTCGCTACCCAGCGGCGTTCGAAGCGCTTGCCCGCCACCCGCAAGCGTTCGCGGCCATGGCGCGCAACCCGCAAGCATTCCAACAATTCGCCCGTGACGCGCAGGCGTTCCAAGCTGCGGCGCGCGATGCGCAAGGCCGCGTCTATATGGCGCGTGACGCCGCTGCGTTCGAAGCGCTCGGGCGCGATGCGCAAGCCATGGATGCACTGGCGCGCGACGCTGCCGCGTTCGACGCGATGGCGCGTGACGCCCTGGCTTTCCAAGCCTTGGCGCGCGACGCGCAAGCGTTTGACGCCATGGCCCGCCAGGCTCAGGCGTTCCAAGCCATGGCGCGCAACGCCGAGGCCTTCAACGCACTTGCCCGCGATGCCCAAGGCCTCTCGGCCATGGCCCGCAATGCGCAAGCGTTCCAGGCGCAGGCGCTGACGGCCCGCGCCTTCGACGCACAAGCGACGCAGGCTTTTGCCGCCAACGCTCAGGCGTTCTCAGTGATGGCGCGCGAACCACAGGCGTTCGCCGCGATGGCTCGCCACCCAGCGGCGTTCGAAGCGCTTGCCCGCCACCCGCAGGCCTTCGCGGCCATGGCGCGCAATCCGCAAGCCTTCGCTGCCTTTGCTCGCGACGCCAACTTCGCCGCCGCAGCCCGCAACCCGCAGGCCAACACGGCAATGGCCCGCGACGCACAAGCCTTCCAGGCACTCGCGCGTGACGCGCTGGCGATGAGCGCCCTGGCCCGTGACGCGCAAGCGTTCGACGCTATGGCGCGCGATGCTCAGGCGTTCCAAGCGTTGGCGCGCGATGCGCAGGCGTTCGAAACCTTCGCGCGCAACGCGCAAGCATTCCAGGCCATGGCCCGCAATGCCCAGGCGTTCCAGGCGCTCTCGCGTGACGCGCTGGGTCTCGCTGCTCTGGCCCGCAACGCACAGGCGTTCCAGGCGCAAGCGGCAATCGCCCGCAATGCGCAGGGCATCAGCGCCCAGGCATTCCAAGCGATGGCGCGCAACCCGCAAGCCTTCGCCGCCATGGCGCAGAACCCGCAAGCGTTCGAGGCGCTGGCACGCAATGCGCAAGCGCTGCAGGCACTCGCCCGCAACGCAGAAGCCTTCACGGCTTTGGCGCGGCAACCCGCGTTCGCCGCTTTGGCGCGTGAACCTGCCTTCGCGGCGATGGCGCGCGACGCCAACTTCGCCGCCGCCGTTCGGGCGAACTGACGCAACGCGACACGCCGCGCCAAGAGAAGGCGCGGCGTGCTCGCCTACAATGCGTGCTAGGTGGGGATGTGGGGATCCGCACGCTCATAAGTGCAACGGCTCTGACGCTTGTCTCGATCGCATCGGCGCAAGCGCAGACTGACATCACGCCTCCAACATCTGAAGCGCCCACGCCTGCCGAGATTGTGGCGCCACCAATCACCGACGAAGCGCCGCCGCCAGAGCCCGCGCCCGTAAGCCGCGATCCCGACGACATTCCGCTGATCGATCTCTCACGGCTCGAGACGGAAAACCTCCGCCTCCTCTACTTCGATCCGACGGGAACGTACCTCACGCCGTACGTCGCTAGGAGCTTCGAGAACGCGCTCGACTTCCAGCAGCGCATCTTCGGCTGGGAGCCGTGGGATCAGGTCACGCTGCTGCTGAAAGACTTTGGCGATTACGGCAACGCCGCCGCACGATCCTCGCCGAACAACGCCCTGCTTATAGACGTCGCGCCGCTTAGCCTCGCCTACGAAACCTTCAGCCCCGGCGAGCGCTTTTACACACTGACGAACCACGAAGTGACGCACGTTGCGCTGATGGACGTGTGGAACGAGCGCGACGCCTTCTGGCGGCGCGTGTTCTTCGGCAAGCCGATGCCGGTGCAAGAGCACCCGGAATCGATCCTCTACAATTATCTCGCGACGCCGCGTGTGAACGTGCCGCGCTGGTTTCTCGAAGGCAGCGCCGTGTTCATGGAAACATGGATGGCCGGCGGCTTCGGCCGCGCCCAAGGCGCGTATGACGAGATGGTGTTCCGCTCGATGGTGCGCGACGACGCGCATTTCTATTCGCCGGTGGGGCTGGAGTCCGAAGGCATCTTCGTCGACTTCCAAGTCGGCGTGAACGACTATCTCTATGGCACGCGCTTCTTCTCCTATCTCGCTCACCAATATTCGCCAGAACACGTGGTGCAATGGTTGCGTCGCGATGAGGGCAGCGAGGCCTATTATCAATCGCAATTCCGGCAGGTGTTTGACCTCCCGCTCAATCAGGCTTGGCGCAACTGGATCGCCTGGGAGCACACATTTCAGGAAACAAACCTCGAGGCGCTGCGCGCGCATCCCTTGACTCAGCTCACAGCGTTATCGCCGCGTTCGCTCGGCTCCGTTTCGCGCACATTCGTCGATCCACGCACGGGCAATCTCGTCGGCGCGTTCCGCTATCCGGGCGTCATCGGGCATCTCGGCGTTCTGGAGCCGGACAGCGGCGACATACGCCGGCTCACCGACATCAAGGGCGCGATGCTCTATCGCGTCACCTCGTTGGCCTACGATCCGGTGACGAATACGGCGTGGTACACCACCGACAATTACGCCTATCGCGATATCATGCAGATCGACATCGCCACTGGCGAAGAGCGCATGGTTCTGCGCGACGCACGCATCGGCGACATCGTCTTCAATCCGGCCGATCGCTCGCTCTGGGGTCTCCGGCACCTCAATGGTTACGTCACGCTCGTGCGCATTCCGGAGCCGTATGCGAGTTGGAATCAGATCTACACGTTCCCATTCGGGCGGGTGCCGTTCGATCTCGACATTTCAGCCGATGGCTCAATGCTCTCGATGTCAGTCGGTGAAATCAACGGCGATCAGTCTGTACAGGTCTTCAACATCGCCGACCTCACGCCGGGCCTGACGCCCACACCAATCGCCGCCTTCAACCTCGGCACAGCGACGCCGGAAGGCTTCGTGTTCTCATCCGATGGCCGCTTCCTCTTCGGCAGCGCATACTACACCGGCGTCTCGAACATTTTTCGCTACGAGCTGGCGACACAGGAGTTGGAGGCCGTCTCCAATGCCGAGACCGGCTTCTTCCGCCCGATCCCGCGCGCTGACGGCTCACTCATTGTCTACGAGTACACAGGCGAAGGCTTCCGCCCCGGCGTCATCGAACCTGCGCCGCTCGACGACTTGGGCACTGTGCGTTTCCTCGGCACGGAGATCGCCCAGCGACACCCCGTTGTCACCACCTGGACCACGGGCTCACCGGCCAATGTCGATCTCGACAGCTTAATCACTGAGCGCGGCCATTATGTGCCGCGCGACGAGATGCAATTGGGCGCTGCCTACCCGATCGTCGAAGGCTATCGAGGACGCGTCGCTGTTGGCTATTACGCGGTGTTCGAAGATCCGCTGCAGTTCAATCAGCTGCATGTGACGCTTTCCTATCTGCCGAACTCCCCGTTCGAAGATCAGGATTGGCACTTCGACATCGAGTACAAAACACTGCGTTGGCGCCTTCGCTATTGGCACAACGACGCTGATTTCTACGATCTCTTCGGCCCGACCGAGCGCGCACGCGCCGGCGACGCGTTCATCGTCGGCTATCACAACTCTTTCATCTACGATCCGCCGCGCCAGCTCGATTTCAGGATCGAGGCCGCCTATTACACTGGGCTCGACACGCTGCCTGCCGCGCAAGAAGTCTCCACCAGCTTCGATGAGCTTGCGACGCTCAATGCGGAGTGGACCTACACCAACACGACACGCTCTCTCGGTGCAGTCGATCATGAGCGCGGCTGGCGCTGGAATGTGGCGCTCGGCGCCGATCACGCAAACGGCGAGACCTTTCCGAGCGTGCGCGGCGGCGTCGATGTTGGCGTGCCGCTGCCGCTGAACAATTCTTCGATCTGGCTTTACACGGCTGCCGGCACAGTCGGCGGCGATGAGGCCAGTCCGCTCAGCGCCTGGTACATGGGCGCATTCGGCAACAATTACGTCGATGACCGCGAGATCAAGCGCTACCGCGAGTTCGCTAGCTTCCCGGGCTTCGAGATCAACGAGATCGAGGCCCAAACATTTGTCCGCGCCGTCGGCGAGATCAACCTACCGCCCGCGCGCTTCGAAGACATCGGCGTCGCCAGCCTCTTCCTGAGCTCCGTGCGGCCCGCCTTCTTTGCCGGCGCGCTTGAGACAGAGGATCGCTCCGGCGCGCGGCGCTCGCTGCAAACGGTGGGCATACAGACAGACTGGAATTTCACGGTTGCACACCGCTTGCCGATGACGCTCTCTCTCGGCTACGCCCGAGGCTTCGAAGACGGCGAATCCCTAAGCGATGAAGTGTTGCTCTCGCTAAAGATCATGTGATGGATACGGACCTGCTCGTTAAGGCGTTCATCGCCCTCGCGCCCGTCGTGGTCCTTCTCGTCATTTTCGATCGCCTTGACGCCTTCAATCTGATCAGCGCGCGCGAGATCGCGTTCCTGCTCTTGGCCGGCGGCGCCATAGCGGCGCTGAGCTTTTTCGCCAACTGGCGCGTCATGGATGGCTTCCCGATCGGGTTCAGCGCCCACAGCCGTTATGTGGCGCCCGTGATCGAAGAGAGCCTCAAAGCCGCGCCCCTGATCTTTCTGTTCGCGCAGAATCGGATCGGGTTCAAAGTCGACGCCGCGATCGCGGGGTTTGCGGTTGGCGCCGGTTTCTCGGTGATCGAGAATATCTGGTACCTCTTTACGATCACCGACGCGAATGTGAGCGCCTGGCTGGTGCGCGGCTTCGGCACGGCAATCATGCACGGCGGCGCGACCGCAATCTTTGCAATCATTTCGCACGAAATGACCGAGCGCCAAGCCGAAGGCAGCGCCGCGCACTATCGGTTCAATGCGTTGCTCTTCGTGCCCGGCTTATTGGCCGCGATCGCGGTCCACTCGCTGTTCAACCACTTTCCGCATCAGCCACTGGTCATCATGGCGCTTACGCTGCTTCTGGCGCCGGCGACGATCTTCCTGGCCCTTATCCGCAGCGACCGCGCGACCCAGCAA
This sequence comes from Hyphomonadaceae bacterium, assembly GCA_050184605.1. Classification (GTDB taxonomy): domain Bacteria; phylum Pseudomonadota; class Alphaproteobacteria; order Caulobacterales; family Aquidulcibacteraceae; genus Vitreimonas. Next base: position 203,182 of record JBFXAE010000006.1, on the reverse strand, counting down.
TGGCTAGCCGCCGATCGAGCCGCGCATGAGCTGTTGTTGGCAGAGATACGCGCCGGGCATTTCGCCGAAACACCGCGCGGACAAGCCATCAACGCCATCGCCGCGAAGCTGGGCGAGAAGGCGCAGGACGCACGCGCCTATGTCGAGCTCAAGACCGAGCTGATCTTGCGGGCCGAAGAACTGATCCACGCCGCGCAATCCGGTCAAGCCACCGCGCTCACGGCGGAGGACAAAATCAAGTTCGCCAAGCTCGAGTCGCTCGAACTCACGTTAGGCAAAACAACTCTGGCTGCGCTAGCCGCGCCGCTAGGCTTCACCCGCAACGACCTTTGGGAGTTATCGCGGCTGCACGCGCGCGTGCGGGGCGACGCTTGAGGCGCCACGGTCGCAGCCCCGCGACACAAAACGCCTGCTAGCGGCCACGGGCAAATATGAGTGAGCGCTGCGCGGCGAAGCTGGTCAACGCCACAGCCCCCGCAATCAACAGCAACGCCTCAAGCCGTGGCCAGTGCAGGTAAGAGATCAGCAGCCAGGCAAGCCCAGCGCCCAGGGCCAGGAGCGGCGCTTGCAGGAGCACATATCCGCCAAGACCACGCGCATGGCTGATGTCGGACCGGAAGGTCAGCGTCCGCTGACAGACATAGGTCGGCACAATGCAGAGCGCATGGGCCAACCCCTGCGCGGCGGGTGGTGGCAAGTGAAGCCCGGACACAAACACCAACGCCAAGAGCAACATGGCCAATGCGGAGACGCCACCGATCAGGAGGAAGCGCACCAGCACTGCCCAATGCGCAGCGCCACGCGTTAGCGTGCCGAACCATGTGAACGAAGGCCCCGCTTCCGGCATTGGCTAAAACACCCCTTCAAAATCAATGTCCAACGTGACCGCAGCGACGAAGCAAAGCATCGCGCTCGCCGCAAGCATCCAGGAATAGGTGTCGCGTGCGGCGAAGACGATCGGATCGTCGTGCATCTCGTCACGCGCGACCTTGAGCCAAACCCGGCAAATCCAGATGATCGTGATCGCCGGCAGGCCCCATAACAGGAAAGGCTCCCGGTAATGCGCGGCGCTCCTTTCATCCTGCAAGTAAAGAGCCAGAACCAAGCTTGCGATGAAGCCGGCGCTGACGCCCATCGTCGTCAGGATATCGGTGTCGCTGCTCTTGTAGCCGCGCCCGCCGACATCACCACCGCCGCGCTTCGTGAGGTCGCGCGTTTCGGCAACCCGCTTCACCAGAGCCAAGCTGAAGAAGAAGAAGCATGAGAAGGCCAGCAACCAACCGCTTGCGATAAACCCGGTCGCCGCACCGCCGAGCACGATACGAATGGTGTAGAGACTTGAGAGCAGAAACACATCCACCAAGACCAGACGCTTGACCCAGAATGAATAGAGCGATGTGAGCGCCACATAGATCAGCATCAGGATCAGGACGTCCGCCGCGAGGGCCAAACTCAGACCGACCGCAAGCAAGGCGGCCGAACCGCCCAAGCCGACATGAAGCGGCAAGGTCCCCGAGGCAAACGGTCGCGTGTTCTTGCGCGGATGGTTGCGATCCGCGTCGATGTCCGATGCGTCGTTGATGAGATAGATGGCCGAGGCTGTGAAGGAGAGCGCCCAGAAGGCTATGAACGCAGCCAGCCAAGCGTTCGGCAGCATCCATCCCTGCCCAACGAGCATAGGCAGGAAGACGAGGAAATTCTTGCTCCATTGCTGCGGGCGCGCCGCTTCGACGAACGCATCGAGCATGCTGCCCTGACGCTCAAACAGCCGCTCGATGTCGAAGTCTCTCTCTGCGCGCTCGCGAAGATCGGCCGAGGCGTTGACGACGACGGCGCGGCGCGCGGCGCTCCAGACTTCAAGGTCGGCGTTCTCATTGCCGGCATAGACAAAGCCCCCAGGAAACGCCTCGGCGAGCTTGCGCGCCTTGTTCACCGATTTCAGATTAATCTGACCGTCTGACGCATACACAGCGTCGAACAAGCCGACATGTTCGGCCACCTTCTCAACCGCCACACGATCGCAGGCGGACGCCAACACGATCGTTCGGCCCTTTCGCCGTTCGGCGGTGAGCCAAGCGACGACACGTTCGTCGTACGGCAACGTTGTCGGGTCGAGATCGAGCACCTCGAAGATGCGTTGCTTGGCGTAGGCCCGCCCTTGCGATAGCCAAAACAAGAGCGACGGCAGCAACCAAGGCTTGGCGAACGCCAGGCGCACGATGCCTTCGATGAAGAGATCACTGCGGATGAGCGTGCCGTCGAGATCAACGGCCAGCGGCAGTTCATCGTCCGCTTCGGCGCTCTTCCCCTCGCTCACGCTCAATTCTCCGCCCCTCGATGCGATAGAGCATGCCCGTCCGGGGCTCGGCAATTCGCTTCCCCAGCCCGATGGGGCGTTCGGGCGAGCCCGCCGGTGGAACTCGCGCGAGCGGCGACAGGCACGCGCCGCCCGCCACCCGTCCAACGGCGGCGCCGGCAGCTTGGCTAGCCGGCGCGGTGGCGCAGCACGTCCGCTACGGCGTCGATCGCCTTCTCTATATCTCCTGGCGTCCCGACACTGATGCGGAGCCAATCGGGCATGCCGTAACCGCCAAGATGGCGCACGAGAATGCCGCGCTGAGCTAGCGCCTCGGCCACCCCTTCGGCGTTGTCGAAGCAGCCCGTGACGAAGTTTGCGGCTGACGGCAGCGTGCGAACGCCGAGCCCCCGCAAGGCGGTATCGATCCGCCGGCGCCCATCGGCAAACGCGCTCACGGATCGCTGCAAGAAGGCGTCATCCGCCAACGCAGCGACGGCGGCGGCTTCGCCGGCTCTCGGCACGGAAAACGGCAGCCGTATGCGGTTCAGCACCTCTGCGACGTCGAGAGGTGCGTAGGCCCAACCGATGCGCAGAGAAGCGAGGCCGTAGGCCTTCGAGAACGTGCGCGTGACGAGTACGTTTGGCGTGTCGCGCGCCCAATCCAAACCATCTGCAAAGCCTGAGATACCTTGCGCGCACTCGGCGTAAGCACCGTCCAAAACCAAGAGGACGTTCGTGGGCACGGCATCGTGCAAGCGCTTGATCTCGTCGAACGGAAGCCACGTCCCAGTCGGGTTGGCTGGATTGGCGACAAAGATGATGCGTGTGCGTTCGTCCACGGCCGCGACGATTGCGTCGACATCGACAGCGTAGTCCCGCTCAGCCGCCGACTTCATGCACGCGCCGGCGGCGCAAACCGCGATCGCCCAAGCGGCAAAGCCATATTGCGGCTGGACGGCATTGTCGCCGGCGCCGAGATAAGCCTGCGCCGCCATGGCAAAGATTTCGTCCGAACCGGCGCCGAAAGCGAGACGTTCGGGTTCGAGCCGATACTTCGCCGCGATCGCCGCGCGCAGGCGCGAGGTCTTCGCATCAGGATAGAGATGCAGATCAGAAGCCGCGGCGATGTAAGCCGCACGCGCCGCTTCGCTACAGCCAAGCGGATTTTCGTTGGCGGAGAGTTTGAGCGGACGCTCGAAGCCCCGCGCCGTCGCGCGGCCAGGGGTGTAAGGCGCGATCTGCAGGATGCCGGCTTTTGGTGCAGGCCTCATGCTTGTTGCTCCGCCCGCGCGGCCAGAACGGCCATCACGTCAGCAAAGCTCAGTCCGCGCGCCTGCAGCAGAACCGCGACGTGGTAGAAGAGATCGGCCGCCTCTTCGCACAGCTCGGCAGCATCGCCGGCCGCGCCCGCGAGCGCGGTCTCGACCCCCTCCTCGCCGACCTTCTGAGCCACACGCTTCGCGCCGCGGGCCAACAATCGTGCGGTGTAGCTTTCTTCCGGCGGCGCGGAGACACGCGCGGCGATCGCGCGTTCAAGCGCGCCCAAGCGGCCCAGACCCGGCGCAACCGCACCTCCGAAACAGCTCACCGTGCCAAGGTGACATGCCGGTCCCGCGGGCTCGACAGAAACGAGGAGCGTGTCGCCGTCGCAGTCAGCAACAATGCTGCTCACTTTCAGCCTGTTTCCCGAAGTTTCGCCTTTGCGCCAACGCGATTGCCGCGAGCGGGAATAGAATGTTGCTTCGCCGCTCGACAGCGTTTCATCCAATGCTTCGCGGTCCATCCAGGCGACCATCAAGACTTGTAGCGTCAGCCGGTCTTGAACCACGGCGCAGACAAGCCCATCACCTTTGTCGAAATCGACACTTGATGCATCGAACGAAATCATAGCCGCACCTCCAGTCCAGCGTCACGAACCGCGCGTTTGACATCGGCAATCGCGACCGCGCCGGAGTGAAAAATGCCGGCGGCCAAGGCGCCTGAGACGTCGGCTTGCTCGAACACTTCGACAAAATGCGATGGCGCACCGGCGCCGCCCGATGCAATCAGCGGAATGCGCAAGCGCTCACGCGCGGCGCGCAGCTGCTCGACATCAAAGCCCTGGCGTACGCCGTCTTGGTCCATGCAGTTCAAGACAATCTCGCCGGCGCCGCGTTCCTGCGCTTCTACGATCCAGTCGAGCATGAGGCGCGGTGTTTTGCGAACGGTGGCGGCGGCGCCCGTATACTGAAAGGTGCGCCAGTCGCCATCGACGGCGCGGCTATCGACTCCGACGACGACGCATTGCGAACCGGCAAGCTCAGCGATCTCGCCGATCAGATCGGGCCGCTCCAAGGCTGGCGAATTGATCGACACTTTGTCGGCCCCGTGTTCAAGGCAAGAGATCGCCTGCTCACACGAGCGGATGCCGCCGGCGACCGCTAGAGGAATATCGAGTGCACGCGCGACTTGTGCGAGCCAGGTATAATCGATTGTGCGCCGCTCGGCTGAAGCGGTGATGTCGTAAATGACGATTTCATCGGCCCCTTGATCTCGATAACGGCGCGCCAATTCGGCGGGGTCGCCCATGTCGGCATGTCCCTCAAAGCGCACGCCTTTGACGACCCGCCCCGCTTTTACATCGAGACACGCGATGATGCGTTTAGACGGCAAGAGCTTCCTCCAAAGTGAAGCGCTTTTCGTAGAGAGCGCGGCCGACAATGACGGCGTCGGCGCCGGCCTCCTTCAACACGATCAGATCGCTAAGCTCGGCCACGCCGCCGGAAGCTTGGAGCTCCAGGTTCGGCCGCGAAGTACGTACCTGGGCCATTAGCTTGGCATTTGGTCCATTCAGCGCGCCATCGCGCGAGATGTCCGTCACCAGCGCGTGGCGCAGAAGACCTGCTGGAAATTGCTCAAGGACTTCGGGCAGCGTCCGCCCACCATCCGCCAACCACCCATCGGTGGCGACTGCGTATGTTCCGTCCTGCGCTCGGACATCCAGAGCCACACAGATGCGGTCGGCGCCAAATTCTTCGATCCAGGCTCGCGCCTCTCCCGGAGCACGCACGGCGATCGAGCCGATGACGACGCGGGCGACACCAGCCGTCAACAACGCTTCCACATCGGCACGCGCGCGCACGCCGCCGCCGCATTGCACGTTCAGGCCGGTTTCGCCCGCCAGGCGCCCGATCAACTCACCCTGCATTGGTCTGCCGAGGCGCGCGCCGTCTAGATCGACGATATGCACCCAAGTTGCACCGGCGTCCGCGAAGCCGCGAAGCTGCGCGAACGGATCGCCGTATTCCGTCACCGCGTCGAAACGGCCCTGCAAGAGACGGACGCACGCACCCTCGCGCAAGTCGATTGCGGGCAAAATCAGCATGGCAGCGCCACAAAGTTGCGCAGTACACGCGCGCCGACCGCGCCTGAACGTTCCGGATGGAACTGGCAGCCGAAAAGATTGCCGCGCGCGACCGCAGCAGAAAACGCGCGACCGTAATCGGCTGCGGCTATGGTCGCATCATCGATTGGGCATGCGTAGGAGTGGACGAAATAGGCATAATCGCCGGTTCGTACGCCCTCCAATAGCGGGCTCTCGCGTTCGATGCGCAGCGCACTCCAGCCCATGTGCGGGGTGGGCAAACGCGCTGAGCCGTCGAGCGCCGTCACCTCCCCGCGCAGCAAGCCGAGTCCGGCTGCATTGCCTTCGCGGCTCTGCTCATAAAAGAGCTGCTGACCTAGGCAGATGCCAAGAAATGGCCGGGTGAAGCTTAGCAAGACCTCCCGCAATTCACCCCGCAACCGACGCATGGCCGCGGCTGCGGCGCCAACGCCCGGCAGGATCACGCGCTCGGACTCGGCGACCCGCACCGGGTCCGCCGTGAGCACCGCCGCCGCGCCCAATCGCTCCAGCGCGAACATCACGGAAGCCGTGTTGCCAACGCCGATATTGATCACTGCGACGCTCATCAGATCATGCCCTTTGTCGACGGCAGCTCCGCGCCTTCAATCCTGATCGCTTGGCGCAGCGCCCGGCCGAGTGCTTTGAAGCACGCCTCGGTTTTGTGGTGATCGTTCGCGCCCGTAACCGAAACGTGGACGGTCGCGCCGAGCGCCTGCGCGAACGAACGGAAGACATGCTCGGTCATCTCGGTCGGATACTGGCCAATCAGCGGCGCTGCGAACGCGCCCTCGAAAACGAGGAATGGGCGCCCACCGAGATCGATGGAGATCTTGGCTTCCGCCTCGTCCATCGGCAGCACGAAACCGAAGCGAGCGATGCCGCGCCGCGCGCCCAGCGCCGCGTTCAACGCCTGCCCGAAGGCGATGGCGCAATCTTCGATGCTGTGATGCCCGTCGATGTGAAGGTCGCCCTCGCAAGAGAGCGTCAACGAGAACCCGCCGTGGTGCGCGACCTGCTCCAGCATGTGGTCGAAGAAGCCGACGCCGCTATCGATCTGAATCGGCGCTGAGCGATCCAGATCGACAGCGACGGTGATCTTGGTCTCCCTGGTGTCGCGTTGAACTTCGCCTCGGCGTCGGCGGATCGCGTCTGGCTCGCTCGAAGCTGGCCTCACATTGGCGCGAGCCTCCGCGGCGCGAGCGTGCGCTTCCAACCCCTCCAACCGCGCAAGGCGCGCCGCGGGCGCGGCGAGCGCCCGCGCGCCAGTCTCGCTCACTGTCTGCACCGTGAAACTCTTCATGAACGATGCCACGCTCACACCACTGAAGGCCTTGGCGGCGGCGTCCGTTGGCAAGACGTGGCTCGGGCCAACGAGATAATCGCCGAACGTTTCTGCGCTCAGAGCGCCTACAAACACCGCACCGGCATTGTTGATCACCGGCAGAACGCTCTCTGGATCGGCGACCTGGAGTGACACGTGCTCCGGCGCATAGGCGTTGGCTATTTCTGCCGCCTCCTTCAAGCTCGCCACACGGATAGCGCGCGCCTGCGCGAGCGAGCGGCGCGCGATTTCTTCCCGGCTCAACCCGGCCAGTTGGCGTTCCAGCTCGGCCTCGACCTCGGCCATCAGTTCATCGGAGGTCGAAAGGAGGATCACCTGCGCATCGGCGTCGTGCTCGGCCTGGCTTAACAGATCGGCGGCGATGAAACGCACGTTGGCGCTCCGATCGGCGATGATCAGCAATTCGCTGGGGCCCGCGGGCATGTCGATGGCGGGCCCGCCGCTGAGACCGGCGGCGTAGCGCTTGGCTTCCGCGACATACGCGTTGCCTGGGCCAAATATCTTCTGAGCCCTTGGCGTCATCACGCCTAGCGCCAGCGCCGCGATGGCTTGCGCGCCGCCAATCATCCAAAGCTGCTCAACCCCGCAAGCGGCGGCGGCGGCAATCATCGCCGGATGCGGCTTCCCGTCCCGCCAGGGTGGCGTCGTCACGACGCGTTGCCCCACGCCAGCGACACGCGCCGGTTCGCAGAGCATGATCAATGTCGACACGAGCGGGGCGCTGCCCGCCGGCACATAGAGACCGCAGGTTTCAATCGCGCGCCAGACCAAGTTCGTCGTCACACCCGGCGCGCCCTCAATCGTGAGCGGCTTCGGCTTGGTGGAGTGGTGATAGAAACGCACCTGATCGACGGCAAAGTCGATCGCCTCGACATCCTGGCGGGCCAATTGCGCGCGGGCGGCGTCAACCACGCCTGCATTAAGAGCGAGCGCGGCCGGCGCGGCGCCGTCGAGCTTGATGGCCCACCGCGCTAACGCTTCTTCGCCGCCGGAATAGACCTCGTCGAACAGCTGACGCACGAACGCCGCCACTTCCGGCGCGCATCGTTGATCGGGTCGCGCCAGCACGCGTTGGCGTTCGACAGCATCGAGCTCGCTCCAATTGTGACGTTGCATGCCCGCCTCACATCATCTTTTCGATCGGCAGCACCAGGATCGCCGAGGCGCCCGCTTCCTTGAGCGCCTCCAACGTTTCCCAGAACACGGATTCCTGACACACGGCATGCACGGCGACCGCGTCATCGCGGCCAGCAAGCGCCATTACTGTCGGCGCGCCTGCTCCCGGAAGAATTTCCGTGATGCGCGGCAGCGCCGAGCGCGGCGCATTCATCATCACGTATTTGGCGTCCTGAGATGCGACGACGCCTCGAAAGCGAGAGGTCAAGCTTTCGGCGACGGCATCGATATCCGGATCGAGGCTGCGCGTCGAGCGCACAAGCACTGCCTCGCTCTCCAACACCGTCGCCAGTGCAACGAGGCCATTAGCTTCCAGCGTTGCTCCCGTAGAGACGAGATCGCAAATCGCGTCAGCCAGTGTCAGCCGCGGGGCCACCTCGACCGCGCCGCGCATAGTTACGACACGCGCCTCTACGCCCGCTTCGCTCAGATATTGCTGAAGCAAATTCGGGTAGGTCGTGGCGATGCGCAGGCCTTGCAACGAGCCAGGCCCGCGATAGGCGAAAGATTGCGGAGCCGCGATCGCCAAGCGGCAGCGGCCAAAGCCGAGCGGCATGACTTCACGCAGCCCATTTGAACCGCCCGCCGTCCGCTCGGCGAGCACGTTGCGGCCAACCACGCCAAGATCGGCGACGCCATCGGCGACGAACGTCGGAATGTCGTCGTCGCGCAGACACCACAAATCGATCGGCGCGTTCTCGACGCTGTAGGCGAGATCGCTGGCGCTCCTGTTGAGCCGGTAGCCGGCGGCGCGAATGAGTTCGAGGCTGCGCTCGGCCAGCCGGCCGCTCTTTTGAATAGCAATGTGCAAACGCTTGGGGGTCATGGAACACGTCTCACGCAGGCGCACGCCGGGTGCGCATCGGGTGGAAATTGAAGCAATCTGAGGCGATAAGCGCGGTGCGCTCTCGCTCCTTCAGCTCAGCAGCTGGTCAGAGCTTCAGTGTCGCGGCGCGTGATGCGCGGCGTGATCGTGATGATGGTGGATCGCGCGGCCATGCGTCTGCAAACCCGAAACCGGGCGGCAAACGGCCATGACGAGAGCGGCAACGCGCATAGAAAGCGATCCTTGTGCCGTCGGCTCTACGCAAAAGGTCGCCTCGACGTCAAGGGCCTACGCCTCTGAGCCTGCTTCAGGCGTTCAATCATTTGCGATCGCTACGCCCATGAGCCCGTGCTAACGAGCCAATGATCAGCACCGGCGAGCACTGAATGCCTGAGGGACCTCTTGTCGGCGTACGCGTGGTGGAGTTCGCCAGCATCGGCCCGGGGCCCTTCTGCGCCATGCTGCTGTCGGACATGGGCGCCGACATCATCCGCATCGACCGCCCGAGCGGGGTAGCCGGCACTGGACCCAACGCCGCGCTGCAACGCGGACGGCCGTCTCTCGTGCTCGATCTCAAAAAGGAAAGCGACCGCGCGCTTGCCTTTCGCGCCGCCACCGCAGCCGACGTGCTGATTGAAGGCAATCGGCCCGGCGTGATGGAGCGGCTGGGCCTCGGCCCCGAAGCACTGATGGCGGCGAATGAACGGCTGATCTATGGGCGCATGACTGGGTACGGGCAAACCGGGCCAGACGCTCACCTCGCTGGCCACGACATCAACTATTTGGCGCAGACCGGCGCGCTCGATGTTATCGGCGACGGCAAGGGCCCGCCGCATCCGCCACTCAATCTTCTCGGCGATTTCGGGGGCGGCGCTCTCTACCTCGCCTTCGGCATCGTCGCAGCGCTCTACGAGCGAGAGCGTTCCGGGCGCGGACAGATCATCGATGCGGCGATTATCGATGGTTCTGCGTCTTTGATGGCGATGGTGCATGGCGCATTCGCGACAGGATCCTTGTCGCGCAGGCATGACGCAAACTTGCTGTCCGGCGCCGCGCCGTTCTATCGCTGCTATGTCTGCGCAGATGGAAAATACATCGCGGTCGGCGCGATCGAACCCCAATTCTATCAGAAGTTCTTGAGCGCGATGGAGGTTCAGGACTTCGCGCAATACCAGCAACGCGACGCGTCTTTCTGGCCGGAGCTGTCGGCTACGCTGGAAGCGAAGTTCGCGACGAAGCCTCGAGAACACTGGCTCGCTTTGTTGACGCCGCTCGATGCCTGCATCAACGCGGTGCTGACGGTCGAAGAGAGCATCGCGCACCCCCACGCACGCGAGCGTTCAATGTTTGTCGACGTGGCCGGTGTCGCGCTTCCAGCGCCCGCCCCGAGGTTCTCTCGCACGCCGGGCGCCATCCAAGGTGCGGCGGCAAAGCCAAATGAGGGTGGCCGCGAAGCGCTCGCGCGCTGGAACGTCAGCTAGCGCGCTCGAAGATCGCGGCGAGACCCTGACCGCCGCCGATGCACATGGTTTCGAGCCCATAGCGCCCATCACGGCGGCGTAGCTCGCGCAACAAGTTGGCGAGGATGCGTCCGCCGGTGGCGCCGATTGGGTGACCAAGCGAAATACCCGAGCCGTTCACGTTGAGCTTGTCGCGGTCGTCCCAGTTCCAGCCCTTGAGCACCGCTAGAACCTGCGGCGCGAAGGCCTCGTTGAGTTCAACGAGATCGATATCGCCCCAGCCGAGCCCCGTGCGCTTGAACAAACGCTCGACCGCGGGCACTGGCCCAATACCCATCCGCGACGGCTCGCAGCCAGCGGCCGCCCAGCTGTGGAACCACGCGAGCGGCTCGAGGCCGAGCTCATTCAGTTTCTCTTCGGCGACAACCAAGCACGCCGCAGCCGCATCGTTCTGCTGACTGGCGTTGCCGGCGGTGACGATGCCGCCCTTTTCGATCGGCTTCAGCGCCCCCAGCGTTTCCATCGAAGCATCAGGCCGGAAGCCCTCGTCTTTCGCGAACAGCACCGGCTCGCCTTTCTTCTGAGGGACCGGCACCGGCACGAGTTCGTCCGCGAACTTGTTCTCGGCCCACGCAGCAGTAGCGCGGCGGTGGCTCATAACCGCGTATTCGTCCGCCTGCTCTCGCGTGATGTTGTAGTCCTTCGCCAGATTCTCGGCTGTTTCGATCATGCCGCTGATGATCCCGAACCGGGAAATCGGCTGCGACATGACGCGGCCGCGCGACAGGCGATCGTACATCACGGATTCGCCCATCCGGGCGCCACGCCGCAGGTCGGTCGAATAGTGTTCGACATTGCTCATGCTTTCGACGCCGCCGGCAATCACAATGTCCGCCGCGCCGGTCTGCACCCGCATCGCCGCATCGATCACCGCTTGCAGACCACTGCCGCAGCGGCGATCGAGCTGAACACCTGGCACCTCGACGGGAAAGTCGGCCGCCAGCAAGGACCAGCGCGCGACGCACGGCGCTTCGCCGTTTGCGTAGCCTTGCGCGAACACGACGTCGTCGACGCGGCCTGGATCGATCTTTGTGCGCTCAACCAGCGCACGCAAAATCACGGCGCCAAGTTCGCCAGCAGGGATCGACGAAAGCGCGCCGCCGAATTTGCCGATCGGCGTGCGAATGGGATCAACGATGGCGACCCGCCTCATGGCAAGCTCCTAACTGACGCAACGGCGCGACGCCGTATTGTCGGATGAATAGCCAGCCCTACGCAAGACATCGCGTGCGCCAACCCCGCGGCGCGGCACCTCAACCGGCGTGCGCCACCTTGATCTCGAGCGCGGCTAGCGTCGTCTCGCGCATCCGCTGCCGCTCCGCGACGAGCTCATCGCCCTCCAGGATTCGGCATTGCTCTCGCCGCCGCTCCTCTTGCGGCAGTTCGCTGTGCACCCGGCGGTCGGGACCAAAATAGTTCGGCGCGTCGATGAAGCGCCAGCGCTTCGTCGCCACATAGCGGATGTGGGTCATGATGTGCCCCGCCGAGAACGGGATTGCCAGCAGCGAGCTCGCCCCTGCATCGACAGCCGCGCGCGACTTTGAATGATTCAGGGTCTGCGACGCGATGATGATGCCGACAAATGGATCGGGCGAAGTCTTCCTGTGGCGAATGGTCTTAACCAGCTCGACGAGACCGTCCCAATCCTCGCTCCAATTGAGCAGCACAATCTCGCGCCCGATGACGAGCTCCTTCAGCAAGGCTTGCTCGGTGCATACCAGCCCATTGTTAAACGCGCCCATCGCCCGGAGCACCGGCCGCTGCAGCGACGCTAGATGACCTTCGCGATCGAACACGACGACGGACGGCGCCTGTGCATTCATCGCAGCAGCCTTCAGGCAAACATGGCGTCGATGTCGTCCTGGTCGACGCCCTCGCCCGGCATGGCCGGCCCGTTCAAGAGCACGTCATCGCCCTGACGATCCGCCCTTGGGTCGATCGGCTGTTCTTCGACGCTGTCTCCCAACAGCACCGCCAACTTGCCCAGCTTGTCTTCGATGTGAAGGAGGGTTTCGACGACCTTGGTGCTTCGTTGTCCGGTGAGGTCTTGAAACGCACACGCCTCCATCAGCGTGAGGCATTTCTCCTCCACGGCAGAGCGATATGCGTTTGCGTTGAGTTCGGCTGGCAAGCCCAGAATGTAGTCCACCGCGCCCATGATCTGATTGGCCGCCGTTTCGGTGGTCTCAACGATCATGCCGATCTCGTTCATGGCCGAGGGCAGCCGCTCGGCGCGCATGTGATTGGGCGCCAGTTCCGATAATGCGCTCTGCGCCGCGCGGATGTAGGCGAGCAGAACCGCGCGTTCGTCGGATGGCAAGCCGGCGTCGAGATCTGCTTTCTGAGGCTCGCTCATGCGAACTCTCCCAGCACCGCGACCATCTTCTGCTTGAGCACCGCCTGAGTGAAGGGCTTGATGATATAGTTGTTCACGCCAGCCTGGCGCGCGGCGACTACGTTTTCGGCCTTCGCCTCCGCGGTCACCATAATGAAGGGCAGCTTCGCTGTCTTGGGCTCCGAGCGCACGCGCTTCAGAAGATCCAAGCCTGTCATCGGCTGCATATTCCAATCCGAGATCACAAGCCCGTAAGTGCGGCCTGCAATCATCGAATAGGCCGTTTGCCCATCCGTCGCTTCATCCACGTTGGTGAAGCCAAGTTGCTGCAGCAGACCGCGCACGATCTTCAGCATCGACCGATAATCATCGACGATGAGTATCGGCAAATCTTTCCCAACCGCCATTTTCGTCCTCGCGTTTTCACGCGCGACGTCGAGTGCGCACACACTCTGCGCGACAAGAACTTAACCGCGAGATAAGTATGAATAATTCGTATTTACCTGTCTTTAAGCGCGTTTTCGCGACCCTCGGCCTGCGCTGCGGAGAGCTGGTGTCGCGATCATGGATGATGTCGTCCGGGAATTTCTAGCTGAAGCTTCCGAGAGCATGGATGCGCTCGATCGCTCGTTGGTGCGGCTTGAAGATCACCCTGGTGATCCAGATTTGCTCTCCGAGATCTTCCGCGTCATGCACACGATCAAGGGCACGTGCGGGTTTCTCGGGTTGTCGCGCTTAGCGTCCGTCGCGCACGCAGCCGAAGATGTACTGGGCCAATTCCGTGACGGCGCACTGACACCATCTCAAGCCAGCGTGTCGGTGGTTCTCGAAGCGATTGACGTGATCAAGTCGTTGCTGGCTGCGCTGGAAGCCGAAGGCGGCGAGCCAGAAGGCAATGATGAAGCGCTCGTCTCGCGCTTGCGCCAGATCGCCCAGGGCGCGCCTGCCGCGCCGCCGCAAGCCAATGAAACGCGCGATCAATTGAGCGCCCGCCTCGGCGGACTTTCGAGCATTGATTGTGTCGTCGAGATCGCGCTCGGGCGGATCAAGAAGCGGCCAGATGGCCTGCGCTTCTCTGGCGCGCCGGACGAGGAACTTCACGCGGCGTTGCGTGATGCGTTGTGGGCGGTCTGCGAAGGCGGTAGCGCCGGCCTGCTGCAGTCAGCGTTAGCGCGATACGGCCTGGACCAGGCGGACGACCTGGCGGTGTTGCTCATATGCCTTGAAGAAGGACTCGTTGAGCTCGGCGTTGATGCGGCCTCGGTTGGCGAACTCATGGCAATGACGCGCCCCAAGCCGGTGCAGCCGGCTGGCGCCGCCGGCGCTGTCGCCGGAGGCAAACCTGGCGAGGGCAACGCGACCGGCGTCGCTGCGCAATCGATCCGGGTCAATGTCGAGGCGCTAGAGCAGCTCATGAACGTCGCGAGCGAGCTCGTTCTCATCCGTAATCAGCTGATCCAGACTTTGCGTGCGCAGCCGGACAGCCCGTTCGCTGCGCCGCTTCAGCGGCTCAACCACGTCACCTCAGAGCTGCAAGAAAGCGTAATGACCACGCGCATGCAGCCGATTAGCGCGGCGTGGGCCAAGCTTCCGCGCCTTGCACGCGATCTCGCGGTGGAGCTCAACAAACGCATAGAGGTCGTCACACACGGCGCCGAGACCGAACTGGACCGGCAAGTCCTTGAAATGATCAAGGACCCGCTGACTCACATGATCCGCAACGCGGCTGACCATGGCTTGGAGGCGCCAGGCGAACGCGCGAAGGCTGGCAAGCCGGAAACAGGACGCATTACACTCTCGGCGCGCCATGAGGGCAGCCAGATCGTCATCGAAGTGTCGGACGATGGCCGCGGGTTGCCTGCCTCCAAGTTGCGCGCCAAAGCCCTCACTCGCGGACTCATCAGCGCACAGGAAGCTGAGACGCTGTCCGACGCGAAGATTCATCAGCTAATCTTTCACCCCGGCTTCTCGACCGCCGAGACCGTGTCCGCCGTGTCCGGACGCGGCGTCGGCATGGACGTGGTGAAAACCAACATCGAGAAGATCGGCGGCGCTGTTGAGCTCTCATCGGCGGAAGGCCGCGGCACCCGGTTCACCATTCGCATTCCCCTCACGCTGACAATCGTTTCGGCGCTGATCGTCGATTGCTGCGGGGAGCGCTTCGCCATGCCGCAATCGGCGGTGACGGAATTGGTCGGCGTCGGCGGCGGCTCCAGGCGCTCTATCGAAACCATCAATGGCGCACCGGTGCTGCGTTTGCGCGATCGGCTGCTACCGCTGATTTCGCTTCAAGAGCTGATGCAAATGCCGCGCGGCGCCGCCCCTCAAGAACAAAGCATTCTCATCATTAGTCTCGGCGCCTTCAGCTACGGCATTATTGTCGACCGCGTTTTCGACACCGAAGAAATTGTGGTGAAGCCCGCTGCAAGCGTACTCCGTTCAATCCCCTACTATTCTGGCGCGACGATCCTGGGCGACGGCGCCGTGATCATGATTCTTGATCCAAAGGGCATCGCCAGCCGCATCAGCGAGCAGGCAAGCGAACATCATGAGGAAGATCGGCGCGAAGCAGAGGCAAAGGAAGAGCTCACGCAGGTCCTGATCGTCCGTGGACGCGACGCCACGCCAAAGGCGACGCCGCTTCAACTCGTATCCCGGATCGAAGAGGTTGCGGCCGCGCGGATCGAGTACGCCGATGACAAAGCCGTGCTGCAGTATCGCGGACAACTGATGCCGCTTGTCGGCCTCGATGGCGAACGGCGCTTTCCGGACACCATCGCGACCCGCCCGGTAATCGTCTTCGACAATGAAGAGCGCGCTATTGGCTTGGTTGTCGAAGAAATCCTCGACATCGTCGAAGCGCCGCTCACGAGTGCGATTAAGGCGGAGCGCGCCGGCGTGCTCGGAAGCCTTGTTATTGGCGATGCGGTGACCGATGTGATCGATCTCGCGCACTATTGGCGCCTCTCGGCGGAAGACTCGACACCGTCGGCAAAATCGAAGACGACCGCGCCACGGAAGCGGGCACTAATCGTAGAGCCAAGCCCGTTCCTGCATCACCTGATCACACCCCTGCTTTCGATGGCGGGCTTTAAGGTGACGGTCGTGCATGATGCCGCCGCCGCACAGAGTGTCGCCGAAAGCGAGGGTCCGTTCGACGTGATCCTGACCGACACGGCATTGCCGGAACGGGCGACGCTGAGCGCGATGAGCGCGCCCGTTATCGGCCTTTACGACGACCCGTTCGCGCTTCGTCAATCCGATACCGAAGGGTTGCGGGGCGTCGCTTGCCGGTTCGACCGCGACGAGGTGATGAAGCAACTCGAAACCATCCAGCGCGAGGAAGCAGCATGACGGGCGGGGATGTCGATCTCGTCACGATGTTCGTTGATGGCGTTCAGTTTGGCGTGCCAGTGCTGAAGGTGCGCGACGTCCTGGACTCTCCGGAGACCTACCCCGTACCGCTTGCGCCGCCGGAGATTAAGGGTTCGATCAATCTGCGCGGCCGTATCGTCACGGCGATAGATCTCCGCGTGCGCCTTGGGCTTGAGCCACGCGCGGAGGGAGCGCGCAGCAAGTGCGTGATCGTCGAACTCGGCGCCAACAGCGAGCCATACGCGCTGCTGGTGGACGAAGTGGGCGACGTGACGCCGGTGTTCGCCAAGGACTACGAGCCCAATCCGGTGACGCTGTCACGCGCCTGGGCGGCATTGTGCCGAGGCCTCTATCGGCAAAGCGACGGGCTATTGCTGCTGCTCGACGCGGATTCTGTGTTGACGATTGACCCGTTCGACAGTGAGCGCACGGCCGCCTAAGCGACCTTCGCCACCGGCGCCGGCCTAAACACACCGCGCTCTTGCCCCGCAACAAACTTTGAAGTGACCCCAAGCACGGTATCGGCGCTGCCGAGAAAAAGCGCGCCATCGGGCGCCAATTGGCGCGCCAGCAAATCCAGAACCTTCGCCTTGGTCGCGGTATCAAAATAGATGAGAACGTTGCGGCAGAAGATGATGTCAAACTGCCCCAGGCGCAGTGCGCTCTCTAGCAAATTGTGGGTTTCAAAGCGCACCATCTTGCGAATTTGATCGCTGATGATGAAAGTTTGATCGTCGATGCGCCGGAAATGACGGGCAATGCGCTCTGGCGAAAGGCCACGCTTGACCTCGAAACTTGAGAAAATCCCCGCGCTCGCCTTCGTCACGATCGGTTGGGAAATGTCCGTGCCGACGATCTCCCATGGCCAACCTGCAAACTGCTCGGCGACAAGCATCGCGATTGAATAGGGCTCCTGCCCGCTTGAACACGCCGCACTCCAAATTCTGATCGGACGCCGGCCGGCGCGCGCGCCAATGAGCTGTGGCAGAACTGCACGCGACAGATGCTCGAAAGGCCGATCATCGCGGAAGAAAAGCGACTCATGCGTGACCATCGCTTCTACGACGGCGTTGACGAGAGCATCGCGCGGATTGAGGCGCAGGGCCGCCATCAGCTCAATGACACTCCGGAATCCGTGTTTCTGCGCCACGGGATTCAATCGGCTCGCGACGAGATAAAGTTTGTCGCTGGTCAACGCCATGCCACTGCGCTCAGCCAGAAGCTTTTGCAGCGCCAGAAAATCCGGACCAGAGATCAAAGCGCCCTCCCCGTCGCCACGCCAGAAAGGAGAACGGCGATCTGATCGATCGGAAACTCAGCGCTCGCGCGGCCCGTTCGGAACGCCGCGCCCGGCATGCCGTAAACAGCGCTCGTGGACTCATCCTGCGTGATGAAGCGGCCACCCTTATTGGCTATCGCCAACGCACCATCGGCGCCGTCACGCCCCATGCCTGTGAGCACCACCGCAAGCGCGCCCGCCCCGTAGACATCGGCGACGCTTCTAAACATTGGATCCACTGCCGGCCGGCAGAAATGTTCCGGCGCCTCGTCAGACAAACGGATGACGACACCGTCCGTCCTCCGATCGACCAACATGTGCCTACCGCCGGGCGCGACATATATCGCGCCGGCCTTCACTCGCATGCCATCCGCGCCTTCGTAGGCGGGAGCGCCGCTCACCTTGCCCAGCTGTTCGGCAAGCATCGCCGTGAACGTGGGCGGCATGTGTTGGGTGATTAAGACGGGAACGTTGAGGCCGGGGCCGATTCGCTGGCAAATTTGGTTGAGCGCAGGCGGACCGCCCGTAGAACTGCCGATCGCGATGGCGCTCGGCCTGAAGCGCTGCAGATCCAACGGCAGCGTGCGTGGTTCGGCGAGGGGCTTTGCAAGCGCCGTTCTCGCGGAGGTCAGCGCTCTGATTTTGGCGCGTAGCTCGTCGAGGAATTTTGGCAGAGCGCCGGGCCCCTCCGCGGCGTCCGGCTTCGGCACATAGTCGGCCGCGCCAAGCTCCAACGCCTTCAGACTCATCGCTGCATGCCGGCGCGTAAGCGCGGACGCCATGATGACAACCGTGTTTGGCCGCTTCGCCAATATCTTCGGCAAGGCTTCGAGCCCATTCATCACGGGCATTTCAATGTCGAGCACGATCACGCGCGGGCTTTGCGTCTGCAGCAGATTCAGAGCCTCTTGGCCGTTGCCGGCCATGCCGCAGACGCGCAGCCCCGCATCAGCTCGGAGACCGCGTGCGATGAGGCCGCGCGTGACCGCGGAATCCTCAACCAGCATCACCTCTATTGGCGCTTCCGCAGTCATCTGCGTCAGGTTTTGACCAGACGATCGATCGTCGATCTGAGCTCTTCACCCTGTCGCGAAAGCTCAGACGACGCCTGCAACAGATCGCTCGAGGCCGCGCTCGATTGGCGCGCCGCGTCGCTGACGCCTTCAATGCTTGCCGAGACCTGGCGCGTGCCGTCCGCGGCCTGCGCAACGTTTATCGCGATCTCACGCGTCGCCGTGGATTGCTCCTCGACAGCGCCGGCGATGGCCGTGGCGATCTCAGCGACTTGGCGAATGGTTTCCGCAATATCGTTGATCGCGCCGACCGACGTTGACGTCGCCGCCTGCATCGCGGTGACTTGCGCTGATATTTCCTCGGTGGCTTTCGCGGTCTGATCGCTGAGGCTCTTCACCTCGGAGGCGACGACTGCGAAGCCCTTGCCCGCCTCGCCAGCGCGTGCGGCTTCGATCGTCGCGTTCAACGCCAGGAGCTTCGTCTGCCCGGCGATGTTGTTGATGAGCGTGACCACGTTGCCGATCTTCTGCGCCGCTTCCGCCAAGCTCTGCACGGAGAGACTCGTGCGATCCGCTTCGGCGACCGCGCGCTGCGTGACACTGTTGGATTGCGCCACTTGACGCGCGATCTCCGCGATCGACGCCGACAGCTCCTCCCCTGCGGCGGAGACCGTTTGCACGTTGGAAGACGCCAGGTGCGCCGCTGACGCCACATCCGAAGCGCGGCGCGTTGTGTCCTCCGCCGCCTCGGCCATCGATTCCGCAGTGGCGCGCATTTCGGTCGAGGCAGACGCCACGATATCCGCGATCTCCTTCACGCGGTACGCGACCATCATCTGGTCAGTGACATCCGAAGCAAACTTCACAACTTTGAAGGGGCGGCCGCTGGCGTCCAGGATGGGGTTGTAACTGGCCTGAATCCAAATCTCCCGCCCGCCCTTAGCGAGCCGCTTGTACTGGCCGGCGTCGTACTCGCCGCGCCCGAGCTTTTCCCAGAAGGCGCGGTATTCGAAACTTGCGCGCTCCTCTGGCGTCACGAACATGGAATGGTGCTGGCCACGGATCTCCTCGAGTGAGTAACCCAGCGTTTTCAAAAAGTTTTCGTTCGCCGTTTGAATGCGTCCGTCGAGCGAAAACTCGATCACAGCCATCGACTTTGAGATAGCGGAGAGCTGACCCTCAAAGTTGGCGGCGGCGTTCTTCTGTTCGGTGATGTCCGTCGCAAACTTCACGACCTTCACAGGACGACCCGTCGCGTCGAGGATCGGGTTATAGGAGGCCTGAATCCAAATCTCGCGCCCGCCCTTGGCAATGCGCTTGTACTGGCCGGCGTCGAACTCACCACGGCCGAGCTTATCCCAGAACATCCGGTACTCGCGGCTCTCGCGTGTCGCGGGATCGACGAAAAGTGAGTGGTGCTGACCGCGAATTTCAGTGAGCGCGTAGCCCAACGCAGCGCAGAAGTTCTCGTTGGCGTCGAGGATGCGGCCATCCAAGCTGAACTCGATCACCGCTTGCGAGCGGTGCAAGGCCGCGATCATGCCATCGGTCGATGACCCAACCTCGCTGGGCGGCGGTTCTGATTTCAGAGCGGCGTTCAAACCAAAGCGTGACACTAGGCATGCCTCCATTCGCGTTGCTGACGACATGAAGCCTGCAGATGCTTAAGCGAGCGTTGCTCAATCGCGCGCGCTGACGAACGCGCGTGTGTCTCGCGCTTTTGAAGCCATAAAGTTCGAATTTCTCGCGTCGCTTTGTTCGAACAATTCGACTTACTCGAACAAGCTCACAGCGCACGCCGTCTCGGCACGCGAACTCGAAGTCGAACACGCCTGCGCTGATCTCTTCACGCGAGTCACGGTTCGAGCATCCGAGACACCACGCCGGATAGGCGCCTCTCCGCAAGCGAGCGCCGCCGCGCGAGAGAGCCCACGAATGCCACCCTCGACTTAGGTGCAATCCGTCACCATGCGTCCGGCTGAATAATGACCGCGTGGCGGACAGAGAGCCCCGGAGAAGCTCGTCGACCGACGTTCACCAGCGACCATCGCCCCGGCAATGACAGCCAAACCCCCGCTTGAGTAGCGCCAAGCGGCGCGGCGTGCGAACGGGTACCGCGATTACAGCGACCAGGACGTGGCTGTGCTTCAATTCGTTCGCCGCACCCGCGATCTGGGCTTCTCGCTCGATGAAGTCTCCGCCCTGCTCGCGCTCTGGAGCGACAAGAAGCGTTCCTCGCGCGAAGTGAAGCGCCTCGCTGAAACACACATCGCCGATTTGGAGCGCCGGATACGCGAAATGCGCGCCGTAATGAAAACGCTTCGCCAGCTCGCGCAGCATTGCCATGGCGACGAGCGATCCGATTGCCCGATCCTCGATGACCTCGCAAAGCCACGCGCGCCGAGCGCCAAGAAGACGCGGCGCAATTGAGCTCGCGTTCCAGCCGTCTAGCGCTGCGGCGCCGCTTCGCCAGCACGCCTCTCGGCGCAGTGGCGTATCATTTCTTCGTGGGTCATGCCGCCATGACGCGCCGGATCGTGATGAGCGTGTGAGGCCGCGCCATCGGCATGATGCGCGTCCATCATTTGACAGTGTCGCGCCATCTCTTCGTGGCTCATGCCCCCGTGTTCTGCTGTCGGCGCCGTCGCGCAAGCCGCTGCGACACTCGCTAGAACCAACGCAGCAACTGTTCTCTTGCTCATGACCATCTCCCTTCACTTTGCAACGCGCGCTTCAGCCCCCACGCTTGCGCGCCAAAACCATAAGCGTCCAGCCAAGCCCCAAGCGCTCGAGGTTGCGATCATACACGCGCCCGATAAGGCGCCGAATGACGCCGCGCACTATGCGGCCTGCCACCAGTCGCCACAGCCCCTTCCCGGCAATTGGGGTCATGCATTTGATCTCGTCGATCTCAAAATGTCGCGTCAACAATGCCGTAAGCTCGTCGCGATCGACCCATCTTCTGAGCTGTCCGGGTTCGGTAGGCGCAACGTCATTCATGCGTTCGAGCACCGGCCGGTTCTGCGTGGCGAGGATGAGCGCCCCGTTCGTTCGCAACAGCCGCGCTAGCTTTGCAACAAAGGCCGATTGATCCGCGATGTGCGCCAACATTTCCAACGTGACAACCACATCAAAACCCTCGTCCGGAAAATCGAGCGCCATGAAGTCGCCCGGCACGAAGCGAACGCCCGGCACGCGCTTCTGCGCCCGCTCAAGCACTTCTTCCGACAAATCCGTGGCCGTGACTTGCCCAAACGCTTCGAGAGCCGGACACAACCAACCGGCGCCGCAGCCAACTTCAATGATGTTCAGATCCTTGCGCCCGAGGCGTTCAAGCCAGGCAAGCGTCAGGTCGCGCTGGTCTTGTGATATTTCGGACAGTCCACGTTCGCGGTTCGCAGCGTTCCACTCGGTCCAGTAAGCCTTCTGCAACGCAATTGGCTCGCCCATTTTTCCCGTCCCCGATTGAGGAGCCGGTTCTGGGCTCCTCATGGGTTACGCGAGCGATCGGCCGAACCCTCACGCAGCGCACAATTTCTGCTAAGAACACCTGCCTCTGAGGGGGGCGGGTCGCTGCTGCGTATTCTCGCCAGAAGGATCGCTGGATCATGAGTGCTGAATTGGATCGGCTGTTGGGCCGCTTACGGGCGCGAAAAGCCGACGCGCCGCTAGATCAGATGGAACTTCGGGTTTGGGGTCGGATCGATGCGCTCCGCGACAAACCAACGGCTGGTTGGGCCCTACGCGGCGGGCTGGCCGCCTGCGCATTGCTGCTCGGCCTCATTGTCGGCGGCGACAACCTGAGGGCCGCTCGCGCCGATGCCTCTCCCTTCGAAATCCGGGCCGCTTACACACCCTCTACTCTGCTCGGGGGTACGCTGAAATGATGTCGTTACGCGGGCTCTTCGTCACCGCCACAATCGTGTTCCTAGCCGGTTTCGGCGGTGTTTGGGCGGGGACACATGTATTCGACGCGCCACGACCTGGCATGCACGAGGTGCTTCACGAACGACTTCAGCTCACGCCCGAGCAGGACGCGCAGCTAGACTCCTTGGAGCGAGAATTCGATGTCGCGCGCGTTTCGTTGGAAGCGGAGATGCGCGCGGCCAACGCCGAGTTGGCGGCGGCGATACGCGAAGAGCATACCTTCGGTCCGCGCGTAACCACCGCTGTAGGACGGTTTCATGACGCGATGGGCAGGCTTCAGACTGAAACCATTCGGCACATGTTCGCTATGCGTGAGGTATTGAACAGCGAGCAACAGATCATTTTCGACGACGTCGTCGTGTCTGCGTTGACGCCCAGCGACAATGAATGATCCGCGGGATCGCGATGATGCCGATCTCGTCGTTGCCGCGCTGAACCGCGATGAGCGCGCGTTTTCGGAGCTCATGCGAAGGCATAAGCACAGGCTCTATCGCTTCGTTCGCAGCTATGTTGGTGATGCAAGCGAGGCTTATGATCTCGTGCAGGAGAGCTTCGTCTCCGCTTGGGCGGCGCTGTCCCGGTTCGAACGGGAGAGGCCTTTTGCAGTCTGGTTACGACGGATTGCACTGAATAAATGCCGCGACTGGATGCGTCGCCGAAAAGTTCGCGCCTTCTTCTATGAGGCGCGCCCGTTGGATAGCCCCTCATCGCTGGCGGTCTCCAGTGACTCCGACGACACTTCGGACGTGGAGGCATCGCAACTCGGTCAACTTGAACAAGCCATCGCCAAGCTGCCCACCTCCCTCAAGGAACCGCTTTTGCTAACGAGTCTTGACGGAATGTCGCACCGTGAGGCCGCGTCACTCTTGAACCTTACGCCAAAAGCCGTCGAGGTGCGGGTCTATCGGGCCAAGCGCGCCCTGGCGCGCGCACTGAATCTGCCGGACGCATAAGTATCCGCTGAATTCACGCTATTGACCTTCCGGTGGTGGGAAGGTGCATGAGTACGGGGTCCGTGAGGGAAACATTCGCCATTCGCGTATTAAGATCGCGTACAGCAAGGTGAGCGAGCGCAGCATGCGTTACACAGCGATATTCGGTCCCATCGCCTTCATCTTTATGGCGAACGCGACGGCGTTCGCTGGGGAATACCACCTCGTCATCGACGACGCGGAAGTCCGCATCGCTGGTCGCACCGCAGACGGCATGATGGTCAACGAGCAGATTCCAGGGCCTTTGCTTCGTTTCGTGGAGGGCGAAGATGTGGTCATTCATGTGCGCAACGACTCGGACGAGCCTACGTCGATCCATTGGCATGGCTTGATCTTGCCTGGTGAGATGGACGGCGTCCCGGGCTTCAATGGATTTCCGGGAATCGCCCCAGGCACGACGTTCACTTATCGGTTCACGATTCAGCAGAACGGCACCTATTGGTACCACTCGCATTCGAGCTTTCAGGAGCAGTCGGGCGTTTACGGCCCGCTCATCATCGATCCCGCCACACCGGAAGCGAATGCGCCCGATCGCGACTACGTCGTTTTTCTCTCCGATTTCACGTCCGAAGACCCGGCTCGCATCCTCAACAATCTCAAGGTCGATCCGGGCTACTACAACTACAACCATCGTACCGTCGGAGATTTCTTCCGTGACGCGCGCGCCTTCGGCTTTGGTGCAGCACTGCGCGACCGGCTCGCGTGGGGCCAGATGCGCATGGATCCAACAGACATAGCCGATGTCACCAACTACACGTTTCTGCTCAACGGCAGAGCCGCGGCGGACAATGAGACTTTTTTGTTCCGGCCAGGCGAGCGCGTTCGCCTTCGCGTGATCAATGGCTCGGCGATGACTTACTTCGATCTCCGCATACCTGGCTTGAAGCTGACGATCGTGGCGGCGGATGGACGTGCCGTCGATCCGATCGAAGTCGATGAAGTGCGCGTCGCCGTTGCGGAGACCTACGACATCATTGTCGAGCCAACGGAGGAAGCCGCTTACACGATCTTTGCGGAATCGATGGATCGCAGCGGCTACGCCCGCGGCACGCTGGCGCCGCGCGAGGGCATGCAGGGCGCCATCCCTGAGATGCGGCCCCGGGCCATCCTCACGATGGCCGATATGGGCATGAGCCACGGCGGCATGGATCACGCTAGCTCGAGTAGCCACAGCCCAACTGATCATGGGGCGATGGATCATTCACAGATGAATCACGGCGCGACACCAGCGCCAGCGAACAATCACCAAAATCACGACATGAGCGCAGGCCTAGGCAATGACGGCGGTACGGACGGATCCGGCCGCACTTACGGCTGGGGCTCTGAGTTCCCCGCGGATGCCCGCGTACTTTCCTATGCGGATCTAGCCTCCGCCACCCCCCAAGCGGACACGCGAGCGCCCGAGCGCGACATCATCGTTCGCCTGACGGGCAACATGGAGCGCTACATCTGGACCATCAACGGCGAGAGCATGGAGCACGCGCAACCCATCAATCTCCGCTTTGGGGAACGTGCGCGGCTGGTGTTCATCAACGAAACAATGATGGCGCATCCGATGCACCTGCACGGTATGTTCGTGCAACTCGAGAATGGTCAACCGGTTGAGCGCCTCCCCGACAAGCACATTGTATCAGTCGCGCCAGGGCAGACCTACTCGGCTCTGATCACGGCAGACCAGCCCGGCGAATGGGCGTTCCATTGCCACCTTCTCTTTCACATGCAGGCGGGCATGATGCGCCGTGTCGTGGTGGCGCGTAGCGACGCGACACCGCCTCTTACGAACGAAACCGAACATCGGGGTCATCACTGATGCGCTCGTTTCTGTTCGCAGTGGGCGTGAGCCTAGGCGTCGCAACGCCTGCGTTGGCGATGGAAGAAGGCATGACCTTTCACATGGTTCGCGCCGAGATCGACACGCAAATCGACGGCGAGAATGCATTCAACTGGGATGGCGAAGCCTGGATTGGCGGCGACCGCAATCGGCTATGGCTAAAGTCAGAAGGTGAAATCGAGGACGGCGACACCCATAGCGCCGAACTTCAGGCGCTATGGAGCCGTAGCGTCGCCGATTTTTGGGACGTACAGACCGGTCTGCGCGTCGATCTCGAACCAGACACAACCACATATCTAGTCATCGGCCTCCAAGGACTTGCCCCTTACCAGTTCGAAACCGAGGCGACCGCCTTCGTGAGCGAGCACGGCGATATCAGCGCCCGCTTCCATCAGAGCCTCGACTTTCATTTCACGCAACGCCTCGTCGCGGAGCCTCACATCGAGGTGAACGCTTACGCCCAAGATGTCGAAGAGCGAAACATTGGCGCGGGCCTTTCCGATGTCGAAGTTGGACTCCAACTTCGTTACGAGATCAGCCGGAAGTTCGCACCCTATGTGGATTTGGTTTGGGAGCGCGCGCTCGGTGAAACAGCCTCGCTCATGCGGGCGGACGGCGAAGATATTGAAGGATCGGCCCTGCGTGCAGGTGTCAGGTTCTGGTTTTAGGTGATTGGAGAGAACAATGAAGTACGCAATCTTGGCCGCCGCGCTGGCATCGATGTTAGCGGGCGCAGCGTGGGCGGATCACAACCACGCCCACGGACAGGCCGATCATGGCGCCCATGACACCCACAACGCCGCCGCCGACAGCATGCTCGCCGCGTCAACCCCATCTGACGGCGCGATACTTGCCGCGGCGCCGCGCACGCTTTCGCTAACCTTCGCGCACCCTGTGATGCTCCAGACAGTCGCGATTACCGGGCCAGACGGCCCAGTACGCGCCACTTTCCGTCGCCCTAGCGCAGCGACCGGCAGCTACGCCATCGCGTTGCCTGCTCTTGACGCGGGGGCTTATGAGGCCCGGTGGACCGCCACCGGCCAAGGGCACAGCATGAACGGCGTCGTGCGCTTCACGGTACAATAGGAACAAGAGGGCTGGAGGGCATCATGCGCATCGCGCGCCTTGCGTCATTTGTGCACAAATGGCTCGCGCTGCTCGTGGGCCTACAGATCGTGTTTTGGGTCGTCAGCGGGCTCTTCTTCACGATCTTTCCGATCGAGCAGATACGCAGCGAGCATCTGGTCCGTCCCGCCCCGCCTCAGGCCATAGACACAACAACGCTTGCATCGATGTCGAACATCCGCGGGCCTGCCGGCGAGTTGCCTACCCGGCTCGTCATAGAGCGACGCGCCAGCGGCCCCGTGATCGTTGCAGAGTTCGCCGACGCAGCTCCCTCCTTGTTCGACGCCGCCACGCTCGAGCGCCTCTCTCCGCTCACCGCAGCGCACGCCAGTGCAATCGCGCGCACTCATGTCACGCTTACCTCTGAGCCGCGCAGCGTCGAACGCATAACCGAGGAAAGCGCCGAGTATCGCGGCGCCCTTCCTGCCTATCGCGTGCACTTCGCCGACGGCGGCCTATCGGTCTATGTCGCCGAGAACACCGGCGCCGTCACAGCGCGCCGCTCTGACCTGTGGCGCCTCTATGACGCGCTATGGGCGTTGCACATCATGGATTGGCAAAATCACGAGGACTTCAATCATCCTCTCATCATCGTCGTCACATGGCTTACTCTTCTGTCCGTGATCGCAGGGGTCGTGCTGATCCCGTACCGAATCCGTTTCCGATCGAGACCAAGAGCAGCGGGATAAGTACCGCGCGATCGAGTCCGCTCAACGTCAACCACTGAGGGTCGCGGGCGTCTGTTTCTGCCCAACTCAGACTAAATTGGTCGGTGGTGACGCCGCCAGCGACGCAAATGCTGGCGTTCGCCGTCGAAAACGATTGGCGCCGCGATGATCCGACGCTTGGCGTCAAACCGGTACGCGCCAAGACGCACGGCTTCGTGACGTGGTCCGAAGACGACATTGCGAAGTTCGAAGACAAGTACGCGACCGGCTCACGCGAACGCTTAGCGTTGGCGCTGTTGCTCTACACGGGACAACGGCGCGGCGACGTGGTCCGCATGGGACGCCAGCATGTGAGCGGCGACACGATCCGCGTGACTCAATCGAAGACCGGCGCGAGTCTCGTCATTCCGATGCATCCGAAGCTTCGCGCCGAAATCGACGCAAGCACAACGACGGACAATCTCACGCTCTTGCTGACCGCCTGGAAGCGCCCGTTCAGCGCGGCCGGTTTCGGCGTTTCGCGAAGTGTGCGATGCCGCCAGGCTGACTGAGCTAAGCGCGCACGGTTTGCGTAAGGCCGCCGCTCACATCAACACTTCTGATTTCCGGAACTCAAACTTCGTAACGCCTTCGCCACTGTTGGAAACGGCACCCGAGATTCTTATCGAGGACGGCGCTTGTCCCGGAGAAGGTTGTGAGGGGGGCAGCGTTGGCGTGCGCGACAGGACATTCAGTCCTTTCAGGCACCGCCAGAGACTCTCGGTGCCACCGAGTATGATCTCGTCGCTGCTGAGCTAACACGCGAGGGCACCTGGAGCACCCCACTCACAGCACGCATGATTGAAAGGCGCGTCAATGCCAGCGCCCCAGCGGGGCTCCAAGCGTCACCTTACAATCCTGCCGTTGCGTTCGGCAAGAACGTGGACTTTGCGCAGCTTGTGAAAACCTACGGCCCAGATTTCGGCGCCGGCCCTGAGCGCAAGTACTCTCCCCCGGTTTGCACTGGAGCGCACAAGGTCGTGCGCGAAGGCAATCCGGATGAAGCGAAGATCTCAACGTCACACGTTGAGCGCGCCAATCTCACGATGAGAATGGGCATGAGAAGATTTGCGAGACTGACCAACGCGCATCCTAAGAAGTACGCAAACCACCTCTACGCACTCGCGCTTTTCTTCATGCACTACAATTTCGTGCGCCAGCACAAGGCTCTCAAGCTTTCGCCGGCGATGGCTGCAGGCCTCACCGATCGCTTGTGGTCCATGGAAGATATCGCGGAGCGAATTGATATCCGCGTGAACCAGCCGAAAGCGCGCGGGCCTTATAAGAAAAAGAGCTAGCCCAATCTTGCCGACAGCGCTGCGGTGTCGGCCTCGTTCAGCGGACGAGACCCGTCGCCGTCACAAATTTGGATGGAGCCGGGATTCTTCTTCTTGAACGCGGTTTTCAGGCGCTCGTTGCTAAGTCCCGTGATGTCGTGGTGACAGTCATCACCCGTTGACGACCGCGATTGGTTCGCTTGGCCGGGAGGCGGAATTTCCTCCGGCTCGATAAGGTAGAACATGATCGGATCGCCGATAATTCCGTTGTCATAGAATTTCTTGGCGTGCTCGCAGATTACCCCGGAACATCGCTCGGCGCACTCTGCCTCAACAACCGACATTCCGCCGCGTATGTTCTTGTAGATGTAGGAGCTAAAACGTCCGGTTTCGGCACTCCAGTGCTGCGGGTGTACCCATCTGACAAAGGCCATACCCGCCTCACCGCGCGCCTGAGCGCTTCGCGCATTCTTGTCCAGCTCTGATGCTCGACAGATTCATGCTCGACGTCGCCCTCTTCGTGGGTAATGGAAAAAGTGTCGTCCGGTTCGACAAACAACTCAATAATGTGTTTGCCGTGCACGGCTGTCAGACCAACGCCGCCATCAGGGCCGGGAAAGGCTTCAATCTTGCGGAAGCCCTGAAGCCTCATGGTCGTTACGATTCGACGCGCTGCATCGATGCGTTCAGCATCAATCGGCCCGCCCTCGCCAAAGTGCCAGCCAGCAGGAAGCTTCGCGAAGTCCTTGAGTTGAACCTCGGCGCGCGTCTTGAAGTTTGCTTCCCAAAATCCGCTGTTGTCAGACACCCAGGAACCTATCCAAATCTATCGTAGTCATAATCTCGCGCCCAGCCTTCTCCTCGATCACGGACACCGCGTTGGTCAAGGCCAGCGCCAGGGTTTTGGCCATCGTATAGGAAAGGTTCAAAACCACTGCTGGCTGGCCAGTCCTTTCGCCTACCAGGACGATGTCGCTGTTCGTTACAACAGTGTTGAAGCCGTTAATGTAAACACAAGGCACGCCAGCGGCGAGGGCCCTCTCCAATCGCTCATCTGTGCCTGCGATCGGCGTCAATTCTGGCATATCTATCCTCGGCGTCCGGAATCATCGGCCCCCGTGGTTAATACGAAATGTGCGCTGACACGGGATGCAGCAACCCCTGTAGGATAACACACTTTTGTCAAGAGGTGGTTGGCGCTGCTGAAGCGGCCTCTTAGGTCGTTTCGCGCATGGGCTCGTCTGGGGAGACGACCGCGAGTTAGCCTCCCCTGGCCAAAGAGAGCTATGAAGGGCTGTGAGCCGATCAGAGCAAACGCGCTGGGTCTTTGTCGCCTTTGTCGGCGTCGCGGTCACTGGGCTCGTGATCGACTTCCCAGGCGGCTTCCCGATCCAATTTGGCGCTATCGCGGAGCTTGGGGGCTTTCGTTAGCGAGACCTTTCCAGATCGCGGGATAACTCGGAACCTGTGGATAATATCCGAAGCTTTTCAGCGGGCTAAATCCGCAAAAACCCCAGCGATTACACCGCCGTAAGGCCTAAGCATAAAAGTTCAGTTTTCAAACTGAGACATTACCCCCTAGGGGGTCGGCTTAGTCGCTGATTTTTGTTGAATTTTTCGGGGAATGATGGCGGACAGAGAGGGATTCGAACCCTCGATGGGCTTGCACCCATACACGCGTTCCAGGCGTGCGCCTTCAACCACTCGGCCACCTGTCCGTCCGGCGCCGCGGGTTATGGCTGGCGGCGCCCTCCGGCGCAACCCGCGTAACCGCAGGCCGGCCCCCAACGTATCCAGCTCCGCAAGCCGCCGCCTTCTCCTCCCCAGAGACCGCCGCCGCACCCCGCTCTTGGGGGTGCGCGCGGCGCGGCGGCCTCCTACATTGACGCCAGCTCAAACGAGGTCCCTGATGGCGCGTTCTCAAACCATGCCTTCCGCCGGCGAAATCCTCCCAGGCCGGCCCACCCCGATCCCGACTTCGGCCACCCACTTCGTCAACGGCAACGCACTCAAGCCGCCTTTCCCGGCCGGCTTGGAAGAAGCCGTGTTCGGCCTCGGCTGTTTCTGGGGCGCCGAACGCAAGTTCTGGCAGACGCCCGGCGTTTGGAGCACGTCGGCGGGTTATGCCGGCGGCGCGACGCCGAACCCGACCTACGAAGAAGTCTGCTCGGGCCGCACCGGTCACACCGAAGTTGTCCGCGTGATCTTCGACCCCAAAGAAGTGAGCTACGAGCAGCTGCTCAAGATCTTCTTCGAGAGTCACGACCCCACCCAAGGCATGCGCCAGGGCGGCGACATCGGCACGCAATATCGTTCCGCGATCTACACCACGTCGGATGCGCAGAAGCGCGCCGCAGAGGCCGCGCTTAAGGCCTATGGTGAGAAGCTTCAAAACGCCGGCTTTGGCGCGATCACCACCGAGCTCCGCGACGCGCCGGAATTCTACTACGCCGAAGCCTATCACCAACAATACTTGGCCAAGAATCCGGATGGATATTGCGGCCTTGGCGGAACAGGCGTGACTTGTCCTATCGGACTGAGCGTCGCCTGACCGCAATTACCTAAGTTGCCTCAAAGGAAATAAAGACAAGACGAAGTCATCGGCGCTGTGATAACAGTCGCTACAGGATAGCGACTCGAACCCGGCGCCGATGACCAAACGCGCACGCATTTGCCTGATCGACGATGACATTTTCGTCCGCGACGCGATGGCGCTTGGGCTTGGCGACGCAGGCTTCGACGTCATTACCGCGCCAGGCGCCGCCGCCGGCTTCGACATTGCCAGCCGCGAGTCCGTTCAAGCCATCATCACCGACATGAACATGCCCGGCACGGGCGGCGCACAATTCATTCCCGAAGCCCGCGGGCGCTGGCCGGACATTCCGATCATCGCGATTTCCGGCGCTGCGGTGATCAATGGGCGCAACACCGCCGATATCGCCCGCGAACTCGGCGCCGACGCGACTTTGATCAAGCCCTTTCGCGCGCGCGAATTGGCGGCGCTGATCGAACGCGTGCTCGCGGCGCGCAAAGCGTGACGATGCAATCAAGCCATGAGCAGTCGCGTTTGCGCGCCGTGGTCGATACGGCGGTCGATGGCGTCATCCTGATCAATGCGCAGGGCGTGATCTTGATGTTCAATCCGGCTTGCGAACGCCTGTTCGGCTATGCGCCGTTCGAGGTGATGGGGCGCAATGTAAAAATGCTGATGCCGGAGCCGTACCAGAGCGGCCACGACGCGTATCTCAGCAACTATCTCGAAACCGGCGAGCGCAAGATCATCGGCATCGGCCGCGAAGTGCTTGGCCGACGGCGGGACGGCGCTACCTTCCCCATGGATCTCGCCGTCGCCCAAGCCGAGGAAGACGGGAAACCGATCTTCGTCGGCATCATTCGCGATCTCACCGAACGCAAGGCCGCCGAAACCGCGCTGCGCGAAGGCGCGGAACGCTTGCGCGCCGTCGTCGAGACTGCCGTCGACGGCGTGATCCTCATCGACGAGCGCGGGCGTGTGCTGATGTTCAATCCGGCATGCGAGCGCTTGTTCGGCTACACCGCCGACGAAGTGATCGGCCAGAATGTGCGCATGCTGATGCCCGCGCCCTACCGCGCCGAGCATGACGGCTACATCGCCAATTATACCGAAACCGGCGTCGCCAAGATCATCGGCGTCGGCCGCGAAGTCACCGGCTTGCGCAAAGACGGCTCAAGCTTCCCGATGGATCTTTCGGTCGGTGAAGCCAAGCAAGAAGGCGAATCCATTTTCGTCGGCATCATCCACGATCTCACCAGCCGCAAGCACACCGAGGAGCAATTGCTGCAGGCGCAGAAGATGGAGACTGTCGGCCAACTCTCCGGCGGCATCGCGCATGATTTCAACAACCTTCTCACCGTCATCCTCGGCAATGCCGAGGCGCTCAGCATCCGCCTCAAGGCGCGCGACGATCTCCGTCAGCTTGCCGACACTATCGTGCTCGCCGCCGAGCGCGGCGCCGAGCTGACGCGCGGCCTGCTCGCGTTCAGCCGCCGCCAAGTGCTGCAGCCAAGCGCGATCGACTGCAATCTGTTGGTGGAAAGCATGCGCATGCTGCTGCGCCGCACGCTGCGCGAAGACATCATTCTCAGCATCGCTGCGGCGCCGTCGCCCGTCTACGCCCTCGCGGATCCGGCGCAGCTGGAGTCCGCTCTGCTCAATCTCTCGCTTAACGCCCAAGACGCGATGCCGGACGGCGGCACGCTGACCCTGGCGATTTCAGAAGTAAGCCTCGACGAGACTTCGTTCCCGGGCGACGGGCTCCAACCCGGCCGCTATGTCTCCATCACCGTAACCGATAACGGCTGCGGCATGTCGCCCGAGATCGTCGAACGCGCATTCGAACCGTTCTTCACAACGAAGGACGTCGGCAAAGGATCGGGCTTAGGTCTTTCCATGGTTTATGGCTTCGCCAAGCAATCGAACGGCCACGTCAATATCTATTCGGAACCGGGCCTCGGCACGAGCATCCGGCTCTACTTGCCGCTCGTGCGCGAAGCCGATGCGCCGGCGCCAATCCGCGGCGAGGATCGCACCATCGGCGGCAATGAGCGCGTGCTCGTTGTTGAGGACGACGCCTTCGTGCGCAGCCACGCCATCGCATCGCTCGAAGGCATCGGCTATCGCGTCATCGTCGCGCGCGACGGGCCTGAAGCGATCGCGCTGCTGCGCGGCGGCGCCGAGTGCGACCTTCTCTTCACTGATCTCGTCATGCCCGGCGGCATGAATGGCTGGGAGGTTGCGGCGGTCGCGCGCGAACTCAATCCTACGCTCAAGGTCCTGTTCACTTCAGGCTATCCGCTCGAAACGCTTTCAAGCCGCGGTCAAGCGGACCCGGCGGCGCGGATTTTGAGCAAGCCCTATCGCATCGCCGATCTGGCAAAGCGCGTGCGTGAAGTTTTGGACGAGCCGGACTAACCCGGCCAGCGCAGACCAACGCGACGGCGTTGCTGCAGCGTTTGCTCAGCGCGTTGCAGCGCCCGCAGCGCCACCTCCGCCTGTTGCAGCGAATCCGTCGAACGCAGCGCGTCCATCGCCAGACGCAGGCGCGACGCGCCCTCTTCCAGCTTGTCGCGCGCGCCCTCGCGCTCGCCGAGCGCCGTCAGCGCGCGGCCAATCTCCTGCTGCGCCGCGCCCCACGAAATCGGATCGGTCGTGCGGTCAACCGCATCGAGATAACGCTGGCGCGCATCGAGCGCCTTCGAGAGCCACTTGATGTGACCGCCGCGCTCGCCAAGGCTAAGCGCGCCGGAGGCAAAATCGGAGAGAATATCGAGCTGCAGGTTTTCACTGATCTCGGCCGGGCGCGCTTCGACCATTTTGTCGAGCGCTTCGACGATCGGCTGCAAACGCTCGGGCTTATAATCCTGCGGCCGGTGCAACACCGGGCGCGCCTTGCGTGCGAGCGCAAACGCCAGCGCGCGTTGCACAGCTTCGTCCGGACGGCCGACGCGCCAGCCAAGCTGGAAATCCTGCACTTCGTGTGTGCGGCCATATCCGGGCAGCGTCGTAATGCGCAGATCAATTTTGCCGGTAAGCGTGCGCTTGCCCCAGACGATCACGTCCGCCGCCGACCGCTCGAGCGCTTCGCCCGCTTCAACAGCGATGCGACGGCGCGTCTCGGGATGCGCGCGCGGCGAGACCGTCTTCAGTTTGATCGGGAAGAGATCGACCTGCACGTCGTGCTCGAACGAGAACATGCCGAAATTGTCCTCGATCGCTTCCTTCATCTCCTGGCGCAGCAAACCGCCGCCGCCTTCGATCTCGGCGATCAGCACCAGCGCACGGTGATCCTTGGTGCGCTTCAGCGCTTGGCCGCGCAGCGCCATGCGCGCCATCGAGCTGGCCTTGCCCATGCCTGTGAGCATCCAGAACGCGGCGACGAGCACGGCGGCGAGAAAGATCGACGAGAAGAACATGAACACGTCGGGCTGCTGCACGAACGCGTCCTGAAATTCGCGGGGAAGCAGCCGCATGACTCGCGACGCCAGTTCGGGCGCGAACGCGGCAGCGGTTGCTGTAAAATTAACCATTTAGCGTCCGTCAGTCCCCGCCGAAGAGATGAGCCATAGCCTGCCGCAAGGCCGCGCACAACGGCTTGCGGCGCCTTACGGCGCCACAAGACCCTGCCTCCCCGGCTGCGGGAAAAGCCCTAGTTGCCCCGCTGCTTGGCGGCCTCAAGGGCTTGATTCATCATTCCCTCCATGTTGCCCAAATCCATCGCCTGAACGCCTTCCGGCAATGTGAACAACGAGGCGCTTTGCGGCCCGCGCTGAACGCTGGTGGTTTCCCAAGCCACGCGCCCATCGTCGGTGGCGCGCAGGATGATGCCATCATCGGTTACGCACACCGTGTCGGTGCCGTCTTCAGCCGTGGTTTTTGTCCATTCGGAGCCGCTCTCGCCGGCGACCGAGCACGTGCCCGTACGCGTCGCGGTTTCGGCCAGATCGCCCTGCCACTCGTCGACCGGGTTGGTCAGACCTTGATTGAGACCCGACGCGCGGATCGCAAATTGACGCCCGCCTTGCGTGGTGATGACAAAGCTCTCGCCCGTATCGCCATTGGTGATGATGGTCGAAGCGCCCTCCGGAGCGCTGACTTCCATGCGCATATTGCGGCCATCGCGGATCATGACGATTGGCATTGTCCTGCCGTCGTCACCCATCAGCGTCGCTTCGGCCCGATAGGCGCCGCTGTTCAGATCGGGGAACAGACCGCCGCCGCCGGCCTCACTTCCCCCGCCCGCCGGCGCTGAAGGATTACACGCGGCCAGCGCACAAACGGAAACCACAGCCAAAATCGCACGGCGCATGAACACTCTCCCCTTGTATCTGCGGCGCCTGTGGTAGCAGCCGCGGCGGGATGCCGAAACCCCATCCGGCCATTCGTCGCAAAACCATGACCCCTCGTCAGCGTGGCGCCGTGCGCCCTTGCTACCGCATGCCGTAACCGGCCAAAATCAGGGCAACGCCGCCCGCCTATTCGGGCCGTCTCTCTTTATCCTGGGGGTTCCATGAAGAAGCATCTACTCGCCGTTTGCCTTGCGGCAAGCGTCCCGCTGCTTGCCGCCTGCGCCACCACCGGCGCGGAAACGTCCGCCGCGTTCGGCAACGCCGCCGCTTACCAACAAGCTCAGTCCGACGTGCAAACCCTTACCGCTCAAGCCAATCAAGATCCGCTGTTGAAGCCGTGGACAGGCCCGCATGGCGGCGTGCCGCCGTGGGATCAGGCGCGCGCCGAACTCGTCGGTCCCGCGCTCGAGCTCGGCATCCGTCTGCAAGAAGCGGAAGTGCAGGCGATCGCCAACAACCCGGCGCGCCCGACTTTCGAAAACACCATGGTCCCGATGCAGGACAGCGGCCGCCACCTCGACCGCGCGCTCACCGTCTTCGGCGTGATGACCGACAACATCAGCAACGAGCAAATCCAAGCCGTTGAAGCCGAATGGTCGCCGCGTATCACCGCGGCCTACAACGCCATTACGTTCAACCGCGCGCTCTTCAACCGCATCAACGACCTCTACGAGCGCCGCGCCACGCTTGGCCTCAGCGCTGAACAACTCCGCTTGCTCGAGCGTACGCACAACCAATTCGTGCGCGCGGGCGCTGCCGCCACGCCGGAGCAGCAAGCCCGCCTCGGCGCCATCAACGAAGAACTCTCCACCAAGTTCGCCGATTTCGGCCGCCGGCTGCTGGCGGACGAAAACACCGCGATCTTCATCACCAATCGCCGCGACCTCGCCGGCCTGCCGCCGAACATCGTCGATGCGCTCGCGCGCGCGGCAACCGAGCGCGGCCGTCCAGGCCAGTGGGCAGTCGTCAACACCCGCTCCAGCGTCGATCCGTTCCTGACCTTCTCCACCAACCGCGCTCTGCGCCAGCAAGTCTGGACCGCATTCAAGAACCGCGGCGACAACGGCGATGCGAACGACACCAACGCGGTGATCGCCGACATCCTCCGCCTACGCGCCGAACGCGCGCAGATTCTTGGCTTCCCGACCCACGCACACCTGCGCATGGCAGACACCATGGCCGGCACGCCGGAGCGCGCGCAGGAATTGATGATGCGCGTGTGGCCCGCCGCCGTCGCGCGCGTCCACGAAGAAGTGCGCGACATGCAGGCGATCGCCGATCGCCAGCGCGCCGGCATCACCATCGAGCCGTGGGACTACAATTTCTACGCCGAGCAGGTCCGCCGCGATCGCTACAATCTCGATCAGAACGAAGTCCGCGAATACTTCGTGCTCGACAACATGGTCGAGGGCGCCTTCTACATGGCGAACCAGCTTTATGGCCTGTCGTTCCGCGAGATCACCGGCACGGTGCCAGTCTTCCATGAAGACGTGCGCGTGTTCGAAGTCAGCGATCGCGATGGCTCATACCAGGGGCTCTTCTACCTCGATAACTTCGCCCGCACCGGCAAGCGTTCGGGCGCGTGGGCGAACGGCTATCAAGGCCACGAGACCTTCACCGGCCGCACCATCACGCCGATCACCTCGAACAACAACAACTTCGTGCGCGGCGGCGACGGCCCGATTCTGATCTCGCTCGATGACGCCGAAACCCTCTTCCACGAGTTCGGTCACGCACTCCACGGCCTGCTCTCGGAAGTGAACTATCCGGGCCTCGCCGGCACGCCGCGCGATTACGTCGAGTATCCAAGCCAAGTGCACGAACACTGGGTGCTCTCGCGCCCGATCCTCGATCGTTTCGCCCGCCACTATCGCACCAACCAGCCGATGCCGCAGGCGTTGGTCGATCGCATCAACAACGCCTCGACCTTCAACCAAGGCTACGCCACGGTTGAGTATCTCTCCTCGGCGCTCGTTGACATGTCGCTGCATAACCGCGCCGAGCCCATTACCGACGTCGATGCGTTCGAGCGCGAGACCCTCGCTTCGCTCAACATGCCGCGCGAACTGGCCATGCGTCACCGCCTGCCCCAGTTCGGCCACCTGTTCTCGAGCGACGCCTACTCGGCCGGCTATTACTCCTACCTCTGGTCGGAGACGATGGACGCCGACACCTGGGAAATGTTCGAGGCCAGCGGCAACGTCTTCGATCCGACCGTCGCGGCCGGCATGCGCAACATCATCCTGGCGCCCGGCAACACCACCGATCGCGCCGAAGCTTACCGCCAATTCCGCGGCCGCGATCCGGACGTGAACGCCCTCCTCCGCACGCGCGGCTTCCCGACCGGCGACGGCGGCTCGAGCGGCGGCGGCAACTAAGCACGAACCAACACACGCCAAGGGCGCGGACAGCAATGTCCGCGCCCTTACTTTTTGGCGCTCAGCCCAGCGCGATAAAGCTCTCGAAGCCGCCGAAAATCATGCGCTTGCTGTCGAAGACGTCTTTGTATTCGCCGTCCATGCGCGGATCGGCCATCACCTTTTTCATCACTTCGTCGCGAGTGGCGCGGTCCCTGTAGGTCGCCCAGGAGAAGACCACGATCTCGTCGTCCTTGGCCTGCACCGCGCGCGGGAACGAGGTCAGCTCGCCAAACGGCACATCGTCACCGGCGCATTCGACATAAGAAAGCGCGCCGTGCTCCATCCAAACCTCCCCGGCCTTGCGAGCCATGTCCTTGTAGGCGTCCAGATTTTTCTTCGGCACCGCCAGCACGAAACCATCGACATAAGGCATGGGTGTCTCCTCTCAGTTCTAACTGCCACCGAAGGACGTATGCCGGGGCCCACGCCCCGACAATCGCCAAGACCTTTCGCAGCCGGTTCCTGATTCAGCCCTCATTCAGCCCGGCATTGCGAGGCTCGCCCTGGGAGCATTTCAGATGATGCATAAGTTCGCGACCATTCTTGCCGCCTTGGCCTTCGCCTTGACCACCCTGGCCCCAGCGACGGCCTCCGCCCAGCGTTATCGCGGCGGGCACGACCGCGGCTACCATCACGGTGGCGGCTATTGGGGCGACGGTTGCCGGCACGACAACAATTATGGCTGCGAGCGCGATCGCGACCGCCGCCGCTATGGCCGCGATGATGATGATGCCGTCGCTGCCGGCGTCATCGGCCTCGTGCTCGGCGCCGTGATCGCCAGCGCTGTCGCCAACAGCAACAACAATGATCGCCGCGACGATGGCTACTACGACCGGCGCGAGGACGATTATTATCGCGGCGGCGACTACAGAGACGATCCGTATTACGAGCCCGAGCCGCAATGCACGCGTCAGGAGCGCCAGTGGGATCGCTACGCCAATCGCTACGTCACCGTCGATGTGCCCTGCTAACTAAACACGGCGTCACGGAGTGAAGGCGTGCCTTGTGGACCACAGGGTGCGCTTTCGCGCATCAAGCTGCAGCTCTCTCCATAATTTGTTCCGGTTCGTGCGCTATACTGCCTCTCATGCGGTATGTGTGCGATGCGCCAGCCGGCGCCACCTGGTTCAGATTTGAAACCGAGGCCGAGGCGGAAGCCGAAGCGGCGCTGATGCGCCATGTCGTCGATAAATACTTCCGCCGCTACGAAGGCGCCGCGCGCGAAACCTACCGCGCCCCCAAAACCGCGGCGACGTTCGAGCAAGCCATCGGCTTGAAGGATCACATCGCCAAGACGATGCCGCTTTTCCTGACCCTCCGGTCAGCCGATGGCGAAGGCCTCGCCACCGCCATGCTGCCCCCGGGCGGACGCAACCAAGTCAACTTCCGAATCGTGATCGTGGGCCCGGACAATTCCGATCCTTACGAAGAGCACGAAGCGGCGATCGAAGCGCTCGCGCAGCATTTCGGTCTCGAACTGCCGCGCGAGCTCTGCTTCCCTTACGCTTAGGGCTTGCCCGGCGTGCCGCCGCCGGTCGTGGTGTTTCCACCCGTCTGCGGCGCTTGCGTTTGCGGCGGTTGACCAGCGGGCCCGTTGGTGACGACGCGCGCACCCGCATAACACGGCGCATGCGTGCACGCCTGCATCAGCAGCCGCACCATGTACTGGCCGGTTTCAGTCGGCGTGTACGGGAAGATCGGATAATTGTCCGGCAGCATGTCGTTGGCGACAACGCCGCCCGTCGTCATGCTGATCAGCTCCATGTCGACGTTCGAGCAATCGCCATCACAGGTGCCGATAAAGCCGTATTCCTGACCCGCGTTGAGATCGACCAGGAAGCGGAAATCGCGCCCCGGCTGCATCGGCACGGCCGTATCAGAGCCAACCTGCGTGTAGTTCGGCGCGTTGACGCTTTGCAGCTACGTCAGCTGCGTGGTCATGCCGGCGATCAGCTGCTGGCGCACTTCATCGGTGACCGTCGTTTGTTCCGTCGGCGAAGCCGGGGACTGCGTCGACGGCGGCGTCGCGCCTGCCTGCAAAGGCGGCAATGGCGGCCCGTCCGCACCACCCTGCCCGCACGCGGCGAGTGCAAACGCCGCCGCGGCGGCGATCAAAAACTGACGCATCAGAATTCCCTCCTCCGTTCGCCCGCCCGGCCTAACCCCGGCCAGCGCGCCTGTCCACGTCTGCCGCACCCGCGCAGCCAAGGCTGTGCCCACCGTCACGCGAACGCCGGCGCCTGGCGGGGCTAAGCTAAGGGAACCCGTGGAAAAACTGCCATCGTGAAGTCACGCGCCGGTCACTCGAATCGCCTAGAGGCGGCGCCGGAGAATGCGACATGCCGCACGCAAACGAAGTCCTCGCCCTGGCCGAGCAACTCCGCGAGACCTTCGCGGCCCAGACCGTTGACCGCAACGCCGTCAACCTACTCGTCCACGACGCGCTCATGAAAGCGCTCGACATCAAGCCCGAAGATCTGGCGCCGCCGCCGGAGAAGAAGGCGGCTTAGGACTCCCTCTTCCTTTGTGGGAGAAGGTGGGTCGGCGCTCGAGGATCTCGCGGTTTGCGGCTGGCGTCGCCGCCTACTCTGCCGCGACCAACGCATCCGCTGGCAGATGCTCGCGCGCGCGGAGCACTTCCATGCCTACCATGCGGCCCTCGGCGTCGTAGTCCAACACAACGCCCGGCGCGACTTCTTCGCTCTCGACGACGGACTCGCCGGAGAAGCGCAGATACGCGGCATTGGTCTTGGCGTCGTAGTGGAGGCGTACGCTCATGTCGGTCTCCGCGCCCGCCTGTCGAGGAACTATTGTAGCATCATCTTCGCCGCAAACCACGCGGAGAATGCGGCCGTCCCGCTCCGGAACAGCGCGAAAACGCCTCTCCAAGGTGGGATCAGCGGGGTCAGGCTCAACCCATTCGGGCTCTCGGGCGGTGCGCTCCACCCAGGCAATGTCCAACAAGCGCTCCGTTAGCGCGACGTTCGCGTGATCGGTCAACACGATGCGCTTGGTCATCGCTCTAATCGCTATCCATCTTCAACGCCGCGATGAACGCTTCTTGCGGAATATCGACCTTCCCGAACTGGCGCATCCGCTTCTTGCCCTCTTTCTGCTTATCGAGGAGCTTGCGTTTGCGGCTGGCGTCGCCGCCGTAGCATTTGGCGGTCACGTCTTTGCGGAGCGCGCTGATGGTTTCGCGGGCGATGATGCGGCCGCCGATGGCGGCTTGGATCGGGATTTTGAACATGTGCTGCGGGATCAGCTCTTTGAGCTTTTCCACCATGGCGCGGCCGCGTGATTCAGCGCGGCCTGCGTGCACCAGCATGGCCAGCGCATCGACGGGATCGTCGTTCACCAGGATCGACATCTTCACCAGATCGCCCTCGCGGTGATCGATGATCTGATAATCGAAGCTGGCGTAACCTTTCGAGACACTCTTCAGCCGATCATAGAAATCGAACACGACTTCGTTGAGCGGCAGCTCGTACACAAGCATCGCGCGCGAGCCGACGTAATTCAGATCCTTCTGAATGCCGCGCCGATCCTGGCAGAGCTTGATGATCGAGCCCAGATATTCGTCGGGCGTTAAGAGCGTCGCTTTGATCCACGGCTCTTCGATCGCTTTGATATGCGTCACGTCCGGCAGATCGGCGGGATTGTGCAATTCGCGCACTTCGCCGTCGTTCATGTGCACTTTGTAGACAACGCTCGGCGCCGTCGCGATCAGATCGAGATCGAACTCGCGGCTAAGGCGCTCTTGGATGATTTCCAAGTGCAGCAGCCCAAGGAAACCGCAGCGGAAGCCGAAGCCGAGCGCGGCCGAGGTTTCCATTTCATAGCTGAAGCTCGCGTCGTTGAGGCGGAGCTTCGACATGGCGGCGCGCAAATCTTCGAAGTTGGCCGCGTCCTGCGGGAAGAGCCCGCAGAACACCACCGGCTGCGCCGGCTTGAAGCCCGGCAACGCTTGCGCCGTTTCGCGCCGATATTCGGTGATCGTGTCGCCGACGCGCGCATCGGCGACCTCCTTGATCGAGCCCGTCAGCACGCCAATCTCGCCAGGCCCAAGCTCGGCCACATCCTGACGGCGCGGGCGCAGCACGCCCAGCGTATCGACGTTATAATCCGCGCCCGTCTGCATGAGCTTCACGCGCATGCCCTTCTTCACCACCCCATCAATAACGCGGAACAGCACGACGACGCCGAGATAGGCGTCGTACCAGGCATCGACGAGCATCGCTTTCAGCGGCGCGTTGGGATCGCCCGACTTCGGCGGCGGCAGGCGCGTGACGATGGCATCGAGCAGATCGGTGATGCCCTCGCCGGTCTTGCCGGAGGCAAGGATGGCGTTGGAGGCATCGAGGCCGATCACGTCCTCGATCTGCTGCTTCACGCGCTCCGGTTCGGCGGCGGGGAGATCGATCTTGTTGATCACCGGCACGATCTCAAGATCGAGATCGAGCGCCTGATAGACGTTCGCCAGCGTCTGGGCTTCGACGCCTTGGCTTGCGTCCACGATCAGTAGCGCCCCCTCGCACGCCGCCAGCGAGCGCGAGACCTCATACGCAAAGTCGACGTGACCCGGCGTGTCCATCAGATTGAGGACGTAGCCCTTGTACTCAAGCCGCACCGTCTGCGCCTTGATCGTGATGCCCCGCTCCTTCTCGATATCCATGTTATCGAGAACTTGAGACGTCATCTCCCGCGCGCTAAGCGCCCCCGTCTCCTGAATAAGCCGGTCAGACAGTGTGCTCTTGCCGTGGTCAATGTGTGCCACGATTGAGAAGTTACGGATCTTGTCGCGAGGCGTCATTTCAACGCCGGTAGGTATATGCGCCCGCGCGGGGCGCCAAGCACTCGGGCTGCGTCAGTTCGGCATTACGGTGAAAAATACCGCGTAGAATAAGAGCCATGCGCCGATGAGGAGCCAGAACCGCTGCCGCTCGCTGAGCCAGCGGCTAAGGAAACGGCCGAGCAGAGCCACACCAACAGAGACGAGCACGAAGCGCGGCAGCCGGGCGAGGATCGAGGCGAAAGCGAACACGAGCGGCGAGGCGCCCGCGTACGGGGCAAGAACCGCATAGACTTTGAACGGCGTCGAGCTGAGCGGCCCAAGGATCGTTGCGCCGAACCAGGCGTGCATTCCCATTGCATCTTCGGCGCGCGCAAACATCTCCTCACTGATCGCTGGAACCGCGAGTACAGCTTGCCGCGCCGCGTTCGGATCGGCGGCGCTCCAAAAGTACATGATGAGCCCGCCAACGGCAGCGCCAATCGCGGCGACGAGCGAGGCGCGCGCCGCCGGTTTCACGCCGCGCTTCAGACCGATGTAACTCAGCAGCACGTCCGGCACGAAGAAGAACAGCGTCGCCTCGGCGATGCCCCACATGAACGCGGCGACATCAAGCGCATGCTTGCGCAACCAAATCATGACGACATCACCGGCAAATCGAGCCGCACGCCGAAGCTTGCGCGCTCCCCGCTTGCGGTTTCAAAGCCGCCGACGATGCGGGCTTTGCATTGCACGGTAGCGGCGGGCGTGCCGGCGGCGGCGAGATCGGCGCGATAACGGGCGGCGTTTTCGCGGGAGAGATAGCCGATGCGCGCGCCATCAATCTCAACGCGCACGGCGTTGGCATCGTGCGGATTCTCCGGCTCAAGAACGAGCAGCGCGTCGGTCGTCACGGTGCGGCCGCTGCGGCCATGCGCTTCAACGATCGCGGCGATCACCTGCTGGCGCCGCGAGACGCCGACGACTTCGACGGAAAACGTCCCGGGGCCATCGATCTTGATAAGCATCATCCTACCTCTGCATCGCGCGTAGGATGGTGCCCGGAAGAGGACTCGAACCTCCACGCCCTTGCGAGCGCCAGCACCTGAAGCTGGTGCGTCTACCAATTCCGCCATCCGGGCACTGGGGTAGAAGTCGGCGGGGTTTAAGGGAGAGGCGACTGGCCGTCAACTTCACCCTCTGATCGCTTCGGGGTGGGAGGAGGCCCGCCCGCATGCTAGGCGCAAGGGCATGAGAAACCTGAGCTTTGCCCTAGCCCTAATTGCAACTGGGGGCCTCGCCGCCTGCGCCACCCCACCCGTCGCCGAGCACCACGGCGCCATCTCAACCGCCGGCATCGCGCCCGCCCTTGAGCCCGCCCGCGCGGACGCAATCCTGCAACGGACGCAGCGCCTGTACCTCGCACCCGATCTTTCGGCGCTGACCCCGGGCGAACGTGTCGCGGTCGACGAGTTGCTGCAAGCCGGCGAGCGCTTGCACCGGCTCTATATCGCCCAGCGGCATCCCCAGGGCTTGGCGGCTGCGGCTTATGTAGCGGCGCATCCCGAACTCACGCGCGAGAATGACCTCTTCCGCATGAACTCGGGGCCGATCGCGACGACGCTCGACAACACCCGCGAGCCGTTCCTCTCGGTGTCGCCCGAGACGCCGG
Source organism: Hyphomonadaceae bacterium (assembly GCA_050184605.1). GTDB lineage: Bacteria > Pseudomonadota > Alphaproteobacteria > Caulobacterales > Aquidulcibacteraceae > Vitreimonas. Next base: position 159,025 of record JBFXAE010000006.1, on the reverse strand, counting down.
CGCGCAACATCTATCCCGCCGGCACGACGCGCGAGACAATGGACGCTTTCCTCGCCGCCAACCCGGACCGCCGCGCCACTTTGATGGATGATCGCAGCGTTGTTGTGGAAGCGACGCCGGAAAACCGCGCACACGCGCTGATGGTGCTGGATCATCACCCGGTGCTGGACACGCTGCACCCTGGACTGCGCCAGCGCCTGCAAACCGAACAGACCTATCTCGCACTGCCCTACTCGGTCGCGTACGCGCACGACATCCTGTTCATCAACGAACGGCTGAACGCGGCAGCGGACGCCGTCGAGAGCGGCGATCCGGCGTTCGCGCGCTATTTGCGCCTCAGAGCGCGGGATTTGCTTGCGGACGATTACGAAGGCGGCGACGCGGCCTGGGTGACGGGCAATTTCACCGGCAATCTCAATGCGCAAATCGGTTCGTATGAGACCTACGACGATGCGCTCTACGGCGTGAAGACGTTCTTCTCGCTCTCGCTTCTGGTGCGAGACCAGGCCCGCAGCGCCGAACTGCAGGCGGCGCTGCAAGACATTCAAACAGTCGAAAATGCGCTGCCCTATACACACCACCGCGAAGTGCGCAGCGACATTCCTGTCGGCGTTTACAACATCATCGCCGATTTCGGCCAGGCGCGGGGCGCCAATACGGCGACGATCCTGCCGAACGAAGCGTATCTGGCGCGCCAGTACGGGCGCACGATCCTGATGCGCGGCAACATTCTGTTGAACGAAGAAATCTTCGCAGAGACCCAACGGGCGTTCGCGGCGGCTGTGATTGAATCACAAGCCAACGATCTCACCCCCGAAAGCGGCTTCTATCGCACCCTCTGGCACGAGATCGGCCACTATCTCGGCGTCGATCAAACGGCGGACGGCCGCGATCTCGACGTCGCGCTGGAAGACACCGCCGATCTGCTGGAAGAAATGAAGGCGGATCTGGTGTCGCTCACGTCAGCGCGGATTCTGCAGCAGCGCGGACGCATTACCGAAGCGCAGTTGCGCGGCATCTATGCCTCAGGCATCCGGCGCGTGTTGCAGAAGAACCGGCCCCGCCGCGAACAGGCCTACAACACCATGCAGCTGATCCAGTGGAACTGGTTCATGGAACGCGGCGCGTTGCGGTTCGAAGACAGCCGCCTGCGCATCGATTACCGGCGCTACCCAGAAGCCGTGACCAGCCTGCTGCGTGAGGTGCTCGCCATCCAGCGCGCCGGCGACCGCAACGCCGCCAACGCTTTCGTCGAACGCTGGACGACATGGCGGCCCGACCTCCACGAAGTGATCGCGCAGCGTATGCGTGAGAGCGAACGCACGCGCTTCACGATCGTCACCTACGAGGCGCTGGACGGCGCGCGCTGATGGAATGTCAGGCGGCGAGCGAAGAAATCGTCATCGTCGCGCCGCGCTTAACCGAGGCGGCGGGCGAGGCTGCCTATTCGGCGTTTGAAATCGATCCTGTCGTGCTTGAAACCGCGACACGGTTGGATGAAGCGCTGCGCACCGCACCCGGTGTCTCGACATTCCGGCGCAACGATAGCGCCGCCGCCAATCCGACGATCCAGGGCCTCTCCATTCGCGCCTCCGCGCCCTCCGGCGCCGGGCGCGCTCTGGTGACGCTCGATGGCCAGCCGCTCAACGATCCGTTCGGCGGTTGGGTAATCTGGGGCGCTGTCCCGCCGGAGACGATCGCGAACGCAACCGTGCTGCGCGGCGCTGGCGCAGGGCCCTATGGCGCGGGCGCGCTGACCGGCACGGTGCAGCTCGATGAGCGGCGCCGCGAAGGCGCGGTGCTGTCACTCGAAGCCGGCGAGCGCGGGCAATGGCGCGCGGCAGGCGTTGGCGAAGCGCAAGGCGAAGCCTGGTCGTTCATGCTGGCGGCAGCAGCGCAGCAGGACGATGGCTGGATCCCCGTGCGCGATGGACGTGGCGCTGCTGACGCCCCACTCCGGTCTGACTCCATCGCGGGCGTGGCGCGCGCTGAGTGGCGCGATGGCGAGCGCGTGTTCTCGGCGCGCATTGGCGGCTACTCGGAGCGGCGCGGCGCAGGATTGGTCGGCGCTGACTCCGTTTCCGATGGCGCGAGCCTGAGCATGACGCTGGCGGCGCCGGCGGGCGATGTCGCGTGGCGCGTGCAGGCCTGGGCGATGACGTCCGATCTCTACAACACCTCCGTATCGACAGCACCGGACCGCAGCGCCACAACGCCCGCGAACGAACAATACGAGACGCCGGCCTTTGGCTGGGGCGGCAACGCGGCCGTGCGCTGGACCGGCGACGCTTACGGTGTCGAGATCGGCGCCGATCTGCGCACGGCTGATGGCGAGACGCGCGAGCGGTTCTCGTTCAGCGGCGGCCAATTCACGCGCAATCGCATCGCCGGCGGGCGAACGCTGACGGCAGGCGCTTATGTTGAAGGCTGGCGCGAAATCGGCCCATGGCTGTTCACCGGCGGCGCGCGTGCGGACATCTATCGCGCTTGGGACGGCAGCCGCATCGAACGGCTCATCGCCACAGGCGCGCCTGTGCTGGAGTTTGCGCCGGAAGATACAGAGACCGTCGCCCCCACAGCGCGTTTCGGCGTGCGCCGTGCGTTTGGCGATCTGTTCGTGCGCAGCGCGGCCTACGCTGGCTTCCGCCCGCCGACCTTGAACGAACTCCACCGCCCCTTCCGTGTCGGTAATGACGTCACCGAAGCAAACGCGGCGCTCGAACCGGAACACATTCTCGGTGTCGATTTCGGCGTCGGCGGTGCGCATGGCTCTTGGTCCTGGGACGCGGGCCTGTTCGCGACGCGGCTTGAGGATGCAATCGTCAACGTCACGCTCGGCGCCGGACCAGGGACCTTTCCCCCTGGCGTGTTCGTGCCAGCGGGCGGCGCCTATCGGCAGCGTCAGAATGCGGGTGTCATCGAAGCCTTTGGCGTTGAGGCGCAGGCGCAGGGCGATTGGAGCGAGCGCGTCGGCTGGCGCGTGGCGCTGAACTATACCGACGCCGCGTTCGACGGTGGACCGCTCACTGGTTTGCGGCCGGCGCAATCTCCGGAATGGAGCGCGAGCGCCGGGCTTGAATGGCGGGTGCTCGCCGGCACAACGCTCTCCGCGGCGCTCGTCTATGAAAGCGCACGGTTTGAGGACGATCTGAACACGCGTGAACTCGATGCGGCGGCAGCGCTCGATCTACGCGCCGAGCAGCGGCTGCATGGCGGCGTCTCGGCCTTTGTGGCCCTGGACAATGCGCTGGACGCAGATATCGAGACCGCCGAAACGGCGGACGGCACTGAAAGTTTTGGCCCGCCCCGCGCCTTCCGATTGGGCATCGCGCTGCGGCGGTAGCGCCGCACTGGCGCATGGGCCGGAATTGGACTAATCCCGCGCTCCATGACACGAAAACTCTCTCTCACGGTTGATGGCAAGAACGTCGCGGTGCATCTGCACAAGGGCGACCTGCCCGATAGCTTGAGCTTCAACGGCCCGGTTGCGGTCGATAGCGAGACCATGGGGCTCTCGCTCATCCGCGATCCGCTCTGCCTGGTTCAGATTTCGGACGGCGGTCCCGAGGCGCACTTGGTGCAGTTCGACCGCGCCACCTATGACGCACCAAACCTCAAGCGCGTGCTGACCGACCCACAGCGGCTGAAGATTTTCCACTTCGCCCGCTTCGACATCGCCATGTTCATGCGCGATCTGTCGATCATCACCACGCCGCTCTATTGCACCAAGATCGCTTCCAAATTGGTGCGGACCTACACGGATCGGCACGGCCTCAAGGACCTCACCAAGGAAGTGCTCGGCCGCGATATTTCCAAGGATCAGCAATCGAGCGATTGGGGTGCGCCGGAGCTCACCGATCAACAGCTCGCTTACGCGGCCTCTGACGTCCTGCACCTGCACGCGTTGAAGGAACGGCTCGATGCGATGCTGGTGCGCGAGGGCCGCACCGAGATCGCGCAATCGTGCTTCGATTTCCTGCCGACCCGTGCGGCGCTCGACCTTGCCGGCTGGGAAGAGACGGATATCTTCGCTCACGCATGAGCAAGATAAACCTCGCCGAAAAGCTCTCACAATTCGAAGGCCACTGGCAGCCGCGCGTCGTTGGCGCGTTCAACGGCCATGATCTGATGGTGGTGAAGTTTCAGGGGCAATTTCCCTGGCATGCGCACGCGGACACCGATGACTTCTTCCTTGTCCTGAAAGGCGAGATGATCATGCGTCTACGTGATGGCGACGTGAGGGTTGGCCCGGGTGAGGTGTTTGTAGTGCCAATAGGTATTGAGCATGCGCCGTTCGCCGAAGAAGAAACACATGTGCTGCTGATTGAGCCGAAGGGCACGCCGAACACCGGCGATCCAGCGACGGCCGCTCCACGACGGGAGATTTGAGCGTGAGCGAAGAGACCTTCATCCCGCTGCCAGAGATGATCCGCGCGCGCGCCGAGGAAGCGCCCGAACGCGCGGCGCTCATTCAGGACGATACGCGCCTTCTCTACGGCGCTCTCGACGCAGCAATGGATCGCCTCGCGGCGGCGTTACAGCGCGACGGCCTGGAGCCGGGCGAAAGCATCGCGATCTGCGCGGCGACCTCCATTGCTTACGCAACAGTGTTTCTTGGCGCGCTCCGTGCGGGTGTGGCCGTGGCGCCGATCGCGCCCTCCTCAACACCCGACAGTATCATCGACATGGTCGCCGATTGCGGCGCCAAGGTCTTCTTTCTCGATAGCAGCGTCGCTGACGCACTTGGCGATCGCGTCAGCGCCATCAAAGCGAAGATCGTTAGGCTTGATGACGGCGCGCCGGGTACGGCCCTCGATCAGTTCATCGCGCCCGAGGGCGCAAAGCCGGCGCCGGTGACGATCACAGAGGACATGCCCTTCAACATCATCTACTCGTCCGGCACGACGGGGACGCCGAAGGGCATTGTGCAGAGCTTCGGTATGCGCTTTGGACATGTGATGCGCGCCGTGCCGATGGGGTATGGTCCGAACGCCGTAACGCTGCTCTCCACGCCGCTCTATTCGAACACGACGCTCGTGAGTTTCTTCCCCGCGCTCGCATGGGGCGGCACGGTTGTGCTGATGAAGAAGTTCGATGCGGGCCAGTATCTCGAACTCGCGCAAAAATACCGTGTCACACATACAATGCTGGTGCCGGTTCAATACTCGCGCCTGATGGCGCGCGAGGATTTCGACTCGTACGATCTCTCATCGTTCCAGATGAAATTCTGCACCTCGGCGCCGTTCTCGGCAGCGCTGAAAGCCGACGTGCTGAAACGTTGGCCGGGCGGTCTGGTTGAATATTTTGGCATGACCGAGGGTGGCGGCACCTGCGTGCTGATCGCGCACGTACATCCCGATAAGCTGCACACCGTGGGCCAGCCGGCGCCGGGCCACGACATCCGTGTCATTGATGAAGCGGGCCACGAACTGCCGCGCGGCGAGATCGGCGAACTGGTGGGACGATCCGAGCTGGTCATGAGCGGCTATCACAATCGCAAAGAGCAAACAGACGCCGCGACGTGGATTTCTCCCGAGGGCCTAGCCTTCATCCGCACCGGCGATGTCGGCCGCTCCGATGCCGATGGCTTCGTCGAGCTCATGGACCGCAAGAAGGACATGATCATTTCCGGCGGCTTCAACATTTATCCGAGCGATCTTGAAGCGATCGTGCGCCAGCATCCCGATGTCGCGGACGTCGCCGTCGTCGGTGTGCCGAGCGCGGATTGGGGCGAAACGCCGGTGGCGTTCGTTGTCTCCCGCGGCGCCAATGCGGACGCGATCAAGAGCTTCGCCAACGAGCGGCTCGGCAAAACCCAGCGCCTCAGCGCCGTCGAACTGATCGACGAGCTGCCGCGCAGCCACATCGGCAAAATCCTGAAGCGCGAACTGCGCGACGCTTACACGGCGCGGGAATAGCTGGTGGCGCCACGCGGCTGCATTTGGTTCGTGCTGCTGGCGGCGACCCTCGCTGGTGTGTTGGGATCCTGCGGCGGCGGCGCCGATGGTGCCCCTGGATTTCTGTTTGTCGCCGCCTTGCTCTCACCTCTATTGCTCACCGATCCCATCATGCGCAGGCGCCCACTTTTCGTTCAGGGACTGGTTGGGGTCGTTCTTGCAATCGCCGCAGCGGCCGTCCTCATGGGTTGGTCGCGGTGACTACGCCTTCACCACCTGCTGATCGATCCGGCCGAAGATAGAGTGCTTCTTGGCGTCGAACATCTCGATCTCAACGCGATCGCCGTGCTTGAGGAACGGCGTCGATGGTTTGCCGGATTGGATCGTCTCGATCATCCGCTGCTCGGCAATGCAGGAATAACCCAGGCCGCCCTCGTTGATCGGCTTGCCTGGCCCGCCATCGGCGCCGCGGTTGGAGACCGTGCCCGAGCCGATGATCGTGCCGGCGCCAAGGTCGCGCGTCTTCGCCGCGTGCGCGATGAGCTGTCCGAAATCGAATGTCATGTCATCGCCCGCATTGGCGGCGCCGAAGAATTTGCCATTGAGGCTGACATGCATGGCGAGGTGCAGCTTGCCATCACGCCACGCATCGCCGAGCGAATCCGGCGTCACCGCCACCGGCGAGAAAGCCGACGCGGGCTTCGACTGGAAGAAGCCGAAACCCTTCTCCAGTTCGGCCGGAATGAGATTGCGCAAGCTCACATCGTTCACAAGCATGATGAGCCGAATACGCGTACGCGCTTCTTCGGCGCTGATGCCCGCCTCGCAGTCGTCGATGACGACGGCGACTTCCGCCTCGAAATCGCAGCCCCAGGCTTCATCCTTCAGCGGGATCGCATCGCGTGGACCGAGGAACACATCGCTGCCGCCCTGATACATGAGCGGATCAGTCCAGAAGCTCTCCGGCATCTTGGCGCCGCGCGCTTGCCGCACGAGCGCGACGTGGTTCACATAGGCCGAGCCGTCAGCCCATTGATAGGCGCGCGGCAGCGGCGACGCCGCCTCGCGTTCATGGAAGCGCTCGCGCAAAATCGTGCCGGTGTTCACGCCCTCCGCGACGGCGCGCAGCCGCGGCTCCGCCCGCGCCCAATCGTCGAGCGCCGCTTGCATGGTCGGCACTTCCGGGCCGGCGTGCGCGAACCAAGCCAAGTCGTCAGAAACAACGACAAGGCGGCCGTCGCGGCCGTGACGCAGAGAGGCAAGCTTCATTGTTTCACTGCGTCCTTCTGATTTTCGGGAGCCGCTTTGATGAACGCCGGATGCTGGCGCGCCGTCTCATCCCAGGCGACGAGACGCGGGAATGGCGACAGATCAGTCTTGAAGCGCCGCGCGTTAGCCATCTGCGGCACAAGGCAAACATCAGCGAGCGTCGGCTCATCGCCGAAGCAATATTTGGTTTGCGGGCGCTGCGCGGCCTGATGCTCGAGCGCGTTGAAGCCGAGCTTGATCCAGTGGCGATACCATTCGCCGACATGATCATCGTCGGCGCTGAACTCGAGCTTGATGCGCGTCAGCACGCTGGTGTTGTTCAACGGGTGAATGTCGGTCGCGATCGTCAGCGCGAAGGAGCGCACTTGCGCGCCGAGCCACGGATCGGCTGGCATCAAACGCGGCTCGGGATATGTCTGATCCAGCCAAACCAGGATCGACATCGACTGGGTGATCAACCCCTTATCCGTCTCTAGCGCCGGCACGCGCATTTGAGGGTTCTTCGAACGATACGGCTCGCGCATCTGCTCATCGATGCCCGGCATGATGTTCACCGGCACGCTCTCGTAATCGACGTTCTTCAGAGCCAGGCCAATGCGGACGCGATAGGCGGCGGAGGAGCGCCAATAATCGTAGAGCTTCAGCATACGCCCTTGTTACTCCCGGGGCGCGCGCGGCGCTAGCCGTGTTTGCCTGGCGACCAGCCGCGTCCTGCTAAGTGCTTATCGCCGCTCTCGACCGCGCCGGGCTCAATCGACGTCGCCATCGAGTCGTTCCAGCGGTTGAGATAGCCAAACAGCGCGATCACCCCCAGGATTTCGACGATTTCACCATCGCTCCAGTGTTTGCGCAGTTCGGCGCCAATGGCTTCATCGACGCCGTTGGGCACACTCGATGCGGCTTGCGCAAAAGCGAATGCCGCCTTCTCGGCGGGTGTGAACAGGTCGCTGCGCTCGTAGTTCCAGATTTGGGCCAAGCGTTCGTCACTGCCGCCATAACGCTCGGCGGCGCGCGCCGTATGCGCTTGGCAGTAACGGCAGCCGGCCGTGAGGCTCGCGATGTAGCCGATAAGGCGCTTCTGCTCGGAGGTGACGCGACCCTGATTCTCCATCACGGCCTTGTTGAGCTCGATGAAGGCTTTGGCGATGGCCGGGCGGCGCTGCATTGTGAGTACGCTGTTGGGCGGAAACCCCAGCGTCTCGTTGAAGAACCGCGCTAGCTCCGCGACTTCAGCGTCATGGTCTGCCGCCAACGGCTCGACCAGCGGCATTATTCGCCCATCCGCGATTTGGCGGCAGCGTGCGCGGCGCGCGCTTTCTCATGAAGCCAGGCGGCGTGCTGCGGCGCTTTCTTGGTGCGGCTCCACTCCTCCAGCATGGCGGGGGCGACACGCTTCAGTTCGGCTAATTCTTCCGCCGTTCCGGTGTCAGCCGTGAGTTCGAGGCGGTGGCCGTTTGGATCGAAGAAGTAGATCGACTTGAAAATACCGTGGTCGGTCGGCCCCAGCACGTCGAGGCCTTTGGCTTCCGCGCGCGCCTTCGCCGCCATCAGCGCGTCGAGGCTCTCGACCTTGAACGCAATGTGCTGAACCCAGGCCGGCGTGTTCTCGTCACGCCCCATCTCCTTCTGGTTCGGCAACTCGAAGAACGCCAGCACGTTGCCGTTACCGGCGTCGAGAAAAACGTGCATGTACGGATCGTACTCGCCGGTCGACGGCACATGATCCTCGGCAAACGCGGTCGTGTAATCCATGTCGAACACGTCGCGATAAAATTCGACGGTCTGCTTCGCGTCTCTGCAACGATAGGCGACGTGATGGATGCCAGAGGTGATGGGCATTTCGCTATTCCTCGTCTGCGAAGATTTGAACGACGGGTTCGCCGCCGGCTGACTGGGCGGCGCGGTACATGCCGGGCGTGTTCATGGCCCACGCGACATTGCCGCGGCCATCGAGCACGATGACGCCGCCATCGCCGGCCGCGCCCTCATTGTTAGTCGTCGCCCCCACTTCGGCGATGACTGCGTCAGCCGCTTCCTGCGCACTCACACCGCGCAGCTCCATGCGCGCGCAGATATCGCGCGCGACGCCGACGCGAATGAAGAACTCGCCCGTGCCGGTGGCGCTGACGCCGCAGACGCCGTTCTGCGCATATGTGCCCGCGCCAATGATCGGCGCATCGCCAACGCGGCCCCAGCGTTTGCCCGTAGTGCCGCCGGTGGAGGTGCCGGCCGCGATGTTGCCGTGTGAATCGAGCGCGACGACGCCGACCGTGCCGAATTGATGATCGTCCGGCCAAGTGAGTTGCGCACTTGGCGCTGGCGGCGCTCCAGCGGGGCGCTGCGGAATCGGCAGATTGTTCGCGCGCAAGTTCTGTTCGAGCTGCTGCCACCGGCGCTCGGTGAAGAAATAGGATGGATCGACAGCTTCAACATTCTGCGCACGCGCGAACGTCTCCGCCCCCTCCCCAATCAGCATCACATGGCGCGAACGCTCCATCACGGCGCGCGCGGCGCTGATCGGGTGGCGCGTTCGCGTGAGCCCCGCAACGGCGCCTGCAGCGCGGTTGCGTCCGTCCATGATCGATGCATCGAGCTCGTTGCGGCCCTCGGAAGTGAACACCGCGCCACGGCCTGCGTTGAACAGCGGATCGTCCTCCATTTCGCGGATGACCGCTTCAACGGCATCGAGCGACGAGCCGCCACGATCCAGAATGGCGCCGCCAGTGGTGAGCGCGCGCTGCATGGCGGCGCGGTATTGAGCCTCGAGTTCGGGCGTCAGGTTCGTGCGCTCTATGACGCCGGCGCCGCCGTGAACGACGATCGACCAGCGCGGTGTAGGCTCCGGCGCCGTGGCGCAGCCAGTAAGCGCGAACAACGCGAGCGCGACAACGGCGCGCATCACCCCGCCTTCAACACGCCGCGGCGGATTTGGTCGAGTTCGATGCTTTCAAACAGCGCCTTGAAATTGCCCTCGCCGAAGCCCTCGTTGCCTTTGCGCTGGATGAACTCGAAGAAAATCGGCCCAATCGCGTCCTTGCCGAAGATTTGCAGCAAGAGGCCCTGTCCTTCGCTCGGCGCGCCGTCGATCAGGATGCGGCGCTTGCGGAGTTCCTCCACGTTCTCGCCATGACCGGGGAGGCGCTTGTCGATGAGGTCGAAATAGGTCTCGATCGTGTCTTGCAGCTCGACGCCACGCGCACGCAGGCGATCGACGACGTCGTAGAGATTGTCAGTACCGAAGGCCAAGTGCTGGATGCCCTCGCCCTTATAGCGCTGCAGATATTCTTCGATCTGATCAACCTTGCCTTCCTCGCCCTTCGATTCATTGAGCGGGATGCGAATCTTGCCGTCGGGGCTCGTCATCGCCTTTGAGAACAGCCCTGTGACTTTGCCTTCGATGTCAAAATAGCGGATTTCGCGGAAGTTGAAGATGCGCTCGTAGTAATCCGCCCAGGTCTTCATGTTGCCGCGGAAAACGTTGTGGGTGAGGTGATCGAGATAGGTGAGGCCGATTGAATTTTTGGACTCGTCGGCGCCTTCGATCGGCTTGAAATCGATATCGTAGATCGTCTGCGCGCCGTAGCGATCGACGAGGTAAATATAGGCGCCGCCTATACCCTTGATCGCCGGAATGTTGAGCTCCATCGGTCCGACTTTGCCTTCAACCGGCTCGGCCCCGCGCTTCACCGCTTCGCGGAACGCGTGCTGCGCATCTTTCACGCGGAACGCCATGGCATTGGCCGACGGCCCGTGCGCTTGGCGGAATTCAGCCGCCTGGCCGCTCGGCTCCATGTTCAGAATGAAGTTGATGTCGTTCTGCTTGTAGCGAACGACATTTTTCGAGCGGTGCTTGGCGACCGCTGTGAAGCCGATCTGTTCGAAATACGCGGCAAGCTTTTCTGGTTCGGGCGAAGTGAATTCGACGAACTCGAAACCATCGGTCCCAATCGGATTCTCGAACAGATCGGCCATGGCGTTTCCTCTTGAGCTTGCGTTTGCGGGAGATTTAGTTTCATCTGTAACCAATGGCAAGCGCAAAGCGAAAACCGGCCCCGGCGGAATTGCTAGTTCTGGAGGATTTCCTCCCCTACCGGCTCTCGATCCTGTCGAACCGCGTCAGCCGCGCGATCGCGGCGCGCTACGCCAAAACGTTCGATCTTACCATTCCGGAATGGCGCATCATCGCCGTGCTTGGCCGCCGCCCCGGGCTCACCGCCAAAGAAGTCGCCGAAGCGACCGAGATGGACAAAGTCGCGGTGTCGCGCGCTGTGTCAAAGCTCGTAGAATCCAAACGCGTCGTTGCCCGCGCGGATCGCGAAGACGCGCGACGCCAGATTCTGTCGCTCACGACGCAAGGCGAGAGCGTGCATGCGCGCATCGCCCCGATCGCGCTAGCAAGCGAGCAAAAATTGCTGGCTTCTTTGACTGCGCGCGAACGCGAACACCTCGACGCGCTGCTAGATCGCTTGCTGGAGGCCGCGCGCGGACTCTGAAAAAAGTTCCGCTCGCTCGGAACAAAATCCCCGTTGATGCGTTGATCACGGCAACCCCGTGATTTCAAAGCAACAATGAGGAGCATCGCAAGGATGACAAAGTTTCACTTGCTGGCGGCTGTGGCCGCGGCCGCGCTCGCGACGGCGTGCGCAGGCGCCCAAAGCACTGAAGCAGCGCGCACGGCGCAGCAAAACACGACGACCGCGACGGAACAGACGGTGCAACCCGCCAACATGAGTGATGCTCAGCTGCTGGCCTATGCGGCGGCGCGTGACGAGATCGTGCCACTCCAACAGACGTTCGGCGCGCAAACACAAGAACGGCAACTGGAGATCACCGCCGAGATTGCAGCGATCCAGCAACGGCACGGGATTAGTCCTACAACCTATAACGCAATCACGCGCGCCGCGAACGAAGACCGCGTGTTTGCCGCGCGCTTGGCGGCGCTTCAGCCGGACACGTTCAGCGATGATTCGTTGCGTGCATTCGCGCGCGCCAGCATCGAGATACAGCCGCTGACGGATAGTTTGGGCACAGCGACCCCAGAGCAGCAGGCGCAGGTCACGGAGCAGATTCGTCAAGTTCTGGAGCGCAACGAACTCGATGGCGCGACCTACAACGCTATCGCGCAACGCGCGCAGGCGGATGAGGCCTTTGCCGCGCGCATTCAGGATCTGCACCGCCAGGCTCAGGCCCCGGCGACAGCCGAAGACAGCGGCGAGTAACTTTTATTGAGGCGTCAGCCGCAGAATGCGGCCGTTGTCCTCATCGGTGATGATCCAAAGGGCGCCATCTTCGCTCTCGGCGAGGTCGCGAATGCGGCCGACGTTGAGAGCGAAGCGCTCCTCACCTGTCACGCGCTCGCCTTCCAGATCGAGACGCACGAGCGAACGTGTGTTCAGGCCCGCGATCAACAGATCGCCGCGCCATGGGAAGAGCGTGCCGCGATAGAAGTCCATGTCGCCGGGCGCGATCACGGGATCCCAGTAATAGATCGGCTGCTCCATGCCCTCGCGCGCCGAAGCTTCGTGCATGCGCGAGCCGTTATAGTCCTCGCCGTATCCGATCACCGGCCAACCATAATTTAGGCCGGCGCGCGGAATGTTGAGTTCATCGCCGCCGCGCGGACCATGTTCGATGGTCCAGAGCTCGCCGGTGTCGGGATGCAGATCGGCGCCCTGAATGTTGCGGTGGCCGTAAGACCAGTTCTCCGCGCGACGATTAGCTTGCCCCACGAACGGATTGTCAGCGGGCGCGCCGCCATTGGCGTTGATGCGCACCACCTTGCCAATGTGCGTGGAGAGATCTTGCGCCAGGTGACGCGGCTCAGGCCGCTGACGATCGCCAAGCGTCACATAGAGATGGCCGGAGCGATCGAAGACGAGCCGCGAACCGAAATGGCCGCGCGACTCCCAAGACGGCATCTGGCGGAAAATCACCTGCACGTCTTCGACACGCGAAACATCATCGCTCAAGCGGCCACGCGCGACGCTCGTGCCGTTGCCGCCGCCTTCACGCGGTTCGGAATAGCTCCAATAGATGAGCCGATCGCTCGCAAAGTCCGGCGAGAGGACGACATCAAGCAGACCGCCCTGGCCTTGCGCGAACACCTGCGGAAGACCGGCGACCGGTTCGGAAATCTGCCCCTGGCGCGTGACGACACGCAAACGCCCCGCCCGCTCCGTCACCAACATGCGGCCATCGGGGAGAAACACGACCGCCCACGGATGATTCAGTCCCGTTGCAATCTCTTGCGCATTGATCCGAACGCCGCTCAGCGCTTCCGGCGCGCGCGTTTGGCCCGCGAAGGCTGGGGTAAAATCCGTGTTGGGCGCGCCCTGCGCCACCGCATTCTGCGATTGCTGTCCGTTGCTCGGTGAGCCGGAGCAGGCCGCGAAAATCAACGCGGCGGCGAAAATCCAAGTGCGCATGGTGTGTTCCTGTTACCCTTACTGAGCGAAAGCCAAACTCAACGCGCGGATTGCCTTGCCGGCGCCCTTTTCTCTCGCCACCTCACCTTTCCTGGCGTTAACATGCGGCCCGCTAGGGCAGCGGGACGGCAAAGAACTTGGCGGACGTCTTCATCTCCTGTTCGCGGCTCGACCGTGATCGTGTGCGCCCTATCGCGGAGCGGCTGAGTTCGCTCGGCTATTCCGTGTGGTGGGACGCCGATGGTCAAGCCCGCATCGACGAGATCGAACGTGAGTACGCCGATGCGCGCGCAATTGTCACTGTGTGGAGCGAGAGCGCGCGGAACTCGTCATGGCTGCTCGCGCAATCGGCACAGGCGCTCGATGACGAGAAGCTCCTGCAGATGCGGCTCGACGATGTCCGTCTGCCAGCGCCGTTCGAAGACATGAAAATCGCGGAACTGCACAGCGGCAAAAGCGAATGGGGCTTGCTTGAAGCCGCTCTCGCCGGATTGGTGCGCGATGCGCGCCGGCCAGACCCCATCGATCATCGCATCGTGCGAAGCGCACGCCCGAATCTAGCGGTCGCGCCGCGCGCGCTGCTGACCGCAGCGATCGCGGCGATGGCGGCGTTTTTCGGCGCGGTGACAGCGACCTATAACGGGGTGATGCACACTGACCAGCTGCAGATCGCCTTGACCGGCGTTCTCATTGTGGGCGGGCTCTGCGCCATCGTCGCCGCGCAGCGGCTCTTCTCCATCCGCCGCGCCGGAGGCTGAGCGGCGATGGCAAAGTCCCTCCTCAGCACGTTTGTCAGCAGCACCAGAGCCCTGCTCGTGGCGCAGTTGATTGCGTGCGTTGGCGCCGTGGCGCTGGCCGGGTGGACCCTGGGCGTCACCAACCAGGTGCTGCGCGAGCGTAACCGCCTGCAGGAGCGCGTGATCCAACTCGAGGAAGCCATGGCGGCAAGCGGCGTCATCCCACCGCCGCCGACAGCGGTCGTCGCGCCGTCGACCCAAACCAATGAAGCCTATCCCGGCTCCATCGCCAACGCGCGCGTCATCAGCGATCCGTCGGCTGAAGCGTCCAGCGATATCGTCGCCGCCGCCGATGCGCCACAGAACATTGGGAGTGTCATCAACAGTTTGTTCGGGCCGGCGCCGCCGCTGAGCACTGTCGTCCTGCATATCCGCTCACAAGCCGATTTCGCCGCGGCCGAGACGATCGCGCGCGCCTTGCAGAACGAAGAAGTGCGCGTGTTGATCAATGTGATGAGCACAGGCGATCAGCGCCAATCCGGCTACGCCTATTTCGATGGCCGCCAGAGCCGCGCCGCGGCCGATATCGTTGCGCGCTTCCACGACGCTGCGCGGGCACAGCAAGTGGCGCAATGGTCGGCGCAGTTGCGCGGCACCGCGCTGCCAGCGCGGGACGAGTACAGCGCCGACCGGCTGGACATCATATTGCCCCCGCTGCCGCCGCCACCTCCGCCCCCGGAGCCCGATCCCACGGCGGTCACGACTGCCCCCCAGCCATAACGGTTGAGCCGCCTTGCTTCCGCCCACGCGGCGGGTGAAAAGCCGCCCGTGACAGCAGCCGGCGCAGCCCTTGATTTTGGATGGGAGCCCAAACGGGCGCTCACGCTGAAATCCGCGCGCCGCCGTTCGCGTCTGATTGCGGCGCTGCGACGGTTCTTTGTGGCGGGCGCAGGCGCGTCCTTCGCGGCTGTCTTCGTGTTCATGGCGCTGCACGCCATCGAGGGCGGCTTCAACGCCGGCCAATATGCGGCCTCGGAGCCGCTTCGGATGATCAATCCCCGCTTTATTGGCCGCACAGAGAACGGCGGCCCCTACCAGCTTTCGGCCGAAATCGCCGAACGCGCCCTGGGGGAAAACCAGCCGATCGAGCTCATAGCGCCCGTTTATCGGACCGAAGCCGGAACAATCATGCTCGCCCCCCGGGGCATCTACGACGAACAGGCCCAAACAGTCGTTTTCGACGGCGAAGTCCTGTTTTCCGACCGGAACGGCAACCGGTTCACCACCCCGAATATGATCGTCGATCTGGAACAGGGCACTCTGACCGGCAGAGGCGGCGTCACCGGCGCCGGGCCCCTTGGCGTGCTCCAGGCCGGAAGTTATGAATTGCGTGACAGCGACCGTGCTTTGGTGCTGGGCGGCGGGGTCCGGGGACAAATCCCGGACCGCGAGCAACAGAATGGGGAGACGCCGCAATGAGGCCCGTGAGCTTTCTGATCGCAGCCGGCGCGTTTGTCATGGCGGCCCTTGCCGCGGCGCCCGCGCACGCGCAGCTGAGCGAAGGCGGCGGCCCGGTCTCTTATTCGGCCAACAATCTCGAATACTTCGATAGCGAACGCCGCCTCGTGCTCGTCGGCAATGTCGATATCGTCCAGAACGACGCGCGCCTGCGGGCCGACCGGATCACGCTGTTTTTCAGTGGGACGAGCGGTGGCGGAGCGGCGCAACAGGGCCTGGGTTCGGGCGATATCGAGCGCATGATTGCCGAAGGCGAAGTCTATTACATCCGTCCGTCCCAAGATGCCCGCGGCGACCGCGCCGTGTACGACGTCCGCCAAGACAGCGTCACCTTCACCGGCAACGTCATCATCATGTCGGAAGACAACGTCATCCGCGGCAACACGCTGGTCCTCAATATCGGCAATCGCCGCACCGTCATTCGGCCCGAGCCAGGCCAGCGGGTGCGGGGGGTGTTCGTGCCGAGCGAGGGCAATCAACAAAACCCGGGTAACCGCGGCCAGTGATGACCGCTCCCAGCCCCAAGGGTTCACTAATTCTTAGCGCCGGCGGGTCGAAATGAGCCCCGAGGGCACGGCACGCCGTTCGGCTCAGCCCGAGGCTTCCACTGGAGGTCTTGGCGCGGTTCGGATCGCCAAAGCGTATCGCGGCCGCCAGGTGGTGAAGGACGTATCGCTCTTCCTCCGCCGTGGCGAAGTCGTCGGTCTGTTGGGCCCCAACGGAGCAGGCAAAACCACCTGCTTCTATATGATCACGGGGCTCGTACGCGTGGACCAGGGGCAAATCTTGTTGGACGGCCAGGACGTCACAACACTGCCTATGTATCAGCGCGCCCGGCTTGGCGTGGGCTACCTCCCACAAGAGCCGTCGATTTTCCGTGGTCTGACCGTCGAACAGAACGTGATGTCTGTCGTCGAGTTGAGTGAGCGCTCTCACTCAAGGCGCCGGGAGATCGTGAACGGTCTGCTCGCCGAGTTGCGCGTCGACCACTTGAAAGATGCGCCGGCCTCCGCCCTTTCGGGCGGTGAGCGGCGCCGGGTTGAAATTGCGCGGGCTCTGGCGACCAGGCCGTCCTTCATGCTGTTGGACGAACCTTTCGCCGGTATCGACCCGCTCGCCATCAACGACATCCGCGACCTCATCACCTTCCTCAAGGATCGCGGTCTCGGCATCCTGATCACCGACCACAACGTGCGCGAAACGCTGCAGATCGTGGATCGGGCTTCGATCATGTTCGACGGTGAAGTGTTGTTCGAGGGCACGCCCAATGAGGTGCTCTCGGATCGGACCGTGCGCGAAAGGTATCTCGGCAAAGATTTCAACTAGACGGTGGCCCGCCCATGGCGATGACCCCCCGCCTAGAGATGCGCCAGGGCCAGGCCCTGGTGATGACGCCGCAGCTGCAGCAGGCCATCAAACTGTTGCAACTTTCAAACGTTGAGCTTCAGGAATTCGTCGAAGGCGAGCTTGAGCGCAATCCGCTGCTCGAGCGCGAAGAAGGTTCGGCCGAATCCAAGAAGAGCGACGACGGCGGCGACGCCCAACAACTCGAATTCGATAGCGGCATGGCGCCGAGCGAAGCCGCGCTCGATGTCAGCGTTGCCGATATCGCGCCTGATCTGAGCGCGAACGATTTGGCCGAAGCCGGCGCTGCGCCGATGCAGGATTGGTCGAAGTCCTCGTCGGGCAAAAGCTTCGACGACATGCCGGGCATCGAAGAAACCCTCGCCAACGATAAGACGCTGGCCGAACACCTCGACGCGCAACTCACCGAAGCCGGCCTCTCCCCCGTCGAGCGCATGATCGGCGGTGTGCTGATCGATGCGGTGGACGATTGGGGCTATATGCGCGCCGATCCGCTTGAGATCGCCGCACGCATTGGCGCCAGGGACGCTGACGTTCTGCACGTTCTGCACGTCATGCAAGGCTTCGAACCCACAGGCGTGATGGCGCGCGATATCCCCGAGTGCCTGACTCTGCAGCTGAAAGAGCGCGGCCGATTCGATCCGGCGATGGAAGCGCTGGTGACGAACCTCGACCTGCTCGCCAAGGGCCACTTCGAGCGCTTGATGACGCTCTGCGGCGTCGATCGCGAAGACCTCTCCGACATGATCGCCGAAGTGCGTGCGCTGACGCCGAAACCGGGCGCCGGATTTGGCGGCGGCATGGTGCAGTCGGTCGCGCCGGACGTCTATGTGAAGCAGGCGCCGGACGGCACGTGGCTCGTTGAACTCAACACCGACACCATGCCGCGCGTGCTGATGAACCAGCGCTATTACGCGACGGTCTCAAAAACCGCGAAGCGCGAAGAAGACAAGCAATTCCTCACCGAGTGCGCGGCGAACGCGTCGTGGCTGGTGAAGAGCTTGGATCAGCGCGCCAAGACCATCCTCAAAGTCGCGCGCGAAATCGTGCGCCAGCAGGACGGCTTCTTCGCCCACGGCGTCGCGCATCTGCGTCCGCTCAATCTGAAGACAGTCGCCGCCGCGATCGAGATGCACGAGTCGACGGTGAGCCGTGTCACCTCAAACAAGTACCTCTCCTGCGCGCGCGGCGTGTTCGAGCTGAAATACTTCTTCACCGCCTCGATCAACGCCGCCGATGGCGGCGAGAGCCACTCCGCCGAGGCCGTGCGTCACCAGATCAAGGGCCTGATCGACACCGAGACGCCCGCGGAAATCCTCTCCGACGACCGAATCGTAGAAATCCTCCGCGAAAAAGGCATCGACATCGCCCGCCGCACCGTCGCGAAATATCGCGAAAGCCTGCGCATCCCGAGCTCAGTCGAACGCAAGCGCAAACTCGCGCACGGGCTTTAGTTCAAAATGGGTAGGACGAAGCAACCCATCCAGTTGCCCCATTTTCGTAGTCGAGGGTGTAAACCTCCGTCGGATGCCACTTGGGTCGCCCCGACAAAGAAAAGAAATATCCCAGATCGACGGTCCACCTAAACGCCTCGTGCAACCCCACCTGGGCGATCAGCATGATCGCGCATGCCGCTACTGAGTTGAGGGCGTAGTCCAGACGCGCTTTCGAAAAGTTCGCTTCTCGATCATGTTTGACGGCGTTGTAAGCGTCGTACCACGGCAAATCCTGGGTGGGTCGCCCTGTTGTGTTCCATGTATCGAACGGCCGAAGTGGCGCGAGCCAGGGGAATTGCGGAAGTGAGATCGCATACTCCTTCAATCGCATCGCATCATGCAATTTCACGAAGTCATTCGTCGTGTAGCGACTCTTACTGACGCCGTTTGCGGCAAGCACGGCTTTCCACTGAAGCTCAACTTCGGTTGATGCAAGTATCAGTAGATTTCTTATCTCATGGCCATAAACGCCGAAATTCTCAGCGCGCGGGTGTACCGTCTGGCAAATGCTCTCCAGTCGAACTTTCAAGGAGCCTAGCTGCCCCCGGATCGTCGCCACCTCATCTTGAATCTGGGAAACCTGAGGACACATGCCCGGAGAATCGCCAGGGTGTTGATCGCTTGGCCTTGCCATACGCGGGAAGTAGCGCCCGGGCGGCAACTTCATTTCTTCTAACCTGCACGGCGCCCCGTGATTGAACCAGGCACGAAGTTGCCTGCTCATGGCGCGTTCGAGCGTCTCGCCGCTTCCAATGATTGTGTGTGCGTTCTCCTTCTTGAGTGGCTCGTGCACACCGAGCTTCACTGCGGTCTGACCGTCGAGCTTCCAGACGCCTAACGTCTCACCGCTCGCATTTATCGGTACAAAATACATCTGCGATCTCGTTCGATTCCGACTCTATCCCACACCAAACCCCGCTCCCGCCCAATAAAATCAACGCCCCACACAAAATCTATCCCACACCTTCCAACCGCGCATACTATGCACCCATCCCTCGCACGGGAGGCTCACAGGCTAGCCGAGCCAAGCGAGCGCGAGGGGCGCGATTGAGCGTGTAAGTGCTGTCCGTAACGCTCCGGCTACCCGGAAGCGGCCAAGCGAAGTGCGAGGGGGCGCCCTCAAACCGGCGCGGCAATTCCTTCAGAAATGAAGGCGACAGAGCACACCGAAGCCCGCGGGAGAGCAGCGCAAGGCGCGAACCGCGGGAGGATACGGGGCTTCAAGGCAGAAGCCTCCACGCCATCGGGGACCGATCCAGGAGAGTGAAAAACCTCCCCGTGACGGCCCGACGGAAAACAATCGCAAAGGGCGCGTGGCGACACGCGGCGATGCTCGAGCGATCGGGCATCGCACCTAGGCACTACCCAGCGCGTCCCACGCGCCCTGCTCCCGCTTTCGTGTGAGCGAAAGCGTCCGCCGAAGCCTTGGCGAAGGCGGACCGGGTGCTTCGCTCACACCGAAGCACAGGGCGCCGCAGTGCGCCACACTGGCACCGCCCCGCCCGCCGGTTCATAAACGCCCCGAATTCCAGTGATTCCCGCGGATAAACTCGATGTCAGACATTCTCCCGATCAAGCGCGCGCTCATTTCGGTTTCCGACAAAACCGGCCTGATCGATCACGCCAAAGCGCTCTCGGCGCTCGGCGCGAAGCTCGTCTCCACCGGCGGCACGCACAAAGCCATCGCCGACGCGGGCATGGCGGTTGATGACGTTTCGTCCGTCACCAACTTCCCGGAGATGATGGACGGCCGCGTGAAGACGCTGCACCCGAAAGTGCACGGTGGCCTCCTGGCGCTGCGCGACAACAAAGAACACGTCGCGGCGATGAAGGAGCACGGCATCGAAGGGTTCGATGTTCTCTACGTGAACCTCTACCCGTTCGAAGCGACGGTCGCGCGCGGCGCGGATTTCGAGACCTGCATCGAGAACATCGATATCGGCGGCCCGGCGATGATCCGCGCCGCGGCTAAGAATTATGGTTGGATCGCCGTCGCCACCGACGCGGAAGACATGGCCGCGATCCTGGAAGAAGCAAAGGCGCACGGCGGCACGACGTTGGCGCTGCGCAAGAAGCTCTCGGCTAAGGCATTTGCGCGCACTGGCGCATACGACGCGGCGATCTCGGCTTGGTACGCCGAGCAGCTGGAAGACAAGGCGCCGGCTTATCGCGCGCTCGGCGGTAAACTGAAGCAATCGCTGCGGTACGGCGAAAACCCGCACCAGAATGCGGCGTTCTACGTCACGGGCGAAAAGCGCTTCGGCGTCGCCACCGCGACGCAACTGCAAGGCAAAGAGCTGAGCTACAACAATCTGAACGACACGGACGCTGCGTTCGAACTGGTTGCCGAGTTCGATCCGAAGGACGGCCCGGCGGTTGCGATCATCAAGCACGCCAATCCGTGCGGCGTCGCGCTCGGCAGCTCGCTGGTTGACGCCTACAAGCGCGCGCTCGAATGTGATCCCGTCTCCGCCTTCGGCGGCATCGTCGCGCTGAACCAGCGGCTGGATAAGGCCGCCGCCGAAGCGATCGCGGAAATCTTCACCGAAGTCGTCATCGCGCCGGAGGCGGATGAAGACGCGGTCGCCGTGTTCGCTAAGAAGAAGAACCTGCGCCTGCTCGTCACCGGCGGACTGCCCGATCCGGCGGCGCCCGGCTTGTCGTTCAAGACCATCGCCGGCGGTTTCCTTGTGCAGAACCGTGATATCGGCCGCGTCACCCGCGCCGATCTGAAAATCGTCACCCAGAAGCAGCCGACGGATGCGGAAATCAGCGACATGCTGTTTGCTTTCACCGTCTGCAAGCATGTGAAGTCGAACGCCATCATCTTCGCCAAGAACGGCCAAACCGCCGGCATCGGCGCCGGCCAGATGAATCGCCGCGACTCCGCCCGCATCGCGGCGCTGCGCGCTGGTGAAGCCGCGGAGATGGCGAAGCTGCCGGCCTCGCTCGCGAAGGGCTCAGCCTGCGCTTCGGACGCGTTCTTCCCCTTCCCCGATGGCTTGCTGCAAGCCGTCGAAGCCGGCGCGACATGCGTCATTCAACCAGGCGGCTCAATCCGCGATGAAGACGTCATCAAGGCTGCCGACGAAGCCGGCATCGCCATGGCGTTTACGGGGATGCGTCACTTCCGGCACTAAGCCGCTCTGGCCTTCGACAAACTCAGGCCGACGCGGTCTTAGACACCGGCGCTAAGATTGGCGTCACCCTTAGCCAGTCGAAGGGCGACGCAACGCGCTATCGCAATGGCGACGTCGCCGGCGCTGTTTGCTGAACCGCGAGCGCCGTCGTAATCGCGTTGCGCACCTCTTCCGACGTCGGCTCGGTGCGCGTGTCGAACGCGCGGATGATGCGGCCGTCGCGGCCGATCAGGATTTTGTGGAAGTTCCATTGCGGCACGGCGCTTTCGCCGATCTGCTGTTCGGCCCACGCGTAGAAGGGATGGCGTTCTGCACCGATGACTTCAGTTTTCGCCGCCATCGGGAATGTCACGCCGTAGTTCAGCGTGCAGAATTCCTGGATCTCTTCGGCCGAGCCTGGCTCCTGGCCGTTAAAGTTGTTCGCCGGCACGCCGACAATCTCGAAGCCCTGCGCGCGATACTCGTCGTAGATCTGCTGCAAGCCTTCATATTGCGGCGTGAACCCGCAACGCGACGCCGTGTTCACAACCAGCACGACCTCACCTTCAAAGGCCGTCATCGGCACCCGATCAGTCCACAAACCAGGGAAAGAAAATTGATAAGCGGTCGAAGTATCCGCCGTCGCCGGATCGGGCGCGGCAGCGAAGCGCGTTTGCTGCGCTTGCACGGCAGCGGTGACAGCGGCGCTCCGTGCGGCGGCGACCTCAGGCGCCGGCGGCTCCGGCGCGCGGCTGCACGCAACTAGTCCTAAGGCGGCGACTGCGAGTATGAAACGGGTCATGGACATGTGGCTCAGCTCCACGGCCAGTCTGGCGCAACGGCGTTCGCAGCGCCAGCCTTGCGCGACGGCGGGCGCGGCCCCCATCTTGGCGCTGTTCTTTTTCGCTTTGGGTTTCTTGATGCCGGTACAGGCGTTCGCGGAAACGGTTGAGCAGCGCATCGCGCGGCTTGAGCCGCACTACACCATCCGCCGGCCCGAGAACGCTAGTGGTCCCGCGCCAGTCGTCATCATGCTGCACGGCTGCGGCGGTCCACGCCCCTTCATCAGTCAAATGGCCGAAGCCGCTGCGGAAGCCGGCGCGG
This sequence comes from Hyphomonadaceae bacterium, assembly GCA_050184605.1. Lineage (GTDB taxonomy): Bacteria > Pseudomonadota > Alphaproteobacteria > Caulobacterales > Aquidulcibacteraceae > Vitreimonas. The sequence continues at coordinate 136,095 of JBFXAE010000006.1, read as the reverse complement.
CGGCGATCGTCGTGAACTCGTTTGCGCCTCGCCGCATCAGCCGCGTCGCCGCCTTCGCCACCGTCTGCACCGGCGCCCGGCTGCAAGGCCGCGAACGCGCCGGCGATCTCTACGCCACTATGGCCTGGGCGCGCGCCCAGCCTTGGGTGGATGCTGCCCGCATCAGCGTGATCGGCTGGAGCCACGGCGGCTGGACCATCATGGACGCACTGGCCTTGCGCTCCGGCGAAGAAATGCAGCGCGCGACGGGGCTCGAAAACTTGAGCGACGAACCGCTCGAAGGCCTAGCGGCAACGATGATCGTCTATCCTTACACCGGCGTCGGCACCTACACCGGCCGTCGCGACTGGCGCATCGCGCCACGCAGCACGGCGATCATCGCCCAGCGCGACTATATCGTCGGCTCCTCACGCGCGGCGCTGGAGCGCCAGCGCGCGCGGGGGGCGCCAATGGAAATTCTGATCTTCCAGAACGCCACGCATGCGTTCGAAGATGAGCACGCCGAAGATCCGCGCGTGCGTTACAATCCTGCAGCGACCGCGCGCGAGCACGATCTGCTGCGCGAAATGATTGCAGCGCTCTAGCGGACGGCGGCGACGAGGCCGTTGATCTCAGCCGAGATCAACATCAGCTTCGCGAACGTCCACGGCCCCTGCCCATCCAGCTCGCCGAACGCCGAACGCGCGCGCTGAACCGGCTTGCCGAGTGAGGACAGCCACTTCTTGGCTTCTTCCGCGACCCAATCATCGCCGGCGTCCTTGGGCGGCGCGCCGATGGCGCGTGCGGCGGCTTCCGCAAGCTTCAGCTGCGCCTCACCAAAATCACCCGCCGCACGGCGTACGACGAGGCGATCCCAGTGCTGTTCGAGCTTCATATTGGTGGCGGCGTCGCGCAGCGCATCGAGGCCAAGCTCGGCGCCTACGACACAATGGAGCGTCGAGGCCGGCTGCACAGGCCAACCGGTATCACGCGCCAGATCGGCAACATCAAGCGAGAGTGTAAGCGGCGAGAGCAACGCTGCTTCGTTGGCAAGATCATCCGGCGCGCCAAGTTCGATCAGCGCAGCTTTGCGCGTATCAACGCGCGCGCGCTCAATCGCACTCAGATCGTTCTCGACAGTCTCGCGCTGTTCACGAATGGAGTCGCGATAGCGATCAACCACGTCCAGAATTGTCGGCGGCGCTTCAGACTCAAAGCCAGCGTTGCGTGCGAGGTACGTCACGGCGCGGCGAAGCGCGCCGCCGACACGCTGATGCAACGCTATTTGGGCGGCAGCGGACACCTTGTTATCGAGTGCGTTGATGCGATCGACCATATCTTCCAGTTCGAAGATCCGGCGTGCTGCTTCAAAGGAGAGCGCGACCGTGACCGTGCGGGCGCGTGAAATTTCCTTGATGCGATCAACGAAGGAAGGTCCGCAGCGATTGACGAGATCGTCCGCAAGCTGCGTCGCGATGATCTCGCGGCGCAGGCGATGGCGCGCCATCTGCTCTTCGAACTTCCACAGCTCCTTCGGAAAGTATTCTTTCAGCGGCGCCTTGAACGCCGGATCGTCCGGTGCGGACGAGGCGACGATGGCGTCGAACAAATTGATCTTCGAGTACGCCACCAGCTTTGCCAGCTCCGGCCGCGTGAGCCCTAGCTTGGCGGCGCGCAGCGCGGCGAACTCGCCGGTGAGCGGCAATCCCTCGACGCGGCGCGCGAGCTTCCCCTCCGCCTCAAGCCGCTGAATGAAGCGTTCGTGACTATCGAGATCGTTTACTGCGCTGGCCTGCGCGATCGATATTGCGCCGGTCTGGTCGTAATTGTTCCTCAGCACGAGCGCGCCGACTTCGTCGGTCATCGATTCAAGCAGCTTGTCGCGTTTGTCTTCCTTCAGCGCGCCAGCGCGGATCACATCGCCGAGGAGAATCTTGATGTTGACCTCGTGGTCGGAGGTATCGACGCCGGCGGAGTTATCGATCGCATCCGTGTTGATGCGTCCGCCATTGCGCGCAAATGCAATGCGACCCTTCTGCGTGACGCCGAGGTTCGCGCCCTCTCCTATCACCAGCGCTTTCACGTCCTCGCCATCGACTCGGATGGCGTCATTGGCCTTATCACCGACTTCGGCATGGCTTTCGGCACGCGCCTTAATGTAATTGCCGATGCCGCCGAACCACATCAGTTCGCATTCGCTCTTGAGCAAGGCCGACATCAGCTCGATCGGCGTCACCGATGGTTTGTCGATGCCGGTAAGCGCCGCGATCTCTGGCGTCACATCGATCGACTTCGCGGTGCGCGGGAAAACGCCCCCACCCTTTGAGATCAGTTTCTTGTCGTAGTCCTGCCAGGAGGTGCGCGGCGTGTCGAACAAGCGCTTGCGTTCGACCCAGCTCTTTTCGCAATCCACGGGATTCGGATCGATGAAGATATCGCGGTGATCGAAGGCAGCGAGCAAGCGGATCTTGCGCGAAAGCAGCATGCCATTTCCGAACACGTCACCTGACATGTCACCGACGCCAATGACTGTGAATTCTTCGTTCTGAATGTCTTTGCCAATCTCACGGAAGTGGCGTTTAACCGCTTCCCAAGCGCCCCTGGCTGTGATGCCCATGGCTTTGTGGTCGTAGCCGACCGAGCCGCCAGACGCGAACGCGTCGCCCAGCCAATGGCCGTATTCGGCGCTGATGCCGTTCGCAATATCGGAAAACGTGGCCGTGCCTTTGTCGGCCGCGACGACGAGGTAAGGGTCCGCGTCATCCCAACGTTCGACATCGAGTGGCGGGACGATGTCCTCACCTTTGATGTTGTCTGTAATGTCCAGCAAGCCCCGGAGGAACGTCTTGTAAGCCTCGACGCCGGTTTCCTGGAACGTTGGCGATCCGCGCGGCGGTAAGCGCTTCGGAAAGAAGCCACCCTTCGCGCCGACCGGCACGATGATGGCGTTCTTCACCTGCTGTGCTTTGACCAGATCGAGCACTTCGGTGCGGAAATCGTCGCGCCGGTCCGACCAGCGCAGACCGCCACGCGCGACGGCGCCGAAGCGCAGGTGAATACCTTCTACCTGAGGCGAAGCGACCCAAATCTCACGGTACGGTTTCGGCGCCGGTAACTCAGCCACAGCGTGCGAGTCGATCTTGAACGACATGTACGGCTTCGGCGCGCCGTTCGCGTCGATCTGATAATAATTGGTCCGAAGGATCGCCTTCACGAGCTGAGCGATGCGCCGCAACGCGCGATCTTCATCCAGACTCACGACTTCTGTGAGCTTGGATTCGATCATGAATTCGAGCTTGGATGAGCGCGCTAAGCGAGTCTCGCGGCTCTCCGGGAGGTGCGGATCGAAGCGCGCCTTGAAGAACGCAAGGATGAGCGCTGCAATCCTCGTATTGTTTGCGAGCGCCTGCTCCTGCATCGCCTGCGTCGGATCGAGGCCGGTCTGCTGGCGATAACGCGCCAGCGCCCGGATGAGCGCTGCTTCGCGCCACGAGCACGGCAGCGCCAGAATAAGCTTATTGAAGCCGTCACTTTCGGCTCTGCCTGTCCAGATCGCCTGAAAGGCCTGCTCGAACAGCGAGCCAGCGCGCTCAAGATCGATCGGCTGGTCGTCGGCCGAGTGGCACTCAATGTCGTGAATGTGGATGCGCTGCGCCGGGTGAAACGCATCACCGCGCAAGTGTAGTTCGAAGTTCACTTCGGAGTCGACGAACAGCCCCATGTTCTCGAGGATCGGCACCGTGGCCGAGAGCGCCAGAACATCGCCGCGTGCGTAGAACTTGCAGCGCATGATGTTCTCGGCGTCGCCGGGACGACGATAGACGCGCGCACGGATCGTTTCATCCTCGCGCGCACTCATGATCTCGGCGGTGTCGATCAGCGCTTCATCGACGGCGTAGCGCTCGCGATAGGCCGCGGTGAAGGCGCCGTTGAAGCGATTGACGGCCTCTTCCCGCGCGCCGGTGTCGAAGCGCTCAGAGCGCATCAGCGCCTGGGCATAGTCGTCTTCCCAGGTGCGCGTCAGCGCCGCGATGTCAAGATCGAGGGCGCGCAGGTCGGGGTCGGGCCGCGTCTTGTCGATCTCACCGATGACGAACAACACTCGCGCGAGCTGACCTTCGCCAAGCTGCGGCTGAAAGCTTTCCACCTGGCCGCCATAATAATTGGCAATCAGCTTACCGGCAGCCTCGCGAACGTCGGTATCGTAGCGATCCTTCGGCACATAAACGAGCGCGGTGACAAAGCGGTTGAAGCGGTCCCGGCGCAAGAAAACACGCGCGCGCGGGCGATCGAGCAAGTGCAGGACCCCACGCGCGGTTTCCAGCAGCTCTTCACGGCTGATCTGCCAGAGTTCTTCGCGCGGATAGTACTCGATAATCTTTCGCAGCGTCTTTGCGTTGTGGCCGCCGGGCGCGAAGCCGGCCTGATGCATCACCCACTCCGCCTTCTTCCGCAGCATCGGGATGTTGCGCGTCGGCTCGGTGAAGCTCTCGCTGGTGAAGAGACCCACGAAGCGGATTTCACCGATCGGTTCGCCTTGGTCGTTGTAGCGTTTCACGCCGATATAATCTGCGGTGGCGCGGCGGTGGACGCGCGCGCGCAACGTGGATTTGGCCACGATCAGCGGCGTCGGTTCGGCGACCAGGCGCTTCAGTTCCGGCGTCAGCACCATCGGCTCGGCCGAGGTACGCAGCACATAGCGGTCCATGTCACGCAGCACGCCGAAGCATGTGCCTTCAATGATGTCCGGCTCGTGCGGCGTCAGCGCACCTTTAGCGTCACGGACGTATTGGTAGTCCCGCGCGCCGAGGAAGGTGAACTTGTCGGCCGCGAGCCAGCGCAGCAACGCAACAGCTTCAGCCACATCGCTTGGCGCGGCATTCGACTTCGCCTTCTCAAGCTCATCGGCGCTATCGAGCATGCGCTTGCGCATGGCTTGGAAGTCGGCGACCGAAACGCGAACGTCCGCTAACGAGGCGCGAACGCCATCCAGTAGCTCCCTACTCTTCAGCGCTGATAACCGCGGAACGTGGATTTGGATCAGGGAGTCTCGTCCCTGCCCCTTCGCCGCCGGCGCCATCGGGTGGAACATGGCGAGCGAGGGAATGCCCTGATCGGCCAATTCGCCCATGACCGAATCCACCAGGAACGGCATGTCGGGACCGGCAATCTCAAGAATGTCGCGATCAAGATGCTTGCCGCCGACGCCCACGCCCTGACGGATGCGAACGCATTGCTCGTCACACTCGCGCTCGGCCCGCCAGATCCAGAAATCATGGGCGAGCGCGGCGAAATCCTCGACCGAAAGATCGCCCAACTCGTCGTCGGAGGCATCTTCATAGAGGCCCCTCAGGAAGGTTTCGGCGGCGGCGTCGATTTTGCCGTTTGTGCGGAAGGCGGGCCACGGCCCCTTCGCGGCTTGATCGACAAATTGGTCAGCGGTTTTCGGGAGTTCCTGGCGCGCAGTAGCGGCGTCCATCGGGCGTTTCCTTATTTTCGCGCGAACCTACTCGCCCCCGCGTCAACTTCAACAGCCGGAACGCCGCGATTTGGTCTCAAGAGCGGGTCCGAGGTGTGCATCGGCGCATGGCCGGGAACGCAGACTGCCACCGCGCAAGTCTTCGTTGGGTCGGGACGCACCGGACAAACTTCATGGCGCTCGACGCCCGATAGCGCCGCGCCTCATAGACTCGAATTTCAGAAGATTGGCGGCGCCGTCGGACGGGGACAAGCTGTCCGACGGCGCCTGCAGGCCTCGCAGCAGGCTGGGTGGGGGACGCACGCGGAGGCCTGTTCCGTGGAGACGGCCGCTCTGCGCTGGATGAAAGCCCCCCATTGAGCCCACGCACGCAAATCGACACGCCAGTAACTGACGTGAACGCGCGCCGAGACGGGAGCGAAACTAGCTTGCGTTTGCCGAAACGCCCCTAGCCCCGGCGACGTTCTTCACAATCAGCGATACATGTTCGTCGCCGATTCGCAACATCAATTTGATCCGGCTTCGGACTTACTCACGCGCTTCGTTTCGGGTGTGGGCTTGCCATCGGCTGAAAGCAGGATTGCGATCCATCGCGTCGATGGAAATTGCGCCAATACAATCATGATCATGACGGTCATCGGCGCGGCGAGAAACGCGCCAACGATGCCCCACACCAAGCCCCAGATCGACAGAGCGAGCAGCACCACCACTGCAGAAAGATTGAGTGAATCTCCCGTCATCCGCGGCTGCACGAAATTTCCGATGGCGAACTGCCAGAAGGCCACGCCGGCGAACACGGCGACAACGGGGCCGAGCGTCGGAAATTGCACTAACGCAACGGCCGTTGTGAGCACGGTGGCGGCGATCGAGCCAATGGTCGGGATGTAGTTGAGAAAGAAAATCAAGAACGACCAGAACAAGGCATTGTCCAAGCCGATGATGCGCAGCGTTGCGTAAGTGAGCGCGGTGATCACGAGGCTCATCACCGTCTGCACCCACAAATAGCGCTCCATCGACTCGCGGATGCGGGCCAGCACGTCACGCGCGGCTTCACGCTGGCCTTTGCCGCGGAAAATGAAGTCGAGCTTATCCTTCATCACGGCCGACGCCGGGAACAGGAAAGCCAAGTAGATCAGCGTGAATGTCGCGGCAGAGGCAAAGTTTTGAAGGCTGGCGCCAATTTCAGCGGCGAGCCGATTATCCGGATTTGCCTGCGCCACCAGATCGCGAACCGTCGGCGCCATGCCCGGCGCCCCGATGGCTTGGTGGGCCTGGCTGATCACCTGGTTTAACCTGAATTCGTAGCGGCCGGCGTCACTCAAAATGTGAGCCAAATTGTCGATGACGACGAAGCTTATCAGCGCCACGAGGCTCAGCACCAAAATCAGGGCGATCGGCAGCGCCAGCCAGCGCGGGGTGAACGGGATGCGCTTGTCGAGCGTCTCGGAGAGACCATCGATGGCGAGCCAAAGGATCATCGCCATAGCGAACTGAGTAAGCGGCTCGCGGAAGAAATAGAGCCCCACCGCAATGACGCCGGTGGCGACGATCCAGAGCGCCCCGCGTTGCGAAATATCCAGACTGGCCATGCGCCCTCTTGCTTTGCGGGCCGCGGCGGCGCAAGGCCCGGGTTGGCCGGAAAGGCCCGTTGCGCCAATCTGTTGGCGAAGCAGGAGTCGCAAGAATGGCGGAAACGATCGAGATTGGCCTCGCGCCAGAAGGCGTGCAGGGCTTGGCGCTGAAGCGCGCCAATCGCCACGGGCTGATCGCCGGCGCAACGGGAACCGGCAAAACCGTAACGCTGCAAGTCTTGGCCGAAGCGTTCGCGCGCGAAGGCGTCAACGTGTTCGCCGCCGACATTAAGGGCGACCTCTCCGGCTGCGCCACGGTGAGCGATCCTCCGCCCGGTTGGGCCATTGCGCGCGCAACCGAGATCAACATGCCGCTGACGCCGGAAGCGCAGCCGGCTGTGTTCTGGGATGTCTATGGCGAACTGGGGCACCCGGTGCGCACGACCGTGACCGAGATGGGCCCGGTGCTGATGGGCCGCGTGCTCGAAGCGACGGACGCCCAGGAAGGCGCGCTGACCATCGCCTTCCGCATCGCCGATGATTGGCTGAACGAAGGCAAGAACGAAGGCCTTCTGCTCGATCTCAACGATCTGCGGGCGCTGCTGACCTATCTCTCCGACAATTCCGAGGAGGTCGGCAAGAAGTACGGGCTCGTCACGCCGCAATCGATCGCGGCGCTGCAGCGCAAGGTATTGCAGCTGGAGATGGACGGCGCCGACCGCTTCTTCGGCGAGCCGGCCTTCAAGCTCGAAGAGCTTCTACGCACCCGCCCCGACGGCAAAGGCACGATCAATGTGCTGGCGTCTGAGCGCCTGGTGCAAAGCCCGCGCCTCTATTCGGCGTTTTTGCTCTGGCTGATGAGCGAACTCTGGGAAGAGCTGCCGGAAGTGGGCGACATGGATAAGCCGAAGCTCGTCTTCTTCTTCGACGAAGCCCACCTCCTCTTCCGCGACGCACCCAAGGAGCTGATCAATAAGGTCGAGCAAGTGGTGCGGCTGATCCGCTCCAAGGGCGTCGGCATCTATTTCGTCACACAATCGCCAACGGATATTCCGGAGTCGGTGTTGGCGCAGCTGGGCAACCGCTTCCAACACGCGCTGCGCGCTTATACCCCGACGGATCAAAAGGCCGTCCGCGCCGCGGCGCAATCGTTCCGCGCCAACGCGAATGTCGATGTCGCTAAGGAAATCCAGGAGCTCGGCGTCGGTGAGGCGCTGATTTCGACACTCGACGCCAAGGGCGCGCCAACGCCGGTGGCGCGCACCAAGGTCCGCCCGCCAAACAGCCAAGTCGGCCCGATCCTGCCCGCGCAGCGCGAAGCGCTGATGAAAGCCAACACAACAGGCCGCGCCTACGAGAAGGCGGTGGACCGCGTCAGCGCCCACGAAATCCTCGGCAAGCGCGCGGCGCAATTGGCGGAAGCCGAGGAACGCGAAGAAGAACGCAAGGCGCGCGAGAAGGAAGCGACGCGCTCATCCCGCTCGCGCTCGACCGGCGGCGCGACGCGTTCACGCTCCCGCAGCAGCTCGCGCACGACACCGCTTGAGCGTCAGGGCGGACGCGTCGCTAGCGGCGTGTTCAACACGATCGTGCGCGAATTGATGCGCGGAATTCTGGGGACGCCGTCGCGCAGACGCAGATAAATTTGGAGGCGGCGATGGATCTGAGCCTAAGCAATCCGCTGTTTGCGACGTACGTCGTCGCGGCGTCGCTGATGATCCTGAAGGCTGTCGGCATGTCGTGGCTGACGGTACAGCGGATGATGCGCGCGAACGGTGGCTTCCGGGCGCCGGAAGATCTGCGCAAGACGCCGCTCAATCCCAACCCGGACCCATCGCAACTCGCGCCGAACGAAAGCGTCGAGCGCATACGCCGCATTCAGCAGAACGATCTCGAGAACCTGCCGTTCTTCCTTGTCGCCGGGCTTCTTTTCATCGCGACGTCACCATCGCTCGTGCTGGCGCAGTGGCTGCTCTACGGCTACGTCGTCTCCCGCTTCCTGCACTTCCTGGCTTATCTGACCGCGCAGACCCACGATGCCCGAGCGACGCTTTGGACGATCGGGTCGCTTATTCTGATTTTCATGACTGGTTGGGCGCTTTGGGCGGCGCTTGGCGCACTCTAGTCCACGATTCCGCTCTTCCACTCTGCATCGCGCCGCGGCAACGCGAGGTAGGCTTCGCTGCGCATCTCCATGAGGCGTGAGGCCGTGCGTTCGAACTCGAAGCTTTGATCGCCGGCGGGATAAAGGTCCTGCGGCTGGACCTCGGCGGAGGCCACCAGTTTCACTTTGCCTTCGTAAAGCGCGTCGATCAGCGTACGAAACCGCGCTGCTTCTTCGCGCATGGATGGCGTCAGGCGCGGGATGTGTTCCAGCAGCACGGTGTGGAATCGCTCAGCAATCTCCAGATAGTCCGCTGAACCCAGGGCGCGGGCGCACAGTTCATTGAAGCTGAACCGTGCAACGCCAGCCGCTTGGTGCTCGACGCGCAGGTCGCGCCCGCTCACATCTAGCACCACCGCTTGCGGCGCGGCGCCTGCTGTCAGCCGCCTCCAAGCTGCTTCGATCGCGTCGTCGGCGGCGGGGCCGAGCGGCGCGTAATAAACGGGCGCCGCCATCAACTGGCGCAAGCGAAAATCCTGGGGGCCCGCGATCTCGACCACATCAAGCTCGCGTTTCAGCAGATCGATGAAAGGTAGGAAGAGTTGGCGGTTAATGCCATTCTTGTAGAGATCGTCCGGCAGACGGTTCGATGTCGCGACGATCACCACGTCCTCTGCGAATAGCCGTTCGAACAGACGCCCGAGGATCATCGCGTCGGCAATATCGGTGACTTGGATTTCGTCGAAGCAAAGCAACCTGGCTTCATTGGCGATCGCTTTGGCGGCATCGGCAATCAGATGATCCTGCACGCCACCGCGCTCGCGCGCTTTACGCAGGAAGGCATGCTGCTGGAGCATGAATTCGTGGAAGTGGACGCGGCGCTTCTTTTTGACCGGCGCAGCTTCGAAAAACAGGTCGAGCAGCATCGACTTACCGCGCCCGACCGGCCCCCAAAAATAGAGCCCGCGCGGCGGCTTTGACTTGAACGGCCAGCCACCGGGCTTCCAGCGCTCCAGCGCCTGGGCCAGCGCCTCCAAGCGTTCAGCCGCCGCCGCCTGGTCGGCGTCGGGTGCGAGTTCGCCGTTGGCCAGGCGCTGGCGGTACGCGGCCAGAAGCGAAGTCATTGCATCCCCAGGGTGATTTGCGCCGCAAAAAAGCCTGCTCGAGCGGGTGAAGGCAAGCCCCGAACCCCCTTTGCGCGGGTTTCGCGCCGTGCTTCCCTAATGTCCGGCTTTCGAGTCGCGAGAAAAACAGTCCCATGACGGACATCACCGCTACGCACACCCAGAGCCACCCCCTCGTTCGGCCAAAGCACATCGTCGATGTGCTGATCGAGGAGCGCGCGCCGAAACTCTCATCCAGCGCCGCGTGGCCGGTGTTACGGCCGGTGCTCTACACAGTGCTGAACTACAACAAGGCCGTGCGCATGGCCGACATGATCGCGCCGATGAGCGGGCGCGATGCGCTGGAGTCGATCTCCGATCTGCTGTCAGTGAAGCCGGTCGCCACCGGACTCGATCGCATGCCGAAGGACGGGGCGTTTATCCTCCTCGCCAACCATCCGACCGGCATCACCGACGGCATTGCACTTTACGACGCGGTGAGACCCGCGCGGCCTGACGTTCTGTTCTACGCAAACTCGGACGCCGAGCGCGTGTGCCCGCGCTTCAATGAGACGCTGATACCGGTGGAGTGGGTGCTGGCGAAGCGCACACGCGAACGTACGCGCCTCACCCTGAAGATGACAGACGACGCCTTCAAGGCAAACCGCCCGCTCGCGATTTTCCCGGCCGGGCGCCTGGCGCGCATGCGCGATGGTCAATTGCTTGATCCGGAATGGATGCCGACAGCCGCTTCGCTGGCGCGCAAGTACGAGCTGCCGATCCTGCCTGTGCACATGTCCGGCCCTTTCTCGTTCTGGTTCCACACGTTTGCGAAATTCTCGGCCGAGCTGCGCGATATCACCCTCTTCCACGAACTGCTCAACAAGCAGGGCAAGACATATAAGCTAACGTTCGGCCCGCTCATTCCACATGAGCATGCGACTGGGGACGCAGCCAACGTCATTCGCAAGCTCAAGTACTACATCGAGCGCGTGTTGCCACATGCGCCCGACACAGCATTCGATCCGAGCGGTCCCGAGTGCGATTGGCGCGACCCGCCAAGATCGCCTGCGTGACTAGTCAGCATCCTCTTCCGGAGGCGACACCTCACCCTCCCAGGTCCGATTTGGCATGCTTCAGGGATGCCCAAGGTCCACTTCATGGATGCATGCCGACCCAACGCCGATGGTCGTCAAGGCTCGAACCATCGAAATTGTGAAAATTTGGCCATAGACGCCGCCCGCGACGCGGCGCAGGATGCTACGTGCGAGGGGCGGGTTTGGGAGAAGAGGACTTCCATGCGCGCCCGAGTGCTGGCGATTGCGGTTTGGACGGCGACAGCCGTTGGCGCGTTCGCGATTCCCTACATTCCCCCGCCACAACCCGTGTACGAGGCGCCGATCGATCGCGCGCTCGCCAACGTGCAAGCGATGGAGGGGCTTGAACCGGTTCAGCGCGAACTCCTGCTCGGGCGCTTGAACCTTCTTGCGTACGCGCGCAACGACGCGGCGTTCACCTACATCACCGAAAACGATCAGCTGAGCCCTGCCGGCAGCGTGCTTTGCACTGAGGCGCCACGAATGCGCCCGCCGTCGCCGGATGAGCCAGCGCCTGCATTTGGTCCCGAGGATCGTTGCGCGGCATTTCACTTTGCGCTCGGTCCGGAGCAAGAAACGCCGCAGGCCGGGCCTACCGCACCGAATGCAGGCGCGTTGGCGCGTTTAGGCGCAGCGCGTACGCACTATCGGCGCGCACTGGACGCCGAGCCCAACAATCTGCGCGCACGCCTGGGCTATGCTTATGTGCTCGATCGGCTTGGCCGCACCGGTGACGCACGCCGCGAACTGCGCACGATCATCAAGAAGGGCCTGCCCCGCCTCTCCGCGCCGCAATCGGAGTGGGAAGATCACGCCGTCCTGACCGAGACGGCCGAGCACCTCCGCCATCTTGCCACCTCGCGCAGCGATCGCGCCCGGGTCCAGCGCCTGCGTGAACGGCTCGAAGCGAGCCGGCCGATTGTTTACGTGACGCCGATCGTGGTGCCGATGCGCGATGTCGCGTTTTCGCGGCTGATCGATGAGAGCTCCCACGTTGCGTTCGATTTCGCCGGCACGGGTGATCGCCGCACGCAAGGCTGGCTGACGCCGGACGCGGCGTGGCTTGTCTGGGACCCCGAATGGCGCGGCCAGATCAATTCAGGCTTCGACATGATCGGCCAGCGAACCTGGAGCGTGTTTTGGAGCGATGGGTTCGAGGCGTTGCGCGCGCTCGACGACAATCGCGACGGCGAACTCACCGGCGGCGAACTGGGCGGCTTGGCGCTGTGGCGGGATGAAAACCGTAATGGCGTCAGCGATCCGGGCGAAGTGATCCCGGCGAACGTGCACGGCATTGCGGGGCTGGCGGTGCGCGGCGATCCAACACGGCCCGGCTTGATCACGGCGCCTAACGGCGTCCGCTTCGATGATGGCAGCACGCGCCCGCTCTATGACTGGACACCTGGGCTTGGCCGCGCGCCGGTGAGCTAGTCCTGGCCGACGCCAACAGCGGCGCCGCTGGAGTGCACTTGGTCGACGCCGCTTGAGGTCGCTTCGAGGCTGTTCGCGCGCGCGATTTCGCCGATCATCACGGCTGACGGCTTGATCGCCCGCGCCATGGTGCGGCGATCGACGCCGACGAGGCCGAACGTGGGCGCGTAGCCACTCATCCACTCGAAATTGTCGAGCAGCGTCCAATAGACGTAACCGCGAACATCAACGCCATCGGCCATCGCTGCGCTGACGCTTTCTAGCGCGCTGCGGATGAAGGCGCGGCGGCGGCTATCGTCCTGCGTGGCGATGCCGGACTCGGTGACGATCAGCGGTATCCCTGTCGCTGTCCACGCGTCACGGCAGGCGACACCGAGCGCCTCGGGCCGATACTCGTAGCCCATTTGCGTGAGTTCGACACCGGGCGGCGGGCGGCGTGTGTACTTGCCGTCCGGACCGAAGCGCATGCGCGAATAGGTTTGAACGCCGAGAAAGTCGTCGCGCTTCGCCGCCTCGTAATACGGCGCATAGACGCGTTGCTTGTATGCGTCGAGGGCGGCGCGCGCCGTGTCCGTATCGTCTGCCTCGCACTCCTGAATCGACATGGTCATACCAACTGGCACATGCGGCGCCGCGGCTTTGATCGCATCGCGCGCCAACTCGTGCGCGCGAATGGTGCGGACGGTGTAGCCCTCCAGGCCGGCGAACAAGAAGAAAGCTTCGATCGGCGCGCCCATCGCGGCTTCGCCGGCGGCGATGCGCTCGGGATGCTTTGCCTTCAAGCGCGACATCAGCTCTTCGAGTGAATCCGGCAGATTGATCTCGTTGATGGTGCAGGCATAGGCGAGCTGATCACCGAACGCTGCCGACACGGTCTCGCAATAGCGCGCGAAACGTTCTGGGAAGCGATCATCCTGCCACCCGCCATCACGCGCCACCCAGCGTGGGTTGGTGAAGTGATGGAAGGTCGCCATCGGCTGGATGTTGCGCGTCCAGCACGCATCGATCACGCGCTTGTAGTGATCGAGCATCTGCTGCGAGAACGCGCCCTCTTCCGGCTCAACGCGCGCCCATTCGATGGAAAAGCGATAGGTGTTGAGACCAAGCCCCGCCAGAATGGCGAGATCGTCGTTGTAGCGCGCGAACTGATCGCAGGCGACGCCGGAAGGCTCGACGAAGAATGAGGGCTTGGCGTTTTCGAGCGCCCAGCAATCGCTGTTCCAGTTGCCGCCTTCGACTTGATGCGCCGCCGTCGCCGCGCCCCAAACGAAATCGGCTGGGAACGTCACAGCTTGCGCTCAACCATCGCCTTCTTGATCTCGGCGATGGCCTTGGCGGGGTTCAGGCCCTTCGGGCACACCTGCGCGCAATTCATGATGGTGTGGCAGCGATAAAGCTTGAACGGGTCTTCCAGCGCGTTGAGGCGCTCGCCCTGCATCTCGTCACGGCTGTCATTGATCCAGCGATAAGCCTGCAGCAACGCCGCCGGCCCCATAAAGCGATCGCCGTTCCACCAATAGGACGGACAAGACGTCGAGCAGCACGCACACAGGATGCACTCATAGAGGCCATCGAGCTTTGCGCGCTCTTCGGGGCTTTGACGCCATTCGCCATCGGGCTCGGGCGTGACGGTTTGCAGGTACGGCTGAATCGCCGCGTACTGCGCTACGAAGTTGGTGAGATCCGGCACTAAGTCCTTCAGCACCGGCTGATGCGGCAGCGGCGAAATCGTGATCGCGCCCGCTGGCAATTCGTCGATGCCTTTGGTGCAAGCGAGCGTGTTGCGACCACCAATGTTCATCGCACACGACCCGCACACGCCTTCCCGGCACGAGCGGCGAAACGTCAGCGTCGAATCCATATTGTTCTTGATGGCGATCAGCGCATCGAGAACCATCGGGCCACAGGTGGAGAGATCGAGTTCGTAAGTATCCCAGGCCGGATTTTCGCCGGTCTCCGGATCGTACCGGTAAATCTTGAACTCGCGGACTTTCTTGGCCCCGGCCGGCGCCTTGTGGCGCTTGCCCGATTTGACCTTGGAGTTCTTCGGCAGCGTGAGTTCGACCATGGTTCCGCATACCTGACGAGCGCCGACGCGCGCGTCAAGCATGCGAATTGTCCTAGGTTTGTCCGGTGGTTACGGAAACGCCCCGGCCGTACCAATCGATCCGCCGGGTAGCGATCATGGTGGCGGCGATGACCACAAAGGCGACTACCGAGCCGGCCAGAAGCGCGAAGTCCTCCAGCGTCATCAGCACGTACATGGCGCCGTAGAGCACCGCGAGGCCGACCAGCGCCCGCGCGCCCACCGCCCCCGACTGGAAGGAGGCGCCGGCATAATAGGCCAGCAGCGCCACGGTGGCGGCGGCGGCGATCACAAACGCGGTGGTGAAGCCGAGGATTTCAGTGAGCGCCAGGAGCAGCAGATAGAACACGCACTGGGCGAGGCCGACGAGGATGTATTGCGCGGGGTGCGCCTTACGCGCGCTGACCGCCTCGAAGATCAGCGCCGCTAGGAAGACGATGCCGATGAACATGATGCCGTAGGCCACCGCGCGGGCGACGCCGCGATAGACGTCATCGGACGAGACGAAGCTCACCGCCATGTCGCGGCCGGTGATGAGGCCGAGATTGAAGGACGAAAGGTCCGCCGCCTCTTCAGCGCCGCGCG
The DNA here is from genome assembly GCA_050184605.1 of Hyphomonadaceae bacterium. GTDB lineage: Bacteria > Pseudomonadota > Alphaproteobacteria > Caulobacterales > Aquidulcibacteraceae > Vitreimonas. Next base: position 120,660 of record JBFXAE010000006.1, on the reverse strand, counting down.
CGACCAACGGCACGCTCCATGAAACCTCAAAGCCTTCATCAGTCACTTCCGGCGCCCGCGGCGCCTGGAAATAGCCTTCCGCGCTAACATCCCGGCGATCGCCACGGATCGAGACGGTGGTGTCCTGCGCAAAAGCGGCGACTGAGAAGCGCTGCGCGCCGGTGAGCTGCAGACGGGTCTCAACCGTGAAACCACGCGGTGCGTCAGTCAGCGGCGCGCGCGCGGCGAAGGCCTGCAGCGATGTGGGCAAAGGCGCCGTTGGCGCTGAGAAGATGCCTGGCCGCGAATAGGTTTCGACGTCAGCCGGGACCAAACTGAGATCGGAGATCGGCTCCATTGTGGCGGTCGAACCATCGGCGAAGCGCAGCTGTGGCGAGCTCTGAATGGCGCGGCTATCGCTCACGAACATAACGATCCGCGACTGACTCCAATCGAAGCGATAGGATTGATCGACATCGTTGAGCGCTTCACTTGGCGTGAAAGTCGCCTGAAAATCCGTGTTCGACGAGTAGATTGCAGCGCGATAAATCCCGCGGCGGCGGTTCTCCACTGTGAGATTTGCGTCCGCCGAGCCGGTTTCGGCGAAGACGACGTAGGTTCCGCGATCAAGCCGGCGCTGGGTGCGCCCCTGATCGTCGATGACTTCAACGGTGCGCGTGTATGGCACCAGCAGCATTGGACCACCGAGCACCTGCGAACCGCCCGCGGCTCTGCCGATCTCCGCAGTCACTTCCCGCGCCCGGCCTTCGCGACCGGCGACCAGCCCGCCGACGACGAGCAGCGGAACGCCCATCACCAGCACCAGCAAACAGACAAGCAAAAGCTTCAGGCCCAACGATCCGCGCGGGATCAGGCCTGCGATTGGGTTGGTCGCCACGGTATTCCCTCCCTGCGCACCGGCTCAACATGACGCGCAAGCAAACATTTGTCGCCGCGATCAAGGCAAGATGTCGACTGAGACGGCGCTTTCTGGCGGCGTCCACTCCTCAATCTGCGGCGGCGGCGGTTCGGATGTGAACGCGAGCACGAACGCGGCGCCGCCGGCCAGCGCACAAGCGAACGAAAAGAGCCGCGCCGTCCAATCGTATTTCGACGCTAAAGCTTCGGCGTCGCCGCCGCGCGCGACGTCTGCCTGCCGGCGCCAGTCGATCAGCAAATAGCCGATCACAAACACGACAGGCACGCCAAAACCCCAGGCCGCCACATCGATCATCCAGGGACGCAGAAACAGTCCCAAGGAGCCAAGCATCAGTCCGGCCAGGACCGCAAAGCTGGCCAGCGCTTGGCCGCGATCGCCCAACGATTTGCGCAGGCGGCGGCGGCGCTCGCCCAGCTCATCGAAAAGATTTGTGAAGAATCCGGCCATCCGTCAGGCCATTAGCCCAGCGCGGCGATTTGAGCAAAGCCTCGAGGTGGCTCGATTTTGCCCCAGGTCGGCACTAGGTTTCGGCCAAAGGGGTTACGCGATGAAGCTCAACTGGAAATGGATCGGCATTGGCGTCGGCGGCTTAGTCGGCGTGCTGGTGCTGGCAGTGGTGTTGTTCATCGCTTTCTTTCCAAAAGAGCTCGCTGCGCGCGAAGCCGAACGCCGCATCGAGGAGGCCACCGGCCGCGACCTCGTCCTTGGCAACAATATCGAAGTCTCGTTCTGGCCGGCTTTGGGCTTTTCGGTCGACAACGCTTCGCTCTCCAACCCCGAAGGCTTCGAAAATCCGGCGCGACGGGGCGGCGTCGATTCAACAGAGGCGCCATTCATCGCTGCTGACCGCATTGTGTTTGCTGTCAAAGTGATGCCGCTGCTGCGCGGCGCGATTGAGGTGAAGGAACTCATCTTCGAAGGCGCGCAAGTCAACATGGTCGCCCACGACGATGGCGCCAACAATTGGACCTTCCCGACCGAAGAGACAGCCGAAAACCAGACGACACTTGAAGATCTGCGGCTCGATGATGTGCGCCTCGTCGATGGCATGATCTCGTTCCAAGGCGCGGAAGGCGAAGCGCCGCTCGTGCTCGAAGACGTCGACGCGAGCTTGGCGCTGGAATCGCTTGATGCGCCCGCCCAATTGCAGGCGGCGTTCAATTATCGCGGCGAGCGCATGAGCATTGACGGCGAAATCGGCTTGCCGCGCGCCGTGCTCGAAAAGGGCGAAACGCCGATCACCGCCCGCATCAACGCCGCACCGCTCGAGGCCTCGTTCGACGGCGCCTTCAACAGCGAGAACGGCGCGCTTGCCGGCGCGCTCGAAGCCAATGGTTCAAGTCTGCGGCGCCTGCTGGCGTGGATGGGTTCGCCGATGGGCGAAGGTGGCGGCTTCGCCAATTACAGCCTCAATGCCCGCATGGAACGCCAAGGCGAAACCACGACGCTCTCCGACGCCACCATCCGCTTGGACAACATCAACGCCAGCGGCAATCTCACTTTGATCATGCCGGAAGGCGGCCGCATGCGCGTGAACGGCGCGCTGAGCGCGCCGGCGGTTGACCTCAACACCTACCTCCCCGCGCCGGCGCAACAAGGCGCCGAAGGCGTCGAGGTTGATACGGCTTGGAGCAACGACCCACTCGATCTCACGGGGTTGCGCGCGCTCGATGCAAATCTCGATCTCACGCTCGGCACGCTGCAATTTCAGCGCATGAATTTCTCCAACGTGGCGCTCGGGCTGCGCGTCGCGAACGGCGCGGCGGATGCGCGGCTCACGCGCATTTCGCTGTATGAGGGCGGCGGCACCGCGCGGCTGATCGCCGATGGCTCGGGCGCAGTGCCACGCATCGCGGTTGAACTGAATGCGCAGAACATCCAGGCTGAAACGTTATTGCGCGACGCCATTGGCTTTGACCGCATCGCCGGCCGCGGCCGGCTCACCGCCTCGCTCGTCGGCCAGGGCGCCTCGCAAGCGGCCATCATGCGCAGCCTGCGCGGGACTGCCGCCTTCAACTTCAACGATGGCGAGCTCAAGGGCGTCAACCTCGCGCAGGTCGCGCGCACGGTGCAGGCGGCGCTCTCCGGCCAAGCGGTGGGTGAAGCGGCATCGACGGATTTCGCCGAACTCTCGTCGACCTTCACGGTCGCGGACGGCGTGATGGCGACGGACAATCTCCGCCTGCTCAACCCGTTTGTTCGGCTCGAAGGCCAGGGCCTGGTGAACATCGGCGCGCAGACGATCGACATGCGCATCGCGCCGCGCGCGGTGAACAGCGCCCAAGGCCAAGGCGGCGACGCCACGATTGCCGGACTAGGGATCCCGTTCCGCATTTCCGGACCGTGGTCGCGGGTGAGCTTCCGGCCGGCGGTGGAAGAGATCGTGCAGAACCAGTTGCGCGATATCTTGAACCGGCAAGGCGAAGACAATCCGCTGGGGCGCTTGGGCGAAGCTCTGTTCGGCCGTCAGCCCGCCACGACGACACCGGCGGAAGGCGAGACACCGGCGCAGCAACCCGCGGACGGTGAAGCGCAAACCGAGCAACCGGCGCAGCAAGAACGCCCGCGCAATCCGCTGGCGGACATCTTCAACCAGGCGATTCAGCGCGGGCAGAAGCAGGAACCGCAACAACAAACAGAGCCGGCGCCAACGCCGTAACGACGCCGACTCCCCCTTCTCCCTTGCGGAGAAGGGGTTGGGGGATGAGGGGCGACGACACGGGCGCGTGTGTTCGTGAGTTTTTTCGCAGCCTCACCACGTCAACATCGCGGCAGCTGAACGCCCCTCACCCCTAACCCCTCTCCGCGAGGGAGAGGGGGAACGCCAATCGTTACTTCTTCTGACGCTCGGTCCAGAACACCGCGATCTTGTTGCCGTCGAGATCGCGGAAGTACGCGAAGTCACCGAACGCGCCGCGCGCGCCCGGCTTGCCTTCGCACGTCGCGCCGAGTGAGAGCGCCTTCTCGTAGATGCGCGGCACGTCGGCTTGCTCATCGACATTTATCGCCAGCATGGTGCCGTTGCCGGGATGCGGAGCCTCGCCGTTGTACGGACGGGTCACCATCAGCATCGCGCCCGAGCCCAGGCGATACATCTGCCCGTGCGGCGTTGGGAAAAGCCTCTTGCCGCCGAGCTCCGGCGTCAGCGCATCATAAAATTGGCAAGCGCGATCAAAGTCGCTGGCGCCGAGACAAACGTAACCGATTTGAGCCATGGACGGGTTTCTCCCCGCTGCCGTTCACGCAGCTTTATCGGGCAAGAGTGAAGGCTCGGGATCGTTACAACGTCAAGGCTGACGCTGCGCTATCCCCCTGAACGCTCGTGACTCCAACGGCGCGTATGGTTGGCGCAACTACCTCCTTCGCTCCCGAGGCTCGAATGGCGGGACCGTGCCCCCTTGGTTTATGCGTATTCACCGTGGTGATCAAAAGACCGGAAATTGTTCTGGGCTAGAACATACGTGTGAGTGCGCACGAGGGACATAGCTTAAGAGCGGGCAGCGAGCGCAGATTGCGCGCGATTCAGCGCGCCTTCCGCGCAGTCCATTCGCGACTTTGGCGCTTCAACTCCTGGCGCGTGCCGTGGTGGCGCCGGCGAAGACTGGAGTTCTGGCTTCGGCAATGGCTCATCCCAACGGCGAGCGGCGTTGCGCTCGGCCTTGCTGGCGTGACCTTCTTCGACCTTTCCGACCGCTTTGAGTCTCGTGAGATTGCATTAAGACACATGTTATCGGTGGCGAGCTGCAATGCGGCGCGAGCACAAGGCTTGGCTCCCGCGCACCGGGGACGACCCGGCTATTATGAACATCACGACCGAGACGGCGACGGCATCGCGTGCGAGCCAAATCGCTCGCATTAGTAAACCCGCTTCTTCGGCGGGATGTATTCGACTTCGTTGGTCATCGTATTGGTGTGCACGGGGCGATAGTCGATCGTCGCTTTGCCGGTCTTGGTGTCGAGCCAGGCGAGGGTATGCTTCATCCAGTGCTCGTCGTCACGATCCGGAAAATCTTCGCGGGCGTGGGCGCCGCGTGACTCGGTGCGATTCAGGCCGCCGACAACCGTCACGACAGCTTGGCCGAGCAGATTGTCGAACTCGAGCGTTTCAACCAGATCAGTGTTCCAGATCATCGAGCGATCGGTGACTTTCACATCCGGCGCTTCGGCCCAGACTTTCTCCATCCGCTGCACGCCCTCTTGCAGGGTCTCGCCGGTGCGATAGACGGCGCAGGTTTCCTGCATCGTACGCTGCATCTTCTCGCGCAGGCGCGCCGTTGGCGTGCCGCCATTGGCGTTGCGGAATTTGTCGAAGCGCGCGAGATGATCGTCGGCCGCATTGGCCGCGAGCGAAGGCTGCGAGGCGTTGGGCTTCAACTTCTCAGCGCAGCGCTGGCCAACGGCGCGCCCGAACACCACCAGATCGATCAGCGAGTTCGAGCCCAGACGATTCGCGCCGTGAACCGAAACGCACGCCGCTTCGCCAACAGCCATCAGGCCGGGCACCACCTCATCCGGATTGCCGTTCTTCAGCGTGACAACTTCGCCGTGATAGTTCGTGGGGATGCCGCCCATGTTGTAGTGCACGGTCGGCAGCACCGGGATCGGTTCGCGTGTGACGTCAACGCCGGCGAAAATCTTGGCGCTTTCGCTGATGCCCGGCAGGCGCTGGTGCAGCACTTTCGGATCGAGGTGATCCAAGTGCAGGTTGATGTGATCCTTGTTCGGACCAACGCCGCGGCCTTCGCGGATTTCCAGTGTCATGGCGCGGCTCACCATGTCGCGCGGCGCGAGATCCTTCACGGTCGGCGCGTAGCGCTCCATGAAGCGCTCACCGTTTGAGTTGGTGAGATAGCCGCCCTCGCCGCGCGCGCCTTCGGTGATGAGGCAGCCGGCGGGGAAAATGCCGGTCGGGTGGAATTGCACGAATTCCATGTCCTGCAACGGCAGACCCGCACGCAGCACCATGGCGCCGCCGTCACCCGTGCAGGTGTGCGCCGACGTGCACGAGAGATACGCGCGGCCATAGCCGCCGGTGGCGAGCACCACGGTTTGCGCGCGGAAGCGATGCAGCGTGCCGTCGTCGAGCTTCCAGGCGGTCATGCCGCGGCAGACGCCATCTTCCATGATGAGATCGAGCGCGAAGTACTCGATGAAAAAATCGACGCTGTGACGCAGCGATTGGCCGTACATCGTGTGCAGCATGGCGTGCCCGGTGCGGTCGGCCGCGGCGCAGGTGCGCTGGATCGGCGCTTCGCCGAAATTCTTGGTCATGCCACCGAAGGCGCGCTGATAGATTTTGCCTTCCTCGGTGCGCGAGAACGGCACGCCCCAGTGTTCGAGCTCGTACACGGCGGCAGGCGCGTTGCGCGTCAGATATTCGATCGCGTCCTGATCGCCCAGCCAGTCCGACCCCTTCACGGTGTCGAACATGTGCCACTGCCACTTGTCCTCGCCCATATTGCCGAGTGCGGCCGAGATGCCGCCTTGCGCGGCGACAGTGTGCGAGCGCGTCGGGAAAACTTTGGTGACGCAGGCCGTCTTCAAACCTGCCTGCGCCGCGCCGAGCGCCGCGCGCAATCCAGAGCCGCCGGCGCCGACAACAACGACGTCGAACGTGTGATCGATCCAAGTGTAAGCGGCCAAAGGATCAGACTCCGAAATTCACAAGCAGCACGGCGAAAATCGCACCGACAGCGAGCACCAACGGGAAAGCGGCGTTAAGGAACAGAAGCAACATCTTCGTCGATGGCTTCAGGATGTAATCGACGATCACTTCCTGCATGCCGAGCGACATATGGTAGAGGCCGATCGCAATAAGCAGGATGACGCCGACCGCGTTCACCGGATCGGACACCCAGTCGATCGTCGCGAGATAGCTCGCATCGCCAATCGAAAGCGCCGCCGAGACCACGAACCACGGCGCCAAAATGCAGAGCGCGATCGATGTGACGCGTTGCGCGATGAAGTGCCCTGTCCCCTCGCCCGAGGCGCCGTGAGCGCGGACCCGGCCAAGCGGCGTGCGCATGCTGCGTTCGGAATTGCTCATGTCAGCCCCCGAAGCTCAGCAGCGCCCACAGCCCGATCGGCGCGGCGAAGGCGAAAAGGATGGCGAACCATGCGCTCGTATCCGCATCAGCCGGAACGAGGCCGGCGCCGGTGTCGAACACCAAGTGGCGGATGCCGTTGGCGAGGTGATAGGCGAGCGCGGCGACAATCAGATACATCGCCAATTGCCCGTACCAAGCCGAGAGCACGGTATCGACGATCGCGTACGCCTCGGGCCCGGCGGCAGCCGCCATCAGCCAAATCGCCATACAGATCGCCGCGCCATACAGGCCGACGCCAGTCACGCGGTGAAGGATCGAACTCGCCATCGTCACATGCCAGCGCCAGATGCTGACGTGCGGTGCGATGGGACGGTCTTGCGGGCTCGGCGCGCCGGCCATCAGGGACCTCTTGTGCTTGATATAGGAACGGAATCTGCGGGCGGAACATAGGCCCGGCGACCCCCAAGTCAATCAAACGAATTGACGCGACGGACGGTCGATTTGGGTACGGACAGAGCGGCGCCCCGTGCTAGCGTTTGGGCGCTTTCCGGGGGACGCCAGATGATCCGAACTATCGCCGTTTGCGCCGCTATCATGCTGGCCGTGGCCAGCACGCCGGCCTTCAGTCAACAACGCGGCAACCGCGCTCTGGCGACGGTGATCGCCGCGTATGAGGAGATGGCGCGGCGCTACGATCCGCTGACCTCCGCCTCCGAAGGCGACCGCGCAGCGCTGCGGCGGCTGCCGGACGCATCGCACGAGGCGGAGCTGGCGCAACGGGCTGAGCTCGTTGCGCTCCGGGCGCGGCTTGAGCGGGTGCCGACGCGAGGCCTCAACGGCGAAGATGCGCTGAACCGGGCCTATCTGTTGCGCGTCATCGATCAGAGCGTCCGCGCCATCGATCTCGATTTCGGCCGCGCGCCCATAAGTAACGGCGACGGATACTTCAGCTTTGGAGATTATCTCGCCTACACCACGCCGATCCAATCCGCTGACGATGCGGAAGCCTGGCTCTCGCGCCTGGAAGCGCTGCCCACGCTCTACCAGCAAAGCGAAGCCAACGCGCGGCGCGGAATTGAAACAGGCTACACCCAGCCACGCATCGTCATCGATCGCGCGCTCGATACGGCGCACGCACAAGTAGAGACGCTCGAGAACACGCTGCTGACGCCGCTCGCCTCGATGCCAAGCAACATTCCGGCGGCGCAGCAGGAACAATACCGCGAACGCGCCCGCGCGATCATTCGCGAACGCATCTTGCCTGTGCATCGCCAGACCGTGGCGTTCATCGAGACCGAGTATCTGCCTGCCGCACGCCCAGGCATTGGTCTGCGCTCCGTGCCGGGCGGCGAGGACCTCTATCGCTACCTCGTGCGCTCTTACACGACGACCGAGATGACGCCGGAGGAAATCCACCAACTCGGCCTCTCCGAAGTCGCGCGCATTCGCGCCGCCATGGAGGAAGAGATCCGCGCCAGCGGCTTCCGCGGCGATTTCGCCGCGTTCCAGCGCTTCTTGCGCACCGACCCGCAATTCTACGCACGCACGCCGGAGGAGTTCGTCGATCGCGCTTCGGAAATCGCAAAGCGTGCGGACGGGCAATTGCCGCGCTTGTTCGGCACGCTGCCGCGCCTTTCTTACGGAATTCGCGTGATTCCGCCGGAGCAAGCTGAGGGTTCGACGACGGCCTACTACACGCAAGGCAGCGCCGCGCTCGGCCAATCGGGCACATATTGGGTGAACACCACGCGCCTCGATCAGCGGCCCTATTACGAGCTTCCCGCGCTGACGCTGCACGAAGCGATGCCGGGCCACCATTTACAGATCGCGCGCGCGCAGGAACTGGGCGAACTTCCCTATTTCCGCCGCAACGCGTTTGAGACCGCCTACGTCGAGGGTTGGGGCCTCTATGCGGAAACGCTCGGCGAGGATATGGGCATGTATCGTACGCCGTACGAGCGCTTTGGCCGCTACAGCTATGAGATGTGGCGTGCATGCCGGCTCGTCGCGGATACCGGCATTCACTGGATGGGCTGGGATATCGAGCAGGCGCGTCAGTGCTTTACTGAGAACACGGCGCTCAGCCCGCACAACATCCAGACCGAGCTCGAGCGCTACATCGCCACGCCGGGCCAAGCGCTCGCCTACAAGATTGGCGAACTCACCATCCGCCGCTTGCGCCGCGAAGCAACCGAAGCGCTTGGCGATCGCTTCGACATCCGCGCATTCCACGATGAACTCCTGAGCGCTGGCGCGGTGCCGATGGATGTGCTGGAAACCAAGATGCGCGCGTGGATTGCCGCGCAACAACAGGCGGAGCGCTGATGTATATCGATTTCAACCAGATCGCCCGCCTCGGCAAACTCGTCGCGCTGCTCGGCTTCTTCCTGCCGTGGGTTACGGTTTCGTGCTCGGGCACGGAGATCCTGAGCGCGACCGGCTGGCAGTTGATGACCGGCGATCCGCAACCCGCGGGCCCGCTTGAAGGCATGGCCGATCAGCGCCAGCAGGCTGAAGATTCTGAACCCGCAATCATCATCATCGCGGCGTTCGCTGTGGTTCTGATCGGGCTTGGAACAAGCCTAATGACACGCACGCAGACCGCCGCGATCTCCATGCTGGTGTGCGCCGTGCTCGGCATCGGCATTTCGTATTATGGCGTCGAGAACATGCGCAGCGAGTTGCGGCGAGAGATCACGGAATCGCAGGGCGAACAGCAAAGCGTCGCGGACGCGCCGTTCTTCAGCGCCGATCAGCAGCGTGAGCTTTCAAGCGCCGTCGCTTCATCGATCAAGGTGGAGGAGCAGGAAGGTTACATCGTCACGCACGGCGGCCTCGTACTGGCCGTGATCTTCTCGCTGCTGACGCTATTCAGGCGGCGCACTGGCGCCGAAGCTCAGCCGCCGCAATAAGCGCTCCTCCTCGATGGAGGAGCTGTCAGCGCGCAGCGCTGACTGAGGAGGTGAGGCCGATAGTGTTGAACGGCCAGCCTCGCGCGGCTCATCCTTCACCAACGGAGGACGCACCTCCTCCGGCCGCTTCGCGGCCACCTCCTCCATCGAGGAGGAGGTTTCACTAGCGCTTCGGGATCGCGGCCCAATAGTCGAAATCGAGCACGACGTTGGGATCGTATTCGCCCGCGTCGTTCTTCAATGGGAATGCTGCGGCGTTTTGGTTTTTCAGCGCAATCAAACGCAGACGCAGCGCGCCGACGTCGCCCAGATCTTCCTTCGCCAACACTTCCGACCACGCGTAGAGCGTGTCGCCGGCGAACAGCGGATTGACGTGGCGCCCGCCATTGATGCCGAGCATCAGCTGCGCATTGGCTAGACCATTGAAGGAAAGCGCGCGCGCCAAGGAGATGGTGACGCCGCCATAGATCAGCCGCTTGCCGAAACGTGACTCCCTCTGCGCCAGCGCATCGAAATGCACCTTCGCCGTGTTCTGATAGAGGCGCGTCGCTAGCTGATGCTCGGCCTCCTCCACCGTCATGCCGTCGACGTGATCGATTTTCTCACCGACCTCATAGTCCTCGAACGCGTGCGGCGAGCCCGCGAGCGTCCAATCGTAGTTCGAGAAATCGAGTCCCGGCGGCAGTATCAATTCGTTGGCCGGCACCACGTTCTTCGGCGTCACTGGCGGCGAGTCGGGCGTCACGGCGCTCGCATCGCGCTTGTTGACCATCACCCAGCGCACATAGCTGAGCACCGGCTCTTCATCCTGGTTGAAGCCCGTCGTGCGCACGGTGACGACGCCGGTTTTGCCGTTTGAATTCGCCTTCAGCCCGATGACTTCCGAGGTGGCCGAAAGCGTATCGCCCGCATAGACCGGCGCCAGGAAGCGGCCTTCGGCGTAACCGAGGTTCGCCACCGCGTTCAGCGAAATGTCCGGCACGGTTTTGCCGAACACGGTGTGAAACACGAGCAGCGGATCGATCGGCGCGCCCGGAAGCCCGCAATCCTGCGCGAAGCTATCGCCGCTGAAGAGCGCGTGCCGCGCGCCCGTGAGTGCGATGTTGAGCGCGGCGTCGGCTTCGCTCAGCGTCCGCGGCGTCGCGTGCGCGATCTGCTGGCCGGGCGTGAAGTCTTCGAAAAAGTTGCCGGGGTTCGATTTGCTCATGCCTTAAGGCTTTCGATCGCTTCCACCACCGCCACAACTTGCTTCGCCTGTTCGAGGTGCAGCAATTCCGTCATCCGGCCATCGACTTTGATCACGCCCTTGCCCGCGTTCTCCGGCAGCGCGAACGCCTCAATCACGGCGCGGGCGCGGGCGACTTCCTCGCCTGTCGGCGCGAACACCTCGTTGCAGACATCGATCTGGCTGGGATGGATCAGAGTCTTGCCGTCAAAGCCGAACTCCAGACCTTGGCGGCACTCGGCTTCAAAGCCGGATACGTCGGCAATGTCATTATAGACGCCATCGATCACCGTGAGCCCACCAGCCCGCGCCGCCGTCACCGCCAGCGACATCGGCGCGAAAAACGCGGCGCGTGACGCGCCTGCGCGGGCGCGCGTTTCCTTGGCGAGGTCGTTCAGCCCCATCACGAACACCGAGAGCCGCGTGCCGCTCGCGGCGGCGGCGATCTCGGCGAGGTTCAGGATTGCCCGCGGCGTCTCGATCATCACCCAAAGCGAAGCATCGGCAGCGAAGCCGGCTTTGGTCATTTCAACGTCGAGCGCACGCACCTGCTCGCCGCTCTCAACCTTCGGCGCCAGGATGCCATCCGGCCGCGCGCCGCCGGCGGCGACAATGTCATCCCGCCCCCACGGCGTGGTCAGCGCATTGACGCGGACGATCACCTCGCGCCTGCCATAGCCGCCACCCTTTACAGCCGCCGCGACCTGCGCGCGCGCATCCGGCTTCGCTTCGGGCGCGACGGAATCTTCCAGGTCGAGCAACAGCACATCAGCCGCGAGTGTTTTTGCTTTTTCCAATGCCTTTGCATTGGCGCCTGGCATATAGAGGCAGGAACGGCGCGGTTTGGCTGTCATCTCTTACTCGGGGACCCAGGCGAACATCGCCAGTGGAGGTTTTTTAGCCGCGTGAAGACTGTTCTGTCGATCCAGAGCCAGGTTGTCGGCGCCCGAGTCGGCAATTCTGTTGCGGCCTTCGCGATCGAGCGCCTGGGCGTGCGCGTTCTGCAGGCGCCGACGACATTGCTCGGCCGCCGCCCCGATCACGGCCCGCCCGGCGGCGGGCCGATACCGGCGGAGACGTTGGCGGCTTTGCTCGAAGGCCTGGCGGCCGATGGCGTCTTTGCCGAGATCGACGCTGTGCTTACCGGCTATCTCGGCCACGGCGAGCAAGTCGCGGTAATTCTCGATGCGGTTCAGCGCATCAAGCAAGCGAACCCCAGGGCGATCTTCGTCTGCGATCCGGTGCTCGGCGACGAAGGCAAGCTCTTCGTTAGCGACGCGATCGCCGACGCTGTGCTGAACGGCCTCTGGCCGCACGCCGATTGGTTGACGCCGAACAGCTTTGAATTGGGCCTCCTGACCAGCCGCCAGGTCGATAGCCTCGACGCGGCGCGCGACGCCGCCAAGCGCATCGGCAAACCGGTTTTGTGCTCCTCGATCCGCACCGCACTTGGACTGGGCAACCTGCTCTCCCAACCAACCGGCGATTGGTTCTGCGAAACCGCGCGCCTGCCACGCGCGCCCAAGGGAACCGGCGACCTGCTCTCCGCGCTTTTCGTCGGGCGCCGCGTGCGCGGCGATGCACCGGCCATCGCGCTCGAAGGCGCGACCGGGGCGGTCTATGACGTCATCGTCCGCTCGATGGCGGCGGACAGTGAGGACTTGCTGTTGCCTGAAGCGCAAACATTGCTTGACGAACCCGTAACTTGGCCGCGCGCGCGCCACTTGGAGATGGCGTGATGGCGGAAGGCTATGTCGCGCCCGGCTTCGAGCGCGTGCGCGAAGCGTTCGATGCTGGCCTCGCTGAGGAATTGGGCGCGGGTTTTGCCGCGATCCGCGACGGCGAAGTGATCGTCAATTTGTGGGGCGGCTGGGCCAACCGCGAGCAGACACGGCCGTGGGTCGAAGACACGATCGTCCCGGTGTATTCGACGAGCAAAGGCATCAGCGCGCTGGTCATGGCGCTTCTCGCTGACCGTGGCGCGCTGGACTATGACGCACCGGTTGCGGCGCTGTGGCCTGCGTTCGGCGTTCACGGCAAAGACCGCGTGACGATCCGCCAAACGCTCGCGCATCAAGCCGGCGTACCGGGCTTCCTGCAACCGATCGATCCTGACCTGTGGCTCGATCCGCCAGCTTGTGCGGAAGCGATCGCGGCGCTTGAACCGATTTGGTCGCCCGGCACGGCGAGCGGCTATCACCCGATGACATGGGGCTACATCGCCGGCGCCATCGCGCAGCGCGCGGACGGGCGCTCGCTTGGCACGATTCTGCGCGAGGAAATTTGCGTTCCGCTCGGCATCGACTTTCAGATCGGCACGCCGGAGAGCGATCACGCACGCGCGTCGGAAATGAAAAAGCCAACACGCGGCGGCGATTTCGGCGAGATCACTCCACCGCGCAAAGCCGCGTTCTTCACCAAATGGGCCGCGCCCACGCGCGGCTCGACGATTTGGCGCAAGGTCGAGATTCCGGCTGCGAATGGACACGGTACAGCACTCGCGGTTGCGCGGTTGTATGAGGCTTACGCCACCGGCGGCATGATCAACGGCGCGCGCGTACTTTCGCAGGAAGGCTTCGACGCCCTCACCCGCCGCGTTTGGAAGGGCGACGATCTGGTGCTGCCGTTCAACGTCGATTGGCGCGCCGGCATTATCGGCAACTCCAACCGCTTCTACGGACCGAACCCGGAAGCCTTCGGCCATTCCGGCAATGGCGGCTCGGCCGGCTTCGGCGATCCAGTCGCGGGCGTCTCGGTTGGCTACGTCATGAACAAGCAGTCGCACTACATCATGGGCGATCCGCGCTCGCTCCATCTTGTCGAAGCACTCTACGCATGCCTTTGAAGCGCTGGTCGTTCGAAGCCGTCGCGGTGCTGATCGCCGCGTCGATGCTCGGCTACTTCTTGTGGCGGGCCTCCGGCGCTGCGAACATGACGCTGCCGAGCGGCCAACCGTTCTTTGGCGACTTCATGGCGTTCTGGAGCGCCGGCCGCGCCGCGCTCGACGGCCACGTCGCCGAGATCCACGAGCGCGCGATGCTTTGGCCGTATCAGCAAGCCACCGCCCCCGATGTGCGCTTCTACGCGCCCTGGAACTCGCCGCCGACGTTCTTGCTGATCGTGTGCGTCTTGGCGCTCGCGCCCTACCCGTTCGCGGCAATCGGCTTCCTCGTCGGCACCGCGCTCTTCTTTGGCTACGTCATCCGCCGCTTCCTGCCCGATGGCCGCGCCTTGCTGTTTCCCGCAACAGCGCCCGCGGTGATTTATCAGATCGGCACCGTGCAGGCGGGCATGCTCATCGCTGGCATCTCCGGGCTAGCATTGCACTGGCTCGACAAGCGGCCGCGCGCTGCCGGCGCCCTGATCGCGCTGCTGGCGATCAAGCCGCACCTGGCGGTGTTGTGGCCGCTGATGCTGGCGATCTCCGGCCGCTGGCGCGTGTTCGCTTCTGCTGCGATCGCCGCGATCGCGTTCGCGCTGCTGGCGGGGTTCGTGTTTGGGTTCGAATCCTATGTGCGCTGGTTCGAGAGCCTTGCCGGATCGCAGCGCTTGATCAGTGAGCAGCGCATTACAACGCCGGCCTATGCCTCTCTTTATGCCAATTTGCTCGGCCTCGGCGTTTCAGACACCGTCGCCAACAGCCTGCACGCGCTCAGTGCGCTTGCGGGCGTATTGCTCGCGTGTTCGCTCTTTCGCAGCAAGGATGTTGCGATCAGCGGCGCGGCTTTGTGCGCGGCGACGCTGTTAGTTTCGCCCTACCTGTTCTTCTACGACTTCACTCTGTTGCTGATCGGCGCCGCTTTACTTGGCGCGCCGCGCAGCCCGCTGGACTTCGCCGCCGCAATCTTTGCGTGGGGCGCAGGCCTGACTGTCGCCATTGGCGGCTACATCGCTTTGCCGATCTGCCCGCTCGCCGCGTGGCTTGTGCTCGCGGCGGCTTTCATGCGCGCAAGAAGCGCGGCGCCTCACCTGGCGCCAGTACCGCAGCTGTAAGCGGGCCGCCGAAGCAGGCGCCGGTATCGACATTGATGCGGCGTGGATTGCTATGCGGCTTAAAATCGTGAGTCGGCGTGTGGCCATGGACGACGAGCACACCTTCGAGCTCGGCGCGTTCGGGCCAGCGGCCTGGATCGAAAAACTTCTGCGAGCGCGTCCACATGCGAATTTCATCGCTGCAAAATGGGAAGGTCTTTGGATCGATGCCGCCGTGCACGAAGACCAGGCCCCGCGCCTCGTCGCGGATCATTGTCGGCAGCGATTTCATCCAGACGATGTGGGCGGCGTCGATAGAGTCGCGGAAGTCATCGGCGGCGCCGTTGGCGAGCATGTAGGAGGTGATGGTTTCGTCGCCGCCGTTCTCGGCCCACCAATAAATGCCGGCGGATTCCCGGTTGTGATACGCGTTCAGCATCAGTTCTTCGTGGTTGCCTTTCAGCGCCAACGCTTCGCCTGATTGCGTGAGCGCCATGATGCGCGCGACCACGCCGTAACTATTGGGACCGCGATCGACCATGTCGCCGAGGAACACGACCTTGTGCGGCGTTTGGCGTCGCTGCACGTCATCACGAATGAAGTGCAGCAAATCGTCGAGCTTCTCAAGCTCGCCGTGGACGTCGCCGATCGCGTAGTATGTCAGATCACTCATTGGCCTTTGCGCGGCGCAAGGTGTCCCACGAGAAGAAGGCCAAACCTAGCCAGATCAGCACGAAACTCGCCGCGCGCAGCGGCGTGAAGGCTTCGCCGAACGCGAGGCCGGTGAGGAATTGCAATGTCGGCGCGAGGAATTGCAGCAGGCCGAGCGTGGTGAAGCTCACCCGCCGCGCGCCGAAGGCGAACGCCATCAGCGGGATCGCGGTGACCGGTCCGGCGATGGCGAGGAGAATTGCGGTGGCCCAGTCGGTGGTGAAGCCGAGCGGCGCCTCGCTTGCCGCCCAGAACAGCAAGCCGGCCGCCACCGGCGCCAACGCCAGGCTTTCGATCAACAGGCCGACAGCCGCCGGCACGGGCGCGCGCTTGCGAATGACCGCGTAAACCGACCAGGTCGCGCAGAGCCCAAGCGCCATCCAAGGCGGCGCGCCGAGCGCGAAGCCCTGCACCACAACGCCAACCAAAGCCAAACCGAGCGCGATGACGCGCGGGGTGGTGATCGCTTCCTTGAAGAACAGCACGCCGATCGCAACGCTGACCAGCGGCGCCAAGAAGTACGCCAGCGCCGATTCGATCACGCGCTCATTGAGCACGAGATAGACGTACATCCCCCAGTTCACGAAGATGAAGCAGGCCGACGCGGTGAGCGTGCCGAGCATGCGCGGCGTCAGCGCCGCGGCGATTTCCCGCCATCCTGGGCGCCAGCCGCTCATCAGGAAGACGGCGATGAACGCAGACGGCACCGCCCACAAAATGCGCTGCGCCAGCACTTCGCGTACGTCGATGGCGGAGAGCAGCTTCAGATAAAGCGGCAGGAAGCCCCACATGACGTAAGCCGCCGCCGCGGCGATGAAGCCGGCGCGGCGTTCGGCCCCCGATGGGCTCGATGTTATGGGGGCGGCGGCCTCACTCATGATGCGGGACGTCCATAGGGGTTTGGATTCTTGATCTGCATAAGCCGCTCTGGCGCCTCGACCGGCGTGAAGCCGAGCGGCGCGTAGACGCCGTGCGCGTCCTTGGTGCCGAGCAGCCAGCGGCGCAGGCCTTGAAGTTCGGGATGGCGTTGAAATAGCTGCACGAGCGCGCGGCCGACGCCTTTGCCTTGCTTGCCCGGCACCACGATCACATCGCAGAGCCAGGCGAACGTTGCTTTGTCCGTCACCAGACGCGCGAAGCCGATGAGCTTGCCGCTTTCGTCACGCGCGATCGCACACATCGAGTTGGCGCAGGCGCGGGCGACGACATCACGCGGAACGCCGGGAGACCAATAGGTCTCGCGCAGCACGGCGTGAATAGCGTCGATGTCCGTTTCCGACGGCTGTTCGATGGCGATGGCAGGCATACGTCCCCTCGCCTGCTAGATAGGAATCGAAAGGCGTTTCCGCCACGCTCGAAACGACGAAACCGCCTACACATTTTGTAACAGCAGATGTCAGTTTCGCTCACATGAGTCGTGCGCCATCGCGCTCGCGCGCGTGGGGATCGTCCGAGATCAGTGATCGAAGTTGGCGAACCAATCCCCAATCCCTAATCCCCAATCCCTCCTCACTGGACCTCGGCTTCCTTGTCTCACCGAGCAGCGACTTTCATTCCTCGCGGACTTCCATCGCATCACGTTCACACCGCATCTCCCGCGCTATCAGCTATTGGTGCACCGTAAGCTCCATGCAGGAGATGCGGGCATTTTAGGGGTGTGCGGAAGCGGTCGGATTGATTTTTGGTGGGGGCTTTGGATTCAGCGGGTTAACGCGGGGATGTGGCGGATAGAGATGGTGTTTATCGTCGTATTTCGGGATGAACGCCTGGGTGGATCAAAGCTGAGTCCGCTTTTCGACCAATCTCGGACATTGCGGATGTTTTCTGCATTCCTTCTCCTCGTTAAGGAGAAGGTGGCCGCGTAGCGGCCGGATGAGGTTTGCTGCTGCCGGCAGTGTTAGGCACCACGTTTTGATGCGCCGGTAAACCTCACCCGTCGTTCGCGTTGCTCACGGACTCCCTCTCCCTAACCGGGAGAGGGAAAGGAGATAGTCACGCCGCCCGGAGCCGCTTGAACAAGCCCTTGTTCAACATCAACTCGGCGATCTGCACCGCGTTGAGCGCTGCGCCCTTGCGGAGGTTGTCGCTGACGACCCAGAGCGAGAGGCCGTTATCGACGGTGTGATCTTCGCGGATGCGGGAGACGAACGTCGCGAACTCGCCGACGCAATCGAGTGGCGTGGCGTAGCCGCCGTCTTCGTGCTTATCGATCACCATCAGGCCCGGCGCTTCGCGCAGGATTTCGCGCGCTTCTTCGGCGCTGATCTCGTTCTCGAACTCGATGTTCACCGCCTCGGAGTGGCCAACGAACACCGGCACGCGCACGGAGGTGGCGGTGAGCTTGATCTTCGGGTCGAGGATTTTCTTGGTCTCGACTTCGATCTTCCACTCTTCGGTGGTGTAACCGTCATCCATGAAATCGCCGCCGTGCGGGATGACGTTGAAGGCGATCTGCTTCGGGAACTCTTCCGGCACGATCTCGTCGCCGACATAGAGCTTCTTGGTTTGCATCCAGAGCTCGTCCATCGCGTCCTTGCCGGCGCCGGAGACGGATTGATAGGTCGCGACGACGACGCGCTTGATCCGGGCGCGATCGTGCAGCGGCTTCAGCGCAACGACGAGCTGCGCGGTCGAGCAGTTCGGGTTGGCGATGATGTTGAGCTTGTCGTAACCCGTGATCGCGTCCGGGTTCACTTCCGGCACGATCAACGGCACGCGCGGGTCCATGCGCCAGGCGCTGGAATTGTCGATCACCACGGCGCCGGTCGCGCCGATCTTTGGCGACCATTCCTTCGACACCGTGCCGCCCGCGCTCATCAGCACGAGATCGACGCCGGTGAAATCGAACGTCTCGAGGTCTTTGCACTTCAAGGTTTTGTCGCCGTAGCTGACCTCGACGCCGATCGAGCGGCGCGAGGCGAGCGCAATCACTTCGTCCGCCGGGAAGAGACGCTCTTCCAGAATGGCCAACATTTCACGGCCCACGTTCCCGGTGGCGCCGACGACGGCTACGCGCAAACCCATGCATTGGTCTCCCGCCGGCCCTGGTGCTCCGCCGGGCCGCGCCTGTCTAACTAGGCAGAATCCACGGTTTTTCCAAGGCGTGGCGCGGGACAGGAACGCATAGCCAGCCTACATTTGAGCGCCAACGGGGGATCACGGACATGGCCGACACCGCCACCAATCTCGAAATCTACAAGCTCTTGGTCGAGGACGTCCGCGAAGCGCGGCGCGCGCGGCGCGAACTCTCCAACGTGTTCATGACCTTGAACATCGCCGGCATCAGCGCGCTTGGCTTTTTGGCGAGTTCGAGCGGCCTGCCGAACCCGGTGCTGTTCACGCTCTGCGCTATCGCCCTGGCGCTGACCTGCGCGATCTGGCGCACGTCCAACTCATATTACACCGTGCTGCTCGCGGCGAAGTACAAGAACATCTACGCCATCGAAGACGATCTCGGCGTCCACCCCATCCGCGACGAATGGCAAAGCATCACCGGCAAACGCCGCGCGATGAAGTGGTGGTCGCTCGAACGGGCGATGCCGGTCCTGTTCATCATCGGCTATGCGGTGTTCTTCGCCGTGCATGTCGGCGGCTGGAACGTCGAAGGCGCGTTTGGCGCACTGATCGACGGCGCCGCGGATTTACTCCGCAGCGCCGGACTTCCGATCTAATCACACACGTTTCCCGGACAAGCTCGCGCGCATCGTCAGATGCGGGTGAGCGCAGAGCCGGGACCCAGGGAGTGGCAATGCGCAGTGCGTTGGCTCCTGGGTCCCGGCTCGCACCCCGGCGCGAGGCCGGGGCTGCGTCCGGGAAACGTTCGGCTAGTGCATCGCCATCGCTGAACGGTCAGCCGCGCGCTCCGGCTTCGGCGCATAGCGCATCCGCTTGCACGCGACACTTTCTCCGCGCCCGAGCGAGAACATGGATTTGGTCTCGCCGGTGTAGGCGAAGCCAACCTTGCTCAGCACGCGTCCCGAAGCTGGATTGTCGACGAAGTGGCCCGCGCCCAGCTCGCCAAGCTTGCGCGCTTCCACGACGAAGCCGGTCGCTGCTTCGGTTGCAAAGCCTTGGCCCCAATAGGGCCGGCCAAACCAATAGCCGAGCTCAAACCCATCTTCGTCGCGTTTGTGCGCGCCGATTGCGCCGATGAGGCCTTCGCCTGGCAGCTCAACCGCATAGACAAAGTCACGACCAAGCGGCGCGCGCGCGGCGTTGATCATAATCCAACCTTCGGCGGCTGATGGAAGGTATGGGAGCGGCGTCTGCGCCAGGTTTCGCCCGACGCCCGGATCGTCGCAGAACTGAGCAATACGCTGTGCATCGGACATGCGCAGGCGCCGCAGCTTCAGTCTGGGTGTTTCGATCTCAATCACGTCACGCATAGGAGCCGCTCCTTTGGCTCTATCGCGTGGGGCAAAAAGAAAGGGGCGCCGTTGATCCGGGCGCCCCACGCTATCTCGGGAACCGGATCGCCCTGTTGTCAGGCGATCCGGGAAGATGCTTCCGTTCTCGCCTATTCCGCCGCGACTGCAATCGGTGCGATGGATACGTACGTGCGGCCATCACGTTTCGTCGCGAACTGCACCTGACCCTGACAAAGGGCAAAGAGCGTGTGATCGCGGCCAAGGCCGACGTTCGAACCCGGATGGAATTTGGTGCCGCGCTGACGGACAAGAATCTCGCCGCCGAGCACCGACTGGCCGCCAAAGCGCTTCACGCCGAGACGACGACCGGCCGAGTCACGACCGTTGCGCGAAGAGCCGCCTGCTTTTTTGTGAGCCATGACGCCCTCTTATTCCTTGCCGCCGATGGCGGTGATTTTGACGTGCGATTCAGTCTGACGGTGACCGATCTTGCGGCGATAGGTGTTGCGGCGGCGCTTCTTGAACACCGTGACCTTGTCGCCCTTCTTCGTTTCGACGAGCGTGCCGGTGACGGTGAAGCCCGAGAGATCCTTGCCGAGCTTCACGCTGCTGCCGTCGCCCGACATCAGCACATCACTGAACGTGACCTTCGAACCGGCCTTACCATCGAGCTTTTCGACGACGATCACGTCGTCCTTCGCCACCCGGTATTGCTTGCCGCCCGTCTTGATTACCGCGAACATCGTAACCGCCAAAAAATTCGTGCGCCCGGACGAGAGCATCGCCCGGGCGGGGAGCGGGGGGTATAAGGGAGACGCCCCCTCAGCGTCAATGCGGAAGCGGGACATTTTCGCTGGATTTTGAAGCTCGGCGCCCCGCCCCCGCGCCTTCCCGGGCAGAGCCGTTTTCCTTTATCTTTCGAGACTTTGATGGCGCACGCTAGGCGGACACTGGCGGAGAGGGAGGGATTCGAACCCTCGGTACGCTTGCACGTACTCCGGTTTTCGAGACCGGCCTATTCAGCCACTCTAGCACCTCTCCGGAGGCCCGCTTAATGACGAGCGCCGGGGCGGCTTGCAAGTCCGGCGCCTGGGTTTTTTCAGGCGATGGCCCAAGGAGCGGCGGTGGCGAGGCTGAAATTTACGATCCTGGCGCTCGCAGCGGCGCCATTGGCGGCCTGCGGCCAGCCTTCTCGCGCGACGGACGCTGCCGCGGCCGCATGCGCGCCGCTCACCGCCGGGACCGAGATCGCCATCGCCGGCGGGCGTCTTGATCGCGGACCGAACCGGTTTGAGCCGGAAGAACAGGTCGGCGGCGCCGGTAACGTCGCGGCGTTCCGCATCGATGCCCACGAAGTCACCAACGCGCAGTATGCGGCGTTCGTCGCGGCGACGAATTACGTCACTGTCGCGGAGCGCGCCGGCCCGGACGGCGCGCCATTGGGTGCGGCGGTGTTCGATCGCGCGCAAGCGCGTTGGCGTATCGATCCCAGCGCAAACTGGCGGCATCCGGACGGCGCCGGCTCCTCGATCGAGGGCCGTGACGCCTACCCTGTGGTTGCCGTCGCTTATGAGGACGCAGTTGCTTACGCTCGGTGGGCTGGGCGGCGTCTGCCGACCGAGAACGAGTGGGAGTTCGCCGCGCGCGGAGGCGCGCCTGCACCGGCTGATCGCCGCGCCGAGGCATTCGACGAACACGGCGCCGCGCGGGCGAATACTTGGCAGGGCGTCTTCCCATTTCAGGATACGGGCGAAGATGGCTTCATCGGTCTAGCGCCGGTTGGCTGCTTTCCCGCAAACGCAAACGGGCTCTACGACATGACCGGCAACGTCTGGGAATGGACGTCGGACCGCTTCGTTGGCGCCGACGGGCTCGATGCGGCGCGCGCGGCGGACGCGCCCACGCGCGTGATCAAGGGGGGCTCGCAATTGTGCGCGCCGAACTTCTGCTCACGCTATCGGAGCGGGTCGCGGCAACCGGGCGATGAGGGACTTGGCATGTCGCACATCGGCTTTCGCACCGTGGCGGCTAATCCACCAGCGCGCTGATCATGCGGCGCAGAACCTCCTGCGCCTGCTTCACGCTCAGCCCCTGTTCATAGCGCAGACGCCGCCAAGCCTCGAAGCTCAGTGCGAGATCGAGCGCTTCAAGCATCTCGTTACGCGCGTATGTCGCGGGCAGCACGGCCAGCAGCGCCTGACGCTGCAGGCGCGTTATGTTCTTGTGCTCGGTCGTCAGAAAGTTCGACGTATAGCGGCGCGCGTCGGCGGCCGTCTTGATCGGCAGCATCTGCTCAAACGCCTTGGCGCGCCGCTCGATCAGTTCATCTAGACGACCGCGCCAGGTTGCGGCGGTAAGCGGGCGCGCAAATTCCGGCGTCAGCCGCGATGTCATGATCGCGTGCATTTCGCGGAACACGCCCTCCATGTCCGAGAACAGACGAAACACCGTACGCCGGCCAACGCCGGCGCGCTCCGCGACCAGATCGGCGCTCGGGTCCGCCTCGCCCTCGCGCAGCAAATCGAGCATGGCGAGCGCGATCTTGCGGCGGCTCGCATCCGAGCGTTGGCGCCGGCCATCAATCTCGACAGGCGCGGCGATCTTGGCGGCGCGTGCGCTCACGCGGTCGCCTTGATGAAGGCGTCGATCACGTCGGCCAGCTCTTCCGGCTTGTCTTCCTGAAGGAAGTGGCCGCCGCCAACGATCGTCGTGTGGTTCTGACCTTTGCAGCCGGGAATACGCTCTTGAAGGCGCTTATCGGCGCCGCGTGTGATGGGATCTTGATCGCTGAACGCGGTGAGGAAAGGCTTGTCGAACGTTTCGAGCACTTTCCAGGCCTCGAGGTTCTCTTTCACCGACGGCATATCGGGCGCAACGGGAACGAGCGCGGGAAACTGGCGCGCGCCGGCCTTGTAGCTCTCGTCCGGATATGGCGCTTCGTACGCATCCATCTCCGCCTGGGTGAGCTCGCGCACGGTCCCGCCGTTCAGGATGCTACCGGTCGGAAACACCGGCACGGTCTGACTGAATGTCCGCCACGCCTCAAAGGCCGGATTTGCGCCAGAACCTGCGGGCAGAAACGTGTTTCCGGCGACCACGCGCGCAAAGCGCTCGGGAAATGTCGCGACCAGGCGAAGCCCAATCAAACCGCCCCAATCCTGGCAAAACAAAGTGATGTCGCGCAGATCATTGGCGACCAGCCAATCGCTCATCCACTTCACATGCGCTTCGTATGTGTAGTCATCGCGCGAAGCGGGTTTATCCGAGCGCCCAAACCCGACGAGATCCGGCGCGATGACGTGATGGCCATGCGCAACGAGGCGCGCGATCATTTTGCGATAGAGAAACGACCAGCTCGGCTCACCGTGCATCAGCAAAACTGGCGGCTTGTCATGCGGGCCTTCATCGATTGCCGCGATGCGCAGCGTCGCACCGGAAGCGTCGCGAATGTCCGTATAGCGCGCCGCGTATGGAAAATCGGGGAGATTGGTGAAGCGTTCGTCGGATGTGCGCAAAACTTCCATGATCGGGCCCCTCTCGCGACTCCGCATTGACAGCGGATGCCGCCGGCATATATTGGCACTATTAGTGCCTATTCTTACGCATGATGCAAGTGCGAATTGGCCAGGTCCGGGGAGAACGCAGTGAAAGCAAGGGCGTGGCTTGGGGGGCTGGCCGTCGTGCTGATCGTACTCGGCGCCGGCGCTTACGCGTTTCGCGGTGAAATCTCGACACGTCTGCTTGAGCGCTCAGCCCGCAGCGCCATGCAAACATCGCTGCGCGCCCAGCTCCCGGACGGCCTTCACGCCGCCTTCTGCGGCACCGGTTCGCCGTTGCCGGACCGAACACGCGCCGGCCCGTGTCTCGCTGTCATCGCAGGCCAGCACACATTCGTTTTCGATGCCGGCGATGGCGCTTCCGAAACGCTCTCGCTGATGGGCGTCAACCAGAGCGAAATCGAAGCGCTTTTTCTCACGCACATTCACTCCGATCACATCGATGGCCTCGACACGGTCGCGCTTCAGCACTGGGCCAACGGCCCGGCGGAGACGCCGCTTCTCGTCGTAGGCTTGCCGGGCACGGCGCGCGTCGTGGCAGGACTGAACGAGGCCTACGCGCTCGATCAATCCTATCGTGCGGCGCACCATGGGCCAGAGGTCATGCCGCCTGGTGGCGCGGGGATGACGGCGCGCGAATTTGCCCTGCCGCTGGCGGATGGCGAAGAAACCGAGCTGCATAACGCCGATGGCGTCCGGATTGTCGCGTTCCGGGTTGACCACGCCCCGACTGAGGCTGTCGGGTATCGCGTCGAGTATGGCGGCCGCAGTATTGTCATCAGCGGCGATACCTCTCGTTCCGCATCGCTGACGCAAGCGGCGCGCGGCGCGGACTTGCTTATTCACGAAGCGATCTCACCCCGCCTCGACGCGATCATGCATCAAGCCGCGCGCGACGCCGGCCGCGAGAATATCGGCGCGATCTTTCACGACATTCTCGACTATCACACCTCACCCGAGGACGCGGGCCACGTTGCCCAGGAAGCCGGCGTCGGTGCGCTCGCGATCACGCACTTTCTGCCGCAAACGCCGCTCCCCGGCCTCGCCCACACCTTCGTTCAGGACGCCAAGCGCAGCTATGACGGCCCGGTTTTCGCGATGCGCGATGGCGACGTCATCTCGTTGCCGCGCGAGGGCGGCATGTTGCGTTCACACCATCTGCGATTTTAGGGAGCACGCCCATGAAACGGCTGGCAATCATCGGCGGCGTGTTGGCGCTGCTCGGCCTCGGCGGCTTCCTGCTCTGGAAGCAATATTGGTATTATCTGCCGGGGATCATCGGCAACATTCAGCATCCGATCAGCGCCAATCGCGACATCGCCTGGTCGCGAGGCCCGGCTGAAGCGCCCACCGGCGCGCGCCCGCCTAATATCATCGTCATCGTCGCCGATGACCTTGGCTACAACGACATCTCTATCAATGGCGGCGGCGTTGCCGGCATCGTGCAAACGCCGAATATAGACGCCATCGGGCGCACCGGCGTCATTGTCGATCAGGGCTATGCCAGCAACGCCACCTGCTCGCCTTCGCGAGCAGCAATCATGACCGGCCGCTACCCGACCCGCTTCGGCTTTGAGTTCACCTCTGCACCGCAGGCCTTCGCGCGCTACATCTCGCACGCCGATCCGGGTTCGCTGCGTCAGCCGATTTTCCACGAGGAACGCGTCGCTGACGTACCGCCACGCGCCACGCTTGGCCTGCCGCCGAGCGAGGTCACGATCGCCGAAATGCTGCAGGGCCAAGGCTATCACACCATGCTCATCGGCAAGTGGCACCTTGGCGAAGTGCCGGATATGCGGCCGGAAGCGCAAGGGTTCAATGAATCGCTGGGCATCATGCAGGGCGCTGCGATGTTCTTGCCGCCGAACGATCCGAATGTCGTCAACGCGCGCCTCGACTTCGATCCGATCGATCGCTTCCTGTGGGCCAATCTTCCTTACGCTGTCGATTGGCACGGCGCCGATGGCGACGCGCGTATTCGGCCGCGCGGCTACGTCACCGACTATTTCGCCGAGGAAGCCGCCGCCGCCATCGAGGCCAACCGCAATCGCCCCTTCTTCCTCTATCTGAGCTTCACCGCCGCGCACACGCCGCTGCAAGCAACGCGCGAGGACTACGACGCGCTTGCCGCCATCCCCGATCACACGCAGCGCGTCTATGGCGCAATGATCCGTTCGCTCGATCGCGGCGTTGGGCGCGTCATGCAGGCGCTGCGCGACAACGGCATCGACGACAACACCATCGTGATCTTCGTCAGCGACAATGGCGGCGCCTGGTACACCGGCCTCGCCGATATCAACGCGCCGTTCCGCGGCTGGAAATCGACCTTCTTCGAAGGCGGCGTCCGCACGCCCTATTTCGTGCGCTGGCCAGGTGGGCTTCCGAGCGGCCAACGCATCGCCGGCCCGGCCACCCACATGGACATTTTCGCCACCGCCGCCGCCGCCTCAGGCGCGCCGACACAGCCGCAAAGCGATGGCGTCAATCTGCTGCCCTTCCTGCGCGGCGAAGCGCAAGGCGCGCCGAACCACCGCATCTTCTGGCGCTCCGGCCCCTATCGCGCCGTCCGCGATGGCGATTGGAAGCTGCAAGTCAGCGAAACGCCGGACCGCGTTTGGCTCTTCAATCTGGCGCAAGATCCAACGGAGCAACACGATCTATCGGCCCAAGAGCCGGAGCGCGTCGCCGCCATGCGCGCGATGATCGAAGCGCAGAACGCCGGCCTGGCGCGCCCGCTCTGGCCTGCTTTGATCGAGGGGCCGGTGCGGATCGACGTGCCGCTCAATGCGCCTTGGACCGAAGAACAAGAATACATCTACTGGTCCAACTGATGGCGCTCGCACTTCTCATACTCGCCGTGATTGCGGGATTGATTTCCCTGCTCTGGATCATCGGCGCGCGCGAGCCGGTGTACGCCATCGCCAAGGGCGGCGAACCACATTGGTTCATCGCAGTTCGCGGTGAAGCAGGCGCTTTGGCGCCCGGTGTCACCGAACGCTGGTCGAGCCGCACGGATTTCACCATCATCGGCGCCGCGCCGGACGCTGCCTATTGGCAGCATTTCATCGTCGCCAGCGGCGGCGATCCTGCGACTCTTCCCATCGCACTAGAGTCGGCGGAAGACGCCTACGTTGCCCACATCAAACTTCGCCGGCCGCTGCCTCTTCTTCTGGGAATCCTAAAGACACTCATCGCGCTGGGCATTCTAAGCAAACCGCACGGACCCATCGTGCGAGATGCCCAGGCGCTTAACTTCCGTGCCGACGTTATGCCGAGCACGGCTTCGATTGCGCGCCTGTTAGCACAACCGCCTAGCTACGCCCCGGCGATGGTCAACTTCCTCGCCTACTACGAAGACGCTAAGTACCACCCGACGCAAGCTGGAGTCTCCGGCCGCACCGCCTACATGCGCTACGGGGTCGTCGCCATGCGCACGGTCTATCGCACAGGCGGCCACCTGCTGTTCAGCGGCCGCATCCTTTCGGTGCTGCGCGAAGCGCAATCCGGGCCCACCGTCGGCCGATGGGACGACGTAGCGGCGATGCGTTACCCCAATCCGCCAGCCATCCTGTCGATGGAACACGCGCCAGACTATCACGCCGCCCTCGACGACCGCGACGCCGGCCTCGAACGCACACTTGTGATCGCGACGACGCCCAACGGCTGATAGACTTCCGGCCCGACACCGGGGATCACGAATGCGTCTGATCGGCACCGCCGCATTTTTGGCGATCGCACTCATCGGCACGGCGTACTCCCAGTCCGCCGGAAGCGCGGCCGGAAACACGACTGCCGCAGCGGCGCCGCTTGGCGATGCCGAGATTCAGCAGCCACGCAACCGCCGCATCGCCTATGGCACCCACTGGGTCCGCTGCATGGGCTTTGGCGAAACAGATGAACGCCGCGCGATTCGGAGCTGCGGCCGCATAATCGGCGAACGCATCACACGCTGGCACACGGCCACGGCGCTCTACAATCGCGCCCAGCACTACGATGAGATCGGTGAGGGCAGTGCGGCCGAACGCGACCTGGCGGAGGCGTTGCGCTTGTTCACCGACTCGATCGGCGCTTATCCACAAGACCCCTACGGCTACATCAATCGCGCCACCCTCTTTGAGTACACTGAACGCTACGACGAAGCGCTCGCGGACTACGAGCGGGCCAGCGCCACCGACCCAAACCTTGGCCATCCGCACTACCGCCGGGGCGCCATTTTTTTCAATCAAGGCGACTACGCCAGCGCCACCGCGGAATACGACGAAGCATCGCGCAAGGCGCCTGAGCAACCATACTATCACGCTGCGCGCTGCGAAGGCCGCGCTGCTGCCGGCGCCGACTGGGAAACAGCGCGCGCCGCTTGCGAGGAAGCTATCCGCATCGCCGAGCAAGACGCGTATGTTTACTTCTCCCGAGGCTTCTTCAGGTTTCGCCAAGGCGACTATGCTGGGGCGCTGGCGGACTTCAGCATCTCGGTCGAGCGCAACGCCGAATCCGCCCCTGGCCTCTATGGCCGAGGCGTCGCGGCAATCAGACTGGGCCGGCATGCAGAAGGCCAAGCCGACATCGATCGCGGCATAGCGTTGGACGAAGACGTGGACGAATTCTACGGCAATGCCGGCCTTCGCCCTTGACCCGAGCGCACCGCCGGTTGCGATCCACCGTCATTCGTCGCATTCTGGCTTCGATAGCTTTCGGAGGTTCCGCCGTGCGCTTGCTAGCCACCGCCACGATCCTGATCGCGACGCTGGCCGTCACGCCAGCTTTCGCCCAAGCCGGCCTCGGCATGTCCGATCCGGTCAACCGGGATAACGGCGCTCTGAGCCGGCTTAGCCCGACTCACCGCTATTGGGAGTCTTGCCTGACGGATGCGGGTGAGGCTGCAGTTCGAAGTTGTGGTCGCGTCATCGGCGCACGCGTCTCACGCATGCATACTGCTACGGCGCACTACTTCCGCTCGATCGCGCTCCAATCGCTCGGTGAAGATGAGCGCGCGCTCCGGGATCTTCGGCGCGCCTATTTCACGTTCGGGGACCTCGTCTTCGAGAACGAGAACAATGCCGTTGCCCGCTATGGACGCGGCCTCAGTCTGCAGCGCATGGGCCACGAACAAGAAGCTGAGCAGGAGATGTCTCGCGCGATCGAGAATTCTGACGGCGAGGCCAGCTACTTTTTCGAGATCAGTGGACGCTAAGCTCACCCCAGCGGGTTTCGCTTGCTCGCCTTGATGTTTCATATATAAACTAACTCATGCGTATTGCCTGCGTCGGCGGCGGCCCAGCCGCGCTCGTCTTCGCCATTTCGATGAAGCTGCGCGATGCGCGGCACGACATCATCGTGTTCGAGCGCAATGATCCCGGCGACACCTTCGGCTGGGGCGTCGTGTTCTCTGATCAAACCATGGAGAATCTGCGCGCCAACGATCCCAAAAGCGCCGACGAAATCGAAGCTGGCTTCGCGCACTGGGACGATATTGACGTCCACATCTACGGCGAGACCATCACCTCTTCGGGCCACGGCTTCGTCGGCATCGGCCGCAAGCGCCTGCTGAACATTCTGCAAGGCCGCGCGCGCGAACTTGGCGTGCGGCTCGAATTCAAGATGGAGATCGATCCCTCGCCCGAGCTATTGGCGGCTTACGACCTCGTCCTCGCCTGCGATGGTGCGAACTCGAAACTCCGTAGCGCCGACGCCGCCCACTTCGGCGTCGACATCGACATCCGTCCCAACAAGTACATCTGGCTCGGCGCCAACAAGGCATTCGAAGCTTTCACCTTTGCGTTCGAGAAAACCGAACACGGCTGGATTTGGGCGCACGCCTACAAGTTCGAAGACAACGCCTCGACCTTCATCGTCGAATGCAGCGAAGCGACGTGGCGCAGCTTCGGCTTTGACAAGATGAGTCAGGAAGAAACCTGCCGCGCCGCCGAAAAGCTCTTCGCCAAATATCTTGAGGGCGCGACTCTCGACACCAACGCCAAACATCTGCGCGGCTCAGCCTGGCTCAACTTCCCGCGCATCGTCTGTGAGACGTGGCACAAGGACAATCTCATCCTGATGGGTGACGCGGCGCACACCGCGCACTTCTCCATCGGCTCAGGCACCAAGCTCGCCATCGAAGATGCGATCAAGCTGGCGCAAGTCCTTCATGGTGGAAAGCCACTCGCGGAGGCGCTGGCCGAGTATCACGCCGAGCGCCAGATCGAAGTGCTGAAGCTCCAGAACGCTGCGCGCAACTCGACGGAGTGGTTCGAGAACATTGATCGCTACGCCAATCTCGAACCGCTGCAATTCACCTATTCCCTGCTCACCCGCAGCCAGCGGGTAAGCCACGAGAACCTGCGCGTCCGCGACAGGAACTTCTTGCACCGTGTCGAACATTGGTTCTGGACCGCCGGCGCCCCCGCCGGCACTTTAGAGCCAAACGCCTTCGTCGCCGGCACACGATCCAACCGAAACGCCGGCGAGGGCGCCGGCGCTCCAGGCGTGTTGCCCCCCATGTTCGCGCCGCTAAAGTTGCGCGAGATGGAGATCGCCAACCGCGTCGTCGTCAGCCCGATGTGCATGTACTCGGCGAACGATGGCGAAGTGAACGACTTCCACCTCGTCCATTACGGCGCCCGCGCCAGCGGCGGCGCCGGGCTTATCTTCACCGAAATGACCGATGTCTCAGCCGATGCCCGCATCACCCCAGGCTGCGCCGGCATGTACGATGCGAAGCACGTCGCCGCCTGGAAGCGCATCGTCGATTACGTCCACGCCAACAGCAACGCCAAGTTTGCTCTCCAACTTGCCCACGCCGGCCGCAAAGGCTCAACGCGCACGCCGTGGAGCGAAGATCCAAGCGACAAGCGCGACTACACCGATCAGCCGCTCGAATCCGGCAATTGGGAGATCATTGCGCCCTCGCCGCTCCCCTGGTCCGAAGCGAACGCCACACCGCGCGAAATGACGCGCGCTGACATGAATCGCGTCAAAGCCGACTTCGTCCGCGCCACGTTGATGGGGGAAGACGCCGGTTTCGACATGCTCGAACTTCATTGCGGCCACGGCTATCTACTCTCGTCTTTCCTCACGCCGATCAGCAACCAGCGCGCAGATGAGTACGGCGGCAGCATCGAAAACCGCCTCCGCTTTCCACTCGAAGTGTTCGAGGCGATGCGCACGGCATGGCCGAAGCACAAGCCAATGAGCGTCCGCATCTCCGCCACCGATTGGCACGATGATGGCCTCACCGCGGAGGACTCCATCGCAATCGCCGAAGCGTTCGCAGAAGCCGGCGCCGATCTCATCGATGTCTCCGCCGGCCAAACCACGCCGCTCGCGAAGCCAGTCTATGGCCGCATGTTCCAAGCGCCGTTCAGCGACCGCATTCGCAACGAAGCGCGCGTCAAGACGATGGCGGTCGGCAACATCTTCGAGCCGGATCACGTCAATTCCATCCTGGCTGCTGGCCGCGCCGATCTCTGCGCGCTGGCACGGCCGCACCTGATGGATCCGAATTGGTCGCTCCGCGCCGCCGCTGAACTCGGCTACGCCAAACTTGCACCGCCCAAACAATATCGCACCGGCTACGCGCAGATGCAGCGCATGCTTTCACGCAAGGACCTCTAATGGCTCACCACGTTTTCATCACCGGCGGCGGCACCGGCATCGGCCTCGCCACAGCGCGCGCCCTTGCGCCGACCGGCGCACGCTTCACACTCGTCGGCCGCGACGGCGCACGCGCGCAAAGCGCCGCCGAAGAATTCGAGAACGCCCAAGGGCTCTCCTGCGACGTCGCGAACGAAGACTCCGTCGCCGCCGCGTTCGCAGCCGCCCGAGACCGCTACGGCCCGATCGACATCTTGATCAACAATGCCGGCATCACGCCATCGGCGCCGCTCGACCGCATGGATCTCTCGATGTGGAATCAGTGCCTCGCGATCAATCTCACCGGCGCCTTCCTCTGCGCACGCGCCGCGATCACCGACATGTACGCCAACAAATGGGGCCGCATCGTCAACGTCGCCTCCATCGCCGGCTTGCAAGGCGCCGCCTACATCAGCGCCTATTGCGCCTCGAAACACGGCATGATCGGCATGACACGCGCGCTCGCAAAGGAAGCGGCTAAGAAAGGCGTCACCGTCAACGCCATCTGCCCCGGCTACGTCGAAACCGACATCGTCACCCGCGCGGCAGAGAATATCGCGAGCAAGACCAGGCTCAGCGAAGAAGAAGCCAAAGCCTCGCTCTACGCGAAGAACCCGCAAGGCCGCCTCATCACCGCCGACGAAGTCGCCAGCGCCATCGCCTGGCTCTGCAGCGACGGCGCGGCCGCAACGAACGGCGCGGCGATTCCGATGAGTGGCGGCGAAGTATGATGCGATGCTTGAACGCCATCCTTCCCCCTCGCGGGGAAGGTGTCGCGCGGAGCGCGACGGATGGGGGCGCGAGCTCGGAAGCGTCGAAGCAGCACCGCCGTTACCGCCACCCCCAACCCCGCCCCGCAGGTGGGCGGGGAGTCGCACAATGAGCGACGCTCGCGACACCGTTCGCCTCTCGCTCAGGCTGCTCACAACGAGTCGCCTCATCGAACGCGAGGTCGATGCGCTCATGCGCGCCAAGTTTGACTCAACCATCGCCCGCTTCGATTTCCTCTCCGCGCTCGACCGCCACGGCGCACTGACGCTCGGCGAAGTCTCGCAGTATCTGCTCGTCTCGAACAGCAACGTCACGCAATTGCGAACGCGCTTGAGCGCTGATGGCCTTATCGAAGTCGAAGCCGACGAAAACGACCGCCGCATCCAGCGCGTGCGGTTGACGCGTCAGGGCGAAAGCGTATTCAAGCACATGGCCAAAGCGCACGCGGCATGCGTGGACGCGCTATTGCGCGATCTCACACAAGCCGACAAAAACGCGCTGTCGCGGCTCCTCGACGCTGCCAAAGCATCGTTGCGCCGCAAGCTGACGAAGGGAGCGGCGCCGTGATCAACGATGCCTGGAAAAGCGCCGACTACAGGGCAGAGCATTTTCTATGGTCCGTCAGCGATCGCGTCGCCACGGTCACGCTGAACCGCCCCGAGCGCAAAAATCCGCTGACGTTCGAAAGCTATGCGGAACTCCGCGACCTCTTTCGCCGCCTCTCTTACGCCGAAGACTGCCGCGCGGTCGTGGTCACCGGCGCGGGCGGCAATTTTTGCTCCGGCGGCGACGTGCACGACATCATCGCACCGCTCACGAAAATGACGATGCCCGAGCTTATGCGCTTCACACGCATGACCGGCGATCTCGTCAAAGCCATGCGCGCCTGCCCGCAGCCGATCGTCGCCGCTGTTGAAGGCGTCTGCGCCGGCGCAGGCGCGATCGTGGCGATGGCGAGCGACATTCGCTACGCCTCCACCGACGCCAAGACCGCGTTCCTCTTCACGCGCGTCGGGCTCGCCGGTTGCGACATGGGCGCGTGCGCGATCCTGCCGCGCATCATCGGCCACGGCCGCGCCAGCGAACTGCTCTACACCGGCCGCTCAATGAGCGCTGAAGAAGGCGAACGCTGGGGCTTCTTCAACAAGCTCACCGAAACGCCACTCGCCGACGCACAAGCCTTCGCGCACTCACTCGCCACTGGCCCCGCCTTCGCCCATTCCATGACCAAGAACCAGCTCAACATGGAATGGAACATGGGCCTCGATCAGGCGCTTGAAGCCGAGGCGCAGGCGCAAGCCATCTGTATGCAGACGAAAGACTTCGAACGCGCTTACGTCGCCTTCGCGTCTAAACAGAAGCCCGTGTTCGAGGGCGATTGATGGCGGATAAAAGCTATCTCCACTGGCCCTTCTTCGAAGCGCGCCATCGCGATCTCGCCGCCGAACTCGATGCATGGCTCGATGAGACGCCCTTCCCGCATCATGTCAACGAAGACAAAGTCGACGCCGCCTGCGCCGAGTTTCTCGCGGAGATGGTCGAAGCCGGCTTCGTCAAACACGCGGTGCGACGCGGCAAGGAGGCGCTCGACGTCCGCAGCCTCTGCCTCATCCGGGAACATTTCGCGCGTCACTCCGGCTTGCTCGATTTCGTCTTCGCCATGCAGGGCTTGGGCTCAGGCCCAATCTCACTGTTCGGCTCCGAACTCCAACGCGCGCACTATCTCGGCGATGTCGCCGCAGGCGAACGCGTCGCTGCCTTCGCGCTGTCCGAACCAGAAGCGGGCTCCGACGCTGCATCGCTGACACTCACAGCGAGTCTCGACGGCGATCACTACGTCCTCAACGGCGAGAAGACGTGGATCTCAAACGGCGGCATCGCCAGCTTCTACGTCGTCTTCGCCCGCACCGGCGAAGCGCCGGGCGCTAAAGGCGTCAGCGCGATCATCGTTGACGCCGACACACCTGGCCTCAGCGTCGCTGAACGCATTCCGCTTATCGCCGCACACCCGCTTGCGCGCCTCAACTTCGAGAACGTCCGCGTCCCGCGCGACAATCTCATCGGCAAGCCGGGCGAAGGCTTCAAGATCGCGATGGCGACACTCGACGTTTTCCGCTCCACCGTTGGCGCAGCCGCGCTCGGCATGGCGCGCCGCGCGCTCGATGAGACGCTAAAGCGCGCCAAGACGCGTCAGATCAACGGCGCGCCGATGGCGGAGCTGCAAATGGTGCAAGCCATTATCGCTGATATGGCGCTCAAGATCGACGCCGCCGCCCTCCTCATCTACCGCGCCGCCTGGACGAAAGATTCCGGCGCGGCCCGCGTCACCCGTGAAGCCGCCATGGCGAAACTCTACGCCACCGACACCGCGCAAGAGGTGATCGACGCTGCGGTGCAACTCCACGGCGGCTGGGGCGTCGTGCATGGGCATCCGATCGAATGCCTTTATCGCGATATCCGCGCGCTGCGCATCTACGAAGGCGCTTCAGAAGTTCAGAAAGTCATCATCGCCCGCCAAACGCTCGCGGAGGTGCCGCAATGAGCGCGCACATCGACACCTTCGTCCGCGACAATCTCCCGCCGCGCGATCAGTGGGCGGAAATGAAGTTCACGCTGCCGGAGTTGCAATTTCCCGCGCAATACAACGCGAGCACCATGCTCGACGCCGCGATCGCCAACGGCCACGGCGCGCGAAACGCCGTGCTGCTGTCATCGGAGGCGCTCACCTACGGCGCGCTACTTCAAGAAGCCGCCCGCATCGCGCACGTCCTGACGCACGACTTTGGCCTCGTTCCAGGCAACCGCGTCCTCATCCATGCATCCAATACTCGGTTGTCCCTGCCAGTGTGGTGGGGTGTTTTCCGCGCGGGCGGCGTCGCTGTCGGCGCCATGCCGATGTTGCGCGCACACGAACTCGCCGTGATCCTCAACAAGGCGCAGATCACACACGCCATCGTCGACACCCACCGCGCAGCGGAACTCGAAGCCGCGCGCCCGATGGCGCCGGTCCTAAAGCACATCGTCATGACTGACGACCTCACGCAACGAATGACGACAGCACCGAGCAACGGCCCCGCCGTCGCCACCGCCGCCGACGATCCCGCACTCATCGCCTTCACTTCCGGCACCACCGGCACGCCAAAGGGCTGCGTCCACTTTCATCGCGACGTCGCCGCAATGGCAGAGACCGTTTGCCGTTACATTATTCAACCCAAACCGACAGATGTGTTCATCGGCACGCCGCCATTCGCGTTCACGTTCGGTCTCGGCGCCGGCATGGTCTTCCCCGCCAGCGCAGGTGCTGCAACAGCGATCTGCGAGAAGCCCGGCTTCGATGTACTCGCCGATACGATCGCACAGCACAAAGCCACCACGCT
This sequence comes from Hyphomonadaceae bacterium, assembly GCA_050184605.1. Taxonomy (GTDB): domain Bacteria; phylum Pseudomonadota; class Alphaproteobacteria; order Caulobacterales; family Aquidulcibacteraceae; genus Vitreimonas. Next base: position 85,173 of record JBFXAE010000006.1, on the reverse strand, counting down.
GTTCACCTCGCCCACCGGCTATCGCGCGCTGATGAAGCAAGATCTCAGCAAGCTCGCTTCAATCCACACTTGCGTCTCCGCCGGCGAGCACCTGCCGCGCGCGACGTCGGACCAATGGTTCGAGCGCACCGGCATCCGCATCATCGACGGCATCGGCTCGACCGAGATGATTCACATCTTCGTCTCCGCCCGCGGCAACGACATCCGCCCCGGCTCAACCGGCAAAGCAGTGCCCGGCTACGAAGCGACGCTCCTCAACGAGAACGATGAACCGTTCGACGGCGAAGGCGAAGGCCGCCTCGCGATCAAAGGCCCGACCGGCTGCCGCTACCTCGCCGACGAGCGCCAGAAGAACTACGTCGCCAATGGCTGGAACGTCACCGGCGACATTTATCGCCGCGATGCCGATGGCTATTTCTGGTACGTCTCCCGCGCCGACGACATGATCATCTCTTCCGGCTACAATATCGGCGCACCGGAGGTAGAAAACGCGCTTCTCACCCATGAGGCTGTCGCTGAATGCGCCGTCGTCGGCGTTCCGGATGACGAGCGCGGCCAGATCGTCAAAGCGTTCGTGGTTCTCAATCCCAACACGAAGGTCACCGAACGCGCGCTACAGGATCATGTGAAAGCGACGATCGCGCCGTACAAATATCCGCGCGCCATTGAGTTTGTCACCGAACTCCCCAAGACCAACACCGGCAAACTCCAACGCTTCAAGCTGCGCGAACCCAAATGAAATTCACCCGCGACCTCATCGTCCGCTTCGAGCATTGCGACGCAGCCGGTATCATTTTTTATCCGCGCTTCTTCGGTCTCGTGAATGAAACCGTTGAGGACTGGTTCGCCAGCCTCGGCCACTCGTTCAAGTCGCTGCACGTGGACGCCCGCAAAGGCGTCCCAACGGTGCGGTTCGAGTGCGAGTTTGTCGGCCCCGTCCGCATCGGCGACATGCTACGTCAGCAGCTGGGCGTCGATTCGATCGGCAGCAGCTCGCTCAATCTAAAGCACATCGCTTCGATCGGCGACCGCACGGTGGCGCGCTTCGATCAAACCATCGTCTTCACCGATCTCGCATCTATGAGCGCGCAACCCTGGCCGGCCGAACTCCGCAAGGCCATCACCGATTTTGCGAAGCTAGACTCATGAGAACCCTGCTCCCCGAGGGCTGGCCACGCCCCAAAGGTTATTCGAACGGAATCGAGGCCGAAGGCCGCATCGTCTTCGTCGCCGGCCAAATCGGCTGGACGCCCGAGGGCAAGTTCGAAGCGACGACACTCGCTGCGCAGTTCGCGCAAACGCTCGACAACACCCTCGCCGTGCTGCGCGAAGCGAACGCCGGCCCCGAGCACGTCGCTCGCATGACCTGGTACATCACCGACAAGCGCGCCTACTTGGCTTCGCTCGCGGAAATCGGCGCTGCCTGGCGCGAAAAGATGGGGCGGAACTATCCGGCCATGGCCGTCGTCGAAGTAAAAGCGCTGATCGAGGACGCCGCGCTCATCGAAATCGAAACAACTGCGGTTGTTCCAACCTAAGTCTGGACCGCCGGCGCCCTCGCCGGCACGGCGGTCGACTGCTGGCGCCGGCGTTTGTTGGACCGGCCTGATGCCGGCGAGGGCGCCGGCGGTCCAGAATAGTATCGGCGCCTCTCGCGTCATTCGCAGGCAGTGATACAAGACCGGCAGGAGCACACATGGCAGACCACAGCCTCTTCATCTTCGTCCGCGTGAAAGACGCGACGCCCGAAGCCGTCGGCAACACGCTGCGCGATTCGACCGACAAAATCATGGATATCTATTCTATCATGGGCGAATGGGATCTGCTCGTCCGCATAGAGCATCCCGATCTCAATTCGATCCAGAAGGTCGTCACCGAGACGATCCGCGCCAATCCGAACGTGGCGCAGACCTACACGATCCTCGGCTACCAGCTTTACGGCTCGAAGTGGCCTGGCTTCGACTACCCTGACTCAAAATGAGTCTCGATCTCGAGAAAGAATACAACAACCGCGCCGCCGTGCCCGAGCACCCGGCGATCATCGCGCGCTGGGCGGCCGAGAGCAAAGCCTACCGCAACATCAATCCGCCGCGCGTGATCGAATACGGCCCAGGCGAGCGCAACACACTCGATCTCTTCGAAGCCGGTCCCGGTCCCGTCGTCATGTTCATTCACGGCGGCTATTGGCAAGCGCTCGACAAGAGCTTCTTCAGCTCGATGGCGAAGGGATTGAATGCACTTGGCGTCACCGTCGCCGTGCCGAGTTACGATCTCTGCCCAAGCGTGCGCATCGGCGACATCGTCGAGCAGATGCGCGCTGCCAGCGTCATCGTGCACCGTACAATCGAGGCGCCGGTCATTGTCGCTGGCCATTCCGCCGGCGGACACCTTTCCGCGTGCTTGCTCGCCACCGAGGCGCATGTGCCAGCCGCCTATGCGATCTCGGGCTTGTTCGAACTGACGCCGCTCATCGACACGAGTCTCAACGAAAAATTGCAGCTCTATGAGGCGGAAGCGACGTCGCTCAGCCCGGTGCTGTGGCCCGCGCCCGAAGGCAAATCGCTCGACGCCATCGTCGGCGGCGCCGAGAGCAGCGAGTACCTGCGCCAAAGCGCGGCCATCGTCTCCGCTTGGGGCGAAGACGGCGTCGCCACGCGTTACGAAGAAGCCGAAGGCGCAAACCACTTCACGGTCATCGATCCGCTGACGGATCCGAACTCAACAATGTGCGAGCGCCTCAAGCAGCTCACGCGGACCTAGCGTGGCGCCAGCGCCTTTCGGCCCGTCGCAAAGAGCGTGATCAGCACCACTTCAACGATCATCGGCTGCAACATGCTCGCCTCATAGCCCGAGAGCGCGATCGAAACTAACCGCCCGCAAAATCCGATCCCGATCAGAAGCAGCGGCGCCGTCAGCAGGCGCGCGCTGTTCTTCGCCGCCGCCGCGATCGAAAGAATGCCCGTGGCTGCGAACAGAGCGCCAAAATCCGCACGCAACGTTGAGTACCCCAGCGCGCCCTGCACGCCGATGCCAAACTCCGCTGCCAAACTGTCCGGCCTCAACCAAAAGCCCAACCCCACAAGCAGAGCCAGCACCCCAGCCACCGCCACCAGCGCCCGAACAACAAAATTCACGCTTCGCCCCCCAAACAGGAACGAGAAGTTACAAAGCGAGACCGGCGTAAGCCATCGAAAGCGCCCAAGGAACGATAAGATGAGCGGGCGTAAGCCATCCGAAGCTGCTGCGCCGTTTGAACAGTCTAACGGCGAGGTCTAACAGCTCGCCTGCGAGCCTTGAATTATAAGGCGTAGAATGGTGGGCGCGACAGGGATCGAACCTGTGACCCCCACGATGTCAACGTGGTGCTCTCCCGCTGAGCTACGCGCCCTTTGTCCTGGCCGAACCAGGACCCAATGCGTTGGGTGGAGCGCCTATACAAGCCCTCCCGAGATTCCTCAAGCCGCCGCGATCACGCGCTCGATCTCGACGACCAAGTCCTTGAGGTGGAAGGGCTTCGACAGCACCTTGGCATCCTTCGGCGCCTGGCTTTGGGCTGAAAGCGCCACCGCCGCAAAGCCGGTAATAAAGACGATCTTCATGGCCGGATCGGCTTCCGCACCCCGGCGCGCCAGCTCGATGCCATCGAGTCCAGGCATCACGATGTCGGTCAGCAGCAGGTCGAACGAGCCGTGCTCGAGCGCCTCCCAGGCGGCGTCGCCGTCGCCGAAGCCGGTGACGTCGTGCCCTGCACGCGTGAGGCTCGACACCAGGAAACCCCGGAGCGAGTCATCATCTTCGGCCAACAGAATTCGCGCCATACCGCCGCCACTCCGGAACTTCCGGCCCCTTGAACCGGTAGCGCCTAGCATAATTCGGGTAAAGGGCGGCTGAACCGTCACACACAGCTCGTAAACGGGCGTAAAGATTGACGGGCCGGTAAGCGGCGCGAACAATAAGAAAGCATGGACCCGACGGACCTTGGCTCAAGCGCGGCGCCGGCCGCGGCGGATGGCGAAAGCCATGCCGTTGTTCACAGCGAGCCGCCGTTTGTCCTGATCGAGCCGCTGCGGCGCACCTCGCCGCTCATCTTCGCCTCTCCGCACAGCGGCAGACGTTACCCGCCTGAACTCCTGGCCGACGCCCGCGTCAGCCTGATCAGCTTGCGCCGTTCCGAGGACGCTTACGTCGATGAACTCTTCGCCGGGGCGGCAGCGCATGGCGCTTGCGTGCTCTCCGCCACGGTTGCGCGCGCTTACGTCGATCTGAACCGCGACCCCGCTGAGCTCGATCCGGAAATGTTCGACGAACGGCCACCGCAATCGCCGCAAACGAATTCCGCGCGCGTGCAAGCCGGCCTCGGCGCCATCCCGCGCATTAGTGGCGATGGCCAATCCATCTACCGCCGCAAACTTTCACTCGGCGAAGCCGAGCGCCGGATCAATGCGGTTCACCGCCCCTATCACGCACTGCTGCAAAACTTGGTCGCCGAAACCAAGGAGCAATTCGGCTGCGCGGTGCTGATCGATTGTCACTCGATGCCGAACAATGCCCGCGGCGCGCATTCACCTGACGTGGTGCTGGGCGATCGCTTTGGCGCTTCGTGCCACCCTTCAGTCACCGCGCTCGCGGAAGCCACGCTGCGCCGCCTCGGCTATCGCGTCGCGCGCAATACGCCGTTCGCCGGCGGCCACACAACGCAGAGCTACGGCCGCCCCGCCACGCGTGTCCATGCGCTGCAGATCGAGATCAATCGCGGGCTCTACGTCGATGAGCGCACGCTCGAGCGCACCAACGGCTATGCCCGCGTCCGCGCCGACATGAGCCGCCTTGCGGAAGCGCTGAGCGCGGCGGCGTTACACAAAAGCTTGGCCTAGCCATTCTGCAAGCGCATGACCGCATAGGCCATACACGCAAGCGAGAGCACGACTCCCGCGACAAACACCAACATCATCAGTACCAGCGTGTAGATCAGGGACTTGCTTAACGTGCCGGCGAAACTGTCGGCTATGATGCCGCGGCCCCCGCGGAAAATCGTCAAGAAGTAAGCAACGGCAACGCCAAGCGAACCGATCCAAATAGCAAGCATCAAGTTGTCAGACGCGATGAGCGGCATACTCAACAGGCCAACGAATGTGCCAACGCACATTACGCCCATCGCGATATTGAGACGGCTGGGCCATGACAGCTGCGGTCGAAACCAGCCCAGAACGAAAACACTCAGCGACGTGAACAGCGCGACGAGAATCGGCTGACCAAAATTAGCGGCGTCCGCGTAATGGCTTATGAAGCCGTCGAGGTTGCCGCCAGAAATTTCCACATACGTCGCGCGAACGTTCGTCGGGCTGGACTCAATCTGCCGTGTCAGCAGGCCCTCCCAGCCGCCCCAAATCACCGACGTCAGAACTTGAAGACCGATCAGTCCAAAGAAAATCCGGATCGCCGGCGTGTAGGTCACGCGGTCTCGCGCCGCGTAGGACTCGAACACGCGCCTCGGTCGCACGAACAAATCGAACAGAGTCTTCAGCGAGCGAAAGTTGAATCCGAGCGCATCCTCGACGGCGTCGTTCAGATCATCGCGCTTCTTTGGTTCATTCATGCCTCGCCCCGCCTCCAAGCCGCTTATAATCTATCCCACAGCTCCGCCAGCATTTCCGCTGTAAAACCAATGCCCGCGCCGAAATCTATCCAACACCTCCAATCCGCCCTTACACTCAGCGCGTCGCGTCGAGCGGAGAGCAGTTGGATCCCTGTTCGAACCAATTTCGAAGCGATGCAGTTGAGCGTGATGCCTCGCCGAAGCTCTTCGGAGCGAAGGCGGGCGGAAGCCCGTCCGATCAAAAGGCCGGGAGCGCACCGGGGCACGTTGGCGAACACAACGTCCCGCACGCCGCCGGCGCACCGAGCCAAGGGAGTGAAAGACCTCCACGTGCCGGGCCGGCGTCCACCAATTGCAACGGAGCGCGTGCGACGCGCGGCGGTGTTGAGCAATCAGCGCCGCTCCCTAGAGACCACCTCGGCGCCTTGCCCGCGCTCCGTGCTCTCCCTTTCTCCGACGGCGCAAACCGGCGGCGCCTGCCCGCGCGAAAAGAAAAACCGCCGGGGGTGAGCCCGGCGGTTGGAGGTATAATAGGGAGGAAACGCCCGATAGGGCGGGAGCGGGATCGCGAAACCCCGCAACACGAAGAAAGTATTTCGCACTGCAGCAATTTGCAAGGTGAACACGGCGTCACGTTTTTGTAAGTTCTGATACAGATCAGATTTTATTTGTCTTTTTATACGCCCATGCCGTATTGCACATGCACACATGCACCGTCGGATAGCTTGTGCATAAGGAATCTCCAGGCCTGCCGTTGAAGCAGGCGCCTAACGCGGGCAGAACCCGCCCCTTCCTGTCCCGAAAGCCCGATTTCATGGCCGAGCGCCTCCGCAACCTCGCGATCATCGCCCACGTCGACCACGGCAAGACCACGCTTGTCGACCAACTGCTCGCCCAAGGCGGCGCCTTCCGCGCCAACGAAGCCAGGCAAGAGCGCGCCATGGACTCCAACGATCAAGAGCGCGAGCGCGGCATCACCATTCTCGCCAAGTGCACCTCGATCCTTTGGAACAAGGGCGGCGAAGAGTATCGCCTCAACATCGTCGACACGCCCGGCCACGCCGACTTTGGCGGCGAAGTCGAACGCATCCTCGGCATGGTTGATGGCTGCGTGCTTCTCGTCGACGCCAGCGAAGGCGTCATGCCGCAAACCAAGTTCGTGCTGTCGAAGGCGCTTGCACGCGGCCTGAAGCCGATGGTCGTGCTCAACAAAGTCGATCGCCCGAGCGCCAACCCGGACCAAGCGCTGAACGAAATCTTCGAACTCTTCCTCGCGCTCGGCGCCAGCGACGAGCAAGCCGATTTCCCGATTCTCTACGCCTCCGGCAAAGAGGGTTGGGCCAAAGTGAACATGAGCGATGAGAACAAGGATCTCACGCCGCTGTTCGAACTCATCGTCCGCCACGTGCCCGATCCCGAGCCGATCGCGCGCAAGGACGAGCCGTTCGCGTTCCTCGTCACCATGCTCGACTCCGACCACTTCCTCGGCCGCGTGCTGACCGGCCGCGTCGAAGCTGGCCGCGTGAAGGTGGGCGACAGCGTGAAGTCGCTGACGCGTGACGGCAAAGAAATCGAGCGCGGCCGCCTGACGAAATTGCTTTCGTTCCGCGGCTTGAAGCGCGTTCCGGTCGAAAATGCCGAAGCGGGCGACATCATCGCCATCGCCGGCCTCACCGACACCACCGTTGCCGATACGATCGGCTCGATCGAACTCAGCGCGCCGCTGCCGTCGACGCCAATCGATCCGCCGACGCTCGCGATCACCGTTTCCATCAACGACTCTCCCCTCGCCGGCCGCGCTGGCGATAAGGTGCAGAGCCGCGTGATCCGCGCGCGTCTGCTCGCTGAAGCAGAATCCAACGTCGCCATTCGCGTCACCGAGACCGCCAACAAAGACGCCTACGAAGTCGCCGGCCGCGGCGAACTTCAGCTTGGCGTGCTGGTTGAAACCATGCGCCGCGAAGGCTTCGAACTTTCGCTCTCGCGTCCGAAAGTGCTGACGCGCAGCGAGAACGGCCAAACGCTCGAACCAGTCGAAGAAGTCGTCATCGACGTTGATGACGAATACACCGGCGTCGTCATCGAGAAGATGAGCATCCGTAAAGCCGAGTTGCAGGACATGCGTCCGTCAGGCGGCGGCAAGACGCGCCTCGTCATGCTCGCGCCGTCGCGCGGCATGGTCGGCTATCACGGCGAATTCCTCACCGACACGCGCGGCTCGGGCGTCATGAACCGCCTCTTCCACTCGTGGGCGCCGTGGAAAGGCGAAATCCCCGGCCGCCGCAACGGCGCGCTGATCTCGAACGACAAGGGCCAGTCCACCGCCTACGCACTGTGGAATCTGGAAGAACGCGGCCAAATGTTCATCGCCGACGGCGAAGACGTCTATGAAGGCATGATCATCGGCGAAAACAGCCGCGGCGAAGATCTCGATGTGAACCCGCTGAAGGGCAAGAAGCTCACCAACGTGCGCGCGTCGGGCAAGGATGAATCGATCCGCCTGACGCCGCCGCGCCGCCTTACGCTCGAGCAAGCCATGGCCTGGATCGAAGACGACGAGCTGGTGGAAGTTACGCCGGCGGCGATCCGCATCCGCAAAGCCTACCTCGATCCCAACGAGCGCAAGCGCGCAGCGAAGGCGAAAGAAGCCGGCTAAATCCCTGGCGGCGCTGTCCGTCTGCTGTTGGCCGAGAAGCAGCCCTAACCTGACAATCGTATCCTACAGCTGCGAACCGCGTTTACACTCCGCGCGCAATGTTCGCACGATGCCAAAGCCCACTCTCGTCACCCGCGATCGACGCGGCACTGGAAGCAACCGAACTTCGAGCGGATGTGTACATAGCGGATGCTCGCGTCCGCCAGGATCGACGCCGAGACGTCCGCCAACTCGATCCCGCGCACGACACGCCCCGTATCGTAGCGAATCCAATCGTCGGCGCCGTAGCCGCGAATCGCCGCCGGATCGAGGAAGGCGAACCAGCGCGGCAGTTCGTGGCTCTCGTACCGGTCACATTTTGTCTGATGCAGAAAGATTGGCCCCGTCTCCGCGTACGGCTGGGGCGCGTCGAACGGCCGATAGGACAGCACCAGCTTCGGCTCGCCATCCCCGATCAGGCCCAAGCAATGCCGGCACGGGTTCGCGCCGCCCTCGGCCTTCATCACGACAGGCGGTTGCCCATTCGCATCCAAGCCGCCGGCGCGCAGCCGTTCGAACTCTTCAGTTGGTATGCCGCGAACGCCGAGCGCCATGTCATGTTTCCTTTCGCCAGCAAGGAAACACGAGCGCGGATCAAATGCTGGCCGCTTTCGGACGCAGCGTTAATGCTGCTCCACCGGCGCCGGCACACGGACGCCGCGCCGCCATTCTTCACGACGCTGCGCCACCTGCGCCTGCACGTCCACCGGCTCGCGGCAGACATATTCGATCTCGCGCATCTGATCGGCGCCGGTGACTTCAGTGCCGTAGCAACCGAATTGCGTCAGCACCGCGTTCGCCGCCGCGCCCCACCAGAGAATGCCAAGCGTGCGGTCGTTAGCGTAAACGGTCATGTTCTGCGCCAGCAGAAGCCCGAGCGCCTGCGTATCGCCACGCACAACCAGCACCGTCTGGTCGCGATCGTGAAACCAAACCTGGAAGCGCTGATCGCCAACGTAAACGTCGGCGTCCGGCATTCCGGCATGATAGCTCAGGGTGCGCTGCGTACTCGCGCACGCGCTCAGAGCGAGAGCAGCAACCAAAAGAAGGGCCCGCATCTTCATATTCGACTCCGTCAGAGACGAACAAATCCCGCGCGAAGATGCGCCACAAAGGGCGAGGCCATGACCAAACCGTGGCTCGCCCGCGTTTACCAAACGGCGTGGCGCCGAAACGGCGCAGAATTCGCTTCAGCCGCACCTAACAGCGTCAACAGACGCTAACGACGGAACAATTCGCGTCGATAGGACGTGGCACAAACCCTGCTCTCCAACTGCGCATAAGGCGGGCCCATGGGGGACACCGCCATGAACAAGGGCGCACACCTATGGCTAACGCCATCGACCTCCATGTCGGCAAGCGGCTCCGCCGCCGTCGCCGTCTCTTGGGCCTCACCCAGCAACAACTGGCTGAGTCCATCGGCATCCGCTTCCAACAAATCCAGAAGTACGAATGCGGTGCAAACCGCGTGACTGCTTCTCGCCTGTACGAACTCGCTGTCGCGCTGAACGTGCCGGTCAACTACTTCTTCGAAGGCCTGCAACAAGTCGCTGCTCCGGCGACCCCTGGTGCTCCGGCCAACGACCGCGATCTGATCGCGGCCGACGTCCTCTCGCAGAAAGAAACGCTGGAACTGATCCGCGCTTACTACAAGCTTGGTGAACGTCCGCGCCGCCGCCTCCTCGATCTCGCGAAGGCGCTGCAAGACGAATCCACCGACGCGGCCTAATACGCCGCCAAGGTTGGGGGAAACGGGGATGGGCTCGCTCACAAGGCGGGCCTATTTTCGTTTGCTTAGTACGCGCAGGCGTCGGTCCATTCGGAACCATCGCTGGCGAGTTGCGCCCGCGTTTGAATACGGCCGCTATAGTCAGCGGTGACCGTATAGAAGGACCACGCATTGCCCGTCGGCGCTTCTCTTCGATAGATACTGAGTTGGAATGGCGTCCTACCTTGCGGGGCCACGCGATACGCCGAACTGAATTCGCCAACGCCAACTTGCGAACAACCGATCATGGACGGCGCCGCGCCGCGCTGCTCGAGCGCGCTCACGACATCGTAGGGGATCAGCTCGCCCACGGCGCTCCACGAAAGCACGGCTGTGCGCGCGCGTGCATCCACTTCCACATCGATGTTACTGTTCATGCGGCCCGCCTGCGGCATCGTTCCGTTGGCGCCAGCCAGGATCGCTTCCGCCATCGGCCCCGCCGCGACCACCAGCCCCCATTCCTGCGCGCATTGCTCCGGCGCCCATTGGCGCGCCTGCTCGTTCTGCGCGACATACCGCGCCACGCAGTTCTCGACGAACGCCGCTTCGCCGCCGCCCTGAGCCGCCGCCTCGTTGGCGCCGCCAGCACCCGGTCCGCACGCCGCCAAGGCCAACCCTAGAACGGCTGAAACGAGCTGTCGCATGAGAGTCCCCTATCGCTGCCAGAGCTTCGCGCCGCCAAGAGCTAAACGCAACCCGCAGAGGGAGGTGTTCGCGGCGGCAGCGCCATGTTAGCCGACACCATGGCTCTTCACGACATTCCCGCCCTGCTGGGCTTCGCCGACACTTTGGCGGATGCCGCGCGCGACGCGATCCTCCCCTATTTTCGCGCCACGCACAGCATCACCAACAAGCTCGACGACGGCCGCTTCGATCCCGTGACCGAAGCCGACCAAGCAGCGGAGCGCGCAATGCTCGCGCTTATCGAACGCACATTTCCGGAGCACGGCGTACTCGGCGAAGAATACGGCGAGCGGGAAAGTCGCGATGGCTATCAATGGATCCTCGATCCGATCGACGGCACACGCGCCTTCATCTCCGGCCTGCCGACCTGGGGCGTGCTCATCGGCCTCTATTTTGAGGGCCGGCCGCTGATCGGCGTGATGGATCAGCCGTTCACGCAAGAACGCTATCGCGGCTGGATGGATGGCGCCAACGCCACCACACGCGGCAGCACCCACGCACTCAAGACACGTGCGTGCGCTTCACTGCGCGACGCGACCTTCTCCACAACAAGCCCCGATCTCTTTGTTGGCGATGAAGCGCGCGTATGGGCGAACATCCGCTCCGCCGCAAAGCTCGTCCGCTACGGCTACGATTGCTACGCCTACTGCATGGTCGCCGCCGGCCACATCGACGGCGTCATCGAGAGCGGCCTCAAGCCCTTCGACATCGCCGCTCTCATCCCCATCCTCACCGGCGCCGGCGGCGGCGTGTGCAGCTGGGATGGCGGCGACGCCAGCCAGGGCGGGCGCGTGCTGGCTTACGCCGATCCGCGCGTCCGCGATGAGGCGCTTAAGCTTCTTTCGCTTTCCCGCTGATCACGTCGCGGATCACTTGCGCGAAGACTTCCGGCGGCTGGCCGCCTTGAATCAGCCAGCGCTGATTGAAGATGGCTGAAGGAACGGCCTGTATGCCTTGGCTACGCCAGAAGCCTTCGGCGTGGCGTACCTCCGATGCGTACTCGTCTGACGCCAGGATCTCCGCAGCGCGCGTCGCATTAAGCCCGGCATCGCGCACAGCGTCGAGGAGCGCCGTGTGATCGCTCGTCGAGCGTTGATCCGTGAAGTTCAGTTTAAAGAGCGCTTCTTTTAGTTGGAGACCCGCGCCTTCCAACTCGGCCCAATGCAGCAGGCGGTGCGCGTCGAAGGTGTTCCAGATTCGGCTGTCGGGCCCATAGTTGAAGGTAAAGCCCAGAGCGGCCCCGTGCGCCCTGATCACTTCGCGCGCCGCCTGCGAACGCTCCGGCGTCGAGCCATACTTCTTCGCGACATGCTCAGCGGTGTTCTCACCTTCCGGCGCCATATCGGGATTGAGCTCAAACGGCTGCAGGTGGATATCCGCCTCAACGCCGGTCTGATCGAGCGCCTTCAGCAACGAGCGCAATCCGACCACACACCAAGGGCAGGCGACATCGGAGACAAAATCTATGCGGAGCGGCTCAGTCATTAGCGATAGAACTCCGTCCGCCGGTCGCGGAAGAAGCCCCACGCCGCGCGGTGGCGATCGAGAAAATCCAGATCGAACTCGTGCACGAGCACACCCTCTTCGGTGCGCTCAAATTTTTGCACTAGATCGCCGCGATGATCGGCGATGAAGCTCGAACCATAGAACTGCTGGCCACTCGCTTCCGTGCCGATGCGATTGCTCGCTACGACCGGAATCACGTTTGAAACCGCATGCCCCTGCATCGCGCGCTGCCACGGATCGCGCGTGTCGAGCGAGCTGTCGTGCGGCTCGCTGCCGATCGCGGTTGGGTAGAACAGCACTTGCGCGCCCTGGACCGCCATCGCGCGCGCGGCTTCGGGAAACCACTGGTCCCAGCAAATGCCAACGCCAATGCGGCCGAACGCCGTGTCCCAGACTTTGAAACCGGTATCGCCAGGGCGGAAGTAGTACTTCTCTTGATAGCCGGGCCCGTCCGGAATGTGGCTCTTGCGATAAACGCCGAGCTGCTTGCCGTCCGCGTCCACGATGACGACGGAGTTGTAGTATTGCGGCCCGTCGCGCTCATAGATCGACACCGGGATTACGACGCCCAACTCTTTCGCCAGCGGCGCCATCGCGACGACGCACGGATGCGTCTTTGCCTCGTACGCCGTGCCGAACCATTTCTCTTCCTGCGTCGTGCAGAAATACGGTCCCTGAAACAGCTCCGACGGAAGAATGACCTGCGCGCCTTTGCCCGCCGCTTCGCGCACGAACCGTTCGGTCTTAGTGATGTTGGCCTTCATGTCCTCGCCGTACGAGGTCTGAATCGCGGCGACCCTGATCGTCTTCGCCATCACGCCGGCTCCTGCTGAGTGATGCAGTGGAACGAACCACCACCGGTCAAAATGGCGTGCGACGACAGGCCGACAACCTTTCTGCCCGGGAAAAGCGGCGCCAGCGCGTTCACCGCGTCGTCGCCGCTGCCGGAATAGATCGGCACAACGACGGTCGAATTACCGATCAGGAAATTCATGTGGCTCGCAGGGACCGCGTCGCCGTCTTCATCCTCAACCAAACCTACGGAGGGAATGCGGATCACTTCAAGCTTGCGGCCCCTCGCGTCGCGCATCGCGCCGAGTTCGAGCGCGATTTCTTCGAGCACGTCATGGTTGGGATCGTCACGATTTGCCGGCGCCTGGCACACGACCTTTCCCGGCGCGACGAAGCGGGCGAGGTTATCGATGTGGCCGTCGGTGTGGTCGTTGAGCAGCCCTTCATCGAGCCACAGCACTTTCTCGACACCGAGCGCGCGCTTCAACGCCACTTCGGCGCCCTCTTCCGTCCAATGCGCGTTGCGGTTCGCGTTGAGCAGGCACTGGCGCGTCGTCAGCAAAGTGCCTTCGCCGTCCATCTCAATGGCGCCGCCTTCAAGAATAAAGTCGTGCCGGCGATAGTCGGCCTTGGCCAGCAGCGCGATGCGCGCGCCTACTTCATCGTCATGCGGCAGCTGGTACTTTCCGCCCCAGCCATTGAACTGGAAACCGTGCGCAACGCCGGCGCTATCGAAGATTGGCCCGGTGTCACGAAACCAGATGTCGCCGAAGGCGCCCGGAATAACTTCCGCCGCCTGCCCCAGCGCCAGTTTCGCAGACGCTTCAGCCTCGCGCCCGTGCGCCAGCACACGCACTTTGTCGCCCTTTCCGCCATCCCACAGCGCGCGGATCATCGCCGCAACCTCGGCGCGCGCAGGATCAAGATCCTCACCCCAGAGGTCAGCGGCTGAGGGCCAACCGGTCCAGATCGCCTTGTGCGGACGCCATTCAGCAGGAATCGTCGTCATGTCCGGTCCTTAGCGCATCTAGATGCGCCCAGATAGGCGCGTTTGCCCCACACACAAGTGCGTCGCCGTCCTGGCGCCGCCAGAGTCCATCCGCTAAGACCGCCGGGGGACAATCCGAGACGCCGATGACCGAAACCCGAGCCGCCTTCGACCGCGCGACTCTCGCCTTTCTGTTCGTACTGGTCGCGGTCACGGCCGCGCGCATCGTCGCGCTCTTTTACATCCCGCTCGGCCTCTATTTCGACGAGGCGCAATACTGGGCGTGGTCGCGCTCTTTCGAGTGGGGCTATTTCACAAAACCGCCGCTGATCGCCTGGGTAATCGGCGCAACAACCTTCCTCGCCGGCACCGACGCCGAATGGGCGGTTCGTCTCGGCGCACCAATCGCGCACGCTGTCGCCGCGAGCGCTCTCTTCATTCTCGGCCGCTCCATGTATGGCGCTTGGCCAGGCTTCTGGACTGCCTTGGGCTGGCTGATGCTGCCGGGCGTATGGTTTTCCTCAAGCCTCATCTCGACCGACGCGCTGCTCTTGCCGCTCTGGTCGATCGCGCTGCTGGCGATGTGGCGGCTGATGAACACGCACGCGTGGGTTTGGGCCATCGTGCTTGGCGTCGCCATCGGCCTTGGCGTGCAAGCCAAGTACGCGATGTTCTACTTCTTCCTCTGCAGCGCGGTCGCCGCGTGGTGGCTGCCATCGATGCGGCAAGCACTTGGCCAAGGCCGCGGCATTGTCGCCACCCTCATCGCCGCTGCGATCATTACACCGAACTTTATCTGGAATGTCCAAAACGGCTGGGCCACAGCGCGCCATACCGCCGCCAACGCGCATTTCGACAACACGGAGATGTTCAATCTCGACGAATTGTTCGAGTTCGTCTTCGGCCAGGCTGGCGTTGTCGGCCCTGTGATCTTCTTCGTGCTGATCTGGGCGCTATGGCGCGCCTGGCGGCGGAGCGGCGGGCTCTCGACCGAGGAAAAATTCCTTATCGCCTACATCATCCCGCCCTTCATCATCATCAGCGCCATCGCCTTCATCTCACGCGCCAACGCCAATTGGGCGGCTGTCGCCTATCCGGGTCTGCTGCTGCTGGTCACGGGCATGCTCTTCGCCTCGGCCAATGGCCGGCGCACCCTTGTCGCCGCGACCCTGGTGAACATCGCCATCGGCGCCAGTTTCGTCGGCGTCATTGCTTTCAATCCGGCGCTTGCAAACCAAGCCAAGGGCGTGCGCACGGCGCGCAACTGGGAAGAAACGGCAAACGAAATCGCGCGCCGCGCCGTCGTACAACCCGGAGAGCCGCCGTTCTCCGCCGTCATGGTCGATGACCGCGCAACCTATTTTGAGCTCAACTATTATTGGCGCCATGCGCGCCGCCAAGGCGCGCCACTGCCGCCGGTGCGCATGTGGCTGCTGCACGGTACGGCCAACAACTCTGCAGAATCAAATGATCCGATGCGCCCCGAAGAGGGCGGCCGCGTTTTGGTCGTGCATCTCTCGCCGGAATACTTGCCACTTGTTGCGACCGATTTCACATCGTTTCGAACGGTTGAGCACCTAACCGTCCCGCTCGGCGGTGGCGTCAATCGCGAGCTGGAAATCTCCATCGGCGAAGGCTTTGCGCCAGTGCCGCGCGATGAGGCGTTCGAAGCCCGGTTCCGGCAGCAAATGGGCATCGCTCACTAGATCGGATCGTAGTCAGGAAACGCCGAGCCGCCCCGCTCCGCCGAGCACGCGTTAGCGCGGAACATTGAGAATAGTTCGCGCCCGACACCGCGCGCATTGCCAACGAGATCGAGCTGTGCCGGCGCACGGTCGCGCCAATCGGTTGGCGAAACCACATCAAGCACGCCGCTCTCGGCGTCGACGCGCAGCACGTCTCCGTCACGCAGCTTCGCAAGCGGCCCGGCTTCCGCCGCCTCCGGCGTGATATGTATCGCCGCGAGCACCTTGCCACTCGCGCCGGACATCCGCCCATCAGTCGCCAACGCCACACGGAAACCGCGGTCCTGCAGCGCACCC
The DNA here is from genome assembly GCA_050184605.1 of Hyphomonadaceae bacterium. Lineage (GTDB taxonomy): Bacteria > Pseudomonadota > Alphaproteobacteria > Caulobacterales > Aquidulcibacteraceae > Vitreimonas. The sequence goes on along the minus strand of JBFXAE010000006.1, from coordinate 69,102 downwards.
ATCAGCGGCATCAACTTGTGTAGCTCGGGCATACCGTTCGCACGCGGTCCCTGACCGCGCACAACGATCACGCAATCGCGGTCCAGATCGCCACGCTTGAACGCGGCTTGCACGTCGGCCTGTGAGCCAAACACGAGAGCCGGTGCTTCCACGACGCGCTTATCTTCCGCCACTGCGGAAACTTTCACGCACGCGCGTCCGAGCCCGCCGCACAACAAGCGCAAACCGCCGTCTGCCGAGAACGGCGTCCGCGCGCCGCGCAGCACGCTCTCGTCCCCGCTTGTCGCCGGCGCATCGCGCCACGACAGCGTCTCGCCAACAAGCACCGGCTCTTGCGCGTAAGCCGCAAGACTCTCGCCACCAACCGTCGCGATATCTCCATGTAATAATCCGGCATCGAGCAGTTCGCGCGTGAGAAATCCCATCCCGCCGGCGGCGTGGAAGTGGTTCACATCGGCGGAGCCGTTCGGATAAATCCGCGTCAGCAGCGGCGTGACGTGCGAGAGCTCAGCGAAGTCATCCCAATTGATCTCGACGCCAGCCGCCAGCGCGATTGCGGGCAAATGAATGAAGTGATTGGTGGAGCCGCCGGTCGCCATTAGCCCGATCATCGCATTGACGATCGCCTTCTCGTCGACGACGCGCCCAATCGGCCGATAGTCGTCACCTAGCCCCGTAATCTTCGCGGCCCGCTGTGCGGCGGCAATCGTCAGCGCATCGCGCAGCGGCGTGTTCGGATTGACGAACGCCGCGCCCGGAAGGTGCAACCCCATCACCTCCATCATCATCTGATTGGAGTTTGCGGTGCCATAGAAGGTACACGTGCCGGGCGCGTGATAGCTTTCCGCTTCCGCTTGCAGCAGCTCATCACGCCCAATCTTGCCTTCTGCGAACAATTGCCGGCGCGCAGCTTTTTCTTTATTCGGAAGCCCCGAAGGCATCGGCCCACCAGGCACGAAAATGCACGGCAGCCACGGAAATCGCAGCGCGCCAATCAACAGCCCCGGCACGATCTTGTCGCAAATGCCCAGAAGCAGCGCTGCGTCGAACGTCGCGTGTGAGAGCGAAACCGCCGTGGAGAGCGCAATCACATCGCGCGAGAACAGCGAAAGCTCCATGCCCTCGAAGCCTTGCGTGACGCCGTCGCACATCGCCGGCACGCCGCCCGCGACTTGCGCCACCGCGCCCACCTCGCGCGCCGCACGACGGATGATTTCTGGATAGCGCTCATACGGTGCGTGCGCCGAGAGCATGTCATTGTAAGATGTGACGATCCCGATCGACGGCCACTTCCCGCCCAACAGCTCGATCTTATCCTGCACCGCGCAACCCGCCGCGCCATGGGCGCGGTTCGCTTCCGCGATCTTCACCCGCGCCGGCTTGGTCGCGTCGTACCCATCGATTAGATCGAGATAGCGCCGCCGCCGCGATGCGCTCCGCTCTATGATGCGTTCGGTGACGAGTGCGACGGTTGCGTTGAGCGTTGTCATGATACGGCCCTGGAGCCCCCTCCTCTTGAGAGGAGGGGGTTGGGGGTGGGGTGAAGCTCTGCACTCACCGCTCTGGCTCCTTGTCATTTTCGCGTCGTGCGAAGATCGCGCGAGCTGCAATTGCGATCAAAATTAATATGCCAAAGCCGAAAGCGATTCCGTTGCCTCCTTCATAAATCAGTACTTCCAAGATGGCGGGCACGACGAGACCAACGCCGAAGCCGGTCAACCAGATCGGATACTGTTTCATTCGCGCCCCCTATATCTGAGTTTCCAGATTCACCCCACCCCCTGCCCCCTCCCCTTGAGGGGAGGGGGAGTCTACTCAGGATCCCACCAGGCGCGGCCGTCGCGATCCATGAGCAGGGCCGATTGCGTCGGCCCGTTCGAGCCCGCCGCATAGAGATGCGGTTCTGTGCTGCTTTCGTCCCATGCCGCCAGCAAAGCATCGGCCCACGTCCACGCCGCGTCCACTTCGTCGCGGCGCATGAACAGCGAAAGGTTGCCGCGCACGACATCCATCAGCAGCCGCTCGTATGCATCGGGATAGCGCAAGCCGCCAAACTCTTCCGCGAACGAGAGATCGAGCGGCGCCGTCTTCACCCGCAAGCCGCCCGGCCCCGGCTCCTTCATGTTGAGCCACAAGCGCACGCCCTCGTCCGGCTGCAGGCGCAACACCAACTTGTTCGGCGCGCCGGCGCCCGCGCCAAAGATCGGCACCGGCGTATCTTTGAACTGGACGACGATCTCCGATCGCCGCGCGCCCATGCGTTTGCCGGTGCGAAGATAGAAGGGCACGCCCGCCCAACGCCAATTATCGACCTCAGCCTTGATGGCGACGAACGTCTCGGTTCGCGTCGGCTTGCCAACTTCTTCGACATAAGCCGGCGCTTTAGCGCCGTTCACGAGACCAGCCTTGTACTGCCCGCGCACCGTCTTCGACGCGACATCCGCCGGCCCAATCCGCCGGAGGGCCGACAGCACTTTGAGCTTCTCGGTGCGGATCGCATCCGCATCCATCGAGTTTGGAGATTCCAACGCCACCAGGCACAGAAGCTGCAGAATATGGTTCTGCACCATGTCCCGCAGTGCGCCGGATTTGTCGTAGTACTCCGCACGCCCTTCAACGCCGAGCTCTTCGGCCACCGTAATCTGCACATGGTCGATCGTCGCACGCGACCATATCGGCTCGACCAGCATGTTCGCGAAGCGCAGAACCAAAAGGTTCTGCACCGTCTCCTTGCCGAGATAGTGATCGATGCGGAACGTGCGCTGTTCATCGAACACGGCGCCGACGCCGTCATTAATCGCCCGGGACGAAGCGAGATCCCGGCCAATCGGTTTCTCCAGCACGATGCGCGAGGTCGGCGTTGCTAGGCCGGTTTCGGCCAAACGCTGCGCGATCGTCACGAACAACGACGGCGCGGTCGAAAGATAGAATATCCGGACGTTGCCTTTGCCGTTCGTCAGCGCCTCCTTCAGCGCGCCCCACTCGCTCGCCGGCGCTGTGGCGTCCGCGCGCGCGTACTCGACATGCTTCAGAAACGCCGCGCACTTCGCTTCGTCGAGCGTGTCGTTCGGCGCGAACTTCAGATGCGCTTCGTGCACCATGCGCCGGAACCCGTCGGTGTCCATCTCGGTGCGCGCGACGCCAATGATCCGCGACTGCGCCGGGATCTGACCGTCCAGAAAGCGGTGCAGCAGCGACGGAAACAGCTTGCGGAGCGAAAGGTCGCCTGTCGCGCCAAAGACGACCAGATCGAACGGCGGGACGGGAATGAATTCGGCCATGCACGCACCAAACTAGTGTTCGCGCCCGCGCGCAAAAGCCCGGCGCGCCGTCATCTCGCACCTGCGAGAAGATCCGGCACGCGACACCTATCGCATTTGAGGCGTCTTTCGCTTGTCAAACCGAACATCGCTGGTAAGCTCCACTGACACCGGTATCATACAGGGAAATGACACCGGTGTCAGAAGAATTCCAGGCGGCAGGTCGACAAGCCAGGCGCACTCGGGGTCAATCGGGGAGGAATACAACATGAGTGGTAAGGGACATTCGCGCCCCAAGCTGTCGCTGCTGCTTGGCGCATCACTCGCCGCGTTCGCCGCTGGCCTGTCCGGCCAGGCAGCCGCGCAAGATGTGGTCGAGGAAGAGGAAATCGTCATCACCGGTTTCCGGGCAAGCTTGGCGCAAGCGCTAGACATCAAACGCGAAGAGGTGGGCGCGGTCGACGCGATCGTCGCTGAGGACATCGCCGACTTTCCGGACCTTAACCTATCGGAATCGATCCAGCGCATCCCTGGCGTCGCCATCACCCGCGACGCCGGCGAAGGCCGTCAGATCACGGTGCGCGGCCTCGGCGCGCAGTTCACGCGCGTGCGCATCAACGGCATGGAAGCGCTGACCACCACCGGCAGCACCGACGCCACCGGCGGCAACAACCGTGACCGTTCGTTCGACTTCAACATCTTCGCGTCTGAACTCTTCAACTCGATCCTGGTGCGAAAGACGTCGTCCGCCGACATCGAAGAAGGCTCGCTTGGCGCCACCGTCGACCTGCGGACGGCTCTGCCGTTCGACTATGAAGGCTTCAACCTCGTCGCGTCCGGGCAGCTACAGTACAATGATCTCTCAGAAAGCACCGATCCGCGGCTGGCGTTTCTGATCAGCAATCGCTGGGACATCGGCGGCGGCGGTCGGCTTGGAGCATTGCTTTCGATCGCTCATTCGAGCCGCGAGTCGCGTGAAGAGGGCGCAAGCACAGTTCGTTGGTCGGCCGGCGGCTTCGCCGATGCGAACAACTTCTCGGGAATCCCGACGGCTACGCTCAACGCGGCCTTCCGTCCGCGCCTGCCGCGCTTCGACATCTACGAGCACGAGCAGGACCGCCTCGGCATCACTGGCGCGCTGCAATGGTCCCCGACGCGCGACACCGACGTCACCCTCAGCGCGCTCTACTCCAACTTCGAGGGCACACGCGAGGAAACCTTCCTGCAGTCGAACCTGACGATCGGCGTCGGCGGCATTGACGTTCAAAGCGCAACTATCGAGGGTAATTCGATCGTTGCCGCCGAACTCGACGACGTCGTCATCCGCAGCGAACTTCGCCGCGACGAGCTTCAGACCGAGTTCACGCAAGTCACTTTGGATGTGGAGCATCAGTTCAGCGACCGGCTGAACGGTCGCTTTACGGCTGGACGATCGGAGTCTGACCACACCAATCCGGTCCAGACGACGCTCCTGTTCCGCGCTGGCGGCCCCGGAGCGTTCGTTGACGGCTACAGCTATGACTTCACTAACCCAACAGCGCCGACCTTCGGGTTCGGCTTTGATTTGACCAACCCAGCCAACTGGGGACTTGAAGAAATCCGGCTGCGTCCGCAATCGACCTACAACGCCTACACGGCCTTCGGCGGAGAACTGGAGTTCGATGTCAACGACGTGTTCACGCTGCGCGGTGGGGTGAACTGGCGCAACTATGAGTTCGAGACTACCGAACAGCGACGCTGGAATGGGGTAGCGAACAGCACGGCGAATATTGAAGCGACAATCCCCGGGTTCGCGGCGGGCACGCCGATTGCCAATTATAGCAACACGATCACGTTTAACGGCGTGACTTGGCTAATCCCGGATATCGCAGCGGCCGCCGCGACGTGGGATCTCTACAACACCACCGTTTTCCCTATGTCGACGTTGGGTGCGCTCGCGAACAACCGCTCCGTGGAGGAAGAAGTCACCGGCGTGTTCGCGCAGCTGGACTGGAACACCGATCTCTCCGGCATTCCCTTCCGCGGCAATATCGGTGTTCGCTATGTCGAAACCGAGCAATCGTCATCCGGTCGCTCGATCATCGGCGGCGTCGACACCACGACCACCGTGGATCACTCCTACGAGGATTGGTTGCCGTCGTTGAACATGGTGTTTGAGCCGGTTGAGGATTTGCTCTTCCGCTTCGGTGCATCGCGCGTGATGTCACGCGCGGGTCTGGGCTCCCTCAACCCCAATCCGTCGGTCTCGGTGTCTGGATCGAACCGCACCATCACCGCGGGCAATCCATTCCTGGAACCCATCCGCGCCGACGCCTACGACTTCTCGGCGGAATGGTACTTCGCCGAAGGCGGCCTTCTCTCGCTGGCGTTGTTCCACCGTGAGATCGATAGCTTCGTCCAAACGGTTCGCGAGACTGCGCCATTCACCGGCAACCCGTTTGGCCTGCCGGATAGCGTCGGCATCACGGCATGCGGCGCTCAATATCCAGCAACCTGCGACGTGATCGACGATCCGAACTTCTATTGGGGCTTCAACGTCCCGCGGAACACGCCCGGCGGTCCGGTTTCGGGTTACGAAATCTCGCTGCAGCTGCCGCTGACGTTCCTGCCGGGCTTCCTCTCGAATACGGGCCTGTTGGCGAACTACACGAGCGTGGAATCGGATATCGATTATCTGAACTCGGCAGGCGTCGTGACCTTTAGCGGCCCGCTGACGAACCAGTCGGACAAGTCCTACAACATCACGCTCTACTACGAAGACGATCGCTTCAGCGCGCGCGTCTCCGGCGCTTATCGTAGCGAATTCCCGACCAATCTGCCGGGTCGCGACGGCAACGCCACCGAAGCCACGTCCGACAGCTTCAACGTCGATGCTTCCGCGCGCTGGAACATCAATGAAAACTTCGCGCTCACGCTTGAGGGCATCAACCTCACCGACGAAGCGCGGCACGATTTCCTGACGCCGGATGAACGCCTGTCGTTCTATCACCGGTACGGGCGCTCGTACTTCCTGGGCCTGCGCTACACCTACTAAGCGCTGGACCAACCCCTCCTACTGCATAGCATCCTTCAGGGCGGCCTCCGGGCCGCCCTTTTCTTTGCAGGCGGCGCCACTGGCGGTTTGCGCGCCGATGTGCTCATAACACTCCCCTAGTCAACAACGGACGCGCACGACTTGAGCTCATCCTCATCCAGCCGGAAGCCCGGCACGGAGCGCGGCGAAGGCAAACGCCGGACGACGATCAACGACATCGCCCGCCTCGCCGGCGTCTCGAAGAAAACTGTCTCGCGCGTGCTGAACAATTCGCCGTTCGTGCGCGAGGAAACGCGGCTCAAGGTGAACGGCCTGATGCAGGAGATGGGCTACACGCCCGATCCGCAGGCGCGCGGCCTTGCCTTCCGCCGCTCATTCCTTGTCGGCATGATCTTCGACAATCCGAACGCCCAGATGGTCGTCACCATGCAGGAAGGCGTGCTCGATGGCCTGAAGGGCAGCGGCTTCGAGCTTGTCGTTCACGCTTGCGACCGCAATGCCGAGAATTTCCTTCCCGAGGTCGCCGCCTTCGTTGAGCGGCAGAAGCTCTTCGGCGTGATCCTGCTGCCGCCGATCTCCGAGAACAATGCGCTGGTTGAATTGTTGAAGGAACGCGGCTGCCACTATGTGCGCATGGCGTCGGCCGTCATTGACGAACCGGGCAATCTGGTCGCCTCCACCGATAGTCTCGCCACCGCCGAAGCCGCCAAGCACCTCGCCGATCTCGGCCACACGCGCATCGGCTTCATCGCCGGCCCGCCTGGCTTCCGCTCGCGGGAGGAGCGCCGGAAGGGGTTTCTCGACGGATTGAAGAAACACGGGATCGATCTGCCGGCGAAGAACATTGTCGACGGCGCCTACACCTACGAGTCCGGCATCGCCGCTGCGGAGAAATTGCTGAAGCTTTCCCCCCGCCCCACCGCGATCTTCGCCAGCAATGACGAAATGGCGGCGGGCGTTTATCACGCGGCGCGCCAACTCGGCCTTTCTATTCCGGGCGATCTCTCCGTTGTCGGCTTCGACGATACGCCGGTTTCGAGTCGCTTGTGGCCGCCGCTCACCACGGTGCGTTGGCCGATCCACGAAATGGGCCGCGCCGCCGCCGCTCATTTGCTGCGCGCCGCTGCCGATCAGCCGCCCGACGAGGAAAAGGGCGTGTTTCCAGCGTTCCTCGTCGCGCGTGACTCCACCGCCGCTGCACCCAAGTAGCGAGGGCCGTTGCGCCGTCTTGTGACACCGGTTACCATGCCCGCAAGACCCTCCAGAAGAGGACACCCCATGAAAATCGCGCTGATCATCGAGAACAGCCAAGCCGCCAAGAGCAGCATCGTGCATGACGCGCTGAAAGCCGTGGCTGAGCCGCTTGGCCACCACGTCCATCACTACGGGATGTACACGCCCGAGGACAAAGCCTCGCTCACCTATGTGATGAACGGGCTGCTAGCGGGGATCCTGATCAATTCGAAAGCGGCGGATTTCATCGTCACTGGTTGCGGCACCGGCATGGGCACGATGCTCGCGGCCAATTCCATGCCCGGCGTGTTCTGCGGCCTGATTATCGATCCCACGGATGCTTTCCTCTTCGGCCAGATCAACGACGGCAACGCCATCGCCATGCCGTACGCGAAGGGCTTCGGCTGGGCCGCCGAACTCAATCTGCAGGATTGCTATCGCAAGCTTTTCGACGGCGAGCGCGGCCTCGGCTATCCGAAAGAGCGCGCGCAGATCATGGCGAAGAACCGCGGCATTCTGAAAGAGCTCAAGGCCGCGTCGTGCAAGGATATGCTGACTGTGCTGAAGTCGGTCGATCGGGACTTGCTGAGAGCGGCGGTCGCCGGCGAGCGTTTCGAGGAATTGTTCTTCGCCAACGCGCAAGATACAGCCATCGCCGACTACGTCCGCCGCGTGCGCGCGTCGTAAGAGAACGTCATGAGCGCCAGTCTATTCAGCCTCGATGGTAAAGTGGCGCTCGTCACCGGCGGCAATGTCGGCCTTGGCCAAGCGATCGCCGTGGCCCTCGCCGGGGCCGGCGCGGACATTGTCTCGACAAGTCGCCGCGCAGCGCCGGAAACCAAGCAAGCCGTAGAGGCGCTAGGCCGTCGCTTCCTGAGCGTCGAAGCGGACCTGTCGTCGACGAAACCGATCAGCGGCATCGTCGAACAAGCGCTTGCCTTCGGCGGCCTCGACATTCTCGTCAACAACGCCGGCATCATCCGCCGCGCTGACTCCGTCGATTTCACAGAAGCCGATTGGGACGCGGTGATCGATACGAATCTGAAGTCCGTCTTCTTCCTTGCCCAAGCCGCCGGCCGTCACATGATCGCGCAAGGCCACGGCAAGATCATCAACGTCGCCTCGATGCTCTCCTTCCAAGGCGGCATCCGCGTGCCCTCGTACACCGCATCGAAAAGCGGCCTCGCCGGCCTGACGCGCTTGCTCGCCAACGAATGGGCCGCCAAAGGCGTGAACGTGAACGCCATCGCGCCGGGCTACATGGCCACCGACAACACCACGCTGCTGCGCGAAGACGCAAAGCGTAACGCCGAAATTCTTGGACGTATTCCAGCAGGTCGCTGGGGCGACGCGGGCGATATCGGCGGCGCTGCGGTCTTCCTGGCGTCACGCGCTTCCGACTATGTCCACGGCGCCATCCTCCCTGTTGATGGCGGCTGGCTGGCGCGATGAGCGGCTTCCGTTCAGACGGCAGCGTCGTCTGCTTCGGCGAGGTGTTGATCCGCCTCTCCGCGCCCGGCGCCGAACTGCTTCTGCAAACCCCACAGCTCAATGTTTGCGTCGGCGGCGCTGAGGCAAACGTCGCCATCTCACTCGCCACGCTCGGTCACACTGCCCGTGTGTTCACGGTGCTTCCGGACAATACATTGGGCCACGCCGCGCGCAACGAACTCCGCCGCTATGGCGTCGACACTTCGCTGCTTGCGTTCTCTCCAGGCCGTATGGGGCTTTACTTCCTGAGTCCCGGCGCCGGTGGCCGCGCCGCCGAAGTGATCTATGACCGCGCCGGCTCTGCATTCGCGTCAGCGGATCACGCGAAGACGAACTGGAGCGAAGTGCTCAGCGGTGCGGGCTGGCTGCATGTCTCCGGCGTCACCGCCGCGCTCGGCGCCGCCGCTGCCGACGCCGCGATCCGTGCGGTCACCGAGGCGCGCAAACTCGGCCTCACCGTTTCGTTCGACTGCAACTACCGCGAAAAGCTCTGGAAAGCCTGGAACGGCGACGCACCCGCTATCCTCGGCCAAATCCTTGCGCAAGCCGACATCGCTTTCGGCAACGAGCGCGACATCGCGCTTATTCTTGGCTGCGCGCCGGCGAACGGCCGCGAAGCCGCGGACGCCGCGCGCAAAGCGTTCCCGAATCTGAAGCTGATGGCCGCCACGCACCGCGTACAGCACAGCGTCAATCATCACGCGCTCGCCGCCGCTCTTCACACACGCGAAGGGTCGTGGGACTCACCGGCCATCGAACTCACGCATATTGTCGATCGCATCGGCGCGGGCGATGCGTTCGCCGCTGGCCTCATCCATGCGCTGCGTACTGGCGCCAACAACGCCGACGCGATCCGCTTCGCCCTCGGCGCCGCCTGCATCAAGCACACGATCCCCGGCGACTTCAATCTCGCCTCTGCCGCCGAGATCGAAGCCTTCCTCGCTGCCGATCTCAGCGTCCGCCGCTAGCTCACCAGATCGCCGGCAACGTCAGCGAAAGCGCCGGCACGAACGTCACCAGCAACAGCACTGCGATCGCCGCCAGATAGAACGGCCAGATCGATTTCATCGCCTCAGCGATGCTGATCTTGCCGATCGCGCTGCCCACGAACAGCACCGAGCCGACAGGCGGCGTGATCAGTCCAATCCCCGCCGCCAGCACCAGCACGACGCCAAAGTGCAATGGATCGACGCCGTACGCGCGCGCCACCGGCAACAAGATCGGCGTGCAGATGATGATCATCGGCGCGAGATCCATGAACGTGCCAAGGACCAACAGCAGCACCAGCATAAGCAGCAGCGCCACGTTCCTGTCGTTTGTCACCGACTGCAGGAACTCCGCCGCGGCCGCCGGTATCTGCAGATACGCCATCAACCAGCCGAAGGCGCCGGCTGCGCCGATGACAAACAACACCGTCCCTGATGATCTCGCAGCGTGCGCGACAGCATCGGCAAACCGCTTCCACCCCAGGCCGCGATAGACGAGCGCGGTTACGATCAGCGCGTAAATCACCGCCACCGCTGCGCTCTCAACCGCCGTGAAAATGCCGGCGCGGATGCCGCCGAAAATAACGAGCACGAGCAGCAAACCCGGAATCGCCGCGATGAGCCGAACGCCAACCTTGCCGAAACCGGGGAAGGGCTCCGTCGGATAGCCGCGCGCGCGCGCTAGAAAATATGCCGCCGCCATCACACTGAACGCCAGCAACAACGCCGGAACGATGCCCGCCGCGAACAGATCGGCGATCGAAACGCCGCCGCCGGCAATTGCGGAAAACAGGATGAGATTATGCGAAGGCGGCAGCAACAGCGCGACAAGCGCCGCCGAAATCGTCACATCAACCGCGTAGTCCTTGCTGAAGCCGCGCTTCTCCATCTGCGGGATCATGGTCGAGCCGATGGCCGAAACATCCGCCAGCGCCGAACCTGAAACGCCGCCAAACAAAGTCGAAGCAACGACGCTGACCTGCCCCAAGCCGCCGCGCAAATGCCCAACGAGCGACGATGCAAGAGCGATCAATCGCTCCGATATTCCGCCGCGCAACATCAGTTCGCCGGCAAAGATGAAGAGCGGGATCGCCAGCAGTGAGATCTTGTTGAACCCGGAGGCGACTTGCTGAACCACAACGACAGGCGGCAAGCCGAGATAGATCACCGTCGCCAATGTCGCCGCCGCGATCGAGAACGCGACCGGGACGCCCAGCACCAGCAGCAGCGCGAACGCGCCAAAGAGAATCGCGATCTCCATCAGGCTTCTCCCGCCTCAGCCGCAGCCGGGGCGCCTCGTATCAGCCGCTCAAGTGCGAAGATCGCGATCAGCGCGCCGCCGAACGCGATGCCGGCGTAGCTCAAGCCCTCCGGCGCGGGCGCGCCCGCCATCGGCGTGGTCCAGCCGTCAGCCATGAGCACGAAGCCGAACGCCGCGAGCGCCAAGCCGAAGGCAAACGCAATCAGCCGCGCCAAAGCGCGCAACAGCGCGCGCAAGAGCGGCGGCGCCGATTCCACCAAGGTCGGGAAGCTGAAATGCGTCTCTCCTCGCACGGCGATCGCCGCACCGAACAGCGCCGAAACGCTCATCAGCGTCAGCGCCACCGGCTCCGTCCACGCGGGAGACGCATTGAGCAGGTAGCGACCGATCACCTGCCATGCGAGCACGGCAACAAGGCAGACGAGCGCCGCCGCCGCGATCGTTACCGTCACAGCGGCCAGGACATCGAGTGCGCCGGCAAGCCCGGGTCGCTTCGCGCTCATCATTCCTCCCCAGCCTGTTGCTCAGGCTTCGTTTTCGATCCGGCGCAGCAAGGCGCCGATCGTTTCATCCCGCAGATAGCGTTGGCGCATCGGCGCAACCGCCGCGACGAACGCCGCGTGCTCCACCGTGTTTGCTTCGACGCCGGCCTCAAGCACGATCTGGCGCGCTCGCGCCTGCTTCTCGTCCCAAAGCCCGCGCATCACCGCGACCGACTCGCGCGCCTTCGCGCGCAGCAGATCGCGATCGCCGGGCGACATCGCGTCATAGCGGCGCTTCGAGAACATCAGCACGTCCGGCGAATGGCAATGCTCTGTCTGCGACCAGTAGCGCGCGACTTCATATTGCCGCGTCGATTGGAACGTCGACCAGTTGTTTTCCGCTGCATCGATGAGATGGGTCTGTAGCCCAGTGAACACTTCGCCGAACGGGATCGGCGTCGGGTTCGCGCCCATCACTTCAAGCATCTGCAGGAAAATATCCGAGCGCGGCACACGCACTTTGAGCCCGCGCATGTCCGCCGGCTCATGCACGGGCCGCCGCGCGCTATACATCGAGCGCGCCCCGCCATCATACAGCGCCAGCCCGATGAGGCCTTTGCTCTCGAAGCTCGCCAGGATCTCTTGCCCCACGGCGCCATCGACTGAGCGGCGCATATGATCTTCGCTGTGAAACGTGTACGGGACGACCAAAGCCTGCGTCAGTGGGAACGAGTTGTTCAGCGCCGCCGCGGTTACGCGGCAAAAGTCCAACACGTTGAAGTGCGCGAGCGCGACCGTATCGTTCTCACTTCCGAGCTGCCCGCCCGGATAAGAGCGGATTGAGAGCCGCCCGCCCGTCTCGCGCTCGAGTTCGGCGCCGATCCAACGCACGGCTTCGACAGTCGGATAATCTGTTGGGTGAACATCGACTGCCGTCAGCACGCCACTGTCACTGCGTGGCGCGCATGCGCCAAGGCCAAGCACTGCCCCGCCCGCGAGTAAAGAACGGCGCGTTGTCATGAGCAGCTCTCCCAACGCGCCATTAGAGCGCAGCACCGGCTGCGGCGGGAGTCTCTTCGCCGCGCGCTGGCACTGCGCGGCAGCGCAACATGCCATAGCCGCCGAACGAAAGCTCAGCCGATTGCCCGGCTTCGATCTGGTGCACGCCCGTTACAGCGCCGCTCGAAATCAGCTGCCCTTCGCGCAAGAGTTTGCCGCGCTCGGCGCAGTGCGTCAGCAAGAAGGCCAACGCAGCCAGCGGCCCACCCGGCAGCATCGCCGCATTGCCTTCGCCAACACGCTGCGCGTCGATCGAGGTTTGCGCCACGGCGCGCGCCCAATCGATCGCTCGCCAATCCTTCACTTCATCGCCAACAATCAGTCCCGAATTGTTGCCGAAATCGGAAACCGTCACCGCCGGTCCGTGGTCATTGATGCCTGCAAACGGGCTGCCAGCCAGTTCAACGCCGATGTGAACCGCGCCGATCATGTCGGCGGCGTCGGCCGCGCTCCAAACACGCTCGCCCGCATCCTGATCGCGACCGATGCGCAGCACGAATTCCGCTTCCACCGCGGCAAAGCCGCCGCGCACGACCGGCAAGTCCACCGTCTGATCTGGCGCCGCCATCACCACCTGGCGCTCAAAGATCGGCCCCGCGATCCGGTCGACGCCAAGCGTCGCGCGCAGCTCGGCGGGCACCAGCCCGATTTTCCAGCCGGCGACCTGATCGTCCCAAAGACCGATCGCCACGTCCTGAATGGCGTAGGCGGAGGCGAGATCGGGAGGCATCTGACCGGGATAATCGCGCACCGGATCCGCGCGCCGGCGTGCTTCGACGAAAGCGCGGGCGGTAGCGGCCGCAGAAGCAGCGGAAAGCGGCACGGTAAGGTTCCTCGCCCTATTGAATACTCAGCGTTTTCCGTTAGTTACGGCCACAGCCACGGAGGCTGTGGGCTCCCTCCGGCCCGCTCTTGAGCCTGAGATTGCACCCTTAGGAAACCGGTGTCAATTTGCTTTCAGTGTTCCCCGCGGACGCCGATCTCCGGCTTGAAACCACCCGCCAGCCGGGCCCACACAGGACTTTATGAAAACGCCCCAAGACGCCATCCCGGTTCTGACACTCTCGCCGGTCATCCCGGTCGTAACCATCGATGACGCAGCCAATGCCGTGCCGCTGGCGCGCGTGCTGCTGGCCAGCGGCGTGCGCACTATCGAGATCACGCTGCGCACGCCCGCGGCGCTCGACGCGATCCGGGCTGTCTCCGAGGAAGCGCCGGAGATGATTGTCGGCGCCGGCACCGTGCTGAGCGAGGACGATCTCAACGCCGCCATTGAAGCAGGTGCGAAGTACGCGCTCTCGCCAGGCGGCACGACGAAATTGATGAAAGCCGCGCGCAAAGCGGCGATCCCGTTCGTGCCCGGCGTCGCCACCGCGAGCGAAATCCAGCGCGGCCTCGAACTCGGCTACACCTGCTTCAAGTTCTTTCCCGCCGAACAGCTCGGCGGCGTTTCAACGTTGAAAGCGATCGCCGGCCCGCTGCCGAGCGTACGCTTCTGCCCGACTGGTTCGATCACGCCAGACAAAGCGCCCGCATATCTCGCGCTCAGCAATGTGCTGTGCGTTGGCGGCTCGTGGATCGCGCCGTCCGACTACATCAAGGCCGGAGACTGGGCGAGCATCGAAGCGGCGGCCAAGCGCGCCGCAGCCCTAAAGCCTGTCGCGTAGCGCGTACCAAAGCATGCCCAACACATAGAGCGGCGAACGCAACGCCGCGCCGCCGGGAAACTCCGGCGGCGCTATACCGGCCAACACATCAAAGCGTTCAGCCGTCCCCGCCATCGCCTCGGACAACACGTTCCCTACGAGAGCCGGCAACAGTACGCCCTGACCTGAATAGCCGTGCGCAAAGAAGAGATCTCCGAAGCGGCCGATATGAGGGAGACGCGACATGCTGATCGAGACAAGCCCACCCCAGGCATAGTCGATCGGTTCGTTCGCGAGTTGCGGAAACACGCGCGCCATATGGTTGCGTGTGAATGCCGCGATGTTAGCTGGCGGCTGCGGCGTGTAGCGCTCGCCACCGCCAAAGATGAGCCGCCCATCCGCACTCATGCGGAAATAGTTCACGACGAACCGGCTATCGCTCACCGCCAGGTCGTCGGCAATCAGCTCTTCGGATTTGTCGAGCGGCTTCGTCGCACAGAGATAGTTCGCCACTGGCATGATCCGCGCCGCCAAACGCGGCTCAAGATCGCCCAGCAGCGCGTCGCACGCCAGCACACCGAACCGCGCCCGGACGCTACCGGCCTCGGTATGCGCGACAACCCCACGCGCGGTTTCGACACGAACGACGGGCGAGTGCTCGTGCAGAACAACACCGCCGCCACGGGCGGCTTCCGCAAGGCCCAACGCATAATTCAACGGATGCAGATGGCCGCCCAATCGATCCAGCAGCCCACCATGAAAGCGCGGCGCGTTGACCAGCTCGCACGCGGCCGTCGTATCGAGCACTTCCATGTGCTCATAGCCGAAGGCGCTGCGCGCCAGATCACGCTCCCGCTCCATCCACGCGCGATCGCTTTCCTTCGCTGCAAGCGTAAGATGGCCGCGCTGGCGTAGGTCGCACTCTATGCCATGCTGCTCGATGCGCCCCAGCGTCATCGAACGCGCTTCAAGCGAGAGTTTGAACAAAGCCTTCGCCTGCGCCGCACCGAACTTTGCAATCAGCTCCGATGCGCCTTTGCGCCAGCCGGGAATCATTTGGCCGCCATTGCGGCCCGAAGCGCCCCAGCCGATTCGGTCCGCCTCAAGCAGCACAACGGAAAACCCGCGCTCCGCCGCATTCAACGCCGCATGCAGGCCGGTGTAGCCGCCGCCAATGACGACGACATCCGCAGCCACATCACCTTCGAGCTTTGGCGCCGGCGCGAACGGATTGGCGGTCGCGACATAGTACGACCGCTCCATCCCCAAGCCGGAGTTGAAGCTCACGTCAAACCTTGAGCAGCAAGTGATCGCGTTCCCACGAGGAAATCACGCCCTCGAAATTACCGAGTTCATGATCCTTGATCTGTTGAAACGCATTGCAGAAATGTTCGCCCAGCAATTCACGCACCGGAGCGCATTTTTGAAAGCGATCAAGCCCTTCGCGCAATGTCCGTGGCAGCGTCCGCGCCCACTTGTAGGCGCTCCCCTGCACCATCTCGGCCGGCGCGATCTTATCGCGTATGCCTATATAGCCGCACACAAGCACGGCGGCGATCGCAAGGTAGGGGTTCGCGTCGGCGCCGGGCAGACGGTTCTCGATCCGTCTATTGCTCGCTTGCGAGATCGGCACGCGCAGGCCGCATGAGCGGTTGTCGTAACCCCATTGCAGATTGATCGGGGCCGAGAAATCCGGACGCATGCGGCGGAAGGAATTCACGTTCGGCGCAAACAACGGCGTTACCTCGCCGAGATATTTCTGCAAACCGCCAACGAAATGCCTGAACGTATCAGTGTTGCCGTCACCCTCGTCAGTACCAAACAAGTTGCCGCCCTTCTTCGCGTCGACGACTGAGACGTGCAGATGCATCGCTGAACCGGGCTGGTTCTCCATCGGCTTGGCCATGAACGTCGCGTACACGCCATGCTTCAGCGCAACCTGGCGGACGATGCGCTTGAACACCAGTACCTGATCCGAGACGTGGACCGGGTCACCGTGGTTGAAATTGATCTCGAGCTGGGCGGTGCCGCTTTCGTGGATCATCGTATCGAGATGAAGCGAAGCCGCTTCCGCGTGTTCGTAGATTGTCTCGATCAGATCCTCGTACTCGGTGATCGCCTCCAGCCCGTAAGGCTGCGGTGAAGTTTCCGATCGGCCAGAACGCCCCGCCGGCGGCGCCAGCGGCAAATCCGGGTCGGTGTTCACCTGGGTCAGGTAAAACTCCAGCTCCGGCGCCACGACGGGCCGCAAGCCGACGTCTTCGTAAAGCTTAATGACGCGGCGCAGCACATAGCGCGGCGCGATGTCATAGGGCTCGCCGTTGGTGTTGTAGGTGTCGGCAAAGACGAACGCCGTCGGCGTCTTGTAGCCCGGCGCCACGCAGATGGTCTCGATGTCCGGCCGCAGCACGACGTCGGGATCTTGCGTGGATATCGCCTCATCTGCCTCGTCGGCATACTCGCCGGTCACCGTAAGCAGATAGATGCTGGAGGGAATTCGCAGCGAGCCGTCACGCTCGCTTTGCAGGAACTTCTGCGCCGGGACGACCTTACCCCGGATAACCCCATTCAGATCGGGTATAAGGCACTCGATCTCGCCAATGCCGCGTTCTTTGATCCAATTTGAAAAGCTCATTGCACACACACGCTTTTGCGCACGCGAAATCGCTGTGCGCCGAGATGGCGCGCGAGAACCGCAACTGAAATTCTTTCAAACGGGCGCGGCGCGACTGAACGTCTTTCACGGCCGCCAAGGGCCGCCTTCACACCACACCCATCTGCCTTCTCGGGAAGGCCGCGGGAGCGCATAAGTCACCTGATAAGACCACTATCCCGGCTCGCCCGGGGGCAAGTCAAGACGTCACACCCCGGCTTGCAGGCTGCCCTTTTCTGTAGTTTTCGCGTGCACGCCGGGATTGTTATCGCTACGAGCGCCGTATGATCCTGAACTTCAAGGGCTCAGACGAGGGGCTGAACTCAAGCGTTTACGCGGAATTGCGCAAACGCATCGTCACCGGGCACATCTCTCCTTCTCATGAATTGTCGACGCGCGGGCTCGCCGGCGAATTAGGCGTTAGCCAAACGCCAGTGCGCGACGCGCTCTCCCGACTCTCTGCTGAAGGTGCGGTTTCGATTCGCTCCAAGCGCCGCGTCCGCGTGCCGGAAATGACTCGCGAGCGCTTCGAGGACCTGCTCCGTTGCCGCCTCCTCCTCGAACCAGAAGCGGCCGCGTTAGCGGTCCCTTTCCTGACACCGGCTGACGTCACGAAACTGCGCGAGATCGACGCCACGCTGGCTGCCGCAATCAAGGACGGCGATGCCGGCACCTATATGCAGGCCAATTACGACTTCCATTTCACGCTCTACCGTGCGCAACCGCAGAAGACATTGACCCAGCTGATCGAGACGCTTTGGCTTCAGTTCGGCCCCCACATGCGCGTGCTCTACGACCGTGTCTCCCACGCAGAGCTGAACGACCGTCACCAGACGGCGATTGCCGCGATCGAAGCGAAAGACGCCGCAGCGCTTCGCGACGCGATTGCGCTCGATATCTCGGATGGCATGGGCATGCTCGGCCGCACCGACTTCGCGGCGAATTCGGCGCGTTAATCGTCCGCTTTCAGGGCGTGAAGGGCAGGCTCCGCCTCACGAAGCGAGCGCGCGATAATATCGACCATGCGATCGACTTCCGCGCGCGTGATAATCAGCGGCGGACACATCACGATCGAGTCGCGAATACCGCGCACCATCAAACCGTTCTTGATGCACGCATCACGCACCACCGGCCCAGCTTTGCCTTCCTTGCCGGTGAAGCGTTCGTTCGTGCCCTTCTTCGACACGATCTCGACCGCACCGATCAACCCGAGCGAGCGCACTTCGCCTACCAGCGGATCGCCCTCGAGCCGCTTCAGCGCCTCGGCATAGTACGGCCCAATATCGTTCTTCACCCGCAGGACGAGCCCTTCGCGCTCGATGATCTCCAGATTCTTCAGCGCCACCGCCGCCGCGACCGGATGGCCTGAATAGGTGTAGCCATGCACGAAATCGCCGCCCTTCTCGCGCAGCACCTCGACGATCTTGTGTGACACGCCGACGGCGGAGATCGGCAGATAGCCGGATGATAAGCCCTTCGCCATCGGCACAAGATCCGGCGTGACGCCGAAATGCTGGAAGCCGAACCACTCACCCAGCCGCCCGAAGCCGCAAATGACCTCATCGACGACAAGCAGAATGCCGTACTTCTTGCAGATCGCGTCGACGCGCTTCCAATACGCTTTCGACGGAATGATCACGCCGCCCGCGCCCTGGACCGGCTCGCCGATGAACGCCGCAACGTTCTCCGGCCCCACGGCAATAATGCGATCTTCGATCTCTTGCGCGCAACGTGCGTAGAAGCTCTCCTCGTCCTCACCAAAGCCTTCGCCGAACCTGTAAGGCTGAGCAACATGCTCGACGCCTGGGATCGGCAGCCCGCCAATCGGGTGCATTGCTTTCATGCCGCCCAAGCTCGCGCCCGCCATGGTCGAGCCGTGATAGCCGTTGCGGCGGCCGATGAAGATCGTGCGCTTCGGCTGCCCCGACACATTCCAGTAGTGACGCACCATGCGCATCACTGTGTCGTTCGCTTCCGAGCCGGACGAGTTGAAGAAGATATGCTGCAGCTCCCCGCCCAGCAGCTCAGCGAGCTTCGCCGCGAGCATCACCGTCGGCGGCGTCGCTGTCTTAAAGAACGTGTTGTAGAACGGCAGCTCCTGCATTTGCTGCGCGGCGGTGTCGACAAGCTCTTGGCGGCCGTAACCGACATTCACACACCACAAGCCCGCCATGCCGTCGAGGATGGCGTTACCTTCGCCGTCATAGATGGTTGAGCCTTCGGCGCGCGTGATCATGCGGCTGCCGCCGAGCGCCTGGATCTCTCCGTAGTTCGCTTGCGCGGGCAAGTGGTGCGCGACGTCGAGACGGCGCAGTTCCGGAATGTCATAATTACGCGCAGGCATGTTCGTTCCCTCGGTTCGTTCTTATTGGCGCATCGCGGTTCAACCCGCGACGAGCGGCTCGCGCCGCAGAGCTCGGCCCAAAAGCTTAAAGAAGGTTTGGCTCTGCGGGTTCTCGTGCGCCTTCCACTCGGGATGCCATTGCACCGCGAGCACCGGCGCGCCGTTGATGTTTGCCGAAATCGCTTCGACGACGCCATCCGGCGCCGTTGCCTCGACCGTCAACCCAGCGCCGAGCTTATCGACGCCCTGATAGTGTACGCTCACCACATCGAGTGACTCGGTCCCATAAGCGCGCTCAAGCACGCCGCCTTCGACCAGGTTCACGGGGTGAATGTGATCGAAGTACTCGGTAAAGCTCGCTTCGCTCGGCGCATGGTGCGCGATGAGCGACGGATTATCCGCCATATCGCGGCGAAGCGTGCCGCCGAACGCAACGTTGAGCTCCTGAAAGCCGCGGCAAATCCCGAACACAGGCTTTCCCTCTTCCAGCATCGCCTCGATCAGATGCGCCGTCATTTCATCGCGGCCCGGATCGAACGGCCCCGGCGCATCGTCGATGATCTGGCCATAGCGCTTGGGATCAAGGTTGGACGGCGTGCCCGTCAGCAGAATGCCATCGAGTCGCGGCGCGATCTCCTTCGCATGCATCAGCTCGGGCATCGCCGGCACCAGCAGCGCGGCGGCATCCGCATACTTCAGCGCCGATACGAGATAGCGCGTCATCACTGCCTGTGCCGATTGTGTCTCCACAACGCGGTTGCAGGCGATAACGCCAAGAACGGGACGGTCTTTGAAGGTCATGACGCTAAGATAGGAGCACTGCCGGCGAACAGGCGTGCCAGGCAAGCCATACAGGCTCGTCCCAGGTAAAATCTTCCTGATCGTAGCGTGTCAGATTGGAACGAAACGTCTTCACGCGGCGGCCGCTTTCGAGTTCGACCTCGTAATTGGTCTCGCTGCCCAGATAGACAATGTCGCGGATCACGCCGGCGACAACGTTCGTCCCCTCCGGCGCGTCTTCCATCTTCATCGCCGTCGACCCCTCGGCGCGCTTGTGCATCTCGATCTTCTCCGGCCGCAGCGCCACCCAGACGGTAGAACCACGCGCCCCCGTTACGCCATGATCCAGATAAACCGGTGCGCTCATCTCCGGCACACGCACCAGAGCATGCCCCGGCTCATCTTCCGAAAGCGTGCCCTCGAACATGTTCACGCTGCCGACGAAATCGGCGACGAAGCGCGAGTTCGGAAACTCATAGAGATCGGCCGGCGTCGCGACCTGCGCCAGCACGCCGCGATTCATCACCGCGCACCGTGTCGCGATCGCCAGCGCCTCGTCCTGATCGTGCGTCACCATGATGAAGGTGATGCCGACCTTCTCCTGCAGCGAGGTCAGCTCCGAGCGCATTTGATCGCGCAGTTTCGCATCGAGGGCCGAGAGCGGCTCGTCCAGCAGCAACACACGCGGCCGCTTCACCAGCGCGCGCGCCAGGGCCACGCGTTGGCGTTGGCCGCCCGAAAGCTGATCCGGCATCCGATCGCCAAGCCCGCCGAGTTTCACCAGCTCCAGCGCCTCGGCGACGCGCGTCTTGATTTCGCCGCCGTCGACGCCATCCATCTTCAAGCCGTAGGCGACATTGTCCGTCACCTTCATGTGCGGAAAGACGGCATAGCTCTGGAACACCATGTTCACCGGCCGCTTGTTCGGCGGCAGCCCGGCGACATCCTTTCCGTCGATCAGAACCTTGCCTTCGCTGGGCGTCTCGAAGCCGGCCAGCATTCGCAGCAGAGTCGTCTTGCCGCAGCCGGATGGGCCCAGCAGCGCAAAGAACTCGCCTTCACGAATATCCAGAGTCACATTGTCGACCGCGACCATCTTTCCGAAGCGCTTTGTCACGCCTTGGAACGAGATGATGGCGTTCTCCTTGACGTGCGGCGTTGGCTTTGCCGCCGGCGCGTTTGAGACAGAGGCGTCACTCATCGGATCAAGCTTTCTTGTCCTTGGCCTGGTTGTTCTGCATTTGCAGACCAATCGCCGTCAGGACCACGGTCACGACAATCAAAACAGTGGACGCTGCGTTCACTTCCGGCGTCACCGAGAAGCGCAGCATCGAATAGACCTTCACCGGGAACGTGATCGTATCCGGCCCAGCGGTGAAGAAAGTGATGACGAAGTCATCCAGCGACAAGGTGAAGGCCAGCAGCGCGCCTGCGATCAGGCCTGGCTGCATGTGAGGCACCAGCACATCCCAGAACGTCCGCCACTCGGAAGCGCCCAAATCCTTAGCCGCTTCCTCCAGTTCGCGGTTGAACGAAGCGAGCCGCGCGCGCACTACCGTCGCCACGAACGGAAACGCAAACGAAACGTGGGCGATAATGATCGCGCCCAGGTTCAGCGGCCACGGTAGTCCCATCGGCCATGGCATGACCCGCGCGAAGAACACCAGCATCGCGACGCCCAGGCAAATCTCCGGCACCACGATCGGCAGCGCCATGCCTCCCTCGACCACCGTCTTTCCTGGAAAGCGGAAGCGCCACAGCATAACCGCCGCCAACGCCCCGAGCACGACCGAGATGATTGTGCAGAAGAACGCGATCGTCAGCGAGTTGATGAAAGCCTGCAGCAACGAGTCGTTGTTAAACGCCTTGACGTACCAGTCGGTCGTGAAGCCCTGCCAGACCACGTTCCGCCGGCTGGTGTTGAAGCTGAAGATCATCAGCGTGATCAGCGGCAGGTAGAGAAACAGCAACGTCGCGCCGACGATCAGGCGCAGCGGCCACTGCCGCAGATACTCAAGCGGCCCAGGCTTTTCTCGAGGCTCCTTCTTGCCGCCGCCCAAGCGCGGCACGGAGGTGAGACCTTGGTCCGCCATCAGCCTCTCCGCTCGCTCTTGCGCTGAACGAATGCCTGCGCCGCGATGGCGATGAAGGTCAGGTACATGAGCAAGAACGACAGCGCGGCGCCGAACGGCCAATCGTTGGCGCGCTTGAACTGCCGCTCGATCACATTGGCGATCATCTGGCTATCGGTGCCGCCGAGCAGGTCGGGCGTGAGATAAGCCCCGAGCGCTGGAATGAACGTGATCAGGACGCCCGAGGCGATCCCTGGCGCGGCGAGCGGTACGACGACGGACCAGATCGTGCGCAGGTGACCTGCGCCAAGATCGAGGCTCGCCTCCATCAGCGAACGATCCATGCGGTCAAGCGCCGAATAAAGCGGCAGCACCATGAACGGCAGGTGCACATAGACGAGGCCAATGACCACCGCAGTATTGTTGTAGAGCAATGTCAGTGGCTCGAAATCACCCAGTGGCTGCAGTCCCACCAGCGTCATCAGCCCGCTCGCATTGTTCCAGAGGAATTCGAGCGCGAAGTTGACGTAGCCGTTCTCGCGCAGCACCGCGATCAGAGCGAACGTGCGAATGAGCAAGTTCGTCCAGAACGGCAGCATGATCAGCAGCAGCAGCCAGGCTTTCGTCTTTGGCGAAGCAAACGCGATCGCCAGCGCCACCGGAAATCCGATGATCAGGCACAAGAGCGTCGTCAGCCCGGCAATGATCAGGCTTTTCCAGAAGATCTGGAGATAGAGCGGTTCCAGCGCCCGCGCGTAGTTGGCGAAGGTGCCGGTGAAGTCGATCGTGATCGGGCCCACGTTCTCGCCGAACGAATAGGCCCAGATCACCGCCATCGGCACGAAGAAGAACAGGGCAAGCCAAGCGATAGGCGGCGCGGCTATCGCCGCGAATGCCGCCTTCGCCTGCTTCCAAGTCTGCTCCATACGCTCTCCCCCGCGACGTTGTTACGCCGCGCTGATCCGTGTGAATATCTCCTCGAACTGACGCGCCTTGTCGTCGCCCTCGAACTCGCCGTATTCGCTTTTCGCCATTACATCGGCTGGCGGGAAGATAACGGGGTTGCTCCGGTAGGCGTCGCCCATGCGCTCAGCCACGGCTGCGTTCGGCGTCGGATACTGAATCTCTTCGGTGATTTTCTGCCCCGCTTCCGCGTCGAGCAGATAGTTGATGAACGCGTGCGCGCCCGCAACGTTCGGCGCACCGGTCGGGATGCAGAGGCAATCCGAATTGATCAGCGTGCCTTCCTGCGGAACCACGAAATCGAACTGATCGCCGCCTTCGGCGCTCATCAGCTGCGCCATGTCGCCGTTGTATTCGAGCACGATGTCGATCTCGCCGGAAGCCAGCAGATCCTGCCCATCGTCCTCGTGGAACGCCTTCACATGCGGCTTCTGACGAATGAGCATCTGCTCGATGGCCTGCAGGTTCGCTTCCGGAATACCGTTCAGCGAAATGCCCTGATACTTGGCGCAGAGCCGGATGAGATCCGCCGATTCCGAAAGCAGCGCGATGCGCTGGGTGAATTGCGGACTGTCGAACAGGTAGCGCCACGAGTTCGGCACGAAACCCGCCGGCATCGCGCTCTTGCGATAGCCGATACCCAGCACCAGCCAAGTGTACGGCATCGAGAAGCGCCGGCCCCGATCGAACGAGGCGTCCTGGAATTCCGGCAGCAGGTTCGCCTTGTTTGGAATGAGCGAATGATCCAGCTCCTGGATCATCTGCGCCTGGCTCATGCGGGTGACGAACTCGTTCGATGGCACGATCACGTCGAAACCCGGATTGCCGGCCCGAAGACGCGCAAACAACTCGTCGTTCGTTGCGAACAAGCTCATGTTCACGTTGGTGCCGGTCGCTTCGCGGAAATCATCCAGCGTCGTCGGTCCGATATAGGTGTCCCAGTTGTAGAAGTTGACCGTCGGCCCGCCGCCACCGCCGCACGCAGCCAGCGTGCTCGAGAACGAAATCCCGATCGCCGCGGCACCAAACGATTGCAGCAGAGAACGGCGCGACGCGCCCCGAAGATACTTTCCCTTGGCCATTGTCTCTGCCCTTTCGTCGTCTGCCGCCACCGGCGGCCACCCAAGACTCATGCTGCGCTTGCGCTCAGCCGCTAACAAGCCCGCAAATACCAGTCGTAATCAATATCGGGGATCGCCGATTGGAAGCGATCCTGCTCGACCCGCTTCACCGTGGCGTACATCCGCACGAACCGTTCACCCAGATAATCCTTCAGAAGCGCCGACTCGGCGAAACGGTCAGTCGCCGCGAACCAATTGGTCGGGATCTTCTCCCCGCCTTCGGCCTGCGCGTAGCCATCGCCGACGATCGCCGGGCCGGGATCGATCTTGTTCGTGATTCCATGGTGCACTGCAGCAAGCAGCGCCGCCAACGCCAACGCCGGATGCGCGTCGGCGCCCGCGACGCGGTGCTCGATATGGCGCGTATTCGGCGCGCCGGCCGGCACACGGAACGAGACGGTGCGGTTGTTGACGCCCCAAGTCGGGGCCACCGGCGCATAAGAGTTCGCCTTGAAGCGCCGATACGAGTTGGCGTTCGGCGCGAAAATCGCCATCGAGTCGCCGAGCAGCGCCTTCATGCCGCCGATCGCATGCGCCAACACCGGCTCGCCCTCGGGCTTGTCCGACGCAAATATGTTCTTGCCCGCCTTGTCGTTGACGCTGACGTGCAGGTGCATCCCTGATCCAGCCAAATCCGCAAACGGCTTCGCCATGAACGTCGCTTCGCATCCGTGCCGCAGCGCGACGCCCTTTGCCGCACGCTTATAGAGCACTGCATCGTCCGCGGCCCGCAGTGCATCCGCGTGGTGCTTCAAAGTGAGTTCCAGCTGCCCAGGTGCGTATTCGCTAATCGCACCCTCGAGCGGAATGCCCATCGCATCGGCAGACGCCCACAAATCGCGAAGGAACCCTGACGCCTCCTCGACCTCGCGTAGGCCATAGACCTGATGCTGCGTCGCCCTATCGCCGGTCAGCGGCGAAGGCGGCAATTGAATCTTGCCTGACGCGGTCCGTCGGGCGTCGACGAGATAATACTCGAGCTCGCACGCCACGACCGGCACGAGCCCGTCCGCCGCAAACCGATCGATCACACGCTGCAATACATGGCGCGGATCGAGATCGTGCGGCTTGCCGTCGAGCTCGTACATCGTCACCGGCACTTGCGCGACATCGGCGCCCAGCCACGGCGCCGGCGTGATCCGCCCCGCGATCGGCCGCGCCACGCGATCGGCGTCGCCATCTTCCCAGACCAGACCCGTCGCCTCGACGTCCTGTCCTGTGATGTCATTCACCAGGATCGAGCCAGGCAGGAACCGCCCGTTCGCATACACCGCCTCGATCTCATGCCGCCGCAGCCGCTTCCCGCGCGGCACCCCCGCCATATTGGTGAAGACGATCTCGAAGAATTGAATTTCAGGATGCTTGTCGAGGAAGCTCTTCACTTCCTTCGGATCGGCGATGGTCAAGTGGCGCCCTCTTTCGCGTAGTCTTCCGCAAAGCTATCGACCGCCGCGACGAGCCGGTCAATCTGTTGCGTCGTCGTGGCGGGGCAAACCAGCATCATCATGTGAAACGGCGCGATCAGCACGCCGCGATTGATCAGATAGAGGTGTAGCGCCTCGTTCAGTTCGCTTTGCGCCAACGCCGGCCGCATCGCAGCGGCATTTTTCGGCGGCTCCGGCGCAAAGACAATCTCCGCCCGCGCCCCGACATGCACCACGCACCAGGGCAACGCCCGCTTCGCGATCACATCACGCAGCTTCGCCACCAAGTCATCGGCGCCCTTGAGCATCACGTCGTAGGCGGCCGGCGTCGCCACCTCCCGCAACGTCGCGCCGATCGCCGCAATCCCCATCGCGTTACCCGCCAGGGTGGTCCCGATGCCGGAGCGTCCGCCGCCCGTTTTCACCGCGCCGATCTTCTCCGCCAGCGCGGCGCTGACGCCCCACACCGCCGCCGGAAACCCGCCCGCGATAGCTTTGCCGATCACAAGCGCGTCGGGCGCCAAGCCCCACGCCTTCGTCGCGCCGCCCGGTCCGCTCGACAGCGTGTGCGTCTCATCCAACACCAAAAGCGCGCCCGCCTTCTTCGCCAGCGCCTGCGCGCGCTTCCAGAAATTGGCTTCCGGCAGGATCATTCCGCAATTCGTCATCGCCGGTTCAGCCAGCACCGCCGCGACATCACCCATCGCCAGCACCGCCTCAAGCGCGCCGAGATCGTTGAACGGAATGGCGCGCGTCGTCCGCGTCATGTCGAACACTTGGCCGACCAGCCCCGCGTCCGGCCGCGTCCGCCCGTGCCGCAACTCAACGAAGCAATCCTCGACCATGCCGTGATAGCAGCCATCGAACACGACGATGACGGACTTTCCCGTCACCGCCCGCGCCCAGCGGATCACCGCACGGTTCGCATCAGAAGCAGAAAGCGTCGTTTGCCAAAACGGCAAGCCAAACCGTTCGGCGAGCAATGCACCAACGTCAGCGGCCTCGACGGTCGGCAGCATGAACGTCGCGCCGCGCCGCGCCTGCTCAGCGATCGCGCGCGCAATCTCCGGCCGTCCATGACCGAACATCCCCGGCGTATCGCCGAGGCAAAAATCGTCGTAGCTGTTGTCGTCGATATCGGTGAGCACCGCGCCCTCGCCGTCCTCCGCGATCATCGCGGAAGGCGTGGCCCAATCGTTCATCCAGTGAAACGGCGTCCCGAACAGCCAATGCTGCCTGAGCCGCGCCGCCTCGGCCGCCGCCTTCGGATGCGCGGCCAGATAACGCTGAGTCTCGCGCGCGATGAGATCGCTCAGGCTCACGGCCGATATGTAATCGAGATGCCCTTGAGCTCGGTGTACTTCTCAAGCGCATGCAGCGAGCGATCGCGCCCGAAGCCCGATTGCTTGGCGCCACCGAACGGCACGGTTATGTCGCAGGCGTCCCAGCCATTGATCCACACTAGGCCAGTCCGCAGCTTTCGCGCCACGCGATGTGCGCGTGAGACGTTCGCCGTCCACAAGCCGGAGGCCAATCCGTAAACGGTGTCGTTCGCGACTTTCACTGCATGATCTTCGTCCGTGAACCCCAGCAGGGCAAGCACAGGTCCAAATACTTCCTCACGCGCCAAAGTGTGTGAGTTGTCCATCCGATGAAAAACGGTCGGCTCGACGTAATAGCCGCCCGTTTCCTCACGCACACGCTTGCCACCCAACGCGAGAGTGGCGCCTTCTTTGCGCGCCGTGTCGATGTAGCCCAGCACGCGCTTCATCTGGCTTTCGCTCACCAGCGCACCGGCGACACTCTCCGGATCAAGCGGATCGCCCGGCGCGTATTGCTTCGAGCACTTCAACACACGCTCCAGGAAGTCATCCTTGATTGAGCTTTCGACCAGCAGACGCGAGGCCGCGTTACAAATCTCGCCTTGATTAAAGAAAATCCCCCATGCCGCCGCATCCGCCGCCGCGTCTAGATCCTCAGCATCCGCAAAAACGATCTGCGGGCTCTTGCCGCCAAGCTCCAGCGCCACCCGCTTCAGATTGCTCTCAGCGGCGTACGTCATCAACTTGCGGCCAACCTCGCCGGAGCCAGTGAACGCGATTAGATCGACATCCATATGCCGCGCCAACGCCTGCCCCGCCGTATCGCCGAATCCAGGAACAACGTTGAGCACGCCCGGCGGCACACCAGCCTCCAGCGCCAACTCACCCAGCTTCAAAGCCGTCGACGGCGACTGCTCGGCCGGCTTCAGCACGATTGAGTTGCCGGTCGCCAGCGCCGGCGCGACCTTCCAGCACGCCATGTGCAGCGGAAAATTCCACGGCACGATCGCGCCGACCACACCCAACGGCTCGTGCACAATGAAGCTCAAGCGATCCGACGGCGTCGTCGCCACCTCGCCGTAAACCTTGTCTAGCGCTTCCGCGTACCAGCGAATCGAATTGATCGCCGTCGGAATATCGACGCTCAGCGTGTCGCGAATGGGCTTGCCCATATCCAGCGTTTCCAGAAACGCCAGCTCCTCCAGATCACGCTCCATCAGCTCGGCGAGCTTGAACATGATCTTCTTCTTTTCGCGCGGATGCTTATTGCGCCAACGTCCATCCTCGAACGCCGCGCGCGCGGCCTTCACGGCAACATCGATATCTTCCGCCCTACACGCGGCGACTTTCGAGACAACCCTCCCGTCGCGCGGCCCGACATTATCGAATGTCTCGCCGCTCTTGGCGGCGACGAGCTTGCCGTCAATCAGCGCCCGTGTCGGGAATTTCACGGCGCCTGCGCGTTCGAGATTTTTCTGTAGCGTCATCGACATCCCTTGCGACACGATTAGAGCGTGTTGCAGCGTGGCGAATACGCCTCGACGAGATCGCTGACTGCGCTCTTGCGCTTGTTCGCGTCGAACTCTTCTAGGTGGAAAATACAATCCACGCCGAACGATCTAAAGCAATCCTGCTTCTCCGGCGCGAACGGACGCACAGACATGTCCGCAGTCTCGCCGACATAACAGAACTCGTACCGATTGTTCCCCATATCTTTCGCCATAACGTAGACGCCGGGCTTGGCGAAGAACCTTTGGTTCCTCGCCGCAATGCTGAAGGTATATACTGCGCCGGACCTTCCGGTCAGTTGTGTGATGTCGCCAAATGAAGGCATCTCGGAACCTCGGATCCTAATTCTGCGTGACCTCCTTAAGGGCGGCCGCAAAAGTTTGAAGCATTTTCTTCCGCGTCGCTGCGAGCTGGGTTAGTTGAGTCGCCATCGGAGGGGTGGACGATGCGACTTATGACGATCTTGGCGGCTTTTGCTGTTCTCGGCAGCTGCACCGCTGCCCCTCTTTCGCCGGCCCGCGACTACAACCCCACCATCACGCGCGACGAGTACGGCGTCCCCTTTATTCATGGCCGCGACGATCAGGAGGCTGCGTACGGTGTCGCCTACGCCCACGCCGAGGACAACTTCGCCACCATTCAGCTGGTGGTGCTCGCCGCGCGCGGCAGGCTCGGCGCCCATCTCGGCGAAGAGGGCGCCCGCAGCGACTTCCTCTGGCATCTGCTCGGAATCCGCGAAGCGGTCGAGGACGGCTTCGAGGCACGTCTCAGCCAGGAGTTCCGCGATGTCGCCCAAGGCTATGCCGACGGCCTGAACGCCTACGCCGCCGAACATCCCGACGAGGTCCTTCCCGGCGCGCGCAATGTCACTGCACGCGACGTCGTTGCCGGCTCGGCGCTGACGGTGCCGCTGTTCTGGGGTTTCGAGCGGACGCTGAGCATGGTTGCCAACGAAGAGGGCCGCCCCTGCGCCACGCGCGAAGCCACCGCCGACATCATCGACAACGGCTCCAACGCCTTCGCGGTCGCGCCGCGCCGCAGCGCCGACGGTCACACGCGTCTCATCATCAACTCGCACCAGCCCTGGGCGGGCCCAGTCGCCTGGTACGAAGCCAGCGTCACCAGCGACACCGGCTGGCGCATGCATGGCGGCCTCTTTCCGGGCTCACCCTTCCCGGTGCTCGGCACAAACGGCAATATCGGCTTCGCGGCCACGGTAAATCTACCCGATCTCGCCGACATCTACCGGCTGACCACCGACGATCAGCACAGCGGCCAATACTTCTTCGACGGCGCGTGGCGCCGCTTCGAAACCCGCACGATCTGGCTGCAGGTGAAAATGGGGCCAATCACGATCCCAGTCCCTCGCACCCTCCGCTTCACCGAACACGGCCCCGCGTTCCGCACCGCCGATGGCTGGGTCGCTGTTCGCTACGCCGGGCGCGGCGAAATCCGCGCGCTGGAGCAGTTTTATCGCCTGGGCCGCTCGCACAACTACGAAGAGTGGGCAAACGCCATGTCTATGCGCGCCATCCCCTCGTTCAACTTCATCTACGCCGACGCGACAGGCCGCATCGCTTATCACTACAACGCCATTCTCCCCCGCCGCGCCGAAGGCTACGATTGGTCGGGCTGCGTGCCGGGCGACACCAGCACCAACATCTGGGCGATGAACGATCGCCTCGATGCGCCAACGCTGATCGATCCATCGAGCGGCTGGCTCTACAGCACCAACGGCGCGCCATGGTCCTCTACCGACCCAAGCGCCGACATGCGCCCGGAGCAATATCCGGAAGCCTCGCGCGCAATCGAAACCTACATCACCAATCGCGGCTACCGCGCGGTCGAAATCCTGTCGCCCCTCCGCACCATCAGCGACGAACAACTCCTCGCCGCGAAGTTCGATCTCACCTCAAGCGAGCGCTCGGCAACCGTCGCCGCGATCAATGAAATCCTTGCGACCGATGCAAGCAACGACGAAGAGCTTGCCGAAATTCAGGCCCTGCTTCGCACCTGGGACCGACGCGCCGCCAGCGATAGCCCCGCCGCCGCGCTCGCCGGCTTGATATATCAACCTATCTACAATGCCGGCCGCGCCAACACGACGCCGCCTACCCCGATTGAGGCCGCGCGCGCCGCCGCCGCGCGCCTGCGCCAACATTTCGGCCGCCTCGATCCGCCCTTGGGCGACGTCCTGCGTCTGCGCCGCGGCGACGTCGATCTGCCGCTCGAAGGGGCGCCCGATGTCCTCCGCGCCCTACGCTGGCACGACGATCCGGACGGACGCGCCGTGGCTGACTTCGGCGACGGGTTCATGATGGTCATGGACTGGGCGCCAGATGGCACCCTCAACGTCCGGGCCATCAACCAATGGGGCGCCAGCGACCGCCCCGAAAGCCCGCATTACAACGACCAGTCTGAATTGTTCGCACGCTATCAGTGGCGAACAGTTGAGGTGCGTCGTCCAAATTGAGAACCGCCGCCCTTCGCCTTAACCAGGAGGGATGCTTGCGCTCTCCTGCGGTGAAGCCGAAACTGCGCTCATGCCCGCAGACACAACGCGTCCCAACTCGCTCGACTCCTTCTGGATGCCGTTCACACCGAACAAGGCATTCAAGGCTGACCCGCGAATGGTCGTGCGCGCCGAAGGCATGCATTATTTCACGCCCGACGGCCGCGCGATCCTCGATGGCACCGCCGGCCTCTGGTGCTGCGCCGCTGGTCACGGCCGCAAACGCATCGTCGAAGCCATCCAGCGCGCCGCGGCTGAGCTGGACTACGCCACCAATTTCAATCTCGGCCACCCCGCCGCGTTCGAATTCGCCAACCGCCTCGGCGAAATTCTGCCACCGAACCTCGACCGCATCTTCTTCACCAACAGCGGCTCTGAGTCCGCCGACACCGCTTTGAAGATCGCGCTCGCCTACCAAAAGGCGCGCGGCAAGCCCGGCAAGTATCGCCTTATCGGCCGCGAGCGCGGCTATCACGGCACCAATT
This sequence comes from Hyphomonadaceae bacterium, assembly GCA_050184605.1. Classification (GTDB taxonomy): domain Bacteria; phylum Pseudomonadota; class Alphaproteobacteria; order Caulobacterales; family Aquidulcibacteraceae; genus Vitreimonas. The sequence continues at coordinate 37,465 of JBFXAE010000006.1, read as the reverse complement.
TCGGCGGCATCAGCGTCGGCGGCATCGTCCGCAATCGCATGACCTATGGGCCCATGGTCGCCGGCGTCGATCACCTGCCGCACACGCTCGACATCGCCCGCAACGCCTTCTCACGCGGCGAGCCCCCGCACGGCGTCGAGTTCGCCGACGCGCTCGAACGCATCGTGCAACTGCACGACGCCAGCACCATCGCCGCCGTCATCGTCGAACCCGTCGCCGGCTCCACCGGCGTGATCATGCCGCCGAAAGGCTATCTGAAGCGCCTGCGCGAGCTCTGCACCAAGCACGACATCCTGCTCATCTTCGATGAAGTCATCACCGGCTTCGGCCGCCTCGGCAGCGCGTTCGCCGCCGACTACTTCGACGTGAAGCCCGATCTGCTCACCATGGCCAAAGCCATCACCAACGCCGCAGTCCCCATGGGCGCTGTCGCCGCGAGCCGCGAAATCTACGACACCATACTCGCCAACGCCGACACACCGATCGAACTCTTCCACGGCTACACCACCAGCGGCCATCCACTTGCGTGCGCCGCCGGCCTCGCCACGCTGGACACCTTCAAGGAAGAGCGCCTGTTCGAACGCGCCACCGAGATCGCGCCCTATTGGGAAGACGCGATGCACAGCCTGCGCGACGCGCCGCACGTCATCGATATCCGCAATCTGGGACTCATCGGCGGCATTGAACTCGAGCCCCGCCCCGGCGCGCCAACGCAACGCGCGCTCGAAGCCTTCCGCAAATGCTTCGACGCCGGCGTCCTCATCCGCGTGACGGGAGACATCCTCGCCTTCTCTCCGCCACTGATCATCGAGAAGAGCCAAATCGATCAAATCGTGGATGCCGTGCGCGGCGCGCTGAAGCAGATCGCCTAACGTCAAACTTGCACAACTAAATCAACCCCGACTACACATCGCGGATGACCGAAGCGCTGCCGATCCTCCTCACCAATCTCATCGTCACCGGCATCTGCTTCACGGCGCTCTGGCTCATCTCCATTCCGCTGAAGGACCCGAGCTACATCGACTCCTGGTGGGCGCTCGGCGTCGTTGTGCTCGCCTGGTCCACCTTCGTGCAGCTCACCGATCCCGGCCCGCACGCCACAGCGCTCTTATTCCTCGCCAGCGCCTGGGGCCTCCGCCTCGGCATCTACCTCTTCTGGCGTTGGGCCAATCACGGCAAGGACCGCCGCTACGCCAAGCTCGCCGAACGCGCCAAGCAAAAGCACGGATTGAACTTCGCGATGTTCTCTTTGCTCTGGGTGTTCGCGCCACAGCTCGTCCTGCAATTCATCGTCGCGCTGCCGGCGATGCTCGGCGCAATTCCGCGCACGACCGAGTTCGGCACGATCGGTCTTATCGGCCTTTGGGTCGCGATCGCCGGCATCATCTATGAAGCCATCGCCGACGCGCAGCTCGCGCACTTCAAATCGGTCGAGAGCAACAAGGGCAAGGTCATGGACCAAGGCCTCTGGCGCTACTCACGCCACCCCAACTATTTCGGCGACATGGTCGCGTGGTGGGGCATGTGGCTGATCGCGCTCGATTCCGGCATGGGCCTCTGGAGCATCGCCGGCCCGCTGCTGCTCACGTTCCTGCTCACCCGCGTCAGCGGCGGCCCCACAACCGAGCCGCACTTGCAGCGCACGCGTCCCGACTACGAAGCCTACAAAAAGCGCACCAGCGCCTACATCCCGCTGCCGCCGAAGAAAGCTCAAAAAGTCTGGACCGCCGGCGCCCTCGCCGGCATTCCGTGCGTGAACGCGCGCCATGGAGGCACGCCTAAACAGAGCGCCGGCGAGGGCGCCGGCGGTCCAGACAAAGCTTAGCTAAACCGCCCCCGCGCCTTCGCCGCGAGATCGATCTTCGGCAGCGGCCCCACGCTCGCTTCGCCAGGCGCGGCCTCAGGCGCCCAAGCCGTCTGCTCAAACTTCGCCGCGACATATTCCGGAATGAAGCGCGAGCGAACGGCATACACGTGCTTGTCACCGCCCTTGCTCTGCTGCGTGTGATAAAAACGCTGCGGCGTGATCAGATGCAGCTCATCCTTTGCCCGCGTCATAGCCACATACAACAGCCGCCGCTCCTCCTCCAACTCCGCGGTCGAGCCCGTGCCGAGATCGGACGGCATGCAGCCATCGACGACATTCAGCACGAACACATTCTTCCACTCCTGCCCCTTGGCTGAGTGGATCGTCGACAAGATCAGGTAATCGTCATCCTTCGATGATTTGCCGCTTTCATCGCTCGTCGAGTTCGGCGGATCGAGCGTCAGCTCCGTCAGAAAACTCGTGCGCGATCCAAACGTCGCGCCAATCCGCTGCATCTGATCGATATCGCCCGCACGCACGCGCGCATCGTCATAGCGCTCGTTCATCATCGGGCGGTACCATTGCGCCGCGAGATCGAGATCAGCCGGCCACGTCGCCCCCCGCAACGCACCCAGCATATCCTTCAGCGCTTCCCACGCCTCGCTGGCGCCTGCCGGTGGCGCCGTATTGCGCACGACGCCATAAGCTCCCGTCTCATCGACAGCATCCAGCATCCGCGCCGCCTTCGCTGGCCCAACACCCGGCACCAGCTGCAACGCACGAAAGCCCGCGATGCGATCGCCGCCATTCTGCGCCCAGCGCAGGATCGCGAGAAAATCCTTCACGTGCGACGCTTCGAGAAACTTCAGGCCGCCAAACTTCACGAACGGAATGTCGCGCTTCGCCAACTCCAACTCGACCGGCGCTGAGAAATCCGCCGCGCGGAACAGCACAGCCTGCTGCATCAGGGTCAGCCCGCGCTCGCGCGCTTCCAGCACGCTCTCGGCGATGTAGCACGCCTGCGCCGCCTCGTCGCGCACACTCACCAGCTTCGGCGCAACACCGCCCGCGCGCGTCGTGCGCAAATTCTTGGTGTAGCGCTCCTTGGCCAGGTCGATCACCGCGTTCGACGCATCCAGGATCGGCGCGGTCGAGCGATAATTCTGCTCCAGCGTCACCAGCCGCGCCTCGGGCGTGAACGCCTTCGGAAACTCCAGAATGTTGCGCACATCCGCCGCGCGGAACGAATAGATCGACTGCGCATCATCGCCGACCACAGTCACGCCGCGCCCATCCGGCTTCATCGCCAACAGAATCCGCGCCTGCAGCTTGTTGGTGTCCTGATATTCATCGACCAGCACATGATCGAACCGCGCGCCAACCTCATGCGCCAAGGCCGGCTCATTCATCGCCTCAGCCCAGAGCCAAAGCAGATCGTCATAATCCAAAACGTTCTGCTTCTGCTTAGCTTCCACATACGCGCCAAACAGCGTCTTCAGCTCTGAGTTCCACTCACGGCACCACGGAAACTGCGTCACCACCGCGTCATCGATCGACTCATCCGCGTTCACGACGCGCGAATAGATCGCCAGGCACGTCCCCTTCATCGGAAACCTTTTCGCGCCCGTCGCCACGCCAAGCTCCTGGCGCACCATGCCCATCAGATCGGCGCTATCGCTGCGATCGTGGATCGTGAATTCAGGATCGATGCCGATCACCGGCGCCAGTTCACGCAACAGCCGCGCGCCAATCGCATGAAACGTCCCCGCCCACGGAATGCTAACCCCCTCCCCTCCGAGGGGAGGGGGCAGGGGGCGGGGTGAACCACCGCATTTTGAAATTTGAGCAAGCGCCTTCCCAACGCGCGCAATCATCTCGCTCGCCGCGCGCCGCGAAAACGTCAGCAACAAAATCCGCGACGGATCAGCCCCCTGCGCAACCAAATGCGCCACGCGGCAAGATAACGTCTTCGTCTTCCCCGACCCCGCGCCCGCAATCACAAGCAACGGCTCAAGCCCATGCTCAACCGCAGCACGCTGCTCCGCGTTCAAATCGTCAAAAGCCTGCGCATTGATTCGCGACATACGCCGAGGCTGCAGTGTTTCACCTTTGTTCGCAACGCGGGGAGTGTTAACGCTCGATCAATGGATCAGCACCGCCACAACCTCATTAGCGCTCTCGCAGGGTTCGCGAAATTCCATCTCGCGGCCGATGCCTCGTCTCAAGTCGAATACATGGACGGGTCAGACGAACTCTACTGTCGTTGGACAGGCGCCTACATCAAGCGCGATTGGTTTCTCGGTCAATTTAGCTCCGACCAACGCATTGCGATGGAAGAGTTCGACAAATTCCTGCACGCCGCCACGGCGAAGTACAACAATCTCCCGCCGCTCTTGCAGCTTGTCACATCAAAGAGCGGTAGGGAGATTTGCGCGAGGGCAAAGGAACTCCTGACACTGTTGGAAGCTCCATGATCTCCCAAAACGGCATCGCGCACCGCTAGCTCACCAAACCACACGCCCCGTACCGCCTGCGCCGATCCGCGATATCTCCGTGAACTCGCTCCCTACCTGCACATCCTCGATCTCATCCTGCGAGAACAACGGAAACACGTCAGCCAAATCGGCGGCCATCACGACCTCAGTCTGCTGGCCATCGCGTGAGTGGCGCCCGTCGAGCCAATATTCGACCAGCCTGCACGTCGCCGCCGTGCTGCACACCCACGCCGCCCTACGCACCATGTAGAGATCGAGTCCACTTTGCAGCTTCGAGTAGTGCGCGCGCAGAGTGTTCAACTCGCTCAATTGCAATCGCGACAAATCCGCAGCTTCATCGATGATGTGAATGGCGTCAGCGGCGGCGAAAACCGGAAAGGCCGCATGAAGCCTGCCGAGCTCCGCGAGTTCGGTAAAAGTGATCACACTTTCGAACCGCACGACATGAAAGCCCAATCGGCGATGCATGCTTAACGTAATCGGCATTTCAGAAGGAGCGTCAGTTTTTTCAGATGCTCGCGGCATAGCCGATCACGTATTGCTCACGCGTTCATGCTCCACGCGAGCACGACCCAAATTGGGTAGCGCGACATGATGTTGTGCTTCGACCTCCGCTCACTTCAGCGATAGCGTTCCGATGCAACCTTGCGCCCCGCAGCATCCGTACGGCGAAGGCGCCTGGTGCAGTGCCGCCACCGCATGCCTTAGTTGGCCCCTAGCCCCGCGGTGGCGGCAACGCGCACTGCGCCGCGCAGTTGGCGCCACCAGCAACAGCGCGCACTCTGGAATCGCTGCACGATCAAAGACCATGGCTGACGACGTCCCCCCATTCACGCGGCCTGCCGCCTTTGCCGCGGCAGAGTTGGTGCTCGACATCTTTTACATCGTCACGAAACGCTACGAACTCGACCTCGAGGCGATCTGGATTCTCACGGTCATCGGCCACGAGACGATGCGTCCTTGGATTCTCGATCCCGCTCTCGCGAAGAAGCACATGACCGACGCGCAGGTGCCTGATGAGGTGCGCGGCTCGATTAGTCGGTTGATGGTCGCGGATCGCACTGGCCTGCCCCGCGAAACCGTCCGCCGGCGCATCGCCGAACTGTGCGAGACCGGCCTCATTGCCCGCGACGACAAAGGAAACGTGCGCTTCACCGCGGACCGCGTCGTCGATCCGTCTTACCAAGAGGGCGTGGCCGAAATCCATTCTGCTGTCGAACGCTACCGAAAACGGCTAGCTAGCTTGGGCGTCCAGCAGACATAGGCGGCGCGCAGGATCTCTGAGCAGCCATGATCTCCCCAAACGGCATCGCCCACATCCAGCTCACCGTTCGCGACGTCGCCGCCTCGCGCCCGTTCTATCACCACCTGCTGCACGAAACCTTCGGCATGTCGATCCAGTACGACGTGCCCGGCCAAATCTTCTATTGCATCGGCGCGCGCACCGGCGTGCTCATCCGCAACGCCGAGCCGCAACACCGCGACACACCGTTCGACCAATGGCGCATCGGCCTGCATCATTTCTGCTTCCGCCTCCGCTCCCGCGAAGACGTCGATGCACTCGCCGCCGCGATGCAGGAGTTCGGCGCCAACATCATCCGCACCGGCGAAGAAGGCCCCTGGGCGCCCGGCTATTATTCCACGCTCTTCGAAGACCCAGACGGCATCCGCATCGAAGCCCTCTTCATCCCCGGCAGCGGCAATCTCGATCGCATCAAAGACGCGCCGCTTACGCCTGTCGGCTAAGCCGCGCTCTGGCGATCCATCTGCGCATCGGTGGCGATACGATCGCGCCCGCCGGCCTTGGCGCCGCGCACGCAAGCTTCCGCGCGCGCGATCAGATCCTCAACCGCTTCGCCATCGCGGAAGCGGCCGACGCCAACAGACACCGTGACCTCGCCGATCACATCGCCCGTTGATTTCAGCGAAAGCCGTTTCGACTTCACCGCCTTGCTCACCCGCGCCGCCAGCGCCTCGGCGAGGTTCAAATTTGTCCGCGGCATGATCAGCGCGAACTCTTCGCCGCCATAGCGTGCGGCCAGCACATCGCCCTGAGCATGGGCGCGCAGCACCGACGCGATGTAGCGGAGCACCTGATCGCCCAGCGAATGACCCCACGCGTCGTTCAGACGGCGGAAGTAATCGATATCGAACATAACCAGGCAAAGATCGCTCTTATCGGCGCTGGCCTCAGCGGCGCGACGGCGCAGCGTCTCATCGAACATGCGCCGGTTGGCGAGCCCGGTAAGGCCATCGGTAAGCGCCTCGACCTTCACACTCTCCAACGCCGCTTGCAGCTCCTGCACCTGACGCGACGTCGCTTCGACCTGCTCTGCAAGACGCAGCTGATTTTCGACCATCTCGTGCGTGGCGTGCGCCAGCTGATCCATGACCGCGCGAAATTCGGCTGAGTCCACGCCGCCTTCGAAGCGCGCTGCCGCATCCTGCAGCACCTTGGCGTAGGAGCCCGCCTGCCCGCCCGCGCCGCGCAAGTTCGAGACCGTATCGTCAAGCTCGCGCGCAATCGTCTCGCTCGTCTCCAGCATCTGGATCGAGAGGCGCGTGTTGGCGAAGAAGCGCTCGAACAGCTCTTCGTTGGTTTCGTCAGTGAATGGGTCGCCGCGCTCCAGCCGCGCTTCGATCTCGCGGCTCAAGTCCGGCTTCACGCCGGCGATATGTGTGGTCCAGATTTCGTAGTTCGCCGGGCTGGTCGGGATTTGCTGCTGGCCCATACGATCGATGATTTCGCGCGCCCGCTCGACGCCCGGCGCACCGCGAAACAACATCGTTAAGTCGCTGCTCATCAATACCGCCCCGCAAACGCGAGTAGCAAAAATCACAGAGCCGCTTAAAGTTGACGTTAATTTCTATTGCTAAAGCGCGATGAACCGTACGTGGCTACGCGCCCTCCAGCGCCTCGCTGGCCTCCAGCCAAGCCGCTTCCGCCTTCGCCAAAGCCGTCGCCGCGTGAGAACGCTCTTTCAGCAACGACTCCCCGCGCTTTTGATCTTTGGCGAACAAGTCCGGGTCAGCCAACGCCGCATCGATCCGCGCTAGCGCTTCGTTCGCCTGCTCGATCTCCTTTTCCGCCGCCTCAAGCTTCCGCGTCAGCGTGTACTTCGAGTGCTTCGGCTTCGCGTCCGCCTGCACCACCGCCGCCATCGCGGTCGGCTTATCACCTTCGACCGCCGGCCGATCCGCCGCCGCGACCAGCTTGCGATAGTCTTCGAGGTCGCCGTCATACTGGCGCGCACGCCCGTGATAGACGAGCCACAAGCGATCCGCGCACGCTTCCGCCAGATAGATATCGTGCGTGATCAGCAGCACCGCGCCTTCATAACCATTGATCGCGTGGATCAAGGCTTCGCGGCTATCGATGTCCAAGTGAGACGTCGGTTCATCGAGAATCAGCACATGCGGCTTCTGGTGCGCCATCAGGCCCAGCAACAACCGCACCTTCTCGCCGCCCGAGAGCTTCTCAACTTTCGTATCGATCTTCTCAGCCCCAAACCCCATCCGCGCCGCCAGCGCCCGCAGCTTCGGCGGCGCCCAATCCGGCTCAAGATCGCGCACGTGCTCCAGCACCGTTTCGCCCGCGCGCAATTCGTCCAGCTGATCCTGGCTGAAATATCCCATCACGGCTTTACTCGACGCCACGCGCTTGCCGGCCAGCAACGGCAACCGCGCTGCGATCGACTTCACCAAAGTGGTCTTGCCCTGCCCGTTCGGCCCGATGATCACGATGCGATCGTCATGGTCCAAGCGCAGCGACACGCGCTTCAACACCGGCTTGCCTTCGACATAGCCGAGGTCAGCCTCATCCAGCACAACAAGCGGCGACGCGAGTTCAACCGGATTGTCGAAATGAAACGGCACCGTCCGCTCTTCTAGCGGCACGGCGATATCCTGCATCTTCTCGAGCTGCTTGATCCGGCTCTGCGCCTGCGCCGCTTTCGAAGCTTTCGCGCGGAAGCGGTCGATAAACTTCTGCAGGTGCGCCTTTTGCGCGTCCTGCTTCGCCTTCATCCCCACCGCGAGCGCCATGCGCTCAGCCTTCTTCTTCAGATACGCATCGTATCCGCCGACGAAAACTTCGAGCTTCTTATCGTCCAGCGCCAGAATGTGCGTCACCGAACGGTTCAGCATTTCGCGATCGTGACTGACGCATATCACCGTGTGCGGATACTCGCGCAGGTATTCCTCGAGCCACGCCGCGCCTTCGAGATCGAGATAGTTCGTCGGTTCGTCGAGGATCAGTAGATCAGGCGCAGAGAAGAGCACGCCCGCCAAAGCCGCGCGCATACGCCAACCGCCGGAGAACTCGCGCGCCGGCCGCCGCAAATCGTCTTGCTCGAACCCAAGGCCGACCATGATCGCGCTCGCGCGCGCTTCGCCGGAATAGCCGTCGATCTCCGCCAACCGCATATGAATGTCGGCGATGCGCTGAGGATCCTCCGCCGTCTCCGCTTCCTTCAGCAGCGACGTCATCTCCTCGTCCGCCGCCATCACCAGGTCCAAGAGCGGCGTATCCACCTGCGGCGCTTCCTGCGCGACGAACCCCATACGCGCCCCGCGCCGCACGCGAATGGACGAGTTCGGTTTTCCTACCTCGTCGCGGATCAATCTCAGCAGCGTCGACTTGCCCGTGCCGTTGCGCCCGACGAGGCCGACCTTCCAGCCCTCGGCGATGAACGCATTAGCGTTCTCAAACAACGGCCGCGGGCCGAAGCGAAAGGTAAGGTCCGAAATCTCAAGCATGGAAGCGGCGTGGTTAGAGCCCACATCCATGTGACGCAAGCGTCCCCTCTCCCGGTTAGGGAGAGGGAGTCAGTGAGCGAAGCGAACGACGGGTGAGGTTTACCGGTTTCGGAAGGCTCGAGTCCCATTTGGATGGCGTCGGAAAACCTCATCCGGCCGCTGCGCGGCCACCTTCTCCTTAACCAGGAGAAGGATGATCGCGGCGCAATGTAGCAGGCGGAATTGCTGCTTCGACGCGCGCGAACGCCTATATCAAACCTGTCACGGAGGGCCTCGCCCATGAACGCGACTACACGCCCGCGCGTCGTCATTATCGGCGCAGGTTTCGGCGGCCTCGCCGCCGCGAAAGCGCTCAAGAACGCGCCCGTCGATGTCACCATCATCGACCGCCGCAACCACCACCTGTTCCAACCGCTGCTCTACCAAGTTGCGACTGCCGGCCTCGCGCCGAACCAGATCGCCACGCCGATCCGCGCCATCGTCCGCCACCAAAAGAACGCGACGGTCGAACTCGGCACTGTCGAAGCTATCGACACCGTTAAGCGCGAAATCATCCTCGGCGAGCGCCACGTCGCCTACGACTATCTCATCATCGCCACCGGCGCGCGCCACGCCTATTTCGGCCACGACGATTGGGAGCAATACGCGCCCGGGCTCAAGACACTCGAAGACGCCACCGAGCAGCGCAAACGCATCCTTCTAGCTTTCGAACGCGCTGAACTCGAACCAGACGCGAAAGAGCGCGAAGCCCTCACCACCTTCGTCGTCATCGGCGGCGGCCCGACCGGCGTCGAAACCGCCGGCGCCATCGCCGAGCTCGCGAAGAAGGCGCTCGCGCGCGACTATCGCCGCATCGATCCGAAAAGCGCGCGCATCATTCTGCTCGAAGCCGCGCCGCGCATTCTCACCAGCTTCCCCGAAGAGCTCTCGGCCAATGCCCAGCGCGCGCTCGAAGGCCTCGGCGTCGAGGTCCGCCTCGGCAAAGCCGTCACGCACGTTGATGCAACCGGCGTCACGCTGGGCGACGAACACATCGCCAGCCGCACCGTGATTTGGGCCGCCGGCGTGCAAAGCTCGCCCGCCGCGCGCTGGCTCGACATCCCCGCCGACCGTGCCGGCCGCGCCATCATCGGCGGCAATCTCCGCGCGCCCGGTCACGACAACATTTTCGTCATCGGCGATTGCGCCGCCGTGAACGACGCGAGCGGCAAACAACTTCCCGGCGTCGCGCCCGTCGCCAAACAGCAAGGCGTCTACGCCGCGCGCGTGATCAAAGCGCTGTTCGAAGGCGACCCGCTCACCGAGCGGTTCGCCTATATCGACTACGGCAATCTCGCCACCGTCGGCCGCAAAGCCGCCGTCGCCGATTTCCGCGGCTTCCGCGTCACCGGCTTCATCGGCTGGCTGCTTTGGTGCGCGGCGCACATCTACTACCTGATCGGTTTCAAGAACCGCATCGCGGTGGCGCTCGACTGGACCTGGTCCTACCTCACCTTCGACCGCGGCGCCCGCCTCATCACCGGCGACATCGAAGGGGAGCACACCGCACAAACCGCAAGGCGCGACGCCGCCTAGCACGCGACAGCGCTTGCGTTTGGATGCTACGGCGCCAAGCTCACGTCACAGGCATGCGGGGGCAGAGCCATGAGCGCGCTCATCGAACTCAAACGCGGCGGCGGCGATCAGTTCTTCATCTGGTTCGTGGCCGGCATTTGCGCCGTCATGGCCGCGATGTTCGGCATTGTCGGTTTGACGCTGCTTGAAGAGGATGTCGGCGCCGGCGCGATCCTCATCGCGTTCGCGCTGCCCTTCGTTGGCCTGACCTACTACGTCTATCGCGAGGCGGTCGCGCGCTCGTTCACCCGCATCGCCATCAACTGGCAAACGCTCGAGCTGCGCCTGCCCGAACAGCGCAGCTACGTCCCCCAAGAAAAGATCGAAGCCGCCATCCCGCTTGCGTCGATCAGAGCCATCGAATGCCGCGCCGAATCGTTCGGTCAGTTGGGCACGACGGCGCTGCAGTTCGCCTACTCGCTCGTGCTGGACGACGGCCGCCGCATCATGCTCGGCGCCGATCGCCGTTTTCTGACGCCCTATTTTCAGAACGCCGCAAGCATCATCGCAAACAACATCAAGCAACCGGTCCGCGACCTCGGCCTCGTCGAAGGCAAGCCGGGCTTCCTGCTCATCACCGGCGCAAGCGTACCCGCGTGGGACACCGGGCCGGCGCCGCAGGCGACATTGCAGAAGCGCTTCAAGGACGAAGCCGCGAGCTGGCGTGTCGTTTCCCTCATTGTCGGCGCGGCGCTCGCCATCGGCGCGCTCGCCCGCGCGTTCAGTTGACACCGTGGCTGCGTTCCGGAGCGGTTCGAAGACGAATTTACAAGGTCGCCGACGTCCCGCTGAGCTAAACCGCCGCGCCCGCGCCCGGCCAGGATAAGGCGGCGGAGCGGTTGACGCTCCGCCGGACCCGGCCCTATATCGCGCCTCCCACTGGACGGGCCCGTAGCTCAGCTGGGAGAGCGCTGCGTTCGCAATGCAGAGGTCAGGAGTTCGATCCTCCTCGGGTCCACCATCCTTCGCGGCGCGCAGCGGAGCGAAGGATGTCCTCCGAAGCCTTGGCGAAGGAGGACTGGCGCAGCCTTAGCGCCGCTTCGGATGGCTTACGCCATAATCACCACCCGCCACAGTTGCCGAATCCGTGCCGCTCCGGGTATTCCCGGATTCCATGATCCACATCCTTCTCGAACTGATCCGCGCGATCCTTGGGCTGATCTCGATCGTCCTGATCGTCTATGTCGTCATTTCCTGGCTTTACGCCTTCGACATTGTCGACCGCCGCAACCAGTTCATCCGCTCGGTCTGGGAATTCTGCTCCCGTGTCACCGACCCGCTACTGCGCCCGCTGCGGCGCCTCATCCCGCCCATCGCCGGCGTCGACCTTTCGGTGTTGGTGCTGCTGCTGGTCATTTGGCTGCTGCAGCACGAGGTGAGTTACTGGATCGAGGGCATGCTGCTCGGCACGCGCGGCTTCCTCTGAGCCGCCTGCGCGTCCGCCTCACCCCGTCCGGCGGCGCCGACCGCATCGATGGCGTCGCGACCGACGACACCGGCCCCTACCTCAAAGCCCGCGTCCGCGCCGCGCCCGAGAACAACGAAGCCAACCGTGCGCTCGAAGCACTGATCGCCAAGGCGTTCGGCGTCGCGAAAAGCAAAGTCAGCGTCTCGCGTGGCGGTACGTCACGCATGAAGACGCTGGAGATAGAGGGCGCCAGCGAGGCTGACGTGGCGGCGTTCGTCTCGCGCTTCACCTAACCACGCTTCCCGGACGCAGCCCCGGCCTTGAGCCGGGGTGCGATCCGGGACCTAGGGCTAACGCACAGCGCTCTGTTCCTCCCTGGGTCCCGGCCCCGCACTCGCGCGCATCTTCAATGCGCTCTCGTTTGGCCGGGAAACGCGAGAGCGTGCTAAACGCTGGCACACCAAGATTCGCGGGAGCCCACATGACCGGACGCAGCATTGACGGCAAAGCCATAGCCGCAAACGTCCGCGCGAGTGTCGCGGACGCGGTGAAACAGCTTCCCGCCCAACCGGCGCTCGCCGTTGTGCTTGTCGGCGACGATCCTGCCAGCCACGTCTATGTCGCCAGCAAAGCCAAGCAAACCGTCGAAGCCGGCATGCGCAGCGTTGAAATCCGCCTGCCGAAGGAAACGACGCAAGAAGAACTGATCGGCAAGGTTACGCAGCTCTCCGCCGATCCCGATATCGACGGCATCCTCGTTCAATTGCCGCTGCCCAAGCACATCAGCGAAGCCGCCGTTCTCGCCGTGCTCGATCCGCTGAAGGACGTCGACGGCCTGACCGAAGCCAGTGCGGGCAAGCTTGTGCTCGGCAAGCCCGGCCTGCGCCCCTGCACGCCAGTGGGCTGCGTTATCCTCGCCAAGACCGAGCGCCCCGACCTCACCGGCGCCAACGTCGTCGTCATTGGCCGTTCCATTCTCGTCGGCAAACCGGCGGCGCTGCTCTTCCTCGAACAAAACGCCAGCGTCACCATCGCCCACTCGAAGACACGCGACCTCAAAATGGTCTGCCGCGGCGCCGACATTCTGGTCGCCGCCGTGGGCCGCCCGGAAATGGTGCGCGGCGACTGGATCCGCCCGGGCGCCATCGTCATCGATGTCGGCACCAATCGCGTGCCCGCGCCGGAGAAAGGCGAAGGCAAGACTAAGCTGGTCGGCGATGTGCACTTCCAAGAGGCAATTGAGGTCGCGGCCGCGGTATCTCCCTCACCGGGCGGCGTCGGCCCCATGACGATCGCCTGTCTGTTGCGCAACACCGTGCTGGCCGCGTGTGCGAGACGAGGCTGGGATGTGCCTGAAGTCCTCGCAGTGAGCTAAAAGCGACCCGTGGCGCTTGCCGCACCCTAACCGCGTCGTTAGCTTCCCGGCCCACAACCGACCCAGGGAGGGGATCGAACGTGGCAAACGCAAACGTAGGCGGGAAAAAGGCTGGCGGCCTCGGCCGTCTGTTCATTCGCAAGAGCGTCGAGCAGATGCATGCCGAGCACGAGCACGGCGAACTCAAGAAGTCGCTCGGCGCCCTGAACCTGGTGCTCTTGGGCATCGGCTGCATCATCGGCACGGGTATCTTCGTGCTCACCGGACGCGCGGCCGCGGAATTCGCCGGTCCGGGCATTATGATTTCTTTCGTCATCACCGGCACGCTCTGCGCGCTGGTGGCGCTCTCTTACGCCGAGCTGGCCGCGGCCATTCCCGTATCAGGCTCCGCGTATTCCTATTCCTACGCATCGATGGGCGAGATTGTCGCTTGGGTGATGGGTCTCTTACTTGTGCTCGAATACGGGCTCGCCGCTTCGACAGTTGCCGTCGGCTGGTCGGGCTATGTTGTGAGCTTCCTGCACGATTTCGGAATCATAATTCCGCCGGAGTTCACAACGGCGCCCGGCACCACCGTCGTGGTCGATGGCGTCACCTATAACGGCGCGATGAATTTGCCGGCGGTGTTGGCAATTGCAGCGGTCACCACCCTGCTCGTCGTCGGCATTTCCGAATCGACGCTGGTCAACAACATTGTCGTCTTCATCAAGGTCGCGGTCGTCATCGCCTTCATCGTGATCGGCGCACCCTTCGTGAACCCGGAAAACTGGACACCGCTCATTCCCGAGCAAGTGCCGGCGCCGCCGCCTGGGGCCGACACCAGCGTATGGGGTCAAATCGGCAGCGCGCTTTGGGGTGTGCTGACCGGCGCACAAACCGGCCAGTATGGCGTGCCCGGCCTGATCACCGCCGCGGCGACGATCTTCTTCGCCTATATCGGCTTTGAAGCGGTTTCCACCGCTGGCGCGGAATCGAAGAACCCGGCCAAGGACATGCCGATCGGCATCCTGGGCTCGCTCATCATCTGCACCATTCTCTACATTCTCACCTGCGCGGTGCTCGTCGGCATCGTGCCCTACCAGCAGCTTAACAACCCCGCGCCCATCGCCATGGCGGTCGACGCGATTGGTCTCGGCTGGTTTGCGACGTTGGTGAAGATCGGCGCCATCGCCGGCCTTTCTTCTGTGATGCTGGTTCTGCTCTATGGTCAGACCCGCATCTTCTACACGATGGCGCGCGACGGCCTCATTCCGAAAGTATTCGCGAATGTGCACCCGAAGCTGAAGACGCCCTGGATCAACACAATCCTCGTCGGCATCCTGGCCATGGGCTTTGCCGGCTTCATGGGCCTCGACAATCTGGCCAACCTGACCAACGTCGGCACGCTCGCCGCCTTCGGGATTGTGTGCCTGACCGTGGTCTATCTGCGCTATGCGCGGCCGGACATGAAGCGGCCGTTCAAAACGCCGCTCTTCCCGGTCACGCCGTTGCTTGGCGCCGTGATGTGCCTGTTCCTGCTGTTGTCGCTGATGGCGCACGAAGCCACGCGCAACTTCTTCGTGATCTATCTGGCTGGCGGCTTCGTGCTCTACTTCGCCTATGGCATGTGGAACTCGAAGCTCGCGAAGGGCGAGGTTGTGCGCGGTCACGAACAACCCAATCCGGTTCAGCCCGGCCAATAAAAGCCTTGCTTACTGAAACGAACCGCCGGCGTGAAAGCGCCGGCGGTCTTGTTTTGGGGCGATCTATCCAGGGATAGACACCGCCCCGTGCAGATTGCAGCGCGCGCTTCCAAGCGCTTATTTTTCAAGCGAAAAGCCTTTGCATCTCAGAGCGTCGGGGCTCCAACGTCCACGCAATTATGTTGGATAGACGACGTTCGTGGCCCGCCAAGCGCTGCTAAACTGCATGCACATGCGTCAGCAGCGCTCCATCTCCTTCTCAGAACACCGTTTCGCCCGGCTTGTCGTCTGGCTGGCGGCGCTGCTGTTCTGGCTTGCCTCCGGCGCGCCAACTAAGCGTCACGGCCATCGCCGGCGCCGCCACGTTTCACTCAACGCCCTGCGCCGCGCCGTGCGCAACCTCATCCTCATTCGTGCTGCGCAACTGCTGCCCCGCCACGACACGCGCATTCATCATGTCGCCGCACCTGCCGGCTTTCGCCTGCATCGCAAACGCTGCACCTTGCGCGCTTGCGGCGGCGCTTGGCTTCGCCGCCATCTCCGCGCGCAGGGAGGCGTCATCGCGCAGGCCAAACATCTGCTGCAGGCGCTGAGCCAAATCGGCAGGCTCGCCGCTGTTTTGGCCAAACGGCGCTGGCGCGGACTCACGCGCCTCCGCGTCTTGCGCGCAACCGCGCCGCCAGCCCAATGCGTCACCTCGCGTGAGGCGTCAGCGCCCTGCGGCGTCGACTCGTCCTGAATCCAAACCACGCACGCAACATTCGAGATTCCAGCGTTTTTGCCTTGCAGCGAAAGCGGCCTAAATGGCTGCCCGAAGGAGCGCACCCATGCCTGCAGAAAGAATTGCCCCCAGCGCCGCCGTCGCCCGTCTCGAAGGCTGGCGCTCAGCCGTCGGTGATCGCGAGGCGATCGAGAAAGAATTCCGCTTCAAGGATTTCAACGCCGCCTTCGGCTTCATGAGCCGCGTCGCGCTCTACGCCGAACGCCACGACCACCACCCCGAATGGTTCAATGTCTATAATCGCGTCGACGTCACACTCAGCACGCACGATGCCGGCGGCGTCACCGATAAAGACGTCGCGCTCGCCCATTTCATGGACGAGACGTTCCGTGAGATCACCGCGATCAAATAAGCGAAGAGTCTGGACCGCTGGCGGTCTCGCCGGCATTCAGTGTTTAGGCTTCGCCCACGTCGCAGTGGTCTCAAACAGACCTGCCGGCGAGGGCGCCGGCGGTCCAAGATCAGAGGATCAGCGCCCGCAGCGCATAAGCCACCGCCGCTACCGCAATCAGACCACCAAACCAAAGCGCCACGAACCACAGCAAGCGTCTGCCCAACGGGCGCGGCGCTTCGCCCTCTTCTGGCGGGCCTTCAATGATAGGCGGCATCGTCATCCACCTTGGCGCGGAAGGTCCAGTACACGAACGCCGTGTAGGCCAGAATGATCGGCAACATCACCAGCGCGCCGACCAGCATCAGCTGCAACGCATTGTCCGCCGCCGCCGCCTCCGCCGGCGTCATCGCGAACGGAATGATGTAGGGCCAAAGCGAAACCGCGAGGCCGACATAGCCGATCAAGAACAAGCACACCGCATAGAGATACGGCCGCAAGAACTTGCGCTCCTCAATCCCCCGCCACATCAAGAACAGAATGACGCCCGCCATCAGCGGCAACGGCGCCAGGTTGATGAACACCGGCCAATCGACGCTCGTCATCGTCAGCCCCCAGCGCTCGGTCACGCGCGGATCGACGCCCAATGTCGCCAAACTGACCGCGCCCATCGCCAGCGCCGTCAGCAAAGCCAGTTGCTTCACCCAGCCGCGCGCCCGCTCCGCCAGTTCACCTTGCGCCTTGAACACGATCCACGCCGCGCCCAGCAGCGCATAGCCCGCCACCAGCGAAGCCGCGACCAGAAGCGAGAACGGCGTCAGCCAATCCAACGGCCCGCCAACGAACACGCCGCCCTCGATTGCCACGCCTTGCACGAATGCGCCCAGCACCAAGCCTTGCGCCACTGTCGCCACGATCGATCCAGCGGCGAATGCAAACGTCCACCACTTCTTGCCGGCGCCGCGCCCGTGATGGCGAAACTCGAACGCGACGCCGCGGAAAATCAGCGCCAGCAGCATCAGGAAAATCGGCAGATACAACGCCGGCATCAACGCCGCATACGCCTTCGGAAACGCCGCGAACAAACCACCGCCGCCGAGCACCAGCCACGTCTCGTTGCCGTCCCACACCGGCGCGATCGAGGCCTGCATCTGGTCGCGCTCTCGCGCGTCCTTCGCGAACGGGAAGAGAATGCCGACGCCGAGATCAAAGCCATCGAGCGCCACATAGAGGAACACCGCGACGGCGATCAGCACCGCCCAGATCATCGAAAGCTCAAGCCCAAACATTGCTCATGCCTCCTCGATCGCTGCGCCAAGCGGCGTGCCGGGAGGCTGATCGGATCGCGGCGGCGTCTCTTCAGTGTCTGGCCCCTTTGCCATCAAGCGCAGAATGTAGAGCGCGCCCGCCGTGAATACGATCGAGTACACAACGATGAAGAACAGCAACGACGTCGCTACCGATGCAGCCGGTACCGGCGAGACTGCATCCGCCGTGCGCAGCACGCCGTAGACGACATAAGGCTGGCGCCCGACCTCCGCCGTGATCCATCCGGTCAGTACCGCGATGAAACCGCTCGGCGCCGCCAGCACCAGCGCCCGATGATACCAGGTCGCGCTATCGAGCCGCTTCAGCACCCACGCGCCCGCGCCCCAAATGCCAAGCACCAGCATCACGAGCCCCATGCCCACCATCACACGGAAAGCCCAGAACGTCAGCCACACCGGCGGCCGGTCCTCCTCCGCGAATTGATCGAGGCCAGGCAGCACCACGTCAGGCCCAGCATTGTTCACGGTCGAACCAAAGCCAGGGATGGCAATCTCGAAGTGATTGGTCTCGGCTTCCTCATCCGGCCAGCCGACGAGCACAGTCGGCTGCTGCGTCCGCGTCGTCCACCAGCCCTCGAGCGCGGCCACCTTCGCCGGCTGATGATGTCCCGCGACGATGCCGCTCTCGTGGCCGGCCATGATTTGCACCGGCGTCACCAATGCCATCATCAGCACCGCCATGCGCAAAGCGATGCGGCTCTCGGGGATCGCGCGCTTTTTCAGCAAAGCGAACGCAGATGCGCCCGCCACCACCATCGCCGTCGTCAAGAACGCCGCCAGCACCATGTGCGCAAAGCGCGACGGCATCGAGGGATTGAAGATCACGTCCATGAAATTGGTCGCGACCATGGCGCCGTCCTCGGCCCATTCCCAGCCTTGCGGCGTCTGCATCCAGGAGTTCGCCGCGAGAATCCAAAACGCCGAGAACAATGTCCCGATCGCCACCATGCAGGTGGAGAAGAAGTGCAAGCCCGGTCCCACGCGCTTCCAGCCAAACAGCATGATGCCGAGAAACGAAGCTTCGAGAAAAAACGCCGTCAGCACTTCATACGCGAGCAGCGGCCCGATCACGCTGCCAGTGATGGCGGAGAACACGCTCCAGTTCGTCCCGAACTGGTAGGACATGACGACGCCCGACACGACCCCCATGCCGAACGACAGCGCGAAGATCTTCACCCAGAACAGATAGAGGTTCTTGAACACCGGCTTTTTGGTGAAGAGCCACAAGCCTTCGAGCACGGCGAGAAACGACGCCAACCCGATCGTGAAGGCCGGGAAGATGATGTGAAAGCCGATCGTGAAGGCGAATTGCAGCCGCGACAGCAGCAGCGCGTCCCATTCCAAGTCGAACCTCGCTCGCACCTGATTACGCTTGGGGCGCCCTCACGCCAAGCTTGCAGTTTGCCGCGCCGCGCCACAGAGTCGCGTCCAACAGGAGGAATGACATGAGCGGGCGTCTGGCGGGCAAGAAGATCTTCATCACCGGCGGCGCGCAGGGTCTAGGCGCAGCTATGGCCAAGGGTGTGGCCACCGAAGGCGCGAAGGTCGCGGTCACAGACATCAACAAAGCCGGCGCCGAGAAAGTCGCGGCTGAGATCAACGAAGCGCACGGCGCAGGCACGGCGTTCGCGTTCGGCCACGACGTCACCAACGAAGAGCAATGGCTCGCCGCACTCGAAGGCGCAAACGCCGCGATGGGCGGCATCTCAGGCCTCGTGAACAATGCCGGCATCTCGTCGCGTGAAGGCAGCGTTGAAGAGCTCTCGCTCGAAGGCTTCCGCCGCCTGATGAGCGTCAACGTCGACAGCGTCTTCCTCGGCGCCAAGCACGGCATCAAATATCTGGCGAAGAACCAGCCCGGCTCGATCGTCAACATCAGCTCGATCGCCGGCTTGATCGCGAACCACACCTCCCCCGGCTACAACGCCAGCAAAGCCGCCGTGTGGCTGCTCTCGAAGAACATCGCGCTCTATTGCGCCAAGAAGGGTCTCGACGTGCGCTCGAACTCGATCCACCCGACCTTCATCGACACGCCGATCCTCGATCCGATCCGCAACATGTTCGGCAAGGACGAGGCCGAGGCGAAACTCGGGCGGCAGGTGCCGCTCGGCCGCATCGGCAAGCCAGAGGAGATCGCTGCTGCGGCAATCTATCTCCTCTCGGACGAAAGCCGCTTCATCACCGGCTCGGAACTGAAAGTAGATGGCGGAATCTCAGCTATGTGATTTGCCGGCGCCCCGGCGACGCCCAAGATCGAAGGTATGCACTTCCTCATGCGCAAGCTTACTGCACTGATCTGCCTGTTCACCCTCGCCGCCTGCGGCCAGCCGGCCGCGCCGCAGGGCGAGGCGCCGGCGGCCGAAACATCGGGTGGCGGCCCGGTGACACTCGCCACCACGCGTAACATGCCCGATTGGCTGCTGGTGCTGCGCACGACGGAAGGCGGCACCGTGCACTTCAATCAGCGCACAATTACCCGCGAGAACGGCTTTGCCGATATCTGGCTGCAGGTCCGCTACGGCCATACTCAGGCCTGGGACGCGAGCGACGAAACCACCGAACGCACCATCCGCTTCGATGTCGAGCGCATGCACTATCGCTTCAACTGCGCGGACGAGACGTTCGTGATCGTCGAGCGTCAGATCATGGGCTCAAACGACGAGGTCGTGGCGCGAGATTCGCCCCAGCAAATCTACCGCGCAACGCCGGCGAGCGGCGTCGCCCGCCACATGCTGCCGGTCGCCTGCCGCGCCGCTTAAGATTGCGGACGCTGATAGATGATGTTGGCGAGCAGCACGCGCGCGCCCTCAGCCCCCAGCACACGGTCAACCGCCATCTGCATCTGCCGCGTCAGCTCGGTCGGATTGGGCGCGGTGTGTACGCGGTAATAGACTGACGAGTAGTTGGCCAGAGCCGTGCGGAGCGCGTCGCGAATGCGCGGCGCATTCAGTTGCGCGCGGCGGCGCAACGCGGCGTCGGGGATATCGAGCCCCATATCGACAACCATCGTGCCCTGATTGGCATTGCGCTGCAGCACCCCGGCCGAGAGCGTCGGCATCGGCAGGTACGTCTCAGCCGAGGTGAGGCGCTCCTGGCGCGTCGCCGGCGCCTGTTGCTGGGCGCTGGATGAAGAGCTGCCGCCGCCAGCCGCGATCGCCGGCGCTGCGGACGCGGCGAGCAGCAGAACAGCAAGAAGAGGTCCAGCAACACGCATGAACGCCGAACCTGCGCCGCTGCGGTTAGGGAAAAGTTAGCGCAGCGGCTTGGCTTCGCCGCCCTTGGGCGCATCGCGAAACATGGCCGAGAGATCGACCGTGGAGCGTTCGCCCAACGCATCGAAGTGCTCGCCCAGCCAACGCTCCGCCGCGGCGCGGCCGGTATCGAACAGGGAATTAAAAAAGCTGAGATCGGTATTGAGATCGACGCCCAGCCCAAGCGGCGTCAGCGCCTGCGCTTCGCTCAGATTGTGAATGAGCATCTTGCGGTAGCGATCCTCAGGCAGGCGGCTCTCATCGAGGAGCCGCGCCACGAAATCGATCGCCCGCAGCTCGTTCAGCAAGCTGGTGTTGAACGTGATCTCGTTGATGCGCGCGGTGATGTCCGTCGCCGTGCGCGGCGTGCCTTCCCGTTCGACGGGGTGAATCTGCACGATGACGATGTCGCGCGTCCCTTCGACACTGAACAAAGGAAACAGCGCCGGATTGCCGGTAAAGCCGCCATCCCAATACGCCTCGCCATCGATCTCAACCGCTTGAAAGAGCTGTGGCAGGCACGCCGACGCCATGACGTGATCAGCCGTGAGTTCGGCGCCATTAAAGATTCGGATGCGCCCCGTCTCGACATTCGTGGCGCCAATAAAGAGCTGGATGTCTGCACATTTGCGGACACGTTCAAAATCGACCAGCTCCGACAGCACCTCTTTGAGCGGATTCACGTTGAGCGGGTTGAAGTCGTATGGCGAGGCAAAGCGGCTGGCGACGTCGGCCCAGAGCGCCATGTAACTCTCCGCCGCCCAGCCTGGCTTGAATGCGTTGAGGAACGCCATCATCGGCGTGCGGCGATACGGGTTCGCTTCACCCGCGCGCGCGACATTGGTCCAGAATTGGCGGAGCTGGCGCCGCGCGCCCTCGGCCCCGCCCTCTTGAAATCCGTCGGCGACGACAACCGCGCACATAGCGCCGGCGGACGACCCCGAGATCGCGGCGATCTCGATACGATCATCCTCCAAGAGCCGGTCGAGCGCGCCCCAGGTGTAGGCCCCGAGCGCGCCGCCGCCTTGCAGCGCCAGCGAGATGCGCTTGCGTGCCTTGCTCACTGCGCGGTCCAGCCGCCATCGATGCTAAGCGCGGCGCCGTTGATCTCATCGGCCGCCGGCGTCGTCAGAAACAGCGCCAACCCCGCGACTTGATCGACGGTGACGAATTGCTTGGTCGGCTGCGCCGCCAGCATGACGTCGTTGATCACCTGCTCGCGCGTCATGTTGCGGGCCTTCATGGTGTCGGGGATCTGGCTCTCGACCAGACCAGTCAGCACATAGCCGGGCGAGATCGCGTTGCAGCGCACGTTGAAGGTCGCACCTTCGAGCGCGACCGTTTTGGTCAGGCCGATAATGCCGTGCTTGGCGGCGACGTAGGCCGACTTGAACGGCGACGCCACATGCCCGTGCGCGGAGGCGATGTTGATGATGCGGCCATACTTGGCCGCCTTCATCGCCTTCATCGCCGAGCGGATCGTCAGGAACGCCGAAGACAGATTGAGCGCGATGATGGCGTTGTACTTCTCGATCGGGAAATCCTCAATCGGCGAGACGTGCTGGATACCGGCATTGTTGACGAGCACGTCGAGGCGGCCAAACGCGCCAATCGCGCCCTCGACTAGGCTGGCGCAGCCTTCGGCCTGCATCAGGTTGGCGCCATCGTAACGAACAGTGACACCAGCCTCGCGCTCGAGCCCGGAACGGATCTTTTCGATTTCCGCCGCGTCGCCCAAGCCGTTGAGCGTCACATCCATGCCGGCTTTCGCAAAAGCCGTGGCAATCCCCAGGCCGATGCCGCTGGTCGAGCCTGTCACCAGCGCGGCTTTACGTTCGCTCATGTGCTTGTCTGCTCCTCATTGCTTGCGTGGGCGCGCCGGAACCGCTAGCGCAGCGTCATACGAATTGGCGGCCTGGCGAGGGACCTATGGATTTGAGCGCGCCTCTTAACGCATTTGTGGCCGGGTTTCCGGATTTCATCATCCAACTCGGTGTTGCGCTCGGACTCTTCGTCGCATCCTTGTTCATCTACACGGTGATGACGCCGCACAAAGAGCTGGCGCTGATCCGCGCCGGCAACCCGTCCGCCTCGCTTGCCTATGGGGGCGTTATTGTCGGCCTCGCCATTCCGCTGGGCTCGTGCCTCGCGCACGCCTTCGGCCTGTTCGATCTGCTGATCTGGGGCGTCGTCACGTTGCTCATTCAGCTGCTCGCCTTCCGCTTCACCGACATCTTCCTGCGCGGCCTGCCGCGCCGCATCGCGGAAGGCGATGTCGCGGCCGCCGTATTTCTGATGTCGATCAAGATCGGGCTCGCGCTTATCATGGCCGGCGCCGTAGCCGACCCGAACGTGCAGCTGTTCCGGGCCGGCTAACATATGATGCGGCTCATCCCGGATTGGCTGCTCTACATCGTGGTCATCACGGTGATCGTGTTCGTCCTGTTTCGGGTCGACCAGCGCCAGGACGCGCCCGAAGCGCTGCCCGACGCGCCTGAGACAGGCTCGTTCCTGCCGCCGCCGTCGCAATACGATCCGGCGGTGCTCGTCGAAGTTGGGCCGGTGGCTTCCGGCATGGGCAGCGCGTTCGCGATCTCGCAGGAAGGCTGGTGGCTCACCGCGCGCCATGTCGTCGACGGCTGCCAGGCGGTTGGCCTCATCGTCTCGCGTGGCGCGGCGGCGCGTGTCGTTGACGTAAAGCGCGCCGAGTTCGCCGACATCGCGCTGCTGCGAACCGAGAGCGCGCCGGTGGCGCTCTCGCTCGATACCTCCGAGCGCCGTTTCCAAATCGGCCAACGTGCGTTCCATGTCGGCTTCCCGCAGGGCCGCCCAGGCGAGGCGTATTCACGCTTGATCGGCCGCGAAACCTTGATCGCGCGCGGACGCTACGATCTCGAAGAATCCGTGCTTGCGTGGGCCGAACTCGGGCGCACCTCTGGTCTGCGCGGCTCGCTCGCCGGCATTAGCGGCGGCCCGGCGCTTGCGTCGAACGGCCAGGTGATCGGGATTACCGTGGCGGAGTCCGCGCGCCGCGGCCGCATCTATACCGCCTCGCCCGCCTCGATCCTGCGGCTGCTGCGGGTGGAACAAGTCGAAGCCCAGGGTACGCCGGGCGAGCGACTCACCCCAGACAATTACGGGCAAGCGTCCGACGATCTGCGCCGCAATCTCGCGGTCGCGCAGGTGGTCTGTGTCGCGCCGGAGGATATGCCGAGATCATGACGACGCCGTTCGCAGATCGCTTGATCGAAGGCGTCCGCGCCAAGAACACCCCGCTCTGCGTTGGCCTCGATCCCTTCCCCGATAAAATCCCGGCGCTGTTCGGCAACGCCCGCGAAGACACCTCCACCGTTCTCAAGTTCGGCACCGCCATCATCGACATCGCGCGCCAGCACGCCTGCGTGCTGAAGCCGCAACTGGGGCTGTTCGAGCAATTCGGCGAGATGGGTTACGCCGTCGCGCGCATGCTCACGAGCTACGCGCAGCAGGAAGGCATGCTGGTGCTGCTCGACGCCAAACGCGGCGATATCGGCACGACCGCGGAGGGCTATTCACGCGCCACCATCGGCGCCGCGCCCGGCTTCAACGCCGACGCCGTCACCGTGAACCCATACATGGGCAAGGACACGCTGGAGCCGTTCATCACGCGCGCGCAGGCCGAGGGCAAAGGCGTCGCGGTGCTGGTGCGCACCTCCAATCCCGGCGCGGGCGACTTCCAGGATCTGCAAGTCGGCGGCGCGCCTGTGTGGCAGCGTGTGGCGGAGATGCTCTCGCCGGAATGCGCGCGGCTGCGCGGCGCGAGCGGCTGGTCCGGCCTCATGGCCGTCGCCGGCGCGACCTATCCCGAAGAGGCACGCAAGCTTCGCGAAGCCATGCCGGAAGCGTTGTTCCTCATCCCCGGCTACGGCGCCCAGGGCGCCAGCGCGCAGGATGCGGTAGCGGGGTTCGTTCAGGGCGGGCGCATGCGCGAAGGCGGTATCGTCAGCTCGTCGCGGGCAGTGCTTTATCCCCAAGCCGCC
This sequence comes from Hyphomonadaceae bacterium, assembly GCA_050184605.1. GTDB lineage: Bacteria > Pseudomonadota > Alphaproteobacteria > Caulobacterales > Aquidulcibacteraceae > Vitreimonas. The sequence goes on along the minus strand of JBFXAE010000006.1, from coordinate 12,616 downwards.
CAGACCGCGACGACCATCGCCGAGTGGCGCGCGGCGATCAATGAAGCCATGGCTGCAGCGGCAGACGAACTCCGTACCGCCTGTACGTCCTGACACGCGACAAACCCTGCTCGATTGGTTAAACCCGACTCGGGGATGCGGCCCGAAACGGGCGAGCGAGGGAGAAACCCATGCGCAAGAACCTCACGCGCGCCATGCTGGCAGCGCTGGCGTTGTTTATGGTCGCGCCGGCGTATGCCGACGGTCCGGGCGATGGTGGGCCAAATGAAGCAGCGCCACCCGTTCGCGCGGCGCCGACAACACCGCCGCCAGCGGCTCAGCCCGACGCAGCGCCCGAGGGCCGCTCCGGCATCATTCCGCTGGGCAATGACGGGCTCTCGCTCAACGTACCTGCGAGCTACCGCTTCTACTCCGCCGCCGAAGCGCGCGCCTATCTGCAGCGCGCCAACCAGCAAGCGCCGAGCGGTGAAATCTATGGCCTGCTCGCCCGCAACGGCGAAGACATCCGCGCGCCGGGCACATGGGCCACTGTCGTGAGCTACGAGCCGATCGGCTATGTGCAGCCGGAAACGGCGTCTGGTCTGAGCGACGCAAATTTCGAAACTCAGGTGCGCGAGGCGCGTCAAACGCAAAACCGGCGTTTCGAAGGCTTCGCGACGGCGCCATCGTTCAATGCCGAAGCGCCCTACGTCGTGTGGGCCGAGCGGGTCGCCGCGCCTGGCGGCGCCGGCGGCAAGGATCTGCGCTACGAGCAAAAGATTCTGGCGCGCAGAGGCGTCGCCGGCATGACTTCGATCGGCAGCGCCGATCAGCAGCCTGCGATTGCGACGGCCGCTGCCGAGCTTCGCGCCATGCTCAGCTTCCCCGAAGGCGAACGCCACGCGGATTTCCAAGCGGCGTCAGACACGGTGTCTGAGTATTCGGTGCCGGGCTTGGTGACAGGCGTGCCGGTCTCGCGCCCGCAACTGGTCAACGTCGCCGACACAACCGGCTCCGGCCAAACCGCGTTTGGCGGGCTTTCCGGGTACTTTCCGTGGATCGCGCTTGGCGTCGTTATTTTGGCGGGCGGCGGCTATATGCTCATGCGCCGTCGCAACGACGACGAAGAGTACGACGAAGCCTAAGCGACGCAGACAAGTCCATCACGAACTTCAATGGCGATGCGCTCCAGCGCGTCGCCATTGTTGCATGGGCCGCCGGCGCATTCGCCGCCATCGAGCGTAAAGCTCGCGCCGTGGGCGGCGCAGACCATGTAACGCCCCTCCTGCACGATGACGCGGCCACTTGAGTGCTGGAGCGGGTAGCCCGCGTGCGGACACTTGTTGCGAAAGGCGGAGATGGTGTCGCCTCTACGCGTGACTAGAATCGAGACAAACGGCTCGTCGCGATGCGGCACGACAACGATGGCGCCGGGATCAGGCAGCGCATCCAGCGGCGCCAGCACAATGCCGCGTTCGAAGCTCACTCGCTCTCCGCCTTGAAGGGCCGCGACAGCAAAGCAGCGATCGCTTCATCGATCGAAACCCGCTCGCTAATGATGTCGTCCACCGCAGCACAGATCGGCATCTCGACCTCGTACTTCGCGGCAAGCGCGACGACGGCTGGCGCGCTCTCCATGCCCTCGGCGACAGAGCGGCGTTCCGCCAGAATGTCCTTGAGCTTGCGCCCCTCGCCGAGCGCCGCGCCCAGCGACGTGTTGCGCGAGGTAAGCGACGCGCAGGTGAGCACGAGATCGCCCAACCCGCAGAGGCCCGAGAGCGTCTCCGCCTTCGCCCCCATGGCGAGGCCGAGGCGTGTGAGTTCGGCAAAGCCGCGCGTGATGAGTGCGGCGCGCGCGCCGTCGCCGAGTTTGCGTCCTTCAGCGACGCCGCAGGCGATGGCGATGACGTTCTTCACCGCCCCGCCGATCTCGGCGCCGATCAGATCGTCAGCGACGTAGGGGCGGAAGGTCGGGATGCCGATGGTGGCGACGATGCGCTGCGCAAGTTCGGCGTCTGGGCTGGCGATCGTGGTGGCGGTCGGCAAGCCGCGCGCGACGTCCTTGGCGAAACCGGGGCCCGAGAGGACCGCGGGGCCGACATCGGGGATTTCCTCAGCCAGAACGTCGGTCATCAGCGCGAGGGACCCGCGCTCCACGCCCTTTGCACACAGCACCACCGGCTGGCCGGGCTGCAGGCTCGGGCGGACGGCACGGAGCACCGCGCGCATGTGCTGGGCCGGAGGGACGGCGAGGATGAGCTGCGCTTTCGCCGCATCGGTCAGATCGGCAGTGGCGCGGACCGTGGCGTTGAGCTTGATTCCGGGCAGGAAAAGCGCGTTTTCGGCGTCGCTATTGATGCTCTGGACGACCTCGCCCTCGCGCGCCCATATCAGAACCTTCCGGCCTGCCGCCGCGGCGACCTGGGCGAGCGCCGTGCCCCATGCGCCCGCCCCGAGGACGGAAACAGTCTCAAAAGGGGCTGGCAATCCTGAATCCTTCATTGAACGTTCAGTAGAAACCCGGTAACCTGTAGGGATGGACGATAAATCCGCTACCCGCGACCGCATTCTCCAGGCGGCGATGGCCCGCATCAAGCACTACGGCTACGGCAAGACAACCATGGCCGAGATCGCCGCCGATTGCGACATGTCCCCCGGCAACATCTATCGCTTCTTCGAAGCGAAGATCGACATCGCTGAGGCCATGGCCCGCAAGCACTACGCGGAAGAGCACACGGCGATGGCGCAGGTCGGCCGCCGCAAGGATTGGCCCGCCGATCGCCGCCTCAAGGAAATGCTGCTGAAGCGCATGCGCGAGAACTTCCAGATGTTCTCGGACAACGCAAAAATCCTGGAAGTCGCGGAAGTTCTTTCGCGCGAACGCCCGGTTTTCATGAATGAATTGATCGCGCTTGAGCGCGTCAGCATCACTGCGGTGATCCAGGAAGGCATGGACAACGGCATCTTCGCCAAGGGCGACGCGGAATTCATGGCCGAGATGCTGCAGGCCGCGACGGTTAAGTTCGGCATCCCACAACTGATCTCACGCTTAACGCTGCCGAAGCTAGAGCGCGAGTTCGAGGGCGTAATGAATCTGGTGCTGCAGGGCCTCTATGCGCGGGGCGCCGAAGCGCCGGCAGCGAAGGCGCGGGCGAAGCAGGACGCGTCGGCGTAATTGTCGCTACGCAATTATTGAACGGAATCTATTTTATTCATTGCTCACTCCGGGGGGTGATGGTACACATAGTCCATCGAAGCCCGAGCACCCCTGGAGACACTCAAATGACCACAACCCGCCCCTCGATCGTCCTGTCCGCCACCTTCGTTCTGGCCGCCTTCGCCCTCTTCGCCGCGGCAGCCTCGCCCTTCATTCAAATCGCGGCCTCCGTGGTCGCGTAAGTCTGCCCAGAATCGCGCCTCCCAGCGCATCTCGGGTCTTTTTGCAGGCGCGAAGGCAAGTCCTTCGCGCCTTTTCTTTGCCTGCATTAACGGAGCGATATTAATGATGATCTGTCAAATATGCATATCTGCGCTGGCTTAATATGCCTTCTTTCGGCGTCGTAAAGGGGCCATTTCACCCCTACTGATGTTCGCATGTGCAACATCTGACCAACTTCAGGGAAACAACTACTATGTCCGCTCAAGACCTTCCGGCGACCGCCCGCGCGATCTCTGTGGTCATCGCAATCGCCCTGGTCGCGACCGCTTTCGCGCCGCTCCTGTTCACGGCAGCCCGCGTCGTCGCCTAAGCTTTAGCTCCCTTGCGCCCCGCCTGATGGCTGGGGCGCAAGCGGGCCGCTTCCTCGTCTAACGGCCAACGAGGACGCGCTGGAAATGACAGGTCGTCACTGAATCCGAGCCGCAACCTTTCAGCGCCCGCGAGCGCGATCATGGCGGCATTATCCGTACACCAGCGAAGCGGCGGGGCTATGAAATCGTAGCCGCGCTCCTCCCCCAGAGCCTCCAAACGGCTACGGATCGCCCGGTTCGCCGCGACACCACCCGCAGCCACCAGCCGGCCCTTCGCGCCCCACACCGTATCGAACATACGCATCGCGTTGCGCGTGCGATCCTCGACAATATCGAGCACGGCGGCCTGAAAGCTGGCGCAGAGATCGGCTTTGTCCTGATCGGTGATCGCGGCGCCCAAGCGCTCGACTTCGCGCGCGCAGGCGGTTTTCAAACCAGCAAAAGAGAAGTCGCAGCCTTCGCGGCCGAGCAATGGGCGCGGCAATGCGAAGCGCTTGGAATCGCCGTTTTGCGCGGCTTTTTCGACGAAAGGCCCGCCGGGAAAACCGAGATCGAGAAGCTTGGCGAGCTTGTCGAAGGCTTCGCCGAGCGCGTCGTCCATGGTCGAACCGTAGCGTTTGTAGAGGCCGACATCGAGCACGGCGATGAACTGACAATGGCCGCCGCTCACCAGAAGCAAGAGATACGGAAACGTCGCGCCGCCTGGGGCTAGACGCGGGGAAAGCGCGTGGCCTTCGAGGTGGTTCACGCCGATCAGCGGCTTATCGTGCGCCAGCGCGATGGCCTTGCCGGCGAGCAGCCCGACCATGACGCCGCCGATCAGACCCGGGCCGGCGGTGGCGGCGACGCCGTCAAGATCGGCGAAATCGAGCTTCGCGTCAGCCATGGCGGCGGCGATCGTCCCATCAAGGCCTTCGACATGGGCGCGGGCGGCGATCTCGGGGACGACACCCTTATAGGGCGCGTGATGCGCGGCTTGGCCGAGCACTACGTCAGAAATGACGTGCGGGCGGCCGTCGTCATCGAGGCGCAGCACTGCCGCGGCGGTTTCGTCGCAGCTGGTTTCAATGCCGAGGACGGTGAGCGGCTTCATGTAGCGCCCGACATAGAGACTGCGGCGCTTTTGCGCGAGTGCGTATATGGACCGCCGGCGCCTCGCCGGCATACGCCTGTGCTGGCCGGCGAAGGCGCCGGCGGTCCATATAGGCTGAGATGACTTCTCCCCTTTTCCGCATCGGCGCGCGCGGTTCGAAACTGTCGCTGGCGCAGACGGGGCAGACGCGTGCGCGTTTGGCGGCGACTCTGGGCTTGAGCGAAGACGCGTTCGAGATCGTGCCGATCGTCACCAGCGGCGACCGCATTCAAGATCGCACTTTGATCGAGGCCGGCGGCAAAGGCCTCTTCACAAAAGAGCTCGATGAGGCGCTGTTCGATGGGCGCATCGACATGGCGGTGCACTCATTGAAGGATTTGCCGACGCGGTTGCCAGACGGGATTGTGTTGGCGTGCGTGCCGGAGCGCGAAGATCCGCGCGACGCGTTTGTGAGCTTGAAGGCGACGACGCTGACGGAATTGCCTGCCGGCGCAGTTGTCGGCACGGCGAGCTTACGGCGGCAGGCGCAAGTGTTGTTCGCGCGGCGCGATCTCAAGGTTTCAGTGCTGCGCGGCAATGTCGATACGCGTTTGGCCAAGCTCGAAGCCGGCGCCGCGGACGCGACGTTCCTCGCCCTCGCAGGCTTGAAGCGCATGGGCTTGGAGAACCGCGCCACAAGCCTTGTCGATCCGCATGAGTCGCCGCCCGCAGCGTGCCAGGGCGCAATTGCGATCACGGCAAGCACCGATAACGAGCGCGTGCTTGAGGCGTTGGCGCAATGCGAAGACAAAGCCGCGCGCATCGAGATTGAAGCGGAACGCGCGTTTCTCGATGCGCTGGATGGTTCATGCCGGACACCGATTGGCGCGCTCGCCCGCGTCGTTGGATCGCAACTGAGGTTTGTAGGCGAAGCACTGACACCGGATGGGACGCAACGCTGGCGGCGTGAAAAAACAATCGAGATAGGCGCTGATGCGATCTTCGCGGCGCGCGGGGTGGGTTTCGACCTCGGTCAAGATATCCGCTTGGAAGCCGGCGACGCGATTGTGTTAGATACATGAGCACTCTCTTGGACCATCGGCGCCCTCGCCGGCATACGGTGGCTAAATTTTCACAAGCGGTGCAGCGTGAAGCACCGCTGCCGGCGAGGGCGCCGGCGGTCCAAGAATGATGCGCGTCGCCATCACGCGCGCGGAGCCTGAAGCGTCGCGCACGGCGGAGCGTGTGCGGGCGCGTGGGCATGAGGTGATCGTCGCTCCGCTGCTGACCATCGTGCCTTGTAGCTACGACACCAACACCGAAGGCGCGCAGGCGATCATTTTCACGAGTTCGAACGGCGTGCGCGCGTTTCCCGATGCGCGCGGCGCACGTGATCGCATCGTGCTGACGGTCGGCGATGTCACGGCCGCGGCGGCGCGTGAGGCGGGCTTCACTGATGTGCGTTCGGCCAGTGGCGATGTGCGCTCGCTGGCGGCGCTAGCGAAGCGTGAGCTTGATCCAGCGCGCGGGAAACTGATCCACATTGCGGGTGATCACGTGGCTGGCGATCTTGGTGGCGAGCTGCGGGCGGCGGGGTTTAGCATTGAACGACGGCGGGCTTACGCGTCGGTCGCGGCGAACGCGTTGCCTGCGGCGCTGAGCGGGCCGCTCGACATCGTGCTTTTCCACAGCGCGCGGGCGGCCGAGACATTTGTGGCGCTCGGCGCGCCGAACGCGGCGCGGCTCATTGCTGGCTGCCTTAGCCCCGCAATCGCCGAGGCGGCGGGAAAGGCCGCCTGGAAGCGCATCATTACCGCGCCCCATCCGCGCGAAGACGACCTCCTTGCGGCCACACTCGGGGGGTAAATCTCCCCTGCTGGCGCAAGCGCTTGAGCCCCTTCTCGCGCGCGCCTAAGTTTCGCGTGGTGAGCCGACTCATTTCCGATACGAAATAGCGGAAAAGTCTCGGGAAAATGCCGGGCAGCTCTTGGGGAATAGCATGAGCAGGGACGACGACGAGGACGACCGCAGACGCGGCGAGCCGATCGACGTTGAGTATGAGACGGCGTACCGCGAGGAGAGCGGGCGCGGCGTCGGCACGGGCACGGCGCTGGTCTTGGCGCTTGTGGCGGCTGGCGTCGGCGCCGCTGGCGGCGCGGTCGCGCCCCGGATTCCGGCTGTGCAGGAAGCGCTGAACACGATCGGCCCGGCTCCCGGCGAGACAAGTGCGACATCGCCTTCCACGGACACGGCTTCGCTGGAACAGCGCTTGGCCGCGATCGAGGGCGTGATGAATGCACCGTTGGCGACAGCCGCCGCCGGTGAAGCCGGTGACAGCGGCACCGCAGCGCGCGTGTTCGCGCTGCAAGCTGGATTGCGCGACGTCGAGCAACGCCTGGGCACGATGCCGTCCACGGCGGAAGTGCAGGCGTTGGTGACCGAAGTGCGCCGTCTACAGGAAGAATTGCCGGCAGTGGCGGCGGAAGCGCGGACAGCAGCGACCGCGGCGCGGGCTTCGTATGCGGTCGTGGCTGCGTCTGAAGCAGCGCGTTCGTCCGGGCCGTTCGAGCAAGCGCACGCTTCACTGGCGGCGTTGCTTCCGAATGATCCTAATGTGGCGGCGCTCGAACCGCTCTCGCGCGTTGGCGCGCCGACACGGATCGAGTTGCGGGATCAGTTCGCACGCTTGGACAACGAGATCATTCGCGCTTCACGGCAAAGCCAAGCCGGCGCCGGTTTCTGGGGCCGCATCCAGGCGGCGTTGGCGCAATGGATCGTCATCCGTCAGGCTGGTTCGGGAGACACGCCGGAAGGCATTGTCGATCGCGCGGAGCAATATCTCGCGGCCGATCGCTTGGCTGACGCCATTCAAGAGTTGAATCGCCTTCCCGCGGCGCCGAAGCGCGCCGCACAGCCCTGGATCAATGACGCACAGCGCAGGTTGGAAATCGACACGCGCATCGCGGCCATCCGCCAAGAATTGTCGCGGAGCTAATCTCTCATGTTGCGTGTCGCCTTCCTGCTCATCATCGCGGTGCTCGCGGCCCTCGTGTCGTGGCAAGTGATCACGACCGACCAGGGCACGGTCGAGATCACTTGGTTCGGCACGGAGATCACGACCAGCGCGCTGTTTGGGCTGCTTGTGCTTGTGTTGGCGGTGGCGGTGGCGCTGCCGCTGCTGAGGCTGCTGATGTTCCTGATGGATGCGCCGGGGCGGCTGAGCAAAGTCAGCCAGCGCGCCAAGGTGCGCCGTGGGCAGGAAGCTTTGGCGCTCGGTCTGATCGCGGCGGAAGCCGGCGAATTTGAGGAAGCGCGCCGTCACGCGGACAAGGCCGAGGACCTGATCGATGAGCCGCGCCTGGCGCTGCTGCTGCAAGCGCGCGCGGCGGAAGTGAGCGGCGATACGGCGGCGGCGGAGCGCGCCTACGCCGGCATGCTACAGAATGAAGACACCGAAGTCCTGGGCCGCAAGGGCCTGATGGCGGCGGCGCTGAAGCGCGGCGACCGGGTGGCGGCGCGCGCGCACGCCGAAGCGGCGCTGAAAGCGTCGAAGACGGCGACTTGGCCGTTCCAGTACGCGTTCGATCTCGCGGTTCAACAAGGCGATTGGGAAAATGCGATCGAGACGCTCGATACCGGCGACAAGCGCAAGCAGATCGAGGACAAGGTCGCCAAGCGCCGCCGTGCGGTGCTGATGAGCGCGCAAGCGCAGAAGCTTGAGCGCGAGCGCCGTCCGGATAAGGCGGCGGAGATGGCGCAGAAGGCATTTCGCATGGCGCCTGCATTCGCGCCGGCAGGCGCGCTGGCGGCGCGGCTGCTGGTTGGCGAAGGCAAGAACGAGCGCGCGGCGGCGATCCTGGAAGAAGCTTGGGAGAATGGTCCGCACCCGGCTTTGGCGCACGCGTATCGCGATCTAGTCCCGGGCGAGACGCGCGAAGAACGCGCCGAGCGCATGCGCCTGTTTGCCGAACGCCGCCGTGACTCGCGCGAGACCAAAATCGTGCTCGCTGAGCTCGCGATGGAACGCGGAGATTGGGGCGGCGCGCAAGCGGCGCTCGAAGATGCGTATCGCGAGAACCCCTCTTCGCGCATCTGCATCCTGTTCGCGCAAGTCGCGCGCGGTCGCGGCGACGAGAACGCTGCACGGACGTGGCTGGCGCAAGCCGCAGCTGCGCCGCGTGAAGCCGATTGGTCGGATCTCGATCCGGAAGGCCCGGCGTTCCTCTATGACGATAGCGACTGGGCGCGGCTTGTGTACGCGTTCGGCGATGGCGGCCAACTAATCCACCCGCGCATGGAGCGCGGCGGCAATGACGTGCTCGGCCCGGTGATGGCAATGCCGACGGCGGTGCTGACGCCGCCGAAAGCCGAACTCCGCGCCGAGCGGGCGCCGGACGACGTGGACGCCGAAGAAGTCGAAGAAATCCGCTGAGCGAGGATGGTGCCGCTTGCGTGACTCGAACACGCGACCCCCGCATTACGAATGCGGTGCTCTACCGGCTGAGCTAAAGCGGCCCCGGCTGGGGTGAACCCGGCGGAAGGGCGGTTTCCTACGCGGAGCCGGGCGCAGAGGCAAGGCCGGGCGGCTTTGGCTTGCAGGGTGCGGCGCTCCGCCCCAGAAACGGGCATGTCTCACGCCGACTACCTGCCCACCTCTGTCGCGCGGGCGCGGAATATCGCCGATTTGCGTCGCATGGCGCGGGCGCGGCTGCCGCGGATGGTGTTCGACTACATCGACGGCGGCGCCGACGATGAGGTGTCGCTGGCGCGGAGCGTTTCGCGGTTTCAGGATATCGAGCTGGTCTGGGATGCACTGGCGGATGTGTCGGCGATCGATACGTCAACGACGATCATGGGCGCAGCGTCGGCCTCGCCGTTCTTCATCAGCCCGACGGCGACCTCACGGCTGTTTCATCCGCGCGCGGGCGAAGTTGCGGTGGCGCGCGCGGCGCAAGCGGCGGGTGTGCCCTACGCGTGTTCCACCCTGGCTTCTACGACCGTGGAAGACATCGCAGCCGTGAATACAGGGCCAAAATGGTTCCAGGTTTATGTCTGGAAGGATCGCGGGCTGGTGACGGAAATGCTGACGCGCGCGAAAGCGGCTGGATTCGGCGCGATCATTCTCACGGTCGATGTGCCGGTGGCCGGCAATCGCGAGCGTGACGGGGCCAATGACTTCACCATTCCGCCGAAGGTGACGTGGCGCACGGCGACGCAAGCGCTGGCCGCGCCGGGCTATCTTCTGGATTTGATGACAACGCCGGAGATCAGACCCGCGAACTTCGCCCACATACGCATCGATGGCGGGTTGATCGGCTTCATCAACGCGCAGTTCGATCGCACCGTGACGTGGGATGACGCGCGCTGGTTGCGCGAGGCTTGGGACGGCAAGCTAGCGATCAAGGGCATCGCCACGCCCGAGGACGCGCAACGCTGCGTTGGCACTGGTGCGGACGCGGTGTGGGTTTCAAACCATGGCGGACGCCAGCTCGACACCGCGCCGGCGACAATCGACACCTTGCCCGCGATCGCTGACGCGGTCGGCGGCCAAACCGAGATCATCCTCGATGGCGGGGTGCGGCGCGGCAGCGATGTCGTGAAGGCGTTGGCGCTGGGTGCAAACGCCGTCGCGCTCGGGCGGGCGTATCTCTACGGGCTCGCCGCCGGCGGCGAGCATGGCGTGCGCCGCGCGCTGGAGATCATGGACTCGGAATTACGGCGCACGATGGCGCTCTGCGGACGCTCGCGGCTCAGCGGCCTGACGCGCGATCTGATTTTCCGGCGGTCCCTGCCCTGATCAGCTGGCGAGCTTGTGTTCGTTCTTGTCTTTGACGAACTCGACGCCTTCGACCGTGGTTTCGAAATCGTGGAGCACTTCAATCGCTTCGTCAGCCTCCATCATCGGCGTCGACGCTTCCGGGAAACGGAAACGCCAGAACGAGTCGATGTGGCGTATCACACCCACGGCTTCGCCGATCGGTATGAAGAGCGACGGCGCTTTCAGAAGGAAGTTACGGAACGCCGAGGGCTGGCCCTCCGCAAGCGCCGCAAACGCAACGCCGTATTCAAGCAATGTCTCGTCAACACGCATGAGTGCGAGGGCCATCTTCCCGAGGATGTCCTTACGCGTTTCGGCGAGTTGTTGACGCTCATCGGAGGTAGCTTGAGTTATACGCAGGCCCGCGAAGCGTGGTTTGAATTCCGCCAGGCCCGGACGGATCTCGTCCATCAGCCACTTGTAATAGAGGAAGCCTTTCCAGGCGAAGACGCCCTCGATGTACTCTTCACCCGAGAGGCGCAGCGTCTCGCGTAGCGGGTCAAGCGTCTTGGCGGTCTCGTCCGTCATCAGCTTGTCGGCGAGGCGCTGCGAGAGACCACCAGCGTCAGCGCCGCCAGTCGCGAAGGCGAGACTTACGAGTTGCGCGATCTCGCGACCGACGAAAGCACGCATGCGCGTAATGTCGGCTTCGGCGATGTCGAAGTAAGCGCGCGCCGGATCTATGCCCATGTGGCGCAGGCGTTCGCGCAGCAGAAACGGGTCGAATGATGGTAGCGCGGCGAGAACTCGGAGCAATTCTGCGTCCGCCGTCAGATCGGCGTCGCTCGTGTAGCCGCCGACAGCGTCGCGCAACAGCCGCTCGAAGCGGATTTCGTTGACCATGAAGCTGATGCCGCCGAGCTCGAGCTCTTGGGCGGCATAGGGCAGTATGACTTTGGTCGCGGTTGTCGTCGGGCGCGTGAAGAGTTCACGTTCGTGTGGACGTACGACGTGTTTCAGGATCAACGCGCGGTTTAGGCGGGGATTCCGGAACAGCGGCTTTTCTTTGTACTCATCGGTCTCGCCGAAGCGCTCATAAGTGAGCGCAAGATTGAGAACGCGCGCGGTCGAACCGCTGGCGCGTATCAGTGACAAGTCGCGACGGCCGTCTTTCTGGCGCACGGATGACCTCCGATGCGCTTCTAGGGCAGCGCTCTAAACTTTCGATTAACCGGGATCGCGCCGCGGCGGCAGCGCGCGGTCCGGGATTTGATCGGGCGCAACGCCCCGCGGCACAACCTTTAGCACCGCACGCCAGAACAGCGGCAACATCAGCAGGATGATGCCGAACTTGATCGGGGCCGAGTATGGCAGAGCGTCGAGCGGCGTCGGAACCGCAACAAGGACGTAGGCCAGCGCACCGAGCGCCAGAAGCGCGCCAATCAGCAGGAAGAAGTAGCGTTTCGGTGTCTCGCCGATGAGCGCCCGCCCGTTCGGATGCTCAGCAGCCCAGCGTGCAACCGCAGCGCGCACAAACGGCGTATACTCATCTGAACGCTCTTCGAAGGCGCGGTCGCCAATATAGTGCGCGTTGTCGATGACGATCTTGCGCGCGTGCTTGGGCTGCAGCTCGAACACGTAGCGCCACGGCCGCGATCGCACCGGATCGTGGAGCAAGCGGACGCTGACAATGTCGGACCACAGGTACCGCCGCTCGCGCCCGGAACCGCCACGCGTGACCAGGGCGTCATCCTCGACGCGCCATTCGCGCTCTGTCCGAGAAATGGCGCCGCGGCGCCGACGGTAGACGACTGGCTCAGCCATGACCTCAAGCGCCTAAGTTTGCGACGGAAGCATGCAAGGTGCAAAGCGCGGGTGCTGCGTCAGGTGTAATGGCCGGCAGAAATAGCCTGACACGAGCCAGGAGGAATGGCGCACCCGAAGGGATTCGAACCCCTGACCTCTGCCTTCGGAGCCGCCCCCTTCGATGTTGCCGCATACTAGATGTTGTTGCCAGACGTTTCCTAAGCCGTTGTAAGATTTGTCTTTTTACGAAC
>JBFXAE010000005.1:0-279151 GCA_050184605.1 Hyphomonadaceae bacterium | reverse complement strand
TCCCACGTGTTACTCACCCGTCTGCCACTCCCCTTGCGGGGCGTTCGACTTGCATGTGTTAAGCCTGCCGCCAGCGTTCGTTCTGAGCCAGAATCAAACTCTCAGGTTGAGTTGACCTCTGACTGGCATCGAGCCTGAGCTCGACGCGCCGTATTGGCGTTATGCGTTATTAAGTAACGGGAACCGACGCACATTCTGAGGCCCCCAAATCCTAAGACTTGGGACCTCATCCTGTAAGTCAGTTATAGTTCCAGAAAACGCATAACCGTCAGTGTCGCTTGGCTTGCGATTACTCGCTTGCCCGCAGCACACCGCCGCCTGCGTTTCCCTTCTCCAAAATCACAATGTCAAAGAGCGCCACTCAGCGAAAAAGCCCGGTTTTGGCGGACATTTTCCTGAGCCCGCAAACAGCGAACCGGAGCCCGGCGCTTGCGGGCCGAGACGTTTGGGTCCCGGCGGAAGGCGCGGTTTCTATTCGCGCCCCTTAGTGATGTCAACGACCTTTTCGCGCAAAAAACGCAATTCTCAGCATTTCGAAAAAAGCCAAGAAAATCAGCGTGATTTTCGCGCGCCCGGACCTCTGCGCTGTCTGCGCAAGACGTTCGAGAGCCGCAACGATCTTAACCTATCGATTCGCCTCACAGGCTTCAAGCCAAATGAGAGACGACGAAGGCCTGCGTAGATGGGCGCTAAAGCCGTGAAAACAAGGTGAAAACAGCGGCTATTGGGCAGCGATATAGGCCTGCATTGCCGCACTTTCAGCTTCCGCGAGCGCAATCCGGTGCTTCACCAGGTCGCCGATCGAGACAATCCCGACCAATCGCACTTCATCGACCACCGGCAAATGCCGCACGCGCCGGTCCGTCATGCGACCAAGGCAATCGTCGATCGTTTCATCCAGACGAGCCGTGAAGACCTCGCGCGACATCGCGCTGGCGACATCATCCTGTAGCGCCTTGGCGCCGCGGCGCGCGATCTCGCGCACCAAATCGCGCTCCGAAAACACGCCAATTATCGCGTTTTCCGCGTCCATGACGACAAGAGCGCCAACCCGTTTCTCGTGCAGTTCGCGTGCGGCTTCTTCGAGCGTGGCGCTAGCGGCGAGCGTGTGTACGACAGCGCCTTTATCGCGAATAATCTGCGCAATCAGCATGGGCGTTTCCTCCTTGGCCCACCTCGATTTCCGTGAGCTTGCGCCTCACTTCCGCGCGCTTCAAGCGCGAACACCTGCTTTGCCGCTCTCTTGCTGGACGTTAAGCTCGCTGTGATGGCCGCTTACAAAGACCGCGTAAAAGCAGATCTCGATCGCTGGATCGGCGCGGGGCTCGTCGATGCGGAAAAGCGCGCGGCGATCTTGGCGACGATCCCTGAGACGCGGCGCATGGATGCTGCGACGGCGCTCGCATGGGTCGGCGCGGTTTTGCTCGGCATCGCGATCATCGCGTTCGTCGCCGCCAACTGGGAGGTGACGCCAAAGCTCGTGCGTTTCGCCATTCTGCTCATCGCATTCGGCGCGCTGGCCGGAGGCGCCGCGTGGGCCGCGCAGGAAGAGCGCCTGACGCTTTGCAACATTCTCTTAACCGTCGCCGCCCTCGTCTTCGCCGCATCGATCGGCCTCACCGGTCAGATCTTCGATATCGCCGGCGATCCGCGCAGCGCCGCTTACGGCGCCGGCGTCGCCGGTTTCGCCCTCGCTGCCGCAGGCCGCTCAACAGGCGCAGCGCTCGTTGGCCTCATCTTCATCGCGCTTGGTGACTTCACCGATAGGCAGTGGTTCTCCGGCGCCGAGTCCGAAGCGCCGTGGATGCTTATCGGAGCGCCGCTTGCCGCCTACCTGGCGCTACGCTGGGCCTCCGGCGCGCTCGCGCACGCATCAGCGTTAGCAATCATTTACTGCTTCGGCTGGTTCGCCGCGAAGACCGAAGCGGAAGCGAGCATCTTCCTCTTCCTCGCGATCCTCATGGGCGCGATGGCCGCTGGCGCGCGCTGGCTTCATGCGCAGGAGCGCGCATTCGCCGGTGTTTTCTATGGCTGGTTCACCGCCGGCGCCCTCTTCTTCTTCGCCGTCGCCGGCTATCTGCCGTGGTTCGGCGATGAAGGCGGCAATGGCGGCATCGCTCATCGCATCGTTTGGCTTGCGGCATCGGGCGGCGTGCTCGCGCTCGGCCGCTTCGATCGCCACGGCCTCGTCACCGCAATTGGCGTGTTAAGCATCATCGCCGCGATCTGCGCGCTGCTGAGCGATCTCGGCCTCGATTTGCTTGCGGCCGCCGGCGTTTTCCTTGTTTGCGCGGTCGCGGCGCTGATTGCAGGTCTCGTCCTGCGCAATAAGAAGAGCGCCGCATGAAGATCGCCGCGGCTCACCGCATCCTCGCCATCGCCGGCCTTTGCGCCGCATCCCTCGTCGCGCTCGTCATCAGCGAAGGCTACGCCCGCAAAAGCGGCCAGGAGATCACCCTGCCAATGGCGGCAGTGGACCCACGTTCGCTGCTGAGCGGCCATTATGTGCAGCTTAACTTTACCGATCGCTTGGAGCCGGGCGAGACTTGTCCGGAGGCGGGCGATTGGGAATGGGTTGCGCTGCGCCCCGAAGGCGACATTCACGTTGCCGCCGGCGGCGCGGCCTCGCGCGAGCTCGCACAGCGAGTTGGCTCGCTACCAGTTAAGGGCACGTTCGCCTGCTCCCCGCCGACGCCCGCAAGCGAAGGCGTCGAAGCCATGCCCGGCTGGCTTACCCTCGATCTCGGCGTCGACCGTTTCCATATCAATCAAACCGACGCGCTCCGGATTGAACAGGTTCTGCGTGAGCAAAGTCCCGATGAAGAGACGCGTGCTTTCGCAATCCTTTCAGTCGGCCGCGACGGACGCGCACGGTTGAAGGCGTTGCTGATAGATGGTGAACGCTTCGATTTGAGCTGGCTCTAGCAGATGTCAGCTATCAGGTGTCAGAATGAGCGGCAGGCGATCCGTTAACCGCGAGGCCTGTGCGGTTCCGGCGCCTGACACCTGACCCCTGACACCAGATCAGTGGCACGCCCATTGCTTTCTCGCTTCGCAGACGAATTCCTGCGGAGCACACAACGTGCGTACGTTCATCATTATCGGCGCCCTCGCCTTCGCGAGCGCGGCCAACGCTGATCCGATCCCTGGCGGCGCCGGCGATTTCACGCGCGGTTTCGGCATGGGCTGGGAAAGCTTCGACACGCCGATCAACCCGTCGACGCGTGACGAGAACGGCAACCGCGTGATCGTCAATGGCCGCATGGAGATCGAAGGATCGCTCTCTGGCGGCCTTCAAGACTCGTTCGCCACTGGAATTGGCGCCTCGAGTGCGATCGGCAACCAACTGAACGTGATCACCCAAGGCAACTACAACACGGTGATCGTGGACTCCACCCAGATCAATAACGGCGACATCACCGCCGTCGTCGGAGACGATTAATGCGTGCGCTGAAAACTCTCGCCGTTCTCGCGGCAACGACCGCCCTCACCGCGTGCGTCACGCCGTTCTCCGGCAATGATGGCATGTATGCGCTTCCCATCGGCGACGCGCCGGTCACCGCGAATCCCACGGCCTACACGCCGGCGCTGGATTGCTTGCACAGCTATGCTCGCAGCAACCAAGTTGCAGCCCCGCGCATCGCCGTTGGCCGCATCCTCGATTACACCGGTTCGGTCTCCGAAGAAGGCGGCCGCCGCATCACCCAAGGCGCGTCGCTGATGGCGATGTCGGCCTTCAACAAAGCCGGCGCCCGCCTCGTCGAGCGCTTCGACACATCGGTCACCGAACTCGAACTGCGCTACGCCAATAACCGCCTGATCGGCCAAGAGGGCGACGAGAACGTCCGCCGCATCTATGCCGGCCAAATGCCGGGCTCCGACTATTACTTCGTCGGCGGCATCACCGAACTCAACTACAACATCCGCTCTGTCGGCGTTGACGCTCAAGGCGGCCACACCGACGCACGCGACGGCGTCGGCAACATTGGCGGGCGCCTCTATGTCATGAACATCGCCCTCGATTTCCGCCTGATCGACACGCGTACGCTCGAAGTTGTCGACGTGATCTCGTACCAGAAGCAGATCATCGGCCGCGAACTGCGCGCCGGCGTATTCTCCTTCTTCGATGATACGATCATCGACATCGCCGGCGGCGAACGCGCGCTCGAGCCGGTCCAGCTCGCGGTCCGCGCCGGCGTCGAGCGCGCCGTCGTCGAAGTGATGAGCCGTTTCTACAATGTCACCGACAGCTCGGTTTGCGCCGCCGCCATCCAAGCCGAAGGCGATCCGATGGGGCCCGGCACGACGCAAACCGCGCAAGTGACCCAAAGCCCCGCCACCGTCGCAATCGAACAAGCCCGCACGAGCCCGAATGCCTGGAACGTGCGCCGCGACGACAACATCTCCACCGGTCTGCGCGGCCGCTCGTAAGAGCGCCGCTTCGGAGCCTGCTCATGCGCGCCGTCACTACCCTACTGATCACCACGGCGCTCGTGAGCGCTCCCGCCTACGCGCAGTCCAACAACCAATACCAAGCTGGCGATGCTACAGCCGTGACGAACGTCGAGGCCGATTGGGCGGGCGACGCGGGCGCCACGGCAGTCGCCAGCGGCAACGCGGTGACGACGACGCAAGAAGACAACGACACCAACCTCGCCAGCACCCAGCATATGGACGGCGACACCAGCGCCGAAGCCAACGCCACCATCTGGACCGCGACCGGCAATGTCGCCATCACGTCAGCCGCCGTCAGCAATGGCGGCACGGCCACGATCGCTGATGGTTCGAGCGATATTGACGCCCAGCAACTCGGCCACGGCGACGCGAACGCCACAGTCACGCTGCGCAACGGCTATTCGCTCAACGCCGCCACGTCCGCCTCCGCCAGCAACAACACAGCTGCCGTTTCGGCCCAGGACGCCGCGCTGCGCTTGCTGATGAACCAGGAAAGCGTCGGCTCCGTGAACGCGTCCACTGAGATGGACGTTGATATCGTCGAAGACCAAGCGGTTTCCGGCGCCATCGCAAGCGCTAACAATCTCAGCGTCGGCGGCGAAACCGAGACTGTGCTCAACGCCACGCGCCAGAACGCGAGCGGCGGCAGTGTTACCGCGCGCGTGGATCTCTATGCCGGCTACGCGACCGACGCGTCAGGCAACGCCACCGCCAACGCCAATTCCGTCACCATCGACAATCAATGGGGCTATGTGAACGCCGCGATCGAGCAAAACTCGAACGTCACGGTGTCCGCGGATTCCTACGTCACGCTCGGCAGCGACTTCACCGGCTTCGCCTCAGCCGGCGCCTACGGCGTCGGCAACCACACGACCGTCGCCAACATCGGCTCCGATACGGTGATGGATGTCGCGCAATCGAATGGCGGCGATGTCTATGCGAACGCTGCGCTCGATGCTGGAGGCGGCGGCATGGCGCTTGCGTCCTCGGCCGCTTATGGCAACAGCATCACAGGCGCGCTCTGCACCGATTGCGACGCAACCGGTCAAGTGCCGGGGCTCTACGCTTCCAGCAATCAGGTGAATGACGGCAACGTCTATTCGTCGTCAACGATCCGCACCACCGGCGCCAACACTGTCGGCGCAACCTCCACCGCGATCGGCAACGCCGCCACCTACTCCGCTCGCCCGCCGGGCGGCTGAGGTATAAGCCACCCGCTCTACTCTATCCGCTGGTTCATGACCTCGGCGGGCGTCACGCCTTCGCAGCAAGGTCCGCCGATCGGGCGCGCTGGCACGCCCGCAACGGTGCAACGCGGCGCGACGTCCGCAAGCACAACCGAACCCGCGGCAATGCGCGCATCCTCACCGATCTCGATATTGCCCAGCACCTTGGCGCCGGCGCCGATCATCACGCCGCGGCGGATTTTCGGATGGCGATCACCGCCCTCTTTGCCGGTGCCGCCGAGCGTCACCGAGTGGAGCATGGAGACATCGTCCTCGACCACCGCGGTCTCGCCAATGACGATGCCGTGCGCGTGGTCGATGAACACGCCCGCGCCGATCTTGGCGGCCGGATGGATGTCGACAGCAAACAATTCCGACACCCGGCTCTGCAGGTGATACGCGAGGATCTCGCGCTCCTGGCGCCAGAGCCAATTGGCGATGCGATAGGATTGCAGGCCGCCATAGCCCTTGAAGTAGAGGAACGGCTGCAGGTAGGTCCGGCACGCCGGATCGCGCTCGCGCACAACACGCATGTCGCGGGTCGCTTGCGTCACCAGTTCTGGCTCGGAGACGTAGGCCTCACGCACCACCTCCCGCAGCTGCAGCGCCGGCAAGTCGCCGTGCCCAAGCTTCTGCGCCAAGTGATAGGAAAGCGCGTCTTCGATGCGTTCATGGTGCAAAATCGAAGCGTGCAGATAGGACGCCAACAACGGCTCTTCCGCCGCCGCTTGCATCGCCTCGACGCGCAATTGCGCCCACACGCCGCCGGACGCCTCGAATACGCGTGGCTCAGCCATCTGCCTGCTCTCCCTGCCGGAGCATTGCCGCCGCGAGCGGCGCCGGCAATTGCCCCGTCACCGCCATGTGGTGGGCGCGCAGCACGGCGGCAACCGTCATGGCGTCACGAATGCGGCCATCGGACACCCGCGCCAATACATCGAGGAAATGCGCTTTGCGGTGCTTCAGCACCTCGGTCGCCTCCGGCTCCGCCGGCCCCGGCGTCAAGTTCGTGGCGATGAAGATCACTGCTTGTTCGTCCGTCAGAGAGTTGGAGAGGTCCATCTCCAACACCCTGAGCCATGCACCGGCGCGAAGCCCTGTCTCCTCCGCCAATTCGCGCTCAGCGCAGTCCTGCGCATCCTCGCCAGGCTCGGCACCGCCCTCGGGCATTTCCCAGGAATAGCGCCCCAGCGGAAACCGCCACTGCCCGACCAGATGCACGCGGCCGTCAGCCTCGATCGGCAGCACGCCCACAGCCAAACGGCGCACACGAATGACGCCGTAATACCCCTTCTCACCGTCGGGGCGTGTCACGTCGTGTTCGTCGATCCGGAACCAATCATTCTCAAACGCGTGCGTCACGCCCTTGACGATCCACGGATTGCCGCCTTCATCCCAGCTATCACTCATCCTATCTGTCTAGCCTCGGGCGCGCCCCGGCGCCACGGAGACGACATGCCCCTTCCGCTTTCGGCCATTCCCACTTCCCCGAACGAGAACGAGCCAGCAAACGCCGCCCATGAAAGCGCCGAAACGCTCGCACTCCTTGCGCGACGGCGTTCAACAAAACTCATGGGATTGAGTGAGCCGGCGCCCGGCGCGGAGGAACTCGAAGCGCTGATCAACCTCGCCGCACGCGTGCCGGACCACGGCAAATTGGGGCCGTGGCGGTTCGTCATCATCGCCGGTGAAGCACGTGCGCGCGCTGGCGCGGCGCTCGAACAGGTCATCCACAATGACGAAGGCGTCGACGATGAGCGGCGTGCGTTCGTGCGCGGCTGGTTCGATCGCGCCCCGGCCTGCGTGATGGTTGTCTCGGCGCCGCGCCCGAGCCCGAAAGTCCCGGAGTGGGAGCAGATCCTTTCCGCCGGCGCCGTGTGCTTCAACCTGCTTCTCGCTGCGCATGCGCTGGGCTACGCCGGCAGCTGGCTCACTGAATGGCCAACGTTTGACGCGCGCGCACGCGCAGCGCTGGGGCTCAGCGCAGATGAGCGTATCGCCGGCTTCGTCTATCTGGGCACGCCGTCCGTGGGCGCGGCTGAGCGTGTACGCGCCGATGTCAGCTCGCGGATTTCGCGGTTCTAGCCGATGTCGTTTGCGGCGTGACGATCTCATCATCGGCGCCGACCCAACACTGAGCAACTGTACTCCAATGCCGCTCATGGCCGAACCCGCTCACATATTGGCCCGGCCGTTCACCGATGCGGCGCTCAATCCAATCGAGAATTTCATCGGTGATGCGTGCGTCAGCGTCGGCGTCGTCACGTGCGGGCGGCTGAATCACGGGACTCCATTCCACCACCACACGCCGGTCGCCGTCGAGGAACGGGACACAAGTAACGATGGGGCGCTGACTCATGCGCGCCAGGCGCGCCGTGCCGAGCGCGAAGGTCTGTGAGGCAAAGCCTGCGAACGGGCGGGTGTAACCCCCGCCCTTCTCGCCGTGCCAGGCGGCGTCAGTGGCAATGATCACGGCGCCGCCGGGCTCACGCAGATGATGCAAGAGCCGCACGAGGAACGCCCTTCCTTCGACGTCGGCGATATAGACGTCGCCATTGCGGACCCGTTCGATTCCTTTGCGGATCGCCCGCATTTGTATCCGCACGCGCGCTCCGTGCGGCGTCTTTTGCTTGGCCAACGGCGCCACCACGGTCGCAAGCCGCTTCGGCAGCACCGACGGCAAATAAAGCACCGTCATCGCTTCGCGCGAGAAATGCCCCGTGGCGACGATAAAGGATTGGCTCGGATCTTGGAGCATCTCGGGCGCGCCGCGCATCTCAATCGTCCAGTCGCGTGGCTGCTCAAGCCCGTTCGCTACCCGCACCGAATTGACATGGTCGCGGAACGGACGGCCCAACCATTCGGCCGCCAGGCGCGCCGCATCTCGGCGCTGGCCGGGGAAGGTCTCGCGCATCTCTTGACGTGTGCGTGCACCGACTGGCGAGCAGGCCATGAGCGCCTGCACGCCGCCCGCCATCGCGCGGGCCCAGGCGCGAGGCGCACAGCGTGCGACCACCCCAAGCACGGACAATTCAGTCGCGCGAAGGGACTCGGCGATATGGGCCGCGATGGTGCGGGCGCCTTGCGACACCAATGCCGACATTGCCCCGAAACCGCTCGGCATCGTCCTGATCCGACTTAACCGGCCTTCCGTAGCAACTACCGCGCCACGCACGTGGCGGAAGAGGGTAGCCGTTGCGGCAAATCCCTTGCATATCAGCGCCTGCCCGCCATGGCGGCGCGGGCGCCGGAGTTAACCAGTGGCCTTGAAGAGGATCGCATTCGGCGTAGCGACTCTCTCCGCCGCGCGCGTTTTCCAACTTGCTTCGAGCTTCGTCGCCGTCCCCTTCTTGGCGCGGATGCTCACGCCTGCCGATTTCGGTTTGGCGGCGCTGGCGCTTTCGATGGTGATGTTCTTCACCATGATTGGCGACGCCGGACTCGGCCGCTCGCTCGTGCGTGTCGACGCGAGCGATACAGAAGCTTGGTCGAGCGCGTTCTGGGGCAGCGTGCTGCTGATGCTGGGGCTCTCGGGGATTTTCTTCGTGCTCTCATGGCCTGCCGCCGCGTTCTTCAATGAGCCACGCCTCGTTCCCATCATGATGACATTGGCGCTCGCGCCATTCTTGTTGGGCATCGCGGAAATCCCTGCCGCATCTCTGCTGCAGAAAGAGAAATTCCAGTGGCTCGCCGGCGCAGAGTTTGCCGCGGCGCTCGGTGGCATCATCGTGGCGTTGGTTGTGGCCTTTAACGGCGGCGGCGCCTGGGCTTTGGTCTGGCAGCATCTGACACAGCGCATCGTCAAAGGCGTCGTGGTTCAACTCGCTAGTCAGCTCTATCCCCGGCTGGTGCTGAACTTCGACAAGCTGAAGCAGCACATCCGCTTCATGCTGGACACCGCCGCGTGGTCGATGACGATGTTCGTCAGCCGCCAGGCCGATACGCTGATCGTCGGCAAAGTGCTCGGCGCCGCGACGCTCGGCCTCTACAATATCGCCGTGCGCATCATGCAACTGCCGGTGAACATCCTTGGCGGCTCGCTGCATAGCGCCGTCTATCCCCGCTTTGTGAAACTGCGTGAAGACAACAAAGCCCTGCGCGAACTCGTTCTGTTTACGACGATGGCGCAAGCCGTTCTGGCGTTTCCGGCCATCGCCGCGGTCGCGGCCGCGAGCCACGCCTTTTTCACGTTGCTGCTCTCCGAGCGCTGGCAAGCTTCGGGCGAAATCTTCACGTTGCTCGCCGGCGCTGCGGCCATCCAAACCATCGTCGCCATCAACGGCTCGTTGCTGCAAGCGATAGGACGCACCGGCGCTCGACTGCGGCTTACGCTGGAATACGCAATTCTTCTGACCCTCTCGGCGCTCGCTACCGCGCAATTCGGCATCCAAGCCGTCGCGCTTGGTTGCACGCTCGTTAGTTTTCTCTATCTGCCGCGGTTGCTGAAGCTCTACCTCGGCCCGATCGAATGCTCGATCGCGGATTTCCTCCGCGTGCTTGCGCCACCAACGCTCGCTTCCGTCGCGTTGTTCATCGGCCACCGCCTGCTGATGCGCGCCATCGATGTCAGCTTGTGGACCGAGATCGGCATCGTCACGCTCGAGACGGCAGCGGTGTACGGCGCGCTGCTCCTCCTGCAGCGCCGCGAGATTTTGGGCCAGCTGCGCAGCGTTCGCGCGCTGCTCTCGCCAGGCGCAGCCGCTTAGCCGCGAGAACGATACGTCGCGACGCCCTGATCCGGCAGCCACATGCCCTCCGGCGGCGCCCCCGTCTGCCAGAACACGTCGATCGGCATGCCGCCGCGCGGATTCCAGTAACCGCCAATACGCAACCAAAGCGGATCGATCGCCTCCACCACCCGCTTGGCGACGCCAACGGTGCAGTCCTCGTGGAACGCCCCATGGTTTCGGAAGCTCTGCAGAAAGAGTTTCAAACTCTTTGATTCAACGATCCAATCCCTGGGTGCGTAATCCAGCACCAGCACGCCGAAGTCCGGCTGGCCGGTCACCGGGCAGATGGAGGTGAACTCCGGCGCAGTGAAGCGCGCCAAATAGAGCGTGCCGGCATGCGGGTTTGGCGCGCGCTCTAGCTTGGCGTGTTCGGGACTTGCCGGGATCGGCGCTTGGCCGCCGAGCTGCGTCAGGCCTGTGGTCTCACTTGTCATGGCCGCACACTTGAAGACGCGGGCCGCGCCTTGCAAGGCGTTAATCGAGGCGCGCTAGCGCAGGCGCCGGCGCAACACTGCGCAAACTTGCAGCGCCCTGGACTCCACGCGCCCAAAAAATTGGCGCACTGTCAGCGCGTGGCCCGGCTGCAACGATAATGCTTTTTCGCAACAGCGATTCCATGGACCGTAACAGGGCTTAACCAATCGTTCACGTTAACACGTGAGCCTCGCCGTCGCGCGGCGAGAACCGCGGGGAAAAAGGATGCGCATCATGAAGAAGATCATTGGCCTCGCCGTTCTGGCGACCGCCGCCACGGCTGGCGCCGCCAGCGCCGAGGGAAC
Source organism: Hyphomonadaceae bacterium (assembly GCA_050184605.1). GTDB lineage: Bacteria > Pseudomonadota > Alphaproteobacteria > Caulobacterales > Aquidulcibacteraceae > Vitreimonas. The sequence continues at coordinate 267,961 of JBFXAE010000005.1, read as the reverse complement.
GCTGACCGCGAACGTCGGCATCACCAGCGATTACGTCTTCCGCGGCATCTCGCTTTCGGACAACGGCCCAGCCCTCCAGGGCGGCATCGATTACGCGTCTGACGCCTGGTACGTCGGCGCCTGGGGCTCCAACGTCACCGCGGGCCTCGAACTGGACGTATACGCAGGCTTCACGCCATCGACCGGCCCAATCGATTGGGATTTCGGTGTCATTGGCTACTTCTATCCCGGCGCGGACGATGACGGCGCCGAATTCGACTATTACGAAGGTAAGATCGCCGCGAGCCACGACTTCACCGATCAGTTCACGGCAGGCGCGGCGGTCTATTACTCGCCGGAGAACTTCGGTGAAACCGGCGACGCGACCTATTGGGAAGTGAACGCCGCTTACCAAATCAACGACGCGTTCGCGATCAACGGCGCCTATGGCAACCAAACCATCGAAGAACCCGCGGGCCCGGGCACTGAAGACGATTACAACACTTGGAACCTCGGCGCCGCTTGGGCGACGCACGGTTTCGAGATCGACCTGCGCTATCACGACACGGACATCGACGCTGGCTCGGATATCGAAGCGTACACCTACGGCGAGTCCAGCTACGACAGCGCGTTCGTCATCACGATCGGCCGCGAACTCTAATTACACCATCACGATGTGAGGCAACGGCCGCTCTACGGAGTGGCCGTTCGCTTTTGCAGGCCAAGATAGAGTCCGCACCCGACGATCCAGCTCAGCATGCTTGCTTCGAGCACGCGTTGATAAAGCCCGGCAGTCGGGGATTCCGGATCCATCAAACCACCGAAGCCGACAAGCGCGCCAGCCGCGGCGCCGAACCCGAGGATGGCAAGCCACCTCGCGCTCGGCCACTTCCATGCCGCGAGCCCCAACAAGAGCAGCGTCAGCGGCGCGAGCAGATAACCGGGCAACCCTACGAGTTCATGCATCACTTGCGAAAAGGTGGGCGTATCTGGCCGGCAACCGAAGTCGCACGGAAAGAAGGCAGAGCCGACGTAGCCGATCGAGAACAGAAAGACGCCGACAAAGCCAAGCGCGGAGAGCACCGAGCGTGGGGCGGCAAGGTAGGCGACGAAGGCAAACGCGCAGATCAGCAGCCCGACCGGCAAGAAGCCTAGCCAACTCACGTGCCGGCCATGCGGCGCGCCGGCCGCGCCAAGCTCCGAGATATATTGCCCGACGTGATCGTAACCGTCCCACGCCGCGCCGCCGATCAGCACCATCGCCACGAGCCAGGCGGCGCCCAGCACGCCCGTGATCATCGCAAGCTTGCCGCTCATGCCGGCCACTTCGGCGCGCGGCTCACCATGCCCGGCGTCTGGCGTCCCAAAACGCCGCCGATGAACTTAGCCCCCTCGATGGCGCGATCGAGATCAACGCCGGTGTCGAAGCCCATGCGATTGAACATGTAGAGCAAGTCTTCTGTCGGGACATTGCCCGCCGCGCCTGGCGCAAACGGACAACCGCCGATGCCCGCAAGCGAACCATCGAGCACGCGCACACCCTCTTCCACCGCCGCAACTGCGTTGGCGAGCGCGGTGTTGCGTGTGTTGTGAAAGTGCGCGCGCAGCTGCACGCGCGACGCCACACCTCTCACGGCGCGAAACCGTTCACGCACATCAGCGGGAGATGCAACGCCGATCGTATCGGCGAGCGCCAGTTCAAAGATGTCCTCAGCCACACAGCGCTCGGCCACCTCGACGACGCGCCGCACCGGCACTTCACCATCGAACGGGCACCCGAACGCCGTCGACACCGTCGCCGACAAACGCGCGCCGCCTGCCTTGGCGGCCGCCGCGACCTCGGGCCAGACTTTGAACGTCTCATCAACCGTGCCGCCATTGTTGCGGATCGAAAAGCCGTCCGACGCGCAGAAGACGTAATTGATCTCCTTCGCGCCCGCCGCGATCGCGCGCTCTACGCCGCGCAGGTTCAATGCGAGCGCAATAAAGCTCGCGTCCGCGCGCTTCGGCAGGCCGGCGAACACAGCGTCGCCGTCCGCCATCTGCGGCACCTTCTTCGGGTTGACGAAACTCCCCGCCTCCAAGCGCCGAAAACCGGCGGCCAGGATGTGATTGATCAATGCGAGCTTATTTTCGGTGGAGACGACATCCGGCTCGTTCTGCAACCCATCGCGCGGGCTGACTTCGACAAGCTCAAGCTTTTCCTTCGTCACGTTTGTCTCCGAACGCGGGCAGCGCCCAGCCATAATGTATGGCTCCTGCGCGCAAACCGAAACCCGCGATCGCGCCGGTGACACCCGCCCAAAGCGGCGGCAGGCCGGCAATATGCAGCGCAACGAACCCAGCAGCTGCCAGTAGCGCCGCCGATATGGTGATTTCGCGCTTCAATAGCGCTGAAGGCTGCTCGGCCAACACGTCGCGAATGACGCCGCCGAAGCACGCGGTCAGCACACCCATGGCGACGGCCACGAAGGGGCCCACGCCGAACGATAACGCCTTCGCGGCGCCGATCACCGCATAAACGGCGAGCCCTATGGCATCGAGCCAAATCAGCGTTTTAAGCCGCTCCAACCGCGGCGCTGCGAACCACACCGCGATCGCCGCGAACAAGCCAATGCCCAAGTACGTTGCATCGCCGATCCAAAACACCGGCGCATCGATCAGCAAATCACGCAACGTTCCGCCGCCGATGCCAGTGACGACGGCGAAGAACCAGAACGTGACGATGTCTTGCCGGTCGCGCGCGGCCGCGAGTGCGCCAGTGAGCGCAAAGATCGTCACCCCCGCGTAATCAAGCGCAGGCGGCAGCACGGGAAGCGACTCAGAGCCAAACACGAGCCGAACACTGCCGCGTTTGCGCTGAATCAGTCCACCCTGCGGACGCCAAAGATGGAGTCGCGACATGTTCTTCGCCGAAACGCTTGGTCCCGCCATAAACCGCAGCACCGGCGCTGCGTTGTTCGAACACGTTCAGCACAAACTCGCCGGGCGTAACTCCGCGTCCACTGACGAACTTCGCGGCATCGTCACCGAGTTCATTCACGCACGGCGGCTCTTGCTGAAGCCCGACGACGCTATCCAGTATCTGGCGATCAACGGGCGTCTCTCGCAGCAGGATTCCGCGACCTACCGACTCGCCGCTTAAGTCTTGCCAAGGCGCGCCGGCGCCCGATAGTGGCGCAATGAAAGCACAAGCCATGACGGCGTTCGGCGCGCCGCTCGAACCGATGGAACTGGCGCCGCGGACGCCGGGCCCAGGCGAAGCTTTGGTGCGTGTCTCGCGCGCCGGCCTCTGCCACTCCGATCTCCACATTCACGACGGCTATTTCGATTTCGGCGACGTGCGCCAGCCGGTCGCGATCAACATGCCAGCGGTGCTGGGCCACGAAATCGAGGGCGAAATCGCAGAACTCGGCGAAGGCGCCGACGCACTGCCTGTCGGCACGCGCGTAGCGGTTTACCCTTGGCTCGGCTGCAATGCGTGCGAGACGTGCCACGCCGGCGATCAGCACCTCTGCATCGCATTGCCGCGGCGCGCGCTTGGCGTCGCGCAATGGGGCGGCATGGCCGAATATGTTCATGTGCCGTTTGCGGACGCGCTCATTCCGATTGGCGATCTGACGCCGGGTCTAGGCGCGCTCGCCATGTGCTCGGGGCTAACCGCCTATTCCGCGCTCAAGAAGATCGGCGCGCCACCACCCGGCCAACCGGTGCTGTTGCTCGGCATGGGCGGCGTTGGCCTGATGGCGATGGCGCTCGCGAGGAGCGCGCTGCCAAACCCAATCATCGCCGCCGACATCGACGCAACCAAACGCGAAGCAGCGTTGAAGTACGGCGCCGTTGAAGCGATCGAACCCAGCGCCGAAGCTTGGAAGGATGTTGCCGCGCGTCATGGCGCGGCTGCGGCCGTTATCGATTTCGTCGGTGCGCCAGCGACGTTCGGCTTTGGCACAGCAGCGCTCAGGCGCGGCGGCAAGTACATCATCGTAGGCCTCTTCGGCGGCAAGGCAAATCTGCCGCTTGCCTCACTGCCGCTGAAGCCATTCTCGATCGTTGGCTCTTATGTTGGCCGCCTCGACGAAGCGCGCGAACTCATCACGCTGATGCGCGCCGGCGCCATCCCCGCCCCGCCCATGCATGAACGCCCGCTATCCGAAGCCAACAGCGCCATCGATGATCTTCGCGCCGGCAAGGTGTTGGGGCGGGTGCTGCTGAAGCCCTGACGCGCCTTGCGCGTTGACGCCAAAGCCCCTTATGTCGCGGCCAACGCGAGCGTGGCGAAACTGGTAGACGCAGCGGACTTAAAATCCGTTCGCCGCAAGGCGGTGCGGGTTCAACTCCCGCCGCTCGCACCAATCTAACAACTAGCGGCGTTTGCTTCCCGGCAGTAAAACCGCCTCCGTGACCGCCCACCCTCTCGACAACCCGATCTGGAACGCCCTCAATTCAAAACTGGCGCGTTTCGGCGAAGGCGGCGCAGAGGCCAAGCGTTTCGTCTCCGACGTAAGCCCATTCGCCGCGGCCGCCGCAGCGACGCCACAGGCGATCGCCGCACTCGGCGCCTTAGTCCCCGAAGACGGCGACATCTCTCTGCTGCAAGTGGGCCCGCCACCACCGCCTTCCGGCGTCACAGTCACAATGAGCGCGCTCGGCCTGCAGATGATCGCGCGCGGCATGACCAGGAACGAGAAGAATTTCGTCATCGAGCCGCTCGGCGACGCTGACGCCGCCGAGATGCTGGCGCTCGCGACGCTCACGCGCCCGGGCCCGTTCCGCACGCGCACACACGCGCTCGGCCGCTTCGTCGGCATCCGCGACAATGGCGTTCTCGTCGCCATGGCGGGTGAGCGGCTGCAGACAGAAGAGTTCATAGAGATCAGCGCCGTTTGCACGCATCCGGACTATCGCGGCCGCGGTTACGGCGCAGCGCTCATGCGCACGGTCGGCGCGCGCATTATCGCCGACGGCGCAACGCCTTTCCTGCACACCTACGCTGACAACACCGGCGCGATCGCGCTTTACAAGAGCCTGGGTTTCGAGCCGCGCTGCGAAGTCATTCACGCCGTGTGGGCGCGCAGCTGATGGCTCTGTTGCGCGCAATTTCGCGCCATACACCGCTAATGTTGGCGTTGTTGGCTGGGCTTGGCTGTGGCATCGCTCTCGCCGTCACTCAAGGCGACTTGGCCGCCCTCACCCGCATACTCATCGCCTGGGATGCTGCGGTGGCGGTGTATCTCATCGCGGTTTGGCTGCAGACGCGCGGCGTCACCTCTCAGAACATGATCGAGCACGCGGCGGAGGCCGATGAGGGCCGCTATTTCGTCCTCTTCGTTTCGATCGCTGCCGTAGTCGCCTCGCTGACGGCCATCATCCTTGAACTACAGGCCAATCTCGAGCCAGGCATGGGCAAGAGCGCCCACCTTGGGTTCGTGGTCATCACCGTCGCGCTGTCATGGCTCTTCGTCCACACGAGCTTCGCCAAACACTATGCGCATGACTATTACGGCCCGGCCGAAGGCGGCGGCGTCCGCAAGGGCCTGCTCTTTCCGGGCGGCGAAGAGCCCGACTTCGGAGACTTCTTTCACTTCTCGCTCGTCATCGGCGTCGCCGCGCAGACCGCCGATGTTCAGATTTCAGCCAAGCCGATCCGGCGCATCGTGACGCTGCACGGCGTGCTCGCCTTCGTGTTCAACACGGTGATCCTGGCGCTGACGATCAACCTCGCCGCCGGACTCTTCAGCTAGGCTCGGTGACCTCCTCCGGCTCCACGCCGCGCGCGCGGATCATGTCCATCAAATCGTTTGCCGCCTTTTCCAGTGCGGCCGGATCGGCGGAGCGCGCGACGAGATGCACGCCAAAGCCCTCCGGCGTGAACCAGGGATAAGACCCAAAGCCGACGACGCCACCCGTGGCCGCCTCCAGCGCGCCAAGGCCATCAGCGATATCGCCTTCCGGCACGCCCCTGGCGCGGATGGTGCGCGAGCGGACAATAGCGCCGCCTTCGATGCGATGGCTGATATCCTCCAACATGCCCCGCACGATCGACGGCACCCCGGCCATCACGAACACGTTGCCGAGCTGAAAGCCCGGCGCCTTGGAAACGGGATTTGCAATCAGCGACGCCCCGTCCGGAATTCGCGCCATACGCAGCCGCGATTCATTGAGTGTGGTGCGGCCTTTGTAGTGCGCTTCAAGGATCGCCCTGGCGTCCTCACGCACATCGATGCCGACACCGAACGCAGCCGCAACCGCATCAGCTGTTTTGTCATCGTGCGTTGGTCCGATGCCGCCGGTTGTAAATACATAATCGTACTTGGCGCGCAGCGCGTTCACAGCTTCCGATATCTGATCGGGCACATCGGCAACGACGCGCGCTTCCGCCAGCTGCACGCCGAGCGGCGCCAAAAACTTCGCGATCGTCTGCAGGTTTATGTCCTGCGTCCGGCCAGAAAGGAGCTCGTCTCCAATCAGTAGAACGGCGGCTTTGACTTGGCGTTGCGTCATGCGGGCATATTAGCATAAAGCCGCCGAGACTCCGATGAGCGAACCGAATTACGTCCAGCAGCTGACCGACCGCCAGAAGGGCTTCTTGCCCGATCACCTCGGGCTCGAATGGCTCGAAGCGCGGCCAGGCTTCATCAAAGGCCGCTTCGACGTGAAGCCGCACCATCTCGCGCCCAACACCTTCCTGCACGCCGCCAGCGTCATTGCGTTGGCGGATAGCGCCTGCGGTTACGGCTGCATCATCTCGCGCCCGGAAGGCGCGCTGAACTTCACGACGATTGAGCTTAAGTCGAACTTCCTGGGCACGACCCGCGAAGGTGGCGTCAGCGTCGAAGCCAATCTCGTCCACGGTGGGCGCACGACCCAAGTTTGGGATGCGGTCGTCACCGCGGAGGCGACGGGCAAGACCATCGCGCTTTTCCGTTGCACGCAGATGATCCTCTATCCGAAGTGATGCAGTAGGATTTTCGCGCGAAACAAAGGGCAGCGGCACGACTGCCTACTGCCCATTGCCTGCTGCCTCGCGAGCGAAGCTCGTGGCTTACTTAATCTTGCCTTCGACGAACTCGACGTGCTTCTTCGCAATCGGGTCGTACTTCTTGAACTTGAGCTTCTCGGTCTTCGTGCGCGGGTTCTTCTTCGTCACGTAGAAATAGCCCGTGTCCGCCGACGAGTTCAGGCGGATCTTGATGACAGTCGGCTTAGCCATGGTCGGGCTCGGAATTCTCTAGGTTCAAGGAAGCGGCGGAAAATACGGGCGAACCCGCATAAGTCAACTCGTAAGCCGCTCTAAAGAGTGGGCGCCACGGCTCCAGCGCAGAAAAGGCGGCTGAACCGCCTCCCCAGCCAGGCGCGCCTCGACCTCCTTAAGCACGAACCGTGTGATCGACGGCAGGTCCAGGGCCTTGGCCTCTTCCAAGCTAAACCACCGTACATGCAGCAATTCTTCGCCCTCGATCGGGTCGTGGTGGGCCAAGACCTCGTCGGCGTCGGCCATGAAAAACCGGGCGTCGAAGCGGCGGGGGCGGTACGGGGGCGTGATCGCCCGAGCGATGAAACTGAGCTTGTCCAGCTCCGGCCCGGCCTCGCTGCCGACCCGGAGGCCTGCCTCTTCCAGCGTCTCGCGGGTGGCGGCCAGGGCGAAGGCCCGGGGTGGCCGGCGGCTGATCGTGCCTTTCTTCAGAAGCGCCTCAGTCTCCGGCGTCAGCTCCGTCGCGGCCTTGGCGCGGGCGTCACCCGGATCGACGCGACCGCCCGGAAACACCCATTTGTCGGGCATGAAGACGTGACCTTTCGAACGCTGGCCCATCATCACCTCGCGCCCGCCGCGCACGAGGATGAGCGTGGCCGCATCGCGCGGTCGCGTCGCCTTCGGCTTTTCGGCGTCGGGTGCGTCGAACGGCTTTTCGTCTTCGTTGAGCTTGAACTCGTTGGCGCTCATGCGCCCCTCCTAGCACGCCCCGCCCTTGCGCTTGGAACAGGAACCGCACGCGCCTATCGTCGCGCGCGAAAAATGGGAGAGGCAAGATGGCGCGACGTAAACCTGGCGAAGACCAGACAGCTTTGGCTACGGGCGCTTCCGCCGGCATCGGCGTCGATCTGGCCGAGTGCTTCGCCAAGGATGGCTACGACCTCATTCTTACCGCGCGCAGCGAAGGCGCATTGCAGGAAGTCGCCAACCGCCTTTCGGCCGCGCATGGCGTGAAGGCGCACACGGTAGCGCAAGACTTGGGCGCCCACGGCGGCGGCTCGGCGGTTGCCGCGGCGATCGCGGCGAAAGGCTTGAGCGTTGATGTCGTCGTCAACAATGCCGGTTACGGCCACGCCGGAGCGCTCACCTCCTCTGATCTGCAAACCCAACTCGGCATGATCGATCTCAATGTTCGGGCGCTCGTTGAACTGACTTACCTCTATTGGGATCGGATGATCGCGAACGGCCGTGGCGGCGTGTTGAACGTTGCGTCCACCGCCGCCTTCCAGCCCGGCCCGCTGATGGCCAACTACTATGCCTCCAAGGCCTACGTCCTCTCCTTCTCCGAAGCGATTTGGGAAGAAGCGCGCGGCACTGGCGTTCATGTGAGCTGCCTTTGCCCTGGGCCGACGGTTTCGAAGTTTCGTGAGCGCGCTGGAACGGGCAAAACCAAACTCGCCAAGAATGCCGGCGCCGCCATGCCGTCCATGCCGGTCGCGCGCGCAGGCTATAACGCGTGGCGGCAAAATCGGCCGGTTATCGTCACCGGAGCGCGCAACGCATTTCAGGCTGGATTGGTGAAATACCTCCCGCGCAAGACATTGCTGAAGATCGTGCGCAACATGCAATCGCCGGCGGCCTGAGCGATGGACGCCTCCAATAGCGCACGCGCGGTCGCGAACTGGCAGCGCATCTACGCCATGAGCTTCGCTGCGGTTTATCCGCAATACGTCGCCAAGGCCGAGAAGAAGGGCCGCACAAAAGCGGAGGTCGACGAAATTATCCGCTGGCTGACGGGATATCGCCAAGCGGCGCTGGAAGCGCACCTGAAGAAGAAAACCAGCTTCAGAGATTTTTTCGAGCAAGCGCCGAAGCCCAATCCAAAGCGCACGCTGATCACCGGCGTCATCTGCGGGGTGCGCGTGGAGGAGATCGAGGAGCCCTTGATGCAGGACATCCGCTACCTCGATAAATTGGTCGATGAACTCGCCAAGGGCAAAGCGATGGACAAGATACTCCGCGCCTGACGAGCGCAGCGTCCAATTGCCGGCGGCGTGAGTCACAGCGCCGGCGCCCTCGCCGGCTCTTTCGTTGCGCTTGGCGAGGTTTGCGGATGTTGAAACGGTGGAGGCCGGCGCGCCAGATGTCATGAGGTATCGACCGGATCTGTTTCGATGTCGCGCGTGCAGGAGCATTGCGGCGCCCGCACTTCCGGACGCGTGCGAACGGGGCGGCGGCGCGTGAGGCCACGGGGCAAGCGCTTCAAGAGACGCGCGACCAGGCCTTGGACGTCTTGCGAGAGCGCAGCGATGCGCTGATCGAGCCGCTTCGGACGCAACGCGCGACGCATGGCGGCGCCGATAACGGCGCGGCTCATATGCGTCTCGACCCGGCGATGCGCGGAATGCTTAAGCGCCGGGATGGTGCGAACATGGGCCGCGGCGCGGAGCAGCACGATGTCCATGAGCAGGCGCTCGGCGCGATCGAGCCATTGGTGTGCGATCTGCGTTGCTTGGCGCGAGAGCGGCGCGAAGGCGCTGACTTCGGCCAGGAACGCCGCCAGCCATGTGAGCCACAGCAACATCCAGCGGTGATACCGCTGGAGGCGTAGTTCGGAGATGGGCGGGGCGTTCAAACGCATGCGCGCGATCTTAAGCGCGGGGCAAGGCGGTCGGATTGATTTTCGCGCGGTGCTTGAGCAGCAAGGCTTTTTTGCTTGAAAGCGTTGGATAGAGGCGCGGCGTATCCCCGGATTTGGGAGAGCGGGCCAGCAATTTGCTCCGTCATCCGGGGTTCGGCGCTAGCCGAGAACCCGGAGGCTGGGGGCGCGTGATGTCTCCGTTGCCCCTGGGTTCCGCATCACGCCTGCGGCGTGTCCGGAATGACAGACTCTGCGGTTGGCGCGCTGCGGACACTCGAAATGCAATCTGCTAGACTGCGGCATGCACGTTGGGGCTAGGGAGAAGCCGGTGTCCGGGGCCGCGGCTCGATTGCGAAGCTTGTTGTCGCCAGGCGTGCTTCCGCATCTATTGTTTGGTTTCACAGCGGCGGCGCTCTTGTTTTCAGCGCTGCATCAATTTGCAACCGGGTTTACCTGCATCGGCTATGCTTGCTCCGCGCTCTATCCATTACCTGGCGAAGAGTACTTTGCCTGGCCGGATGTGACCTCAATCGTGGGCGGCCTTGCGCCACGGGCACTTATCCTGAGATCGCTTGTCTTGCCCTTGACGCTGATCGGCACGCTGTTTTCGGTTCGCAGCATGTGGCTTTGGGTAGCGCCATGGCTGGTGCTAACCGTCATGGTGGTCGCCTTCGCGCTTTGGCCCGAAATCGAACGTCGTCCTGGCCACGAGTTCAGAATTTGGATCGCATTCAGCGCGAGTGCGCTCGCCTTTCTGGCCCCTTTGTTGGTCTACCATTTTCTCGGATGGCGGAAAGCAGTTGCGTTCACATGACTTCCGCATCGAACGACTGGTATCGGCGGCGGAGTTTGAGCAAACTCGCCCCACTTTAGCGGGCGGGACAAAATCGCGGTGAAGTACGTACCGATAGCCGTAGTCGTGATCACGCTTGCCATCGCGCTGAACGTGGCCATCGATGAGTGGCTAGAAGACAAATGGAGTGTGCTCGCTAAGACTTTGGTTGGTGCGGTCGCCATCCTGGGGGCCAGCTTTTGGGTACGCAAAGTTCCCGGAATGCCCGTTGACGGAATCGTCAAAGCGACGCCCTTGTTCGTGGCGAGTTTCATCGCAGTTGCTCTCGTCTACCTCCTGCTACTCCAACTTCGTCAAGGTCGCGCTTAGGCGAAAAGCGGACTACTGAAAGACTACGAATGCAATTTGACGACGTGATTCTGGGGCGGCGGAGTATTCGGGGGTATAAACCTGATCCTGTGCCGAGAGAGCTGATCGAGGAAATCCTAGCGCTCGCCATGCGCGCGCCGTCCTCGATGAACACGCAGCCGTGGAATTTCTACGTCATCACCGGCGAGCCGCTGAATCGCATTCGCGCCGGCAACACCGAACGCATGGTGTCGGGCGTGCCGCAATCGCGGGAATTTCGCACCGGGCCTGCGTTCGCCGGCATTCATCGCGAGCGGCAGATCGGCGTCGCCAAACAATTGTTCGCCGCCATGGGCATTGCGCGCGACGACAAGGAAGGCCGCCAGGATTGGGTGCTCCGCGGCTTCCGCCAATTTGATGCGCCGGTCTGCATCATCGTAACCTATGATCGTGTGCTTGATGGCAGCGACGATACGCCGTTCGATTGCGGCGCGGTGACCAACGCGCTCGTCAACGCCGCCTGGTCACGCGGGCTCGGCGCTGTGATCAACAGCCAGGGCATCATGCAATCGCCGGTGGTGCGGGAACATGCCGGCATTGCTGACGATCAGGTGATCATGAAAAGCATCGCGCTCGGCTGGCCGGATGATAATTTCCCCGCGAACGCCGTTGTGTCTGAACGCAAGCGCGTCGGTGAAGCCGCCGTGTTCGTTGGCTTTGACGATTAGGAGCCCCCATGAGCCTGCACGGAACCTATGACGACAATAATCTCTTCGCGAAGATTCTGCGCGGCGAGATCCCGTCGGTGAAGGTCTATGAGGATGATGAGGTTCTCGCCTTCATGGATATCTTCCCGCAAACCCGCGGCCACCTGCTGGTCGTGCCGAAAGACGTCAAAGCGCGCAATTTCCTGGAATTGCCCGCGAACCGCGTTGGCCCTCTGATGGAGCGCGTTCACATGCTCACCATCGCCACCGAGAAGGCGCTGAAGCCCGACGGCATTACGGTGACGCAGTTCAACGGCGAGGATGCAGGCCAAACCATCTTCCACCTGCACTTCCACATCATCCCGCGCTACGCCGGCCAACGCCTCGCCGGCCACAATCACGGCAAACAAGCCGATATCGCGGAGTTGCAGCAGATCGCGGCGCAAATCGCGGCGGCGCTCTAGGGCGAACACAAACCGTGCGCGACCGTTTCAGGCGGGCGCTCATCGGCGTATTTCTTCTCGATGATCAGATAGCGCGTCGTCTCTTCGCCCACATTCAGCGCGGCGTGCTGAATTTCCGCGTCGTTCGAGAAGGATGAGCCGGCGCTTACCGGCCGATCGACGACCCCGGACGCTGTCGTGATCCGCATCACGCGGTTGCCTTCGAGCACATAGCCAAAGTGCGGCGGGTGGTAGTGCATCTCGTGGCCGACGCCGGGCGGGAAGGTGCAGCGAAGCACACGGATTTGCGCGTCCTCCTGCAACACTTCGCAGACGCGCTCACCCTCCCAACCGGCGCAAAGCGCCATTGGCAGCGGCTCTACTTGGGCTGATGCAGACGCGCAGACGCCGAGCAACACTGCAGTGAGAACCACCCTCATGCGTCCCCCAGACAAAAACGGCGGCCATCTCTGGCCGCCGTTTTACTAGCACGTCTTTTGCGAGGCGCTTAAGCCTTCTCAGGCTTACGCCCGAAGCTCAGCAACCCACGCGGCTCTTGCGTGTAGGTGAATTTGAGCTTCTCCGGATCGGCGGGATCGATGTCGATCTTGACGATGCCGCCATCCTTCAGCTTGCCGAACAGCAACTCGTCCGCCATCGGCTTCTTCACCTGCTCGTTGATCACGCGCGACAGCGGGCGAGCGCCGAAGCTTTCGTCGTAACCACGCTTGGCGAGCCAGTCAGCGGCCTTGTCCGTGATCTCGATCTGGACGTTGCGCTCGGCCAATTGGCCTTCGAGCTGGATGATGAACTTCTGCACAACGTTGCGCACCACTTCCGGCGGCAGGCCGTTGAAGTGGATGGTGGCGTCCAGGCGGTTGCGGAACTCAGGCGTGAAGAGGTTTTTGATCGCCTCATCATTCATGTGATCCTTCTTGCCCGCGCCGAAGCCGATGCCCTGCTTGGCCGCATCCGCCGCGCCGGCATTGGTGGTCATGATCAGGATGACGTTCCTGAAATCGACCTTCTTGCCGTTCGCGTCGGTGAGCGAGCCGTGGTCCATCACCTGCAACAGGATGTTGTAGAGATCCTGGTGCGCCTTCTCGATTTCGTCGAGCAACAGCACGCAATGCGGATGCTGATCGACGCCGTCTGTGAGCAGGCCGCCCTGATCGTAGCCGACGTAGCCCGGAGGCGCGCCGATGAGGCGGCTCACCGTATGGCGCTCCATGTACTCCGACATATCGAAGCGCAGCAGTTCAATGCCCATGATGTTGGCCAGCGACCGCGCGACTTCGGTTTTGCCGACGCCCGTCGGACCCGCGAACAGATACGAGCCGATCGGCTTTTGCGGTTCGCGCAGACCCGCGCGCGCCATCTTGATGGCGGCGGCAAGCTGATCGATCGCATCGTCCTGACCGAACACCACGCGCTTCAGATCGCTGGTGAGCGACGCCAGCATTTCCGCATCGTTCTTGGTGACCGATTTCGGGGGGATGCGCGCCATGCGCGCGACCACCGCTTCAACGTCATCAACGTCGATAACCTGCTTCCGGTCCTTCGGGGCGAGCAGCATCATGGACGCGCCGGTCTCATCGATCACGTCGATGGCTTTGTCGGGGAGCTTCCGATCGCCGATATGGCGCGCCGAGAGCTCCACCGCCGACTTCACCGCGTCGTCACTGTACTTCACCTTGTGATAGTCTTCGAAGTACGGCTTCAGACCCATCAGGATCTTGATCGTATCCGGGATGGACGGCTCGGCGACGTCGATCTTCTGGAAGCGGCGCGCGAGGGCGCGGTCCTTCTCGAAATGCTGGCGATACTCTTTGTAGGTGGTCGAACCCATGCAGCGCAGCTGGCCGCTCTGCAGCGCCGGCTTCAGCAGGTTGGACGCATCCATAGCGCCGCCGCTGGTGGCGCCAGCGCCGATCACGGTGTGAATCTCATCGATGAACAGCACCGCCTTGGGGTGGTTCTCGAGTTCCTTCATCACGCTCTTCAGGCGCTCTTCGAAGTCGCCGCGATAGCGCGTGCCGGCCAGGAGCGAGCCCATATCGAGCGAGAAGATCGTCGCGTCCTGGAGAATTTCCGGGACCTGCTTTTCATTGATCTTGCGCGCCAGGCCTTCGGCGATCGCCGTTTTGCCGACGCCGGGATCGCCAACCAGCAGCGGGTTGTTCTTCTGGCGGCGGCAGAGGATCTGGATCGCGCGCAGCACTTCGGCTTCACGGCCGATGAGCGGATCGATCTTCCCTTCCTTCGCCTTCTTGTTGAGGTTCACGCAGTAGGCGGCGAGCGCTTCGCTGCCCTGCTTCACCACGCGTTCGCCGTCTTCGCCTTCTTGGGCGCCGCGGACCGGGCGCGGTTGCGCGGCGCCGGCGCGCTTCGGCATGCCATGGGCGATGAAGTTCACCGCGTCATAGCGGGTCATGTCCTGCTCTTGCAGGAAGTAAGCGGCATGGCTCTCGCGCTCGCTGAACAGCGCGACGAGAACATTCGCGCCAGTCACTTCGCGGCCGCCGCTTGAATCGACGTGCAGCATCGCGCGCTGCAGCACGCGCTGGAAGCCGGCGGTGGGGCGCGGCTCTTCGTGCTCGCGATTGTTCACGCGCAGCGAGTCGAGTTCGTTCTCAAGATAAGATTCCAGATTCTGCCGGAGCTTATCGAGATCGACCTTGCAGGCGTGCATCACGCCTGAGGCGTCGTCGTCATCGACTAGCGACAACAGCAAGTGCTCGAGCGTCACGTATTCGTGGCTGTGATCTGTCGCTAACGACAGCGCACGGCGCAGCGTGTGCTCAAGCGTACGGGAGAATGTCGCCATTCGAGCCTATTCCTTTTCCATCGTGCATTGCAGCGGGTGTTCATGCCGCCGCGCGAGATCCAGGACTTGGGCGACCTTCGTCTCGGCCACCTCGTAAGTGTAGACGCCGCACATCCCGACACCGTTCTGATGGACGTGCAGCATAATCGTGGTCGCCTCTTCGTGGCTCTTCTGGAAGAAGCGCTCCAAGACGTAGACGACGAATTCCATCGGCGTGTAATCGTCGTTCAGCAGCAGCACACGGTAGAGGGATGGCTTTTTTGTGCGGGTGACAGTCTGGGCGCCGGCGCGGCCCTCAGCCCCGCCTTCCCCGTCCTCGTTGTCATCCCAACCGCCGCCGCTCATTGAAGCCCTGGAACCAAATCGACTCGTTAACGCATGAGCCTTCGCTCACATGCTGAACAATTTATGGATCGCTGGCGCGTATGGAAGGCCTTGCGCGCCCGCGGCTGCAGACTAAGGGGCGGCTGCAAAAGAAATGGGCCCGGCTCGCCAGAGCCAGGCCCATCCCTATTCAGCCCCTCGGGAGCAGCGCTCCCGAAGCTTCGTTCTTAGCGACCCGCGGTCTGGATCAGCTGGCCTACGGCGTTCACGCGCTCGTTGATCGGCTGGAAGGTTTCCTTGGCGAGACCTTGGACGAGTTCGGAAACTTCCGTGACTTCCGCGACATAGGCTTCGAACGAAGCCTTCGCGTAGTCGTTTTGCTTCTCGGCGAACTCTTGCACTGACTTCGAGGTCATCAGCGACTTCGCGGCGGCGACATGATTCTCAAGCGCGGCCTTTTGGAAGGCGACGGCGCGGGCCGAGAGAGCTTCGAAGCCCTTCTGAGCGGCGGTAGCCGAAGCAACCCAGGCTTCGATGTTCTGCTTGCCGAAAGCCGTGGCTTCCGAGAACGCAGCGATGCCGCGATCCAGGTTTTCGCGAACGGCTTCGGTCGAGCCGGCGGTAAAGGTTTCAAACGCTTCCGTGGCCGTCTTGGCGGCGCGGGGGGCGGTCTTCGCAGTGGCCATTATGGTCTCCGTTCAGTTCCCAGGGGCCGAGCCGGCCCACAATTGACAGATCGAGCGCTGGGGAGGCAGCGACTCTGTGGACCTATATGTTATGCTGCACCTGCGAAGTCAACGATAATTTTGTTGCAGTGCAGCATGCAGGTGTGACCCCTTGTTCTCGCAGGACAAGGCGGTTTCGTTCATCTGACGTTAACCACGTTTTCCACACCCTCAACGTGTAGGACTGACTCGGCTTCGCCAGACCGGAGACATTAACCCTAGGCTGCAACTGCGCCTTAACGGGCTCTAATGAATCTGTAAGCTGCACGGCACGCGAATTGCCTGAAATAGTCCGTGTTTGTGCGGGATTGGACGCCGATGACGTCAGCGGGATTTTCGACGATGCGGATAGCGGCAGGCGCCTTCATGGCGCTCTTTGCAATGGGCGCGGCGGCGCCGGCCATGGCTCAGGATCGCTACGCGGCCATCGTCATGGATGCGCGCACCAACGAGGTGCTGCTCGAGGATCAAGCCGACGAAATCAGGTTCCCCGCTTCGCTCACCAAGATGATGACGCTTTACATGCTGTTCGAAGCCATCGAACGCGGCGACATCTCCATGGACACGCGGATGACGGCGTCCCGGAACGCCGCGCGCCAGCCGCCCTCCCGCCTGGGCCTCGCCTGCTCGCGCCGTGGCTGCGATTCCATCACCGTTGAACAAGCCATCCGGGCGCTCGTCGTCCAATCGGCCAACGATGTCGCCACGCTGGTTGGCGAACGCCTCGGCGGCACCGAAGCCCGCTTCGCCGCCAACATGACGGCCCGCGCCCGTGAACTCGGCCTGACCAACACCCGCTTCGCCAATGCGAGCGGCCTGCCGGACACGCGCCACCGCACCACCGCGCGTGATATGGCCACGCTCTCGCTCGCTCTATGGCGCGATTTCCCTCAGTATTACCATTACTTCCAGACGCCCAACTTCTCATGGCGGCGCTCATCGGGCCGCAACCACAACCGCCTGCTCGGCCAAGTTGAAGGCGTTGATGGCATCAAGACCGGCTACACCCGCGCATCGGGCTTCAACCTCGCGACCATGACCGAGCGCAACGGCCATCGTGTCATCGTCGTCGTGCTTGGCGGCGAAACCTCCGCAGCGCGCGACGCTCAAGTCGCCTATCTGATCGAAGGCGCCTACCAAGAGTACGCGCGTCGCGAAGATCCGAACGCCGCGCAGTTCGCTTCGCTGCCGACCCGCCGCTTGGACGTCCAGCTGGCGCCGGGCACGCTGCAAGCGAATAGCCCGCGGCCGCTGCCGCCGTCGCCCTATCAGATGTACCAAGGCATGGTCATCGAGACGCTGTCCCCGGTCCGCGCGCCGCTCAACGAGCCGGTCGGCCAGGGCGACGAAGGCATGACCGAGGAAATGGAGTGAGCGCCTAGCGCTTCTTCTTGAGAAGACGATCCCGCGCGGCCGTGAGCCGCGCGGCTTCGTTATGCGAGCCACCCCGATCGGGATGCGCTTGCGCCATCTTGGTTCGGTAAGCCTGTCGAATCTCGTCGCGCGTCGCGCCAGGCCCCACGCCCAATAGCCGCCGCGCTGCAAAATCTTCGGGCGTGTCCTCCGGCGGCGACACCGGCGCCGGCTGCCGCCACCGCTCGATTTGCGGCCACATCACCCACGTCAGCGCCGCCAAGCAGGCGAAGGTGATCGCGGGGCCAATGAGGCCGCGTAGCAGGCAACCGAATGCTGCAAGCGCGAACAAAACCGCCGGCCAGCGGCGCTTGAGCTCCGCGCGGTAAACGCCGCCCAGACGTGTGAAGAACAGCACCCCAAAAATCAGGGTCAGCCCAAGAAGAACGAGAACCACGCCACCTCCGCGACCGCGCGCGGGGCCGGCCAGAACGCTGCCGTTAGCACGGCGGCGTCAGAATTTCAGCGCTTCGCCGTCGAAGCCGGGCAGCTTCAGGGTGATGAACAGGTCCCGCAGCTCCTGGCGCGCCGCCACATGCGCCATGCGCATGTCCACCGGCACACCCTCGCCGTCGAGGTCGAGCAGCGTCAGCCCCTGCGGGAAGAGCTCGCGGTAAATGACCCGCTCCGAGAGCCCCGGCGCGAGGCGGAAGCCGATGCGGCTCGAAAGCGTCGAGAGCGCCTTGCCGACCTTTTGCTTGTTCTTGGCTTCGATCTTGGAGGTCGCTGTGCGGTTACGCAGCACCACCCAGTCGATCGGGGTGCGTTCGGCGAGCGCCTTCTTCTTGCGGCTCTCCCAGACCATCTCGCTGTAGATCGACGGGCGCACGATCTCCGCGCAATTCTCGTCCACATCGCCCAACAGGTCGAAATCGACGAAGCTGTCGTTCAGAGGCGTGATCAGCGTGTCGGCCCAGGCGTGGGCAAGGCGCGCGAGGTAGGAGTCCCCGCCCGGGCTATCAATGACGATGAAATCGCAGGTTTCGCCGAGGCGCTTCAGGGCCGCGCGGAAGGCCGCGTCCTCCTCAGCCTCGGCCGCATCGAGCGAACGCTGGGCGCTTTCCTGCAATTCTAAGATCTGCGGTGACGGCAATTGCGCGCCGCGCGCAACGATCCAGCGGGCGCGGTTCTCGATATAGCGGGTGAGCGAGCGTTGGCGGACATCGAGGTCGAGCACGCCGGTGCGCCGCCCCATCCGCATCAGGGCGACGATCACATGCATCGCCACCGTCGATTTGCCGGCGCCGCCTTTTTGGTTTCCGACCACGATCACATGCGCACGCCGCGGTAGGTTTTCAGGGGCTTCGGCGTAGGCAAGACTCATCGGCGCGCCCCGCCCAGCTGGACGGGCGCTGCGGACTTGAATCTGACCGCTGCGCCGACACACATGCGTTAAACCTCGTTGATCGAGGTTAAGGCCCGCTTAAACCGCTTGACGCCTGCGCGGCGCGCATGGATGCGAAGCCCGATGAGCACACCTCTCCCCGTCGTCCGCGACGTCGCCGCGCTCCGAAACGACATCGGCGCCTGGCGCAAAGCCGGCTTGCGCGTTGGCCTCGTGCCGACGATGGGGGCGCTGCACGAGGGGCACCTCTCGCTCGTTCGGGCCGCGAAAGAAAAATGCGATCGCGTCGTCGCCACCCTATTCGTGAACCCGCGCCAGTTCGCGCCGCACGAAGACTTCGAACGCTACCCCCGTGACGAAGCTGGCGATGCCGCAATGCTCGCCGGCGCCGGCTGTGATCTGCTCTACGCGCCGGACCGTGCTGTGATGTACCCGGAAGGCTTCGCCACCAACGTCATTGTCAGCGATGTCTCGACGCCACTTGAGGGCGAGTTTCGTCCGCACTTCTTCGGCGGCGTCGCCACTGTCGTCACGAAGCTGCTTCTGCAAGCGCTGCCCGACGCCGCCTTCTTCGGCGAGAAGGATTATCAGCAGCTGCAAGTGATCAAGCGGATGACGCGCGATCTCGATATTCCGGTCGCGATCGAAGGCTGCGCCACCGTTCGCGAAGCCGATGGCCTCGCGATGAGTTCACGCAACGCCTATTTGAACGCAGATGAACGCCGCATCGCCGCGCGTCTCAATCACATCATGCATGACGCAATCAAAGCCGCGCGCGCGGGCGCGCCGATTGCGGCAGTCGAAGCGGAAGCATCGCGCCACCTCATTGCAGCGGGATTTTCCAGCATAGACTACATCGCCGTCCGCGACGCCGAAACGCTCGCGCCGATCAGCGATCTCGCCCGCCCCGCGCGCATCCTCGCCGCCGCCTGGCTCGGCAAGACGCGGCTGATCGACAATATGGCTGTCTGATCAGGCGTATTCCGCAGCGGGAGCGCGAAATTTTTCCCCGCTCAGGCGTTTGTGACGGCGGCATGGCGCTCCCCGGTTAATCCTAACGGCTCGGCGCGTCAGGGAGAGCGCCGCGCGAGGGGAGCAAACATGGCTCGTAGACGTAAGTGGGCTTATGCGGTCAGCGCGATCGCAATCGCCCTGATGGCAACGCCAGTGTCGGCGCAGGATGCAACGGTTCAAGAGGACGAGGAAATCGTCGTCACCGCGACGCACCGCGCATCGACCATTCAAGAAGTGCCGTTCTCCGTGAACGCACAAACCGAAGAAGACATTCAGCGCACGGGCGCGACAAATCTCGAAGATTTGAGCCGCAACGTCGCCGGCATGTCGGTGCAGAACCTTGGCCCGGGTCAGAGCCAGGTTGCGCTGCGCGGCGTTTCCGCCGGTCAGATCGTGCGCGACCAGCCGGGCGTTAAAGAGCAAGTCGGCGTCTATCTCGATGACTCGGTCATCTCGCTTTCGCTGTTCACGCCTGATCTCGATCTTTATGATCTCAACCGCGTCGAGACCCTGCGTGGTCCGCAAGGCACGCTGTTCGGTTCGGGCAATGTCGGCGGCACCGTTCGCTACATTACCAATCAGCCGGACCTCGACGTGTTCGAAGGCTCGCTCGAAGCGCAAGTGAACATGATCGATGATGGCGGCGAAGGCGGCCATCTCAGAGGCATGGTCAACGTGCCGCTGGTGCCGGGCGTCCTCGCGATGCGCGCTGTCGGCTATCACACCGAGTATGGCGGCTTCATCGATGCGCTGCGCGAAGGCGGCGGCATCACCGAAGACGTGAACGATGGCCAACGTTCGGGTCTGCGCCTCGCCTTTGCGATGCAGCCAACACCGAACCTCTCGATCACGCCGCGCTTCCTCTACCAGCACACCGAAGTGAACGGCTTCAATCGTCAGGAGGTCTTCAACCTCTTCGCCAACCCGTACACGGACGATACCGTGCCGGGCGGCCGCACGCCGGTGACCTTCGACGAGCGCCAGCAATTCCTGCTGCTCGACGAAGAATTCAGCGACGAGATGTTCCTCGCCGATCTCAACGTGAACTACGATTTCGGCAACGTTCAGCTGACGTCGGTCACCAGCTACATCAACCGCAGCATCCTCGCGAGCCGCGACGCCAGCGCCCTCACCGGCAGCGTCTCGGTCGATTTGGGCTTCCCGGATGCGGCGGTGCTGCTGCCATCGAACCTGCGCGACACCACCGACCTTGAGCAATTCTCACAAGAAGTGCGCCTGGCCTCGGATTACGAGTCACGCCTGCAATGGCTGATCGGCGCGTTCTACTCGAACGTCGACCGCTTCTATCGCCAGCGCCTGCCGACCCCTGGCTATGACGCGTTCACCGACGCCACGCTCGGCGCCGGCACCTCGGCTGCGGTCGCCAACGGCTTTCCGGCTGACTCGCCCTACAATTCGGATCTCCCCTACGAGATCCGCCAGTGGGCGCTGTTCGGCGAAGCGAGCTACGACGTCACCGATCGTTTCACGGTGACGGCCGGCGCGCGCTATTACCAGTTTGACGAATCCCGCCGGTTCGTCTCCGGCGGCCTCTTTGCCAACGGCGACAACCGCCAGGATGAAACCTCGTCGAACGGCATTACGCCGCGCATCATCGCCAGCTACGAGCTGTCGCCCGCTATCGCCTTGAACGTTCAAGCGAGCCAGGGCTTCCGTCTCGGCGGCGTCAACGATCCGTTGAACTTGCCGCTCTGCTCGCCGGCCGACGAAGCCATCTTCGGCGGCTACCAGACCTATGAGGACGAAACCTCGTGGAACTACGAAGCCGGCGTGAAGGTCACGCGTTCGCGCTACACCTTCAATGCGGCCGCCTACTACAACGACATCACCGATCTTCAGGTGACGCTCGATGCCGGCAGCTGCTCGTCACGCGTGGTCTTCAACGTTCCGGAGGCGCACGCGTCCGGTGTTGAAATCGAGTTCGGCTGGGAGCCGATCGACGGTCTGCAACTGACCTTCGCCGGCGGCTTCACTGAGGCTGAGTTCGACTCGACCGTTCGCGACGGCGGCGGCAACGTTCTCGGCGGCATCGAGAAGGGCAACCGCCTCGCCTCCGTGCCGGAATGGCAAGCCGCCGCGACCGCCGCTTATTACTGGCCGATCAGCTGGGGTGAAGGCATGGAAGCCTTCGTCGCGGGCTCGGTGCAGCATCTGGGCAGCCGCTTCACGCAACCTGGCGATCAGGTCCCGGGCGCCGGCAACTTCGTCTCGAACCTGCCGTTTGGCGGCGCTTCGGGTACGGATGTCACCACGCTCGACCTGGAACTCGAGCCCTACACGCTCGTGAACCTGAACGCTGGCATCCAGAACGACGATTGGGGCGTCACGCTCTTCGTCAACAACGTCACCGATGAGAACGCCAACCTCGCCTTCGATCGCGAGCGCGGCGGCCGCGCCCGCTTGGCGTTCCACACCAACCAGCCGCGGACCATCGGCCTCACGGTTCGCCGCAACTTCTGATACGCAACGGTCAACCTCTTCAGGGCCGCGGTTCACGCCGCGGCCCTTTTTCTTTGCGCCGCGCCTCACTAGGCTCAGCCCCGCATGAGCTGGGACAAAGACATCGAAGAACTCCGCCGCCGCGAGGCTCTGGCCGAGCAGATGGGCGGCGAAGAACGCGTGGCGCGGCAGAAGGCGCAGGGCAAGCTGACGGCGCGTGAGCGCGTCGATGCATTGCTCGATCGCGGTTCGTTTCACGAGACCGGCAAAATCGCGGGAAAGGCCGCCTATGGCGCCGATAACCAGCTCGCCTCATTCCGCGCAACGCCCTTCGTGATCGGCCGCGGCGAGATCGATGGACGGCCCGTGTGCGTGCAGTCGGATGATTTCTCCGTGCGCGGCGGCGCGGCCGACGCGGGCATTTGGCAGAAGCTTGTCTTCGCCGAGCAGATGGCCAACGAGTATCGCATGCCGCTCATTCGCATGGTCGACGGCACGGGCGGCGGCGGCTCGGTGAAAATGCTGCAGAACGATCCGCGCACCTACATTCCGCAAACGCCGGGCTGGGAATGGGTGGTCGCGAACATGGCGACAGTGCCTGTGGTGGCGCTGGCGCTCGGACCGTGCGCCGGCCTCGGCGCGGGGCGTGTTGCGGCCAGCCATTACAGCGTGATGGTTCAGGGCTTAAGCCAGGTGTTCGTCGCGGGCCCTCCGGTTGCGAAGGCGATCGGCGAGGACATCGACAAGGAAGGCCTCGGCGGCGCCGACATCAACGGCAAGAATGGCGTCGTCGATGATATCGTCGCCAGCGAGGCGGAAGCGTTCGCGGCGGCGCGCAAGTTTCTGTCCTATCTGCCCGCGTCCATTCACGAACTGCCCGCGCGGATCGAGACCGGCGATCCCACCGATCGCCGCGACGAAACGTTGATCAACGCCGTCCCGCGCGATCGCCGCGTGCCCTATCGCATGCGGCGCATTGTCGAAGCCTGCGTCGATAGCGGCACGTTCTTCGAAACCGGCCGCCAATGGGGCCGCGGGCTCATCACCGGCTTTGCCCGCATCGATGGCTATAGCGTGGCCGTGCTCGCCGGCGATCCGCACTTCATGGGCGGCGCCTGGACGGCGGACGTCTGCCGCAAGCTGATCAAGCACGTCGACCTAGCGCAGACATTCCACTTGCCGGTCGTTCACTTTGTCGATTGCCCCGGCTTCGCCGTTGGCGTGAAGCACGAGCGCGCGGCGACGGTGAAGCTCGGCGTGCAAGCCATGGCGGCGGTTTATCAAGCGCGCGTGCCGTGGTGTTCTATCGTCGTGCGCCAAGCCTTTGGCCTCGCGGGCTCCGCCATGATGAACCCAACGCGTACAAAGCTCCGCTATTGCTGGCCCAGCGGCGATTGGGGCTCGCTGCCGCTCGAAGGCGGCATCGAGGCCGCGTTCAAGGCCGAACTCGAAGCGCATCCCGATCCCGAGACGCGCCTCGCCGAAATCCGCGCCTGGGCCGAAGCCTTGCGCTCGCCCTTCCGCACGGCCGAAAGCTTTTACGCCGAAGAAATCATCGATCCGCGCGACACCCGCAAACTGCTCTGCGAGTGGGCCAACCTGGCGCAGCGCATGAACGAGGCCGGCCCCAGCAGCTTCGGTATGCGGCCCTGAGGCGAGAGACACGCGACCGCCGCCGTGGATGTGGCACACTAACCCGTTTGGGTGTTTCAAGCCACTTGCCGACGCAGGCAACCTGCGCCTCCTTACCAGGAGGGGCCATGCAGATCTTCAATCCGCCACGAGCGCTTGCTGGGACGCTTGCGCTCTCGGCGCTCGCATTGGTGGGCGCGTGCCAATCGACAATTCAGAGCGTTCGGATTTCACCGAGGCACGACGTCGAGACCATCAATCAGGCCACGCGCGGCGAACGGCACGCGCTGACCTATGGCGTTCCGATGCGCATGGTCCGGCTCACCATCACTGGCTCACCAACTACGCCCGCTGCCCTTGCCGCAGCCGTCAACGGCTACTCCGATGCACTCAAAGCCAAGTCGGATGCGGAGGCGTTGCTGCGCACATATCAGGCGCGGGTGTTGGAATTGCAGGGGCAACAGGACACGACGCCTGCGGTTCTAGCCGCTGCCCAGGCGGCGGTTCAAAATCAACAAGCGGAAGTTCGCCGCCTCACATCAGCCGCCAACACGGCCGAGGCCAATCTCACCTTGCAGCAGGCGCGTCTGACTGGCCTCGCCGGCGCCGCCCCGACCGATCGCGCGCTTAGCATCAAGTTCGAGTTGGCCGCGCCAATTGCCGATCCGCGCGCTCAATACGTTTCGACGTTCGATCATTATTGGCATCGCGACGACACCGTCGCGCTCAGCACAACCGCTGACGGTTTGCTGACCACCAGCAACGTGACCCAACGCGATCGCACGGCCGAAATTCTTGTCGATTTCGCCGGCATCGTTGGCGCTGGCAGAGCGCCCGGAGATGTTGGCGCCTTCGTTGCGCCCGCCGGCGGCACCGATCCCTGCGGCCTGGGACGTTCATTTGCGCGTGAGTTCACCTTCGACCCGAGCACCGAGGAAAACATCACGGAGGACGGGGTCTCGATCCCGGGCTGGGGCACGGCCAAAACCTTCATGAAGAATTGCCTCGGTCTGGATCTGACAATTCCGGAGATTGATGCGTTCGAGAATGTGCCCGACGCGTCTGCACGCGGCCTCGTGTACCGGCGTCCGATCCCGTACATGATTAGCGTCACGCGCGGTACCGACGACACGCAGGACGTCCTCGCCAGCACTGTCGCCATGCTCCCGCAAGGCGGCCCTTACGGCGTGATCCCCTACGAGCCACGCACGTTCGTCACCAGCGTCACCAACGTGAGCTTCGAGAATGGCCAGCCGACGCAATGGCACACCGACAATCCATCGGAGGTCGCCGCCGTATTCCGCATCCCTGTGGCAATGGCGCGGGCTCTCGTCGAGGTGCCCGCGACCTTGGTGCAATTGCGCGTGAACTACGACACACGCCATACCGAACTGGTAGAAGCGCAGCGCAGCTACATCTGCGCACTGGAGGCGCTTGCTGAGGCCGAAGGCCAAACCACGCCTGGCAATTGTGCCGACGATTGAAAATAAAGGGCCGCCGGCTCTCGCCAGCGGCCCCTCCGTTTCGTCCTTCGCTTAGCGCGTTACGGCGTCGTCGTCGCGGGCGCCGGCGTCGTGGTGGCCGGAGCTTCCGTCGTCGTCGCGGGCGTTTCGGCAGCCGGCGCGTTGGCCGGGACCGGCGCTGCTTCGCTCGGCGCTTGGATGCGCGTCAGAGCCGCGATGTCCACGCCTTGCGGCACGACGTAGTAGATTTCGCGATTGCGCGAACCGCCGGTTTGGGTCGCGTCGTCATGATAGACTTCGTAGGTGACCCAATCGTCTTCACGCGTGGCCGGGTTATCCAGGTGTGCGGCGCCGAGGAGCGCGTCCATTGGGTCGTACACTTGGGCGACCACTTGATCTTCCGTGCCCGTGTAAACGACACGCAGCGCTTGGCCCGAAGGCGTTTCACCGGTCTTGCCGATCAGCAGCGCGCGTGGTTGGCGCCCGCCATACGGATAGCCGACCTGATAGCAATATTGGTTCGATACGACGCGCGGCTCGACCGCCATCAGCTCGCCGCTCACCGAAAGGTTATTGGCGCGCATCACCGGCGGGATCGCCTGCACGGCTTGGCTGATGATCGAGGTGATGGACTCAGCCGAGGTGTCGGAGCAATTCTCGACGTAGAAGAACGGACGCGCCGTGAGCTCAACAACGCTGTACTGAAGGCCTGCGAACGTAGCGTTCGGCAGCGCGTTGAGATCGGTCTCGACCGCGCTCGCCGCGCCTGCAATCAACGGCGCAACCTCTCCACCGGTGAACGCGGCGAAGCGGTTTATTGGGTTCGGGCCAAGGTCCTGCTCAAGCTTCACGTTGACGTTCGAGCCTTCGCCGTCAGCTGTGACGCGATAGGTCACGCGGCCAGTGGCGCCGTCCGCGAACGCGACCGGCGCGGTCACAGTGTCGCCTTCGGTCGTCGGCGCTTCGGCAATGGTCACGCCCTCAACAACGGTGGCGCCCACCGGCGTCGACGAGAGGCGCGCGAGAACCGTCGCGGCTGGACGCTCGATCTCAAGCGTCTGGCTGCGGCTCGCGGTCTTCGGACCCAGGAAATACAGCGCAGCGCCAAGTCCCAGCACTACGACAACGACGATTAAAAGTGTGCGTCCCACAGCGGCCATATGCGCCTGCCCTCCTTCGGCTTCTGCCCCCTCGGCGGCGTTTCCCTAGCAAATTGGGGTCCCTGACCAAACCGAAAATGTGGGAATCAGGGATGCAGCGGGCTTCCCCAGAGCTTTTCCGCTGCGGCGCCGCATGCTCTAAGGTCGTGATTCAAGGGAAGGAACGCCGAAAAATGAGCAAGGGCGTCACATACGGCAGCTATCTGCGTTTGCCGGAACTTTTGGCTGCGCAACAACCGCAGACCGGCGAGCACGACGAACTTCTCTTCATGATCCTGCATCAGACCATGGAATTGTGGATGAAGCAGGCGATCCACGAATTGGGCGCGGCCCAAGCCGAAGTCCGATCCGGAAATCTTGTCCCCGCGTACAAGCACTTAGCACGCATCTCACGCATCCAGGCGGTAATGACGCAGACCTGGGACATTCTCGCAACGATGACGCCGGCGGATTACCTGAACTTTCGCAATCTGCTCGGCGCCTCATCCGGCTTTCAGTCGGCGCAATTTCGCGTGCTCGAATACAAGCTTGGCATCAAGGACGACAGCTTCCTCAAGTTCCACGACGAGGGCGGCGACGATCGCGAGATGCTTGAAGCCGCGCTCTATGCGCCGAGCCTCTATGACGACGCGCTGCGCCAGCTCGCGAAGGAATTCGACATCCCGAAGCCTGCCTACGAGCGCGCTCCGGGCGCGCCCTACGAACCGAGTGAAGCCGTCGAAAACGCCTGGCTCGCGGTCTATCGAGACACAGCAAAATACTGGTCGCTCTATCAGCTCGCGGAAAAGCTGATCGATCTCGACGACGCGTTTCTGACTTGGCGTCACAAGCACGTGCTGACGGTGGAACGCATCATCGGCCGAAAACGCGGGACCGGCGGCACGGAAGGCGTTGGCTACTTGCAACAAACTCTGACCCGCCGCGCCTTCCCAGAGATTTGGTCGCTTCGGACGAAACTATGAAAAGCTACAAGCACCTCTTCTCACGCGCGCTGGCGGCATCGCCGGGACGCATCCACTTCGCGGCGCATTCGCACCACCTTTGGCCCGATGCCTCTTACGAGGGCCATTTAGCTGCCTGGGACGACGCGGCGCTGCTGGCGGACCGCAAATGGGAGAAGGTGTTCGGCGAAGTGATCCCGGAGGCGCAGCGCCATATCGCGAACGAGCTTGGGTTGCCCGACCCAAAGACGCTCGCGTTCAGCGCCAACACGCACGAATATCTCGGCCGTATCTTCACCAGCAAATGGAGCGGCAAGCCGATCGACGTGCTGACGACAGATGGCGAGTTTCATTCGTTTCGCCGACAAAGCGCGCGCTGGGAAGAACGTGGTTTCGTCAAACGCCGCATCGTGCCGTGCGAGCCGTTCGGCACATTCACGCAGCGGTTTCTCGCGGCGATGAAAGAGCAACCGGCCGAAGTCGCGTTTCTTAGCCACGTCATGTTCCGCACCGGCTTGCGCTTCGACGGCGCGGACGAGCTCGCGAGCTATGCATCACCCGATGGGCCTTGGGTGGTGCTCGATCTCTATCACTCGTTTATGGCGATGCTGTGCGATTTCTCGAAGATCGCGGACCGCGTATTCCTGATGGGCGGCGGCTACAAGTATGCGATGGCCGGCGAGAACGCGGCCTATCTGCACGCGCCGCCGGGCTATGCGCCGCGCCCGCTGCAAACCGGCTGGTTCGCGGATTTCGGCGCAATGGAGGGAAAACAGGGCGAAGTCGGCTACGGCAAAGACGGCTCGCGCTTCCTTGGCGCGACCTACGATCCGACGGGCCTTTATCGCTTCAACGCGATCCGCCGCATGCTCGATGCTGAAGGGCTCGATACCGACACTATCAGCAAACGCTGCGAAACGCTGCGTGCGCAACTCGTGGGCGCCATCGAAGAGGGCGAGGCCGGCGCGGCGTTGCGCAGTGCGGAATTGCTGAAGCCCAACGCCGCCGGTTCGCAATCACGCTTCATCTCACTGCGCCATCCGAATGCGGTGGAGTGGAAGTCGCGCCTCATGGCCGAGAATATCTACACCGATGCGCGCGACGATATCCTCCGCATCGGCGTCGCCCTCTATCACGAAGAAGCAGATGTCGGCGCGTTCTGCGCGGGTGTGGCGAAGGTGCTGGGGTGAATCTTCCTTCTCCCGCGCGGGCGGGAGAAGGTGGTCGCGCAGCGACCGGATGAGGGTGGGAGCTAACCTTCATACTCGCCCCCTCACCCGCTCGAACAAGTTCGAGCGACCTCTCCCCCTCTCGGGGCAGAGGTGCGGTATCTCACCAGGCACCGAGTTCAACAAGCTGCCTGCGCAAATGCTCCGGCAAGTCCGCGCCGCCTTGCGCTTTGTCCAAGTCCGCGGGCGCGTCCTTGGCTTCGAGATAGCGCCATCCCTGAAATGCGCGGCGCGGCTGCGGGACGGTGCGATGCAATTGCGCGTCGAGGTAAAGTCCGCAGCGTTGGCCGTGATCGTCGGTCACGTCGTCGATGACGATAATGCGCTGGCGCACGCTGATCACACCTTTGATCACCCAATAGAGCGAGCCGCCGTTAAGCACCTCGTCCACGCGCTTCGGCCACATGCGGGTGCCGCACACCGGCGCGATGTGTGGCCGCTTTTCTTTTTTGGCGCGCTTGATCTGGCCGATCTGCCACTCGGCGAGATCTTCGACGCTATCGGCCCCGACGCAGAGTTTCACGATGTGGATGGTCATCTAGTTTCCGTCAGGCTTATCACCCACCGCGCATTCGGCGCGCATGAGCGCGGCCACTTCTTGCGCCAGCGGATCGGCGCTTGCGGCTAGGCCATCCGCAACCCCGTTGAAATCGCCTTTGCTCTTGTTCTGCGACAGCTTGCGCTTGCCTTCGATACGCTCGGCGTGGAGTTCGACGCCGACAATGCCGCGGAGCAGCGCGTCAATGTAGGGGCGCGGTGCGTCGCTTAGCTTCCACGGTTCAGCGCGGCCGTTCTCATGGAAAGCCGAAAGGTCTTCGACGATCGCTTCGAGACGCACGGGATCGTCGAACCATTCTACTTGGCCGGTGATGTGCACGGCTTCGTAATTCCAAGTCGGCACCGTCTTCCCGTGCTCGGCTTTCGAGGGATACCAAGCCGGCGTCACATAGGCTTCAGGGCCGCTCAGCACGATCAGGCCCTTGCCGCCGCTTTGCTTCCATTGCGGATTGGCGCGGGCGATGTGGCCGGTGGCGACGCGCTTTTCTGCGTCCCAAAGGATCGGCATATGCGTGCCGACGGGCGCGCCATCCTCACCCATCGTGATCAGCACGCCCGCCCAGCGCCGCGCGAGACGCGCGATCAGCGCGTCCGCGTCATCCGTCGCGAAATGATGCGGGACGTACACGTTACTCGGCGGCGACCGCTTCAGGCGGCGGCGTCTGTTGCTTCTTCGCCCACTCCGCCTTGATCGAAGCGGATGTTTTGCGCGAGCCGTCCGGGCTCCAGCCTGGCGGCCCGAAAGTGTAGCCCAGCACCTCCTTCAACGACTTGGCGTGCGTGACGTCGCGCCAGATGCCTAGCCATTCATGAAAGGCGACGCGGAACGGATTGAAGGTGCCGAGCTGGCTGACGACGCCATATCGCGGCTTCTCCTTGTCATCCTCGGCGACAAAGGTGCCGAAGAGACGGTCCCAAATAATCAGCACGCCGGCGTAGTTCGCGTCGAGATATTTGGCGTTGATGGCGTGGTGGACGCGGTGGTGCGAGGGCGTGTTCATCACCCATTCGAATGGGCCCATCCGGCCGATCGTCTCAGTGTGAATCCAGAATTGATAGACGAGGCTGATCGAGGAGAACATCAGCACCATCAAAGGCGGGAAGCCGATATAGACCAACGGCAGCCAGAAGATGAAGTTGAGGCCGAGCGTGCCGGTCCAAGTTTGGCGAAGCGCCGTTGTCAGATTGTAGTGCTGCGAGGTGTGGTGGACGATGTGGCTCGCCCAGAACCAACGGCGCTCGTGGGCGATGCGGTGAAACCAGTAATAGGCGAGGTCTTCAGCGAAGAAGCATGCGACCATCACTGGCCAAGTCCAGCCGAGATTGAACAGACGATATTCGTAGACCCAGAAATAGGCGAGCAGCGCAAGACCGCCGAAAGCGATGCCGAACACGCGGTTGCCGAAGCCCATGGCGAGGCTGGTGGCGCTGTCGCGGTATTCGTAGCGTCCCTTTTTTGTGAGCTTCACCACGATCATCTCGATGATGATCAGCAGCACAAAAGCGGGCACCGCATAGGTGATGATGGGCGGGATCGCGAATGGCGCTTCGGGTGCGTTCACGTCGAGCTACCTCCTCCGCTGCTGAACTCATTCAGCCAAGCAGGCGAGTCATCGAGACGCATTTTTAGCGGTGGGAACCCGGCGTCGGCAAATGTTGCGTTCAGCCGGTGAGATTTCACATCCAGATTGATCGCGTTCGCAGGTGCAAACCGGGCGCTGACGTCAGCGCCCATGACGCGCGCGACCATTACCCGCCCATCTGAAAGCCGCGCCAGCGCGGTGCGGCCGTTCTTGGCGATCACCGCACCGTCGACGCGGACCCCTTCCGCTTCGGCAAGACGCGCGAGTTCGCCGTCATCGATGCGCGCCGACATGCGAAATCCAAGCATGGCGGCGACACCGATCATCAGCAGCACCACCGCTGCCGAACCGCCAAGCTCGATGAGTTCAGCGAGGCCAAAGGGATTTTCGAACTGCATTAGCCCGCCAGCCCCAGAACAATGACCAACACAAGGAAGATGCAAGCGACGAGCAGCGCGAAGTTCAGCATGAAGAAGGTCCGCCATGTCGCGGACCACCAATTGAGCGCGTAAGCTCCCTTGAGCTGGAACCACATATGAACGGGCAGCGCTAACAAGAGCCAGCTCGCCGCCCAGCCGACGAACGGAATTTTGCCGAGCAGCACGACGGCTGAGAACAGCAATGCCGCAAACCCTAGCGCGTAGAGCGCATAGGCCATGTGATCGTAGAGCGTCACGCCGCGCTTCCAGAGGAAAAGCAGCGCAATGAACGGCAGCGATAACGGCGCAAGCAAGAACGAGAATCTCGAGGCCGCGTCCTGAATTTGATAGAGCGCCAGGTCGGGATTTTGGAGCTTGTTGCGGACGCGCTGATTAAGCTCTTCATTGGCGCCGCCAAACACGACGAAATCGTCGCTTGTGCCGATCTCGCGCATGGCATCCTGCCAAGTTTCGACTTGCGGTCCCTCTGTTCGTGCGGACGCGGCATCCTCGGCGGTCTCGGACGGTTCGGTCGCGGGCGTTGGCGGCGCGGTTGGCGCGGCGTCGCGATCCACGGTCACTTGAACCGGCGCGTTCTCAGCCTGCCTCGCGCGTTCAGCCTCGCGCGCCTGTGCGGCGGCGAGCTGACGCTCAAGCCGATCGACTTGGCCTTGCGCGATCTGCACCGCGCCTTCGGCCAAGCCGACTTCAAGGCCGGCGGGCTGATCTGGATCAGGGTTCGTGCGCGCGCGCTCAAGGTCGGCTTGCGCTTGCGCCAATTCTTCACGCGCTTCGGTGAGGTCTTCCTGCGTGAACTCGACTTCGTTGTCTCGAATGTTCTGCGGCGGCTCGATCGTCGAGAACGCGAAGAACATGAAGAAAATCGAGAACAGAAACATCGTCAGCGGCGCGAGGTAGCGCGCGCGTTTGCCGTAAACGTAGTTGCGGGTGAGCGTGCCCGGCCGAAGGATGAGCATCGGAAAGGTGCGCCAGGCTTTGGTGTCGAAGTTCCAGAGACCGTAGAGGAACTCGCCAATGACGCCGGTGAGCTTGCGCTTGGGGTGCGCGTGCTGGCCGCAGTTGCTGCAGAAGCGCCCGGTGATGGCGGCGCCGCAGTTTGCGCAACCGCCCTCGCCCGGCGGACCGCCCTCACGGCCCTCGATCGCAGCGCCTACAACGCCCGCCGTCGCCAGGGCGCCGGCCGCTTCCATTTCCCCGCTCATGGTTCAGAGTCTCCGCCGCAGCAGCGGCAGGATCAAGCCCGCGCGTCCCGCCGCGAGGGGCCTTCGGCGCCCGTTTCGCCGTCCAGGCGCGGCAAGAATCCCAGCTCCCCGCGCGCGACCGCCGCCGGTTCGCGCCTGGGGGCGGCGGCGGGGGCGCACTTCTTGGCATCGCAGGTCAGAGCTTCCAGCCCCTCGGCTTCAACCGCCAGGGCCGCCAACCCCTCCGCTTCCTCAATGGTCCGGGCCCAGACATAGACGGGGGCGACGGCGGTTTCGAAGCGCTTCGGCCAGTTCTTCACGCGCCGATCGAGACGGGCTTCCACTACCACGCGCCAGAACGGCATGTGCGCCCGCGCTAGCTTCGCCCGAAAGAGATACGCCCAGATCCGGCTGAGGCCGCGCTTTAGCTTCACGAATTCCACTCCGGCTTGCGCTTCTCAAGGAACGCTTTGAGCCCTTCACGCCCCTCCGATGATGCACGCCTTTTTGCAATTCTGCGAGCCGTTTCCTTCAGCAGATGTTCGTCAATCGCATGAGTTTGAACATGGCGCACCAGCGCTTTCGAATCTGCGACAGCACCTGGCGCTGCCGCCATCGCCAATTCTGACAAATGTTCCATCATTGACGTAAGTTCAGCCTCGGTCGCGACGGCGTACTGCACGAGGCCAATTTTCTCGGCATATTCGCCATCGAACCCTTCGGCGCTTGCGAACAGCGCGCGCGCCATGCGTGGGCCGATCGCTTCGACAACGTACGGTGAGATGGTGGCCGGCGTGAGGCCCAGGCGGACTTCGCTGAAGCGGAACTTCGCACTCTTCACGGCAACGGCAACATCACAAGCGGCGACAAGTCCGGCGCCGCCGCCCATGGCCGCGCCATGCACCAGCGCCACGGTGAGCTGCGGCAGATCGTGCAGGTGCTTCAACATGCGCGCGAGCGCCAGCGCGTCCGTCTCGTTGTCGTCCTCGGTGCGCTCGCCGCCACGCTTCATCCAATCGATATCGGCGCCGGCGCAAAAGCTCTCGCCCGCGCCTCGGATGAACACCGCGCGCACATGATCTGCGCCCTTCAGCGTCTCGAAATGTTCGCTGAGATTGGCGATCACGAGTTCGTCGAACGCATTGCGCTTGGCCGGCCTATTCAGGGTGACAACGGCGATGCCGGCTGGCGAGACTTCGAGCAGGACAGGATCGGGTGCGAGGCTCATGCGGCAACTCCAAGGGCGCGGTTCAAGGCTTCGGGCCGCTCCTCTTCGGGGGTTTCATAGAGGTTCAGCATTTGCACGCCGGCGAAGAAGTACTCGAAGTCCTCGGGCGGCTCAGCCTGTTCGATGAACACGGGGACAAGCTTCTTTCGATAGCGGTCAGCCAGATAGATTTCGCGTTTCACATGATCGCTTTCGAAAGCGGCTTTCGAACACATGACGACAACGCCGCCCGCCGCTTTGATGGCGCGAACGATTTCGCCGGCCCAGCCTTCGCCGGCGCTGATGCCCTGTTGATCGAGCCAGAACTTCCGGCCGGCGCGTTTGGCGGCTTCGACCAAGGGCAGCACTGTCATGTCATTGGCGCGCGCGTAGGAGACGAACACGGCGTCGCTTGATGGCGCGACCTGCCCGCGCCGACGCGGCCGGGGCGGATTGCGTGCGGGCGCTTCGGAACGGGGCGCGGCGCGATTGGAGAAGCCGAAGATGATGAGACCGAGCACGGCGGCGAACAGCGTCATCGAAGCGGCGAACAACCACGGCGTCACACCCGCTGGCAATCCGTAGCGCGTTCCGAAGCCATCGATGCCGGCGATCAATTCCGGCCAACCACCCGGCGTCGGGCCAATGCGGTTGGCGAGCCAGATCGACACCGTCGCTGAAATGGCGAGCAGGCCTGGCAGCAACAGGACCGGATAGACCACCGCGCCAAGCGGGAAGCCGCCCTTCTCACTTGGCGTTCGCGGTGGGCGCTCAACGGGTGGCGGCGCTGCGCCATCACTGGCTTCGCTCTCATCATCGTGCGCTTCCGCCGGCGGCGCGCGCACGACTTTCGTGACCGCGTCAGCCACTTCGTTCCACTTGAAATCGCGCGCGGCTTCGAAGGTGGCGTCAATCGCGGGAAGATCGCGCAAGCCCACGGGTGCGATGCCGTGGTCCAACTTCACGACAATGAGACGCCCCTGCGCCCAGGCGTCGAGCGCGCGTTGTTCGAGCCGGAGCCGCGCGGTGGCGAAGGTCAGCGCCTGCGAGACCAGCAGCACGAAGGCGTCGCCATTACTGACAGGCTTCAGCGCGGTTTGGCCGTCATCGAGTTCGCAGAATTGACCCCGGCGCTCGATAATCTTTTCCAGCGCCTCGGCGGTCTGGCGATCGGCGGGAGCGTGGGCGAGGAATACGGTCATGGGCCGTCTTTAGGGCTCCGGGCGCCCACCCGCAAACCGCCCAGAGCGCTCAACCCACACTTGTTCTCATTGCGCCTTAATAATCGGGTCCTATCCTTTCGAGACGCCGATGAAGCCAAGTCTTGCCGAAGCCACCCGCCTCGAAGGCATCTCGCCCGACGTTTTGGGCGCGCTGGACGCCATGGCCGAATGGTTTTCAGTGCCAGCGGGCTGGCCGCTGATCAACGCAGGCGAACCGCCGGACGGGGTCTATTTCCTGGTCTCGGGTTCATTGGCGGCGTTCCGGCCCACCGACCGCGGCGGGCATCAGTTACTCGGCTACATTCGGCCGGGCGAACCCGTCGGCGAAATGGCGATGATCGCGCGCGAACCGCATTCCGGAAGCGTGTTCGCGATGCGCGACAGCGAAGTGCTGAAGCTGCCGCCGGGCGCGTTCGATCTGCTCGTGCATGCGCATCCTGCGATGATGGAACACATCGCCCGGATCATGCTCACGCGCGCGCGCGCCACCAACAAGTCGAGCCCGCGTGCAGACCCCAAAGTCTATGCGATGATTTCGACATCGCCGACCATCGATATTGAATTGCGCGCCCGCACGCTGCAGGCGGCGCTGAAGCGTTTGGGCTCACGCGCGGTCGTTATCACCGAAGCGGATGTGCTGGCGATTTCGAGCGAAGGCATGAACAGCGCCTGGTTCGATGCGCTGGAACAGAAGAACGACGCGGTGTTCCTGGTGTCGCCGATCGCAGACACGCGCTGGTTCCGCACCTGTATCCGGCAAGCGGATCGAATCTGGTTTTTCGCGCGCGCCGACGCGATGCCATCGACGCCGCTGTTGCCACAGGAAGAGCCCTCGCCTGCGCGGCAGTTCCGGCTTGTCGACGTCATCCTGCTGCATCATGGCATGGACCGGAAGGCCGCAAGCACGAATGAATGGCGTCTCGCATGCGATGCGGCGCGGCTGTTTCACTGGCGCGGCCTCGAAGACGCCGATGCGGCGCGACTGGCGCGCGTCATTGCGCGGCGCTCAATCGGACTTGTGCTCTCGGGCGGCGGCGCGCGGGCTTATGCGCATATCGGCGTTGTACGGGCGCTGCGTGAAGCGGGCCTGCCGTTTGATGTGATCGGCGGCACTTCGATGGGCGCGGTCATCGCGGCCTGTGTCGCCATGGGCTGGTCCAACGAAGAGATCGAGCGGCGCATCACCAAGGCCTTTGTCGAAAGCAATCCGCTGGGCGATTACGTTTTGCCGGTCGTCGGGCTTGTCCGCGGCAGGCGTGTCGATGAGCGGCTTGAGGAGCATTTCGGCGAGACTCTGATCGAAGATCTCGAAGTCCCGTTCTTCTGTGTTTCAACCGACCTGGTTTCGGGCACGGCGCGTATTCATCGCGGCGGCTCGTTGCGGAGGGCGCTGCGCGCGTCGATTTCGCTGCCCGGGATTCTGCCGCCTGTTGTCGATGGCGATCACGGTCTGCTCGTCGATGGCGCGGTGCTGCGAAACTTTCCCGTCGACACCATGCGCGATCTGCATCGCGGGCCGATTATCGGCGTCGACGTTGCACGCCGCGACGGCATCGACGTTGAGGACTTCCGCGCGCCGCCGGGGTTCTTCGGCTGGATCGCGGCGCATGGCTGGCAGTCGGCCCCACCGATCGCCTCCCTGCTGATGCGCGCCGCGACGCTGACCGTCGATCCATGGGAAGGCCGCTCCGGCGCCGACCTGCTGATTGCGCCGGAAATGCCAGACATCGACATGCGCGATTGGAAGCGCTTCGATGAAGCTGTGACGGCAGGTTACGAAGCTGCCGTTGCTGCGCTGCAGCGACCACACGGCCTGTTCCAGCAGCCACAAGAGGATGCGATCGGTTCGCTTGCGGGTTGGTCGTCGCTAGAGACGGCTGATTAGGCTGGCGCTGACGCGGGTGTTTTGTATGGTCCGCCCGAATCCAGGGGCGTTTCATGCGCATGCTTTTGTTGGCCGCCGCGATCGCGCTAAGCGCGTGCGGACAAGATACTTCGACGCAATCATCGAATGCGTGCGCGCGTAGCGCGACACATGAAGTAAGTTGGAGCACTGAAGGGGCGCCCGACACAATAACGACGCGTGCCGATGGACCTTCATGCGCACAAGCGGTGGTGACATTCGTCGCGCGCAACAGCGCCGGCGATCCTTTGTGGGCCTTCTCCTCGACCTATTACGACATGACCTTTGGCGGCATTCCGCCCGAAGGCGCGCCGCCAGTGACAAACGAACAGATGGATGCATTCCTGGCTGGCTGGGCCAATGTCACGGAGGCGCGCACAGCGGCGTTCTTGCCGGAGTGGCGCGAAGGCTTCGACACGCTATCGGCCAGCGCGCAAACGTTTTCCTACGACACGCCGTTCGACCGTGAGACGTATGAGATGCTGCGGACGCGCGATTTGCCGATGATCTGCTACGCGGCGGCGGTGGAGGCCTCGCAATGTTTGATCATCGATCCTGCATCGCGAGCGCCAACAATGATCGTGGCGTACGGACCATGATGCGCGCACTGTTCCTCGGCGCATTGACGCTCGTCGCAAGCGCGTGTTCGCAGCAGCAAGCTGGCCGTTGTGATTTCACGCACACGCGCGAGATCGCGTTCAGCGGCGCCGGCGCCGATCGCGTGACAGTGCGCAGCTTTGGACCCTCGTGCGACAAGGCGATCGGCGTCTATGAGATCGCCGATAGCGATGGCAATCCGGTTTGGGCCTGGGCGTCGCCGCTGCAGCGGGCGTTCGGCGACGTGTTTACCGCCGAAGATCCCGAACACATGGAGACGTTTCTGGAAGAATGGTCGCAACCGGCGATCGGACGCACGAGCGATGCGCCGGAATGGGCGGCGCTGGTTCCAGGACAAGCGACGCTGGACGAACTCACATATGCTGACATCCGCGCGCGTGACTTGCCGATGTTATGCCACTTTTCAGGAACAGCACGGCAAACGTGCGTGTTCTGGGAGCCTGCAGCCGGCGGCGCGGGACATCTATTTGATCGGGACGTCGAGGAGACGGTGGAATGATGCGAATTGGCGTGAGCATGTTGGCGTTGGCATTGATGGCATGCACGCCCCCCGCTCCAGAAACGCCAGCGACGACCGCTGAAGTTCCCGTTGCGGGCAGTGTGCGCGCTGGTTGCGATGCGAACGCGACGCGCGATTGGTCAGCTGTCGGCAGCCAGTACTACATCATCGAGGCCGAGGCGCATGGCGCGACGTGCGGCGAAGCCGTCGCCACCATCCGCATCAAGTCGACCGAAGGCGAAGTGCTGTTCACGCATGATTATCCGGTGAGCTCAGTGCCGTTGGCGTTCCGTCCGAATAACGATCAGACCGGGCTGCGCGACGAGATCGAGCTCTGGACGCAGAACCAGTCGGAAACCGGCAGCGCAAGCGAACTGCCGGCTTGGCCTGCGGGCGCGCAGCGGCCGCCAGGCTTTCGACCCGTGGTGACGCGTAACGTCTATGAGAACGCGCGCGGCAATCAGAGCGCCCTCTTCTGCTATCCCGATGGCGGCGAGAGCAATGCGTGCGTGGCGGTCGCCGGGACGACGGCGACGCTGCTCGGATCAAAGACGCCGGAGCGCGAATAGGTCGACGTCGCGTTTTAGTTGCCGCAATTTCGCCTTCTGTCATCCATGCGCCACGCGCACTCGCTCGCTGCATCACACGTTAGCCATCGCGCTTGCGGAGGCGCGCGAAGCACTTATCTTGATCTTCCCGGCAACGTCGCTGGGCTTGTTTAGGAAAGGAGGTGATCCATGTCTCATTGTCACTCTGTAGGGGCATTGTCGCAGGCTTGGACCACCTCGGGTGGGATCATCGCTTAAGCTTTGCCCCGCACGGGACAGACAATGGAGGGCCGCGACGGGAGACCGTTGCGGCCCTTTTTGTTTTTGCGGCAGGCTTTGAAAAAATAGGGGCGGGGTTGCCCCCGCCCCCGGCTCACCAGCCAAGAGAAACCTGGTTAGGCTTCGACGCTGACCGCTTTCACGCGCGGCGTGCGCCAGAGGCCGAAGGCGGCCATGAGGACGGCGGCCAGGCCCGGCGCGCAGAGCGCGGCGGCGCCGGCGTAGTCAACGACTTGCCCCGCGCCCGTCATCAGCAGCGAGACGCCAGTCGCGATGAGGCCGAGGCCAAACAGCATGAGCGCGGCGAGGCCGAGGTTCTCGAAAGTCGGCAGCTTCAGCTGCGCGAACTTGCGCATTTTGTGCAGGCGTTGATCGGCGCCTTGCGGTACTGGCGGCTTGGCACGCATGAACCAACCCGTCTTCGGCTTCGCTTGTTCGCTACGCCGCGGCGCGATCCGCGGCTCGAAATCGAAGCGCGCGACGGGCTTGGCGTGCGCGGTGGTGATTTCGGCGATTTCGGTTTCGCCGTTGTTCTCGACGACGACCTGCGTGAGCAGCAACGCCTCGGTGGCGGGCTCGCTCTTCAGAATTTCGGTAAGGCGTTGGGCCGGTTCGGGCTTCGGCGGCGGCGGCGCGATCGTGCCGACTTCAGGCGCCGGCAGATATGTGACGGGCGCGCCGAGGATCGAGGCGGCGTGATCGAGTTGCGGGCGCACGAACACTGACGGCGCGGGCGCTTGCGGCAATTCTTTAAGGAAGAGCGCCTTCTCGGCGGTGCGGCGGCGCACCAGCGCGTCGATGATGACGAGTTCGCCGCTGACATCACTCTTGCGCCAGGCGTCCATAGCGCAGGCGGCGGCGACGTAATCGCCGGCGTTGGTGCGGCGGAGCACTTGGCTCTTGCCGAAGGCTTCGGCGCCAACCGAAAACGCGAACGAGACGAGCGCGTCGTATTGGGTTTGGGTCAGCGGCTGGGTGACGAGCGTGTTCACCAGATTTTCGTATGGCGCGAGATCGCTGGTGAGCAACTCAACCGCCTCGTTCTCGTTAACCGCCTCGCCGGGCTCGGTCGCGCGGACGTGGCTATAACCAACGACCCAGCCGCCCGTCGGCAGTTGTTTCGGTTCGGCCTGAAAGCCTTCGAGCTCTTGGATAAGAGCGAGGCCGTGCGCGGAAATGGCGTTCGTCATGGGTTTGCCTTCGTAAATTCGCGCCGCCGTCCCGTTTCGGTGCTGGTGAAACGGCGGCTTTCCCCTTTCAGGCAAGTGGGGCGCCACGCACGCGTGCGCGTGGTGAAATGGCGTTAGTGATGAACGCTCGCTGGTGCGTGGCGTCGTGCGTTCACTCTTCGTCACGCGGTATTCGCTGCGCGATCCGGAATGAGAGAGTTAGCCTAGCAAAATCAGCGTCGCTAATCCGAGAAACGCCATAAAGCCCACCACGTCGGTGACGAAGGTGACGAATACTGAGGACGATACGGCGGGGTCGGCGCCGAGGCGGCGCAACGTTAAGGGCACGAGAATGCCGGCGAGGCCGGCGCAAGCGAAGTTGATCAGGATCGCGAGCGCAATGGCGACCGCCAAGAGCGGACTGTTAAACCAGACGATCACGACAATCGCCAAAACGAGGGCGAAGATGACGCCGTTCGACATGGCAGTCATCGCTTCGCGCAGAATGTAGCGCGGCGCGTTGGACTCTGTCAGGTCGCGCGCGGCGATGGCGCGGACGGCGACAGCTAGCGCCTGCGTGCCGGCGTTGCCGCCCATGGAGGCGACGATCGGCATCAGCACGGCGAGCGCGATCAGCTGATCGATCGAACCTTCAAAGTTGGAAATCACCCAGGATGCGACGACGGCGGTGCCGAGGTTCACCAAGAGCCACGGCGCACGGGCGCGGACGGATTTGAATACGCTGTCTGTCTGCGCGGCTTCGCTGACGCCGGCGAGCTTCAGCAAGTCTTCTTCGGATTCTTCGGTGATGATGTCGACGATGTCGTCGACAGTGACCATGCCCTTGATGCGGCCCGCTTCATCGACCACCGGCGCGGACGCCATGTGATACTTTTGGAAGGTCTGCGCGACTTCTTCCTGGTCCATCTCGGTGCGGATGAGGATGAGCGGCGAGCGCATGATGGCGGCAAGCGGCGTATCGCGGCGGGCGCGGAGCAGGCTTGAGACACGCACGGCCCCGACCGGTTTCATCAGCGCGTCAACCACGTAGATTTCGAAGAACTCGTCCGGCAGTTCGGCGGAATTCTCGCGCATGCGGTCAATGACGTCGCCGACCGTGTCCCCTTCGGGCGCGGCGACGTATTCGCGCTGCATGAGACGACCGGCCGTCTCTTCCTCGAACGAGAGCGCTTCTTCGACCGCAAGGCGCGTGTCTTCGTCGGCGGCGGCGAGGACCTTGCCGAGCTGCTTTTCGTCAATGTCGGCGGCGACGGCGGCGGCGTCGTCGGTATCCAGCTGGCCGAGCGCGCGGCCGACATAGTCGGACGGCAGTTCCGGGAGGATTTCCTCGCGCCGCTCCCAGGAGAGTTCGGCGAGGAACTCGGGCGGCAAATGGCGGCCGACCATCTTGGCGATGGTGAGCGCAGTCTCGAGCGGCACATGCTCGATCACGTCGGCAATGTCGGCGGGATCGAGATTGGATAGCGCCCGCCGCAGCGCCGGGCCGTCATGATCGCCGGCCGCGCCGATAATGGTGGTTATGAAGTGCGCGTCTTCCGAGGGTGCGCGGCGCGCCTGCTCGGCCGCCGCTTCGGTTTCGGTGTTCATCGGCGGGCCGTTTTGGCTCGGGGGCGAATGGGATTGGGTTCGTGCTCTCAAAACGCCGCGTTGCGCTTCACGTCAACCCCGGACGCGCAAGAAAACCCAATCAATGAGGCTCGCCCTCATGTCGGAACGGTTGAGGCTGGTGCGTCCTTGGGACGGATCAGAACCGGAGACCGTCCAACATGGCTTTCAAGCTCTACGAATTCGCCGTCACCCGCTCCTCGCGCGTGCGGTTCACCTTGCAGGAACTCGGACTACCGTTCGAGAGCGTGGATGGCCCC
This sequence comes from Hyphomonadaceae bacterium, assembly GCA_050184605.1. Classification (GTDB taxonomy): domain Bacteria; phylum Pseudomonadota; class Alphaproteobacteria; order Caulobacterales; family Aquidulcibacteraceae; genus Vitreimonas. Next base: position 226,228 of record JBFXAE010000005.1, on the reverse strand, counting down.
GAGACCTTCAAGCATCCTGACGTGGCGGCGATCCATCCGCTGAGCAAACTGCCAGCTGTTCGCGACGACGGGCGGCCGCTGTTTGAGAGCGCCGCGATCTGCACATGGCTGGCGGACAGTCACCCTGAGGCGGAATTGATTGCGCCGTCCGGCACATGGGCGCGGGCGCTGCACGATCAATGGACCTCGTTCGCTCTAACGGAGGTCGAGGCGCACTTGTGGCATACGGCGCGCAATTTGTTTGTGCTGCCGGAGGAAGAGCGACTGCCGGCTGTGTTTCCGCAGAATGAGAAAGCGACGAAGCAAGGGCTTGGCGTCCTCGATCAGGAATTACGCGGCAAGGACTGGATCATCGAGGATCGTTTCTCAGTGACCGACATCATCCTCAGCTATGACGTGTGCTGGGCCTATTTTCTTGGACTCACTGACGGCATGACGACGCTCAACGCCTATGCGGATCGTGTCCTGGCGCGCCCGCACTGTCCGTACGGCGCGATGAAGCAAGTTTCGCAACAGAATTGAGCGGTGGTAACGATGAAGGCCAGCGCATCGGTTTGGGTGGGGCGCGTAATGAGCGCGCTTTTCGTGGTGTTCATGCTGGGGGCTTCGGTGTTCCCGAAGCTTTCCGGCATGCCGATCGCGGAAGAGATCATGCAGGGGCTCGGCTGGCCGCCGGGCTGTGTGTTCTACATCGGCATTCTGGAACTGGTGCTGACGCTGCTCTACGCGTACAGGCCGACAAGCGTGCTGGGCGCGGTGCTGTTCATGGGACTGCTCGGCGGCGCGATGGCGACGAACTTGCGCGCCGATCAACCGTTGTTCAGCCACACGTTGTTCAGCGTATATCTCGGCCTTTTCATGTGGGGCGGGCTGTGGTTGCGGGATGAGAAACTTCGCGCGGTGTTCCCGTGGCGGCGGAAGGAGACGTGAAATGGGCGAACTTGTTGTCGTCACCTACGATTGGGTGCCGCCGCCGCCGCGCGGGTTTGTGCGGGATTTGCGCGTGCGTTGGGCGCTAGAAGAGGCGGGCCTGCCCTACCGCGTCGAGTCGACGCCGTTCAAGGATCGCGGCGCTGAGCACCTTGCGGCGCAGCCGTTCGGGCAAGTGCCGTGGCTGAAGGACGGCGATCTCACCATTTTCGAAAGCGGCGCGATACTGCTGCATCTCGGTGAGAAGAGCGAAAAGCTGATGCGGCGCGATGCGAAGAAACGCACCGAGGTGGTCGAGTGGGTGTTCGGCGCGCTGAATTCTGTCGAGATGGCGAGCTTGCCGTGGGCGTTCTTTCACTTCACCGGCGATCCGCGGGAAGGCTCGGGCTGGAAGTGGCTGGTCGATTTCATCACCATCCGGCTGCAGCGCCTGGAGCCAGTGCTGCAGAAGCGCGATTGGCTGGCGGGCGAGTTCTCGGTGGCGGATATTCTGATGGCCGACGTGTTGCGGCTGGTGAACCGCTTCGATGGGCTCGCGGATTATCCGGCATGCAAAGCTTACGTCGCCCGCGCCGAAGCGCGACCGGCGTTCAAGAAAGCGCTCGCCGATCAGATGGCGCACTTCGCGGCGGCTGATTAGCCGCGCGCCATGCCGGCGAGGACGATATCGATCATCTTGTAGGCGTTCTTTTCCCAACCGGGCTTGGCGAACGCCGACATGCCGACAACGGCGCGGAGAATATCGAGGGGGGCGACATCGAGCTTTATGTCGCCGTTCTTCTCGGCGTTGCGCGCGAGCGTGTTGATCGCCGTTTCGATCTCGGCGCCGGAGGACGATTTGAGCTTCGGCCCAAGCGCCTCGACCACGAGCTGCTTGGTGGCGAAGTAGCGCACGAAGAGGCGCAACCACTCACGCAACGCTTCGAGCGGTTCCTCGTTGACGATGAGGCGTTCGGCGGCGGCGGAGAGCTTCTGGGTTTCGTCGGCATAGACGTCCTGCAGCAGCGCTTCGCGGTTCGGGAAGTGGCGATAGAGCGTGCCGATTCCCACGCCCGCGTTGCGGGCGATTTCTTCCAGCGGCACGGCGGCCCCCTTCTCGGCGAACGCGGCCTTGGCCGTCTCCAGCAGCAGGGCGCGGTTCTGCTCGGCGTCGGCGCGAGGCTTGCGGGCGGGAGCTTTCTTGGTTGTCACAAAAATACTGAATCTTGACGCTTGCTAAACGGAGGTGTCCTCCGTATATAACCGGAGGCCGCCTCCTTTTATGCCGGAAAAGCACATGCGAAGCAACCGGCGCGGCAGGCTAGATTTTCAGATTGGAGACAGTGATGGCCAGAACATTTGGCGCGACCTCGACCACCGACGACGTGCTCGAAGGCGAGAACCTTTCAGGCAAGCGCGTATTGGTGACCGGCGTGTCCGCCGGGCTCGGCGTTGAGACGGCGCGGGCGCTGGCGGCGCATGGCGCGCATGTGATCGGCGCGGCGCGGAATTTGAAGAAGGCCGAGCGCGCAACAGCGCAAGTGCGCGAAGATGCGCGCAATGGCGGCGGGCTTGAGCTGATCGAACTCGATCTTGCCTCGCTGAAGAGCGTGCGGGCGGCGGCGGACAAGTTGCTGGCGGAAGGCAAGCCGCTGGACATCATCATCGCCAATGCCGGCGTGATGGCGACGCCGTTTGGCAAGACTGAGGATGGTTTCGAGACGCAGTTTGGCACCAATCATATCGGGCACTTCGTGTTCGTGAACAAAATTGCGCCATTGCTGCGCGCGGGCGGACGCTTTGTGAGCCTCGCGTCGTCGGGGCATCGCCGCAGCGATGTTGACCTGGAAGATCCGAATTTCGAACGCGGCGATTACGATCCGTGGGTTGCGTACGGACGCGCAAAGACGGCCAACGTTCTGTTCGCGGTGGAATTCGACCGGCGCTGGCGCGATCGCGGTATTCGCGGCGTTGCGGTGCATCCGGGCGGCATCCGCACTGAGCTTGGCCGCCACCTACCGGAAGGCGCGGTCGAGGCGATGCTTGAGCATCTGAACAAGCAGGCCGTCGCGGCGGGCAAGGAGAAATACGAGTTCAAGAGCATACCGCAGGGCGCGGCGACTTCGGTTTGGGCGGGCGTCGTAGCGGGCGCTGACGAAGTTGGCGGGAAGTATTGCGAAGACTGCCAGGTGGCCGAGATCACGCAAACGGGCGGGCTTGATTTGAGCCGCGGCGTGCGCCCCTACGCGCTCGATGGCGAACGCGCCAAGGCGCTTTGGGCCAAGAGCGAAGAATGGGTCGGCGAAAAATTGTGAGATGCGCGCCTGCGCTGGGCTCTGGCCTGCCAGCCCTTGCGCGAAGGCTGGTGCGCTCGAGAGGACTCGAACCTCCACGATGTTACTCGCTGCCACCTCAAGGCAGTGCGTCTACCAATTCCGCCACGAGCGCATTTGTCAGGGCCCCGATGACCCCGGCTTGGTAAGGGCGCGGGGGTAGCAGAGCCGCCCCGGCGGGACAAGACCCGCCGCGGGGGCCGGACAGAACAAAGGCCGGAGTCGCCTCCGGCCTTTGGGTGTCCGAATTGGAGCGCAAGCCTAGTGGCTGGTCAGCTCCGAGATCCGCAGCGTGGCTTGGGCGGTGCCGCCACCATAGGTGCCGACCCAGATGTCATAGAGACCGGCCTGCGGGTTATCGATGCGCATGCCCGGGTTCATGCCGTTGAAGCCGCCATCGTCTTCGCAAAGCCACTGGCCGCTTGGCGTACGGACCACCAACGTGGTGTCGGTTTGGGAGTCAGCGGAGATGACCAGCGGCAAGCCGCTGTTGCCAGCGCCCCAATAGAGATCGAAATCCGGGGCGTTGGCGATGAAGCCGGGGCACGCGTTCCCAAGGGCTTGGCGCGCGTTGATCGGACCGCCGGCGACCAGCGCCACCTCGTAGGGGTCTGGGGTGAAGCCTGGGGACAGGCGGACCGAACCGTAGGTAGGCTGAGCCTGCCAGTTCTGTGCAGCGGCAACCCCCGCGCTCAGAGCGACAGCAGCCGCCGCAATGGCGGCCACGATAAGCGACTTCTTCGTCATGATATTCCCCGTGAGAGTGCGCGCCGGGCTCTGGCACGCGAGTGTATTCTGGCGTCCCACGCCTGAGCCCAACATGAACGAGCCGACAGGATTCCGTCCACCCCAAAATAGAGGGAGATTAGGCGGCGGCGTGGAATTCGTGGACGTCGGCTGGTTCGGTTACCGTGATGCATAACCGGTCACCCTGAATGGTGATTTCGCCCCGGGCGATCGGGTGTCCCGCCGCGAGAATCCAGAGCTCGTCGGTCTCCTTGGTGTCCAGCGGAATGACAGCGCCGCGGCCCATGCGCAGGAGCTGCTGCATCGGCATAGAGCAACGGCCCAAAACGACACTCAGTTCGATATCGACATGATGGACTTGGCTTTTACCAGACACGCGACGACCCCATTTGATTCTGCTCTAGTCGACCCTGAAAGGGTTGCGAGCGTGTGAACGGATGATCGGCTGGGCTATCTCATCAGGGCTGACGGACTACGAAACCGCGGTCGCGGCGATGGAAGCGCGCGCGGCCGCAATCGCAGCGGGCGAAGCCGGCGAGTTGGTTTGGCTCCTGGAACATCCCCCGCTCTACACGGCGGGCGTCAGCGCCAAGGACACGGACTTGCTGGCGCCGGGCCGGTTTCCGGTGTTTCGGACCGGGCGCGGCGGTCAGTTCACCTATCACGGGCCGGGGCAACGCGTGGCGTATGTGATGCTCGATCTGCGCGAACGCGGGCGTGACGTGACCAAGTTCGTGAAAGATCTGGAGACATGGATCATCGGCGCATTGGCGGACTTCAACGTGAAGGGCGAAATTCGGGACGGGCGCGTCGGCGTTTGGGTGGAGCGCAAAGGGCCGGGCTGGGCGCGTGAGGATAAGATCGCGGCGATTGGGGTGCGGCTGCGCAAGTGGGTGAGCTTTCACGGCATCGCGTTCAACGTTGAGCCGGATTTGGAACATTTCTCCGGCATCACGCCATGCGGAATTTCCGCGCCGCAATTCGGCGTGACGAGCCTGGTTGATCTTGGGCTGCCGGTGACGATGAGCGATGCGGATGTGGCGCTGCGCGCTTCGTTCGAGCGGGTGTTCGGCAAGACGGAACTTACGCAGGCGCCGGCATAGGCCGCCCGAGATAATTGCATCCAAGTTCATATGCGCAGACATCTCCGTAGCACGACGACGGAGAGAAGAGATGAAAGCGCAGCCTGCCGACAGAATCGTCAAGCGCATCAGCGCGCGGGAATGGTTAGCGCGCTATGGCGCTCTTGATCTCCGCAAGCGCCATCAACAGACGGCTCAGCCGCAGATGCACGCGCCGGCGGACCGCATTGCGGTTCGCGCTTAGCGCCCCCTCCCAGAGTGCGAATCCTGAAGGCGCGCCTCGCAAGCGCGCCTTTGTCTTTGCGCTGCCATCACACTCCGCTTACCGCGCGTTACGAGATCACAGCGTCTAACGTCGAACTTATGACTATTGATTCGCTTCCTGACACGATCCGCGCCCAGGCCTGGGGCAGCACCCAGAGCGTTGAGGAAGTCGTCGCGAACGTGCGCGCGGCGACGTGGTCGCGCACGGGATTCACCGGCGTGATGGCGCTGCTATCGCTCGGCATGATGCCGGCATGGCTAGCGGCGGCCTGGTTCGGCTTCATCGCGGCGTGGGAAGTCGCTGTGCGGCCGTTTCTCGAAGACCGGCTCGCCTTGCCGGCGGCAAAGCGTTCGGAGCAACGGGGCTTCGGCTGGCTGGCTGCGATCAACTTCGTCGGCGCGGTGGCCTATACCGCCTACCCGGTAGCCGTATGGGCGACGGGCGCGCCTGTCGGCATGGTGCTCGCAACCGCGTGGATTTGCGGCTCAGCCAATCACTTGTTCGTCTATTTCTCCGCCAACCGGTGGCTGTTGCTCTCGTGCGCTGGGCCACTGGTGGTGATGGCGTTGAGCGCGCCGCTGGTGACGGGCGGTTTGAGCTTGGAAGCGGGCATCGGCGTTTCGACGCTTGGCGCTTTGATGCTGGCGGCGTGCATGTTCGGCCTCGATCGGCAAGTGCTGCTCGGCAATCTCGCAAGGCACGCGACGGCGCGCGCTTCGGCTGAACAGGCGAATGCGGCGAAGTCGCAATTCCTGGCGACGATGAGTCATGAGCTTCGCACGCCGCTCAACGCGGTCATTGGCTATGCCGAGCTCATCGAAGAGGAAGCGGAGAAAGGGCCGATCGCGGAAGACGCGACGAAGATCAGATCGTCAGCACGCCAGCTCTTGGGCGTGATCGATACGATCCTCGATCTTTCGCGACTGGAAACCGGACAGATCGAACTTCGGCGCGAGCGCGGCTTGGTGTCGGCGGTGCTGCAGGAATTGCGCGAGGCCGCCGCGCCGATCGCGATGGCGGGCAACAACAAGCTGATCATCACCAGCGTCGAGGACCTGGGCGAAGCGGAAATCGATCACATGCGGCTGCATCAAAGCTTGATGCAGCTTGTTTCAAACGCGGCGAAGTTCACGCGTGACGGCGAGATCCGCATCGGCGCGCGGCGTGAGGCGTTCGGCTCGAAGGAGCGCTTGGTATTTAGCGTGAGCGACACCGGCGCCGGCATCGCACTGGAGGACCAGACCCGTATTTTTGAGCCGTTCGTGCAGGGCGACAGCGGCGCCGCGCGGCGTGCGGAAGGCACAGGGCTGGGGCTCACACTGGTGCGTCGTCTGGCGCGGCTCATGGGCGGCGATGTGCGGTGCGAAAGCGCGCCAGGCCACGGCTCGACGTTTACGCTCTGGATCGATGCCGGCGCGTCGAACTGAAGCTTTTTCGACCAGCCGTGCGTCTAAAGGCGGAGGCGTCCGCATCTGTGTCAGCAATAGGGCAAACGTCCCTAGGCTATGGAGCTGACAATGGACGCCGATATCTTTGTACCGTTTGTGTTTTTTGGATTTCTCGCCGCGATTATTCTGGTGCCGACCCTGGCTAAGGAGCGCACCAAGCGCTCGGCGCATGACCTCGTTTCCAACGCCCTCTCGCGCGGCCAGAACCTCGATCCCGCGCTGGTTCAGCAACTGACCCAAAACATGCTCGATGAAGGCGACCGCGCCCGCAAAAGCCTCGGCAACGCGGTGATCCTCCTGGCCCTCACCGGCGGCTTCATCGCGGCGGGCTACATCATGGACGGCTTCGATCCCGGCGGCGACGCGCGCCACGGCATGTGGATCCCGGCTGTGATCCTGGGCTCCGTCGGCGTTGCTTTCCTTCTGCTGGCGATTATCGACTACGCCTCCAAGCGGCGTTCGGCGGGCTAACGCCTCCTAGACCGGACAAGGAGCCGGCCAGAGACCTCCCGGTCTCTGGCCGGCTCGCTTTTGAGGCTCGTGCGACTCTCCTGCACTTGCGAATAACTCGCAGAGCATTATTGCTAGCGCCTCGCAAGAACAGAGGCGGGGACGATGCGACAGCAGGGATTGGGGATTGCACGGGCGCTCGTGCTGACGACGACGATGTTGACTGGTGTTGGCTTCGCCGTGCCCGCGTTCGGCCAGCAGATTGATGAGCAAGATCCGATCACCGTTGTCGGCCGCCGTCCCGCTTACACAGAAGACGCGACCGCAACCGCCACGCGCACCGACACCGCGCTGCGCGACGTGCCGCAGTCGGTCTCGGTAATCACCAATGACCTGATCGAAGATCAGGGTATGCGCTCGATGGCCGACGTGGTGCGCTATGTGCCGGGCGTCTCGATGGGGCAAGGCGAAGGCCATCGCGATGCGCCCACTCTGCGCGGCAACAGCTCAACGGCGGACTTCTTCGTCGATGGCGTCCGCGACGACGTTCAATACTACCGAGACCTCTACAACGCCGAGCGGGTCGAAGTGCTGAAAGGGCCGAACGCCATGATCTTCGGTCGCGGCGGCGGCGGCGGCGTCATCAATCGAGTCACAGAATGGGCCGGATGGGTTCCATACCGCGAGCTTTCGCTCACGGCGGGTTCATACGATCAGCTGCGCGGCGCGGCGGATCTGGGCTTTGTGTTGAACGACGACACGGCGCTGCGGCTCAATGCGTTCTATGAGGATTCCGATTCCTATCGTGACTTCGTCAACGTCGAACGCTGGGGCGTGAACCCGACATCGGCGTTCCGCTTGGGGACGAACACAGAGCTGCGCGTAGGCTACGAGCATTTTGTCGATGACCGCGTTGTTGATCGCGGCGTGCCTTCTCAGAATGGCCGCCCTTGGAGCGGCAGCCGCGAAGCCTTCTTCGGCAATCCGGACGTGAGCTATGCCGAAGCGGAAGTCGATGCGCTCTCGGCATTTCTGGATCATGATTTCTCGGACACGCTAACGATCCGCAACCGCACGCAATACGCCGACTATTACAAGTTCTATCAGAACATCCACGCCAACTCGGCCGTGGACGGTTCGGGGAACGTAGCGTTGCAGGGCTACAATAGCACGACCGAGCGTCAGAATTTCTTCAACCAGACAGACCTTATCTGGCGCACGAGCACGGGCAGCGTGAGCCACACCATCCTCGCCGGGTTCGAGTTCGGCAGCCAGCAGACCGACAATACCCGGTCGCCGAATTTCACTGGCTTGCCGACCGTCAATGTCAGCGCGCCGACGACAACCGCTGTAGGCATCATCCCCGCGCCGCTGCAGACGGATAATCACGTCGAAGCCAACGTCGCAGCGATCTATCTCCAAGATCAGATAGAACTTTCGGATCAGTGGCAAATCATCGCCGGCGCGCGCTTTGACCGTTTCGATCTCGACTTCGACGATCGCCGCGCCGCGAATGCGGATTTCAGCCGTGACGACGATCTGGTCTCACCGCGCCTCGGCGTCATCTATCGGCCAGTCCAGCCGGTCTCGATCTATGCGAGCTACAGCGTTTCGTACCTGCCGCAATCGGGCGACCAGTTTGCGTCGCTCGACGCAACCAGCGCGGCGCTCGAGCCGGAAGAGTTCGAGAACCTCGAACTTGGCGTCAAATGGGACATCACACGGGCGCTCGCGCTGACGGCGGCCATCTATCAACTTGATCGCAGCAATACGCGCGCGATCGAGTCCGGCACGGGCAACACGGTGCTCACCGGCGAACAGCGCAGCGAAGGGTTTGAGATCGGCCTCGCAGGTTCGATGACGGATCGCTGGCAGATTGCGGGCGGCTATTCGTACCAGAACGTCGAGATCACCAGCACGACAACCGCCGCCCCTGCTGGACGCGTCGTACCGCTGACGCCGGAACATACGTTCGCGCTCTGGAACAATTTCCGCCTGACGCCACGCTTCGGGGCCGGTGTTGGCGTCACCCATCAGACGGAATCGTTCACGACGATCTCCAACGCGGTGACGCTGCCAGAGTTCACGCGCGTGGATGTCGCCCTCTTCTTCGCCCTGACAGACCAGGTCGAGGCCCAGCTCAACATCGAAAACCTGTTCGATGAGGAATACTGGGCGACGGCGCACAACGACAACAACATCACGCCAGGCTCGCCGACGGCGGCGCGGTTCACGCTGCGCACACGTTTCTGAGAGCCTGACCACCAAATCTCCGCATTTCCGCGCCGCTCATGCCTTGGCGGACGGCTTTTATGGCAGTTAGCGTTGCTGACTGCGGGGAGCGGGAATGGCTGGCTTTAAGGCTTGGGTGGTTGTGGCGGCGCTGGCGCTCAGCGGCTGCACGGCCGCGCGCGCCGATGCACCGGCGGAAACCGCACAGGCGACAGGCTGGGTGCAGGTCACCCCGCCGCCGACGCGGCTTGACGGCCGGCTCTACCAGGCGACGTGCTCGGAGGCGGCGGGGACGGACCCCGCCTACCGGTTCTGGTTTCGGCGCGGCACAGCCGATGGTCTCGTCATCTTCTTCGATGGCGGCGGCGCCTGCTGGGACGACATCACCTGCGCGATCCCACGGCGGCGCGAGGCAGAACGCGACGATGACGGCTTCTACAAAGCTGAGCTGATCCCCACCGACACCCCCGACCGGTTCAACGGCATTTTCGATCTCAGCAATCCACGCAATCCGGTGCGCGATTGGAGCTTCGTTTATGTGCCCTATTGCACGGGTGATGTGCACTCGGGCTCGAACACGGCGACCTACACCGATCCCGATACGGGCGCGCCCTATCGCATCGAGCATCGCGGCGCCGACAATTTCCGCGTCGTGTTGAACTGGATGAAGGATAACTTCTCGCAGCCGGAACGCATTCTGGTGGCGGGATCGAGCGCGGGCGCGTACGGCGCCTCGACGCATTACGCGCGCATTCGCGCCGCGTTCCCGCGCGGGCAAGCACTGATGTTCGGCGACGCCGGCCAGGGCGTGATGACGCAAGCGTTTCTGGATCAACGCAATACGAGTTGGCGTTTTGCGTTGCCGCGCGAAGTGTTCTCGCGAAACACGCGTCTAACACCAGACACCGACATCGTGGCGCGGCTGGCGGCGCGCTATCCGCGTGACCGCTTCGCGCAATACACGACCGCACACGACATCACCCAATCCAGCTTCTACGCGCTAATGGGCGCCGAGAACGCCTGCATGGCATGGACGAGCGCGATGGTGACGGATTTGGAGGAGCGTCAGCGCGCGGACAATTTCCGCTCCTATCTCGCCTCCGGCGAAACCCATTCCATACTGCGAACGCCGCGCTTCTACACCGAGCAGAGCGGCGGCGCGCCGCTGGCGGAGTGGCTGGCTGCGGCGCTGAGCGCGGACGGCGCGGGCTGGGAGAACCGCGCCTGCCAGGACTGCATGGTGCGCCCGACGCGGTGTGCGTATTAGAGCGGCGCGCTTTTCGCCTGTCGGGTGAAACTGCGGCGCTTTCGTTCGAGTTTTATTGACCTGTCACGCCTTTGGCGCAGTGCTTGCGAGCGCGAAGCACGCAGAAGCGCGGGCGGTTAATATGGAACTTCGTCAGGATTATAGGGCGATCGAGGCGCACTATCGCGCCCGCCGTACGCCGGACCGGATCATCGCGCACTACACGCTCGAGCGCCAACTTGCCGACGAACTGCGTAACTCCAACAAAGCGGAGCGCGACGCGGGTCTCTATCAGACCGCCTACACGCGTTTGCTCGACGGCCTGCCCGATCACCCGCGCAAGACACTTCCGAAGGATAAGGCCGGCGAAATGGCGGGCTACGCCAAGCGCCAGGCCGGGATGCTGGCGCGCGAGCTGAAGGCGGACGACGTGTTCGTGGAACTCGGCGGCGGCGACGGGGCGGTGACGCTCGGTGTTGCGCCGCATGTGGCGAAAGCGATCGTGATTGAAGTCAGCGATGCATTGGCGCCGCAGGACGCGCCGGCGAACTTCGAGTTTCTGCTGACCAAGGGCGTGACGCTGCCGCTGCCGAGCGAGAGCGTCTCGTTCGTGTACTCGAACCAGCTGATGGAGCACCTGCACCCGGACGATGCGTTCGAGCAGATGCAGGAAGTGGTGCGGGTGCTGAAGCCCGGCGGGCGCTATCTCTGCCGCACGCCTAGCCGCTACTCAGGGCCGCATGACGTCTCGATGTTCTTTTCCGACGTCGCCCAGGGCATGCACTTGAAGGAATATTCCTACAAGGAATTGCGCGCGCTCATGCGCAAGGCGGGTTTTGGACGCACCAGCATTTGGATTGCGCCGCGCGCGTACCGGGCGTTCACGTTGCCGCAGTTCGCCGGCGAATGGATCGAGAGCCTATTTGGCCTCGTTCCGCGTTCGCTGCACACAAAGATCTGCCGCAGCAAGGTAGCGCGGGCGCTGCTGGGTGTCACTATGATGGCGGAGAAGCCGAAGGCCTAATCGGTGAATACAGCGGCGGGCCGAAGCCGTTCTCATCACAGGATCGCTCGCGGCTTCTTTCGGCGCTCGACGCGGCGGTAATGAAGGCGAAGCGGGGTTAGGCGCTGGCGGACACCGCGTCCCTTCTCCGGGGCAAGGAGATCGCAGCCGCGCATCGGCCGGATGAGGTCTGCAGAAGCAGGTGAGTTTGGCTCCGGCGGGCGTCCGCTTTTGCGACGAAGCCGCGCTTCCAATCTGACTTCGTTGGTTTCTAATGCCCCTGCACTTCGAGGCCAGAGAGGACGCCGCATGATCGATGATGAACTAGAGGAGATCGTCGCGCGAACCGCACGCGCCAATCAGGCTTGGGTCGATGGCGAGTGGGATGCCGGTTACGGCAGTTTTATTTCCCATGCCGATGACGTCTCAATCTATGGGCCGCTTGGCGGACCGTTGACCGTCGGCGGCAAGCAGTGGGCTGCGCGCGGCCCTCAAACGGTGAAGCAATTCCGCGTCCTGGCATCATACCAATCCGGCGATCTTCTTGTTCTCGTCACCCTGGAAGAGCAGACCGCTGACATTTCCAACAAGGTCAGCCACCCCTGGAGTCTGCGAACAACGCAAGTTTATCGACGTGAAGGCGGCGAATGGAAAGTTGGGCACCGCCATGCCGATCCACTCACGCGCTTTCGAACCACCGAGGAAACACTTGCGTTGGCGGCCTCGTCCTAAAATTGGCAGAGATGCGCCTAAGCCAACTCGATCATCACTTCATCGGCCGCGACGCTGGCGCCGGCGGCGACGTTGACTTTGGCGATGACGCCGTCGCGTTCGGCGCGGATGATGTTTTGCATCTTCATGGCTTCGACGACAGCGACGCCCTCGCCGTTCTTCACTTCCTGGCCGGGTTTTACGTCGACAGTGATGACGAGGCCGGGCATCGGCGAGACGATCAGCTTTGAGGTGTCCGCCTTCTGCTTTTCGGGGATCTTCTTGAAGAGATCGGCCCCGCGCGGCGTGGCGACGAGCGCGAGCACGGTGACGCCGCGATGGCGGAGCGTGTAGCCGCCGGGCGCGGTCTTGATTTTCACCGAGAACGGCTGGCCCTCGAACTTGCCGTTGATAATGCGCGCGCCGGGGCGCGTTGTCGTGTCGATGCGATGCTTCCGGCCGTCTATTGTGACGGTGGCGCCTGTGTCGTCGAGGTCAACGCTGGTGGCGTGATGGACCTTATCGAGGATGACGGTCCAGTCGCGTTGCCAGCCATTGGCTTTGCCATTGAGCTGGCCGCTGATATCGCGAGCGCGGCGGGCGGTGAAGGCGCGCGCCATCGCGGCCGTGGCGATCAGGAGCTTCTCTTGCGCGGCTGTCGGCGGCACGCCTTGGAAGCCTTCGGGGAAATGATCCTTGATGTAGGCGGTGGTGAAATCGCCTTTGCGGAAATCCTTCTCCTCCATTACCGCGCCGAGGAACGGGATGTTGTCGGCGATGCCGTCGATGAGGAAGTTGTCAAGTGCTGCGGCTTGCCCGTCGATGGCCGCGATGCGCGTCGGCGCGTGGGTAATGAGTTTGGCGATCATCGGATCGTAAAACATCGAAATCTCGTCGCCCTCGCGGACGCCGGTTTCGTTGCGGAGCGTGATATCGCCGGTCTTGCCTTCGGCGGGCGCCTGGTAGGCGCGGAGACGACCAATGGACGGCAGAAAGTTGCGGTATGGGTCTTCGGCGTAGATGCGGCTCTCAATCGCCCAGCCTTTGATCTTTAGATCTTTCTGCTTGAAGGCGAGCTTCTCGCCGGCGGCGACGCGGATCATCTGCTCGACGAGATCGAGGCCAGTGATCATTTCCGAGACCGGGTGCTCGACCTGGAGACGGGTGTTCATCTCCAGGAAATAGAAGCTCTTATCGGCGCCGCTGGCGACGAACTCGACGGTGCCGGCGCTGTCGTAGTTCACGGCGCGCGCCAGCGCGACCGCCTGCTCACCCATGGCATTCCGGGTCTTATCGTCGAGCAGCGGCGACGGGGCTTCTTCGATGACCTTTTGGTTGCGGCGCTGAATCGAGCATTCGCGCTCGAACAGGTGCACGACGTTGCCGTGCTTATCGCCCATGACCTGGATTTCGATGTGGCGCGGCGCGGTGACGAATTTCTCGATGAAGATGCGGTCATCGCCAAAGGCGCCTTTGGCTTCGGCGCGTACGGCGGGGAAGCCCTCTTCCACTTCCTTGCGATTGTAGGCGACGCGGATGCCCTTGCCGCCGCCGCCGGCGCTGGCCTTGATCATCACCGGGTAGCCGATGTCTTCGCTGATCTGCACGGCGTGCTCGACGCCTTCGATCTCACCGATGAAGCCCGGCACGCACGAGACGCCGGCTTCGGCGGCGCTCTTCTTGGACTCGATCTTGTCACCCATGGCGCGGATGGCGTGGGCGTTGGGGCCGATGAAGACGATCTTCTCTGCTTCGAGACGGTCGGCGAACTCGGCTTTCTCCGAGAGGAAGCCGAAGCCGGGGTGGATGGCTTGCGAGCCTGTTTGCTTGGCGGCGGCTACGATCTTGTCGATGACAAGATAGCTCTGCGCGGCCGGCGGCGGGCCGATGAAGACGGCCTCGTCCGCCATCTCGACAGCGAGGCTGTCACGGTCGGCCTCGGAATAGACGATGGCCGTCTTGATGCCGAGGCGGCGCGCGGTGCGGATGATGCGGACGGCGACTTCGCCGCGGTTTGCGATCAGGATTTTGTCGAACATCGGGGGCGGTGTTAGCGGGCTTTGTGACAGCTCGCAAACTGCTCTCCCGCTTGCGGGGGAGCTGTCAACGCGCGCTAGCGCGATGACTGAGGGGCAGCGCGCTGTGATGGGCGGACTTACCCCCTCCCCTCGCTCCGCTCGGACCTCCCCCGCAAGCGGGTGAGGAGTTAGGGTGACGCCATGAATCGCAGAGAGATGATCGCGAGCGTCGCCGGGCTGGCGGCCTGTAGTGGCGACGGGGCGGCGCGGCTGCCGGCAGCGCCCTTCCCGATGCGACGCGGCGTCAATCTGGGGAACGCGCTTGAGGCGCCGAACGAGGGTGATTGGGGCTACCGGATCGAACTGGCGCATCTCGATGCGATCCGCGACGCGGGGTTTGATGGCGTGCGGTTGCCGGTGCGGTTTGACGCGCATGCGGGCTCGGCGCCGCCTTACGCGATTGCTGGCAATCTCTGGCGGCGGATCGATGAGATCGTGGAGCATGCGCTTGAGCTTGGTCTCAAGGTGCAGCTCGACATGCATCATTATGAGCGCCTGATCAGGGAACCGGCGCGGCAGCGGGAGCGGTTTCTCGGGATGTGGGCGGTGATCGCGCATCACTTCCGTGGTGCGCCGGCGGCGCTGACGTTGGAACCGTTCAACGAACCGAACGGTCCCAACTGGAGCAACAGCGCGTTGATGGAGTTGCAGCGCGATGTGGTGGCGACGATACGCGAGCGCGATGCGTCGCGCCTGATCGTGCTGGGGCCGGGGAATTGGCAGAACATCGACGCATTGCGGGATTGGCGCCCGCCCGAAGATGAAAGCATCGCGGTGAGCGTGCACTACTACGAGCCCCACGCATTTACGCATCAGAACGCCGAATGGCTTGGCAATGAGGCCCCGAACTTTGGGCGCGATTGGGGAACGGATG
The DNA here is from genome assembly GCA_050184605.1 of Hyphomonadaceae bacterium. GTDB lineage: Bacteria > Pseudomonadota > Alphaproteobacteria > Caulobacterales > Aquidulcibacteraceae > Vitreimonas. The sequence goes on along the minus strand of JBFXAE010000005.1, from coordinate 210,850 downwards.
CAGACCACGCGGCGGTGCGCGCGCATCTTGAGCAAGCCGCCGATTGGGGCGCGCGGCATGGCTACGCCCTGCAATTGGGTGAGTTCGGCGTCAATCGCACGCTGCCCATCCAGCAGCGTGCAATGTGGACGCGCGCGGTGCGTGAGGCGTGTGAAGCCGGCGGCATGGCCTGGTGCGTGTGGGATTTCGCCGGCGCGTTTCCGATTTGGGATCGGGAGAACAGCGCGCTCATCCCGCTGATGCGGGACGCGTTGTTCGCATAGCCACCACCGCGCGGCCTGAGCCTGTCGAAGGCCGGCACACTTGCACACCGCCCTTCGACAAGCTCAGGGCTCGATTGGATTAGTAATCGAACATCTTCTCGTCGCGCTCGGCGCGGCGCTTGGCTTGGGCGACAATATGCGCGGCGAGTTCGTCGCGGGTGAGCGAAGGCGTGACGCCGCTTGGATCGAGATTGTGCTCGGCGACGAGCGCGCGAAGTGCGCTGAGATCGTGATCGGCGAGTGCAGCGGCTAGCCCCTCTTCGCCGCTCTTGCGGAAGATGCCGGCAGGATTGATGTCGGGGGCCTTTTGTTGCTCCCCCGCAAGCGGCGGAGCTGTCGGCGCAGGCGACTGAGGGGGCGCGGCGCGACGGCCGGCGGACTTTCCCCCTCCCCTCGCTGCACTCGGACCTCCCCCGCTTGCTGGGGAGGAGCTTTCTTTCGCAACGTCTTCCAGCACCTCGTCCGGCACGTCGCGGCGGCTTTCGTGGCGCTGCAGCACGGCGTCGAGGCGATCGGCGAAATCGGGATTGCGCTTCGCTTCGCGGCGGATTTCGTCGAATAGGCGGTCGAGCGTTTTGTTGAGGCTCATAGAGACGGCGCGACCTCGACCTTGCTCTGGAATTCTTCACCGAGCTTTTTGATGGTGCTGGCCATCGAGCCGTACTTCTGCTCGAAGGTGCGGGGCGTTTCTGACCATTCCGCCGCTTTGGCGATGTCGACGTTCTGCGGGATGCGCACGTCGAACATCGCATCGCCTAGATTGTCCTTCAGCAGCGAGGCTTCGGAGCGGTGCAGCGAGAACCCGTCTTCGTACTTGGTGGCGAGCACCATGAGCTGAGACGGGCCGCCGCGGCGTTCGTTGATCAAGCGCAGCGCGCGCTTGCGGAAGGTGATGAGGCCGAGGCGCGAAACGTAATCCGGGATCGACGGCACCAGGATCGTATCCGCGGCGATGAGCGCGGCTTCGGCGAAAAGCGAAATGCCAGGCGGGCAATCGATCAGGATGTAGTCGTAATCGTTCAGGACGTTCTTCAAGCCGTTGGCGAAGCGCTCGAGAATCCATTTCTGGATCATATCGATCTGAAAGCCGCGCTTGACGAAGCTTTCGATCATGTCGCGTTCGACGATGCGGAATTCCGGCGCTGACGCACAGAGCGCGACGTCCGGCTTGCCCTTCAGATCGCTGACGTTCTTTTCGATCAGCTGTTTGAACGGCTTTGGCTTCTGCTGGACGATGTAGCTTTCGAAATAGAAATCGAGCGTGCGCTCGGCTTCGCGCATCGCGTTCCACTTCTCTGGCCCAGCGACCATGATCGACGCGTTGGTCTGCGGATCGAGATCGATGACAAGCACGCGGCGGCGCTGATGATGCGCAAGCGTTTCGGCGAGCGAGACAGTCGTCGTCGACTTGCCGACGCCGCCCTTCATGTTGATCACCGAGATAATGCGCGCGGGCATTCTTGCCCCTTTCTGTTCGTCCATAATTTTTGAACCCCGGACGGTCGGCGCGGAGGGTTAGTTTCCGGTAAATTTGGGTCAAGCGGGCATGGCGCCTTTCCCCACTGCAATCCAAACATGAACCTCAGTCAGGATTCAGCAGCGCGGCGCCAATGTGTGTCTCGAGGGTGCTTGAGACACATGGACGACAAGGATCGTCCCGGGAGCGCAAAGTATTATGAAGACCAAGCTTTTTGCCGCGGCCCTGGCCGCGCTGACCCTTGCGACGGCCGGCGCCGCTTCGGCGCAGGACTTCCGGCGCGGCGATCGTGACCGCGATTGGCGCGGACGCCAGGAAATCACGATCCGCAAGGATGGCCGGGTGATGAGCTTCGATCGCGGCGATCGGATGTTCTGGCGCCTTCAGGATCGCCCGTTCTATTTCCAGCCAGGCCTGACCTACGCCTACACCGACCGCTGCAATCGCCATGGCTGCATCGCGTTCGTTTTCAACGAGCGCAGCCGCCGGCCAATCGACCGCGTGTTCGCGCCACACCTGCAAGTTCGCGGCTACGCCTGGCGTGAAGCACGAGACTTTGACCGCAACTATGGCCGCTTCGGGCGCTACGACCGTGACGAACGCAATTGGAACAACGAAGATGACAGCAATTATCGTGATGGCCGCGACGGCCGCTTCGATGATCGCCGTGACGATCGCGACGGCCGCAGTCGTGGTGGCCGGCTCGAAGGCGGCCCGGCGCAACACCGCTAAGCGCCGGGACTAATGCGGAGCGACGCGAGGCGTCCGTCTCAGGCGGGCGCTTCGTTGTCGTGGCTGACAGGTTCGCCCATGAGCACGAGTTCTTCGGCGGCGGTAGGATGAACGGCGCAGGTTGCATCCCACTGCGCCTTGGTGAGCTTGGCTTTGACGGCGACGGCGGCGACTTGGATGATCTCGGGCGCGTCGGCGCCGGCGATGTGGACGCCGAGCACGACATCCGTTTTCGCGTCGACGATCATCTTGATCAGCGTGCGCTGCTCATTGCCGGCGAGAATGTGCTTCATCGGCCGGAAGCTCGATTTGTAGATTTTGAGCTTGTGGCCCCTCTCTCTTGCGCGCTCCTCCGTGAGGCCGACGCTGCCGACGGGCGGGCGCGAGAACACGGCGCTAGCGACATCAGCGTGATCAAACGCCGTCGGCGTGTTGAGAAATTCAGTCGCGACATAGGCCATCGCCTCGCGGATGGCGACGGGTGTGAGGTTCACGCGATCCGTGACGTCGCCCACGGCAGAGATATGCGGAACGCTGGAACGCGAATACTCGTCCACGGCGATGGCGCCGCGTTCGGTGAGGTGCACGCCTGATGCCTCCAAACCCATGTTCATCGTGTTCGGCACCCGGCCAACCGCCCAGAGCACCTGATCCGCCTCGATGCGCATGGAGTTCGAAAGCGTGACGAGCTTGCGGTTATCCGCGAGCGGCGTGAGTTCCGTGATGGTGGAGCCGCAAATGATGTTGACGCCGGTGCGGATGAGATCCGCCTGCACATGAGCGCGGACGTCGTGATCGAAGCCGCGGAGGATGCGCTCGCCACGATAGACGATCGTGGTGTCGACGCCGAGGCCGGAGAACACCGTCGCAAACTCGCAGGCGATGAACCCCCCACCGGCGATGACGATGCGCGACGGCAATTCCTCCAGAAGAAACGCATCGGTCGAAGTGATGCCCAGTTCTTGGCCTGGGATTTCCTCCGGACGGTACGTGTGGCCGCCGGTGGCGACGAGGATCTTGCCGGCGCTGAGATAGCGGCCTTCGCGCACCAGGCGGATTGTGTGTGGGTCGGTGAGGACCGCGCGATCTTCGAACAGTTGGACCCCGGCGTTCATCAGGTTGTCGAGATAGAGGCCGGAGAGCCGGTTCACTTCGTTCTGCACGGCGTCACGGAGCGCCGGCCAATCGAAACGGGCCCAATCGACGGTCCAGCCAAAACCTTTGGCGTCGCGGAAAGCTTGCGAATATTCGGACGCATAGACGAGCAGCTTCTTCGGCACGCAGCCGCGCAGCACGCAAGTGCCGCCGACCTGCACTTGCTCGATGATGGCGACATTCGCGCCGGTCTTTGCCGCCAGCCGCGCCGCGCGCACCCCGCCGGAGCCCGCGCCAATGACGATGAGATCGTAGTCGTGTTGGGGCATTTAATCCTCCCCACGCGTGGGGAGGTGTCGAGCGGAGCGAGACGGAGGGGCGAGTCGCGCTCTGATCGCGCGCCATACCCCGTCCATGTTCTCGTAGATATCGGTATTGGTCACACGGATGACGGTCCAACCTTGTTGTTCAAGATACTTGGTGCGGCGCGCATCATACGCCAACTCTTCAGGTGTGGAGTGCGTGACGCCGTCGACTTCAATGACGAGTTTGGACGCTGGGCAGGTGAAGTCAGCTATGTAAGGGCCGATCGGATGTTGGCGGCGGAAACGAGCGCCGTTCATCGCCCGTTTGCGGAGGCTCACCCAGAGGATGACTTCCGCCTTCGTCATGTTTTGGCGAAGAGCGCGAGCTTTTTGGGTGACGCGATATTCGTCCTCTTTGCGCAAATCGCCCCTCCCCCTCGCTTTGCTCGGGACCTCCCCGCGTAGCGGGGAGGATATATATGCGCTTAGCTTGCCTTCTTCATATAGGCAGGCAGCCAGCTTTCGTGAGCCTTGCGAAGATCCTCAAGCGAAATTCGCTCGCGATTGCCGCTCGCGCCGAGATAGCTGATCTCGCGGCCGCCGGCTTCGCCGACGACAAGATAACTGACGCCGGCGGCACGGGCGCGCTTGTCGAGAGCGTCGAGTTTGTTGGGCGGGACAGCGATCAAATAGCGGGCTTGATCTTCGGCATAGAGGAATTGCGCGTCGGTGAGGTCGCCCTGGTAGCCGAGCGTCAAGCCGACGTTTGAGCCGAGCGCCATTTCGGCGGCGGCGATACCGAGACCACCGTCGCTGAGATCATGCGCGGCGCGGACTGTGCCGTCAGCGATGAGACTGCGGACGAAATCGCCGTTCTTCTTTTCGAGCGCAAGATCGATCTTGGGCGCGGCGCCGCCGAGTTTGAAGAGATCGCGCGCGTAGATGCTCTGGCCAAGATGGCCGGTTGTGTCGCCGATGAGGACGAGCGTGTCGCCTTGTTGAAGTTTATCGGCGGTGGCGCGGCGTTCGAGATTGTCGAGGATGCCGACGCCGCCGATGGCGGGCGTGGGCAGGATCGCTTGGCCGTTGGTCTCGTTGTAAAGAGAGACGTTGCCGCTGATGACCGGGAACGCGAGTTCGCGGCATGCTTCAGCCATGCCTTCGATGGCATGGACGATCTGCCCCATGATTTCGGGGCGCTGCGGATTGCCGAAATTGAGGTTGTCGGTGACGGCGAGCGGGCGGGCGCCAACGGCGGTGAGGTTGCGCCAGGCTTCGGCGACGGCTTGCTTGCCGCCCTCGTAGGCGTCGGCTTCGACATAACGGGGCGTGACATCGCATGTCATCGCCAGCGCGCGTTGCGAGCCGTAGAGGCGAATGATGGCAGCGTCGCTGCCGGAGTCAGCCAAGGTGTCGCCCATGACGTGGCGGTCGTATTGCTCCCAGATCCAGCGCTTCGACGCTTGATCGGGCTGCGAAAGCAGCGTCGTGAGTGAGTTCACGAAGCCCGGATATTCATCCGTCAGGCGCTTCTGCTCGCCATCCGTCAGCGGGATGGCCTTCAGCGGCTGGACATACGGGCGCTCGTATTTCGGCGCTTCGTCGGCGAGCGGGCCGAGCGGGATGTCGCAGACGATCTGACCGTGCCAGCGGAGCGTGAGATTTCCGGTGTCGGTGGTTTGACCGATGACGGCCGCGTCGAGGCCCCACTTTTCGAAGATGCGCTTGGCCTCGGCTTCACGGCCGGGCTTCAGCGTCATCAGCATGCGCTCTTGGCTTTCGCTGAGCATGAATTCGTACGGCGTCATGCCCTCTTCGCGCGCAGGCACCGCGTCAAGATCGAGCAGGATGCCGGCTTCGCCCTTGGATGCCATTTCGACTGACGACGATGTGAGGCCAGCGGCGCCCATGTCTTGGATGCCGATGATCGCGTCGGTCGCCATCAGTTCGAGGCAGGCTTCGATGAGCAGCTTTTCGAGGAAGGGATCGCCGACTTGCACGGTGGGCCTGAGGCCATCTTCGCCTTCGACGAATTCGGCGGACGCCATCGTCGCGCCGTGGATGCCGTCCCGGCCGGTCTTGGCGCCGACATAGACGACAGGATTGTTCGCGCCCTTAGCGGCGCTGGTGAAGATCTTGTCGCGCGGCGCGATGCCGAGACAAAACACGTTGACCAGGATGTTGCCGTTGTAGCGCGCGTCGAAATTGGTCTCGCCGCCGACCGTCGGCACGCCGACGCAATTGCCGTAGAAGCTGATGCCGCTGACCACGCCATCGACCAGCTTGCGTGTCTTCGGATGATCGGGCTCGCCGAAGCGCAGCGCGTTCATGATGGCGACCGGGCGCGCGCCCATGGTGAAGACGTCGCGCAGAATGCCGCCGACGCCGGTGGCGGCGCCCTGGAAGGGCTCGATGAAACTCGGGTGGTTGTGGCTTTCCATCTTGAAGATGGCGGCCAGCCCCTCGCCGATATCGATAGCGCCAGCGTTCTCGCCCGGGCCGTAGATCACATGCGGCGCCTTGGTCGGAAATTTCGCCAGGTGGACGCGGGTGGATTTGTACGAGCAGTGCTCGCTCCACATGACCGAGAAGATGCCCAGCTCGGTGGTGTTCGGCGTACGGCCGAGCTTTTGCAGCACCAGGTCGTATTCGTCCTTGGAAAGGCCGAATTCTTCGGCGAGGGCCAGGGTTCCTGGCGCGAGCGGGTCTAGGGACATGGGGCGCAGATAGCGTGTGTCGCCTAGGGCGGCAATTGTCGCCCTTGCATACGCCTCCCCCGCCTTCGGGCAGGCGGAACGTGGCGGCAACTCGACAAGCGGCGGTCCCAGGACTACTCCCGAGGCCACGAGGAGACCTCCCATGCGCGAAATTCCGATTTCCGAAATCCAGAGCCTGGTTGGCCAGGAGATCGGCGTGTCCGATTGGCTGGAAATCACCCAGGACCGGGTCAATCGTTTCGCTGACGCGACGGGCGACCACCAGTGGATCCATGTCGACGTCGAGCGGGCGACCAAGGAGCTCGGCGCGCCGATCGCGCACGGCTATCTGGTGCTCTCGCTGATCCCGTTCCTGGCCAAGAACATCGTGAGCTATACCGGCGTGTCGCGTGGGATCAATTATGGGTCCAATAAGGTGCGGTTCACGAACATGGTGCCGGTGGGCTCGCGGCTCAGGATGCGCGCCAAGATGCTCTCATGCGAACCGCGCGGCGGCGGCTTTCAGGTGACCAACGAATTCACAATCGAGCTTGAAGGCCAAGAGCGCCCAGCGTGCGTCGCGGAAGTCGTCTCGCTGATCTTCCCTGGCTGATGCTTACCTTCATTGAGGCGATCTCGCTTGCCGGGGATCGCGCCAAGCAGAACGATGACACGCTGGGCTTCCAGCGCAACGCCGCGTGGGTGATCGACGGGGCGACGGACCTCAGTGAGACGCCAGTGACGAAGACTGCGTCCGATGCGAGTTGGATCGCGCAAGTCGCAAACACCAGCCTCAGCGCCTGGACGTATGGCGATCTTCGCGAAGCGGTGCGGACAGCAAGCGAGACCGCGGCGAGCGCCTTTTCTTATCTGACGCGCGGCCAGAATGTGGAGCGCTGGCAGCTGCCGACAGCTTCGCTGCTGATGCTGACCGAAAACGAGCGCGGCGTCATCGAGGGCATCGATCTGGGCGATTGCCGGGTGTTCGCATTGGACGCGAACGGCGTGCAGGTCGCGGGCGGCCATGGCGGGGTAGATGACGAAGTGAAGTTCGCGGCAGCACAGCCGGAGCCGGGCAAGCCGCTGCTGAAGCGCCAAGCGGCGATCGAAGCGCTGCGGCGCGGGCGCGCGGCGATGAACCAGGAAGGCGGCCGCCACTGGACGTTCAGCTTGCAGCCGGCGTGCGCCGATCACGCGCGGACGTGGACGCTTGCCCTGAAGCGCCCAGCGCACTTGCTGCTGATGACGGACGGATTCTCGGCGCTGGCGGATCGTTACCGCATCTATGAACCCGCCGCTCTGGTGAGGGCCGCGATCGCGTCTGGGCTGCAGGATTTGGGGCGTGAACTGCGGGCTTATGAACACGCCGATGCGGCAGGCTCCCGCCATCCTCGTCTTAAGACCAGCGACGACGCAACAGCTCTGCTGCTGCGCCTGACCTAAGTGATTGACCTAGCCCATCCAACTTTCGCAGAAGGCGAACCATGAACCGTCGCGAAATTCTTCAGGCAAGTGCTGCTCTGCCTGTTGCCGCCCTTCTTCCCGCTTGCGCTTCTACGGATACTCCCATGTCTGATGCCGCCACGCCGCTTGCGCCGCCCGTCGCGCGCATTGAACCGAAAACGTTTGAGCAGATCGGGCGAACGCGCGTCGATAATTACGCGTGGCTGAAGGACGACAATTGGCAAGAGGTGATGCGCGATCCCTCTTTGCTGAAGGCCGACATCCGCGCGTACCTCGAAGAAGAGAACGCCTATCGCGAGCAGCTGATGGCGCCGACGGCGGCGCTGCAAGAACGGCTCTATCAGGAGATGCGCGGGCGCACGAAAGAAGACGATTCATCGGTGCCGGCGCCGGATGGGCCGTGGGAATATTATCGCCGCTTCGAGACCGGCGCGCAGCATCCCAAGTATGCGCGACGCCCGCGGGGCGGCGGCGCCGAGCAGGTTCTGATCGACGTCGATGCGCAGGCGCAGGGCAAGACGTTCTACAAAGTGATCTCCGCGCAGCATTCGCCGGATCATTCGATGCTCGCATACGCGGTCGATGAGCAAGGTTCGGAAATCTACACAGTCTATGTGAAGGATCTAACCAGCGGCGAAACGCTCGCCTCCCGCATTGACGATTGCACTGGTGATTTCTCGTGGTCGCCGGATGCGCGCTACATTTTTTGGACCTTCCGCGACAATAATGGCCGCCCAGCGAAGATTTACCGCCGCCCGGCGCGCGGCGGCGAAGACATCCTTGTCTATGACGAACCGGATGACGGCTTCTTCCTGAGCGTCGGCGTGACCGAAAGCCGTGAGTTCATCCTGATCAGCGCCGGCAACGGCAGCCAGTCCGAATACTACACGATCCCGGCCAGCGACCCGACGGCTGCGCCTACGCTCTTCAGCGCGCGCGAACCGGACATGCTCTACACGCCGACGCACTGGGACGGGCGCTGGTACATCGTCACCAATGCCGACGGCGCAGTCGACTTCAAGATCATGACCGCGGAGGCAGGCCGCACGGGCCGCGCTCACTGGCGTGAATTCCTGGGTCACGAAGCTGGCCGCTACATTCTGGGCCTGCACGCGACGAAAGATTATCTCGTGCGCGCCGAGCGCGTGAATGCGCTACCGCGCATCGTCGTGCGCCACCGCGGCGGGGCCGAGCACGAGATTTCACTCTCGGAGCAGGCCTACAATATCGAGATGGCCGGCGGCTATGAGTGGGACACCACAACGCTGCGTTACATTTATGAATCGCCGACGACGCCGCTGAAGTGGTTCGACTACGACATGGGCGCGAAGACGCAGGTGTTGCGGAAGACGCAGGAAATCCCGTCCGGTCACAATCCCGACGATTATGTCACCGGCCGCTTCTTTGCGACGGCAAGCGACGGCAAACGCATTCCGATCACGATCCTGATGAAGCGCGGCACACCGCTCAACGGCAGCGCGCCGCTCTACCTCTACGGCTACGGCTCGTACGGGATTTCAATGGACGCCGACTTCTCGATCCGGCGCTTCAGCCTTGTCGATCGCGGCTGGATTTATGCGATCGCGCATGTGCGCGGCGGCTCGGAAATGGGCTTCGGCTGGTTCCAGGACGGGCGGCGTTTCAACAAGCGCAACACGTTCACGGATTTCATCGCGGTTGCGGAAGAGCTGATTGGCGCGGGTTATGGGCGGCCTGGCCATATCGTTTGCGAGGGGCGCTCGGCTGGCGGCCTGCTGATGGGCGCAATCAACAATATGCGGCCCGATCTGTGGGCCGGCGTGATCGGCGGCGTGCCGTTCATCGATGTGATCAACACGATGAGCGATACCTCACTGCCGCTGACGCCGCCGGAATGGCCAGAGTGGGGCAACCCGCTCGAGGATCCGGCGGCGTACGACTACATCGCCTCGTACTGCCCCTACACCAACATCTCGCAGAAGCGCTACCCTGCCGTGCTCTCAACGGGCGGCTTGACCGATCCGCGCGTGACGTACTGGGAACCGGCGAAGTGGGTGGCGAAGCTGCGTCCGCACTCCACCAGCGGCAGACCCATTCTACTCAAGATGAACATGAGCGCGGGCCATGCAGGCAGCGCCGGCCGGTTCGAATATCTGCGCGAACTGGCGCATGACTACGCATTCGCGATCAAAGCGATTGGCGACGATGAGGCCGGAGGGCCGTTCTGACACGAAGACCGAGGCGAAACGAAACAGTTAGTTCCTGCGCGGCGATGCGACAGCATAGCAACTCATCGTGTCTATGCTGCCGCATGTAAAGAAGCCGCCGTTGTTCTGGAACATAACGAAGCCGCGCCTCTCGCCGCCGACACTAGGATCACTATGGCCCAAGCAATCGGGCAGCCCGTTGCTTGTCAGACGCGTCCGGTCAAGAACGAACATCGAGGGATCTTCGCTGGCGCCAAGCCTGTAACTTTGTGTCGTGATCTCCTGACCGCTGGTGATCGTGACGATACCGTCTGCACCGAAGGACCACACCTCACGGCACTGAGGCGCCCCCCTCGCGCTCACACGCCAATCGAAGGTCATGCCGGCGAGACGGGCATTCTGATCAGCAGCGGCCGCGGCGCCTGCCGCGAGGCAAGCAATGGCGAACAAAACCGCTCGCATCACGCGTTCCGGATGCCGAACCAACGGGCGCGGTGATAGTCGTTGATATTATCCTCGTAGCCCGTGAGGTCCGGGTGAACGAGGTTGGTGGAGTTGATGAACACGCTCATGCAGATCGGCGCATCGTTGAGCGCCAGCTGCTCGGCGCGCGACATGAGCTGGGCGCGCGCTTGGATATCGGGCTCGAAATCGCTTTCGTGAACGAGGCGATCGTATTCCGGGTTGTTGTAACCGGGATAGTTCTGCGGGCCGGTGCGCGTTTCTAGGAGATAGAGATAATTTTTCGCGTCGTTAAAGTCGGCAATCCAACCCCCGTCTCCAATGTCAAAATTCTTGGCGCGTAGATTGGCGTAGTGAACCTGCGTTTCGACGCCACGCAGCTCGACCGTCACCCATGGCGCGATCTCGCGCCAATTGTTTTGCACGACCACGGCCACGCGTGGGTTGTCGCTGGTGTTGCGGTGCGAGAACTCAAAGCGCAGCGGATTGTTGGGGCCGTAGCCCGCCGCGCGGAGCAAACGTTCCGCTTCGGCGCGGCGCTGTTCGATGGGCTGATCCGCCCATTGGTAGCGGGCCGTGCCCGGATAGTTCGCGATGCCGGGCGGGACGAAGGAATACGCCGCGCGTTCACCCGTGCGGTAGATATTGCCGGCGACCCAATCGCGGTCATACGCCATGCAAAGCGCTTGCCGGACACGAATGTCGTTGAACGGCGCGCGCGTCGTATTGAACGAAAAGTAGTTGCAGGTGAGGTACGGCGAAACGCGCACATACCCCGGCAAATCGCGGCGCAGCGTTTCGACCTGGTTGGACGGGAAGCGCGTCGACCACCCGGCCTCGCCGCTCATCACCCGGCGCGCGGCGGCGTTCACGTCGTTCGAGGGATAGAAGTAGAGATCCTCCATCACCACGTTGGCGGCGTCGAAGAAATGCGGATTGCGCTGCAGGTGAACAATGTAGTTCGACCACCACTTGCGTAGCGTGAAGGCGCCGTTGACGGCGATGTTGGCCGGATCGACCCAATCGTCGCCGTGGCGCTCGACGATATGCTTTGGCACCGGATAGGCGGTGTAGTGCATGAGCAATTCCGGCAGATACGGCGCCGGGTGCTCCAGTTCGATTTGGAGCGTGAGATCATCGAGCGCGGTGACACCGACATTGTCCGGCGTCATCTCGCCGGCATTGACCGGCTGGGCGTTCTTAATCGGATAGAGAATGGCCGCGTACTCGGCGAGGTTTTCAGGATTGAGGATGCGCTTGAACGCGTACTCGAAATCGTGGGCGTCGCAGGCTTCGCCGTCCGACCATTGGGCGCGGCGGAGATAGAAGGTCCAGGTGCGGCCGTCTTCGCTGGTCTCCCAGCGCTCGGCCATGCCGGGGATGGGCTCGGCCTTGGCGTTCTCGGTGGTGAGGCCGACGAACATGTTGCCGATGATATTGTTCTCCCACTGGCCGGAGGCCTTGTGGGGATCAAGCGAAAGCGGTTCGCCCTGGTTGCAGATATCGAGCGAGCGCTTGGCCTTATCGAATCCGATGATCTGGCCGTTGGCGCATGCGCCCAAAGAGGCCGCCGCCGTGAGACCCCCTGCCCCAACCAGAAGCCGCCGCCTATCGGTCCAAAACGCCGCCATTCTCATCTCCGCCTTCAGCCTGCGTAGCCGGGCTGACAAAGTTTCCCCGCAAAGTCTAGGATGATCCGGCTTCCGATGGGAGGGGACTTTATGCGCATCGTCTTGGCCAGCTTGGCCTTTATCGCTTTGGCCGGCCCGGTTGCGGCACAGCAACAAACGCCGCCAGCAAATCCCGGCGTACTCGATCAGGTCTATAGTTGCCGCACCATCAGCGATGAAGCGCAGCGTCTGGCCTGCTACGATGGCGCTGTTGGCCGCCTACAGGAAGCACAGAACACCGGGAACCTTGTCGCGGTTGATCGCGGACAAGCCCAGGAGATGGACCGCGAAGCGTTCGGCTTCTCGCTGCCAAGCCTCTCACGCATCTTCGGGAGCAATAGCGGCGGCGGCAACAGCGGCTCATCAACGCCGCGGTTCGAGCGCGTCGATACAATTCAGATGCAGATCGCCAGCGTCATCCATCGGCGCAATATGCCCTCAACCTTCCGCATGACGAACGGTCAGGTGTGGGTGCAAATCGATAACGAAGTTGCGCGCAATGTGCGCGAGGGCGGCCAAGTCACAATCGAGCGCGCTTCGTTGGGCAGTTACTTGATGCGCGTTGAAGCTGGCGGACCAGCGATCCGGGTGCGCCGCCAGCAATAGCTGGCGCTCAGCGCTCTTTCGGATCCAACGCGTCTCGCAAGCCGTCGCCCAGGAAGTTGAGCGCGAGCAGCGTGATCAGCATGGTCACGGCGGGTGAGATCAGCATCCAGGGGGCGTTGATCATTTGGCGGGCGCCGTCCGAGATGAGGCGGCCGAGGGAGGTCAGCGGCTCTTGCACGCCGAGGCCGATGAACGAGAGGAAACTCTCGGCTAAGATGATGACCGGAATATTGAGCGTCGCGAACACGACGACCGGGCCGAGCACGTTCGGCACGATGTGACGGAACACAATCTCGAGCGGCTTGGCGCCGGCGGCGCGGGCAGCTTCCACAAACTCCTTCTTGCGCAGCGCGATGGTTTGGCCGCGAACGATGCGCGACATGGTCAGCCATTCGACCGCGCCGATGGCCATGAAGATGAGCATCAGGTTGGTGACGGGACTATCGGTCTGCACCACCGTCATCAACACGATGACGAAGAACACGAACGGGATCGAATAAAGCACATCGACGAAGCGCATCATGCCTTCGTCGAGCCAGCCGCCAGTGAAGCCGGCTATCGCGCCCCAGGTGACGCCAATTGTGAGCGCGACGACCGTTGCAGCGAGGCCAACGAGGAGCGAGATGCCCAAGCCGAAGATGAGACGCGCGACCATGTCGCGACCTTCGGTGTCGGTGCCGAGCAGATGCATGTTCTCGAACGTCGGCGCGATGGCGACGCTGTCGCGGAAGATGGTGTCGTACTTGTGGACCCACAGGAACGGGCCAAAAAGCGCGATCAGCACCAGGATAGCGACGACGTAGAGGCTCGCCACGGCGGCCGGATTGCGCATCAAGCGCCGGCGCGCGTCTTCCCAAAGCGAGCGGCCCTTGACGGCCTGCGGCTGCGGCGTGTCGTCGATCAGGATATCGCTCATGCCGTGCGGCTCCGGGGATCGAGGACGCGGTAAGTGAGATCCGCGGCGAGGTTCAGTATGATGATCAGGAATGAGTAGATGAGCACCACGCCCATCACGAGCGTGTAGTCACGCTGTTGCGCGGCCAGCACGAATTGCTTGCCGATGCCGGGCAGCGCGAACACCGTCTCGATCACGAACGAGCCGGCCATGACGCCCGCCAGCGCGGGGCCGGCGTAAGAGACGATCGGCAGCATCGCGATGGGCAGCGCATGGCGCCAGATGACCTGACGCTCGGGCAAGCCTTTGGCGCGGGCGGTGCGGATGGCGTTGGAGCGCAGGGCCTCGATCATCGAGGCGCGCATCAGGCGCGAGACGATGGCTACAAGCGGCAGCGAGAGCGTCAGCACCGGCAGCAGCAGGTAAACGAGGCCGAATTGGTCGCGGTGGAGGCCCTGCGACGGGAGAATGCCCCACTGAACGCCGAACAGCAGCTGCATGATTGGGCCAACGACGAGGGGCGGCAAACAGACCCCCGCTATCGCCAACCCCATAACCAAATAATCTTGCGCCTTATTCTGCCTGAGTGCGGCGATAACGCCGAGGCCGGTGCCCACAAAGAGCGCGAGCAGCATAGCGCTCAAGCCGAGAATGGCGCTGGTTGGCGCGCCTTCGGCGATGATGTCGACAACATCCTTGTCCTTGTAGGTCATCGACGGGCCGAGATCGCCCTGCACGAGGCCGGCGAGGTAATGGCCGAGCTGGACGTGGATCGGCTGATCGAGATTGTATTCGGCTAGCAGCCGCCGCTCGATTTCGGGCGGCATTTGCCGCTCTTTGGTGAACGGGCCGCCGGGCGCCAGATGCATCAGCACAAACGCGGCAGCGACAATCGCGAGCAGCGTTGGTATCGCGAGAAGAAGGCGCCGAACGGCTTGAGCTAGCATTCTCAGGTCCTGTGGCGCCGAAGCAGTGGCGAAAGCGCGCGAAACCTTGCTTCCCGGCAAGGCCATGTCAACGTTGCGATGTAGGATGATGCGATGAGTGAGTTCAAACGCGTGACGCCAGACTTTGCGGTCGCTTCGCAGCTGGAAACAGACGATATCGTCCGGGCGGCCGCGGAGGGGTTCCGGACGATCATCTCAAATCGCCCCGATGGCGAAGCGCCGGGACAGCCTTCCGTTAGCGAAATTAAGGCGGCCGCGGAGGCGGCGGGGCTCACTTTCCGGGCAATCCCGTTCTCTGGGCTCCCCCCTGCCCCTGCGGTGGTCATGGAGACGGCCCAGGCCCTGGATGAGGCAAACGGCCCTGTGCTTGCCTATTGCCGGACCGGCAACCGCTCAATATCAGCGTGGGCCCTGGCGCAGGCGCTGGCGGGGAGCCATACCCCTGACGAAATTATCGCCTTGGCTCAAAAGGCAGGTTACGACTTATCCGGGGCGCGGGGGGCGCTCGAAACGCTGGCGCCCAGGGCTTAACCGCCAAAGGCAGGCAGCATCAGTATCCACGCCGTCTTCAGCAAGACGATCAGGGACAAGGCGAGCAGCACAGTGCGCACGCGATCCAAGGTAAACAGACAGGCGGCGAGTGCGCGTTGCATAACGACGCCACCGCTAGCAAGCGCTGGGCCGCGGAGCCTTTAACCTCGTGACCGATGCAACGCCTCGCGTATTCCAGACCTCGGGGTCTGTGTGGCTCAAGGACTTCGAGTTCGGGCTGACCGGTTTGACCGTGCGCAAGACGGGCGCGCGGGTTCCGTATTCACCATCGATCATCAATCAGGTGACCGCATGGTTTCGCTATTTCTTCGCGGCGAAAGCGATCAAGCCGCTTGAGCCGCGTTTCACAATTTTCTTCACGCCGGAACGCGCCCGGCCTTGGTATCTGATCTTCTCGGTCTCACGCGCCGCCGGCGCCAAGCTGGCGAAGGAAGCCGCGCAAGCCGACGTCGTAATGCAGTTCGAGGACGCGACCTACAGCCCGAACGATCCGCCGGCGAAGCTCAAACCCGGCGTGAAGCTGGTGAATTTCGGCTGCCGCGATGTCTCGAAAACGAACGTCGCACGCGCATGTGCTGCGGCGTTCGGCAATCCGCTGGCGGTCGATCCAACGACATTTACCGGACTGGCGGTTGAAAAGTCCGAGATTAACGCAGCGCATGACGGGCGCATCGTGCAGTGCCCGACGGCCGCAATCCCAGGGCGCGTTTATCAGCGCGTCGTCGATAACCGCATGAACGCCGACCTCGATCTGGTTGAGGACCTGCGCACCTGCACGATCGGCGGCAAGCCGGTGCTGGTGTTCATCAAGCGGCGGGAAGTAACCAAGCGCTTCCTCAATACGAACACTGAGGTGCTGCTGCGGTCGCCTGAGGAAGTGTTCAGCGCCGCAGAGATGGAACAGATCAGCGCATTCACGCGCGAGATCGGCTTGGATTGGGGCGGGGTTGATGTTCTGCGCGACCGGACGGACGGCAAGCTCTACATCGTCGACGCCAACAAGACCGACATGGGCCCGCCCATCGGGCTCAACCTGCCGGACAAGATCAGGGCCACCTATATGTTGCGCGATGCTTTCCGTAAGTTCGTGCTTGGCTGAGATCCGCTGATGGCGGCCAAAATCCCATTCGTCCGCGACATGGACTTTGAATACGAGCAGGCGCAGCAGGTTTCACCGCTGATCCGCCGCTTGGTTGCGAATAATCCCGGACCGTTCACGTTCAAGGGCACGGGCGTCTACATCATCGGCAGCGGCGAGGTGGCGATTATCGATCCGGGGCCGGACGATCCCGAGCATATCGAAGCGCTGCTGAAGGCTGTCGAAGGCGAGCGGGTCACCCATATTTTCGTCACGCACCGGCACATGGACCACTCGCCGGCTGCACATCCGTTGGCCGAGCGCACCGGCGCGAAAGTGTATGCGAGCATGATCCCGCCGAAACCGAGCGATTGTGATGCGCTGCGGCTGGAAGCGAGCGACGACCACTACTTCACGCCGGACATCAATGTTGAGGATGGTCAGCGCTTCGTTGGGCGAGGCTGGACGATCGAGGCGGTTTTCACGCCGGGCCATACGACCAACCACATGGCGTACGCGCTGCTCGAGGAGAACGCCCTTTTCCCCGGCGATCACATCATGGGCTGGTCAACCACCGTCATCGGACCGCCGGATGGCGACATGACCGATTACTTCAACAGCCTCGAGAAGGTGCGCGACCGCGATTACGCGACGCTGTGGCCCACGCACGGGCCGCCGGTGCGCGACGTGCGCCCGTTCGTGCAGGCGTTCATCGATCACCGCAAAGAGCGCGAAGCGCAAATTCTCGCCCAGATGGAAGCCGGCAAGACCAACATCAAAGACATGGTCGCGGTGATCTACGCCGACGTCGACAAACGGCTCCACCCTGCCGCGTGCCACTCGGTGCTCGCGCACATGATCCGGCTGGTGCAGCTCGGCAAGGTCGTCAGCATCGACCCGCCATGCGTCGATACCGAATACCGGCTGGCTTAGAGCGATAGGCCACTGCCGCCGACGAAGCGGTTCAGGACGAAGGCCACGCTGATCAGCACGGCCACGCCGAACACGCCGCCAAGCGTGCGCCAGAGCACATCGGTGAGAGCGCTTCTGTTCATGTGGATAAAGGTAGGGAGCGCCGGTGTAGGATTTGATACCCGCGCCGCAACGCGCCGTTAAACTTCAGTGCACCGTCGGCGGCGGGCCGTCGAAATCCTCCAGCGTGACGATGCATCCTTGGTTGCGGAGATCCCGGATCTGAAAGCCTGTTGCGCCAAGTTCAGCGCGGGCGCTGGCGCCCCAGATCTGCGCCTGCAAACGAGCGATGGCCAGTTCGACGTCGAGCGGCGGGCGCACGCCGCAGACTGAGCCCTCCTCGGTGGTCTCTCTCAGAAATTCGATCCGGTAGCGCACAGGTTCACGCCTCCTGCTTTGGAGATGTGAAAATACGCCGCCTTGGATGCGCTGCGTATCGGGCTGGCGGCCTAGGCCGGAGGAGATAGCGCACACAGAAACGGCCCCGGTGGCGGATCGGGGCCGTTTCAATGGCGTCGACTTTGTCCAAAGGGGCGGGTCGTGGGGTAGTGCCTTCGGTCCGGTCTGGCGTGAGAACGCGGAACCCTGCCCTCTGTTCCCGCTATTCCGCTGCCTGCGTGGTCGGCAGTTTGTAATCCTTGAACTGTTCGCGCAGCGCCATCTTGTTGATCTTGCCGGTGGCGCCGAGCGGGATGGCTTCTACGAACTGAACGTCGTCCGGCGTCCACCACTTGGCGATCTTACCTTCAAGGAACTTCAGCACGCTTTCCTTCGTCGGCTGCGCGCCAGGCTTCGGTTGAATGATCAGCAGCGGACGTTCATCCCACTTCGGATGCGCGACGCCGATGACGGCGGCGTTGGCGACGCCTTCGGCGCCCATGGCGATGTTTTCGATGTCAATCGAGCTTATCCACTCGCCGCCGGACTTGATGACGTCCTTGGCGCGGTCAGTGATCTGCATGATGCCGAGCGGATCGATGGTGGCGACGTCGCCGGTGTCGAAATAGCCGCAAGTTTCGAGGCACTCGCCACGCTCGTTCTTAGCGCCGGCGTTCTTGAAGTAAGCGCGCGCAACGGCCGGCCCACGCACCAACAGGCGACCGAAGACTTTGCCGTCTTCCGGCAGGCGCTTTCCTGCATCGTCGACGATCTTCATTTCGACGGTAAACGGCACGCGGCCCTGCTTCATCTTGGCTTTGATCTGAGCCTCATGATCCATCTCGTAATGCTGCGGCAGGAGTTTGCCGGTGGTGCCGATCGGGCTCATCTCGGTCATGCCCCAGGCATGGATGACCTCGACGCCGTAATCTTCTTCGAACGCGCGCAGCACGACTTCTGGGATTGCCGAGCCGCCGATGGCGACGCGCTTCAAAGTCGTCGGCTTCAGATTGTTCTCGCGCAGGAAGGCCATCAGGCCCTGCCACACAGTCGGCACGGCGGCGGTGAAGGTCACCTTCTGGCCTTCAAGCAGTTCGTAGACGCTTTGGCCGTCGAGCTTTGCGCCCGGCATGACGAGCTTCGCGCCGCACATCGGCGCCACAAACGCGATGGCCCAGGCGTTGGCGTGGAACATCGGCACAATCGGCATCACGACATCGCTAGCGCCGGCGCCGAACACGTCGGTCTGGTTGGCGGCCATGGCGTGAAGCACGTTCGAGCGATGCGAGTAGAGCACGCCCTTCGGATCGCCCGTGGTGCCGGACGTGTAGCACAGGCCGCAGGCCGTGTTTTCATCGAAGCCGCCCCAGCGCGCTTCAGTCGATTGGCCAGCGATGAAATCTTCATATGCCACCATCGGCAGCGATGATTGCGGCAGGTGCGCACGATCGGTGAAGGCGACATAGAGCTGAACCGTCTTCAGCAGCGGCGCGATCTTTTCGATGATTGGCGCGAAGGTGATATCGAAAAAGATGATCTTGTCTTCGGCGTGATTGATGATCCAGGCGATCTGCTCCGGGAAGAGCCGCGGGTTCAAAGTGTGCAGCACCGCGCCCATGCCCATCGCGCCATACCAGGCCTCAAGGTGCCGATCCGTGTTCCAGGCGAGCGTGGCGACACGGTCGCCCAGGGCGATCGAACGTTCGCGCAGCGCGTTCGTGACCTGCTTGGCGCGCGCGCTGATGGCGGCGTAGGTTGTGCTCTTGAGCTGGCCGTCCTCGATGGCGCGGGTGACGACTTCGCGGTTTGGGAAGGCGGCGTTGGCGTGATCGAGAATTCGATCGACCGTCAACGGCCAATTCTGCATGAGCCCAAGCATCGCGATACGCCTCCCGTTATTTTGTGCGAACAATTAAGCGGCGCCGGGGGCCCGTGGTCAAATGCTCAAGACTGAATCGCGGCTTACGCACCCGTCAGGGGTAGAGCCGCGACTTCGCCCAGGGCTGCCCCGGCGCCTCGCGTGTGAACGTCAGCCGGTCGTGCAAGCGGAACGGGCGATCGCGCCAGAACTCGAAAGTTAGCGGCGTCAGCTTGTAGCCGCGCCAGTGCGGCGGGCGCGGGATTTCGCCGACGCCGTATTTGAGCGCGTATTCGGCAATGCGCTTCTCAAGCGCGAGACGATCCTCAAGCGGGCGTGATTGGGTGCTGGCCCAGGCGCCGAGGCGCGCGCCGCGATCCCGGCTCTGAAAATAGGCATCGGCTTCGGCGTCCGAGACGAAGGTGATAAGGCCGCGGGCGCGAACCTGGCGCTTCAGGCTCTTCCAATAGAAGACGACCGCCGCTTTCTGATTTTGCGCAAGTTGGCTGCCTTTGGCGCTCTCGCTGTTGGTGTAGAAAACGAAGCCGCCATCCTCGAAGCTCTTCATCAGCACCATGCGCACGTCGGGGAAGCCGGAGGCGTCGGCGGTGGCGAGCGCCATGCCGTTGGGGTCGTTCGGCTCCTTCTCCTTGGCCTCCTTGAACCAGCGCTCGAACAGCGCGAACGGCTCGTTCTCGGCGAAAAGCGCCGCATCGTCCGGCGGCGGCGCGGCCGTCGGATCGTATTTGGGCGAAGGCGGGATGAGGTCGTCGCCGGACAAGGAATCGTGCTCCCCTTCTTGGTGCCTTCGATATAAGTGCTTTGAGAGAGATGTCCCACAACACGTTCGGCCACCTGTTCCGCGTCACCACCTGGGGCGAAAGCCATGGGCCGGCGCTCGGCTGCGTTGTGGACGGTTGCCCGCCCGGGCTGCCGCTGACTGCGGCGGACATTCAATATTGGCTGAACCGGCGCGCGCCGGGGACAAGCCGGTTCGTCACGCAGCGGCGCGAACCGGATGCAGTAAAAATCCTCTCCGGCGTGTTCGAAGACGATCGCACCGAGGGGCCGCTGACAACGGGCACGCCGATTTCGCTGATGATCGAAAATGTCGATCAGCGCGGCAAAGACTACGACGACATCCGCGATCTCTACCGGCCCGGCCACGCCGACTATGTGTACGACGCCAAGTATGGTCTGCGCGATTATCGCGGCGGCGGACGCTCATCGGCGCGGGAGACGGCGGCGCGGGTGGCGGCGGGCGCAGTGGCGCGGCGGGTGTTGGGAGATGTTCAGATCCGCGCGGCGGTGGTGCAGATCGGCGCCATCGCAATCGACCGCGCACGCTGGGATTGGGCGGAGACGGAGAACAATCCGTTCTGGTGCCCGGACGCCGAGACGGCGAAGCGCTGGGAAGAATTGCTCGACGTGACGCGTAAGGACGGCAATTCCGTCGGCGCGATCGTTGAGGTCGAAGCGACGGGCGTGCCGGCCGGTTGGGGGGCGCCGGTTTATGGCAAGCTCGATGCCGAGATCGCCGGCGCGTTGATGAGCATCAATGCGGTGAAGGGCGTCGAGATTGGCGCGGGGTTCGCAGCGGCGGCGCTCACCGGCGTTGAGAACGCCGACGAAATGCGCGCCGGCAATGATGGCAAGCCGGTGTTTCTCTCGAACGCAGCGGGCGGCGTGCTGGGCGGCATTTCGACCGGCCAGCCGATCGTGGCGCGGATCGCGGTGAAACCCACCTCCTCCATCCTGACGCCGCGCCAAACCATCACGCGCGACGGGCAGAACGCGGAAATTTCCACCAAAGGCCGCCACGACCCATGCGTCGGCATCCGCGCAGCCCCAGTGGCGGAAGCCATGCTCGCCTGCGTTCTGGCGGACGCGATGCTACGTCATCGCGGACAGAGTGGCCGTTGAGCTAGGACTGGGCGCGCTTGCGTGTGCGCTTTCGCGGACAGTGCGAGCGATGTGATCGCCGATGGCCGCGGCGACTTCTGGCTGATCGAAGTACGTCGTGTGGATCAGGCTGTTCCAGGTCATCGCGTCGGTGGTGAGCGAGGTCAGCGAGGCGCTGGTGTCGCCGCCGACGGTGAAAAGCGACCAACGGTATTTATCAATCAGCTGCCCGGCGGCGGCGTTAGCGCCTTGTTGCATCCGCTCGGCGCACTCGCCGCTTAAGACGAGTTCTTGCGTCGAATGCGTGTGTGACCGCGGCGAAACATTGCACAATACCTGATCGCCGTCGCGGCCCATGGCGACGCCGCGCATGACGCCGCCGACGAAGCGATTCATCGAGCCGCGCGCGCCAACTTCCTGCACAAAACCGCCGACAAAGAAGCGGTAAAGGAAATAGACTGCAGTGAAGATCGCCGGGGCGAGCAGAAGACTTATGAGCGTCATCGCGACGATGTTGCTGCCGATATCTTCATCGGCGATGCCCTCCATCAATCCGAGCATGTCGCGACTGCCGAGGCTGTAGAGCAGCGGATTGAGCAAACCGATCAACAAGACGGCGAGTACGCCGAACGAAATCGCGGCGCCGCGAGACCCTCGATACAGCGAGCCGCGCGGAAACGGCTCAAGGTTGAGTTCCTCCACGCGCTGCAGGAAGGCGATTGCCTCATCGTTTTGATGCCAGATGCTGAAGACCGATGTGCGGGTTCTGCCGCCTGTCTTTGGACGCAGAATGCGACGAATGCCCTGCCGCGACATGTGCAGCATGAACAACACGCACGGCCCTACAATCAGGACGTGGATCGCCGTCGCTACGAGTGCGGCTTGCGGGTTTCCCATATCCATAAAGTTCTGGCCGCTCAGCGCGCCCCAGATCAGGAAAGCCGCCAGCAACGGAAAAACCACCGCGCTGCCCCAGGCGATCAGCATGAACAAGATGCCGGCGATGCGCTGCAGCGCGCCAGTGCGGACATTGAAGAATGGCGTGCCGATGGTGGTGAGGCTATCGAACTTTTCGCGCTCGGCTTTGCTGCGCAGGCCCCATTTCAGCAACACCGCCGCGTCGTTGGCGACATTGCCGCCGTGGCTGTGAGCGACGACGTGGATCGTGTCGTGATTCTGAAAGAGGCCGCGCAGGCGGTTCGCCAGCTTGTTGGCGCCGCGCTCGCGATCCCAGGCGCTGTTGGCGCCCGACCAAAGGTGCGGGACGATGTCGGCTTCGATGCCTTGGCCGCTGAGATGTGCGGTAAGCCGCTGGCTGAATTGCGAGCCGCGCTGAAACCACTTTTCGCCGTCCGCGCTTTCTGCGGTATCGCCCGTGCCGTGCACCGTGACGATGGCGACCTTGCCTTCTGACATGTCCCACTCCCCGCCGCCGACGTTACGGCGCGGACAAGTTCCCGGCAATGACAGGGTGATGAAATTCAGGCGTTGCGGGCGCTTATCATACGGTTTTTGAGCATGATTTGGAAAAGCGCATCATGAGTAAGGCGGCGGACGATGACGTCAGGAGAGCCCTCCTCCACAAGGTCGGCGCTGAGGGAGGCCCAGTCTTCGTAGCGGCCTGTGTCGGCGAGTTCGTAAGCGCGGGCGCGGAGGGCGGAGAGCGGGTCGTCTTTGTCTGGCATTGATCGGCGAACGCGCGTACAAACGCTCTCGTTCCTGCGGGGATCGGGAAATGTTACGGAAACGAAAGCAAATTCGGCGACGCCGCCGCGTTTCGTTTACGCAGATGACGCGCGAGATCGGGCCGCGCCTGCATCTGGCTTTCCGCCGCGCGCGCGCCGGTTTCTGGCGATTCAAACGCAGCCCCGCCCGCCAAGATCGCGCGGCGATGATCGCAACGTTTGCCTTCATCGGTCTGTTCGCCGTCGGCAGCGTCGACGCGATCGTCACCGGCCGCGCCGATTTCGCGCCGGGATCTGCGTACGCGGCTGAGTACCAGGCGGTGCATGTAGGGACGCCGGCGCCGGTTGAAGTAGCCGCCGCTGAGGAGCCAAAGCCGGATAACGCGGCAAAATCCGCTGAAGGCGCGCCAATCGATTACAGCTTCACGACCGAAATCCTGCTAGGCGGCCCGGAACTGGATTTGTTCGCCACGCCGCTGTTCGAGGACTTGCTGGCCGAGGGCGAGAAGGTCGAGCAGCCGGAGCCGCTTGCTCAAATCGATGCGGACCCTGCCGCTCTCTGACTGAATCGAAGCTAGCGCTTCCGGAAACGCGTGACCTTAGTGAGGAAGGCGAGTTCGGTTTCTTCGACCTCGAACCCGTGCGCGCCGAACAGCGCAGCGAAGTCCTCTTTCAAGTAGGACGTGAAGTACGGCTCGTGAAAGCCTACCGGGAAGTATTCCAGCATGCGATCGAGATCGGCGGCGTCACCGGTCTGGATCGAGTCCGCCAGCACAAACGTCGCGCCAGGCTTCAAAATGCGCGCGATCTCCCGGGCGGCGTCGCGGCGCACGCGCGGCGGCAGTTCGTGGAAGAGATAGACGCAGGTAGCGGCGTCGAAGCTCTCATCGTCGAATGGCGCCTGCTCGATGGCCCCAGTGACGATCTCGACTTGCGGCCAAGCAGCAAGGCGCTTGCGCGCTTCTCCGCAATAGGCCGGCGAAAGATCGAGGCCAGTTGCCGGGATGCGCGGATAAGCGGCGAGCACTTGGCGCAGGAAACGGCCATTGCCGCTAGCGATGTCGAGGAGTTTGACCTTGCGCTGATCGGTGCCGCGAATGGCGCGCGCCAGTGAGCCAAGCGCGACGCGGCGCATGGCGTCAGCGGCGCCGCCGAACAGGATCTCGACCTGCGTATCATAGAGCTTTGCGCTGTCCTGACTGAGCCAGCCGCCGGTTTGATAGTGGAAGTTCTGCAGATAATAGGTCGGGTAGCGGCCTTCGCCCTTCGCCTGCTCGCGCACCTCAGTGCCGCCGCGTTCGAGGCGGCGTTGATCCACCTTGGGCAGGTCCCGGAAGAAGTTGGCGGAGCTGCGTAACGCCTCGATCGCACGAGTGAGACGGATGTCGTCCGGCGCGGGATAGAGCCCAGCCTCGATATTGGCGCGATCCTTGGCGAATAGATCAAGGAACGCCCTGCGGATGCGCTGCGCGTCGCCCTCGGGCGCCTGCGGTTCGAACTTGGGTTCGCCGGGACGGTCGAACGGGCCGGAAATCCGCCGCGCCAACAGATATTGGCTCATGTACCACGCGACGCGCGCGCCTTGCGCGGCGGCATAACGGGCGCGGCTGAGATCGCGCATCAGGGACATGGGCAAAAATGTAGAGCGTTTCCTTACGTCGCTCCACCGTCTCGAGCGTCGCAGGCGCGGCTAATTCCTGTTGGCTACGCTGGCAAACGCCTCGAGCGCACGCGTGCGGGCAATGGCGTGATCCACGATCGGCCTTGGATAGGTTTTGCCGAGCTGAATGCCAGCCTTTGCGAGGTCTTGGTCGCTCGCCAGCCAAGGCTGGTGGATGAATTTCGCATCCAGCTTCGCCAGTTCAGGAACCCAGCGCCGCACATAGGCGCCGTCCGGATCGAACCGCTCGCCCTGGGTGACCGGATTAAAGATGCGGAAGTATGGCGCGGCGTCCGCGCCCGATCCGGCGACCCACTGCCAGGACGCGGCATTGTTGGCGAGATCGGCGTCGACGAGCGTGTCCCAGAACCAGGCCTGCCCTTCGCGCCAGTCGGTGAGCAGATGCTTGATCAGGAACGACGCTACAATCATGCGCGCGCGGTTGTGCATCCATCCGGTCGCCCAAAGCTGACGCATGCCGGCATCGACAACAGGATATCCTGTCTCTCCGCGCTGCCAGGCTTTGAGATGCGCTTCGTTCCTTTCCCACGGAAACGCATCAAAGGCAGCGCGCCAATTGGACTCCGGCAAGGTTGGCCAATGGAAGAGCAGGCTGTGGGAAAAATCTCGCCAGCCGATCTCGCTCATGAACTTGTCGGACCCCGCGCCATCACCAGCAGCCGCTGCGATCTGCGCGGGCGTGATCTCGCCGAAATGCAGATGCGGCGAGAGTTCTGACGTGCCG
The DNA here is from genome assembly GCA_050184605.1 of Hyphomonadaceae bacterium. Classification (GTDB taxonomy): domain Bacteria; phylum Pseudomonadota; class Alphaproteobacteria; order Caulobacterales; family Aquidulcibacteraceae; genus Vitreimonas. Next base: position 185,222 of record JBFXAE010000005.1, on the reverse strand, counting down.
CGCTGATCCAGCTGATCGCGCGCGCTCGGATAAGTCGCCATCCGTTCGCCCACAAAGACTTCCAAAGCGTTGCGGGCCCCCGCCTCACCGGGGCGCCACTCGGTTTCAAAACCAAGCGCCCAGTTCGGCCGCCGCGGGGTGAGCGCCCATGCCTCCAGCACATCAGTCGCGATCTGTGGCTCATACGATTTCAGCACGCGCGGCGCGGCGAGCACAGCGCGCACCGGCATCGACCGCGCCGCGCGCCAGAACGGCGTGAATACTTTGAACGGGTCGCCACTTCCGGTTTTCACCTCCCAAGGTTCGTGAAGTAGCATCGAGCCAAAACTCCGGATCTCGATCGAGAGACTCGCCTTCAGCGCTTTGTCGCGCTCGACCGCGAAAGGTTCGTAGCATCGGTTCCAGCACAACAATTCGGCGCCGGTTTCTTCGATGAGCTGAGCCAAGACGCGCGGCGCAGCGCCCCGGCGGAGCGTCAGCGCACAGCCCCTGCGCCGTAGGTCCGCGTCCAAAGCTTGAAGACTCTTGTGCAGCCACCAGCGTTGCGCGGCGCCGATACGCCACTTTGCAGGCGTTTCGTCATCCAGAATGTAAAGAAAGATGATCGGCCGGCCGGATTCTGCCGCTGCGCGCAGCGCCGGATTGTCGGCGAGGCGCAAATCCTGACGAAACCAAACGATGGCGGGTGCGGGCATTTTGGTTCGTACGTCCGAACACTACCGGCGGTTCACCCGCCGCGCGTGCGCTTCCGTCGGCGATATTTCGCGGGCGGCTTTTCCAGCGGCGTTGGCCAGCGCGTGATGCGTTTCATCAGGCCGGGCATTTTGAGGCGGCCTTCGGGGCGGGTTTTGTTGCGCACTGACGCCTTGGCGATGTGCACGGTGTTTTCGTCGCCGGAGACGAGCGGGTGCCACCAGAAGAGGTCTTTGCCTTCGCTGACGAGACGATAGGCGCAGGTGCGCGGCAGCCAATCCAGTTTCGGCACGTTCTTCGGCGTGAGCTTCACGCAATCGGAGACGTATTGCTTGCGGTTTGCGTAGTCGCTGCAGCCGCAAGCCTTGGTGTCGAAGAGCTTGCAGGAGACGTCGGTGAGGTAGAGCTCGCCGGTGTCGGCATCCTCGATGGAGATGACGCAGCATTTGCTGCAGCGATCGCAGAGCGCTTCCCATTCGCGCTCGTTCATTTCGGTCAGCGTCTTGCGGCGCCAGTAGCCGTCTTCGAGCGGCGCGGCATCCGCCTCAGCGTTCCGCTTGCGGCGGGAGTTCTTATAATCGAGCAGCGTGGTTTTATTGCTCATCGCTCGAACGCTCCCACGAGCTCGATATGCGGGCTCCAGCGGAATTGATCGACGGGCGTGAGCTTGGTCAGCGTGAAGCCGTGCTCGATCAGGACCTTGATGTCGCGTGCAAAGCTCGCCGGATCGCAGGAAACGTAGGCGAGCTTCCTAATAGGCGCGCGCGCGATCTGTTCGGCTTGCTGGCGCGCGCCGGAACGCGGTGGATCGATGACGGCGGCGTCGAACTTTTTCATTTCGAGCGTCGAGAGCGGCGTCCGCAGCAGATCGCGGCGCAGGATGCTCACTTCTTTCAGCGCGCCGCCTGCCCCGTCTGAAGCTTTTTTGAGCGCGTTGAGCATTTCGGTGTCGCCTTCGGCGGCGAGGACTTCGGCGTGTTCGGCGATGCGCAGAGCGAAGGTGCCGATACCGGAGAAGAGATCGACGACACGCTTGGCGCCGTGAAGCGCTTCGAGCGTGAGGCGCGCCAGCGTTTCCTCGCCGAGCACCGTGGGTTGCAGGAAGGCGCCGGGCGGCGAGCTCACGTGAGCTTTGCCCATGCGCAGAATTGGCTTGGCGCGCTCCACGATTGGGTCGCCATCGAATGAGAGACGCGCAAGGTTGAGGGTGTTGGCTTCTGCGATCAGCTTCTCAAGCTGCGCGCGGTTCAAGAGATCGACACGGCCGGCGCCTTTGATCGAGACATCGATACCCGTGTCGGTCAGCAGGCATTGCATCGTGATCTCGCCACGAGCAGGCAGAGCGAGTTCGGCCAGGGGCCCAAGCTTCAGAACCGTTGCTTCGAGTTGTGGCGCGAGCACCGGGCATTGCGTGATCGGCGTCAGGCGCGCGCCGCCGCGTTCGATGAAGCCGATGCGGACCTGGTTGTTTTGGCGCGCGGCGTGGAGAGCGGCGCGGCGGCGGCCCTCGCCCCAGGCGGCGATTGTGGGCTCGACCTGAACGCCGCCAAAGCCGCGCTTGGCGAGCGCTTCGACAACCTGCTCGCGCTTCCAAGCGAGGTAGGGCTCGTCCTGCCAATGCTGGAGCTGGCAGCCGCCGCAGCGGCCGAAATGGCGGCAGGCGGGCTGTTGGCGCTCGGGGCTGGAGCGTAGCACCTCGACCAGCTCGGCCCGGCCGCCGGCGACACGGGCGCGCACCTGTTCGCCCGGCAGCGCGTAGGGCGTGTAGATCGGGCCAGCCTCTCCCTCAGCGGTTGAATCGCCGCGAGATCCGACGGCCGAAATCTCCAGCACCCGCTCTTCCGGGGCCGGAATATCGGCCTTCCGGGCCTGGTGGGGCCGGGACCGGGAAAGGCGGTTCATGCGCTTCATGTGCCGTTCAGACTGGATTTGCTCATATCCGGCTCAAGTTACAGGGAGCACCCCCGCAATGCGCCGTCATCTTCTCGCCGCCGCCGCTGTGGCCACCGCGCTGGTGGCGTTTGCCCAACCGGCAGCCGCGCAGCAATACCGCAGCTACCACGACGAGCATGTCGCCACCCAGCAGCAATGCCAGACCTCGCGGAATAACCGTACCGCAGGCGGCGCTGTGATCGGTGGCGTCCTCGGCGCGCTCCTGGGCCGTGAAGTCGCGGATCGCGGCGTGCGTGGCGAAGGCGCAGGCCTCGGCGCAGTTGTCGGCGCTGTCGCCGGCGGCGCCATCGGCCGCTCGACCGCGCGGTGCGACCAGGTTCGCGGTCAATACGACCAGTACGGCCGCCCGACCAACTATCCATATGAACAGCCCTATTACGGCCACCAAGACGACGATCTCTACGGCGGTCCGTACGAAGAGGGTTACTACCGCGGCGACAATCGCGACTGCCGCATGGGCGAGCGGATTACGCGCGCGCCGAACGGCCGCGAATATCGCGAAGAAGTTTTGATGTGCCGCGGCCGCGATGGCGTCTGGCGCGAAGAGTAAATCTCCATGGGTGAACCCACCTAGTACGCAGTGACTGAAACCCCGGCCCCGCAAAGGCCGGGGTCTTTCTTTGTGTACTCGGCCTCGTCTCGCGCTGCGCTCCGTCCGGAATGATAGAGGGGGCGTGCTTAGCGCTTGAGATGCGCGAGGCGCTCGAGATTGCCGTCGCCGCCTAGGATCGGAGAATCGATCGAGGCGACGACGTGGAAACGCTCGAGGCCATCCAGCGCGGCGATCGCAGATTGCGCGGCCGCGCGCGCGGTTTCTTCACTGAGAACGCCGGCGCGGCCGGCGTTGGGACCCGCTTCGAACTGCGGTTTGATCAGTACAATTGCCTCCGCAGACTCAGCGGCGAGCGCAAACGGAACGGCGAGGACCTTGCCTGAACCGATGAAGCTAGCGTCGCAGACGATGAGCGATGGCGGCTCAGTGATCTGTTCACGCGTGAGTGTGCGGGCGTCCGTTTGTTCGAGTCTGGTGACGCGCGGATCGCCGCGCAGCGCGGCGTGGAGCTGATCGCGGCCAACGTCGACGGCGTAAACGTGTGCTGCGCCGCGCGTGAGCAGAACGTGGGTGAATCCGCCTGTCGAGGCGCCGACATCGAGGCAAAGGCGGCCCGCGGGATCGACAGCGAACGCATCGAGCGCCGCCGCCAGCTTCACGCCGCCGCGTGAGACCCATGGGTGCGGCGGCGTTACATCTATTTGGGCGCTTTCCTCGATGAGCTCCGACGGTTTGGCGACGACGGCGCCGTTCGCCAGAACGCCGCCTGCTTCGATGGCCGCACGCGCTTTGGCGCGGCTCTCGGCGAGGCCGCGCGCAACGAGCAGCAGATCGGCGCGCATTCGGGACATCGCCGCCTCCTCGCGTGCGCTTGACGCGAAGGCAAGCCTCTTTCCCCGCTTGCGAGTGAGACCGAGCTTGCGCCAGACTTCCCACCAAGGCCGCGAAGCAGGCCAAGGGGGAAACCGATGACCATTTCACGCCGCGGCCTGATGGCCAACGCCGTCGCACTGGGCGCGCTCACCACGGTTGGTGGTTGTAGCGATTGGCCGCCGCAGTTCGGCACGCGGTCCGATGCGCTGGGCGATTTGGACGCCACCGGCGTAGCGGCGGCGGTGCGTGATGGCGGCATCACGGCAGCGGAAGCAGTCGAGGCGGCGATCGCGCGCAGCGAAGCCCTGAACGGCGAACTGAATTTCATCGCGACGCCGCTTTACGACTACGGGCGCGCACGTGCCGCCGAGACGTTGAGCGGCCCCTTCGCCGGCGTACCGACCTTGATCAAGGATCTGCTGCCGATGACGGGGCAGCCGACGAAGTACGGCAGCCGCGCTTTCGCAAACAACATCGCGCAAGAGCAGCCGCCCTACATGGATGCCCTGCTCGCCGCAGGCCTCGTTCCATTCGGTAAATCGACAACGCCGGAATTCGGTTTGACGGCAACGACCGAGACGTTGCTCGGCGGCGCCACGAAAAATCCGTGGGATGTCTCGAAATCCAGCGGCGGCTCCTCCGGCGGCGCGGCGGTCGCCGTTGCCGCGCGCGTCGTGCCGATCGCTCATGCCAGCGATGGCGGCGGTTCGATTCGCATCCCCGCCTCGTGCAACGGCCTTCTCGGCCTCAAGCCCTCGCGCGGGCGCAGCGTTCCGCAAGGACGGCCCGATAGCGGCATCGACCTTTCAGTGAGTGGCTGCGTGAGCCGCAGCGTGCGCGATACCGCCGCTTGGCTCGCGGCAACCGAAGCCCGCGGCGAGGACGCTGCGTTCGCGCCTGTGGGTGTTGTCAGCGGGCCAAGCACGGAGCGCCTGCGCATCGCGCTCGATATTCCGAATGCACTTGGCCACGAGCCCGATGCGGACGTGCGCGCCGCGGTAGAGGCGGCCGCCGAGCTTTGCCGCTCGCTTGGTCACACGGTGATTGAAGGCCGCCCCCAGATTGATGGGCCGCAATTCAGCGCGGATTTCATTCTGCTCTGGGCGTTCGGCGCCGCTGAAGTTGTGCAGCTGGTGCAACGCCAGGCCGGGCCGGACGCGCCGCTCGATCAATTGCTTGAGCCGCTGACGCTGGAGCTGGCGCAGCACGCGCAACGGCAAGGTCTGCCCGCGCTGCAAGCGGCGATTGGACGCCTTCGCGCTGTCGAAGCGACGTACGCCGCATTTTTTGAAACAAGTGCGGATGTCTATTTGACGCCGGTTCTCGCCAGTCCGCCTGTGCCGCTTGGAACCATCGATGGGTCCAAGGGCATGGCCATGTTCGATACGCTGAACGAATATGTGGGCTACACGCCGTTGCAGAATGTGGCCGGCGCGCCGGCAATGAGTGTGCCGCTTGGATGGTCGTCAGCCGGGCTGCCGATCGGCATCCACTTCTCATCCGCCAAAGGCCAGGAAAAACGGCTCCTGGAACTTGCCTATGAGCTTGAACAGGCGCAGCCATGGGCCGATCGCAAGCCGGGGGTAAACGCGGGCTAACGGCCCGTTTCCACACTCCCGCCCTGTTTGGGAGCTACGCGCCGAGCCATGAAATTGCGTACTTTGCTATGCGCCGCGCTGATCGCCGCTGCCGCCTTGCCGGCGGCGGCGCAACAGCCGCGCCGACAGCCGCAGCAGCAGCCCCAAACCGAAGCCCCCCGCGGCGAGGAATGGTATCGCGGCCAGCTGGTTGAGCTTTCTGAGGTGCTGGGCGGCGCGCACTATCTGCGCATCATCTGCGACGGCCGCGACGATCAGCGCTGGCGCACTTACATGCGCGGCGTGATCGAGCGCGAGCCGACCTACAACGCCCTGCTCGTTGAAGGCTTCAATCGCGGTTATCGCCAAGAAGAGGCGCGTTTCCCGACCTGCGATCAAACCACGCGGCAGATGGAAGCCGAATTGCGCGCCCGCGGCCTGCGCATCGCGCAAGGCCTGCGCGCGCGGCACACGGGGCGCTGATGTCAGCGGAAGATCCGGAAAAGAAGGGCCGCGCGCTGCAGCTCATTCTTGATGCCTGGGATACGGCTTTGCAGGAAGGCGCCGAGGCCGAGGTGATTGCCTCTGTCGCGATCTATGCGGCGCTCGCGGACATGGTCGATCGCTACGGCGAGGAGGCGGTGGCGGAGTTTACGGCCACGCTTCCGGAACGCACGCGGCGCGGTGAATTTACGCTACGCACGAACGAACCTTAATATGGACCGCCGGCGTCCCGCTGGCCTGCGCCGGAATCTGAAAGTTGGAGCGCGCGCCTCCGGCGCGCATGCGGGGCGGAGCCCAGCGCTCCAGTCCCGAGGTCTGAGTGAGCCAGCGGGACGCCGGCGGTCCATATTTCTCAGCGCGTCGCCCAGGTTTGCTCTAACCAATCCCTCGAAGGCGCGCCCTCTTCCGGCGCGCCTGCGCGCGCAAGAAAGAGATGGCGCGCAATCTCGGCTTGGCGTTCGATGTTGTAAGCGCTGATCTTGGGCGCTTGCGGCTTGTAGGCGTAGGCGCCCTTGCCGAGGGCGCCGAGTTTCGCGGCGGCGAGAAAGACGCCCCGCGCCGCTTGCCAGACGTGAGTGAGTTCGTGGACGAACCAGCCTTTGTCCCACATCGGAGCGGCGCTGAAATCGTGGGCGGCGCGCCATTTTGAGAAAACGATAGTGCGCCCGATCGGCACCATGGCGCCGAAGCCCAATGCCGGCGCCTGGTGGATGCGGATTTTGCCCCAGGCGATCTCGTCGCCAAAGACCGAGCGGCCGAGCGCGATTTCGCCGGCAGTAAGCGCGCGGCTTTGGCCGGGCTTCATGCGGTCCTGCTTTTCCACGAGCACAGTTTGCGGGGTGACACACACGCACGCAACCTGAGTCGCCAGCACTGCGGTCGCGATTGGATGCGTGTGTGTCACCCCGCAATGAGATAAGGTAACCGCGCATGAGCGCACCGTTTGAAATCATGGTGGGGCGGATAGAGACATTGGCGCTCGATGCGGTCGTGAATGCCGCGAACCGGCAGCTGGCGCCGGGCAGCGGCGTCGATGGCGCGTTGCGCGCGGCGGCGGGGCCGCGGCTGACGGAGGCGACGAACCGCATTCCGCCGATCCTCACCGGTGAAGCGGTGATCACGCCGGGCTTCGACGCGCCTATGAAGTTCATCATCCACACCGCGGCGCCGATCTGGACCGAGCCAGGCCCTGAAGGGGCGAAGGTCGCGGGGCTGGCGAAGTGCTACACGTCGTCGATCAAGATGGCGGCGTCGCGCGGGTTCGAGTCGATTGCGTTTCCGTGCTTGGGCACTGGCGTCTACGGCTGGCCGCGCGGGTTTGCCTGCGGCATCGCGGTGGCGGCGTGTGAACAGGAATTGCCCAACGCGCCGAAGCTGAAGCGCGTCGTGTTCTGCTGTTTCACTGAAGAGGACGCGAAAATTTATCGGGATGGGTTGGGGGTGAGTTGAGTCCGAATGGTCCGCCGGCCTTCGATAAGCTCAGGGCTCAGTTGTTGCGAGAAGCCAGATTAGAGGCCTGAGCCTGTCGAAGGCCGGGCGGTCGCTCAATCGCTTCTGTTTCTCTTGTTGCGCGCCAAGCGCTGTATTTCCGGCCAGTCCCCCCGCGCCAGCGCCTCCTTCTTAGCACGCGACCAACCCTTCACACGTCGCTCGAAATCTTGTGCATCATTAAGGTTGGCGAACTCTTCTGTCCAGAACAGTGAGAACGGCTTGCGCTTGGCTGTGTAGCCTGTAGCGCTGTTTGCGTGTTGGTCGAGGCGTTGTTCGAGATTGGTGGTGACGCCGGTGTAGTAAGAGTCGTCGGCGCAAAGCAGAATGTAGACCCAGGCTGCCATTATGGGAGCATGGAGCGCGGTCCGGCCTTCGACAAGCTCAGGCCTCTAATCGCGTGCGACGCGCCATCCCAGCGACCCGCCCGCGTGGAAAGGTACGATCTCCGTGCCGCCGGCGGTGATGCGGGCGGGGACGGATTGAGCTTCGCGCGTGAGCGTTATGCGTTCCTCGTTGAGCGGAAGCCCGTAAAAGCGCGGTCCGTTCTCCGACGCGAAAGCTTCGAGGCGATCCATCGCGCCTTCTTCGTCGAACACCTTGGCGTAGCTTTCGAGTGCGTGCGGTGCGCAGAAGACGCCAGCGCAACCGCAAGCGGCTTCCTTAGTGTGCACGGCGTGCGGCGCTGAGTCAGTGCCGAGGAAGAATTTGGGTGAGCCTGATGTTGCGGCTTTGCGCAACGCCAGCCGGTGATGTTCCCGCTTGGCGACGGGGAGACAATAAAAGTGCGGGCGGATGCCGCCTTCGAACATGGCGTTGCGATTGTAGTCCAGGTGATGCGGCGTGATCGTCGCCGCTAGCGTGGCTGAGCCCTCCGCAACGAAGTTTGCCGCCTCTTCCGTCGTAATATGCTCAAGCACGATCTTGAGCGCGGGAAAATCGGCGATCAGCTTTGACAAGATGCGTTCGATGAAAACCGCTTCGCGATCGAAGATATCGACGTGCTTATCGGTCACCTCGCCGTGCAAGAGCAGCGGCATGCCGATGCGCTGCATTGCTTCCAAGGCGGCGTAGATGTTCTTGATGTCGGTTACGCCGTGGCTGGAATTGGTCGTCGCGTGCGCGGGATAGAGTTTGCACGCGGTGAACACGCCAGCTGCAAAGCCGCGCTCGATCTCGGCGGCGTCGATATCGTCGGTCAGGTAGCAGGTCATCAGCGGCGTGAACGAAAGCCCCGGCTCAAGCGCCGCCAGGATGCGCGACCTGTAGGCCTCAGCCGCAGCAACCGTGGTGACGGGCGGCGCGAGGTTCGGCATGACGATGGCGCGCGCGAACTGGCGCGCGGTGAAGTTGACCACGCCCGCAAGCATCGCCCCGTCTCTGAGATGCACGTGCCAGTCGTCTGGCCGGCGCATCACCAACGTGCTCATCTCAAGCCTCCGGCGTGCAGCAAATCGAGCGCGGCCGCCTCCACCGCGTCGATGCTGATGTCGTCCATTGCGGCGGCCTCGTCCAGGGCCGCCTCCTCGAAACTCTTGCCGCGCAGCGTGCGGGCGCGGGGACCGCGTGGGGCGCGCACGCGTTCGTCGGTGGGGCCAAAGAGCGTCAGCGTCGGCGCGCCCATGGCGGCGGCGATGTGGGTCAGCGCATTGTCATTGCCGATGCACAACGTCGCGCGCTCGGCGAGCGCGGCGGCGGCAAGGATGTCCAGACCAGCGCCGCTGGCGGGGACGCCATCGGCGTCCAAGCTTGAGACGATGCGCGCGGCGATGTCATCGTCGCGCGTGGCGGCGCTGAGGACGACGATGCGGGCGCCGCTCAGCGCGCCTGTCGCAAGACGCCGCGCGACGGCGGCGAAGCGCTCGTGCGGCCAGCGTTTAGCTTCGCTGTTGCCTCCCGGCGCAATGATGAGCACAGGCGCGGCGTCTGGCGCGATAGCAGCGGCCGCGCTCCGAGCCCGATCGTCGAGCCAGATCGTAGGCTGAAGGCTGCGCTGAGCGCCGACGAGATCGCTCAAGTCTTCGATGAAGTGGCGCAGTATTTCGGGCTGCTTCAGCGTCAGGCGGCGCTTCGCTGGGATGACGAGCGAAGCCGGTGAACGACGAAGATCAAGCGCGAGATCGAAGCGGCGCCCGCGCCGGCTCCAAGCGAGTTCGATGAACGGGCCGACATCCCCCGCGCCTTCAACGGTGTATTTGGCCGCAAGCCCCGGCGCGGCGCGGAAGAGCGGCGCGGCGTCAGCGCTGGTAAGCACGGTGAGCGGCTCGCCTTCGCCCAGCACATGCGCCAATGCCCCCGTGGCGAGCACGGTTTCGCCAAGGTCGGCGGGGGCGAGGAAAAGCACGGCCATGTGGGCTGGTTAAAGGCGCAAGCCGGGTAAATGTGAAGTCAACAACCCAGCGGGTCAGGGTTGCGCGCAGCAGCGGCGCGGCCCAAGTGGTCGCCATGACACGCCCCGGCCGACTTGAGCGCAGTTTAATCGCCGTAACCGGGTCGGACGCACGGCCATTCCTGCAAAATCTTCTGACGCAGGATTTGGGTCGCCTAGGGGACGCAGGCGCCGCTTATGCTGCGCTGCTCTCTCCACAGGGCAAGATCAGTGCGGATATGTTCGTGTGGGCGCGGCCTGACGGCGTGTTGCTTGACGTCGATCCTACGCGTGGCGCGGATCTGCTCCGGCGGCTCTCGCTCTACAAGCTGCGTGCGAACGTGACCCTGGCCGACGTACGCGACGACTTTGATGTGGTGGTGAGTGATGTAGCCTTTGATGGCGGCGTCGCCGATCCGCGTCTGGCGGCGCTCGGTTTTCGCGGTCTTGCAGCCAAGACAGACGCGTCTCTAACGTCGATTGAAGCGCTACGCATCACGCTTGGCGTGCCGGATCTGGCGCGCGATGCCGCCCCTGAAGAAGTATTCGCGGGCGAAGCGCTGCTCGAGGAGCTGAACGGCGTCGCCTTCGATAAGGGCTGTTTCGTCGGCCAGGAAAACGTCAGCCGCATGAAGCGGCGGGCGACGACGCGGAAGAAGTTTTGCCCGGTCGTGTTTGAGGGCGAGGCGATTGCCTACGGGACGCCAGTGCACGCCGGCGAAGCCGAGATTGGCTCCATTCGCACCGGCGTGCCGGGTCGCGCGATCGCCTTGCTGCGGTTGGATCGCGCGCTGGAGGCGGTTTCGTCCGGCAAGACGCTGACTGCCGCGGGGCGCGAAATACGGCTCGATCCGCCGCATTGGCTCATCCTGCCGCAGCGCGAGCAAGGGCCGCAGTGATGTGGTATGGGGAGGCAGATTGACGCCTCGCCCCCTGCGGGTCTAACGGCGTAGCGCGCTTGTTGCAGCGCGGCATGCGGGGACTACGCTTTGACTGTCGCCATTTCCGCGACCGGCCTTTGGACGCCGTCGGATTCCATAACCAACGCTGAGTTGGTTGCGTCGTTCAATACCTACGTCGAGCGCTTCAACGCCGCGCACTCGGCGGAGATTGCATCCGGAACCAAGACCGCGTTGCAGCCCTCGAGCGTCGAGTTCATCGAAAAGGCCTCGGGCATCAAGCATCGCTTCGTGTTGGATAAGGAAGGTTCGCTCGATGTGAACCGTATGGTCCCACGCATTCCGGAGCGGCCGAACAGCGAGCTTTCGCTGATGGCGGAAGTCTCGGTGAAGGCCGCGAAGCAGGCGCTGGATCGCGCCAAACGCGATCCAGCCGACATCGGCGCGGTGATCTGTTCGTGCTCTTCGCTGCAGCGTCCCTACCCGGCGCTGGCAATTGAGGTGCAGAACGCGTTGGGCGCGGGCGGCTTCGGTTACGACATGAACGTGGCCTGCTCGTCGGCGACGTTTGCAATTCAAAACGCCATCGACATCGTCCGCGCGGGGCATGCGGCGTCAGTGCTGGTGGTGAACCCGGAGCTGACCACGGGCCATCTCAATTTCCGCGACCGCGACTCGCACTTCATCTTCGGCGACGCGGCCGTCGCCATTTTGGTTGAACGCGCCGACATTGCGCCGAAGGGCGCGTGGAGCATTCTCGGCTCGAAGCTGAAGACGGTGTTCTCCAACAACATTCGCAACAATTTCGGCTTCCTCAATCGCTGCGACGAAGCCCATCGTGACGATCCCGACAAGCTGATCACGCAACAGGGCCGCAAGGTGTTCAAGGAAGTGGTGCCGCTGGTCTCGGAAATGATCCTGCAGCATATGGCCGAACTCGATCTGAAGCCCGGCGACATGCGCCGGCTTTGGCTGCATCAAGCGAACTCCAACATGAACCGGCTGATCGCCGAACGCGTGCTAGGCCACGAAGCCTCACAGGATGAAGCCCCGACCGTGCTCGATGTGTACGGCAACACCGCCGGCGCCGGCTCGATCATCGCCTTCCACAATCACAGCGACGACCTGAAAGCCGGCGACAAAGGCCTCATCTGCTCCTTCGGCGCCGGCTACAGCGCCGGTTCAATTTTCGTTCAGAAGAGCGCTTAAAAAGCGCCGCCCCTTTCGAGGCGGCGCTTCCGTTTCAGTGCAAGCTCAACTCACCAGCCGCAGGTGCGGCCGCGGTTTTGCTCCTGCATGTAACTCATCAAGGGCTGGAAGTAGCGGGCCATTGCGCCGCCATCCATTTGACGCGTGCCGGTGAAGGCTTCGAGCGCATCCGGCCATGGGTGCGAGGCGCCCATTTCCAGCATGCGCGCGAAACGTTCGCCAACTTCACGGTTGCCATAGACGGTGCAGCGATGCAGCGGCCCTTCCCAGCCAGCCTGACGGCAAGCGGCTTCGTAGAACTGGAATTGCAGCACGTACGAGAGGAAGTACCGGAGATACGGCACGTTGTTGGCGATGTGATACTTGGCGCCCGGATCAAAGAATTCTTCGCCGCGCTCAGTCGGCGGCCGGATGCCTTGATAGCGCTCGCGCAGCTCCCACCAGGCGGCGTTGTAGCGATCCGGCGTGATACGGCCATCGAACACCTGCCAGCGCCACTGATCCATGGTCAGCGCGAACGGCAGGAACGAGATTTTCTCCAGCGCACGCTCCATCAGCAGGCTGACGTCCGACGAGGCTGATGGAATTTGGTTGCGGCGCAGAAGGCCGATCTCAACCAGGTATTCCGGCGTGATGTTCAGCGCGACGAAATCGCCGATGGCTTCATGGAAGCCGTCGTGCGCGCCGTTGCGATAGAGGTACGGCTGTTGGTTGTAGGCGCGCTGATAGAAGTTGTGACCGAGCTCGTGGTGGATGGTCTGGAAGTGCTCGGCGTTGATCTGAATGCACTGCTTCACGCGGAGATCATCGACATTGTCGATGTCCCAGGCTGAAGCGTGGCAAACCACATCCCGGTCACGCGGGCGGGTGAGCAGCGAGCGTTCCCAGAATGTGTCCGGCAATTCCGGGAAACCGAGCGAGGTGTAGAAGCGCTCGGCGGTTTCTGTCATTTGCACCGGCGTGTAGCGGGCGCGGGTGAGGAGTTGCGTCGTGTCGTACGTCGCGCGCGCGCCCGGAGGACGGGCGATCGGCATCAGCGTGGACCAATCCTGCGCCCACATGTTGCCGAGGAGATCGGCGCGGATCGGCTGATCTTCCGGAACAATGGCATCGCCGTAGCGATCATTCAGACGGGCGCGGACGTAGCAGTGCAGCTGCTCGTAGAACGGCTGCAGCTGACCCCACAGACGTTCGACTTCGCGCTCCATGTCGTCAGCCGGCATGTCGTAATTCGAGAGCCACATCTGGCCGACATTGTCGAACCCGAGATCGCGGGCGCCTTCGTTGGCGATTTCGACCATGCGCGCATAGTCGTCGCGCATCGGCGCGGCGACCGCGTGCCACTTGGTCCAGATCTCTTCCAGGCGCGCCGGATTGCGCTCGGTGCCCATCAGGGTTTCGAGTTCATCAAGCGTGACTTGGCGGCCTTGGTAATCGATGCGGCCAGTCGAATAGATCGAAGCGAGGCGGGTGGTGATTTCCGAAAGCTGCCCGGCGGCGCCTTCGCGCTGCGGCGCTGGCAACACCAAGCTCAGGCGCAGCAAATCGACCTTACGGCGCGTATCGGCCGGCAATTCGACATTGGCGTAACGGCCTGCTTCAGACGCCAGACGCACGCGCGCTTCGGTGCCTTCGGCATCGGCGCGCTGCAGCAGCCATTCCGTGTCGAAATTGATGTAGGTGTTGTACACCCAGGCGACGCGGCCTTCATATTCTGACCGGCGCAACAACTCTTCCTCGGCTGCTTGCACGAAGGCTGCGGCGGACTCCGCACTTGGACTCGCACCGCCGGCGGTCTCCGTGGCCGGGGCTGTCGCACACGCCGCCGTGAAGGCGAGGATGGCGATCCAGGACACGGCTGTCCTGAGCAATGGTTTCGCGATCATAGTCTCTCCCTGTCCGTGCTCGGCGCGCTCCCACGCGCCGCCCCCTAATTGCCTTCCGCGGCAAGCCACTCGATGCCGTCAGCCGACATCATGAACACCGCCGCTTCGCGCTTCTTGGCGCCCACGGCGTTGAAAAATCTCTGCGCCACTTCGTTCTCGACGCCTGTGGTGATCGCCAGTTCGCGCGCGCCGAGTTCACGGGCGCGTCGCGCGACCGCGCTCATCAGCTTGCGGGCGAGGCCGCCACGTCGATGCTCGGGAACGACGTAAAGCTCGCACAGAACGATATTCGGCGCGGCGCGGCGTACATCGTAACTCTTGGTGATGATGGCGTGGGCGACGAGTGCGTTGCTGCGCTCCTGCGCCACCCAAACCTCGAACAGCGCATTCGAACCAAACGCGTGCGCCTTGATCCGGTCGGCCTCCAAGCTTGAGGCAGCGCCCTCCTCGCTCGCGGCTTGAGCTGCGAGTTTGGCGATGGCGTCAGCGTCACGCGAGACCGCGCGCCGGATAGTGAGAGGGCGCTCCATTATGCGCGCCCATGTAAGGCGCACGCGCTCGCCTTACGCAAGCAAAACAAGAGCTTCGCCGCGTGATTGTGGACGAGTGGGCCGCTAGTGGTCGACCCAGGGGCCCATTGGGCCGCCATCATCATGGTCCCAGCCCCCTGAGCGGCGCGTCATGAACGCACCCAAGAGGGTCAGGCCGACAACGGCGCCAACGGCTACGAGGAACCAGAAGAACATATTCGCTCCACGGTGGCGGCTTCCCGCCGGAGGCTAAGGCGCCTCCCCAACGACTTGTGGGGTTAATGTAGTCGCCTTCACCGGACTTTTCGAGGGCAAGCCGATCCAAACGCGCAGGAATGGAACCCGGCGCCCCAGATCGAAGAAAAGCCAGCAGCCGAGAGCGGTGACTGCAATCAACAGCGGCGCCTCGATCACGAGCGGCATTCGGAGCTCATCGAGATGGTGGCCAGCGACGACGATGATGGTCTGATGGATCAGATAGAACGGGAAGATCGCCTGCGTGAGCAGCTGGCGCGCAGGGCCATCAGCGGTCTTCAGATGGCGATGTGCGAAGCCAATGCAGGCAATGATCGCGCACCATGCATCGAGTTCGCGGACGCTGCGCATGATCGCCCGCAGCCATTCCGGCGGCGTGACGCCTTCAGGATGCGCATTGAAATAGACGATGAGCGAAGCCCAACAGATCAGCGCGATGGCGAGCGCCACCCAGCGCAATTGAACGCAACGATCGAAGAACGGCTGGAATTTCGCGACCGCGAATCCAAAGAGAAAAACGCTGAAATAGAGCGCATGCAGATACCAATCTTCGCGGAAATCGTGGCTTTCGCCAAAGATCGGGAAGAGCGTCAGACGCAGCGCGGCCATGATGAGCCACGGTGTGATGATCAGAAACGGGCCAGCAATCAGCACGCTCACGCCTTTCGGGATGCGGCGCAGCAACGGCAGCAAGGGAACCAGAGCAAGCGTGTAGAGGATCAGATACGCGACGAACCACATGTGGTTGTACGTCGGCGTGGTGAGGCAGCCATCGGCATCGCACCAATTGCCGCTGGCGGTGACGTACTTGATGTAGAAGGTGTCGAGGGTGAGCGGATATTGCGCCGCGATCGCCGGCGGCATCGCCTGCAGCGCCTCGACGATCTCGTAATAGCTCTGAGGCGGAACGATCACGAACACCGCCAGTAGAAGCGGCGGCCAGAGCCGGCCCATACGGGCGCCGGTGAGCTGCGCCACACTCATCTTGTCGGCCATGAACCGGGTCGCGGCGCCGGCGATCAGGAAGAGCAATGTCAGCCGCCACGGATTGGTCAGCATCATCAGCGGCTCGATGGCGTCGCTCGCCGCGCGGGATTTCACGTGCCAATCCCAGGTCACGTAAAACATGCCGCAGTGGTAGAGGATGAGCAGGCCGAACGCGATGATGCGGAGCCAGTCGAGGTCGTAGCGGCGGTCGGTCATGGGGCGAATTCTCTCCTTCGCCGCCAGCTTCTTTCGCGCCCGGCCCTGCCCCGCTAGTTTCAAGCCACGCCCGGCGGCCCGCTGGGACGAACGGGGAGCCTCCGGTGACCACCGGCGACAAAAAAGGGACGAACGGATGGGCCCGGGCCGAGTGGCGGCCGTGGGCTTTCATCGCTCTGGTCTCGCTGGTGATCGTGGTCGTGAATGCGTCTTCCGATCTTTTGGAGATGCGCCGCGCGGGGCTCGAATTCGAGTGGTGGGAGCCATGGGTCTGGGAGGTGACGAGCGCGATCGTCATCGTGGCGATGGCGCCGGTGATCAGGATGGCGGTGCGGCGCTGGACGCCGAGCCGGGACAATCTGATCCGCCCGGGACTCATCCATCTCGGCCTGACCATCCCCTTCGCTGCTATCCACATCATCGCGATCTGGCTGATGCGCGAGGCGATCTATTGGGTGGGTAAGTCCCAGTACGGCTTCTTCGACGACGGCGTAGCGTTGGTGGCGTTCTACGAATGGCGCAAAGACGTACTGAACTACGCCACAATCGCCGCCACCTATTGGATATTCCAGTATGTCGCGGAACGCCGGAAGCTGGCTTCTCAACCCCCGGCGGACGAGCGGATCGAAGTGCGTGACGGCGGAACCGCCGTATTCCTCGCACCGGGCGACATCACACACGTCGAGGCCGCCGGCAATTATGTAGAGTTTCATACGGCGACGAAAACCCATCTCGTGCGCGGAACGCTTGCCGCTTGGGAGGCGCGCCTGGTGGCGCGGGGATTCATCCGCGTGCACCGCTCGCGGCTGGTGAACCGCCATAAGATCGACACGCTGAAACCGACCCCTTCGGGCGACATGGAGATCACTCTAAGCGGCGGACAGGTCGTTCTTGGTAGCCGGCGGTATCGCGCCGTGCTGGCGGGACCGGTCGCTTGAGGCGAACGCGCTTATGAATTTCGCCCCTGCGGCCTAGAGTCAGAATCAATGGCCCAATCACCAAAGCCTGTCGAGAAACCGCGCGCGTGGCAGCGTATGCTATCGGGGCGGCGATTGGATTTGCTCGATCCCTCTCCGCTGGACATTGAGATCGAGGACATCGCGCACGGGCTGGCCCGCGTGGCGCGGTGGAATGGGCAAACGGTCGGCGCGCATGCATTCTCGGTGGCGCAGCATTCGCTCGTCGTCGAAGAGATTTGCCGAAAACTGGCGCCGGACTGGGACAAGAAGCGGCGCATGATGGCGCTGCTGCACGATGCGCCGGAATATGTGATCGGCGATATGATCTCGCCCTTCAAAGCCGCGCTGGGGCTCGACTACAAGGCATTCGAAGGCAAGCTCGAAGCGGCGATCCATATGCGCTTCGGCTTGCCGGCGCACGCCCCAGCAGTGGTGAAAGGCGTCATCAAGCGGGCCGATATCATTTGCGCCTATTTCGAAGCCACGCAGCTCGCGGGCTTCACAGAGGCGGAGGCCAAGCGATTCTTCGGCGCGCCACCGCGCGGGCTGAAGCTGAAACTGACGCCCAAACCGACAGGCGAGGTGCAGGAAGCCTTCCTGAAGCGCTTCCGGTCATTGATCGATCCGGCCTAAACTGGCGGCGTATGACCATCCATGTTTGCCCCCTGTCGCGCGCGCCAGAGCTTGCGCGGCGCAATAAGGTTTCGCACGTCGTCAGCTTGCTCGATCCGCTGACGCCCTTCCCAGTGATCCAGGACGTTGGCGAGCGACACCTCTGCATCGAAGTGCACGACATCGAGACCGAAGAAGGCGGTATGGATCCATTATGCGCCGTCCGAGCTAAGCGGATACTCGAATTCGTCGGCGGCTGGGATCGCACGCAACCCATTCTCATCCACTGCTACGCCGGCATCTCACGCTCAACAGCGACGGCCTTCATCACGGCGTGCGCACAGAATCCCAGCGTGGACGAAGAAGCGATCGCACTCGCGCTTCGGCAAGCTTCGCCGTCAGCGTCTCCGAACCGGCGCTTCGTCGCGCTGGCCGACGCCGAACTCGGCCGCGGCGGGCGGATGTCACGCGCGATCGAGCGCATCGGCCGTGGCTCCAGCTGGCTCGATATTGGTGAGGCGCGCCCCTTCTCCATTCCAAGCAGCTACGCATGAGCGAAGCGCGCGTCACTATCGGCCTGTCCGCCGTCATCGTCGCGGTGACGGAGGATAGCCCTTATGTGGTGGTGACGCGCGACGGCGGTGATGCCGCTGGCTTGCCGTTTGGCGCATTCGATCCTGCCGGTGATAGAACCCTCGAGCTTTCGCTGCGCGGCTGGGTGCAGGAGCAGACCGGCTTCGAAATCGGGTATGTCGAGCAGCTCTACACGTTCGGTGATCGCGGACGCGAAATGCCGCTGGCCGCGAGCGCCGGTTCGGAACGGGTGATCTCGATTTCGTATTTGGCGCTGACGCCATCACGGGCGGTGCTCGATCGCGCAACGGCGCGCTGGCGCTCATGGTATGATTTCTTTCCCTGGGAGGACTGGCGCACCGGCCGGCCTAGCGTCATCGACGAGATCATCGCGCCTCGGCTGCGCAAGTGGGCGCAATCGGCCAAGGATGCCGAAACTGTCGGCCAGCGCCGCGCGCGCGCCCGGCTCGCGTTCGCACAGGATGGCGCTGTCTGGAACGAAGAGCGCGCGTTGGAGCGCTACGAACTACTCTATGAAGCGGGACTGGCGCCCGAAGCGGCGCGCGATCGGGCGCGCTTCGCTGGAAAGCCAGCGCCGGCGATGAACACTGAGGCGGGCCTTGGCGAGCCGATGGCCTCCGACCACCGGCGTATCTTGGCAACCGCGATCGGCCGGTTGCGCGCCAAAATCAAATATCGCCCCGTCGTGTTCGAGCTTGCACCGGAGCAGTTCACGCTGCTGCATCTGCAGCGCGTCGTCGAAGCCATTGCCGGCCTCACCTTGCATAAACAAAACTTCCGCCGCTTGCTCGATCGCACCGGGCTCGTGGAAGGCACCGGCCAATTCGACAGCAGCGCCGGCGGGCGCCCGGCTGAACTGTTCCGCGCGCGGCGCGAGACGCTAAGCGAGCGTCCAGTCGGCGGCGTCCACGTCCCGGCGCCGCGTGGCGAGTGAGCGGGAACAATTCGGGGCGGCGCGCGTCCTTATCGGCTGCATCAGGAGGTTCCGTTGGCAATGAAAGTAAAGGCGGCGCTTGCCGCGGCGATGGCCTGCGCGCTGGCGGGGTGCGGCGACCGCGATAGTCAGGTCGGCGAATTTTCCAATGATCTGCTCGGCAACGAAATCATGGTGGAAGCGCTGCCTGACCCCGCCATCCCCGGCGTTGTTTGCCACGTTGCGTACTTCGACCGCTCGATGCTCGATCGCATTCGGCAGGGCAATTGGTTCGAGAACCCGTCGAACTCGGCGGTCTCATGCCAGCGCATTGGCGCGATCAATCTCGCCAACGTCGAGATGTCGCGTTCGGGCGAAGAGATTTTCAATCAGCGCACCAGCCTCTTCTTCAAGAACACGGCCATCCGCCGCATCGTTGATCTTCAGAACCACACAATTCTCTATGTCTCCCACTCGCGCGAACTGGTTGAAGGATCGGCGAAGATGGACATTTCAAGCGTGCCGCTAACGGACGCCGAAATCGCGACGGCGCGCGCTCCTTGATCGATCAGTACGGACGCTGCAGCCGCACGGGTTCGGGATAGCTTTCTGGCGCTGGCGCCATCTCCGGCGCCGGGACGGTCACCGGATCGGCCGGTGCGATTGCAACGGGTTGCTGATATGTGCTGGTCACCGGCGTCGTGACATAGGGCTGCGGCGCTCCGTAGTTCAGCGGATCGACGAGCAAGCCGTCGATCACCACTTCATAGTGCAGATGCACGCCGGTTGCGTTGCCCGTCATCCCCATGCGGCCCATCGGCGTGCCGGCGGCGATACGCATGCCGGGACGCAGGTTCGGATCGAATTCAGCCAGATGTGCGTAGCGCGTGCGGACGCCGTAGCCGTGATCGATCTCGATATAGTTGCCGTAACCGCCGCGATAATCGGCGGCGACGATGCGGCCTTCGCCTGCGGCATAGATGAAGCCACCTTCGCGATTGGCGAGATCAAGGCCGTTGTGCTGGCGCCCGCTGGCGCCGCCGCGATAGCCGAAGCCTGATGAGAGACATGCAGCTTCAGTTGGATTGCGCAACAGCGCGCCAGCCGGGGTATCGATGTAAGGCGTGTAGTTAGCGGCTTCGCCGCGCTGGCCGATGAGGCCGAGGTTCGATCCGTAGCTGTTGCAGGCGAACAGCTCGCTGTGCAACGGCGCGCGTGGCGCATTGGTGTAAATGTTCGGGCCGTAGTCGACCGGCGGCGAGATAACCGTCGTCATTGGCGCCCGTGCGTACGGCGTGTTTGTCGTGGCGCAACCCGCAAGCGCGCAAGCCGCCGCCAATGCTAAAGCGATACGTCGCATGGTCTCCCGCCCAAGTCCGCCGCATGCCGCCCAAAGCTCTACCCTTTCAGACGCGCCTGAACGCTAGCTGAACAAGCATAGCTAAAGAACTGCGAAGCGCAGCTAACCGATGCGTTCACGCAGCAGCGCGGTGTCGGCGCGCGGGCGGCTTGAAATGCCGAGCGATGTGGAATGTCCGTAACATTCGCCTTCGGCGGTGGCGAAACCAGCCGAAACCAAACGCCCGCGCGGGATGCCCTCACGCTCGACGAAGCGCGCGTGAATAATCACCGGCTCGAAGGTTTCGAGAACCTCGTCGCCGTCCTCGTCGATGTAACAGACGTACTTCCAGCGCGCTTGCATGGACTATGAGATCGGCGCGCTGCGCGGGGTCAACGTCCACCAGCGCGGCGACTGCGCATTCATGCGCTCCGCGCCACGGCCAGCTTCCGCGCCGGAGCCAAAGAATACGTCGCCTCGCAACGGCCCACGGCGAATGGCGCCGCCCGTGTCTTGCGCGACAAGCAAGCGGCGGAACGGCTGACCGTCATACTCAGCATCGACAAACACAACCGCGCCGTAGGGATGGAATGCGGGATCGACGGCGATGGAACCCATCGGCGTCAGCGGCACGCCCGCGGCGCCGCGCGGGCCGGCGGCGGGATCATCGATGCGCTCCTCTTGAAAGAAGACATAGGACGGGTCGGCATTGAGCGCTTGTTGCGTGGCGGCGGCGCCGTTGCGATCGCTCCAAGCGCGGAAGTTCGCCCACGTCGCGCCGCCTTGCAGTTGGCCGGAGTCACGGAGCGCGCCGAGTGCGGAGCGCCAACGATAGCCATTCTGCGCAGCGAATGCCGCGCGCGCCTGTGTGCCATCTGGAAACGCGATGCGGCCCGAACCCTGAATTTGCAGATTGTAGACATCAACGGGATGCGCCCATGCGAACACTTGATCCGGCGATGGATTGAGGTTCTCACGCTTGGGATACGGGCGAACCGTTGTGCCGTTGAGCTGCCCCGTCAGCGCACGCGGCGCCCCACGCAGCGCGTCGTTGTCATAGGCCTCCGCGAACGCCGCGATGTCGACTGAGACCATGTCTCCAGGCCTGCGCACAAGCGGCGCCGAGTAGACGGAATCGGGCGCACGCCGAGCCTCAATGATCGGCTCGTAGTATGCGGTGATCCGCGCTTCGCCGGAGCCACGCACGACGTTCGGAATGAAGTAGGCTTCAAAGAACGCACGCTCGCCGCCGGGCGCGACGTTTTGCGCGGCCGTGCATGCCGGCGCCCATTCCGCGACTGTGCCGCCGTAGCGGCCGCCACCTGGGAGCGCGGCGCTCGGATCACGCAAGCGCCTGCCCTCGCACGTGCGGCGGAAGGCAAGCAGAGCCGGCGCGAGATCGACGCGCGTCCAGTCTGGAATGTCTTCGAAACGTGCGGGCTGGAGCGCGAACGCTGCCGCGGGGGTTTCGGTCTCAGTGGGGCCAGGACGCGTTTGCTCGGTGCTGGCGCAGGCGGTGACGAGGGTTGCGGCTGCGAGCAGCGTCAAAACATGGCGCATGAAGGCTCCTCTGGGACGGACCGGAGTTCTAACGCGCGAGGGAGGGACAAGTCGCCTTTCGCTTGCATGGGGGAATTCCTGGGAGTATGGTCCGCCCATAGGTTATGCTCATTTGTAGCATAAGGGTGGAGCCGAGGGTCTTCTCGGCCATGTTTTACACCCTATATATGCTCCGACTGAGCATAAGCGCCATTCTGGCGCGAGGAGGCCAAACATGGCCCGGATAATCGATGCGCCGCTTACCGGCAGCGAAGGCAGCTGCGATCCCCGTTCGGTCCACGGCACTTGGGGCGCGCTCGACGCCGCCCAGCGCCGGGGCCTCGCCTACACGCCGGAAGTCGCCGCCGAAACCGCCCCGCTTTATGAACGCGTGAAGCACGTCATACCGGCGGTCGAGTGGCCGGCGTATGCGCCGCTGATCAGCGCCATCAACAAGATGAAGCGCGCCAAGAACGCGGTCATCCTCGCGCACAATTACATGACCTCGGAAATCTTCCACTGCGTCGGCGATTTCCGTGGTGACTCGCTGCAACTCGCGCGCGAAGCGGCGGAGACGGATGCAGCCATCATTGTGCAAGCCGGCGTGCGCTTCATGGCGGAAACGTCGAAGACCCTGGCGCCGGAAAAGATGGTGCTCATTCCAGATCTCCGCGCGGGCTGCTCGCTTGCCGCCTCGATCACCGGCGCGGACCTGCGGCTGATCAAGCAGCGCTATCCCGGCGTGCCGGTGGTGACGTACGTGAACACAAACGCGGACGTGAAAGCCGAGAGCGATGTTTGCTGCACCTCTTCGAACGCCGCAGCCGTTGTCGAATGGGCGGCGCGCGAGTGGAACACGGATCGCGTCATTCTGCTGCCGGACGAATATCTGGCGAAGAACGTCGCGGCACAGACCGGCATAAAGATCATCGCCTGGCACGGCCGCTGCGAAGTGCACGAGCGCTTCACCGCCGAAGACATCGCCGATCTGCGCAAGGCGCATCCCGGCGTCGTCGTGCTTGCGCACCCGGAATGCCCGCCGGACGTGATGGCGGCTGCGGATTTTGCCGGCTCCACGGCGGCGCTGCAGGATTATGTCGTCGAGAAGCAGCCGCGCAAAGTCGTGTTGCTGACGGAATGCTCGATGAGCGACAACGTCGCGCAAGCGGCGCCGAACGTCGATTTCGTGCGCCCCTGCAATCTCTGCCCGCACATGAAGCGGATCACGCTGGAGGGCATCTATGATGCGCTGGCCGAGATGAAGCACGAAGTGACGATCCCAGAGGATGTCCGCGTGCGCGCGAAGCTCGCGATCCAGCGCATGCTCGACCTGCCGAAGGAAAAGCCGCGGGCTTTTGCGACGGGGCGTCCGCCTGTCGCGGTAGAACTCGTTTAAGCGCCAAATTGCCGCCGCTTTCGCCGCCCAACACGCTCCGCGAAAGAGGAGCGTACTATGCGTGGATTTCTGATCGCGGCGATGGCTTTGGCGGCCGCGCCTTTGGCGCAAGCTCAAACCGGCGACGCGTTCGAGGGTACGTGGGCGTTTCAGACGCAATCGTATGGCACCGAGCAAGTCGGCGCGATCATGAGCGGAGCGGCGGTGATCACGCGCGAAGCGCCGAACCGGTACGCGATCCGGCTGCTTGCGAACGAGCGGCTGGTCAACCGCGACACCGGCCAAGGCGCGTTCCTCACGGCCAGGCAAACTTGCACGGGTGTCAACGACGACGGCCAGTTCACGATCACCTGTCAAATGGCCGAACCGCTGGAGGGCTATCAGCCGGACAACTTCGTGCTTCAAGCAGGCGAGGCCGATCAACTCGTCGGCGTTCTGAACTCCAACGCTTCGAGCCAAGTGACCTTCTCGCGTCTGCGCTGAAGTTTCTTGGACCGCCGGCGTCCTCGCCGGCCAGCGCCGGTGCATGCCGGCGAGGACGCCGGCGGTCCAAGCAATGAGCCGTGACTCCATCCTTATCGTCGGCGCAGGGCTGGCGGGATTGTTTCTCGCGCTGAAACTCGCGCCGCGGCGGTGCGTGGTGCTGAGCCTAGCGCCGCTGGGCCAGGGCTCCTCCTCTGCTTGGGCGCAAGGAGGCTTGGCGGCAGCTTTGGCGCCGGGCGATGATCCGAAGCTGCACGCGGAAGACACCGTCGCAGCCGGCGCCGGGCTGGTTGATCCGGCGGTGGCTTCGCTGATTGCGCGCGAGGGACCGGCGCGCGTGCTTGATCTCATTGAACTCGGCGTTCCGTTCGATCGCACCTCCGACGGCGCCCTGGCACAAAGCCTGGAAGCCGCGCATTCGCGGCCGCGCGTGGTGCGGGTTTCGGGCGATCTTGCCGGCAAAGCGATCATGGACGCGCTGATCGCGGCGGCGCGGGCGGCGCCGCATATCGAAATCGTTGAGCGCAAGCGTGCGCGAGCGCTGTTGCGCGATGCGAATGGGCGCGTGTGCGGCGTGCTGTGCGATGGCGATGAGGTTTTCACCGGCAGCGAAATAGTTCTTGCGACGGGCGGCGCTGGCGGGCTTTACGCTGTGACTACCAATCCGACTGAAGCGCAGGGCCAAGGGTTGGCAATGGCGGCACGGGTCGGCGCGCTGATCGCGGACCCGGAGTTCGTGCAGTTTCATCCGACTGCGATCGACATTGGCCGCGATCCGGCGCCGCTTGCTACGGAAGCGTTGCGCGGGGAAGGCGCGCACGTCGTCAACGGCAAGGGCGAAGCTTTCGTCGATGATCTGGCGCCGCGCGATGTGGTGGCGCGGGCGATCCATCTTGAACGGCAAGCGGGTCGCGGCGCGTTTCTTGATGCGCGCCAGGCGGTCGGCGCAAAGTTCCCGGCGCACTTCCCCACAGTCTTCGCCGCCTGCATGAGCGCAGGGCTCGATCCGCGCGAGACGCCGATCCCGATCGCGCCCGCCGCGCACTATCACATGGGCGGCGTCGCCACCGATATTTGGGGTAGAACCAGCGTCGAGGGGCTCTGGGCGGTGGGCGAATGCGCTTCGACCGGCGCGCACGGGGCAAATCGGCTTGCGTCCAACTCCTTGCTCGAAGCGGTGGTCTTCGCGCACCGAATCGCGGCCAGACTGCGCGATGACGCTTCACAACTTCCCCTCGCCCCGGAACCCGCAACCGCGCCGCCAACACTCGCTGACGGACCTCGCGCTGAGCTTCGCCGGGTTATGGAAGCGGACGCGAACGTCGTCAGAGACGGCGCCGGACTCAAACGCGCCCTCGCCCACGTTCACGCGCTCGGCGAAAGCCATGGCCAAGCCAATGCGCTTGTCGCAAGCGAACTCATACTCAGCGCCGCGCTCGCTCGAACCGAGAGCCGCGGCGCGCACTTCAGGAGCGATTATCCCGATGTCGCGACACCGCAACGCACGTTTATCGCAGGTGCGCCCGATGCTGCCGCCGCTTCCTGACGTTGTCCTCGAGCCGATCGTGAAGCTCGCGCTCACGGAGGATTTGGGCGTCGCAGGCGACGTGACGACCGACGCGCTGATCGATCCCGAGACGCAAGGCCGATGGGCCTTGCGTGCGCGTGAGGCTGGTGTTGTTGCGGGCCTCGATGCCGCGATCCTGGCTGGCGCGATGATCGATCCGGACTTGGTGTTCACGATCCGCGCGCCGGATGGCGCTCGCGTGAAGACTGGCGATACGATCATGGAGATCGACGGCTCGGCGCGTTCGATGCTGATAGCTGAGCGCACGATGCTGAACTTCATTGGCCGCTTGAGCGGTATCGCGACGTTGACCAGCGTTTATGTCGATGCTGTCGAAGGCTCGAACGCCATTGTTGCTTCGACGCGGAAGACGACGCCCGGGATGCGCGCGCTGGAAAAGCGCGCGGTGCGTTTGGGCGGCGGCGGCGCGCATCGCTATGGCTTGGACGATGCGATGCTGATTAAGGACAATCATATCGCGGCGGCGGGCGGTGTTGGCATTGCGCTCGAACGCGCGCGTGATGCGGCGCCGCATCTGATGTGCATTGAGATTGAGGTCGATACGCTGGAGCAGTTGCGCGAAGCGCTGCCGTATGGACCCAGCGCGATCCTGCTGGATAATTTCTCGCAAGCCGACATGCGGACGGCGGTGAAGATGGCGAATGGCTCGACGTTGTTGGAAGCATCGGGCGGGATCACGATTGAGAACGTGGCGGCGGTGGCGGAAACCGGCGTTGATGTGATCTCGGTGGGGGCGCTGACGCATTCGGCTCGTTCGCTCGATGTGGGGCTGGACGCTTTGTGAGGGCGCTCGATGGCTTTCAAGTCGGACTATGAGGCCAAGCGGACGCTCGATAGCGAAACGGGTTGGGAGCTCTTTGACGTCACCCAAGGCCCGGATTTCCCGCATTTCGAACTCAGACACCCCGAGCAGCGCACCATCAGCTTCTGGTGCAAGACCATTTCTCGGGAGCGCGTTGATGGGGTGACGGCGAGAGGCGGCCCACGCTACCGACAAAATAAGCGCGTGACGGTTATGTCGTCGGAAGCCGTTTCGGCCGACGAGATGATGCTCATCCAACAAGCTCTTGAGGCGTTCGGGTTTCTACACGACGGACCAATCGGGCCCATCGAGCTCACGTTCGAAAAGTAGTGCTTACGAAGAGTCAGCGTAGCACATGGTTGCTGGCACACCTGCGACGAGTGCATGCGCTAGCGGGTGTGCGGCGACCAGACTTGAGCCGCGTAGGCCTTTGTGGAGGCGCTTCAGGAAGCGTTGCACGTAGCGCGCCGGCTGGGCGATGGCGGTGATGAGGCGCGCGAGGCGTTGATGGAATGCGCCGCGGCGTAGGCGCACGCGGGCGTGCTTGAACAGAAATTTCGATCGACGCACGCGGCGCGTGAAACCGTTCGGCGTGTTGCGGCGTGCGAACGAGCTGAGGCGCTGCGCGGGTGGCGTCGCGAGGCGAAACGCCATCAGCAGCAACATCAGTTCGACGGCGCGCTCGGCGCGGCGGATAGCGTGATGAATACGGCGGCGCGAGTGCTCAGGGTGCGGCGTGAAGATCGCCTGCGCCAGCTCGGTCACGAACACGATGATCGCCGCCGCGAGGGCGTCGATCATGTGTTGCGATGGAGGCTGGTAGGTACGGGGCACGCGCGGATGATACGGGCGCGATGGAGGCCACCGGATAGATTTTGTGCCGGCGCTTTGTTTTCAGGGGTTTGCGCTGGAAATGCTCGGGATAAAGCGCGTCTCTATCCCCGCTTCCCGGACGCAGCCCCGGCTTGGCGCGCCGAAGCTGCAAAGCGTAGGCGGGCGAAAGCCGGGGTGCGATCCGGGATCCAGGGGCCGTATGCACCGCGCTTCGTCACTCCCTGGGTCCCGGCTCTGCGCTCACCCGCATTTGCAATGCGCGTGAGCTTGGCCGGGAAGCGTGATGGCGCAATGCGATTATTGGCCGGGCAATAGCTCAAGCTCCGTCCACAACGGCGGGAACCCGAGATTTTCCATATAGGTGACGAAATCAACGAACGGAGAAAAACCAATGGCCTCTTGAGAGAACCACGTCGCCTCGCACTCGGGACAAAGGAAGATTACTGCTTCATTCCTACGTACGCGGGCCTTCACCAGGTTGTCTGTCTCGCATCGCGGGCAGATCATCCTACTCACCTTAAACCCCGCTGTTCACGATCCCGAACAGCAAGTGGTCGCGCCATTGGCCGTTGATCTTCAGATAAGCGCGGGCGATGCCTTCGTGGGTGAAGCTGCATTTTTCGAGGACGCGGCGCGAGGCGACGTTGTCCGGTTGGCAGGCGGCTTCGACGCGGTGGAGGTCCAGGTCTTCAAACGCGTAGCGCACGACGGCGCGGACGGCGGCGGTGATGTAGCCGTTGCCGGTGTGCATCTGGCCGGCCCAGTAGCCGAGTGATGCGGTTTGCGCGACGCCGCGGCGGATGTTTGAGAGCGTGACGCCGCCGACGAGCGCATCGTCACTTTCGCGGAAGACGAAGAGTGCGTGGGCTTTGTCATCGCGCGCGTCTTCGGTGTAGCGGCGCAGTTTGTAGCGATAAGAGCCGCGCGAGGTTTCGTCTTGCGCCCAGGTCGGCTCCCAGGGCGTCAGGAAATTGCGGCTGGCTTCGCGGACGTCGGCCCATTCCTGATAGTCACGCAGCTCCGGCGCGCGGAGGTACACGCCCTCCCCGTCGATCCGGCGCAAGCCGTCATTGTCCTTCCGTATCAAAACCATGACGCAGCTATTTTGCCCCAAATGCCTTGAGCGCGCCATGCCCCGCCTTGGGGCCAATCGCAGCTGCGCAGGCCGGGCCTTCCAACGCTTTGGCGGCGATGGCCTGGATTTGCTCACACGTCACCGCATCCATGCGGGCGCGGAGTTCGGAAAAGTCGCTCAGCCGGTCGCGCAGGAAGAGCTGGCTGACGCGTGCTTCGGCGCGGGCGCTGGGGGCTTCCACGCCCATCAGCATCGAGGCCCGGGTGACGGCTTTGGCGCGGTTGAGCTCGG
Source organism: Hyphomonadaceae bacterium (assembly GCA_050184605.1). Classification (GTDB taxonomy): domain Bacteria; phylum Pseudomonadota; class Alphaproteobacteria; order Caulobacterales; family Aquidulcibacteraceae; genus Vitreimonas. The sequence continues at coordinate 156,806 of JBFXAE010000005.1, read as the reverse complement.
CGTCGGTGGGGCCTTTGGCGGCCATCAGCGCGAGTTGATCGCGGACGATCTCGGCCACTTCGCCTGCGTGTTTTTCCGAGCAACCAGCATAGACGCTGATGCGGCCATCGTCCTCCAACACATCGAGCGCGGAATCGATGGCATAAACGAGGCCACGGGTTTCGCGTACTTCCTGGAAGAGACGCGATGACATGCCGCCGCCGAAAATCTCGGAGAGCATGCGCGCGGCGTAGATGTGCTCGCTGCCGGAGTTCGGCGCGGGCCATGAGAAGACGAGGTGCGTTTGCTCAAGCTTGCGGGTTTCGCCTGCTGCGCCGGATTGAGGGCGCGCCGCTTCCCGCTCCGGATCAGGCTTCGCTGTGAGATGGGCGAAGCGGCGGGTGGCGGTTTCGATGATCGCGTCGCGATCGAAGGCGCCGGCAACGGAGACGATGACGCGCTCGGGCGTCATGTGCGCAGCGCGGAAGTTGATCAGCGTGTCGACGCTGACGTTTTTCAACGCTTCCTCAGTGCCAAGGATCGGGCGGCCGAGGGCTTGGCCTTTGTAGAGAACCGATTGGTGGAGTTCGAAGACGCGGTCGTCCGGCGCGTCGAAAGCCTCGCCGCGTTCTTGCGCGACGACGCCCTTCTCTTTCTCCAGGTCTTCAGGCGCCCAATGTGGCTCGAACAGAATGTCGGCGATGAGATCGAGCGCGAATGGCGCTTGTTCGGCGATGCAGCGGCCATAGTACGCCGTGCGTTCGTAGCCGGTGGCAGCGTTCATGCTGATGCCGGCGTTCTCAATCGCCTCGGCGAACTGGCGCGCGTCGTGTGCGCCGGCGCCTTTGAAGGCCATGTGTTCGAAGAGGTGCGCGACGCCGTTGAGTTCAGCTGTCTCCCAGCGCGCGCCGACCCGCTGCCAGACGCCGAGCGCGGTGGTCGCAAGGCCGGGCATCGGATCGAGCGCGATGCGCACGCCGTTGGGGAGGCGGACGAGTTCTAGTTCGGTCATGAACGCCACTGCTTGCAAGTTGGAGCGCGCGCCTCCTGGCGCGCAGCGGGCCGGAGGCCCGCGCTCCAACCTCCATTGTTCTGTGCTGTCACGACCACGCGCGACTCCGTTCGCGGATGTATTGCTTCACCGCTTCGGCGTCGGCGGGGAGAGAGTCAAATTTTTCGAGGCGTTGGAAGAGATCAGCGTGCTTTGGCGGGAGTTCGGGGCGCACGCCGGTGGCGCGCTCTACGGTGTCGGGAAATTTCGCTGGGTGAGCTGTCGCTAGGAACACCGTCGGCGCACCCGGCCACGCGACTCTGCCGTGCTCGCCCACGGCCGTGTGCGGGCAAATCAGCTCTTGATCGTAAATCCACGCGTTGCGCATCGCGGTGAATGTTGCCTCGTCATCCACGGCCACGCCTACGAAATCTTCTCGCAGCCGTGCTAGCCCCCCCTCTGGGACGTCAAAGCCGCCGGATTGAGCCAGGTTGTCATAGAGCGAGCGCACGGCGCTTGCGTCGCGGTCGAGCGCTTCGAAGAGAATGCGCTCAAAGTTAGAGGCGACTTGGATGTCCATCGCCGGGGACAACGTTGCCTTCGAAACGCCACGCTCATATCGGCCCGTTTGTAGTGTGCGTGCGAGGATGTCGTTCTCGTTCGTCGCCAGCACGATGCGCCCAATCGGGGCGCCCATCTGCTTGGCGACCCAGCCTGAATAAGCGTCGCCGAAATTTCCGGTCGGAACGATGAAGTTCACCGGGCCCTGCGCCGAAAGAAGAAAGGCGGAAATTTGGAAATAGACGCTCTGAGCGACAATACGCGCCCAGTTGATCGAGTTTACGCCCGAGAGCTGCGCACGACGCGCGAACTCCGCATCCGCAAACATCGCTTTCACAACTGCCTGGCACGCGTCGAAGTCACCATCGGCTTCAATCACATGGACGTTTGAGGCGCCGGACGCCGTCATGAATCGTCGCTGTACTTCAGAGATGCGGTCTTTCGGCGTCAGCACGAAGAGATCGACGCGCTCCCGGTTCTTCATGGCCTCGACGGCGGCTCCGCCGGTGTCGCCCGATGTCGCGCACACCACGGTGAGGCGCTGATTGCGGCGGCTGAGCGCTGCATCAAACAGCGGTCCGATCATCTGCATCGCGACGTCTTTGAACGAGAGCGATGGTCCATGAAAAAGTTCCAGGCGCCAAGCACCGGCGCCAGTTTGACGGAGAGGCGTTACGGCCTCGGGCCACTTGGGGCGCCACGCTTCATCATTCGGCGTCGTCGGCGCGGCGATGTAGGCGTCATTGCAGATCGGCGTAACGCCGTCCTCCTCCCAACCGAGATCGCCCTGCGCGAATGCTTCAAGTGTGTGGATCGCGACAGCTGTGAAGTGGCCACGCGCAACTTTACCCATCGAGACTTCCGGCCAGCTCTCCGGCACATACAGCCCGCCATCCGGCGCCATGCCGGCGAGCACAGCGTCCAGGAAGGAAACGGGGGGCGCTTGGCCTCGCGTTGAGATGTAGCGCATTGCATCCTTATGGAGCGCCGGCGCCCTCGCCGGCAACAACTGCGTCCGGTGAGCCAAGGCATGCCGGCGAGACGCCGGCGGTCCAAGAGCGCATCAGTCCTCGCGTGGGCGCGGGCGCTGGAATGCGAGCCGGCCGACGCTGATATGGTAGGCGAAGTAGATGGCGAGGAGAACGGCAGCCAAGCCGTACCAAGTGAGCGCGTAGCCCAAATGCCGCGCCGGCGGCAGCGCATCGGCGCCGGCGGCGAGCGCGAACGGGTTGGGCGCGGCGCGTCCATCGGCGCCGACATAGCTCGCGGCGATGTAATAATCGGCGACGTTTTCAAGGCCGGCGTTGCGCCCCATGGCGGCGAGATCGACGGCGTACCAACGGCGCGCGAGCGGGCGCGGCGGCGCCGTGAACGGGCCCGGGTCTTCAGGACGGATCGAAGCGCCGCTGATCGGCGCACCGAAGCGCATCGCGGCAGGCACGCGGACTTCGTCGGGGTTCGGCGAATCCCGGCCGGCGACGAAATCGCTATCGACGAAGATGATGCTGTCGCCTTCCTGCACCGGCGTGAACACGCGCCAGCCCTGCTCACGCGTATCGCCGCGCACGCCATAGACGAATTGAATGCCGCTCTCGACCGGCTGGTAGCTGGCGATCGTCATCTCCGCGACCGGCTCTTCGGCGGCGGCGGTTTTCTGCTCGTACTTTTCCCATTGCCAGCGGCCGAACGAAATCAGCACCGCGAATGCGATGATCGACAACAGCGACATCAGCGGAAGCGGTTTGAAGCGGATCATTCCACGTCCTCGTGCGTCGCTTCGCGGGCTTTGTGTTTCCATTGCAGCGCAAACAGCGTCGCTTTGAATGGCGGCAGGAAGGCGAGGCAGAGTACGACCGTCGCGATCAGCGTAATGACGAGCGCGACGACGTCGGGCAGGAGCCGTTGCAAGATCAGCAGCAACGGCGCGACGATGGCGCCGACGATAAGGATCACGAAAACGGCGGGGCCATCGCCTGCGTCGGCGGCCTCGAAGTCCGCGCCACAAACAGTGCATGCGTCGCGGAATTTCAGGTAGCTGCTGAACACGCTGCCCTTGCCGCACTGCGGGCAGCGCGAAGTCAAACCTGCGATCCAAGGTGAAGGAGTTGGCATGGCGCCACTCTTTTCCGTCATTCCGAACGCGCGGAGCGCGATCCGGAACCTAGGAGCAAAGAGCGCATCGTTTGCCCCTGGGTTCCGGGTTCTCGGCTTTCGCCGAGCCCCGGAATGACGAGCGAACTCAATTCTGCATCGTCAGGTACGGCATCACATAGACGAAGGTGAAGAGGAACAGCCACACCACGTCAACGAAGTGCCAGTACCAGGCCGCGGCCTCGAGGCCGAAATGCTTCTGCGGCGACATTTGCCCAGCGATCAAACGCAGCAAGCAAACCGCGAGGAAGATGGTGCCGATCACGACGTGGAAGCCGTGGAAGCCGGTCGCCATAAAGAAGGACGCGCCATAGACGTTGGCGTTGGTCACATCGCCCTGATTGCCGAACGCGAAGCCGGCGGCCGGATACTCGACCACGAACTGAATGTAGCTGAACAGGATGCCCAGCAGCACCGTGAGGATGAGGCCGTTGCGGGCGCCGTTGCGGTCGCCGGTTTGCAGCGCATGGTGCGCCCACGTCACCGTCGTGCCGGAGAGCAGGAGGATGAGCGTGTTCATCAGCGGCAGGTGGAACGGATCGAAGGTCTCGACGTGCGGCGGCGGCCAATTCGCCCAGGCGGCGGTCGTGGCTGCATCCCAAGTCGGCACGATCCAATCGGCGCGGTGGCCGTGGAAGATCGCCAGTTCGAAGAACATCCAGAACCAGGCGACGAAGAACATCACCTCCGACGCGATGAAAAGGATCATCCCGTAGCGCAGGCCGATATCGACGACTGGCGTGTGATCGCCGCCGCGGCTTTCCTTGATCACATCGCCCCACCAGCCGATGCAGGTGATGATGAGAATGCCCATGCCGACGAGGAAGAGCGTCCAGTGGCCCTTGCCGAAGAAGAAGTCAGCTTCGTTCGACGAAAGCCCGCGCATCAGCACAACCGCGCCAACAGCGGCGACGAGCGCGCCAATCGAGGCAACAAACGGCCAAGGGCTCGGGTTCACCAGGTGATAGTCGTGTTTGACGTCGCCGTGCGCCATGTCGATCCCTCAGCGTCTTTAACTCGTTGGGCCTTCAGCCGCTTCCAGCAGCGCCTGGGCTTCAGGCGAAGTGGAGCGGAAGAAGGTGTAAGATAGGGTTAGCGTGTTGATGTCGCGGGTGTCGGGGTCCGACACGATTTCCGGATCCACGAAGAAGACCACCGGCAAATCGCTCTCCTGCCCCGGCGCGATCACGCGGTCGGTAAAGCAGAAGCATTCCAGCTTTGCGAAGTACTGGCCCGCCACATGCGGGGTGACGTTGTAGGTCGCGCGCGCCACGATGGGCTCGTTCGAGGTGTTGCGCACGCGATAGAAGGCAAGGCCGGTTTCGCCGATGCGCAGCGTTTCGGCGTTCTGCTTGGGCGCGAACTCGACAGGGAGATCGGGCGAGGTGTTCGCATCGAAGCGAATCTGGATGCGGCGATCGAGGATCTGATCCGGCGCGACCTCGGCTTCCCGCGTGGTGCCGCCATAGCCGGTGATCTTGCAGAAGGCGTCGTAGAGCGGCACGGCGGCGAAGGCCATGCCGGTCATGCCGACGACGACGGCGCCGGCGATGAGCGCCGTACGGCGCAAGCGCTTCTTGTCGGGCGTCATGATGCGCCTTCCACCATGCCGTCGCCGACGCGCACCATCGTGATCAAAAACACGAGCACGATGAACGCCGTGATCGACAGCGCGATCCAGACATTGCGCCGCTTGCGGGCTTTGATCTGTTCGGGCGTCAAGACAACGCTCATGCGAAGCCCCGCTCAGCGAGCAGCGCGGCGAACAGCGCGAAGAGATAAAGGATCGAGAAGCCGAAGAGATCGCGCGCGCGCTTATCTTCAGCCGGCACGCCCTCGCCCGCGCGCGACATCAGAACGCGCACAGCCAGGAAAACGAAGAACGCGCCGCCGAGCGTAGCAATCGCGCCGTAGATCATGCCGCCGAGGCCAGTGAGCACTGGCGTCACCGCGAGCGGCGCGAGCAGCAGCGAATAGGCGAAGATTTGGAAGCGCGTCGCCTTGGCGCCGTGGGTGACCGGCAGCATCGGCACGCGGGCGGCGGCGTAGTCGTTCTTCTGCAGAAGCGAGAGCGCCCAGAAGTGCGGCGGCGTCCAGAAGAAGATGATCGCGACCATCAGGATCGGATCGATCGAGAGCGAACCCGCCTTCGCCGCCCAAGCGATCGCCGGCGGCAGCGCGCCAGCCAAGCCGCCGATGACGATGTTCTGCGGCGTCGAGCGCTTCAGCCACATCGTGTAAACAACGGCGTAGAAGAAGATCGTGAACGCCAGCAGACCGGCGGCGAGCGTGTTCGCCGCGAGTTGCATTGTGACGACGCTGAGTCCCGAGAGTATGAGCCCCAGCATCAACGCTTCCTCGCGCGGCACACGGCCGGCGGGGATGGGACGCGAACGCGTGCGGCTCATCACAGCATCGATATCGCTATCGAACCACATATTGAGCGCGCCGGAGGCGCCGGCGGCGACCGCGATCGAAAGGATCGCAGCAAAGCCCAACACGAAGTCGCCATGGCCAGGCGCGGCCATGTAGCCGACGAGGCCCGTGAACACGACCAACGACATCACGCGCGGCTTCAGCAGCGCGATGTAGTCTGAGGCGCTTGCCGCAAGCGTCCGGTGTTCAACTGCGACGTTTGTCATGGGCTCCAGTCAGTGGTCAGTAGCGAGTAGCCAGTGGCTGCGAACCCTCCGGACTACTCCCTACCGACTATTGCCTCCTAGTGATGCGTATCCGGCTTGATCACCGGCAGTTCGTTGAACTGGTGGAAGGGCGGCGGCGAGGAGAGCGTCCACTCGAGCGTGGTTGCGCCCTCGCCCCACGGATTGGCGCCGGCCTTGCGGCGGACCATGAACATTTCCACCAGCATGATCAGGAACACGGCCACGCCCGCGACGGTGATCAGGTAACCGATCGAGCTGATGTGGTTCCAGTAAGTGAAGGCTTCCGGATAATCGATGTAGCGGCGCGGCATGCCCTGCAGACCAAGGAAGTGCTGCGGGAAGAACACGATGTTGACGCCGATGAACATCAGCCAGAAGTGCAAGCCGCCGAGGAAGGCGTTGTAGCGGTAGCCGCTCATCTTCGGGATCCAATAATAGAAGCCCGCGAAGATCGCGAACACGGCGCCGAGCGAGAGCACGTAGTGGAAGTGCGCGACGACGTAATAGGTGTCGTGCAGCGCCGTATCGATGCCGGAATTCGCAAGCACGACGCCGGTGACGCCGCCAACCGTGAAGAGGAAGATGAAGCCGATCGCCCACATCATCGGCACGGTGAAGCTGATCGAGCCGCCCCACATCGTCGCGATCCACGAGAAGATCTTGATGCCCGTTGGCACCGCGATGACCATCGTGGCGGCGATGAAATAGGCCTCGAGATCGAGCCCCATGCCGACCGTGTACATGTGGTGAGCCCACACGACGAAGCCGATCACGCCGATCGCAACCATGGCGTAGGCCATGCCGAGATACCCGAACACCGGCTTCTTCGAGAACGTCGAGACGATCTGCGAGATCATGCCGAAGCCCGGCAGAATGAGGATATACACTTCGGGGTGACCAAAGAACCAGAACAAGTGCTGGTACATGACCGGATCGCCGCCGCCGGCCGCTTCAAAGAATTGCGTGCCGAAGTTGCGGTCGGTCAGCAGCATGGTCAGCGCGCCGGCGAGGACCGGGAGCGAGAGAACCAAGAGCCAGACGGTGACGAGGATCGACCACACGAACAGCGGCATGCGGTGCAGCGTCATGCCCGGTGCGCGCATGTTGAAGATGGTGGTGATGAAGTTGATGGCGCCGAGGATCGAGCTCGCACCGGCGATGTGGAGCGAGAGGATCAGCAGATCCATCGATGGGCCGCTGTGGTGGGCCATCGACGTTGAGAGCGGCGCGTAGAGCGTCCAGCCGCCGCCGAAGCCATGCCAATCACCGTTGCCCGGCACGACCATCGACAGGATCGCGAGCGTGAACGACGCCGGCAGCAACCAGAACGAAATGTTGTTCATGCGCGGGAACGCCATGTCCGGCGCGCCGATCATCAGCGGCACGAACCAATTGCCGAAGCCGCCGATCATCGCCGGCATGACCATGAAGAAGATCATGATCAGGCCGTGCATGGTCACAGCCACGTTGTAGCTGTGATTGGAATCCATGCCGAGCATGTTGGCCAGCATCGAGCCTTCGGTGAAAACCTGAACGCCCGGTTCCGCGAGCTCCCAGCGGATGAAGCCGGAGAGCGCACCGCCGATGAGACCGGCGATGATCGCGAACACAAGGTACATCGTGCCGATGTCCTTATGGTTCGTCGAATAGACCCAGCGCTTCCAGTCGTAGAGGCTGGGGCGGTGATCTTCGTGATGATCCGCGGCGTGAGCAGCTTCGTGCGTCATAGTCCTATGCTCCTCAGCGCGTCGGCGTCGCCGACGGCGCGGCGGCCGGTTGTTCAATGGTGGTTGCGCCCTCGTCTGCAGGCTCGGCGGACGCAAAGGCGCCGCCTTGCGCCGCGATCCACGCATCGAATTCCTCACGCGGCACCGCGCGAATTTCGATCGGCATGTAGGCGTGGTTCACGCCGCAGAGTTCAGAGCACTGGCCGTAATAAGTGCCGGGCGTGTCGACGCGGAACCAAGTCTCGTTCACGCGGCCCTGGATGGCGTCTTCCTTGACCCCGAAAGCTGGCACCGCAAACGCGTGAATGACGTCGTTCGACGTGACGAGCACGCGCACCGTGGTATCGACGGGCACAAGCAGCGGCTCGGTGGTGGCGAGCAAATACGGACGGCCTTGAGCGCGCGCGTCCTCTTCGGGAAGCAAGTTCGCCGCGATTGTTACGCCAGCGTCAGGATACTCGAAGTTCCAGAACCAGGAATTGCCAGTCACCTTCAGCGTCAGTTCAGCTTCGGGGATGCGTTCTTGTTCGTAGATCAGCGGGAAGGAACGCCATGCGATCGCGACAAGGATGAGAACGGGGATTACTGTCCACACCACTTCAACGAACATGTTGTGTGTGAACTTCTTCGGCGTCGGGTTTGCGTGCCGGTTAAACCGGAGCATGACCCACACCAGAAGCGCGGCCACGAAAATAGAGATCGCTATGATGATCCACAGGAGGAAATCATGAAAACTCGTGATGTCGCGCATGATTTGCGTCGCCGCAGGCTGCAGATTCACAGCCTCCGGAGTCGGCTGCCCCTGCAGCAGCGTCGCGTGCGCAGCGCCCGCAAATGACATCGCACCAGCGGCGATGCTTGCGATCCAAGCCCCTCGCTTCACGCAGTTCTCCTCCCTTGAGATTCAGCGCCGGTATGGCGCGCGCCGAAGCTCACGCCTATAGTCGCCGGGCGCGGCATTCGACCGCGCCTTGCGGGTTTGTAAGTCTCCAACCGGATGGGGTGCTAGCATGAGCCGCGCTTGGCTTCCAAGGCGCTTCTCAACAGCGATTCTGGCGTTCGCGGCAGCGGCCGCGGCGGCGCCCTTCGCTGACCTCGCCATGGCGCAGCGCTCCGACCCATCGGCCGTGACCGTCGTCGGACGGGACCCCAATGCACGGCGCTGCAGCGATCAGGTCATGCGCGGCGATACTAGCGATGCAACGATCGATCGTTGCACCGAAGCGCTGGGATACCGGCACCTGACACAGGCTGCGGAAGTGCTTTTGCGGATCAACCGCGGCGTCACCTATATGCGCCGGCAAGAAAATGAGCAGGCGCTGCAAGATTTCGACGCCGTCCTGCGCATTCAACCGCGTCACGCGGAGGCGCAGGTCAATCGCGGCGCGGCGCTGCTACAGCTTCGCCGCTACGGGCCGGCCATTGCGGCTTTTACCGAGGCGCTCGGGCTCGACGTGCAGGAGCCGTATAAGGCCTATTTCAATCGCGGGGTGGCGCGTGAAGCCCTGGGCGACTATCGCGGCGCCTATGAGGATTATAATACCGCATTGGAAATCTACCCGGATTGGGGTCCTGCCAATGCTGAGCTGCAGCGCTTCGCGCGCCAGCGGCGCGAAAACCTGCAAGCCCGCCAAACCGGCACTTCAAGTCAGTAAAATCAGTAACTTACAGTTTTCGACCATTCCGGCTACGGCGCGGGGCGACTCCGGGACTATATAGAGCGGACACTCTTTCTCCCGGAGACGCACGATATGGCCGATGGGCTTTCCGCTACCCCCGAACGCGCAGCGGAAATGGATTGGGATGCAGCGGCGCGCATTCTCGCCGACGCCGCCAAGGGCGCCGATGACGGCGAAATCTTCGCTGAGGACACCCGGGCGGAAAGCTTCCATTGGGACGATGGCCGGCTGAAGTCGGCGTCATTCGATGCGACGCAGGGCTTCGGGCTTCGCATCGTCGCCGGCGAGCGTGCGGGCTACGGCCACGCCAGCGTTCTGGAAACCGAGGCGGTTTCGCGGGCCGCCGAAGCGGCCGCAGCCGTGAAACTTGGCCATACCGGGACGCTTGATGTGAGCCCGGCCAAAGTGAACCGGCAGCTCTATCGGGATTTCGACCCGATCGAAGCGCCCTCCTTCACCGACAAGACCGACCTCCTGGCCGAGATCGACGCCTATTGCCGGGCCAAGGACCCGCGCGTCGTGCAGGTCTCGGCGACCCTTTCCGGCGCGCGCCGTGGCCTCACCATCCTCCGCCCCGATGGCGCGAAGCTTACCGACCACCGCCCGCTGGTGCGGGTGAACGTCTCCATCACGGTCGAACGCGATGGCCGCCGCGAGAGTGGATCGGCCGGCGCGGGCGGGCGTGAGCCGTACGAGGTGTTCATCGCGCCTGACCGCTGGAAGGCGCTCGCGGACGAAGCGCTGCGAATCGCGCTCGTGAATCTCGACGCCGAACCGGCGCCTGCGGGCGAGATGGATGTCGTGCTCGGCCCCGGCTGGCCTGGCGTGTTGCTGCACGAGGCCGTCGGCCACGGGCTCGAGGGCGACTTCAACCGTAAAGGCACCAGCGCTTTTTCGGGCATGATCGGGCAGCGCGTCGCGGCGCCCGGTGTAACAGTTGTGGATGACGGCACGCTCGAAAACCGGCGCGGCTCGCTCACCATCGACGATGAAGGCACGCCGACTCAGCGCACGGTTCTGATCGAAGACGGCATTCTCAAAGGCTATCTGCAGGATCGCCTGAACGCGCGCCTCACCGGCGTCGCGCCGACTGGTTCTGGCCGGCGCGAAAGCTACGCCCACCGGCCGATGCCGCGCATGACCAACACCTTCATGACCGCCGGCGACAAGGACCCGGGCGAAATCCTCGCTTCCCTGAAGCGCGGCGTTTACGCGGTTAATTTCGGAGGCGGTCAGGTCGATATCACCTCCGGCAAGTTCGTCTTCCAATGCACGGAGGCGTACTTCGTCGAAGACGGGAAGATCAAATATCCGATCAAGGGCGCGACGCTGATCGGCGATGGTCCGAGCGCGCTCACGCGCGTCACGATGATCGGCAACGATCTCAAATTGGACGAGGGAGTCGGCACGTGCGGCAAGGCCGGACAGAGCGTGCCGGTCGGTGTCGGACAGCCGACACTCTACATCACCGGGCTGACTGTCGGCGGGACCTAGAACTCCGCCGGTCATTTACAATTTAGAGAATCGTCGCAGAGCTAGAAGCATCCCACTGTTTGGGGAGGTTGATACTATGGCTGCGAAAAAGAAGACGGCGAAGGTTGCCAAGGCTGGCGCGAAAACCAAAGCCAAGGCGAAGAAGAAGAAGTAACGTTCTTCCCTTCCAAGACTACGGAGCGCCGCTGGGGTCACACTCAGCGGCGCTTTCGCTTTTTCAGCCGTCGCGCGCGCCCGCCGCTTCGTCGCAATCGGCTGCACCTGCCCCGAAAAAGCCCGCCCTGATCGCGTCCAAGAACAGCGCTGCAATCATCCTGAAACATGCAGCACCGCATGAAGCGGAAGTCGCACGCCGCGGGAGACGGCGACGGGAGGGGAAGAGAATGTTCGGCCGCATGATGGTTTCGGCGCTGGCTTTGACCGGCGTCGCCTACGCACAGGATGGAACGACGCAGGCCCCCGTTTTGCCGGACTGCACGCCACAACCCACCTGCTCCACAGTAACGCCGACAAGCTCGGCTGATCGCGTTGGCTACGAGGCGGCGTATTTCGCTCAGTACAATCCGCAGACGGCGCTCGACATGGTGCGCCAAGTCCCCGGGTTCTCCCTCGATGGCGGCGAAGACCGCAGGGGGTTTTCCGGCGCAGTCGGCAATCTGCTGATCGATGGCGTGCGGCCCAGCAGCAAGAGCCAGGGCGTCGAAGGGATGCTGCAGCGTATTCCGGCCAGCCAAGTCGTGCGGCTCGAAGTCCTGCGCGGAGCCGCTGTTGCGGGCGACGCCTCGGGTCAAGCGATCCTGCTCAATGTCGTGCGCACACCGACAGCTGGAAGCGGCGTGTACGAAGCGGGCTTCGAGCTCACCAGCCGCGGCGTGCCCGCACCGCGCGGCGAACTCTCTTACAGCGGCCGCAATGGCAACGTCGAATACACGCTCGCCGGCTCAATCTTCAGCCAATATCGCGATCTGCCGGGTTGGCGCCTGTTCTCCGACGAACCGGGAGACATTTACACTGGCCGCGCTGAGACACCCTCGCCGCGGGATTTCCGCGAAGCCACGGTCAATGGCAGCATCGCCTTTCCGCTTTGGGGCGGCCGCTTCAGCACCAATGCGCAAATCAACGCGTGGCGCTTCAACGCCGACAACGACTTCTACTTCTTCGACGCGCTCGACAATCCAGATGGCGCGCTCATCCAGGACTATCGCGAACGGCGCAAGGGCTATGAGCTCGGCGCCAATTATGATCGCGATATCGGGCCGTGGTCGCTCGGCATTATCGGCCTGATCAATCGGGGCCGATACGAGAGCTTTGAGGACGATCTCTTCCTCGATGGCGCGGGCGCGCTCGATGGCGATTTCTATCAGGACATCGTCCAGGATAGCGGCGAGTCGATTGCACGGTTCACGCTCTCGCGCCCATTGGGCGCGCGTCACCGGATCGAGTTTGGCGCCGAGGGCGCGTTCAACTCGCTCGATCAGCAATTGGAGTTTGCCGGCTCGTTTGCGCCGACGCCGGGCAGTGTGCCGAACATCAACGTGCTGGTCGAAGAAGAACGCGCGGAGGTCTTTGCCTCGCACACTTGGCGGCCGAGCGATGTGTGGTCGATCGAGACGCGCCTCAACTGGGAAACGTCGACCCTGACCTTCAGCGGCGACACCAACCAGGTCGTCGACTTGGCCTTCTGGAAGCCCTCGCTGCAGCTCACCCGCACGTTCGCCGGCAACAACCAATTGCGCTTCCGCGTCTATCGCGATGTGAGCCAGCTCGATTTCGGCGACTTCGTCTCGGCCGTTGCAACCGCTGACGCGCTTCTGGCTGGCGGCAATCCGGATCTCGTCCCGCAAACGGATTGGCGCGCGGAGCTGGGCGCTGATCTGCGCTTCCCCGGCGGGGCGGCGCTCAGCCTTACTCTGACGCAGCACCAGATTTCCGATGTGACGGACGTCGTGCCGATCACCGCCATCAACGACAACGGCACGCCGCTCGATACGAGCGACGATTTTCCGTTCACCTTCGATGCGCCGGGCAATCTCGGTGATGGCGAGGCGACGAGCCTCGATGTGAACTTCTCGACGCCGATCTCGTTCATCGAAGGCGGACGCCTGACGGTCTCTGGCTATCTCTGGGATACGGAAGTCACCGACCCGCTGACCAACCAGCCGCGGATATTTTCGTTCCGGCCGGAATCGCAGATCGAAGTGGTCTTCCGGCAAGACCTGCCGGACCTGCGCTTCGCCTGGCAGCTCAACATCTTCAAGCAGGGCGAGTTCCAGGCCTATCGCTTCAACGAAATCGACACGAGCGAAGAAGGGCCCTGGGTCGATCTCACCTTCGAAACGACGGCGCTCCCGCACGGCATGAAGCTCACGGCCATCGCGGCTAACGTCCTCGACGGCACCATCTATCGCGACCGGCGCTTCTTCAATGAAGACCCGCCCGGCCCGGTGACCAATCTCGGCCGCAACGGCATCAACACCTCGCGCGACTATCGCCAGCGCGAGTTTGCCCAAGCGCCCTGGTTCATTCTGCAGCTGAGCGGGACGTTCTAGGTCTCCAGCGTCCCGCCCCCTCCGGCCAGGCCTCCCTCCTCGCAGGGGAGGCCTGCGCTGGCGCCCAAAATCCGAAGCAAATGTCGCACGCGCTTTCCTTGACCTACGGGGGGCCGCTGCTAGTTTCCGCGCGCGCGAACGGGGGGTGCTCAAGACGAGTCGCCCCTTTGGGCGCGTGGACCGTTCAATGGCTGACAGAAAACCGCCCGAGGACGCCCTTTCCGACTTACGCCGGCGTGTAAACGCCGCGCGCGGCGATGGCCCCTCAAACGATCCCCCTCCGCAAAGCCCGGCTTCGCTGGCGCTGCGTTATGGCGGGGAGTTCGGCGCGGCGATCATCGTTGGCGCGTTGCTCGGCTACGGCGTCGACTATTTTGTCCACACCTCACCGTGGGGGCTGATCGTCGGGGTGGTGCTGGGCTTTGCGGCGGGCGTCGTGAATGTGGTGCGCGTGGCGCAATCGTATTCACGGAGCAATCCCACCGACCCGAGAGCGCCGTCCGTCCCGGACGAGGAAGAGGATTAGAAGCGGCAAGTGGCAAACGATCCGATCCACCAGTTCCACATCGAGCCCATCGCTGAGTTCAGCGTCGCCGGCTACGATGCGAGCTTCACCAACGCAAGCTTCGCGATGGTCGGCGGCGCAGTGCTGGCGGCCCTCTTCTTCAATTGGGCGATGAAGCCGGCCGCGATGGTGCCTGGCCGCGCTCAGGTCGTGGCCGAAGGCGCCTACGGCTTCATTCACGGCATGCTGAAAGATGCGGCCGGAACCGAGGGCGTGAAGAAGTTCCTGCCGTTCGTGTTCACGCTCTTCCTGTTCATTTTCATGTCGAACATGCTGGGGATGTTCCCGGGCGTCTTCGGCATCCACCACATCTTCACGCCAACCAGCCAGATCGTCGTTACGGCGGCGCTCGCGCTCTTGGTGTTCTTCACCGTCATCATCGTCGGCTTCGCGAAGAACGGTCTGAAGTTCTTCAAGCTGTTCGCGCCGTCTGGCGTGCCGATCTACATTTTGTGGTTCGTGATCATTATCGAAGTGATCTCGTTCTTCTCGCGCCCGCTGTCGCACGCCGTTCGTCTGTGGGCGAACATTCTTGCCGGCCACATCCTGCTCAAGGTGTTCGCGGGCTTCGTTCCGGCGCTGGCGGGGTTGGGCTTCGTCGGCATCCTGGGCGCCTCGCTGCCGTTGGCGATGACGGTGGCGCTCTACGGCCTCGAATTCCTGGTCGCGTTCCTACAGGCGTATGTGTTCGCGATCCTCACCTGCATCTATCTCAACGACGCTCTTCACCCCGGGCACTAAGGCCCGGCTGAACCGAAACCCAAAGGGGAGAAGTAATTATGGACGCAACTGCAGCTGCATACATCGGTGCGGGCCTCGCCTGCCTCGGCATGCTCGGCGCCGCCATCGGCGTGGGCATCATTTTCGGCAACTTCCTGAACGGCGCCATGCGCAACCCGTCCGCCGCGCCGGGCCAGTTCGGCAACCTGATCTTCGGCTTCGCCGTGACCGAAGCGCTCGGCATCTTCTCGCTGCTGATCGCCATCCTGCTGCTCTTCGTCGTGCCGAAGTAAGAACCAGCAATGGCTAGCTCCGCCGCCGACACGCACGCTGCCGACACCGCCCATGCGACGGTGGACGCCACGCACGCCGCTGACGCCGCTCATGGCGCAGCGGCTGGCGGCGAACACGCGGCGTCATTCCCGCCGTTCGACGCGTCATTGTTCCCGAGCCAGCTGATCTGGTTCGCGATCACGTTCGGACTACTCTACTACATCGTCTCGCGCCACATCCTGCCGAAGATTTCTTCGGTCGTGGAAACGCGCGCGGCGACGGTTGCGAGCGATCTAGACGCCGCCGCTCAGAAGAGCGCCGCCGCGGATGAAGCGCGCACCGAGATGGAAAAGGCTTCCGCCAAGGCGCGCGCCGAAGCTCGGGCGATGGTCGAAGCCGCGCGCGCCGACGTGACAGCGAAGCTCGCAGCTGAGCAAGAAGCCGCTGAAAAGCGGCTGGCGGCGAAGATCGCGGAAGCAGAGGCGAAGGTCGCGGCTGAGCGTCAGAAGGCGCTGGCCGAAGTGCCGGCCATTGCCGAAGCGCTCGCCCGCGAGATCGCCGATAAGCTGGCGCCCTCCACCAAGCGCAACGCGGCGTAAGGGAGAAGCGTGATGGAAATCACCGCAACTGAAGTCGCCTTCCTCGCGCTGCTGCTGTTCATCGGCCTCTTGGTTTACCTGAAGGTGCCAGCGGCGATTATGGGCATGCTCGATCAGCGTTCTCAGGCGATCGCGAAAGAGTTGCACGAGGCGCGCCGTCTCCGCGAGGAAGCCGAAAAGCTTCATGCGGAATACATCGCCAAGCGCGCGGCGGCCGAGGCGGAAGCCAAGGAAATCGTCGCGAGCGCGAAGGAACAAGCTGCTCTGGTCGCCGAAGAGACCCGCGCTTCGATGCAGGCCGCCATGGCCCGCCGCGAGCGCCAGGCCGACGATCGTATCGCCGCTGCCGGCTCGAAGGCGGCGGACGAGGTCCGCGCTGCAGCAACGGAAGCCGCGATCGCCGCGGCCGAAAAACTGATCCGCGAGCGCATGAACGACGGCTCGCAAGCAGCCCTCGTCCAGGAAGGCGCGGCGGACTTGAAGCGGAAGTTCGCCTGACGCCCGCGAGAGCCAAGTCGCGAGACAAGATTGACGGGCCGGAGCTAAGCTCCGGCTCGTTCTTGTTTGGAGGCGGTCATGGGCGTTCTTGCGCGCATCCTCGTGGCGATGGTGGCGCTGCTGCATTTCGGCTTCCTGGTGCTGGAGATGTTTCTCTGGACCGGCTCCATCGGCCAGCGTGTGTTCGGCATGACGCCGGAGTTCGCCGATCAGAGCGCCGCGCTCGCCGCGAACCAAGGGCTCTACAACGGCTTCCTCGCTGTCGGCCTTTTGTGGGGTGCGGTGCGCACGTCGCGCGAGTTCATGATCTTCTTTCTACTCTGCGTGATCGTCGCCGGCATCTATGGCGGGCTCACCGCGAAGATGAGCATCCTCTATATTCAAGCTGTGCCAGGCCTGATCGCCTTGCTTGCGGTGTTGGCGGCGAAATCGAGAACACACGGGTGATGCGAACCGCTCGCACGTTTGACGCCGCACGCGATGCTTCCTATGTAGCGCACGTTCTCGGGGAGTAGCCGGCCGCAACGTAGCGGCGCCCGCGTCAACATACTTGCTGCGAGCAGCATGGCGCAGGCGGCGGATCTTTGATCCGGATTGGCGAGACCGACGACGCTCCCCCACGCGAGGGCCGCGCGGGTGTTCGCGTCGTCGTGTCAACGCAGGCCCCGGTTTACGTTTCATGGAAGCACTCTGGACATCCGCCGGTCTCGTCGCGATCGCGGAGATTGGCGACAAGACGCAGCTGCTCGCGATCGTGCTCGCGGCGCGTTTCCGGGCGCCCGTGCCGATTATTCTTGGAATTCTCTGCGCGACCTTGCTCAACCACGCCGCCGCGGCGGCGCTCGGCTTCATCATTGCGGGCTGGTTGAGCGGACAAGCCTTCCAGCTTGTCATCGGCGCAGCGTTCATCGCCATGGCGGCGTGGGCGCTGCTTCCGGACAAGGAAGATGAGCGCGCCGCCCAAACCAACGCCGGCGGCGTATTCCTCACAACACTCGCCGCATTTTTCCTGGTCGAGATCGGCGACAAGACCCAGATCGCCACTTCCCTGCTCGCTGCCCGCTTTCAGGACATCGCGTTGGTCACCGCCGGCACGACGCTCGGCATGATGGCGGCAAATGTGCCAGCGGTTTTGCTGGGGGAAACGGTCACCAAAATCGTGCCGCTCGCTTATGTACGCGCCTCAGCCGCTATTCTGATGGCGGCGACGGGCGTGTGGGTGATCGTTGCGGCGCTCCTGGCGAGCGCCGCTTGATCATTCTGCCGCCACCTTCGCACCGGCGCCGTTATCACCTCGCCGCCAGCGCAGCTTTGGCTGACGCGCGGCGCGGGTGTCGTCCAAGCGGCGCATTGGCGTGAGCTTTGGCGCTTGCTTGAAGAACTCCACATCGCCCGCCTTCACGCGCTCTGCGAGCGCGATCATCACGTCGGCAAAGCGGTCAAGTTCGCGCTTTGGCTCGGTTTCTGTGGGCTCGATCAGCATGGCGCCGTGGACGACCAGTGGGAAGTAGGTCGTGAACGGGTGATAGCCCTCGTCCAAGAGCGCCTTGGCGACGTCGATGGTTTCGACGCCTTTCGGCTTGATCGATGAATCGTCGAGCAGCACTTCGTGCATGCACGGGCGATCGCCGAACGGGGCTGAGAAATGCGGCTTCAGGCGCGCCAGCAGATAATTGGCGTTTAGAACCGCGTCTTCAGCGACTTGGCGCAGGCCATCGCTGCCGTGGCTCATCATGTAGGTGAGCGCGCGCGTGAACATGCCCATCTGGCCGTGGAAAGCGCACATGCGGCCGAAGGCTTGCGTGCCCTGGGTGTGCTCACGCAGTTCACGGGTCTCGCCGCGCAGCACGATGTGCGGCACCGGCGCGAACGGCGCGAGCGCGGCGGAGAGCACGGTCGGGCCAGCGCCCGGGCCGCCGCCGCCGTGCGGGGTTGAGAACGTTTTGTGCAGGTTGATGTGCATGGCGTCGACGCCGAGATCGCCGGGGCGCACCTTGCCGACGATGGCGTTGTAGTTGGCGCCATCGCAATAGAAGTACGCGCCGACCGCATGCACGGCGTCGGCGATCTTCTTGATGTCGGGCTCGAACAGGCCGCAGGTGTTCGGGTTGGTGATCATGATCGCGGCGACATCGGGGCCGAGCTTGGCGATGACGTCTTCGAGATCGACGCGGCCGTCCTCGTCGCCCTTCACTTCATCGACGGTGAAACCAGCTGCGGCGGCCGTGGCGGGATTGGTGCCGTGCGCGGAGCTTGGCACGAGCACGCGCTTGCGGTGGCTTTCGCCGCGCGCTTCGAGCGCTGCTTTGATCGCGAGCATGCCGCACATCTCGCCGTGCGCGCCGGCCTTCGGCGAGAGCGCGACGGCGGGCATGCCGGTAAGCGTACAGAGCCAATGCGCCAGCTCGTCCATCAGTTCGAGCGCGCCTTGGATCGTGGACGTCGGCTGCAGGGGATGGAGATCCGCGAAGCCTTCGAACCGCGCCGCGCGCTCATTGAGGCGCGGATTGTGCTTCATCGTGCACGAACCGAGCGGGAAGAGGCCGAGATCGATGGCGTAGTTCTTTTGGCTCAAGCGCACGAAGTGGCGCATCGTTTCCGGCTCGGAGAGACCGGGAAGATCAAGCGCGGCTTTGCGCGTGAGGCCGCCGAGCTTGTTCGGCGTGCCTTTCGGCGCGGGCAGATCGACGCCAGTGCCGGTGGCGTGACCGGTTTCGAAGATCAGCGGCTCAGCTTGCAGAAGGCCGCGATTGCCGGAGGTGGTTTCGGTGATCATGCGGCGTCTCCAAGAGAAGCGCCCCCTTCCCCCTTGCGGGGAAGGGGTAGGGGAAGGGGGGCGTTCAGCCACTGCGGGGTTTTCAGGATCAAGCACTGTTCATTTTCTTGCAGTCGACGGCGCTTCGGAACGCCCCCCACCCCCTGCCCCCGCCCCGCCAGGGGGCGGGGGTTTTTGGCAGCGACGCTCATTGGAGCACCTCCTTCAACGCTTTCGCAAACGCGGTGATGTCTTCGTCGGTGTTCATTTCGGTGGCGCAGGTGATGAGGACGTTGTCCATGCCTGCTTTCGGGTTGAGGCGGCTCATGGCGACGCCGCCGATGACGCCCTTCTCCGCGAGCTTATCGACAACCTCTTGCGCCGGCTTCGTCAGCTTCACGGCGATTTCGTTGAAAAAGCGCGAGGTCAACACCTCGACGCCCTTCACGCCGGCGAGCGCTTCGGCGAGTTCGATCGCCTTCTCGTGATTGAGCGTTGCGAGACGGCGCAACCCCTCTTCGCCGAGCAAGGTCATGTGGATCGTCCACGCAAGCTGGCAAAGGCCGCTATTGGTGCAGATGTTGCTCGTCGCCTTCTCGCGGCGAATATGTTGCTCGCGCGTGGAGAGCGTCAGCACGAAGCCGCGCTTGCCGTCGGCGTCGATGGTTTCGCCGGCGACGCGGCCCGGCATTTGGCGGATGTATTTTTCTTTGACTGCGAAGAGGCCAACATACGGCCCGCCGAAGTTCAGCGCGTTGCCGATCGATTGGCCTTCGCCGCAGACGATGTCGGCGCCCATGGCGCCGGCCGGTTCGATCAGGCCGAAGGCGACGCATTCGGTGAAGGTCGCCACCATCAGCGCGCCGGCGCCGTGGGCGGCTTCACCGATCTTGGTGAGATCAGTCACCGTGCCGAACACGTTCGGCGATTGCACGATGACGGCGGCGACATCGGCGCCCAGTTCTTTCGTCACCGCCGCTTCGTCATCGACGGCGGCAGGCAGTGCAACGATCTCGAGGCCGAGCGCCTCGCACGCAGTGCGGGCGGTGTCGACGTAGTGCGGGTGAACGCCGCCGGAGAAGACGATCTTCTTCCGCTTGGTCACGCGCGCGGCCATCATCGCCGCTTCGGCGGTGGCCGTCGAGCCGTCGTACATCGAGGCGTTCGCCACCTCCATGTCGAGCAATTGCGCGACTTGGCTTTGGAATTCGTAGAGCGCTTGCAGCGTGCCTTGCGCGATTTCGGGCTGGTACGGCGTGTAGGCGGTCAGGAATTCACTGCGCTGGATCAGGTGATCGACGCTCGCAGGCACGTGATGGCGATAGGCGCCGGCGCCGAGAAAGAACGCGGTGCGGCCCGCGGGCGTGTTCTTTTCCGCCAGACGCTGCAAGTGGCGATGCACCTCGATCTCGCCCTGCGCTTTAGGAAGCGGCACGAGGTCTTTCAGCACGGCGGATTTCGGCACGTCGACAAAAAGCTCATCGACGGTCTTCGCGCCAATGACCTTGAGCATTTGCTCGCGGTCAACGTCGGTGAGTGGGAGATAACGCATTCGCTTCCTAGCCCTTCACAACTTGATCTCGATAATCGGCCCATTGGCCAAAGGCGCACTCGACAGCACGAAAAACGTCGTCCCGCGACTTTGTGACGTGGACGACGTGCTTCAGGTCGCCCACCAACTCTGAGGCGCTCACGCGCTCGCGTACGGTGAGGATTGGGAGCGGTTCACCCGATGGGATGACGGCGAGCCAACCAGTGCGATCTAGCACATCAAACAGGAACGCCGCCTCCGCTTCGCCCCAACCGCGCAAGGAGAGCATGCCGCCGGCCTTGGCAACGCCTGCATAAAACTCGACACCGCCGCCATCGCGCAAATCGAAGTGATAGCCGCTCTTATCCGGCGCGGACGGACCGCCGTGCTCGACGGAGGCTTCACTCAGCGCCCGCGCCATCTCGGGATCGAGCGGCGCGGTTCCTTCGATAGGATGGATGAAGATGTCGAATGACAAGCGCTAGAGGCCCTTCACATAGTCGGCGTAGGCGGCCTCATCCATGAGGGCGTCGAGTTCGCTCTTGTCGGAGACTTTGAGCTTCACGAACCAGCCGCCGGCTTGCGGCGCATCGTTGATGATTTGCCATTGCTCGTTTTTGATTTCGGCATTGGCCTCGACGATCTCGCCGGAGATCGGGGCGTACACATCGGAAGCGGTCTTCGCGCTTTCGACGACGGCCATGTCGTCGCCTTGCTTGAAGCTTTTGCCTAGCTCCGGCAGCTCGGCGTAGACGACATCGCCCAGTTGCTCGGCGGCGTAGGTGCTGATGCCGACGGTGGCGATGTCGCCGTCGAGCTCAACCCACTCGTGGTCTTTCGTGTAGCGTTTGGTCATGGGTCTTAAGCTCCCTTCTTCGGGCGGTGATAACGATGCGGAACGAATGGCAGAGGCACGACGGTCGCTGCGCGGGCTTGGCCGCGAATCATGAGTTCAAGCCCTGTGCCAGGCTCGGCGAACTGAGCATCGACATAGCCCATCGAGATCGGCGCGTTGAGGATCGGTGAGAAACCGCCGCTCGTGACAATGCCGACCTTCTTGCCGTCCTTGTAAATCTCCACGCCCTCACGCGCGGGTGCGCGATCGTTTGGGCGGATGCCGACGCGCTTGCGCGTGGCGCCCAAGTCGTACTCGCGCAGGATGCGCTTGGCGCCTGGAAAGTCCTTGGCTTCGCGGCGGCGCTTTTGGATCGTCCAAGCGAGATCGGCTTCGATCGGCGATGTGGTCGGATCGAGATCGTGGCCATAGAGGCAAAGGCCGGCTTCGAGACGCAGCGAGTCACGCGCGCCGAGGCCGATCGGCTTCACTTCGGCATGCGCGAGCAGTGCATTGGCGAGATCGGCGGCGTTTTCTGCACGGACGAGAATCTCGTAGCCGTCTTCGCCGGTATAGCCAGAACGCGTGACGGTGATGCGTCCGAATGCGTCGTAGCGCTTCACCGTCATGAAGCTCATGTCGGCGAGCGCGGGATCGATCACGGCGGCCGCGACCTCGTGCGCAGTCGGGCCCTGCAGCGCGAGCAGGCAGCGATCGTCGGCGCGAACGAGATTGGCTTCGCCCTTCGTCGCTTCTTCGATCAGCGCCCAGTCCTGATGCTTACAACCAGCATTGACGACAATGTAGAGATCGCCAGCGGCCGCAGGCTCGGCCGGGCGCGCGATCATAAGATCATCCAGCACGCCGCCGTCTTCGTTGGTGATCATCGTGTAGCGGACCTGGCCGGGCTTCAGACCCTGGATGTCCGCGGGCACCAGGCGCTCAATCAGCGAAGCGACCTTCTTGTGCGCTTCGTCGCCTTCAAGGCCGTGCCCTTTCGGCAGAGCGAAAAAGCTTGGACCCATGTGGCTGACATCGAACAGGCCGGCATGAGAACGAGTCCAATTGTGCTCGGGGATCAGCCCCTCGAACTGCAGCGGCATGTCGTAGCCGGCGAAATCGCCGAACTTGGAAGTGCGCGCGCGCCAGATGGCGTCGAGCGGCAACTTAATCGGTGATGATCCGGCTTCGGCCATTGCTTGTCCCAGGTTTGCGCGGCGCATGCGTTCGCGTGCATGCAGCCCCCGCTGTCCCTGGCGCCTGAGAGATTTACTCCTTCGGCGGCTGCGCTCCCCAGGTCCCTTGTCCTTTGGGCGCGGCTCTATCCAGCGTGTTCATCCCCCCGCGGTCCGGTTCCCTGAGAGTTTCCGGGGCGGTTGCTCCTTCGGGGGCGCATCTTCGGCGCTCTCTCCCACGGGGTTCGCTTGTATGGCCGGATGGGCTGCGACTCGCGTCGGGCGCCTCCGTTAACGGCACTCCTGACCGCCCCGCCTTGGAGAGTCAATCAGCCGAAGCTGATGAGCGCTTCACCGCGCAAAATGGCTTCGGTTTCGGGCGTGTATTTGGCGCCGGAGGCGTCGTGGAGCACCAGTTCGGGGCAGAGCCGGAAGGCCGCCCGCGAGCCCTTCCGGGCGCGGACCAAAACCCGACCCGCGGCCTCCCCTTCGCGAGGCCGGATGGGGATAACTTCCGCCCCGCCCAAGCGGCCATCAAACGCCGCCAGGAGTTCCGGCATCTTTGCCGCCCGATGGATCATCGTCAGCGCCGCGCCGCCGGTGAGGCGATCGGCCAGCGACGCGATCCATGTATCGAGCGGCGCATCGGCAACATGCGCGTAGCGCCGTGACTCCGCCGGCGCGCGGCCTTCGCTTTCGTTATCGAAAGGAGGATTTGCAAACACGCCGTCGAACACGCCGATATCGAGCGCGCGATCGAGCGCATCGCCTGTCACGATTTCGATGCGATGCATCATCGCGTTAGCGGCGACATTTTCGCGTGAGATCGATGCGATGTTCTGATCGCGTTCGACTCCGACCAATGTCACGTTCTCATTGCGTATCGCGATCGCAAGCAAAGCGGCGCCAACGCCGCTGCCCGCTTCCATCAATCGGGCGCCGTCTTTTACTTCTATCGCGGCTGCGAGAAGCAGCGTGTCGACATTGACGCGATAGCCGCGCGCGGGTTGGCGAATGCGGATGCGGCCATTGAGCAGCGTGTCTTCCGTTGTCTCCAAAGCGGCCATAAAGCCCGTGCGACCCTTCCGCGCGACCGGTGGAACCCTGCTTGACCCAATCGGGCCGCCCCACCATCGTTTGCTCATAACGTGAACGCAAGCGGAGAGCCCTGTTGGGACCGGCGGTCGGATCAGCCAAGACTAAGCCCGGCACGCCCCATGCGGTGGACCGGCTCGCAGCTTTATTGGCCGAAGACCTCGCGGCCGTCGACGCTATCATTCATCAGTATCTGGCGAGCCCGGTTGGCGTAATCCCAAACTTGGCTGCGCATCTCATTGATGCTGGCGGCAAGCGCATTCGGCCGTTGATCACGCTGGCGGCCGCCCGGCTGCTCGGCGGCGGCGGCGACGGGCCCCGCAAGCTGGCGGCCGCGGTAGAGTTCATCCATAGCGCGACCCTGCTGCACGATGACGTGGTCGATGTCTCCTCAATGCGGCGCGGCAAGAAGAGCGCCAACGTTGTTTGGGGCAATTCGGCGAGCGTGCTGGTCGGCGACTTTTTGTTCGCGCGCTCATTCAACCTGATGGTTGAAACCGGCGACATCCAGGTCTTGGACATTCTTGCCCGGGCGGCGAGCGTGATCGCCGAAGGCGAAGTCATGCAACTCGCCGCCGCGAACGACGCCGAGACCACGCGCGAACGCTACATGGCGATCGTCGGCGCCAAGACCGCGGCGCTGTTTGCGGCGGCGGCCAAGTCTGGTGCAGTGGCGGCAGGACGGGCGGGCCCGGAAGCGGCGGCGCTTGAAATTTACGGACGCGAGCTCGGGCTGGCATTTCAGTTGGTCGATGATGCGTTGGACTATGGCGGCGCAAGCGCGGCCATGGGCAAAAACACCGGCGACGACTTCCGCGAAGGCAAAGTCACGCTACCCGTGATCTTCGCGCGCGATGCGGGCGATGACGCCGAGCGCGGCTTCTGGCGCCGTGTCGTCGGCGGAGAACGGACGGATGACGACTTCCACCGCGCGGTCGCCTTGGTGAAGCGTCACGATGCAATAGCGCTGACACTCGATGCGGCACGCGACCACGCGAATGCGGCACGGGCGTCACTGCAGAGTCTGCCCGCCAACGCCTATCGCGAAGCGCTGGAAGCGCTGCCAGACTTCGTGGTCGAGCGCGCGTATTAGTCTCAAGTCCGGACGCCGGCGGTACGGGCTGGATCAGTGCTTGGGATCCAATTGGTGCAGCACGATGCCGTTGCCTTCGCTGTCGACAATGTTCGACATCCGGCAGCGCGGGCCTTTGATGACGTCGCTCTTGAATGTCACGCCCTTGGCCTTGAGATCGGCAATCACGGCGTCGAGGTCACTGACTTCGAACGCGATCGTGCCGCCCCCGCCGGGCGCTTGGCCCGTGGCGTTGGTGAGCGCCAGACAGCCGCCGCCGGGGAGATCAAATTCGATCCAATGCATGTCGCCGTGGCTGCCGTGACTGCCTAGCTTCAGACCCAGCGTGTCTTGGTAGAAAGCACGAGCCCGCGCGGGATCAGCGACCGCGTACATCGTGAAGGCCACCTTCTCGAACATCACGTTCCTCCCTTGGCGAAAGCGCGCAGCGCATCCTTGCCGTTCCAACGTTCTATCGGGTCGTCGGATTCAGCGAGACGCTTGGCAAGCGCACGGGCGGCGGCGCGCAGTTTGGGGCTGGCTTTGCCGCCAATGGCGCGCAGCGCCCAGTTCGCCGCCTTCTTGACGAAGTTGCGCGGATCGCGCGCTTCTCGCTCGATCAATTCGAGGCCGCGCAGGAATTGCTCGTCCGTACCTTGCTTGTGAACCGCACAGCTTGCGAGCAACGCGAACGCGGCGCGCTTCACGAACTCGCCCTTCGCTTTCGACCACTTCTCGATCTTTGCGTGCGCGTATGGCGTTCGGTCCCAGTAGTGGAAGCACGCTGTGTCGACGATGCCCCAATTGTCCATGTCCTTCACCCAGCGCTCCATCTGCGCCGGCGCGACCTCTTTCGGGTCGTCCACCATCGTCGCCAACATGCGCGCGTCGTGGATGCCGGTGGCCCACAGTTGTTCGGCGAGGTCGTGGTGGTAGCCGATCTTCTTGGCCATCGCGCGTAGCGTGGCGACAGTCGTCCCGTACACTTCGGCCTTGGTCACAATGCCGTATCGCTTGGCCATGTCCGCCTTGTAGACGGGCGATCCGGCGCGTTTCAGTTCAGCGACAATGGTCTTGACGTTGGGCGCCGCCTTCACGATCGCCTTCTTCGGCGCGGTTTTCTTCTTGGCCGCCATTAGACGTGCTTGATCCAGGCGCGGATGATCGCGTCAAACGCCTTCTTGTTGGCGGCAATGTCGCGCCCAGCGCCCAGAGTCACCATCGCGCGGTCCTTACCCAGCCATTTCATGAGCCCGTTTGGATCGGCAACCTTAAACGCCTTCAGGTCCGGCCGCGCCTTGGCGCCGAGATGGAAGACAACTTGCAGAACGTCCTCGCTGCGCAGGTTCACCGTGGCGAACCATTCTTTCTCGGTGCGGAAACTAGGCGCGTTCCACTTCACGCCCTCGCTAATCGCTGGATCAGCGGCGAGGATAACGCGGCGCGCCGCTTTGATCTCCTTGGCAAGCGGATGGGCGGACACATCGAAGCGTTCCGCCTCCGGCTTTTCGGCCGCCTTTCCCATCGCCTGCCCCTCAGCCGGATTTGGCTTGAACGACGCCGTCGAGCTGCGCGTAGCTATACTCCATGCCATCGGTCATGCCGGTGGCGATCGCCTCGTCACGCGCTTGCTTCGATACGAACTTCAGCGTGCAGACGAGCGTCGTGACGCCGTTCTGCTCGCTTAAACTAAGGGACACGATGCACGGATCGCCGACCGGCATCGCGAACTCCATCTCGCCCGGATCGAAATATTGATCGTGCACCAGCCGCGACGGCGCGTTTACCTCCGTGAACGCGCCGTAGAAGCCGAATTTCTTGCCGTCTTCCCGGTTCTTCCATTGCCACCTGTACTTTCCGCCGACGCGAACATCCATGTCGCAGACGGACATCTCCCAACCCGGGTAGCCGGTTTGCCATCGCCGCACGAGTTCAGGCTTCGTATGCGCATCGTAGACCAGCTGCCGGGACGCGTTGAACTGGCGTGTCACGCGAACCTCGCGATCGCTTGGCAGGGTGACTTCCGCGGGCTGAGGCATTGTCACCTCCCTTAGGCCGCTTGCTTGAACATGTCGTCGAGGCGGACGTAGCCCATCTCCATGCCATCAGTCATGCCGGTGGAGACGGCGCCGTCACGCGCTTCCTTGGATGCGAACGTCATCGTGCAGACGAGGGTCGTGACGCCATCCGCTTCGCTGAGTTCGAGCGTGATGACGGCCGGTTCATTGCTCGGCATATCGCCGCCGACATCGCCTGCATCGTAATATTCGTCATGGACGAGCTTTGTCGGGGCATTGACCTCTGTGAAGGTCCCGTGGAAGCCGAATTGCTTTCCGTCTTCGTCGCTTCGCCAGCGCCACTTGTAGTCGCCGCCCGCGCGCACATCCATTTCGCACACCGGCATGCTCCAGCCAGGAGGACCAAGCATCCACTTCTGAACGAGTTCTGGCTTTGTATGGGCATCCCACACCAATTGGCGCGGCGCCTTGAATGTGCGGACAACGCGCACTTCGCGATCGCTCGGCTGTGTAACTTCAATTGGCATTCGCTTCTCCTTGGCTTTTGTTCGGAAGCGCCGCCCAGAGGACGATTAAGCGGGCGACGCACCGACAGCACCGCGCTATTTTTTCTTCTTGCGTTTGGGCTGTGCTTGCAGCTCTTCAAGCAACGCATCCAGGCGCTGGTAGTTCTGCTCGAAGATTTCGCGGTAGCGTTCGATCCAATCCGCGGCTTCCTCTAGGCGCTTGGTCTCCAACCGGCGCGGGCGGCGCTGCGCATCGACGTCCACCGAGATCAGGCCCGCGCGCTCCAACACCTTGAGGTGCTTGGAGATCGCCGGCTGGCTCATATCGAATGGCCGAGCGAGTTCCTGCACAGAGGCTTCGCCAGTGGCCAGGCGGGCCAGAATCGCGCGCCGGGTGGGAGCCGCCGGTCAATGGGCTAGTTTGCGACTCTAGCGCTTGAGAACCCCGGCAGCCTCGGCGCGACGGCGAACAACCATGTCAATCGCCACCGCACACACGATCATGACGCCAAGCGCCACCGCCGGCGCGGTATCCGTTGTCTCGAGGTTCACGAACCAGGCGATCGCCCCACAGCCGGCCATCGCGCCCCAGTAAGTCAGCGCAATACGTGTGTGGCTCCAGCCGAAGGCCATTGCGGTCTGATAGAGGTGTTCGGCGTGGGCGACGAGAAGCGAACGGCCCCGCCGCGCGCGATAGAGCAAGGTCAGCAACGCATCCGCCAGGAGCGGAAAAAACAGGATCGGCGCAACGAGCGGCGACATGCCCGCGCGCGCGATGGCGATAAGGCAGCCGAAGGCGGCGATGGCGCCCGCAAACAGCGCCCCGGAATCGCCGGCGAAGAGACGGCCATTCGGGAAATTCCAAACAAGAAAACCTGCGAGCGCCCCCGCGCAACAAAGCGCCAGCGCGCCGCCGCCGACTGAACCGCCCGCAAACGCAATGATTGCAAGAGCTATCAAGCCGACAGCGACCGACCCCATCGCCATGCCGTTCGCGCCGTCCATGAAGTTGACGACATTGAGCAGCGTGAACACCCAAAGCCCGGTGCCGATCAGACCCACAACAAACGGCAGCTGGATTTGCACGCCGCCGATTTGCACCTGACTGACGACCCCCATCAGCCACGCGGCGGCGATCGAGAGCGCCGAATACACGACGAACTTGAATTCGGCGCTGAGGCGGCGCGTGTCATCTACAAAGCCGATAAAGAGGAGTGGATAGGCGAACAGCGCCGATACCCACAGCATCGAAATGCCCTGCGGGCTGATCTCAAAACGCCAATCGATCGAAAACAGGCTGAGGATGACCATTGCCGCGCCGAACCCGGCGCCGATGCCGATGCCGCCGCTCGTCGGCGTCGGGGCGCGGTGCTGCTTGCGCTCTTCGTCCGGCTCATCGACCGGCCCCATCCAGATGATGGCGCGGCACACGACGAGACTTGTAAAAAACGCGAGCGCGACGACGAAGGTTAAATCCAAGAACACGCGTCGCCTCTTTCAGCGCGCGGGCTAACGCAGGCGGTAGCGGGTGGTCAAGCTTTCGCAATCGTTGTGGGGCGCACCCACCATTCACGGTTGCGTGCGGAGAGATCGGCGGCCAGTGAGCAGGCCTCCTCGGCGCTGTTGGTGACGGCAAAGCACGTTGCGCCGCTGCCTGAGAGCGCGGCGACGAGCGCGCGCTTATCGGCGCGGAGCGCCGCGAGGAGATCGCCAAGTTCCGGCATCAGCGCGACGGCGGGCGCCTCAAGGCCGTTACCCCAGGCTGCGATATCCATCACAACGGCCTCGGGAGTCGCCCAGGCCGGCGCTCCGCGCTCAGCGAAGTTTGTTCCCAGTCCCAACTCGTCAAAGCGGCGGAACACCGGCGGCGTTGGCATTGGCTTGCCAGGGTTGACGAGAACCGCGTTGAGCGGAGGCACGCTGATTGGCGTCACCACCTCGCCCACCCCGGTAATCCAAGCGCTGTGCCGATGGACACAAACCGGCACGTCAGCGCCGAGCGAAGCGGCCAAATGCGCGAGATCGGATCGGCTCTTGTTCAAGCCCCACACTTGATTGAGTGCGATCAGCGCCGCCGCCGCATCCGAGGACCCTCCTCCGATGCCGGACGCGACCGGCAGATTCTTCTGCAAGCTGAGCGAGGCGCCGCGCTTTGGATCAAGCGCGCGCGCCGCGCGCAGGACTAAGTTGTCCTCATTTACAGGCAGGCCATGTGCGAACGGGCCGCTGATCTCTAGCGTGAGAGCATCCGACGGCGATGCCTCAATCCAATCCCCTTCACTCGCGAACACAACCGAGCTCTGAAGCGGGTGATAGCCGTCCGCGCGCGGCGCTCCGGCTTCCAGCGTGAGATTGATCTTCGCCGGAGCGAAGACACGCACGCTCATCGGTTCGCCGATTGCGGCGCAGCCTCGTCGGGCAGGCCCCTTTCGATTTTGAGACGAATTGCTTCTGGATCGTCCGGATCGAGCGTCATCGCCCGCTGCCACTGAAAGCGCGCTTCTATGCGCCGGCCGATGCGCCAATACGCATCACCCAGGTGATCGTTGAGCGTGGGATCGGCGGGCTCAAGGCGCACTGCGGTTTCGAGCCAATCGACGGCTTGTGCGTAATCGCCCAAGCGGAAATACGCCCAGCCCAAACTGTCGATGATAGCGCCGGACATCGGCCTGATCTCCGCCGCGCGGCGGATCATGGCGAGCCCTTCCTGCAAGCGCTCGCCGCGATCGACCCAGCTGTATCCGAGATAATTCAACACATCCGGCTGATCGGGCGAAAGCTCAAGCGCGCGGCGCAGATCGGCCTCCGCCTCCGGCCACCGGCCCAATTGCTCACGCGCGGCCCCGCGCGAGAAGTACGATCGCCACTCATTCGGCTGCTCGGCAATCAGCGCCGTGTAGATCGGCTCGGCTTCCTCGAAGCGGCGAGCCCCACGATACATATCGCCCAGCGCGCGCCGCGCACGCAGATCACCGGTGGCTGCCACATCTTGTGCAAGCGCAATGCCGCCTGCCTGATCGCCGCTATCGTAGAGGATCCACGCTTCGAGCGTGCGGGCGCTAATGTGGTAAGGCGAACTCGGCGCGACTTCACTGAGCACACGGCGCGCGATGGCTACGTGACCAAGTTCCGATTGCTGCTGCGCCAGTGCGAGACGCGCGCCGTCGAAATGCGGATCCAGCATAAGTGCGAGCGTCAGCGCGGCAAGGCTGTTGGTGGTGTCATGCTCCTGCCGGAAGATCGCGCTCAGCCCATAGGCGGCGGCGGCCGCGCCACGCGCAGGCGTCAGCCGCTCGAGAGCCGCAGGTTCGCCGGCTTCGATCTGCCGGCGCATCGCGACCAGAGCCGGGTTCCCGGCGTTGCTTTCAGCATTGAGCAACGCCATCGCTCGATCACGCGCGCCAGTGCGCATCAGAAGATCGGCGTGGCGCGCGACCCCGTTTGGCAGCCATAAGCCGCCCTGCGCCGCTGCCTCGTACGCCGCGAGCGCTTCGCTTTGCCGTCCCGCATAATCGAGCACCAGCGCCTGCTGATACCCGAACAAGCCGCCGTACGGCCGTACCGATGCAAGCGGCGCGAGATCGGCGGCGATGTCGCTGCTGCGCCCCTGCCCGGCTTCCGCCCAGTTCGCGACCATACGCGCCAGCATTTCCTCTGCCGCTGTGCCCTGGGCGCGATCCAACTCTGCATCGGCTTGCGCGTAACGCTGCGCCAGTAACGCATCGGCGGCGCGGACGATGTGGGCGTAGGCAGGCGCGTCCGTGCGCGAGGCCATGCGAGCAGCGCGGCGCGCGCGCTCGACATCGCCCGACGCGAGCGACGAGATCAGCGCGCCTTGCACCAGCGAAGCATCGCCAGGATTGCGCGCCAAGGCTGCAAAATAGCGATCCGCAGCGGCGGCGTGGTCGGCGCGCGCATTGGCAACGCGGCCAATCAGAAAATCAGCATAGGCGCGCGAGTCCTGCGCCGGCTCACGGGGCGTCGTTGCGCACGCCGCGAGGCACACACTTGCTGCGAGCGCGGCGAGACGAAGCACTTAGAGCTCTTCCCGCTGCGCCGGCCCCTCAGGCAACGATACCTGCGGCAACGGACGCTGACGCGGCGCCGGCATGGTGAGCCCCCGTGCGAGCTTTTGCTCCAGATCGCGGCGGCGGATGGCGTCGGGACGCGCCTCCAGTGCAGCACGCCACGTTGCGCGCGCCTCCTCGCGGCGATTGAGCCGCCAATAGACGTCGCCCAAATGATCGAGAATTTCCGCGTTAGGATCGTGCGACGAAAGATCGTTGGCGCGTTCAATCAGCGCCCGCGCTTGCTCGAAGTGGCCATACAGATAGTAGGCCCAGCCGAGACTATCGATCACGGCGTAATCCATCTGGCCGTAATTGAAGCCGCGCCAGAGCAAGCGATAGCCCTCTTCCAGACCCTCTGGCCGTTGGATCAATGCATAGCCGAGTGCATTGAGGCGCATTACCGAATCCGGCTGCTCCGCAAACAGGCTGCGCGCCATTTGGATGCCGTCCGACCAGGCGGCCGGATCATCCATCAAGATGGTGACGTAGAGCAGGCGGGTGTCAAAGCTTGGGTCGGCTTCGTACGCAGCGCGCATGTCGGCGGTGGCGGCGGAGAGGTTGCCGGCGAAGCGGTGCGCGTACGCGCGCCAACCCAACACATCGGCGCGATCCTTCGCGTCTTGCGTCATCGTCAGCGCACGATCGAATGCCGGGATGGCGCGATCGGGATGTCCGATGCGGCGATAAACGTCGCCGACCGAGGCAATGATCGACCAGCGGTCGCCGGCGATCGCGAGCGCGCGCTCGGCGGCTGCGGCAGCGGCCTCGTCGTTGCCGCGCTCGATCTGAATGGAGGCGCGCACGATCTCGGCGTCCGGCGCAAATGGGCTCTCGCTGGAGATTTGATCGATGATGCGCTGCGCACCGTCGATTCCGCCGCCGTTCAATGTTTGCTGCGCCGCGTAGAGGCGCCAATCATCGGAATCGTTGGCCAGGAGACTTCCGATTTGCAGCAACACTGCGCCCGACGTCGACGGCAACCCGCGCGCGGGTTCGCGCTGCGCAATCAGCGCCGATAGCGTTTCCGCCTGCGTGAGGAGCTCAGAGACGAAAAGCATCCAGCGGCCAGCGGCGCCAACGGAGGTGAGCGGCGCTTCGAACGGCTGCTGGCCTGCGTCAAGCCGCTCGAGATTGGCGTGCACGTCGATCGCACGCGGCTGGAAACCAAGTACGATGTTGTAATAGCGGCGCGCTTCTTCGGCGCGGCCAAGACGGTGCGCAACCAACGCGGCACGATAGACGGCGTGGCTGACGCGCGCCGCGTTGAGCACGCGATCGAACTCTTCGCTCGTTTGAGGCTCAGCGTCGCCGGGCGGCGTCGTATCGAGGCGCTCCACCATCAGTGCGTAAACAGCAGCCGCCTCTTGAAGCCTGCCAGCGGACTCAAACAACAACCCGCGCGCCACTTCAGGCAACGGCGCCGGCAACATGTCGCTGCCGCGATCGACGCGCTCGACGGCGCGATCGACGTTGCCTTCGGCCGCAATCAGGAACGGCTCCAGCATATCGGCGAACGAGCCGTTGATGCCGCCAGGCGCGTTCTGCAGGACGGTGCGCGCTTGGGCGTAACGGCCGGCGGCGAGATCATCGGCGAACGCGGCGGTGTACCAGATGCCGTCGCTTTCGTTGCGGGCGACGGCGCGGTGGGCCTCGCGAATGAGATAATCGAGATCCGCTTCCAGCAGCGCCGCTTCGGGACTTTCATAGCTGCGGTTCGCAGCTGCATTCGGAGGAGATGTCACGCGCAGAGCAGCGACGGGAATTACGCCCGCTTGTTCTCCGGACGATTGCTGAGCCGCCGGCTCGCGCTTGCTCTCTTGCGCCCACGCGGCATTCGCCGTGACCGCAGCCGCTGCAACACTCGCCGCCAGCAAAGCCCAACGCATTCTTCCGTCCTTTCTCCCGCGTGTTGCGGGGTGCGGCTTACATATTGGCGTAGTTCGGCCCGCCGCCGCCTTCGGGCGTCACCCAATTTATATTCTGGCTTGGGTCTTTGATATCGCACGTTTTGCAGTGAACGCAGTTTTGAGCGTTAATCTGAAAGCGCGGATTACCCCCTGCCTCATCATAGAGCACTTCGTACACGCCAGCCGGGCAATATCGTGTCGCCGGCTCGGCGTATTCGGGGAGATTGACCCTGATCGGGATAGTCGGGTCCTTCAGAGTCAGGTGGGCGGGCTGATCTTCTTCGTGGTTGGTGTTCGAGAGATAGACCGAGCTCAACTTGTCGAAGGTGATGACGCCGTCCGGCTTTGGGTACGCGATCGGCTTGTAGTTCTTGGCTTTGCCGGTCGAGGCTGCGTCGGTCTTGCCATGCTTCATGGTGCCGAAGAACGAGAAGCCGCCGAGCAATGTCGTCGTCCACATATCGAACATGCCGATGACGCCGCCCCAGAAGGTGCCGAAGCGCGAGAGCATCGGCTTGGCGTTGCGCACGCCGAGCAGATCCTTGCGGATTGAACTCGTGCGATAGCGTTCATCATAGGCTTCCAGCGTATCGCGCTGACGCCCTTGCGAGAGCGCCTCGAACGCCGCTTCGGCGGCGAGCATCCCAGATTTCATCGCGTTGTGGCTGCCCTTGATACGCGGCACGTTCACGAAGCCGGCCGAGCATCCAATCAGCGCGCCGCCCGGGAACGAAAGCCGCGGCACCGATTGCAGACCGCCTTCGGTGATTGCGCGCGCGCCGTAGGCGATGCGCTTGCCGCCTTCGATGTGCTGGCGAATTTCCGGGTGCAGTTTGTGCTGCTGGAAGATGTCGAACGGCGAAAGGTAGGGGTTCTTGTAGTTCAGGTGAACGACGTAGCCGACATACACTTGGCGATCGCCGAAGTGATACATGAACGAGCCGCCGCCCGTGTCGTCGTCAAGCGGCCAGCCGACCGTGTGCAGCACCAGGCCCGGCTTGTGCTGCGCCGCCGGCACCTCCCAGAGTTCTTTGATGCCGATGCCGAACTTCTGCGGCTGTGATTTATCCGCGAGGCCGTACTTGCCCATCAGCACTTTCGCGAGCGAGCCGCGTACGCCCTCGGCGATAAACACATATTTGCCGTGCAACTCCATTCCGGGCTGATAATCCGGCTTTTTGTGGCCATCCTTGGCGATGCCGAAGACGCCGGCGACAACGCCCTTCAGCGCACCAGCTTCATCAAACACAGGCTCGGACGCGGCCATGCCGGGATAGATTTCAACGCCAAGCTCTTCCGCTTGCGCAGCCAGCCACTTCGTTACGTTCGAAAGCGAGACAATGTAGTTGCCGTGATTGTTGAACAGCGGCGGCATCAGGAACATCGGCAGCGATGCGGCGCCCGCCGGGCCGAGGATCTTGAACTGATCGTCCGTCACCGGCGTTTCGAGCGGGGCGCCCTTTTCTTTCCAGTCAGGGATCAGCTCATTCAGCGAACACGGATCGATCACTGCGCCGGAGAGAATGTGTGCGCCAACTTCGGCGCCCTTCTCCAACACCGCGACGCTCACTTCACTTCCAGCTTCAGCCGCGAGCTGTTTCAGACGTATCGCAGCGGAAAGGCCAGCAGGCCCGGCGCCGACGATGACAACGTCGTACTCCATCGCTTCGCGTTCTGGGGCGTCTTCGGCCATTTCCATCCCTTCACGTTCTTCTTGAGCTTTATCAAAGCGGTTGCGATGAGGCGCAAGCTGCCCGCGTCGCTTTGGCGATTCGGACGAGTCCGTCCATAAGAGCGCGGAATGGAGAACCCAACCGCCTCCCAGGGCGCCGCGCGCGCGTTGCTCGCCTTCTGGCGGGCGGCGGGTGTCGATATGGACGACGCGGAAGCAGTGTTCGCGGCCAAGCCTTCGACACCGCCAGCGGCGCGGACGCCGCCCGCTGTGGCGCGGGAACCGTTCCGGATCGATCCACCGGCTCCGAAGGCTAAGCCCAAGGCGAAGCTGCAGCCCGCCGATGACGCGGTAAACACCGCCCGGGCGCTCGCCGCAGCGGCCTCGACCATCGCGGAACTCAGGGCGGCTGTGGACAGGTTCAATGGCTGCGCGCTGAAGGCGACGGCTCGCAATACCGTATTTTCTGACGGCGTGGACAGCGCCCCGGTGCTGATCCTCGGAGAAGCGCCGGGGAAGGACGAGGACGAGCAGGGAAAGCCGTTCGTCGGCCGCTCCGGACAGCTCCTGGACAAGATGCTGGCCACCATAGGTCTGGACCGCAAGTCTAACGTACTGATTTCAAATACAATCTACTGGCGTCCGCCGGGCAATCGGGATCCGACGCCAGGCGAAACCGTCTCCTGCCTGCCGTTTGTCGAGCGGCTGATCGAGCTTTCACGGCCGAAGCTCCTGATCCTGACCGGCAAGGCCGCCGCCCATACTGTGCTCAAGCGCGACGATGGTGTGATGAAGCTCCGCGGCCGGAAGCTCCAATACACGCGTGAGGGGATAAAGGCGCCCGTCAACGCCATGGTCATGCTTCATCCCGCATACCTGCTGCGTCAGCCTCAGCAGAAGCGGCTGGCATGGGCGGATTTGCTGCTCGCCGAAGCTTGGCTCGAAGAGCTCGGCGTGGCGCGGGAAGCTCATCCCTAATCAGGTCTAAACGACGAGCTTCGATGACGTTCCGCCACGCCCTCGCCGCTTTCACCGTTGCAGCGCTCATGGCCCCTGCCGTGCAGGCCGAGCCGCGCATCCTGGTTCTCACCGAACAAGACGAAGCCGCTTACCGCGACGCCTTCGCCGCGATCGATTCCGGCGATTGGCGCGGCGTCGGCACCGCGCTGTCGCGCGCAAATGACGACGTGCTCGACGGGGCTGTGCGCGGCAGCATGCTGCTTTCGCGCTCCTACCGCGCCAGCTGGAGCGATTACACAAGCTGGCTCAGCCGATACGGCGATTATGGGATGGCGTCCGCCGTCTATGACCGCGCCATGGATTCGCGCTCGCGCCGCGCCCGCCGCGCCGGCACGCGCGCGCCAAGCCCGATCGCTGGCCGTGGCCGCACGCTTCCCGGAACGCCGCCGCCAATTCCGGGCGACACCGCCGCAGCGCGTGCAGCTATCGAACGCGTCCACGAGCGCATGGGCGCCGCTGATTTCGAGGCCGCGCGCACGATCGCAAGCGCGCAAGTCAACGGACCGCGCAGCGGCGTCGCGCAATGGCAGCTCGGGCTCATCGCCTATCGCTTGCACGATTACGCCGAAGCGGTTCGCCAATTCGAAGCGTCCGCGCAATGGCCGCATCACGGCGGCTGGGCGCGCGCCGGTGTTCACTATTGGGCTGCGCGTTCGCGCTTGGCCGCCGGTGAAACCAATGGCGTCGTGCATCATTTGGAAGCTGCCGCGCAACGGCCATGGACATTCTACGGCCAGCTTGCCGAAACCCAGCTGGGCCGCGAAACGACGCTGGAATTCAGCGCCCCTGAAATCACCGACGATTCAATCACCCGCTTCATCGAGCGCTACCCGGCCGCCCGACGCGCAGCCGCACTCGCTCAGCTTGGCAGGCTCTCCGAAGTGGAAGCGGAGCTGCGCCGCCTGCACGCGGATCTCGATCCGGCGCACGACCGCGCGTTCCTGGCGCTGGCGATCGCACTGCAGGCGCCGGCAGCGCAACTGCGCGTGGCCGAGTATGGCGGACGCGACGTCGCCGCTGGCTTCTGCCCGACAACATCCTTTGAACCAGAGAACGGCTTCTCGCTCGATCGCGCGCTGATCTACGCGATCGTGCGCCAGGAGAGCTATTTCAACCCCAAGGCTGTCAGCGTTTCGAACGCACGCGGCCTGATGCAACTGCTCCCATCCACTGCCCGCGATATGGATCGCTCTCACAACTATCGCCGTGCGCCGGCGCCGCTGTTCGAACCTGGGCTGAACATGCGCCTCGGCCAAGATTACTTGCAGTGGCTGATGACCGAGTTTCACAATGACGGCGATCTCGGCCGCGTGTTCGCTGCTTACAATGGCGGCCCCGGCTGGCTCTCACGCTGGCTGGCGACACAGCCTTCCGATCTCGATCCGCTGCTCGTTCTCGAAATGATGCCGCGCGCGGAAAGCCGCGACTATGCCGAGCGCTCGCTCTCGCACATGGCGCTCTGCCGCAAACGCTACGGTCAGCCGACACCAGAGATGGATCGCTTGGCCGCGGGCTTGCCTGCGCTTTACACGCCGCTGGATCAGCGCAGCGCGCAGCGTTAGCGCTTGGCTAGCTCCACGGGATCGGCGCCCAGAAAGTAGCGCGCCATCATGCTTACGTTCGCTGCCGGACTGGCGCGATGGCGATATTTTTCGGCGCTCGTCACCGCTTCAGTTTCCAGAAACACCAGCCGCTTGCCGCCGATACGGCGGACGAGGTCGATATCTTCGTGCGGCACATCGCGGTAGCCGCTGAGCCCGTCATAGAGGAAGCGCGAGATCAGCAGCCCTTGATCGCCATGCGGCAGCTTCATCACCTGCGCGCGCAGCCGCGCCCAGAACAGCGCGCCCCTCGCTGATTTGTCGTCGAACGCGAGCTTGAACGTCGCCGCCCGTTTGCGTGCTTCGTTAAACTGCAGGAAGAGCTGCACCTCGTCGGTCCAGCCGGGCGCCAGGGCCGTTTGCGGATAGAGAACAAGAAGCCACTTGCCCTTGGCGCGCGCGATGCCGTTAAGCAATTGCTTGGCGCGCCCCGGTTCGCCTGAGATCAACGTGCATCCGGCGGCATCGGCGATCTCCAGCGTTTCATCACGCGAACCGCCATCGCTGACGATCACCTCGCGAATGAGCCCCTCGTGCATCCCGTCAACCAAAGGCGCGAGCGCACGCGGCAGATGCCGCGCGCTGTCGAGCGTAGGGATGATCACCGAAATGGGCGCAGCCATACGCACAATCACGCCAAGCGCCGCGCGTCTTGTAAAGCGGAAACAACGGCGGCGCGGTTCCTGGCGCGCTAACCTTAAGCGCCGGCCTCTTCTCGACTGATCGGCGCGGGCAAGGCCGCTTGCGGCTGCGGTGCGGGCGGCGGGACATTGGGCGGCGCGGCCGGCGTGTTGGCGGCCGCCGTTTGCGACGCCTGCTCAGTCATGCGCGTGCGCAGACGGTCGATAAAGCGGCCCAGCAAATCCGTTCGCGCTACTGCGCGCGCCACATCGCGGATCGCCGCACCATCGGCGGTGATGCCGGCTGCCACGATTTCGAACGCGTCGGCGTCCGGCGTGTTGGCCATATCGCCCGCATAATCGCGATAGAGCGCGCGCACGCCCGCCTCATCACCGGCGAGCGTCAATGCCACTGCAGCGCGAAGCACGATTTGGCGGCCATGCTCATCGAGTGGTTGCGCGCGATTACGCGCGCCGAGCAATGTACGCAATTCAGCGGCGGCGCGCTGCCAGTCGCGCGCACGCCATGCCGCCTCCGCGCGGACGCGCTGTGCATCCTCGCTGCGGTCGCGCTCCACAAGCTCGGCGGCGGCCTCAAGGCGCCCAAGATCGAGCAAGGCCCGCGCCTCAAGGATGCGTCGGTCCGCCAACAGTGTTTGCGGCATGTTCGGCTGACGCGAACCAGCGAGGGCGACGAGCGCGCGGTCGGGCTTGTGATCCATAAGATAGATCGCCGCGAGATCAGCAGCGACTTGCGCCCTGCCCATACCCTGCAAGCGTTCATCCACTTGGTGCTGCAGCAGCTGCGCCGCCTGCTCCAAGAGATCGACGTGAACCAGCCGCCCCGCGAGCAGACGCACGATCCGGTCGCCGTTGGGGCCGACGGGCGTCAGATCGCTGAACTCATAGAACAGCCCGAGCGCCTGGATAGGCTCAATCTGATCCGCTTCGCCATCGAGGAAGAGACGCTCGAACAGCGTCGACATGTCGGCGCGCAGATGGCGCGCGGCTGGGTCGGTCGGAAAGCGATCGGCGGCGATGCGCATGGTCGCCAGCGCTTCGCGCCAGCGGCCGAGTTCTGAATAGGTGTCGCCCAGCATGCCGACAATGGTGAGCTCGGTTGAATTGCCCCGCCAACGGAAGCGCAACGCTTCCAGCGGTTCAACGGCATCGACGGCGCGCATGGCGCCGGTGGAGCGGCGAATGCGGATTGCCTCGACTTGCGCGCGGACGGCGGTTTCTTCGTCATGAACCCGCGCCAGTTCGTCCATCATGGTCAGCGCGCGCGCGGTATCGCCACGCGCCGCGACGACCCGCGCCTCGATCAAGCGCGCTTGCAGACGCAAGGCTTGGTCCGGCGCTTGCGCCATAGCCGCGCGCGCGGCTGCTTCCGCGGCGGCAAAATCGTTCAGTTGGATCGCCGCCTCCGCGAGCGCCGCCTGAAAACGCGCGCGCCAGGCGGGCGGATGTTCTTCAAGACCGCCAGCGCCACGCTCCAATTCGCGGCGGGCTTCGGCCCATTCCTGCTGCTGCGCGGCGGCGTAACCGCGCCAAAGCGCGGCGGAAGGATTGTTCAAGAGCGCCGACGCCGTGAGATCGGCTTGCGCGGCATGGACCCGCCCCATCATCACGTTGGCGGCGCCGCGCAACAACCGATACTCAGGATCGATCTCGACCAACTCGCCCTGATTGATCGAGACGATGCGCAGCGCGCCGAGAGCTTCGGCGGCGAATTCGTTCTCCAGCAGATAGCGCGCCAACGCCATGCGCGCTTCGACCGGCGCGCCTTCGCGCACGCCTTCATCCGCGGCGCGGCGCATGAGTTCGTCGATGCGCTCGCGCACGTCCGCCAGATTGCGCGCCGCCTCGGCGTGCATCGGCGCGCCGCCGAGATCGCCTGCCATCATGGCGGCGCTCACTTCAGCGGCAAGCTGTGATTGTTCCGTCGCAGCCGTAATCAGGCCGGCGCCGCGCGAAACCGTGAGCGTGCCGCCTTCATAGGTGGCGCTGACATCGTCCGCGCGAGGCTCAATTACGGCGCCATGGGCAGTGGGCAGAATGGCCGCTTCCATTGTGGCGCGGCGGGTCACGACGCCGCGCGCCGGCCCGCCCAGCATGGCGACCGCGATGCGATCACCGATTTCGGGATCGTTGATCCAACGCACGACGCCTTCGCGGCCGAACGCGACCGTCATTCGTCCCTGGCCCTCGGCGTTGACTTCACGCGTCAGTTGCGCGGCCGCCGGCGCCGTGGCGCGCGCCGCAAGCGTGAATGTCCACGAATTGTCATCCGCGCTGGCGGACACCTGGATGTCCGGCGCCGCCGGGATGCGCAGGCCGATCACACCCTGCCCCTGCACAACCTGCACGTCTTGGTGACGGCGGCCCACTCGGCTCACGCCGCTAAGATCAATGCGTCCGGTTGCATCGAAGACAAGCCAGATCGCTTCGCCGCGCCGGAACGCGGCGGCGCGCGCCGCGCCAGGCCACGTCACCGTCACACGCGTATCGTTAGCGCCTTCAACGATCTGCACGCGGCCGGTTCCGCTGACAGGCGGGCGCGCGGGGGCCGGCGCATTCGAGTGTTCGCCGGCGGCTGTTGTTTGCTCAACCCCGCCCTCCGGCGGCAAGAGATCGATGACAACGCGATCGCCATCAACGAAGTGACGCTGACGCACCCCAGCTTCGAGCGTGAGTTGTAAGCGCACCGGCGCACCGGCGGCGCTAACCCGGCGGATTTCGCGCACCAGACGCGGCGGCGCCGCGCGCAGTTCCGCGATGTCGATATCGGCCGCACGCGAAAAGCGAAGATCGAGACGATTGCCCTGCAACAACGGCGTCACGGTCGTCGGTCCGGCGAAGCGGAAGGCAAGCCGCGTGTAATCCGGTTGCGCGCCAACGCTGACTGTTGCGTCCGGAATCGACGACATGCGCTGCGGTGGCGGCGGCGGCGGTGGGGGCGGCGGCGCAGGCGGCGCGGCCGGTGGAGGTGGCGGCGCAGGCGGCGGCGGGGGCGGCGACGGCGGCGCTGTCAGCGCGAGGTCGATGCTGCTTGGCAGCGGACCTGACGGTCCACGCAGGTCGGGGGAAGGCTCGGCCGGCGCCGTTGCCTCAGCCGCGGGCGGCGGAGCGGGCGGCGCGGTTTGCGTTTCCGTTGGCGCGTTCTCTTGCGCCTGCGGCGTGAGCTGCAGGGGCTGCGCCGCCGCCGGCGGCACGGCGATCATGGCGGCAGCCGCGATCGCTAACGGAGAGCGCAAGGACTTCATGCGTTAAGCGTGCTTTAATTCTCTCCGCTCGCGGTTAAGCGCTGGTTTAGGGAGCAGCCGCCGGCGCATCGCCACGCGCGCGTTCGAGCAAGCTGCCGCCGCTCGTCGGCGGGCGCGCACGATCGGCCAACATGCGCGTCAACGCACGGGCCCGGTCTGGATTCATCCGGCCCATCACCTCGGCCAGGTTCGCTTGGCGCATACGGCTTGCGACCTGCACCAGAACATCGTCTTCCAGGCCGTCAAATACCGCTGCCGCGTCTTTGGCGCGCATGCGCTGATAAACATCGACAAGGCTGGCCAAACGTTGCTCTTGAGACTCATCGAGCTGCCCGAGCAGATCGTTCACATGGGTTTCCAACGCGCGCAGCTCCGCCAGACGTTCGCTTAGGCGCTGTTCGGCGGCGAGCATCAGGCCGTCTTGCGTTTCCAACGCCTCGCCACGCGCATCGAGTTCGGCGCGGCGCGTGCCCAGCGCCTGCAGCACCTGCACTTCCGCCTGACTTAGGCCAGCCATCTCCGCGAACGACGGCGCGGTGCACTGCGCGGTGTTCGCGAGCGGCGCGCTGCCTTCCTCGCCGTGCCCTGCAGCGTCTGCCGCGGGCTGATCGTGGCCGGCTTCGGCGACCGTTTCAGCGACACTCTCCGCCATCGCCACAGCCTTGAGGCCGAGCACGGCGGCGACGGTCACCATCACCGCCGGCATCAGGCGAACCGATGAGCCCTTTTTCGCGGGTTGTGCTTGCTTGGTCATCCTACCCTGCCTCGGACTGCGCCAACATCGGCGGATGAGCGCATGCGCCCGGCGCCGAGCCCCAAACGGTCCGCCGTCGCGCGCGCATCATTGATCCGCGCTTGCAGATCGCGCCCTGCGTCTTGCGCCGTGGCGCGCATGGCGCGCACGGCGGCTTCGGCTTGCGCCGTCGCTTGCGCCAACTCCGCCGCTGCGCGAAGCGCGCCGTCTTGGCCGCTGCGCAACGCCTGCAGTTTCTGATCGAGACGCCAGAAGTAGAACAGGCAGGCCGCCAACATCAACGCAAGCACGATTTCGATGACGAGTGTGATGGGGCTCATTTGCCGTCTCCTAGTTTCATTACGGCCTGTTGCATGGCCGCGCTGATCGGCTTTTCGACACGCACAGCGAGACTGTGACCCATACGGCCAACGCGCCCGATGCTCAGATCGACAGCGCCGCACTTGAGCGCCACCGGCCCATCCGGCGGCGAGTCGAGCATCAGCGTGTCGCCGACTTTCAGATCGAGAATCTTCCGGAGCGGCTCTTTGTGCTCATCAAGCACGGCGCGCACTTCGAGCTTGGTCGCCCAAAGCTCGCTCGCCAAGTGGCCTTCCCAGATGTTGTCGCGGCCGAACTTCTCACCCATGAATTGCTGCAACAGCATTTTGCGGATGGGTTCGAGCGTCGCGTACGGCAACAGCAGTTCAAGCTTGCCGCCACGATCTTCCATATCGATGCGCAGCTTGACGATAATCGCCGCATTCGGCGGGCGCGCGATGGCGGCGAAGCGCGGGTTGGTCTCGATGCGGTCGAGCGTGAAATCCACCTGCGTCAGCGGCGCGAAGGCTTGGCGCGCATCGTTGAGCACGACTTCGATCATGCGCGTGACAAGCGTGCGTTCGATCGTCGTGTACGGACGGCCTTCAACGCGCGTTGCAGCCGCGCCGCGCCGCCCGCCCAACAGAACGTCGACGATCGAATAGATCAGCGCGGAATCGACGGTGGCGAGGCCGAAATTATCGAGCTGCTGCGCCCGGAAGACGGCGATGATCGCCGGCAGCGGGATCGAGTTCAGATAATCGCCGAAACGCACCGAAGTGATTTGATCGAGGCTGACCTCGACGTTGTCGCTGGTGAAGTTTCGCAAACTCGTCGTCATCAACCGCACCAAGCGGTCGAAAACGATTTCAAGCATCGGCAGGCGTTCGTACGAAACCAGCGCCGAATTGATGATCGCGCGCACGCCGGTGCGGCTGGAATTGTCTTCTTCGCCGAGACCGAAGCCCAAGAGACTGTCGATCTCATCCTGATTGAGGATGCGCTCGGAGGCTTCCGCGCCCCCGCCGTCATTGGCCGCCTCGGCTGTCGTCCATTCCTTATCTTCGGCGGAAATCGGCTCAGCGCTCATTACTGCACCAGCATCTCTTCGATGAGCACGGCGTTCACTTGCATCGGCGCGATCACAAGGTTGACGCGGCGCAGCAATTCGAGCCGCAACCTGTAAGCGCCGGCGGAGCCAGCGAGGTCATCGGTGCGCAATTCACGCAGGAAACCGTTGAACTGATCGGTGACGCGCGGGATGTGCTCGCCCAGCGCCGTCACTGTTGCGTCGTCCGGCGCTTCAAGTGTGAGCTTGAGCTTCAGATAGGCGGGACGCCCCTCCGGGCCGGTGATGTTCACAAGCATTTCCGGCAGCGTGACGAAGACGACGTCGTCGCCATGCATGATCATGGTGCCGTTCGGGCCGGGGACGGCTTCGCCAGTGGCTTCGGCGCCATGGCCGCCCTTCGCCTTGCCGTGCCCTTCGTTGGCCTCTGCGTGCTGCTCGCCGCTCGGTTTCAACAACAAGAACGCGGCCGCGCCGCCGCCGCCAAGCACCAACACGGCAGGCAGGATGATAAAGAGAACGAGCTTCTTGCCCGACATCTTCTTCTTGGGCGAAGCTTCGCCCTCGGCGCCTTCGCCGCCCTCACCGCCTTCCGCGGCCGGCGCGGCGCCTTCGGCTTCTTCCGCCTCTGGCTTCTCGCCCTTCTTCTTTTTGCCTTTGCCGAACATGCGTGAATCGCTCGCGCGTTAACCCGCATCCTTCCTGGGCTGACGTGGTTAAGAAGCTCTCAATGACCGGCAAAACTTGCCGCCCGCCCGGCAGAAACAGGCAGGGCGTTCACCATCCCGGCAGGCGGCGAGCCCTAAAAATCAAGCAATTAAGCATTGGCACGCGGCTTGCGTGGTTAACCGTCATGGATAACGCCCTCATGCTCGGCCTGCAGACGCAACGCGTCATGCAACGGCGTATGGACGTTGCCGCCAACAATCTCGCCAACGTCTCAACGACTGGATTCAAAGCCGACGGACTGCTGCTCGAAGAAGCGGACCGCACCACCGCGCACGCCGAGGAAGATCCACGCGATATCCGCTTCGTCCGTGACGTCGGCATCGTGCACTACATGGAGCAAGGCCCGATCGCGATGACGGGCAATCCGCTCGACGTCGCACTCGAAGGCGACGGCTTCTTCATGGTTGAGGGGCCGAACGGCCCGCTTTTTACGCGCGATGGCGCGTTTACACTTACGGGGGATGGACGGCTCGTCACCAGTGATGGTCGCGCTGTCCTTAGCTCCGGGGGGGCGCCGATCGTGCTCGATCCGCAGGGCGAAA
Organism: Hyphomonadaceae bacterium; assembly: GCA_050184605.1. Lineage (GTDB taxonomy): Bacteria > Pseudomonadota > Alphaproteobacteria > Caulobacterales > Aquidulcibacteraceae > Vitreimonas. The sequence goes on along the minus strand of JBFXAE010000005.1, from coordinate 111,820 downwards.
GCCCTTCGATCGGGCGTGACGGCGCAATACGAGTGGCCGGTGTCGAAGCCGGCCGCATCGGTGTGGCGTCCTTCGCCGCACCAGGCGCGCTCTCAAAGGTCGGGGACAACCTTTGGGACGCGCAAGGTCAAGCACAGGGTGAGTTCGGCGGGGTCGTGCTGCAGGGCGCGCTCGAAGGCTCGAACGTTCGCCCGGTGGTCGAGCTCACCAGGCTCATCGAAATATCGCGTGCGTATCAATCCGCAGCCAAAATCGTTTCGGGTGCGGATGAACTGCGGCAGCGCGCGATCCAGCAACTCGGCAGATAGGACTAGTCCCAATGCGTGCACTATCGATCGCCGCCAGCGGCATGCAGGCGCAACAGCTCAACGTCGATGTCATTTCGCACAACATCGCGAACATGAACACGACGAGCTACAAGCGCCAACGCGCCGAATTCCAGGACATGCTCTACCAGAACCTGGAACGGCCAGGCTCCACCTCCTCGGCTTCGGGCGGCGTGTTGCCGTTGGGCATTCAGCTTGGCGTCGGCGTTCGCGCCGATGCGGTCGGCCGCGTCACAGAGCAAGGGGGCATCGCGGCAACGGGCAATCCGTACGACATCGCGATCAACGGCCGCGGCTATTTCCAAATCACCATGCCGTCAGGTCAGACGGGCTACACGCGCGCCGGCAACCTCGCGGTGAACGCAGACGGCCAGATCGTCACCGCCGATGGCTACCCGCTTGAACCGGCGATCACCGTTCCGGCGGAAGCGACAGCGATCCAGATCACGCGCGACGGCATCGTCGAAGTGACGCTCGCGGGCCAGACCGATCCGCAGCAGATCGGCCAACTTGAGATCGCAAGCTTCATCAATCCGGCGGGCCTCGAAGGCATCGGCGACAACCTCTTCCTCGAAACGCCCGCCTCCGGCACGGCGACGACGGCGACGCCTGGCTCGCCTGGCCTCGGCACGCTGATGCAAGGCTACCTCGAGCTTTCGAACGTCAACGCGGTCGAGGAAATTTCGGCGCTGATCGTGGCGCAACGCGCCTACGAGATGAACGCGCGCGTCATCACTGCCGCCGACGAAATGCTCCAGTCCACCACGCAGCTGCGCTGAGGGAGATAGACCATGCTTCGTCTTTGCGTCGCCATCTGCCTCTACTTCGTGTTCTCCGCCGGTTTCGCCCACGCGCAGACGGTTTCGCTGCGCCCACGCATCGAGGCCAACAGCAGCGCCGTCACCATGGGCGATGTGTTCGAAGGCGTGCCCTCGCAGATCGCCGGTCGCGCGCTCTCGCCGGCGCCAGCGCCCGGCCAAGTTGGCTCGCTGCAAATCTCGATGCTCTCAGCGGCGGCTTCCGCCGCTGGCCTTGACTTCACGCCGCCGCCCGGCGTTCGCGCCGTGCAAGTGATCCGGCCCGGCGGCGCGCGCGCGACGCTGCCGGTTGCGAGCGGCGGTCAGACCATCGCTGACGCGGCGGTCCGGCGTGGCGATTTCGTCAACCTGATCTACGAGGCGCCCGGCATGTCGCTGAGCATGCGCGCACGCGCGCTTGAAGACGGCGCAATCGGTCAAGGCATTCGTCTGATCAACACCGCGTCCAACCGCACCATCGACGCCGTCGTCACCGGCCCGGGCGCCGCACGAGCCAACCCATGAGCAAGGATCCTTCCATGCGCACTCTTGCCCTCCTCGCTCTGGCCGTCGGCGCCAGCGGTTGCGCCAGCATCGACGCGCACGAACTCTCACAAGACGCGTTGGCCGCGCCGGGCGCCGCTTACGACGCCGCGCGACGCGGGCTTGCAGCGCCTCAGCTGCATCCGGTCGGCACGCCGGCACACCTCACCGGCGGCGCACAGCAAACAATGCCGCAACCGGAACCCGCTGCGTATGAGCCGGCGCAACCGAACTCGCTTTGGCGTACGGGCTCGCGCAGCTTCTTCAACGATCAGCGCGCTTCGCGCATCGGCGACATCATCACCGTCGAAATCGAGATCGATGACAGCGCCGAACTGAGCAATTCCTCGAACCGTCAGCGTGAATCCTCGACATCCGCCGGCGTCGGCAACTTCTTCGGCCTCGAAACCGCAGTCGGCCAGGTGTTCAACAACGCCTTTGATCCCTCGAACATGATCAGCGCCGACGCTGACAGCGAGCATCGCGGCACAGGCGCGATCAATCGCGAAGAGAAGATCGAGCTCACCGTGGCCGCCGTGATCGTGGACCGCCTGCCGAACGGCAATCTCGTGCTCGCGGGCCGTCAGGAAGTGCGCATCAACGGCGAACTTCGCGAACTCACCGTCAGCGGCATCATCCGTCCGGAGGACGTGACGGCGCGCAATCGCGTCAATCACACGCAGATCGCCGAAGCGCGCATCTCGTACGGCGGCCGCGGCTCGATCAGCGCCGTGCAGCGCCCGAACTGGGGTCAACGCATCGGCGACGCCATCACGCCCTGGTAGACCCCGCTAGTTCACCCGCCGGTCCTTGCCGACCCAGAACGGCTCCCGCAGTTCGCGCCGCAGTATCTTGCCGCTGGCGCTACGAGGCAGCGGGGTTGCAAGAAAATCGACGCTGCGCGGCGCTTTGAAGTGCGCGATGCGGGAGCGCGCGAAGGCGATGATATCGTTTGCGTCAGGCGTGACGCCGGGCTTGGGCACCACGATGGCTTTGACGCTCTCGCCCCACGTTTCGTCCGGCACGCCGATGACAGCGACTTCCGCGACATGCGGATGGCCATGCACCGCATTCTCCACTTCCGCCGGATAAACATTTTCACCGCCAGTGATGATCATGTCTTTGATGCGGTCCTGGATGTAGATGTAACCGTCTTCATCGATGTAGCCGGCGTCGCCGGTGCGCAGCCATCCTTGGCTATCGATGGTTGAAGCGGTCGCCTCGTCCTTGCGCCAATAGCCCTTCATGTTCGCCGCCGAGCGCGTCGCGATCTCGCCGATTTCGTTCGGCCCGAGGCGGTTGCCCTGCGCATCGAAGATCGCCATTTCGACGCCGGGCATCGGCAGGCCGGCTGAGCGCATGCGCTGATTGCCCTTCGGATCGTGATCCTCCGGCGGCAAATAGGTGACGGTGCCTGTCGTCTCGGTCATGCCGTATTGCTGCACGAACTGGCAGCCGAACACTTCCATGCACTCGCGCAGCAAGTCGACTGGCATCGGGGATGCGCCATACAGAATATGCGTGAGGCTCGAATAATCGATCTCTCTCGCGCGCGGCATCCGGATCACGAATTGCAGCGCCGCAGGCACCATGAACATCTTGGCGATGCGTTCTCGCGGAATCACCTCCAGCGCTTCCATCGGATTGAAGTCGCGCGCGACGACGTTCTTCACGCCATTGATCAAGCCAACCAGGCACCAGCCAGTGCCGCCGATGTGCGCGATGGGCATGGCGCAATAGCTAACCTCGCCTTCCTGCCATTCATTCCAGCCCATCTTCGCTTCTGACAGCGCGCGCCGCGAGCGCAGGATGTTGCCGCTGGTCAGCATCACGCCCTTGGGGCGGCCGGTCGTGCCCGAGGTGTAGAGGAGAAGCGCAGTGTCATTCGGCGCGACGTCGATGTTCTTGTCTTCGGCGGGGTGCGCGTTGCGCCACGCTTCATATACCGGATGAGCATGCGCGCCGGCTTCCATTGCGATAATCTTGGGGCGCGAGGCGCTCTTGGCCGCAGCGGCCTCGCCGCACTCAATGCACTCTGGCCCGACGAACAACAGCGACGACTGCGCATCGTCGATGATATAGGCCACCTCATCGGCCGAAAGCCGCCAGCCGATGGGCGCGATCACGGCGCCAGCCTTCATCACCGCGAACAGAAGTTCGAAATAGTGATCGCTGTTCTTGCCGAAATAGCAGACGCGATCACCCTTATTCAGCCCGGCCGCCAGCAATGCCGCAACGGCGCGGTTTGAGTTGGCGTCAAGTTCGGCGAACGTGGTGTCGCGCCCCTCGAAACTCAGTGCGACTTGATTTGGCCGGGTCCTCGCGTGATGGCGCGGGACATCGCCCAGCGTGACCATCAGGTCGAACTCTTCCGGCTTCAACGAGGCCGCCATACCATTCCTCCCGCGTCTTCTTTTGCAAGGAGCTTAGCGGCATGGTCGCGCTTGTGGAGCCCTAACTTCCAATCCCCCTAACTTCCAATACCTCGCGCCATCAACGCCGCGAACAGCGGAACCAACGCCAAAAGGTGCAACTCGATCATCACCAGGCGGCGAACGCGCTTGGTGTCGGCTTCCGGCACGGCGAACGCTGCGTCCTGACCGGCTTGTTTTACCCAGCGTATGAATGTGCGCGTCGGCGCCGCCGATATGACGCCAATGACCGCAAACACCGCCATCTTCGCCCAGAAGAACGGTTGAGCGCCGTAAAACTCCGCGCCCTTGGCGCCCCAGAACACCCGCGCGACGCCTGCGGCGATCACGCCAACGGCGCTGATCCCATAAAAAAGATCAATCCGCAGCAAGAGCCGGGCGACTCGGCCATCGACCGGCAAGCGCATCACGAACGCTTCCGCCGCCAGCGCGCCGGCGAGGATTAGCGCGAATACAAAGTGCAGATACGATAAGGCTGCGTCGTGCAGGAGCATCGACGCAGCCTAGCTTCGGTAGCGCTGTGACGCGAGATTTAGTTTGAACGGCTCTCGGCGGCCGCTTGCGCATCCCACTCCGCCTGCGTCTTGCAGACGCGCTCGCGGCGTGAACGCAGGCGGCTTTCAGTGCGCGACGAAACGTTGCGGCAGACAAGTTCCGCTTCAACCACCGGCCCGGTTGCCGCCGGCGCTTGCTCGATGGCCGGCGCAGTTTCTGCTGTGGTGACCGGCGGCGCTTCCGGCTCGCTTACGCCGCCGCTTGTGGTTTCCGGCGGAAGAGGCGTCTCAACCTGCGCGAAGGCCGGCACGGCAAGAAGCATCGCAGCCGCGACGACAAAAACGCTGATACGCATAAATCCCCTCTTTCGGTTCCAAGTGGAATGACGATTACATTCCACAAACGGTCCCGAAAAAGTCAATCGTCGCGGTGCACACGTTCGCGTCGTTCGTGACGTTCCTGTGCTTCGAGTGACAGCGTTGCAATAGGACGCGCTTCGAGACGCGAGAGCGCAATCGGCTCGCCGGTCTCTTCGCAATAGCCGTAGCTCCCGTCGTCGATTCTTCGCAGCGCTTCGTCGATTTTGGCTATCAATTTGCGCTGACGGTCTCTGGTGCGCAGTTCAAGCGCGCGGTCGGTTTCGCTCGTCGCGCGATCGGCGAGATCGGCTTCATTGACCGTATCTTGCTGCAGCGTCGCGATGGTGGAGCGCGACTCCTCCAGGATCTCATCCTTCCAAGCCAAGAGCTTCTTGCGGAAGAACTCCCGCTGCCGCTCGTTCATGAACGGCTCGTCTTCGCTGGGGCGATATTCTTTCGTCGAGGTCGCCATCTTGGAACTCCAGGCGCCTTAGCGAGGCGCGCGCCTTATAGCCATGCTCCTGACCGGCGTCCATTGAGCAAGACGGGCGCCAAAGTCATGTGTTTTCCGCACGTTGCGGTGCAGCAATCAAACTTTTCCCGAGTTACGTTCGAGTTTGGCGGCTTCTACAGCCAACCTCACGTCAATCTCATGAAGGACGGCGTCCAGACCCTCGTCCCCGGTCTTCTCGGACCGGCCCTGAAGCGCCTCCAGCCGGGCCTTCAATCCGCCCGGGGCGCGCCCGAGCAGCAAGCCCCGCTCCAATTCCTCCAGCGTATCGAGGGCTTCGACGCCGCGCCGCCGCTGCCTGGCCCGTCGTTGCATCGGGTCCTCGGCGCCCTGAAGCGCCAAAATCGCATCGAGGGAGGTCACCGCGCCGGTTGGCGTTGCGGCAGCGGCCCGTTGCGGGGCCTCCATCGCCGGTGCGAAGCCCGGCGCAGCCGCCTTCCCCGCCTTTCCGGCTGAGTTGGTCGGGCCAACGTTGCGGCCTGGTTCGATCTTCATCGGCGCGGACTCTCCGCTGTGGCTGTTTCCGATGCGTTAACGTTTCAAACTTGAACCGGTCGTTAACCGAACTGCTGACCTATCGCTCACATGGGATTTACCTCTCGCTTGGCGCGGTCAGCGCTGCTTGCCGTTTGTTCTGTCGCCGCGATCGCTGCGCCGATCGCCACGCCGGCGGCGTACGCCGGCACGCGCATCAAGGACATCACCGACTTCGAAGGCGTCCGCGAGAACCAACTCGTGGGCTACGGACTCGTCGTTGGTCTCGCCGGCACCGGCGACTCGTTGCGAAACTCCGCGTTCACACGCCAGAGCCTCGAAGCAATGCTTGAGCGCCTGGGCGTCGCCGCCGCGGGCGCGAACCTCAACACACGCAACGTCGCGGCAGTGATGGTGACCGCGAACCTGCCGCCATTCGCATCGCAAGGCTCGCGCATCGATGTGACGGTTTCGGCGCTTGGCGACGCGCGCAGCTTGGCGGGCGGCCAATTGCTGGTGACGCCGCTGATGGGCGCCGACCAACAAGTCTACGCCGTCGCGCAAGGTCCGCTGGCGATCGGCGGTTTTGCGGCGTCCGGACAATCCGGCTCCTCGGTTACGCGCGGCGTGCCAACGGCCGGCCGCATTGCGTCTGGCGCGCTGGTGGAGCGCGAAATCCACTTCGACATCGCCGCGCAACAAGAGCTGCGTCTGGCGCTGCGCAATCCGGATTTCACCACGGCGCAACGCGTCGCCGCCGCGATCAATCATCTCGTCGGCGCCAACGCAGCGCGCGCGACGAACCCGGGTTCCGTCGTCCTTTCGCGGCCTTCCGACTATGCCGGCGACATGGTTTCGCTGATCGGCCAGATCGAAAACCTCGAAGTCGAGGTCGATACGCCGGCCCGCATCGTCATCGACGAGAGCTCGGGCATCGTCGTCATGGGCGAGAACGTAAAGGTTTCGACGGTCGCGATCGCGCAAGGCAATCTGACCATCTCGATCCAAGAAGATCCGTTTGTCAGCCAGCCTGCGCCACTCTCGCGCGGTGAGACTGTTGTCGTGCCTTCTACTGGCGTGAATGTCGAAGAGGAAGAAGGCGGCCTGGTCATGGTGCCGGGCGGCGTGCCGCTGCGCCAACTCGTCAACGGCCTCAACGCGCTTGGCGTCACGCCGCGCGACATGATCTCGATCCTGCAGGCGCTGAAAGCCGCCGGCGCGATCCAGGCCGAGATCGAAGTGATGTAATGAGCGAACCGATCGCCCTCCCCGGCGCGCCATTGCCGATGAGCACCGCCGCGCGGCCGACGCCGCAGCAAACGCAGGAAGCAGATGCGCTTCGCCGGGCCGCGGAAGAGTTCGAGGCTGTGTTTCTCGCGGAAATGCTGGGGCCGATGTTCGAAGGCATCGATACCGAAGGCCTCGGCGGCGGCGGCATGGGCGAACAGATTTTCCGGCCCATGCTGATTGAGCGCTACGCTGAAGCGATCAGCCAAGCCGGCGGCGTCGGCATCGCTGACAGTGTCGTCCGCGAATTCATGCGCATGCAAAGCGCGCAAGTCACACCGCCGGAGGATGCCAATGGCGCTGATCGCTGATGACGCCGCCCACCGCGTCGAGCAACTTCTGCTGATGACCGAGCGCTTGGCCAGCCTGGCGGCCGAAGACACACGCCGCATTGAGGCGCGAGTGCCCCTGCTTGATGGCGCCGAGGGCGAAGAGAAGAACCGGCTGGCCAACGCCTACCGCCTCGAACTCGCGCGCATCAAGCAGGACCACACGCTGATCCAGGACGCGCCGCCGGAATTGCTGGCGCGGCTGCGGCAGAGCACGGTGGCGCTGCACGAAACCCTTGCCGCTCACGAACTCGCGCTGAATGCGGTGAAAGTGGTGTCAGAGGGCCTGGTCCACGCCATGGCGGAAGAGGTCGTTCGCCAGCGCGGCAGCGGCGCCAATTACTCCGCGCAAGGCGCACTCGATACCCGCATGGGCCCGAGCCCGACAGTGCTCGATCGAAACGCCTGATCCACGCCGCTGATAAACCCCGATGCGGCGACATCTTCGCCTTTCCTGTAATTCATCTTGCTCCGTGACATTCCTGCCGCTTTGGTAGGCGCGCAGGCGGACTTGGGCGGAGCATTTGAAGCACGCAAAACCAACTCGTGCGTGGCGCCCCGTTCGGGCCCACGGCTATAGATCAAGCCGCACCGCCCGCCCCGAGGGCGCGTGGATCGCGCTCGTGTTCAATCTCTGCCTCTTCGTACTGCCGTTGGCCGGCGCCGCCGCCGTGACCATCATCGCCCGCGATCAGCTCTTCGCCTACGAGTACAGCGAGGCCGGCGCGCGCGCGATCAGCGCGCGGGTTGAGAAGCTGAACGCCAGCCTGATCCAGGTGGACTTCGACCGCCAGCGCCAATGGGACAACATGGTCGCCATGGAGCTGATGGCGAACGACCCGGCCGCAGCGCGCGGTTTTCTCCTCTCGGGCGCGGAGATGCTGCCGCCGCGCAGCGCCGCCGTTCTTCGCCGCGCCGCCGCCGATGGTGCGGGTGACGCCGCTATCGAGGTGGCCGCGCTGCAACTGCTCCTGCCCGGCACGCGCGAGCGTTACCAGGCCAATGTTCAACTGCTGTCGCTGCGCCCGTCGGCATCGCCAACCGCGGCGGCGCCATCGGAGACACTCGGCGATCCGCGTGACTTCGAACTGATGGCGCGCGCATTGCTCACCGAGCCAGAAACGGATCCGCTCCAGTTCATCCTCACCGGCTTCAGCCTCGGCCTCGCCGGTGATATGTCAGCGCGAATGGATTCTGGCGCAGTCGCCCTTCTGGCCGCGACGCGTCGCGAAGATTTCCCGGACGCCCTCGCTGACGAACTCCACGCCCTGCTCGCGCAAGCCATGCCGATCACGACGTTCCGCACCGCCGCGCAAGTTGCAGCGGAAGAAGGCGGCACGCCGGGTGATTTCGACAACGCCTCTGTCGCCTTCGCAGCGAGCGTGGCCCCTGAAGCGGCCGCGCGCGTGCGCGCCATGCTGGCCGAGATCGGCGATATCAGCGCGGCGACCTCTCCGGTTGCAGCAGCCGCGATTCTCACCCACGCGAGCAGCATTGCTGACCTGACCCGGCTCCGCCTCATCGCGCAAACCGCCGGCGACCGCGCCGCCGCGGCCGCGAAGCGTCTGCCTCGCGACGGGCGTTTGCTGTCGGCGGCGCGTGGCGAGCTGGAATTCAACCGTGACCTGACGCTGGCCGCCGGCGCGATCGCGCTGGCGTTAGCGGGCTTGCTCTTCGGCGTTTTATTCAAGCTGGTCCAAGCGGCGCGCGCAGGTATTCGCAGCCTCAACCACGAGGACGACTACGAAGACAGCGAGCTGCTCGAGATCAGCACCAATAATTGGCGCCCGCTTTAGGCGCGGAACAGCGATAGCACTGCTTGCGGCTCGGCATTGGCGATGCTGACGCCACCGGCCGCTTCCAGACCCTGACGGACCTGCAGCGCCAACAGACGCGCGCCGTCTGCATCGAAATCGCCGCGCGCGCCGGCTTCGGCGGCGCCGAGGAAGCCCTGATGCGCTTCAAGCGCACGCGCCGAATCCACCAAGCGGCCCATCACCTCTTGCAGGTTCTCCATCGACTTCTGCGCCGCTTGCAGCGTCGCTTCGTCGGCTTGCGCGTCGGCCGACACCAGCAGCACGCCGCCACCGAGCCGCAGGTCGACGCCAGCGATCGTGACCGGCGCGGAACCGGGCTCCGCTTGGACGGCGACATCCTCTCCCGCCAGCACGAATGCGCCGCGGCCAATGGCGGAGTCGATACGCTGAGCAAAGCCCGCCAACAAATCGGTGAGCCCGGCGGCATCCCCGCTCTTGGCGAGCGCCTGCGCCTTAACCAGCATCGCTTGCGCGTCGTGGCCAGCGGCGAGCGCTTCGTGAACTTGGCTCATGCCCGCGCGCACGCTGGCGCGGGCGTCAGCGATCGCAGCGCCGCTCAGCTCGACCTTATCGCCTTGCACTGCATCGTCGCGACGCTGCGGCTGAGCCGGGCGAGCAAGACGAGTATCAACGCCTAGCGACTGTTGACCGCTCGCACCTGGCACAATGCTCGAAACCATGACCTTTTCGCTCCTTCGGATCGCGCGCGCAGAGAAAGCGCGCGGCGCGCTTCGCCGCAGGCGTGAAGGAAGCGTAAATGCGTTAACGAAACGTTAACGCAACCGCATGCGAAACAAATAAATTTACGTTCCGTTTACTTTGCGATCTGCGCGCGGAGGTAAGCCATCACGGCGCGTGAGTACGCAAGCTGCGACTCGCTCGGGTAGCGGCGTAACATTTCGGACGTCGAAGTGTCGGTCAAGGTAGAGACGAAGCGTTGGGCTTCGGGATCGAGCGAGACCGCGACCTTGTCGGGCATAAGCTCGGTCCTCTGCGCGGCCGCATGTTCTGCGATCCGGCGGTTGGCCGCGTCAGCGGCCGGACCAGGCTCTGAGCTCGCCACGCGAAGCGACGGCTCGTGAACCGGCTGGGAAGGAGTGATGGAGGCCATAACTCATGCCCGGTCGAAATCGGCGGGGAGCTAGATGCTCCCCGCCTCTTTCGGTTTCCGTGATTAGCGGAAGAACGACAGAACGATCGACGGCGCCGAGTTCGCGATCGACAGAGCTTGGGCGCCGAGCTGCTGCTTAACTTGCAGAGCTTGCAGGCGAGCCGACTCTTTCGCGAGGTCAGCGTCGACGAGGTTGCCGATACCGGCTTCGATCGAGTCAGACAGCTTGCCCAAGAACGTCTTTTGGACGTCGAGAGCCTTCGACTGAGCGCCCATCGTGGCGAGATCGCGGTTCAGCGCGGTGAGCGCCGTATCGATCGCCGTCACGGCAGCCGACGCGCCGTTGGCGGTCGAGATGTTGAGCGCGGCCGTCACGGTGTTGAGGGCTTGGCCTGACGCGCCGCCGAGGCGGAAGTCGAAGCCAGAAACCGTTAGTTCGTTCGAGCCCGAGCCCGGCGCAACCGCAACCGTCATTTGCGTGCCGGTCGTGCCCGACGTGCCGTCGAGGAAGCCGCTGTCGTCAGCCGGATCCGTGCCGTCGGTGAAGGTCACGGTGAACTGCTCAGACGACGAGTAGCTGATGCGGCCAGTTTGATCGTCGTAAGAAGCGGTCACGCGGCCATCGGAAGCCGAAGCGACGCGGGCGACGAATTGCGCGATCGTGTCGGATGCCTCGACGTCGATCGTGAAGGTCGTCGTTTCGTTGCCGTTGGTGATCGTGAATTCGAGCGCGTCGTCAGCGCCGATGGTGAGGCCGGTGGCGTCATCCAGTTGAGCGGCCGACGAGAAGAAGTTGCCGCTGCCGTCGTCGAACGCCAAGCCTTGCAGCGTGTAACGGCCACCGCCGCCGCCCGCACCGTCAGACGTCAGAACGTCGAACTGCGTCGAAGAGCCGGTCATGTTGCCGCCGTTGACGAGGTTCGAGCCGTTGAACGTCGCGGCGTTGGCGATTTGGTCGATCTGGTTGCGCAGGGCGTTGAAGTCGGCCTGCAGCGCCGCGCGCTGGTCGGTCGAGAGGTCGGTCGCTTGCGCGGCGACGGCCTTTTCCTTCAGTTGCTTCAGGATGTCGCCGATGGCTTCGCCGGCCGACAGACCAACGTCGATCACCGACGTCGCACGATCGATGCCGTCCATGACAGCGCCGATCGAGGCAACCCGAGCGCGCTGGCCTTCAGCGATAGCGAACACGGCGCCGTTGTCCTTCGCGGAAGCGACCTTCAGGCCGGTGTTCACGCGGTTCTGGACTTCAGCGAGTTCTTTGGTGGTTTGGTTGAGCGATTGCAGCGCAACGAGCGCGCCGTAGTTGGTGTTGACGCTAGTCATTTCAGGGTCCTTCTGGACTTGAGTGAACCGGCCATTTTGGCCAGCTGGACGTTGCCGCCCGTTCCGCACGGAAAATCCGCACGCCCTTCCCCGCCTAAGGGTCAGACGCTTTGCGTTGCGATTGTTTGTAAGGAGCGAGGGTTAATAACGCGTCAGCGCCGAAACGATTTTGGTCGGCAAATTTTGCCGGGTGTTCAGCGCGCGCCAAGACCTTCCATCATGGCGCGGTTGACATCGATTAGGGGCTCGACATCAGCGCCCTCGCGCAGCACTTCGCTCGAATAGCGCGCCACCCACATGGCGAGCGAGATGATCTGGCCGCGGAGCGTGATCGGCAGCTTGTTCTCGGGCGCCGAGCAATCGGCCGAGAGCACATTCCAAAGCCGGCGGTTGGCGTCGATCGCCTCCAGCACCACCGCCAGCGGCGGCTGCTCTTCTTTCACGCGGACGAGGCCCGCCGTGACTTGCCCAAAGGCCCGGTACTCAAGATCGCGCGGCTGTTCAGCCTGCGTGGCCGCGCGCTGGTACGCTTGTATCGACATCGTGACCCAGTCCCAGGCGCTCGGCCTCATAGGTGATGAGTTTCCGGCAGCGCATCAACGCCCGGTAGTATTCGCCGCCCATTACTTCTTTGGAAACGCCGATGCATTCCGCCAACACCGCGGGATCCCGCACTGCGCCCATGAACTCAGCCAGGCGGGCCGCAAATTCGGCATAGGCCTTCTCCCGGCCCTGCTCGTCCAGGTACATGAGCATGATCGGGAAATAGATGCGCTTGGCCGGGGTGTCGGCTTCCTCTTGCTGCATGATGTCTTTCTCACGCAGCACGGAGGCCTTGTTCTGCAGCACGAGCGCAGCGCGGCGATCACCGTTTTGGACAACAGCGCCGTTCACGACAAACTTCTCGCCCGGCCGCAAAGAGAGTTTTAGCGGCATGTGCCCTCACCTCCCGATTCTGGGAGTCCATCGCCGTTAAGACTCGCCGCAGATGGTTAACGGGGTGTTGCTCGCGGTCAGCAGCAGCGTGTCGTTTCGACCGCGAATTGCAGACCCTGCACGTGGCGCGCGATGATCGTGTTTGTTGGGCCGCACACGCTCACATTCAACTTTCGCTCGATTGCTCGGATCGCGACAGAAACGTAAATAAACGATTGCCGCTCGGCGTGGGGTCAGCCGGAGCGCGGCTAGCAGAAATTGGAAGTTCGGAGCTCGGGGCTCCGCGCGCGGGCGCACAGGTGCGTCCCCGCGACGGGAGAAATGCGTCTGGAGTTTTGACCTGCTTCGGCGGGGGAGGAGGAACTGTGTTCAACATTATCGACGTCAATCCTCTTCGCGCGCTGGCTAAGCGCGCGAGCGAACGAATTGGCGACCAGGCGACCGCGCGGCGCTTCGAGAAGATCGCCTTCGACCGTCTACTAAAAGACGCGCGCAACTTCCGGCCAGCGCGCAAGGACGATATCGACAATGCGCCGGCCTGGGCGCGCGACGCCCACGCGCGCGGCGAAGAACTCAGCGTCTATCGCAGCAATGGCGCCTTGGCGGCGCGTATCCATGCAGTGGCGCGCCGCGTCGCCGATGCCCTCGACGTTGCTCAGACCCCGCCCGAGCAACGTCCGGACGACGCCGCCGCCATCGCTAGCGCGGCGGAGTTTATCGCCAAGTTCTCGCGCATGAACTTCGACACCGCGGCCCGCAAAGCCCTCTCCTTCGCGCGCGTCCGCGAATGTTGGAGGCTGCAAGATGATGCGATGCGAGTCTGCGATGCGCAGTCGCTGGTGCTTCTGGGCGGACGCATCTGGCATCGCATCACGTCCGTCACCGAGCTGCGCGAAGTCGGCGGCGAGTTCAATAATTGCCTCGCGCGGACGACGCGTGACAGCGCGTACGGCAGCCAGCTCAAGCGCGGCGCCGCGCAGTTCTGGGTGCTGCGTGACATGCAGGGCAAGGGTCTCATCGTCGCGATGGCGCCGGCGCCGCTGGCCACGCACTTCCTTGAGGTAAAGGGGCCGAACAATACGCCGGTCCGTGCTGACGACGCCGATCTGCTTCAGCTCGGCACTCTGATCGGCGTCCGCCCGCGCGCGCCCGAGCCGCCTCCGCGCCCGCCAACGCCATCGGCGAGCCTTGCCGCCTCGATCATGGCGCTGGCGCAGCCCTGCCGCTGCACATTGTGCGCGCCGGGCCTAACGCGGCTGTCCCGCTTGCGCAGGAGCGGCGCGACGCCTTAACTGCGCGCTCAGCAAGGAGCGCTCATGCGGTTTGACGGCACCAAGGACTATGTCGCTACGGAAGACCTGAAGGTCGCCGTCAACGCGGCGATCACGCTTGAGCGCCCGCTCCTGGTCAAAGGCGAGCCCGGCACCGGCAAGACGATGCTGGCGATCGAAGTCGCCAAGGCGCTCGGCATGCCTTTGATCGAATGGCACATCAAGTCGACGACGAAGGCCGTGCAAGGCCTCTACGAGTACGATGCGGTGATGCGCTTGCGCGACTCGCAACTGGGCGATGCGCGCGCGACCGACATCGCCAACTACATCAAGCGTGGCAAACTCTGGGAAGCCTTCGAGAGCGAGCAGCGCCCTATCCTGCTGATCGATGAAATCGACAAAGCCGACATCGAGTTCCCGAACGATCTTCTGCAAGAACTGGATCGGATGGAATTCTACGTCTACGAACTCGACCGCACGGTGAAGGCGAAGGTTCGCCCGATCATCCTGATCACCTCGAACAATGAGAAGGAATTGCCGGACGCGTTCCTTCGTCGCTGCTTCTTCCACTACATCCGCTTCCCCGACGAAGACACAATGCGCGCCATCGTCGAGAGCCACTATCCGGGCGTGAAGACGCGGTTGGTGAATGAAGCGCTGAAGATTTTCTACGACATGCGCAAAGTGCCGGGTCTAAAGAAGAAGCCCAGCACCAGCGAGCTGCTCGATTGGCTGAAGCTCCTGCTCACCGATGACGTCGATCCCGAAACGCTGAAGCAACGCGATCCTTCGAAGCTGATACCGCCGCTGGCCGGCGCGCTTCTGAAGAACGAAGCCGACGTCATGCTCTTCGAACGCCTCGCCTTCCTGGCCCGGCGCGAGCAGCGCGGCGGCGCGAGCTAAATGCCATGGAGCGCGGGCGTCCCCGCCCGCATCGCTCTTTCTGCAACATCTGCGGTGTTGCGGGCGCCGAAGCGGGCGGGGGCGCCCGCGCTCCATATCGACAGCTTCTCCCCAGCACCGTAGTTTTCCCGCGGGAGGACGTTATGCGCCAGCTGCTGCTCACGCTCGCGCTTGCGCTCAGCGCCGCGCCCGCGTTCGCGCAGGGCACGGAGGCTGCGCCGCAGGCAGCGCCGGGCTCGATCGCCCTCGGCATGATCGAAGCCGTCCGCGGCGAAGGCATTTTCGAGATCGTGCACAACGGCCAAGTCGCGGTGCGCCACACGCGTAGCGGCCTCACCTGTCACTTCGCGCCCGATGGCGGCGGCCGGCTGATCATCTTCGAACCACAGCGCGACCCCGCTTTTCCGAACCGCGAGCCAACCATTCCGCGCGGCGACGATGTCGCCTGCGAGATGAACGAAAGCGGCGCTCAGGTCCGCTACTTCGCCACGCGCTATCCGTTCGGCTCCACACTTGAGGAGCAGCTCGCCGGCGTTGAAGCCGCCATCCGGCGCCGCGATCGCAGCGCCACAAGCTACCCAGGCGAAACGCTGCGCACCTCCAATGACGGCCTGCCTGATCGCCGCAGCGCGCGCTTCATCGTCACGGAAAACGGCACACGCACGTTCACACGCGCCAGCGTCGCCCGCGTCGGCGATTGGATTGTGAAGTTGCGGCTCTCGGCTCCCGCGCCGGACGACGCCGCGGCGGCGCGCGCCGATCAGCTGGCGGACTCCCTGTTTGACGGCGCACTTGCCGAAATCATCTCTCCGCGCGCCAACTAACGCGGCGGAAGTCGCTGGCGCGGCGCCTTGGCCGCCCCTATCATCTTCGCGTGTTCCAGCGCTTCTTCACCGAACTCCGCGCCGCGCGCGTTCCCGTCACGCTCAAGGAATACCTTGTGCTGGTCGAGGCGCTCGACAAGGAAGCGATCGATATCAACGTTCAGGACTTCTACTACCTGGCGCGCACCGCGCTGGTGAAGGACGAGCGCCACCTCGACAAATTCGACCGCGTGTTCGGCCAGGTGTTCAAAGGCTTGGACCCGACAGGCGAAGCCGTAAACGCGGAAATTCCCGCCGAGTGGCTGCAAGCGCTCACACAAAAATTCCTCACCGACGAAGAGAAGGCGCAGATCGAAGCGCTGGGCGGCTGGGATAAATTGATGGAGACGCTGAAAGAGCGGCTCGAAGAACAGAAGAAGCGCCACGAAGGCGGCAACAAATGGATCGGCACCGGCGGCACATCGCCGTTCGGCAATAACGGCTACAATCCCGAAGGCATCCGCATCGGCGGCGAAGGCGGCCAGCGCAAAGCCGTGAAGGTCTGGGACAAGCGCGAATACAAAAATCTCGACGACAGCGTCGAACTCGGCGTACGCAACATCAAAGTGGCGCTGCGGCGGCTGCGTAAATTCGCGCGCACCGGCGCGCCGGACGAACTCGATCTGCAAGGCACGATCGATAAGAGCGCCAAGGAAGGCTATCTTGACATCGTACTCCGCCCCGAGCGGCGCAATGCGGTGAAAGTGCTGCTGCTCTTGGATATCGGCGGCTCGATGGATTCACACATCAAGCTTTGCGAGGAGCTGTTCAGCGCCGCGCGCACCGAGTTCAAGAGCCTCGAATTCTTCTACTTCCATAACTGCCTCTATGAGAGCGTCTGGAAGGACAACCGCCGCCGTCACGACGAAAAGACGATGACGTGGGATGTGCTGCACAAATATCCCAGCGACTATCGCGTCGTCTTCGTCGGCGACGCGACCATGAGCCCCTACGAGATCACCTATCCCGGCGGCTCGGTCGAACACTGGAACGAGGAAGCCGGCGCGATTTGGCTGCAGCGCTTCACGCAGGTGTACGAGCGCCTTGTCTGGCTCAATCCAACGCCGAAGGCGCATTGGGACCACACGCCCTCGATCCAAGTGATCCGCGAAATCATCGGCCCACAGCGTATGTTTCCGCTCACCATTGAAGGCCTCGACGGCGCGATGCGCGAACTGAGCCGCTAGGGTTGGCGCATCCGCTCCGCGCCTCTAGGTTTGCCCTATGCGTTACGCGTTTCTTGCCCTCATAATTGTGTTCTTGGCGCTGATCGCGACCTTCGCGTTTCAGAACCTGCAATCGGTGACGGTCGCGTTTCTCGGCCTGCAGCTCACGGCGCCGTTGGCGATCATGGTCGCGCTGGTTTATCTGCTCGGCATGGCCACCGGCGGCGGCCTGTTCTCGTTCCTGCGCTATTCCATTCACAAGGCCACCAGCAAACCGTCCCGCGTCCGCAGCGCGGCGCCGGCGCCTAAGGTGATCGATCACGCCCCGTGATCTGAGCCACGCCCGCTTAAGGCGCCCACACCAACTCGGCCGGCCGGTAGCCGAGTTCGGTGATCCGGCGCTCGAACTCAGCGCGCATTTCCGGTGAGAGTTCGCGCTCGCGCGTGAGCACCCAAAGATAGCGGCCCTCCGGCTCGCCGACGATGCTCCATTCATAATTCTCGCCGCGTTCGAGCACCCAGTAATCCGCCCAGAACGGCCCGAAGAAACTGACCTCCAGCTTGCCTTCGCCCGCCTCGCCTGCCGGGCGCGCACGTCCGCGCGCGACGCGCTGTTCGCCGTCCGCCTCGTAACACGTATTTACCACCGAGATCAGGCCATCATCGCGCAGCGCGTATTCCGCCGTTGCGCGTTGGCAACCTTCCTCGAAGCTATTGGGCAGCCGCGCCTGCTCGTGCCAGAGCCCGAGATAACGCGCCTGATCGATGTAAGCGACCGGCAACGGCTCATCGCTTTGGCGATAAACCGGGTTTGGAGAACACGCAGCCGCCATGGCCGCAAAGAGGAAAATTAAAGCTCGCATGCCGTCTGTTACGCCTATCTTGCTCACTCGGTTCCCTTTGGAGACAATACGTTTCGGGGAGTCGAATGGATCGGCGCGCATTTCTCCTAGGCGCTGCGGCCTGCAGCGCGGTGAGCGCTTCAACGGCGCAAATAGCCGGCGCGCAGACCAGCGCGCCCTTCGCCACAGCCGCCAATTACAGCGCCCAGCGCGATGGCGCGACATTCCTGGTCGCGCGCCATGGCATCATTCTAGCCGAGCAGTATCACGCCGGCGGATCGGACACGCGTTGGCCGATCGGCATGGGCACGCGCGCTTTTATGCCGCTCCTCGCCGCGTCGCTGATCGAAGATCGCCTCATGACGCTCGACGAACCAGTCGCGGCGACGCTCGGCGATTGGGGCGCCGATCCGGTTAGAAGCACAATCTCCATTCGCGTGCTCTTGAGCGGCGCGAGCGGCATAAGCTTCGATCGGAACGACCCACGCGATCTCGCCACCGCGCTCGCGCTGCAGCCGCGGCAAGCGCCGGGCACGCAATTCAGCGACGATGCCGCGCCCTACATCCTGTTCAGCGAAATCGCCCGCCGCAAACTCGAGGCCAGCGGCCGCGAGGCCGATCCGGCGCGCTACCTCACGACGCGCACCTTGTTGCCGATTGGCTGCGTGCCGATCGGCTGGGCGCGCAGCAGCGACGGCCTTCCACGTTTTGACGACGGTGCGGCGGTTTCAGCGCGCGGCTGGGCGCAAGCCGGCGAACTGATCCGCCGTCAAGGCGTGTGGCGGGCGCAGCAATTGTGCAGCGGGGCCGCGCTCGGCGAAGCGTTGCGCGGTTCGTTTGCGGAGGCGCGCGCGGGCTTTGGCCTTTGGCTCGCCGGGCGCGGCCGCGGGCGCGACGAGTTCAGCATCGAGACGGATCTGTGGCGCGCCTCGTCGCCCGCGCCGATGGATTTCGCCATGGCCGCCGGTCAAGGCGGCCAACGCCTCTACCTTGCCCCGGCGGATGGCTTGGTCATCGTCCGGCAGGCGCGCACGCTCACGAGTTCATCGTGGTCGGACGCGCAATTCTTGTCGTTGATCTGGCGCGATCTTTAGTTCTTCGAACGGATCAGCAGCCCACCGATAAGGCCGAGGATGCCGCCGCCGGCCGCGCCGGTGATGAGATTTGCGAGATGCACGCCATTCTCGCCATCGATGAGATTGCTCCACATCGAAGTCACGCCGCTCACGGCCTCGACATTGCCGCCGGCGTAGCCAGCCGCCACGCCGCCAATGGCGCCGATCACCGTGCGGCCGACAAGGCCGCCGCCGCCGCGCGTTACGGCGCCGAGAATGTTGCCGCCGATTGCGCCGCCCAGCGCTTGAACGGCGTAAGGCAGGATAGTCGCCCAATCCATGATGCTTCCCCTTCCCTGGCGCGGTCAGCACGCCCGCGCAGCGCCCGAGAATACGGGTTCCCGAGGAATCCACAACGAAGATTGCAGGCTGGTAATATGCGTTCTAGCCAAAACTCGCTTCATCCGCATGCTGCGGCGCCGTTTGTCCGCCAGCCACGCGACTGTGGTCTCAGCGACGCGCGCTGACCCTGGTCTGCATCGGGACGTGCGTTATGCACACTTGCGTACGCCGGCCGCGATGCCGCCGCATCGGGGCCATGTTAGATCAGGCCTCAACTACGCGATCGGCCCCCCACCATGATCGACATCATCACTGTCAGCACCCACGACGCTAAAAAACTGGCCGCGGATTTGGTGCGCTTGCTCGAAGCGGAAGAGCACACCGTGCGCATGCTCATCGGGCGCCAATCGCGCTTGGCGATTGAAGACGCCAAGTCATCGCAAGATGCGGTGCTGATCATTTGGTCGGAAGACGCGCCGAGCCAGTCCTACATGCTCGAATGGCTGTCGCAGATCGACGCCGCGCGCTTGATCGAGATCGCCACCGCCCCCGGCTGGCCGGAACGGAAGGGCCGCAAGGCGGCGGTGATTGATTTCAGTTCGTGGCGCGGTGAACGCGGCGGGCGTGCGTGGAATGCGCTGAGCGACCGTCTGAAGGCTGTCGCCAATGTGATCGAGCCGCCAAAACCGCCCGCACGTCACGCGCCGATCATGCTGGGCGTCATGAGTCTCGCGGCTGTCGGCCTCGCCGCCGGCGTTCGCAACAATCAGGATGCAATCGTCCCACCGGCGCAAGAGGCCGCGCACGAGCAAGTCGCTGAACTCGATGCGCCGCGCGATTCCGTCGGCGGCGCCATCGTCCCAATCGAACCCGCGTCGATGGATGATCTCGCGGCAATTCCCAATCTGCGTCAGCTGAATGTTGCGCCGCTACAGCTGCAGCAGATCGAACTGCAGCAAGCGCGTTTCGAGCCGATCCCGGAAGTCCGCGATCCGACTTTCATCGAACTCTTGCAGCAATTCGTTGGTAACGACGACAACAGTCGGCGCTGATCAGCCCGGTCCTCGGCGCCGGCGCAGCCAATGCATGATCGCCCATGCGTGCGATTCATGGCGCATCTTCAACAGCGCCTCAGCCGGGTTCATCCAAACCAGCACATGGTCCGGTTCGGTCGGCGCGCCATCGTCGGCCGAGAGTTCGACTTCATAGAAGGTAGCGAGCGAGTTGCGCGGTTCGCTCTTGTTGACCCAATATTGCCCGGCCCGCCCGATCACGCGCGTCGGCCACACCGTTAGCCCGGTCTCTTCCTGAAACTCGCGCATGAGCGCGGCGGCCTCGTCCTCGTCAGCCTCGATGCCGCCGCCGGGGAGGTCGAACTCGAAAGGCGCCTTTCTGCCGATCTGGACGATCGCGATATTGGCCTCGCCGCGCGGGCAGATGCCGTAGGCGCTCATCCGTTCGAGATAGGTCAAGCCGGATTGCGTTTGGCCAAATTGCAGCGCGAAGCGGGTCATGCGGCGCGATATAGCGCGGGGGCGCCCGCGTGGCGACAAGAGTTGAGGCCCCCGCGCCGCTGCCATAAGCACGGAACATGCAGATCCGCCTCAACCCCGTGACGCTCATCACCGGCGCCGGCTCCGGCATCGGCGCGGGCTGCGCGCAGGAATTGGCTCGCAAGTCCACGGGCGGCCTTTTACTGGCGGATATCGACGAAGCCGCTTTGAGCCTAGTCGCTGATGAACTCGACGCCGCCGGCGTTTCGCCGGAGCGCGTCTCGACCTTGGCGTTCGACGTGTCCGACATCGAGCGCTGGGGCCAGGCCGCAGCCTTCATTCAAAGCCAATACGGGCGGCTCGATTGGGCGGTTGTGAACACCAGCGCCGCGAGCACGCCCGCGCCAGCGCCGAGCGACCTGGTCGACTGGGGCCGCACAACCTCGGCGCAGCTGGAAGCGACGATCCAAAGCCTGCGCACCATCATGCCGCTGATGGCGCGAAATTCTCAGGGCGGCGCCATTGTCGTCACCACCTCAGCCGCGGCGATCAAAGCCGAACCGCTGGCGCCGAATTCCGGCCCGGGCTTGCTGCAAGTGATGCGCGCCGCCTCGCGCGAAGCCGCGCACAGCAATGTCCGCATCAACGCCATCGCACCTGGCGGCGCAACAACACCTATGTGGAACGAGATGCCCTGGTTTCAGGATCTCGTCCGCGAAACGGGTGCGGAGAGTGCTGCGTTCGACAAGATCGCGCAGATGCCGCGCGCCCTGGCGCGCTACGCACAGAGCGGCGATGTGAACCGCCTCATACTCATGTTGCTTGCGGAAGAAGCGCCCGTCACCGGCGCCACCCTGGTCGTGGACGGCGGCGGGACGCTGTGATGCCATAGCAGCTGCGCGATTCGCGGGGTCAGCCTATGTCTTCCATCTTCCAACGTTTTCTCAGCTTCGACAGGCTTATCGGCCCGGTGCTGGTGAAGCTCGTCTATTACTTTGGCGCAGCCGCTATCGTGATCGGCGCCGTCGGTGCGTTGCTGATGGCGATTTTCTCATTGTTCGGCGGCAATTTCGGCGGCGGCTTCGTGCAGCTGATCGCTGTGCCGGCGGTGGCCGCTGTCGGCCTCGTCTATTGGCGCTTCCTCTGCGAACTCTTCATGCTCGCGTTTCTGGGCTACGAGCGTTTGGGCCAAGTACGTGACCTGATGCGCATCGCCGCCGGCCAAGCGCCGCCGGCCGGGCCGGACGAAAATCACCCGGCGTTCTGATCGCTCATGAACCGCGCCGCGAGATCGAGCGGCACGCGTTTCATCCGCCGCGTCTGCGCATCGAGCATCACCCAGTTCGACTTGATCTGAGCCGCGGGTTTCTCGGCGCCTGCCTTGTAGACCTCGACGAAGCGTATCCACGACGGCCCGCGCGGCGCCGCATCGACATAAGTGCGCACCTCGACGTCATCGCCAAGCTCAAGCTGCGCGCGATAATCGACCTCATGGCGCGTCACCACCCAGACATAAGCATCCAGCATTTCGGGCGGCGCACGCGTGCGCCAGTGCGCGATCGCTATGTCTTGCGCATAGCGCAGATAGACAATGTTGTTGACGTGGCCGAGTTCGTCGATGTCGGCGGCGGCGACAGGAAAACGCTGCGTGAAAATCTCGGCGGCCATGCGGCTTCCTCGGGTGACACACACGCATGGATCGGGCGGCGTCGAACGTGTGTAGTGTGGTGGGTGCGTGTGTGTCACCCGCCTGTGTGTCTACACCTACGCCGCCTCAGCGGCGAATTGCTCCAGCGCGTCCAGGGCCTCGTTCAGCGCGACGCGCACGCCATGCAAGCCCGCCTCGCTGTCCTCGGATGTCTCGGCCGCCTCACATGCCGCCGCCAGCGCATTGAGCCCAATGCCACGCGCTGAGCCCTTGAGCGTGTGCACCGCTTCGCGCCAGCCTGAGGCGCTCGCCATGGCGGCGCTCCAGCCTTCGACCTGCGTCCGGAAGAGGCCCAAGACCTCGACCTGCAACGCGCGGTCAGCGCCGGTCATATGGTCGAAATGGGCGCGATCAAGGATCTGCATGGGGCCATCCTCGCGCGCGCGGACTTAAGGTCAGGTTGAGAACGCGGCGACGCCGAACAGCTGCCGGTGGAACAGCGCGATGGCCACTGCGATGGCGGCGCCAAGCAACCCACGCCAGCCGATCTCCCCGAGCGCCAGCCGGTTGCGCCCCTGCGCGATCGCCGCGAAGGGCAGATTGGAGGTCGCCGCCTCGAACTTGGCCCAGGCCTCGGGGTCGCGCGCGGCGCCCTTCCGGTCGATCGAACGCGCCCCGAACACCGCCATCAGCGCCAGGCCGCCGAACAGCATAATTGCGAAGCGTTCGCCATTGACCAGCGCGTGCCCCAGCCCCCAGAGCGCCGCCCCCCAGAGGAACGGGTGTCGCGTGATCCGCAGCACGCCGTGCGCGGGCTCTGGCTTGGCCAGGCCCTTCTCGAACCCAGCCGTCGTCGGCCCCGGCGTAAACAGACCTGTGAAAGCGAGCGTGAGTCCAAAAAGAACAAGTACATAGGCCGGCCAGCGCAGCCATTCGGGCGGCGCCCAGAGCGAGGCGTTCAGCGGATCGAACGGGTCGGCCCGCATCTGGCTGAAGCCCACGATCATCGCCGTCAGCAGCGCCGCCGAAGCCAGCGAGAACAGCCCCCGGTACGGCCACTCCCCGATCGCCCCGACCAACCGGGTCCGCAGCCCCGTGGCCGAAATGCCGACATGAATGAAGATGAAGCCGGCCAATGCCCAGGCGAACAGATTCATACCCCGCTCCTCCCCGCGCCGAGCAGACGGCGCAATAGTGCATCCCTCGCACACTGGACGCGCGCGCCCAATCCCCCTATGTCCGGGCGCTCGTTTGGTGCGGGTGATTAGCTCAGTTGGTAGAGCAGCTGACTCTTAATCAGCGGGTCACAGGTTCGAATCCTGTATCACCCACCATCCTTCGCTCGCGAAGCGAAGCGAAGCGAAGGATGTCCTCCGAAGCCTTGGCGTAGGAGGACTGTTTATCCCACCCGCGTAGCTTCGGATGGCTGACGCCTATCCCGCCTTCTCCCGCGCCACATCACCCAAAACTTCACGCAGCTTCGCCGCCAGTTCACGCCGCCTGTACGGCTTGCGCAGCAGCGTCACGCCGGGCGCGAGATAGCCTTCGTCGTTCATCATCGTTTCCGGGTGGCCGGACGTGTAGAGCACCGGCATATCCGGCGCGATGGCGTGCGCGAGCGCGGCAAGCTGCGAGCCGGTCATGCCCGCCATCACCACGTCCGTGAACAGCAGATCGAACACCTCGCCTTCGCGCAGCATCTGCAGCGCCTCCGCGCCCGAGCGCGCGCTGACGACGCGATAGCCTAAATTCTGCAACTCACCGCCGACTTGCGCGCGGAGCAGATGATCATCCTCAACCAGCAAAATGCGCTCGCGCCCGGTTGCCGCCGCTCCCGTGGCTGCGCCCGCTTCCTCGCGCCGGGCTTCGCGCGCACGCGGCAGATAGAGCTTCACGCTTGTGCCCGCGCCCAGTTCGCTGTCGATGACGATACGCCCCTTCGATTGCGTGACGAAGCCATAGACCATGCTGAGGCCAAGGCCTGAACCTTTGCCGACTTCCTTGGTCGTAAAGAACGGCTCAAACACACGCGCACGCGTGGCTTCATCCATCCCCGTTCCGGTGTCGGTGACAGACACCATCACGGAATCGCCGGGCGCGGGGCCGGCGCCATCTTCCACGTTCGCTACTTCGATCGTCAGCAAACCGCCGCCGGGCATGGCGTCGCGCGCGTTGATGCAGAGATTCAGGATCGCGCTTTCAAGCTGCAGCGCATCGATCTGCGCGTCCCAGACACCCTCATCCGCGATCATCCGGATTTCGACCTGCTCGCCAAGCGCACGGCGCAGCAACTGATCCATGCCGCGCGCGAGCGCGCTGACATCAACCGGCTTCGGGTCAAGCGCTTGGCGGCGCGAGAACGAGAGCAAGCGACTGGTCAATTCGGCGCCGCGCTCGGCGGCGAGCCGCGTCATCTCCGCCAACATGTGCAAGTGCTCATCGCCGGCGAGCCGCGACTCCAGCAATTCGGCGTTGCTCAAGATCACCGTAAGCAGATTGTTGAAGTCGTGCGCCACGCCGCCCGTGAGCTGGCCGACGGCTTCAAGCCGCTGCGATTGCCGCAACTGTGCTTCCAGTTCGCGCTGCGCGGTGACATCGATCATCGAGCCGACCATCCGCACGGCCCGCCCCTCGCTGTCGCGAATAACCGAGCCGCGATCGACCACATGTGCGCAAGAGCCGTCGGCGCGCAGGAAGCGGTACTCGTCCGCCCATTTCTCGCCCGCCCCCTCGATCACCGCGTGAATACCGGCAACGACGCGCTCGCGGTCATCGGGATGAAGCGCGACCGTCCAGGATTCCGATGTCGGCGCGCGGTTCTCGGGCCCATAGCCAAACAATGTGGCCATGCCGTCGCTCCACCACATCGTGTCGTCGACGAGGTTCCAATCCCAGACGACGTCGGCGGTGGCTTGCGCGACGATGCGGAAGCGCTCGGTGGATTCCTTCAACAACAAATCGGCGCGCTTGCGCTCGGTAATGTCTCGGGCGACGACGACAATGTGAGTTGTCTGGCCATTGTCCGTGGTCAGTGGGAAGAGTTCACCCTCCACCCAGAACTCGCGGCCGCCCTTGGCGTAATTGATGATCTCGGTCCGCGCTGTCCGGCCTGCGGCCAGCAGAGCGCGTGCGCGTGCGAGCTCATCGGGATCGGTCTTCGGCCCGTGCAACACGCGCAGCGGTTTGCCCAGCACTTCGACCGGCGTGTAGCCGGTCATGGTTGTAAACGCCTCGTTCACAAACACGATTGGCGGCCCTTCTTCGATTGGCCCCGCCTCGGTGATGATCACCACGTCCTTCAGCCGCGAAATCGCCGTTTGCAACAAGCGCATCGTCTCTTGCGTGCTGTGGCGCTCGGTAATGTCCCGGAAATAAATCGCCAAGCCGCCCTGCGATGCAAAGGCGCGCACCTCAAGGCGCGTGTTCAAAGGCGGGTAGTCGAGCTCAAACGTCGTCGAGCCGCCGCTGCGTTTGACCTTCGTATATTCCTGATAGGCGATCGTATCGACGCCCTCGGGAAACTCGTCCCACATGCTCTTGCCAAGCAATTGCTGGCGCTGCCGCTGTAGCAGCAATTCTGCCTGGGCGTTGATGTAGGTGAAGCGCCAATCGGCATCGAGCAGGATGAAGCCATCGGGCATAGTCTCGAGACTGGCGCGGAGCTGGCCCGCCAAGCCCTCGCCATCGATCGCCGCCTCAGATTCGTCAGCGCCGCCCATGAGCCTTTGCGTACGGCGTGCGCGCGGGCGGTTCAAGGCGCGAATGTAAACGAAACCCTAATCGCTATGGTTTCGTTTCGCGCGCTCACACCTCCGGCGGAAACGTCTCGGAAACACATTCACGGTAAACCGGGAACCGCTCGCATCATGACGCAGAAGCGTCAGGAGTGCGTGTGGGCTGACTGAATGTCGGCTCTCTAGACCAAGAAGGTCCGCGAATGTCGATCTCGAGCTTGTCCGCCGCACAAATTGCGGCGCTTTCGGTCACGGCTGTCCAAAGCCTCTCCCCGACCACTTTAAGCTCCTTCGCACCGACACAAATCGCGGCCCTCAGCGCCGAAGGTATTGGCGCGCTTTCCAACACGCAGGTCGCGGCGCTCTCCACCACCCAGGTGAAGGCCCTCACGACCACGCAGATCCCGAACTTTTCCAGCGATGTCGTGTTCTCGTCGAACCAGCTGCTGGCGCTGAACCAAGCGCAACTGGGCGCCTTTAACACCACCCTCGTAGCCAACATCAGCTCGACCGCGGTGGCTGCCTTCGCGGCTACGCAAATCCAGGCCTTCAGCGCAGCCAACATCTCCGCGCTTGATGAAACGCAAGCCGGCGCACTGACCGCCGCCCAGATTTCGAGCCTCACCACTGGCCAAGTCGCCGGCCTCACCGCTACCGACATCGGTGAGCTGAACACCACTCAGGCGCGTGCGTTTACGGCAACCCAAGTGGCGCGCCTCACCGATGAAGCGGTCGCCGCCTTCGATGCGACCCAGTTCGCCTCGCTGACCACGACACAAATCAAGGCGCTGACCACCACGCAGATCGCGGCGCTTGACGCCGCCGACATCGGCGAGTTCACCGCCACTCAAATCGCCGCGCTCTCGACCACGCAAGTCCGCGCGATCACAGCCACGAACATGGCCGCGCTCAACGAGACGCAGGTCGGCGCACTCACCTCGGCTCAGCTGCAAGCGCTCACCAACACCAACTTGGCCGCGCTGGTCGACACGCAGATCGCGGCTCTCTCGACGGGGCAGGTCGCCGCATTCACAGCCGCGCAACTCACCGCGCTCGACGCCACCAACATCGCGGAATTCACCTCCGCGCAGTTCGCGGCTTTCACGACAACGCAAGTGAAGGCGCTCACAGCCACCAACATGGCGGCGATGGCGGATACGCAAATCTCGGCCTTCACCGCCACGCAGATCGCCCAATTCACGGCCACGACGCTCTCCGCACTCGCCGATGACCAACTGGCCGCCTTGACGACGACGCAGATCGGCGCGCTCTCGGCCAACCAGGTGAAGGGTCTTAACGCCGGCAACATCGAGGCGCTGACCGAAACGCAAGTCGGCGCCTTCAACGCCACGCAAATGCAGTCGTTGACCGCCACCGCCCTGTCCGCCCTGGCGGATACGCAAGTCGCTGCGCTCAACACAACGCAACTGACGGCGCTCAAGAACACGCAACTCGCGGCGCTTTCGGCGACAGACATTGGCGAATTCTCGACCGATCAAATCGCCTCACTCTCGACCGGCCAGGTGAAGGCCTTCACCGTCACCAATATTGGCGATCTGTCAGAGGCGCAGGTTGGCGCGCTGACAGCCGCGCAGTTGCAGGCTCTGACCAGCACTCAGATCGCGACGTTTGACGCCAGTCAGCTCGGCGCGCTTTCGACCACGCAAGTCGCGGCTCTGACCGCGAGTCAGATCCGCAACCTCAACGCCACCAGCATCGGCGCGCTCGCTGACACACAGGTCGGCGCCATGACCGAAACGCAAATCGCTTCGCTGTCGAGCACGGCGCTGGCGACTCTCGACAGCAGCCAAATCGCCGCCCTGACGACGACACAAGTCGCCGCCCTCACCCGCGCGCAGATTTCCAACCTGACCGCCACGACCGCCTCAGCGCTCGACGGCGCGCAAGTCGCGGCCTTCAGTTCAACGCAATTGCGCGGATTCTCGACGACGCTGATCAGCGCCCTCGACGCCACCGATATCGCCGAGTTCACCTCCACTCAACTGACCCAGCTGGCGACGACCCAAATCGCTGCCTTCACCGCCACCAACATGGCGAGCTTGACCGAAACGCAGATCGCCGCGCTCGCGAACACGCAGATTGCCTCGATCTCCGCCTCTAACCTCTCCTCGCTCGCCGAAAGCCAGATCGCCGCCCTCACCGCCAGCCAAGTTGCGGCGCTGAAGACGTCGCAGATTGCCGGTCTGGACGCCTCCAACATCGCCGCGCTGACAACCACCCAAGTCGGCGCGCTGACGGCGGCGCAGATGGCTGCGTTCTCCACCACGGCTGTTTCTGCCTTTGACGCCAACCAGTTCGGTACGCTGAACGACACTCAAATCCGCGCGCTCACCGCCACGCAGATCGGCGCTCTCAACGCCGGCGACATCGCCGACATCACCACAACGCAGATCAGCGCGCTGACCAACACCCAGGTCACGGCGCTGACGGCCACCAATGTCGGCGATCTGAGCGAAACCCAGATCGCTACGTTCTCAACTACGCAGCTGCAATCGCTCACGACCACCAATCTGCGCAGCTTCGCCGATAGCCAGATCGCGGCCCTAACCACCACCCAGATCGCCAACCTCACGGCGACACAAGTCGGCACACTGACGGCGACGAATGTGGGCGCGCTGACATCGGATCAGGCCGCTGCATTGACGGCGACGCAGGTTAGCCAGCTCAGCGCCACCAATGTCCACGCCCTGGCCGATACGCAGATCGCGTCCATGAGCACAACTCAGATCAAGGCGTTCAGCGCCACCCAGATTGCCGCACTCGACGCCACCGACATGGCCGAGTTCGCCGCAACACAGATCGCGGCGATGACGACGACGCAAATCAACGCCCTCTCCAACACCAATTTCGCCGCCCTCGCCGACACCCAAATCGAGGCGCTGACAACGACGCAACTGGCCGCCGTCTCAGCTGCAAAGATCGCAGCGATGACCGAAACGCAGACCGGCGCGCTCACCACCACCCAAATCGCCTCGATGAGCACGACACAAGTTCGCGCCTTCACGACCGACAATCTCTCGGCGCTCGATGCCGATCAATCTGCGGCGCTGACCGGCGCCCACATTGCAGCGCTCACCAACACTCAGATCGCCAGCCTGACCTCCAGCGATGTCGGCGATCTGACCACGACGCAGATTGCGGCAATGGCGACGACGCAAATCCGCGTTCTCACCGAAACGACTCTTGGCGCGCTTGCGGACACGCAGATCGCCGCCTTCACGACCACGCAGATCGCCAACCTGAGCACGACCAATATCGGCAATCTGGCTGATACACAGGCCGCCGCCCTCACCGCAACGCAAGTCGCCGCGATGACGACATCGCAGGTCAAGCAGATCTCGGAAACCAACCTGGCGGCCTTTACCACCAGCCAGATGGCCGCCTTCACGGCTACGCAAGTCAAGGCGCTCACCAACACGCAGATCGAGGCGCTGGCCGCCGGCGATGTCGCTGAGCTGACCGCGGGCCAGCTGAGCGCACTGACGACGACTCAGATGGCCGCGCTCAATGAAACCAACCTCGCGAGCCTCAACGAGACGCAAATCGCCGCTTTCGGCGCGTCGCAGGTCGCCCGCCTCAGCACCGACGCGCTCAATGCGCTCGACGCCACGCAAATGGGCGCGCTGACGACGACGCAAGTCAAGGCGCTGACCGCCACGCAAATCGGCGCGCTGGAATCGACGGATGTCAGCGAAATCACGGCCACCCAAATCGGCGCCATGAGCAAGACGCAAGTAGCGGCGCTCAGCGAAACCAGCCTCGCCGGTCTGACCACGACGCAGATTGAAGCATTCTCGACCTCGCAGGTACAAGCCTTCTCCGCCACCAGCATCTCCGCGCTCGACGCCGCGCAGACAGCCGCGCTGAAGACCACGCAGATCGCGGCGATGAATACGACTCAAGTGGCCGGCCTCAATGAGACGGACATCGGCGAATTCGCCGCCACGCAGGTTGGCGCGCTGACCGCCTCGCAGATCGCCGCCCTCTCCAACGATGCAGCCTCGGCGCTCGACGCCGACCAGATGGCGGCGCTCAGCACCACCCAGGTCAAAGCCTTCTCGACGACGCAGATCAGCAACCTCAGCGCCACCGACATCGCCGAACTGAGTGCTACGCAGATCGCAGCGCTGCACACCACGCAAGTGGCGGCGCTGACGTCCGGCAACATCGCTGACCTCAACGAAACCCAGATCGCCGCGTTCACGACCACCCAGGTGAAGGCGATCTCGGTGACCAACCTCAGCGCCTTCGCCGACAACCAGATCGCGGCGTTGACCGCGACGCAGATCGGCGCGCTCTCGACGCAGCAAGTTAACGGCCTCAACGAAACGAACATCGCGGCCTTCACTGAAACGCAGGCCGCGGCGCTCACCACCACGCAGATTGCGGGCCTCACCGCGACCGCCGCCGGCGCGTTTGGCGCGAGCCAGATCGCGGCCATGAGCACGACGCAAGTTCGCGCCTTCAGCGCCGCCCAGCTCTCCGCGCTCGACACCGCCGACATGACGGAGTTCACCGAGACGCAAGTCGGCGCGCTGACGACAACGCAGATCCAGGCGCTCTCCAACACCAACCTCGCCGCCCTCGCCGACACCCAGATCGCCGCCCTCTCCGCCACCCAAGTGCAGGCGATCTCGACCGGCGGTGTCGCCGCGCTCACCGAGACCCAAGTCGGCGCGCTGACAGCCACGCAGATCGCGGCGATGTCGACCTCGCAAATCCGCGCCTTTACCAACGAAAACCTCTCGGCCCTCACCGCCGATCAGGTGGCGGCGTTGACCGGCGCGCAAGTCGCGGCGATGACGGTCACGCAGATCAATTCGCTCGAATCGGAGGACATCGGCGAGTTCTCCGGCGCTCAGATCGCGGCGATGACCTCGACGCAGATCGCCGGCCTCAACACCGGCAATATCAACGACCTGAACGAAACCCAGGTCGGCGCGATGACCACGACTCAAATCGCCGCGCTAAGCGCCGCCAACGCGCGCGAACTGGCCGACACCCAGATCGCCGCGCTCTCCGAAACCAAGATCGCGGCCATGACGACCACGCAAATTGCGGGTCTCGACGAGGCCGACATCGCGGAATTCGCCGCCACCCAAATCGCCGCGATGACCACGGCGCAGGTGCAAGCGATCTCGGCCACCAATTTGGCCGCCTTCGCCGACACCCAGATCGCCGCACTGACCACAACGCAGCTGGGCGTCATCACAGCCACGAAAATCGCAGGCCTGAACGAAACCCAGGTCGCGGCCATGACGACCACGCAACTGGCCGCGCTCTCGACCGGCCAACTGGCCGCCTTCAGCGCCGCCAACATCTCGGCGTTGGCTGATACCCAAGTCGCGGCCCTCTCCGCCACGCAAGTGCGCGCGCTGTCGGCCACCCAGCTGAATGACCTGCAATCCGCCGACATTGCCGAGTTCACGACCACGCAAATCGCCGGCATGAGCAGCACGCAGATCGCCGGCCTGAATGAAACCAGTATTGGCGCTCTCACCGATGACCAAGTCGGTTCGCTGACTGCCTCGCAGCTGCAGGCGATGCTGGCCGCCAACGTCCACGCACTCACTGAAACGCAAGTCGCGGCGCTCAGCACCGCTCAAGTGGCGGCGTTCAACACCACGCAGATCAACGCTCTGGATGAGACCGACATCGCCGAGTTCAGCGCCGATCAGATCGCGGCGATGACCACCACCCAGATCCGCGCCTTCAACAGCACGAAACTGGCGGCGTTGAGCGACTCGCAGGTGGCGGCGCTGACCAACACGCAGCTGGCGGCGATCACCACCACCAACATCTCGGCCTTCACGGCCACGCAGATGCAGGCGCTGACACTGCTGCAAATGGGCGCCTTCTCGGCCCAGCAAGTCGCGGCCTTCTCGGATGAGAATCTGGCGGCGCTGGCCGACACCCAGATCGCCGCCCTATCGACCACGCAAGCAAAGGCGATCACCGCGACCCAGCTCGCCGCGCTTGCCGCCAATGACGTCGCGGAGTTCACCACCACGCAGCTGGCGGCGATGAGCACCGGCCAAGTCGCGGCGCTGACTTCGACCAACGTCACCGCCCTCGCCGACACCCAGATCGCGGCGCTGACGGCGACGCAAATCGCCCGCCTCGGCACGGAGGCGTTCGCCGCCCTTGAAGCAGCTCAGATCGCCACCCTGAACTCGACGCAGGTCCGCGGGCTCACCGCCACACAAATGGCGGCGCTCACCGCCAGCGACATCGCCGAGTTCACCGACACCCAGATCGGCGCGCTGACGACAACGCAGATCGCGGCCTGGTCGACCGATGTCATCAGCGATCTCGGCGCCGGCACGATCGCGGCGCTCGACGTGAGCCAGATCCCATCCTTCACGGCGACGCAGTTGGATCACCTCTCGACCACCAACATCGCCAATTTCAACGCCACCCAGCTCTACGCCTTCACCTCGACGCAGGTGGCGAGCTTGGACGGCGATCAGATCGAGGCCTATCTCGC
Source organism: Hyphomonadaceae bacterium (assembly GCA_050184605.1). Lineage (GTDB taxonomy): Bacteria > Pseudomonadota > Alphaproteobacteria > Caulobacterales > Aquidulcibacteraceae > Vitreimonas. The sequence continues at coordinate 79,255 of JBFXAE010000005.1, read as the reverse complement.
CGCGATTTAACGGGGGCAATTGGGGGCCCTTGGACGCCCGGCGCATGACCCGCGCCGGGCGTTCATGCATTAAGATTTCGGCAACGCAAATCACCGGATTTTCGCGCGCGGGCGCGTAGGCTCGCGCTGGCGAGCGGCTATCCTCATGTCTCAGACAACGTTCGTGACGGCGTTGCAGAAAGTCACGACCGGAGCGCTGCCGCTCAACGAACTCATCGTCGCCGCCCAACAATTGACCGGCGCCGGCCAAACCGATCTCGCGCGCCAGCTCTACCAGGTCTGGATCGCGATGAACGCCGAGCATCCCCTGCTCTTCATCGCCCACTTCAATTGCTCAACACTGCTGGCCCAGAGCGGCGATAGCGCGGGCGCCCTGGCGTCGCTGCGCGCCGCGCTGGTGGTCAACCCGGATTTCGCGCCGGCCCACATCAATCTGGGCAGCGCCTTGGAGCGCGCCGGCGACGCCGCGGCGGCCGTCGAGCAATGGAAGGCCGGCCTCGAACGTATGGCCGCCGTCACGGGCGACAGCATCGAATACAAGATCACGCTTCTGAAACAGCTGAGCCGCGTGCTGAGCGATAACCAGCAGCACGAAGCAGCTGAAGCCGCGCTCCAGCAATGCCTCGACCTCGGCCTGCATCAACGCGATGTCGTCGAGCAGTACGCTGCGGTGCGCCTGGCTCAGTGCAAGTGGCCGATCGCAACGACGCCGACGAAGCTCACGCGCGGCTCGTTCGTCTCGCGCTTTCACCCGCTCTCATCCTGCGCCTATTCCGACGATCCGCTGCAACACCTTGGCCTTGCGCGCCAATACGCCCACGCGCTGGCGCCCGCGATCACCGGCGCCAGCGACCGCCGCCACGCCCCTATCGCGCAAGACCGCCGCCTGCGGATTGGTTATGTGTCATCGGATCTGCGCGCGCACGCGGTTGGCTATTTGATGGCCAATCTGTTCGAAGCCCACGATCCGAAAGCGATCGAGGTTTTCATCTATTATTGCGGCATTCCCGCCGATGACGGCATCAACCAACGCATCAAGGCCGCCGCCGAACATTGGACCGACATTCGCAGCCTGAGCGATGACGACGCGGCGGCCGCGATCGCCGCCGATGAAATCGACATCCTGATCGATGTAAACGGCCACACGCGCGATGCCCGCCTCGGCATCTTCGCGCGACGGCCCGCGCCGATCCAAGTGAATTGGCTGGGCTATCCCGGCACGATGGGAACACCTTATCACCATTACATCATCGGCGACGACTGGGTGATTCCCGCCAGTCACGAGCTCTACTATTCAGAACGCGTCCTGCGCCTGGCCTGCTATCAGCCGAATGACCGCAAACGCGTTGTCGACGCCACGCCGCCCCAACGCAGTGAGCATGGCCTGCCCGAAGATGCATTCGTGTTCTGCTGCTTCAACGCCGCACACAAAGTGACCCGCTATTCCTTCGAGCGCTGGATGGCGATCCTCAGCCAGACGCCGAACAGCGTCATCTGGCTTCTGGACTACAACACCGAAACCAACACGCGCTTGCGCGCAGCGGCGGAAAGCTACGGCGTTTCCGGTGATCGTCTTATCTTCGCGAAGAAGGTCGCCAATCCGCGCCACCTCGCGCGCTATCCGCTCGCCGATCTCTTTCTCGACACCGCGCCCTACGGCGCTCACACGACAGCCTCTGACGCGCTTTGGATGGGCGTGCCGGTCCTCACCTATATGGGCCGCAGCTTCGCCTCGCGCGTTTGCGCCAGCCTCGTGCGCGCCGCCGGCGTGCCGGAGCTGATCACCACGTCGCCCGACGCGTTCATCGCGCGCGCCGTGGCGCTGGCGACAACGGATCGCCTCGGCCTCCAAGAGCTTCGCCAGCGCCTGACCGCCAACCGCGATACCTGCACCCTGTTCGACATCGACGGGCTCGCCCGCAATCTCGAAGCGCTCTATGCGCAGATGGCGGACGAATATCGCGCCGGCGCATTGCCGCGTCCGAACTTCGCCAATCTCGACACCTATCTCGATATCGGCGCGAACCTCGATCACGACACGGTCGAGATCGGCGCTGCCGGCGACTATCACAACCTCTATCGCGCCGCCCTCGCCGCACGCCACTACAACACGCCGATGCAGGCCGACGGGCGTTTGTGGGGCGAACACGAAATCGGCGCGGCCGAAGCCGCGCCGATCGCAAATCCGTCGTCGCGCGCCGCTTAGAAGCGGAAGCGGATCGCGGCGTTGATGCTGTGACGCTCGATCTGATCGCCGAACTCGCCTTCGTAACCGAGCGAGAACGTCGAATAGCCGTTGGTGGCGTCGAAGCCGATGCCGATGAGCGGGCCGCCATCGCCGACGCCTTCGTCGGTCAGCGTGAACGGCGCGCCGCCTGACACGAACTGCACCGTGCGCTCGGACTCAGCATCGAGCACGTTGGCGCGATAGCCGCCATAGATGCGCGGCGAAACCACGGTGCGGCTGCCAAAGCGCATGTTGGCCGCGAGTTCGATGCCCACATCCGCCCACAGGCGCTGCGAGAATACGCCTTCGACGGCATAATCGATGGCCGCGCCGCCACCCTCTTCTTCGTAGTCATCTTCCGAAATGCCGACATAAGTCAGCGCCGCGCGCGGCGTAATCGTGAAGGCGTCCGAGACCGCCATCGGCACAGAGGCGCGGATCGCGCCGTGACCTTCGAATGCCAGCCACTCGGCTTCCGTCTCCGCGCTGAACGCGATCGGGTTGCCGATCTCGACGACGCGGCGCGATTCCATCTTGCCGGCGCCGAAGCCGGCGATGAAGTCGAGGTCAATCGGGCCCATCGCTGTCGCGTAATAGGCGTTGGCTTGACCGAACCAGGTCGAGATCTGGCCGTCCGGACGGCCCGGCTCTTCCACTTCCGACGCGATGAACGACGCGGAGAGGCCGAACAGGCCGCCATTGTTGGTTGGGCCGTCGATACCGAGGGCGAAGCCAAAACCGTGGCCGCGGAATTCCTGCGCATTCGTGCTCGCCGGCTCGCGGTTGATGCCGTAGGCGATTTCCTGCCCCCAGACCGAAACTTCGTCCAAGCCCTGCATACGCGTCGCCGCCATGCGGTTCGACGTGGCGCTCTGCATTTGCTGGATCGCCGTCGCCGCGATTTCAGTCGCGCCGGCGGCGTAGTTCGGCATCAAGTCTTCGTAGGCGTCAAAGAACTCATACTCGGTCGTGATCCCCGCCATCGCCGCGGCGGCAGCCGTATCAAGACGCAGCGCCGCAAGGATCGGATCGAACGCGATCGCTTGGTTGGTGGAGAGACCGAGCTCGGCGGCGGTCTTCAAGTCGAACGTAACTTCAAGACTGTTTGCCGCGCCTTCGACGATCGGGTTCGTCGTGTCGATGATGATGTCATAGAGATAGGGCGCGGTCGGACCCGTGACTTGGCCAATCACGTTGGCCGCGCCGAACATCTGATTGGCGCTTAAGAACACCTGCGAGCCGAACACCGGCAAGCCTGCAGGCAAGACAGGCGTGAGTTGAGCCCCGGCGGCGAATGTCACCGCGCCGGTCGCGGTAATGTCCGTGGTTTCCCCCGGCACATTGGAAAGCAGCGGATTGAAAGCGCTGCCGGCGCCGAAGGTGGCGCTGGTGATGGTCAGCGTGCCGCCACTGTAGTTCAGCGTGCCCTGCTGGACATCGATCGCGAGGGCGCCGTCAGTATCCGTGAAGCTCCCCGTGAAAACCGCGCCACCGTCGATGTTGAAGCTGTCCGCGCCCGCCCCGAACGCGACGTTGCCGGTGATCGTACCGAATTGCAGGTCGAGCGTGTCGCCGCCGGAGCCGAACAGAATGTCGCCCTCGATCCTCGGCGCAGCCGCGACGAGATCGTCAAACGCGTCGTCGTCCGTAAAGACCGTTGGCTCGATCTGCTCCACCAACACGCCCGAATTCGTACCCGACACGTCGATCGCAATCCGCGAACCGGTGACCGGGGGTGGGGGAATGTCGTCCGTAAGATCGTCATCCGTCGCGGCAATGTTCGCGATGATTGCGCCGGAATTGGTGATCGTCGACACCGAGCCCGACTGATCGCTGATGGCGATCGCGTCTCCTGTTTCTCCGAAATACGTCGCGCTGATGGTACCCGTGTTGTTGATCGTACCAACGCTGGAGCCGCTCTCGAGCCGAATGCCATATGCCGCAACCGCCGGATCGGAAACCGTGATCACGCGCACGCTGCCGCGCACCTGCAGTAGCGGCGAAATCGAGTCCGCCCCCATACGAATGCCATAGCTGTTCGCGGCGCGCGTATTCACAACGATCGTGTTATCGATCGAGATGCCGCCATCGATCGTCGACGTTGCCCCAAGGCCGTCGCCTTCGATCTGCAAGCCGGTCGCCTCGAAGCCCTCAAAAACGCCATTCGAGCTGATCGTGCCGCGAACGAGCAGACCATAGCCCTCCGCGCCCGGCCCAATGACGAGGTTAGACCCATCCGCCTGAATGAGCACAGCAGGCGCGGAACTTAGGTTATTTATGATCGCGCCCGCATTATCGTCGGCCTCGTTGATCTCGCCGTCGTCATCGTCGTCTTCGTCGTTTTCGACGCCGGTGCCCTCGAAGGTGATGCCGCCCGCGACATTGCTGTTGATGAGAATAGCCGAGCCCGACTGCTCAAGGTCATCTGGATCGAGCAGGGATTCATCACTGACAAATGTTTGGAGATAGCCTGTCGCTGTGTGAGAGCCGCTGATGCTCAGTTCGCCGCCGATGTCGCCATTGACGTGGAGGCCGACGCTGTTCTCCCCTGTGACACTCACGCTGCCGAGAACGGAAACATCGCCCGTGACGCCGCCATTGATGGCGATGCCGACGGAATTGTCCCCCCGAACCTGGATCCCGCCCGTCGATTCAAAGTTGCCGTTCAAAAGCGCGTCGAGCGTGATGGCAGACGAGTTGTTGCCTTCTATGGTGATCACGCCGGAATTGATAATGTCGCCGTTAAACGTGGGGCCCGCCTGCAAGAAGATGCCATGACGGTCGGTTCCAACGGCGACGTCGCCATCCAGATTGCCGTCGGAGTCACTGTCCGCGAGCGTGTAGTCTTCAAGCAGATTGATCGTGCCCGAGTTCTCGATCGTGTTCGGCCCGACATTGCCGCCGAGGATCGAAATGCCGGTTACGTTGTCGGCGTTCGTCGTCGAGGCAATCGTGCCTCCGTCGATCAGCACGTCATTGCTGGAGTCGACGGTGATCGCCGTCTCGCCGGCATCGATCGTAATTGAGCCTGTCGAAGAAACGGTGATGTCGCCGGCCACCGCGCTGCCATCTGGGTTCGACGTGACGAGCGGCGTGTCGATCGCGGTGCTCACCGTCCGGTCGCCGGCTTCTGCCGTGCCGGCCACGCCGCCGGCCAGAGCGACCACGAGGCCAGCGAGTTCAATCTTACGTCTGATGCGCATCCCGGCTCCGTCCCCTGTTTCGGCGCAAGCGGGAGCCGGCTTCGGTCAAGCCGCCTTGGACGGGCCCTTCAGGCCCCGCCCATTCCTCCCGCTGGCGGCCGCTCTCCTCGGAGCGGCGCAGTGGGGTTGGCATGCCGACTTCTCGGAATTTTGTCCATAGCCGGGCGCATGGCCGAAAGCTCTGGATACGGGGCGAAAATGTCACTCAGCGCACACCTGTCAGGCTGTGAGCAACGCGCCTTGCTGCAGCGCATCAAGTGTGAGCCGTCGGCGCCTCAGCTGCGGCGCTGAGCCCGCAGATCGGCTACTGGCGCAGGCTTCGTTTCGGTCTTCTGGCTTTGGAAAGCGCTGTGCAGTTCGGCCACCTGCGCGGCCGGCACGGCTTGCGAGAAGAAAAAGCCCTGAAGCTCGGTGACCCCCACCAGGCGCATGACGGAAGCCTCGGCCTCGGTTTCCACACCTTCCGCAACGATCTCCATGCCCAGGCCCCGGCCCAGGGTCACGACAGATTGAATGATGGTCATGGCGCGCTTGCGCTCATGGATGCCGGTCACGAAGGCCCGGTCGATCTTGATCTTGTCGAAGCGGAAATCGCAGAGGTAGCGCAGCGACGAATAGCCGGTGCCGAAATCGTCGAGCGCGATCTTGAAGCCCATCGCCCGCACCTGATCGAGGATCTGGCGGTTACGGTCGGTGGATTCCATCAGCACGCCTTCGGTCACCTCAAGCACGATGCGGCTGGGCGCGATATCGTGCTTTTTCAGCAGGTCCTCGAGCAGCTCCACCAGATCGACGTGGCGGAACTGGACGGGCGAGAGATTGATCGAGACTTCGAGCTCGGGCCAGTTCTTGGCTTCCTCGAACGCGCGTTCGATCACGAAGGCGCCGAGCGCCGGCATCAAGCCCGCCTCTTCCGCGATCGGCACGAACACGCCGGGCGAGATGTCGCCCTTGGTCGGGTGGTTCCAGCGCAACAAGGCTTCAACGCCGGTGATCCTGCCGTCAGCACACGAGATGAGCGGTTGGTAGTGCAACTTCAGTTCGCGCGCTTCCAGCGCGGCATGGAGTTCGATTTCCACTTCGCGGCGTTGCTCGACCTCCGCCGCCATCTCGGCGCAGAACACCATGGCGCGGTCGCGGCCCTGGTTCTTGCCTTGATAGAGCGCGATGTCGGCGTGGCGCATCAACTCCTGCGGCGACATGCCGTGATCCGGGCTCATGGCGATGCCGATCGAGGCGGTCATGCGGATGTGTTGCCCGTAGACATCGAAGCTCTCTTCAAACGCCTTGCGCAGGCGCTCGGCCAGTTCTTCGGCAGCTTCGGCGCTGTTGGCGCAACGCATCACGGCAAACTCGTCGCCGCCAAAACGCGACAGGAGATCCTCGCGCGACAGCGTTTTTTGCAGACGCTGGGCAACGCCCATGATGAGCGTATCGCCGGCGGCGTGACCCATCGTGTCGTTGACGTCCTTGAAGCGGTCGACGTCGATATATGCAACGACGACACGGCCATTGTTGCGGGTCTGGACCAGGTTATCGAGCTGCTCCTGCAAATGCTCGACGAAGTGATGGCGGTTCGGCAGACCCGAGAGCGCATCGTGCAGCGCTTGGTGGCGCGACTGCGCTTCGCGGTCGGCGAGTTCGCCGGAGGCGCGCTTCAGGCGGTTAATCATGAGATATGTCAACCATCCCGCGCCCAGCACGCCGAAGGCGACCAGCGGCAGGATGAACAGCAGCAGCGAGCGGCCAGGCTGGCGCGGCGTCCAATTGAGATAGCCCATTGGCGTGCCGTCGTCGGCGACGAACGGCTCCGACAGCGCCCCCGAACTGGCAACCTCATTCTGTGACAAGCTGAGATCGGGGATCAGCAACGAACCACCGACCTGCGCCATGAAGGCCTCGTCGATCTTGACGACCGAGAGCAACAAGTGCGGCTCGCCCTGCAGCAGCTCCGCGTCGAGGTTCGGCACGATCGAAATGGTGGTCACGACGGCAGGTTCGCCATCGACGCTCATGATATGGCCGGCCCAACGGCCGAAACTGGCGCCCAACAGCGCGCTGTAATTGCCCTGGCTTTCCCCGAATTTCTGATCGCGGCGGCGCAGGCGGTCATCGGCGCCGCGGCGTGCTTCAGTGACGATCTGATCGAAGATCTCGCCGTGCGCTTCGTACGCCGCGGCGGCGTCGCTGCGCTCGCCGTTCACCGTCGCGTAGATCGGCCGGTTCGAACTATCGATGATGAAGACTTCGTCGTGACCGTAAGTCTCGAAGAAATAGAGCCCGATATTGGTGTCGATCCAATCGAGATCGAGCGGGCGGCGCTGGGCGTTGGCGACGGCGTCATCCCACCAGGCGATCGCCTTTTGCTGGTCCAGCACCGAACTCACGCTCTGGTCGAGCGCGTTTTCCACAAGCTGGCGTTCACGGACGATGGCGGTCCGGTTCGCCGACCATCCGGCGTACGCGACGATGGCGACCAGTAGAGCCCCGAACAGCACGAGGGCCGCGCCGATCACCGCCGTCAGCCGACGGAGGTCGTTCTTGTAGTGAACAGTTTTGGCGCTGCTCGGGATCATGACTAAGCCAATGTAAACGCGTGCAAGGACGCTTAACCGGCGGAAAGTACCGCATCCAATACGAAAATAATGTTACGGAGCACCCGGTTTTTATTTGAATTCAGCCCCGGAATACTTCGCTAACTATATTTAGGCGCTCAGGTAACGGATGGCTGCAATGCTCCGTTAATCTTCGTAAATACAGATTTAGGCTTGTGTTTTTCAAATTTACTCCTTATTAGGGAAAACGCTACGCCCAAGAAACGCTGGGGTCATTGCCGGGTAATCACTGGGGCGGCGCAAGTATAGTTAACGAGAGATTGGTGGACCCATGACGCGGTTCGTCGTGAAGACGCGCGCCGACAGCCCCGAATTGCGCAAAGCCGCAATGGCCATCGAACAGGCCGCGTGGGGCGCGCTGGGCTTCCTCAACTTCACCAAGGCGCACTTCGCGCACTACCAGGAGTTGTTGGACCAATACGCCGACTACCAGTTGTGCCTGGTCGACGAGGCCACGGGCTATCCGGTCGCCGTCGGCAATTGCGTGCCGCTGGCGTGTGACTTCAATGATCTGCCGCCCGAGGGCTGGGACTGGATCGTCGAGACCGCCGCCAACAACAACGGCAAGCACCGCAACGCCGTCGGCGCGCTCGCCATCTCCGTGCCGAAGATCCACCGCTCCAAGGGTTTGGCGCGGCTGATGATCCAAGAATTCTCAAACCTCGCCGCACGCAACGGCCACGACGGCGTCATCGCGCCGGTGCGGCCGTCAGCGAAGCATCTGCATCCGTTCATTCCGATGGGCGAGTACATCACCTGGAAGGACGAAAACGGTCGCTTGTTCGATCCCTGGCTGCGCAGTCACGCATCGGCCGGCGGCAAGATCATAAAGCCGGCGGATCGTTCGATGGTTGTCGATGAACCGGTGGCGTTCTGGGAGATGTGGCGCGGCAGCCCCTTCCCTCAGACCGGCGAATACAAGATCGAAGGCGCGCTCAATCCGGTGTCGATCGATCTCGAGCGCGACAGCGGCCGCTATGTCGAACCGAACGTGTGGTTCGCGTATCAGGCGGCTTGATCAGCCGACAGCGCGGAGGGGCGAGGCGGCGTATAGCGGCAGCTCGGTCGCAGCGCCGTAGAGGTACCCTTGCGCGAGTTCGCAGCCCATGGCGCGAAGCGCTTCCGCCGTTTCCTCGTCCTCGACGCCCTCAGCCGTGACCTTCAAGCCCAGCGCCTTGCCGAGCCCGACGAGCGCGCCGACGATCGTCGCGTTTTCGCGATCCGTCGTGATCCGCGCGACAAACGAGCGGTCGATCTTCAATTTGTCGATCGGCAGCTCGCGCAGCAGAAACAGCGATGAATAGCCGGTGCCGAAATCATCGAGCGCAATCCGCACGCCCTGGTTTTTCAGCGACATCAGCGAAGACTTCGCGCGCGCGACATCGCCGATCATGGCGCTTTCCGTCACCTCGATCTCAAGGCGTTGCGCCGGGAAGCCGGTTTCGCGCAGCGTCCGCAGCACCTTTTCCGGAAACCATTGATCGCGCACTTGGCTGGGCGAAATGTTGACCGCGAGCACAAACTCGCCCGGCGCATCGAGCGCCTTGCGGCACGCTTGCGCCAGAAGCGCCCAGAACATCGCATCCACCAGCCCCGCGTCCTCGGCGACCGGGATGAAATGCACCGGTGAGATCATGCCGCGCTCGCGGTGCGGCCAGCGCGCCAGAACTTCGAAGCCGGCGAGTTCGCCGGTATCGACCCGCACGACCGGCTGGAAATACGGAATGATGTCGCCGTTCGGAATCGCCGAACGCAATTCGGTTTCGAGCGCGGCTTTCGATTTCAGCTCTTCGTCGATGCTTGAATCGAAGAACTTATAGGCGCCGCGATCTTCCTTGGCGCGCAACATGGCGGCGTCGCCACGCTGCAGAAGCTCAGCCGCGTCGCGCCCATCTTCGGGACAAAGCGCAACGCCGATCGACGCGCCGACCGTGAGCTTCAGGCCGTTGACTAGGATCGGCGCGGAAAGTTCATGCAGAATGCGGCGCGCCGCGGCGGCGACGGCTTCACGCCCGCCCGGCCCTTCCAGCAGCACCGCGAATTCGTCACCGCCTAGACGCGCCGCGAAGCTATCGTCACGAATGCATCCGGTCAGCCGCGTGCCGATGACTTGCAATAATTGATCGCCGATGGCGTGACCGTGGACGTCATTGATCGGCTTGAAGCGATCGAGGTCGACGAACATCAGCGCGAAGGCGTTCTCTTCGCCGCCCACCAGCGCAATGCGGCGGTCGAGTTCTTCGAGGAAGTGGCGGCGGTTCGCGAGGCCGGTCAGCGGATCGTGGCGCGCCAGCGATTGCGCGCGCGCCTCGGCGGCTTCGCGCTCGCTGATTTCGGCGGAAAGCGTTTCGTTGGCGCTGACCAGATCCTGGGTGCGTTGCTGAACCGTCTTTTCGAGATTGTCGCGGATGGCGTCGAGTTCGAGCACCGCTTGGCGGCGGTCGAGCTGCGCCTTCACCCGCGCGGTCAACACGCGCAGATCGATCGGCTTGGTAATGTAATCGTTGGCGCCGCCTTCGAGCGCCTTCGAGACGATATCGCCGTCATCAAGCGCCGTGACGACAATGACCGGAACGTGCTCGGCGTCGAATAATTTGCGGATGCCTTGCAGCGCATCGAGCCCCGAGCGCTCTGGCATCATCCAATCGAGCAGCACCAATTCGATGCCAAGTTCGGAAATAGCTTCTTCGATGCCGACCGCGGTTTCACGCAGCACGACCTCGTAACCGCGACGCTCCAGCCTGCGGCCGAGCATGTCACGGTTTTGCGCCTGGTCGTCGACCAGGAGAATACGTCCGAGGCGCGTCGCCGCGGACGCGCCTTCATCGCCTTGCGCCGAGGACATTCGTCCTCCCCTGCACCCATGTGCCCATACCAGACGAGCAATTTACCGTGAGATGGGTTTAGGCCGCGCTAATGACGCAAGGGTCTTTGCAAAATTTGGATAGTTTAAATGCGCTAACCATAACAGGTATCAGGTGTCAGGTGTCAGAAGCGGCCCAGCGTGTCTTCGACACCTGACACCCGCTAAGCCGCGTACTTATCGATTAGCGCCACGAGGCCGGCGAAATCGACAGGCTTCGTCGCGAAGTCATCGCAGCCGGCGTCCATGCATTCCTTGCGCGCGCTTTCCATTGCATGCGCGGTGAGCGCTACGATCTTCACGCCCGCAACGTCCGGCGTCGCGCGGATGACCTTCGTCGCTTCGATGCCCGACATCACCGGCATCGAGATATCCATGAGGATGAGATCCGGCGCGCAGCTCTTGGCCATCTCAACGGCCTCCGCGCCGTTTTCGGCGCAGTGCACTTCGTAACCTTTCCGCTCGAGCCGGCGGGTCAGCATTTCGCGGTTGTCGGGATGATCTTCAGCGATGAGTATGCGCATGGGAGGGCCTTTCACGCCGTTTTGGCTACGTTGGACTGTGCCGGCGTCTCGGCCGGCGCTGTACTATCGGGGGCGCGCGCAAAGCGAAGTGCGGCGGCGGCGAGCACGTCCCGGTCGGCTGGTTTGACCAGATGTTCGCACGCGCCTGACGACAACGCGCGCTGACGGTTGTCGTCGATCGAATGAATGATGACCGGAATATCGCCGGCGTCGCCCGTGCTCAGCACGGTGAGCACGTCCCAACCGGTGACGTCGGGCAAGTTGATGTCGAGCAGAATGAGGCTTGGGCGCAGACTGCGCGCCATCTCGATGCCTTCGCCGCCGGTCGTCGCCGTGCGAACCTCGAAGCCGAGGCGAACGAGCGAGCGCGCCGTCAGATCGCGCGCGGTTTCTTCATCGTCGATCATCAGCACAAGGCGCTGATGGCCCTGCCCCGCCACGGCATTGGCATCGACGCGCGCAAGCACCGGCGCCGCATCCATCCGCACCGGGAAGCGCAACGTGAACACCGATCCCTTGCCGTACTCACTGACGACCGATACGTCGCCGCCGAGCAATTGCATGATACGGCGCGTGAGCGCGAGACCGAGGCCCGTGCCCCCATAGCGGCGCGCGGTCAGCGCGTCGGCCTGCACGAACGCATTGAACAGGCGCCCAACCTGTTCCTCCGTCATGCCGATGCCGGTGTCAGCGATATCGACGCTGACGACCTCGCCCTCACGGCGTGCGCGAACGGAGATGACGCCATCCTTAGTGAACTTCGCCGCGTTCGAAAGCAGATTGAGCAGGCACTGATTGAGCTTGAAGGAATCGGTCGAAACGAGGCCAAGGCCGGGATCGATTTCGAGCGTCAGTTTGCTGCCGTTCTTCTCGACATTCGGCCGCACGGTTGCAGCCGCTTCGTCGATCAAGCCGGCAAGATCGAACTCGGACGCGGTCATATCCATGCGGCCGGCTTCGATCTTGGACAGATCAAGGATGTCGTTGATGAGGTGCAGGAGATGGCGCGCCGAACTCAGCACGCGCTGCAAGTCAGCGACATCGCTATCGCGGCTGTCGGCCTCGGCCTCCTCCATAAGCATTTCGGAATAGCCGATAATGGCGTTCAGCGGCGTCCGCAGCTCATGGCTCATCGAGGTGAGGAATTGCGATTTCGAGACGTTCGCCGCCTCCGCCTCTTCGCGCGCGGCGCGCAGATTGGCGAGCGTTTCGGCGAGCTTTTGATCGCGCGCGTTCATCTCCGCCATGATGTTGTCGAGGCGCTCGTACATTTCCGCGACATTGACCGCCGCTTCATCGATCGCTTCGGCAGTGGCCGCGGTTTCGCCCAGCAGCGCCCGGCGCGATTTCAGTTGTTCCTCGGCGCGATGCATGGCGGCGATGAACGCCGCCTCCTGACGTTTGCGTTCGGTGATGTCCTTCGAGATGACGACGATCTTGCGCACGCCGCCCGAGCGGCCCATCACGCGCTGCGCCCACGCCTCGACCCAGCGGACATCGCCGTTCTCGCTGAGCACCCGGTGCTCCATGCAACCCCCGCCGCCGGCGCCGACGCGGATGAAATAGTCACGCAGCGCCAAGCGATCTTCTTCGTGCAGGAAGCCGGTGCGGCTTTCCATGAACTGATCGAAGGTGAAGGGCCGGTTGTAGAGCGCCTCCACATCGCCATGCCAATTGATCGAGCGCGATTTGAAATCGACTTCCCAGACCAGGCTCTTGGCGATCTTCAACGCCTGCATGAGGCGTTGTTCGTTCGCTGCGGCCGCCCCGCGCGCTTGAACGAGTTGGGTGATGTCGCTGCCGTGCGAAACGACGCCGATGATCTCATTGTCGGCATTGCGCCACGGGCGCGCCTCCCAATTATACCAGCGCGTCCCTGAAGACATCCGCGTTTCATCTTCTTCGTAGCGCACGACTTCGCCGCTCATCGCGCGGGCAAACGCGTCGCGCCAGCGATCCGGCGCCCAGTGAATCAGGTCTTCGAACTTCTTGCCGATCGGATCGGCGGTGCGGATCGCCTCGCGCATCGACTTGCTCATGGCGATGATGACGCCCTCTGAATCCACCAGCATGGCGGCGGTCGCGCCTTGATCGAGCATGAGTTGTGCGAGCACTTGTTCCTGGCTCGTATTCTGCTTCGCTTCGCGCAGCGCCCGCTCAGCCTGGGCGGCGCTGACGCGGGCTTGCGTGACGTAGGCCATCAACGCCCCACCCCCGACCGCGGCGATGAAGGCGAGATCCCAGTCCGGCTGTTGCGTCATCGCCGCGAGCATCAGCGGCGAGGCAAGCAGTGAAAGCGCCGGCGGCGCAGCGCCGGCGGCGGCGATCGGCAGCGCGCCGGACGCGCCAGGACTGAAGTGACGCACAACGCCGGCGACCCAAAGCAACATCGCGGCGGCGGCGCCCGCGGCCTCGCCATGCAGCCAGAGCGTGATCGGCAACAGCGCGTAGAAGCCTGAGCTGAACGCGGCCCACAGGCAAAGCCCCGCGAGCGTGCGGCCCTCGATCTTAGTCTCGGCGGCGTCGAGGCGGCGATACAGTTCGGTGTCGAGGATCAGGAGCACCGACATCACGGCGCACCAGCCCACCGGCCATGGGCCGCCCATGATGGCGGCGGCGATGCCGCCGGTGAGGATGGTCAGCGCGATCGAGGCCGGCATCTCGCGCCGCCGCGTCTCGGCGGCGCTGGCGAGCGCGGTGGGCGGCTTAGAGGTCATGCGTGGCGGGCTCCGCGCCGAAAATGGTTCGGGCGACGCTGCCAGCGCAGGGTGAATTTAGGCTAAACCATCTTCCGATTTCGGGGCTTAGCTGGCCCCAATCGTTGCAATCTCAGATTGCGCGGTGAGCAAGAATAATCGCCACGTTGGCCACAAAGCACAGCACCGAGAAGCTGAAGAGCCAGGGAAAGCCATGCCGGTGGGTGCGCCGCGCCGCCAGCTCGAGCCAGCCGCCGGTCACGACCAGGCCAGCCGAAGCGGCCAGGATCCAGAGCTCGTGCTGGTGCAGGAAGTGGTGAATTTCCTCAAAAGAACCAGCAAGTAAGGCAACGCCAGAGGTCGCCCCCGAGAGCGCAGCGGCCACCATCGCCAGAGCCGGCAGGCCGCAGCAAAGCGCGTGCAGCCCCATGACGGCGGCGTGGGCCAGGTGAGCCCGGCGCGGGGTGCTGTTATGTTGTAACGTCACACGCCGGAATTAGGCGTCGGCCGCAGGCCGGTCAAGCCAGGCTGCATCCAATTGTAGTGGAGACTTCATCATTCGGCGTAATACACGGAACTGTAGCTTGCGGTTCGAGGGCGAAGCGCGCACATACCGCGTGTTGCATCGAGGTTGAGGGCGATGTTGGCTTTCCTAGTGATGGTTCGCGACGCGTTGATCGCCATGGCGTTGGCCTGGGTCGGCGTGACGCTTGAGCAGCGCAGCGTTGAGCAATCCGCCTGCGCCGGTGAAGCCTGCCAGACGAACGACCGCTAAGAATTTGCGACAAACGCGCGATCTTTCTGATCGTTAGCTTGCGTTTGCGTGCATTCGCCCTTGAATGGCCGCACTTGTTTCGTTCTCGTTTACCTTATGAACGCGCCCTCCCTGCGCGCGGACGGAATTGTGCTCCATGACCACGACCACGCCTGAGGCCGAGCGTAACGGTGATCCCGGGGCGTTGATTGGCGTTCTCGGCATGGTGGTCGCCGGCCTTTGGGTGCTTGGCAGCTTGGCCGGCGCGGTGGTGCTGATCGGACCGGCGCAGATTTCTTCTCTGACTATTCCTGAATACGGCGCTGTCGGCGCGGTGGCGGTGTTGCCGGCCCTGATGGCGGTGATTTCCGGCATCGCCGCGCGTGACAGCGCACGCGCCCGGGCCGAGGCGCGCCGGCTGGCCGATGCCGCCGACCGGCTGCTGAACCCCGAGCGCAGCGCCGAGAGCGCGGCGCGCCAGCTGGCCGAAAGCGTGCGCGGCGAAATCAACCAGCTCGACCAGGCGCTGCTGCAGACGCTGAAGCGGCTGCAAGACGTCGAAGGTCAGATCGCGCGCCAAGCCAAGGCCGTTGATGAGATGGCCGACCAGGCCAAGGCCGGCGCCAATCAGATGATCGCCGGGATGGAGCGCGAGCGCGAAGAGTTGCTACGCATTTCGCGCGACCTCACCGGCCAAGCGCAGGCAATCGGCGACTCGATCAGCAAGCACACGCAATCGATTTCCGAAGCGGCGCGCGTGGCCGAAGCCGAAGTGCGCGCGGCCGACCAAGCGCTCGATCACCGCCTCACCTCTTTCGGCGCCGCGGCGGCGCTCATTTCCGATCGCACCAACGGCCTTTCCAGCGCCGCGCAAGCGAGCGCAGATTCGGCGCTGCGTCTCGAGCAAGCGCTCTCCAATGCGCTCGACGTCCTCGCCAAAGCGACAAGCCTGACCGACGCGGCGCGGCAATCGGCGGAAGCGGCGACCTATGCGGCGAACTCCACCGCCGGCGCCGTGCGCGAGACAACCCATCGCGCCATCGACGACGCCAAGCGCGCGGCAGAGCTTATCCGCGGTGAAGCCGTGAATGTCGAGCGCGAAGCAGCGGTCGCGCTGGAGCGTCTGCGGGACGCAGCCAATGCGGCGCGTATCGCGGCGCGCGGCGCGCGTGATGCGGTGGCCGATGACGAAGCTGCGCCCGGCTACGATCGCTCCTGGCGCGATGAAGCGGCCGATCCGCTCGAACTGCCGCCCGCGCGCAATCGCAACGATCCGCCGCCGCCCATGTTCGGCGACGAGCCGCCGGAACAACCGCAGCAACCGCAGCGCCAGCGCGCGCCGGCCGCCGATAAGCCGGTGCCGGGCGATTGGACGTGGCGCGATCTGCTCTCCAACGTCGATGGCCCCGAGCACGGCGCACCCGCCGCCGCGCAACGCCGCGAGCCCGCCGCCGATCCTGTCGCCCACCTCCGCCGCCGGATCGCGGAGCCACGCACCGTGAGTTTGCCGATTGTGGAGACGATCGAACACGCGGGCTTGCGCCTGGACGATGTGTTCTCGCCGTCCGCGCTCGAACGCATCGCCCAGCGCGCCCGCTCGGGCACGCAAGCGCGGCGGCGCGCGGTGCGCGATGCAGCGCCGGAAGCGGCGCGGGTGATGGGCGATTTCCTCCATCGCGATGCCGCCGCGAACCAAGAGGCGATGCTCTTCCTGCGCAACGAAGGCGCACGCATCGCCGAACAAATCGGCCGCGGCCGCGCCCAAATGAACGCCGAAACCACGCGCGCCTTCCTGCTGATCGACGCAGCCGCAGGCTAAACGCGGCCCTCGCTAACGGCCAAACCGCCGTTTCACGCCAATCGCCGTCCTTCAGCTACAGCGAATACCGACATCCAGATCAATGTAGGCGGAGACCCGTTTTCGCCGGGCCGGAACGATAGGTAAGCATCCGCACCCGGCGTATAGAGAACGCCGTATCCCACTTGATAGAGTTGATAGCGCGGACCTTGAGCCGTTTGAATAGTCGGCCCCGCCTCGTCGATGCCGATCTCTACGTCGCCGATGCCTGGCAGACGATAACGCCCAACGAGCGCCTCAACGTCTACCTCCCTTTCCTCGGGCGGCGCCAACGGCCGCGGCTCTGCTGCCCGCCCCTCGGCGATCGCCACAAGGCTCCGCATGAGCCAAGGCTGAAGCGGCGGCGCCATCGTATTGTTGCTGACAAACACCACACTGATCCGCTGCGACGAGTCCCAATAGACCAGGTTGAAGAAAGCCTGATGGTGACCGGTGTAGTAGCAACGCGCGCGATCCGGCGCGCAGTACCAGCTGGACAGGTTCAGCGCGGAGACGTCATCGCCGACGCGCGCGGGCGCCAAGGCGTTATTGAGTACGCCTTCCGGATGTACACGGCCATCGACCCAAGCGCTCGCCCACGCGTGCAGGTCGCGCGCCGTGAAATAGATGTTGGACCCTCCATAGATCGCTTCATTATCGTAGACGTCGAACTCATCGGCGCCGGGCAGGCTGGAACGAAAACCCAAAGTCCGCGGTTGGGGCCAATCCGCGAACCGCGCAGGCCGTACGAACGCATCACCGGCGCCGATGCCTCCAAGCAAACGCCCTATTTGCTCCTGGTACGAGTCGCCGGAAACGCGCTCGGTTAGAAGCGCAAGCGTGTCGTAGCAGGCATTGCAGTAACTGAATGTTGCGCCGGGCTGCCGCAACGGGCGAGACGATAGGCGCCGCATGAAGGCCGGCAACGCCACGTTTCCAGTCGCAGCATCCGCCTCGGGCAGCGGCTGGAAAGGATCATAATCCGGCGCTCCCGATGTGTGGCTGAGTAAATGCTCGATGGTGACGTCTGCGTAGGGAAACTCAGCAACGTGCGCTTGAACCGGATCATCGAGCGCTATTCTCCCCTCATCGATCAAATGCCAGATGAGCGCCGCCGTGACTGTCTTTGCAAGCGAAGCGCCGTCAGCGGCGGTGTCGAGTGTGAAGGGACGCGTTCGATCGGCCGCTCCGAAAGCTCCTTCGTAAACGACAACGCCGTCGCGCGAGATGATGACAGCGCCACTGAAGTCCCCAGCCTCATGCAAGCGCTCCAACAAAGTATCGGCACGGCCGTGAAGTGTAGCTGTATCCCGGAGATCTGCGCAGCCGCCAATCGCCAGCGCAACAGCGGAGATAATGCCATGAATCGCAAGTCTCATTGCGCGCCTCCCGTACCGACGCGCCGGACCTTAATCGAAAATCCCAGGACACACGCGCCGAAACGCTCTCTTGCGCCGCAACAACCTGCTGAAAACGCCGAACAAGGGCCACGGCGTGCCCATTCACAATATTTCGCGACCGCCTGACTCAAAAATTCGCCGGGAGCCGCCGTTGAGCCTCGTCTGAGGAACCGAGGGAGCGCGCGAGGTCATGGCGGGGCTTTGGCGCTCATGCCGAGACGCGCGCGCATCCAGAACTCCGTCGGCGCGCCACGCTTACGGCGCGACTTCTGGGAGTATCCGTCACGCCCACATCTGCACGCGTCTCTTTATTCGACGAGCTCCAAACCCGCATCCAGAACCCCGCTACGAGCGCGGCGCTGAGCAACGCCGCGCTCGTTTGCACCTGGTTCCAAGCGACGAACTGCGCCAAACCCGGCATCGCCAGCTCAAGCCGCAACCCGAAGCGCGCTCGCCGCATACGCTTCGATATTGACGGGCATCCGCTTCATTTCGGCAAGATCAAGCGCACGCGCGGCGGGCGTTGGCGGCTGGGGATGCTTCCAAATTTCGGTGGGCACCAGGTCCGGGTAGGCTACGACGACTTGCGCACCGCGTCCCGTAAGCGTGACGCGCCGGCCTTCGGCGGGCAGAAAGATCGCTTCGCCCCTCGCCAACATCTGACCATCCACCGATACGCCCGGCGTTAACGCCGCGAGTACATGGCACGTCTCGCCGTCGGGCTCGAGAAAGCTCACGTCCGGCAACGTCCAGAGTTCGACACTCATCGCCGGATCGCGCAGCCACGCGGCGCGGTGGCGCTTTTCGTTTGCCGCGGGCAAACGTTGCGTTTGTACGGCGCCCGGTTGATTGCTCGGTGTAAAACTTGCGCGTGCTTCGAGCGCGGTGACACCGCTTGGAACCACAAGCTCAGCGCCATGGCTGAGGCGCAACAGATCGCCGCGGCGACAGCGCACCTGGCGCGGCGCGCGTCCGGCCCTGTCTCGGATCGTGACGCTCGCATCGAGCGGCGCTTCGATGATGCGCCAGAGCGTGACTGGCCCTTCGGCGCGAATGGGATCGCTGGGTTCATCGGTTGCGACCAAGCGGAGCGATGGCGGCGCCCGGCCAAGGTCCCCCAACATTTCTTGTGGGGCATTCGCAAACGTCGCGCCAAAATGGTCGCCGTGGCTTGTCGTATTGTGCGCATGTGCGAGCCATACTTCGCCAACTGGCGTCAGCGGTCGATCGGCATTGGCGCACCAAGCGTCGAGTTTTTCGCGGCCCCAGCGCCGCGGCAGAAAACGGGGGCGAAGCCGGATCGGCTCAGCAGAAAATCCCATAGGGGTTGCTCCTCTTCCTCCTTTCAATTCAACCCATGGAGCGCCGCGCGATGCGAAACCGCGCGGCGCGTCTTCGGCGCATCGATCAATGCGAGATCGCGATGCGCTTTCTTCGGCTCTGCTCGCGCGCGATCTTGGGCAGAGTGACGGTCAAGACGCCGTTGCGAAAGCGCGCCTCCGCGCGCTCGTCGTCGACCTCGGCCGGAAGCGCGAGCCTTCGTTCGAAGCGGCCGTAGTAGCGTTCGCTGTAACGGCGCTCTTCGTCGTCGTGCTCATGGCGCTTCTCGCCAGCGAGGATAAGCACATTGTCTTCCACTCGCAGCTCGATGTCCTTTTCTTCGAGCCCCGGCAGTTCGGCCGTGACGCGCACTTCCTTGTCGCGCTCAACGACATCTACCTGCGGCCAACCGATGTTCTGGTCGAAGCCGGTGAGGCCGAAACCGCGGAAGGCGTCGTCGAACAGCCTGTCCATCTCGCGCCGTAGCGTGAAGAACGGGCTTAAGGTGGCGTCATGATGAGGCTCGCCTTGGCGCGCAGGCGCGCGCGAACGGCCCCAGGGGATTAAGTCTCGCATAGTATTTCTCCGCGCTTTGTTCGTCCTTTAGGCCGCAGTCTCGACCTGGGCGTCGCCTGAGCGGACCTCGTTCGAGACGCGCGCCTGGCTTGTCCCGATCTCAATCCGGCGCGGCTTCATCGCCTCAGGGATCTCGCGTTGAAGTTCGATACGCAGGAGGCCGTGCTCCAAAGAAGCGCCCGTCACCTTGACGAAGTCGGCCAAGTCGAACTGGCGGCGGAACGCACGTTGATCGATGCCGCGATGCAGGAATTTGCGGCCGCTATCGTCCCCGTTCTTGCGCCCTTCAACCAAAAGCGCGTTGGGCTCGGCCATGATCGAGACTTCGTCTTTGCCAAAGCCCGCGATCGCCATGGTAATCGCATAGCGATCTTCGCCCTGACGCTCGATGTCATAGGGCGGCCAGCTCTCGTCAGCTTCCCGGCGCTGCGGCGCGCCCAGAAGATCAAGCATCCGGTCAAAGCCCACCGACGACCGGTAATAGGGTGAAAAATCGTAGGTCCTCATCTCCATATCCTCTTGCAAAGCAACATGGGTCACGAGGAGCGCCGGACGTCGCCAGCGCCCGCGGCCGGGCCCTATCCGGCGCCCGGCGCGACAAGATTTTGGGAGGCTCCTTTCACCCTTCAACACCCCCAACCCGGGATTTTTTGCACCGCCCACCGAGCGCTGGCGGGACGCAGCAAGAGCCATTTCGCGGCCGCAAAAATACTCCGCGCATCCGCCCAAAATTTTCTGAAAGGACCTCTTGAACCCGCCTTGGACGCGCCCAAATCCTCGCCCGACATTTTAGCAGTCGCCGGCGACGGATGCTAATTTGCCAGCGGCTGCCGAACTGTCAGGGACGACAGGAGAGGCAGGCAGATGTTGCTTCCATTCAAGAAGAAATCCAATCGCGCCGCCCTCTTCCCGTTTGCAACTGAGAAGAGGAGATCAAGGCTTATGCAGTTCAGACCCCTTGGCGATCGCGTTCTGGTGCGCCGCGTTGAGGAGGAAGAAAAGACCCGCGGCGGCATCATCATTCCCGACACGGCGAAGGAAAAACCGCAGGAAGGCGAAATCGTCGCCGTCGGCCCGGGCCATCGCGATGACGACGGCAAGCTGACGCCGCTCGACGTGAAGCCCGGCGAACGCATTCTCTTCGGCAAATGGTCGGGGACCGAAGTCAAGATTGACGGCGAAGACCTGTTGATCATGAAGGAATCCGACATCTTGGGCGTCGTCGAGCGCGACAGCTCAACGAGCCGCAAGGCCGCTTAAGAGCAACACAAAGATCAAACCAAAGGACGAAACACCATGACTGCGAAAGTCGTGCACTTCGGCGCGGATGCGCGCCAGCGCATGCTGGAAGGCGTCGATATCTTGGCCGATGCTGTGAAGGTCACGCTGGGCCCTAAAGGCCGCAACGTGGTTATCGAAAAATCGTTCGGCGCCCCGCGCACCACCAAGGACGGCGTCACTGTCGCCAAGGAAATCGAACTCGCCGATAAGTTCCAAAATCTTGGCGCGCAATTGGTGCGCGAGGTCGCGTCGAAGACCGCTGACGGCGCCGGCGACGGCACCACCACCGCGACCGTGCTTGCGCAAGCCATCGTGCGCGAGGGCATGAAGGCGGTCTCAGCCGGACGCAACCCGATGGATTTGAAGCGCGGCATCGACAAGGCCGTCGCCGCCGTGGTCAAGGACATCGAATCCCAGGCCAAGAAGATCACAACCAACGCCGAGATCGCCCAGATCGGCACGATTTCGGCCAATGGCGACCGCGACATCGGCGACATGCTGGCGCGCGCCATGGACAAGGTCGGCAAGGATGGGGTGATCACGGTCGAGGAAGCCAAGTCGCTTGATAGCGAACTCGAAGTGGTCGAAGGCATGCAGTTCGATCGCGGCTATATCTCGCCCTACTTCATCACCAACGCCGACAAGATGGAGACGGTGCTCGAAGACCCTTACGTGCTCTTGCACGAGAAGAAGCTCTCTTCGCTCAACCCGCTGATCCCACTCTTGGAAAAGATCGTTCAGACGGGGCGCCCGCTCGTCATCGTGGCCGAGGACGTCGAGGGCGAAGCGCTGGCGACGCTCGTCGTCAACAAGTTGCGCGGCGGCTTGAAGGTCGCGGCGGTCAAGGCGCCGGGCTTCGGCGATCGGCGCAAAGCGATGTTGGAAGACATCGCCATACTGACCGGCGGCCAAGTCATCAGCGAAGATCTCGGCATCAAGCTCGAAAACGTGATGATCGAGCAACTTGGTCGCGCCAAGAAAGTTCGGATCGAGAAAGACGCCACCACCATCGTTGATGGCGAAGGCAAGAAGGCCGACATCCAAGCGCGCATCGCGCAGATCAAGGCGCAGATCGAGGAAACGACCTCCGACTATGACCGCGAGAAGCTGCAGGAGCGGCTGGCGAAACTCTCTGGCGGCGTAGCCGTCGTCCGCGTTGGCGGCGCCACCGAAGTCGAGGTCAAGGAGCGCAAGGACCGCGTTGACGATGCGCTCCACGCCACCCGCGCGGCCGTTGAGGAAGGCATCGTCGCTGGCGGCGGCGTCGCCCTGCTTCGCGCGACGAGCGCCTTGAGCAAAGTGACCACCGACAACGACGACCAGGCGATCGGCGTCAACATCGTGAAGAAGGCGCTCGAGGCCCCGCTTCGGCAGATCGCCGAAAATGCCGGTGTCGAAAGTTCGATCGTGGTGGGCAAGCTCTTGAGCGAAAAGAACGCCGTGATCGGCTTCAATGCGCAGACCGAAGAATATGGCGACATGTTCAAGGCGGGCGTGATCGATCCGGCTAAGGTCGTGCGCTCTGCGTTGCAGAACGCCGCCTCCGTCGCGGGCCTCATCATCACGACGGAAGCGTCGATTGCCGAGGCGCCCAAGAAAGAAAAAGCGCCGGCTATGCCCGCCGGCGCGGATATGGATTTCTGAGCCGAAGACTCGGAAACCCACGGCCGAAGCGCGGTGCGGGCAAGCCATTGCCCGCACCATCCGGCCCGAAAACAACTCAAACCGCTAGGAGGACGTTCAGATGCGTAATCATCTCGCCGCTGCACTCGTAGCCACGGCATTGGTATTCCCGCCGCTCCACGCTGGAGCATCCACGCCCGGCGACACCGCCGCTGACCAGGGCAAACCGGAAGCCGCCGCCGCTCAAGCGGCGGAAGAGCGGGCCGAGGTCACGAGCGCAGAGACGACCACGACGAAGCCTTCGGAGCAAACGGTTGTCGAAACCGTTTCGAGCGCAGAGTCAGGTTCTACTGATGGCTCTACGCAAGCAAACGCGACAAAGCCCACCGCATCTGAGGATAACGCTTCGGCCACGAAGCCCTCCCAACTCTAATGCGCGGGACGCGCCATCCGCGGCTCTCTGCAAAGAGCCGCGGACGGCGCACCGGTCGACACCGCCCCCGCCCCGTTCCGCACGCAGCCGCAGGCTAAACGCGGCCCTCGCTAACGGCCAAACCGGCCATTCGCTAAGTCCCGGTATTCGGTAGAACGCCGCCGATTGCCACCTCCCCACGAACGTTCAGCGCCTAGGCTATTTGGCAATTTTTCTGTCAAGCGTCCGCGCAACTGCGATTGCGATTAGCCAATATAGAAACACGGGACCCCAAACGATCGCGATCAGAATGTTCTGGTCAATTGCTGGGTAGAATATGATACCCGCGAGCACTGCGAGGAAAGCCAGGGGCAAGACCACAACGAAGCCAACGACGGCGAGTCCAACAGCCCACCCCGGTCGGCCTCGGAAGTGAGCAGCCAGGCCCGAGAGAGCGGCAACCAATGCTGGCAGCAATATCCAAAAGTTGAGCAGTTCGTCCGTCACAGGCGCACACTATTGCGTTCACGCTCTTTGCCTAGGCACTGACCGAAACGGGCCAACTCTCGCCGCTTGGACAGATTATTAGGAGCGTCCGCTTCCCGCGCCCGGAAAACAGCCAGCTCCGCTCCCGCTGCAAACGTAGATCCCAAAAACTCTGCGGCCAATCGGATCCTCAATCCGGCCGATTCACGCAGCCAACCCGCTGAATCAAAACCATTTGCAGTTGAATCAATCCGGCGGCGCCGGAAACGCGCGCATACTTGGCGCAAACCATGACCACCGCCGCCGCCCCGCCTCCAACCCACGCCGCCCTCTGGGATCGCCTGCGCGCTACCTTTCGGCGCGTGATCGCGGCGGTGGGCGCGCCGGCGGCCATCGCGCTTCTCAACCTCTCATCGCGCGACGCGCGCCTGGAGATCGTGCGCCAACTCGGGCTGCTTGAGAGTCTCGTCCGCAAGCTTCTCTTCGCCGAGATCGCCGCGTTTGCGCCTGCTGCGCCGGAGCGCGGCCCGCGCCTCGTTCATATTCCGCTGCGTCCCGGCCTCGTTATCGTAAACGCGCCGCGCAAGCGCGGGCCGAGGCCTCCGCGCCGGCTCGATCTCGCGGATCCTGAAACTTGGACCGCATCGTTTGCGCTGGCTTTGCCGCGCGATACGCATCTCGTGCAGGATCGCCATGCGCCGCGCATCCGCGCGCTCTGGGGTCCGAGCGCTCGCCCAGCGGAGCCGCCGCCGCCCGCGGCGCGGCGCGATCGCGGCCCTGCCTCGTTTCGCATCGCGCGGCGCTTTGAAGCCTTGCGCCGCGTGCTTAACGATCCGGCGCCGCACGTTCGCCGTCTCGCCGCCGCGCAGCGCCGCGCGCTCGCACGCTCGCCGCAAATCGTGTCACGCTACGCGCTCATCGGCCCGCGATACTCCGGCTACGATCCCGTCGACGAGCGTTTACCAATCGACATCACGGGCGCCGCGCTCACAACGCGCAGCAAGCTGCTCGACTCGAGCTAGGCTTGCCCTGCAAACGCCAAACACCAAACACGCCGTTGCGCATCGCGCTTCGGCGCGCTGGCGCGTGCGCTTAACCTTACTTCTCGCGCGCGGCGCATCGTTGGCCCGCGCTTTGCTCCGATTTGGCGCAAGCCCCACGCGGGAAATGCACTCGCCTCGTTGGCATGGGCGTTGCAGCCGCCGGGTTAACGCCCGTGCTCCGCGGGCTGCGGGAGTTTACGATGTACTACGGACAAGAGGACGACGAACGCGATCCGTTCGAAGAGTTCGGCATTGCCGACTCTGCGAATGACGATCTCGCGGACGATTTCGCGGAAGAATTCAGCCGCGAAGAAGAATTCACCACGGCGCGCGACGAAGAGCCGGCCGTGGTTGAGCCGAAGCGCGACATCAAGGTGAAGACAGGCTTCTCGTGGGCTGCCTTCATGGGCGGCTTTATGGCGCTCGTCTGGATCGCCGGCGCGATCGGCGGACCGCTCGCCTATTTCGGCGTCGAATCCGTGATGGCGATGGACCCGGCGATGCAGGCCGGCTTGATCGCACTCGCCTTCGGCCCGGCCCTGTTGTTCTGGGTTGCGGCCTCGGCCGCCGGCGAAGCGCTGAAGGCGCGCAAGCTTGCTGTCGAGCTGACGCGCCTGGCGCATGAAGCGGCGATGCCGGTCGAAGCCGGCGAAGCGAAAGCGCAACGCCTGACCGACACGGTGAAGAGCGAAATCGAACAGCTGAACGAAGCTGTCTCGTCGGCTCTGGATCGTTTGGCTGAACTCGAAGCCTCCGCCCAGCGCAATGCGGCTCTGTTCGGCGAAGCCGTCGCCGCCTCGCGCGCCAACACGCAAGCGATGGCCGAAACCCTGGTTCGCGAGCGTGAAGCGCTGGTCGAAGTCCGCACCGACATCAAGGACCAAACGGACGTGATCGCCAACTCGATCGGCCGCCAAGTCCGCCTGATGCGTGAAGCGTCGAAGCTGGTGAAGACGGAAGTCGCCGCCGCTGAGAACGCGCTCGTGACGCACCTCTCCTCGTTCACCGCCTCGGCGAACGTGATTGGCTCGCGCACGGCCGAATTCCACGCCGCCGCCGACACCGCCAACGCCGCCGCTGCCTCGCTCAACGGCTCGATGTCGGAAATGCTGTCGGGCCTCGCGGAAGCCACGCGCCTGACGGAAACCGCCAAGAAGTCGACCGCCGAAGCCGTGCTTGTCGCCAACGAAACCGCCGCCGCGGTTCGTGAAACGACGCGCAGCGCCGTGCAGGATTGCAAGCGCGCCGCTCAACTCATTCGCGCTGAAGCGCAAGCGATGCAGGAAGCCGCCAACGATACGATGGCGCGCCTGAACGACATGGCTGTTACCTCACGCACGGCGCACACGACGCAAGTCGCCGCCGCCGGCGTGAAGAAGGCCGCCGCGCCGAAGACCATCGAGCGCAAGCCGGAGCCGGTCGCGTTCGAACACGAGGACGAAGTGACGACCCTGCAAGCGGCGGCCAACGCGGCCGTGGCGCGTGGCGGTTCGCGTCCGCGCGTCGAGAACCGCATGGATGTCACGGTCGAGCGTGAACCGAAGAAGGTGTTCAAGGGCTTCGGCTCGTGGGGCAACTTCATGCCGCAACGCGAAGAAGCGCCGGTCGCCGCCAATGAGAGCGCGTTCGAGCTGGCCGATTTCGGCCGCAAGGAGCCGGTCAACAATGACGCCACGATCCAAGCCGGCGCCATTGACCTGGTGACGGATGCCGGCGTCGACCTCAGCGACATCCTTGATGCTGCTGACCTCGCACGCATCGCCCGCTGCTCGCGTGACGGCGCCTCGGCCCGCCGCCGTGCGGTGATCGATGCCGCGCCGGGCGCAGTGACGCGCATCGTCCGCTACATGAAGCGCAACGCCGAAGCGCACGATGCGGCCGTTGCCTATCGCTCACGCCCTGACCTCGCCAAAAGCGAAAAGAAGGGTGAAGGCTCGGAGCTGGTCCGCGCCTACCTGCTGATCGACGCGGCTCTCGCGTAAATCAGTTTGACTCGGTGCTGGCGGTTTGCGCCGTCAGCACCGCATCAGCCGCAAACTCCCCAATGCGCGCGCTGCCTTCACGGGCGGCGCGCGCAAGCGCATCAGCGGCCACCGATGACGAACGCGCGCCGACCGGCGCGGTGGTCTCGATGGTGCGCGCGGCAATGATCCGCCGGCCTGGCGCGACAACGCGCACGTCAGCGCGGAAGTGCGCCCGCATGTCTTCCTCGCGCACTTCGAAATCGAGAACTTCCCAACGGATCTCATAATCGGAGCGCGCCTCACCGCTGCGTGTCGCGGCGCGGAAGCGCCCTTGGTTGACCAGCGTTTCAACCAGAATCTGCTGCAGCGCGTCGGCGGCGCGGCTCGACCATTGCGATTGATCGACATAGGCGATGGTGTCGCCGGTGCGCCAGATGAGATCGGCGCCGAGTATGGTGCGCTCGCCGCCCGGGTTGGCAACGCCGATCACGGCATTGATCGGCTCACCTGTGAGCGCCTCGACGTTGCGCGCTTCCAGCACATAAGTGCGCGGCGGCGGCGGCGGTTCGGGCAAGAGTGAAATACAGCCGCCGAGCATCGAAGCGGCGAGAAGAAGCGAAGCGGCGCGGATCATGGGTCGAGCTCCACGGTCGGCCGCGGACTGCGCGGCGTAAGAACGGATGGGTTTTCTTCGAGGTTGTTGGCGACGCGGCTGATCGAAGCGGCGGCGCGGCGGATCTCCTCGGCGGCAAGCGCGAGCTCCGGCAGTGTTTCGCCGGATGCGACGCCCGCAGCCTGGTTCACCTGGTCGATGGTTTGATCGAGATCGGCAAGATCAGTCTGCAGCTGACGCGAAAGCTGGGCGATTTCGCGGGCGGCTTCGCCCGAAGAGTTGATGACGGAATCCTGCGCTGCGAGACGCTGCGAAACGGCTTCGATGTTGCGCAGCGAGCGGGTGACGCTGGCGATATTTTCGTCGGTCAAGAGATCGCGGACGGCAGCCATGGCCTCGCTCGCGCGCAACGCAACCTCTTCGCCGCGCGCGACGATCACGTCGATCTGGCTGCCCATGCCCTGAATACGCGGCGGCGGCGCACCGAACGCAGGACGCAATATCTCCGCGTCGACGCTGCCGGCGGATAGCTGAATGAGCGTGACGCCGGTGAGGCCAATAGGTTCGAGCTGAGCTGCGGTATCGGTCTTCACCGGCACGTCAGAGGACACGCGGACACGGGCGATAACGCGGTTGGTGTTGTCGGGATCGATGCGCAGCGATTCCACTTCGCCGACCTTGATGCCGTTGAAGCGAACTTCGCCGCCCTCGGTGAGGCCGCGCACCGGATCGTCAAACACCACATCATAGGTGTTGAAGCCGCGCCGGAGATCACCGGTGGTGATCCAGAGCGCAAACAGCATGATCAAGAATGCGCCGATAATGGTCGAGGCGCCGATCAGGACGTAATTGGCTTTGGTTTCCATAATTCTATCCTCCCGCGACAGCGCGCGTTGCGGCGCGGCCTCGCGGACCTGAGAAATATTCCTTCACCCAACCTTGGGCGTCTCTAGTGATTTCGGGGATCGTGCCGATAGCGGCGACCTTGCCCTTGTAGAGCACGGCGACGCGATCGCAGATGGCGTGCAGCGTGTCCAAATCGTGGGTGACGAGGAAGACCGTGAGACCGAGCGAGCGCGCGAGATCGTGCGTCATCTGATCGAAGTTTTCGGCGCTGATCGGATCGAGCCCCGCAGTCGGCTCATCGAGAAAAAGCAGCTCGGGATCGAGCGCGATAGCGCGCGCCACAGCCGCGCGCTTGCGCATGCCGCCTGAGATTTGCGACGGCTTCTTATGGTGTGCGTCAGGCCCGAGGCCGGCCATGGAAAGCTTCAGGCCGGCGATTTCCTTGCGCAGGTCGGGCGAGAGATGTGTGTGCTCGCGCAGCGGCGCTTCGACATTTTCGAGCACCGTGAGATTTGAGAACAGCGCGCCGTCCTGGAACATGACGCCCATGCGTGGCTCACGCTGTTCGGCATAATGCACCGGAAAGGCGATGTCGCCCGCCGTCGGCGGATCAAGTCCGACGATCTCACGCAGCAGCACGGATTTGCCGCACCCTGACGGGCCGACGACGCCGAGGATTTCGCCTCGCCGCACATCGAGGTCGAGTCCATCATGGACGGTCTGCGTTCCGAAGCGCGTCACCAGGCCGCGCACGCGAATGGCGATCTCTTCGCTCACCAGCCCATCTCCAGGAACCAGATGGCAAAGATCGCGTCGAGCAGGACGACCATGAAGATCGACTGCACGACGGAAGTGGTGACGCGCGCACCGAGTGAACCGACGTCGCCGCCCACCGAAAGGCCCTGTTTGCAGGCGATTACTGCGAGCACGAGCGCAAACACAGGCGCTTTGACAAAGCCGACCCAGAAGTTGTCGGCCGGCACCACTTCGGACACACGGGCGAAGAACATGTTGGGGCTGACGCCAAGCGAGGCCCAGCTGACGATGACGCCGCCGAAGATGCCGGACATCGTAGCTGCGAACGCCAGGATGGGCGTCATCACCAGCATCGCGACGACGCGCGGCACAACCAGCGCATCCATCGGATTGATGCCGATCACACGCATGGCGTCGATCTCCTGGCGCATCTTCATGGCGCCGATTTCGGCGGTGAAGGATGAGGCCGTGCGTCCGGCGAGAATGATGGCCGTGATGACGACGCCGAATTCGCGCATGACCGAGATCGACACGAGTTCGACGACAAATACCGTGGCGCCGAAATCCTGCAGAATACGCGCGCCGAGATAAGCGACGACCATGCCGATGAAGAACGAGAGCAGCACGACAATCGGCAGGGCGTTCAAGCCGGCCGTTTCCATGACGTGGACGATGGAGACGGCGCGAATGCGGCGCGGGTTGATGATCTGCTGAGCGATGACGACGAGCGTTTGACCAAAGAAGCCGACGGTGTCGATGATGTCGTCGGCGATGTCGACAACGGCGCGGCCGACGAAGTCTGTAAATCCCTTGAGCCCCTGGAGTTGACGCGGCGGCGCGGCGGGGCCGGCGTAGGACTTTCGCGCGGCCTGTAGCAGTCGCATGGCGTTGGCGTGCTCACCGCGAATGGCGATGCGGGTTTTGTCGCCCGCTGGACTTTCGCGGAAGGTGCGGTCGATCAGATAGGCGCCGGCGACATCGAAACGGCCGAGGCCGGAGACATCAACGACAGCGCCTTGCTTTAACTTCTCGGAAACTTCGGCCAAGCCGCGCTCAAGACCGGAGATGGTGTCCACCGTCCAGTCGCCGCGCAGCGCCAGAACCGGCGCGCGCTCATCCTCGCGGAAGTCAAATGTGGCCGTTTCGGCCAATGCACGTCCCTCTCGAGCCTTCTGCCCGTCAACCGATAAGGGCTAACAGAAAATATTAGGCAAAGAAGCACGGGGCGCTTTCGGGGCGATGTTCCCGCGAGAGGCGAAATTCTTACTGAGGTGTTGCTGCGTGGGCGCGCGGCTTTGGCGGCAAGAGCAACACTGCAAGCGCGCCGCCCGCCGCCGCTAACGCCGCCATGGCCCAATACCCGACGGCGCCGCCGATGTCGTAGAGGTAGCCCGAGACTAGAGTTGAGACTCCCATAAAGAGGCCGCCCGATAAGACCGCATAAAGTGTTTGCGCCATCGCTGCCGAATGCTCAGGCGCCTCGCGGTGCAACAGGCGCATGGCGCCAACATGAGCCGCGGCGAAGCTGAGCGCGTGCATCGCTTGCAGCGGCCAGAGCACAAAGCCCAACGGCGCGAACCCCATGACGAACCAGCGCGCGACGGCGGCGCCGGCGCCGATGAGGATCAACCCCTCCGGCGTGCTGCGGCGTTCGATGAACGGCAAACTCCAGAGGAACGCGACTTCAACCGCCACGCCAAAAGCCCAAAGCACGCCGACCATCTCAGGCGACAATCCCTGCCCGCGCCAGACGAGAGTCGAGAACGAATAGTAGAAGCCATGCCCAGCCTGGATGAGTCCGCACGCCGTAATCAGGATCAGAAAACGCCGGTTGCGCAGCAGAGCCCCGGCGCCGCCGGAGCGTGAGGCGCTTGGCTGGCTAAGCGGCGGATCGCGATGGAGGCCGAACCAGCTCGTCGCGACGACAAGCGCCAGCGACGACAGCACCCAGACGACGACGGCAGTCAGCCCGAAGCGTGAGACGGCGACGCCGCCAAGCACATTGGCGGCGATAAAGGCGATTGAGCCAATGCCGCGCGCAACACCATAACTGATCTTGCCTTGTGCAGTGGCGCGCAGGGTCGCGGCTTCGATCAGGGGCGTGAGCGATTGCGAGAGCGAGAGTGCGATGAAGCCGAGCAACAGCAGCGGCCAAAAGCCCTGCGCAAGAAAGAAGAACGCCGTGTAGGCGCAAACCGCAGCGAGTGCGATCAGCTTCAGCGGCACGGTGCGATCAGCGGCGCGATCGACCCGGTAGGCGATCAAGGGGCCGGTGATAATGCGCGCGAATTGCGCCAGCGAAAGAATGAGGCCGATCTCTGCCCCGGTGAGCCCACGCTCGACCTCGAGCCAGCGCGGGAGAAAAACCAGCAGGACGCCAGTCGTGCTGAACAGCGCCGACATCACCATGGTCACCCGCGCGGCCGGCGTGGAGAAGATGGATGGTCGGGGCGATTCAGTGCTCACGAGCCCCGCCTAGCATTGCTTTTGCACTGCCGCGAGACAGCGGAAATGCAAAGCTCGCAGCGCACGCCTTGCTAGCGCCGCGTCAGGTGCGTAACCCTGCGCGCCATGTACGGACAAACACCCCCGCCCCGCCGCGACCTTTATCCGGCGATCGAAGCTTATGCGAGTGAGATGCTCAAGGTTTCGGATCTGCACACGATCTATGTGGAGCAATCCGGCAACCCACAGGGACGCCCTGCGGTGGCGTTGCATGGCGGGCCGGGCGGCGGGTTGTCGCCGGAGATGCGGCGGTTCTTCGATCCGAAGCGCTTTCGGGTGCTGGCGATGGATCAGCGCGGCTGCGGACGTTCGACGCCGCATGCGGAGCTGCGCGAGAACACGACTTGGGATTTGGTCGCCGATATAGAGCGCGTGCGCGAAAAGTTCGGCATCGATAAGTGGGTCGTGTTCGGCGGCTCTTGGGGATCGACCTTGGCGCTAGCGTACGCAGCCAAGCACCCGGAGCGTGTCGCAGGGCTCGTGCTGCGCGGGATTTTCCTGCTGCGGAAGAGCGAGATCGACTGGTTCTATCAGAACGGCGCCAGCCACGTTTATCCGGATGCGTTCGAGCGCTACGCGCAGGCGATCCCGCCGAGCGAGCGCGGCGATTTTCTGGGCGCATACCATCGGCGGCTAACGTCGAACGATTGGGCTGAGCGCGTGCGCGCGGCGCGGGCTTGGGCGCGCTGGGAGGGCGAAACGATTTCGATCGCCGGGCCAAGTGCGTTGCCGTCGCGCTTCAATGAAGATCGGTTCGTTGAGGCGTTTGCGCGGATCGAGAACCATTATTTTGTGAATGGCGGCTTCTTTGAGAGCGACGGCTGGTTGCTGGAGCAAACGCCGCGCCTACGCGGCATCCCCTGCCGCATTGCGCAAGGCCGATACGATATGTGCACGCCGATGCGCAGTGCGTGGGATTTGAAGCAGCGTTGGCCGGAAGCGGAGCTGGAAGTGATCCACGATGCGGGCCACAGCTCGCTAGAGCCGGGCATCGTCGATGCGCTGGTGCGCGCTACCGATTGGATGGCGGATCGCGCTAACTGGTAAGAGGTTGGAGCGCGGGCCTCCGGCCCGCATTCTTCGCGCTCTTATACAGCCGAGCCAATGCGGGCCGGAGGCCCGCGCTCCAACTCTTTAAGAGATCACCACAACCAGCCTCTCGCGCCGTGTTGGTCACGGTGCAAGTCTACGCTGAGCACGATCGCATAGCCGGCCATCAGCGTAACCATCGCCGTGCCGCCGAAGCTGATGATCGGCAGCGGGATGCCGACGACGGGCACGAGGCCGATCACCATGGCGGTGTTGATGAAGACGTAGCACGCGAGCGTCGCGGCAATGCCGCCGGCGGCGAGCTTGCCGAACAGCGATCGGGCTTTGTAGGCGACCTGCATGGTCAGCGCCATGAGCGCGCCGAAGAGACCAAGCACGAGCGCGCCGCCAAGCAAGCCGAATTCTTCGACGATCATCGTGAAGATGAAGTCGGTGTGCTTTTCAGGCAGGAAGTCGAGCTGACTTTGCGTGCCTTGCATCCAGCCTCGGCCGAACAGGCCAGCTGAGCCGATAGCGATCTTGGACTGAAGAACGTGATAGCCAGCGCCGAGCGGGTCTTGTGTGATGCCCAAGAACACGTCCACACGTTGGCGCTGATATTCATGCAGAATGCCGAAATACGCGAAAACCGCGCCGCCGACGGCAACGATCGCGCCAGCGGCGATGATGCGCCAAAGTAGGCCGCCAAGGAACATGATGCAGACACCCGCGAAGAGGATCATCAGCGAAGTGCCGAGGTCAGGCTGGTGCATGACGAGGGCGACAGGCGCGACGATCATCAGGAATGGCGGGATGATCCAGAGCACGGTGCCGGTCTTGCGCGGATCGAGCTGGTGATAATAGCGCGCAAGCGCCAGCACGATGCCGACTTTCATGATCTCCGACGGCTGCAGCGACATCGGGCCGATATCAAGCCAACGCTGGGCGCCCATGCGCGTTGCGCCGAAGAGTTCGACGCCGACAAGCAGGATGAGTGCGACCGCGTAGAGCGGATACGCGATAGCAAGCCAAAAGCGGGCGTCCAGAAAGAGCGCCGCCACCAGCATCATCACCAGGAGCACGGCGAAACGAATGCCGTGGGTGAGCGGCATGTCGGTCCAGGCCCCGGAGGAGACCGAGAAGTGCATCAACACGCCAATGAAGGCGAGCGCGATCAGAATGGTGATGATGCCCCAGTTCAGCTTGGCGAAGCGATCGAACACGGTGTTGGGGCCGCTGCCGGAGAGCGAAAGCGTGCTCATGCATTCCTCGCCAGATTTTGCTCAAGCTGCGCCAAGTTAGCCGGCGTGCGCCGCGAGGGATCGCGCAGCAGCGTCGCGCGCATGATCTCGCGCGCGATCGGACCGGCAACGCCCGAGCCTGCGCCGCCGTGCTCAACGACGACGGCGCACGCATAGCGCGGCTCGTGCCAGGGGCCGAAGCAGCAGAAGAGCGCGTTGTCGCGGAAGCGCCACTCGATCGTCGACCAGTGACGGCCGCGATTGTTGCCGAGCGCGCGGACTTGCGCTGTGCCGGTTTTACCGGCGATCTGCACCGGCGCCCAGCGGCTGTTTTCCGGCGTGCGCGGCACGGCGGCGCCGGTTTCCGGATGAATGACGAGTTCGAGATTGCCGGCGCGCATCGCGGTGCCGCCAGGCTCGTTACAGACGCCGAACATACCATCGCGCACGCGCGCGAGGTGATCGGCTTCGATGCCGGCCATGTGCGGCGGCGGCGGCGGATCGGAAATGTTCGGGCCTTCGCGGATGAGACGCGGCTCGACGGCGTAGCCATTGTTGCCGAGGCGAGCCGCCATGACGGCGAGCTGCAGCGGCGTGACGCCCATAGCGCCCTGCCCGATGCCGTAATTGACGGTGAGACCGCCGGTCCACCCTTCGTTACGGTTCTCGCGCCACCACGTTGGGTCGGGAATGAGACCGGCGCGCACGTTCGGAACGTTGACGTTATAGGTTTGGCCGAGGCCGAACTGACGCGAGACGGCGGCGATGCGCTCAGGCCCCGCACGCAGAGCGGCTTGATAGAAGAAAACGTCGCACGAATGCTTGATCGCGTCGTGCAGGTTCATGCGGCCGTGGCGGCTCCAGCAATGGAAGGTGCGGCCGCCATAAAAGAAGCCGCCGCCGCAGCTGGTCGACCAATTGTCTTCCATGCCGGCTTGCTTGGCGGCGATGCCGACAATCATCTTGAAGGTTGAGCCCGGCGCGTAAACGCCGGTCACCGTCTTGTGGTAGAGCGGCTTCTTCTCATCGAGATTGTAAGCGTCGAAATCGCTCTGGCCGATGCCGTTGACGAAGAGGTTCGGATCGAAACCCGGCGCCGAGGCCATGACCAACAGATCGCCGGTGTGGATGTCCATGACGACGGCGGAGCCGGATTGCTCGCCGAAGTTTTGCATCGCGATCCGCTGCAGATCGTGGTCGAGCGTAAGCACGAGGCCAGAGCCGCGGATCGGCTCACGGCGTTCGCTTTCATCCTCGCCCTGCTCGACGCCGCGCGCATTGACGATAACTTTGCGATAACCCGCAGTGCCGTGCAGCGCGTCTTCCATCGACGCTTCAAGGCCCGCCTTACCAACCCGCACATGCGGGTTGCGCAGATAGGTGGCGCGCGCGGAGCCCTCGCCTTCGGTTTCGATGACGCGATCGAGGTCGCGCTGCGTCGGCTTTTGGACGTAGCCGATCGGGTGACCGTAGACGACGTCATACGGATAGGCGCGCACATCGACGGATTGCGCAACAATGCCGCGCAGCTCCGGCAAGCGCACGTTGATGGCGTTGAACTGCTCCCAGGTCAGGCCGTCTTTCAGCGGCTGCGGTTCGTAACGTGAGCCGCCGCGAACGCGGATGATGGCGCGGCGCGCCCATTCGGAATCGAGACCGAGGATTTGCGCGACGCGGCCGACGACCTCTTCCATGTTGTCGACATCGTTCTGAACGACGGCGACTTGATAGTCCTTGGAGGTTTGCGCCAGCACCGTGCCGAAGCGATCGTAGATGATGCCGCGCGGCGGGGCGATGATGCGGGTGTCGAAGCGGTTTTCGTCAGCGGCGTTGGAGTATTCGCGGCTGATCAGGTTGGTGGCCTGAAGCTGGCCCATGCGGAACAGGATCGTGCCGAGCACGCCAACGCCAACGAACGACAGCAATGTCGCGCGCCGATTGAAGATCACTGTGGCGTCGCGCTTCGGCAGCGTGGAGCCGACACGCTTGCCGCGGTTCATTTGCTTGAGCGGCTGCTTGGTTGAGTTCATCGGCGCGCTCCTGGCCGGAGGCTCGGCGAATTGCTCATGTAGAGCGGGCGCACGATCGGGAAGATGATGGCGGTGATGATGGCGGCTTCAGCGTACGGCAGCACCGAGACGTTGCGGCCAAGGCCCAAGCGCGCGAGCACATAGGCAACGCCGATGGTGAAAAGCGCAGTGCCGATAAAGCCGCCCCAGAGCGAGACCAAGTTCGGCGCCGACATCAGCACCGCGAGCACGCGGCCCACCAGGTAGGCTGAGAGATAAATCGCAGCGAAGAGCCCGTATGGCCCTCCGGCGAGCTGGTCATGCACGAGGCCGAGCACGGCGAGTGTAACCGGCGCGCGCCAACCGCTCTCGTCCTCCGCTGCCCAGCCGTAGGCCGCCCAAAGCACGGCCAGCGGCAGCGGCGGTTGCGAAAAGAGCGGACCAAGCGGAAGCGCAGGAAGAATGACGCTGAGCACCGCAAGCGCGAGGCCCCACGCGCGCAAGGCGCTCCGTGATGGCGCGCGCGATGTGAACGCGCTCATTGCGGCGGCGTCGCCGGCTGCTCAGCGGGCGGCGGCGCTTCTTGTTGCGGCTGGGCGGACGGTGGCGTGGCCGTCGGCGTTTCGTTTTGGGCGGTGCGTTGGCGCGGCGGCTGCGGCGCCGGACGCTGCACGGGCGTGGCGGCTGGCACGGTTGGCGGCGGCGCCATGGTTTGCGTGCCGATTACGGCGATGGAGGAGGATGAACCGAGCGGTGGCGTCGCGTCCGGATCGGCGGTTTCTTCCGGCGGCTCGACCGGAATGAACGGAATGATGCGGACGAAATCGATCGGCTGCTGCGAGGCAGCGAGTGAAACGCGCCAGGAGCCGTCGCGCTCGCGGCGGGCGACGCCGACGGAGATGCCACGCGGATAGAGACCGCCATCGCCTGAGGTGATGACGCGCTCGCCTTCGCGCAGCGATTGCGCGCCGACGATGAAATCCATGCGCGGGGATTGGAGCTGATACGGGTAGAGTGAAAGTTCGGGGCGGCGCGTCGCCTGCCCTGCGAGCACGGCGCGCACGCGCGAAGCTTCTCCCATCACCGGGATGCGGGAGTTGTAATCGTCGAGCATCAGCACGCGCGAGGAGCGGCGGCCGACGGAGACAACGCGGCCGACGAGCCCATTCTCGTTGACGGCAATGTAGCCGACGCGGACGCCGTGATCGGCGCCAGCATTGGCGACGAGCGTGCGCATGAACGGGCCGCCGCTATCGAGGACTAGTTGAGCGGCGATGGAATTTTCAATGTCGGCGCCTTCGCCGAAGCCATCGTCCGGCATACGCAGCAGCGACTCGTAGCGCCGGTTGCGCTCAGCCAAACGCTCGGCGAGGTCGCGCCACGCCTGCAACTCGCGATTCTCGGCTTCGAGCTCTTGGATGCGGGCGGCTGAATTCCAACTGGCAAACAGACGATCGAAGAAGCCCTCGCCGGCGCGCGCCGGGCCCGTCGCGACGCGGCCTGCAGCAGCAGCGCCATCATCGCCGGTTTGCATCACCGCTTCGGTTTGCGGGGTCCGGCCAGCTTGCGTGCCGATCAGCACGACAGCGCCAATAGCAAGGACGACGCCCAGCAACACGCCGGCGGGGACCCGTCTCCCGCCGCCTGCGCGACGCACACTGCTTCTGCGTCTGGCCACTTATGCCGCCTCTTTGCCGCGCGCGTTTGATCAGACTTCTTCCGTCAACAGACGGCGCGCTTCCTGCGAATTGATGGTGTCGAGCGCGATACCGCAGCCTTTGACGACGCAGCGCAGCGGATCGTCAGCCACCGACACGCGGATGGAGATACGTTCCTGCAAAACCGTGTCGAGATTACGGAGCAGCGCGCCGCCGCCCGTCATCATCAGGCCGTGGTCGTAAATATCGGCAGCCAATTCTGGCGGCATTTGTTCGAAGGCTTGGCGCACCGCATCGACGATGCGCGTAACCGGCTCCGCCAGCGCGTCGGCGACCATCGCTTCGGTGACGGTGATTTCCTTCGGCACGCCCGAGAGATTGTCGCGCCCCTTGATCGGCAGCGACATGCCCTGCCCGTGGTCCGGGGCTTTGGCGGTGCCGATTTCCTTCTTGATACGCTCGGCGGTTGAATCGCCGATCATCAGATTTTCCTGACGGCGCAGGTATTGGATGATGGCTTCGTCCATTTTGTCGCCGGCTTCGCGCAGCGAACGCGACCAGACGAGGCCGCCGAGCGAGAGCACGGCGATTTCGGTGGTGCCGCCGCCGATGTCGACGACCATGCAGCCTGACGGATCGTCGATCTGCAGACCGGCGCCGAGAGCTGCAGCCACAGGCTCTTCGATCAGCTTGACGCGGCGCGCGCCGGAGGCTTGCGCACTTTCGAGAATGGTGCGGCGTTCAACCGGCGTTGCGCCCGTCGGCACGCAGATGACGATCTGTGGCGAGATCAACGCCGGGCGCGGCAGCACCTTGCGGATGAATTGCTTGATCATCTCCTCGGCGACGTCGAAGTCGGCGATGACGCCGTCGCGCAGCGGACGGATGACTTCCATGTTGCGGTGGGTCTTGCCGAGCATCGTCTTGGCTTCGGCGCCGACGGCGTAGACGACCTTGCGCCCGCCTTCGTTGACATACGCGACTACGGACGGCTCATCGAGAACGATGCCGCGGCCTTTGACGTGAATAAGCGTGTTCGCGGTGCCGAGATCGATGGCGAGATCTGGCGCAACTAGACCGAACATATTGCCGAGCATTCTATGACAACCCTCGCCGCCGAATCAGGCCCTTTCACGGGCTTAACGCAGCTTTTCTTAACAATCCGGAAGGCGCCCGCTTGCAGGCGGGACGGGGCGTTGGGGGCGCGCGCGGGAACTTTCCAGACGAAAGCTCGCGCTCATGCCGACCGACCGCCCCCGTTCGCCGACGAAATGGACTTGCCGTGATTGCGGCGCGGGATGCAAGGGGCGGACCGCAGAACGCCGTTCCGTTGCCGCAATTGTTCTGAAAGACACATAACGCCGCCGACTGGTGCGCGCGCTTGCGGCAGCCGGTGCGGCGCCCGATTATTGCGGGTGGACATTTCCACGGACGGGCGGGGAAAAGCTTGGTCGGCAAGGCGTTAAGGTTCTTGGCGGCGGCGCTCTTTGTAGCGCTCGCTGGGCCGGCGGCGGCGCAAACCAGCGTCGACGAGGCCGAGCGCGGCATCGTGCGCGTCGTCGTGATCCTGGAAAGCGCCGATGGGCGGATGCTTTACGGATCTGGCTCGGGCTTTGTGGTCGCGCCGCACCTGGTGGTCACCAATGCACACGTGGTGGCGCCAGCCCGGCAGCGCTCGGAGTTCGAGCTGGCGGTTGTGCCGCCCGAGGGTGAAGGCCTGATCCCAGCGCGGATCATTCGTTACTCACCGAATTCGGAACTTGCGCTCCTGGAGTTCGTCGGCGGACCGGACCTGCCGGCGCTGACGATATCCACAGTTGAGCCGCATGCCGGCGATGGCGTTGTGGCCCTTGGGTATCCGGATGTGGACTATCAGGGCGCGACCGGAGCCGACCTCCTCCGCCCCGCTCCGGCCTCGCGGACGTCGGGCCAGATTTCATCGTTGCGGGATACCGCCCCCACGGGCGAACCGATCCCCTCGATCAACCACCAGGCGGTGATCTCATCGGGCTCCTCAGGCGGACCGCTCCTGGATGAGTGCGGCCGCGTCATCGGTGTGAACTCCTGGCACGTCTCCGGCGCCGACACGCGCGAAACGCGCGGCGTTTCAACGCGGGCGGGACAGCTGCTGGAGTTTTTGGATGAAGCCGGCGTCTCGCCGACGCTGAGCGACGAACGCTGCCTCTCCTTCGCCGAGCGCATCGAGAGCGAGCGCGCGCAGACGGTTTCCGCACTGCAAGCCCAGAATGAAGAGCTTGCTTCGAAGTTGGAGACGGCGGACAGGCTGACGCGGATCGCCGTAGTGATCCTCATTGGCGGCACATTGGCGCTGTTCGTGGCAGTGTGCGTGCTGGGCGCGGTGGTGCTGTCGCGCCGGCGCGAGCGCCACCATGAAGCACACGCCAACGGCCATGTGCGGGTGCAGACGCCGCACGACGCTGAGCCATTCGATCAACCGCGGCGGCGCGTCGGCGTGATGACGATTGTCGCCGGCGCCGGCATCGCGGCCATTCTGATTGTCGCGGCAGGCGTGGCGCTGTTGCGCGCGCAAGGCGGCCAGACGGCTGAGATTCCGAATGCGCCGGAGTTCAGCGGCTCGATCGCGTGCACGTTGGATCGCGAAGCCAGCGTCGGCGCGCAAGGCGTCGCCGATATGAGCTTCACCGCGACGGGCCAGCTTTGCGTGAACGAACGCACACTCTATGCGCCGCTTGGCGATGACACGCCGCGCTTCCGGCGCGTGATCGTGCTCGGCGAAGCGCGCGTGATGGATGTGCTCACGATCGATCCAAGCACCGGCGAATTCCGCCGCGAACGCTTTCCGCTGAACGAAGAGGATTTCGCGGCAGCGAACCAAGCCGTCGCTGAAAGCGGCGTCGGCCGCGGATGCGACGGCGATCCGGCTGCGGTCGCGCGCCGGAACGAAGCGCTCTCTCGGTTCGCACAAGGCACGCCCCGGCAGCGGCTGGTGTGGCGCTGCGAGGCGCGGAACTGAGGTTCGCTTCCCTCGCCCCGCAAAGCGGGGGAGGGATTGAGGGAGGGGGACATTGAAACATCCTCCCGAGGTCGATCGCGCGAGACGCCTACGACAAACGCAAAGCGTTGCCGAGAAGCTCTTGTGGGAGCGCCTGCGGCGCAATCAGCTCAACGGCTGGGGATTTCGCCGGCAATCGCCGGTTGGAAAATTCGTCGTCGATTTTCTGTGTCACGCGCCGAAGCTGATCGTCGAGGTCGATGGACCGGCGCATGACGATGCGGAGCAGCAAGCGTTCGATGCAGCACGTACGGTTGAGTTAGAACGCGCTGGCTTTCTCGTGATCCGCGTGAAGGAGCGCGTGGTTCGTGATGCGCCGGAGCATGTGCTTACGTGGATTGCGCGTATTGGTGAGTTGGTGCTGGCGGAGAGGTTCGTCGCTGGTGATCTGCGGATATTGGATAAAGTCCCCCTCCCCTAGCCCCTCCCCCGCTTTGCGGGGCGAGGGGGACTAGTCTGGCGCCACGCGCCAGATGATGTTGCCGACGTCGTCAGCAACGAGGATCGCGCCGGTTCGGTCGGTGGCGACCCCTACGGGGCGGCCCTGCGCTTGGTTTTCGCTGTTGAGGAAGCCGGAAAGGAAATCTTCGACTTCGCCGCTCGGCTGGCCGTTGACGAACGGCACGTAGGCGACGCGATAGCCGACGAGTTCGCTCCTATTCCATGAGCCGTGCTGGCCAATGAAAGCGCCGCCACGATAGCGTTCGGGCAAAGCCGTGCCGGTGTAGAAGTGCAAGCCGAGCGACGCGGTGTGCGCGCCGAGGGCAAAGTCCGGCGCGACGGGCGCTTGCAGGCGGACGTTGGCGGGGATTTCGACGCGCTCGTCGCGATGGTCGCCCCAATAATAATAGGGCCAGCCATAGAAGGCGCCATCGCGCACGCTGGTGATGTAATCGGGAACGAGATTATCGCCGAGCATGTCGCGCTCATTGACGGTGGTCCACAGCGCGCCGGTGCTTGGCTCCCAACCCATGCCGACCGGATTGCGCAATCCTGTTGCGAAGACGCGCGCCTGGTTTGTGGCGATATCGTATTCCCAGATGGCGGCGCGGCCCTCCTCCGCCTCCATGCCGTAATCGCCGATGTTCGAAGCGCTGCCGACAGCGATGTAAATTTTCGAGCCATCGGGACTCGCGATCAGGTTGCGCGTCCAATGGCCGTTGTCGCCGTCGCGATAAGGAAGTTCGAGCACTGTGTCGGGCTGGCCGGGGGCGCGCACCGAATTCGGCGTGTAGCGGAAGCGGACGACGGCGTCGGTGTTGCCGATATAGAGATAATCGCCGACGAGCACGATGCCGAACGGCTGGTTCAAGTTTTCAGCGAAGACATGGCGTGCATCGACATCGCCGTCGCCATCGTTATCGCGCAAGAGCGTTATGCGATCGGCGCTTTCGCCGAGCGCGCCGGCGCCACGCTGGATGCGGTTGCGAATCCAGCCCATGAGGCCGCCGCCCTCTTGCGCCTTGGTTGAACTTTCAGCGACGAGCACGTCGCCGTTCGGCAGCAAGTAAACCCAGCGCGGGTGATCGAGATTCTCCGCAAACCGCGTAACGGTGAAGCCTTCAGGCGCGGTGGGCGACGCGCCCTCGGGCCAACCGATCGCTTGAGCGGTGTTCACCGTGGGCAGCATGCCTGTCTGCGGTTCGGGCAATTGAGGATCGGCGCCGTAGCCGTGTTCGGGCGGCGGCGCCGGCTGGCCGCAGGCAACGAGCGCGAGCGCGGCCGCGAGAACGAGCTTTTTCATGATCGAACGCTAGCGCCGATTAGGCGGCGCGTCGCGTGTCATATTACGGGCGCCGCCGCGTTACGCATCGCTTTTGACGTCTGTGCCATTGCGACGGGCAAATCTG
Source organism: Hyphomonadaceae bacterium (assembly GCA_050184605.1). Classification (GTDB taxonomy): domain Bacteria; phylum Pseudomonadota; class Alphaproteobacteria; order Caulobacterales; family Aquidulcibacteraceae; genus Vitreimonas. Next base: position 36,890 of record JBFXAE010000005.1, on the reverse strand, counting down.
CGCACAACCAGAGCGATCGCTACGGCAACCACTATAGCGAGCACTGCCATCACAGCAGCGGTGACAAACTCGCCCTGAAACGCGTTCATGATGCTGTTGCCGAAGAAGGCGACCATCATAGTCTTTGGCAGCACACCAACAGCCAGGCCAACAATATAGGCCCAGAAGTTTGCGCGCATGGCGCCGAAGGCCATGTTGGCGACGATGAACGGGCCGGTTGGAATGAAGCGCACAGCGAAGCTGGCGAGCAATGTGTTCTTACCCATGAAGCGCGTGAACCGCCCGCCCGTGGCGCCGCCGAACCGCCGCTGCGTATGTGCGCTGGTGAGCCGGCCCGTAAAGTAAGTGGCGACGCCGGAGACAATTGTCGCAATCCAGGCGTTCCAGAAGCCCACCTCAGCCCCGAACGCCACGACGCAAGCGGCGATCAGCGCAACTTGCGGCGCGCCGACATAGGCCGTCAGCGTGAACACAAGGATGGTGGCGAGAAGACCCCAGTGGCCGCGATTGGCCTCGCCTAGAGTTTCATCGATAAAGCGCTCGATCTCATCGCCGAACATAAAGCGGCCGGCGACCAGCAAAACGAGAACAAGAACAACGCTAAGTACCGAGAGGATCACGGCGCGCCACGCGCGCGCGTCCATGCTGCTGACGAAGTCGCGCAGCCCGCCGGCTTCGCTAGCGCCATCCTCGCGCGGCGGCTCTTGTTGGGCGGCGTCTTCGCTCATCGGCCCGCCCTGTCGCGCGGCGGACCGTTTGGGTCAAGCAATCAAGCCCGTTGGGGGCGGCGGCCGAGGAGCGCCGAAAGGTCGAAGGCGTGGGAGGCGGCGGCTTTGCGCTTGGATTTGGCGGCTTTGGCCTGCGGAATTTCCATGTCGTTCATCCGGGGCTTGAGGCCGCGGATCAGGTCTTCCTCGATGCGGCGGCGGTCGACCTCGTCGCGGATCGGGCCGAGGACGTAACGCTCGGTCGCGCCATAGTACCAGTAGGCGCGGGCCCATTTTTCGTGGCCGAGAAGCCGCGAGCGCAGGTCGGTCGCCTTGCCGACATAGAGCGGCTCCATGAAGAAGGCCCAGCGGCGGCGGACGAAAATATAAATCCCGCCAACGCCCTCCGGCGGCAGGCCCTTCTTGGTCAGAACGCATTTGAAACGATAGCGCCGGCCGCTTTCGCCGCGCCAGGAATGCGGTCCAAAGAAGAACATGGGTCGCGCCTCCAATTGAAGCACGACGCTCGGCCTAGAATCGTAAACGCGGCGTTAAGACATTGAGCGGAGGCGCGAAGCGGCGCAGTTTGCTGCACATGGCGCTTCCTGCCCTGCCCGCTTTGTCGATGCGCGACCGGCGCACGGATCCGGACGGCTTCGCGCGGGCCATGGGCGAGAGCTATGCGCGCTATGGCTTCGCCATCGTGCGCGATCATGGCCTCGATGCGAAGGTGATTGATCGCGCCCTGCGGGCGACGAAGGATTTCTTCGCGCTGCCTGAAGAGGTGAAGCGGCGCTACCACATCGCCGGCGGCGGCGGACAGCGCGGCTACACGCCGTTTGGCGTCGAAGCAGCGAAAGGCGCCGACAAAGTCGATCTGAAGGAATTTTGGCATGTCGGGCGCGAGCTTGGCGAGGGCCATCGCTATCGCAAATATATGCCGCACAATGCGTGGCCGACCGAGATCGCGACATTTCGAGAGGACGTGTACGGGCTCTACGCGGCGCTCGATGCACTCGGGCTGGAGCTGCTGGAATCGATCGCTACGTTCCTAGAGCTGCCGCAGGATTTTTTCCGCGCGCCGGTGCGCGATGGAAATTCGGTGCTGCGCTTGCTGCACTACCCGCCGACGCCGCCGAAGCCTGAGGGCGTGCGCGCCGAAGCGCATGAGGACATCAACGTCATCACGCTCTTGCTTGGCGCGGAGGAAGCCGGGCTTCAGCTGCTGACGGCGGAAGGCGAATGGCTGGACGTCAATCCGCCTGAAGAGGCGCTGGTCGTGAATGTCGGCGATATGCTGCAGCGGCTGACGAACCATCGCTTGCGCTCCACCACGCATCGCGTCGTCAACCCGGTGCCGGAGCGCGCCCACCTGCCGCGCTACTCGATCCCGTTCTTTCTGCATTTCGCGCCCGACTATCTGATCGAAACGCTGCCAAGCTGCGTGAGCCCCGAAAACCCGAACCGCTATCCTGAGCCGATTACGGCTCAGGATTTCTTGTATGAGCGGTTGCGGGAAATCCGGCTGGCTTAGCTCACTCCTGCTCCATCAGATCGCCGCTGCGGAGGTGGCGGTTGGCGATGGGGACCCATTCGGGGCGGAGGCCGGTGAAAGTGATCGGCAAGCCGCGGGCGCTGTTGAGGTAGGGGCCGTCGATCAGCTGGAAATGCAGATGAGGTTCGGTGGAATTGCCGGATGAGCCTGCTTCGGCGATTTGCGCGCCGGCGGAGACGGCGTCGCCAACGTTCACGCGCACACTCCCGTGCTTCAGGTGCGCATAGAGTGAGTGTTCGCCGTTGGCGTGGCGGATGAGGACGTAGTTGCCTGCCGCGCCTTCGAAGCCGCTTTGCATGATGATATCCTGCTGTGTTTCGACAACGCGCTGCATGTACGCGTCGAAGCCTTCACCTGGTTGGCGGAGCATGGCTTCATTGTCGTCGCGATCGTTGCGCGCAGCGACAACGACGCCATCCGCGGCGGCGAGGATGGGCTGGCCGAAGGTGACGTAATCAGTGAGACGCGAACCGTCACCGGTATAGGTGCGCATGTCGGCGTTGGTGCGCGCGAGGTCGAGCGCGTATTCGGATGAGACGACCCAGCGGTGATGCTGAGAAACATCGCCGGAGGCGACGACGAACCAGCGGCCATTGACGGGCGCGCGATAGGCGATTGGCGAGACGTAGCGCGAGACAGGGATATCGACGCGGCCGAGATCGCCGCGCGGACCTTCGACGATGACGCGCGCGGTATCCGGCAGCGCATTGGCTGAGATGTAGAAGCTTGAGTTGAGATAGGCTTCGTTGGGATCGAGCGTGGCATCGGCGCTCAGGCGCTCGCCAGCCCGCAAGATGCGCGAGAGATGGAACTGGAAATCCATCATCTGCAGTACGCCGGCCTCGGAAAGCTGCGACATTTGTTGCGCGCGGCGCGCAACCGTGGCGACGGGCACACGGGCGGCCGAGATGATTTCGCCGTTGGCGCGCAGTTCGATGCGCAGGCCGCGAACCTCGCGGGCACGGCGCTCATCGTTCACGACCAAGATGTTCTGCAGTACGACATCGTAGACGCCGCGTTCGTTCGCTTGATCGAACACATAAAGCGGCGCGGGATCGACGCGAATATCGAGCGCATGCGCCGGGGCAGCCGTCAGCATTCCCGCGGCGCAGGCCGCGAGCCAAAAGCGTTTCATTTCAAATCTCCTTGGGGACTATTCAGTCATCGTTTTTGTGCGACCTCGCGCTTGCGCAATGTCGCGCTCCCGAACGCCCAGGTCAGAGCGAAGTAGAGCAGCGCGCCCGCCGCGATCGCGAGCGGCGAGAACCACATTCCCATGATATCGGCGCCGCCGAGCGTTTCGCCGAAGCCAATGAAGATGCGCCCGTCCGGCAGGCGATAGACGCCCGCGCCGTCAGGATCGAGGATTTTGGTGACGCCCATGAGGATGGCGAGCGCGGCGATGACGTAGCCGATGCCGACGAGTGTCGAGACGGCGAGGCCGGCCAGCCCTGCTCCAGCGTTGCGCGCGAGTGCGCTCGCGACATCGAGCGGTGAAAAGGTGCGCGCGGCGCGTTGGCGGAGTTTATCGGCGACGAGATCGGAAAGGAATTCGTCAGGATCACCCAGTTGGGCGAGCGCGGCTTGCGCGTCACCCGCTTCGCTGACGGCGTCGAGCGCATGCTGTTCAAGTTCGCACTTGATCTCTTCGGCTTCGGCGCGCGGGAGCGCGGCGAGTGCGCGATCGACTTTGGCGAAATACGCAGCGAAGGCGGCGCGGGCGTTGGCGTCTGTGAGTTCGGTCCAGCGACTCATTGGGTCAGCCCTTCCAGGCTCGCATTGAACACGGACCAGCGCTCGATGCCTTCGCTGAGCACAGCGCGGCCTTTTTCGGTGAGCGCGTAGGTTTTGCGGGCGGGGCCAGAGTCTTGGATCGCCCACTCGGCGACGGTGAGGCCGTCGCGTTCGAAGCCATTGAGCAAAGGGTAAAGCGTGCCTTCGGGAGCAGCCGCGCCAAGCAGATCGCGGAGCGCGGTGGCCAGGGCGTAGCCGTGCTTTGGGCTCTCTCGGAGGACGGCGAGGATCGCAAACGGCAAAACCGCCTTCCGCCAGCGCTTCTCCCAGTCCTGGACAATCTCATCCACCATGGAAGGATGAGCTACCTTGATCTTCGAGGTATGTCAACAATGCAGGCTAGGCGGCCTTGAGCGCCTTCGGGCTCGCGACTGGTACGGAGAGGCTGAACGTCGCCCCCTGGCCAAGTTCGCTGCTCACGGTGACGTCGCCGCCCATGGCGCGGGCGAGGTCGCGAGCGATGGAAAGGCCCAGCCCCGCGCCGCCATAGATTTCGCCGATCTGGGCGTTGGCCTGGCTGAAGGGCTTGAACAGGTTTTCCTGATCGGCCTTGGAGATGCCGATGCCATCATCAACGACATCGAACACGACGACATCGCCGTCCTCTCGGGACTCAAGGCGTGTCTTGATCGTGACGTTGCCACGCGGTGCAAACTTGATGGCGTTGCCAATCAGGTTGAGCAAGCACTGGCGCAGACGCACATGGTCGGCGACGACATAGTTTGCCGCGGCGCTGGGCTGTACGGTGAGATTAACACCGGCCGTGCGCGCCGACGGCCGCATGAGACCATGCACTTCGGCGACCATTCCAACGACAGGAAGCACTTCACGCTTCACAGTGATGCGGCCGGCGTCGAGGCGCGACTGATCGAGAATGTCGACAAGAAGATCGTTCAGGTGCCGTGCGGCGGAAATGATGCGATCGGCGTCGCTGCGTGCCGTCGGCGAGTCGGTTTCCTCCTGGATGATCTCAGCATAACCGATGATGCCGTTGAGCGGCGTGCGGAGTTCGTGACCTACCTTGGCCAGAAACTCTGACTTCACGCGGCTGGCTTCGTGCGCCGCTTCGGCGCCCGCCATCGCTTTGATCTGGCCGATGACGAGATAGCGTGTGATCAGAAGTGTCAGCGCGCCAATCGCAATGAGGGCAAGCACGACCGGCCAAATCCGCGATCGAAATGCGGCTGAACCGGGATGGGTGTTACGCCATACAAGATTGCCCACGTTCGCGCCGTTAGGCGACGTCACCGGCAGTGCGATCATGTCTGCGCGCACCGGTTCGCCCGGCGACGCGAAATGAAAATTATCGAGCGACATCGAGCGGCCGGCCTGCGCAAAGCCGGCTGCGTCAATAACTTTGACGACAGCGAGATAGTCGTATCCGCGCAGCGGATTGTAAGCGATGCGCGCTTCGTTCTCTTCCCGCGTGATTGGAACGACGGCGATGATCAGGAGCTGATCGCCGAGGCGCGCGTAACTGTGCGCGACGGTGTCCGCCGGCGTTGGCGTACGCGCGAGCCGGCGCAGATTCGGCAATTGCGCACCTGTTTCGGCGGCGAGTTCGGCGATAGCGGTGGTCTGATCTTCGTAGGTATCGTTTGCCCAGGCGTACCGGACAGCGCCGTTCTGCCGAAAGAGAACCATAGCGTCCGCGACGCTAGAGTAGATGTTATCCTCCACCCATTGCTGGTTCCAGCGCGCGCTGATGTTCTCGAACGCAGCATTCCAATTGGCGTAGTCCAAGCTGACGGCGCCCATCGTGCGGGCCCTGCCCTCCAGGCCATTGGAGACCAACGTCGCGCTATTGCGCTCAAAAGCGCGGTCTTGATCGTGCGCAAAGGACAAGAAAACAGCCACAGCCAGCGCGATAATGACTGCAACGAGCGCAATGATCGGGACGCCGACGCCTAGCCAGGCGCGGCGCACTCCAAGTGCAGCTGCGTTTGCAGTCTTCGACATTGGCGGCCCACACACCCTTATTCCGAGCGTTTCTCCCACGTTAACAGCAATGACGTTGCAGAACCGTTGATGGCGCTGCGCACAACGAGGTTGATCAAAGTTCAACAAAGCTGGATTTTGTGGTTAGCGCGGATTAGCGTTTGCGACCTGGGGAGGTACTGATGCGTGTTGTACTGATCGCGGCGGCGCTGACGCTCGCCGGCATTGGATTTGGCGGCGAGGCGCGCGCGCAATCCCTCCAGTGCCGCCAGCAGATCACGCCTGAGCAGCGCGAAATTTGCGCCGAAGCCGAAATCGACGATCTCGACGATCAGGTGAAATATTGGCGCGGCGCAGCCCGGCAGTCTCAATCCGATTATGACTATTTCTTCAACCGTCGCGAACGCTGCGACGGTGAGGTCGCCTGCATCGCGCGCGAGCTGCAAACGGAGATCTCCGAGCTGCAGGTGAGGATCGAGCCGGCGGCGCGTGCGCGCGTCCGCGAGGCCTATGCCGGGCCGGTCGTGTTTCGAGCAACAACGCCGATGACCGAACTGGACGCGGTAATGGATCGCATCATCACGCGGGACTCCTGGGGCTGGATGTTCAATCGCTATGATCGCGGCAGTGTGCGCAACTCACGCTTCGCGCGGCTCCGCGACCGCACCTACATCGTTCAGAGCGATTACACCTATAATGGCGGCAGGCCCGGCTGGGTGCAGTTGCACGTCAGCGATAATCGCCTGGTCTGTGTGGAATACCACGACTTCGCGGGACAATGCCGGCCAATCGGCGCGCGGTCTTACTCTTACGGACTGACGGCGCGTCTGCTCGGGGCAACGGCCGAGTACATGCTACGGAACTACTGAACCGAGCGCGAGCCGAAGGAATTCGGCGTCCGACCACTCGGGGCCGCTGCGGCGGCGCATGAGCGCTTGCAGGATGCCGGTGGCTTGGCGGGCGATGACGAGATCGAGCGCCGGAATGAGGTAAAGTCTCTGGTTGCCGGCGCCAGCCGCCATCGAGATGCCGCCGAAGCGCTCGGAGAGGCGCGTGTCGATCTCTATGCCTGCGTTGCGTCCCGGCGGGACGAGGCCCGGACGCAAGAGCCAAAACGACAGGCCATAGCCGGGATTTGCGCGTGAGCCGATAAAGCAGTCACGCAGCGCGTCCGCATCGACGCGCCCCCCGCCGCCCTGCTGTACGAAATGACCGAAGCGCGCCCAATCGCGCGCGGTGAGGCCCGCGCCCGACGGCATGTGCGGCATGCCGTCAGCGCCGCGGCGCCAATGCGTGGGCTCGATGCCGAGCGGTGCAAAGATGCGGTGGCTGAGATAAGCAAGCGGATCGCCGCCGGTTTTTCGTCGGATGATCTCACCGAAGATTTGAAATGGCGTGGGGCCGTAGGCGAAGCGCTCGCCGGGCCGCGCCTCCGGCTGCTGAGCTATTGCGTCCGCGTAGGCGGGCGGGCGCGCGATCGGCCCGCCGGTGATGCCGCTGGTCAGCGACAAGATATGTCGAAGGGTGATGCGGCGGCGTTCATCGCCGCGCCATTCGGTGAGCGTGTCAGAGGCGCGCTCGTCCCACGACGATACAAGCCCGTCCTGAATGGCGGCGGCGCACATGACGCCGGTGAAGCTCTTTGTGCCGCTGGCCAACTCCCAGCCGCGCGTTGGCCCGCCTTCGTTGGGGTAATCCTCGAAGACGACTTCCCCGCGCCGCAGCACGAGCATCGATACGCCGCGCCGCGCCGCGGAATAGGCAGCTGCGGCGGTGAAATCCAAGGTTTGCGCGGCAGCGGGCGCAGCAACGCACGCGGCAGCGCTGGCGGCGAGAAAAGAGCGACGGTTCATGGGCATGACACGCCATAAACGCACAAACGGACGTGATCCGTCGCCGCTAAAGTGCGGAAAGAACGCTTAAGCAGGCGCGGCGGCGTTCATCGTCGCTCTGCTTTCGGGCGCTGATATCCACATACATGCCGATGAGGCCGGCGAACCGGCGCTGACGGCCGCGCTCCTTCAATGCGGCACGGTTATTCGGCGCTAAAGCAGCTACAATTTCCGGCTAGGCGAGACGGCTTAGATCGCTTCGAACTTCGCGCCGGTCATCCTCTCGCTGAGCGTCCAGAGCTTGTCCGCCAGCACGGGATCTACGGCCCAAGGGCGCACGCCATCGAACTCTTTGTGATCGGGCGGGACAAGCTTTGCGATGTCGCAATCTTCGCAATAGACGCCGCCTTTGCCATCGAGCTGTGCGTTGGTGGCGCACCAGACGCTGGTGGCCGCGCCTTGCGACGGCGTCTTGAAGCGCTCGTTGACGTTGCCGTGCTCGTCGATCCAGCCCATGGCGCGCTTCTCTTCTTCGGGCATGAAGCGCTGAAGGTCAGTCATGATGCCGCCGGGATGGACGGCGAAGGCGCGGACGTTGTGCGGCGCGCCGCGCTTATCGAGGCCAATGGCGAAGAGTGAATTGGCCGACTTGGCGCGGCCGTAGGACATCCACTTGTTGTATTCAGTGCGCTCGAAGTTTGGGTCCTCGAGGTCAGGCGGGCAGATGCGGTGGCCGATTGAACTCAGTGAAACGACGCGTGCGCCGTTGGCGGCTTTCAGCGCCGGCCAGAGACGCGCAGTGAGTTGGAAGTGGCCGAGGTGGTTGGTGGCGAATTGCGCCTCGTAGCCACGCGCATCACGCATGAGCGGCGAGGCCATGATGGCGGCGTTGTTGATCAGAATGTCGAGCTTCTTGGTGCGCGAAAGGAAACCGCCGGCAAACGCGTCAATGCTCTTGGGATCGGCGAGATCGAGCGCGGCTTGTTCGACATTGGCGATGCCGGCGAGCGCGGCTTGCGCTTTCTCGGGCGTGCGCGCCGGAACGATAACGATCGCGCCGGCGGCCGCGAGCGCCTTGGTGGTTTCGAGACCTAGGCCAGAATAGCCGCCCGTAACGATAGCGACTTTGCCGGTGAGATCGCGGCCACCGATGGCGTCGCGCGCTTCGGTGCGCATGCCGTAGCCTGAGTTGATGGGCTTTTGTTCTGTGGCCATTGCCACGTCTCCGTTTTCGAGACGCTAGTCGGTGGCGATTGGTTTTACCAGCGAAGCCGCCTGCTTGGCCCTGGCCCTCGCCTCGCCCGTATCCTTCCCGCGCGAGACGGCGACGCCCATACGGCGCTTTTTGAAGCTCTCGGGTTTACCGAACAGACGGATCTCGGTTTCGGGGACGCTGAGCGCTTCGGCGACGCCATCGAAGGCAATGCCTTGCGCCTCCATGCCGCCATAGATGACGGCACTGGCGCCTGGGGCGCGAAGCGAGGTGTCGACGGGCAAGCCGAGAATGGCGCGGGCGTGGAGGGCGAATTCGCTTTGCACTTGAGAGACGAGCGTCACGAGGCCGGTGTCGTGCGGGCGTGGCGAGACTTCGCTGAACCAGACATCGTGGCCTTTGACGAAGAGTTCGACGCCGAAGATTCCGTAGCCGCCGAGCGCTTCGGTGACTTTGCCGGCAATGTCGCGCGCACTGGCGAGAGCTTTCGCGCTCATCGCTTGCGGCTGCCAGCTTTCGACGTAATCGCCATCGACTTGGACGTGGCCGATGGGTTCGCAGAAGTGCGTGCCGCTGGCGGCGCGGACAGTGAGCAAAGTAACTTCGAAATCGAACATCACCTGCCCTTCGACGATCACGCGTGGCTGCTTCACGCGGCCGGCGCTCATGGCGTAATCCCAGGCCAGCGCGACATCGGCTTGCGATTTGAGACGGCTCTGCCCTTTGCCCGAGGACGACATCACCGGCTTCACGAAATTCGGAAAGCCGATGCGCTGCGTCGCGGCTTGCAGTTCTTCGAGCGATGAGGCGAATTCATAGGGTGAAGTTGGGAGCTTGAGCTCTTCGGCGGCGAGCTTGCGGATGCGCTCGCGGTTCATGGTGTAGTGCGCGGCCTTGGCTGTCGGGATGACCACGGCGAGTTTATCGGCTTCGATGCGAACGAGTTCGTCGGTGGCGATGGCTTCGATCTCGGGGACGATGAGGTGCGGGCGTTCTTGCTCGACGAGAGCGCGGAGCGCTTTCGCGTCTGTCATGTCGATGACATGGGCGCGGTGAGCGACTTGCTGAGCCGGCGCGTTGGCGTAGCGATCGACGACGATGGTTTCCACGCCGAGGCGTTGGAGTTCGATAACGACTTCCTTGCCCAGTTCGCCGCCACCGAGAAACATGACGCGGATGGCGGATGGAGAAAGCGGCGTGCCGATGCGGGTGTTCATGGAGGGCCTTTAAGCATCTCTGTCTTCGTCATTCCAGACTCGCGAAGCGCGGTGGTTCCGCCCATCTGGACCACCGGCGCCCTCGCCGGCTTGTTTTAACCGGCACATAGACTGCCCGTTGAAACACCGGATGCCGGCGAGGGCGCCGGCGGTCCGGACTTACTTACCTAGCAGCGCGCGCACGTTGCGGCCCGCGTCTTCAATCGGGTGCGCGGCAGCCGCTTCGCGCAGCTTCGCGAGATTTGGCGCTCCTGCCCTGTGCTCGGCCATCCATTGTTGCGCGAACTTGCCGCTCTGCACATCGGCCATCACGGCGCGCATCGCGTCTTTGACGCGCGCATCGATAACGCGCGGGCCGGTGACGTATTCGCCGTACTCGGCTGTGTTGGAGATGGCGAGGTGCATGCCGGCTATGCCGCGCTCATGGATGAGATCGGAGAGCAGTTTCACTTCGTGCAGGCAATCGAAGTAGGCGAGTTCCGGCGGCGTGCCGGCTTCAACTTGGACTTCCCAGGCAGTGCGAATGAGATGCGTGAGACCGCCGCACAGCACGACTTGTTCACCGTAGAGATCGCCTTCGGTTTCAATCTTGAACGATGATGGGATCATCCCAGCTCGGCCACAGCCGATCGCGGCGGCGTATGCGTAAGCAAGCGCTTCGGCCCCGCCTATATCGTTGGCGATGGCGACAATACAGGGCAAGCCGCCACCCTTAGTGAACGCCTCGCGCAGCGCTTTGCCCGGCCCTTTCGGCGCCACCATGACGACGTTCACGTCTGCTGGAGGCTTTATGAAGCCGTAGTGATAGGCGAAGCCGTGGACGAACATCAGCGTCTGCCCGGCGCGCAGGTGCGGCGCGATTTCGGCGGCGTAAAGATCAGGCATCACTTCATCGGGTGCGCACATGACGAGGATGTCGCAACGCGCCGCGGCCTCAGCGACGGAGATCGGGGCAAAACCGTCACGCTCGGCGTCGGCCATGCGGCGCGCGGCTTTGTGAAGCGCAACGACGACATTCACGGCGCTATCGCGCAAGTTTAGCGCGTGGGCATGGCCTTGAGCGCCGTAGCCGATGACGGCGACGCGCTTGCCATGGATGAGCGACGCATCTGCATCGCGTTCGTAGAGGACGCGCATGAGTTTCCCTTATTCTGCTTGCGTCTCTAACCCCTGCCCCACACATAGCAAAGAGGAGACGTACGATGGCGACGGCGGCTGAGATTGTCCGATTTTGGCGCGATGCGGGCTACAAGGCCTGGTTCACCAAGGACGAGACCTTCGATGGGCGCTGCCGCGCCTTCGAGGCAGAGCACCACGAGGCCGCACGCGGCGAGTTGGCGCACTGGGAGCAAGACGCGGAAGGCGCGCTGGCGCTGATGATATTGCTCGATCAGCTGCCGCGAAACATCTTCCGCGGCTCGCCGCACGCGTTCGCCACGGATGGATTAGCGCAAGCAGCGGCGGCGCGGGCGATCGAGCGTCAATTCGATGCCGCGACCGACACGGATATGCGGTTGTTTTTCTACTTGCCGTTCGAGCACGCCGAGGATTTGGCGCTGCAGGAGCGCTGCGTGCAGCTGTTCACGAATTTGGGCGACGCCAATTACCTGAAACACGCAATCGTACATCGCGACATCATCGCGAGGTTCGGTCGCTTCCCGCATCGCAACGCCATTCTTGGCCGCAGAAGCACGGCGGAGGAATTGCAGTTTCTGGCTGACGGCGGGTTTGCCGGCTAGCGGATCGGCGCATCGAACGAATAGCGCCAATTGCCTTCGTAATCGCGGGTCCAGATCGACACGTACCGGCCCGGCGTACGCGTGCCGTCCGGCGCGGTATAGGTGGACGTCCCCCAGGTCCAGCCCATGTCGCCGCGCGCGGAAACGCGGCCGGTTTGCGGCGCCCATTCGAGGCGCGCGTTTTCCGGCCAGCTTTGGTAACTGGCGGCGATACCGGCACGGCCGGTCAGCGTTTCGCGGCTGGTCACAATCAGCGCATCTTCGGCGGCGAAGTGATTGAATGCCGCGCGAACACCCTCGGTCTGGGCCATCGTGTTGAAGGCGCGATCCGCCTCGAGCAATTCGGCGACGGCGTCGCGGGCAAGCTCTTCCTCCGTGCGCGAGCCGGCTATCTCGGAGAGGCGCAGCGCGAGCCGGCCAGCCGGATCGGTGGTCGCAACGCAGTTGCGCGACAGGCTGGTTGCGCGGCCACCGGATGAAACTTCGATATAGGCGCGCTCGCCGTTGGCGCAGGCGTCCTCAGTGTCGCCGCCAAGCGAACCACTGACTCCCATGACGGCGCGGACGAGCGTCGCGATCTCCGCGCGCTGCGCGGCTGTCACTTGCGTCACGCGCGGCGCGTCACCGCCCCAGAGCCACCAGCCGGTGGATGGGTGACCGGTGAAGCGACGCAGCACCAAGCTCCCCTCTTCACCGCGCAGATCGTAGCGGATAACGCGGCCGACGCCGCCATTGGGTGACGAGATCGTCACGCGCACGGCGGGGTCGATGCCTCCGGCGGTGATGATGGCGCGGCCGCCGGTTGTCGGCGTCACGTCGGCGGAAAGCATGGCTTGAGCCCATTGCGGCGCACGAAGCGACAAATTCTGCGCAGCGGCCGGCGCGGCCAACAGAAACGCCAAGCCGCAGGCGGCCAGCGTGCGAAGCATCGACATGATCTCCCCCGAGGATCTGATCTTGGGAAAGCTTAGGGCGCCGCGCGTGGAGGCGGAAGCCTCAGTGGGCCGGCGGCGTCCGCACGGGTTGACCGTCGCGCAGCACCCATTGCGCGGTTCCCGCAACACGATCCACCTCATCCTGCAGTTCGCGGACACTGGCCGGCATGCCCACGCCCGTCCCGCCATAATCCACAACCGTCTTGGTGCGGCCGTCACGGGTTAGGCTGAGCGTGTAGGTGGGCAGGTCGGTCACGCGGGCGCGATAGGCGTCCTGCAACTGATCGAAGTTTATTTCGTCGAAGCGCGCAACGAGACGGGCGACATCTTCGCGCGGGATCGTCGATGTGCGCTCGCCAACGGCGTCGACAAAACGGCGGCCTTCGTAGCGGACTTGCCCTTCGCTGTTTATGGTGACTGTGTAGTCTGGGCAGAATCCGAAGCAAACGCCGCGATTAAGGCGGATCTCAACATTTTCCATCGGTTGCTCCGCTGTCGTTTCGACCGGCGCACACGCGGCAAGCAGCAGCGCCGCAAGGCTAAGAAGAGATCTGCGTCCAATAGTCATCGCTTAGCTCCGCGTACGCTGTCCTGCGCCTCTCGCCACATCTTCATGACAGGCAAGTCCGGGTAGCGGCTGTCGAACGCCATCCCGAGCTCATAGGCCACATCAAAGTTCGACTTTTTGTCGTCTTTTCGACCATCATCCAATCGTTCCAACATGGTGCTGCGGCGGCGGGGGTCTACTGCGTTTTGCGCTTCGGAGACCAGAAGCCGCCGGCATTTGATCAGAAAATCGGCAGCAGGCTCGTAGGTTTGATCTCGTGGCTGCGCCGCGACCTGCGCCATCTGGCAACTTGCGAACACAATCGCATCAAGGACGGGCGGACGGATGCCCTGAAAGGCGCCCTCCTTCTCGCGGCCCGTGAGGTGCGGGTGGTCATTCGGAAACAAGAGGCGCCCGCGATCGGCGATAGCAGACAATTTATGTTCCGTCTCGATCGCCATGCGTTGAAACTCTTCGGCGGGACGCAAGTGTGCGGTTCGCACCAGAGCGACGCCTTCGGACAACACGTCCATCGCTTCGTGGGACCAGGCGAACAGCTCCGAATCCATCTCGACCTTCAACGTCTCGAACTGGAGCTTTGTCTGCCGGTTGACGACACGCAGGTTTAAAACGAACGAGATCACCGCGATCACCGCGGAAACGGCCGCCACCCATTCATTCACACCCCAAGCCATGGGCTTCCCCCTTGCCGCAGGCGATAGCACAAGACGCTGTCGCGACGAAACGCGCTAACGCAATAGCGCCCGCGCGGCGGCAACGCGCCGGTCTAGCGGCGCGTCACTGATGCGGGGCCAATCTGGCATTTGGTTGGCGATCCAGGTGAACTGGCGCTTGGCGTAGCGGCGGGTATCGCGTTGGCCGATCTCTGTGGCGGCGGCGAGCGATATCTCGCCGCGCAGATAGGCGCCGAGCGCTGGCGCGCCGTGAGCCTTGGTCGCGGGCAAAGTCGGATCGAGATTGCGCGCGGCGAAAGCGCGGACTTCGTCGAGGGCGCCCTGCTTCAGCATTCTTTCGAAGCGCGTGTTTATTGCCGCGTAGAGCGCTTCGCGATCAGGCATGAGCGCAAGGCCGCGCCATTCGTGGGCAGCAAGCGCCGGCTTGGTGTTGGCTTGGAAGGAGGCGATGCTTTCGCCGGTGGTTTCGATCACTTCGAGGGCGCGGATGATGCGCGGCGCGTCGTTCGGTTCGAGGCGCGCGGCGGTTTGCGGATCGAGGGTTGCGAGTTCGGCGTGGAGCGCCGGCGCACCTTCGCTGGCGGCGCGTTGCGTGAGCGCGGCGCGGAGGTCTGGATCGACGCTTGGCATTTCGGCCAGGCCTTGCGTCAGCGCTTTGAAGTAGAGGCCGGTGCCGCCGACGAGGATCGGTGTCTTGTCTCGTGCGCGAACGTCAGCGATCGCGGTGAGCGCGTCGGTGAGCCAACGGCCGGTGGAGTAGCGCTCGGCGGCGTCGACGCGGCCATAGAGGTGATGAGGCGCCTGGGCCTCCTCTTCTATCGTCGGGCGCGCGGTGAGAACGCGGAAATCGCGATAGACCTGCATGCTATCGGCGTTGACGATTTCGCCGCCGATACGCTCAGCCAGCGCCAGCGCCAACGCGGACTTGCCGCTGGCGGTAGGGCCCATGATGAGAAGGGTCGGGATTGGGGATTGGGGATTGGGGATTGGAGGTGTCCTGCGCCAATACCGAAGCAATATAGATTGCCCCCCTCATCCCCAATCCCTAATCCCCAATCCCAATGACCGCTCACGCTCTCGTTTTTGTCGCCTCGCCTGAGGATAAGGCCGCCTATCGCGAGGCGTTATTGATGCTGGGGCGCGTGGCGCTGAACCGGAAGCTGCCGCCGCCGGAGGTGCTGTCGGGCTGGGAAAGCGCGCAGTGGATTTATGAAAGCGTCGATAGCGAGCTGCGGCAGGAAGCGGCGGCGGCGGTCGCGGAGCTGCCGGTCGATTGGGCGCTCGTGCCGGTGGAGGGGCGGCGCAAGAAACTCCTCGTCGCCGACATGGATTCGACAATCATCAACGTAGAATGTCTCGATGAGCTGGCGGACTTCGCCGGGATCAAAGAGGAAATCGCGGCGATCACTGAGCGCGCGATGCGAGGTGAGTTGGAATTCGAACCGGCATTGCGCGAGCGCGTGAGCAAGCTGAAGGGCTTGGCGCTGGACGCCTTGCAGAAAACGTATGACGAGCGCGTGCGGCTCAATCCCGGCGCGGCGACGTTCGTGAAAACGATGGCGGCGCATGGCGCGCGCTGCGTGCTGGTCTCCGGCGGGTTTACGTTCTTTACCTCGCGCGTGGCGGATGCGGCTGGGTTTCACGCGAACCGGGCGAACGTGCTGATCGATGATGGCGCCGCGCTGACGGGCGACGTGCAGGAGCCGATCTTGGGGCGCAAGGCCAAGCTTGAGGCGATGCGCACCGAAGCGGTCGCGTTGCGGATCAATGACAAGGATGCTCTCGCCATCGGCGACGGCGCCAACGATCTGGATATGATCAAGGCGGCGGGTCTTGGCATTGCGTATCGCGCCAAGCCGCTGGTAGCGGCCGAGGCGGATGCGAAGATTGATTACATGAGTTTGGAAGCGGCGTTGTTTTTCCAAGGCTATCGGCGGGCGGAGTTTGTTCAATGAAGCGTTTGATGATTGCGGCTGCGGTGTTGTTGGCGAGCGCCTGTACGCCGCCGGCTACGGAAGAAGAAGCAGTGAGCACCGCCGAGCCGGCATTGCCGGGTGTGACGCTGCCAGTGGCGGATCAAGCCGGCAATCGCATGGAAGCGCTGACGCAGAACGGCGCGGCTTGGTGCACCGGCGGCGCCACGCCCGGCACAGAACTCACGCGGTGCGTGCAATCGGATAACGGCGAGTGGCAGGCTTCGTTCGGCGGCGTTGCCACCAGAATTCCGGTGTCGGGCGAGGGTGAAGTTAGCGGGTGGCCGGTGGTCGTCTCTTCGACGCCGGATGCTCCGTTCTATGTCGGCTTGGTTCAGACCGAACAACAAATGTACTCGGGCGGCGGCGGCAGCGCGGCGCGCGTCACAATCTATGAGGTAACGCCAACCGAT
This sequence comes from Hyphomonadaceae bacterium, assembly GCA_050184605.1. Lineage (GTDB taxonomy): Bacteria > Pseudomonadota > Alphaproteobacteria > Caulobacterales > Aquidulcibacteraceae > Vitreimonas. The sequence goes on along the minus strand of JBFXAE010000005.1, from coordinate 20,332 downwards.
CCGGGTTTCAGCGTCGCGCCCCTGGTGACGCTGCCGCTGAGTGGGCAAGCCACTATTCGCGCATGTTTTGACGCCGAAGATGAGGCGCAACGTGCGGGCGCTTGCCAAGATCACTACTCATTCGTCACGCGGATTACATTGGACGAGAGCGTGACCGACGGCGCGCCGCGTTTCATTCTGGAGACGGTGGCGGGTTCGTATCCGGGGAGAGTGACACGCAATGCGGATTCGCTTGAGGCGCCGCCACTCACGCAAGCTGATCTGGTTTGGGCGCGGGATCCGACCTGCTCATTCCGCCGCACTTATTCGCGCGGCGCCGACGGCCTATATAGTCCGGATCAACCGCTGCCAGCGTGCGCGGATTATCTGGAGCCCTGATTGCAACTCCCGCGTAAGCCGCGCGCCGTCGTGTTTGATCTCGACGGCACGCTGATCGATTCCGAAGCGCTGGTGAAGGAAGCGCATTTCGCCGCGTGTGCCGAGATCGGCGTCACGATGACGGATGCCCAGTTTCTTTCACTCGTGGGGATGCATCGCGAGGCGAACGATCTGCAGCTCAAGGGCTATTACGGAGAAGATTTTCCGCTGGAGCAATTCATCCAGCTGACACGCGCGCATGTTGGCGACCGCGTGGCGCCGCTCAAGGCTGGCGCGCTAGAGCTGATGGACGAGCTTGATGCGCGGGCGTTGCCGTTCGCGCTGGCGACGTCATCGCGGCGGCCGTGGGTGGAAAAGCACTTCGCAGCACACGCGCTGACGCCACGCTTTCGGGCAGTGGTGACGCGGCAGGACGTGGTCGAAGGCAAGCCGCACCCGGAGCCTTATCTGCATGCCTCGAAGCTGCTTGGATTTGAACCCGGCGAGGTGTTGGCGCTTGAGGATTCTTACGCAGGCGTGAGTTCAGCCCATGCGGCTGGTTGCATGACGGTGATGGTTCCGGACTTGTTGCCGCCGACCGAAGACACGCGCGCGAAGGCGCTGGTCGTCGCTTCGCTCTTGGACGTGCGTGCATTCCTCTAACGCTTCCCGGGCGAGCGTAGCGAGACCCGGGATCCAGGCGCAACGCGCTACGCTTCGTCACTCCATAGGTCCCGGCTCTGCGTTCGCTCGCATCTTCGATGCGGGCTCACTTGGCCGGGAAACGTGCGCCTAGCTCCGCGCTTGCAGCCGGCGATACGTCACGGCGCCGTCGCGGTTGATGCGAGCGACGATGGCGTGTTCGCCAATGGCGGCGCGGCCGGCGATGGCGCGGGCGGCAGTGATGGTGTCCGTCTTTTCCGGACCGATGGCTTCGATAACGTCACCCGGCCGGAGCACGCCTGCGTTCACAGCGCCGACATCGACGGTGAGCACGACGAGACCCTGCACAGTCGGTTCGATCTGAAATTCCTCGCGGAGGCTGGCATCGAGTTCGGAGAGCGCGATACCGAAGATGCGGCCGCCGCGCGGGCCGCCGTCGCGGCGAGGTGTTTCGCTGCCGCCATCACCGCGCGCGACGCGGGCGCCGCCGGTGGTTTCTTCGAGCCTCTCGATATTCGCCGTGATTTGCATGCGGCGGCCTTCGCGGATGATGTCGATCGTCGCGGTCGTGCCAACTTGGGCTTCGCCGACCAGGCGCGTGAGCGCGCGGCTATCGGGAATCTCGCGGCCATTGAAGCGCAACACGATATCGCCCGTGCGCAAGCCGGCGCGTGCGGCGGGTCCGTTGGGCGTGATGCGTGTGACGACGGCGCCGGTTGAGCCGTCATAACCGGCGCGATCGGCGATGGCGCGAGTGATATTGGCGAGGCGCACGCCAAGCCAGCCGCGGCGGGTTTCGCCGTAGCGCGTGATCTGATCCACAACAGGACGCACGATCGAGGTCGGCGTCGCAAAGCCGACGCCGACGCTGGCGCCTGTTGGTGAGACGATCGCAGTGTTGACACCAATGACTTCGCCATCAGTGTTGAACAGAGGCCCGCCTGAGTTGCCGCGATTGATGGCGGCATCGGTCTGGATGAAATCGTCGTATCGGCCGGCGTCGATGTTGCGGTTGCGGGCGGACACAACGCCGACGCTGAGCGAACCGCCGAGGCCGAACGGATTGCCGATGGCGAGCACGATGTCTCCAACGCGGGCGGTATCACTGTCGCCCATCTCGACGTGCGGCAGCGGCGCACGCGCATAGACGCGCAAAACGGCGATGTCGGTGGCGGGGTCGCGGCCGACGACGGTAGCTTCGAGGCGCTGGCCGTTTTGCAGAATGACTTCGATCGCGTCGGCGGATTCGATGACGTGGTTGTTGGTCACGACGACGCCGTCCGGCGAAATGATGAACCCGGACCCCAGAGAAGTGATCTGCGCGCCGCCCTCGCCCAGGCCTTCGTTCAACCGCTCCATCGGCGAGCCCGGCGGGAAGCGCGGGAGGTTCTCTATTCCCTGCACACGCTGGCTCGTAGCGATGTTCACAACCGCAGGCGAAAGCCGCTCGTTCAGGTCAGCAAAGCCCTCCGCTGGGAGGCGCGACTGTGCTAGCGCCGGGGCGGCGAGAGCGAGAATTGCGATGGCGGACAGAATGGCGCGCATGAGTCGGAGCGTAGCGGGCCGATGCGGCGGTCGGCAATCGGCAGTCGGCAGTCGGCAACAAGCAAAATCGCGGGCGAAGCAGCGCCTCACCCGCGATTGCCGACTGCCGGTTGCCGGCTGCCAAGCTTAGTTGGCGCCTCTGCGCCGCTGCATGTAGCGGAAGAAGTCGCTGTCCGGCGGGACCACAATCGGGGTGCCAGCTTCAAGCGCGGTGTCGTAGGCGCGCATCGAGCGGTAGAAGGCGGCGAATTCCGGATCGCGGCCGTAAGCGCGGGCGAAGATGCGGGCGCGTTCGGCTTCACCTTGGCCTCGCGTGCGCTCGGCTTCTTCCTGCGCGGTGGCGCGGATGATGGCGGCGTCGCGTTCGCCTTCGGCGCGGATGCGGCCGGCGACCTGCTGACGCTCGGAACGCATGCGCTCGTAGACGCGTTCCTGCGTTTCCGGCGGCAGGTCGGCTTGGCGGATACGGACATCGACGACGCGGACGCCCAATTCGGCGGCGGCGGCGGCGTTGAGGTCGTTTTCGATGGCTTGCATCAGCTCCGAGCGACGCCCTGAGATGATGTCGTCCGAACCCGCGCCACCGAGAACACGGCGCATGGCGGCTTCGGTGAAGGTTTCCAAGCGCGAGGCGCCGCCCTGCTCCGTCAGCACGCTCTGATAAAAGCGGCGCGGATTGGTAATCTGCCAACGCACCACGGCGTCGACGATCAGGCGCTCCTGATCGGAAGCGACAATCGGCTGGCCTTCGAGAGCGAGGCCAATGTTGCGGCGGTCGTAATCGACGACGCTTTCGACGAACGGCAATTTGAAATAGAGGCCGGGCTCATCCGTTCCTGGCGCGTTGATGGCGCGTGTGTATTCACCGAAGCGCAGCACTATGGCTTGGTGATCCTGGCGGACGATGAAGACCGAATTCAGGACGATGATCAGCAGCAGCAGGACGGCGCCGATGAGCATAGGCATGTTGCGCGTCATTGGCCGGCCCCCGGTTGTTGGGTGGTTGGGGCGTTGCGGCGAACCATACCGTCGAGCGGCAAGTAAGGCACCGCGCCGCCACGCTGATCGAGAATGATCAGATTACCGCGCTGGTACACACGCTCCATGGTTTCAAGATAGAGCCGGTCGCGCGTCACTTGCGGGGCGGCGCGATATTCGCCGTGAACGGCGATAAAGCGTTCGCCTTCACCAGTCGCCTCAAGCACAACACGAGCGCGATACCCTTCAGCGTCAGCGCGGATGCGCGATGCTTCGCGTTCGGCGTTGTTGATCAGGGTCTCTGCGTCTTGGCCGGCGTTGACGACATCGTTGAACGCTTCGATGACCGCACTCGGCGCGGCGGCGCGCAGCAATTGCACCTGCAGCACCTGGACGCCGGATTGGTACTCATCGAGCGTCGTTTGCATTAGGGCCTCGACGCCCTCTTCAACCTGACCGCGCTCGGTGGTGATGATCGGCTCGAGTTGGCGACGGCCGATAACCTCGCGCATCGCGCTTTCGGCGACTTGCCGAACCGCTTCGTCCGGATTGCGGATGTTGAAAACGAAGGCGCTGACGTCTTTCACGTTGTAGACGATGCGGAAGTGGATCTCGGCGATGTTGCGATCGCCGGTGATCATGAGGCTCTCGTCCGGATCGTCGTTGACGACGTTGGGGCGCGGCGATTGGAAACCGATCTCGGCGGTGCGCTGGCCGGTGACGTTGACGACCTGCCGGGCTTCGATCGGCGCCGGCAGATGGAAATGAATGCCTGGGCCGGTAGCACGATTGTAATCGCCGAGCCGCGTGATGACGGCCTGTTCGCCTTCGTCGACGGTGTAAATGCCGGTCGCGAGCCAGCCGACGAAGAGAAGGCCCGCGATCATCGGCCAGGACAAGCCACGGCGGCCTGAGCCGCCGCCACCACCACCGCCTCCGGAGCCGCCACCGAACATGCGCTCGCGCCATTGGCGGAGAATTTCATCTAGATCAGGGCCTGTCGGCGGGGGTGTATGACGCGGCGGGCGCTGCTGGCCCCACGGCTGGCGCGGACCGCCGCCCCATGGACCCTGGCCGCCGCTGCGTGGAGGGCCGCCTGATTGGTCATTCCAAGGCATTGATCTCTTCCCGCCCCTTCTGGTGGTTCGCGCGCGCCACGTTCTTGGCGGCATGATGGGAACTTGCAGCGCTCCCATGCGCGCCGATATGTGGCCACTGTGCTAAGGGATCAAGCATGAACAACCAGTTGGCGGCGCTCGAAGAACGCGTCAAAGCGCGCCTTGATGCGATCAAGGACCCGATCAGCGGCAAGGGTTTGTTCACCTCCGGCCGCGTCACGGGGCTAGAAGCGCGCGGTGACGGCAAGGTCTCGTTTACGATAGAGGCGCCTGCCGGCGTCGCGGAACTCTACGTTCCCGTGCGCGATCGCGCCGAAGCGGCGGCGCGCGCGGCGGACGGTGTGGAGAGCGTTATCGCGGTGCTGACGGCTGAGGCCGCCGCGCCGGCGAAAGCCGCCGGCGGTGTTGGCCGCGTGAAGCGGATCATCGCGGTGGCGAGCGCTAAGGGCGGGGTCGGGAAATCAACCGTCGCGGTCAATCTCGCATGCGCATTCGCCTCGTTGGGGATGAAGACGGGGCTGCTCGACCTCGATGTCTACGGCCCTTCGGCGCCCACGCTGCTCGGCACAGGCGCGAAAAAGCCGCGCATGCGCGACGACAAGATGCTTGAACCACTCGAGGCGCACGGGCTGATGACAATGTCGATCGGCTATCTGGTCGACCCTGCCTCGCCGATGATCTGGCGCGGGGCGATGGCGACAAGCGCGGTGCGGCAGATGATTGATGAGGTCGTCTGGGGTGATCTCGATGTGCTGCTGCTCGATCTGCCCCCCGGCACCGGCGATGTGCAGGTGACGTTGGTGCAGCGCGTGCCGCTGGCGGGCGCGGTGATTGTCTCGACCCCGCAGGAAATGGCGCTGGCCGATGTACGGCGCGGTCTGGCGATGTTTGAAAAGACGCGCGCGCCGGTGCTCGGCGTGATCGAGAACATGGCGTACTTCGAAACTCCGGACGGCAAGCGCACGCACATTTTCGGCGAAGGCGGCGCGCGGCGCGTGGCGGCGGATGTGGGCGCGCCGTTCCTTGGCGAAATTCCGATTGATGTGGCGCTGCGCGAGAGCTGCGACGCCGGCGCGCCATTGGTGGCGACGCAACCGGCGCATGCGGCGTCGAAGCGGTTTATCGCCATGGCGGCGGCAGCGCTGGACAATGTCGCGCGGATGAACAAGCCTGCGCCGGGGATCAGGATCAAGTAGCGGGAGCCACCCGATGAGAACGACGCGCAGAACCGTTCTCGGCGCAGCGGCGGCATTGCCGCTTTCGGGATGTACGCGACAACGGGCGATCGTCGTCGGCGCGGGCGTGTTTGGCGCCTGGACAGCTGAGTATCTGCAACGCGCCGAGTGGGACGTGCTGCTGGTCGATCAGATGGGACCGGCGAATGCGCGCGCATCGAGCGGCGGCGAAAGCCGGATGACGCGTGGCACATACGGGCGCGACGAAATCTACACGCGTATGGCGCTCGCTTCGCTGGCGGAGTGGAAGCGCCTCTCGGAGCGATCAGCGCTGCCACTGTTTCATCAGGCAGGCGTGCTGTTTTGTTTTCAAGAGATGATCGACTACGCGCGGGAGTCGATTGCCGTGCACGAGCGGCTTGGTTTGCCGCTGGAGCAAATCGACAACGCGTCGCTGCGGGAACGGTGGCCGCAGATGAATTTTGACGGCATCGACTTCGGATTGTTCGAACCGGAGTTCGGCGCGCTGATGGCGCGCCGTGCGGTAGAAGAAACGGTTGCCCGGTTCGTGGCTCAAGGCGGCGAGTACCTACTCGCGCACGCCGAGCCGGGCACGGAAGGAACGAGCGTTATGCTCGATGGCCGCCGCCACGACGCGACCGCGATTATCTGGGCGTGCGGGCCGTGGCTGCCGAAAGTGTTTCCAAATGAACTGGGCCAGCGCATCTTCGTAACGCGTCAGGAGGTGGCGTTCATCGCTCCGCCGGACGGCGACGATTCATTCGAGGCATCGCACCTTCCCGGCTGGGCCGACTTCAATGGCGGCGATCTCTATTACGGCTTCCCGAACCTCGAAGGCCGCGGCTTCAAGATCGCGCGAGATACCCACGGCGCCGATTTCGACCCCGACAGCGGCGATCGGCGGATGAGCGAGGAAGGCATGGGCCTGCTGCGGACGTTCGCGGAGCGGCGTTTCCCTGCTCTGGCCGGACGACCATTCACGGAGTTTCGCGTTTGCCAGTACGAGAATTCATCCAACGGCGATTTCCTGATCGACCGGCATCCGACGTTTGATGGGGTGTACCTTCTCGGCGGCGGTTCGGGGCATGGGTTCAAGCACGGCCCCGCGGTTGGGCGCATGATGGCGGAGCTGGTTGTGCACGGCACGGCGCCGGACCAACGCTTCTCGTTGGCCACAAAGGCAACCGTACACAATAGGACTGTACTCTAGGCAAGCTCGAACCTGATCGGCAGCGACTTCAAACCGTTGACGAAGAAGCTTTCGCTCATGCGCGCCTCGCCATCAATATGGACGCTCTTCAAGCGCGGCAACAATTCCTCAAACAAGATGCGCATCTCCATGCGCGCGAGATGTTGGCCGATGCAGACGTGGGCGCCATTGCCAAAGGCCAACTGCCGGTTTGGCGTGCGATCGATTTTGAAGCGATCTGGCTCGTCGAAGATATCTTCGTCGCGATTGCCGCTCGCATAGCATAGCATGATCCAATCGTTGCTTCGCAACTGACGACCGCGCAGTTCGGTATCTTCCGCAGCAGAGCGCATGAAAGTCTTGACCGGCGTCGTCCAGCGGATCGACTCCTCGATGAGAGCTGGAATGAGGCTCGGGTCGGCTTTAACGCGATCAAACAGGCCCGGCTGTGTCGCGAGCGCCCACATGGCGCCAGCCGTCGACGATGAGGTTGTGTCGTGGCCGGCGGTCGAGATGACGGTGAAATAGCTAGTGCGCTCCAGTGGCGGCAGCGGCTGGCCATCAATCTCGGCATTTGCGAGCACGGTGGCGAGATCATCACGCGGGTTGGCGCGCCGATCGGCGCTGAGCTTTTCGAAGTACTCAGAAAAATCCTGAACCACAGCGATCAACAGAGTCGAGAATTGCTCGGCGGTCAGCGCCTCTTTGAAGCGTTCAGTATCGGGATCGCTGGCGCCGAAGAGTTCCTGCGTGAGCCGCAGCATGCGCGGGAGATCTTCTGGCGGCACGCCGAGGATATTCATCACCACGCGCAACGGATAGTGCAGCGCAACATCCTTTACGAAATCGCACTTGCCAGGTAGCGCCGTGAACTGGTCGACCGCGTCCCGCGCAAGCGCCCGCACCTCCTCTTCCCGCTTTCGCACATTGGCGGGCGCCAGCCAGGATTGAATAAGCAGGCGATACTTCATGTGATCGGGCTCATCCATCTGCACGATGGAGCGCACGAGGTGCGGCGTGCCGGTTATGGCGCGGGCGCGGGCGTCGCCGGCTTGGCTGGTCAGCGTCGTGGCGCGGACGGCGGAGGGAAAACGCGCATTGTTGCGACTGATCTCAAGTATGTCCGCGTGCTTGGTGGCGACCCAGAAAGGATCGAACCCCTCTACTTCCGCGATACCCAGCGGATTGTTGGCGCGCAGCCAGCGATAGGTTTCATAGATTTCGTCGGTGGCGTAGGCGTGCGCGGACACAAGCGTCCGGGCAAGATCATCCGGAATCCGCACCGTTTGCATCAAATCCTCCTGGTTTCGCCGCACTGTGCGCCGATCTTAGGGGTGCGGGCAACTCGGGAGATGGCTTGTTCTGGCTTGCCGCGCCGCCGCCGCCATGATTAGCGTTGGGACGGGGGGACAGCAGAATGCCGGCACTTCGCGCGATCTTCGCGGCCTTGTTCATTCCCGCGCTCGGCGCGGCGATCACGCTTTACATCATCCACTCGCTTGCAGCCGCCGAGGGCGCGACATTGGGCGACATCGTGGCCCTGTGCTTGCCGGATGGCCTGGGCCTCACGGTCGCCCCGATGTGCAGCAACATCCAGAACCATTATACGCTGCTTTGGGTGTGTGCGGGTACAGCTGCGCTTGGCATCGCGCTGATTGTGGCGTTCTCGGTCGCGAGCTTTGTGACGGGCGCGAACCGGGTGCTGCTCAGCTTCGTATTTCCAGCTTTGTCGTTCGCGGGACTCGTTTTGGTCGCCGCCTTGGTGATCACCCAGATCGCAATCATCGCCGCAACCGCGTATCTTGCGGAAGCCTATTGGCTTGGCCAAGTGCACGTCACCATCCTCTTGGGCTTCGCCGCGATCGGCGCCTTGCTCGGGCTTGGCATTTTGTGGCGGACGTTGCGTATGTTCCGTCCGGCAGTCGGCGCCGTGATCGGCGTCCCCTTCTCGCCGATCGAACAGCCGCGTCTTGCGCTGCTCGTTCAGCAAATCGCGAAGGCCACCAATGCTCGTATGCCCGACAATATCGTGCTTGGGCTCGATCCGAACTTCTTCGCGACGACCGCGCCGATGCACACGCCGACATCGCGCCGTCTGCTGACGGGCCAAACGCTCTATCTTTCATTGCCGCTGATGCGCGTGCTCTCGCTGGATGAAGTGAAAGCCGTCGTCGGACACGAGCTCGCGCACTTCTCGGGCTCGGACACGATTTACAGCCGCAACTTCGCACCGATCTATCGCGGACTGGAGGAAGCGGCGCAGGCCGCTGATGCGCACAAGACGTATGACAAGAACCCGCTGCTCATGCCGGCGCGTCTCTTCCTGCGCTTCATGATCGATTGCTTCTCGCGCAATGCCGCGAAATCCAGCCGTGCACGCGAATTGCGCGCCGATCAGATCGGCTCCACCGCCTCGACGCCGGCCGATTTGGGCTACGCGCTGATCAAAACCGGGATCCTCTCGATGCTCTGGCACCGCGAGATGGAAGATACGCTGGCCGACATTTCGCGCGGCAAGTTCCGCCGCAATATGTCGGCGAGTTTCGAGGACAAGCTGCGCTACGATGTCGATCCTGAGAAGCTGCCGCCGCTGGTCGCGTTTTCACTCGGCAATCACACCGCGCACCCGACTGACTCCCACCCGGAAACCAAGGAGCGCCTGACGGAGCTCGGCCTCAACCTCGTCGATGTCACCTCGGAAGCGCGGGTGATGGAGCGGTTTTTCGCGGCAAAGCCCGCGACGATGGCGCTCGACAACATGGAGAACGTCGAGGAAATCCTGACGCAGATCTATCATCAGATCATCATTGGCCCCCGCGATGTGCCGCAAGCCGAGCGGACGACGGACGAGGTGTTTATCTCCTTCCTCTCGGCGTTCCTGGCGCACATGGTGACGGCGGACGGCGTTCTCGATGAACGCGAAGTGGAAGTTGCAGAGCGTGAAGCGATCTCGCATCTGGGCGGCGGTTTCGACGCGCGCGAGTTCCGTGAATTCTGCCGCAACACTGATCAGCTGGCGCCACTCTCCAAGCTGACGGAGTGGTCAACCAAGTTCCTGACGCCGCAAGGCTTCGAAATGCTGCTCGACATGCTGGAGAAGATAGCGACAGCCGATGGCGAGATGCACGAGAGAGAGAAGAAGATTCTCGATAGTGTCCGAGCGATCTACGAGGAGCTGAAGGCGGCTGAAGCCGCTGGCGCCGTGGCGCCACAAGCGCCCGCGCGGCCGCGCTAGCGATTGTATTCCCACCACCAGGGAAAGGCAGTGTCGCCCAGAATGAAGCGCGCGAGCTCGGGATAGATCAGCTCGGCGCGGACGCTGTTGCCAAGGAATACAACGCAGCGCCGCCGTGCGTCCTGACAGATAGCCATATTGCCGGTCCAATCGTTGTGGCCGCCTTTGAAGAACATCAAGCCCGCTTCGGGGTCATTGAAGGTCACGAGCCCAAGGCCTGCGGCGAGATCGATCTCCGGGCCGCGCGGATCGGTGTCGAGCCAGAGCGGCGGAAACTGGTGCGCGGATCGGATGGGGAGCTGTGGACGCACAAGCTCGGCGCGCGATGAAGCGCTCAGCCCCTCGCCGTTGACGAATGCCGCCCACATGCGCGCCTGATCTTCGATCGTGGTGTCCATCGATCCGGGCGCGCTGACGCGTGAGCGTTCGTCGTGCGGCTCGAACGAACCATCCATGGCGTAGCCGTCGGCGAGATTCGGCCGGAAGTCCGCGCGCCATTGCATCGATGTGCGCGTCATGCCGAACGGTTCGAAAATGCGGCGGTGCATTTCGGCGCCTACGTCGATACCAAGCCCCTCTTCCAGCACGAGTTGCAGGACGTAGAACCCTTCGCCGGAATACGCGTAGCGTTCGCCAGGCGCGAAGTGGAAACGCAGCGTCTGATCGTCTTCGAGCCAACGAAAATTATGGAATCCCGTCGCGTGATTTAGAACGTGGCGTGCTGTGAGCAAACGCCAGCGATCATCGCCGGCAAGCGCGGCGAATTCCTCATACTCGGGCAAAGGCTTGGGCAGATATTCCGCCAGTGGGCGGTCAAGATCGATGCGTCCTTCATCGACCAGCTGCAACACGAGATAGGCAACGGCGGTTTTGGTCAACGAGGCGCCGTACATCACGGTGTCAGTCTGCAAGGCGCGCTGCTCGGCGACATTGGCGTAACCGTAAGCGTTGACGTGAACGACCTCGCCGCGGTCGATGACGGCGACGGCCATGCCGACGACCTGCTGTTCCGCCATAAGACGCTGGACTTCAGCGTCGATCGCCGCGGAGGACGGCAGCTGCGGCGCGGCCTGCGTTGTGGCGCAGGCGGCAAGCGCGAGCGCCGCAAAGCTCACAAAGATCGCTCTCACCAGCTCGTTCTCCGTTCGACCTGACCCTCCTCGATCCCAGCCGAACCGTAGACGTAACGGAGGAAATCCGAGGTCACCATGTCGTTCTCGCAACGGACACTGATGAGACGCGTGCGGCCAGGCTCGATGACTTCGCCTGCCATGGAAGATGAATCCGGCACACAAACCCAAGACGGCCCATTGCGGCGCGGGATCGTGTGGCTGAAGCGCGTAGGTTCGGCGTTCATGCAGGGGTCCGCAAGATAGGCGTCGAGCCGCGCGGCGGTCGCGGCATCGGCGGGCCCTACGAGCAATGGGAAACGCTCCTCCATCGTCGGCGCAGGCGGCGGCAGCCAGTTCTCCGGCGTCGGATATGGCGGCGGCGGGGGCGGCGGCGGCGGCTGATTGCCCTCGATCCGGCGGCGCGCGATGCGCCAGCGGCCGCTCTCATCTTTCCACGCCGCGACATAATCATCGACATGCCACATGCCGGTCGACGGCACGCGGACGCGGATCAGGGTGGTGGCGTTGGCGGCTTCGACGGGAACGGGCACTTCGGCGACGCGCTCGCGCGCCCAGTTGTCGTAGTTCGCCACTTGCGGGTTCTGCGTGGGATCGCCGGCTGCGGCGAGCGCGGCGGGATCGTATTCCGCGAAAGCGGGGCATTGCGCGGCAGTGGGATAGCGCGGCGCGTTAGAGGCAAACGAAGCGCACGCAGCGATCACAGCGCTCGCGGCGGAAAGTAGAAATAATGCTCTCACACGCCCCCCCTGGTCGCGACAGTAAGCCCAGTTACGGCGTGAAGATCAACGCTGGGAGGCGGAAGCGGCCCAATATCCGTGGTGCGTTCGCTGAGCGCGCCCGCCCTGCTAGAAATTGCTCACTCTAGTCGCAGCACGCGGATCGTATTTGTCTTCCCGGCGCGACCGAATGGAATGCCGGCGATGATGGCGACGCGGTCGCCGGTTTCGGCGACGCCGAGTTTGCGAACGGCGGCGTCGGCCTTCTCAACCATCTCTTCGACGTTTGAGACATCTTCTGTCACCATCGAGCGCACGCCCCAAACGAGCGCGAGTTTGCGCGCCGTTTCGAGGAACGGCGTCAAGCCGATGACGCCGGAGCGCGGGCGCTCGCGGGCGACACGAATGGCGGATGAACCGGTGGCTGTGTAGGCGACGATGGTTTTGCAGCCGATGACATCCGCGATGTGGCGAGCGGAAAGCGCGATGGCGTCCGCGGTGGTGGCTTGTGGCGGCGTCATGTCGCGCGGCAGCGAGGCCCAATATTCTTCGTCATCCTCCACGGCGCGGATGATGCGATCCATAATGGCGACGGCGCTTTGCGGGTGGCGGCCGACGGCGCTTTCTGCGGAGAGCATCACGGCGTCAGCGCCCTGATAGACGGCGGTGGCGACGTCGGAGGCTTCGGCCCGCGTGGGCGTTGCCGCTTCCACCATGCTTTCGAGCATGTGTGTGGCGACGATCACCGGCTTTCCGGCAGCGCGGGCGCTGCGGATGATCTTGCGTTGCGCAATCGGGACTTGTTCGGGCGGCAGCTCGACGCCGAGATCGCCGCGGGCGACCATGACGGCGTCGGCGGCTTCCACGATTTCATCTATCTGCGTCAGCGCCGAGGGCTTTTCGATTTTGGCAATGACGCCAGCGCGATCCTTGATCAGCGCTTTGGCTTCGAGCACGTCTTCAGGGTGCTGAACGAACGAGAGCGCGATGAAATCGACGCCGAGATCGAGGGCGTAGACGAGGTCTTCCCTATCCTTCTCAGTCAGCGCGCTGATTGGGATGCGCCGCGTCGGGACGTTGACGCCCTTCTGGTTCTTCAGCACGCCGCCGAAATCGACACGGGCCTTCAGTTGTGTGCGGCCGCGTTCGGTGACGGTGAGCTGGAGCTTGCCGTCGTCGAGCTTCAGGATGTCGCCGACCTCGAGCGCGTTGACGAGTTCCGGGTGCGGCAGGCGGATGAGGTTGTGGGCGCCGGGTTCCGTTGAAGCTTCGATGGTGATGATGTCGTTGAACTTGAGCTTGATCTCGCCGTTCTCGAACATGCCGACGCGGATCTTTGGTCCCTGCAAATCAGCAAAGACAGCGACGGGGGTGCCGGCCTTTTCCTCGGCAGCGCGGATGGCGGCCATACGGCGGGCGTGATCTTCGCGGGCGCCGTGACTGAAGTTCAGGCGGAAGCAATCGACGCCGGCCTGAATAAGCATGGCGAGCCGCTCCGGCGCGTCGCTGGCCGGCCCCATCGTGGCGACGATCTTACAATCGCGTGCGCGCATTCTTGCTCCGCAAGGGCAGTAGGTATTGGGCAGTAGGCAATAGGTGATTCAGCGGCAGTGACAACCAGGACTACTGCCCACTGCCTATTGCCTACTGCCCCATCTTGTAAGGTCCGCCCTTCTCCAGCGCGCGCTGGTAGGCCGGGCGGGCCTGTTGCTGTTTTCTGACGCGGACGAGGTTGGGGTAGCGATCGAGGCCGCCGCGATTGTTGGCGGCGTCGAGCACGAAGCTCATTTCGATGTCGGCGGCCGTGAAGCGGTTGGCGACGAAGTAGTCCTTGCCTTCGAGGTAGGCGTCGACGAAGCCCAGGTGGCTGGCGATCTCCGGCTCCACGCGCATCTGCATCAGCGGCGCGCCATTCTCGCCAAGCAGCCCCACATAGAGCTTCAACAGCAGCGGCAGCATGGCCGAGCCTTCGGCGAAGTGGAGCCAGTAGAGATAGGCGGCGCGATCGGGATCGCCGGGCGCGACGGCGAGTTTCCCGCTGGCCTCGCTCTCGGCGAAGTATTCGACGATGGCGCCGGACTCGGCGAACACGCGGCCGTCTTTGGTGAGCACCGGCGATTTGCCGAGCGGGTGAATCTCTTTCAGCTCCGGTGGCGCGAGACGTGTTTGCGCATTGCGGGCGTAGCGTTTCACTTCGTACGGAACGCCGAGCTCTTCGAGCAGCCAGAGTACGCGCTGCGAGCGGGATTCTTCGAGGTGATGGACGATGATGGACATGCTCGCCTCCTCAGTACGGTGCGAAATTTAGTTTGAGACCGGGTTCCGGCCAGCGAGCTTTGATAAGTTGGCCAGTCGCGGAGAGTGTGATGTAGGCATCGCGCATGTCGGCGCCGCCGAAGGCGATGTTGGTGACGATGGGATCCGGGAACGGCGTATGGGTGGAGACGCCGGCAGGCGTTATCGTGGTGATGCCGCCATTGAGGATGGTGGCGACGCAAACATCGCCATTGGCCTGCACGGCGAGGCTATCGAAATAGCAGTGATACGGCTGCACGGCGACGCAGCGGCCGATGGCGCCGAGGGGCCCGGGCGCCACTCCACCTTCGCCGGTGATGTCGAATGCCCAGAGTTTCCCGGTGTCGGTTTCGGCCGCGTAGACAGTCTTTTCGTCGGGCGAGAGGCCAATGCCGTTCAGGCCCGTGCCGCCATAGGCGGCTTCTTTGATCAGCGAGCCGTCGGTCTTGCAGAAATAGACACCGCCGCGATCGAGCGTGCGCGTGTAGACCTTGCCGAGATCGGTGAACCAGATGTTGCCGGCTTTATCGAAGACGAGATCGTTTGGGCCGCTCAGCTTGTAATCGCCGATCTTGTCGTAGAGGCGCTCGACCTTGCCGGTAGCGAGATCGACACGCTCGATGCGGCCGGTGACGTAGTCGTGCGCGGCGTTGCCGGGAATGGTGAGGCCGCCCATGTCGTGATATTCGAAGCCGCCATTGTTGGTGATGTAGACCGCGCCATCTGGCCCGATGGCGGCGCCGTTGGGGCCGCCGCCGATATTGGCGATGACTTCCTGCCTGCCCTTCCAGACCCGCGTCAGCGTTTTGCGCTTGATCTCAACGAGAATGACGCTGCCGTCCGGCATGACAATCGGGCCTTCGGGAAACTGAAGGCCGGTGGCGATGACTTCGAAATCTGACATGGTGGGGACAGTAGTAGGTTGGAGCGCGGGCCTCCAGGCCCGCATGGGCGCGATATTAGAAAAATGCGCGCCAGGAGGCGCGCGCTCCAACCTGCTAGCGCTCAAGCACACGCACGATGAAATCGGCGTCGTCGTTCGGACCTGCCGCAACGGCTTCCCTGCTCACTTCGCGCCAGCGAGATAGATCGAGGTCCAGGCGCGCGTCGCCTTCCGGCGAGAGGTTCACTTCAGTGAGAATGATGCGATCGGCTTTCGGCAACACGGCGTTGTAGAGCTGCGCGCCGCCTATGACGCACGCCTCCTCCACGTCGGCAGCCTCCGCCATGGCCCGCGCGGCGGCGAGCATGACGGCCAGGTCAGTATAGACCCAGGCGGCATCGGCTTTGAACTCGGCGTCCCGCGTGACGACGAGGTTCTGGCGGCCCGGAAGCGGCTTCTTGGGCAGCGAGTCCCACGTCTTGCGGCCCATGAGCACCGGCTTGCCCATGGTGGCGGCTTTGAAGCGCTTCATATCGGACGAAAGCCGCCACGGCAGAGCGCCATTGCGCCCAATGACGCCGTTCCTTGCAACGGCCACGACCAAGGTGAGTTTCGGATTCGTCACGCGAGCGTTCTAGCCTTGGCGCCTGCGCGCGTCATCCGTAAGGATGGCGACATGCCTCGTAATCTTGTTGTCTACGGCCTTGCGGTGCTTGGCGGCCTCGTCGGGTACTACGTCCTGCGCTCGTTGTTGGGCGGCGAAATCATGTTGATCGTCGCGCTGATCGCCCTAGCGGCCGGCGCTGTGATCGTGACCCGCAACCTGCAGACCAACCGAAAGGTGGCGGAAGCCACGTTCGAGCAGCGCGACGAGGCGCTCCGGTTTACGCCCGCAGCCGGGAAAGCCGCGCTCTATGTGTTCCGCAATCAGTTCGTCGGGCGCGCGGTGGGCATCAATGTGCTGATCGATGGGCGCGAAGCAGCGCAGCTGAAAAGCCCCCGCTTTACGCGTATCTTGCTGACGCCCGGCACACATCGCATCGCTGGCGTCACCGGCACGAACAAGGCGCCGGGGCCGAACGATGGCATCGAACTTATCGCCAACCCTGGCGAAATTTATGTCGCCAAGTGCGAAGTCGAGCCGCAGATGGTCGGCGCCACGATCAAGTTCACGCCGATGAGCGTCGACGCGGCGCGGGCGGACCTGCAGAAAATCACGCGCATGGTTGTGCCGGATATCGCCGAGATCTAAGGCGCCCGCGCAAACCAGATGATGTGACGCGCGCCCTTGCCGCCACGGCCTGCGCGCACCATGACCTCTTCGACCTGAAAGCCCGCATGCTTCAGCCGCCGCGCGAAGCGTTCGTCGGGCGCAGCGGACCAGATCGCGAGTACGCCTCCCGGCTTCAGCGCCGCTTTTGCTTCCTGCAAACCGAGCAATGAGTAGATGTGATCATTGTCGGCTCGGGTTAGGCCATCGGGGCCATTATCGACATCGAGCAGGATCGCGTCGTAGCGGCGCTCATGCGTCGCGGCGATGGCGCGCGACACGTCGCGCATGATCAGATCGACGCGCGGATCGTCCAGGCAGCCCGCGGCCAGCTCCGCCATCGGCCCGCGCGCCCACTCGATAATCTCGGGCAACAACTCGACCACGGTGAGACGCGCCTGGACCCCGAGGCGCGCGAGCGCGGCACGGAGCGTGAAGCCCATGCCGTAACCGCCAATGAGCAGATGCGGTGTGTCTTGGTTCTGCAGACGATCAATGGTGAGAAGCGCCAACGCCTCCTCGGAGCCACTGAGGCGGCTGGACATCAGCTCATTGGCGCCGAGCGCGATGATGAAATCGGTATCGCGCTTGTAGAGGCGCAGTTCGTCGCCGCCGGGGATTTGGGCTGTTCCGAGAAGTTCGCGGGGTTTCACGCGCGCCACGCTATCACGCCGGCGTGCGATCCGTGAGAGGTTGATCCTTCCTCACTGCCCGCGCACGACACCGCTTGACGGCCGCTGAGGCGCCATTGGCCTCGAAATCCACGGTCCAGGCATCGATGGTGAGAGACGCATAGCGTGCATCGGCGCGTCCGTGGTCAACAACGCGCTGGACGTTTGTCGGCCCAAGTCGCCGAAATATCCGGTTTGAGGTGAGCCAGGGAAAAGCGCCTCAGCCCGCGAGCATTTCAGGCTCGTCCACCGTTAGCCAATCTGGACCCAAAGCTGAGAGAAACGCGCGCGGCTCAAACAGTTGCCCAGCGCTACGCGCGCCTCTTTGCTTCACTTCACCTCGCAGCAGTCGAAGTCCTGCCTCGGCCACCATGGGCGCGCTAATCGCGTAAATATCCCGCCCATGAGCTCTCACGCACCGCACGCCAGACGGTCCATGCACTCGGACGTCCACGAGAAATCTCTGCGCCGAGCGCCCGCTCTCATCGACCGGCGCGGGAGGCGGCGTGCTTTCGTCAGACAGGTCGGCAAGCGCATTGGCAGACAGGTAGAGCCGCACTTCTTGCGTTGGTACATGACGTGCAATCGAAACCGTCTCGGCCAGAGCGATGTTGGCGACGAGCATATCGCCAAACGGCGGCGCGAAACGCCAGTCGCGTTGTCCATTCGAGCGATTAGGCTCAAGCACGCCACCGACCAGATAGAGGCGAGGACCGGTATTGCGCTCACCTGTTCTGCGCGTGCCAAGCGTAGGCGCCCAGCTGTCCAACGCCACAGCGATTTCTATCAAAGATGGTGCTGACCATTCTCCTAAGGCGGCGACCGTCAGCAAGTCCGCTAGTCCGCCATAGAATGCGAGAGATGGCGCCACGAGCACGCCCGCTGCGCGCGCTGGATCGTCATACGCATTGAACACGTTGAAGACCGCAGCCTGCTCCGCAGCAATATCAAGGTAATGGAAGCCCCCGCGCAGTGCGGCGTCAATGACGGGCGCAGCCGTATCCAGAAAAGGACCAGCGCAATTGAGGACTGCGCCGCAACCTAAGAACGCGCTGTCCAGACCAGCAGGATCTTGGAGGGACGCATGGCGAATTTCGATCCCTGGAAAATCGGAACGCAAAGCTTCGAGCTTCGCCAAGTCACGACCCGACGCGATGACGCGGAGATTGCGGCGCAGCAGCTCCCGGACCACAAACTTCCCTGTATGTCCGTAGGCGCCGTACACAGCCAATGGAGGTAATGAAGTCATACGGTCTCCGCGACGTGAATGATTTTCATCCTAACCTATCGCAGAGACGCCCAACCCACTCGCCGGAATCGGACCCCGGCAACGTTCCGATGATTCAAACCGCGATCGGCGCCTTGATCGCGGGATGCGCGGTATAGCCTTCGAGTTTGAAATCCCCGTACTCGAACGCGAAGATGTCGGTGCGCTCCGGATTGATCAGCATCGTCGGCGGCGCGTACGGCGTGCGGGCGAGTTGCGTGCGGGCTTGGTCGAAGTGGTTGTGATAGAGGTGCGCGTCGCCGAAGGTGTGGACGAATTCGCCGGGCTGAAGGCCCGTCACTTGCGCCATCATTTGCGTGAGCAGCGCGTAAGACGCGATGTTGAACGGCACGCCGAGGAAGACGTCGGCGCTGCGTTGGTAGAGTTGGCAACTCAGTTTTCCGTCGGCGACGAAAAACTGGAACAGGCAATGGCACGGCGGCAGCGCCATTTGATCGACCTCGGCCGGATTCCACGCCGAGACGATGTGGCGGCGAGAGTTTGGGTTGGTCTTGATCGCATTCACGACGTTGGCGATCTGATCGATGACGCGGCCGTCCTTGGTTTCCCACGAACGCCATTGCTTGCCATAGACGGGCCCGAGTTCGCCCTCTTCGTTGGCCCACTCATCCCAGATCGTGACGCCCTGCTCTTGCAGCCAGCGCACGTTGCTGTCGCCGCGCAGGAACCAGAGCAGTTCGAGGATGATGCTCTTGAGGTGCACCTTCTTCGTTGTCAGCAGCGGGAAGCCCCGCTCAAGATCAAAGCGCAGCTGGCGGCCGAACACGCCGCGCGTGCCGGTTCCGGTGCGGTCGCCGCGGTCGACGCCGTTTTGCAGGATGTCGTCCAGCAGGCCGAGATAGGCGATGTCGGCTTGGGACGGGTTGCCTTCTGGCAGAGGTGCGGGTTGGGCGCTCATTTCAGAGCCAATATGGGCTGACTCGGCCCTGCTCACCACGCCGAGAAGCGCGGCCTGAGCCTGTCGAGGGCCGGGAAAGACAGCGCCGGGCCGCCCTTCGACAGGCTCAGGGCTCGGTTTGGGGCACGGGACAGGCCGTGGGCTGGACCTTCCGCACTTGGCGGATCAGCGGCCCGGCGAGCCAAGCGGCTCTTGCATTGACGTTCACGCCGGCGGCGCGCAGCGCACGGGCCATCCATTGGTTGCAGACTTGCAGCAGGTGGAACGAGCCGCGCGAGCGGAGGAAGGAGGAGCGGCCAATCACCTTGCCGTCGCTGGTGCGGATCGGGTTGCCTTGGGCGTCGAGCACGAGGAAACGATCGACGAAAGCGACAAAGCGGCGCGCGCCTTCGCGTGAGACGGCGATGCCGGTGTCGTCATTCGGGCCGAGATAAGCGCTTGATGGGCCAGCGTTATAGGCGATGTGGAACACACTGGCGCTCGGAGGGATGAGCGCGTCGAGGCCGAGCAGCAGATCAGTGCCGTCCGAGTAGTAGAACGCCTCGTCTCCCCAACCGATCAGGAAGCTTTGCGCGTCAGGATAGAGGCGGCGCAGCGGGTGATCTTCCGGGAAGATGCTTGCCGGCGCGCCGATATCGCTGTGATAGCCGTTCGAATAGAGATGCAGCTCAACGCAATCGCTTGACGTGGGCTGTGGCGCACGCGGCGCTGGCACCGGCGCGTAGAGATAGGCGAAGACCGACACCAGCAGCAGCGTGAGCGTCGCCGCGACGGGGCGGCGACTGAGCGCGCTTAGCCCTCGTCGGCCGTCAGTAGTCTCACCCGGAACGCCCATCCCGCGAGCCCCGCCCCTATCATCGGCGCGACGATGAACAGCCAAAGCTGCATCAACGCGTC
>JBFXAE010000004.1:0-363141 GCA_050184605.1 Hyphomonadaceae bacterium | reverse complement strand
TTCTGGGCGAAGAAGTCAATGGGTTGTGGTTTTGTCATGTGGATACCCAAGATACAGTAGTTATCCCATGGCATATGGTGGGTTACTCACGTCTTACTAACGGGCTTTCGGCAGGGACTCGGCTCATTAAATTGAGCAGAGACCGCGACTTGGCCTCTCAACATGGTTAACGAGCGCTCAGACTCGTTAAGGAATTATGAAAGAGCTGTTCTTCATATGGACACTGCCGTTCGGACTAACCCGCCAGCCCTCACCTCCCGGCACTACGGAGCGGTCAATTGGCTGGGTCTGCAGACGCTCGTCTGGCGCGAAATCCGCCGCTTCCTGAAAGTCGGGGCGCAGACGGTCTTTGCGCCCCTGATCCAAACGCTGCTGTTCATGCTGGTCTTCAGCCTCGTCCGCGGCGGCGACTGGCCGGGCACCACACGCGCCTACGCCGACGGCCTCGCGGCCGGCCTGGTGATGATGTCGATCCTCTCGAACGCGTTTCAGAATTCATCGTCGTCGCTTGTCATTGCGAAGGTGCAAGGCAACTCCGTCGACTTCCTGATGCCGCCGCTCTCGGCGCTTGAACTCACCATCGCTTTCATCGTCGGCGCCGCCGCGCGCGGATTGCTTGTCGGCTTCGCATCACTCATCGCCGTCGCGTGGCTCGCCAACATCATGCCGGTGAACCCGCTCGCTGCGCTCTACTACGCCATCGTCGCGTCGGTGATCTTCGGCGCCATCGGCCTCATCGGCGGCATCTGGGCCGACAAGTTCGATCACCTCGCTGCGGTGACGAACTTCATCATCGTGCCGCTGACGTTCCTCTCCGGCACGTTCTACTCAACCTCGATCCTGCCCGAACCGATCCGCACCATCTCGCACTACAATCCGGTGTTCTCGCTGATCGACGGATTCCGCTACGGCTTCATCGGCCACCACGACGCGCCACTGCTCACCGGCGCCCTCATCACTGGCGGCCTCGCACTCGCGCTGAGCTACGCAAGCTGGGCGATGATCAAAAGCGGGTACAGATTGCGGAGTTAAGGGGCGATGCTTGCGTTCGCGGCAGCGGTGCAAACCGCTACGCCACCACAGTTCGCTACCGTTGAGCCGGTCTTCGTCATCACCATTTTTATCGCCGCAGCCACGGCTGGATATTGGCTCGGCTCACTCTCGCTTCCGCGCTGGAGCCAATTGATCGCTGCCGTTGTCTGGCTCGCGGCGCTTGCCGCATTGATCGTTGCGTTGGGCACACACGATATCGAGTGCTCGGCCGACCCACGTACGCGAACCAACGCCCTAAAGGCATGGATCTCCGCTCCAGCGCTCGCGATCGCTCTTGCTTGCCCTGCGTTCATC
This sequence comes from Hyphomonadaceae bacterium, assembly GCA_050184605.1. Taxonomy (GTDB): domain Bacteria; phylum Pseudomonadota; class Alphaproteobacteria; order Caulobacterales; family Aquidulcibacteraceae; genus Vitreimonas. Next base: position 361,794 of record JBFXAE010000004.1, on the reverse strand, counting down.
GCACGCAAGTTGTCGCCAAAACACATCATCGCTATTCCCGTGAGCGTAGGCTTCGCGGCGCTGGGACTGGCGCTGGCCATCGGGGTCGCATTCGACTGGCTAACGCGATCCTGCAGCGGCGTCGTCTACTAAGGCGCTGAGCTCAACACGCTCGCTAACTTCGGCAAGAACACGTCCATCCGATAATCAACGTCGGTGTGATCATCGTCGAACTCTTCGTACGTGTGCGCGATTCCAGCGGCCTCAAGCTTCTTCGCAAAACGGCGCATGCCGAAGTGAATCCGGAACTGATCTGACCAACCGCAATCCATGTAGATCAGCTTCAGCTTGCGCAGATTTTCGCCCAGCGTGTCGAACATCACCACCGGATCGTGCTTCATCCAATTCGCCCAGCGCTCGGGAATAAGCTCGCCTGTGCGCGGATCCATCGGCAGACGCATGTTGCGGAATTGCGTGGGATCGGGGTCGTAGAAAGCGGCCTGGCCGAAATCCATCAGGATCATGCGATCCTTGTCCTTCAGCTTGGGCTTGGCCTCGACGTGCTTGATCCATTTTTCGATTGAGTAATCGAACGGCCGCAGCGCATCGACGTCCTCGTACAAAGTCGGGATGAACAGCGCGTCGAAACCCATGTCGCCGCTATTGATCGAGATCGCGCTCCAGAAATCAGAGCGGTTCATGCCGTGCCACGCCGCGCCATAGCCGCCCGACGACTTGCCGAACACGCCGCGCCGGCCAACGCCGCCGCAATTGAACTTCGCCTCAACAAACGGAACAATCTCGTCGCAAACGTAATCGGCGTAACGCCCCGAGCCTTCGCTGTTCAGATACTGGTTGCCGTAGAGCTTGGTGAAGCAATCGGGGAACGCCACCACGCACCGCGCCATGCCCTCATGCGCCAACCGATCCAGCCGCTCGGGCACATTCTCGCCACCCGGCTTCCAATTGGTGTGGTTCATCCCACAGCCCCAATAGCCGGTAAGATCGACGAGCAGCGGCAGCTGTTCCGCATGGCTCCAACCCGGAGGCGTCCAAACATGCAACTCACGCTCGGTCGGATCGCCCAGCGAATTGCCTTCCAGCACAACGGATTGATGACGCAGGCGATGCACCTCGCCGCGGGGAATGGAGTGGTCTCGTCTCATATATTGTTGATGATCCCAGCCGCTTGACCTTGCAAGCGGCGCGGCTCAAAACCCCGCCTTCCCCAAATTCCGAGAGCCAAAATGAGCGCCGCAGAAAGCCATATCCTTCCCGTCTATTCGCCGCCGGAGCAGATCTTCGTGCGCGGCGAAGGCAGCTGGATGTGGGACGAAAAGGGCGACAAGTATCTCGACTGCATCGCCGGCATCGCCGTCAACGCCTTCGGCCACGCCCCGCCCTTCCTGGTGAAGACGCTCACCGAGCAAGCGCAAAAGCTCTGGCACACCTCCAACATGTTCAAGGTGAAGGGCCAGGAAGAGCTCGCCGCGAAGTACACGCGCGACAGCTTCGCCGACGTCGTGTTCTTTACCAACTCCGGCACCGAAGCGATCGAAGGCGCGCTCAAGACGGCGCGCAAATATCACACCGCTAACGGTCAACCCGAACGCATCGACATCATCGGCTTCCAAGGCTCGTTCCACGGCCGCTCGTACGCCGCCGTCAACGCCAGCGGCAACGCCAACTACATCGATGGCTTCGGCCCGCGTCTGCCCGGCTACATTCAAGCGCCGTGGGGCGACCTGGATGCGCTGAAGAAACTCATCGGCCCGACAACCGCGGCGATCATCCTCGAGCCTGTACAAGGCGAAGGCGGCGTGCGCGCTGCGCCGGACGAATATCTCCGCGGCCTGCGCAAGCTCGCCGACGACAACGGCTTCCTCATCATCTTCGACGAAGTGCAATCGGGCGCCGGCCGCACCGGTAAGATGTGGGCGCACCAATGGTCGGGCATCACGCCGGACATCATGGCTGTCGCCAAAGGTGTCGGCGGCGGCTTCCCGATGGGCGCGTTCCTCGCGACCAAGGAGGCGGCCAAAGGCATGGTTCGCGGCGTGCACGGCACGACCTTCGGCGGCAACCCACTCGCCATGGCGGTCGGCAACGCCGTGTACGACGAACTCTCGAAGCCTGAGACGCTTGAACACGTGAACAAGGTCGCGAACCATCTCACGCAAGCGCTGGAGGGCTTGAAGGATCGCCATCCCGATCTCGTCGTCGCCGTCACCGGCAAGGGCTTGCTGCGCGGCTTGAAGCTGAAGATCGATCCGAAGCCGATCCAGGGCAAAATTCGTGATCAGAAGAAGGTGCTGCTCGGCGTCGCCGGCGACAACGTGCTGCGCCTCGCGCCGCCGCTGAACATCAGCGAAGATGAAATCCGTCAGGCCGTCGATGCAATCGACGCCGTGCTGGCGGCGCAAATGATGGAAGCGAGCGCGTGATCGAAGGTCCGCGCCACTTCCTCGACATCAGCGCCCTCAGCAAGGAAGACGTGCGCGCGATCCTGGACGAAGCGCACGCCCGCAAGGCCGCGCGCATCGATTGGCCGAAGGCGGCGCCGGACGAAGACGCGCCGCTCGACGGCTACGCGCTGGCGATGATCTTTCAGAAGAACTCGACGCGCACGCGCGTCTCGTTCGAGATCGGAATGCATCAGCTCGGCGGCAAATCGATCGTGCTGAACGCTAACGACACGCAGCTCGGCCGCGGCGAAACCGTGGAAGACACAGCGCGCGTGCTCTCGCGCATGGTCGATGCGGTGATGATCCGCGCCAACAACCACGACGACGTCGTAAACTTCGCGGCGGCGGCAAGCGTGCCCGTCATCAACGGCCTCACTGACCTGTCGCACCCGTGCCAAATCTTCGCCGATCTGCAGACCATCGAAGAGCGCATGGGCGATATCACCGGCAAGACCATCGCCTGGCTGGGCGATGGCAACAATGTCTGCACCTCGTTCATGCACGCGGCTGAGAAGCTCGACTTCAAACTCCGCATCGCAACGCCGGCGACCTTTGCGCCGCGCGGCCAAGAGCTTGCAGCAGCGAAAGCGGCAGGCGCTGACATTGAAGCCCACAACGATGCGAAGAAGGCCGTCGAAGGCGCCGATGTCGTCGTCACAGATACTTGGGTGTCGATGGGCGATACGGATAAAGACGAGCGCATGGCTGCCTTCCCGCCGTATGCGGTGGACGACGCAATGATGGCGCGCGCCAACAAGGACGCGATGTTCCTCCATTGCCTCCCGGCGCACCGCGGCGAGGAAGTCACCGACAGCGTGCTCGACGGCCCGCAATCCGGCGCCTGGGATGAAGCGGAAAACCGCATCCATGCGCAAAAGGCGGTGCTGCTCTGGTGCCTGGGCAAGCTCTGAGCGTTGCTTCAAGCCGCTAGCGGCCCCATATCGCCCGCTTCATGCCCGCAACTGATGACATTATCGCGCCCTTCAGCCTCGACAACGCGCCCGTGCGCGGGCGCATCGCGCGCATTGCAGAAGGCGCGCTCGATCCCATCCTGCATCGCCATGATTATCCTCGCCCCGTTGCGTTGTTGCTCGGCGAAGCGCTCACGCTGACGGCGCTTGTCGGCTCACTGCTGAAGACAGACGGCCGCCTCGTCATCCAAGCACAGGGCGAAGGGCTTGTTCCGCTGCTCGTCGCCGAACATACGAACGGCGGCTTGCGCGGCTACGCACGGCTCGCCGAAGGCGCCGCCGAAAGACTCGCCGGCGCGCATCGCATGACGCCTGCGGAATTGCTCGGCGCTGGCAGCCTTATCCTGACGCTCGATCTCGGCGAGAACACAAGGCCGTTCCAGGGCGTCGTTGCGCTCGAAGGCGAAACGCTCGCGCAATGCGCGGAGAATTATTTCCGCGTCAGTGAGCAGACCGACACCGGCATTCGCCTCGCCGTCGGCGAAATCATCAACGGCGCAGGACCTTCCCAATGGCGCGCCGGCGGCGTGTTGATGCAACGCCTCGCCGGCGATCAAGCGCGCGGCGATACGCATGAAGACTGGAACCGTGCGTCAATCTTGTTCGCCACAGTGACGGATGAAGAGCTGATCGATCCTGCGCTGCCCGCCGATCGCTTGCTCTATCGCCTCTTCCACGAAGAAGGCGTGCGCATGGGCGAGGCCGCCGTGCTTGATGACCGCTGCAGCTGCAGCGCCGAACGGCTCACCAACGTGATGAAAACATTCCCGAAGGACGAGATCGCCGATCTGATCGAACCTGACGGCAAGCTCCACGCGCGCTGCCAATTCTGCGCGCGCGAGTACCTGATCGATCCCGAGGCTGTGGGCGCGCTTTGATCTCAGACCGCCGGCGAGACGCCGACGGTCCAAGAGCTAGGCGGTTTCCACGTCCAGGGCATAGCCGGCGCTGCGCACGGTGCGGATCGGGTCAGTCTCCTCACCGACCATCAGCGCCTTGCGCAGGCGGCCGATGTGCACGTCGACCGTGCGTGCTTCGACGTAGACGTCCGAACCCCAAACGGCGTCGAGCAATTGCTCGCGGCTGAAAACCCGACCCGGGTGCTGCATCAAATGATCGAGGATGCGGAATTCGGTCGGCCCCAGGTGCACATCGCGCGAACCGCGCTTCACGCGGTGCGACACCCGATCAACCATGATGTCGCCGACAACGACCTTATCGTCGGCCAAGCCGGGACGAATACGGCGCATGACGGCACGCAGGCGCGCCAGCAATTCATTCATTGAGAACGGTTTGGTGAGGTAGTCGTCAGCGCCAACATCGAGACCGCGAATGCGATCGCCCTCCTCGGTGCGCGCCGTCAGCATCACGATCGGCGTGTTGCGCGTATCCTGGCGGGCGCGCAGACGGCGGCAAACCTCAATGCCCGGCGCCTTCGGCAGCATCCAATCGAGCACCACCAGATCGGGTGCGCTCTCATCGGCGACCACCAGCGCCTCCTCCCCATCATTGGCGACAGAGACGCGATAGCCTTCCTTCTCTAGATTGTACCTGAGCAAATCCGCCAACGCCGCTTCGTCTTCGACGACCAGCACGTGTGTTGCCTTGGCCATGATAAGCGGTCCTACTCTGCGGCGTCAGCGCGCGGGCGCTGGGCTGCAATTTCCTCGCCGGTGACGAGGAAGTGAATGTATTCGGCGATGTTGGTGCCGTGATCGCCGATGCGCTCGAGATTCTTGGCGATGAACAGGAGGTGCGCGCACGAGCTGATCATGCGCGGATCTTCGATCATATAGGTCAGCAATTCGCGGAACAGCGAATTGTAGTGCGCGTCGATGTTGTCGTCGGCGCTCCAGACGTTGATCGCGGCTTGCACGTCCCTGTTGGCGTAGGCGTCCAACACCTGCTTCAGATGCGCGCCCGCGATTTTGCCCATACGCTCGACCGAGCGCGTCAACTGGATCGGCTCATCCTGGTTCAGGATCAGCGCGCGCTTGGCGATGTTCTTGGCGAGATCGCCGACGCGCTCCAACTCGCCGGCAATGCGCCAAGCGGTGAGCACCACGCGCAAATCGCTCGCCATCGGTTGGCGGAGGGCAAACAACTTGATCGCGCGCTTCTCGATTTCACGCTGCGCGGCGTCGATCTTCGGATCGCGCTGGATCACCATCTGCGCGAGCTCGGTGTCACGACGGGCCACGGCCGAGAGTGCGTCCGCGACCGCGGTTTCGGCCAAGCCGCCCATGCGCGCCACCTCTTGAGTGATCGCGTCGAGCTCTTCGGAGAACGCCTTGACTGTATGCTCTGCCATCGTCGCCTTTACTCGCCGCGCCAAAGCTGGCGCGTTGCGGGGTCGTTTGGAAGCGGCCACGGCGATTAGCCGAACCGGCCAGTAATATAGTCCTGCGTGCGCGAGTCGCGAGGGTTCGTGAAGATTTCCTCGGTCGCGCCGGTCTCCACCAGCTTGCCCAGGTGGAAGAAGGCGGTCTTCTGCGAAACGCGCGCGGCCTGCGCCATCGAGTGCGTGACGATGACGATGCAGTAATTCTCACGAAGCTCGTCGATCAGCTCCTCGATCTTCGCCGTGGCGATCGGATCGAGGGCCGAGCACGGCTCGTCCATGAGGATGATGTCAGGGTTCACCGCCACCGTGCGGGCGATAACGAGACGCTGCTGCTGGCCGCCCGAAAGGCTGGTGCCGGGCTGGGCGAGGCGATCCTTCACCTCGTCCCAAAGGCCGGCGCGGCGCAGCGATTGCTCGACGATGCCGTCCATGTCCTTCTTCGCCTTGGCCATGCCGTGAATCCGCGGGCCGTAGGCGACGTTGTCGTAGATCGACTTCGGGAACGGGTTCGGCTTCTGAAACACCATGCCGACGCGCGTGCGCAGCACGACCGGATCGACGTTCTTGGCGTAGGCGTCCTTGCCTTCGATCTGCAGCGAGCCGGTGACGCGGCAGTTATCGATGAGATCGTTCATGCGATTGAAGCAGCGCAGGAACGTTGTCTTGCCGCAGCCCGACGGGCCGATGAAGGCGGTGACGGCGCGATCGGGAATGTCCATCGAGACGTCGAACAGCGCCTGCTTGTCACCGTAGTGCACGTTGACATCGCGCGCGGCGATTTTGACGGCCGCGCCGGCGATCGAGCCGGCGGCGACCTTCACGGTCGGGGCGATCATGGCCGGGCTCTGGGGCATCGCGCGCTCGGAACCCGCTGCGGAAAATTCCATGATTTTCGACCTCTTAGCCCGACGCTCTCGCACCGGGAATCGACCCATCCTTGTTTCGGGCCGTATGTAGGGGCCTTCCATGACAGTGATGTGAAATTGCCGCCGCGTTTCATCAGCCCTCCTCCGCCAATTCCACATAGGCGGCAAAGGCGGAACCGCGTCCAGGCTGGCTTTCGATCAGGAAGCCGCCGCGGTGGCGATTGACGATGTGCTTAACGATGGCGAGCCCAAGACCTGTGCCGCCACGCTCGTTGCCGAGTTCGCGCTCTACCCGGAAAAAGCGCTCACCCAGGCGGGGCAGGAATTGCTTGGAAACGCCGGGGCCAGAATCCTCGACGCGGACGTAGGCGTAGGAGCGGTTCGCGGCGGCGGTGGGTGTCAGCAGCGCGACGCGCCCGGCGTCGTCCCAGCGCCGGCCGGCTTGGGCGGAGACTTCTTCCCGGTCGCCCGAGGCGCCGACCTCTACCACCACGACACCGCCATCGGGCGTGTACTTCACGGCGTTATCGACCAAGTTCTGCACGACTTGCGCAAGTTGAAAGCGCTCGCCGACGACGCGCACGGGCTGCGCCGGGATACGCAGATCGAGCGTCACGTTGCGTTCCTTCAAGACCGGTGCGAGCGAATCGGCGACTTCGCGCGCCACCGCCGCTAGATCGGCGCGGTCCGACGGCGGCACATGCTCATCCAACTCGATACGCGAGAGCGAGAGCAAGTCGTCTATGAGCCGCCGCATGCGGTCAGCTTGCGCCTGCATCATGCTCAGAAAGCGATCGCGATCGGCGGCGTTGTCACGTGCGGGGCCGGAGAGCGTCTCGATCAAGAGCGTGAGCGAAGCCAGTGGCGTACGCAGCTCGTGACTCGCATTGGCGAGGAAGTCCGCGCGCATGCGTTCGGTGCTGATTCTCGCGGTTTGATCGTGAAAAACCAGCATTGCGGCGCGATCGACCCCCCACGTCATCGGCGCGACGTAGCAACGCATATGGCGATCGACTTGCGCCGGAGTCTCGTATTCGACCGACGTTGTCTCACCTTCGCGCACCGCCGCTTGCACGGCCTCGAGAACATCGGGGTGGCGCAAAATCGAAGTGAGGAACTGGCCGCGCGCCTCGAAGTGCATCTGCCGCCGCGCGGCTGCGTTTGAGCTGACGATGCGGCCTTCCGTGTCCACCAGCAACGCCGGATCGGGCAGCGCCTCAAGCAACGGCCCAAGCTCGGCTAAGCCAACGAGTTCGATCTGGTCGTCGCCGCCGGTGGGCGCGATAACGAAGCGGCGCCCCTCACGCATCGCCCAGTAAGCTGCAGCAGCGGCGAGCACCATCAGCACCGCGGCGCCGGCGCTGGTGAAGAAGGCCAGCAAAGCCGCTAGCCCAGCCAAACCGCCAGCTGCCCAGGCGGCCGCCGGCATGCGGTCTAGCCGCAAACGCGGTGGGGCGGCGCGGTTGGTTGCCATTGATTGGGCTTAGGGCCCGGGCAGAGAGTCGCGCAAGCCAAGCTGTCGGTTCGGGACCGGCCCAAACGTCACAAGAAGAGAGCACCATTCGTCGATAGAAAGCGGCGGCTCGTCGTAGCGCAGGGTCCAACGCATCCAAAAACGCAAGCGCCGGCATCCCAGTGCTGACGGGAGAGGTGCGGCCGAGTCGTCGCGCAACAAATCCTTATCGAAATTCAATACAGATTTATTGACTTTCGATGGGGCGACGACTAGACCGAAGCGGTGAGGGAAAATGACTAACGGGGTTCGACTTCTTGTCGGCGTGGGGTTGATGGCCCTGGCCGGATCGTGTGCGGGGCGCAATCTCCCGCCGGAGCCGGACTCCTACGTCGCGGCCGACGCGATCGGCGCGGAGCGAGCAGCTGAACTCGCTGCTTCCCCAGCGGCAACGTGGCTGGACGACTTGAACGCACCCGAGATGTCGGCGCTCGCGCGCGAGGCGCTGGCCGGCAGCCCAGACCTGCAGATTGTAGAAGCCCGCTATCGCGCCTCGCGCTGGCGCGCGCGCGGCTCGTTCGGCGGCAATCTGCTGCCGAGCCTCAGCATCGGCGCCGATGGCACGCGCACCGAAGAACCCACCGCAACCGAAGAACGCATCCGCACCGAGTTCATGACGTCGAGTGTCGTGGCGAGTTGGGAGATCGATCTCTGGGGCCGCCTCACCTCGCGTGCGCTCGCGGCTGATTTGAGCGCTGACGCGGCGCGGCGCGATCTGGACGACGCGCGCCTCTCGGTTGCCGGACAATCCTCGCAAGCGTGGGTCGATCTCATTGAGGCGCAGCAATTGCTGGCGTTGGCACAGGAAGATCTGGAAACGCGCGAGCGCGCGCTTGATCTGACGCAGCGCCGCTATGATGCGGGCCTTGTCTCCTCACTCAATCTGCGAACAGCGCGCAGCCAAGTTGCATCGGCGCGCGCGTTCCAAGCCCAAGCACAGGATCAATTGCTGATCGCCTCGCGCCGCCTGCAAGAAATCCTGGGCCGCTATCCGGATGGCTCGCTGCGCGCGCAAGGCGAGCTGCCGGTGCTCGCCCCGCTTGCCGCCGCCGGCGCGCCCGCTGATTTGCTTGAACGCCGCCCCGACGTGCTCGCCGCCGAGAACCGCCTGCGCGCCGCAGGCTTCCGCATCCACGAAGCGCGTGCGGCGATGCTGCCGCGCCTGACGCTGCGCGCCAGCGCCGGCAATTCGGGCCAAGGCATTACCGACATCGACGACAGTGTGAACATGGTCTCGAACATCGTCGCCGGCCTCACCATGCCGATATTCAACGGCGGCGCCCTGCTCTCTGAATCACGCGCGACCGTCGCAGATCGGCGCGCCGCCGCCGCCGAATATGTCCGCACCTCGATCGCCGCCTGGCGCGAAGTCGAAGGCACGATCAGCGCCGATCAATCGCTCGAAGTGCGCGAAGCGCAATTTGCGATTGCCGCTAACGAAGCGCTTGAAGCGCAGGCCCTGGCCGAGCGTGAGTATGCACGCGGCGTCGCGACCCTGTTCGAACTGATCGACGCCTACACTCGCCGCATCGACGCCGAGCGCGGTCTCATCACCGCGCGCGCCACACGCGTCTCCAATCGCATCTCCTATCACGTCGCCCTCGGCGGCGGCGCCCGCACCGGCGGGATCGACGAGGATCGGGAACCAACGCCATGAACAAGATGGACCTCAACATGACGTCGCAGACAGCGCTGGACGATGAGAAGCCGAAGGGCCTCTGGGCAACCATCAAGCGCATCGCGATTTTCGCAGCGCCTCTCGTCGTCATCATTGGCGGCGGGCTTCTGCTTGCGTTGATGATCGCCACTGGCCCGAAGGCCAAGGAAAAAGGCGAAGCGCCGCACGCTCCGGCCGTCCAGTTCGCGGTCGCGCACGCGCGGCCGACGACGGTTTCGATCAACGTGCAAGGCGAAGCTCGGCCGCGCGTGGAAGCCACGCTCGCCGCGCAAGTCGCGGGCCGCATCGTTTGGGCGAGCCCGAAGTTCGCGGACGGCGGCTCGTTCGCAGAAGGCGAAGTGATGGCTCGTATCGACGCGGCTGACTATCAGCTCGCCGTCGTGCGCGCCCGCGCGCAGGTGGCGCAAGCGCAGGAAGGTCTCGCCCGCGAGGAAGCTGAGGCTGAATTGGCGCGCCAGGACTGGCAGGCGCTGGGCCGCGGTGAGGCGCCGCCGCTGGCCATGCGTGAGCCGCAATTGGCGCAAGCGCGCGCGCAATTGGCCTCGGCAGAAGCGGCGCTGCGTTCGGCTGAACTTGACCTCAACCGCGCCTCGATCCGCGCACCGTTCGCCGGCCGCGTTCGTGAGCGACGCGCCAACGTGGGCGATTATGTCGGCCCCGGCTCGCCGGTCGCCGTGATGTTCTCGACCGACGCGATGGAGATTCGCGTGCCGCTAACCGACGCTGATCTCGCTTCGATGAGTCTGCCCGTGGGCTTCACCGCATCGACGGCGAACCCAGGCCCTGCAGCGCACGTCACCAGCGTGACGGGCGGGCGCATCCAAACCTGGGAAGGCCGCCTCGTGCGCACGGAAGCCTCGGTCGATGCGCGTACGCGCTTGGTCTACGGCATTGTCGAAGTGCGCGATCCATTCAGCGCGCGCCACACCGCGCCGCTGGCGCCTGGCATGTTCGTGCAGACGCGCCTCGAAGGCTCGAACCGAGAAACGCTCGTGGCCGCACCGCGCTCGGCGCTGAAGCGCAACGAGTTCGTGTACGTGGTCACGGCCAACAACACGATCGACGTGCGCCAAGTTCGCCCGGCGCAGACAACGGCGGATGAGGTGCTTTTCCGCGAAGGCGTCGCCGATGGCGAGCGCGTCGTGGTGTCAGTGCTTACATCACCACGCCAAGGCATGGAAGTGACACCCATCGATCGCGAGGGCAGCACGACCGAGACGCCGGCGCCGGCCGAGGCGCCAGAACAACAACTCGACATTCGTCGCTAACAAACTCGGCCTCGCCAACGCGAGGATTTGAAGGACTGCTCTAATGCTGAAGGGCCTCGTCGCCTGGTGGGGGCGCAACCCCGTCGCCGGAAACCTGCTGATGGTGTTCGCCGTCATCGCGGGCATCATGTCCTTCAACAAGATGGAGAAGGAGTTCTGGCCGCCAGGACGCGATAATTCCGTCTTTGTGCAAGCGTCCTGGCCGGGCGCAAGCCCGGAGGATATGGAAAGCCAAGTCATCGTTCGCATTGAGGAAGCGACCGCAGGACTTGATGGCGTTGACTGGGTGCGCTCGCGCTCAGGCGAAGGCTTCGGCTGGGTCTCGATTCAATCCGAAAGCGGCGCCGACATCGACGCGATGACGCAGGAAGTGCGCTCGCGAGTGGAATCGATTTCCGGCCTTCCGTCCGGCATGGATCCGATCAGAGTCACGCGGCAAGTGGGCCGCAACGCGTCCTTCATTATCGGCCTCCACGGCAATGTGGACGAGCGCACGCTGCGCGATACGGCCGAGCGCTTGCGCGACACGATTTCCCTGCTACCGGGCGGCGCCAACACAGTCGTGTGGGGAGCGCGCTCGCCGGAGGTCTCGATTGAAGTCTCTGAAGCTTCGCTACAAGCTTTCGGATTAACCTTCGATGACGTCGCGCGCGCGGTGCGTTCAAGCTCGGTAAATGTGGGCGCCGGCGCCGTGCGTACAGCCGACGGCAATTTTCAGCTGCAGGCGCGAAATCTCGCCGATACCGAACTCGATTTCGAAAACATCATCATCCGGCAAACCCCGGATGGCGGCATAGTGCGCGTTCGCGACGTCGCCACGGTCAACGACGGCTTCGTCGACACCAACCTCTATTCGCGTATGAACGGCGAGCCGGCGATGCTGGTAGCGCTGCAAACCGCCGACCAGTTCAACATCTGGGAAACCGAGCAGGCGGTCGACGAAGCGCTCGAAGAATTCCGCGCAACCTTGCCGCAAGGCCTACAGCTGACAATCGTCAACGACGAGTCCGAGGGCTACAATGAGCTCCTGGGCATTCTCTTTCAGAACGCGGCGCAGGGCTTCTTCCTGATCTTCTTCCTGCTGCTGCTGACGCTGCACCCGAAAGTGGCGTTCTGGTCGACGCTGGGGGTCATGACCGCCTTTGCCGGCTCGTTCTTCATTCTCCCCTACATCGATGTTTCGCTGAACTTCATGAGCGTGTTCGGCTTCCTGTTGGTGCTGGGCATCATGGTCGATGACGCCATCATCGTCGGTGAGGCTGTTTATGAACGCGCGGAGCGCGGCCATCACGGGCCAGAAGCAGCGATCCTCGCCACACAATTGGTGCTGAAGCCGTTGGTGGCCTCGGTATTCGTGACGATGATCGCGTTCGCGCCGATGATGATGTTCTCCGGTGAGGTCCGCCAATTCACGAGCGCGATCTCGATGGTCGTGATCTCGACATTGGTGTTTTCGTTGATCGAGAGCTTGATCATCCTGCCGGCGCACTTGGCGCATGTCACCAAGCCAAATCCGACAGGCGCAGGCCTGATGGACCGGTTGATGCGCCTGCAGCAGAAATGCGCGCACTCGATTATCTGGGTTGCACAGAACCTGCACGCCCCCCTCGTCCGTTCCGCCGTGAAGCTGCGCTACCTCACTTGGGCGATTTTCCTCGTGGTCATGGTGCTAGGCGTCGGCTTGATGATCTCCGGCCGGGTGAAGCAGACTTTCATGCCGGAAGTCGAGGGCGACTTCATGGTGGCCAACATCACGCTGCCGCAAACCACGCCATTCTCGCGTATGGAGCAGGTCAGTGCTCAGCTTGACGCGGCCCGCCGCGCGCTCGAAGAGGAAACCGCCGAGTACGCGTACGTGGATCCGTTGACCGGCCAGAACTCGCGCGGCGTCATCCGCTCGTGGAGCCAGTTCATCGATGAAAACACGATCCAAGCATATGTCGGCCTGACGCCACCTGAGACGCGCCCGGATATGCGCTCGCGCCGCATTACCGAGCGGCTGGAGCAATTGCTGGGCGAAGTGCCGGACGCCGATCAGGTGAGCTTCTCACTCTCCGGCTCGGGCTCGCCGTCGATCGATCTAGCGCTGATCAGCGACAACAAGGAAGACCTTGAGATCGCGGTCGAAGAACTGAAAGCGCGCCTGCTCCAGTTTGAGGGTGTCACCAGCGTTCGTGACAGCCAGGATGCGGCCAATGAAGAACTGCGCTTCACGCTGCTGCCCGGGGCCGAACAACTCGGCATCACGCTGATGGATGTGACGCGCCAAGTTCGCCAGGCCTATTTCGGCGAGGAAGCGCAGCGCCTGCCGCGCGATGGCGACGACGTTCGCGTCTATGTCCGCTATCCGCGTGACGATCGCCGCACGCTGGAAAGCCTCGGCTCGTTCCGAATCCGCACATCGGATGGCCGTGAAGTACCGCTGGCGAGCGTGGCGACATGGGAGTTCGCGCCAGGCGTCACCGGCCTCGACCGCCGCCAACGTCAAAGCTCGATCCTGGTCACGGCCGATCTCGTGAATGCCGAAGGCCGCGCCGAAATCATGCGCACGCTAGATGAGCAGTTCTGGCCAGGCTTCGAGGCGCGTTACTCCACAGTGTCGCGCCGCGCCATCGGCGAAGCCGAAGGCCAGCAGGAGTTCATGCAAGAGTTCGTGACGCTCATGACGCTTGCCTTCGCGGCGATCTACTTCCTGCTTGCCGTGACGTTCCGCTCCTACGCACAGCCGTTGATGATCCTCTGCGTCATCCCCTTCTCGATCGTGGGGGCGCTGCTCGGGCACTTGGCGTTTGGCATCAGCTTCGCGCTGTTCTCATGGCTGGGCATGATCGCGGCCATCGGCGTCGTCGTGAACGACAACGTCGTGCTCGTCGACCGATGCAACCAAATTCGCGGCTACTTTGCTCTGCGGATGAAGGGATCGGGCCAAGCGCTCGCCGAAGACAGCGGTTGGGAGCCGCACTACATCTCGCTGCCGAACGGCCAGGAGGTGGAGTATGTCGGCATCGCGCCCGACCTCGAGCCGCACGAGGAAATGATCATCGAAGGCGCGCAATCGGGCTTCCAGAAGGGTCCGATCGAGCTGAAGACCTCGTCGCAAATGAGCGACGGCATCGAGTACCGTGAGCGCGCGGAAGAGCTTGAGGCCATGGGCTTCCAGATCATGCGCGTGAAGGCTGAAGTCGGCATAACGGAGGCCTCGATCTCACGTTTCCGTCAGATTTTCCTGACGTCGGTCACGGAATTTGTCGGCACCTCTCCGATGATCCTGGAGAACGCTGCGATCGTCCAATTCTTGAAGCCAATGGTGATCAGCCTGGCCTTCGGCGTGCTCATCTGTATGCCGGCGACCTTGATCCTGACGCCCGCCTTCTACATGATTGGGGTCGATATCAAGCGCGTGTTTGGCGGCATGTTCCGCTTCTACGCACGTCTCTATGGGGGTCGCCGCAAGCTCGCCGCGGCGGAGTAACTGTAAAGCACATTCGGAGGACATGAATGATGATGTTGACTCGCCGCGCCGTGGGCGCGTCGTCGGTGGCGCTATTGGCCGGCTGCGCAACCGGTGCGTCCACGGGCGAACCAGCGCCTGCGCGTAATCCGGCTGCGATCGGCGCTTGGGGGGTCGATCTCAGCGCCCGCGATCTGAACGTAAAGCCGGGCGACGATTTCTTCCGCTATGCCAACGGCACATGGATGGCGAACACCCAAATCCCGGCAGACCGTACGCGCTGGGGAACGTTCGATATTCTTCGCGAAAAGGCGGACAACGACGCGCGCGTCATCATCGAGGAAGTCGCGCTCGCCGGCGGCGCGCCGGGCACCAACCAACAGAAGATCGCCGACTATTACAATTCGTTCCTGAACCAAGAAGCGATCGATGCTGCCGGCCTCACGCCACTCGAAGGCGAACTCGCCGAAATCCAAACGCTGCGCAATCATGAAGATATGATCCGCTTTATCGCGCGCCCCGGCGTTGCGGTGAACTTCCCGATCGCGATCTTCGTCGGCCTCGATGAGCGCAACCCCAACCGCTACATCACCAACATGGTTCACGCAGGCCTGGGCCTCCCGGAGCGCGAATACTATCGCCGTACCGACGGTGAGTTCCCGAACATCCGTCGCGAATACGAAGCGCACATCACGCGCTTGCTCACGCTCGCTGGCCAGCCGAACGCAGCCGCGCAAGCACGCCGCATCGTTGCGCTGGAAACGCAGATCGCCGAACGCCACTGGCCGATCGCCGATCGTCGCAATCGCGACCGCACCTACAATCTGAAGACACGCGCTGAAATTCGCGCGCTCGCCCCGAACTTCCCGTGGGACGCCGCGTTCGAAGCTCAAGGGCTCGGCGCAGTGCAAGAAGTCGTCATCTCCGAACTCTCGGCGATGGGTCCGCTTGCGAACCTCTACGTCCAGACGCCGGTTTCGACCTGGAAGTCCTACCTCACTTATCATTTGGTGCGGAACAACGCGCCGATTCTGCCGAAGCCGTTCGACGACGAAGTGTTTGCCTTCTACGGCACAACGCTTTCGGGTCAACCGCAACAGCGCGAGCGTTGGAAACGTGCGGTGCAGGCTGTGAACGGCGCGCTTGGCGAAGCGATCGGCGAGATCTATGTGCAGCGCCACTTCCCGCCGGCCTCGAAGCAACAGATGAGCGATCTGGTCGAGAACCTTCGCCGCGCATACGGCGAGCGTATCGATCAACTCAGCTGGATGTCGGCGGAAACGAAAGTTGCGGCGCGCGAAAAGCTCGCGACGTTCCGTCCGAAGATCGGCTACCCGGATCGCTGGCGCGACTACTCGGCGCTCGAAGTTCGTCCGAACGACGCGTTCGGCAACGCCAAGCGCCAAGCCGCGTTCGACTGGAACCACGATCTCGAACGCCTGGGCCGGCCGACCGACAAGGACGAGTGGTTCATGACGCCGCAGACGGTGAACGCCTATTACAACCCTGTGTTCAACGAGATCGTCTTCCCAGCCGCTATCCTGCAGCCGCCATTCTTTGATGCGAATGCCGACCCAGCAGTGAATTACGGCGCCATCGGCGGCGTCATTGGTCACGAAATGGGCCATGGCTTCGACGACCAGGGCGCAAAATCGGACGCGCAAGGCGTGTTGCGCGATTGGTGGAACGCCGACGACGTCGCAGCGTTCACGCAGGTCACCGATCGCCTTGTTGCGCAATACGATTCGTTCAGCCCGCTCGAAGGCATCAACGTCAACGGCCGGCTCACGCTTGGCGAAAACATCGGCGATAATGGCGGTCTGCAAGTGTCGTATCACGCCTACACGCTCTCGCTGAACGGCCAAGCAGCGCCAATGCTCGACGGCATGACCGGCGATCAGCGCTTCTTCCTCGGCTGGGCGCAAGCCTGGCGCGCGCTCATTCGCGACGCTGCGCTGCGCAACCAGATCCTCACCGATCCGCACTCACCGGCGGTCTATCGCTGCAACGGCACGGTGCGGAACATGGACAGCTGGTACGAAGCGTTCAACGTCCAGCCGGGCGATGCGCTCTATCTGCCGCCGGATCAGCGCGTCACGATCTGGTAAGCGCGAAAGCGTGAAATGATTGAGGGGAGCGGTGAAAGCCGCTCCCCTTTTCTATTCCGGATACTTCTTCGCCATCGCCTTCCAGCTCTTGACCGCGAGTTGCCGCAGCACGGCCTCGTCAATGTCGGCCAGTTTGTTGATGTAAAGGCAGCTCTTGCCCGTCTTGTGCTTGCCGAGCTTCTTCATCAGCGGCTCGTTTTCGTAGCCGTCCATCATGTAGAGTACGAGATTGGCTTTGCGCGGGCTGAAGCCGATGCGCGGCCACTTGCCGGAGGCCGCTTGATACTCGCCGTAGCCGACGATCGAAGGCCCCCACATGGCTGGCTTCTCGCCGGTGATCTCGCGCAGCATTTTGTCGACGGCCTTCGCGTCCTTGCGGCGCGTGTCGTCCGGGACTGCGGCGATGAACTGCGCAACCGATGCCTTGGTTCGCTGGGTTTTGGGTTCGGGCATTCAGGCGACCAAGGGCATTGCAAATTGATCCAATGCGATTCTCTCGCCGGCTTGCGACGAATACAGCGCTAGCTTTCCATCATCGGTCGTCGTGATCACAATGTGCCAGTAGGTGTCGCCGTTGGCTCGAGTCGTCTTGTTCAGTTTTGGGAGCAAATCGTTGAGCACCTCGACGGGAATGACAAATGCGGTGTCCAAGTCCATGCAACCGAGCACGTGAATCCCACTTGGACTCGCGCTTAGAAAATCCCTCCAGCCTGGATGAAAGGCGTACCAGTAAGGTTGATAGTCTCGATCATATCGCTTTGATAGCGACACACATGCTCGCCGCTGCTTGTCAGCAGTCTCAAAGAGGACCCCGCGACTTCGCACAAACGTCGATCCGTACTTCTTTCCAAGTGATCGAACGATCTGATCGCGTTTTGCGTTCAGCGCCTCAGTACTCGTGAACCCCGACGTCTGCGTCCGCTCGTCAGCGCCCTCCGGCGCACCGGTGGCTTCACCCGTTACAGATTCGGTTGCCTGCTCCACATCGGATGCTGTCTCGAATACGACCTCGATTATGCGATCGACGCGAGTGTATTCGAAGGGACGAAGCAACTCCCTGATCTGCCTCACCGTTGCATCAGCCGTCGACTTTTCCTTGATCTGGACGAGCTTGATTAAGCTCTCGACGCCGACCACGCGCATGTCCCAAGCGTACGGCGAGCCTCTAATCTGCGCTTCAAGTGCACCCGTGTCCTTGCGCCCGACTACGAATAGCGTTGAGGCATCTGGGGGGACCCTTTGTGCCGTAATCAGCCCTTTTCGATAGTTTGCAACCGCGTCGAGCCGCATGTTGTATTGATCGGTGGTCTTTACCTCGACGATAATTGCTCGCTCTGCGCCAACGCGCCAAACCCCGTCAAAAGCGATGTTCGACGGGCCACCGCTGCGGTAACGCCCATCCTCAACTTCGAACTCCAGACGTCGTCCCATTTCGTTGACAACGTCCTGTAGAACTAGGCCACTGTCTTCAAACCCCTCGTCTAGACACTCGCTCGCGTACTGCGCGAGCTTTTCCGACGGCGCTTCACGCAGGTAAGCACGCAACTCCGCCGAACAGTGAGAGTTATCGCGCAACCGCCCGTCACCAGCGATCGCCACAATTTGTCGTATTGCGTAAGTCGCGATGCTTTCTGGATTCGTGTGCCAAATGTCGACCAGAGGCATGGCTCAAAGCCCCTTCACGATCTCGTCAGTCATCTTCTTCGCGTCGCCCAGCAGCATCATCGTGTTGTCGCGATAGAAGAGTTCATTGTCGACGCCGGCGTAGCCGACGCCGCCCATGCTGCGCTTCACGAACAGCACGGTCTTCGCCTTTTCGACATCGAGGATCGGCATGCCGAAGATCGGGCTTGCCGGATCGGTTTTGGCGATTGGGTTCGTCACATCGTTGGCGCCGATGACGTAGGCGACGTCGGCGGTGCTGAATTCGTTGTTGATGTCTTCGAGCTCGAACACTTCGTCGTACGGCACGTTGGCTTCGGCGAGTAGCACGTTCATGTGGCCGGGCATCCGGCCCGCCACCGGGTGGATCGCGTAGCGGACTTCGACGCCCTCCTTCTTCAGCATGTCGGCCATTTCGCGCACGCTGTGCTGCGCTTGCGCACTCGCCATGCCGTAGCCCGGCACGATGATGACCTTGGACGCGTTCTTCATGATGAAAGCAGCGTCGTCCGCGCTGCCGGCCTTGTAGGAGCGCTGAACGCCGCCGGCCGCGGCCGTTGCGCCGTCGGCGGCGCCGAAGCCGCCGAGGATGACGGAGATGAAGCTCCGGTTCATCGCCTTGCACATGATGTAGCTGAGGATCGCGCCGGACGAACCGACAAGCGCACCGGTGATAATCAGCGCCACGTTCTCCAGCGTGAAGCCAAGCGCGGCGGCGGCCCACCCGGAATAAGAGTTCAGCATCGACACGACGACGGGCATGTCGGCGCCGCCGATCGGGATGATGAGCAACACGCCGATCAGCAGCGAGAGGCCAGCGAGCGCCCAGAAATGCCACTCAATGGTGCCGTGCGCCTGAGCCATCATGATGATGAGCAAACCGATCAGCGCCCCGATACCGATATTGACGATGTGACGCGCCGGCAGAAGGATCGGCGCGCCGCTCATGTTGCCGTTGAGCTTCGCGAACGCGATCACCGAACCAGTGAAAGTTATGGCGCCTATCGCGGTGCCGAGCGCGAGTTCGATCAGGGACTGAATATGGATCGGCGTACGCAAGAGATAAGCGCCAGCGTTTTCATCGGCGGCGATGTGGAAGCTCTCCGGCGCGTAGAACGCCGCCGCCGCGACGGCGACCGCAGCCAAGCCCACAAGCGAGTGAAACGCCGCCACCAGTTGCGGCATCGCTGTCATCTTGATGGAGCGGGCGATAACAGCGCCGATGCCGCCGCCAATCACGATCGCCGCGATGATGATCCCCCACGTCGCCGCGTCTGGTCCAACGAGCCAAAGCGTCGTGGCGATGGCGATCGTCATGCCTATCATGCCGAATGTATTGCCCCGGCGGCTGGTCTCCGGGCTCGACAATCCGCGCAGCGCCAGAATGAACAGCACGCCGGAGACGAGATAGAGCAAAGCTGCGAGATCAGCGTTCATGTCAGCCCCTAGGTGGTCCGAACTGGCGATAACGCTGCCAGCCGGAAAGAATGGTCACGGCGGGCGCCGCGAAGAAAACGATGCCGGCAAGCCAAGGCGACCAGCCTTCTTGCGTGGCGCCGAGGAAAGCGAGGACGTTGCCGATAATCGGCACAAAAGCGAGGAAGAAACCGACGACGGCGGACGGCCAAGCGCCCCAGCCGAATGCCTCCTGAATCCATTCGCTGACGAAATAGATTTGCAGCAGACAGAGCGAGACCCATGCGACGGCGATCAAACAGCCCAGCCCAGCGCAGCCGCTCATCTGCACTTGAAAGCGGCGCATGTCTTCGCGGGCGCGAGTGCGGTCGAATGTGTGCGGCGCGACGGACGGTTCTTCGCTCAGGTTGGCGAGCGCGCGCTGGGCGGCCTGGCGCAATTCGTCATCGCTGACAGCGCCCTCTTCGCCGGCTTCAAGCACATCGGCTTCAAAAGCTTCGACTGTCGTTTGCATCGCGGCGATCGCGCGCGGCACGGCGCCGCCGCTCGCGCGCCAGCCATCGACAAAACGGCGCATGAACGCCTCAGCGGAGAGACGTCCATCGAGGTAAGCCTCTATGAGCGCACGCCAATCACTCGGCGACATGGCGCCGTCCAACTCCCCTTCTCCCTCGCGGAGAAGGGGTCGGGGGATGAGGGGCGTTCAAACGATCAGGCGCCGGAGCGACTGAACGCCCGTCACCCCGCCGCTTCGCGGCGACCCTCTCCGCAAGGGAGAGGGTGAGTCCGTCCGCGCACGTCACTTCTTCTCTTTCTTCTTGTACATCGCCAGCATGCGCTGGGTGACAAGGAAGCCGCCGAAAATGTTCACCGCAGCGAGGCCGGCCGCCAGGCCGCCGGCGCCCTTGGCGATCCAGCCGCCTTCAGTCATGGCGCTGGCGCCCGCGGCGATCAGCGCGCCGACAATGATGACGGAGGAAATGGCGTTGGTGACGGCCATGAGCGGCGTATGCAGCGCCGGCGTCACCGACCAGACGACGTAATAGCCGACGAAGATCGCCAGCACGAAGATGGCGAGATAGAAGACAAAAGGATCAACCGCTTCCATGGGCTCCCTCGAAACGGACTCGTCGCGAGGGACTAAGAGGCGGAATTGGCGCGGGGTCAACCGATAGTCGTTGCCTGCGTTACGAACCGAAACGAGCCCGGCACTCGTTCGCAGCTGCGGCGCGCTCGCTGACCGGTTGCTCCAGCCAATAGCCCTTGGCGGCGCTGGCGGCGTAGCGGCCCGTCATGCCCTCGACGCCCTCCTCGCGGTTCAAGCGATCGAGAATGAGACCAAGCAGGTTCGACCATTCGCCGCTGGCGCCGCGCGGGTAGGTCAGCACATCGAGATTGCCGACGGCGGCGACGGCGCCCGCGCAAAGGCTGAGCTCCTGCGCTTGGCTGGCGTTCTGCGCGTGCGCGGGCGTGCTTGCGAGAGCCGCAGCGGCGAACGCCGCGATGATCGCGTTACGAACAAAACCGGCCATGCATTCCTCCGTACCTTTATTCGGTACTGTAGGTCGCGTCCGCGCGGATGACGAGGCCGACGCCATCCGTTTCATGGGTTTCCGCAGTCTGTTCGCCGCGATGATTGCGGTAAATCAAGGTGTGGCCGCGCGCGCCGACCAGCAGCGCAACCGGCGTAAACGTCAGCTGCGGCGCACGCTCGAGCGCCTTCTCGAAATAAAGTCGCAGCAAATCCTTGCCGTGGATCACGCCATCCGGCGAAAAGCCGAGCGCTGCAATGTATGGCGAGGAAAACTCGATATCGTCGGCGTAGAGCGCGCAAATGGCGTCGAGATCGCGCTTGTTCCACGCCTCGTAATAGCGCTTGGCGAACTCGACGTCGTTCATGCTGCGGACTTCGGAGCAAAGTGCGGATGCACGAGCGCACCGGCTTTGCTCAGCATGGCGCCCTTGATGATTTCGTCATCCCAGGCCGGCGCGAACGCCTTGCTGTCCTTGTCGGTCAGCAGCGGCAGCAGCGCGAGCAGATTTTTGGCGTAGAGCGAGGACGCATCCGAGGCGAGGCGCGCGGGCAGGTTTGTGAAGCCCATGATCTTCACGCCGTTTGCTTCGACCAACTCATCCGGCTTTGAAAGCGGGCAATTGCCGCCCTGCGCGACGGCGAGATCGATAATCACCGAGCCCGGGCGCATGGATTTGGCCTGCGCTTCTGTAACCAGAACCGGGGCGGGACGACCCGGGATCAGCGCCGTCGTGATGACGATATCCTGCTTGGCGATGTGTTCGGTGACGAGCGCGGCTTGCTTGGCTTGGTACTCTGCGCTCATCGGCTTGGCGTAACCGGCAGTGGTCTCGGCCTGCTTGAACTCTTCGTCCTCGACAGCGACGAACTTGGCGCCAAGCGAAGCCACCTGCTCTTTCGTCGCCGGGCGCACGTCGGTCGCGGTGACGACAGCGCCAAGGCGGCGCGCGGTGGCGATGGCTTGCAGGCCTGCAACGCCCACGCCCATGACGAACACTTTCGCGGCGGCGACGGTGCCTGCCGCTGTCATCATCATCGGGAACGCACGGCCATAGAGTTCGGCCGCTTCGATCACCGAGCGATAGCCAGCGAGGTTCGCCTGCGAACTCAGAGCATCCATGGATTGAGCCCGCGAAGTTCGCGGCACGAATTCCATCGCCAGCGCATCAATCTTGGCTTTGGCCAGCGCATCGATGACGGCCTTGTCGCCGTAAGGCTCAAGCAGCGAAGCGAACCCCGCGCCAGCTTTAATCTTGCCGATCTCAGCGTCCGTCGGGCGCCGAACCTTCAGAACCAGATCGGCGCCGCCAATGCCGCCGTCAGCGCTGACTTCAGCGCCGGCGGCTTTGAATTGCTCGTCAGGAAAGCTCGCGTGCGCACCGGCGCCAGCTTCAATTGTCACCGTGTGCCCGAGACCCACGATCTTCTTGACCGTCTCCGGCGTCGCCGCGACCCGGGTCTCCCCAGGCGCACTCTCCTTGAGGACGGCGATCTTCAAGGATCAGCCCACGAGCCAGGGAATGATGAGGCCGCCGAGGATCATGAGCACCCAGAGCGCGACTTGGACGGCCCAGTACACGCCCGAAAGACGGAAGGTGAAACCTGCGGCGATGCCAATCAGCGCAAACGCCACAAAGCCCGCCCACCAGCCGGCGCCGATCGCAAACGCCAGGGTCAGCAAGGCGACCGCTTGCGCGATCAAAGTGCACGACCAGACCGTCGCCATCAGGAAGCCGTGGAAGGTCGACTTCTGATCCTGGATATCCATTTTTCCGTGCGCGCCGCTCTGCGCCATGCCGCGATCTCCTGTTCGGTGGCGGGGGTGTAAACCGCGCCGCGCGCCCGAACAAGCGGACCTCGCGCCGCGCCTAGCCCCAGTCGACCTCGGCCGCCAGCACGGTTCGGGACGGCGTCGAAACGGTCACATTGGGGCGGTGGGCGGTGATGAAGCTCACAGCCTCCCCCTCGAACCGGGCCGCAGTCAGGGTCCCGGAGGCATAGGCGCCAGTATCCACAGCGATGCGGCGACTGTCGGCGTAGGGGCGATCGACCGGCGTATGGCCGTGGACGATGCGATGCGAGAAGGGGCGCTTCGACGCCATGAAGGCGTCGCGAGCCCAGTAGAGCGCCTCGTCGGTCTGATCGGCGAGCGCGCGGCTATCGTCGACCCCGGCGTGCACGAACACATAGTCGCCAAGTTCGACGTAGCGTTCGAGGCTGTTCAGGAATTCCAGATGCGATGCCGGCATCCGCCCACGCAGCTCGGCGGCGGAGGCGCGCCAATCCTCGGCGGAGCCGTTGAACGGCGGCGGACGGACGCCATAGGACATCAGCGTCTCGGCGCCGCCCTGTAGCAACCAGCCGCGGTTGCCCACAGGGTTTTCCAGAAAGGCCATCAGCGATTGTTCGTGGTTGCCCCGCAGGTAGCGGCACTCGAAGTGACGCGGCAGACCGGAGGACAACATGGCGATGACGCCGGCGCTGTCATGACCGCGGTCGATGTAGTCGCCCAGAAAAACCACGATCGGCGGGCCCGCGAGCCTGGTGTCGTCGAGCGAGCGCTGTTCGAGCAGCGCGATCATGTCGGCTAGGAGGTCGGAGCGGCCATGAATGTCGCCGACGGCATAGCCCACCCGCCCGTCGGGAAATCTCGCGACAGGGGCATTGGACTTTTGAAAGAGCCGCAAAACGCTCACGCCTCAGAGCAGAACACCCACTCCGCGACTACCGCAACGGAGTTCCCGTTTTACGCTTTTTGGGCGCAAACAGGGCTAACGCAGGGATGTACTTAATCGCGGCGTCGCCGTGACGCTAACCCCGAGCGCCTGCGAGAAACTTGTCGCGGCTGTGAGCGCCTGCTGGCCCCCGCTTTGCTTCCTGTAGGCGATATCGTAGGAACGCCTCGAGGATCACAATTCATGACATCGCCAAATCGGCACACTCGGCGCGGCTTCCTGCGTTCACTGGCGCTTACGGCGGGCGCTGGGGCCCTGGGCGCGTGCACCACAATGGCGCCGGCCACGGAAGAAATGGTCGAGCCGGTCGAATATCGGCTGGGCGCGGGCGACCAGATCCGCATCACTGTGTTTAACGAACCGGATTTGACCGGCCCGTTCACGGTCGGCTCCCAAGGCATGATCGCCTATCCGCTTGTCGGCTCGATCCGGGCCGGCGGCCTGACGGTGACCGAATTCACGACAGCGCTGCAAACCGCGCTTTCAACTTATGTCCGCAGCCCGAGCGTGGCCGTGGAAATCACGAACTACCGGCCATTCTTCATCCTCGGCGAAGTTCAACGCCCCGGCACCTATCCGTACTCAGCCAACCTGACGGTGCCGAACGCGGTCGCAACGGCCGGCGGGTTCACCTATCGCGCGAACCGCTCGCGCGTTTTCATCCGTCGCGCGAATGAAAACGTAGAGCGCTCCTACCCACTCACAGTCGCCACCCCGGTGTTGCCGGGCGACACCGTGCGCATTGGCGAGCGCATCTTCTAAGCAAAAGTGGTTAATCCGCAGCCGCGCCCTTTTCGACACGTTCGTGCGGCGCGAAGAATGCATGTCCACGCGCAGGGACGACATTGGCTTCGCGGCAATGCTAAGCTTAATGCCGCCGTCAACTCCAGCCAAGAAGTGGGCTGCGCGTGAACCATATGAACGTGGTCAACAAAGAGCCAGCCATCGACGCCTCGCGCAGGGAAGCGCCGCGGGGCTTGGCGGACATGGTTGGGCTTACGGCGGCGAAGAACATGTTCCGCCGGCGTATGTGGCTCATCACCATTGGCGCAGCTGCCGCCGCGCTGCTGACGTTCGCCGGCATCATGCTGCAGCCGCGGACGTACACCGCGACGTCCATGCTCATCTTGAACCAGCTGCCCTCCGCGGCGACGGCCACGCAGGTATCTCCCGTCGACGCGGAGGTAGCCCTGCTGCGGTCGCCAGCGCTGATGAACGAGCTCGCGGCGGCGCTTGGCATGGACAGCGCCCAAAACACGCCCGGCCTGATCGAAGGGTTGTCGCGCGCAATCAGCATCGAGCCGCGCGCCGAAAGCGGGATCATTGAAATTCGCGCGCGCGCCTCGACGGCGCAGCGCGCCCAGCTCATCGCCAACACCTACGCCGACGTTTACCTCGCCAGCCAGCTCAACATGAGCGTGAACGGCGCCGCGACGGAGAACTCCTGGCTTTCACGCCGCCTGGCGGAACTGCGTGGCGATGTTCAGGCGAAGGAAGAGGCGCTGAACGCGTTCCGCCTCGAAACTGGCCTGGGCTCGCCCGACGACGTCGCCATCGAGCCGCAGATCGATAACATCGCCGGCCAACTGGCGACCGCCCAAGGTGAATTGTCGGATCGGGAAGCGCGCCTGCGCCAGTTCACGGATTTGCGCTCCTCGGGCGCCTCCTTCGACGCCATCGCTAACGCCGCAAACTCGGCGACAATCAACTCACTGCGCGAGCGCGAAGCGGATATATCGCGCCGCCAGCAGGACTTGGAAAACCGCTACCTGCCCACACATCCGGCGGTGCAGGCGGTGCAGATGGAACGCCGCGATCTCGACGCGCAGATCGAGCGCGAGATTCAGCGCGCGCAAGCGAATATGGAAAGCGAAGTCGCGCGCGCCCGCTCTCGGGTTCAGGCGCTACAACAAGCGCGCCGTAACGCTGCGCCCGCACCGCAAGCTCCGGCGGCAAACAACGCCAACGCACAGGCGCGGCTGCGCGACCTGGAGCAACAGGCTCAGGAAGCGCGCGCGTTGTACGAAAGCTTTGTTGAGCGCTCACAGCAAGCCGCCGACCAATCGCAGCTCAGCACACCGACGACACGCCTGCTCTCGGCCGCGGCCTTGCCGGGCCAGCCCTCCTCACCGCAGCTTCGCTTTGCGTTGCTGATGATGCTTGCCGCCGGCCTGATCGTCGGCATCGGCGCCGGCCTGATCGCGGAACTGTTCGATCAATCGGTGAAGAACGCCGACGACCTTGAGGCCAAGGTCGGCGTGCCGGCGATCTCTTCGATCCCGACCATCTCCAAGCGGATGATGCGGCAGATGCCGCCGGCTGAACGCCATCCTTCCGGCTACCTCGTCGGCCGGCCGATGTCGGCTTTCACGGAATCGCTGCGCGTGCTGCGGACAGTGATTGTCTACTCGAAGCTCGACCTATCATCCAAAGTCGTCGCCGTGACCTCGGCGCTGCCCGACGAAGGCAAGACGACCATCTCGATGTGTCTTGCGCGCGTCGCCGCGATGTCCGGCCAGAAGGTCTGCGTGGTCGACTGCGACCTGCGCAAGCAATCGATCAACGACGTCATCGACATTGAGACGGATGTCGGCATCTTGCAGGTGCTTGCCGGCGAAGCGCCCTGGCGTTCAGCTATTGTGCGCGATCCGAACTCGGATGCGCACGTGCTGCCGATCGCGGCTTCAGGCTTCACGCCCCGGGATGTTTTCGGCTCGGACGCGATGGGCAATTTGATCGAAGAACTGCGCGCGCACTACGACCTCGTGGTTCTCGATTGCGCGCCGATCTTGGCGGTTGCGGAAACCCGCATCGTCGTTGGCCGCGCCGACACCACCGTGCTGATCGCCCGCGCCGGCCGCACCGCCATCGGCGCCATGCGCGCGGCTGTGGCGCAAACCGAAGCAGCGGGCGGCAACGTACTGGGGATCGCGCTGAACTACGTTCTGCCGCGTTGGCAGTCGTACACGGACTCGCTCTACTTCAACGAGTCGAAGTCCTATTACAGCGTCTCGTAATCAGGGCTGCGAACGGCGGCGGACGACGATGCCGCTTGTGCTCTGACGCGGCTCCGCCCGCTTGAAGCTCGGATTCCAGAGCTCATCGCGGCGATCAAATAGCGAGCGCAGGCCGTCCCAAACAATCAGCGCATCCGTCGTGATCGCCCATGACATTGCGTAGATCTTGTACTGGCTAGGATCGCCGCTGCCGCCGATGATGCTGCTGGTGCCCACAATCCCCGGCCGCGAGCTCAGATAGTAGCGGCGCGCCGATCTCATCGGCTCAAGCTGCTCGCGCGAGAGCGGGGTTGGGCCCACGATCGCCATGTCGCCACGGAGCACGTTGAACAGCTGCGGCAGACGCTCAAGCACATGCAGCCAGCGTTCACGACGCGATTGCGGCCGCGCGAGATCATCGTTGGCGATCGCGCCTCCCGCCTCGTCCTTCGTCACGGTCGGCGAAATGCGCAGCGAATAGCACCGGAACGCGCGGCCGCCATAGCCGATGCGCTCCTGCGCTAGAAAAACCGGCGAACGATCACGCAGCTTCGACACGCCGGCGGCGACAAGCGTGAGCGGTATCCAGAGAGGCGCCGTGACCAACGCGAGGACGAGATCAATGGCGCGTTTGGCAGGCCCGCCAAGCATCGCGTCATAAGAGACAATTGGAGAACTCGCGAGGTCGCGACGAAGCCCTGCTTCGAACGTTGTGCTTTCTTGATCCGCGTTCTGCGGCCCCGGCTGGTCCGGAGACCCGCTGGGCAATTGGATGAGCATGGCTGTTCCTGACCTCTCGCGTGCGTGATTAAGAACCTCTCGCGCGAAACTGCAATGTCTTCCGGCCCTCGTTTGGTTATTTTTCGTGAGCAATCGCGCGAAGCGCCAGTCATCGCGCTCCGTACGGGAAAAGCCCGAGCAGCCGAGACCGGCCTGTGGATAACTTCGCTGCTGCGACTAACTTTCACCCTCGAATTCGCCCGAGTTGCCTGTAGGGTGAGGGTGGCTGATGGGCCGGACGCCGCCGCAGAAGCGTTAGCGACGCCCGCGAGGAGTAATGGTGACGTCACCGGTGAGTAGTGAGCGGCCTCGCTATCAAGAGCCCGGCACGCTCGGCGCCGCGACTCTGCGTTCGCGCAGATCGCCATCTAAGTCTTTGGCGCTAGGGCGCCTGCGGCGCGGCGTGGCGCGGCAGTGGTTCATCTTTCTGGCGGTTTCGGCCCTGATCGCGGCGGGAGGCGTTGCGTACGACTTAAGCGGCGGCGTGCAACCACTGAGCGCGGCGTTGTTTTGGGGTCCCGTAGGCATCGCCACGGGACTGCTCGTCGCTGTCGTGCGCGAACTCAGCCGCAACACCGTCACCTCGCTGTCGAGCTTCGGAAAAAACCGTGGCTACGCCATCTTAGGCGCCGCCCCCGAACTCACACCGCGTACACTGCGCCAGCTCCCGCCGGACAAGCGCACGCCGCTCGGCTGCCTCGCCTTCCAACCCTCGTCGGCTTTCGCAACGGCCTTCCGCGATCTGCAGAGCGCCATCACGAAAGAAGGCGTTGTCGCTTTCACTTCGGCGGTAGCGAATGAGGGATCGAGCACGTCTGCGCTCTGCACCGCGGTAGCTGCGGCTCAGCAAGGCCGCACCGTCGTCATCATAGATTGCGATCTGCGCCGCCGCTCACTGACGCGCTCCTTGGGTTTTGACCCGGATGAGGGCTTAGCCGACGCCTGCGAAGAACCGAGCCAATGGCAGAATTTCGTCGGCGAGGAAGACGAAACCGGCTTGCACTTCATCCCCGCATCTCGCCATCGCAGCCCCTGGCGCAATATTGCCGCCGCGCCGGGCTTCAACGAATTGCTGCTGCGGCTGCGTCAGCATTACGAGCTGATCGTGCTGGATTGTCCGCCCGTGCTCGTCGGCGCCGATGGCGCGGCTGCCGCCGGCATGGCCGATAAGTGCATCCTGGTGACCGCCTGGGACCGTACGCCGATCACCGCCGTGCGCCGCGCGATGAGCATGCTGCAGCGCCGCCCCCGGGCGCAGACGGCGGTTTACGTCAATCGCGTCCCGCCGGAGTACCGCTTCGGTCGTTTGCGGGGCGACTGAATCCGGTACGCGCGGCAAGCATGCTGTCCGGTGCGAGCGCGCCGCCGATCGCGATGGCTAGCTGGGGAAACACTGGCGCGAGATTGCCTCTGAACTCACGCGCATGCGCCCAGTCCGGCGTAGCTGGACGCGGGATCACGCGGGGGCGCGTTGATTCCATCTTGCGGCGGATAAGGTCTTGGATGAAGGGCGCCGCCGCGCCGCCGCCGACTGCGATCGCTTGCACCTCCGAACGCCCCCGCGCGCGAGCGTCGTCTCGCACGATAGCGAGCGCGTGATCGTAGGCTTGCCGCAAGCTCTTCTGGAAGTCGCGGAAGTCCGCGTCCTTCTCGACCTCTTTCAGCGACAGCGTGATCGAGCGGCCTTGATTGCGCAGTGTTGCCCGGCCGTCCGCCATGATGGCTTCCTTGATGTCGCCCATCTGGCGCATCAAGACGGCCCACAGTTCACTCTTCTCGTCCGGCCGCTTCGCCCATTTGGCCGTGTCGAGCACGCGGTTGGCGATGATGCGGTCGATGAAGTCGCCGGCTTGCTTCAGCGTGACGCGCGCTTCCGGAAGCTCAATGGTGCGTGGCCCAAGGCGCGCGAGCGCGGCTATGTCGGTGGTGCCCGCGCCCATATCGACGACGATCATGTGCGAGCCGGAGCCATCTAGTCCAACAGAGGTGTACGCAGCGGCGGCGGTCGCCTCGTAGATCAGACCCATCTCTAACGCTTCCGCTTGCGCCATCGCTTTCGGCAAGGCGTCGCTGATGGTGCGGAGCGAAAGCCCGTCCGGTGAGAGGATGCGTTTGCCGACGGCGGCGCGGAACGCCTCCGCCTCGCCGAACAGTCGCACGATGACATCATGCATGCCGGCGCTATCGCCGCCGCGCCACGCCGGCGCGGCATAGCGGCGGCTGAAGGCGCCGCCCTGCGCCAGTGTCGGGTCGGCGCCAATCGCACGCTCGATCGAGGCCATTAGGTACGCCAAATAGAGCACGATCAGATCGCGCATCTGGAAAACGCGGTGCGGGTCGATCGTCGCCGGCGCGTTGGTGTTGAGCGCCCGGTCGAGGTCACTGACGCTGAGCAGCGTCTTGAATGAGCGTAGCGCAGCGCGCTTCTGATCCGTCTGCGCATCGGCTTCGTTCAGCGCCGCGCGGCCAAAGAGGACGCGATCCTCATCAACGAACACGGCGCTCTCGAGCAGAAATGCGTTCTGGCCCTCGGCGCTCAACATGAGCGGCCGAACCGCAGCCGGATCGAAGCGCGACCACGCGCCCGCCGGCGCAACCGCGGCCTTCGAGAACGCCGTGCCAAAATCGATGCAGAGCGTCCAATCGCTCATGACCGCTTCTTCTTCTCCGCCGGCGCCACACGCGGCTTAATGAGAATCTCGCCTCCCCGCGCCACGCCACGCGCCTGAATACGCACGCTCTTCGGCGTTTTCGCGACAGCTTGGTTCAAATCGTGGCGGTCTGGGTCGAATGTGGCGCGTTCATCGATTTCGCCGATACGGCCAAGGCCGCGCTTACGGGCGGCGCGTGAAAGAGCCTGGCCGAGGCGTTCCAGCGCGTCTCGACGTGCGCCCTTGCGCTTTGCGGATTCAACCTCGTCGAAATCCGCCAACGCTTGTGCGAGCGCCAGATCAGCTTCGCTCCATGCAGCTTCGGCCAACGCATCCGTGAGCGAAACGCCTTGCGCCGCGCGTTGCCGCGCGGCGCTTTTCTTGGCAGCCCCAGACTTGGAGCTCTTGGACTTCTTTTCCCCCGCGGACATGTCCAGCTCGCGCTTACAGACGACGCCCGCGAACCACTGCTAGAGGCGCAGCGTCAGGCCAAGCGTCGCTTGGTTGACCTCGTAGTCGCGGTAAGCCGGGGAATCAACTTCGTCGTGCTGGTAGCGGAAGCGCACGGCGGCGTGAGGATTGAGCATGTAATCGGCGCCCACTTCCCACTCGCTATAATCATCCTCGCGCGCGATCGTCTCGTAGTCACGGTTGCCGAAGCGGACCGAGCCCGTGAGGATGACGTTGCGGAGCAATTCGTGATCGACACGGAGGCCGTATTCTTCAGTGGTGTACGGCTCGCCCGAGAACGCGCCAATCTGATCATCAGCATCGC
The DNA here is from genome assembly GCA_050184605.1 of Hyphomonadaceae bacterium. Classification (GTDB taxonomy): domain Bacteria; phylum Pseudomonadota; class Alphaproteobacteria; order Caulobacterales; family Aquidulcibacteraceae; genus Vitreimonas. Next base: position 330,602 of record JBFXAE010000004.1, on the reverse strand, counting down.
GGCGTGCATCGACGGTAATCGTCGTCAGTTGCGTGACGTACCACTCGACGTTGCCGGCGATAGCGAGGCCATCGAATGTACCGGCGACGCCGGCATAATCACGCTCGAACTGGCCGACCGAGACTTCGCCGCGCATCAGATCGGTGTTGAGCGAGAGTCCGACCATGTAGGCTTGGCCCTCTGAATTGAACTGCGGCGAATTATCGTAGTCGCGCTCGTCCATCGAAGCAGAGAGCAAAAGGCCGATACGCGGGCTTAGCTCAGCTTCGAGACGTCCGCGCAGCGCGCTTTCGTCATTGTCGCGGAACGCTTGCGCGCCATCGTAGTCATATTCGCTGTTGGCGGCGTCGAGGCTCACCGTGAAGCGCGCGAAGCGGTGGGTGATGCCAATGCCGGTGTCCATGCGGTCGTACTCGACCGGGTCGCCGATGAAGGGCGAATCCGGATCGGTGCGCGGCGTCACTTGGTGCGCGGCGCGGGCCGAGCCGCGGATGGCGGTGTTCTCACCGATGTCGAAGCGGCCGGTGGCGCGGATGTAATGATCATCGGCATCTTCGTTCGAGAAGTCTTCGTGGCTGCGGAACACCGCGCCGGCGTCGACCGCGAACGCGTGGCGCGACCAATCCGACGTCAAAGCAACCGTCGGCGCGACGCCGTAGATGATGTCATCAACATCACTCGGCGCGCCGTCCGGCGCGGCAAACAGGTTGTCGGTGCTGGTGATCGCCAGATCGAGCGAAGCGTTCAAATTGAAAGTGCCAAGACGGCGGCCCGGAGCATCATACTCGGGGCGATCGCGATCGCGGACCGACACGCTCTCTTGGCGCGCCACATCTTGAACTTGTTGCGTCTGAGCCGCCGCATGTACGGGCGCCAAGACGATGAGCGACGCCGCGAACAGCGAAGCAAATGGATTGATACGCAAGATTTCCCCCAAGCCGCCAGGAAAGAGTGAGCGGGTCAGGGTTTCGCGGGTTTGGCCCAGATCGCAACAAGATGCGCTTGCAGCGGGAATTTGCGTGCGATCGTGATTAACGCGCTGGTTACGACGGCTCATGTGCGGGCTCCCTTTGCGGCGCAGAGTGACGCAGCGTGGTTAAAGCAACGCAACCAGCAGGCGAGGAAAAGCGCTGGTAATATTCGCAAAATTCAGAGGTTATGCGCCCTAAGCGGCGGGCGCGGCGTTTTCCGGCTTCTTGTTGTACGCACGATACACCATTTCCGACGGCGGTCCGACGAGAAACTTCTCGGCGCCGTCGCTCAGCGCCCGGGCATAGACCTCCATTGCGCCGTCGAAGGCTTCGATCGTTTGATCGATATCGGCGTCCTTGTGGGCATAGGAGACGACAATCGACGGGGCAATGACGCCGCGCTTGATCAATTCCTGCAGCAGGACGCAGCGATAAGCCTGGCTCGGTTTCTTATCCGGATCGGTCGTGCCGAACACGGCGTTCGACGGCATGCCCATAACCGTAACGTGCTCATGCACGCCTCGCGCCCGCGCGGCCTGCTCGATACCCGTGATCAGGCGCTTGCCGGCGCGGATCATGTGCTCGATCACCGGTTCGTTCTTATAGACGTCCATCGTCGCCATCATCGCGGCGAGCCCGTGGGTTTCGCCGCCATGCGTGGTCGACATAAGGAACACGCGCGGCTTCTCCCACTGCTCCAGGTCGCCCAGGCGCATGAATTCGCGCTTGCCGACCAGCGCCGACACGGAGAAGCCGTTGGCGATGGCCTTGCCCCAGGTCGAGAGATCCGGGTCGATGTCGTACATGTGCTGCGCGCCGTAATTGTAGAGGCGGAAGCCAGAAATCATCTCGTCCAGGATGAACAGAGCGCCGTCCTCATGCGCGAGGCGCTTCAGTTCGTGAAGGAAGTTGTCTTTCGGATCGACGCCGCGCGTCGGTTCGAGAATGAAGCCGGCGATCTGTTTGGGATACTCCGCCAGCAGCGCCTTGACGCTCTCGATGTCGTTATATTTGAACTTCACTGTGAGATTGGTGACCGCTTGGGGCACGCCGCCATTGATCGGCGTTGTGCCGATGAACCAATCATCGACCGCGAAGAACGGATGATCGCCGCAGATCGCGATGATGTCGCGGCCCGTATAGGCGCGCGCGAGCTTCACTGCGCCCGAGGTGGCGTCTGAGCCATCCTTCGAGAACTTCACCATCTCCGCATTCGGGATCATCGAAAGGAATTTCTCGGCCGCCGCGACTTCGATCGCGGCCGGACGGGTGAAGTTCACGCCGTTTTCGAGCTCCGCGCGCACCGCGGCAAGCACCGGCTCATAGGCGTGGCCGAGCGTGACCGCGCGGTTGCCCATGCCGTATTCGATGTACTCGTTGCCGTCCGCATCCCAGGCGCGGCAGCCTTTGCCGCGCACAATGTGCCCGGGCGCCAGCAGCGGATACTGGTCATCGCCCTTGGCGTAGGTATGCGCGCCGCCGGGGATCAGGCGCTGACCCTTCGCGCGCAGCAGGTTCGATTTTTCAAAGCCGGCGTGAGCCATCGTGGTCAGTCCTATTTCAGCAGAAGTTTGCGCGCGAAAAATGCTTCCGCGTAGCGCTCGCGGCACTCGACGCCCCGCAAACGCGCGAGTCCGCGGAATGTCTCGTCATCGAACCAGGCCTTTGAGCGCTGCGTGCCGAAGTGCTTGTGCAAGAGTTCGATCTTCTTCGCCAGCACATCCTCGCTCAATGGAACGTAGACGTTGGGCTGACCCAGATCGCCATCCCATTTCGGAATTTCGTATTCGAGGATCAGGTGATCGCGGAACGTATTCCAGGCCAGCTCGCAGACCATGCGGTGATCCTGGTGCGCGTCGTTGCGCTGGTGACAGAGCACAACGTCCGGCTTCTGCAGACGCTTCAACCCTTCGACCCAATCCTTCACCGCCGAGCGTTCGGCTGGAAAATAGCCATCACGGAATTGACCGAGGTGAATCTCGGCGTGCTTGGCGCCGGCGAGGAATTCCATTGCACTAGCGCGCGCTTCATCGGCGCGCTCGCCCGGCGCGGACAACGCGCACCAATCGATCGAAACCTCAGCGCCAGAGGCGATCCACGACAGGATCGCACCGCCGGCGCCAATCTCGATGTCATCAGAGTGCGCGCCGAGCGCCAGTACACGCAGCGCCTTGCCCGGCCGTGCGAGGTCGAGCGACAGCATGTTTAGGCTTTCGGCTTCTTGCCGTTGCCGTTGACCTTCCAGGGCATCTCGCCCTTCTCCATCATCTCTTCGAGCACTTGGCGGTCACGCAGCGTGTCCATCGAGCGCCAGAAGCCGGTGTGGCGATAGGCCATCAGCTTGTTCTCTTTGATCAGCCGCGCGAACGGCTCGACCACGAGTTCTTCGCCGTCGTTCATGTAATCGAAGATCGCCGGCTTCAACAGGAAGAAGCCGCCATTGATCCAGATCTCGGATCGGTCCGAGGTGATGAAGGCGTTCACCTTGCCGTCTTCGGCGATGTCGGCGAGGTGATAGGTGACAGGCGGGTGGACAGCGAGGAAGCAGGCGATCTTATCGCTCGCTTTGAACTTCTCAATCATGTCATCGAGGTTCACGTCCGAGAGGCCGTCGCTGTAGTTGGCGCAGAACATCTCTTCGTTCTTGACGTGATCGCGTACGGCCCAGAGGCGGCTACCGATATTGCGCCACACGCCGGTATCGATCATCGCCACCCGCCAATCTTCTTCGCGTGGGCCGAGCATCTCGATCTTGGAACCCTCGACGATGCAATCGCCGTAGGTCTGGGTCTTATAGTTAAGGAAGAAGTCCTTAACCGTGTTGGCTTTGTAGCCGAGGCAGAGCACGAAATCCTTGTGCCCGTACTGGCTGTAGTAATTCATGACGTGCCAAAGGATCGGCTGGTGGCCGATCGGGATCATCGGTTTTGGCACGCTTTCCGAATACTCGCGGATGCGCGTCCCCAGACCGCCGCAGAATAGAACGACTTTCATGACCCCTGCTCACCAAGGCTGGGCGCGCTTCTCGCGCCAGCCGTTAAGGCTGCAACCATTGTGCCGCTAGCGTCCTCTTACGCGCACCAATTTCGGCCCGCGTCAACGACCTCGTCCAATAGGCGGAAAACACACGTCGGTAGGCGTTTAACTTGACAACAACCACACTCTGACGGCACCTGGAACATCCCGACAAAATTTGGAAGTCACCACCGGCGCGCGAGCGGCCGTGGCGCAGCTTAAGTGCGGCCCGGAACGTGCTTTGCGCGAAGGTGAACGGCGAACCGTCGCGATTTAGGAAAGCAGTCCATGCCCGTTATTCGTGAGTCACTGGCCCAAAAGCTCTACCAGCCTGGAAAAGGCCAGGAGCTCTGGGATTTCGCCAACACGCTCTACCCGATCTGCCGTTCAATCTCGGGCAATGGCGTCCGCGAGACGCTTGGGCACATCAAGTCCAAGATCGATCTCGAAATCCACGAAGTGCCGTCAGGCACACAAGCGTTCGATTGGACGATCGCGCCGGAGTGGAATATCCGCGACGCCTGGATCAAGGATCCGGCCGGCAACAAGATCATCGATTTCAAGAAGCACAATCTGCATGTGCTCAATTATTCGGCGCCGATCAGCGGCAAGTTCCAACTCGCCGAATTGAAGAAACACATCTTCACCATGCCGGATCAGCCGGACCTGATCCCGTATCGGACCAGCTATTACAACATCAACTGGGGCTTCTGCATGAGCCACAACCAGCTGATGAGCCTGCCGGACGGCGAGTATGAGGCGTTCATCGATTCAGACCACAACCCGAACGGTTCGCTGACCTACGGCGAATACTTCCTGCAGGGCGAGACCGACGAGATCTTTCTGTTCTCGGCCCATTGCTGCCACCCCTCGCTGGCCAACGACAATTGCTCGGGCATGAGCGTCAACACGCACCTAGCCGAGGCCCTGACCTCGCTTAAGGGCAAGACGCGCTACTCGTACCAATTCATCTTCGCCCCGGGCACGATCGGCTCGATCACCTGGCTCAGCCGCAACGAAGACAAGATCAAGCGCATCAAGAACGGCCTGATCCTCTCGTGCGTCGGCGACCCGGGCGGACCGACTTATAAGCGCAGCCAAGCCGGCGACGCGATTATCGATCGCGCTGTCGAAAAGGTCCTGCGTGACGAAGAAGCCAACCCGAACATCGTCGACTTCTGGCCCTACGGCTATGACGAGCGCCAGTACAACTCACCGGCTTTCCGCCTGAACGTCGGCCTCTTGCTGCGCTCGCGCTTCGGCCTTTTCCCGGAATATCATACGTCAGCCGACAACATGGAATTCCTGAAGCCGGAGGCGCTTGAGAAGTCCTTCAAACACACGCTCCAAATCATCGACATCATGGAGAATGAGTACAAGACGGTGAACCTCGCCCCGCACGGCGAGCCGAACCTCGGCAAGCGCGGCCTCTACGGCGCCATCGGCGGCGATAAGAAGGCCTATGACGCCAACCTGCCGGTGTTCTGGATGCTGAACCAATCGGACGGCCAGCATTCGCTCTTGGACATCGCCCAACGCGCCAAGCTCCCCTACGAGCGCATCCACGATGCGGCGAAGGTGCTCAGCGAGAACAACCTGCTCGAAGTGCTCGAAGCGAAATAGAAGCTAACGGCGTGGGGAACGAGGGCCGCGGCGCTTGATGGCGTCGCGGCCTTTTCGTTTGCGTACGCCGGGCTCTATTCACGCACGCGTGAAACCATCGACTTTTCGTTCACAACAGCGAGAGACAGCGTGGAGAACACGCACTGGTGAACGAGAGACCATTGTCGATAAGCGTGAATGTGTGCGCTCCTTCTCGTTGTTAGGAGGGAGACATTCATGTCCTACAAATTGAAACTCGGCGTAGCCTTGGGCGTTGCGGCGTTGGCCTTGCCAACTTTTGCGTTCGCGCAAGATCCTTCGACGCGGACCGATCTCACGATCGTCGGCGCCGTCAGCACCGATCGCCTCGAACAGATCGCCGATGCGAACGCGACGTCCGTCGCGGAAATGCCGGTTGTCTACGAGGACGAAGCGGAAACCGCGAACGCGGATGCATCAGCGACGGACTCGACGGCGGACGCCGCGGCAGAAGCCGAATAGATCGGCCGTCTACTTGATAGCGGCGGCGATCTCACGGTCGCCGCCGCTATTCTTCAGCCGCCGGCGCGGACGCGAACCTCGGCCATGGTGTCGAGACGGAGCAAACTCGCCAGCTGGCCGGCAGCAGCGATCGAGCGCGGATCGCCGTCGCCGATCGTCAGTGCGATGTGTGTGCTATCGAACTCACGCAGAGACAGATCGAAGCTCTGCCAGCGGCCATCGACATACGCCACGACCCAACTATGCGGAATGAAGGCGTTGCTGACGCCGTGATAGCTTTCGCGCGAATACGAGACGCCGCTGGCGACGCGTGTCGGAATGCCCGCCGCGCGTCCGAGCGCCGCCAAAAGCACAGCCGCTTCCGTGCAATCGCCTCTGCGCCGCTCGACTGTGTCGAGCGCCGAATAGTGACCGTTGAAATCGGCATCTTCGAGATAAGGGATTCCGCGCTCCAGCAAGAGCTCCATCTTGCGCGCGTCGGAGACGTTGTAGCCCCGAATGGCTGCCGCCATTGCCTGTAAGCGTGGATGATCGCTTTGTAGCCAGGTTGTCGACCGTAGCGCCGCCGCGAGCGTTTCCGGATCTGTCGGCAGGCCAGGCCCGCAGGTGTTGCAGATGTCGAGCGTGATGAAGCCGTTCTCGACGCGGGCGCGCTGTTCGCCGGTCTGCGGCAGGGGGAACGTCACACCGTCACGAAACGCATAGCGATAGCGAATATGGCCGCGCCGCGCGTCCTGGGAAATACGAAACGGCGCGCGCTGCGCCATGTTTGGGATCACTTGGTACGGTGGATGACGGCGCTCGGCGGTTTCACGATCGGTGAGGCGCACGCGGAAGGTTTCGCCGAACATCGGCTGCGCCACTTCCAGCAAGCGCCCGTTCTGCAGAACGATGCGCGACACGCCGCGCAAGTCCTGCCCTTCATAGCGCCAACGCATCGCGGTCAGCCGCCCCTCCGCATCAGGCGCGCCTGTCGCCTCAACAACGATCCGTTCCACGGCGAGCGCATCGCTATCAAAGTTCATGAACTCAAGGCGCGGCGTTTCTTGGGGCGACCAGCTCTGCAAGAGCGCGTCGCCATCATCGAACCGCACATCCGCCGGCAAAGAGATCGTTTCACGTCCGCTGCCAGTGGCCGTTTCACGCACCACATCAACACGATCGGCGCCAATGCTCGCTGTGGTGCGGCTCCAGAAGCGCCCTGTACGCGCCGTGGATTCGATCGAAAACACCCGGCCTGACGCATCTTCGCGTACGATTGTCCGAGCGCGAGTGCGGTTGGCGGGGCCGCCGCGCTCCCTGAGATAAATCTGCTGACTCTCGATTAAGTCACGACCATCAGCGCGGGCTTCCACCTCGAGCGAAACATGCCCAAGCTTCGCGCCGCTATCGGCGACGATCGTGTACCAGGTGGTGGGATTGTTCGCCGCCGCTGGCGTCGCCGCCAGCGCCACCGCGCACAGAAATGCCGCCGCACGTCTCACGCAGCAAGGCTATCGTGATTGCGAGATCGCACGCGCTCACGAGTACGCGAGCAAAGGCGCCATCACGCCAAATTGAGCCGCCGCGTGATCCCGATATTGGCGAGAAAGCTCTCGTCATGGCTGACGACGAGCAAGGCGCCATCGTAGGCGCGCAAGCCTGCCTCAACGACCTCGATCGAGTCGATATCGAGGTGGTTGGTCGGCTCGTCTAGAATGAGGAGCGGCGGCGGCGCGACGCCGCCGAGAACGCAGGCGAGGCCAGCACGCAACATCTGTCCGCCGCTCAACGTTCCCGTAACTTGTAGCGCGGCGCCGGCGCGAAACATGAAGCGCGCGAGGGCGGCGCGACCGGCGTTCTCATCCGCGCCCGGATTGAGACGATGGAAGTTCTCGCGGATCGTCAGCGCGGGATCGAGGATGCTGACGCGCTGATCGAGCATAGCGAAATCCGTGAACAGACCAACGCTGCCCTTCCACGGCGCCAGTGCGCCCGTTAGAACCGCCAGCACGGTGGTCTTGCCGCACCCGTTTGGGCCAACAATGCCCACGCGTTCGGACCCGACAATCGAGAACGAGAGTCCGTCGATCACCGGACGGCCCGGCTCATAACCGGCCGTCACATTCTCCACTCTCACAACGACTTTTTGCGCCGCCAAACCGGTGGCCGGCAGCGAAACCACGAACGGCTGCAGCACCTCGATCCGCTCGCGCGCCGCGGCGGCGTCCAAAAGCGCATCTTCCCGCTGCCGTTCAGCGAGACGGGACAAACTCGCGCTCGTCTCCTGCGCTTGCCGCTTCATGCCGCCAAGAATGATCTTCGGCATGTCGCCACGTGCGGCCTTGCGTTTCCCCGCGCTATCCTTGCGCGCTTTGCGCTCTGTCATCATCTGCGCAGTCCGCGCCACATCCGCGACACGCTTCTCGGCGTCCGCGAGGTCACGCTCGGCGGCGGCCAGCTCCAATGCCTTGCGCTCGCGATAGGCGCTCCAGTTGCGGCCGTAGCGGCGCACGCTAAGCGATGTCATTTCGACGATTGCATCCATCGTGTCGAGCAGCTCGCGATCGTGGCTTACGACAATGGCGCCGGCGCGCCAGGTTGAGAGCAGATCAATCACAGCGGCGCGCCCATCGCGGTCGAGATTGTTGGTCGGTTCGTCGAGGATGACGAAATCCGGCGCCGCAAACACCAGCGCCGCCAGCGCCGCGCGCGTGCGCTGTCCGCCGGAGAGCGCCGCGAGCTTGGTATCGGCCTCGCCTTCAAGGCCAAATTGCGCCAGTGCGGCTTCGAGGCGCGTCTCAAGTGTCCAATCCGCGCCGGCGAGCTCTTCCGCTCTTGCTTCGCCACGCGCTGCGCGTTCGAGAAGCGCGAGCGGCGCTGCGGCGTCGAACAGATCGGCGATCGTCTCGTCCGGCGCGACCTGCACCATCTGGCGCAGCACTGCCACGCGACCGTTCACGGTCACGGAGCCGCTGCGCGGCTCCAAGTCGCCAGCGACAATCTTCAACAACGTGGTTTTACCCACGCCATTGCGGCCGACGAGCCCTGCCCGCTCGGCGCCGAAGGTTAGATCGAGACCGGAGAAGAGCTCGCGCCCATCAGGCGTGGCCCAACTCAAGTTGGAAAGCGTAATTGTAGCGGGCATGCGGACGCACTTCTCTCAGAGCCAAAACGAACGGTTTGCTCAGAGAATTTCCATCGCCGCACGTATTCCTGCTGGTTGTTGAGAAGCGCAAAATAATGAAGCCGCGCCCTGTTTCAAGGCGCGACTTCGAATTTCACTCGTTGTTCCGTCCTTAGAACCGCACCGGCATCGAGTTCGGCTTCACGCCGCTCTTTTCAGGCGGAACGAAATCCGGCCAGGCCTTGTCCTTGTCCGATATTTCGCTGACCGGTAGCGGCCACTTCAGACCGAACGCCGGATCGTCATGGCGATAGCCGCCGTTCGAATCCGGCACATACATCGCCGAGCAGAGATAGCTCACCTGCGTGTCGTCCATCAGCGTCTGATAGCCGTGAGCGAAGCCGCGCGGGACGTACAATTGGCGGCCGTTTTCGAACGAGAGGTCGAAGCCTTCCCACTTCAGATAAGTGCTCGAATGGGGGCGCATGTCGATGATGATGTCGTGCACCGCACCTTGCAGCGCGCGCACGACCTTCACTTCGTAATGCGGATCCACTTGGAAGTGCATGCCGCGAACGGTGCCCTTCTTCTTCGAGTAGCCGGTGTTGTGCTGCGGGTAGCTGACCTCGAGATTATTCTCGGCGAATTCCTTCATGCAGAAGGAACGGCCGAACCAACCGCGATTGTCGCCAAAGGGCGTCATCTCAATGAGCACGACGTCCTGCAGTGTGGTCCTGTGAAATTTCATTGGGCGGCGACCGCTTCCGCACCCGGACGCAACTCATTGGTAAGCAGATCGTCAGCGAGCAGCTTCTTGATGTGCTTGATGCGGTTGTAGCGCGTGCCTTCGAATTCCTCGACCGTGATGCCGCTCTTCTTGTAGGCGGCGTAGAGTTGCTCGGCGCCCTTCACCGCATCCCATTGCGGCTGGAAGCCCGGCAGCGTCTTCTTGATCTTCTCGAAGCTCACGCGATACGAGCGCGGATCGGGGCCGGCTTCGCTGGTAAGCTCGATCGTCGTGTTCGGCACGATGTCGCGCACGATCTCGGCGATCTGGCGGACGGTGTAGTTGTGCGCCGTTTGGCCGACGTTGAAGGCTTCGCCACGGACCAGGTCGGCCGGGGCTTCCAGCGCGGCGATGAAGGCGCGCGAGATGTCTTCGATGTGGACGATCGGGCGGATAGGCGTGCCGTCCGACTTCAGGAGGATCACGCCCTTGGTCATGCCCCAGGCGACGAGGTTGTTCAGCACGATGTCGAAGCGTTGGCGCGGCGACACGCCGTACGCGGTCGCCGGGCGGATGAACACCGGGCAGAAATTTTCGTCCGCCATCGGCTTCACGTCGCGCTCAACCAGCACCTTCGATTCACCGTAGGCAGAGACCGGCGCGAGCTTGCCGGTTTCGTCGATCATCTCGTCGCCTTCGGTCTTGCCGTAGTTCGAGCACGACGAAGCGAAGATGAATTTCGGCACGCCGGCTTTTTTAGCGAGTTCGGCAATCTTGACCGACGCGAGATGATTCACATCGTAAGTGAGGCTCGGATTGAGATCGCTCAGCGGGTCATTCGAGAGCGCCGCGAGATGAATGATCGCATCAAAGCCCTCTACATCTTCGAGGCGCACATCGCGCGTGTCGCGGATGATGGTCGGGATATCGACGATCTGGCCGCCTTCTTCGAAAGTGCAGCGCGAGTAGAGATCGGCGTCGAGGCCAACAACTTCGTGCCCAGCCTTTTGCAGCATCGGCGTCATCACCGTGCCGATATAGCCGCGCGAACCCGTCAACAGCACCTTCATGGAACTCTCGCCTCTCTCATTAACCCACGCGCATCCAGCACGCGGGCGCCTCTATTCTATGCCGCGAGCGCGCCCTGCCCAAGGCCGGACACGTCCGCGTGCTGATGTTTATTCATGCAAGAAGCGCCGCTCGCGCGCTTCGCTAATTCCGGCTCAAATCGCGCCGGGATCTTTCTTCCAGAACAACAGCGCCACAGTTGCAGCGATGATCTCGACTTCGCGCCACCAGCTCCAGTTGCGCACATACTCGACATCGTACTTCGTGCGCGCGCGAACCTTCTCGACCGTTTCCGTCGGACCGCGGCAGCCGTTCACCTGCGCCAGGCCCGTAACGCCCGGGCGCGCAGCGAAGCGCTCCGGATAGGTCGGGTCGACGCTTTGAAAGTAGATGTCGTGCTCCAGCGCGTGCGGGCGCGGGCCGATGATCGACATGTCGCCCTTCAGCACGTTGAGAAGCTGCGGCAGCTCATCCCAACTCGAACGGCGCAGGAAAGCGCCAAGGCGCGTTATACGCGCGTCGTGATGCACGGCTTGCACGACGCCACGGTTTTCCATGACCGACATCGTGCGGAATTTGTAGATGCGGAACGTTTTGCCGCCGAGGCCGCCACGCTCCTGCTGGAAAATCGCGTCGCCCGGACTGTCGAGCTTCACCGCGATCGCTGTGGCGATCAGCAGCGGCGACAACACAACCAAGGCGGAAGATGACGCAAAAATATCGAAAGCGCGCTTCGCCCAGCCGCCAACCGGCGCAACCTTTGCGGCCAGCCCGACGTCGCTCGCCTTGCGCACGACCTCGACGGGTGGTGGCGGCTCGGAGACGATCGGCGGAACCGGCGGCGTGATGGCAGTGAGGCGCGGGCGCGCGCTTGGAGCGCGAACTGGTGCTGCGGCGCTAGCGCTTTCTTCGCTAGCTTTCGGCATTTCCTGCATAGCAACCCCGCTTGGCTCGCCTCTTCTGCAGCGAGCTTCTCAGCTTTTTCACTAAAGCCACCGCGACCGCATATTGCAAGCGCTCACTGGTATCTCAGTGTGAAATTCCAACGTCCTCGCCCCATGCGCGAAGCATGCGCCAAAGCAGAACAATTCTCTCCACCGCTGTGGAGAACGCGAACCGAACGACCACCCTCAGCGCTTGCTGAAATCGTACGTTGGATACGAATAGTAGCCCGGCACGCGACGGTCGACGCCGTTGAGCGCGACGCCGCGAATGTTGGCGCCGGCGTCGTGCAGCTGCTGCAGCGCAGCGCGGACAGCGCGCATCGGCGTCTTCTGCCAACGTGAAACGATCACCACCGCATCGGCCTTCGACGCCGCGACCCGCGTTTCGGCGACGGCCAGCACCGGTGCGCAATCGAGAACGATCAGATCGAACGAACCGCGGAGCTCGGCGATCAGGCGGCTCATGTCCTCGGCGCCGAAAATTTCCTTCGGCGTGAAGCCCGAACCGCTCACCGGCAGCACGCACATGCCGCTGGCTTCGTCGAGATAGATGGCCTGGCGCCAGGTGGTCTCGCCCGAGAGCACTTGGAGCAGGCCGACGTCCGGCTCGATATCCAGAACCTCTTTCACCGAGCGGCGGCGAAGGTCGCAATCGATCAGCAGGACGCGCTGTCCGGAAAGCGCCGAAACCCGCGCCAAGCACAGCGAAACCGTGGTCTTGCCCTCGTTCGGCAACGCCGAAGTGATTGCGACCACTTGTGTTTTGGGTTGGCCGGCGGCGAATAGAATGGTCGTGCGCAGCACCCGGAACGCCTCGGTGAAGGCCGACATCTGCCGCTCGATCATGTAGGCGGCGGGATGCTGTGTCGTCGTCGATGACTGACGCAGCTCGCTGCGGCGGACCTGCGGGATACTGGCCAGGGCCGGCGCGCCGGTGCGGCGTTCGACATCTTCCGAGCTGGCGAAGCCATCGTCGAGCGCTTCCGCGAGGAAGGCGGCGGCGAGGCCAAGGCCGAGGCCGAGCGCGAGCGACAGCACGAGAGAGATCGAAAGACGCGGCGAGCTCTTCTCGTTCGGCACGGCGGCCGCCGAGATCAACTCCGCCGGCGCGGTGTTGATGGTGCCTTGGTCCGCGAGCTCGTGAGCGCGCTGCAGGAACGATTCATAGACGGTGCGCGCAGCGGCTGCTTCACGCTCAAGTTCCCTGAGCCGAACCATTTCCGCGCCGCCGCCAGCGAGCTGCAAGCGTAGCGCATCGAGCGCGGCCTGAGATTGAGCGACCCGCGCGTTGGCGATATCGACGTCGTTGCGCATGCCGACTTGGATGCGGCGGATTTCGGCGTTGATTTGATTGCGGATATCCTCGCGCTCGGCGCGGACGTTGGCCAGCGCCGGGTGCGCTTCGCCATAGCGGGTTTCGAAATCGGCCTGTCGGCGAGCCACCGTCGCCTCTTGCGAGCGCAGCTGCGTGATCACGACCGAGTTCAACACGGCGGCGATGGTGTCAGGCGAACCGCCTTGCGTGATGAGATCCTGGAGCTGGGTGTAGCGCGCCTGGCGCTCGGCCAAATCGGCCCGCGCTTGGTTGAGCGCGGCCTGCGCGTCAGTGATCTGTTGCTCGATCAGCAGCGCCCCTTGGGTCGAGACAAGACCCGTTGACGAGCGGTATTGCTCGACCGCGTTTTCCTTGTCTTGGACGTCGGCGCGCAGTTCTTCGAGACGGGTCGAAAGCCAAACGTTGGCCCGCGCGGCGCTCTCAATGCGGGCCTCGATTTGATAGCGCTGGAACAGCTCGACCAAGTGGTTGGCCATCGCCGCAGCGCGTTCCGGGCTCTGTGAGGTCGCCTGGACCTCGGCGGCGTAGGTCAGGCCACGGCGGCGCACCGTGATCGCCCCGCCCACCGCCTTCACGACAGCTTCACGGGCTTCGGAACGATACGCTTGGGCGGCCGGGCTTTGATCGTCGGCAGCGGGCGCTTCGGGGTCATCAAGCGCGGCGTTCCACTCCGGGTCGTTCATCAGACCGAGCGCGTCGACGAGGCGGCCGGTCAGCATGTTCGAGCGCAACACTTCGAGCTGGGAGTCGACAACGGCGGCGCTGGCCGGCGTATCGGGGCGGCCAGTCGGCTGTTGCGGGCCGGGCGCCTGCTCGCCGCCGCCGCTCATCATCACCAGCGCGGTTGCGCTGTATTGCGGCGGCTGGATCATGAACAGCGTAAACGCGAGCGCGAACGCCACGGCGGCGACCGCCGCGATGAGCATCCAGCGGCGGACCAGGAACTCGAAAATCCACTTCAGGCTGAACGTACCGAGCTCGCCACCATCCTCGGGTGGGAGATTCATCTCACCCGTGGGCTTGCGGATGGCGATTACGTTCATTGTGTGCGTTCCTTGGCCGCGCGGTTATCCGCGGACCCCCAACGTTGAAAGCAATTCCTCCGCCAGCAGGGCGGACCCTACCACGTCTTAACTTGGGACACAGCGCGCACTAGAGCGCTGATCGCTCCCCCCTCAAAAACGTCGGCGCGTGTCGCTTTTGCGTCGCGGAATTCACTCCTGCCCTCACCTTCGGAGAACAGCGAAGTGTGACGTATTGAAACGGATTTCGCCCGTCGCGAGAGTCACAATCGCAGCCCCGCCGTTTGGATCTTGTGGCGCTTGCGCGCGGTGCGCGAGCGGGCAAGCACAATTCGCCAAACGGGCGAATTCGTACTATAGTGGATTGGCCTAAGGCAGAGCTGACGCTGCGGCGCACAAGCCGGGGGCCAGCAACCCGAAGGAACCGGCAGCGACAGAGCTGCGTTGCCCCCAGGATCGACTGAAATTTGTCCGAAATTTAACTGACGAGACCAGAACAATCTGGCCCATCAACCTTCCGGAAGTTTCCGGCGACTAAAGTCAAGAAAGCCAATTCTGGCGATTGTGAATTGAACCAGCGGGCGAAGATTTGACCTACTTGGTCCCCCAACCGCAGACAGCCGCGCCGAAGCCCGACTTGGACATTCGTGCTTCAGCTGCGCCGCCGCTCCCATCAAGGCAAAAGCGCTGGCCGATGGCGGCTTCAATCTGGGCGGCGCTGGCGGTTAGCTTGGCCATGTGGGCTGGGATCGTTTGGATCATCAGCCTGTTCATGGGCCTCTTCGATTAAAGTGACCGGGCGGCTTTGACGGCCCGACTATTGCTCTGGCAGTTACCGTAATCACCCGGCCAACCGGGCGTCTGGTCTGTCTCGTTTAAAATGCCGACTTCCTCCCCCTCGCCGCCGAAGCCGCTCGTTGCGGTCATCACGCCTTGCTACAACGGCGAAAAGCATATCGAGGCGGCGATCCTGGCGGTGCAGGCTCAGACCTACCGGCCGCTCGTCCACTGCATTGTGGATAACGCCAGCACCGACGCGACCCCGGAGATCATCGCCCGTTACGCCAACGCGGACGTGCCGATCATCACCGCGCGCAACCCGGAAACCATCACCTTCCAGCAGAACTCGAACAAGGTGGTGACGCTGATCCCACCCGAGGCCACCCACTTCCGCATGCTGCATGCCGACGACACCATGCCGCCCAATGCCATCGCCGACATGATGGACGTGGCGCTGAGTGACGAGACGATCGTCATGGTGGCGGGCATCGAGAAGATGAACGGCGTTCTGCGCCCGCACTACTTTCCACCGGAGTGCACGGTGTACGAAGCCAGCAACATGCTGGCGCGCTACTTGTCGGACGAAGCCCACATTCCGACCGCACACGTTCTCTACCGGACCGACGTGATCGAGCCCGGCGTGCCGTTTTATTCGAACGACACCGTGGAATGTTACATCGAGACCGTCTGCCGCGTACTCTCACGCGGCAAGCGCGCCGCGTTCGTCCACAAGTATCTGGCCGATACGACTCGTTACGAAGGATCGGGCTCTCTCTCGTTTACTCTGGCGCCGAAAGTTAAGGCCGTGATCTGGGAAAAGCTGCTCAACACGGAGCGCTTCGGCCCGGCGCATCTTTCAAACACCGATTACAAGCGCGTGCTCCGCCGATTCCTGCGTGTTTATTATCGCCGCCTCCTGTTTTGGGCGGTTTCCGGGTCGTTCGAGATCGCGGTGCGGGACTACAAGCGCTTGAGGTCGCGCGGTCACGCCCCAAGCATTTGGGACTTCATCGAAGCGGTGGCCGTTTGGCCGTATTATTTGTTTGCCAAGAACGTCAGCAAGCCGCACGCGCCACGCCCGTGGCAGCCTGACGCGACGACGTCGGTCAGCTAATTCAAGTCGAGCGCGCGCAAGGCCGCGCCCAGCTCGTCCTTCATCGCGGCGACTTTCTGACGAACCTGCGCCGCATACCCATCGCGACCTGCGACCATGGCGTTGATCTGCTGCGTGAGCTTATCGAAATCCACGTGCTCGACATCGTGGCAGAAGTCGCCAAGGCCCACGTCCGCCATCAGCGCATCGTTCTTCGGGCCGTAGCCCAGCGAAATGAGCGGCCGTCCCATTTTCAAAGCCGCGATTTGGACATGGTAGCGCGACGCGACAACGATATCAGTCTCACCAATCGCAGCCATCGCGTCGTGGATCGAAGTCATCGCTTCCAGCTTCGGCGTGACGATCTGCCGTCCGAGCCGCGCCTCGACATCGCGGGCCGCCGTCAAGTCCGTCGGAGCCTGGCCAATCACCGGCCGCACCTCATAGCCCTGCTCGAACAGCCATCCGATCAAGCGCACATGCAGATCGACATAGGCTTCGTAGGCCGCCTTGCTCGCATGCCAACCACGATAGGTCATGATGCCGACGCCAACCGTCACCGGCCCGCCCGCGCGCCGCTCCGCCTCAGCGGCGGGCGGCAGTAGGAACGCCAAATCCGGGATGACGGCGTCCTGCGGACCGTCAACGCCAAGCTTGCGCATGAAGTCGTATGAATCTTGATCGCGATAGAGCCGCCGCGCCGCCAGGCTGCCCGCTTGGCGCATCATCACACGGCTGATCGGGCTGACGATCGGCCCAGCGCCGACGCTCACAAACACCCACTTCACACCGCGCATTCGCGCGGCCAGGCACCAGCGCAGCAGCTTGCTGGGCCAGCCAAGCGGCGTGTCACGGAAATCATCGAACACGCCGGTGCCGCCGGAGAGGATGATATCGTAATTTTTCAGCGCGCGCAGACACGCGATCCAGTTCGACCAGGTGCTCGGCTGACGCAGCAACAGCGTATCGATCTTGCGCCAGATGCCCTTCGGCCGTTTGAGGATGGCGATGGCGCGCGCGCCGTAGCGTTCGCTAACGACGCTCGGATCGCTTGCAATGGCGGAAATATCGGCATCCGGCAGTTCCGCGCGGAGAAAGTTATACAAGGCCTCAAAAGAGGCATCGTTGCCGAAATTGCCCGAGCCGTAGCCGCCGAAAATCGCGATACGGCGCTTGCTCTTGGCTTGCGCCTGAGCTTTCGCGTCAGCGTTTGGAACGGTGTCGGGCATCGGTGTGCTTATCGCCGCTGCGGTGCGCTCTGCAACGCATCACGGATCACGGCCCAGTAACGATCCTTGGCCGCCTTTGCGCTGTACGCTTCAACGCGCAGCGGACCTCTCTCCGAATAATGACGGCGGCGTTCCGGATCCGCCATCGTCGAAAGCGCCTCCGCCATGCGTTCGACCGAGCCCACCGGCGTCAGCACGCCATGCGCCGCGAAGGTCAGGTCCGTGATGCTTTCGCGCGGCGCCTCCGCCAAAATTTCCGATGGCCCCGAGGCCGAGTTCGTGGCGATTGTCGGCCGTCCCAGAGCCATCGCTTCAACCAGCGCGTTCGGGAACCCTTCGATGCTGGATGAGAGCACGACGAGTTTAGCGCCCCGCATCAGCGGATACGGGTTCTCGAAATAGCCGGGCAACACCACCCGATCACCGACGCCGCACTCATGCGCCAGAGCGATCAACTGATCACGAAGTTCGCCGACGCCGGCAATGACCAGCTTTTCCTTCACCTTGGCTGCGGCAAAGGCGCGGATCAGAACGTCGAAGCCCTTGGACGGCACCAGGCGGCCCGCCGCCATAATGTAAGGCTCTCCGATGTCGATCGGCGCCGGCTCGGCCGCGCGCGCGCGGATCACGTCGACATCGACAGGATTCGGAATGGTGATAAGTTTTTCGGGCGGCAGTCCAAAATGCACCCGGAGGTCGTCCGAGACGCCGTCCGATACCGAGATGACTTTGTGCGCGCGCGGATAGAGCGCGCGGATCATAGCGCGCGAGACGGCGCCTCTGGCGTTGCTACCGAACTGAGCACTGGCGTTGGCGCGCTCGCTGATAATCGACCGGCTGCCGGCGTTAATCACGTTGGCGAAGTTCGCGCGCCGCAAGAAACTGAGACACACATCCGGCCTGACCTCCGCGAACAACTTGCGCACTTCCAGCACGCTGCGTGTCAGCGACATCCGCCCATCCAGCTGTCGCACATTGACCCAATCCGGCGCCTTATTGCCGGCCTGTTCCACGTCGATCAGGCCGAGGGTGATGTCGAACTCTTCCCGCTCGGCCTCGGAATGGCGCAAAAGCGTGCACATCACCCGCTCGGCGCCGCCGCCAACGAGTGAGTTAATCAAGAACAAGACGCGCTTTCGCTGCGTCACGGAACGCCCCCCGAATGGCTCACTTTCGCGTCGTGCGCGCCTTGCAAGCAAAATGCAATAGCGGCGGACCAAGCGCACAAGTCTGCACGAATTTTGCTACTGGAGCGACATCTGGGGAGAGCCGTCAAGTACGCTCGCAATTCGCGCGGATGCCAATCGCGTAGAGCGAAAAAACGTGCAAAAAGAATGCGCATGCGGCTGGGTTAAGCGGACATGATTTCCAACGAGCTGGGCCTTCAATCGCCGTCATTGCCGGCGTACTTGCTCTACCCGGTCGCGCTGCTTTCACTGTTAATCATACTCTTCGTGATGGGGCGAACGCGCAGTCGCGCGGCCACGTTCGTTATCGGCGCGGCATGGTTGCGCTATGTCATGTCAGCCTTCCACACCATCACCTATCGGCCCTTGGTCGCGGGCATGTCCGCCAACGCGCTGGGCTCGATGGGCACGTTCGCGGTGGGCTTGCTCTGCATCAATTGGCGACACCTGGCGCTGCGGTTTCTGTTGCCGTTTTACGTCCTGATTGCGCTGGCGATCACCAGCGCTATCGCCAATGACGGCTTCACCCCCGGCTTGGTCACCGTGATCACCAAGCACGGCTATCTCATCGTCATCATTCTTTGTGTGTTCGGCGCAATGCGGCGCATGCAGGAACGGGATTTCATGTCCGCCCTGCTTTGGGCTTTCTTTCCGCCGCTCGTGTTTCAAGCGCTTTCGATCGCCTTCGGTATCGGCAAGTTAACGGAAACGGACGCAACGGCCACCAGTTATATCGGCGGCTACAATCACGAGGCCGCATTCTCGGTGATCTTGGCGACATGCCTAACGGTCGCTTGCTTCACCACTAAACTACACAAGCACCTGCGTACCGGGATCGTTCTGCTATGCGTCTTCGGCGTCGTTATGGCCAACTACCGCACCACTTTGGTGGCGATCGCACCCTTGCTGCTGATGTTCTTTGCGTTTTCGTCGCTCCGGCGCTTTCCATTGCGGGACCGGCCCTTCGTCGTCAGCGCGCTCATCGTCGTTGTCGCGATCTTCCTCGGCTTCACGAGCCTGCTCTTCGCTGAACGCTTTGGCGACGTCACAGTCGCCACGAGCGGGGATGTCAATTTCTTCAAGCCGGCGGATCAGTACACAGTTGAGGAAAGCCGCCTGCTCTCCGGCCGGCCGCGGATCTGGAGCGGCTATATCTATTCTTGGCTAGACGGCGATATTACCGAGCATGTGATCGGCTTTGGCCCAGAATCCTGGAACGATGTCTTCCCGCTCTACGCCCACAACACGCTTGTGAATTATCTCTACGAGTATGGGCTCATCGGCGTCGTCGTGATCCTGTGGGTTTGGTTCTCAATGCTCGCCGCGGCGTTGCGGGTCAGGCACCCGCGGGCCGGGGTGCTGATAGGTGCGCATTTGAGCTTCCTTGTCCTCAACATGGCGACGATGCCGATGTGGATGATCGAAGGCAACATCCTCTACGGCATCATCTGCGGCTACACGCTCTACCTGCTTTCACTGCAAAGCGGTCAGCAGCGGAGCAGAGCTTAGAGCCCGCGCGCGACCATCCAGCTTTGAAACTGCAATACAGCCCAGGCGCGCGCATCCTCGCCGGTGCCGCCAGCTGAGTAGCGCCGCCAGAACGCGCTGACCCTGCGCTGATCGAGCATGCCATGGCGGTTGAGACGCTCCGGCGAGAGCAGATCCTCCGCCCACGCGCGCAGCGGCCCCAACAACCAAGCTTCAAGCGGCGGCGAGAATCCGGCCTTCGGACGATCGAACATCTCCTCCGGCACATAGCGCTTCAACACTTCGCGCAAAATCACCTTGCCCTTCGTGCCTTGCAGGCGCAGCTCCGGCGGCAAACGCATGCCGAACGCCACGACCTCGGGATCCAGCAGCGGAATGCGCGTCTCTAAACTCACCGCCATGGAAGCCCGATCGACCTTCGTCAGGATATCGCCAGGCAGATAGTTGCGCATATCGTGCAGGCAGAGTTGGTCGACCTCGCCTTCGGGCTGGAACCCATCATGCCGGCCGTTAATGCGGCCGACGCCCGGCGCCAGATTCTCGTCACCTGGCCACTTCTCCAGCGTCAGCTCGTGAAGGTTGATGAGCGAGGTTGCGCCGAGCCAGGGCGCTACGCGCTTCAACGCCGGCCCAACGTCAGAGCCGTCGCCGTAGCGCTCAGCGAACGTACGCAGAAAGCCAAAGCCGGCATTCAACACGCCAACGGGGGCCACGCCGATCGCGGCGCGCGCGACGCTGCGAAGCGGCAACCTGCGCATGCGATGCCAAAGCCGAGGCGTGGCGAAATGCCGGCGATACCCAGCGAACCCCTCGTCGCCGCCATCGCCCGAAAGCGCCACAGTGACGTGCTTTCGCGCCATCTCGCAGACGAGATAGGTCGGGATTTGCGAAGCGTCCGCCAACGGCTCGTCGTACATGCGCCCAAGCCGCGCCACGACCGAACGCGCGGTGTCGGCAGTCACCACCTCTTCGACGTGGTTTGTACCGAGGTGCTCGGCAATCGCGCGTGCGTGATTGGCTTCGTTGAACCGTGGATCCTCGAAGCCCAGCGTGAGGGTCGTCACCGGCCGCGACGCGCACGTCTGCATCGCCGCAGTCACGAGGGATGAATCAATCCCGCCCGACAGGAACACGCCGACCGGCACGTCCGCCGACATGCGCTCCGCCACCGAAGCCAAAATCAGCCGATCGAGTTCATCGGCCGCGTCGGCCATCGTGATGGGCCGGCGCTCGCTCATTGCCGCGCGCGCAACATCATCGATCGACCAGTATTCGACGACCTTGGGCGCCTCGCCCGCTTTCCACGTCAGAAGCGAGCCTGGCGGAAGCTTGAAGACATCTTCGTAGATGCTGAAGGGCGACGGCACGTAGCCACACGAGAAGTAGCGCGCCACGTTCTCGCGGCTCACTTCGAGCTTCAGCGACTTAAGCTTCTCAAGCGCCGTCAACTCCGAAGCAAACGCAAATCCGCCGCCACGCTGCGTGTAGAAGAGCGGCTTTTCGCCGAACCTATCGCGCGCAAGGAACAGACGCTTCTCGCGGCGGTCCCAAAGCGCGAACGCGAACATGCCGTCGACCTTGTTCAGCGCCGTTTCGAGCCCGCGCCTAGAAATGAGTTCGAGCAGCACCTCAGTGTCGGACGTTCCGCGCCAGGCGTGGGGAGCTTCCGCATCGAGTTCGGCGCGCAGCGCCGCATGGTTATAAATTTCGCCGTTATACGTGATTATATAGCGCCCATCAGCCGAGGACATGGGCTGATGCCCAGCCGGCGAGAGATCGATGATCGACAGCCGCAAATGGCCAAACGTGACGGCCTCTTCTGACCACACGCCTTGATCGTCAGGTCCACGATAGCGGATCGCCGCTAAAGCCGCTTCGAAGTCCTCACGCGGGACTCCGAAGGACCGGCCCTCGACAATGCCGACAATTCCACACATCCGCTCCCCGCCCCGTCAGGACACGGAAGCAAGGGCGTTACGCCTCTCCGTCTCCGCACCCTCGAAAGGCGCGATACCTTTGTAGATGTCAAGCGTCCGCTCTGCGACAGAGGCCCACGTTAGAAAACGACTCGGATCAGCAACGTAAGCACTGGGGTCTGCGAGCGCGCGCGAGAGCGCATCCGCAATGGATTCCGGATCGTTCGGGTCAAAGTACGCATCTGGCGCCAGTGCGAAGTCCCGATTCTCGGGAATATTGCTCAAAACGATCGAGCATCCCGCGCCAATCGCCTCGAGCACGGCATTGGAGCTGCCCTCGTGAAGCGAAGCGTTAATATAGAGCTTTGAACCACGATAGAGCGGCGCCATGGCGCTTCGAGCAAATTTGCCGGCAAGGATAGTGCGCTCCGTCAGGAGCGATTGCAGCGTTGCCACATAATCGCCCTCGTCGAGCCCGCCTGCGATAACCAGCTTCGGCGCGCCTGGTGTTCTGCGCGCGAATATCTCGTACCCGCGCAGCAAGTTCGCGACATTCTTTTGCGCTGTGACGCGGCCGACTGTCAGTATGTAATCACCCGTCGGCAGATCAGCGCTGGGCGCGACCGGCGGCAGCGGATCGGCCGCGTTGGCGACGACGTGAACGTTGCCCTTGATGCCACGCCGGGCCAAGCGATCCGCCAGCGCCGGCGTGACGGCAATCACCGCGTCGGCGAAGCGCAGTTGAAACTCGGCCACAAGAAAGCCGAGCTTGCCGAGCAAGCCCCACTTGTTGACCACATAATCCGCCGACCCGTAGCGAACGACCGTCTTTGCGCCCATGAGTTTGTAGGCCCACAGGAAGATCGCCGATCCGAGCCCCTGAAAGTGAACGATGCGCGGGCGCAACCGCATCGCCATGAAGATCGCGGCGACGTAGTAAAGCAGCTTGTCGGTCTTCATGAAGTTCGACCGCGGCGCCTTCATCAGCCGCACGCCTTTAAACTCGTCAGACTTGATGTTGTCGGCCAGGCCCACCAGCGTGACTCTGTAGTGCCCGCTCGCCGCCACCAGCGGGAACAGCATTTCGGCGTTCTTCTCCGCGCCGCCCTCGACATCGGGCACGCCGCGCGCGCCGACCACAAAGATCAGCGGGGCCTCTGCACCGGAGGTGGGCACGGGAGTCTGTGTCATATTTCGAAAGCACTTGGGGAGCGATATGCGAGCGTCCTCGCCTCTTCGCTTTATGCCTCGCCGACGCACGCACGCAATGATTATCGCCTGATGCGCTATTGTATCGCGTAGTGGGGTTCGATCGTTAATCGACTGTTCCGCGCTGGTGGAACACCGGCTCTCCGATCAGCATACGCGCACGGATGCGGCCCTCGTCATTGCCCCAGTTAATGCGCGGGCTGTTAATGGTAACACCGCGAATTTCCACGCGCCCGACATCATGCTCAAACTCGATGATCGGTGTGGCGTCCTGATCTTCGATCGTCAGATTAGTGATGTTGATGTCAGACCCGCCTTCACTGCCGATCCAGAGGTGCGATGACGACGCATTCTCGTTCGAGTCATTGCCCCTGAAGTTTGGCGCACGGCTTGTGCAGTTCGTCATCGTGGCGCGATCGCCCCAGATGCGGAAATTGCGCTTGTTGTCCTCGGCGATGCAATCGACGAACACGACATCGCGGCTCTTGCAGTCGAAACCGCCATCCGTGGAACCCCGGGCTTCGCACGATTCATAACGAATGCGGGCGTTGCCGGGCTCATCGGAAAAGCCATCGCCGTTCCAGTAATCGTCCCCGCCCCATTGCTGAAAATTCTCCATGACGCAGCGGCGATAGGTGATTGAATTGGCGCGATCGTCGAGAGCGCAACCGGCGGGAATGAAGCCGCCTTGGTTTGCTTGCCCCTGGGCGGCGCAATCCTCGATGAGGCCGTTGCGGGAATTGTAGCGGACGCGAAGAAATCCGCGCTCGGCGCGTATCCCACGGCAGCGGCGTAGGACAAACCCGTCTATGCTCGCGTGGCCTTCGCCATCCGCCGTATTCTCGAAGAAGCGATAGATGTTCTCGAACGAGCAATCCTCGATCGTGAGATTTGAAAGCGGCGCGCCTATTCGAAATGCGCCGTTGCCGATGTCGCGGAAGTCGAAGTGAGAAAACTTCAAATGGCTGGCGCCGCGCAAAAGCCGGAACGCCTCCGTGCCCTGATCGTCGGCGCTGCGATCGCCGCGCAACACCGCCGCCAGCGGTTCGCCCGATGCGGTGTTCACGCCCCGCACGCGCACTTCGAGGCCCTCGCGCCCCCCGCGATCGATCTCAACCGGATTCCTAATCTCGTATTCGCCGCGGTCTGCCGCGACGAGAATTTCGCCGCCCGGCTCGAGCTGCTTCAACACATCAGGGATCGCATGGAGCCCGGCAGCGGACGCCCAAGAAGACCCATCGCCCGATCCATCAGGCGTGACGTGAACGACGTTAACGCGCGCACGCGCCTCGCCGGCGCAGCCCATGAGCGGGATGGCGGCCAGCACGGATCGGCGAGAGATATCCATTGCGCCATCTTGCGCGGCGAGCGCCCGCAACGTCCAGCACGCGCGCGTTGCGGGTTAGCTGGTTTTTGCTTCAAACGCCTTTTCGCCCGGCCGCGGCTCGCGGCGCTGGATCGGTTTGAAGACTCCAGAGCCGGTAATCAGCGTGCGATCGCCGGCCCAGATACGGCCCCGAACAAGGTAGAGATCGTCAGCGGTGGACAACACCTCGCTGGCGCCTTCCACCCACTCCCCCAAGTGTGCGCTAGAGAGAAAATCGAGCGTGAGCCGCACGGTGACCCAGTAAGACGAAGTCTCAACCGAGACGACATGCCCCCAAGCCATATCGGCAAAGCTCATCAGCATGCCGCCATGCGCGTTGGTCATACCGTTGGTGTGGTGATCCTCGACGCGAAAGCCCATCGTATAGGCGCCGTTCTGCGCACGCCGGTAGAGCGGGCCGATCTGGCGCACAAAACCGCGGCGCCAATCAAGCGCGACATAACCTTCCGGAATCTCGAACTGGGGAGGCGCGGCGACATCATCGGACATGCGCGCATCCATTCCGCGTGGACGGCGCCGATGCAAGTCCCAAACATGACGAAGGGCGCGGCCCAGGAGGGGGAGGCCGCGCCCTTCGCTACCGAGACCCGCCCGGGGTCAACTGGTAAACCTTATTCGAAGACCAAATCGTCGTCGGAATTGTCAAAATCCTCAACGAAAGCCTCTGACGCCGCCGGCGCGCGCTTCGCGGCGCCAGCGGGACGCGGCATGCCGTTGACCATGTCGCTGCGCACGTCATAGCGCGCCGCGCGAATGGCAGGGTGAAAGCCGACATTGTGCAACACCACCTGCACCGTATGGCCCCGCTCGGCCCAAAAGGCCTCTATCTTTGCCTTGAGCTCGAGCGCGCCGCTACGCGAGCAGAAGTCGTGTTCGCCCGCGCCTCTGCTTGGCGCGGCAAAGTAATCGCCGCTGCCGGTTTCGCTGTCGTCAAATCGTTCTGCGCGGCTGTTCGCCATGAACATTCTGTCAATCCCTGTGCTGTGCAAAAATATGCACGCACAAGCGCGGGCGGTGAATTCCCCAAAAGTCATGCTTGAAGCGCTAGGCGATGGCCTATGCCTCACGGCATATGCCGTGCGTTTCACCTAACGCGAAGCGCCGTTCCGTGTTGTTATGTGCGGGCAATGACGGGAAC
This sequence comes from Hyphomonadaceae bacterium, assembly GCA_050184605.1. GTDB lineage: Bacteria > Pseudomonadota > Alphaproteobacteria > Caulobacterales > Aquidulcibacteraceae > Vitreimonas. The sequence goes on along the minus strand of JBFXAE010000004.1, from coordinate 304,883 downwards.
ACGCCCTCTCATCTTGCTGCTCGAAGACGATCATGCTTCGGCGGAAGCGATGCAGCTTGTTTTGCGCGATTGGGGCGCGGAGGTCATTCACGGCGCTGACGCCTCCCATGTCACGCAAGCGGCCGGCGCTCTGGCCGCCCGCGCGGCGATGATCATCACCGATTTCCATTTGCGGGCGACCAACGGCGTCTCGGCCGCGCAACAGCTTCGCGCGCGCGCGCCCCGGGCGCGGGTGCTCGTACTTTCTGGCTCACTCAACAACGATGCAAAACACGCGGCAAAGGGCGCGGGTTACGCCTTCATGCGCAAACCCGCGCCGCCGCACGAGATCATCGCTTGGCTCGAACAACAGCGTGAAATGGCCGATTAGCGGCTTGCGCGCGTCAGACCCGCAGGTGAAAAACGCGCAGATGGAAAATGAGAGCGCCTCTGCACGTTTCCTGACGGCAATTGGCCACGACATGCGCCAGCCGCTGCACGCGCTGCTCTTGTATCTGAGCGCGCTTGAGCGCCGCGTGCACGATGCCGAAGCGCGCGAAGTTTTGGAAAAGGCCGATCGCGCCGCGCAATCGCTCGCCAACATGATCGAAAGCCTCATTCAATTGGCGCGGCTAGATTCCGGCAAGGTCGAGGCCGACCTCGAGAGAGTTTCGCTTAAGAGCTTATTCGAGGATCTCGTCGCCCACGCGCCAGAGGTCACCACCGATCCGACAGCGCTCTATGTTCAATCAGACCAAGCGCTGCTCGAAGTCATCGTGCAGCAGCTTGTGACCAACGCCGCAACCCACGGCGGCGGGGCCGCACATGTCAGCGCAAGCGAGAAGAATGGAGACATCGAGATTAGCGTGCGGGACGCTGGGCCAGGCATCGCGCCTGAAGATCATGAACGCATTTTCGGCGAGTTCGTTCGTCTTGATGGCGCGCCAAGCACCGGTCTCGGCATCGGTCTAACGATCGTGCGCAAGCTAGCTGCGCTGCTGAAGCATGAAATCGAAGTGCGTTCGGCGCCCGGCGAAGGCGCCACGTTCATCGTTCGCGCGCCGCGCGCTTAGCCGGACTTGCTCATTTTCGCGATCGCCTCGGCGCGCGTGCGGACACCGAGTGCGCGATAGATCGCAGCGAGGTGAATCTTCACGGTGCCCTCAGCGATATCGAGCGTGCGGGCGATTTCCTTGCTCGCCTGCCCTTTCAGCAGCTCTTGCAGCACGTCGCGCTGGCGCAGGGTGAGCTTGTCTTGATCCAGCTTGAAGCTGCCGCTGCTCTCGCCGCCTACGCTTTCGCGCTTGCCGATCGCCGGCGGCACAAAAATCTGGCCATCGAGGATGCCTTTCAGCGCCGCCGCGATCTGCGCCGAGGGGAGCGATTTCGGGATATAGCCGTGTACGCCCGCGCCGAGCGCCGCCAGAATATCGGCGCGTTCCTCCCAAGCGGAGATCACAGCGACTTTGGCCTCAGGAAACCCGTCGCGCAGCGCCGCCAGCGACTCCGCGCCCGACATGCCGGGCATCCGCCAATCGACCAGCACGAGATCGCCGGCGCCCTCATTCGTCAAGATTTCGAGGGCGCGATCCATGCTGTCTGCTTCGCGCACATCTTTGGCTCGCAGCACATCAACTAGGAGCTGCTTCATTCCACTGCGAAACAGCTCGTGGTCGTCAGCAATCAACGCTCTGATCGCCATCTCGATCGCCAGTGCTCCAGACACGCTTGCGCGCGCCGCGACACTGCGACGGATTCCCTATCCACTCAACCCTCGATTTTTCCTCAGGGCGAAGCCGTTTCGCGGAATGCCGTCGGCGTCGCGACGGCTTCCTGCGCGGGGTTTTCCCGGGCCCTAACTTGCCTAAGCGTATTGATGCGCTCGCGCTCGATCATAAAGAGTTCCAGCGCGCGGCCGCTGAGGTTGCGGCCATTTGCGACGCGCAGGCTCATCGGGTTCACTTGCTGGCCACGGCGCATCACTTCGTAGTGCAGATGCGGGCCTGTTGAGCGGCCAGTGGTGCCGACATAGCCAATCACTTGCCCCTGGCGCACCCGCACGCCCGCGCGCATCCCGCGCGCAAAGCGCGACATGTGCGCGTAGGCGGTCTCGTATCCATTGGCGTGACGGATACGTACATAATTGCCGTACGAGCCGAACGGGCCAGCGCGAACGATCGTGCCATCGCCCGCCGCCAAAATCGGCGTCCCGGTCGGCGCCGCGAAATCGGTGCCGCGGTGCATGCGCGAATAACCTAGGATCGGGTGGCGGCGCATGCCGTAGCCCGAAGAAAGGCGCGCGCCATTGATCGGCGTCTTCATCAGGAAGCGCCGCGCGCTCTTGCCATCGGCGTCGTACCAATCCGGCCGCGTGTCGCCAGGCGCCATGAATTGGTAGAATTCACGCGACCCGCGGCTCGACTCCAGAGAGACGAACAGCAGATCCCCGGTACGAACGGTGTTGCCCTCGTCGTCATAGAAGCGCTCGAACACCAATTCGAATCGATCGCCGGGGCGAACGTCGCGTTGGAAGTCGACGTCGTACGAGAACGCATCCGCCAGCGCGGCGACTTCACGGTCGGTCGCGCCGAGTTGCAGCGCACTCGAATAAAGGCTGGTCTCGACCGCTGCTGCGATGCGCGCGATCTCGAACGTCAGCGGCATTTGGACTTCGCGCGCTTCGAAGCCGCCCGAGGCCGTCCGGTTGGCGGCGACAGACGCGCCAGGCTCGGAGCGGAAGGAAACGCCGGTGAGACGCGCTTCGCCGCCGTCGCGCTGGAAATAGAGGCTGATCGCCTGCCCGGGCCGCAGGCGGCGCGGGTTGTAGACGTCGGCAATCGAGGACAGCGCGGCGTTCGTATCGGAAGACGACGCGCCAGCGCGCACAAGCAGGCCCGCCAGCGTCTCGCCATTGGCGACCCGCATCTCCCGGGTTTCGTGGCGAAGGTAAACTTCCGTAAACGCCAACTGCTCGGCGCGGCGCGCCGCTGCTTCGCGCATGGCGACGCTTTCAGCTGCAGCCGCGTCCGCGGCGCCGCTGAAGAGGCCTGCATTCCAGGCCAGCCCGAGACCCACCATGGAGGCGGCTGCCATTACCCCGACAGCAGCCATTCCCTTACGGGCCTTCATAAGCCGATGAGCGAATTCTGCTCTCAATTCATGCTCCAATAGCCGCCATCGGAAAGAAAAGCACCTCGAACAAGTGTTTTCCGCCGTTTGGTTATTCAGCCAGAAACTGTAATGGCGTCATTCAGTTAGGTGAAAAGTCGCCTGAAGGGCGGCTTTAACCCAGCAAGGACCACGCCAAGCAGAAGAGTATGGCACATAGGTCTAACCAGGCCGTTGCGAGTCAAGAACGAGAGCTGACGCAGGCTCCAGATGACCCGCCGCCCGTACGCCGGCTGATCGCCGGCTGGTCCATGGCGCTCGGCGCCCTGGGGATAAGCCTGCTTTTGCTGGCTGGCGGGCTCTGGCTGGTCCGTTTCTCGATCGCCTCCTTCATGCTGGGCGCCGCCCTCTCGGAGCGTGGCGCGGACGCCGATTTCCAATTCATTAACCTAGACTTGAACAGCGCCGCCCTCGCCAACGTCCGGTTTGGCGCGGAGGATGCCCCGGACGCGACAATCCCCCTGGTCGAGGCGCGCTGGCGCTGGCGGGGGATAAACCCCGATCTCTACTTCCTAAGAGTGGTCCGCCCGCGCCTCCATCTCAGGATGGACGAGGGTGGCCGGGTCTCGGCCGGATCGCTTGAGAACCTGGGCGGCGGCGCACCCGGCCGGAGGCGCCCCAGCATCCCGGCAATCGAACTCGAAATCCTGGAGGGCGAAGCCCTGATCGACGCGCCGTTTGGCGCACTTACCGCCACACTCCAGAGCTCGGGGACGTTAGGCGAGGATTTCACCGCGCTCGGCGCCATTGCCCGCACGTCACGGCCGGGCCGGGACTTTGCCCTGGAAGCTGGAGCCGCGGAGCTGATCGTCGTCTCACGTGATGAGAATATTTCCTTCCGCCTCAGCGCCACCGCCAATGCGGTCATTTGGGATGGCGCGCGCATCGCCACACCGGCAGTGCGTGTTCTCGGCAGCGCGCCACTCGATCTCGCGCGCTACGACGTCGAAGTTACGAGCCGCGCAGAATCATATCGCGGGCAAGGCGTAAGCGCGCAGACCGTGACCGCCGCGCTAAGCTTCGAGGGCATCGCGCTCGCAAACGCACTCGCGCCAGAGACGTGGGCCGGCGAAGCACGTGGCACAGCGGCAAGTTTGCGCCTCGCCGCCTCAACCCTTCAGCACGCGCGCTTCGAGAGCCGTGTCGATGGTGCAGAGACGCGCGGCCAAGGCCGATGGGCGCTCTCAGGGAGCCGCTTCGATGGCCTCTCCCTGATCTCAGAACAACCGAGTGCGAACGGGGTCTTCCGGTTTGAGCTGCGCGGCGAAGAAACACTGTCAGGCGACGCACGCGTGGTATTTGCGCAAGCGCGCCTCGACGAAGCCGCGCAGCAAGATATCCGCGCAGCGTTTCCAGATATTCCCGGCGCGCCGGTTGGACCAACGTTCGCGCAAGCTGAGAGCGCGCTCGACGCCGCAGCGGATCGCTTTGATCTTTCAATTCCCATCGCCGTGAGCGCAAACGCCGAAGGATTGCGCCTCCAAGTCGTCGCTCCGGCCGAAGCGCGCGCAGCGACGGGCGCGCGGCTTTCATTCGCGCCGCTGCGGCGTGACGGCCCCGCTCTCATCCTGCAATGGCCAGGTCCTTCACTCTCCGGCGCCGTCGCTCTTGAGCTTTCAGGCGGCGGCGCGCCGGAGTCCTCTTTGTTGCTCGACACCGTGTATTGGACGCCTGACGCGCCGTTCGAAGCCGATGGCACGCTCACGCTCGCCAACTGGCGCGCCGGCAGCGCAAGCATCGCCACTGAAGAACTGGGTTTCGGCATCGCCATCCAGCCGCAAGGCGGCGGACGCATCGATTTGCGTGGCCCCGCCCGCATCACCGGCCCGCTCGGCGACGGCGAGGTGCGCGATCTGGTGGCGACACTCGATCTTGGCGTTGAGTGGGGCAACGGCTGGCGCGTGACGCCGAATAGCGGCTGCGTGCCGATCCGGCTCGGCGGCATCGATTCCGCCGGCCTCTCATTCGCCAACGGCAATTTCTCGCTCTGCCCGCTTAACGGCGCGCTCATCGCCGCCGACGCCGCGCGCAATATGTCCGGTGGATTCTCAATCCGCGCTCTGGCGCTCAACGGGCGGATGTCCGGGCCCCAGGGCCAACCGGCGCGCTTAAGCGCGGCCAATGTCATCGGTCTCTTCCGCGGCCGCACCGGCGACTTCACGCTCGCACTTGAAGCAGACAATCCCCGCTTGGCGATCGAGATGGCGGAGGAGCGCACGCTCGCAGTCACGCTGCAACGCCTCATCGCAGACGCGCATATCGCCGACGGCTGGAGCGTTACCGGCTCATTCGACGCCGGCACGCTGACGGACCCCTCCCTACCTGGCTCCGTCTCCACCATCGAAGGCGCGTGGAGCGCCGAACCACTCGACGGCAAACCGATCATTCGCGTCTCCGCTGGCGAAGCGCTCCTCACCGCGAACCGTCCTGCCAGTGAAGCTGACCGGCCATTGTTCAACCCGCTGCGCATCGTCGAAGCCAACGCGGTGCTGCAGAGCGGCGAAATCTCGGCGTCAGGCGCCATTCTCCTTGATGATCGCAGCCGTCAACTCGCGTACTTCAATGCGCGACACGACCTTGACGAAGGGGCCGGCATCGCGAGCGTCAACGCTGATCGCATCGAGTTCGGCCCACAACTGCAACCCTACGAAATCACCGAACAGGCGCGCGGCCTTATCGAGGGCGTGCGCGGCCCGATCAGCGCCAATGCCGACATCACCTGGACGCGCCAGGAATTGCTCGGCACAGGCCTCGTGCGTCTGGCCGGCGTCTCGCTCTCCACTGCTACGATCCCAATCGTCAACGATGTGCGCGGCGAGGTGCGCTTCGACAATCTTTGGGAGCTGACCACGCCCCCTGGGCAAGAGGTCACGATCGGTGAACTCAACCCCGGCATTGCCGTCAGAAACGGCCGGGTTGCGTTCCAACTCTTGACGGAGCAACGCGTCGCGATCGAGCGCGCGGAGTTCGACTTCGCCTCTGGTCGGCTGGCGATGACCCCCACAACGATCACACTCGGCGCCGATGAGACTCGCTTCGAGCTCACGCTGAGCGATGTCGATGCCGCCGATTTGCTGCGCACGCTGAACGTGCCCGACCTCACCGCTACCGGTCAACTCGAAGGCAGGTTTCCGCTGCTGCTCACACGCCGAAGCGCGTTCGTCGATGGTGGCGTGGTCCGAGCCCAAGGCGACGGCGGCGTGCTGTCCTACACGGGGCAAGCGGGCGCAAACGCTACCGGCGTGTCGCGCATCGCCTTCGACGCGCTGCGCAGCTTCCGTTACGATCAACTCTCGCTGACACTCGATGGCGATCTCAACGGCGACGTTGTCTCCTCCATCGAATTCAGCGGCCGCAATTCGGGCCGGCCAGTTGATTTGGGCCCCATCGCGCCTGTTCCGGGCCTAGGCAGCGTCACGGTTCGCGGCGTGCCGTTCGAGTTTAACGTACACGTCGAGGCGCCATTCCGCCGTCTGGCGCAAACCGCCGCCACGATCACGGACCCAGGCGACCTGATCAACCAAAGCCGCCAAGAACAGCCGCAAGAACCGGTTGACCCGGACACCCCGCCGCCAAGATAAAGTCCAGCTTCAGAGCGTATTCAGCTTGAGGCGGCTACGAGAGTAGCCCTGGAGTTTCGCGCATGCGGGCACAAATGTTGACCAGCTTGGGGGCGGCGATCTTCGCTGCAGGCTGCATTCCCGTGCAGATCCAAGCGCCGGATGAGCCAATTGAGATCAACCTCAACGTCAACATCCGTCAGGAGGTCATCGTTCGCCTCGAGCGCGATGCTGCGGAACTGCTCGATCAGAATTCCGAACTCTTCGGAGGCACGCCATGAAGCGTCACTTTGTTCTCGCCGGCATCGCCGCCATCGGCTTGGCGCTGACAGCCACCGTGGCGATGGCGCAAGCGAGCGATTCCGTGTTGGCGCAAGCGCGCGCCAACGGTCTCATCGGCGAACAGGCCGATGGCTATCTGGGCTTCGTTCCGGGCGCGACGATCTCCGCCGATCTGCGCGGCCGCGTCGATCAAAACAACATTCAGCGCCGCCAACTCTACACTCGCCGCGCAACGGAGCGCGGCGTCGCCGTGAACGAGATGGCGGCGGCCGTGGCGTGCGAAGTCTTCCAGCGGCCGCGCATCGCCGTGGGTGAGCGCTATCGCAACGAAGCCGGCCAATGGCGCCAGCGCACGGCCGACGCCCCGATTGAAGTCCCGAGCTTCTGCGGCGAGTAAGCGCGCGGCGCTCTGCCTCTGGCGCCGGCGCGCGACCGCGCGCACATATTGGGCATGAAAGTCTTCCTGCTCACAGTGACGCTGGGCGGTCTCCTCGCCATCGTGATGTTCGGCGTGCTGACCAATTGGGACGCCTCCGCCATGAGCGTGCACGGCTGGATCGCGCTTTCGCTCGGCACCTTCCTCTCGCTCGCCGTGGGCGGAGGGTTAATGGCGTTGGTCTTTTACTCCGCCCGCAAGGGCTACGACGACCGTATCGAGATCGATAACGACCCCGGCCACCACTAAGCCTTATGGTCTTATCGAGCATAATGTGATAAGCGCCATCACAAATGGCTATTGGCGACCAAATTCGGCGGTATCGGACCCAAGCAGGATACTCTCAGGCGTGGCTGGCCGAGCAGCTTGGCGTCAGCCAAAACACCATTTCCAGTTGGGAGACCGGCCGCACCGAGCCGAGCCGGTCAGACTCGCGCAGGGTCGCCCAAGTCCTTTCCGTGGATGTTTCGGCTCTCGAGCTGGGCGACGAGACGGCCATCGAAGATGGGCGCCCTGAAGCGAAGCGCTTCAACAACCTCTACGCCCACGGCTTTGTGCGTGTGGCGGCTTGCGCGCCGGTCGTCGCGCCCGCCAATCCCGCCGCGAACGCAGGGGCGATACTGAAATTCTGGCGCGAGGCCGACGCCGCGCGCGCGGCGCTGCTGCTAACGCCCGAGCTTTCGCTCTCCGCTTACGCGATCGACGATCTCTTGCTGCAAGAGCCCCTGCTCGACGCGGTCGAAGCGGCGATCGCCAAACTGGTGAAGGAAAGCGAAGAGCTCTTTCCGGTTCTTGTCGTCGGCGCGCCGATCCGATCACGCGGCGCCATCTTCAACTGCGCGGTCGTTATTCATCGCGGCGCCATCCTCGGCGCCGTGCCGAAGAGCTTTCTGCCGAACTACCGCGAGTTTTACGAAAAGCGCTATTTCAGCGTCGCCAGCGACACGGAAGACGATCTCATCTCCATCGCCGGCGAGTGGGTCGACTTCGGCGCCAAAACCGTCTTCACCGCCACTGATATTCCCGACTTCGCCTTCCACGTCGAAATCTGCGAAGACTTCTGGGCGCCGCAGCCGCCATCGACGCTCGGCGCGCTCGCCGGCGCCAACGTGCTGTTGAACCTCTCGGCCTCAAACATCGTCATCGGAAAAGCCGAAGATCGCGCCGTGCTTTGCGACAGTCAGTCGCGACGCGCGATCGCCGCCTATGTCTTTGCCGCCGCCGGGCGCGGAGAAAGCACAACCGACGTTGCCTGGGATGGCCAAGTCATCGCCTATGAAATGGGCGAAAAGCTAGCCGAGGGCGAGCGCTTCGCACGCGAGCCCAAACTCGTCACGTGCGACATCGATGTCGCACGCATCGCACAAGAACGCCGCCGCATGGGGACTTTCCACGACGCACAAGCGCGCGTGAAGGACGAACTCAGCACGTGGCGCCACATCAGCTTTGATCTCGGCGCGCCCGACGAGGATTTGCCGCTTCGACGCAAGCTCGACCGCCTGCCCTTCGTGCCGGACGATCCCAGCAAGCGCGACCGCGATTGCTTCGAAGCCTACAACATCCAAGTCTCCGGCCTTGCCAAGCGGATCGAAGCCACAAACACTAAGCGCGTCGTCATCGGCGTCTCCGGCGGCCTCGATTCCACACACGCGCTGATCGTCATCGCGCGCGCGTTCGATCTCCTGAAACTACCGCGCAAAAACATCATCGGCGTCACAATGCCGGGCTTCGCCACCAGCGACGCCACCAAAGCCAACGCCTGGGCGCTGATGAATGCGCTCGGCATCGATGCACGCGAAGTTTCGATCGAGCCGCTGGCGCAGCGCATGCTCGAAGACCTCGATCATCCCGCCGCGCGTGGCGAGCCGGTGTATGATGTCGCCTACGAAAACGTGCAGGCCGGCCTGCGCACCGACTACCTCTTCCGCCTCGCCAACAAGGAAAACGGCTTCGTCGTCGGCACCGGCGATCTGTCAGAACTTGCGCTCGGCTGGTGCACCTATGGCGTCGGCGATCACATGAGCCACTACAACGTCAATGGCGGCGCGCCGAAGACGTTGATCCAATACCTGATCCGCTGGGTCGCTGACGCGAACTTGTTCGACGCGAAGACGTCAGAGACGCTGATCAAAGTTCTTGAGGGCGAGATCAGCCCCGAACTGATCCCCGGCGCAACGCCGCAAAGCACGCAAGCCGCCGTCGGCCCCTACGAACTGCAGGATTTCAACCTCTTCTACCTCACGCGCTACGGCCTAAAGCCCAGCAAGATCCTCTTTCTCGCCTGGAGCGCGTGGTCGGAGAAATACGACTACGCGACGCTGAAGAAGTGGCTCGGCGTGTTCATCACCCGCTTTTTCGCCAACCAATACAAACGCAGCGCCGTGCCGAACGGACCGAAGATCGTCTCCGGCGGCGCGCTCTCGCCGCGCGGCGATTGGCGCATGCCAAGCGATGCCAGCGCCAAGGCGTGGCTCGATGAACTCAACGCAAACACGCCTGAAGCGCTGGACTGATCTGCGCGCACTGCCTAAGCCGCCTCAATGACGCTTGACGACCTCATCGCCCTCGCCCTCGCCGCCGGCCGCGAAATCATGGCCGTGCGCGCCGCTGGGTTCGACGCGCAAACGAAGGATGACGGTTCACTCGTCACCATCGCCGACCAGCGCGCCGAAGCAATCATCGAGGCGCGCCTCAAAGAGCTCGCGCCCGACATTCCGATGCTGGGCGAAGAAGCAGTCGCCGCCGGCCGCGTCGCCGATTGCAGCGGGCGCTTCTTCTGCGTCGATCCACTCGACGGCACGCGCGGCTTCGCCAAGGGTGGTGACGAGTTCACTGTCAACATCGCACTGGTCGAAAGCAGAACGCCCATGATCGGCGTCGTCTACGCGCCTGCCACCGGCGAGCTCTACGCGGGCGAACCGGGCAAATCTCTTGCGGGCCGATGCCATCCGCAAACGTCTCAATTGCTGGAGCCGGTGAAACCGATCAGCGCCCGCGCGACATTGCCGCCGCAACTGCGCATCGTCGCTTCGGATTTTTCTGGGCGCAATGAGCGCACGGCCGAATTCATCAAGACGCTCGATGGCGCCATCACGCACGCGAGTTCATCGATCAAATTCTGCCGCATCGCCGAGGGCGCCGCCGATCTCTATCCGCGCTTCGGCGATGTCAGCCAATGGGACGCCGCCGCCGGCCACGCCATCCTCAAAGCCGCCGGCGGCGACATCATGCTGCTCGACGGATCACCGCTCCAATACGGCGGCAAACACACGGCCGACTTCCTCATCCACGGCTTCGTGGCGTACGCCAACGACGCGGCAAAGAGCGCGGCGCTGAAGGCGCTATAAGAGCCAGCGCGAATCTATCCGGCGGATACACTCACGCTTCCCGGCCAAGCTCACGCGTATCGAAGATGCAGGTGAGCGCAGAGCCGGGACCCAAGGGCGTTCAAACTCAGCATGTTAGCCCCTAGATCCCGGATCGCTGCGCGTCCGGGAAGCGTGCGTGGTGGAACGAAAAAGCGGGGATAGATCGCAATCAATCCGGTGGGCTTCCAACTTGAGTTAGAGTCTCCCCGTTCCGCATCACGGAGGGGCTCAACGGAATTCCAGCCCGGGTTTGCGAAGCGGAATGCGATCGAAGCGAGGTTTGCTGGCGGGGAATTGAAACCGTCAGGTCCGTGATCCTGGAAGATCACGCTCGCCGTTGGCCGCCGGACGACGGAGCAAAGAACTCCTCCCGTAAGGAAGCTGGCGAAAAATCGATCGCGGGAACGTAGAGACGCGAGCGTCTTTCTTTCTCCCACCACCGCGCGAACGTCTCTGCGTTCCCGCCCTCCGCCGCTGGCGCCCTCGCCGGCGAAGGCGCCGCCGCGCGCCTAAGCGCTCAGGCGTTCCACCAGGCGGCGCATGAACACCGCGCCCTCCTCGATCTGCGCGCGCTCAATCCACTCATCCGGCTGATGCGCTTGCTCGATCGAACCCGGACCGCAGATCACCGCCGGAATGCCAGCACGCTGAAACAGCCCAGCCTCCGCGGCATACGCGACAGCACGCGTCTCGTTATCGCCGGTCAACGCCCGCGCCAGCGCTTCGGCCTCACTGTCGCGGTCAATCGCCAAGCCCGGCGTGTTAGTGCGCCGCGTGATGTTGACGCCGCCCTCCGGCGCTCGCGCCTTGATTGCTGCGTCGAGTTCCGCAGCGGCCGCGCGGAATCGCGCTTCAATCGCATCGCCTTGAGCCGCTTCCGGGCAGCGGCAATCCCAGATGAACGAACAGCGCCGCGCCAGGATATTTCCCGCGGTGCCGCCCTCGACCTTGCCGATCGTCATCGTCGGCCCCGGCGGGTTGAAATGCGGATGCGTCGCCACGCGCGCCTCTGCGCCCATCTCGGAAACAAGCGACATGAGCTTCACCGCTTCCATCACGGCGGAGACGCCCTGATCCGGCAAACTCGAATGCGCTTCGCGTCCGATCACTTCGACGATGAACGAGCGCACGCCCTTGTGCGCCGAGACCACCTTCATGCTCGTGGGCTCGCCCACAATCACTGCAGAGGGCCTGTTCGCCTGCGCCGCCAGTTCGGCGATCATCGACGGCGCGCCGAGGCAGCCGATCTCCTCGTCATACGAGAGCGCCAGCACGATCGGTCGCTTCAGCGCCGCCGTGCGCGCCGCATCGACGTGCGCCAACGCCAAAGCAATGAAGCTCTTCATGTCCGCCGTGCCGCGTCCGTAGAGCTTGCCGCCGCGCTCACTCAGCACCCACGGATCGCTTGTCCATGGCTGATCGTCCACTGGCACCACGTCGGTGTGCCCCGAGAGCACAACGCCGCCGCCAACATCCGGCCCGATCGACGCGTAGAGATTGGCCTTCGTGCCGTCCGCATTGGCGACACGCCGCGAAGCAATGCCGCGCTGGCGGAGAAAGTCCTCCACCCACGCGATCAATTCCAAGTTCGAATTGCGCGACGTCGTATCGAACGCGATCAGCCGCGTCAGAATTTCGAGCGTCGCGCCAATCTCACTCACTGCGCCACTTGCACCGGCGCCTGGCCGGGCTCTTGGTACGCCAACAGCAAGATGCGGAAACGCAGCGCCGCATTCGGCGGGATCGGCCCGCTGCCGCGCGCGCCATAACCGAGCGAACCCGGGAACGTGGCGACGACATCATCGCCCGGACGCATGTGCGTGATGGCTTCCGAGAAGCCTTGCACCACCGCCCGCAGCGGGAAGTCCACCGGCTCGCCGCGCGCGAACGACGAGTCGAACACTTCGCCGCCTTCGACGAGGCTGCCTTCGTAATGCACCAGCACCGTCGCGTTCATCGTCGGCTTGCCGAGCGTTTCATCAAGCCCGCGGCGGGTGAATTGTAATTGAAGTCCTGAAGGCAAAGTCTGCACCGCTTCCTCCACGGCTCGGTTGATCGGCGCCGGCTCCTCGGGTGCGGGGACGCGGTCCATCACACTGCCATTGCCGCACGCGGCGAGAGCAAGAATGGCGGCGGCAAGCAAAGGTCTCATCATCTGTAAAGCGCTTCCGATTGTTCAATGATCCAAGGTTCAGCCGCACCAGCGCGCTCCCATTCCTGGAAGGCGGTGTCGGCAAAGACTGCTTCGCAGTATGCCCGTGCGAAATCCGGCGTGGTGACTTTGTAGGTGCGCAGCCGCGTACACATCGGCGCAAACATCGCGTCAGCGATCGAGCGCTGGCCGAACAAAAACGGCCCGCCGTGCTTGCTCAGCAAACGCTGCCAAAGCGCGAAGAGCTGCGCGAGATCGGCGCGAACGTTGGCGTCCCAATTCTGCTCCGTCTCCAAGCGGCGGCGGATGTTGCACGACATCGCCTCGCGGATCGCGGCAAAGCCCGCGTGCATCTCGCTCGCGGCGGATCGCGCTTCAGCGCGCACCAGAGCGTTAGCGGGCCACAAGGACGGCGCTTGTTCAGCGGCCCATTCGCAGATCGCCAAGCTCTCGTAAATGACGACATCGCCGACATGCAGCGCCGGCACCCGTCCGCTCGGCGAGACGTCGCGAATTTCCTTGATCTGCGACCGGCCGTACCCCTCGCCGCCCAGCGGGATGATCTTCTCGTCAAACGCAATGGCGCCCCATTTCAGCGCCAGCCACGGACGCATGGACCACGACGAGTAATTTTTATTGCCGATATAGAGGACTGGCCGGGTCATTAACGGCGCTTGTTTCAGACGCGGCGCGCGAGATCAAGCGGCCCAGGCGGCGGTAAAGGCCCGGCCCTTGCGACGCCTCGCGCGCGAACAGGCTGAGGATAATTCGTGCGTTTCGAAACGGTACACCCGCGTGAACTGACGGCGGACGACGCCGCACTGTGGCGCGCACACCAAGCCGCCGATCCGGCGTTCGGAAGTCCATATCTGACGCCGGAATGGGCCAAGCTCATCGGTTCGGTCCGCGACGACGCACGCGTTTGCGTGATCCAGGATGGCGCAGGCTATTTCGGCGCACAGCGCCTCTCCCGCTTCGCCGCCATGGGGTTGGGCGCGCCAATCGCCGACTATCAGGGTGTCGTTGGCTTGCCGGGCCTGCCGGTTAACGGCGCCGAACTCTGCCGCGCCCTAAAAGTCGGGCGCATCGACATAACCCATGCTCCAGCCGGTCAGCACGTACTCAGGGGCGCCGCTGCGGGACAAGAAGGATCATGGATCGCGGAAGTGAGCGGCGGCCGCGACCTCTACGAAGCCGCGCTCAAGCAACGCCGCAGTGAGTTCGTACGTCAGACCGACAAGAAACTACGCAAGCTCGAACGCGAGCACGGCCACGTCGAATTCCGCGCGCAATCAACGGAGCGGGCCGACTTCGAGACCCTGCTTGCCTGGAAGAACGCACAGCTGAAGCGCTCAGGTCAGCCGGCAATCTGGGCGGCGCCTTGGATCGCGCAAACGCTGAACGCTTGCTTCGAGTCGCGCGATCCTCAGTTCGGCGGCGCGCTGTTCACGCTCTCAGCGCACGGCAAACTGGTGGCTGGCGCCTTCTGCCTACGCAGCGCCCGCGTGCTCCACTTCTGGATCGTCGCGCACGACAGCGCCTACGATTCCTATTCGCCAGGCGTACAGCTCGCGCGCTGGATCGCGGGCTGGGCCGGCGATCACGGCATCGCCGAACTCGATTTCGGACCGGGCGATTATCAGTACAAACGCCAGCTCTCCACCGGCCAGCGCATCCTAGAACGCGGCGTCATCGCCGGCAGCACCTGGTCCGCTGCGGTGCGCCGGACCGAGTACGCGATGCGGGCGCAGTTGGAGCAAGTCCCGCAACGCCGCCTTGCCGCGCTGCCCGGCAAAGCCATGCGCCGCCTCGACCTGATGCGCGCCCTTCACACTTAGACCGCCTTCGAAACGCTCGCTTCGGCTTCGATCTGCCGTGACCTTCCGGTAATCGCATGGTAAATCCCGGCTTGAGGGATAGATGAGCGGCGCGCTCTCCAGCGCTTGCTCGGATGGAGGGTAAGAATGCGTCGAATCTTCAATGGGTTGGCGATGGCCGTTGTGGTCAGCGCGGGTTTGGTCGCGACGGACGCGCATGCGCAGTTCGGGCGGCCGCGCGCGACCCAGAGCGCGACGCCGGCCGTGCCGCGCTGCGCCCAGAGCCTGGGCACGCTCACCATCCAAAATGGCGACACCTACCAGGGCTGGCGTCAGTACAATCTGCAACCGCCGGCCGGCCTGCTCCGCGTCGTGGTTCAACAATCCGGCTGCTTCACGCTGGTTGAGCGCGGCACTGGCCTCGCAGCGGTGCAACGCGAACAGGCGCTCGCGGGCGGCGGCCAGCTGCAACGCGGCTCGAACGTCGGCGGCGGTCAGATCCGTGCCGCCGATTATGTGCTGCTCGCCGACGTCGTCGCGCAGGACAACAATTCCGGCGGCGGCGGCTTTGGCGCGGCGCTCGGCGGCGCTGTCGGCGGCACGCTCGGCGGCGTCATCGGCGGCATGGGCACGCGCACGCAGCAAGCGACCACCACGCTCTCGCTCATGAACGTTCGGACCTCCGAAACCGCGGTCGTCACCGAAGGCAATGCCCAAAACCGCAACATCACCTGGGGCGGCGGCGGCTTTCTCGGCGGCGGTGGCGCAGCACTTGGCGGCTACACCGACACGGAAATCGGACGTGTCGTTACTGTCGCGTTTATCGACGCCTACACGCAAATGGTGACGCAACTCGGCGGCGTCGACACCAGCACGTCTGCTGCGGCCGCTGCTCCGCAGCGTACTTATCGCACGACGCAAGCGACGCCGCTGCGTTCGCGCGCTGGCGGCGGCCAAGTGTTGCGCAACCTTCCTGCGGGCGCGATCGTCTATCCGACGGGCGAACGTGACGGCATGTGGTGGCGCGTTGCTGACGAGAACGAAAACGAAGGCTGGGTGAACAACGATTTCCTCCAGCCCGCGCAATAAGCGCGAACGCAATTCGCTCTAAAGTCGAGGGCCGCGCACCGCAAGGTGTGCGGCCCTTTGACTTGACGCAAAGCGCGGAACGCCAATTTCCAGTCGAGCGTTGCAGACCAGAAGGAGAAAACGATGCTGCAAGACGGAACCGCCTGGATGTTGGTCGCTGATGGTCGCCGCGCGCGTGTGCTGGTTGAGCAACGGCGCGGCGCCACGCTCGAGGAGCCGGCTGAATGGGTGATGGAGATTAGCCAAGAGGACCTCTACGACCCGCAGGACCGCCCGCCCCGCAGCTTCGACCGCGTCGGCCAGGGCCGTCATGCAATGGATGGCGGGCGCAGCCTCCATGAAGCCGAAGAAGAGAAATTCCTGAAGCGTGTCGCCGATCGATTGGGCGAAGCCGAGAAGCACAGGGCGTTCGATCACCTCGTCATCGCCGCCCCGCCGCGCGCGTTGGGCTTGCTGCGCAACCTGCTTCCTCCCGGCGCGAAAGCACGCATCCGCGCCGACTTATCTAAAGACTTGGTCGACGAACCGGCGACGAAGCTGCGCGAACGCCTGACCGAATTGTTACGCTAAGCCGCCGCCGATACCGGATCGTGCTCGGCAACGAAATGGCCGGGACCGACTTCCATCCATTGCGGGCGATACTGCTCGGCGTCCGGATCGTCGATCACGCGCGACTTGAGGAAACGCAGCGGCGCGCGCGTATCGAGCGGACTCGGGAGATCGCCGACGAGGCGCACACGCGGCTTGTTGCGCGCGACATCTGGATCAGGCGTGGGCGCCGCGGCGAGCAATGCCTTCGTGTAAGGATGGCGCGGATCGCGCAGGATCACTTCCGCCGGGCCGTATTCCACCGCGCGTCCGAGATAGAGAACCAAGACGTTGTGTGAAATCTCGCGCACGACCGCGAGGTCGTGGCTGATGAAGAGGAAGCTCGTCCGATACTCGCGCTGCAGATCGGCGAGCAGCTTCAGGATCTGCGCCTGGATCGAAACGTCGAGCGCCGAAACCGCTTCGTCGCAGACCACAAGCTTCGGCTTCAAGATCATCGCGCGGGCAACGCCGACGCGCTGGTTCTGGCCGCCTGACAGCTCGTGCGGGTAGCGATTGATCAGGTCAGGATCGAGGCCAACCTGGCGCATCATCTCCTTCACGCGTTCCTCGCGCTGCTCGCGCGTCAGCGTTGGCTCGAAAGCCAGCAGCGGTTCGGCGATCGAAGCGCCAAGCGTCATGCGTGGATCGAGGCTCGCAAGCGGGTCCTGGAAGACGATCTGCAAATCCTTACGCGCTTGCCGGATGGCTTCACGCTCATTGGCAAGCAGATTGCGCCCGAGGAACGTCACGTTGCCGCCATTGCGCGGCAGAAGCTGCACCACAGCGCGCGCCAGGGTCGACTTGCCGCAACCGCTCTCGCCGACGATGCCAAGGGTCTCGCCCGCATTGAGCTTGAAGCTCACGCCATCAACGGCGCGCAGCGGCTTGTGCCCGCCGAACAGCGCGTTGGACTTCACCTTCACCGGAAAAGTCACGCGCACATCCTCCACATCGAGGATCGGCGCGCCCGTTTCCGGCGCAGGCAGCGCCACATAGCGCTCGCCGTCGATGCGGGGCACGGCCTTCAGGAGCATCTTGGTGTAGTCGGCCTTCGGCGCAGAATAAATCTCCTCCACCGTCCCCGTTTCGACCACCTCACCCCGGCGCATAACCGCAACGCGCTGCGCCATACGCGCGATCACTCCCATGTCGTGGGTGATCAATGCGACGGCGGCGTTCGTGTCCTTGCGCAGGTCCTCGATCAGATCGAGCACTTGCGCTTGCACGGTTGCATCGAGCGCCGTCGTCGGTTCGTCGGCCACGAGCAAAGCGGGCTCGGCCATCATCGCCATCGCGATCATCACGCGCTGGCGCATGCCGCCGGAAAGTTCGTGCGGATATTGCGCAAGCCGGCGCGCGGCTTCGGGAATGCGGACGCGCTCAAGCCATTCGATGCAGCGCTGGCGCGCAGCCTCGCCCGTCACCTTGAAGTGATGCTCCAACACCTCGCCCATTTGCGTTTCGATGGTGAGGTGCGGCGTCAGCGCCGTCAGGGGATCCTGAAAGACGAACGCGACGTGGCGGCCACGGACCTGATCCAACTCGCGCCGCTGCAGACCGAGCACTTCGCGGCCCTGAAATTTCACCGAGCCGGAGACGCTCGCGTTGGCCGCGGTCAGGCCGAAGGCAGCTAGAAAAGTCTGGCTCTTGCCTGAGCCGCTCTCCCCCACAATGCCCAGGCATTCGCCCTTACCGATGGTCAGCGATATGCCCTTCACCGCCTCCACGTCGCCGTCCGGCGTGTCGAAGGTGACGGCGAGGTTGGAAATTTCGAGAACGGTTTCAGTCATGGACGCGGAGACTACCCAGCGTTCGCCTCAAGTCCACCACCAGCTGCCGCAACGGCGCCGGAACAAGACGAAACGCCGCGGAACGGGCATCGCTTCGACAAAGCCAACGGCGCCCGCTAAGCATCCAGGACGGAGCTGACCAATGGCGCAAATGAACTACCTCACCCAGTGCACCTTCGATTTCGGCGCATTGGCGCAATTGCCCAAGGTGCTGAAGGCCAACGGCGTCAGCCGGGTGTTCGTGGTGACCGACCCCGGCCTCAAGGCCAATGGTCTGCTCGACACGTTGCTCGCGGCGCTCGGCGCGCCACCTGCGGGCACTTTCACCGACACGCCGCCAAACCCGACCGAGTCGGCTTCGCGCGCCGCCGCCGACGCCTACCGCGCTTCAGGGGCTGACGGCATCGTGGCGTTCGGCGGCGGATCGTCCATGGACCTCGCGAAGGCGATGGGCCTGATGGTCACACATGAAGGGCCGTTCGAGCGTCTTGGCGGTTCGAAGCGCGGGATGAAGTTCATCACCAAGATTCCGCCGCTGGTCGCCGTGCCGACAACGGCAGGCACCGGCAGCGAAGTTTCGCCGGGCGCCGTCGTAATCCTCGACAACGGCATGAAGGAAACATTCGTCTCGCCCCATCTCGTGCCAATCGCCGCCGTTTGCGATCCGGAATTGACGCTGGGCCTTCCTGCCATACTCACGGCTGCGACCGGCATGGACGCGATGACCCATTGCATCGAGGCCGTGCTGACGCCGGTCGTGCATCCGCCGGCGGAGGCTATCGGCGTCGACGGCGCCGAGCGCATTGGCAAGTGGCTAGAGATCGCGGTCAAGGACGGCGCCAATCGCGATGCGCGTTGGCATATGATGATGGGTTCGTTCGAGGGCGCGCTCGCGTTCGCGAAGGGCTTGGGCGCAGTGCACGGGCTTTCACATGCGCTCGGCCGCATCCACGAACTGAAGCTGCATCACGGCACGCTCAACGCGGTGATCCTGCCCCACTCGCTTGCGATGATCGGCAATGCAGCGGAAGAAAAGTTCGCGCGTTTGCGTCGCGCGCTCGGCCTCGCGCCCAACGCTGACCTGGCTCAGTACATCGCCGATCTGAACGCCCGCATCGGTTTGCCGGCGAACCTGGGCGCCATGGGCGTGTCCGATGCGCACTTCACCGACGCGACGCGTGACTATGCCGTTAGCGATCTCGCTACGTTGAGCAACGCAGTGCCATTCACAGGCGACAAGTACGGCGAACTGTTCAGACGCGCGCTATAGGCGATCATCATGGCTATCGCCGACGTCGTCATTCTAAATGAATCCAGCGACCCTCGGTTTGCCGGAGACGTTCAGGTCTACGTCACCACCGACGAACTCTGCCGACACCTGGAGTCGTGGTTCATGAACGAACCTCATCTGGCCCTCCGGCTCGACGGCACTGAAGTCTGTCTCGCGAGCAGAGGAGCCGAAGTCTATGTCCTTGAGGAGCGACCTTACCCAGGCGGCGAGCAAATCCTAAAGGTTTGGCTGCGGAGCATCCCAGAGCGTGAGCTGCGCAAATTGCCGAGAGACGTGCTCAATGCGATCAGAAAATCATGATCAACGCCGCGGCACTGTTGGACATATTTCAGCGCGTCCGCGATCTGGTCGCGCTGCCGCACAACGACTTCGCCTGGTCTAGCTGGCGCGACGCGGATCACGCGCTTGAGGAGATCGACGGAATCATCTCGCGCTTGCAGCAGGGCGAGATGCCCGACCGGCTGGAAATGGCCACGCTGTTTGCACCGACTGGACCAATGCAAGAGTTCAGCCTGAGCAGCGGCTGGGGCAATCGCTTCCTCGGCCTCGCAAGTGAGTTCGACGCTGCGATCAGCGGGCTTTCCTGACAACGCGGCCAGCGCTACCCGCATTCGAGCGTTCGGCCGCACGCCAAGCCTAAGCCGTCTCACTCTACTCGGGCGAGGAAATCCAAGATCGCGTCCCAGGCGTCCGGCTCGTCCAACGCCGGCGCGTGGCCTCTGCCCTGCACCGTGATCGCTTCGACGCGCTCGCTTGCGTTCCGCATACGCTCGGCGCCTTCTGCGGTTAGGATGTCGGAGTGTTCGCCACGGACGCTGAGCACCGGCTTGTTCGCCAAGGCTTGGAAATACGGCATCAGATCCGGGGCGGGCGCATCCGCGTCAAAATCAGCAAACGCGAGTGCGATGAGAGGATCGTAGTCGAGTTCGAACTGGCCATCATCACGGACGCGGAATGTTCGCCGCGCAAAAGCCAACCAGAACGCATCATCGTCGAGCTTGTCCGGAAATGCCGAACCATTTGTCGAGCGGACGGCGGCTGCCGCTTCCTGCAATGTCGCGACCGGCTGCACGTTGCCGACATAGCTCGCGATCCGTGTCAGACCCGATGTATTCACCTGCGGGCCAACATCGTTCAGCACCGATGCCGCGATGCGGTCCGGTGCGGTAGCCGCGATCACCAAAGTAATGAGCCCGCCCATCGACGTGCCGATGAACACCGCCTTCGGAACACCCAGATCGTCCATCAGCTTCACGACGTCCTGCGCATAAACGGCAGGCACATAATGCGCGGGATCGGGATCGTTGGCGCTTTGGCCGCGGCCGCGCATATCCGGCACGATTACGCGGCGCCCAAGCGCGGCGATGCGCGGCGCGATAATTTCGAAATCGCGCGAGTTGCGCGTGAGGCCATGGAGGCAAATCACCGGCGCGCCGGTCTGCGGCGCGAGCGGCGGATAATCCCGCGCATAGAGCGTGAGATCATCGATCGTCCTGATGATGCGCTCTTCGTATCCGCCAATGCCGATTGGCGCGCCCGAGTCCATACGCTTCTCCGTCAGCCAGGCGCGCGCTGCTGCGTCACCGTTGCGTTGGCATCGACATACTCAACCGCACGCATCGCCTGCAACCGTCCGCTCCAGCTTCGTTGCACAGCGGCGCGTTCACTCGCCGCAATGGCTTCACACGTCCGAAGCACGATTTCGGCGCCGCCGACGGTGAAACGATCGAAACAAAGCCCTACGAAGGCCGTCTGCCGCTGCAGTTGAACTTCGACTTGCCGCTGCGCCTGCGCGATCTGACCGCGCGCAGCCTGTGCCTGCGCACGCGCGATCGGGCCAGTTCCACGAAAACGGACAATAAAGCCGACCGGCGCGGCGCTCGTCTGCGCCTGCGCGATCTCGGCCACGCCTTGCGGCTCAGCTTGCGCGCTCGTCTGAGGCTCGAATGCGATCGCCAGCGCGCCCGCCATCAGCGCGCCCGTCACCGCAATGCCCCAGGTACGAAGTGCGTTCACATCCATCCGCCGAGCTTGGTCCTCCGTGGCCGTGCGGTAAAGCCCTCTCGCTTAGGGGGTTCGCGCCGCAAGCGCCAGATCAAGTCGCCCGCGCCCCGCTGGACGCGCGCATGTCGGCGAGCCCGCCGCGATCGGCGTGGCGTTGGCCGAGCGCGCGCACTCGATCTCGCCGAAGTTTTCCGGGAACGGCGACATGGCGCGGGTGAAGAGCGCGTTTTCCAAGTCGCGGCCGCGCAAGCCCGATTGCGCCGCGAGCAGCGCCAGCGCTGCGGAAACGTGAGGCGCCGCCATCGATGTGCCCTGCAGGAACGAGTAATAGCAGCGTTCCGTCGAGCTTGAATTCAGAGGATCGTAGCAGCCGCTTTGCGTCGCACGCGTTGAGAGCACGCCGTCGGGGCGGCCGTCGCTATCGCTATCGGCGAACACATCGCCGCCCGGTGCAATGAGATCCACTTCGGGACCGAAGTTCGAGTAGAACGCCAAGCCGCCCCGTGCGTCGCCCGCGCCGACAACGACGACGTTGTTGCAGTTGGCAGGGGCATAGAGCGCGGTGCGATTGGCCTTGTTGCCGGCCGCGACAACCACCACAATGTTGCGCGCGACCGCCGCGTCGATGGCCGCCTGCATCGAGCCCGGGCACGGCGCTTGGATCGTCAGACTCATATTGATGATGTCAGCCTGCGCGCGGTTCTGTACCTGCTCGCCGCCTGCCGTGAGCGCCGGCGCAATGCCTGCCGCCCAGCGAATACCCGAAACGATATCCGCCAGTTCGCCGCCGCAGCGGCCAAGCACACGCACCGGGATCACGGTGACATCCCAGGCGCCGCCGGCGACACCAACACGATCATTCGTCGCCGCCGCACCGATCGTGCCGGCGACGTGCGTGCCGTGATAGGAATTTTCCGCCGTCGCGCCGCAGCGATCGCCAGCATCGTTGGCGTCCGCATCGATGCCATCGCCATCGCCGCCACGCTCTGGGTTGTTGATGAGATCAATGCCGGCCGCGACATTCGCGGCGTTGCGCATGTCCGGATGTGAGAGATCAAGACCCGTATCAAGCACCGCCACGCGCACCGAGCGCGCGCCAATTTGCTGCGCTTCCCAGAACGTCACAAATCCCGCGCCGCCCGGCGATGCGTTCGCACCGGTCGTGGCGCGATAGTGCCATTGCAGCGCATAGAGCGGATCGTTCGGCACGCCGCCGATGGGCGTTGGCTGTGTTGGCGCGGGATTTTGCGTTGTCGGTTGCTGTGCCGGCGGCTGCTGCGCCGGCGGCTGATCGCGGCGCGGCGGACGCGTGAAGCCGCTATCGGCGATGTAGTTCGGCTCGACATACTCAAACTGACCCGACGCCGCGAGACGTTGAATGGCGCAGCGCGTCGCCAGCGCGATGTCGTTCTCAAGCTGACCCTGGCTGACAATGCGCGGGCAGCGGTCGGTTGGGCTCCACTCGATCGCGGCCGGCAGGCCTTCTTCCGCCGCCGTCTGCCCGCCTTGCTTGTTGCGGCGATAGGCCGTCGGGCTCACGCCTGAAGTCAGATCAACCGTGACGACGCCGCCCGGACTCACACGAATTTCGCCATTGATGCCCAAGCGGCGCAACGTGTCCTGCGCCGCATTGCTGGCGATCGCTGAGGCTTCCGTTTCCGCGCGCGTACGCAATTGCGCCGCCACATTCTCCGGCAATTGCTCCAACGCCTGGACGCCCTCAGTGCGCACGGCGCGGGCGAAGTTCGAGGCAAGGCCCATATCCGTCGCCGCTTCAGAAAGCTCGCGCTCAACCTGAGCGCCGATCAGGATCTGCCCCGGCGCGATCAGCACCGGATCAGGCGCAAGGAGCGCGGCCATCTCCGCTTGCGGTTGCACCGCGCCGGAGAGCGCGCGCGCTTCGAGCGGCACATCGTCCATCGGCACGGGGCCCGGCTCTTCGACGCCAGCGCCTCCGGTCATACGCTCCCAGATGCCGCCGAGCTGGTCGCAAGCGCCTAATGCGAGAATTGGCGCAAACGCGAGGGCTGCCAGGCTCCACCGGCGTTGCGTCATCGCTTGAACTCCCCACCTAAATTCTAGGACACTGAGACGTTAGCTTGGCGGCCCCCGATGACAAGGCGAAGTCGGAGGACGTCCGTGGAGAAGGCCGCTATCGGCACGACATGAGCATTTTCCCCCTGGCGGCGAACCTCGCCGCGGCGCGCGATCCGAACGCGCCGCGCGTGCGGACTGAGGACGAGGCTACCACCCTGGCGGGCGGGCCTGTGTTCCTCGCCGTTGAGGAACTCCCGGAGCAATTTGAAACGCCTCAAGCGGCGGAAGACGCTGTGCCAGATTTGTACGGTACGGGGCTCTACGAACTGCTTTGGCGTGACGGCTTCTGGCGCGTGACGATGCGCTATTGGCGTCCTGCTCCCCCCGCGCCGGTTGCGCGAACAGGCGCCGCCGCGGCGAAAAAACCGCTCGGCCACGCGCGAACACCGGAAGAAGCGCGCGCACTGCTTGGCGCCCCTGCTGAACTCGCGAGTGAGGTGCTGCCAAAGCTTTACGCCGACCACAAGCAGCTCTTGAAACGTTGGGGCGACGTCGTCCGCAACGGACTTGCAGAGATTGTCGAGCGCGAAGGCAAGTTCGCGATCTCGCTCCTTTACTGGCGCCCCATGCACGCACCAGGCGTCGCCGCGCCGTTGGCGCCAATCGAACGGATCGAACTGGCCGAGCGTGTGGCTGCGCCGCTCAAGGGCCAAGCGCCACAGGCCGAACTCGACATTGGTTTGTTCGAGAACCAAGCGCCGGAGAATCCGAACGTCGTGCTCGTCACTGAAGAAGGCGACGGACGCTTTCGCGGGAGCGAATAATCAACCCGGCAGCGTGACTCGGATCAGCGCGCCGTTCTCCGAATCGAGGATGACGATATCGCCGCCGTGGGCCCGGGCAATCGAGCGTGCAGCGGCCAAGCCAAGCCCGGCGCCCCGGGTGCCTTCCTCGTTCAGCCGCACGAACGGCTCAAACACAGCCTCGCGCTGGTCGGCGGGGATGCCGGGGCCATTGTCCTCGATATCGATGACCACGACGCCCTCTTCGGCGCGCAGTTTGATGCGCGCCGCGTCGCCGTACTTCAGAGCATTCTCGACCAAGTTGGCGAACAGGCGCTTCAGGCCGAGCGACTGGCCAGTGATGATGAGACGGTCCACGCCCTCAAACGAGACGCTGCGTTTGTGATCGGCATGATCGTCGGCGATGCTCTGAAGCAACGCCGCGAGATCGAGGCGCACCCGCGCCTCTTCCGCCGGATCATCTCGGGCGAAGGCGATGAAACTCGCCACCAGCGCTTCAACTTCGCCGATCTCCTTGGCCATTCTCTCACGCTGCTCCGGCGGCGAATTCTCGGCCGCCAAGCGCAGGCGCATCAGCGGCGTGCGCATGTCATGCGCTACAGCAGCGAGTGTTTTGGTTCGGTCGGCGATCAACGCCCGCAAGCGCGCTTGCATGGTATTCACCGCGCGCGCGGCGCCACGAAGCTCTTGCGGCCCCTCCTCAACCACCGGCTCGCTCTGAGGATTGACGCCGACGGCTTGCACGGCGTCCGAGAAGCTGCGGATCGGGCGTGTCAAATAACGCGCAAATAACACCGCGAGCACCAGCAGCACCAAAAGCGTACCGCCAATGATCCCGGCCGCGCGTGCGATCCAACCGAGTTCGGCCCAGTTGCGGCCTTGGCTCATCACTAGCCAACGACCATCGGGCAGTTGCGCGCCAATCTCGAAGCCGGAGATCAGCACCACGCCTTCCGGCGCCGGCGCAAACATAGGCGGCATTGGCGGCGCCGGTGCGACGCGCGGGGTCGGAACCGGCGCCGGGACGGAGCGTGCGGGCGGCTCAGCGCGCTCGACCGGCGTGACGCGCGGCGTTTGCGCTGACGGCGCCGGCGGCGCAACCGGCGGCGTCGGCAAGACCACGGTCGGCACATCGACTCTGAATTCCGAGCTTGGCACTTCGAAGTTCTGGACCTCGCCATCGGGCCCGTGAATTTCGACCGTATCGGTCTCGCCATTGCTACGGCGAATGATGACGCGTCCGCCCTCTACGCGGATGCGCTGCTCAAGCCGCTCCGCGAGGCGTTCGGCGGCAGCCGCCTGGCGCTCCGCCATCGCCTCTGCGCGCGCTTCGCGGCGCTCGCGCTCGCGTTCACGACTGACTTCGAGAGCAAGCTGATGAGAGTTCATCTCCTCTCGATCGCGCTCAAGGTCGTCAATCCGCTCGCGCGCGGCTTCGAGCCGCTCGACTGCTTCTTCGTGAGCGCGGCGCGCCTCGTCCGCTGCAGCCTGCGCGTCTTCAACCGCTTGCTGCGACGCTTCCGTCCAATTTTCCAACTCCGCGACACGGAAGACGAATGTATCGCTCTGCACAACGTTCGCGGCTCGAATGCGGACCTGATCGGGATCGAGTTCCAAGGCGGCGGCGAGCTGATGCTGCACGGGCGTCATCGCCGCCGAGTCCACCTCTTCCGGCGGCTCGGCGCGGATCGACCAAATCATGCCCCGTTCGTTCATCGGCCGATTGAGCGCGATCATGTGATCGTATCCGGCCTGGAAATTGTCGGTGACGATATCCGTGCGCATCACATCAGGCGGACGCGGCGGCAGGAAGATAACGATCGCCAGGGTCGCGACAAAGGCCGCCGCCAGGGCGAGCGCCACCAGTATGCCGAGATAGGCTGCAATCGGGAGGCCGCGGGCTTCACGCATCAGGATGTCGGCTTCACCGCGAACAGATACCCCTCACCCCGGACCGTGCGGATCATCTCAATGCCGCCCGGACGCTCCAGCTTGCGGCGCAAGCGCGAGACTTGAACGTCAACGGCGCGGTCGAACACGTCGCTGTCATTGTCGAAGGCGTAGTCCAGCAGCTGCTCACGCGAGAGCACGCGCTGCGGCCGTTCGACAAATGCACGCAATAGCCGGAACTCGCCAGCTGAAAGCGGAATGACGACATCATCCGGATCAATCAATTCGCGGCGTGCAATATCGATGCGGAAGCCAGCGAACCGCACGCTCTCGCCCGGCGCCGCGCTGTCGTTGTCGCGCCGGCGCAGCACGGCCTTGGCGCGCGCCACCAGTTCACGCGGATTGCACGGCTTTGACATGTAATCATCAGCGCCGATCTCAAGGCCGACGATACGATCTGCGTCATCGCCTAAAGCCGAAAGCATGATGATCGCGGGCCGGCCTTTGCCGGAGAGACGCTTACAGGCGGAGAGCCCATCCTCCCCCGGCATCATCACGTCGAGCACGATCACGTCCGCACCTTTCGTGTTCAGCACCTTCTCCATCGCCGGTACGTCCCCGGCCGAGGACGCGGCAAAGCCCGCGCGCTGAAACACCTCCACCAATCCGTCACGGATGGCGGCGTCGTCATCGACGATAAGGACGCGCGGCGGCTGTGCGGTTTCGTTCATGAGCGCCATATTATTGCGGCCTTGGCCCCGCCAACAGAGGAAACACTGTTGAGCCGATGGTCTCGCCGGCAGGTTCATCGAGATTGGTCAGCACAATCACAGTCCATGCGCCATTGCCGAACAGAAGGGTGCTCACGCCTGGCGCCCCGCCGGCGAAACCAATGCGGGCGGTGGCGCGCCCCGCTTCTGGCTGACTGCGGAGAACTTGCGCTGTCATTTCGGCGTTGAGCAGCCGGTGCTCGCGCAGCGCATTGTCGAAGGCAAGCATATCGCGCACCGTCGAATAGGCGTTGCCAGCGCCACTCCCAGCCACGCCATGAAAGCGCGTTACGTCTTGAAGCGGCGAGTCCGGTCCACGGGGACGGCCAAGGAAGCGCGCGGCGTCGGCCGGGAGCTGATCGTGGCGCAAAAAGCCTGAGCGCTGCATGCCCGCCGCTGCAAAGACATGCTCTGCGATATATTGCTCGTAAGGCTGGCCGCTTACACGCTCGACCATCTCGGCCAGCACGACATAGCAGCCGTTGCAGTATTCCTGGCCCGCGCCCGGCGCGAACATCGGCTCGAGCCGGCTGACGATTTCAAAGTACGCGTGGTTCGAAGAAAACTGCGCCTTTGGCACATCGCGCGTCGCCGGCCCG
This sequence comes from Hyphomonadaceae bacterium, assembly GCA_050184605.1. Taxonomy (GTDB): domain Bacteria; phylum Pseudomonadota; class Alphaproteobacteria; order Caulobacterales; family Aquidulcibacteraceae; genus Vitreimonas. Next base: position 277,257 of record JBFXAE010000004.1, on the reverse strand, counting down.
AAGAAGTCCGCGATTCCGGCGCGATGTCCGAGCAATTGCGCGACGGTGGCGGTGCGCGACACAGCATTCGGATAGTCTGGCAAGACGTCGGCGATCGTCGTTTCCGGCGTCAGCCGCCCTTGCTGGATGAGCTGGGCGACCGCGACATGTGTGAATGCCTTGCCGATCGAAGCGATGCCAAAGCGATCGTCGAGGTTGAGCGGCGCATTGGTTTCGACATCCCGCACCCCGTGGACGCCTGCATAAATCTCCTCCCCGTTTCGCGCCACCAGGATGGCGCCGTTGAAGACGCCGTCACGGTTGAGACCGGCGAGCCAAGGACCAAGCGCGGTCCGGATCTGTCCGTCGGTCATCTGCGGATTGAGCGCCAAGGGCGGCAGTTGCGGGCGCGGCGGCCCGTCGTCCTGGCCTAACGCTGGCCCCGCAAAGAGCGCCGCAGCAAGCGCCACCGAGGCGAATTTCGTTCTCATTCAAGGGCTCCCGCAGCCGGTTAGCGTGGCATGACAGATACGGACGCACTGTTTCGGCAATGTTTCAGCGCTGACGTACTGGGGAAACGAAGCAGTCTCATGGTCCGCCTCATGTTCAGCCCGCACGGCGGGCCAAGAGGGGAAAGACATGAAGCTTCCAATCGCCCTGGGCATCGCGGCCGCGGCGTTAACCGTGGCCGCCGCCAGCGCCCAATCCACCAGCCGGCACGTCATCATCCACGGCGACAGCGACTCGATCAGCCGCATCGACGCCAACGAAGACGGCTGGATCACGCGCGCCGAGGCGGCTTCCGCGTATGAACGCATTTTCAGCGAGCTCGACACCAATAATGACGGCCGCCTCGACAGCGCCGACCGCCGCGACATCCGCGTTCGCGTTGATGCGCCGAACGTCCGCGTCTTCCGCGGCGGCCACGGCGACGGCGATGTGCGCGTCATCACCGGCGACCTCGACCCGGAAACCGAAGCGCGCATCGAGCGCGAAATTGAAGAAGCAATGCAGCGAGCCGAGATTCACATCGAACGGGCTGAACGTGACGCCGAACGCGCCGCGGAGAGAGCTGAACGGTTGGCCGAGCGCGCCGCTGAGCGTGCCGAGCGCGACGCCGAACGGGCCGAGCGCCACGTTCAGCGCTTCCGCGATGGCGATCGCGATGTGATCATCATTCGCAGTGGCGATGGCGAGGGCGGCTCATGGACATCGCTCGAAGGCGCTGTCGCGCCCGTGCCGCCGATCCCGCCAGTGCCGCCGGTTCCGGCCGTGCCCTTCATGATGCTGATCGCGAACTCCGAGGAAGCCGACCGCAACGGCGACGGGGCTCTGAGCCGCGAAGAGTTCGTGGCCCAGCATCTGCGTTTCTTCGACGCCAGCGACGCCAATGGCGATGGCCGGGTCCGGTTCGAGCCGCCTGCGCCGCCGCCGGAGCCGCCGGCGCCCCCCGCTCCACCCGAACCGCCGCGCCGGCGGTAGTTCGGGCCCGGCCGGGGCCCCATCCAGCCCCGGCCGGGAGCCTTATCCACGATCGTGTGACGGGAGTCACAGCGCCCCCTGCATCCAATCCGTACCTTAGCTGCATCAGAGGTTCAGACGAACCGCAACGCCAATAAGGGAGCTAGCAAATGTCCAAGTTTCTCTGCATCGCCGCCGCGCTGGCTTTCTTCGCGCCTGCCGCGGTCGCAACCCTCAACCAAGCAGCTTTGATCGTCGCCTGATCCCCCAAACCCGCCTGCGACGGTCAATTAAGGAAGCCGCGAACCACCCTAGAGGTTCGCGGCTTTTCTTTTGTGCGGTCACCAGCAGAGCGCGCGTAAGAGATCCCGATTTCGCAGGACTGTTCTGCATGAGAGCGAGCGGAGCGTGCATCCAAACCGCCGCGGCGCGGCATCTCATAGTCAACGAAGTTTGAAACGCTTGAGGGAAATGAGATGAACACAATTTCTAAACTCGCCGCTTTCGCCGTCGCACTGGCTCTGTTCACGCCCATCGCCCTGGCGACGCTCACGCAAGCCGCCCAAATCGTCGCGTAACTCCCCCAAGCTCGTGACGAACCCCCGAAGCGCGGAGCCAATAGGCTCCGCGCTTTTCTTTTGCGCGTCATCTGCGGAAACGCCAGGTCCGCGCTTTTGCCCGGACAGCGATGCGAAAACGAAGTGCAGAAAAATCTCATCACGCCGCATCCGAACGCCGAGGCGCCGGCATCTCATAGTCAACAGAGTTTGAAACACTGAGGGAAACGAAATGACCAAGATTGCTTCTATCGCCGCCGCCTTCGCCCTGTTTGCTCCGGTCGCCGTCGCGATCTTTGCGCAAGCTGCCCAGATCGTCGCCTAATCCTGCCCACCCGCCAGCGACGGTCAAAAACGAAGGCGCGGAGCTTGGGCTCCGCGCCTTTTGTATTGGGCAAACGCAACGCGAAAATTCGCGGCGCCGCATCCACCGAGAGCCTCACCGGCATCTCATAGTCAACACGGCAACAACAAGTCAGTTCGGAAGTAAGTAAGATGAAAAAGCTCGCCTTTGTCCTCGCAGCGTTCGTGCTCTTCGCACCCGTCGCGTATGCGGCGCTGTACCAAGCTGCTCTGATCGTCGCGTAATCCCTCCCCCGAGATCGCGACATCAGTTGCCAGGCGCGGACCGTCCTCCCACGGTCCGCGCCTTTTCCTTTGCACTAGCCGCGGTCGCGAATACGCACGCGCACATTGGCGCTTTGGCCATCAGCATCGACGACGGTGACGTCGTAGAAGCCCGGCGCCGAAGGCCGCCAGATCGCGCGGCCGCTGGTTTCTTCATCCGGCACGCGCGCGCCTTCGGCGTACCAGGTCAGCGGCCCACGCCCGCCGCGCGCGGAAAGCGAGAGCCCGCGCGACTCCGCACCGTAGTCCAGCACAAGCACTTCGGCGCCTGACGGCGGAAACAGAATCGAGAGCCCTTCGCGCTCGCCGCCCTCGAACCGCGCCAGCGCCGGCGCAACAGGCTCATGCAGCTCCTGCTCATGCTCCGGCGGCGGCGGCGCGCCGATCAGATCAAACGCTTCGAACAGAATGGGCAACGCCTCGCTTCGCCCCGTCGCGCCCGGACGCGGCGCGCCGTCCGGACGCCCGACCCACACGCCAATGGCGTACCCGTTCGAAACCCCGAGCGCCCAGGCGTCACGGAAGCCGTAGGATGTACCTGTCTTGAACGCCACCTGCGGCGCGCCTTGCGCAATCTGCGCCGGCACGCGTCCGGCGGGATGCGGCGAGCTCGCCAGAATCTCCAGCACACGCTCTGCCGTTTCCGGACGCACAAATCGCCGCGAGAACGCGAACGGTGCGACATCGCCCGTCACCAGCGGCCGCGCATCGCCCTCATCGCCCAGCGCCGCATAAAGTTGCACCAAATCTTCGAGAGTCATCCCAACACCGCCGAGCGCCAGCGCCAAGCCCGGCTCGGCGTTGGCACGCCGCGGCATCCGCACCTGCGCTCCAGCGCGCAGCAGCGCCGACCGGAAACGGCCGGCGCCAATTCGCTCCAAGGTCGCCACCGCAGGCAAGTTCAGCGAATGGCGAAGCGCGTCTTCGAGGGTAACGTCGCCGTGGAAACGCCGGTCGAAGTTTTCAGGCAGATAGCCGCCGAAGCGCCGCGGCGCATCGCGCACCAATGTCTCCGGCGCCGCGATGTTTTCATCGAAGGCGATCGCATAAAGGAACGGCTTTAGCGCCGAACCCGGCGAACGCACGGCGCGCGTCATATCAATATAGCCGCCGGCCCGATCACGGCCGGCGCCCCCGACCCGCGCACGGACCGCGCGGCTGTCAATCTGCACGGCCAGGATGGAAATCTGCGCATCGCGTTCCAACGATCCGGCGTTGCGGCGCACCAGCGCTTCCAGGTCGCGCTGCAGCGTCGCGTCCAGCGAAGAATGGATCACGCCCGCGCCCGGATTCTCCCGCACCAGCGCATAGGCCGCATGCGGCGCCGAGTATGGGAATGGCGAACGCGTCGGAATAGCGCTCTCTCTGCCTTCCGCCGCGCGGCGGCGCGTGATCAGGTTCGCACGAACAAACATGTCGAGCACGCGATCGCGGGCCGCGCGCGCCGCTTGCGGATGCCGGTCCGGCCGCCGCGCTTCCGGCGCTTGCGGCAGCGCGATCAGAAGCGCCATCTCGGAATCGTCGAGCCATTGGGGGTCGCGTTGAAAATACGCGCGTGAAGCGGCGCGAACGCCCTGGAGATTGCCGCCGTAGGGCGCCATCGTCAGATACGCCGCCAAAATCTCGCGCTTCGACATCCGCGCTTCGATCTGCATGGCGCGGAGTATCTCAATGAGCTTCGAGCCAATCGTGCGCGGGCGCGGCTCGAGCAGCCGCGCCAATTGCATCGTGATCGTCGAGCCGCCCTGAGTGACGCGCCCTGCCCGTACATAGGAAATACTCGCCCGCGTCAGCGCGATCGGATCGAAGCCGGGGTGAAACCAGAAGCGCTCATCTTCGATTGCGATCAGCCGCCGCTGAAACTCCGGATCGATTTCGTCGAGCCGCGCTTCAAGCCGCCATGCGCCATCGCGCGTCGTGAACGCCATCAGCCATTCGCCGTTGTGATCGAGCACAACCGGCGAAACCTCACGCACGCGATGCAGCGGCGGCGCGAACGCCAAGTCCAGCGCCAGCACGGTCAGCAGCAAGACGCCGAGCGCAGCGGCCCAACGCTTGCCACTCGCCGTTAGCGGCAGCGCGACACGGGGGCCGCGACGCATCACGCCTCCTTAGCCGCCCCGCGGCGCGATCACGATCGTGCCGGTCTCGGTCCGCGCCATCACGCCTGGGCGATACATGTCCTCGACTTGCGCCGCCGGCAGCGTGTAGCGGCCTGGCGTCACCGCACGCGCGATGTACGCGTATCGGAACTGGCCGCGCAGATTCGCCGATGCCACATAGCGATCGTCGCGCATCTCCTGCACTTGCGTGTAGGTGATCGAGCCGATCCAGGCGAACGGCCCGTTGCGCGTCGCGCCATCATAGCCCGTCGCGCCCGCGCCATCGCTCGGATTAAGCAGCGTCTCGATCTCCAAGCCGGACGGCAGCAGATCGACGAGCACTGTCGGGAAGTTGCGCGCGCCTTCGGGCTGGCCCGAGAGCACGACGACGACCCGATCGCCTTGGCGCAACGAACCTAGATCAGCCAACGTTCCGTCGAGACGGTAGATGGTCTTATCGATCGTGTAGCCGGCACGCATCGAAGGCGGCGCTTGGATCGGCGCGCCGGTGAGCGCGGTCGTCCGCCACACCGGGCCGCGCGCCGCGTTGCGGAACACGAGGCCAGCGGCAAGCTGCTGCGCGTTCGCCATCGTGCGGCGTTCCGCCAAGGCTTGACCGTTCAGCGTCACGTTCACGGGGCCAGCGCGCTCTTGCAGTGCATTCGCCGCGAGCAGCAATTGCACTTGCTCTTGCGTCATCAGGTCGCCTGCGTCCGGTGCGTCGCGTTCGAGGCGGCGGCGCAGACGATCGACCAACTCGGTCTCACCCGCTTCAGCGGCCAACGCCAGCACGCCAGCGAGATCGCGCAGCGGTGTCTGATACCAGTCACCAATATTGCGATAGCCAAGCGCCCGCTCCGCCAGACGGAAGGCGTTGCGCGAGCGCGCACGGTCGCCCATGTGGGCCAGCGCCGCACCGATCTGCGCCCGCGCCAACGGCGAAGGCTCATTGTTCAGGCGGTTATCGTGGAAATACCGGAGCTGGCCGATATCGGCTTCACCCGCGCGCGCCAGAACGTAGAGCGCATAGGCGGCGGCGCGCGAACGCAGCAACTCGCTTGTGTCGTTCGAACCGGGCCAGCGATAGACGTCGAACTCGTAGCGCACGGAGCCGAAATCGTTCAGCCGCGCGACACGCCGAAGCGCGCTGTAGGCTTGCTGCATCGGCTGACGTGGCACGGCGTAACCTGCGCGTTGCGCCCGCAACAAGAAATCCGTCGCGTAGGCGCCGAGCCACGGCGTCGCGTGGCCATCGCCCGCACTCCATAGTCCAAACGAACCGTCCGGCGCTTGGCGATCGAGCAATTGTGTCGCCGCTTCTTGGATGCGGCGGCGAATGCGCGGATCGGCGGCGCGGTTCGCTTCGGCCGCAAGCGTATTGTAGTAGAGTAGCGGCATCGCCACCGAGGTGAGCTGCTCGGTGCAACCGTACGGATAGCGATAGAGCGAATCCAGCAACGGCGCAGGATCGATGCCAGCCAGGTTCGAGAACGAGATCAACGCCTGCGCGCTTGGCTGGAAGCCGGCCAAGGCATCGGAGGGCGCCCGCCACTGCGCGCCGGCCGCTTGCGGCTCAGTGCGGGTGATGGTGATCGGCAAGAACGGCGCTCGCGATTGGATGTCGTAGCTGCGTTCCACCGGCGTGAAGCCTTGCGGGCCCTCAAGACGCAGACGGATTTCGCCAACTCCCAGCGGTCCGCCCGTGATCGGGATCATCGCTTGTTGGCGATTGCCGCGGGTCAGGTTGAAGCGGCGCGGCTGCGTTTCGATCTGCGCTGTCGATGAGCCACTGATCGTCACCGTGTAAGCGCCGTTCGGCCCTTCGACGTTGTCGATGTTCAACGCGCCTTGCGCTTGATCGCCCGGCGCCAGGAAGCGCGGCAGAATCAGTTCAGCGACGACAGGATCGCGCACGACGATCTGCTCGGCGTCCTGCCCCAGCGCATTCTCGCTCCACGCCACCGCCATGAGCCGCAGCGTGCCGTTGAAGTCAGGCACATCGATCGGGATCATCGCCCGGCCGCCGCGCACTTCGACGATATCGGAATAGAGCGAGACCGTGCGGGTCGGCACAACGGTTAGCCCCTCGCCGCCCAACGAGTCGCCGCCCTGCCGCGCCGTCGCCGGTGCGCCAAGATTCGGATTGAGCAAGCGGCCGTAATCGTCACGAATTTCCACGCCCAGCGCGCGCCGGCCGAAGAAATAGTTCACCGGGTTCGGGCTTTCGTACTTCGTGATATTGAGGATGCCCTCATCCACCAACGCGATCGCAACGCGCACGCGCTCGCCCGAGCCGCCTCCGGTCACGCGCACAGGCACTTCGATGCGCGTCCGCGGACGTACATTCTGCAGGCCTTCGCCAGCTTCAACGGTGAGCGTGCGCCCACCCATATCAACCGGCACATACCCGACGCCAATCGCGCGACGCGGCACTGGCAGATTCACCGGATCGCGCGGCGTCATCACGGTCACGAGCACATAAGCGCCCGAGCCCCACTCCGCCGTCACCGGCAGATCGATGGTTGCGCCGTCGGCGCCGACACGAACGGTGCGTGTTTCGATCACACGATCCGTCGCCACCACGATTTGCGCCTCGCCAGGATAGGGCGGACGGATTTGCACACGCGCACGCGCACCCGGACGCACCGGCTCTGTCGGCGCAACGACGCTGACCATGTCCGGCGTTTGGTCATCATCAGCCGGGCCACCCCAACCGACGCCGAAGCGTTGCGAGGCGACGATCTGATCGCCGCGACGCAGGATCAACCGATACGAACCCGAGCGCAGGCCCTCTTCAGTGATGCGCAGCGCCTGCCCGGCGCTGACATCAGCCGTGGCGCCGTCGACCGGAATGTCGCGTCCTGTCCGCCGCCAACGCCACTGGCCACCGTCCAAGTACCAGTCGTAATTCCATTCCTCACGCACGACCTGCCATTGTACGCCGCGCACGGCGACGCGCTGCCCGTTACCGTTGAGCGCGATCACATCAAAGCCAACGACTTCGCCCTGGCCGGCGCGCCGGTTCTCGAACGTCGGCCTCACGCCGAAATAGAAATCGTTCAGGCGCACCGGCACCGTGAAGCTTTCACGCACCACGCGCCCGCCCGGATCGGCGACACTTGCGATCATGCGCGCACGCAGCGGCTGCGTGACCTGCGGTTCCTCCGGCAGCTGGAAGGAAAGCTGCGCGGCGCCGCTGCCATCCGTCACCGTGCCGGGTAGTTGGAAATAACGCTCGTCGAAGCTCTCATCGGAGACGCCAAAGCTATACCCCTCCATCTCCGGGAACGGGTTCGGGTCAATCATCAGCCGACCTTCCGCCTCAACCGCGAGGCCAGAGCCCGGCGCCCCATAGAGGAAATCAGCCTGCACATTGATCGGCCGCGATTGCCCGCGCCGGAGCACGTCTTCGCTAGCTTCGATCTGCACCCGCAGACGTTCCGGCACAAAGTCTTCAACCGACCAGCTCACCGAGCCGGCGACTTCCTCCTGCCCATCGACAATGAGTTGCGCCCGCCAAACGCCACGCGGCGACGAGCGATCGAGATCGATATTCTTTGCGATGGCGCCGGCGTCAGCCGCTTCCAATAGACGAATACGGCGCGCCTCGGTGCCATTCGGGCGATAGACGACGAGCGTCGATTGCCGGTTCGAGATTGCGCGGCCGACTTGATCGCGGATGAGACCCATGAGGCGCACGCGCTCACCCGGCCGGTAGATGCCGCGCTCCGTGTAGAGATACGCATCGACATCACCCGGCGCGCGGCGGCCATCGACGCCGCGGTCGGAGAGATCGAGACTCGGGCGCTGCAGATCGAGCGCGGCGAAATCGCCTTCGGCGCCATAGGCCATCACGTAACGGGCGCGCGACGGGCCTTCTCCGTTCACCAACGCATCATTGAAATGAACGCGGCCATCACGGTCCGTCCGCGTGCGCGCCAGTTCCTCATTGTTCGCCGCGATCAGCGTCAGCGTCACATTGCTCATCGGCCGCGCCGTGCGCAGCGACCGCACAACGACATCGAGACCTGAGGCGCCGGAGAAGCTCTGCAGCGCCATGTCTGTGTAGAGAATCCAGCGATAGGATGACGCCGGCGAGTCATAATCGCTTTCGCCGCGCTGGCCTGCGCCCGGCGTGACGTCTCTCACCTTGACGACATAAGCGCCGGGCCGCATTTCGCGCAGCGCACCGGCCAGCGAAAATACGGTCGTCACCGCGCTATTTCTTACGCGGGTATCGATGTCGATCTCGCCCTTATAGACCGAAACACCGACGTCTTCGCCAGCGCTATTGAAACTCCAATAGCCCCAACCGCCCTCCTGGTTGGTGTCGCCCTCGTCGAGCTGATGCTGCGAGAGGATGCGGTCCGGAACGCGCAGCACTTCGACTTCGATGCGCGCCACGTTCACCGTTTCGATGGCGATGCCGTCCGCTTCCGAACGCGGCAGGATCACGCCGCCGCCGGCAAAGCCGACATAAGCGGGGCGGTCGCCGAAGGTGAGCGTGAAGGTTTCGTCGAATTCGGTGCGTTCGCCGGTCTGCGACGGCAGACCCTGGCGGATCGTGACCTGACGCTCCGGCTCCAGAGGCAGACCACCCAAGCACAACAGATTGCCCGATACATCGACCTGGAACGGCGCCGCCGGCTCCAGTTGCAGATAGTCTGCGAAGTTGACCGATGGGTCGGTCGAAAGATTCTGCGAGAATTCCAAACACGCACGCGGTTCGACGCGATCCATCTCAGCGCGCAGGCGCAAGAACGCCATGCCATCAACTTCAGGCAGACCCGCGCGTGGCGCGTTGGCGCCGCGCGCATTCTCGGCGGCGCCAATCGAACCAAGCTGCGCGAAATCAAACGCCGGCGCGCCGAGCGAGACGCGGCCAAGCACCGCCCCGCCCCATAGGCCAACGAGCAGCGCAATCGAGCTCGCCAGCACGACGGCTCTGTTCGCCACGGCCCAGTCGCGCGCGGGCGCGGCCCAAGACCAGTTCCATTTACGCGGGTCAACGCGCTCCGCGAGCGCTTTCCAATCGAAGGCCATGTCGCGCGTCTCCCATCCCGCCTAGGGCGTTGGCATCATGCTTGCCCGAGGCTCGCGCAACCGACAAGCCACCATTAAATTCCGGCAAAGTTTAGTTCGGCGCTGCTGTTGCGGTGCACGCGCGGGCATGTTTCAACAGTCCCAATCAAAAATGACGCTGGCGGCGCCTTTGCCCGCAAAGCGCGGGAGGATTTGATGAGCGACGCCGCAAAGCCCGGCTTTCCAGTGATGTCCATCGAGCAGGCGCACGCCATGCTTACGGCGCCGGGTTCTCCGCTCGAGGTGGGCGAGGAAGAGGTGCGCGGCATCCGTATGAAAGTATGGAAAAACGCGCCACCGACACTGCGTGAAGTTTACGCGCTCGGCGCTATGTTCGGTCCGCGCGATCATCTCGTCTTTGAGGAGGAGCGCGCTACCGTCGCCGCCTTCCAGGCCGCCGCCAACAAGCTGGCGCACCAACTCATCGCTGACGGCGTGAAGCCTGGCGACCGCGTCGCCATTATCATGCGCAACCTGCCGGAATGGCCGGTGGCGTTCTGGGCGGCGGTTCTCGCTGGGGCAATCGTCACGCCGCTGAACGCATGGTGGACCGGCCCGGAGCTTGAGTACGGGCTCACCAATTCGGGCGCCTCGCTCGCGATCGTTGACGTCGAGCGTTACGAGCGCATCCGCGAGCACATCGATAAGTGCCCCGACCTGCGCAAAATTTATGTCTCGCGTTCGCGCGAAGAGATCGCCGATCCGCGCGTGACTAAGCTTGAGAGCTTCATCGGCGTCACCAATGACTGGTCATCGATCCCAGCGAGTGCGCCGCCCGCAATCCCGGCGAAGCCCGACGACGATGTCGCCATCTTCTACACCTCCGGCACCACCGGAAACCCGAAGGGCGCGGTCATCTCGCACCGGAACATCATCTCGAACATGTTCAACGGCATGTCGGCGCAAGCGCGCGCCTTCCTGCGCCGCGGCGAAGCCCCACCTGCACCCGATCCGAACGGCCCGCAGAAGGCGTTCCTGATCTCGGTGCCGTTTTTCCACGCCACCGGCTGCTTCGCGATCATGATCCCCTCGATGATGACGGGAAATAAGATCGTCATGCAGCGCCGCTGGGATTGCGACCAAGCGCTGCCGCTGATGGAAAGAGAGAAGGTCACGCATTTCGGCGGCGTGCCGACGATCGCCTGGCAAGTGCTCGAACATCCGAAGATCGACGAATACGACCTCTCCTCTATCGAAGGCGTCAGCTATGGCGGCGCGCCGGCCGCGCCTGAGCTTGTGAATCGCATCAAAGCGCGCTTTCCCAATGCCCAACCTGGCCAAGGCTGGGGCATGACGGAAACCTCCGCCACCGCCGTCTCGAACGGCGCGGAGGACTACATGCGCAAGCCCGCCTCGACCGGCGTGCCGTCGGCCACGGGCGAAGCCAAGATCGTCGATGACAAAGGCAATGAGTTGCCGCGCGGCGAAGTTGGCGAGCTTTGGTACAAGGGCCCGATCGTCGTGCGCGGCTACTGGCAGAACGAAAAGGCCACCGCCGAAACCTTCGTCGACGGCTGGGTGAAAACCGGCGACCTCGCAAAAATCGACGATGAAGGCTTCATCTATATCGTCGATCGCGCCAAGGACATGCTGATCCGCGGCGGTGAGAACATCTACTGCGTCGAGGTCGAGAACGCGCTCTACGATCACCCCGCCGTCATGGACGCGGCCGTCGTCGGCAAGCCGCATCCCACGCTCGGCGAGGAACCGCTCGCGGTCGTGCACTTGAAACCTGGCACGTCTGCGACGAGCGAAGAATTGCGCCATCACTGCGCGCAGAAAATCGCCGCGTTCAAAGTGCCGGTCGAAGTGATCTTCTGGCCCGAGACGCTGCCGCGCAACGCCAACGGCAAGATCATGAAGCGCGAACTGAAAACACAGATCGAAAACCCGCAGTTCTGATTATTGAGCGCGGGCGTCCTCGCCCGCATGAGCTTGTCTAACGCGTCGCGGACCAAAGATGCGGGCGAGGACGCCCGCGCTCCATAACAACTGCGCTTGAGTTTCGCGACATGCGTCTTAGCTTGATACGAAGCTAGGAGACTTCGCCCATGACCAAGATCGTTTATGAAATCGTCCGTCACGATGGCGGCTGGGCGTTCAAGCTCGATGGGACGCTTTCGAACACCTATCCCACGCATGACGCTGCGTACGCGGCCGCCAAGCGCGTCGCCATCGAACAGATGCGACCTGGTCAGACCGCCGGCATCTCGTGGGAAGATGAGCGTGGCCGCTGGCACGATGAAATTTCGCCGGGCGATGATCGCCCCGAAGTGGATATCATCGATAAGAACTGAGCACACACAACACGAGCCCTGAGCCTGTCGAAGAGCTGCGGATCGATCACTTCACCGCCCTTCGACAAGCTCAGGGCTCTCGTTCATAACGCGCGCATGGAAGACTTTCGCAAATGGGCGGTGCGCGCCGCCGAATGGGGCGTAGATTATCGCGCCCGCATACGCGAGCTACCGGTTCGTCCAGACGTGCAGCCAGGCGAGATCGCGGCGCAGATCGCGGCGGCGCCGCCCGAGCAAGCGGAAGCGTTCAAGGACGTGTTCGCCGATTTCGAGCGCATCATCGCGCCGGGCATGACCAACTGGCAGCACCCGCGCTTCTTCGCCTATTTCGCCGCCAACGCCGCGCCGCCCTCCGTCGTCGCCGAGTATCTCGTGAAAGCGATGGCCGCTGTCTGCATGCTTTGGCAGACCTCGCCGGCCGCGACAGAACTCGAAACCAAGATGATCGATTGGCTGCGCCAGGCGTTCGGCTTGCCGGAAGGCTTCAAAGGCTGCATCCAGGACACCGCCTCAACCGCAACGCTCGCCGCCGTTCTGGTGATGCGCGAGCGCGCGCTGGGCTTCACCGGCAACACCGCCGGCCTGTTCGGCGCGCAGCGCCTGCGCGTTTATTGCTCGCCGGAGGCGCACTCCTCAATCGATCGCGCTATCTGGTTTTCCGGCATTGGCGCCGACAATCTCGTGCGCATCCCGATCGAGGGCCCTCTGCGCGGCGCAGATCCCGAAGCGCTGCGCGAGCTGATCCAAGCGGACATCGCCGCCGGCATGAAGCCGGCTGGGATCATCGGCAATGTCGGCGCCACCGGCGTCGGCGCCACCGATCCCATAGGCGCGCTCGCCGCGATTGCGAGGGAGTTCAATCTTTATCTGCATGTCGACGCCGCTTGGGCAGGCACGGCAATGATCTGCCCGGAGCTGCGCCACCTATGGGCCGGCATCGAGGGCGCCGACAGCATCGTCATCAACCCGCACAAATGGCTCGGCGCCCAACAGCACTGCACCGCGCATTTCGTGCGCGACCCTTCCTCACTCACGCGCACGCTCGCCGCGCGGCCGGATTACCTGCACACTCTCGGCCAAGACGAGGTCGTGAACTACAGCGAATGGGGCATCCCGCTCGGGCGCCAATTCCGGGCGCTGAAACTCTGGTTCTTATTGCGCGCCTATGGCCTCGAAAAGCTGCGCGGCATGATCCGCAACCACATCGCCTGGTCGCGCGCGTTATGTGAGAAGCTACGCGCGACGCCGGGCTTCGAGATTGTCACCGAACCGAACTACTCGCTCTTTTCGTTCCGCTATCGCGGCAAGAGTGGCGCGAATGTCGACGATCTCAACCTGGAGCTTGTCGAGGCGATAAACGCCGATGGCCGCATCTATCTCACGCAGACGCGCGTCGACGGCGCCGTCGCCATCCGCTTCCAAGTCGGCCAGTTCGAATGCACCGAAGCCGACGTCATGAGCGCTTATGATGTCATCACGGAGATTGCGGCGAGACTAGCTGAGTAGAGGCCTGAGCCTGTCGAAGGCCGGTGAAACGTCCCGCCCTTCGACAAGCTCAGGGCTCGATGCGGCTACTGCAAATGCGCTTCGACGAACCAGAGGTCCTTGTCGATTTGGCGTGAGATGCCCGTGAAGAGGTCAGCGGTGTTCTTGTCACCCGCCTCATCCGCCACATCGATGGCCGCGCGCGCCAGCTTACCGAACGCCGCCAAGCGATCCGCCACTGCTTTCGTCACGTCTTTCTCGGCCGAAAGGTTCGTCGGGAACGGCGGAAGGTTCGTGTTCTTCGCCGCCGATTGCAGCGTGCCCTCGGCAAAGCCAGCGAGCGCAACCGCCCGCTCGGCGATGTCGTCGGTAAACGCATCGACACGCGCCTGGATCTGATCGAACAGCTCATGCAGCGCGATGAACGTCGGGCCTTTCACGTTCCAGTGCGCTTCCTTGATCGACAGCCGCAGGTCCACCGCATCCGCCAAGCGCGCGTTCAAAAGCGCGATCATGGCTTTGCGCGTGTTGTCCGGCAGATCGTTACGGGTGGTCGGCATGGCATCTCTCCTGACGTCTCAGATATGGGCTCGCCCGCCGCGCCCGGCAACGCAATCACCCATAGATATGAGGCCCATTTTCAATCGGCCTTTTCTATCGTCAGAGCGTCGCCAGCCAATCGATGATCAGCCCGGTGGTTTCCTTGGGCGCTTCTTGCTGGGTCCAGTGGCCGATGCGCGGGATCATGTGCGAGCCGCGATGATCGGACGTGTTCGCCGCCATCCGCTCAAACGCCGCCTCGGCGCTGCCGCCGAACATCTTCAGCACCAGGTCCTGCTCACCGACGATGAACAGCGAAGGCTGGTGGATCACGCGATCCGGGATCGTGCTCATGTATTCGAAATCGCGCGTATGATTGCGATACCGGTTAAGCGGCCCACGGAACCCAGACGCCGTAAATTCTTGCACGAAATAGTCGATGTCTTCTTCGCTCATCCAAGCCGGAAACGGCTGCGGATCGGGCAAACCGTCGAGTAGCGCGTCGCCATGCTTCTTGTCTGGCGCGCCCCAATAGCCGACGGAGTCGCCGCTGCCGGCGTAGTAGAGCTTGCGCAGGCCGCCGCGCACATCCGCTTCGAACGCGGCTTCCGCGACGCCTTCGTCCTTGAAGTAGGCTTGATAGAAAAACTTGCCCTGATCGACGTACATCATCTTGATCAGGTCATCGAGCGACATCGGCGGCAAGCCGAACCACGGCACGCTCAAGCCCGCGACAGCACGAACTTGCTTGGGATGCAGCACCGCCGTGTGCCAAACAATCGGCGCGCCCCAATCGTGACCGATGATAACCGCAGGCTTGCCGGGCGAAAGCGCTTCGATGACGCCCGCGACGTCAGCGGCGATTTCCTTCATCGCATAGGCTTCAACCGCGTGCGGCTTGTCCGAGCCGCCGTAGCCGCGCACATCGATGGCGCATGCGGTGAAACCCGCCGCCGCCAGCGGCGCCATTTGATGACGCCACGAATACCAGCTCTCAGGAAAGCCGTGGACCATGACGACCAGCGGCCCCTCGCCCTGGATCGCGGCGCGAACCTTGATCCCATTCGTCTCAATCATGCGGAATTCGGGCTTCATCGGCGTCTCCTCGACGCCGACCTTAGCAGCAAAACCAGCGGCGCGAACGGGCGCCGCCGCGTCACGCCTCCCCGGCTTCGCCGATAATGTCTTCCGCTTCCTTGTTCAGCGCCCGGCCTTCTTCGCGCGGCACCGTGAACGGCGTCGGCTGCGGCGTCGTTGTGTTGTTGCGGAAGAGGCCGCGGCCCGCCTCGATGCCGCCGGCGAGCTGCATTTCAAACCGCTCGGCATCACGTTCGCGCACATCCTCGATCGTCTCGGCGATTTCGAAGTCGGAGAAGCCCAGTTCGCGCAGTACGGCGCCGCTGAAGGTGAGCGAAGATTCGAACAATTCGCGCAGCTGATAGTCGACGCCCGCCTTCACCAGCCGCATCGAATGGCCGCGATCGAAGGCGCGCGCGAAGACTTTGGCGTGCGGAAATTCGGCCTTCACCAAAGCGACAATGCGATCGGTCACGTCCGGCTTGTCGACGCAAACGAGGATTGCTTCCGCCGTGTGCGCGCCCGAAGCGTGCAATACGTCGAGGCGTGTGCCGTCGCCGTAATAGACCTTGAAACCGAAATTGGCTGCGGCCTGAATCATCTCAACGTCGGTCTCGATGAGCGAGATGTTGACGCCGCGCGCCAGCAACGACTGGCTGACGACCTGCGCGAAACGGCCGAAGCCGATGAACAGCACCTGCCCGCTCAAATCATGCGCCTGCTCAACCCCATCAAGCGACACCTTCGGCGCCGGCATAAGACGATTGAGCGCGATCACAACCAGCGGCGTCAGCGCCATCGAGATGATCACGATCGCGGTCATGATCGCGGAGATGCGCTCGTCCATCACGCCGCTGGAGAGCGCCGCAGCATAGAGCACGAACGCGAACTCGCCGCCCTGCGCAAACAACGCCGCCCGGCGAATGGATTCGCGATGATCCGCCTTGAACGCTCGCGCGACGAAATAGATGCCGATCCCCTTCACCAGCATGAAGGCTGCGACGCCGGCGGCGATCAGCTGCCACTCAGACGCCACCAGCGCCAAATTCAGCGACATGCCGACGCTGATGAAGAAAAGCGCCAACAGGATGCCGCGGAAGGGTTCGACATCGGCCTCAAGCTGATGCCGAAAAACGGAGTCGGAGAGCAGCACGCCCGCGAGAAAGGCGCCCATGGCCATTGAAAGCCCGCTGATGTCCATGAGCAAAGCTGTGCCAAGAACAACCAGCAGCGCCGCGGCCGTCATCACCTCGCGCGCGCCCGAGCGCGCCAGGATACCGAAAAAGGGATTGAGAACATAGCGGCCGGCCAGAAACACGATCGCCACCGCGCCCGCGCCTATCGCGACGCTCTGCCAAAGCGGCGGCGCGTTCTCCTGAACGCCAACCGTGAGCCCCGCGATGACTGCCACAGCCGCGAGCAGTGGCACGATCATCAGGTCTTCGAAGAGAAGAATAGAGACATTGCGTTGCCCCGCTTCACTCGATGTCTCGCCCGCATCGTCCATCATCTTCATGATGACGGCGGTGGATGAGAGGACGAAGCCGGCCGCGCCGATCGTGGCGGCGGCCCACGGCAGCCCGGCGGCGATGCCGACAAACGAAAGTAGAATGATGCAGGTGATCACCTGCGCGGCGCCGAGGCCGAAGATTTCCTTGCGTAGCGCCCAAAGCTTCGCCGGGCGCATTTCGAGTCCGATAATGAACAAGAACATCACCACGCCGAATTCGGCGACATGCAGGATGTTTTCCGGATCGCGGAAAATACCGATGCCGAACGGGCCGATGACCAAACCCGCCGCGAGGTAGCCCAGCACCGAGCCCAATCCCAAACGCCGAAACAATGGCGCGGCGACCACTGCCGTGCCGAGCAGCGCCACAGCGTGCTCCAAGCCTAATCCACCATCCGCCACAGCCTCAGCCGCCATCAGCGCAACCTTTTCAACGAGAAGCCCCCATGTGGCGCCCTTTCACTGGGCTTTGAACCCCCTGCACACGGCTCGAATCGTTTATGTTGGCCCCTTCCCCGATTCGGAGCGCGTTATGATCGAGAACACGAAGCTGACCGCGCTTGTCGCTTCCCGCATTTGCCACGACATGGTCGAGCCGATGAGCGCGATCATCCAGGGCCTCGAGATGATCAAGGACGGCGACGGCAAGGCCGATCCGGATGCGCTCAATCTGCTTGATCACGGCGTCGGCAAAGCTTGGGCCAAGCTCGAATTTTTTCGCTTCGCCATGGCCGGAGCGATGGCCGAAGGCGATAGCACGATCGAGGAAGGCAGGGCGGTCGCCGAGAAGCTCTACAGCGTGCTGAAGGCCGACCTGGTCTGGTCGGCGCCGAACGTGGCAATGCCTCGCCCGGCCGTGCGCGTGATTGTCAACTTGTTGCTCATCGCCAACGAATGCCTCCCCCGCGGCGGCAAGGTGGAAGTTACGGCCTCGCAACTAGGAGAAGGCGGCGAAGTCATCGTCACCGCCACCGGCCCGCGCGCGAAGCTGAAGGACGCGACGCTGCAAGCGCTGAGCGGTCAGGGCGAAGAGCTCACCGGCCACACCATCCAGCCGACGCTTACGGGCTTGCTTGCACGCCAAGGCGGGGTCGAACTCTCTGCCCGCGAGACCCCTGGCGACCCGGAAGGCAAGATTGAGCTGATCGCGCGTTCGGCGGCGTTCAAACTCTAAGCTCGCCACAAGCCTAAAGGCTCCGTTAACCGGCGCATCCCAACAGTTCCCGGCAAATCCGGGAGCACGCTCATGAGACGCTGCCTTGTCGTCGACGACAGCCGCGTAATCCGCAAAGTCGCACGCCGCATTCTCGAAGACATGCGCTTCGAGATCGAGGAAGCCGCCGATGGCCTGGAAGCACTGCAGGCGGTGCGCCGGCGCATGCCGGACGCGATCCTGCTCGATTGGACCATGCCGGTGATGAGCGGCATCGATTTCCTGCGTCAGCTCCGCCAAGAGCCCGGCGGCGATAAACCGACGGTCGTATTCTGCACGACAGAGAACGACGTCGAGCGCATTTCCGAAGCGCTGAAGGCTGGCGCGGACGAATACATGATGAAGCCGTTCGACGGCGACATCCTCCATTCCAAGTTCGCCGAGGCGGGCCTCATCTGATGTTGAACGACGCCGAGATTGCGCTAGTTGCCCGTGAAGTGAAAGCGCGCTCGGGCGCAGTGCTGACCAAAGATATGGCCGGGGCCATTTCTATTCGCTTGCAGCCTCTCGCGCGCCGCGAAGGCTTTGCCAGCGTGCCGGAGCTGATCGGCGCGGCCCGCATCCGCCCGGACGGCGCGCTCTGGAACGCCATCGCCGACAATCTCGCGCAGAGCGACACGCGCTTCTTTCGCGATCGCTCGCAGTTTGAAAAGCTGCGCACCACTCTGCTGCCGGCTGCGCTGAAGCAGCGCGGGCACGAGCGCGTGCGGATTTGGTCTGCTGCGTGCGCGACTGGGCAGGAAGCCTATTCGCTAGCGATGATCGTCGATGAATTGCGCAACGAAGGCCTGAGCCCAGCGGTCGAAATCGTGGCGACGGATCTTTCCGAGCGCCTGCTCGATAAAGCCCGTGCTGGCCTCTACACCCAGTTTGAGGTGCAGCGCGGTTTGCCGATCCGGAAGCTGATCGCCTATTTCGAAAAAGCCGGCGACCTCTGGCGCATTTCCGATCGCATGCGCGCGGGCGTGCGGTTTGAGCAGCAAAATCTGATGAAGCACCCAGGCCAGCTCGGCCAGTTCGACATCATCCTGCTCGCGCACGTCCTGCCCTCCTTTGACCATGAAACGCGCATCGACGTGCTCCGCCGCGTGGCGGATGCGTTGACGCCGAACGGGGTCCTGCTCTTGGGCGCGGGCGAAACGCTGCCGGAAGGTTGCGATACGTTCACGCTGGAAGCCGGCGTCGCACGCAAGCCGGTGAACGCGCGCGTCGCCGCAGCGTGAACCCTGACGCCCGTCATCGCTGACGCGCGTCAACATCATTCAAACACCGCACGGCGCTTGACGTAGGCCCGTAATACACGCCTGCTAGCTGACGAGTTTCAGCTGAGGCGCGCGTGTGACGGCAACCAATACTCCTTCCCAACACGCTACGAACACTGCCGAATGGCGGAACGGCTGGCGGGTCGTGCTCGGCGCGGGCATCGGCATGGGCACCGGCGTTTCGCTCTATCTCTACGTCGCCAGCATTTTCATCGAACCGATCCGCACCGAGTTCGGCTGGTCGCGCGGCGATCTTGGCATTGGCGGCATGGTGTCCTTTGTCACCGGCGCCATCGCACTTCCGATCATTGGGCGGTTTGTCGACCGCATCGGCTTTCGCCGCGTCGCCATCGCTTGCGCGTTGGGGCTCGCTTCGGTGTATGCGCTGACGGCGCTGCAGCCGGGTGTGTTTGCAGTGTACCTGCTGTTGATGGTGGCCGGCGGCATTTTCGGCGGCGGCACCTCGGCGATGGTGTACACGCGGCCGGTGATCGCAACGTTTGCGCGCCAGCGCGGCCTCGCGCTTGGATTTGCGACGGCGTGCACCTCCATCGCGGCGATGATCGCGCCGCCGCTGCTTGGATATGTGATTGGCGAACATGGCTGGCGCGCCGGCTTCTTCACGCTGGCGACGCTGACGGCGCTTATTGGGCTTCCGCTGGCGCTCGCATTCATTGGCCGCGCGCGAGAAGCGGCGGCGCATGCTTCCGATGACGTTGACGAACACGCGCCACGCGTCGCGGACGTGACGCTTCGCGAAGCGCTGCGGACCAACCGGTTCTGGCTTTTGGTGCTGGCGATTGCCTGCATCAACATTCCAGGCTCCGGCGTCCTCGGACAATTAGCGCCGCTGGTGAGCGATACCGGCCTCGATGACGGCGCGGTGGCGCTGGTGATGAGCGTATATGCGGCGGGCCTGCTGATTGGGCGCGTGCTTACGGGCTTTGCGCTCGATCGCTTCCCTGCCCCTTGGGTCGGCGCGATAACAACATCGGTGCCCGCCATTGGCATCATCCTGCTGATGCTGCCGGAGCCATCGTTTGCGATCGCGGCGCTGGCGGTGGGGATGATTGGCGCGCAGCAAGGGGCGGAGGTCGATCTCTTCGCCTACTTCATCAGCCGTAGTTTCGGACTGAAGCATTATGGCGCGATCTACGGCGTCATCGCCATGGCCGGCGCTTTATCGACGGCGATCGCGCTCGTCTCATTCGGCCAAATCCACGACGCCACCGGCTCGTACGACATTGGTCTTACGATCGGCGCGGTGCTGTTCTGCATCGGGGCGCTGGCGTTCGTGGTGATGGGACGGCGCCCGCCCGAAGCGCCAGCAATTGCGACGGCTTAAGCGGGGTTCGCGCAGCCCGGACGTCCGAAACTTTAAGTCTGGCAAATCGGCTTTCGTCTTGCGCTATCGCGTCAGCGACGGCGCCGTGACGATCACGCGCGTCTGGCACAGCCTCCAAAACGCCCGCGCTGAACTTCCCTTCTCCCGCATGGGCGGGAGAAGGTGGTCGCGAAGCGACCGGATGAGGGCGGGCGCTAGAAGGTCGAGCACGGCATCGAACGCAGGGCTCTATCCTGAGACACACACCCTCACCCGGGGGCGAGGTGCGTGCGGTATCTATCCCACACCAAATCCCGCTCCCGCCCTTCAAAATCGGCCCTCGCACCGAAATCTATCCTCACCCTCCCAAAGCTCGCGCATAATCCCTCCGTCCGCACACGGGAGGTTTCTGAGACGTCCGAAACTTTGAAACGTGCGGAACGGGATCGGCGCGGTGGCGTCGCGGCGATGAAAAGCGAAAGCCGAACATCACCGAGCAAGCTCCCAAGCTTTGGCGCGCGAGAAGGCCCTCATGGGTACGCCGCCGCCGAAAGCGTAAGAGTGAAGCGAACGGCGTCCACATTGCCTGCGAAAACCGCAGGGTCCACGAACGGCGGACGTTCGTGCGCGCATCACCGGCACATGGCTACGGCGCTAAGGCGGCCTGGCGGCTCAGTCGCTTGGATACGCCGGTAGCAACGCCCTTGGCCAATCCGGGCCAAACGATCCACGACAGGGCGCGTGAAGACACGCGGCGTTGCACGGCGACGTGCAACGCATCCCAAGGCACTACCCAGCGCGTCTCACGCGCCCTGCTCCCGATCTTTCGCGGAGCGCATTTCAGCAAACCCGGATCGCCGGCCGCGCCCGCGCGTCACCAGCCGTAATTGAAGCTCACGCTGACTCGGCTCTTCTTCGCCTGATTCATCGGCACTTCGTGGCGGACGAAGCTTTCCCACATCAGCACTTCGCCGGCCTTCGGCGCGATGTAGACAAAGCTTCGCTCGCTCTCCGGCGCATCTTCCGTGCGTCCGGGCGCCGCCATCATCATGGCATGACGCGGATCTTCGAGCTTCAGCGCCGACGCATTGTTCGGCACATCGACGTAATACGTCCCGCTCAGCACCGAATGCGGATGGATGTGGCCGGCATGAACGCCGTTTGGCTCAAGCACGTTGATCCAGATCGAGTCGAGCTTCAGCTTGCGGCGCCCAAGATCCAGATGCAGTTCGCGCGCAAAAACCGCTGCGTGCTTATCCAACACCTTCACCAGCGTGTTAAAGTCTGGATCGCGTTTCGGCAGATCATCCAGCGAAGCATAGGAGGTGTAGCCCTTATAGCCGTGCGCCCTGCTCCACCCCTGCCCGGCGACATCATCTTCCGCGATCGCCCGGCAGCTCTTCAGCAGCGCCGCATTGTCCACGCCGGCGAGCTCGGCGCGATAAAGCTTGGTGACGAAAAGCGTCTTGATCTCCATGCGCGCTGCTTACGGGCGCCGACGTGTCTCGCGCAAATTCATTCGCTCGGAAGAAAGTGGCGCCTTCCGGGGAACGGAAGGCGCCAGGTTACACGTCCACGCGGGAGGCGGAGGACGCTTCGTGCAGGGCAGGAGCTATCGGGCGAGTTGCGCGGTCCGCACGGCCGGCGTGATCGAAGCGATCGTCAGCTGTTCGCCGCGTTGCACGTCACAACGGACGTTCTGCAGATTGCCGCCGCGCCACAGATCGAGATCGACGCGGACAACGCGCGGGCGAACGCGGATTTGGTCGAGCCGCACCGTGGCGTCGGCGCCGGCCTGGGCTTGGACTTCCGCCCGGCAGAGCGCGATCGCCTGGTTGCGTTCGGCAGTGAGATCGTTGGCATTGGCGACGCTCGGGATGACCAGAACAGCGGCTAACGCCATGGCAGACATAACAAAATTCTTCATTTGACCCTCCGGGGAGATGAGGGACCGGCCGAACTATGATGACCGGTCTATTTGTTGGATATCACTAGACCGGTCGTCATACAAGTGCTATTTTTGGGTCATGGCAAAAGTTTCATCGGCTCGTGAAGACATGCTCGCCGCCGCCGTCGATCTGTTCGGCGAGCGTGGCTACGAGGGCGTCGGCATCGCCGAATTGCTGGCGCGCTCGTCAGCGCCGCGCGGCTCTCTCTATTTCCACTTCCCAGGCGGCAAAGAGCAGATCGGCATCGAGGTCGTCGGCCGCGTCGGCGCCGAAGTCGCCGCGCGCTTTCGCGGGCTGCACGATAGCGGCGTCGATCTGATCAAGTTCATCGAGATGGTTTTCAAAACCACCGCAAAAGAGTGCAAAGACCGGTGTTATGTCGCCTCGTGCCCGATGGCCGCGATTGCGACAGGTTTCGGCGAGGGCAACCCAAAGCTCGGCGCCGCCGTCGGCGAAGCCTTCTCGCTGTGGGAGCGCGAGATCGCCGCCGCCGCCGAAGCGCGCGGCATGAGCCCCATCAACGCGAAAGTGTTTGCTTCCGCCATGCTGGTGGCGATCGAAGGCGCGTTCGTCGTCTCCAAGGCGCAGCGCTCATCAGCGCCGCACATCAATGCCTCGCGCGCCATGCAAGCGTTCGCGGCCTCCCTCCTCGCGAACTGACCGGCAAGGTCAGTGGCTGATCTACTCCGCCGCCATCGCGGTCGGCGCAGTCTGCGGACCGCGGATGAGTTTGCCAGGATGAACGCGTTGGTACTCACCGTTGCGGAACGTCACCTGCCCTGACTTGATCGTGGCGACGTAGCCGTCGGCCTTTTGCAGCAGACGTTTGCCGCCGGCGGGCAAATCGAAGGCGAGCCACGGCTTTCCAAGTTTCACCGCGTCGAAATCAATGATGTTGATGTCGGCGAGGTAGCCTGGCGCGATGAGGCCGCGATCCAAGAGCCCGTAGAGCACAGCCGTATCGCGCGCTTGGCGCTTTACAGCGTGCTCGAGGCTAATGCGCTTGCCGGCTCGATCACGCACCCAGTGCTGCAGCATGAAGGTTGGCGAAGCGGCGTCACAAATCGTGCCACAATGGGCGCCGCCATCCGAAAGCGAATTCACGCAATCGTCCGACATCTGCAAGCCTTCGAGGAAATTCAGATTGCCATCGGCGTAGTTCAGGATCGGGAAGTAGACGAAGCCTGTTCCCTCATTCTGCATCAGCAGATCGTACGCGTACTCGGCCGGCGAAACGCCCGCCGCAGCGGCGCGCGCGGCGATGGTTTCGGACTGCGTGGGTTCGTAGTTGAAGTCCGGTCCCATCTCGAATTGCAGCGACCAGCCGCCGGCGATGATCATCAGCAAGCCGATGACGTCGCTCTCCGGGAAGACGCTGTCTTCGGTGATCATGCGTTGCTTGAACGCAGGATCCTTCAAGTGCGCGAGCTGTTCGGCCCACGGCTTGTCGATGATTTCGAGCCAAGCAGGCTTGAAGCGGAACGGATGCACCGTGCCTTGCCAAGCCATGACGATGCCATTCCCGCGCAGCGCAATCTGCGCGACGATGTTTGCGCCTTTGGCGTTCTGCGCGCGCATTTCGCTGATCTGTTCTGGGAGCGGCAGCTCCTTGGCGATGGATTGCAGCGCCGCGAACGTGACAGGCAAGCCGGTCTCGCGCGAGAGTTCGCCCATCCACTCGAACTCGTTCCATTCGCGCTTCAAGTCTGACGCCATCTCGAACACGCCATGACCGACGCGGCCCATAGCGCGGCCGATGCCAATGAGCTCTTCCTTCGTCGCGGTTGTGCCCGGCACGAGTTCGCGGTCGACGGATTTGTGCAGGATCGTGCGCGAGGTCGAGAAGCCGAGCGCGCCGGCGCGCAAGCCCTCCTCCACGACCTTCGACATTTGCGCGATGTCGGTTTCGGTCGGCTCCTCATTGCGCGCGCCGCGTTCGCCCATGACGTATGCACGCACCGCGCCGTGCGGGACATGCGTGCCGACATCGACGGTGCGCGGCAGGCGTTCGAGTTCGTCCAGGTATTCGGGGAAGGTTTCCCAATTCCACGTCATGCCTTCGGCGAGCGCGGTTCCGGGAATGTCTTCGACGCCTTCCATAAGGCCAATGAGCCAATCGTGTTTGTCGGGCTTGGCGGGCGCGAAGCCGACGCCGCAATTGCCCATCACGACAGTGGTGACGCCGTGCCACGACGACGGCGCCATTTCCTGATCCCAGGTGGCCTGGCCGTCATAGTGCGTGTGAATGTCGACCCAGCCGGGCGAGACGATCTTGCCTGTCGCGTCGATCTCTTCCTTGCCCTTGCCGAGGTTCGGCCCGATCGCGGTGATGAGGCCGCCATCGATGGCGACGTCAGCGACGAAACGCGGCGCGCCGGAGCCGTCGACAATCGTGCCGTTGCGGATGACCAGATCGTGCATCGCGATCCTCCCGTTATGTTTGCGCCAATAGAGGCGCCGACGCGGGCGGATGGCAATGTTCTCCGTGCGGAAAGCCGATCTAGGCGCGCTCAATCAGGGCCGCGAAACAACCGCGGCGGGCGTAGTGGGCGTGGATGTAAGCGACGGCCGGGTTGGCGAAAAAGCGCTCAATGAGCGCGGTGGCCTCCGCCCCTTCGGTGAGTTCGGCTTCGATCATCATGTTAGCGGCGTCGAAGCCGCGCAACGACAGGGTGCGCCGGGCGAGCGCGGGCGGGATCTTGTCGCGCACAACCACCCGTTCGGAGACCTCGCGGATGAAGATTGGGCCTTGCTGATGGTACGGCGTATCGGCGGCTTGGTGCGTGAAATTGAGCAGGATCACAGCCTCGCCGATCTCCGCGTCGTCCAGCGAGACGCGGCAGGGCGCGAAGTTCTCTTGCTCGACGCGGACGCGGCTCATGCCGCCGGACGCAAGTTGTTCATCGCTCAAGGCGTGGAGATGCGCGAAGGGCGCGGGATCAAGGCCGGTGATCTGGAATGTCATGCGGCGAGTGTGGAACAAATCGCGCGCGTGCGCTGGCCGAATTCGGACCTTATGCTGACCTGATGCGCCTCAACCAAATCACCGCCGCCGCAACCGACCTGGAGGCATCGATTGCCTTCTATCAATTGCTCGGCCTGCGCCTCATTGTGAAATCGGACCACTACGCGCGCTTCGAGCTACCCAAAGGCGAAGCGACGTTTTCGCTCCATCTCGTTGACGGCGCGATCCCGCGCGAGAATGCGCCGCAGCTCTACTTTGAGCTTTCGAATACGGGCCTCGACGCTGAAATCGAAAGGCTAAAGGCGGCGGGAATCCCGTTCGAGCGCGACCTGATGATGCAACGCTGGCTTTGGCGCGAGGCGTGGCTGCGCGATCCGGCCGGCAATTCGATCTGCCTCTATCACGCCGGTGAGAACCGGCGCTTTCCGCCATGGCGCATCGATGCGCCACCCGGCGACAACAACCTGCACCTGATCATTCGAGACGGCGCGAAGTGGGCAATCGTGAAGCGCGATGCGAGCCTCGACGCCTGGCGCGGATTTCAGGAGCGCTACGCTGACTTCAAAACGTCGCTCGGGCCTTACAATCTCTTCGAGCTGCTGGCGATGATGGAAGCCGAATGGCCAGAGGAAGCCGCCGCACGGCATGATCGCATCCGCGCATTCGTGGAAAGCAGCGAGACGACCTTCGAGTTCTAGAAGTTCCAGTCGCCCCAGCCGTGCCAGAGACCCGCAAAGCCGATCGTGCCGACGAACGCGATAATCGAAAGCACGAGCAAAAGCCCAAGGCCCAGCATCACGATCGCGCCAATCCAGGAAATGCGCGCGAGCAGTAGTGAAGTGTCGTCGCGTTCCTGCTGCGCTTGGCCCGCCGCGATCACGCCAACCACGAAGGCCGCGATCGTTGGTATCAGCGGCACGACGAATCCGAACACCAGACAGATGACGCCAATAATCCCGAGCACGCGCGAGCTGGATTGGGGCGCGCTGAAGCCTGCGGCGCTGCCCATGCCAGGCACGGCAAACACCGCGCGCGCTTGGCCGCCCTCCTCCAAATAGTCGACGATCTGGCCCGGATATGGCGACCCGCCCGACCGCCACTCGGTCAGCGGAAATTCCAACCGCCGCTCGCCCTCGCCGAGGAGAACGCCGCGTCCGTCATGGATGCCGAGAATGGTGCCGCGCATGAAAGCTCCGCTGAATCGCCAGCCGCAATGTTCACACGCGCAGCCTTAAGTCTCAAGCGCACCCTAACTGCCGACGCGCCGGCAGGTCCAAGTGGCGCTACCAGCGCGCCACCTCACTTCTTCGCGGTTGCCGCTGAGTTCATGCGAATCATTACGCGTGTAACGAAAACCGACGCCCGCACTACTGGCGCGCGTTAGGCGGATGCTTGGGCGCCCGAACGGAACAACGGTCGCCGTGCCGCGCTCGTCATTGAAGATGACACGAAGCGCCGTGCTGTTCGAACAGCGGTAGGTCCGATAGGTCTGCGCCGAGGCCGACGCCGCGCTCAACGCCGCGAAAGCCGCCGCCGCAAGCATGATCCGTTTCATGCGCCTCTCCCGTCACTGCAGGTGTCTCGACGCGTTTAGACCACGCATGGGCGCGCGCCGCCCCTCACGCTTGCGCGATTGCGACGAACGCCGCGCGCGTCCAGACCAAACGCAGTCATGCTTGAGACATGGCGTTATTCCGCGATCAGCCGGCTCGGCGCGCGGATCGCATCCGGCGATTGATTGAGCGCGAGTATTTCCGCGATCAACGAAATCACCGATGACGAACGATCACCCTCGTCCGCTACATCGCGGCACAGGCCTTCGGCGGTTTCGTCACCGCATGAACGGCCAATGGCCGGACCGGCGCGATAGCGGTGGCCGCCATAGGCGATCTCGGCGGCGTAGCGGCCGCTCCCTGTTGCCGGCACGACGCGAAAGAGCGGCACGCCACGGCCGCCGCCGCGCAGGCCGGCGGCGCGAATTGTAACTTGCGCTTCAATCGCGGCGCCGGGTCCAGCGCGCGTCGTATCGGCGCGCAGTAACTCGCCGACATAATAAACCATGTCATCCAACGAACGCAGACGCAGGTGCAGCGTGTAGCCGCCCACGACAAACACCGGATCGCAGACCTGGCCTTCGCGCGGTGCAACCGGCCTCACCGGCGCTGTCGGGCCGTAGGCGTCCACGAGACCGCACAACGGCCGGCCGCTTTGCAGATCGATACCGCGCTGGCGCGGATGCTCGTCCGCCGCGGCCAAGAAGGCGCGTACTTCGCGCACAAAATCGCACCCCTCGGTTTGCACGCTGGCGACGCAATCGTCGAAGATGGTGTTCGCTTCGTTTGTGTAGGTGTAAAGGTGGTTGTCGGGGCCGGTCTTCTCGATCGTCTCGACCATCATCAACAACAACAAATCGCGCGGCCAGCCGCTGTACCAATAGTGCTCGAAGACGTTCGCTGGCGTCGGCTGGAAAGCGGTGCGGGTTAGCGTTTCGGCGCTGAAGGGCTGCACAGCGTAACTTGGGCGAGAGGTTCGTTCGCGCGAGGCGCTTAATTCACCGAAACCCCAAGGCGAGTCGATGTCCCCAAGCGGCACACCACCAAGCGTGGCGGAGCGCGATGTGGTCCAAGATGGGCTATCGGAAATGCCCGTCATGGCGAGGTAGTGACGCGGCATGCGATCGCGCGAACGGAGAATGTTCAGCAGAATTTGCGCCGAGACGGCCTGCGCGTAGGCTTCATTGAAGGCCACCGCGTCGTCGGCGATTTGGCGCGTCAGGCGTTCGCGCTGTGAGGGAATATCGGGCGTGGTAGCGCACGACGCGGCCAGCAAAGCAGCGGCGCAGGCGGCGACAAAAGATTTCATGGCTCCCCCTCCGGACGCTTAGCAGATTGCGCGCCTGGTTGACGTGGCCAAGCAGGTTCGCTTGAAGGGCGCGCATGGAGCATCTGATCGAAGGCTACCGGATCTACCGGGAAACGCGCTGGCCCGAGCTGCGGAGCCTGCACAGATATCTCGCCGACCGCGGACAGGCGCCGCGGACGCTCGTTATTGCTTGCGCGGACAGCCGCGTGGATCCGGCGACCATCTTCAACGCCGGCCCCGGCGAGCTTTTCGTTGTGCGCAACGTCGCAAACCTCGCTCCGCCCTTTGAAGAGGCGCCCGGATTTCATGGGGTCAGCGCCGCCATCGAGTTCGCGGTGAAGCACCTGAAGGTCGATACCGTGCTGGTGCTGGGGCACGCCCAATGCGGCGGCTGCGCGGCAGCCCTGGAAGAGCGCGCGCGCGATCCGCACTCGTTCCTGGACGCCTGGATCAGCCTCCTCGACACCGCCAAGTCCCGCATCCCGCCAGACGGTGACCGGCTCACGAAGCTTGAGCACGAAAGCATCCGCGTCACCCTGGAGAACCTCGCCACATTTCCGTTCGTTCAGGATGCAATCAAGACGCGAGGGCTTAACCTTGTTGGCATGCGCTACGGCGTGGCGGACGGCGGGCTTGAACTGTTGAATACTGCGACGGGCGCCTTTGAGCCGGTGCTTTGACGCGAATTCACAGTATTGCCGCGCGTAGCCGGGTGGCATGACTTTTGTTCCGTGGTATCCCGGTCACGGTGGTGACTGGCACGGGGCGCAGGAGACGTCATGGCGGACGTACTCATAGTTTGTGTCCGCGAGGACGAACCGCAGGCTAAGGCGCTTGCGGACATGTTCGAGGCTGCCGGTTTCTCAATTGGTGGAGCGCCTTCGAGCGACGGCGCGCTGCGTTCGAGCGGCGCCGGCGTCGTCGTCTGGTCGCAGGCCTCGATCCGCTCTCGGCCATTCCTCGATGCGGCCCAGCGCGTGATCAACGCCAACAAGGCGGTGGTCGCGAGCCTGATAGAACCGCCGCCGCCCTCAAGTATCGGCGAGTCCCCTGCTTTTGACCTCTCGCGCTGGGATGGCGATCCCAACGATCCCGCGCTCGATCCGCTCTTCTTCGCCGTCGACCGCATGGTGAACGCAGCGCGCGCCGGCGTCGGAGCAACGCAGCGCGAAAGCCGCGATTACGATCCCCCGCCCCCGCCACGCCGCACGGCGATCCAGGCTGAACCGCCGCCGCGCCGGCAAGAGCCGCAATATCGCGCGCCGCCGGAGCCGCCGCAAAGCTATCGCGTACCACCGTCATCCGATCCGCTGGGTTCGGAGGCGGAGCACTGGCGCGCGATCCGCGACAGCCGCAATCCGGCGGACTTCATGGATTATCTGGCTCGCTACGGCCCCGATGGCGCGTTCTCCGAAGTCGCCGAACTCCGCTTGAAACAGCTGACCGGCCCGGGCGAGGCGCCCGCAGCGCCGCCGCGTCCCACTGTTCGCCAACCGGCGCCGCGCGCCGAAGCGCCGCGCCGCGCCGATCCGCCACCGCGCCGCGACGGTGCGCTGCCGCCAACGCAACGCCGCCTTGACCCGCCGCTTCAACCTTCGCGGCGTCCGCCCATCGATCGCGACTACACGCGCGATCTGCGCGATCCGCCGAAAGGCCAAGGCGGACCGCTGCGCGCCTTTGTCTTGATTGCACTGCTTGGCGGTGCGGCTCTCTTCGGCGGCCTCTATTTTGGCGGCGGCATGGGCACGCCGCCGGCGACTGAGCAAGCGCTCGAAACGCAAGCCGCGCCGATTGAAGAAACCGCCGGCGGCGAGGAGTTCTCTGAACTCGAAGAAGCGCCGAGCGTGCCGCTCTCGCAAGCGGTGACCAACCGCCCCGACCGGCAGACGCAGGCGGCGCGCAGTGAGCGCGAGCAACCACAGCGCGCCACCCGCGAAGAGCCGCAGCGCACTGTCGAGCGCGAGCAGCCGCGCCGCGAGCCGCAGCAAACCGCCGCCAATCCCAATAACAACGCCGCCGCACCGAACAGTGGGCCGGTGCCGCTCTCTCCGAATTCCATCCAAGGCAACGTCGTGCCGCTCGGCCCATCGCCGGCCGCGCCGCAGACCGCGAACGTCGAGCCATCGATCCTCGGCTCAGCCACGCCACAACAAGCTCAACGTCCCCCGACCGGGACTGTCGTCTGGGCGCAACGTCCTTCGTCGCGCCGTATCGCGGATCTTTATCCGCGTTCGGCGTTGAATGACGGGGTCGGCGGCCGTGTCGTGCTGGATTGCCGCGTGCTTGGCGATCTCTCGGTCAGCTGCTCGGTTGCGTCCGAGACACCGTCAGGCGCGGGCTTCGGGCGCGCCGCGCTCAGCGCCGCCAACTCCTATCGCGCCCGCGCCACACTGTCCGACGGCTCAAGCGCGGTGGGTTCATCGACACGCATCGCCGTGAACTTCCAAGCGCCGCAATAGGCCTAGGGCCGCCGCCCTCTTTAGCGCGTCAGGCGCAGCGCGCCGATGCCGGTGCCGATAGCGTCAAATGCCGCGGCGAGTTCGCTGGCATTGTTGGCGTTGAAATAGTGATCATCGCCGGAGGCGCAGTAGCGCATGACGCTGTCGTCGCCATTGCGGAAGCGCACGACGTAGATCTCGATGCCGGCCGCCTTGATGTTATCGCAGACTTGGCGCTGGCGGTTGTTGACGTAGGTGACGTAGCTACCGGACGAAGTGATGTTGCGACGATATTGCGGCGCGAGAATGCCGCGCACGATGCCGCTTACGAGCTGCCCCAAATTGCCGCCATCCGCGAGTTCAGTCCACACGCCCAAATGATTGTAGGCCGAGTAATCACTATCCAGCACCGGGTCGGAGCCGACGTTGGTGTTCTCGCCGTCCGACATCAGCACGATGACTTTGCGGACGTTGTCGCGCGCGGCGTTGAACGCTTCGCCTTCTGTGAATGGCGCGTTTGGCGAGAGTACACGCCAGCCCCAAGCCAAGCCTTCAGCCTGATTGGTGCCGCCGCCATTCCAGTGTTGCATCCCGGCGACCGCGGCTTGCATCGTCGCCCTGTTCGTGGTCAGCGGCACGATCGGGGTTGGACACCCGCGGTTCGGACCGCGCGTGGTAGGCGCGGTGGTATCAATCGAGGCAGTGTTGTTGCGATACTTGAACGGGTTGAAGGTTTGCGCTTGCGCGCGCTCGCCTGTCGTCGTGCTACCCGACGCCATGCGCGTGCTCATAGTCGCGCCCGAAATATTGCCCTGGCTGTCGGTGATGTAAGAGTTTGACGACGACAAGCCGCTGATGCCATCGACTGTATCGACCCAGAAGAACGGCACAAACATCGTGTCCGGGTTGCTCGGCGTCGGCGTCGCGTCGTTGACGTCGTAAGGTTCCGGACGCGCTTCGACGCAACCTTTCCAGGTTTCATTCGAAATCAGATTGAACAACTCGAAATGATTGATGCCATCTTCCGGCGTCCATGCGTAGCAACGACTTGATTGGCCCCCTGAACTGCCAAACAGAGAACCAAGCACAGAAGCATCGCCGCGCCGCCAAGTGATCCGGTAAGGACCACTGTATCCTGTGAACGGGAGCGTCGAGAGATTCTGACAATTGTTGCCGAAGCTTGATTGCCAAGTGCGGTAAGCGATCGCACGATCTTCCAGGATCTCGCCGTTATAGGCGGCGTTGCCGGCCGTATCCATCCAAGCCATGTGAGCCTGGCTGTTGCCGATGTTCACTTGCGCCACGAATGGAACGAGCGCCACGCGCACGGTGTCGCCGTCCAGCGAAAGCAAATCGTCGACGAGATCGCTGGCGGCATCGCGCAACGCCTGCATGTCGTTCGACATCGAGCCGGTGTTGTCGAGCACCAGCGCCACTTCGATCGGCGGGCTCGCGTTGGCCTGCGCCTCGGCGACGACCGCGATGTTCCAGGGATCGTCACTGATGATGCGCGCCAAGCTCATGGGCATGGGCGCCGAGACATCGACGCGGTGTCCGCCATCCGCCAATTGTGTGACGGTGAACGTCACGCCGGAGATCATGTCGCCGATCTCGGCATCGAAGAACGCGCGCGCCGCGGCGGTGCGCGCGGCCATGGATTGGTTCGAGCTGCGCTCAGCCACCAGCGCCGCGCCATCGGCGGCGTTCTGCATGGCGTTGCGGATGCCCTGAGCGCGGGTGAAATCCACCGTCAGACCGACCAAGCCGATCAGCACCGTGCCCATCAGCGCCCACATCATCGCCACGTTGCCCGCGCGATCGTGCAGCATCGCACGCGTCGTACGCTTCTTGGTGAACCGCCCGATAACCATTTTCCGCCTCAAAAACGGACCCTTAGCCGATGGTCTGGGGTATCAGATTGCGCTTAACACCGGCTTTGGAAGCATGGTGAACGACGCCGATTTCGCTTGCGCCAGGGAACTTTTTGCTATTAAAGTGATATCACTTTGATGGCATGAGAGGGTATGTCATGGCCGCAGTTGAGTTGAATCGGACGCAAGAACGCAAAGCCAATACGTCCAATGGTGGGCTGATGCTGCTGGTCAGCCTTCTGCTGCTGGTGGCGCTGGTGTGGATGGTGATCGAGCTCATCCGCTACGAAAGCGGCGCGACTCTCACGTCCGTTTTGGTGCTGTCGCTAGCCTTCACCCTGGTGATCTGCGGCTTCTACACGCTGCAGCCAAACGAAGGCGCGGCGATCACGCTCTTCGGCAACTACAAAGGCACCGACCGCCAGCCGGGTCTCCGCTGGGTGCTGCCCTGGTATTCGCGCAAGAAGATCAGCCTGCGCGTCCGCAACGTCACCGGCGAAAAGCTCAAAGTTAACGACAAGCGCGGCAATCCGATCGAGATCGCGGCTGTCGTGGTCTGGCGCGTCACCGACACGGCGCAAGCGCTGTTCGATGTCGACGAATATCAGACCTTCGTCGACATCCAGATCGAAACCGCAGTGCGCGAGATCGCTTCGCACTTCTCGTATGACCATGCCGAAGATGACGAGCCCACTCTGCGCGGCGATGCCGATCAGGTGTCGAATTTGCTGCGCGAGAAGCTGCAGGAACGCGTCGCGGTCGCCGGCGTGGTGGTCGACGAAAGCAAGCTGAGCCACCTCGCCTATGCGCCGGAAATCGCCAGCGCCATGTTGCGTCGCCAGCAAGCCGAAGCTGTGCTCGCCGCGCGCCGCTACATCGTGCAAGGCGCCGTCGAGATGGTGCAGCACGCGCTCGATCAGCTCAATGAGCGCGATATCGTCAAGCTCGACGACGAACGCCGCGCCACGATGGTGTCCAATCTTTTGGTCGTGCTCTGCGGCGATCGCGACGCGCAACCGGTCGTGAACGCAGGTTCGCTCTATCAATAGAGGAGCTGATGGCGTCCGACCGCAAAGCTTTCGCGCTCAGACTTGATCCCGCGCTCCACGACGCCGTCGCCAGACTAGCGAGCGCAGAACTGCGCAGCGTCAACGCCGAGATCGAATTCCTGCTGCGCGAAGCGCTGCGCGCCAGAGGCGTGAAGCTTGGGGAAACGACAACTGGCAACGACAAAGACGGGGGTGAATGATGTCCACGACTGCGAAGTCCATAATTTTCCTGGCGATCGCCTACGCGGTGACCTGGGCCATCGTGATCACTGGCTGGAGCATGGGTCTGCACGAGCAATCGCCGCAAACGGCGGTGCTCCTGCTCGGCATCTCCATGGTAGGCCCAACCGTCGCGGCCCTGATCTGCGCCTTTGCCTTCGAGAAGGGGCAGCGCGTGAAAGCGCTCGGCCTTGGCGGACGCTGGAGCTGGTGGTGGATGGTCGCGTGGCTGGCGCCGATCGCGCTTGCCGCCGGTTCAGTCGCGCTTACGCTGGCGCTTTCGGATCGCACCTATGTCGACATCGGAACCTCAGCCGCCGCCGCCGCGGAGGCGCAAGGTCAGGATCTTTCTCAGGTCCCGCCCTTCGTTCTGAGCACAGCG
Organism: Hyphomonadaceae bacterium; assembly: GCA_050184605.1. Taxonomy (GTDB): domain Bacteria; phylum Pseudomonadota; class Alphaproteobacteria; order Caulobacterales; family Aquidulcibacteraceae; genus Vitreimonas. Next base: position 243,006 of record JBFXAE010000004.1, on the reverse strand, counting down.
TTCATCATCGGCATGTCGATTGTCGTCGGTGGTTTGGTGAACTGGCTTATCCTCACCTTCACCGAAGAACTCGGCTGGCGCGGTTATCTGCATCATCTGTGGCGCCCCGCCGGCTTCTGGCGCGCGTCGCTGGGCACAGGCCTGGTGTGGGGCTTCTGGCACGCGCCGATGATCTATCTCGTCGGCCACAACTATCCCGATCCGAACGATCGCCTCATGGGTGTCGGGCTGTTTGTGATCTTCTGCATGCTGCTGTCGCCGCTGATGACGCTGATCCGCGACCGTACGAACTCCGTGTGGAGCGCCGGTCTTTTCCACGGCATGTTCAACGCCCTCGGCGGCCTGACCATCGCCGCCATCTCCAATCCGACATTCCCGTGGAACGGCATCGTCGGCATCGGCGGCTATCTCGCACTGGCGATCGGACTGTTGGTGGTGGCGGCGTTGCGGCCACACAAGGCCGCGACCGTCTGAGGACGGGAACGTGCAGGGGCGGTTGCAGCAACGTAAGGCTGCCCTGCCCTTGCACGGCAGGGCCCAGGGGCTTAAGCACGCGCGATCCGCTGAATGGATCGATTCTTGGCCGCTGAACGCGGGCGGAGACGCATGCCGAAACGTACAGACATCAACTCGATCCTGATCATTGGGGCCGGGCCGATCATTATCGGCCAGGCGTGCGAGTTCGATTATTCCGGCGTTCAGGCCGTGAAGGTGCTGAAGGCCGAGGGCTATCGCGTCATCCTCGTGAACTCGAACCCGGCGACGATCATGACCGATCCGGGGCTAGCGCACGCGACCTACATCGAGCCGATCACGCCCGAGACGGTCGAAAAGATCATCGAGAAGGAAAAGCCGGACGCGCTGCTGCCGACAATGGGCGGACAAACGGCATTGAACTGTGCGCTGACGTTGGAGCGTACCGGCGTGTTGGCCAAGCACGGCGTCGAGATGATTGGCGCGAAGGCCGACGTGATCGAGAAGGCCGAGCACCGGATGAAGTTCCGCGATGCAATGGATAAGATCGGGCTTGAGAGCCCGCGCTCGCGTTTGGTCAACACGATGGAGCAAGCGCTAGAGGCGCTTGAACACGTGCAGCTGCCTTCGATCATTCGCCCATCGCTGACGCTTGGCGGCCTGGGCGGCGGCGTGGCCTACAATCTGGAAGAGTTCAAAGAGATCGTTGAGCGCGGCCTCTCCGCTTCGCCAATCTCGGAAATTCTGGTCGAAGAAAGCATCATCGGCTGGAAAGAATACGAGATGGAGGTCGTCCGCGACCGCGCGGATAATTGCATCATCGTCTGCTCGATCGAGAACATCGATCCGATGGGCGTGCACACGGGCGACTCGATCACCGTGGCGCCGGCGCTGACGCTGACGGATCGCGAATATCAGATCATGCGCAACGCTTCGATCGCGGTGCTGCGCGAGATCGGCGTCGAGACCGGCGGTTCCAACGTGCAGTTCGCCGCGAATCCTGCAAACGGCCGCATGGTGGTTATCGAAATGAACCCGCGTGTGTCGCGGAGTTCGGCGCTAGCCTCGAAGGCCACCGGCTTTCCGATCGCGAAAGTCGCCGCCAAGTGCGCAATCGGCTACACGCTCGACGAAATCGCCAACGACATCACCGGCGGCGCGATGCCGGCGAGCTTCGAGCCGACGATCGACTACGTCGTCACCAAGATCCCCCGCTTTGCGTTCGAACGCTTCCAAGGCTCGGACACGACGCTCACCACGTCGATGAAGTCAGTCGGCGAAGCGATGGCGATCGGGCGAACCTTCCAGGAATCGCTGCAAAAGGCGCTGCGCTCGCTCGACACCGGCCTCACCGGCTTGGACGAGATCGACATCGAAGGCGCGTCGGATGAAGACAACGGCCGCGCCGCCGTGCGCGCGCGCCTGGTGACGCCGAAATCCGATCGCTTGCTTGTTTGCGCTGAAGCGCTGCGCCGCGGGCTGAGCGTCGAGGAGATCTGCGCGGCATCGCACTTCGATCCGTGGTTCGTGCGCCAGATCGCTGAAATCATCGAGAAAGAAGCGGAAATCCGCGCCAATGGGCTGCCGAAGGACGCCGTCGCGTTCCGCGCGCTGAAGGCGCAAGGCTTCTCCGATGCGCGCCTCGCCAAGCTCACCGGCCAACGTGAACGCGACGTGCGCGCGGCGCGGCGCAAACTCGGCGTACGCCCGCAGTTCAAGCGCATCGATAGCTGCGCCGCCGAATTCCGCGCGACGACGCCGTATATGTATTCGACGTATGAGTTTCCGGCTTACGGCTCCGATGTCGCCGATTGCGAGGCGGATCCGAGCGACCGCAACAAGATCATCATCCTCGGCGGCGGGCCGAACCGTATCGGCCAGGGCATCGAGTTCGATTATTGCTGCTGCCACGCCGCGTTCGCGTGTGCGGAGATCGGCGTCGAGTCGATCATGGTCAATTGCAATCCGGAGACGGTTTCGACCGACTACGACACTTCGGACCGCCTCTACTTCGAGCCGCTGACAACCGAAGACGTTCTCGAAATCGTCGAGACGGAGAAGTCGCGCGGTACGGTTCAAGGCCTGATCGTGCAGTTCGGCGGTCAAACACCGCTGAAACTCGCTCAACCGCTGGCTGACGAAGGCGCGCCGATCCTCGGCACCAGCGTCGACGCCATCGATCTGGCCGAAGACCGCGATCGCTTCCAGGCGCTCCTGCGCAAGATTGGCCTGAAGCAACCGGAAAACACCATCGCGCCATCGCCCGACGCCGCGCGCGCCGGCGCCGCAAAAATCGGCTATCCGGTGATGCTGCGCCCCTCCTACGTCCTCGGCGGGCTCGCCATGCAGATCGTGCACAACGAGGGCGAGCTGGACGAATACATCGCACGTGTCTCCCGCGCACTCGGCGGACCGACCGAGCTCGCAGTTTCAGAAAAGAAACCCCTGCTCGTGGATCGCTATCTGCGCGACGCCATCGAAGTCGATGTCGACGCCATCTGCGACGGCGACGATGTGTTCGTCGCCGGCGTCATGGAGCACATCGAGGAAGCCGGCGTGCACTCGGGCGATAGCGCCTGCGCGCTGCCGCCCTACTCACTGCCAAAAAAGCTGGTCGACGAGATTGAGACGCAGACGAAGAAGCTCGCGCTTGCGCTCGACGTCCGCGGCCTGATCAACATTCAGTTCGCGGTGAAGGACGACGAGATTTTCATCCTCGAAGCCAACCCGCGCGCCTCGCGCACCGCCCCGTTCGTGGCGAAGGCGATCAATCGCCCGATCGCGGCGGCCGCGGCAAAAGTCATGGCCGGCGTGAAGCTGAAGGAGCTGAAGCTAGACCGGCCCTCGAAGAAGCATGTTGCTGTGAAGGAAGCCGTCTTTCCGTTCGCGCGCTTCCCCGGCGTCGATCCGGTACTCGGCCCGGAAATGCGCTCGACCGGCGAGGTCATGGGTCTCGACGAAAGCTTCGTCGCCGCCTTCGCCAAGAGCCAGATCGCCTCTGGCATCAATCTGCCCGTCGAAGGCTGCTGCTTCATCTCGGTGAAGAACGCCGACAAGCCGGCGCTCGTACCAGTCGCCAAGGACCTGATCGAGCTGGGCTTCCGCGTGATGGCGACCGGCGGCACCGCCGATTACCTCAGCAGCAAAGGGATCGAGGTCCAGAAGACCAACAAGGTCGCCGAAGGCCGCCCCCACATCGTTGACGCCATGAAGAACGGCGAGGTTCAGCTGGTCTTCAACACAACCGAGGGCGCCCAATCCTATCGGGACAGCTATTCAATCCGTCGCACGGCGCTGGTGCAGAACATTCCCTATTATACGACTGTTTCCGGCGCGCGGGCGGCCATCCAGGCCATCCGGTTGCTCAAAGCCGGGGCGCCCCTAGGCGTTCGAGCCCTTCAGGCCTATGCTTGACGCCGGGCCGGATCGGACACAGATTCTCATTTCCTAGACGGACTTTTACACACCCCCATGGAAAAAATACCAATGACCGCCGAGGGTTACGCCGCCCTCGACGCAGAGCTAAAACGTCTTAAGACCGAAGAGCGCCCGGCGGTAATCCAGGCGATCGCAGAGGCGCGCGCCCACGGCGACCTCTCCGAGAACGCCGAATACCATGCGGCGAAAGAGCGCCAGGCCTTCATCGAAGGCCGGGTGGCCGAGCTTGAGGACAAAATCGCCCGGGCTCAGATCATCGATGTCTCGAAGCTCTCGGGCAAGCAGGTGAAATTCGGCGCGACCGTGAACCTGCTAGACGAGGATTCCGGCGCGAAGGCCAAATACAAGATCGTCGGTGAAGACGAGTCCGACGTGAAGGGCGGCAAGATCTCGATCACCTCCCCGATCGCGCGCGCGCTGATCGGCAAAGAGGAAGGCGACGTCGTCGAGGTCATGGCGCCAGGCGGGCCGAAGTCGTACGAAATTACCAAGGTGAAGTACCTCTGAGGTTCGGGGCGGTTGGGGGCTGAATGCGCAGCGCTGGCTATCAGCCCGCAGAGCCTCTGAACGTCTGGATCGTCACGGACGGGCGCGCCGGTATCGAAGCGCAAGCTCTTGGGCTGGCCGAAGCGATCGCGCGGCGCGCGCCGATCTCACTCACGACCAAACGGGTGCGGTTGCGGACGCCGTGGCGCTGGCTGCCGGCAGGCATGGTGCCCGCGCCGCGCCAGGCGACCTCACTAGACTCTGACGCCATCGAGCCGCCCTGGCCGGACATCTTCATCGGCTGTGGCCGTGCTTCGATTCCGTTTTCGCTCGGCGTACGCGATTGGTCGAACGGCCGAACCTTTGTTGTGCAGCTGCAGGACCCGCGCATGAACCCGCGCGAGTTCGATGCCGTCATTCCGCCAATGCACGACGGACTTGAGGGGCAAAACGTTCTGCCGATCGTCGGCGCCTGCAACCGCATCACCCAAGAGCGCATGGATCGTGCGGTTTCCGAGTATAAGCCTGTCAATCTCGAAGAGCTGCCGTCGCCCCGTTTCGCCATTCTCATTGGCGGCAAATCCAAGCGCCAGGACATTTCGCCGGCGCGCGCGCGCGCGATTTCCGATTCACTCGCAGCCGTGCAACGCGAAACCGGCGGCTCCCTGATGGCGACGTTGTCACGCCGCACCAGTCACGCCGCGCGCCTGCAATTCCGTACCTGGCTCGCGCCGCATTGCGCGGTTTTCTATGAGGACGAGGGCGCCAATCCGTATCCGGCGATCCTTGGCGTCGCCGACCATATCTTCGTCACCGCCGACAGTGTGAACATGGCGACGGAAGCATCAGCCACCGGCAAGCCGGTGCACATCCTGGCTGTCGATGGCCAACTTGGAAAACTCGCGCGCTTTCATCAGAGCCTCGCCCGCCGCGGCTGCGCGCGCCCGTTTAACGGCAAGCTCGAGACCTGGTCCTACCCGCCGCTGCTGGAAACAGATCGCGCAGCAGCAACAGTGCTCACCGCCTGGGCCGCGCGCAAACGCTAGCCTTTCGCGAGTAGGTTATCGAGACAGGTCTTGATGTCGGCGTCGCTGACGGGCTTGGTCAGCACCGGCGCCTGCGCCAGCTCCGGCGGCGCCCCCTTCACCTTGTCGTAGCCGGTGCAGAACGCGATGCGCACGCCTTTCCCATGCAAGATCATGCCGAGGGGCAGGCTTGAAACGCCGCCCGCGAGCGTCGCGTCTAGCAGTGCGCCGTCCGGCGTTTCGCGGGCAAGCAGCGTTTCCGCCTCGGGGATCGAGTGCGCGGGGCCCATGACCTCGTAGCCCATGTCCGTCAGCCGCTCGCACAATTCCATGGCGATCAGCGCGTCATCTTCCACAACCAAAATCTTCGGCAAGTTCCCGTTCGCCCGCCTAAGTGTGACTTATCCCCGGCCCCAGAATAGCTGTGGAAAATCCGGGCGCAATTCGCAGCCTCACCTGCAAATCCGCGGCTTTCAGAGTGGTGGCGGCGACGCCATATTGGCAGCACACGAATCCCAGCAAGAGCGCAGAATGACCTCGAACGCCGCCCGTCACGCCCCCATCATCATCATCGGCTCCGGCCCGGCGGGTTACACCGCCGCCATCTATGCGGCCCGCGCCCTACGCAAGCCGATGCTCATTGCGGGTCTGCAACCGGGCGGCCAACTGACGATCACGACCGACGTCGAGAACTATCCAGGCTTCGCCGACACCATCCAAGGCCCCTGGCTGATGGAACAGATGCGCGCCCAGGCCAAGCATGTCGGGACTGAGATTGTCGAAGACATCATTGTGAAGGCCGAACTGGATCAGCGGCCGTTCAAGCTCACCGGCGATAGCGGACAGGTCTATCTGGCCGACGCCGTGATCATCGCCACTGGCGCTCAAGCCAAGTGGCTGGGCCTCGACAGCGAGCAAAAGTTCCAAGGCTTCGGCGTTTCGGCTTGCGCCACCTGCGACGGCTTCTTCTATCGCGGCAAAGAAGTCGCTGTGATCGGCGGCGGCAACAGCGCGGTCGAAGAAGCGCTCTATCTCGCCCACCTGGCCAGCAAGGTCACGCTCATCCACCGCCGCGACTCGCTGAAGGCCGAGAAGGTGCTTCAGGAGCGCTTGTTCAATCACCCGCAGATCGAGGTTGTCTGGGACTCGGCGCTTGAGGAAATCGAGGGCACGGAAGACCCCAAGGGCGTCACCGGCATCGTGATCAAAAACTTGAAAACCGGCGCTCGCGAAGAGCGCAAGCTCGACGGCGTGTTCATCGCCATCGGTCACGCCCCGGCGACGGAACTTTTCAAAGGCCAAGTGGCGATGAAGGACAGCGGCTACATCATCGTCAAACCAGGCACGACCGAAACGAACATCCCTGGCGTCTACGCCGCCGGCGATGTCGCCGACGACACTTATCGCCAGGCGGTCACGGCGGCAGGCCTAGGCTGCATGGCGGCGCTCGAAGCTGAGCGCTATCTGGCCGCTCTGGAACTCGACCGCGCGCGCGGCGCCAAGGCCGGCGCAGCCGCTTAGCAACCGGCGAAACGCCAATAAAATCCGGGGCGCAACTCGCGATACGCGAACGGCTGACCCCGCAGCTCGCGTACTGAAACAGCGCATTCACGCAGACCGGCTCGCTTCGGTCGGGCGGCGATGGCGAACTCCGGTCAACGGCAAACCCGCCGGACCGGAGAACCAAAATGCTGCTTCGTACCGCCCTGCTCGCCTTCGCCGTCATTGGCGCCGCCGCCGCCGCAACGCCAGCCCGCGCCGACACCGCCTCCGTGCGGATCGAGCTGACCGGACTCCAGCCTCAGGGCCAAGTGCTGTTGCAGGTGTTCAATTCCGAGGAAAGCTACCGCGCCGGCAACGGCATCGCCGGTCGCCAGATTCCGATCACCGGCCCAACGGCCAGCGTCGAATTCAACGATGTGCCCACCGGCCAATACGCCGTGCGCCTGTTCCATGACCTGAACGGCAACGGCGAACTCGATACCAACCCGTTCGGCATCCCAACCGAGCCCTTCGCCTTCTCCAACAATGCCCGCGGCAGCTTCGGCCCGGCCAGCTGGCAACAAGCGGTGTTCACGCTCAACCCCGGCGAGAACGTCCACCAGATCGCTGTCGGAGGCGCGCAATGATCGCCTCTCGCCGTAAACTCCTTGCTGGCGCGGCGGCCGTAGGGGCCCTCGCCGCCGCCCCCGCCGCTCTCGCCAGCGAGAATCCGTGGGGCCTCGGCGTCGAGAACGCCCCGGCCGAAGGCTACGCGCCGGCCGCAATGCGCCTCGTCCAAGGCCGCGCGCCGCGGGGCCTCGCAGGCTCGCTCTACCGCAACGGCCCGGGCTGGTTCCGCTATCCCTCCAGTTCAACAGGCCACTGGTTCGACGGCGATGGCTTCGTTCAGCGCTTCGCCATCGAGGATGGCCGCGTGCGCCACAGCGGCAAGTTCGCTGACACCCTGAAGCGCCGCGTCGAGATGCAGCGCCAAGAGATCATCTTTCCCGGCTTCGGCACCCGCGGTCAGCCGCGCGCGCCGGTGGAGTCGCCCGACGACATCAACGCCGCCAACACCTCAGTGATGATGGCTGGCGGCGAACTTTGGGCCCTGTGGGAGGGCGGCTCGCCCACCCGCATGAACCCCGACACGCTGGAGACCATTGGCATCCGTCCCTTCCGCCCGGATCTCGCCGCCATGCCGTTCACGGCCCACCCCAAGGTCGAACCGAACGGGCGCATCTGGAACATCGGCGCCTACGGGCCACGCGTAATCATCTGGCGTCTCTCCGCCGACGGAACGCTTGAAGACGCCCAAGTCATCGACATCGGCCAAGCCTCGTATCTGCACGATTGGGCGGTGACCGAGCGCTATCTCATCATCCCGTTACAGCCATGGGTGCACGACCACATGACCGCGCCGATGGTCGATGGGTACACATGGCACGGTGATCGGCCGTTCCGCATCCTGGTGCTGGACAAGAACGATTACGCCAACCGGCGCACCTACGAACTGCCGGCCATGTTCTACTTCCATACCGGCGACGCCTGGGAAGACAGCGACGGCACGATCCGCTTCGATCTCTGCGCCTCGGCCAACGCGCACTTCGTCACCGAGCAAGCGCGCAGCATGATCCAGTCGGACAGCGGCGAGACGCCCTCAGCTGAACTTGTGCTCGCGGTGCTCCACGCAGACGGCCGCGCCGAGCTGCAGCGTAGCGGCCAGTTCGGCGAATTCCCTCAAACCGATCGCCGCCGCCAGGGCCTCGCACGCGATCTCGTCGTCATCGCCAATGATCGCGAGGTTTCAACTCTCGGCCTCATGAACTGGCGCAGTGGCGTAAGCGAAAGCTACACGTTCGGCGCGGGCCAGATGGTGCAAGAGCACCTCTTCGTGCCGAAGCCCGGCGCCAGCGCCGAGCGCGACGCGTGGCTTGTGGGTGTGACGCTCAACGCGGAAGAGCGCGCGACCGAGCTGCATGTTTTCGACGCAGCCCGAGTAAGCGATGGCCCGGTGGCGACGTGGCGCAGCCGCTACGCCGCGCCCCTCGGCTTCCACGGAACCTGGCGCGGCGCTTAGGCGCGGCGCTGATCTGGCGAAGACGCGGGCGGGTTCTCCGGCTCATCCGGCTGATCGGGGCGCAGCAAGTCGTCGGCGGCATCGTTCACGGTGTGAGTTTGCGGCGGCGGCGGGACGTGCGCCGCGGGGCGCATATTGAGGGCGGCGAGCGCTTCGTCGCCCTCCTCGCCAAAGAACGCGCGCAAGCGGATGTCACGCTGGGGATATGGAATCTCGATGCCGGCGCTGCGCAGCGCATCATCGATCGCCCAGGTATAGGCGGCGTTCATCGCTTTCGGACGCTTCACCGCTTCGAGCGTGGGCCAGACAATCAGTTCGAACTTCAGAGCGCTGTCGCCGTAGCCCACGAGCCAGACCTGCGTGCGATGCTGCTCCGTGTCCGGCAGCGTGAAGGGTACATCGCGCGCCGCGGCGAGAACGCACTCGCGAACCTTCTCCTTGTCAGCGCCGATCGCAACTTGAAAGGGCACATGGATACGCCGCGTCTCCCCACGCCGCGTCCAGTTGATCATCGTGTTCTCAATGAGTTTTGAGTTGGGAATGAGCAGGTAGACATTGTCGTTATTGCGCACGCGCGTCGCGCGCGGCCCGATCTCCTGCACAACCCCGCGTGTGCCATCGTGCATCTCGACGTAATCGCCGATCTGAACAGCGCGATCGAAGACCAGCGTAAGCCCCGAGACGAACTCCTTGATGATGCCCTGAAGTCCGAGCCCGATGCCGATGCCGAGACCGCCCGCGAAAACCGCGATCGATGTGAGATCGAGGCCAAGCGTCGAAAGCCCAGCTATCAGGCCAACGAGCACCAACCCGTAGCCCAGCACTTTCTCGGCAATATAGAGCGCGGCATTGCCCGGCTCGGTGCGCATCCGGAGACGCTTCAGCGCTGTGCCGATCAGCACGGACGCGACAATGAAGGCCAACACCACGAACGCCGCACCGGCGACGCCGCCCACCGTCACCGGCGAGGCGCCAAGCCTGAAGAGCGTGACGTGGGAAAAATCGGCTAGGCCATCGAACATGGGGCGAATCCTCGGAATTCAGAGCCTCATCTATCGACCCCCGTGTCGAGCTATGCAATATTGCATCGGACGAGGCCGCCATGGGGCGCCTCAGGGCGGGCGTCACATGGATTGGGACAAGCTCAAAACGTTTCACTTTGCCGCCGAGACCGGCAGCCTGACGGCAGCCGCTGAGAAGCTCGGCGTCAGCCAATCCTCGGTGAGCCGCCAGATCGCGGCGCTGGAAAGCGACATGGGCGTGCCGCTGTTCCAGCGTCACGCGCGGGGGCTCCTGCTCACCGGGCCGGGCATGGCGCTGCGCGAGTTCACGCGCGAAATGGCCGGCGCCGCCGTGATCGCGGAATCGACGCTGAAGGATGCGCGCGAAAAGGTCATCGGCGACCTCAAAGTGACGGCGCCAGTCGCATTCGGCTCGACGTGGCTTGCGCCGCGCCTTGGCGCGTTCGCCGACACCTATCCAGAGACGCGTCTGCAAATCTTGCTCGACGACCGCGAGTACGATCTGCTGAAGCTCGAAGCCGAATGCGCGATCCGCTTGTGGGCGGCGACGCACGCCGATCTCATTCAGCGCAAGCTGCTCGAAGTGCGCGTCAGCCTCTACGCCTCGGCTTCGTATCTGCAGAAGCATGGAACGCCGAAGAACGTCGAGGATCTCGATAATCACCGCATCATCGCCTACCAGGCTGGCGTGCCGACGCCGATGCGCGAACTCGATTGGGCGCAACGCGCCGGCCGCGAAGATGCAAAGCCGCGCCCGCCGCTGCTCGAGATCAACAACGTCTACGGCATGCTGCGCGCGGTCGAATCCGGCTTCGGCATTGGCAGCGCCCCGGACTATATGGCGCGCGAAAACCCGAACCTCGTGAAGGTGCTGCCAAACCTGCAGGGCCCGAGCTTCGAGGTCTATTTCATCTACCCGAGCGACCTGAAGCGCTCCAAGCGCATCGCCGCGTTCCGCCAATTCCTGATCGATCAGGCGGCCGACTGGGAGCCGTAAGCAGGTGTCAGGTTTCGGGTGTCAGGTGTCATGAGCGAGACACGCGGATCGCCTTCGGTGTGGGACATGGTCGTTTTCCAGAAGGCATATGCCGCAGCGCTTGAGGCTCATCGCATAGCGCAAACATTTCCGAAGCATGAGCAATATGAACTCGCGAGCCAACTGCGCAGATCAAGCAAGTCAATCTGTGCGAATCTGGCTGAGGGCCGAGCGCGGCAACAGGGCTCAAGCGCTGATTTCAGGCGCTTCGCGTTGATCGCTTTGGGAAGCGCTGATGAATCGGCACTTTGGTGCAGGTTCGCCAAAGATCTTGGATATCTCGGTGACGATCAGTACGCCCAACTCCATGAGCAGTTTCGCGAGATCGCCAGGATGCTGAATGGCCTCATCTCGAAGCTAAACGCATCCTGACTCCAGACACCTGATACCTGACACCTTGCTAAAGCTGATTGGCCGGCACATTGAACGTGTCGCACTGGCGCGCGTCGCCGCTGTTGAAGCCGCGGCGGAACCAATTCATACGCTGAGCGCTGGAACCGTGCGTGAATTGGCTTTCGTTTTGATGCCCAAGCGCATCGTCGCCAATCGCGTGCGCGGCGTTCAGCGCCTCGCGCAGATCGGCTTCGTCAATCGCGAGATCGGCACGGGCGGTGTGACCCCAAACGCCGGCCAAGCAATCGGCCTGCAGCTCAACCCGCACAGACGTCTGATTTTGTGACTCGCCCTGCACCTGGATTTGCGTCGCGCCGATCAGGTTCTGCACATGGTGGCCGACTTCGTGCGCGATGACGTACGCTTGCGCGAAATCGCCTGGCGCGCGCAGGCGGCTTTCCATCACTTGGTAGAAGCCGGGGTCAATGTAGAGCTTGCGGTCGCCTGGGCAGTAGAATGGGCCCACATCCGAACTCGCGTTGCCACAGCCCTCAGTCGAGACGCCGCCTTGGAACACAACCAAAGTCGGATGCTGGTAGGCGCCAACCTGGCGGCCATAGTTCGGCAACCGGCCCTGGGCAAACTGCGCGGTCCACACGTCTTCCGTTGAACCAAGAACGGCGCGCGAGAAGTCACATGCTTGCGCCTCGGTCTCGCAGACACTGCCTTCGCCGCTCGTCTGCGTTTGCCCCGGCACGCCGCCCAACAGAGCACCGAAAACCATTTGCTTGATGTTTGCCGGCGCGAAGAACCAGATGCCCGCCAGCACGACGCCGACGATCAGGATGCCGCGAAGCCCAATGCGGCGCAGGAGCGCGAACAGGACGCCGCCGGGCAAACCACCGCCGCCGCCGCTGCCGCGGCCACGATCTTCGAAATTGTCGGAACGGCGTTGGCCATCTGTGCGCATAGGTACGTCTCCTGCCCTCCCGGCGGTCTTAACCCGCACATCGGCGCGGCGCTACTCCGAGGCGAACAGATCCCGCTGACCGTCGAGTTCCAAAGGGCGGCGGAATTGGGTGTGATCGAGCGGCAACCTAGGCTTGTCCAAGCCGAGCCGGCGGCACGCCGAGGCGAAGCGATCGGCTATGAGCCTTGCATAAGGGCCCTCGCCCTTTTGACGCTTGCCCCACTCAGGATCGTAGTCGCGCCCGCTCCGCATCTGACGCACCAGCGTCATGACCCGCGTCGCGCGATCCGGGAAGTGTGTGTGCAGCCATTCGCGGAAGAGATCCTTGATCTCCAGCGGCAGCCTCAACACCACATAGCCCGCAGCGCTGGCGCCCGCCTTGGAGCATTCTTCGAGTATGGCCTCGATCTCGCTGTCATTGATGGCAGGCACAATCGGCGCGACCATCACGGTCACGGGCACGCCGGCGTCGGCAAGCATGCGGATCGCTTCAATGCGGCGGTGTGGGGCGGCTGCGCGGGGCTCCATCACGCGCGCGATGCGCCGTTCCAACGATGTCACGGAGATCGCGGCCTTCGCCAGCCCGCGCTCCGCCAATCGCGCCAGCACATCAATGTCGCGAATGACCAATTGCGACTTGGTGATCAACGCGACTGGATGGCGCCAACGCTCCATCGCTTCGAGAAGACCACGCGTAATGCCGTAGCCGCGTTCGATCGGCTGATAGATGTCCGTAACGCCGCCGAGCATAATCGTTTTCGGCTTGTAGCTTGGCTTCGCGAACTCGCGCTCAAGCAGCTCGACCGCATTGGCCTTCACGAACAGCTTGGTTTCGAAATCGAGCCCGGGCGACAAGCCCACATAAGCGTGGTTCGGGCGCGCGTAACAATAGATGCAGCCGTGCTCGCAGCCCCGGTACGGATTGATCGACTGATCGAAGGAAATGTCGGGGCTTTGATTGGTGGAGATGATGCTCTTGGCCAGCTCCGGCGTGACGATCGTCTCCAACGCCTTGGCGCCATCCTCCCCAACCCAGCCGTCATCGAAGGCTTCGCGGGCAAAGCGCTCGTAGCGGCCACTCGCGTTCGTGCGAGCGCCCCGGCCATGCAGGGGATCTGATTTCATGCATGGGACTGTAGTCCTAAGATAGGAACATTTCAAGAACTCGCGGGATGGAAGTTTGGACAGGAATCCGCTTCAAGACCGGATGCATGGACCGGAAAACGATGCGCGCCCTCATCTTCCCGTTCTTTGGTCTGCTACTAGCGCTGGCGGTGGCGGCCGGTGTCTACGCCTACATCGCCAGTCATCTTTGATAGCGAAAGGGCGCCGGTCGGACCGGCGCCCTCACTTTTGTGGGCTTTTCATGGGATCTGCCTGGTTCTTGCGCTCTCCGTTACCCTGGAGAGCCTGGGAAAGTTCAGGTCAGCGACCCGTTACGCAACGATCTGCGCGGCTTGGTTCATGGTGACGAACGCAAAGGGGGCAAACACCGCCAGCGCCGCAACGAGGCAATACAACTTGGTCATTTCCTGCTCCATCTCTCGTCGAACCGTCCATCGATCCGATGAGTGGAAGGTAATAGGCCGTTTGCCTTATGGATGTGACACGCGTCACGGGATGCGCAAAGGAGCTTGAATGGCTGACGCACCGTCCACCGTCTCGATCGCCATGCGCGGCGTCGAGCTTGTCGTGCAAGTCGGCGAGCATCCGTGGGAGCGCCATCCGGAGCGGCCGACGCGCATCGCCGTCAACATCACTCTGGTGTTTGGCTACAGTGATTATTTCGGCAAGCACGGCGGTTACGTCGATTACGATCCGTTGCGCAAATTCCTGAAGTCGCTCGAGCAGCGCGAACACACCGCGCATCTCGAAGACATCGCGCAATTCATTATCGCGACTTGCTTCGAAACCACCCCCGCGCAACGCGTGCAGCTTTCGATTCTGAAACCCGACATCTTCCTCGAGATGCAAGCGGTCGGGCTTGAGTTCGACGTGGCGCGAGAGGATTTCCGCGCGTGAGCGGATTTGTTCTTGTCACCGGCGCCGGACGCCGTGTCGGCGCCGGCATTGCGCGGCGTCTTGGACGCGATGGCTGGACGATAGGCGTTCACTACAACAGCTCGCGACAAGGCGCCGATGATGTCGCCAATGCCATTCGCGCTGACGGCGGCGCGGCGGAACTCTTTGGCGCCGACCTCACCGATCAGCGCGCTATTGACGCCATGGCGAGTGAGATCGCCAAGCGGGGCGATTGGGTCGGCCTCGTCAACAGCGCTGCTTCGTTCTCGCTGGATACGATCGACGACATCAGTATGGACGCGGCGCAAGCGCAGGTGCGCCTCAACTTGCTCGCGCCCGTTTATCTCGCGCGGAAACTACGCGAGCAGATTGGATCACGGCGCGGCTTCGTCACCAACATCGCCGACCAGAAGGTGTTGAACCAAAATCCCGACTTCCTCTCCTACACGCTCGCCAAAACAGGTCTCGCGCACGGCACCAGCCCGCTGGCGATGGCGATGGCGCCAAACATTCGCGTGAACTGCATCGCAGCGGGCCTGATGCTAATGAGCGGCGATCAGACCGAGGAGAACTTCAAGCGCGTGCACACCCAAAACCTCACTGGCGTTGGCACGCGCATTGAGGACGTCGCTGACGCTGTCGCCTTCCTGGCAAAAGCCGAGAACGTGACCGGCGCGCTCATCCCTGTAGATGGCGGCCAGCACCTCGTGCCGAGCGCACGGGACGTAATGTACGATTAGGCCTCGCGCCGGATCGTCACCGCGACTAGGCCATCACCGGAGAGCACGGACGGCTTCTTCACCGTGACCTCAACCCACAGCGCACGCGTCGAAAGTGAAAGGCAGTGCCCGGCCACGCGATCGGCCAGCGTTTCAATCAAATGCGCCGGTTCACCGAGATCGCCGCGGATGAATCCGATGATCTGATCGTAATCGACGGTGGCGCCGATGCGGTCATGCGCCGGAAAGTCCGGCGGCTCGCCAAGCGCCAGCGTAACCGAAATGCGCACCTCTTGCGGCGTCGCGCGTTCAGGGTCTGGCACGCCGACGCGCACCAGCGCCTTGGCGTCGTCGATGCGGATGATCTGAAGGTCGGCCATTCGCACAAACTACTCAGGCAAACGCAATCAAGCCAGCACCCAGCGCCACAATGGAGGCGCCGAGCCAGCGCCGGACGCCTAGCCGTTCGTTCAGAAAGAGAAACGCGATCAGAGCGCCCCAAACAACTGAGGTTTCGCGCAGCGCCGTGACCTGCGCGATCGGCGCAAAAGTCTGCGCCCAAAGCACGAGGCCGTAGCCGGCGAAGCTGATCACGCCAATGCCTATCCCGCGCCATGGCGCGACGGCCGCATCCCGCAGCAAGCGCTTCACGCCACGGCGCCAGAAGGCGAAAGCCGCCATCGGCACGGACATCAACGCCATCGACCAGCCGAGGAAAGTCACTGCATTGCCGGCGGCGCGCGATCCAAGCGCATCGACCAATGAGTAAGAAGCAATGCAAAGTCCGATCGCCGCCGCCCATAGCGTCGCCTTCAAAGGCGCACGCGGACTGGCCCCCACGGTGAACACGCCAATCGAGACAAAAGCGATGCCAAGCATTTTCAGCGGCGGTGGAATTTCCTGCGCAAACAGCGCCGCGCCAAACCCAACCAGCATTGGCGCCATGCCGCGCGAGAGCGTGTAGACATGGCTCATGTCGCCGGCGTCGTAGCCTTTGAAGAGGCAGAACCAGTAGGCGAGATGGATGCAAACCGTCATCGCCAGATAAGGCCAGGCGGCCTCCGGCAACGCGCCCATGAACAGGACAATCAGCAGCCCGGCGCCAAGCCCGCCCACCGCGATCAAGAACGAATCCGTGACCCGATCGGTCCCGCCCTTCAGCGCGGCGTTCCAACTGGCGTGGATCACGGCGGAGGCAATGGCGGCGGCAACGGCGAGAGGCGGCATGTGTCTGACGCTCTATGGACCGCCGGCGCCCCGCCGGCCAGCGCTCGCGTTTGCCGGCGGGACGCCGGCGGTCCATAAGACGCCGCACGGAGGGCGGGCATGAGCGCACAGGAATTCGACGTCATCGTCTATGGCGCGACCGGTTTCACCGGCAAACTGGTAGCCGAGCATTTGCTCAAGACTTACGGAGCGGAAGGCGCTGTGCGCTGGGCCATCGCCGGGCGCGACGAGGAAAAGCTCAAGGCGGTCCGCACCGAGATCGGCGCGCCGTATGCGCTGCCCATCATCGTCGCCGGCGCGACGGATTCGAACGCGCTCGACGCGCTCGCCCATCGTACCCGCGTCGTCATAACCACGGTTGGCCCCTATCAGCGCTACGGCGAGGGCCTGCTGGCGGCGTGCGCTAAGGCCGGCACGGACTACGTCGACCTGTGCGGCGAGCCGAACTGGATGGCGGCAATGATCGCCAAGTACGAAAACACGGCCAAGGAAAGCGGCGCCCGCATCGTGTTCTCGTGCGGCTTCGACTCGATTCCCTTCGACGGCTGCGTGTGGTTTGCCCAACAGGAGGCGAAGGCGCGCTTCGGCCAGCCGCTCCGCGACGTGCGCGGCCGCGTGCGCAAGATGAAGGGCACATTCTCTGGCGGCACGATGGCTTCGATGCTGGCGACGTTCGAGGCCGTGCGCCGTGACCCAAGCCTCGCCACGCGAATGGGCGACCCGTTCATGCTCTCGCCCGAGCGGCTCGCGCCACAGCCCAATGGCGATGTCGTCACCGAAGATGCTGACATCAATTCGTGGTCGGCGCCGTTCGTGATGGCCTCGATCAACACCAAGAACGTCCACCGCACCAATGCGCTCACCAAGTACGCCTACGGCCGCGACTTCACCTACAGCGAAATGATGCTGACCGGCCCCGGCCCCAAAGGGCGCCAGCGCGCCAAGTCCGCGCTTAGTGCTTCAAATATGCAGCGCGCGCTCCTCGGCTTTGCGCCGACGCGCGCCTTGCTTCAGCAATTTGCTCTGCCGAAACCGGGTCAGGGCCCGGACAAGGAGCAGCGCGAGACAGGCATGTATGAGGTGCTCGTCGTCGGCACGACAGCCGATGGCCGAACGTTGCGCGCCAGCGTCTATGGCGACAAGGATCCTGGCTACGGCTCCACCTCGAAAATGATCTCAGAAGCCGCGCTGACGTTGAACGACACGAGCCGTCAAACAACGCCAGGCGGCATCTGGACGCCGGCCGCGGCCATGGGCGACGCGCTGATCGCACGCCTGCAAGAAAAGGCCGGGCTGACGTTCAAGCTCGAAAACTAAAGCGGCTCAGTTCCTGCGAACCTGAAACCGCGCCAGCTCAGTTTGCGGCGAACGCCAGCCGGGCGCGAGATCGGCAGCGCGGCGATAGTCGGCGTAAGCGGCGCGCGCATTGCCAGCCTCCTCGTTTGCTGCGCCACGATAATAGTAGGCGCGCTCAGGCCGCACGACGTTGAGCGAAAGTGCCTGCGTGATGGCGGCGTTCGCCTCGCCGAGGCGTCCAAGCTGCAACAACGCGATGCCGCGCATCAGATGGGCCTCACCTGCCCCCGGATCGATCTCAATCGAGTTGTTGAAATCCGAAAGTGCGCGCGCATCCGCGCCACGGCGCAGATGGAGCACGCCTCTGTTGACGTGCGTGGCGGCGCGATCCTGGCGGGTCAGGAAATCGTGGTCCAGTGCCAGATCGCAGAGGTCGATCGCGCGCCTGTCGCTGTCGCCCCTTGCCGCTGCGACGTAGCAATCTTGCGCCGGCCCGCGTCCGTGGACGACCACCATCTGTGCGTGGGCCGGTGATGTGAAAAGGCTGGCGGCGATAACGGCGCCAGCAAGTAATGCTTGCTTCATGGGCGTACCTCCTCGCGACGTCGAGGAAGCGCCTCAGCGCGCCGCCCGGCAATTCACATTCCCGGGAGGCGCATGCTGTTCATCGCTATCTCAAGAAAGGCCGGCGCAGAAACGCTGAATGCGCGCGCACGCATCCTCAAGGCAGCTGGTGGATGTCGCGTAGGAAATGCGGAAGTTCGGCGAAAGTCCGAACGCGCCGCCATGAACCAGCGCCACGCCCTCCGCCTCCAGCAGCGCGAGCGCGAACGCCTCATCGTTCTCAATGACTTTGCCGGATTGAGTTTTCTTGCCGATCAGTTCGGCGCACGACGGATAGACGTAAAACGCGCCCTCTGGCGTCGGGCATTGGATGCCACGGGCCTGGTTCAGCATCGAGACCACGAGATCGCGGCGCTCTTGAAACAGCTTCTTGTTCTTCGGAATGAAATCCTGCGTGCCGTTCAGCGCCTCAACCGCCGCCCATTGCGAGATCGAACACGGGTTCGACGTCGTCTGCGCCATCACATTCGCCATCGCCTTGATCAGCCATTGCGGGCCGCCGGCGTAACCGATGCGCCAGCCGGTCATCGAGTACGCTTTCGAGACGCCGTTCATCGTCAGTGTGCGCTCGTACAAACGCGGCTCAACCTGCGCGATCGTCGTGAACTCGAAATCGCCATAGGTGAGATGCTCGTACATGTCGTCGGTGAGGATGAGCACATGCGGGTAATCGACCAACACCGCCGCAAGCGCTTTGAGCTCCGCGCGCGTGTAAGCCGCGCCGGACGGATTCGACGGGGAATTGAGCAGCAGCCACTTGGTGTGCGGCGTAATCGCCTTCGCCAACGCTTCCGGCTGAACCTTGAACCCGTTCTCGATCGCGGTGTCGATAAACACCGGCGTGCCGCCGCACATGATCGCCATGTCCGGATAGCTTACCCAATACGGCGCTGGAATGATCACTTCGTCGCCCGGATTGAGCGTGGCCATCCACGCATTGAAAATCACCGGCTTGCCGCCCGGCGAAACGTTGATCTGCGCGCGCGCATAATCGAGACCGTTCTCGCGCTTGAACTTGGCGCAGATCGCATCCTTGAGTTCGGGAATGCCATCGACGTCGGTGTACTTCGTCTTGCCTTCCTTCATCGCGCGGATGGCGGCTTCCTTGATATTCTCGGGCGTGTCGAAATCCGGCTCACCTTGCGAAAGCGCAATGCAGTCGCGGCCTTCGGCCTTCAATGCACGCGCCTTTGCGCTCATCGCCATGGTGGCGGACGGCTTCACGCGCTTTAGCGCCTCAGAGACTTGATTTGTCATGGTTCCCGCCCGATTCGCACGCGGGGCAGTCTATGGCAATTCAACTTACGTTGCGAAAATCAGTCGCGGATATGCGCGTTTGCCGTCCGCCGTGGCCGCCCTATATCCAGCGGAACATTGGAGGACCCATGCCGCTTTTGATGTGCCCGAACTGCAACGCCTCGATGTCCGAGGTGAAACGGAACGACGTGGCGTTTGACATGTGCCCAAGCTGCAGGGGCGTTTGGCTCGACCGCGGCGAACTGGAAAAGATCATCGCCGGCGTGCAGGCGGAGCATGGCGGCGGCTTCGGCCAGGATCCGCGCCAGCAGCAGCAACGCCCGCAGCATAGCTACGGTGAACGAGGCGAATATGGCGAACGCGGTGAATACGGCGAGCGCGGCTACGACCAGCGCGGCGGCCAACGCCGGCGTCGCGGAGGCTTCGATCTCTTGGATATCTTCGGCGACTGACCGGCTGGCCGTCGGCCAAATCGCCACTCTTGTCTGAAACACTCTGCCACATGTTTCAGATAAACGGCGGCTATCGCTTGTTCATTGACGCTTAGCTTCGATTTCTCAATCTCCGCGCGTTAGCGGGAGCATTCGATGAATCGGGTCATTTATTCAGGCGTTGCCGCCCTGTTGGCGAGCGCGAGCGTCGCCTACGCCCAACAGGCGCCAGCTTCGCCGCCGGCCCCGCCTGCCGCTGCTGCTGACCAAGCCGAGGAAGAGGAAGACCTTGGCGACGACATCATCGTCGTGGCCGAGCCGGGCGACCGGGTCCGCATCGATCGCCGCACCTATGCGCTCCGCGACGACGCGACGGCGCAAAGCACCAACATGTATGATGTGCTCGGCCGCATTCCCTCGGTCAGCGTCGCGCCATCGGGCGCGGTGACGCTGCTGGGCGCCGATAACGTCACTATCCAGATCAACGGCCAGCCGGTGCCCGGCACGAACCTCGAGCAGGTGTTACGCGGGATAACCGGCGCCGAGGTCGAGCGCATCGAAGTCATCACCAACCCGTCGGCGCAATATTCGGCTGCAGCGTCCGGCGGGATTATCAATATCATCACGCGCCAGCGCCTCACCGGCGGGTTCAACGGCTCGATTCAAGCCGGCGTCGATACATTGAACAGCGCAAACGGCGGCGTGTCCGCCACCTGGTCGCGCGGGCCCTGGTCCCTGAGCGGCGGCGCCGGCTTCTGGACCGGCGAACAGACGCAAGATTTTCAACGCGAGCGTGAGATCTTCGGTTCAGGCGACACGACGCAGGAAGACGGCGATCAGCAAGTCGAGTTCGGCGGCCGCTATCTAAGCCGCCTGACACTCGGCTACCGCCCGAACGAGCGCCGCCGCCTCAGCCTCGCCTTCGACAACGTGCGCGGCGGCAATGACATTCTGCGCGAAACGGAGACGGCCCTGAACGGCGCGCCCTTCTCTTCGCAAGCAATCCTGAACGAAGTCGAATTCCGCAACGATCAGCTCACCTTCGATTTCCAGCAAGACGGCACGCGCCCACGCGAACAATTGCGCTTCAACACCATGGTTCAGGAGCACGGCGTCGATTTCGATCAGACGTTCTCGTTCACGCCCGTCATCGGTGTCGCGAGCGAAGTGCTCGCCAGCAATTCCGCTGATCAGACCAACACCAATACGCGCCTCGAATACGATCGCCCCTTCGGCGAAGATCGCTTTCTCAGCATGGGCCTCGCGTTTGACACCTCCGACCAAGACATCGAAAACCGGCGCGAAACGCTGTCCGGCCCCGCGGTCCCGCCGGATTTCACGACTTTGCTCGAAGGCCGCCAGCAGACGCTCGCCGCTTACGGCACGTTCCAGTTCGAGACCGGCGATTGGACCTGGCAACCCGGTCTGCGTGCTGAGAGCTATCGCCGCGAAGTCGTCTCCGGCGGACTGGAGACAGACGACGTCGACACCCGATACTTCCCGAGCATCCATATCCGGCGCGGGCTCGGCAACAACATCAATGTCGATCTGAGCTACACCAGCCGCATTCAGCGCCCAGGTTTCCAGCAGTTGGATCCCAATCTTCGCTTCATCGACACCAACCGCGCCATAGGCGGCAATCCATTGCTGGAGCCGTCCCTTACCGATGCGTACGAGGCCAATTTCACCTACCAGAATGCTGGCAAGAGCTTCAGCCTCACCTTCTACAACCGCATCAGCGACGACATCTTCTCACCATTCACGGAAGTGACGCCCGATGGCGTGATCCTGACGACGACCGTCAACGCCGGCACAAGCGAGCAACGCGGGGTGCAAGCCATCCTCCGCGCGCCGATCAACGAGAACTGGCGCTATTCCGCCAACATCAACCTGATGGAGCGGGAGTTCGACGCGCTGAGCGGCGGCGTCACCACGCGTCGCAGCGAGTTCGAATATGACGGCTCCGCCTCGCTCGATTATCGCGATGTCGATCAAAACGCGATCGGCGCCGATCAGCTGCAGTTCGAACTACGCTTCCAAGGTCCGCGCCACACGCTGCAAAGCGATCTGGATGAGTTCGTCACGGCCAACTTCACTTGGCGGCGAAAACTCACGGATCGCCTCTACGCCAACCTGATGGCGCAAGACATCTTCAGCTCGCAGAACAACGTCTCCGAGATCACGACCGACGACTATTTCGAACGCACCGAGTTCGCGAGCCCCGGCGCGCGCGTGCGGTTCGGGCTGACCTACCAATTCGGCTCAGGCCCGCAGCGGCCGCCGCAGGACCAGCAACAGCCCGGCGGACCCCCAGTACCCCAGTTCTGAGTCACAAATTGAAGCGGCCCGGGATCGCTCCCGGGCCGCTTGTTTATGGACGTTTCTTCCCTGAGTCTTATTCGGCCGCTTCGGTTTGCGGCTGCGCCAGACGGGCGTCTTCGCCGCGCTCGATCGCCAGTTGCGCATCGCGCTCCGCCGCGAGCTTTTGATAGCGACGCAGCTGACCGCCGGTGCCGGCCGGGATGAGACGGCCGACGATGACGTTTTCCTTGAGACCTTCGAGCGTGTCCGACTTGCCGTAGGAGGCAGCTTCGGTGAGCACGCGCGTGGTTTCTTGGAACGAGGCCGCCGAGATGAACGAGCGCGTTTGCAGCGAGGCCTTGGTGATGCCGAGCAGCATGGGCTGAGCCGTCGCCGGCTGCAGACCAAGTTCTTTGACGCGCTTGTTCTCGTCTTCGAGGTCGAGCGCTTCGACGGCTTCGCCCTTCAGGAATTCGGTGTCACCCGCTTCCATGATCTCGACCTTCTGCAGCATCTGGCGAACGATCACCTCGATGTGCTTGTCGTTAATCGGCACGCCCTGCAGGCGGTACACCTTCTGAATTTCCTCAACGAGGTAATTCGCCAGCGCTTCGACGCCCATGATCGAGAGGATGTCCTGCGGTGCGGGGTTGCCGTCGAGCAGGTAGTCACCCTTCTTCACGAAGTCACCTTCTTGCACCGGAATGTGCTTGCCCTTCGGGATCATGTACTCGATCGGCTCGAGGCTCTCATCTTCCGGCACAACGCGCAGGCGGCGCTTGTTCTTGTAGTCCTTGCCGAACTCCACGCGGCCATCGCCTTCGGAGATGATCGCGTGATCCTTCGGGCGGCGGGCTTCGAACAGTTCCGCGACGCGCGGCAAACCACCCGTGATGTCGCGGGTTTTCGCGCCACCCGTCGGCATCCGCGCAAGGTCTTGGCCAGGCGTAACTTCGTCGCCATCGGCCACCGAGAGAATGGCGCCGACAGGCAGCGAGTACGTCTTGGTCGCAACGCCCTTGGCATTGAGCACCGAAATGCTCGGCTTCAGGTCCGTACCCTTCGTGGTCGAGCGCCAATCGATGACGACTTTCGACGAGATGCCGGTGGCTTCGTCGAACTCGTCACGGACGGCCACGCCATCCGTCAGATCCTCGAAGCGAACCTTGCCGGCCACTTCGGTAAGGATCGGCGTCGCGTAGGGATCCCACTCGGCGATGCGATCGCCGCGCTTGATCTTCGATTTCTCGTCAACGCGAAGGCGGGCGCCGAACGGCGGCTTGAAGGTCTGGCGCTCCTTGCCGTCGTCATCGACAATCGTGACCTTCATGTTGCGGCTCATCACGATCAGATCGCCTTGGGCGTTCTTCACGGTGTTGCGGTCGATGAACTTCACCGAGCCGTCGTGCGCCGATTCCATGACGGACGATTCAGCCAGCTGAGCCGCACCGCCGATGTGGAACGTGCGCATCGTGAGCTGGGTGCCCGGCTCACCGATCGATTGCGCCGCGATGACGCCGACAGCTTCGCCGATATTCACCTGCGTGTTGCGCGCGAGGTCACGGCCATAGCAAGCGCCGCAGACGCCCGTGCGCGTTTCGCAGGTCAGCACAGAGCGGACCTTAACGGCTTGCACGCCCGCCTTTTCGATCATCGCGACGGTGTCTTCATCGAGGAAGGCGCCCGCCGGCACGATCTGCTTGCCCGTGCCCGGATCGTTGACCGGCAGAGCCGTCGTACGGCCGAGAATGCGGGTGCCGAGCGACACGACAATGTCGGCGCCATCGATGACCGGGGTCATCTGGATGCCGTCCTGGGTGCCGCAATCTTCTTCGGTGATGATGCAGTCCTGCGCGACGTCAACGAGACGGCGCGTGAGGTAACCCGAGTTCGCGGTCTTCAACGCGGTGTCCGCGAGGCCCTTACGGGCGCCGTGGGTCGAGTTGAAGTATTCGAGAACCGAGAGGCCCTCTTTGAAGTTCGAGATGATCGGCGTCTCGATGATTTCACCCGACGGCTTGGCCATCAGGCCACGCATGCCGGCGAGCTGTTTCATCTGGTTCTTCGAACCACGCGCGCCCGAGTGCGCCATCATGAAGACGGAGTTGAGTTCGCCCGTGCGGCCATCCTTGAGTTTGGCCGGCTTCGACGCCTCTTCCATCATCGCGTCGGCAACTTTGTCGGTGCACTTCGACCAGGCGTCGACGACCTTGTTGTACTTCTCGCCCTTGGTGATGAGGCCGTCGGCGTATTGCTGCTCGTATTCCGCAGCGCGCTTGCGCGTTTCTTCGACGAGCGTTTCCTTCGCCTTCGGCACGACCATGTCCGCCATGCCGAACGAAATGCCGGCGCGCGCCGCTTCCTTGAAGCCGAGCTGCATCATGCGATCGGCGAAGATCACCGTCGCCTTCTGGCCGCAGAACCGATAGACGTTGTCGATCAGGTTGCCGATTTCCTTCTTCGTCAGCGTCTGATCGAGCAGCGAATAGCTGACCTTCGGATGCTTCGGCAGCACTTCCGCGAGCTTCATGCGGCCCGGCGTCGTCTCGATCGTCTTGCGCACCGGCTTGCCATCGGCATCGACGGTTTCGTAGCGCGCCTTGATCTTGGTGTGCAGCGTCACGACGCCCGCTTCGAGCGCAGACTCGATTTCACCGATCGAACCGAACAGCTTGCCCTCACCTGGCTCGCCTTCCTTCATCAGCGAGAGGTAGTAGAGACCAAGCACGATATCCTGCGACGGCACGATGATCGCCTTGCCGTTCGCCGGAGAGAGGATGTTGTTCGTGGACATCATCAGCACGCGCGCTTCCAGCTGCGCTTCGAGCGACAGCGGAACGTGCACGGCCATCTGGTCGCCGTCGAAGTCAGCGTTGAACGCGGCGCAGACCAGCGGGTGCAGCTGGATCGCCTTGCCTTCGATCAGCTTCGGCTCGAACGCCTGGATGCCCAAGCGGTGCAGCGTCGGCGCGCGGTTCAGAAGAACCGGGTGCTCGCGGATGACCTCTTCGAGCACGTCCCAAACTTCCGGACGCTCCTTTTCGACCATGCGGCGCGATTGCTTCACGGTGCCGGAGAGCCCCTTAATGTCGAGGCGCGCGTAGATGAACGGCTTGAAAAGTTCGAGCGCCATCTTCTTCGGCAAGCCGCACTGGTGCAGCTTCAGATCCGGACCGACGACAATGACCGAGCGGCCGGAATAATCGACGCGCTTGCCGAGCAGGTTCTGACGGAAGCGGCCTTGCTTGCCCTTCAGCATGTCGGCGAGCGACTTCAGCGGACGCTTGTTGGCGCCGGTGATGACGCGGCCGCGGCGGCCGTTGTCGAACAGCGCATCAACCGCTTCCTGCAGCATCCGCTTTTCGTTGCGGATGATGATGTCCGGTGCGCGGAGCTCCATCAGCCGCTTCAAGCGGTTGTTGCGGTTGATGACGCGGCGATAGAGGTCGTTCAGATCCGACGTCGCGAAGCGGCCGCCATCTAGCGGCACCAGCGGACGCAGTTCCGGCGGGATCACCGGCACGATGGTCAGGATCATCCATTCCGGCTTGTTGCCGGAGCGGATGAACGCTTCGACCAGCTTCAGGCGCTTCGCCAGCTTCTTCGGCTTCAGCTCCGAGGTCGATTCCGCGATCTCCTTGCGCAGCTGCTCAGCCTCTTTTTCGAGGTTCAGCGCCATCAGCAATTCGCGCACGGCTTCGGCGCCGATCGATGCGGTGAAGCTGTCTTCGCCGTACTCGTCCTGCGCCTTGATGTATTCTTCTTCGGTGAGAAGCTGCTTGGCTTCGAGCGGCGTCAGGCCCGGTTCGAGCACGATGTACTGTTCGAAGTACAGCACCTTCTCGATGTCCTTCAGCGCCATGTCGAGCATCAGCGCGATGCGGCTCGGCAGCGACTTCAGGAACCAGATGTGCGCGACCGGCGCGGCGAGTTCGATGTGGCCCATACGCTCACGGCGGACGCGCGCCAGCGTAACTTGGACACCGCATTTTTCGCAGATGATGTCCTTGTACTTCATCCGCTTGTATTTGCCGCAGATGCACTCGTAGTCCTTCTGCGGGCCAAAAATGCGCGCGCAGAAGAGGCCGTCACGCTCGGGCTTGAAGGTGCGGTAATTGATCGTTTCCGGCTTTTTGATTTCGCCGAAGCTCCACGACTTGATCTGCTCGGGGCTCGCGATCGAAATCTTGATCTGATCGAACACCGGCGCCGGCGGCTGGTTGTTGCCGAACGTGTTGTTGATCAGCTCTTGGTTCATAGCGCTCATTCTCTCTTACCTTCCTCGCCCCGGTGTGCGGCCGGGACTAACGGTGGCATTTTCAATCTCGCGCCCGCGCGCCGCCTGGGCAGCGCGCGGGATAGTCCTGTTTACTCGGCTGCCTTCAGGCGCGTGCCGTCGACCAGTTCCACGTTGAGGCCGAGCGAGCGCATTTCCTTCACGAGCACGTTGAACGACTCGGGGATGCCCGCTTCGAACGTGTCGTGGCCGCGCGTGATCGCCTCGTAGACCTTGGTCCGGCCGGCGACGTCGTCCGACTTCACTGTCAGCATTTCCTGCAGCGTGTAGGCCGCGCCGTAGGCTTCGAGCGCCCACACTTCCATTTCGCCGAAGCGCTGACCGCCGAACTGCGCCTTGCCGCCCAGCGGTTGCTGGGTGACGAGCGAGTACGGGCCGATGCTGCGTGCGTGGATCTTGTCGTCCACCAAGTGGTGCAGCTTCAGCATGTAGATGTAGCCGACGGTGACCGGACGCTTAAACGTCTCGCCCGTTGTGCCATCGCGGAGCTGAACTTGGCCGGTTTCAGAGAAGCCCGCCTCCTTCAGCATGGCGCGGATGTCCGCGTCCTTGGCGCCGTCAAACACAGGCGTTGCGATCGGCACGCCCTTTGAGATGTTTTGGGCGAGCTCTTTGAGCTCTTCGGTTGTCTTCGGCAGTTCTTCCTTGCCGTAGACTTCCTTCAGCTTGGCTTCGAGCGGCTTCTTATCGCCATCGCGCTCGAAGGTTTCGAGTGCGTGGCGGATTTGCTTGCCGATGCCGGCGCAGGCCCAACCCAAGTGCGTTTCGAGAATCTGACCGACGTTCATGCGCGACGGCACGCCCAGCGGGTTCAGCACGATGTCGACATGGGTGCCGTCATCGAGGAACGGCATGTCTTCCACCGGCACAATTTTCGAGATGACGCCCTTGTTGCCGTGACGGCCGGCCATCTTGTCGCCCGGTTGCAGCTTGCGCTTCACCGCGACGAACACTTTGACGACCTTCATCACGCCCGGCGGCAGTTCGTCGCCGCGGGTGAGCTTATCAACCTTGTCCGAGAAGCGCGCATCGAGACGCTTTTTGGCGTCGTCGTACTGCTTCTTCAGGCCTTCGATCTCGGCCATCGCGGCTTCGTCTTCGAGGCCGAACTGCCACCATTGGCCCTTGGAGAACGGCTCAAGACTTTCGGCCGTGATCTCGCCCTTCTTGAAGCCCTTCGGACCAGACGCGGCTTGCTTGCCGATCATGATCTCTTGCAGGCGGCCGAAAATGTTGCGCTCGAGGATCGCGAGTTCGTCGTCGCGGTCCTTGGCGAGGCGTTCGATTTCTTCCTTCTCGATCTGCAGCGCGCGCTGATCCTTGTCGACCCCGTGACGGTTGAACACCCGCACTTCGACGACCGTACCGTTGACGCCCGGCGGCAGACGCAGCGACGTGTCACGCACGTCGGAGGCCTTTTCACCGAAGATGGCGCGCAGCAGCTTTTCTTCCGGCGTCATCGGGCTTTCGCCCTTCGGTGTGACCTTGCCGACGAGAATATCGCCCGGCTCCAGTTCGGCGCCGATCGCGACGATGCCCGCTTCGTCGAGGTTGCGAAGCGCTTCTTCGCCGACGTTCGGGATGTCGCGGGTTATTTCTTCCGGACCGAGCTTGGTATCGCGGGCGGCGACTTCGAACTCTTCGATGTGGATCGAGGTGAACACGTCGTCTTTGACGATGCGTTCGGAGATCAGGATCGAATCTTCGAAGTTGTAGCCGTTCCACGGCATAAACGCGACGAGCACGTTGCGGCCGAGCGCGAGTTCGCCCAGTTCGGTCGACGGACCGTCGCCGATGATGTCGCCTTCACGCACCTGATCGCCGACCCGCACGATCGGGCGCTGGGTGATGCAGGTGTTCTGGTTCGAACGCTGGAACTTGAGCAGACGATAGATATCGACGCCCGGCTTGGTCGGGTCCTTCTCTTCCGTCGCACGGATGACGATACGTTGGCTGTCGACCTGCTCGACTACGCCTGCGCGGCGCGCGACGATCGCCGCGCCGGAGTCGCGCGCGACCGTGCCTTCCATGCCCGTGCCGACGATCGGCGCATCGGCGCGCAAGAGCGGCACCGCTTGACGTTGCATGTTCGAGCCCATGAGCGCGCGGTTGGCGTCGTCATTCTCAAGGAACGGAATGAGCGCCGCGGCAACCGAAACAACCTGCTTCGGCGACACGTCCATGAGGTCGATTTCTTCGCGCGGGATCAGTTGCGCTTCGCCGTTTTGGCGCGCTTGCACGAACGCTTCCGAGAGGTTGCCCTTCTCGTCGATGAGGGCGTTGGCCTGCGCGATCTTGTGCTTGGCCTCTTCCATCGCCGAGAGATAGACGATCTCTTTCGACGGCTTGCCGTTCGACACCTTGCGGTACGGGCTTTCGATGAAACCGTACTTGTTGACGCGCGCGTGCGTCGCCAACGAGTTGATCAGACCGATGTTCGGGCCTTCCGGCGTTTCGATCGGGCAGATACGGCCATAGTGCGTCGGGTGCACGTCGCGGACTTCGAAGCCCGCACGCTCGCGCGTCAGACCACCCGGGCCCAGCGCCGAGAGACGGCGCTTGTGCGTGATCTCAGAGAGCGGGTTGGTTTGGTCCATGAACTGCGAGAGCTGCGACGAACCGAAGAACTCGCGCACGGCGGCAGCCGCCGGCTTCGCGTTGATCAGGTCGTGCGGCATCACCGTTTCGATATCGACGGACGACATGCGTTCCTTGATCGCACGCTCCATGCGCAGCAAGCCGATGCGATACTGATTTTCCATCAGCTCGCCGACCGAGCGCACGCGGCGGTTGCCCAGGTTATCGATGTCGTCGACTTCGCCGCGGCCATCGCGCAGATCGGTCAGCGTCTTGAGCACTTCGAGGATATCTTCCAGGCGCAGGATGCGGATGGTGTCATCCGTATCGAGCCCGAGGCGCATGTTCATCTTCACGCGGCCCACCGCGGAAAGATCGTAACGCTCTGGATCGGAGAACAAGCCGTTGAACAACACTTCAGCTGTATCGATCGTCGGCGGCTCACCCGGACGCATCACGCGATAGATGTCGAACAGCGCTTGTTCGCGGTTCTCATTCTTGTCGAGCTTAAGCGTGTTGCGAATGTACGGGCCGACGGTCGCCGGATCGATGTCGAGGATCGGCAGATCATGGATGCCGGACTCGATCAGCGTCGCCAGCACGGCTTCGCTCAGCGCGTCGCCGGCTTCGACATAGATCTCACCCGTTTCCGGATTGACGATGTCTTCAGCGATGTAGCGGTCGAACAGGTCTTCCGACGGGACTTGGATGTCCACGACGCCGTCTTCGACCAGCTTGTTCGCATTGCGCGCCGAAATCTTCTTGCCGGCTTCTGCGACGACCTTGCCGGTCTTCGCGTCGACGAGATCATAGGTCGGCTTCACGCCGCGCCAGCGTTCGGCGCGGTACTTCGTGGTCCAGCCCGCCTTCACGCGCTTGTAGATCGACGTCTGGTAGAACGTCGCCAGGATTTGCTCGCTCGACATGCCGAGCGCGTAAAGCAGCGTCGTCGCCGGCAGCTTACGCTTGCGGTCGATGCGGACGAACATGATGTCCTTGGCGTCGAACTCGAAGTCGAGCCACGAGCCGCGATACGGGATCACGCGCGCGGCGAACAACAGCTTGCCCGAAGCGTGCGTCTTGCCCTTGTCGTGATCGAAGAACACGCCCGGCGAACGGTGCATCTGAGACACGATCACGCGCTCGGTGCCGTTCACCACGAACGTGCCCTTATCCGTCATCAGCGGAATGTCGCCCAGATAGACGTCTTGTTCCTTGATGTCCTTGACCGACTTCGCGCCCGTCTCTTCATCCGTTTCAAAAACGATGAGGCGCAGCTTCACCTTCAAGGGAGCTGCGTAGGTCATGTCGCGCTGTTGGCACTCTTCGACGTCGAACTTCGGCTCTTCGAATTCGTACGACACATATTCCAGCACAGCGCGATCCGAGAAATCGCGGATTGGGAATACGGACTTGAAAACGGCCTGCAGGCCTTCTTCAATGCGCTCGTAGGACCGAGCGTCTTTCTGCAGGAATTGATCGTAGGAGCTCTTTTGCACCTCGATCAGGTTCGGCATCGAACCTGCTTCGGGAATCTTCCCGAACGACTTACGGATACGCTTCTTACCGGTGTAGGACAGAGCCATCTGTTCTTCCCAATGCGCGCTGCGCTTTCCTGCGGACCCCGGCCACTAGGCCCGCCAAGCGCGGCGCATGAGCCGCCTCTTCCGCCCTGGCTCCGCGCCCGAGAGCGCGAACCCGACCCTTTGTTCAGAACATCCCGGGCGGGGGACATTCCGGCGCATCTCCAAGTTGAGACGCGCAAAAGACGGAAGCGGAGGCCGTTTGGGCCCCTGCTTCCGTCCAATGTTTGCGAGTTACTTCAGATCGACCTTCGCACCGGCCTTTTCAAGTTGGGCCTTGAACTTTTCGGCATCCGCCTTGTTCACGCCTTCCTTCACCGGCTTCGGCGCGCCTTCAACGAGGTCCTTGGCTTCCTTCAGGCCGAGACCCGTGATCGCGCGGACTTCCTTGATGACTTCGATCTTCTTGTCGCCAGCGCTGGTGAGTTGGACCGTGAACTCGGTCTTCTCTTCAGCCGGCGCACCGCCCGCAGCAGCGCCGCCACCAACAGCAGCAACGGCGACCGGCGCAGCGGCCGAAACGCCCCACTTTTCTTCCAGCATCTTCGAGAGCTCAGCAGCTTCGAGGACGGTCAGCGCCGAAAGGTCTTCGACGATCTTTTCGAGGTTTGCCATGATACTTGTTCCTGACGTTTATCTTGGATTTTCAATGCAATGCGGAAATGACGGTTAGGCGGCGTCCTTGGTCGCGTAAGCGTTGAGAACACGGGCCAGCTGACCACCCGGCGCAGCCAGCACGCCGGCGATCTTGGTCGCGGGCGCCTGCACCAAGCCGATAATCTTGCCGCGCAGCTCGTCGAGCGAAGGCATCGTGGCGAGCGCCGCGATCCCATCCTTATCGAGCAGCTGATCGCCGAACAGGCCGCCGAGAATGGCGAACTGTTCCTTCTCCTTGGCGTACGCGACAGCGACCTTGGCGGCCGAGATCGGGTCAGCGGAATAGGCGATGGCCGTTGGGCCCTTGAACAGGTCAGCGGCGGACGACTTAGGCGTACCGTCGATGGCCAGCTTCACGAGCCGGTTCTTCACGACTTTGAGCGCGGCGCCTTCGGTGCGAAGGCGATTACGCAGCACCGTCAAATCCGCAACGGTAAGACCAGAATAGTGGCCGACGACCACCACACCGGCGCCGGCAAAAACGCCTTTCAGCGATTCCACCGTTTCGGCTTTCTGAGCACGATCCATTGCGGTCTCCCCTCCCGGCCGCGAACACGGCCGGGCCTTGCTAAAGGACCGGGTTCACGCGTGAACCCGGAGGCAGCGCCCGGCCAATCCAGGCGCTGTCGTAAGCGCACGCGGATCAGCCGGCCGGTGGTTAAAACCCCCGAGCGGCGCGCGATCCGCGCGCAGCCTGTCCCAGGAGCCGGCCTGCGGGAGACGGCTTGACAGCCACCCCCGAAAAACGTCAGCTTCTGTCTATTGCTGGCTCGAGAAAGCGTGTGCTTTCAACGATTTAAGCCACACACAAAGAGCCCTCTCGGGCTTACCATGTGTCTGGCGCCTGCAGTCTCGGACAGGATCGGCGAGGGGTTAACCCCGCCGGATCGGGGCATATGCACGCTTTATTGCAGCGCCGCAAGAGGCGCAGGCACGCTTTCCTGCTTTTGGCAAGAGGGTAGCTGCTCCCGTGGTCCAAGGAACACGGCGCGCCGATCTCCACAGCGCCGCCATTCACGCCCCTGGCCTTTCCAACCAATTGCGCTAGCGATCTGATCCTCATTGAGGAGAATCCCGATGCGCTTACTCGCCTGCTTAGCTGCGGCTTTGACTTTGGCGATTGCACCGATCGCCGCCGCCCAGCAGCGCGGCGCCATGATGATCGAAGAACTCCCAGCCCAGCGCGATGGCGTGCGCATGGTGATGATCCGTTTCCCGACGCCGGTCCTTGGCAACGACGCCGATCAGATCTGCCACTCCCTCAACTATGCCGGCGGCGCGAAGTTCTCCGACGAGCCCTATAACGGCATTAGCTGGGTGATCTGCGCCACGCGGGCCTGATTTCTACGCCTCCTCCGACACGCGATCCGCCCAAACCGCCATCGCGCGATAAAACTGCAGCGCCATGCGGCGCGCGTCGCGACGCGGATCTGGGCCGGTTCGCTCAGCTTCGACGCGTTCAAGGTGCGCGACCTGCGCCTTGAAGAATACAGCGTCGGCGGCGGCGCGCTGGCGGCGTAACTCGGAATCGCCATCTCCGAGAAACACCGCCTTTAGCATAGGCTCATAGCGCAGCGTGTAGTCGCTCGGTTCGCGCAGCCACGCGATAAGCTGCTCGCGGCCCGCCTCGGTGATCGCATAGGTCCGCGCGCCGCGTGCGCCGACGGCGGTCTGCTCGATCACCCCCTCCTCGGCCAGTTGGCGCAGCACCCGGTACACCTCGTTCTGCGGCGCCGGCCAAAGCACCGAGCGGGCGACATCGAAATCCTTGAGCAGATCGAAGCCGGTCTTTGGGCTCTCCGCCACGAGGCCCAAAATTGCGTTGCGCAAAGTCACACTTGTGCTCCATATTGATATTCGATATATACCACCAGTGACCAATCACAGGTGAGTATCATGAATCGATCGCTTCTGGCCATCGCCGCCTCTATTGCCCTGATTTCCTCGGGCGCCGCCTTCGCCCAAACCGCCGATCTCTCGGCCGCCATCGAAGCCCGCGACACCAGCGCCCTTGCCGGCCTCGGCGAGGGCCGTAGCCGCGAGGCCGCCTTGGCGCGCGGCGTGCTTGCCGCTCTCCATCGCCAGGATGAGGAGGCGATCCGGAACCTGCGCACCGCCGCCCGCTCGCGCGCGCTAAGCGGCGAGCTCCGCGCTTCCGCCTGGCAGACGCTCTCCGGCGTCTATCTGCGCCAAAGCCGGTTCGCGGAGGCCGCCGAAGCGATGTCCGCGGCGGCGGCCTTCGGCATTGAGCAAGACGCGACGACCACCGCCGCCAACACCCAGGCCCGCATTTTCGCGGAAGCACTGGCCGAGGCGCCGCGCATGCGTTCGACAGTCGCCGCAAGCGGCGAAACCGCAATCACGCGCGATCTCGCTCAACTCGCCCGCGCCGACACTACCATCAATGGCGTCACGCTCGATGCCGTGCTCGACACCGGCGCCAGCTATTCCACCATCGCACAATCGGTAGCGGAACGCTTGGGTCTGCGATTCCTCGATGCGCACGTCACCGTCGGCAGCGCCACCGGCGACGCGGACGCGCGCCTAGCCATCGCCGAGACACTGACGCTCGCGGGCGGCGTTTTTCACGACGTCCTCTTCATCGTCTTGCCCGACCAAGCGCTGACCTTTGGCGGCGGCGCCTACAAGATCGAGGCGATCGTCGGCTTCCCGGTGCTGGTGGAATTCGGCCGGCTCGAGTTCGCGATCAACGATGGAGCCGAACATCTGCACCATCGCCGTTCGTCACGCAGTGGCGAGTCCAACATGATCCTCGACGGCTTGCAGCCAATAGCCGAGATCGAGGTCCCCGCCGCCAATGCCACGCTCGTGATGATCATCGACACCGGCGCCCGCCGGACCGGCTTCAGCATGCGCGCCGCGCGTGACTTCCCCGCACTCGTTCAGGGCGCGGAGACGCGCTCGACCACATTGGGCGGCGCAGGCGGCGAGATCACGCACGATAACGCGCTCGCCATCGCATCCATCGACGTCAACGCCGGCGGACGCACTGTGACGCTGCAAGACGTGCGCGTGACCGAGAACGACCGCAACCAGCACGGCCTCATCGGCCAGGACTTGCTGCGCTCCGGCCGCGGCTATGTGCTCGATTTCGACGCGATGCGGTTTGAACTGCTCGGCTGATGCTAACCGCCGCCTACCAACTTGCCGATGGCTTCGAGGTAGGCGGCGAACGCGCTGCGGCCGCCATCCGTCAGGCGCACGCGCGTCAGCGGCTTGCGGTCGATGAAGCTCTTGTCGATCGAGACATAGCCAGCCTCCTCCAGCTTGCGCAGGTGCACGGAAAGATTGCCCTGCGTGACATCGAGCAGGTTCTTCAGCTCGGTGAAGTCCGCGACCTCGACCTCAGCCAGATACGCCATCACGCCGAGGCGCACGCGCCCGTGGATGACGTCGTCCAGCTTGCCGATGTCGAACGAAGCCACGGCTCTCAGCCGCTCTTCTTCGCGCGGCGCCAGATGACCGCGCCCGGCACAGCCATCAACAGGATGAGTGCGAGGCCCAAGGTCAGCAGATAGGCGCCGATGTCGCCGAACACCGCGATGCCGAGCGTGATTGTCGTGATGAACCACCCCGCCGCGACCAGCGCGAGCCAGGCTTGGCGCATGATGTTCCAAGCGACATACCACGCGACGCCCTGAAACATGCAAACAACGATAGGATGATAGAGCCACAGACCGAAATTCTCCGCTTTCGCGGCGCCATAACCAAACACGAACGCCATCACCAAATTGGCAAGGCCCGCACCTTGAAACACCGCGTTCAACGAGCGCGCGGCCGCGCTCGTTGGCGGCTTCTTGCGATCCTTCCAGATGATGATCCCAAGAATGACGCAGAACACCGCTGTGGGAACGAACGCGATCGCCATCGCGCCCAAGCCCTCTCCCGGCATCAGGCGCAAAGTCTGCAACCAGTGCAGCAGACATTGAACGCCGTAGAGCGCGCCCGCCCAGGTAAACGCTTCACCAATTGTCGCCTGCATGGCGCTGCCGCCGCTGACGAGCGAGCGCATGTAAGCGAGATCGTCGCGCGCACTCTGCAGATCGGTTGCCATCGCTCTCTCCTATTCCGCCGCCGCGAGTTGCGGTTCGCGCCACGGGCGCTTTGCGGGTTTTTGCTTCTTGCCGTTGAGAATCGCGCCGATGAAAGAATAGCGCACAAACCATTGGTAGCTCGCCAGCATGATCGCGAACGCAATAGCCAAGAGCAGCGGATATTTCACGAACCACGGCCAAGGGTAAGGCGCGAGCGCCGCTTGCAGCACGATCACCACCGGAATGTGGACGATGTAGATCCAGTACGACGCGTCCGCGAGGTAGCGGCGCGCCGGGCTCTCTTTCGAAAGGAAGCGCACGCCGAAGCCGATGATCGCGATCGTCCAGGCCCAGATCGCGAAGGCGTAAAGCGCGGCATAGCCAAGCGTTTGCAGATCGCGGGTCGCCGGAGCGAACACCGGCGTAACACCGGCGATCATTAAGCAGCCAATCGTCGCGCCGGCGGCCGGGCCGACATAGATCGCCCAGCGCTCGCCCCACCCACGCAGCACGCGCGGCTGACGCTGGATCAGCCAACCAAGGCCGAACGCGATGAAGAAGATCGCGAGCGAGGTGAGCTGCGGGATGACACCGCGGTCCGGCGTTTCGATGCCGAACCAGCCGAACCAGTTCGGTGTGAAGAAAAGCAGCGCCGCGACCGGGACCGCCAAGATCACCGGCGCGCCAGGACCTGCGACAACGCGCACGATCGGATCGACAACACGCGCGCCGAACGCGCCATTGCGACCAATCACTGAAAACACCCCACGCAGCAGCAGCGCGGCTGCGTAGAAGATCAGCAACGCATACAAAAACCACAGGTGCAGCCACGGGAACGTCTCGGCTGTCAGCGGCGGCGGCGGTTCAGAGTTTTCCGGCGCAACCCCGCCATTGGCGCGGATCGCCACCCAGATGATCACCGCGATGAACGCGGTCATGACGATCGGCCACGCGGAAACCAGCGGGATGCCGATGCGGGTCAGCCGGTTCTTTACGAAACCGCCAACGCCGCGCTTCTCGAGCAACATCCGCGCAAAGAAGCCGGCAAGCACGAAGAACACCGTCATGCGGAAGATGTGCAGGACGTAGAACATCACCGAGAGTTCGGTGCTGCGCGAGGCATCCATCACGATCCAAACTTGTCCGCCCGGCAGAAACGAGAGCGCCGCGTGAAACAGCACGCCGAGCGTCAGCGCCCAGCCGCGCACGGCATCAAGAGCGTGATACCGCCCGTCTGCGTCCAAAGCCGCCGCCCAAGCCGGGGTCCCATCCCCCGCTTCGCCCGAACCAACCGCACCCGTCATGACCCATCTCCCGGGGCCGCTCGCCCCTCTGCGCGGCACCTGTACATCAACTAGTTTGTCTTTTCAACTCGTCTGCTGTATGGGTATCTTTGGATTGACATAATGTATGTTCGTTTTTACATTATGTCGGAATTACCAAACATTGGAGTTTCGAAAATGTCTTCTCGTGAAAAGAGCGCCTGGATCGCGTTGCTCACCTACGGCGTCGTGTTCGGCGGCTACTTCTTCACGCTTTGGCAGGTCTGGGACGACGCCCATGGGCAGGGTCTCAGCGTTGGCCTGATGTTTGGCGCCGTTGTCGCCCTTGTCGTGGTGGCGGCGGTGCTCAACGTCACCATCGCGCTGTTCAGCCCGAAAGAGGCCAACGCGCCGGCCGACGAGCGCGAGACTCTGATCGATCTCAAGGCCGAGCGCATCTCCTCTTATGCCCTCTCTGCCGGCGTCGTGTGCCTGATCGGCGCGCTCCTGATTGGCTGGAACGCGCACCTGGTGGCGAACTTGTTGCTGGCGAGCCTGGTGATTTCGGAATTGGTCAAGGCCGTCGCGCAGATCGCCTACTTCCGGGCGGGCGTCTGATGCCGATCGAAAACGAAATTCGGCGCCTGCGCTTCGAGAACGGCGAGATGACTCAGCAGACGCTTGCCGAGAAGGTCGGCGTCACCCGCCAAACCATCATCGCCATCGAGCAAAACAAATACGCCCCCTCGCTCGAAGCCGCGTTCAGGATCGCCAACGCTTTTGGCGTGCCGCTCGAAAGCGTGTTTCGCTGGAAGGAGAGCTAAGCCGCCGCCGCTGTCAGCACCACCGCGCCGCGCTTGGTCGCCACCAAGGTATGCTCGTACTGCACCGTCGGGCGGCCGGTATCAGCGCGCAGCGTCCACTCATCGCCGCCCTCGACCGCCCATTCCGAACCGAGCGAAAGGAACGGCTCGATTGTGAACACCATGCCTTCGTGGATGCGCCGGCGCTCGCTCGGATCATGCCAAGTCGCGATCGATGTCGGCTCTTCGTGCAATCCCCTACCAACGCCGTGGCTCGCCAGATTGCGGATCAGCGAATAGCCGTTCTTGCCGGCGAAACTTTCGATCGCGCGGCCGATATCGCCAAGCTTGGCGCCTGCGCGCACGCTGTTAATGCCCGACCACATCGCCCGCTTGCCGTCGCGAGTCAGCTTCTCGATCCGCGTCGCCACCGGCGCCATCGCAAAACTCGCGCCCGTATCGGCAAAATAGCCGTTGAGTTCAGCCGACACATCGATGTTCACGAGATCGCCGGCTTTCAGCACGCGATCGCCCGGAATGCCGTGGGCAATATCGGGAAACACAGAGATGCAGGTCGCGCCGGGAAAATTATAGGTCAGCGCCGGCGCCGGCCGCGCCCCTTCCCGCTCCAGCAACACCCGCCCGATCTCATCCAGCTCGCGCGTGGTCACCCCCGGCTCAAGCGCCTTGCCCATCGCGTGCAAGGTGTTGGCGACGATCGCGCCGATGCGCTTCAGCGCCTCCAGGTCATTGTTGTTGTCGATGGTCACTCAGTTCGCCGCCGGCTTCTTGACGACATAGACCTTTTCCGCCGCTAAACGGTGACGCTCGTTCTCTTCCGGAGAGAACAGAATCTCCTCCGCGACAAAGCCGTGGCTCGCCAGCAGTTTCGGGAAGTCGAGCCCGTACAAGCGAACATGCGTGCGCCCGCAAATGCGTTCGATCTCAGCTTGCGGCGTTCCCGGCGGCGGGTTCCAAGTTTCTTCGGCGTTGACATCCATCGGCACCGAGAAGATGCCGACGCCGCCCGGCTTCATCACCCGAAAGCACTCAGCCATGCCTTTCGCATCTTCCTGCACATGCTCAAGCACGTGATTGCAGATGATCACGTCGAACTCATTGTCCGGGTAGGTCAGCGCGGTGATGTCGACGACCGCATTGGCCACCGCGCTCTTCTTGATATCGCCGGCGACATATTGCGGATTATGCTTCCATTGATGAAAGAACGGACGCTCAGCCGAGAAGTGCAGCACCCGCTTCGTCTTCGGATCGAGGTTCGAGCGCTTCAGATAAAGCGCGATGATCCGGTCGCGCTCTTTGGAGGCGCAGTTCGGACAGCGCGCTTCCTGGCGCGGACCAGCGCTCAGAAAGTAGCCGGTGAAGCCACAAAGGGGGCAATTGCGCTTCTGGCGCGCGCGAAAGTGCTGCAGCGGGTCGCGCACCGTGCCGCGGGAAATCTCTTCAGCAAGCGTTGGCCAATTGAGCTGGGTCATGGCCGCTCCTTAGCATGGGTGAGTTACGGGGTGTAGCCGGAACACCTGCCCCACCGCAGGCCCGCCTAAGTCAGCGGCGCCTTCGGCGGCGGCATCTCGATCGCCATCCCGACCGCACGCAGGTCAAGCTTCGAGGCCGGAATCGCGGATTCCATGTAGAGCCGCACGATGTCCGCGCGCTTCATTGGCATGTCGGCCTGCACTTCCTTGATCTCGCCTGCCGCGAACGCGGCGAAGCTCTGCGCCACCGAGCCCCACACCCACATGAGATTTGACGGATCAAGATCGTGCTCAAGGAAGCGCACCAAGAGCCATGGCCCGTGCGCGCGCACCGCATCGATCGGCATTTCGCTGAGCCTATAGCGCTCATCTAGGCGCGGCTTGCCGAACTCGCCCGTGCCGACCGCTTTTGCGGTGTGGCGCGCGATGTCGACGACATCAATCTTGTCGCCGATCTTGGCATCCTGCGCCGCGCCCGCCGCCAAGTTCCAGAATGACGGCCGCTCGCGACTGCCTTCCATCACGCAGGCATTGATCGCGTCACCGAAATAATAGCGCTCGCCCGTCGTCGTCGAGACTTCCACCAGCGTGCTTTCGGTTTGCGGGATCGCGCGCGACTGCAACATGGCGCGCGCCTGCACTTGGGCGAAGATGCCGGCCAGCGCGCCAAGCGCGCTCACGGCGTCGGCGGCCCGCAGCACGCCGGATTTCTTGTCACGATAAGTTCCAAGAATGTAGCCGCCGGCTTCGCTGGTGGACGCTTGCACTGTGGGGTCGGTCGTCATCGCCCCGGCCTAGCACGCCGCAAACAAAAACGCCCCGGCTTTCGCCAGGCCGTTTCCGTGTTCGGTTGAACGTAGACGCTTACGACGCAGACGCCGCGATCGCGGCCGCCGGGTCGAGGCGCACGCCCGGGCCCATCGTCGTCGACAGAGCAACCTTTTTCACGAACGTGCCCTTCGCTCCTGACGGCTTCGCCTTCGCCACAGCATCCACGAACGCCTTGGCGTTCTGCACGATTTGCTCTTCCGAGAAGCTCGCCTTGCCGATGCCGGCGTGAATGATGCCGGCCTTCTCGACGCGGAATTCGACAGCGCCGCCCTTAGCGTCGGCGACGGCCTTCTTCACGTCCATGGTCACGGTGCCGACCTTCGGGTTCGGCATCAGGCCACGCGGGCCCAGCACCTTACCGAGACGGCCAACGAGCGCCATCATGTCCGGCGTCGCGATCAGGCGGTCGAAATCGATCTTGCCGCTATTGACCACCTCGAAGAGGTCGTCGGCGCCAACGATATCGGCGCCGGCCGCTTTCGCTTCTTCGGCCTTCGCGCCCTTGGCGAACACAGCGACGCGCGCGGTGCGGCCGGTGCCGTTCGGCAGCGAGACAACGCCACGGACTTGCTGGTCCGGATATTTCGGATCGACGCCCAGATTCATCGCGATCTCGACGGTCTCATCGAACTTCGCGCTGGCGCGGGCTTTGATCAGCTTCACGGCTTCGTCGAGCGTGTGGAGCTTGCGCGGGTCGATGCCGGCGTGGCTCACGGCCATGCGCTTGGTGACACCCGGCGTTTTCTTTTTTGGAGATTGTGCCATCTGATTAGCCCACCACTTCCACGCCCATCGAACGGGCCGTGCCGGCGATCATTTTCGCGGCTTGGTCGAGATCAGAGGCGTTCAGATCTTTCTGCTTCGCCTTCGCGATTTCCTTGCACTGGGCCATCGTGATCTTGCCCACGGTGTCGATGCCCGGCTTCTTCGAGCCAGAGCCCGGCTTCTTCGCCGTCGCCATCTTCGCGGCCTTCTTGATCAGGAACGACGCCGGCGGCGTCTTGATCTCGAACGTGAAGCTCTTGTCCTGGTAATAGGTGATGACCACAGGGCAGGGATCGCCTTTGGGCATATCCTGCGTACGGGCGTTAAAGCCCTTGCAGAATTCCATGATGTTGAGACCGCGCTGACCGAGCGCGGGACCGATTGGAGGTGACGGGTTGGCAGCGCCAGCCGGCACCTGGAGCTTAATCTGCCCCAGTACCTTTTTAGCCATGTTGGCCTCTCGCTTAACGCCGGACGATCGCTAAACCGCCCGACCTGAGTGGGTGCGTGGTCTGGGAGGCTAATCCCCTCCCACGCGGGAAGCCGGGGCGTATAGCGGAAGCGGAACGGCTTGTCGACAGGCCCTACCGGCCTCGCTGTAGGGTGACCGCCCGCGTCACCCACGCCTCGAGCTCAGCGGTATTGGCGATATCCGGGTTATAGCGGAGCTCGGGCTCGTAGGGCCCCATCTGGGCCGGGCTTGCGGGCGAGAACGCCTGCAGGGTGGAGAAATAGGAGAGCCCGGACGGCAGCCGCTCCTCCCGGACCTCGAAGTAATGGGTCGCCGCATCCGTCGCCTGCCCGACATGGAGCGCGCCGAGACGCCGGAACATGTCGGTCACGATCAAGCAGGAACTGAAGCAGGCGTTATCGGTCACCAGCACAATCCGGCCCGCGGCCGCCTGCGCTGGCGGCGCGCCGGGCGCGGCGCGATCACTGCCGCAGGTTGTCGGGCCGGTGAACTCCCGCCCCTCGGCTTCAGCGCGTTCGGCGCGTTGGACGAGTCCGCGCATGCCTCGGGCGAAGTCCGGATTGCTCTCCGCGAACCGCGTCACATAGCTGCGCATGGTCGCCAGATTGCGCGGCGAGACGCGCCACGTCGTGCTGCAACCCTCGCCGCCGCCGCGGTAGAGATGGTTGAAGCGCGCATCGCCAAACAGCGCGCGCGCGATCTGCTCGCCAAAGTTACTGTTGCCGCCGCCATTGCCACGCATGTCGAGCACCACGATTGGCGCGGCGCGCAATTGCGCTTGCTGTTCGCGCACTTGGGCCACCACAGCCGTCGCGCCATCGTCCAAACCCTGCAGCGCGATCCACATGCCGCCGCTAAACGAACGCACGCCATACCCCGCCGCGCCGCGATTGAGCGCCGGTGCGACCAGGGGGGTCAACTCAGCGCGTGACGCTTCACGCCATTGCAGCGTGTGGGAAATACGCCGCCGGTCGCGCATAAACTCGCATTGGCTCGGCCGCAGCACGAATGGATTGCCGCTATCGATCAGAAGCGTCGGCGCACGCTGAATGCGCTGCGCCTCGATTGACCATACAGCGCTGAACCCGCCGAGCTTCTGCGCAGCAAAATCGTCCGCGGACACACCATCGCATGACAGCAGCCGCGCGCCGACCAGAGATGCGCCCTCGTCCACGCCCTCATGCGAAAACACGACATAGCTATCACCGCGCCGCGTCATGATGAGGCCAGCCCATTGCACAGTGCTCGCCATGTACGGGCTGCGCCACCAGATGTGCTTATCGCCCGCTACGTTGGCGAAACCCGCCATGGTCGCGAAATAGCCCTCGATCGTCTGCACTTGCTCGGCGCGCTGCAACGCCAGCGTCCGCCCTGTTTCCAAGCGCGAGCGAAACGCCGTGTCGTTGATCGTTTGCGAGAGCGCCGGATGATCTTCCATCAGCAGCTGATAGGCGGCCTCGATGTCGGCGCGCGTGATCTCGCGCCATTGCGCCGCCGTGTTCGCGCCTTGCGCCACTGCAGAAGAGACGGTCGCGCATAACAACGCGCACGCCAGGATCAAACGCTTCATTGACGAACTCCACCACGCCTGCTGCACGTTATCCGCCGAACATGCCGCCAAGCAATCCAGCAATGGCGCCCATCACTGTGACCCAAAGTCCGCCGACGAGCCGCCCCACGACGGCCGCGAAACTCGGCACGAGCACGAGCGCCAGTGCGAGCACGCCCGCCGCCACCATGAGGACGCCGAATAAGCTTCCACGCCTCTGCTTCACGCCGCGCCTCCACTGAGCGGCGCAACCACGCGCGGACCGTTGGTCAACAACGCGACTTCCGCGAGAACGATCGGCAGCGTCCAGGCGCCAGGCGCCGCGATGTAGCGCGGCTCCCAACGCGGATTGAACTTGTCCTTGAAAGCCCGCAGCCCGCGGAAGCCATAGAATGGCTCACCGCGCTCATGCACGAGCCGTCCGGCGCGCGCGAACAGCGATGCGTATTTCCTATCCTCGGCCAACCCCGCCAACGGCGCCATGCCGAGATCGAAGCTCTCCAATCCGTGCGCTTGCGCCCAAAGCAGAATCTCAGTGAACAGAAAATCCATCAAACCGTTCGGCGTGTCGTTCGGATCGTGACGCATAAGATCAACGGCGCCACGTTTGCGATTGCCCGTCAGCCAGATATTCGCGAACGCCACGATGCGCCCCTGCAAGCGTGCGATCGCGATCGCATGACGGCTGAGATAAGCGGGGTCGTAAGCGCCGAGCGAGAACGCCTTCTCTCGCCCGCCATGGGCTGCGAGCCACGCATCGGAGACCGGCCGCAACGTGTCCCAAAGCGCCGGCGCGTGCGGCGGCTCGAGCACCTCGAACACCGCGCCTTCACGCTCCACGAACCGCCGCCGCGCCGAGCGCAACTTTTGGCGCGCTGAACCCGCGAGACTGAAGTCCTTCAGATCGATGATGGCGTTCTCCCCCATCTTCTCGACCCGGAAGTTCAGCTCCAGCAGGTCCGGCAGCAAATCCGGCGGCGCCGCGCACACGACCGGCCGGAGCGAAAGGCGCTCAGCGTCCGCGCGCAATGCGGCAAGCGCGGCGCGCCAAGTGGCGCGCTTGCCCACGGGCGGCCCCATCGCGATCAGACTGCCGCCGCCGCGCGCCGTCATCACCATGGCGCCATCGACAAAGAGAAAACTCTTGTCGCCGGTGAACGCCAGTTGCGCATCGGGCAATGCATCTTCGGCGCTGGCGATTATTGCCTCGGCGCGCTCGAAATCTTCGCTCGCCGCCGGCGGCGGCGCGCCGCGCGCCCGGCTCAGCAGATACCATTGCGCGCCCGCGAGA
This sequence comes from Hyphomonadaceae bacterium, assembly GCA_050184605.1. GTDB lineage: Bacteria > Pseudomonadota > Alphaproteobacteria > Caulobacterales > Aquidulcibacteraceae > Vitreimonas. Next base: position 199,148 of record JBFXAE010000004.1, on the reverse strand, counting down.
ATGACCGCGCCCGCCGCAACCGCCAGCGCGCGGCCGGGGCGGCCGAGATGATCGCCTGTCAGCAACTTCCACCAAGGCGCCTCAGCGAAATCCGGGCGCTCCCCCGCCCACAACAGCGCGCCCATCAGCGCAATGCCAAACGCCGCAGCAATGCCCAAGGCAACGCGCGGATCGGGTGCGAGATCGATCAGGCGTGAGTGGCGATAGAACGCGCGCCGCGTCAGCACCAAGGCAAGCGCCACCGAAGCCGCGATCAAAGCGGCGGCGGCGTGGCCGTGACGCAAGCCCGCATAGAGCGCGATCGCAAACATCAGCGCCGTTGTCGCCGCCCACGCCGCATCGACGCGCCGGCTCAAGCCGGTGGCGAGCGCCATCAGCGCCACCCCCGCTATGCTCGCGCTCAATTCCGGCAGTTCGCTAACCAGCCGCTCAAGCGCATCTAGCCCGCGCAGCGGCGGCAGCGCGGGCGTCGCCACCGCAATGAGCGTGAAGGCGCCGGCGGCGAACGCCAGAGCCGCAGCCAAGTGAGGCGCCGCTTCAAAAATCCGCGCGCGCCAGATTGGTTCGCTTGTTTCGACTCGCGCCGGATCACCCATCGGCGGAGCTTAGTCGCCCGCGCCCCTGACACAAAATGGCCGCGGGTGGGATCCCGCGGCCAAAGGCAGTTCGGAGGGGGCGGCGGCCGGCGTGTCGTCGCCGGCCGCACAGTCGTCGATCAGTAACGCGCCCGCAGCGTGATGCCGTAGGTGCGCGGGTCGCCAAGGAACGCGCCCTGCGTCGGGCCCAAAGTCCCGAGCTGCAGCGGCACGTCGAACATGATCTGCCCGTAGCCTTCGTCAGTCAGGTTGCGGCCCCACAGTTCAAGCGACCAGCGCTCGTCCTGCGGCCCGATGCCGATGCGGCCATTGAGCAGCGTGTATGCGGGCTGCAGCTTGGACGGACGAAGGTCTGAACCCGTGTTCTGATCATCGACATAACGCGCATCGAGATAGAACAGAGCATTCATGTTGCCGAAGATCGGCCGCTCGTAGGTGATCGCGGTCGTCGCGGTCCACTCCGGCGAGTTGGTCAGCTGCGAGTTCGGCAGCCGCGCCAGCGTGAGTTCGCCGGTGATCGGGTTGCGGTTGTTGCCAACCCAGCCGCCGCAGCTCGCGAGCGGCGCGCAATCGGGCCCGTAGACCGCGTCGTTGTAGGCGGCACCACCTTGCAGTGAGAGCCCTTCGATCGGCGTGCGCCAGATGAAATCCATCTCAACGCCATCGACTTCGACTTCCGGCACCGTCGTGACGACAAACTGGATGCCGTTGAAGGTGTTGAGTTGGAAGTTCTCGAACTCGTTGTGATAGATCGCGAGGTTGAACAGCAGGTCGTTGCCGAACCAGCCGGTCTTGATGCCAATTTCGTAGGCGTCGACGAGTTCCGCATCAAATGACGTGTCCGGCGCACCACCCGTAAAGATACTGGCGAAGTTGCGGTCGAGGTTGAAGCCGCCGCCTTTGTAACCGCGCGACACCGAGGCATAAGCCGAGATATTGTCCGTGAACTCGTGCCGGAGCGCGACAACGCCAGACCATTCATCTTCACTGCGCTCTTGGTCGTAGCCAATTGCGTCGAGATCATCACGCAGCCACGGCACACAATAGCCGGAGCGCGCAACCGCGACGACCGTCGCGAAGCCCGCCGGCGCCGGTGAGGCTGGGTTACAATTCGAGGCGGCCGCCGCATAGCCGGCGCCCAGACCCGCATCGACACCGGCATCCGCAAGAGCGGCATCAAGCATCGCTTCACCGTCGAAGAACGTGTTGAAGTCCGCGACGAGGCTCTTGCGTTCGTGGGTGAATCGCACGCCGAAGGTCAGATCGGTGCGCTCGCCGAGCGACCATATGTTGTGCGTGAAGAACGCGATCGACTGGCCGTCTTGGCGATAGACATCGCGATAGCCCGCAGTGCCGGCGCCAGCCGGAATGCCGATCACCGGATCGAGCATCTCGTCGTAGAGATTGTTCACGACCCCCGAGAGGCCCGGTGTCGGCGCCACGCCTAACCCAGGCGCAACGGTGCCCCCCGACAGGATGTCATCGAGGCCGGCGAAGTATGTTGCGTACTGCGAGCCGGTCACGAAGGAGAACGTGCGATTGATGCGCTCATCCGAATAGAATGCACCGACCAGCCAATCGAGGTTGCCCCACTCGCCCGCGAACCGCAGCTCTTGCGTGAACGTCTGGAATTCGGTGCCCGGTCCGCCGCCCGGCACATAGAGAAGATCAGCCTGCGAATAGTCGGAGTCGCTGTTCCCCTGTTGGTTCCAGTTCCGATATGCCGTGATCGAAGTCAGCGTTCCGGCGCCGGTTTCCCAATTGAACTCCGCCGACGCGCCGTAATCTTCGAGGTTTTGCGCATAGGTGCGGTTGGCGAAGCCATTGCGATCGTCGATGTTGCCGGCGCCCAGCGCACATCGCGAATGCCGGAATTCTCTATCATTTCCGCCGTCACCGGCGTCACCGCGACAGGCACTTCCTGCAGCGCTTGATCGCGCCGCGTGGCCGTCACGACGATCGTGTCATCTTCGTCTTGCGCCATCGCTGGCGTCGCGGTGATTGCAGCCGCCGCACCAAGCGCCACAGTCAGAGCAGCGCGCGCACCCGCGCTAAGCAGGTCCCGTTTCTTCGACATCATTCCCTCCCGCGTGTCGCAAAGGTCTTTCGCCTCGCCATACACATGTGTATGGATACTCCCGTCCGGGGCTACCGTCGAGAAAAAAGGCGACTTTGCGGCGTAACATCCGCTACATGGCGCGGACGCAACAGACGCGGAAAAGGATCTCATGGCGCGCCGCGCTGCAGTGCAAAATACGACCACGCTCGACGCAAATGCGTGGATCGAGGCGGCGTTCGACGCGCTGGCGGAAGGCGGCATCGACGCCGTGCGCGTTGATCCGCTGGCGAAGAATCTCGGCGTCACACGTGGCAGCTTCTACTGGCACTTCGCCGATCGTGCTGCACTGCACACAGCGATGCTCAAGGAATGGCGCAAGCGTCAGAGCTACCAGGTCGGCTCGCGCATTGAGAGCCAGACTTCGGCTCCGGAGGAGCGGCTGCAGCGCACGCTGAAGCTGCCCAATTCGTCCCCGCGCGCGAAACGCGCCGCCGCCATCGAGATCGCGATCCGGCTTTGGGCGCGCCGCGACGCAGAAGCCGCCAAGGCCGTCCGCCACATCGATCGTGTCCGCCTGAACTATTACGCTAGGCTCTTCGGCGAGATGGGCCTCACGCCGGCGCAGTCGCGCAAGCGCGCGTACATGTTCTACGCATCGCTGATGGCGCAGGCCTTCATCTTTACCGACAGCGATACCGACATCAGTGACGACCTGCCGGACATGCTGCTCGGCAAGTAACGCCTAGCGCAGCTTTTCGACTTGGCCGTATTCGAGATCGACCGGCGTTTCGCGGCCGAAGATCATGACGGCGACCTTCAGGCGGCCGCGCTCTTCGTCGACTTCCGAAACCATGCCTTCGAAGCTCTGGAACGGACCGTCCGAAACCTTCACCTTCTCACCCACTTCGAAATGGATGAGCTGACGCGGCTTTGCGGCGCCGACTTCCGCCACCCGGCCTAGGATGCGCTCGACTTCGCGATCGCTCACCGGCTGCGGCTTGTTCTGCGTGCCGAGAAAACCAGTAACCTTCGGCGTGTTCTTGACGAGGTGATAGGCCTCGTCGGTCATTTCCATCTTCACCAGCACATAGCCCGGGAAGTGACGGTGCTGACGGACCTTCTTCGAGCCACGCACAACTTCCGTGACTTCCTCGGTCGGGACTTGGATGTCTTCGAACTGTTCTTCCAGCCCTTGGCGGCCGGCTTGATCGCGAATGGCCTCAGCGACCTTCTGCTCGAAGTTCGAGTAAGCGTGCACGATGTACCAGCGCGCTTTGCCTGAATAGCGCGCTTGCGCTTGCGGCGCCTGCTGCTGTGTTTGTTCCTCGACCATCGTCTCAACCACCCAGACTGAAGCTCAAAATAAACTGCATGAAGAGACGCAGAAGCGAGTCGACGAAGAAGAAGAAGATCGCCGCGACGATGCCGAAGATCAGAACCATGATCGTCGACACGGTCACCTCTTGGCGCGTCGCCCAGGTAACCTTGCGCCCTTCGGCGCGCACCTCGCCAAAAAACCGGAACGGACCGCCGCCTTTGCGCCGCGGTTCACTTTCTTGATCAGTTTGGTCCGTCGCCATGTGATGCTTCTATCTTCCCGTAATGCGCTTGCTTCGGACTAACGCTTCACCGCCGGATGGCGGGGATGGCAGGAGTTGAGGGACTCGAACCCACGACCCTCGGTTTTGGAGACCGATGCTCTACCAGCTGAGCTAAACTCCTAGTCCCAAGCTCCCAGTTAGCCGCCCTCGTTGCGGGGAGGCCCGCGCGGAGTTTGGTTTTTGGGAATGCGGCTTTCTAAGCCGGGCGTTGCCGCGACGCAATGGGCCGTCGCGCCGAAATTCTCAGCTGGGCGCCCAGGAACCGTTATGTGACAGCCCCCCGGTAACGAAAAAGGCGGCGGCCATCACGACCACCGCCCCTTCCTGCGTTGCCGTCAAACCGATTATTCGCCGTCGAACAGCACCTCCCAGGTGTGCCCGTCGGGATCGGTGAAATAGCCGGAATAGACGCCGTCTTCGTCCGAGGCGGCGACGATCTGCGCGCCGGCGCGCTGGGCCTGCGCCATCACGGCATCGACCTCGGCTTTGCTGTCGGTGAAATAGCTGATGATGGTTTCAGCGGAACCCCGCGCCGCTGGCCGGTGGCCCACGCGCTCGACGTAAGTGCCAAACTCACTGCGCTCGAGCAGCACCAGATAAACGCCATCGAGATCGAGCGCGGCGTGCTCCTCGTCTTGCTCTTCGACGGCAAGGCCCAAGCCATCGCGGTAGAACGCAATCGACTTCTGCAGATCCTCGACTGGAACCGTTACGCACGAAATCGCTGCAGGCATCCTACCCTCCAAAATTGTGACGCCGAAACGCGTCTCCGAGGGCCAGAAGTGAATCGATTTGCGCGCTGTTACAAGGCGGATCAGCGCCCGACGACAACCTCTCCACCGCCAAGCACACGGCGGTTGATTTCGCCTTCAACATGACGAACGCGCACATCGCCGCCGCCAAGAATTACCACATCCAGGCTCTCGGCCGAGCCGCCGTGGGAAATGTCGCCGCCGCCGGCGATAACAACGCTGAGCGTCGTCGCCCGGCCATCGCGAATGGTGACGTCGCCGGAGCCCTGGATAGCTATGGATGTCGGCCCATCGACACGCGTTGCGATGACATCGCCAGAGCCGGCGACGGAGACTGTCAGTCCGTCATGCACGGCGCCAAGCGTGACATCTCCCGCGCCCGCGACCGATACCGTCGCTTGCCCCGCCTCATAGAGCCGCAAATCCTGCGATCCCGAGATTGCAACTTCCACTTCGTCCTCAACCCGGACGATGTCAGCATCGCCGCATCCATCCAGGCGAATGTGCGCAGCTTGCGCCGGCCCCACATGCACACGCGCCGCCCCACTCACGCTCACCGTCGCGTTCTGCGGCACGCGCACTTCGATCACCGGCAGCTGATCGCCACTCAGGCGTCCTTGCCGCGTCGTTTGAACTTCAAATCCGTCGCCGCCGACCACGCGGCAGCCGCGAATCTGGCGGCGTAACTTGCCATCGACGATCAAGCGCCGGCGTGACATCCGATATTCCGGCACCGGCAACACGCCCATATTTGCGAAGCCAATCGCGACATCATTTCGATTTTCCGGGATCACGCGCACGAACCCGGCAATGTCACGCAACTGAACCTCGGTCGCGTCGCTGAAGCGCGTCAGCGACCTCGCGCGCGGCGCTGGGGCGGCTGGCGCCGGCTCTGGAGCGACACGCGGCGCAGGCTGCGTCTGGGCGCTGGCGGGGGCCGCCAAGATCATCGCGGCGAACGCGGCGGCGCAGCATGTTTCGACTAGGCGCATGTAGTCGGGCCCTCCTCGGACCATATCCCTCTGCTTACCAAGATGCGTCTGGCAATGCGTTTAGATGCTGGTCCGGTCCGAATTCGCCTCAGAGGAGAAAGCCCTCACAAAATCATGGGCTAAGCTGTGACCCGGGTGCATCGGCCCCTGTTAATTATTAACGCCGCAGGCGTGTGGAATTGCGGGTTACGGACCCAGGGCGCATGTGTTCCGCACCCAGAACGGGTGATCATCAAGGGGTTAGAACCTATGCGTAACTGGATCATCGGCGCCGCGGCCCTCCTGGCCGTTGCGGCGCCGAGCGTCGCCGCAGCCCAAACGGGCTACGTCGGCGTCAACTACGGCAACGTCGACGCCGGCGGCGGCGCTGACGAAGACTTCTACGGCATCGAAGGCGCCGTAGCTTTCGCCGGCTCGGGCTCGATCGTGTTCGAAGTCGACGCCTCTGTCGTCGATAGCGACGACACCGACACCGGCTACGGCCTCACCGGCCACATCTACAGCCGTAATGACAGCCACCTCTTTGGCGGCTTCATCGGCGTCGCGGACTCCGACGACAGCACGACCTGGGTTGGCGGTCTCGAAGCTGCGAAGTACTACACGAACTGGACCGTCGCCGGCGCCGTATTCTACGGCAACAACGACGACGCCGACGTCGACGGCTACGGCCTCAACGTCGAAGCGCGCGCGTTCGTGCACGACAACTTCCGCCTGAACGGCAACATTGGCTACGCCAACGTTGACGCCGGCGGCGGCGATGACGACGCCATGATCTATGGCGTTGGCGGCGAATACCAATTCGCCTCGTACCCGATCTCGATCGTGGCCGGCTACAACACCATCGACTTCGATGGCGGCGACGTCGACACCTGGACGATCGGCCTGCGTTACAACTGGGGCGGCACGCTCCGCGACCGCGATCGCAGCGGCGCGAGCCAAGCCTCGGTCGCTGGCGTTGGTTCGCTGTTCTAAGCAAAACCTTCGTACGCAGTAACTCGAACGCCCCAGCTGAAAGGCTGGGGCGTTTTGTTTCACGCAATGATGCTTTGTTTCCGCCCGAATTCCGCTCCAATGGTTGACGCGCCGTTCATTTTTTGTGGCGGCAAAAACACAGCCCGATGAGCTGCGCTGTTGGTGCGATCGGTAGCTATAGGTTGGCAGCAACCGCTCCCTTATTTTGCGAACAGCCGTTGTTCGGCGAACCTTAAAAGGGGATTCACACAATGAAGAAGTTTTTGCTCGGCGCTGCTGCGGCGCTCGCGATCGCTGTGCCGGGCGCTGCCTCGGCCCAGACCGGCTATCTTGACCTTGGCTATTCGTCGACCGACGGCGACATCGCTGGTCTGGACGTTGAGGGCGATGGCTGGACGTTCGGCGGCGCGACCGCTTTCCAAGCGACGGACGGCATCGGCGCGCAACTCGACGCCACGATTGGCGAGGCGGAAGACACCTCGACCTGGAACATCGGCGGCCACCTGTACACGCGCAACGACAGCTACCTGTTCGGCGCCTTCGTGAACTACGGCAACGTTGAGCCGGATGGCGGCGGCGATTACGACGCCTGGACGCTCGGTCTCGAAGGCCAATGGTACGCCTCGCGCACCACCTTCGATTGGGCGGTCGCGTACTCCGACGCCGAAGACCTCGACGCCACCTTCACCGGCGCTGACGTCGGCCTGACGCACTTCGTCACCGACAACTTCTCGTTCGGCGGCGGCCTCGGCTTCGGCAATGTTGAAGTCGCTGGCTTCGACGCTGACACGCTGAACTACGGCCTCGGCGCCGAGTACCAATTCGCCTCGATGCCGATCAGCATCTATGGCGGCTGGAACCACTTCGACATCGACGACTTCGACACCGAAGCCGACACGCTGTCGGTTGGCGTCCGCTACAATTGGGGCGGCAGCCTGTTCGAGCGCAACCGCAACGGCGCGAGCCTCGCGCGTGGCGGCGGCATCGGCCGCTTCGGCGGCCTGCTCTAAGCAGCCCGACACCTGTGCAAACAGGAAGAGCCCCGACTACGGTCGGGGCTCTTTTTTTGCGCGCTATGCCAGCGAAATTCCCGCAGCCTCAAGCACACGCCGCGCCGGATCGAGCGCCGCGCCATACTTCTCCCAGCGCCCCACGGCTTGCGTGTTCATCGGCTGACGCACTTGCCGCGCGCTCGGCGTCGCCACCCCCGCGGCATTCTCATGGAAGGAGAGCGTCCGCGCGTCCCACTCCAAGCCGCAGAACGCCAGCAAATCCCGCGTCCGCGCCTCTTGGTTGGCGACGAGATCCTCGTATTGCAGCACCATGAAGCGGTCGGCCGGCAAGACCTCGCGCCAATGCGTGATCAACCGATCAAACACCACAAACTTCTGGGCCGTCCATTCGAGATCATAGACGTAGTCGTAATAGCGATCATCGAACGGGAAAATCTGCTTGTAGTTGCTCAACACAGAGTCCAACGGATGGCGGCGCATGACAATGATGCGCGCGTTGGGCAATGCCCGAAGGATAAGCGGCGCCAAAAAGAAGTTGCTCGGCGCCTTATCAATGAAGCGTGGCGTCGCGCCGGTGATCGGGCGCGTGCTGTCAATGTAAGCGCACCCCAGTCGCTTGAAGTCAACTTCGCCCGCACGAGACAGCATATCGACATCGAGCGTCGCCGGCGTCGCCGATCCCGAAAACAGTTTTAGCAGCTGCGCAAAGTTTCCAATCTCCCCGGCCGACATCACATCCGGATGACTTGAGAGAATTCGATCGGCCAGGGTCGTACCCGAACGCGCGAGCCCGGTAATGAAAATCGGATCATCAGCCTCGCAACCCTCGCCAGACGCAAAGCGCACCGCCTTCGCTGCCTCGGCCAGCGCCTCCACCTGCGCGGCCGCGTATGGAAACCTCGCACGGCGCGTTTGTTTAGCTCTCGTCAGCCATTCGAAAGACTTATGCAGATCACCGAAGTCCTCATAGGCCTTGGACAGCGCGTGCCCGAGGTGAAGCCAGCGCCACCCATCATTGTCGGGTAAGGCGATTTGCCTCTCCAATTCCGCCACATGGTTGGAAACAGCACTTTGCTTTTGCAGCTGCACCAGCGCCTGACGCGCCCTGTAGTTCAATGGCTCCGCTTGCAGCGAGGCCTTATAATTGGCGATCGCGTCGTCGAAGAGACCCATATATTCTTGCGTGAGCCCGAGTTCGAATAAGTAGTGCGTATTGCCCGGAAATAGCCGGCGCAGGCTTTCAAAATGCGCGCGCGCGGAAACATAATCACCGCTAATGCGCGACGCCATCGCGGCGCCAAACAAGGCCCGCTCGTCATTGGGGTGCGCTTGCACCGCTCGCGCCGCGGCGGCGCGCATCTCGCCGAACCGGCGGATCAGCTTTTCAATCTCGGCCTCGTTCGGCATTTCGCAGAACTAGCTGCGTTTCTTCTGGCGCTCGATCGACGCAATCATCATCTCGGTCGGCGCGTAGTTAGCCTGGGCGCCGCATCCGCGGCAGGTCAGCAATTGCGGCGCGCTTTTGACTTCGACCGGCTTGCCCTCAAAAAGCGGGTCATCAACCACGCGGAAATGCTTGCCGCACGATTTGCAGGCGACGAAGAGATAGGACTTCCCGACGACAGGTTTGGCCATAAATTTGATCTCCCGGTCAGCAGTTTAGCTCACCGAAACCAGCCGCGCACCTACTGCGTGCCGCCACAGCAGGGCAATTCCAGGAGCTTGCCTGCTTGAGTGAGATCGCACTCCAACGCGCCAGAGCTCGCTACACTTCCCTGCCTGAGCGAAAGCATCAGCGGACTCCTTGGACGCCGACCTTGGCGGACCAGCGCTTCTAGGCATGCAGCTCTCGAGCCAACAAAAGGGCCGCCCTTTCGAGCGGCCCTTCCGGTCTTGTGTCGCCACTTCGCTTAGGCGCGGAGCTTTGCCAGCACTTCGGCGCTGACCGCCTTCGGCACTTCTTCGTAATGGCTGAATTCCATCACGTACGAAGCGCGGCCCTGTGAGAACGAGCGCAGCGTGTTGACGTAACCGAACATGTTGGCGAGCGGGACCATCGCGTTGATGATCGTCGCGTTGCCGCGCATGTCTTGGCCTTGGATCATGCCGCGGCGTGAGTTCAGATCGCCGATGACCGAGCCGACATACTCTTCCGGGCTCGTCACTTCGACCTTCATGATCGGCTCAAGCAGTTTCGGATCACCCTTTTCCTTCAGTTCGCGGAACGCAGCCTGCGCCGCGATCTGGAACGTCAAGACGTTGGAGTCGACGTCGTGATACTTGCCGTCGACGAGACGCGCCGTCACGTCGATCACCGGGAAGCCGGCGAGCAAGCCGTTCTCCTTGGCCATCATGAGGCCCTTTTCGACACCCGGAACGTATTCCTTCGGCACGTTGCCGCCGACGATCTTGTTCTCGAACTTGAAGCCCGAACCCGGTTCGCCCGGCTCGAACTCGATCTTCACTTCGGCGAACTGACCCGAACCGCCGGTTTGCTTCTTGTGCGTGTAGAGAATGGTCGCAGGCTTGCCGAGCTTCTCGCGGTACGCCACCTGCGGCGCGCCGACGTTGGCTTCGACTTTGTAGGTGCGGCGCAGAATGTCGATCTTGATGTCGAGGTGGAGTTCGCCCATCCCCTTCAGGATGGTTTGGCCCGACTCTTGATCGGTGTTGACGCGGAAAGACGGATCTTCCGCGGCGAGCTTCGCCAACGCCACGCCCAGCTTTTCCTGGTCGGCCTTCGACTTCGGCTCAACCGCCACTTCGATGACCGGCTCCGGGAATTCCATGCGCTCGAGGATGACCGGCTTCTGCGGATCGCAGAGCGTGTCGCCGGTGCGCACTTCCTTCAGGCCCGCCAGCGCGACGATGTCGCCGGCATAGGCTTCCTTGATGTCTTCGCGGTTGTTGGCGTGCATCAGCAGCATGCGGCCCGCACGCTCCTTCTTGTCACGCGTCGAGTTCAGCAAGCTGTCGCCGGCGTTCAGGACGCCCGAATAGATGCGGCAGAACGTGATCGTGCCGACGAACGGGTCGTCCATGATCTTGAAGGCCAGCAGCGACATCGGCTCGCTGTCGTCAGACTTGCGGACGATTTCCTTCTCCGGGTCGTCCATATCGACGCCCTTGATCGCCGGGCGATCGATCGGGCTCGGCAGATAATCGACGACGGCGTCGAGCAGCGGCTGCACGCCCTTGTTCTTGAACGCCGAGCCCAAGAGCATCGGGTACCAGGCAGCCTTCAGCACCGCCAAACGAATGAGGCGCTTCAGCTCTTCCTTCGAAGGCTCTTCGCCTTCGAGGTACTTTTCCATCGCCGCGTCATCGAGCTCGACAGCCGCTTCGACCAAGGCCGAGCGATACTCGTTGGCTTTTTCTTTCAGATCGTCGGGAATCTCGACGATGTCGAACTTCGCGCCGAGGCTCTCATCCTTCCAGATGATCGCGTTCATCTCGACGAGATCGACCAGGCCCTTGAAGCCCGACTCGATGCCGATTGGCAGCTGCAGCGGCACCGGGCGCGCGCCCAGGCGCTTCTTGATGTCTTCGACGCACATGTAGAAGTCGGCGCCGGTCTTATCCATTTTGTTCGCGAAGATGATGCGCGGAACCTTGTATTTGTCGCCTTGACGCCAAACGGTCTCGGTCTGCGGTTCAACGCCTTGGTTGCCGTCGAGCACGACGACGGCGCCGTCGAGCACGCGCAACGACCGTTCGACTTCGATGGTGAAATCAACGTGACCGGGCGTGTCGATGATGTTCAGGCGCTTTTCGCGCCAGAACGTCGTCGTCGCAGCCGACGTAATGGTGATGCCCCGCTCTTGCTCTTGTTCCATCCAGTCCATGGTGGCCGCGCCATCGTGGACTTCGCCGATCTTGTGCGACTTGCCGCTGTAGAACAGAATCCGCTCGGTCGTCGTGGTCTTGCCGGCATCGATGTGGGCCATGATGCCAAAGTTGCGATAGTCTTCGATTTTGTACTGACGAGGCATGACAATTCTGTCCGTTAAAGGTGGTGACACACACGCACCCCGAAAGGGGCGCCACGCTCGACGACCACGTCGCCGTGCGCGTGTGTCGCCTTGAGCTGATTACCAGCGGTAGTGCGAGAACGCGCGGTTGGCTTCCGCCATCCGGTGGGTGTCTTCGCGCTTCTTCACCGCGTTGCCGCGGTTGTTGGCGGCGTCTTGGATTTCGCCGGCCAGACGCTCTTGCATGGTGTTTTCGTTGCGGGCGCGCGCGGCGCCAACGAGCCAGCGAATGGCGAGCGCTTGACGGCGCTCGGGGCGAACTTCAACCGGCACCTGATAGGTGGCGCCGCCGACGCGGCGCGAACGCACTTCGATCGCCGGAGCAACATTCGCGAGCGCATCGTGAAACGCCTCGATCGACGGGCGCTTCATCTTCTTCTCGACCGTTTCGAGCGCGCCATAGACGATCTGCTCAGCAGCAGACTTCTTACCTTCGTACATGACATAGTTCATGAACTTCGTCAGAACGAGATCGCCATAAACGGGATCTGGCAGAACTTCACGTGGCTCGGCGCGGTGACGGCGGGACATTCTTTATTTCTCTCTATCTTACTTCGGACGTTTAGCGCCGTAGAGCGAACGGCGCTTCTTGCGGTCTTTCACGCCTTGCGTGTCGAGCACGCCGCGCAGGATGTGATAGCGGACGCCCGGCAAATCCTTCACGCGGCCGCCGCGGATGAGCACGACCGAGTGCTCTTGCAGATTGTGGCCTTCGCCCGGGATGTAGCACACGGCTTCGATGCCGGTGGTCAGACGAACCTTCGCAACCTTGCGCAGCGCCGAGTTCGGCTTCTTCGGCGTCGTCGTGTAGACGCGCGTGCAAACGCCACGGCGCTGCGGGCTGGCCTTCAGCGCCGGCGACTTATTCCGCACCGGCTTCGGGGACCGCGGCTTGCGGATCAGCTGATTGATCGTCGGCATTCGCCTCTTCCGTTCCTCAAACTCAAACAGCGCGCCAAGCGGACCTTCGGATCCACCAGGTGGCGCGCCAAATTCTGTGCCAATCGGCGGGGTAGCGCGGGACTTAAGCGCCACAGCCGTTCCGAATGAGGGCGGACAAATACGAGCGGGGGACCGGAAGGTCAAGCCGGTATCCCGCGACCTCCTCGCGGCGCGCTGGCCAGGCCCTGTATAAGCAGGGCCATGGCCACGACGAAACTCAGCCTGACCGACTTCCAAGCCCAGCTGGCGCCCGATGCGTCGCTTATGGCGCACGACATTGACTTGGATCGAGACGCCACCCTTTTCGTTCGACTGTCCGAAGAAGAGTACCGATCGGCCAGTTTCCTTGACAACCGGGTATTGAGGGATGGCGTGGCCGGCGCCTGGATACGCCAAACCCACGTCTCACAGGTCATGGAAGCCCGCCCCCTGACGGGTCTGCATCCGCACTACATCTTCCATACGGGGCATGTGGGCTCGACCCTTCTCAGCCGTCTCCTGGATGCTATCCCCGGGGTGCTTGGAGTGCGCGAACCTCTAATCTTGCGATCGCTGGCGCGCGCCAGCGATCGGGCGGACCTCGATGACAACAGCCACGAGAAGGCGCGCATTCGGTCGCGCCTCGCACAGCAAACAGCGCTGTGGCGACGCAGTTTTTGTAAGGACGGCGTATCCATAGTGAAGCCCACCAGTTCCGTCGCGAGGTTGGGCTCGGTGTTATTGAGCGCATTGACCGGATCACGCGCCGTTTGCCTCAACGTTAGCTTGGAGGTTTATGTCGCCACGCACCTCGCCGGCGAAAACGCACCTCAAGACCTGTCCGGTCACTATCAAGAGCGGGCGCACAGATTGGCGAAACTGACTGGCCTAGACTCGCCCGCCGCCTCAACAACCGGCGAACAAGCTGCTGCGGCATGGATTTCGGAGAGCCTCACGCAACGCGCCCTTTCACGACAATTCGGCAGCCGCATCCTGTTTGTTGATTTCGACCAATTGCTTGCATCGCTCCCTGGCTCATTGCGCAACATTGCCAATCACTTTGGACTCAAGCCGCCCGATTGGTACTTCGATCAAATTGAGCTCAATCCGATCCTTTTTCGCTATTCAAAAGCACCGGACGCGGAATTCTCACCTGCGAGGCGATCCGTTCAGCTTCACTCGGCACGCGCAACCTACGGCAGCGAGTTTGCGAACGCTTTAGCGTGGGCGCACGCACTGGCGCGGCGGAGCCCAGAAGTCAGTTCGCTCTTCGAAGACTAATCTTCCCGATCGGTCAACGTCCGCCCGACGACCAGCGCCGCATCAGGTTCTGCCGAACCACCTCAAGGCGCATCCGGCTCGCCCAATGCATCTTGGCGCCCTCCAACGCACTCACTTCCCCCAATTCGAAAAGCACCTCCCGATCACGTTCATCGCCAACAAGACTCTCGATGAAAGTGATTACGACCTGCCGCTTCCCCTTTCGCACTGGTGCGACCTCATGCAACGTCGTCGATGGATAGACGACGGCGTGACCAGCCTTCAATTTTATTGGCACAGACCGGGCTCCAAGGTGCAGCACCAGCTCGCCACCTTCGTATGAATCTGGGTCAGAGATGAACACAGTGCATGAAACGTCGGACCTTGTGACACCGCGCGGCGTCACAATCATCGCCGCATCTGCATGCGGGCCGTACTTCATACCGGGCTCGTATTGCGCCATCAGCGGCTGAGCCATCCGCTTGGGAAAGGCGAAATTCGTGAACTCAGCCGATCGCTTCAACGCCTCCGAGACCGTTTGTGACACCTCAGCGCTGGTCGCGTCGGCGGGATCGGCTTGCAGGTTGTCCTTTTGGTCAAACGCGGGGTTCGTCGCCTTGCCGTCCACGAATTTCATCGTCGCCGCCAGGTTGCGCAATCTCTCGAGCTCGGCGCTCTGCAAGAGGTTTTCAATTTCGAGGATCATGCTGCACACTTGTCGCGGGTAACGCGCCTAGAAAAGTCTGAACTTCTGGGCGAAGCTCGGCCAACAGCGCTCAGCCGGTCAATGGTACACAGAGTCTCAGATGAGCTTATCGCCTGAAGAACTGGTCCGACGAGCCGAATTGGCTGAACGTTCCGGACTGCATAGTGATGCGAAGGCGGCGTGGGACGCGCTGATTTCGGCTGCGCCGACCCACCCGAAAGCGCTATTTGCCCAAGGGCGTTCGCTCGTGAGTCGAGGTCAAGCACGAGCCGCTGTGCCCTTGCTCGCTCAAGCCGAGGATGGGGATCCGGGCTTTGCCGAGGCTCCGTTCTTCCTTGCGCTCGCTCACAAAATGCTCGGCGATCTCCAGGCTGCGGTGAACGCTCTCGATCGGGCCCTGGCCATCGACCCCTATTTCTTCATGGCGCTGCTGTCTAAAGCGGCGCTTCTGGAGCAGCTAGGCTTTGCGCGGGTCGCTGCGCGCACCTATCGGAACGCTCTCAAAATTGCGCCCTCCGACGCGGCCTTGCCACCGAGTCAACGCGCAGCGGTGGATCACGCGCGAAAGGTATGCAGCGACCATGCGCAGGAGTTGGCCGCGTTCCTGCGTGTGCGGACGCAAGAACTGCGCGGACAGCATGCAAATTCGCGGTTGGAACGTTTCGACGAGTGCCTGGATATTCTAGCCGGCGTCAAGAAGCCTCCAGTTCAAGATCCGCTGCTGCTATTATTCCCACATCTGCCGCTGATTACGTTTTTTGATCGCGAGGCATTCCCTTGGCTCAAGACGCTGGAAGCGGCGACCCCGGAAATACAGGCCGAGCTTGATGTCGTTCTGCGCGAGGATCGCGCTGCATTCGCGCCCTACATTCAACTGCCTCCCGAAGCGCCGGTGAACCAATGGGAGCAACTGAACCATTCGCCGCTGTGGACCACGTACAACCTGTGGCGTGACGGCGTACGCGACGACGCGAACTGCGCGCGCTGCCCCAAGACGACTGCTTTGCTTGAAGGACTACCGCTCGCCCGCCAAGAGGGTTTCGGCCCTACCGTGGTGTTCTCGGTCCTTCAGCCTCACACTCGGATCCCGCCACACACAGGTTCCACCAATGTTCGTCTGCTGACCCATCTGCCGCTGATCCTGCCTCCGGGGTGCGGATTCCGCGTCGGAAATCAGGTGCGGGAATGGCGCATTGGCGAAGCATGGGTGTTCGACGATTCCGTCGATCATGAGGCTTGGAACGACAGCGATGAAACCCGCGTAATCCTGATCTTCGACGTCTGGAATCCATACCTCACCGAGGCAGAGCGCGAACTTGTCAGCGAAATGATGCGGGCGCTTAACGAGTTCAACGACGGATAGTCTCAGAGAAATTCGGCGAGATCGCGCGCCGCCGCTTCCAAATGGCTCTGGTAGTTGCGCCAGCGGCCTGACGACCGCCGATACAGAGGCTCCCGCACCTGCCAGACACTCGCGGTCTTCACAAGATTTGCCCGCTCATGGAATGACAAGCAGGCATCGTTCCACTCCAATCCAAGAAAATCGGTAAGCCGACGCGCTTCGTGCGCCGGATCGTCCACGAACGCGTCGTAATCAAAATCAAGAATGTCACTCGGGAATAGACGCTCCCAATGCGCCATGAGACGCCGGTACAGGCGATAATGGTGGGTTATGTTCGACAAATCCGACGCATAACGCATGGTCTCATCAAGCTGGAGAAAGTAGATCGAAAGCACGTTGTCGAGTGGATTCCTCTTAGAGTGGACGATCTTCGCTCCAGGAAACATGCGCTTGATCAGCCCTAGAAAAAGGAAATTCTCCGGCCGCTTATCAGTCAACAAGTCCAACTGCGGAAACGTGCGCCTGACCGCGCTTTCGTAGGCTGAGGCGAACTCGGAAAACGCACTCGTCTGCATGCCAGCGACTGGCTCAGGAAAGGGCGCCAGGATGCTGTTAGCGAGCCGTGGGATCAGCCCCAGTTCGCCGCCGGCGGTCAGGCGCGGATGACCGGCGAGGACCTGCTCGGCCAAGGTCGATCCGGACCTGAACATGCCGCAGATGAATATGGGACTCCAGGCCAGGTCCCGGGAGGGTGCGCCAGCGCTATCGTGCGCCGGCGCGGGAAACGCATCGATGATGCTCTGGACCAACGCCTCCTCCGCCCCGCGGTCATACGGGACACCCGCGGCGTTGCTGGCGATCGCATTGGCGGTCGAGAACGCGGCAAATGCTTCATCGTAGTCGCCGGCGCGATCCAGAACGTCCCCCAACGCGAAGCCTAGCGACGCCCTGTCGTCGGCGTTGATGTCTCCACGAGCCAGCCCGGCGCGGAGACTGGCCGTGCATGTGGTGTCGCCGCTGGCGGCGCGCAGCCGCGCATATCGCGCCCACGCCTGCCAACAATCAGGGGCGACCTCCAATAGCTGTTCGTACCGCGCGGCGGCCTGCTCGCGCCGGCCGCGGTCTTCCGCCAAATTCGCGAGATTCAGCAAAGCTGGCACGTAGGCCGAGTTGCAGGCCAGGGCTTTCAGGAGTTCCTGCTCCGCCTCGGCTTCGCGCCGCAAGTGATCCATGAGGATCACACTTCGATTGAGATGAGCCTCCTCGGGCTCGGCGACACCGCTCTCGATCGCGGTCTGATACGCCTGGAGCGCCTGTTCAAAGCGCCCGCAACGGCGCAGGCAGAAGCCTAGATTGTACCAACCGGTGGCAAACCCGGGCGCGGCGGAAAGAAGCCGCTGATAATAGTCTGCCGCCTCCGCGTAACGTCCGCCCTCGCGCAGAGCGGCCGCCTGGGCAGCCAAATCGCTGAGTGTCTGTTGTGACGGCATTCTTCTCGTCAAAGAAAAGGCGGCGGACCCCATGGGACCCGCCGCCAGATTAAGCCTGTCTTTTCTAATCGACTAGAAGTCGACCGTCACGCCCATGAACACCCAGCGTCCGAGTGAGTCATAGACTTGCGGGAAGGTGTTGCCGTTGCCGAAGCCAGCGCCGGTGAAGCGGCTGAGCGGCGGCTCGCGATCCAGTACGTTGTTCACGCCCATCCGCAGACGAGTGTTTTCGAACAGATCGTAATTGGCCGCGAGGTCGAGGTAGGTCTGGGCATCCAGCGAGAAGTCTGGCGCCGACGCCGGTGTCGTGCCCGCATAATCGACACTGTCGAAGTACCGAACCGTGCCGATCAGGTCGAGATCCAACGGCGTTTCCCACGTCGCCCGGAAGCGTGCGCGAAGTTCCGGATTGGGCGTGCCGCAGAGGCCCGCGCCATACAGGCCTTCGCAGCCGCCGTTGTACTCTTCCAGCTTGGTCGCGATCAGCTGGAAGTTGGCGTCGCCCAATGCACCCATGCCGAAGGCATAGGAAGCGTTCAAGTCATAACCGCTCGTGGTGAGCGCGCCGCTGACGTTGGTGTTGAGGTCTTCAACGATACCGCTGCCGACCCACAACGTGCCGTTGGCCGGGTTACGGGTGATCCGAGCGCACGCAGCCGGATCTGGCACTGTCGCGTAGCACGCCGCCACCGTGGCGGCCGCCCCGGTCGTGCTGATCAGGTTCACGACTTCGATGTCGAAATAGTCGATCGAAAGCGCAAAGCCCGGGAGGAACCGCGGTTGCAGAACGAAGCCGATGGTGAAGGTTTCGCCTTCTTCCGGGCTCACGTTCGGGTTACCGCCGAACAGGCCGTTGTACTGACCAGCCGGGCTCGACAGCGCGCCGCTTGTCGCCTGGCCGTCCGTGACTTGCCACGGGTTCACGCCTTCGCAACGCGCATCGTTGTCCGGGATGAAGCCGTCACCCGCCGGGTCAAGACGATCGCAGGGATCGTCGGCCATATCGAACAGGCCCGGACCTTGCGCCGAGAAGAGCTCGATGACGTTCGGAGTACGCGCCGCGCGAGCATAGCTGGCGCGGAAGCGGATATCCTCGGTCGGAGCCCAGTCAGCGCCGATGTTCCAGGTCTCGGCGTTGCTGCCGTTCTCGAACTTGGAATACCGGTAAGCGCCGTCGATCGACAATTGATCAGCGAACGCTTGATTCTCAGCGATAAGGAGGCGGCCTTCGCCGAACAGCTCGAACACGTCGGTCGCCGCGCCTTCAAACCCTAGCGTCGGGCCGCCTTGGCCGGCGCCATCGCCGCTTGAGAACGAAGCATCGACAATCCGCTGCAAGTAGTCGCGGCGATACTCGGCGCCGAACGACACCGCCAACGGCGTTTCCGCCCACGGCGACACAATGCCGGTCTCGCCGGTGATGCTGGCGATGACCAATTGCTGTTGGGTCTCGCCGCTGCGGAGCAGCGGAACCTGCAGGTAGTCGAGGGACGCCTGCGAAGGTCCGCGGCCAATTGAAGCCAGACCAAACACATCCCACGGCACGCAATTCGGATCGGTTCCGTTGAGGAACGAACGGCAAACCGCGTTGCCCGAGCCGTCGTCAAGCACGTCCAGGGCCCGGCCCAGGCGCGTCACCGACATTTCGTTCAGGTACTGACGGTTGCTGCGGTTACGGGCGAACATGGCCGTAATATCGTACGACCAGTCCTCTGAAAGCGGACCACGCAACCCAACCGTCGTGCGGAAGGACTCCATGTTGAAGGAGTCTTGACGGCCGCCACCTTCAACGTTGCGCCGCGCCACGTAGGCGTTGACGTAGACCGGGTTGTTGACCGTATCGGCCGCGATCATGCCCGCGGTGCAGCCAAAGAACGCCGCCATGCCAGTTCCGAACAGCGGGTTGCCGCAATTCAGTCGAGACGTGTTCAGGAAGTTACCAGACGGGGCGATCTGAGCGACGGTGCTGTAATCGCTGAACATCGTCGAGGCGTAAGCTTCGATGTGCTCGTTGATTTCGTACCGCGCGAAGGCGCCGAACGCGTAGCGTTCGTCCGGACGCTGATAGTAGTTCAGCGGACCGAAGTTGTACTGATCGGTGGCCGTGTTGAACGGGCGGAATGTGTTGCCCGTCAAAGAGTCGATCGTCCGGCTGGCAAACCCGGCATTGAAGAAACGTCCCGGATAGGAGGTGCTCGAACCACCGCAACGGAACAGCGTGTTCGCGGGCGTGCCCGGAGCAGCTTGTCCTGCGCCGTTTTGGTTGGCGGCGTTCAGGGCTGCATCCAAAGAACACGCCGAGTAATCGCGCTGCGACTGCAGCACCGCCTCGTTGGTCCGATAGGTCGCGTAGGCCGTCACGTTGCCGCGACCGTCATCGGTCGAGGCGCCGAAAATCAACGAGATTTCCTTGCCGTACCCGTCAGAGACGTTGTCATCCGGAAGTGCAAACTGGGAAGGGTTGGTGAGTGCACGACCGGAAATCGTGTCTCTGATGCCGCCCTGATCGCTATCATTGTGATGGTTGTAAAAGCCGTACTGGGCGTCGACGCGGAAGCCTTCGAAGTCATCGCGCATGATGAAGTTCACGACGCCCGAAATGGCGTCCGACCCGTAAACGGCGGAGCGGCCGCCGGTCACAACTTCCACGCGCTCAACCATAGCGCCTGGGATCGTGTTGATGTCCGCTGCCGACGTTGCGTCGGAGCCGTATGGCATCCGAACGCCGTTGACGAGAACGAGGGTTCTGCCGGCGCCAAGACCGCGAAGCGAGATTTCACCGGTGCCGGACGAGCCGTTCGACACGTTAGCGCCTTGCGTCGCAAACACCTGCGGCAGCTGGTTCGTCATGTCCTCAAGGCGCGTCACGCCCTGGGTCGTGATGTCTTCAGCCGTCAATTGGGTGACGGGTGACGTCGTTTCGAGGTTCGGAGTGGGAATCCGCGACCCGGTAACAACGATCACGTCGTCTTCGTCGTCCTGCTGTTGGGCGAACGCCGGCGTGCCGGCAGCCATCGCCGCCGCCGCTGCTGCGAGCACAGACGCGCTCTTCAACAACGATCCTCGTTGACCCTGTGTCTTCTTTGTCGACATGTCTTTTGAACCCCCTAAAGGCCTACCGCTGGCGGGCAGCGAGCATCAACACACCTTGGGGCGACCATCGCCCCAATCGTTTCAGCAGGAAGCTCGTCCCCCAATAAGGACGCCCGTCGAAGAGACAGCGCCGACTCCCGCCATATTCTGGTAATCCTAACGACACACTTTCTGGCAGGTCAAACCCATTTCGCCGCAATTTAATCGAACAGCGGTCCCCGAGGTGTGGTTGCAAGGGGGGTGTGTCCGTGGCGCTTCAGTTTGGCGGCGGAGGGAACAATGGCTCCGATGCGTGGGGCTGACCTGGCGTTATACTAGGGGTCACCCCAGTGAATAACGATTGCGGGAAGCCCTTGAGTTGGGCGCCTCTCGCTGTATCAATCGCTCAGGACTTCGGGGTGGACAAATGCGCTTTTCTCTAATCATTGCAGCACTTGCGCTGTTTGGCGCGAGCGGGGCGACCGCCCAGACCGTCCAAGGGCAATCCCAGCCGCTCAGCGAAGTCTTTTCCTGCGCGGAGCTCACCGATCCGGCGGCTCGGCTCCAATGCTATGACGCGGCGGTGGGCCGGTTGCGCTCGGCAGAATCCGAGGGACGCATCGTCGCTGTGGATCGCGAGCAGGTTGCGGCGCTGGAACGGGATTCCTTCGGCTTCAACCTACCGTCAATGGGCGCCTTGTTTGGCCGCCGCGCCTCCCCCGACGCGGAGCGCATTGAGCGCGTCGAAGCTCAAGTGGACCGCATCGTGAGCCTAGCCAACGGACGACATCGATTTGTTCTGTCGAACGGACAGACTTGGGTGCAGATCGAAGCGCGGTCGACGTCGAATGTGGACGTCGGCGACTCTATCGCCATACGCCGCTCAGCGTTGGGAAGCTATATGTTGTCGCCGGAACATGGCGCGGCGCATCGCGTGCGGCGCGAGCAATAATCTCGTTCGGCTCGATTGGAGGGCGTCATCGCTAATGACCTCACGGCTTGGGCCGCTTCAGCCAAGCTGCTGAGCCAGGGCCACACCGCCCGGCGTGAAGGTCGTACGGATGACGCGCTCCGGCTCTTTGGCGAAGCGGTCGCAGCCGACGCCGGCAATGCCGAGGCGCAGAGCGTCTTCGGCCTCATGTTGTTGCGGCTTGGCCATGTGGGCGCAGCTGAAGAGCCCCTCCGGCGCGCCGTCGCGATGACGCCTGACAATCCAGCTTTTGCGGTCAACCTCGCCGAGTGGTGCTGGACTGCGGGACGTTCCGCCGAAGCCACATCAATGCTCAATGTGATATTGGCTCGGCGGCCAGATTTTTATTGGGCCTGGGAGCGGCTGGGCGATCTGCAAACGCAAGCGGGCGAGTTTGAGGCCGCGCGGGAAAGCTTTCTACGGGCCGCACAAGGAAATCCCACGTCCCCAATGCCGCTCCTGAAGCTTGCGCATGCCGACATCGAGACCGGCAGGCTCGAGGCCGCCAAACGAACGATTGAGAACGCCGCCCACCTCGGTCCCAACGGCCGTGCTCTTTATAGAGCGCAGGCGATGTACCTTCAGCGCACTGAAGACTGGATGGCGTTAGAGAATCTCTCTAACGCGCGGATCGCCGCCGAGCCTAGAGACGCCGACGCGTGGCTCGGTCTGTCGCGTTCACAGCTTGAACAGCGAAAACTGAAGCCGAGCCTCGCCAGTTACGCGCATGCGGTGCGATTGGGCGGCGCAACACCAACATCATTCGTCGCCTTGTGCATGCAGGTGAACGCATTTGCTGAAGCTGAGGACGCCATTCGCCTGGCGGAGCAGCAAAATCCTGACGATCCAGGATTGTTGCGCCTGCAGTCCGGCTTGCTGATGTACAAAGGCGCTTACGATGAAGCAGAGGCGTGCTGCGAGCGCCTTCTTGCCGCGAACCCGAAGGATTGTCACGGTTATAGAGTTTTGAGCCAACTTAAGAGCGGACGGCTGCCGGACATCCAATTCAAGAAGCTGATGGCGTTATCAGAAGACAGCAGCGTTCCGGACGCCGATCGCATGCTTGCTTGCTACGCCGCTGCTGATTGCCTCGACGCTAGTGGAGAGTTTGATTCCGCATTTCAAAAATACAAGGAAGCCAACGAAATCACACGGCGTATCGCGGCTGAACGAGGCATTCGCTATGACAGGACTCTGCGCGAAGAGCAGATAGAACAACTGATGGCCTACGCCGAGGTCTTGTCGCCTCCAGCGGCTGCTCTTTCGACCGCTAAGCTCATCTTCATTGTGGGAATGCCGCGCTCCGGCACCACCTTGGTCGAGAGCGTCTTGGGTGCGCATTCCAAGGTCCTCCCAGGTGGCGAGTACCACGCCATGCGTTGGATCATGGAGGATGTCACGAAACTAGCCAGCGCGGTTGGAAAAAGCGCGCCCGACGCCACGCAGTGGCTCGCATGGCGTGAACTCTATATCGGAGGCATGCCGGCGACCGCGAGCGATCAGATCGTCACCGATAAACACCCGTTCAATTTCGACGCTGTCCCCGTGATCCTTTGTTTGTTTCCAAACGCCCGCATCGTTCACGTGCGGCGCAACCCGCTGGAGACATGCCTTTCGATCTATCGCAACCATTTCGACAGTCGCCACGCGTTCGCGAGCGATCTTCGCGATATCGGCCATCACTATGGTCAATACGCAAGGTTGGTGGACCACTGGGAACGCCTGTTCCCTGATCGATTCTCGACAGTCCAGTACGAACAGTTTGTGACGCAATTTGAGAAAGCTTGCCCGGCTCTTGTCGAAAGCTGCGGACTGGAGTGGGAGCCGCAATGTCTGGAGCTTCACCAAAGCAAACGATTGATCAGTACGCTCAGCACAATTCAGGCCCGAAAGGCGCCGAGCTTGAACGAGCGGGTCCAATCCTATCACAACCACCTCGCGCCATTGCTTGATGCTCTGGCGATGCAGAACATCGACTTGGCGACGAGATCGGTGGCAGACCTGCCAGGCAAAAGATGAACGTCACAACTGATGAACAGCTCACCCAAGCTAAGCGGCTGCTAGCTGAAAACGCTCTCTCACGAGCCCTCGCGGTGTGTGAATCGGTCCTCGCGGCAGACCCATCAAATGCTCGCGCATTGGACTTAAAGGCGGCAGTCCTGCTGCGCGCCGGAGACGCGGCGGCCGCGATCGAGTTACTCGAACGCGTCACGCGCACACATCCATCTGATCCCAATCTTCTCCATCGACTCGGACGTGCGCAGGTTGCAACGGGCAACCCCAAGGACGCGGCGCGCAACTTTAGCGAGGCTCTGTTGCTGAATCCCGCAAACACTGACGTGCTCCTCGATCTGGGCGGAGCATTAGTCGCCCTCGGCCAAGCTGGCGAAGCGGCGCGCACGTTCCGCAAGGCCTTGGCTCACGAAAACACCGCCACCCGCGCCACCGCCGCGTTGGCGCACTTGGCTCAAAGTGAGCGGCGCTGGGCTGATATGGCGGATCTTTGCACGGCGTGGTGCGAGCGAGATCCATTCAATCCGCAGGCTTGGCGTTCCCGTTCTGAAGCGCACTGGGAGCTTGGGCAAATCGCGCAGGCGCTGGCCAGCTACAAGGAATCATTGAAGTGGGACGACGTCTCGGCTGATCATTTGGCCTCTTTTGGCAGGATTTGCCTATTTGCCGGCGACTACGAGCAAGCAACGGAGGCGCTCGCGGCAGCCGTAAGAATGCAGCCGCACAATCCTGATACGCTGTCGATGCTCGCCCTCCTTCACCTTTTCCGGGGAGAATTCAAAGAGGCAGAGTCTTTCGCCGAGCGAACGCTGGCTCAAAGGCCGAATGACGTTTCCGGTCTCCGTGTCTTGATTGAATTGAAGCGCGGACATCTCTCCGACGCCCGATTTGGGAGCCTGTCGGACGCCTGCAAGCGCACGGACATTCCGTCGCGCGATCTCGCAGCACTGCATTTCCTGCTTGGCGACTGTCTCGATGCGCGTGGCGAGTTCGATCAGGCGTTTGTTTCCTATGCCACGGCAAATGGGTTGCTGCTTGAGGGGGCCGGCCCGGGAGAGCGTTACGATCGCAAGGCCCAGGAATCGTTCGTCGCCTCGGTGACCCCCCCACAGGAGCGGAAAAGGTCATCAACCCACGTTCCTATACTCGACATCACGCCGATATTTGTCGTGGGCATGCCTCGGTCCGGAACCACCCTCATCGAGAGCATTCTCGCCGCTCACTCGTTGGTTCAAGCCGGCGGCGAACGCCAAGAGATGAGACGTATCGCTTGGCAGTACTATGGAACGCCAGCCCTTCGCGAGCGCTTGGACACTGAGACTCTACAAGGTTGGCGAGACTACTATCTCCGGGCGGTGCGCCCAGCAGCAAGCCCGTTCTTGGTCGACAAACATCCCTGGAATTACGATTGCGTCGGGCTGATCCTGCAGATCTTTCCCCAAGCCAAGATCGTCCACATCCGACGCAACCCTGTCGAGACAGGCTTGTCCATCTTCAGAAATCAGTTCGCCAACTTCATGACTTTCGCCTGCAGCCTCGAGGACATTGGTCATCACTATTGTCAATACGCGCGGGTTGTCGCTCACTGGGAGAAGCATTATGCTGACCGCATTTTGACGCTGCAGTATGAGCAGTTGGTCAGTGATTTTGAGTCGGGTGTGAGCGCGTTGCTGAGTGCCTGCGGCCTGCCTTGGGAGGACCAATGCGTGGAATTTTGGACCTCGCCAAGAACGATTTCCACTATCACCGCGGTCGCCGCGCGTAAGCCAGTTGCGAGCGGCAACGGGCGTGCTCAACATTATGCGCAACATCTCACGAGTTTGGTGCGCGAACTCGCCAGCGGCGACGTCGACTTAGTGACGGGGAAACTCGTGAACAGGAGCCAACCAGACTGAGCGGACGCCCCCTCCCCGCAAGCGTCGATCAACTTATCGAGCTCTCTCGATCTGAGCGAAGATTAGGCGCGCTCAAATCGTCGATGGCCGCGGTGGACAAGGCTTTGTCTCTACAGCCTCACAACGCGACAGCGCTGCTCATCAAGGCGGACTTGTTAACTGACGTCGGCGACACACGCGGCGCGGTAGCCTTCTATTCCGCCGTAACAAAATTGGCGGCAAGCGGGTCTTCGGTGGCCGTTGAACAGGCCGAGATTCGGCGCGCTGCAGCGATGATCGAAAAATACGCCAAAGTCTTCGAAGAGCATATTCGCTCGCAGCTGGACGCCCAAGGCTTCGACCAAGCGAACCTGCCGCCGCGCTTCGCCAGGGCGATCGACATCCTTGTGGGAAAGAAGAGGGCCTACCAACAGGAGCCGCGCCACTTGTTTTTTCCTGAGTTGGCGCCGACACAGTTCTTCGACCGAGACTTGTTTCCTTTCTTGGATACACTCGAAGCCGCATACGATGATATTAAAGAAGAACTCAATCAGGCCATAAGCGAGGCGACCGGATTCGAACCTTACGTGAAGTCGACGGCCAATAGGCCGCCAAGCAGCCAACGCGGATTGGCTGATAACAGTGCCTGGAGCGCCTATTTTTTGATAAAGGAGGGGAAGCTCACAGACGGAGGGGCGAAATGCCCTAAGACACTTGCCGCGCTGCGCGACGCGCCAATGGCCCGGATTCCCAACCACTCCCCCATGGTGTTGTTTTCCAAGCTTACCCCGGGCACCCGAATTCCTCCCCATACCGGCATGATTAACACACGGCTGGTTTGCCACCTCCCCCTGATTGTCCCCCCCGGTTGCCATTTCCGCGTCGGCAACGATACGCGGGTATGGGAAGAAGGCCGCGCCTGGATCTTCGATGACACCATTGAGCACGAGGCCTGGAACCAGGGAGCAACCGACAGAACAATACTAATTTTCGATATCTGGAGACCTGACCTCTCCGATGACGAAAGGCGCGCGTTCGCCGCGCTGTGCGTGGCGGTCGACGCCTATGCAGGCAACAGCACCTGGGATTAGAACGACCCTTGCGCTGAAGAACACGTGCTTTACTCTAGCAAGCATTCCATAGTGGAGAATTCTGAGATGTTTGGATTGGTGATGACGCTCTTTCTCCAGGCTGCCGGGCCTGTGACGTCACCCGCGACCCCCGCGATTGAGACACCTGCCGTCACCGAGGCGGCGACCACGGAAGAGACTGTGGCAGCTGAAGAAGAGGCAGAACAGCAACGTCGGCGTCGCTGCAGCCAGCGGTCAGTTACGGGCTCGCGGCTTTCACATGTCGTGAGATGCAGAACCCGCGAGGGGTATCAGGATCAGGACACCCAGGACACAATGCATAGCCTGCAACGTCCTGACCCAGCGCAAGCTGGCTAGAGCTCTCGGCGCCGCTGCGGAATCGCTCAGCGGCGCCGCTTGCGCATGTCGCCAACTGCGGTGAAGGCGCGGGGTATGTTGAGGGCTTCGACATTGTGAGGGCCGGAGGCAACCATGCCCATGATCCCCGCTGTCCCATCCACGTCCCAGAATACGCGCCGGAGCCGGTCCCCGCGAGCATTGTGAAGACGGGAGCCCGTTATTGGTTGCTTCTTGGTGACGTGCGCCACGGCCTTAACAGCATCGGCTTCAATCGCTCCGTGGAAGATCGTGGACAGAAAGACGACATTTCCATTCTTCGACTTTCCGTGACTCAGCAAGTAGAAGACCATGACGCCGTAGCGATCACGGGCGAAGAGTTCGTGCCGGACAGCTGAAACGGGAAAGTCAACGACGCCCTTATCTAGCGAGAGGTATGCGCCCACGGCGTCGGCCTGCTCCTGTGGGGCTGTCTCGAAATTCGCGCCTATAATGGCCTCGCGTACCTTGGTGTGGTCAGGCATCGCGAACTGACACAACTCGACTAGGCTTACGATTGCGGCGCTAAGCTGCTCCGGCGCGTCATCTCCCTCGTATGCAGTGGATATGATTGTCCGGGTCGAGTCTGGCATTGGTGCTCCGCGTTTGTCCGCTAGCCGGCAATATACAGAGCCGGCGCAGCCAAACCAACTCCCAGGCCCGAACTCCGCTGGCGCGAGCGCGGTGGCGCGCTTATTTGAGGTTCATGCCTCGTTCCCCCCAAAACTCAGGACGTCCACCGCCCGGCGTCGCCGAGGCGCCCGCCACGTTCGATACGAACGCCGCGATGTGGATGCCCCACCGGCCGAAGCGCGAGTGGGAGAAGCTCGAGGGCGGCCGCAAGTTCAAACTGGTCAGCGACTATCAGCCGGCCGGCGATCAACCGGCGGCGATCGCCGAACTCGTCAACGGCATCAAAAGGAAGGAGCAGGACCAAGTCCTGCTCGGCGTCACCGGCTCCGGCAAAACCTTCACCATGGCGCAAGTCATCGCCCAGACGCAGCGCCCGGCGCTGATCCTCGCGCCGAACAAGACTCTCGCCGCCCAGCTCTATGGCGAGTTCAAACAATTCTTCCCGGAAAACGCGGTCGAGTATTTCGTCAGCTATTACGACTACTACCAGCCGGAAGCCTACGTCCCGCGCACCGACACCTACATCGAGAAAGAATCCAACATCAACGAGCAGATCGACCGCATGCGCCACGCCGCAACGCGCGCGATCCTCGAACGCGACGACGTCATCATCGTCGCCTCCGTCAGCTGCATTTACGGCATCGGCTCGGTCGAGACCTACACCGGCATGACCTTCACCGTGAATGTCGGCGACGAGTACGGCTCGCAAGAGCTGATCCGCAATTTCGTCGCCACCCATTACAAGCGCAACGAAGTCGGCTTCGCCCGCGGCGGCTTCCGCGTCCGCGGCGACACCATCGAACTCTGGCCCGCGCACTTGGAAGACCGCGCCTGGCGCTTCTCTTTCTTCGGCGACCAGATCGAAGCCATCGACGAGTTCGATCCCCTCACCGGCCGCAAGACCGCGACTATGCCGGCGGTGAAAATCTACGCCAATTCGCACTACGTCACGCCGCGCATGACGCTCGAACAGGCGGTCAGCTCCATCAAAGACGAACTCGCCCACCGCCTGCAATACTTCCGCGAAAACGGCAAATTGCTCGAAGCCCAGCGCCTCGAGCAGCGCGTCAACTTCGACATGGAGATGATGCTCGCCACCGGCTCCTGCGCCGGCATCGAGAATTACAGCCGCTACCTCACCGGCCGCCGCCCCGGCGAGCCGCCGCCGACCATGTTCGAATATCTCCCCGACAACGCCATCGTCTTCACCGACGAAAGCCACGTCACCGTGCCGCAAATCGGCGGCATGTATCGCGGCGACTTCAATCGCAAATCCACACTCAGCGAATACGGCTTCCGCCTGCCCTCATGCATGGACAACCGCCCGCTCAAATTCGAGGAGTGGGACCGCATGCGCCCGGAGACCATCCACGTCTCCGCCACGCCCGGCCCGTGGGAGCTTGAGCGCACCGGCGGCGTCTTCGCCGAACAAGTCATTCGCCCCACCGGCCTCATCGATCCGCCGGTCGAAGTGCGCCCGGTGCAAGCGCACGGCCACAGCCAAGTCGACGACGTCATCGCCGAAGTGAAAGAGGTGGCGAAGCGCGGCTATCGCAGCCTCGTCACCGTGCTCACCAAGCGCATGGCTGAAGACCTCACCGAATACATGCACGAGCAAGGCGTGCGCGTGCGCTACATGCACTCCGACATCGACACCGTCGAGCGCATCGAAATCATCCGCGACCTTCGCCTCGGCGCCTTCGACGTGCTCGTTGGCATCAACCTCCTCCGCGAAGGCCTCGACATTCCCGAATGCGGCCTCGTCGCTATTCTCGACGCCGACAAGGAAGGCTTCCTGCGCAGCGAGACCAGCCTGGTGCAAACCATCGGCCGCGCCGCCCGCAACGTGGACGGCCGCGTCATCCTCTACGCCGACAAAATCACCGGCTCGATGGAACGCGCCATGGCCGAAACCGCGCGCCGCCGCGAGAAGCAGCAGAAGTACAATCTCGAACACGGCATCACGCCGCAATCGATCAAGTCGAGCATCAAAGACATCCTCGACAGCGTCTACGAAAAGGATTCGCTGACCATCGACCCGCGCGACCCCATGGCCTTCAAACGCGGCGCCAGCGGCAAGGACAAAGGGAGAGGCGTAGCCGAGGACTCCGCCCCCTTCATCGGCCACAACCTCAAAACCTACATCGCCGACCTAGAAAAGCAGATGAAAGACGCGGCCGCGGATCTCGAATTCGAAACCGCCGCAAGACTGCGCGACGAGATCAAACGCCTGCAGGAGACGGAGCTGCTGATCGCCGACGATCCGCTAGCGAGGCAAGAAGCCCTCCGCGAAGCCGCCGACACCGCCGTCCGCGCCAGCCGCGAAGAAGGCCGCGCCACAGTGACAGGCGCAACAGTGCGATCAAAGAAGCCGCCGTATCGTGGACGGAGAAGGAAGGGGCCCTAGATCAATGAATCGATCTAAGATCGCTACATGCCAATAACCGATCCTGGAAGCGTCCTTCTCCTGGGTGCCGGCGTATCAGCTCCGTTCGGGATACCTCTCGGCGGAGAGCTGATCTCTCGAATTTCCGCACAGATCGCACACGACTGTTCGAATGCCACCATCGACAACAATTGGGGCCAAAAGGAACCGGCCCCCAGTCGAACCGTGTATTGGGCGGCCCACGCAGAGCAATGGCACTCGCACCCGATCTATGGATCAATCATTCGCGCGCGAGTCAGTGATGATTTCCGACTCGACAGGGAAGTGGGCATCAAAGCTCACAATGACCTCGTTGCTTTACAGGGCCTTCTGACAAATCAAACCGCTGAAACCATCGACGCCTTCATCGCGGAGAACCCCGGTGTCTCATCCATGACGAAATTGGCGATAGCGTCTGTGATCCTGAAAGGCCTCTACGGGGTTCAATCAAACAAACACGAACTAGCTCTACGCCCACTCGTCGCCCGCGAACTCGCCGCACCACATCCCCGGCCGCCAGAGCGGAATTGGATACATCTGCTCATCAATATTGTACGTCACGGCATCGACAGCGGCTCCGTGAGCACGAGCGACAAGATCAAAATTGTGACCTTTAACTATGACACCGTGCTCGAACATGTGTTGGAGGAACAATTCTCAAATCGAGAGGTGCCACTAGGGCACTACAAAGACTTCTTCGAGATTGTACATGTACACGGACAATTTCCGCCACTTGCGAGAACGTGCAGCGATCCGGGAAAACTCGCTATCGAGTGTGCGGCAGGCATCAACGTTGTGAACGAAAAGACCACTTGCCATGCGGTGGAAGCGGCGCGTGCGAGAGCGAAGTCTCTTGTGTGGGAAGCAAACAAAATCTACGCGATCGGCTTCTCGTTCGCCGGTCCCAATTGTCGTCTTCTTGGTCTCGACAAGATGTTCTCGGACCGAGCTCGCCAATTGATTTACTGCAACTATGACGGAAATCGTGGCATCGCGGAGAGCGCAAAGCGATATGTGCAAGCGCACTCAATAACCGAACGCCCTGGCGACTTTGCGCGCCCGTTGAGCGCGACCGACTTTATTAAAGCGGGTTTCCTTGGAGAGCCCCCCGGCTAACTTGGTCAGGACTCCTTGGAGCCTACATCAACGGACTAACCGAGGCCTCCGCCAAGCCCGCGAGCGCTTTCAGAGCGCCGTACGCGAAGCACCCGAACGAAGCGACGGCCGTACCGACCGCCAGCATTTGGGCCCAAGTGCCAAACTTCTCATATTTGTCCTCCCCTCTTTCCGACGTCGCCGCGAAAGCAGCGTCGCCGCGTGCAATGAAGAAGATCTTGTCTGCGCCGTGATGATCTTGGAAGGAGAAGAGATGTTGAGCGACGTATGCACAAACGATCGCAATCAGCGAAAGCGCCAATCCCGCAATCAACGACGAGAAGCCCGCCCACAATGCGGGTCTGACGGCCATGTGCTCGTTGTGCCCGAGGAATGTCAGAATTCCGACTATGGCACCGCCGTTGACGAGGGTGAGAGAACGTAATCCCAACATGGCAAAATCGATTACGAACTTACCGCGCTCCGTAGCACTTCGGTACAGCGCTTCCACTCGCGCTTTGTCCAATTCACGCTTGTAGCGAGTGACTTCTTCGTCAGGCTTCGGTGAGTCGCTCATGTAGTGCATGCTAGCCAATTTCTCGCTCGCGCGCCAAAGTTGGCGGGAGCGACCTGCACCAGCTACACTCCCCACCATGAACAAGCTCTCCGCCGGCGGCGTATTTCTGCTCTGCCTCTTCCTCGGCATCATCTTCGATCAAGTCGCGATTGGGATTATCGCTGGTCTCATCCTCGGCGCCGGCGCCGGCAAGGTGGCTGCGCCGAAGCGCGAGCCGGAAGGCTAGAACGCAGCCTGAAACGCCCGTCCTCCCCCGCTAGGGGGAGGTGGCGCGTGCGCACGCACGCGACGGAGGGGTGGGCGACGCATTCTGCAAGCACAAGCGCCGCCCCCTCAGTCACCCGCTCGCGCGGCTGACAGCTCCCCCTATCGGGGGAGCACGTGGGCGCCAGCGGGCGCCCCGAGCAAATTCAAACCGCCTTCGTCTTCACGCTCCGAATAAAACGCTCGAAATCCGCTTCACCGTGCGGCGCGGCTTCTTCACGATCTTCGACCATGCCGGCCTGATCGATCAGCACGTCCTGCAAATCGTCCGGCAATTCGTCCCATTGCAGCACCAGCGCCTGCCCAAGGCGGCGCAGCAAGTGCTCGTCGGACTCCTGATATTTCAGCGTCAACTTCATCGCCTGCGGCGGGCGCGGCGCGCCCTTGCCGCTATTCAAGCGTCACCGCTTCGAGCCGGCTCTCTTCGATCACGCGCTCGAACGTCTCGCCATCGGCGCGCACGCGATATTGCTGCGGCCCCGCCTCTTTCGGCAGCGCGCGCACGACACTGACGGTCGCGGCGGGCGAGCCGACGACGCTGCGCGTAATCCGCAGGCGTGCGCCCGCGCTGAACTTGGTCTGCGCCATGGATGTGCTTTCTTTGGAGTTCGGCGCGTGAGCAAAAGCGCCGGCGCGTCTGTTTCATAGATGGGGCGCGGCAGGGTCCAAGGCAAGAAAAATGTGGACCGATGGCGTCCCGCCTGTCTCACAGAACCGCGCAAAATCGCTGATAACACCGCCCGCACGCCGTCAAAAAGCGGGGATAGATTGCAATCTATCCGGTGGGGGCGCGAGCGGCTGCATACTGCGCCCCGCATGAACGCCCCGAACACCACCGACACGCAACTCGACCGCACAGCGCCGCTTGCGCTGTGGCGTGCCGCGGCGGCGTTCATGCACTTGCTCCACGCGCTCTTCGGCGATCCGTCCCACATCGCCGCCAAGCACACGCTCACCCTCAAGGCGCATCAGTTGCTGGCGTCGTGGCTGCGCGCGGGTGAAGCGATGATGCGGCGCCTGCTGCTCATCGAAGCCGCGGCTTTTCCCAAACCCAATACCCGCCCGCTGCTGCGCACGTCGCGCAAACGCACGCGCAAACTGATGCACTTCTTCCCCGAAACGCCGGAAAAGTGGCGCGTCAGCTTTCGCTGCTTTCCGGGTGACACACACGCACGGCCAGCAACCCGACCAAGTTGGCCCAATGCGGAGCGTGCGTGTGTGTCACCGGGAAGGTCACCCGAAGGCCCGAAGCCCTTCATCTTCCGCGAAGACCGCCCGCTCCGCCGGCGTGCAAACCGCGCCCAGCGCCGCCGCGCCAAGCGCATGCGAGCCAAACCGGTGCTCCGCCAAGACCGCGAATGGCTGAAACACGAAGCGCCGCTCGCCTTCCGCTCCGCCTGGCCGCTCGCCGAGCGCTACGAAGCGCTGCTCCGCGTCTTCGCCAATCCGCACGCCCACGCCCAACGCCTAGCGCGCACGCTGCACGCCACACCGCATCGCGTGCACGAACTGCTGCAGCCGCCGCCAGACGCAGAGCGCCACGTCGATCTTTCCGATTTCACCGAAACGGCGCGGCGCAGCTGGAATACAAGCTAGCGCGGCCACTTCGGCGCGTCAGGATAGGCGTCAACCACGTCCCCCAAAGCCTCGCGCAATGGGCCCAGCCACGATTCGTACGCCTTCCACGACTCCAATCCCTTCGCGCTGATCGGCTGACGCACCTGTTCGGAGCTCGCCGTTCGCACTGCGCGATCGGTTTCATGCGGGCTGAGGCAAGCCTCCTCGAACGGCAGCCCGCAATAGTCCAGCAGCGCGCGGATATGCGGCTCCGGATCGCGCACCAAATCCTCGTGGATCACACGATGCACCCGCCCCGGCAGCACGCGATCATAATGCGCCATCAAGCGAACATAGTCGCGGTAATAGCGGCCCAGTTCAGTGAGATCGTAGGTGTAATGCTGCCCCATGGCGAAATGCTGTTTGAAGCAAGACCAGCCACACGCCATCGGATGACGGCGCGCATCGATGATTTTTGCGTTCGGCAATATCGCGTGAATCAATCCGACATGGCGGAAGTCGTTCGGCATCTTGTTGATGAAGAACGGCTTGCCGAGCTTGCGCTGAATGCGGGTGGTGCGAAGGTAAGTCTCGCCGCGCGCTTTGCGCTCTTCGGCGTCAAGCTTGGCAAACGCGTCGAGATAGGGCGCGTCTTCGGTCGGCGAATCGTTGAGCGCGTAAGCAATGGCGTTGAGATCGCCTAGCTCCATCGTGCCTTCAACCATCGAGTGCGACGCCAGGATCTGTTCCACCAAAGTCGAACCTGCGCGCGGCAGACCGACAATAAAAATGGCGTCCGGCGCCTCACAGCCGCCAGGGCGCTCGGCGAAAAACTCCGGCGTCAGCAATTTCTCGCTGGCGTCGACCAATGCGGTGAGACGCGAGGCGTCATAATCGATGCTGGAGCGATAGAGCGCAGCGCCTTCGCTATAGCGGGCAAACGCCTCGTCTGGGCGCTTCGCGTCTTCATGAGCCTTGCCGAGCGCATAGAGCAGATTGACGCGATCGTTCACCGAAATGTCTTCGCGGCGCAACTGCGCTTCCATTTGCGCCATCTCGGCGTCGCTGAACCGGAACGTCTTCAGATTGGCCAAGCTGAAATACGAGACGCCAAGCCCCGGCTCGATCGCGATACTCCGGCGATAAGCCGCGATACCCTCTTCCTGGCGCCCCACCGTTTTCAGCGCATGGCCGTAACTCATCCAGGTGCCGGCATGCTTGGGCGTGTCACGCAGCAATTTTTCGTAGAGCGGAAGCACCTGATCGTAGTCGCCGAGCGCACTCAGAATGGCGGCCTTCAAGCGGCGCGAACCTTCGTTGTTAGGCTCAACCCGAAGCAGATAATCAGCTTCGGCATTGGCCTCCTCCAGGCGCCCGAGCCCCATCAGCAACTGCCCGAGGCTATGACGCGCGTATCCGAAATTCGGCGCCAACGCGAGCGCGCGCCGGAGCGTCGCTTCAGCGTCGTGCGAACGGCCAGCTCTGGCTTGCGCTTCCGACAGCAAGCGCAAAGCCGAGACATCGGTCGGCCATTGCCGCAAATGGCTCTCAAGCAGCGCCTCAGCCTTTTGAGCATCATTCACTTTCAACGCTTCAATGGCCGGCGCAAGACGTGGTTCGGGCGGCGCCAAGGCGTGCCGGGCATAGGCCGCCTGCGCGCCGGCGACGTCGCCCGCGAGTGCGAGCTGGTCAGCCAGTTCACGCCAGATGGTCGGATGCCCGGGATTGAGTTCGGCCGCCCGCTGCAGCGCGATGGACGCAGCCAAGGGTTCGCTCAACTCTCCCAACACTACGCCGAGCTGGCGTTGCGCGCCGAACCATTGCGGGCGAGCTTGCACTTGCGCCTGAGCGAACTTCCGCGCGTCGGCGAGTTTCGATTGGCGGCGCAGAGCTTCGCTCAACACCAATTGCGCATCGTCGTTGCGAGGGTCGGTCTGCAACGCCGCGCGGAGCAGCGTTTCCGCTTGCGCCGGGTCAGCGTTCATGACTTTGAGCGCTTGCGACACAAGCGCGTTGGCGGCGGCACTCATAAGTTTAACGTTTCATCGCTGAGCTACGGCGGCAGCGCGAGACGCCAACGGTTCCAGCTTCGGCATCACCGCCATGATCTCAGCTTCCCGAACGCGCCACTTTCCCTCTTCTGGTTTGGAAACAGTATGGCGCGCCAGCGGCAGACCAACACCGAGCTTGCGGTCCCACTCCAAATCCATCGCAGCGCACAGCCGGCGAATTTCTTCGTCCGGGTTTGCGATGAGCGCATCATAGCGGGCGACGGCCCAGCGTTCCGTCGGGATCGCTTCGAGGTCCGCCAACAGAATCTCGGTCGTGGTCG
This sequence comes from Hyphomonadaceae bacterium, assembly GCA_050184605.1. Classification (GTDB taxonomy): domain Bacteria; phylum Pseudomonadota; class Alphaproteobacteria; order Caulobacterales; family Aquidulcibacteraceae; genus Vitreimonas. The sequence continues at coordinate 163,135 of JBFXAE010000004.1, read as the reverse complement.
CCCATTGCGCGGCGACGACTTCATTCAACGGCAATTGCCCCAAATCCTTCCAGCCCGGGGTCAGCAGCAGCGACCACGCCCGTTTTCCCGTCCAGCCCGGCAGTGTCGGATAAGTCCTGAACCGGCCGGATTCCCATGCCTCCATCATCGACGCCAAGACTTCGCGCGGATCGCGGTAAAGATAAATGAAGCGCGCTTCCGGGAACGCGGCGCGCAAAAGCGGAATGCGCAAGGAGTTTTTCGGCGTTTTCTCGAGCATGCGAATTCTGCCATCGCCGGGCGGGCGCCCGTCGCGATCACGCAGAGATTCGAGAAACCGCATACGCAAGACGTTAACCGGCGCCGGCAGCGCATGCTCGACGCCGAGCCGGTTCGAGGCAAATTTCTGCGCCGCAAGATTATAAGCGGGGATCCCCTCTATGATGTTGTGACTTTCGCCGCCGACGGTGTAGAGCCCCGGCGCCTGCGACAGCGTCTCGAACAAAACCGACGAGCCTGAGCGTGGCGGGTTGACGATGAAGATTGGCCTGTCGAACTTCGGATCAGGTTCGCTCGGTAAGACCGCCAGCGTAGGGCCCCGCCCCTCGCTTGGCGCAGCGCCGGGGTCTTCGCGTACTTCGCCGATGTTGAAGTTCCGCGGCGTATCGGCGAGCGCGCTCGACAAAACCAGATACGACAGCGGGCTCATGAACGTTGCGCGATTACGCAAGCGAATGGTGTGCGCTTGAGCGGCTTTGAGGTCGTCGGTGAATTGGTTGAGCGCTTTGCGATAGCGCGGCCAGCCTTCGCGGGATTCGCCGTAGATCGACCAAAGCGAGCGCCAAATGTGCAAGAACCGCACGACCGCTTGCCGGACGGGACCGAGCGCGGGCTGATTGGGCTCGGCTTCGTTCAACAAGAAGGTGATGTGATCGCTAACCTCCCATGGGCTCATTACCGAGGGCGAGTTGACGCTCTCAAGGTCCAATTCGTCGATCGCCGTATTGCTGGGCGCGATCCTCTCGGCGCTCCAATTCGGCGGCGCTGGAAAGCCAATGGCGCGGCCACGCGCGGCAAGATCCCAGAAGCGTTCGCCGCCGACCGTGTCCGCCACCAAATGGATGCGGAAGCGCTCATCGTTATTCTCGACCCGGTGCAAGCTCCATGTATCGAAGATCCAGCACTCGCCAGCGGCCATGTTGATCTCTTGATCGCCGCAGTGAAAGCGCACGCTGGGCTGGGTGACGATGGGCACGTGCACGCGCATCCGGTCGCGCCAGTAATACCAGTAATAATTGACATCGACGTGCGAGTTCACGTCGGCGTGCGGCCCCAGCCGCATCAAGCGAGTCCGGCCCCAGGCGGCGCCAAGACTGGCCAGAACGTCGATCAGATACGGGCACTGCTTCAAATGCACGGTCGGCCGCATCGGGCCCTCGAAGCTTTCATCCGCGGGCTCTCCATGGGCGGCGATCAGCGGAATGAAATCGTTGCCCTGAAATCCCTCCGGGTGCGGCCGCCACGCGTCGTCGCCCAACGTCCCGATCTCCTGGCGCAGGCGCTCGACGTCGTAGAGCACGGGCAATTGTATGAAGCGGGCATTCAGTTTCATCGAAATCCTCGGGCTCGGATTACCCCGCGCCCCAAGAACAGGGCAAGGCCGAATGCCCGTGAGGCGCTGCGACTTCGCAACAGGACGCCTCTGAATAGCAAACGCGCCCTCGCCTTCGCGAGAGCGCGTTACGCAGAGCCAGGACTTGACCTAAATCGTCTTCGCCAAAGCTTCGAGCTGGCGCGCGGTTTGGCCCCAGCCTTCGTGGAAGCCCATTTGCTTGTGCTGCGCTTTCGTCTCTTCGGTCCAGTGACGGGCGACGGCGCGGTATTTGGTTTTACCGTTGCCGAGGTCCTCGAACGTCACGTCCGCGATCATGAACGGGCCGGCGGGTTCGAATGTCGCCGGATTGATAGCGTCGGTGGTGACGATGCGCTTGTTGGGTTCGAGCGCGAGGATGATGCCGCTGTTCGGGTATTCCTCCCCCTCGGGCGAGGCCATGACGAAATTGAAGCGGCCACCTGGGCGAAAATCGATGTCGGTGCTTTTGATCGTCCACGGTTTCGGCGCGAACCATTGCTGCAACAGGTTCGCATCCGTGTAGCAGCGGTAGAGCTTTTCGGCCGGCGCATCGAGTTCGAGTTCGAGAACCAGTTCGTGTTGGGACATTTCGTTTCCTTCCGTGTGTCTGAACCTAGGACGAACCGGCACGGCGTGAACCTACAACGCGGCTCACTTTTTCTGCGCGGCGCCCGCTTCGAGCGCATCCAGATGCTGGCGGATGTGCGCGGCTTCGGCGGGCGTGTTGGCGAGCGCGATGGCTTGGTTGAACGCCTCGCGCGCTTCGGCGTTGCGTCCGAGCTCCTTCAGGAACGCGCCGCGCGCGCCGTGGAAATAGAAGTAGCCGTCGAGGCGATCGGCCAATGCTGTGATCAGATCAAGCGCTGCCTGTGGGCCGTTGAGTTTCGCGACAGCAACAGAGCGATTAAGCGTGATGACCGGCGATGGCGTGTGGCGCTCCAGCGCTTGATAGAGAGCGTCGATCTCAGCCCAATCGGTTTCATCCGGCGTTTGCGCCCGCGCATGCAGGCCGGCAATGGCGGCTTGAATTTGATATGGGCCGGGGCGGCGCAAGCGCATGGCTTTATCGATCAGTGCAAGCCCCTCTTGGATCAGCGGGCGCTTCCATTTGGTGCGGTCCTGATCTTCGAGCAGAATCGCGTTTCCGTCTGCATCGAAGCGCGCGGCGATGCGGGAGTGTTGCAGCAGCATGAGCGCCAGCAGCCCCATAATCTCCGGCTCGCTCGGATACATGCGCAACAGCAGCCGCGCGAGACGGATGGCTTCGTCGCAGAGCGAGGCGCGATCACTGGCGGGATCGGCGGCGGAATAGCCTTCGTTGAAGACGAGATAGATCATCGCCGCGACGGAGGCCAAACGCTCGGCGCGCTCGGCAGCGTGCGGCGCTTCAAACGGCACGCTGGCGCTGGCGACTTTCGCCTTCGCGCGCGTAATGCGCTGCTCCATCGCGCTTTCGCCGACAAGAAACGCGCGCGCGATCTGCGGCACGGTGAGGCCCGAGACAATACGAAGCGCCAGCGCGACTTGTTGGGTCGCCGGCAGATCCGGGTGGCAGCAGATGAAGAGCAGTCGCAGGACATCGTCGCGATAGTCGGCTTCATCGAGCCGCTGCACGGCTTCAGCTTCGACATCGCTCAGATCGGAAATCTGATCCTCATCCGGCAGCTCTGTCTGCTTCGCCCGGCGGCGGGTGACATCGATCGCGGCGTTGCGGCCAACCATGATGAGCCAAGCAGCGGGATCGCGCGGCGGGCCGTTCTTGGGCCAGTTCTTCAGCGCCCGGAGGCACGCGTCCTGATAGGCTTCCTCGGCCAGATCGAGGTCGCGGAAATACCGCAACAGCGCCGCGACGGCCTGGGGCCGCGCGGAGACAAGCGCCGCATCGATCCAGGCGAGATCGGTCACGTTAGCGCGCCTCTACGGGCGAGCCGGGATTGTAGAGCATGATCGGCCGGAGCTCATACGCGCCGCCCGGATTGGCCGCGGTCAGCTCGCGCGCGAATTGGAGGCCCTCCTCCAGGTTTTCGACCTCGATGATGTAGAGGCCGAGCAATTGTTCCTTGGTTTCGGCATAGGGGCCGTCGAGGACTTCATTGTCTTTCTTCCGCAGCGTCGTCGCGGCGGAAGTCGGCAAGAGCCGCAGCGAGGGCTTCAGCTTGCCGGCCTTCTCCCACTTTTCATGGATCACGTTGAGCCGGGCCATGACGGCGTCGTCCTCCTCCTTGGTCCAGGAGAACACGGCTGCCTCATCGTTGTAGCAGAGGATGGCGTAGAGCATCGGATAGGGCCTCATATAGCAAGGACGAACGCCTAGCCTTCTTGCCGACACGGCGTCGAGAATTTCCTGACAAAGCCGTCACCAACTTAAGTCGCAGCAATGTTCCTAGTCCTCGCTTGACGCTCCCGCATCGGCTTCGGTTCAAACAAGGGGCGAGGTGGGAGACGAATGGCCGAGGTTTTCATTGCTGCAGCGCCCGACGCCGACGCGCAGGCGGGCGGTCTAGCGCAGGCACTGAAGACGCTGGGCTTCGACGCCGCTGCTTGCGCGCCGGCGGAATCCGAAATCGCAAAGCTGGTCGACGAGGCAAGGTGCGTCATCGGCCTCTGGTCGCGCGGCGCGCCGACGCCGGAGTTGGCGATGCTGGCGGCGCTGGCGCATGAGCGGAAGAAGCTGGTGAGCGCCGAGTTGGTGACGGACGCCACGCCTGCCCCCTTCCGCGCGGCGCCGCGTGTGGATTTGGCGCTGCGCGATCGCACCGCGTTTAAAGCGCGCTTTCAGGCGCTGATCGTGGAGGTCGGCAAGCTTTCGCCGACGAACGCGAACGTGGCGGCGCTGCCGAGCGTGCTGGCGGTGACGCGATCCGCTCTGATGAAGCGTCGGGAAAGCGGCGGCGAAAAACAGCTCAAGACGCTGGGCGTGTTTGCGGCGGCGGTGGCGGCGCTTTTCGTTGTGGGCTTCGGCGCCGGGCGCGTGATCAATCTGGTGCGCTCTGGCGAGCTCAGCCTAGCTTCGTTCCAGTTCGCGACGCCGCAGGCGCAAGCGGCGGCGACACCAACGGCAACGCCCGCCCCTGTCGTCACGGCGGCGGCGCTCGAACGCTCGCCCTGGCGCGAGGTCGCGGCGCGGATCGACGAAACGCTGGCGGAGCAAATCCAAACCCGCGCCGCGGCCGGCGACGCGGATGCGCAAGCCCTGGCCTGCCTTGGGCACATGGCGGGCACAGCCGGCTTCCTGCCGAGTCCGACCGCGGCGCGTGAACAATGCGATCTGGCGGCAGCGCAGAACAACGCGGCGGCGCTTTACCTCTCCTGGCAGCTGCGCCGAACGGCGCCACACGCCGGCATCGACGAGGCGACAGCCTCCGCGCGTTTGCGGCAAGCCGCCGAAGCGGGTTTCACGGCGGCGCAGATTGACTACGCGGCGACGCTGCCGGGGGACCGCGCCTCCCAAGCCGAAGCTGGCCGCCTCTGGCTCGCGGCGGCCGAGCGTGGCGATCCGCGCGCGCAATTCTTCTACGCACGCTGGCTGCGCGATAGTCCGGCTGGTCCGCGCGATCCGGCGGCGGCGATCCCCTTCCTCCAGCGCGCGGCGCAGGAGAACCAAGCCGATGCGCTGCACATGCTGGCGACACTCTATCGCGATGGCATTGGCGCGCCGCGAAACGAGGCTGAAGCCAAGGCGCTTTACGCCCGCGCGGCGCAACAAAACTATGCGCCTTCGATGTCCAACCTGGCCGATATGCTGCGCGACGGCACCGAGCAGGAGCAAGCGCGCTCGATCGAGCTTTATCGCCAGTTGGCGTGCATGACCGACGAACACCAAATCCAACCGCGCGCCGTGGGCCGATTGCGCGCATTGCAGGTAAGTTACTCCTGCGGCTAACAAGCGCCGATGGCGTGGCGCAAAACCTATGGCGGCGCGGAACCGCAGCGGGTCAATAAATGGCTCGCCAGCGAAGGCGTCTGCTCGCGCCGCGAGGCTGAAGAGCTGATCGCGAACGGGCTGGTGCGCATTGATGGCGCTGTCGTGGCCGAGCCCGGGCGGAAGATCGAACGCGGCCAAACGATCGAGGTGGCTGAGGCGCGCGGCGCGCCGGCGAAGATCAGCATCATGATCAACAAGCCGGTGGGCTTTGTGTCGTCGCAGCCCGAGGGCGATCAGGTGCCGGCGGCGCGGTTGCTGACGAAGGCCAACCTCATCGGCCACGCCGATCCGATGCCAACGTCGCGCACAAGCCTCGCCCCCCTCGGACGGCTCGACCAGGATTCGCGCGGGCTGTTGCTCTTGAGCGAGGATGGCGTGTTGGCGAAGGCGGCGATCGGCGAAGAGTCGAAGCTCGACAAGGAATACCTTGTCGGCGTGCGCGGCCAGATCAACGACCGCAAGCTTGCGCTCCTGCGCCATGGGCTGGAGCTTGACGGCAAAAAGCTGAAGCCGGCGAAGATCGATGTGGTCGAGCCATGGCGGGTTCGCTTCATCCTCAAGGAGGGCCGCAAGCGGCAAATCCGGCGCATGTGCGAATTGGTTGAGCTAGAAGTCGTGGACTTGCTGCGCGTGCGGATCGGACCGCTGTGGCTCGGCGATCTGCCCGAAGGCAAATGGCGCGCGCTGACGGCGGCGGAGCGCGATGCGCTCATCCGCCTGAGTAAGTGATATTCCCGTCCTCCCCCGTTAGGGGGAGGTGTCATGTGCGTCGCACATGACGGAGGGGTGGGCGCCGTGTCTTGAAGAGCTTGCGCCATCCCCTCAGTCATCACGCTGTCGCGTGACGACAGCTCCCCTTGTCAGGGGAGCACGGGCGCAACGGGTTGAATGCCGTTGCGCCGCCGCAGCTCTTGCAGCAACGCGCGATCAAACGCTTCTGGCGGCGCTTGGTTCAAGGCTTGAATGAACTCGGTCATGTCCGAGCGGCGGTGCGCTTCCGCAAAGCTTGGACCCGGAAGGATGCCGCGCCGGTAGAGATACTCATCCGAGCGGCCGGTTAGAATGTAAGCCGGCGCCCAGTGGAATCCCGCGGCCTTCGCCAACTCGTTGGTACAGTTCGAAACAATGGTGTTGTAGTAACGCGGCGTGTGCGAGAGCGATTGGGAGCGCTGCAGCAAATTGCGCAGCAAAATCCGGTTTTGCTCGGCGCCGATATCGACCGGATACACGAACACTTCGTGATCCAGCATCACCGCGCGGCGGATGAGCAGATCGCGCGCCGTCGCCCATATGTAGATCAGCTCGAACGCATTGAACTGACCGTGAAAGGCGGAATACTCCTCGCCCTGCTCGCGCCGCGCTTCGATGGTGAGGCCAAGCAGCCGATCGCCTTCAAACTCGAACAACAGAAGCGTGTGCGCGGCAAGCTGCGAACCAGGTTGTGGTTCGAGCATGAACCACACGCGGCGCAGCTCATCGAAATCGTAGGACGCGGAGTCGATATAGCTCGTGTCCGTCACGCGATCGTATTCGTAGCTCCAATCGCTCACCGGCGAGACCGTAAATCCCGTTTCGGTAATCTCCACCTGCGGCGTGCGGGACAGGTAAGGGTACCAGTTCCGCACCATCTGCGGCGGGCTCAGCATGTTGGCGGCGGAACCGAGAATGAGGATCGCGAAGATCGAGGCGATCGCAGGCCGCAGCGGGTTCGCGCCAAACCAGTTCAAGATACGCTTCACGCCTGCCCTCCACCCTCGCGCGATGTAGTCCTAATGTGATGCGCGCATTCCGTTAAGTGCGGCTTGCGAAAGCGGCGCCTGGCCCCAATCTCCGTTTCGACCCCGGCCTGCTTTCGTGTTATTCCGCTTGGCGACCGGTTATGTTTCAGGAGGCCTCCCCATGGCTCTACGCATCAATGACAAGGCGCCCGATTTCGAAGCCGAGACCACACACGGCCGGATCAAATTTCATGACTGGATCGGCGATAGCTACGCCATCCTGTTCTCGCACCCGAAAGATTTCACGCCGGTCTGCACCACCGAGCTGGGCTATCTCGCCAAGCTCGAGCCGGAGTTCAAAAAGCGCAATGTGAAAGTGATCGGGCTTTCGGTCGATCCGGTGACGGATCACGAGCGTTGGCGCGGCGACATCAAGGAAGTCACCGGTGGCGATGTCCAATATCCGATGATCGGCGATCACGATCTCAACGTCGCAAAGCTCTATGACATGCTGCCTGCCGACGCAGGCGATACAAGCCAAGGCCGCACGGCCGCGACCAACGCCACCGTCCGCACCGTGTTCATCATCGGCCCCGACAAATTGATCAAAGCGACATTGCAATATCCGATGTCGTCAGGCCGGAACTTCGATGAGGTGCTGCGGCTCGTGGATTCGATCCAGCTCACCGCGCAGCACAAGGTCGCCACGCCGGTGAACTGGAAGAACGGCGAGGACGTCATCATCGTACCGGCGGTTTCGGACGAAGAGGCCAAGACCCGCTTCCCCGGCGGCTGGAAGACGCTGAAATCCTATCTGCGGATCGTGCCGCAGCCGAAGGCGCCTCGCGAGGGCTAGGCGTTGCAGATTCTTTCCCGGGCGTCATGCTAAGGCAAAGAGTGCTTCGCCAGACGCCCGGGAGGAACGCATGATTTTCGAGCAAGTCGCCACTGGCGGCTGCCAATCGTACCTGATCGGCTGTAGCGACACCTGCGCGGCCGCCGTCATCGATCCGGAAGTGCGACAGATCAATCGCTACCAGGCGCTCGCCGCGCAGCACGGCGTACGCATTCGCTATGTGATCGACACCCACACCCACGCCGACCATTTCAGCGGCAGCAAGCAATTGAGCCAGGTGCTCGGCGTGCCGGTGGTGGCGCATGCCAGTTCGCCCTCCCCGTACGCGACGATGAAAGTCGACGACGGCGACGTGATTAAGGTCGGCAATCTCCGGCTGGCGGTGCTGCATACGCCCGGCCACACGCGCGACTCGATGAGTCTGGTGATGAGCGACCGCGTGTTCACCGGCGATGCGTTGCTGATCGGCGCGACGGGCCGCACCGACTTGCCCAGCGGCGACCCGGAAGCGCTCTATGACAGCCTCTTCAACAAGCTGCTCAAACTCGATCCACAGCTGCGTATTTATCCGGCGCACGATTACAAGGGACACACCTGCTCGACGCTGGAAGAAGAAAAGCGCTCCAATCCGCGCCTGCAGAAATCGGATCGCGAAGAATTCGTCGCGATGATGCGCGCGCACTCGCCGTCAATGCCGGAGCATCTCACCGAAGCGCTGCGCGTCAACATGAGCGGCGGCGTCAGCGTGGCGCAACTCTTGAGCGAAGCGGCGGCGGAAGTGCCGTTTATGTCGATGGAAGAGGTGAAGAACCGCGTCGCGGCGGGCGCGAATGATCTGATCGTGCTCGATGTGCGCGAAAAGGAGCAGTTCGACGCCGGCCATATCCCACAGGCCAAGCATCTTTCACGCGGCCAACTCGAATTGCGCGTCAACGAAGCCTTTCCCGATCCAACTGTGCGGATCGTGACCTATTGCGAGGTTGGCAAGATTTCGACGCTGGCCGCCGCCACGTTGCGGCGCATGGGCTTCACGCGCGTGCTGGCGCTCGATGGGGGCATGAAAGCCTGGCGCGAAAAGGGATTCCCAGTCGAGACCTAGGCGTGAACATCCTGAGCGTCGGGGTGCCTGCGAAAATACGCGACCGCGAACGCGCAGCTGGCGCGGAGCCGCCGCTTTGTCGCCCGCGCCTCATCCACGACATGCTTCATCAGTTTTGACGCATGGCCGCGCCCCCGCGCTTCATGCGGCGTCTCCACATGAAGGATCACACGCACGCCATCGATGTCGCGATAATCGGCGAAGGATTGGCCCTCAGGGGCGTCGAGCTCATATCGGTGCGCGGCGGCGTTGTCGCGAAAGGCACTCATGGTCACGACATGGGCTTCGGCTGCCACAATTCAATCTTGCGGCCTTCAATATCCATGATGTGGGCGAAGCGGCCGTTGGGCTCGTCCGGGAAGAGTTTCACCGGCTCAACGCCATGCTCCTTGGCCCGCGCAAGGATGGCGTCGAGATCATCAACCATCAGGTTGAACATGAAATCCGTGTCCGAGGGGGCGAAATAATCGGTGTCGCACGCGAAGAAACTGAACACGGTCGCCGCGCCTGGGTGGGCGGCGGTGTCCTGCGGCAGAAACAGCGCCCCGCCCCAGTCTTGAAAATCGATCCCGAGCACGCGGCTATACCAGTCACGCACCGCATCGCCGTCGCGCGACTTGAGGAAGACGCCGCCAACGCCAAGCACCTTTGCCATTCGCTCGCCTCCCGCTTATGCCGCTCGTGTGAATTATCGCCACGCCTTCCATGCCGGCAATCATGCCGACGTCTTAAAGCACGCCGTGCTCCTCTATTGCCTCGACACCTTCAAGCGCAAGGAAACGCCGTTTGCCGTGCTCGATACGCACGCCGGGCGCGGGCTTTATGACTTCACCAGTTCCGAGGCTGAGCGCAGTCCGGAATGGCGCGACGGCATCGCACGGCTCTGGGATTGGCCCGAGCCGCCGCCGCTGATCGCGCGTTACCTCGAAGCCGTGCGCAGCTTCAACGCCGATGGCGCCCTCCGCACCTATCCCGGCTCCCCCGCTTTGGTGACGACGAACCTGCGCGATCAGGACGCTCTGATGGCCTGCGAACTGCACCCGGAAGATGCAGGCGCGCTGCGCCGGGCGCTGCCGCGTAAAGCAAATGTTCAAGTGCATGAGCGCGACGGCTGGGAGGCGCTCGGCGCGCTGCTGCCGCCGGCGCAGAAGCGCGGCCTTGTGCTGATCGACCCGCCCTATGAGGCGACGGACGAAATGGATGTTTCCGTCAAAGCGGTGCGGGCTTCGATGAGGCGCTTTGCGCATGGCGTCTATCTCTGGTGGCGGCCACTCAAGAGCAGCGCGACGCTGGATGCCGCAGACGCCGAAGTGCGCAGGTTCGCCGATCGCGAAACGCTGCGGGCCGACCTTTGGGTGGCGACGCCACAGCGCGAAGGCAAGCTCGTCGGCTCAAGCGTGTTTCTGATCAATCCGCCTTACGGCTTGAGCGACAGGTTGAAAGAGGCGCTGCCTTTCCTAGCGGATGCACTCACCAAAGGCCAAAGCGGCTGGCGGCTGGTACAAAATTAAAAGGGCGCGGATTGCTCCGCGCCCTTCCCCCTTGCCACGAGCGTCGCGCCTTAGGCGACGATCATCGCGGCTTGGTTCATTGTCGCCAGCGCAACCGGAAGAAACACCGCCGCCGCTGCGATCAGGCAATAAAACTTGGTCATTTCGTGCTCCTCCCTTCGAACCGCTGTCAATCGCGTCATCGCGATGATCCCAAGATATGAGCGGATGCGGCTGGGCGCTGTTACGGGGGTCACGCGAGGCTTCCGTTCTTGGCCCGGAGCGGACTCTGATCGGCTCACGGAACGCGCGCGCCGCAGCACGCCCAGACAAGGAGGCCGCCCGCACCAAGAATCAGAGGTGCAAACGCAATAACGACTGCAACAACCACGAGAACAATCACGGTTCTGCTAGGCCAAATGACACGTGGCTTGGGCTCTTCCAATGGTCCAGTTTCGCGCCCTTCTGTTTCAGAGGCAACTCAACGGCCCCGCGTGCTCCTGTCCGCCTTCGGCGGAAAGCGGTCGGCTTCGCTGCGCTAGACGGGATGCACGACTGAAGGCAATGAAAGCGTCATGAACGAAGCGCTCGCTTTCCTGCAGCAGCCCCAGATCGCCATTCCGATCGTCATCGCGACGGTCGTGGCGATTTTCCTCAGCGGGCGGCGGTGGACGGCGCTCTATGTGGCGCTGATGCCGGTGATCAATTGGGCCTTCGCCGGCATCAGCACGATCCCGCTTCCAGAGGCCATCGGCGGCGGCGAATGGCACCCCTTCACGGTCGTCACCGGGCTTGTGCTCGTCGTTCGAGATTTCGCCCAACGGGAGATAAAGCACTGGATCTTCGGGGCGATGATTGTCGGCCTCGCACTCTCCACCTTGACCGCTTGGCCGGTGATCGTGGTGGCGAGCGGCGTGGCGTTTCTCGTTAGCGAGACCGCCGACTGGGCGGTCTATACCTTCTCGAACCGCCCCCTTTCCGAGCGTATCCTGATCTCGAGCTGTATCTCCGCGCCGATCGATCAGGCGCTTTTCCTCTACCTGGCGTCGCAGGTGGTGCCGGGCATATTCGCCTGGGGCAGCGTCATCACCGGCATCGTCTCGAAGCTCATTGGGGCCTATGTCGTGTCCCGGATTGTTGCAGCGCACGAGCGCCGGCGCGGCCCTCAGAACGACATGAATCCCGCGTAAACCAGGACTTGCCGCTTGCGCGGGGGAACCCCCTCGCGCATAAGCGCATTGTGAAGAGCCGGTCGCGTTGACCGGCGGTGGTGCGAAGTTCCGCAGAGTGCGGCTGAATACAAACTCTCCAACAAAGCAGAAATTCGCGGTGACGTGCGTGCGCATAGGCGTGCGTGCGGCTGATGGCGTGCGCCTCGGCCTATAATCAGGAAAGTGGAAATGAGCTTCGACGACGATTTCGGCGACGACGACAACAACGATCGGAAGAAAGACAAGCGCGGCGGACGCGGACGCGAGCGCGATCATCAAGAATTTGGCGGCGGCGACACCGGCGGCTTCGGCGGCGGTGATCGCGGCGGCTTCGGCGGTGGCGGCGGTTACGGCGGCGGCGGTGGCGGTGGCTATCGCGGCGGTGGTGGCGGCGGCTACGGCGGCGGCGGCGGTGGCTATCGCGGCGGCGGCGACCGTGGCGGCGGTGGCGGTGGCTACGGCGGCGGCGGATATCGCGGCGGCGGCGGCGGCTTCGGCGGCGGCGATCGTGGCGGCGGTGGCGGTGGCTATCGCGGCGGCGGTGGCGGCGGTGGCTACGGCGGCGGCGGTGGTGGATTCCGCGGCGGTGGCGGCGGCGGCTTCCGTCGTGAAGGTGGCGGTGGCGGCGGCTTCGGCGGCGGCGATCGTCCCCCGCGTGCGCCGCTCGGCGATCCGCAGGATGGCGTCGTGAAGTTCTTCAACGGCGCCCGCGGCTTCGGCTTCATCACGCCGGACGGCGGCGGCGCGGACGTGTTCGTCCACGTCAGCGCTGTTGAGCGCGCCGGCCTCACGCAATTGGTCGAAGGCCAGAAGGTCAACTTCCAGACTTTGCCGGACACCAAGGGCAAAGGTCCGAAGGCCGTGAACCTGAAGATTCTCGACTAGTGCTTCAGCCAGACTGAAAAACGAAGGCCCGCCAGGATCGCTCCCGGCGGGCCTTCTGTTTGTCCTTCATCCGCGCTCACTGAAGCGGCATGAAGATCTCGATTTGCGCCGGATGGCCATCGGCGCCCGCATCGTGCATGCGGTGCCAGGGATATACGCCCTCGCGCTTGGCAATGCGGTGAGCCTGCAAGTACGCGTCCATTTGTGCGTAGGCGGCGCCGACATTGTTGCGGTCACCCTCAACGAGAACGTGCATCACCTGCCCCGATGGCGTCTCACCGACCTGCACGCCGACCACGGTGAGCGGGCGGGCGCCTGCGTATGGATAGCCGACGCGGTAGGTCATGCGTTCTTGGGTCTGCTCAGTCACCACCCGGGTTAGCGGACCGGCTTGGGTGAGCTGATACTCGCTCATGAACTGGCGAACTTGGTTGAGGCCGAGCAGTTCGGCGCGCTCGATTTCGGCTTCGTTGTTGCTCGCAACTTCCACGACTGAATAGACGAAAGGCTGCGGCGCCACTTCGTCGAACTGCGGATTGAGGTTCTCGAAGTCGACGTTCGGCAGCTGCTCGGCCAGCGTCTTCAAGCGCGCCAAGCCGTTATCGAGCTCCTTCTGCACGACGCCGCGCAGAATGAGGTTCATGTAGCGGCACGGCACATTGATCCAGCCTTCACCGCACTCGGCCGTGACTGTCCAGTTCACCGCCGTCCCGCCTTCGACACGGCGGAGCAGCATGTCGGCGTTCAGTGTCGCGCGCTCACCCATTTCGAGGATGCTTTGGACTTCTTCATTGTGGACCGAGTCCACGATCGACATGCGACCCGAGCCGACTTCGCGCACGTCGGAAACCCAGCGCATGGTTTGGCCGGCGCCAGGGTCGCCGTTGAAGGTGTAATCCGCGTCCGGATCGCGCGCGTAGTATGGCGACCATTCCTTGGCGATGCGCAGGTCGTTCACCATGGCGAACACCGCCGCGCGCGGACGCTCGACAGTCACTGTGCGCGTCACTTCAAGGGAGTTCGGCAGCAAAAACGTGCCGACGGCGAAAAGTGCGCCCAAAACGAGCGCAATCACCAGCAGCAAACCAAGAAACCATCTCATGATGCGCCAGCCCCCGCGCGTAAGCACAAGCACTTAGCATTGGCGCGCGAACATCGCCACGAAACGCCATGCATGCTTGCATGACGCGCGGCTCCCTCGCGCCTAGCGCGAACGCGCGCAGTCAAAATGTGCGTCATCAGCCAATCCGGACGACGCCCTCCCAGCCGGGAATTTGGTTACCACAGGGAAATGTCCGCCGTCAGCCCGGCGCTGCAGATGCCTAAACCCGTGTGGCGTCCCAGACATCAAATTCATGTGCGATGCAGCGTTCCATCAGTTCACGCCAGACGGGCTCGGCAATGGCCCAGGAAAGCCCCGTGCGCTCGGCTTCGGCTTTCACATTGGCCAGCACCTGATTGATGCGGGCTTCGTCGCGCACCACGTCGCGGCTGGGCTTAATCCGGGCCGCGGCGTGCATATAGCCCTGACGGCGAGTGATGAGCGCGACCAGCATCCGGTCGATTTCATCGACGCCGGCGCGGACGTCGAGCATCGTCTTGCAGTCGTCTGGATCGGGCGCTTCGAAGCGGGTGGTGTCCGGCTCCGGCTCGATACGGTTGAGGTTTTTCATGTGGATACCGTGGCGGGAGCCGCCTGCCCCGTCCAGGGGGCGCGGGGCCGCAGGACGATAGGTTCCATGTCGCGTCCCTGGGATCAGACCGAGCCCAACCCCATTTGTGACGGTACACTGACGACTCGATGAGCGGCGCCGATAAACCAATCACGCCTCCGCTGGAGCATCTGCCCGCGGAAGATGCGCCGACGCCTGCCCTGAAGGGCATCGAGGCGATCCGCGATACATGGAAGCGGCTGCCGATGAAGCCGGGCGTCTACCGGATGATCGGCGCGGACGGCGAAGTGCTCTATGTCGGCAAGGCCAAAAGCCTGAAGAACCGTGTCGGCCAGTACGCGCAGGGGCGCGGCCATACGAACGCGATCTACCGGATGATCCATCAGACGGTGTCGATGGAAGTGATCGTCACGGCGACAGAGACGGAAGCTCTGCTGCTTGAGACCAACATGATCAAGCGGCTGCGGCCGCGCTACAACGTGCTGATGCGGGACGATAAGAGCTTCCCGTTCATCGCCATCCGCACCGATCACGCGATCCCGGTTCTACAAAAGCATCGCGGCGCCAAGAGCTTCAAAGGCAAATTCTACGGGCCGTTCGCTTCTGCGGGTGCGGTGAACCGGACACTCAACACGCTGCAGAAGGCGTTTCTTCTGCGCTCGTGCTCGGACTCGACGTTCAGCGGCCGGACACGGCCCTGCATGCTCTATCAGATCAAACGTTGCTCGGCGCCCTGCACCGGACTTGTAAGCGAGGCCGAGTATGCGGCGCTGGTGAAGGACAGCGTCGATTTCCTCGAAGGCCGCTCGGTGGAACTGCAGGATCGCCTCGCGGTCGAAATGCGCGAAGCCGCCGACAAGCTTGAGTTCGAACATGCGGCGCGTTTGCGCAACCGCATTCGGGCG
Organism: Hyphomonadaceae bacterium; assembly: GCA_050184605.1. Taxonomy (GTDB): domain Bacteria; phylum Pseudomonadota; class Alphaproteobacteria; order Caulobacterales; family Aquidulcibacteraceae; genus Vitreimonas. The sequence continues at coordinate 147,761 of JBFXAE010000004.1, read as the reverse complement.
CTGGCGAGCGTGCGCGCCTCACAGGGCATCAACCCGCATACATTCGATGAAGCGGATGTGTTCGCACTTCATGTCGAGGGCGGACAATCTTGCATCCAGGTGTTCTTCTTCCGCGCCGGCCAAAATTGGGGCAACCGCGCCTATTTCCCGCGTCACGGCGGCGAGGAAACGCCCGAGGACATTCTCGGCGCGTTCATCGCGCAATTCTACGATGATCGAGAGCCGCCGAAACTCGTGCTCAGCAACGTAGAGCCGACCGATCGGGAATTACTCGAAGAAGCGCTGTGCGTGAAAGCTGAATGCAAAGTCGAAATCCGCAAGCCGGAGCGCGGCGAGAAGCGCGAGATCGTCGACGCCGCATTGCTCAATGCGCGCGAAGCGCTTGGGCGGCGCTTGGCGGAAACCGGCAGCGTGGCCAAGCTGCTGGATGGCGTGGCGGAAGTGTTCGGCCTTTCGCAGCGGCCGGAGCGGATCGAAGTTTACGACAACAGCCACATCCAAGGCGCCAATGCTCTCGGTGCGATGATCGTCGCTGGGCCGGAAGGCTTCATCAAAAACCAATACCGCAAGTTCAACATGAAAGCGGAAGAGTTCGACGGCGACGACTTCGCGATGATGAAAGCGATGATCCGCCGCCGCTTTGCGCGGATGTTGCAGGAGCGCGAGGAAGCGTCTGAGCCCTCCTCCCTTGTGGGGGAGAGCGCGAATGCTGACAGCCCCCCACCCCCTGCCCCCGCCCCAAAAGGGGGCGGGGGACGCGTTGCTGACGGCGGTGTCGATTTTTCGAAAGAGCGCGACGAGCCGGAGCGCGATTCAAAATTTGGCGCCTGGCCGGATCTCGTGCTGATCGACGGCGGCGATGGGCAGCTCAATGCGGCGCTCGAAGCGTTGGACGAGCTCGGCCTGAAGAACCGCATCGTCATCGCCGGCATCGCCAAAGGCGCCGACCGCGACGCGGGCCGCGAGCGTTTCTTCATTCCCGGCAAACCGGCGTTCCGGCTCGACGAGAAGAGCCCGGTTCTCTACTACCTGCAGCGGCTCCGGGACGAAGCGCATCGCTTCGCCATCGGCGCTCATCGCGGCAAACGCAGCGCCGGCATCGCCAAGAATCCGCTCGATGAAATCGGCGGCATTGGCCCGGCTCGGAAACGCGCTCTGCTCGATCGCTTTGGTTCAGCGCGCGGCGTTTCACGCGCGGCTTTGGCGGAGCTGGAAGCAGTGGAAGGCGTGAACAAGGAACTGGCGAAACGCATCTATGACTTCTTCCACGACAACAAACGCTGAGGCGCCCGCGAAGCCGAGCGCGATCCCGACGCTGCTGACGGTGTTCCGCATCGCCATGGGGCCGGCGATCGCCGCGCTGGTGCTGTGGGCCGCTAACGACCTGCATACCGACCCGCTGCTCTCAGGCTTCATCTATGCGCTGGCGTTTATTCTCTTCCTGCTCGCCGCCTCGACCGACTGGCTCGACGGCTATCTCGCGCGCAAATGGAACGCCGTGACGCCGCTCGGCGCAGCACTCGATCACGCGGCGGATAAAGTGCTGATCACCTGCGTGCTCGTCGCGCTCGCCTACGCGGCGCTGCCGATGATGCTCGTCGCGGCAGCCGTGCTCATCCTAGGCCGCGACGTTGCCGTCGCGGGTTTGCGTGAAGGCATCTCGGCGCAAGGCAAATCGCTGCCGGTGAGCCAGCTGGGGAAATGGAAAGCGGCGGCCGAGATGGCAGGCGTTGCTGCGTTTCTGGCGTTTCAAAGCGCTGCGCTGTTGGGCCCGGTGTTCGGGGTACCCGGCAGCATCGACGATGGTTTGGATTGGGCCGCGCGCATCCTGCTCTGGACGGCGGCGGTGTTGGCGCTGGTCAGCGGCGCGCAATATGTCGGCGCGCTCGTGAAGCGCGATTAGTCCGCCAAAATTAGTCCGGGCGGCCGAACTCGATCGTGTTCAGCACGAAGATCGCCACGATGAAGACGCCGATGGCAATGAGCGCGGCCATGTATTTCCCCGGATTCGAAATCTGGCCCCGGCTCTAGCTGATCCGCCCCCGCCCCGCCAAGGGGCGATCCGTCACACAGGCTGAACGACTGACAGGAGGTTCAGGTCCGGGTCATGAAACCAGGCGACTTTGGTGCCGTCTGGGGCGCTCCAGATGCCGCGGGCGTCCTGCACGAAGAAACCGAAGCGGGCGAACACAACACCCTTGGCGGTGAGGCCATCGACGGCCTTCTCGATATCATCCACCTGGAACGCGAGCACCGCGTAGGCCGCCGGCGTCACCCCCGGCACGCGCGAGACGCGCACGCGCGCGTTCTTGCCCTCGAACACCAGCGCGAAGCCGTCATCGCTGATGAACTTGAGGCCAAGCGTGTCCTGGTAGAACGCCTTGGATATCTCCGGCTTCATCGTGCCGACGAGAGCCGTGACTGTCGCTGATCCGAGCATTACGCGCCTCCGCCTGGCACCATACGCCAAAAACAAAACCGCCGGCCAGAGGCCGGCGGTTCGTGTCTCTAGGCGCCTTGCGGCTGCGCCCCGCCCCAGCCTGTTGCGGCTGGTTGTTCGTCTTCATCCGTGACCGGCAACGCTGGTGTTGGCGGCAACGGCGTGGACGGCGTGTCTTCAGGGCGATCGAGCTTTTCGCCGCGCAGGACCTTGGCGATCTCGTCGCCGTTCAGGGTTTCGTACTCGAGCAGCGCTTCGGCCAAGAGCTTATGTTGCTCGGCCTTCTCGGTGAGAATGCGTTTGGCTTCGTTGTAGCCCATGTCGACGAGGCGCTTCACTTCCGCATCGATCTTCTGCGCGGTGGCTTCAGCGACGTTCTGCGTGCGCCCGACTTGCATGCCGAGGAACACTTCATCGTTGTTGTCGCCGTAGGCGACCAAGCCAAGTTCGTCCGAATAGCCCCAGCGCGTCACCATCATCCGCGCCAGACGCGTGGCGGCGGAGATGTCGCTGGCGGCGCCCGACGTGACCTTGTCCTTGCCGAAATGGAGTTCTTCGGCGACGCGGCCGCCCATCATGACCGCGAGGCGCGAGGTCATCTGGGTATAATTCATCGAGTACTTGTCGCTCTCGGGCAGCTGCATGACCATGCCCAGCGCGCGGCCGCGCGGGATGATCGTAGCTTTGTGCACCGGATCAGATTCCGGCACTTCGAGCGCGACGATGGCGTGGCCGGCTTCGTGCCAAGCGGTGAGCTGCTTTTCGCTTTCGCTCATGACAAGGCTGCGGCGCTCCGCGCCCATCATGACCTTATCCTTCGCGTCCTCGAACTCCTTGTTCGTGACGACGCGCTTGCCGCGGCGGGCCGCGAGCAGCGCTGCTTCGTTGACGAGGTTGGCGAGATCGGCGCCGGAGAAGCCGGGGGTGCCGCGCGCAATGGTCTTCAGATCGACGCCCTGCGCCACCGGCACGTTGCGGGTGTGGACGCGCAGGATCTTTTCGCGGCCGCCCAGGTCTGGGTTCGGCACCACGATCTGACGGTCGAAGCGGCCCGGACGCAGCAGCGCGGGATCGAGCACGTCAGGGCGGTTGGTCGCGGCGATCAGGATGATGCCTTCATTGGCTTCGAAGCCGTCCATCTCGACGAGCAATTGGTTGAGCGTCTGTTCGCGCTCGTCGTTGCCGCCGCCGAGGCCAGCGCCGCGGTGGCGGCCGACAGCGTCGATTTCGTCGATGAAGATGATGCACGGCGCGTTCTTCTTGGCTTGCTCGAACATGTCGCGCACGCGGCTGGCGCCGACGCCGACGAACATTTCGACGAAGTCCGAGCCCGAGATCGAGAAGAACGGCACATTGGCTTCGCCGGCGATGGCGCGGGCGAGCAGCGTCTTACCCGTACCGGGCGGGCCGACGAGCAGCGCCCCTTTTGGAATTTTACCGCCGAGGCGTTGGAACTTGCCCGGGTCTTTCAGGAATTCGACGATCTCGCCGAGTTCTTCCTTGGCTTCATCGATGCCGGCGACGTCATCGAATGTGACGCGGCCCTTGGCTTCAGTGAGCAAGCGCGCCTTTGAACGGCCAAAACCCATGGCGCCGCCGCGGCCGCCGCCCTGCATCTGACGCATGAAGAAGAACCAAGCGCCGATCAGCAGCAACATCGGCAGAATGGCGAGCAGCATGTCGCCGATGCCTGGCCCCTGCTTAGGTTGTTTGGTGTCGATGACGACGCCGGCCGCATCGAGACGCTCGACGACATTAGCCATCGTGCCGGTCGGCAGATAAGTGACGAACGTCTGTTTACCGTCTTTCGACGTCGCGATGATCGTATCCGCCTGGGTGGTGACGCCGCCAATGGAGCCGCTTTCGACGCGGTCCAACAGCGTAGAGTACGGCAGCTCCTGCGCATTGCGGAGAGGATTGTTCCCGCCATTCATCGCGGCGAACAAAACAACCAACACAAGAGCGATGGCGCCCCAGATGAGCAGTGTGCGGATGGGCATTATTTGGTCCGACCTTCTGGTCCGCGCTCCGGCGCCGGGCGCGGCAATACTTTCTTCAGCAAGATAGGGACCCAGCCCGCCGCTGAACACCCCTTACTGCCATCAGGCGCGTCAAGGGCGGGTGAACGCTTGGAAGGAAAATGCGGCGAAAATCATGGTTTCGCGCGGTTAATATCCGGAGCGAAGGCATGCGCGACGCGCTCGGCGGCGAGCGGGCGCAGCTTCAGCCGCGCTTTCGCCCGCTGATACTGAAGGCGGACCGCGCCCTTCTCGAACGCGACAAGCTCGCCGTTCTGGGCGGGAACGACGCACCAGCCCGAGTCCGGCGCGGTAACCGCGAGGCGGCCGTCCCAGACCGCTTCCTCATTGGAGGCGAGCCGAAGCGGCGCGAGCGGCGGCGCCCCGTCACGGCGCCCCAGCACCGCGCCAAGTTCACGCAACAAGACAATGCCGTGCGTACCGGGCGTAAAATCCACGCCGCTATGCGTTGAGCCTCGGTGCCCGTGGCGCGTGACGCGGCGCTCCAGCGTTTCCATTTCGCTCCATGGCGGCTCACGCGATGCGCCAGAGACCGCGGCCATCAGAACTTGCAGCGCGCGGCGGCGCACTTCACGCGGCGCCGCCCAATCCGCGTGCCGGATGGCAGACACGTATCCAACTGTCGCAGCGCGGGAAAGAAGCTCACAAGCCGCGGCATCGAGCGCATCGCTGCGCGCACGAAGCCGCGCGGCGACGCGGACAAGTCTCATCGGATCGAAGCCCGGCAACGCGCGCAGAATTTGCCGGACGCGAACACGCTCGTGCTTCGGATTCTCGTTCGCCGGATCTTCGATCCAGTCCGCCCGTTGCGCGCGCAAGTATGCGCGCAAGTCCTCGCGGCGCGCACCGAGCAGCGGCCGCGCCAGCGCGATGCCGCGACCTTCAGGCCAGAGTGGCGCGAATGCGAACGGCGCGATGCCGGCGAGGCCGCGCCAGGTTGAGCCTGCGGCGGCGCGCATCATCACGGTTTCCGCCTGATCGTCGGCTGTATGCGCGGCGGCGATAGTGTTGAGGCCTTGGGCGCGTGCATAGCCACAGATGGCCCGATAGCGGCCTTCGCGCGCCGCTTGTTGGGCGCGGTTTTCGCCCTCTGCCCAGCTCAACGTCAGGATTTCGGCGCTGACACCCAGTGGAGCCGCGAAACCTTGGGCGCGGCGCGCGTCCTCCGCCGAACCTTCGCGCAACGCATGATCGACGATGACCGCGCGTAATCGCGCCGCGCCGAGTTCAGCCGCGAGCAAATGCATCAGCGCAACGGAATCGCCGCCGCCGGACAGCGCGATAAGGACCGGCCTATCGCCGGTCCACGCCATCATGCGCTCGATCGTCAGCCGATCGAGCATGAGGCTAGCCTAGTTTGAGCAGTTCGCGGCGCGCGCTTCGCGGGTGGCGAGATCGCGCACGTTGCGCGGCGCGTTGGGATAGCGGCTGGTGAGCGAAGAGAACGCGCCGCAGGCCTGGCGCAGCTCGGCCGCGTCGTTGGCGCCGTCACGCGCCATGCCGGCAAGCGCCATGCCGAGGCGCACTTGCGCTTCCGGCGCACGCGGGCCTTGCGGCGTGCGCTGCAAGTATTGAGCGAAGCTCTGCGCTGCATCGGCGTAATTGTTCCGGGCCAACAGAGTGAAGGCATACCAGAAGCGCGCGTTCGGCGTCTGCACGACGTTCGGATAGCGCTCCAGGAAATCGGCGAACGCCACTTCCGCGTCGGGATAGCGGCCTGCGGAGAGATAGCCTTGCGCGCGCGCGTAAAGCTCGTCCGCCGTTGGTGCAGGCGCTGCTTCGGCGGCCGGCGGCGTGATCGCCGCGCCGGCCGGTATTGTGCCAAGCGTTCCGGTATTGGCTTGCTGGGCAGAGTTGAGGGTCGCGGGCGCTGGCCCGCCTTCGCTGCGTTGACCTGGCGCGGGCGCCGTTGTCGTCGCGCCATCAGCCGGCGGCGTCGAGAGCGATTGGTTCACTCCGGCGAGTTCGCCCACCATGCTGCGCAACCGCTGAATCTCGCGATCACGCTGATTGAGTTCGTATTGCAGGCGCTCATTCTCGGCGGTGGCTTCGGTGAGCTGCTGCTGCAACTCCTCAATGCGATCCTGCCGCGCGTCGGCGCTGGTGAATTGCGCGGGCGGCGGCAGCTGGGTTTGCGCGGAGGCTGGCGCGGTGAAAAGAAACCCGGCCGCGGCGATGCACGCCGCGAGCCGGGTGGTTGCCTGAATTGAGGCCGAACGCTGGGTCATGGGAACGCTTCCTAGTCCGCTCGCTCGGGCCAAATTTTGACGCTTACGAGACCGCGCCGCTGACGATGTTGGTGTGTGCGTTGCGGTTCACACTCCAAGCTTCTTCGTTGGCGCGGGCGTCGAGCGGGCGCTCCTTGCCGTACGAAACGGTTTCGATGCGGTTCTGCGCGACGCCGAGCGACACGAGGTAATCGCGGGCGGCGGCGGCGCGGCGGGCGCCGAGCGCAAGGTTGTATTCGCGGGTGCCGCGTTCGTCACAGTTACCGGCGACGAGGATGCGGACGTTCGGATACTGGCGCAGCCAAGCGGCTTGGCGCTCGAGCACCGAACGGGCTTCAGCCGAGAGATCGAAGCGATCGTAGCCGAAGAACACGCGGTCACCGACGGAGACTCGGAAATCTTCAACCGAACCCGGGACCGGGCCCTGCGGCGTGGTTACCGGCGGCGTCGTCGGACCCGTCGGGCCCGTCGGCGTCGGCTCGGGACGGCTGGCGCAAGCGGCCAATGAGGCCACAGCGGCCATAACGAGGATGGTGTTACGCATAAGGACAATTCTCCCCTAGAAGCGGCGCATTCGGCGACGGCCGTACCCCCTGTACAAGAATGCAAAGCTTACAGAGCAGGTTCCTAGCCGACAATCTTGTTCCGGTCATGGCAACAAGGGCGACCAAGCCGGGTCCGAAGCGTCGGTTTGCGTTGGAATCCGGCGTAGATTCCGCCCGGTAAGGTCAACGGACCAGAGTTGCGGGCCCTCGCCGCGGCCCTCACGGAAGAACATTATAACGCGACCATTCGGTGACCAGGTCGGCGATTCATCAAGATAGCTCTCAGTTAAGATGCGTTCACCACTGCCATCCGGGCGCATCACGCCGATGGCGAAGCGCCCGCCGCTTTGGCGCGTGAAGGCGATGAGATCGCCGCGCGGGGACCAAACTGGTGTTGAATACCTGCCTTCACCAAAGCTGATGCGGCGCTGGCCGGAACCGTTCGCGGCCATCACATAAAGCTGCGGAGAACCGCCGCGATCCGAGTTGAACACGATCTGCGAGCCATCCGGCGAATAGCTCGGCGAGGTGTCGATCGAGGGATGGTTTGTGAGCCGCTGACGCTCACGGGTGCCGAGATCCATCGTGTAGATTTCGGAGTTTCCGTTCATGTCGAGCGTGAAGACGATGCCGTTGCCGTCCGGCCGGAAGCGCGGCGCGAACGTCATGCCCGGGAAATCACCCAGCACTTCGCGGCGGTTGGTGTTCAGATTGTAGAGGAACACACGCGGCGCGCCGGTCTCGTAGCTCATATAGGTGAGCACGCGCGTATTGGGCGCGAAGCGCGGCGTCAGCACCATCGCATCGGAGCTGGTCAGAAAGCTTGGATTGGCGCCGTCCTGATCCATGATCATCAGGCGCTTGATGCGGCGCGTACGCGGCCCGCTCTCAGACACAAACAGGATTTGCGTATCGAAATAGCCGCGCTCGCCGGTGAGCTGTTCGTAGATTTGATCGGCGATGCGATGCGCGACACGGCGCCAGCCGTCGGGCGTGCGGTCGATCTGAAACGCCGTCAATTGGCTTTCGCCGAACACGTCCCACAAGCGGAAGACGACGCGGATGCGTCCATCCGGCAGCGGCTGCACTTCGCCAACGGCCAATGCTTGCGCGTCGATAATTTTCCAATCCGCGAAGCGCGGCGGCACTTCGAGGCCTTGGATACGTTCGATAAATGCGTCGGTGCCAATCGGGCGGAAGAGGCCGGAGCGCTCAAGGTCGGCGCGGATGACCCCGGAAATGTCGCGGCCAACCTGTTGCGCGGCAGGGGTATTGCCGAGGAAATCGATTACGGCGACCGGCATAGGGTTCAAGTGTCCCTGCTCGATGTCGACGTGCACCCGCGCCGGCTGCGCGAAACTCGGGCTCGCGGTGAACGCCATAGCGGCGATCGCCACCAAACAAGCAAAGAAGGATTTCATCAGGCGCATGGGCTTCTAGCCTTCAAGTGATCAACTGCGTGGGCGGAATGTGAATTCGAGCCGGCTCCAGGTGTCGTAGTGCTCTCCAACGACGGGGTCGGTTGCAAAAGGAAAGGGATCGCACGTCGTCACCGCGCGGCGCGCCGCGTCGGCGGCGACACGCATCGGCGGGTCGAACGTAAGATTACCCGAAGGGTTCGTAACGCGCGGCGGGCCGCGCAGGTTGCCGTTGCGATCGAGATCAAACTCGACGGTAACGATCAAGCGCTCGGGCTCCGGCTGATCGAGCGGCATACGCCAGCAGCGCATGAGGTGGCGCTGCGCCAGCGAGCGGACGCGATCCTGCATCGCCGCAACTTCAGCCGTGCCAAGCCCCGCCCCCCGCTGCGTACGATCGGCGCGCTGGCCTTCGGTGCGCTCTCGCCCCGGTTCACGCTGCTTGTCGAGCAAGCCCGCAACCGCGGAAAGATCGAAGCTGTCGTTGTTTTGACGCGGGCGCTGCGGCGCCGGCGTGGGTGTTGGCGCAGGCGCCGTGTCTTCTTGCGTCGGCGTTTCCTCGCTCGGGGCGACTTCCTCGTCCGGCAAATCCTCAGCGAGCGCGCGAACGTTGGATTCTTCCGCCACATCGACAATCTCGATCGGCACGATAGAGCCGACGGCCGGCGTCATGGTCGAGCGCGCTTCCCAGGCCAGCATCGTCATGATGATGAAGCCGACATGTCCGATGAGGGAAACGACCCAACCGGCGCGCATATCATTGCCCGCGCGGTTGCGTGTCAGGCCGACGCGGCCCGTCGCGCGTGTCGGTGACAAGCTGGATCTTGCGGAAGCCGCCGGCGCTCACCCGCGCCAGCACATCGGCCATCACGCCGTAATTGGTATTGGTGTCGCCGCGAATATAAATGCTGCGGTCGTAGCCCTCGCGCGAAATGGCGCGGAGGCGCGGCACCAGCTCCTCAACTTCGACCTGCGTTTCCTGCAGATACACGGTGCCATCGGCAAGAATGGTGATCGAGAGCGGCTCCGTCTCCGATGCCGATTGCTTGGCGTCGGTGCGGGGCAGTTCGATCGGGATGCTCACGGTCAGCAGCGGCGCGGTGACCATGAACACGATCAGCAGCACCAGCATCACGTCGACGAACGGCGTGACGTTGATTTCGCTGAGGCGTCCGCGCCGCGCCGATCTACGTCCGCGGCCGCGCCCCGAGGCGGCGAGTCCTCCAGCCATCAGCCACGCTCGCTAAGGCGGCGCGAGAGACGTGCAGCGACTTCATCGCTGAACGTTTCAAGCCGATCACCGAAGCGATCGAGATCGCCAGTGAACTTATTGTAGAAGATGACTGCGGGGATAGCAGCGACGAGACCAAGCGCCGTCGCGAACAACGCTTCAGCGATGCCGGGCGCGACGACTGCGAGATTGGTTTGTTGCTGCTGGTTGATCGCCACGAAGGCGTTCATGATGCCCCACACCGTGCCGAAGAGGCCAATGAACGGCGCCGAGGCGCCGACGGTAGCCAGCACGCCCAGGTTGCGCGAGGCGCGGCCCATCTCGCGCGAGATCTGCGCCTGCATCAAACGGTCAACGCGATCGAGCATGAATTGCGCATGTTCGCCGGTCGTGCCGCTGCGGCGCGCTTCGCGCCACTCACGCGAGGCGGCCGCATAAACGCGCGCCATCGCATCGCGCGGCTTGTCGCCACGATCTTCCATGTCGTCGAGCGAGCGGCCCGACCAAAACTCGCGCTCGAACCGGCGCGCATTCTGTTCGAGTTCGCCGAACTGCAGCCATTTCTCGACCGCGATCGCCCATGACCAAACCGAGGCCACGGCCAAAACCAACATCACCCCCTTCACGACCGGATCGGCCTGAAGGAACAGGCTCAAGACCGTGATCTGCTCTGCGCCGGATTCCATGCTCGCTCCCGCTATCGCGGCCCTTCGTTTCAGCCACGTTCCCCACACGGTCTAGAGCCGTATGAGTTTGTCAAAAGCTGGACGCCGAGGGCTCTAGAAATGGTTTAAGCCGTTCCAAAAGCACTGCTGGCGGCTTCTTGGCCCGCCCCGTGAGCGATATGCAACAGACCTGCACCTTGGCGGTGACCAAGATTTCGCCCGCTTTTTCGAGCGTTTGCGAAATGAAGATGCGGGGACCGCGCATCGTTTCGAACGCGGTTTTGACCAGCAGCGCATCATCGATCCGCGCCGCCTTGAGGAAATCGAGCTCCATCTTGTTCACGGCGAACGCGGTGGGGTCAGCCGCCGCGGCGAGTTCGTTATGGTGAACGCCGGCGACACGGAGAAAATCGCTACGGCCGCGCTCGAAGAAGCGCAGATAGTTGGCGTGATAGACGACGCCGCTGAAGTCGGTGTCTTCGTAATACACGCGCACCGGCAGGTGATGGATGCGGCCTTCGAAACGGCCTGCGTTGGGGGTGTCCTCACTCATGCGCGCTGCGATACACGAACGCGCGCCAAGTTAGAACAGTTCAGCGATTGCGGCCGCGCGCGCGCGAATTTCCGGCACAGCGGTGGATTCCCAGAACGAGCCCACAGTGATCGGCCCGATCGCATAGAGGCTCCCCTGCACTTTGCCACGCGCATCGAGCACGCGCGCATCTTCATCCAAGTCGAGACCGAGCCCGCTCGGGTGGGCGCGCGCCAGGCCTTCGCTCAACATTTGCTGGATCAGCGGATCGCTGGAGCGGGTGAGATCGAGATTGGCGCCGGTGCAATTCACCACCGCCGCGACGTCAAGCCGGTGGCGCACCATGCTGCCGCGCTGGCGATGATAGAGCTCGTACGAGCGCCCCTTCTTCTCCGCCGAGACAATCTCTCCCGCCAGCACTCGCAACTTGCCTTCTCGCTGTAACGCCTCCGCGCGCGCGGCGATTTCCGGCGCGGCGCGATGGCGGTGTACGTCCCACCACACCCGCAAATGCCGCAAAAAACGGCGCTGTTGCTCATCCGAGAGCGCACGCCAAAGGGCGGGTGTCACGCTGCGCATGCGGTCGACGGCAAGCTGCCAGGCCTCGCCGCGTTCCGCCATGGCCCGCACTTCGCGGCGAAACTGGTGCAGCGCATCGCTCAAATTCTGCGGCAGCTGCAGCGGCGTCGATGACGGCGGCTGCGGCGGATCAAGGTGCATGCGCGGCGTCTGCCCGCGCCGCGACAGTGCATAGATCGTCTGGGTTTTGGAGCGTTGCGACAACGAAAGTGCGACATCGATCATGGTGAGGCCGGCGCCAAGCAGCAGGACATCGCCGCGTCCGATTTTTTGCAGCGCCTTCGCGTCCCATGGATCAAGCACCGGCACGCCGGCGTCAGCGAACACGCCTGGCGTCGAGGCGCTTTGATTGCCGAGCGCAAGGATGACGCCGTTGGCCTCGACCTCTTTGCCGGAAGCGAGCGTCACATGCCACCAGCCTGAACCGGCGCGGCACGCCACCGCTTCACCGCGTACGCGCTGCAAGCCGCCGCCAAACATCGCCGCGCGGCCGGCGCGCTTCAGCACATCCTGGATGTAGGCGCCGTAGCGGGCGCGCGACGCAAAGCTCGTCGACGCCGCGCCGGTCTTTGATTTGAGCCAATCGGCGAAGTCCGCCGGCTTGTCGGCACAGGCGCTCATGTTCGAGGCGCGGACGTTGAGAAGGTGCGCCGGGTCTTTCGTCGCGTAGGCCAGGCCAGGCCCGAACCGCGCGCGCTCGATCAGCGTCACGCGCGGCGCGTTTTTGCGGCGCACCAAAGCTGCCGCAGCCGCGACCCCCGAGAAGCCAGCGCCGATGACGACGACATGCTTGCGCGTCATCGGCCATCCTTCCCCGCGCTGAAACTCGCTGCCGTCACAACCGACCCCATAGCCGGGATCGTGGCCCAGCGACCGGCCATTCTGCCCATCCAATACGGCATAGCTTAGCCCATTCCCCGCTCGGCAGAGGTTGACATGCAACCTTTTGGTTGCCTATAAGATCGCGTGGACACCGAAGACGAGGCTGTTGACGGCGTTTTCCGCGCTTTGGCTGACCGCAGCCGCCGCGCCCTGCTCGACACGCTTTTCGCGCGCAACGGGCAGACGCTGAGCGAGTTGTGCGAGGGCCGGGGCATGAGCCGCCAGGCTGTCACCAAGCACTTGGCCGTTCTGGAGAGCGCCAATCTCGTGGCGAGCGTGAAGCGCGGCCGCGAGAAACTGCACTACCTCAACCCGGCGCCCATCCATGAGATCGGCGAACGCTGGATCTCCAAATACGAGCGAGCACGCCTCGAAGCACTGTTCGACTTGAAGAAGGCGTTGGAGAGCGACAATGGCGAATGACGGCGACGAGCGGATTGTGCCGCCCGACCTTGTGTACATCTTCTTCATCCGCTCGACGCCCGAGCGTGTTTGGGACGCGCTGACGAAGAGCGAGTTTACAACGAAATTCTTCTTCGGCCGCACCGTCGAGAGTGATTGGAAGCAAGGCTCGCCGTGGAAGATGGTGATGGCGGACGGCACGCTCGACGTGTTCGGTGAAGTGCTGATCAGCAATCGGCCGCGCAAACTGCAGCTGACCTGGGACATGGAATGGGGTGATGAGCCCGATCCGCCTAAGGCCGCCACCATCACTTACGACATCGAGCCCGCCGGCGACGCGGTAAAGCTCACGATGACTCAACACACGACGAGCGCCATCCCGCGCAAGTATCTCAAAGCCGGTGAGCAAGGCTGGGCGATCATTCTTTCATCGCTCAAGAGCCTGCTCGAAACCGGCGAGCCTCTGGTCGTGAAGATGGAGCCGCCAAAATGAACGCGCCCATCGTCAAAGCGGACATGCTGATCCGCAAGCCAGTGGGCGAAGTGTTCAACGCTTTCGTCGATCCCGCTATCACCACGAGATTCTGGTTCACCAAATCGAGCGGCAAACTTGAGGCCGGCAAACGCGTACGTTGGGAATGGGAGATGTACGGCGTCGGCGATGACATCGACGTCAAAGCCATAGAGCCGAACGCGCGCATTGCCTTCGAATGGTCGTTCCCGAAATCCAACCAGGTCGAGATGACGTTCACGCCCCATGCCAAGGGCACAATGCTCAGCATCGTGAACGCAGGCCTGCGCAGCGACGATGTGATCGCCGAAGCGCTCGATCTCACACAAGGCTGGAACCTCGTGCTCGCCGCCGCGAAGGCGTGGCTGGAGCACGGCATCAATCTCAACATCGTCGCTGACAAGGCGCCGGATCATAACATCAAGGGGTGGGACCAATGAGCAAGCCGGAATTCGTTTACGTCATCTACATCCAAGCACCGAAGCAGAAGGCCTGGGACGCCATCACAACAGGCGAGCACACCAAGCACTTCTGGAAGCGCTTCGTACGCTCAGAGTGGAAACAAGGCGCGCGCGTTGAATTCATGTATCCGGACGATCAGAGCAAACTCAGCCACGATGGCGAAGTGCTGGAGATCGATCCGCCGAACCGCTTAGTGATGACATTCAGCTTGAAGCCGGAGGGCATCGATGAACCCGCCTCACGCGTGACCTACGAACTTGATGAGCACGAGAGCGGCACGAAATTCACTGTCATCCACGAAGGCTTCCCAGCTGAGAGCAAAGTGCTGCCGGGAATCTCCAACGGCTGGCCGCGCATTCTCTCGAACATGAAAAGCTACATCGAGAGCGGCAAGCTCGGCTAAGCGAAGATGGCGACTGCTTGCCGGCCCACGGCAAACAGGTCGCCGCTTGCGCTCCACATCGCCATGTTCTGTAGCGAATAGCCTTCGCCCGCATGTTCGCTCGACGCCCACAGCAAATGCCAGCCATCAAGGCTCTCCGGAACGCGCGCGATATCGACTGTCCATGTCATGGTGCTGATCGGCGCCGGCCCCGGGAAATGCACCATCGCCGCCGGCGGCAAACAATCAGCCAGAGCAAGCAGCGCCGTCGTTGGATCAGCGCCGCCCGTATCGAGGAAACGCGTCCACGTCGAAAACTCCGGGCGCTCCGCGTCTGTATCGAAAAGTCGCCCGCCACCCGCCAGCCGCGTCTCGAAATTGTTCCAGAACCCACGCCGCGTATTGCCGCCCTCTTTGCGGAAGGCGCCGACCTCTTCCGGGCCGGGCACGCGCGGCATCGGCAAGAATTCGTGCGCCACCTTGCTCGCGCGCGCTGCGCCGAACACGAACACGGCGCGCGCCGCCGGCCCTTCTTCGTTGAAGCACTCCGCCGCGATCAGCGCCGACGAACGCCCGCGCCGCAGCAAAGTTGAGGTGAAGCGCAACTGCCCTGACGCCGGGCCAATGAACGTGAGCTGCGCCGAACGCAGCGGCCCCAGGCCTTCATGCGAGCGCTGCACAGCTTCATGCGCGAGCGCTGCTGTCATGCCGCCATAGAGCGTGCGCCCTTGCGACCACTCCTCCGGCGCCTCGATCGCGAAGCCATCCGCCGCCGGGACGAGCGTTTCCACAATTGCACGCAAGGAAGTCATGACGTTGGTATGCCTCAGATTTTTCCGCACGACATCACTGCCGCCGCGTCAATTCGGGAACCTCTGGCGCCATCGAGCCGTTGCTCTCCTGAAGAATTCCGCTAGCGGAGACCAATAATGCTCGAACTTGCCGCCATCATCGCCGTGTCAGCCATCGCACTGACGTTCGTCACCGACGCTACCTCCGACACGATGAAAGTCGCGCGCGCCTTGAACCGGCGCAAAGACAAAATTCGCGTCGCCGACCACCACTAAGGCGCACAGCGCCGCGCGATGCTAAGCTCGCGCCATGCCGCAAACGCCGCATCAGCGCGCCGAAGCCGAACTCACCCAGCTCGGCCTGACATTTCCGGAAACGCGTGCGGGCCCCGCCTGGCCGCCGGCGCGCGGCCTCTACATGCGCAAAAAGATGTTCGCGGTGTTCGGCGCCAAAGCCGAACCGCTCGACGCGCTCACCATCATCATGAAGCTGCCGATCTCAGCCGAGATGGCCGAAGAGCTCCCCTTCGTCCGCCCCGCGCGCGGCTGGTTCAAACAATACAATTGGGTGACCGCGCATTTCGGCCCGGAGGACGATGTGCTCGCGGAAATGCCAACGCTGCGCGGCTGGCTGAAGCAGAGCTACATCGCCGTCGCGCCAAAGAAGCTGGGGCGGATGCTGGACCCCTGAAGATTTTGGTTGCACTCGACTGCAGTGAATATTAAATGGGTTGACTGCACTTGGATGCAGTGAATATTCCGCCGCTTGCGAGGATCGCCATGGGTAAGTTCGAAACGCCAAAACAGTCAGAGGAAGTCCATTACATCGTCGGTGAGCTGATGCGCCCGATGCTCACCACCGCGATGGGCTCGGCGATCGAGGTTTTCGACGTAACCGGCAGACCTGGCGGCGGCCCGCCACCGCACAAGCACAAGTGGGAAGAGATCTATGTCGTGCTCTCCGGCCAGATGGATGTCTTCGTCGACGGCAAAACCACGCGTCTGGGCCCCGGTCAGTTCGCGCACGTGCCGGCCGACACGCCGCACGGCTACACCACGCTCGACGAAACCCGCTTTCTCACCATCGTCAGCAAAGGCAACGCCTCGAAATTCTTCAAGGAAGTGGCCGACGAGGTTGAGATGAACCCGCCGGACGTTCCGGAAATGATCCGCGTCGGCGCCAAGCACGGGATCACGTTCCTGACGTGAGCACGGCGCGCAAATACGTCAGCCCGAAACGCGAAGCGCAGGCGCAAGCCACGCGCACCGCGATCCTCGAAGCGTTCGCCGAGCAGCTTTCCGAGCCTGGGCGAGATAAACTCTCGCCCAGCGAAGCAGCGACGCGCGCCGGCGTCTCGCTCCGCACCGTGCACTTCCACTTTCCAAACGAAGCAAGCCAGATAGCGGCGCTTGGCGAATGGTTTGAGCAGGCGATTTTTCCGGATGGCGTACAGCTCGCCAGCGGGCCCGACGATCTGCCGCGCTATTACCGCGACATCCACCGCATGGCGATCAAGCATCCGATCAGCCGCGCCCTGACATCGGCCAAGGGCATCTGGCGCGAGGTGCGCGCATCGCGACGGGCAGCGCGCCTCGACTCAATCCGCAAAGCCGTAAAAGCCATCGGCGCCCCGAAACGCGCAACCGAAGACGCGACCGCCGTTCTACTCAGCCTCTCCGGCGGCGATGCGTCGTGGACTCTGGTAGATCAAGGCTTGCCGCTAGAGCGCGTGCCGGATGCGATTGCGCACACGGTGGGGTTGGTCGTGGAAGATTTGCGGAAGAGGGCGAAGAAGTAGCTATACGGTCCGGAGAGCCGGCTCACTTCTCCCCGAACAAGCTCCCCGTCGCCGGCGGCACGCTTGGCGGCTTTTTCCCTAGGCGCTCATACGCCTTCGGCGCAGCAACCCGTCCGCGCGGGGTGCGCATGACGAAGCCTTGCTGCATCAGGTACGGCTCGATCACGTCCTCGATCGCATCGCGCGCTTCGGCCAAAGCCGCCGCCATCGTGTCGACGCCGACCGGCCCGCCGGAATACGTTTCCACCAAAGCATGCAAATAGCGCCGGTCGAGCATGTCGAGCCCGTCGCCGTCGATATCGAGGCGCTTCAGCGCGTGGTCCGCGACCTTTGCGTCGATCGCGCCCTCGCCCGCGAAATCGCGCACACGGCGCAGCAAGCGCACGGCCACACGCGGCGTGCCACGCGCACGCTTCGCGATCTCCAATGCCCCTTCCGGCGTGATCGGCATGCCGAGCTTGGCGCTCGCACGCGTCACAATGCCGAGCAGATCGTCCGGCCCGTAGAAATCCAGCCGCACCGGAATGCCGAAACGATCGCGCAACGGCGTGCCGAGCAGCCCGGCGCGCGTCGTCGCGCCGACAAGCGTGAACGGCGCCAGATCAATGCGCACGCTGCGCGCTGACGGGCCTTCGCCGATAATGATGTCGAGGTGATAATCCTCCATCGCCGGATAGAGAATCTCCTCCACTTGCGGCGCGAGGCGGTGAATCTCGTCGATGAACAGCACGTCGCGCGGCTCAAGATTGGTGAGCAGCGCCGCAAGATCGCCCGCCCGCGCAATCACCGGCCCTGACGTGGAGCGAAACCCAACCCCCAGCTCGCGCGCGATGATCTGCGCCAAGGTTGTCTTGCCGAGGCCAGGCGGGCCGAACAGCAGGACGTGGTCCATGGCGTCGCCGCGATTGCGCGCCGCGTCCACGAACACTTTGAGATTGGCCTTGGCGTGCGGCTGGCCGACGAACTCGTCGAACCCCTGCGGACGCAACGCGCGGTCCGCAGCCTCCCCAGGCATGCGGTCAGCGGTGACGATTCTCGTCTCTGGGCGTTCTGCCGGTTCGGCCATTCCCTCTCCTATCTCGATTCGGGTTTCCGGATTGTTCCAGACCGCGCCTGTGGATAAGTCCAAAAATGAAACGTCGGCTTTTGAGACACGCCTTCGTCCTCCGGTCAGCGCCGCTTACGGCCGAACCTGAAAGGACCACCCATGCGCTACATGTACCTCGTTTCCGCCGTCGAGGACGGCAAGCCGCCGCCGCCGCGGCTGATGGAAGAAATGGATAAGCTGGCCAAGGTCGAACTCGCCGCCGGTCGCATGATTGCCCAAGGCGGCCTGCTGCCAACCGCGCTTGGCAGCGCCCGCATCGAGCTGCGGCGCGGCAAGGTGAAAGTCATCGACGGGCCTTTCACCGAGACCAAGGAAGTGCTCGGCGGCTACGCCATCTTCGAATTTGCGACGCGTGAAGAAGCAATCGCCTCGGCGATCAACTTCATGGAGCTGCACGCGAAGTACGCCGAAGGCTGGGAAGGCGTCTGCGAAATGCGCCCGATGTTCACTGAGGTCGAAGACGGCTGCGAGTCCACTGAAGGCCTAGCCAAGCTCAACGCTTAGCGACGACGGGGAGGAGCAACCCTATGCAGTACATGTTTCTCACCTCCGGCGCCGAAAACGGGCTGATCCCGCCGCAACGCATGATCGATGAGATCGAAAAGCTGACTGAGCGGGAAATGGCCGCCGGCCGCATGATCGCGCGCGGCGGGCTGATGCCGACGGCTATGGGCAGCGCGCGCATGGAATCGCGTCGTGGCAAACTAAAGCTCACGGACGGCCCGTTCACCGAGACGAAAGAGGTGCTCGGCGGCTTCGCCATTTTCGAGTTCGCCACGCGTGAAGAAGCGCTCGCCTCGCTCGAAAGCTTCATGGAGCTGCACCGCATACACTGGCCCGAATGGGACGGTGTGTGCGAGATGCGGCCGATGTTCGGCTTTCAGGCAGCCTAACTCGCTTCGTATTGCGCGATGAGCGCATCGAGGTGACGGCGCTCGGGCGCGAGCTGGGTGATGTATTTCACGATCATCCAGCCCGCGCTCAGCGCCAGCGCCGCCTCAGTCCGCGGCAGCGCCGCTCACCGGCGCTTAGCGGCTGACTTCTTTGAGCGCGGCGCGGATGAGTTCCGGGGCCGGCGCATCGGCTTCGAATTGCTTGGCGGCTGACGCCACGGCCCGCGCGGCGCTTGATTGATCGATGCCGAGATTAACCAGCGCCGAGACCGCCTCCGCGCGCGCGCCTGTGCTGGAAACGGCGGACGGCGCATCGGCCGCGCGCGGCGCCGGCGCGCCCAAGCCGATAAAGCCTTTCGGCCCGCCCTTGCCGGTCAGTTCCGTCGCCAAGCGCGCCGCGAGCTTTGGGCCCACGCCGTTTGCGCGCGCGAACGCGGCTTTGTCCTGAATCGCGATCGCGTCAGCGAGCGCTTCCGGCGGCATCGCATCGAGGATGCCGAGCGCCACCTTCGCGCCGACGCCCGGAATGGTCTGCAGATGCGCGAACCAGGCGCGCTCTTCCTCCGACACAAAGCCGAACAGCTTGATCGCATCTTCGCGCACATGCGTTTCAATGAAGAGCCGCGCCGGAGCGCCGACCTGCAGCCGCGCCAAAGTGCGTCCGCCCGCCTGCACGACGTAACCCACGCCGCCGACCTCGATCAGTGCGGTGTCTTCACCTACCGCCGCGACCACACCGCTCAACGACCCGATCATTCTGACCTCTTCCGCCACTCTCGTGCGCGGATTCGCGGGTTCCCGGAAACGATCCTCTTGCGAATTACTCTCACGCTGACGAGGCGCCGCGACCCGTGTTACTGATTCCCCGCGAGGACAATGGTTTTTGCGAGTAATTCGCAGCAATCGCGCCGGGGGGTTCATGTCCGAAAAGAAAAAGCTCAATCGCCGCTCATTCATGTCGCGCATCGCTGGCGGTGCGCTGATCGCGGGCGGCGCGACGGTGATGATCACCGGCAAAGCCGAAGCGCAGAATTATACCGGCCGCACCGACAACGACAGCGGCAGCTACGCCGATCGCGCCGGCTACGGACGCACCGGCCTGACCGATAGCGACACGGGCGGCGGTTCGGATCGCGCCGGTTACGGCCGCGGTGGCGGTGGCGGCGGCGGCCGCACCGGCTGGACCGACACCGATTCCGGCGGCAACGCCGACAACGCCGGCAACGGCCGTGGCGCAACCCGCAACAGCCCAACCGGCCTGACCGACGGCGACAGCGGCAGCGCCGCAGATCGCGCGAGCTACGGACGCGGCCCGCGTCGCAACTGGTAAGTCAGCTCAATGTCGCACGAGCCGTGGCTCGTAGATCCGCTCGGCTACCTCATTGGCGCCGGGCGCGAGGACGATTTCTTCGCGCGCATCTATGAGCGCGAAGCGCTCATCGTGCATCACAATGCACCCGAGCGCTTCGCTGGGCTGATCTCGCTCGATGATATCGATCGGATCGTCACGACGCTCGATCTTCGTGAAGGGCAATTGGCGCTCGCCAACGCGGCGGCTCACGTCGACTCAGACGCATATGTCGATGGCGCGAGCTTCATCGATCGCGGCGCCGTCGCCGATCACTACCGGCGCGGCTCGACGATTATTCTGAACCAGGCGCACCAATTCGATCCGGCGCTCTCCCGGCTCTGTCGCGGCCTGGAATATGTGTTCTCGTCGCATGTGCAGACAAACATCTACCTCACGCCGCCGAACGCACAGGGTTTCCGCACCCATTACGACAATCACGACGTGCTGGTGATCCAAGTCGAAGGTGAGAAAGCGTGGCGGCTCTACGACATGCCGATCGCAACACCGTTCCGCGGTGAAGGCTTTGAGGTCGGCAAGTACGAGCCGGGCGAGCTGCGTCAGGAATTCGTACTGAAGCCCGGCGATTGCGCTTATGTGCCGCGCGGGCTGATGCATGACGCCCAAACTTCCGGCGATGCGCCCTCGCTGCACATCACCGTCGGCCTGATCACGCGCACATGGGCGGATGTGATGCTCGAAGCCGTTTCGGAAGCGGCGCTGCGCACGCCAGACCTGCGCCGCAGTCTGCCGCCCGGATTCGCGCGCGCTGACTTCGATCGCGCCAAGGCGCGTGAGCACTTCACAACACTGGCCAAGGCGCTCGCGAAGGAGGTGAAGCTCGATCCAGCGCTCGACCTCATGGTCGATACCTTCATTCGCTCACGCCCCGCGCACAATCGCTTCGCTGTAAGCGATATCGGCGCGATCAACGCCGGCGATCGCTTCCAGGCACAGCCGCGCACGCCATCGCGTATCGCCGAGGACGGCGACGACATCGTCCTCATCTGCGCCGGCGGTGAACTTAAATTCGCACCCGAACAGCGCCCCGCGCTTGAACTGGCGTTGGGTGGCGCCGCCTTCACCACCGCCGACCTGCAGGTGGAAAAGCCCGAAGGCGTGGTCTCCACTCTCCTTGCTTACGGCCTGATCTCGCGCATCTGAAGCGCTCCGCCGTGCGCTCGCGGCGTCTCGTCTCAAAGCGGTTGAGCCGTTGGCGCGCGCCATCGGACTACGGCACAAAGGGCCGAATAGTTTTGGGGATCACATGACCATGTTCACACGCCGCGCTGTCACCGCATCTTCGCTCGCCCTCCTCGCCAGCTGCGCCACCGGCAACGGCGCCAGCGCGCCAGCGCCGCGCGGGCGCCCCGCCATTGGCTCGTTCGGCATCGACATGACCGCTGTCAATCCGAACGTGAAGCCGGGCGACGACTTCTTCCAATACGTCAACGGCGCCTGGCTCGATTCCAACACCATCCCTGACGACCGCGTCTCGTGGGGAACCAATGAAATGCTCATCGTCAAAGCCGAGCATGACGTGCGCGCGATCATCGAAGAAGCAGCCGCGAGCGGCGGCGCCCCTGGCTCAAACCGTCAGAAGATTGCCGACTATTACAACGCCTATCTCGATCACGATGCGATCGATGCGCGCGGGCTCGAACCTATTCAGCCGGCGCTCGCGCAAATCTCGGCGCTGCGCACGCACGAAGATGTCGCGCGTTTCGTCGGCACGCCGGGCAACGGCGTCTCGTTCCCGATCGCCATATACATCGGCCTCGATGAGCGCGATCCGAACCGCTACCTGCCGCAGATGACGCACGGCGGCCTGGGCCTGCCCGAGCGCGAATACTATCGCAGCGACGGCCGCCAGTTCCCCGAACTGCGCGCGGGCTACGAAGCCGCCTGCGCCAACATGCTCGGCCTCATCGGCCAACGCGATGGTGCGGCGAAGGCCGCCGGCATCATTGCGCTTGAGCGCCGCATCGCCGAGTTGCATTGGCCCGTCGCCGATCGCCGCGAACGCGAGCGCACCTACAATCTGCTGACCCGCGCACAAGTTCGCGCACTGGCGCCAAACTTCCCTTGGGATGCGTACTTCGAAGCACGCGGCCTTGAGAACCAGAACGAAGTCGTCGTCGCCGAGCTCAGCGCCATGGGCCCTCTTGCCAACCTCGTTGTCGCAACGCCCGTGGCGACGTGGCGGGACTATCTCTCCTGGCATTTCGTCCGCGCGCGTTCGCCCGTACTGCCGCGCGTCATCGACGATGCGAACTTCGACTTCTTCGGAAAGCAGCTCAACGGCCAGCAGCGCCAGCGCGAGCGCTGGCAACGCGCGATCCAGGCCGTCAATGGCGCCCTGGGCGAAGCCGTGGGCGAACTCTACGTCCAACGCCACTTTCCGCCGGAAACCAAAGCCCAAGCGCTGGAGCTGGTGGAAAACATGCGCCGCGCCTATGGCGAGCGCATCGATCAATCACCGTGGATGAGCGCCGAAACCAAAGTTCGCGCGCGTGAAAAGCTCGCGACCTTCCGTCCGAAGATCGGCTACCCGGATCGCTGGAAGGATTATTCAGGCTTCGAAGTCCGCGCCGGCGACGCGTACGGAAACCAGCAACGCCTCGCGATCTGGGATTGGCAGAATGATTTGAACCGCCTCGGCCGCCCGAGCGACCGCGAAGAATGGTTCATGAACCCGCACTCGGTGAACGCGTATTACAATCCGCCGTTCAACGAGATCGTCTTCCCGGCCGGCTATCTGCAACCGCCGCTGTTCGATCCCAACGCCGACCCCGCCGTGAATTACGGCGCCATTGGCGGCGTTATCGGCCATGAAATGGGTCACGGCTTCGACGATCAGGGCGCGAAGTCGGATGCGCACGGCGTGCTGCGTGATTGGTGGAACGAGGACGACGTGCGGCGCTTCCGCGAAGTCACGGATCGACTGGCCGATCAATACTCGCAGTTCGAGCCGCTGCCGGGCTTGCGCCTCAACGGCCGCCTCTCGCTCGGCGAAAACATTGGTGATTGCGGCGGCTTGCAGGTCGCGCTGCACGCCTACCGCATCTCGCTCAATGGCGAAGAACCGCCGGTGCTCGAAGGCACAACAGGCCTGCAGCGCTTCTTCATGGGCCGTGCGCAACATCGCAAGCAGCTGCAACGCGAACAGGCGCTCCGCAACCAAGTGATGACCGGCCCACACTCGCCCGCGCGCTATCGCATCAACGGCCCGGCGCGCAACATGGATGCTTGGTACGAGGCGTTCAACGTCCAACCGGGCGACGCGCTTTATCTACCGCCGGAGGAGCGCGTGACCATCTGGTAGCTCAGCGCGCTTCACCCGCGCGGCGGCGAAAGCCGCCGTGAGCCGCGTGGCAGAGCGCTATGCCGAGCGCATCAGCGGCGTCGGCGGTCACATCGCCCGCGGTCGGCAGCAGGCGGCGCACCATGAAGGATATCTGGGTCTTGTCCGCAGCGCCGGAACCGACGACTGCCTTCTTGATCGTCGCCGGTGCGTACTCAGCGACGGCGAGGCCGCGCCGCGCCGCCGCCGCCAGTGCAACACCGCGCGCTTGGCCAAGCGCCAGCGCCGCGCGCGCGTTGGAGTTGACGAACGTCTCTTCAACCGCCGCTTCGTGCGGCTGGTATTTTTCGATGACAGCGCAAAGCCCCTCAAACACATCATGCAGCCGTGATGCGAGCTGTTGCTGCGGCGGCGGCTTGATGACGCCGTGCGCCACGTGGCTAAGGCGCGACCCTTCGCTCAGCACCAAGCCCCAACCGCAACGATTGAGGCCCGGATCGACGCCTAGAATGAGGATAGCGGTCATGACGATTGCCTCGCATCAAGCGCGAGTCGCGCCGCGACCGCTACATAGATGATCCAGAAGATGTTGTTGGCTTGAAGCGCATGGCTTTCGCTCAGCGTGTAGAGCGCGAAGGTCGCCAAGAACGCCGGCGCCCAGAGTCCAGCTTGCGGCTGCATTGCTGCGCCAACGCCACGCCCCAGCGTCGCCAAAAGTTGAAGCGCAAACAGAACGACACCGACGCGGCCCAAGCCGAGCGCAAGCTCAAGCCAGCTGGAGTGCGCCGACGCGACTTGCCACGCCACCGCCTCGCGCACCCAATACGCTGGCCCGTTGTCGGGCAGCCAGAAGGCGTAATAGCCATACCCGAGCCATGGCTTCGCTTCGACGAAGCGCGCGGACGCCTCCCAAATATCTGTGCGGCCGGTCAGCGTGAGGTCGCGCCCAAGCGCGGCAACGAGAATATCCGGCGCCAGCAGCACGATCCCAGCGCCCGCAACGATAACAACGCCAGCGGCGGCGAACGCAGTGATCATCTGCACCGGCCCGCGCCGCACGAACATGCAAAAGCCAATCACGCCAAGCCCAAGCAGCGACGCGATCAGCGCCGTTTTGGACGTCGAGAGCAGCACCAGCGCGAATGCCGCGATCGCGCAGCCGAGCCAGAGCTTGCGGCGCTCAGGCGTCACAATCGCCGCCGCCGCGCAGATGGCGACGCCGAGCGCCATGATGCCGCCGAGCGTATTCTTGTGCGTCCACAAGCCCGACCACGCGCCCGGATGTTCAAAGCTCATGCGCCCGATGTTCGGCGCGAGCAGACCGAGCGCGAGCGAGCCGGCGATGAGCACGATGAAGGCGCCGGACAGTACGTTGAGCAGAGATTTCCAGTCGTGGCGCCACGCGAGGTAGAGCCCAAACGTCATCGACAACGCCAGCCACACCGAACGACGCAATGTCGCGCCGCTATCGATCGACCACAAAGTCGAGAGCGCGGCGAGCGCGAGCAAGCCAAGCAGCAGCGGCACGGTGCGCGCGGCCGCGAATGCCTGCGCGCGATCGCGCCAAAGCACCCATGCCAGGAATGCGTAGACCGGCAGAAAGAACGCGCGCGCATAGCCAGGCGGATCAGTCAGTCCCTGGCTTTGTGCGACCGCAGCAAACAGAGGTTCCGAAAACTGCGCCAAGCACAACGCCGCCGCGATGGGCTCCCAGCGCGCGAAGGTCGGCGCGGCAGTGCTGGCGGACGCGTGCGCGAGAGACATGCGCCTAGCCCTGCGCCCAATCCCTTGCCAAAGCGCTAACCCACGGCCAGCATGGCTGAAAGGATTGGGGATTTTCATGGGTCGATGGTTGCGAACGGCGCTTGTCAGCGCCCTCCTCGCGTGGGGATTTACGGCCGCCGCCGCGGCGCAGGCGCCGAGCGACGCACAACGCGCGCAAGCGCGTGAGATCTACCAGCGCATCATCGCCTTCGACACCTCAGTTGAGGGCGGCCAGAATCCCGCCATGGCGAATTACCTCGCCGGCCTCTTCCGCGCGGCGGGCTTTGCTGAAGAAGACGTGCACGTGTTGCCGCTCAACAATACAGCCGGCTTGCTCGTCCGCTATCGCGGCGACGGCTCGGGTGGACGCCCCATCCTTCTGCTC
Organism: Hyphomonadaceae bacterium; assembly: GCA_050184605.1. Lineage (GTDB taxonomy): Bacteria > Pseudomonadota > Alphaproteobacteria > Caulobacterales > Aquidulcibacteraceae > Vitreimonas. Next base: position 122,053 of record JBFXAE010000004.1, on the reverse strand, counting down.
GCGCACATGGACGTCGTCCCGGCGCTGCGCAGCGATTGGGAACGCGACCCGTTCACGCTCGTGGAGGAAAACGGCTTCTTCTTCGGGCGCGGAACGATCGACAACAAGGCAGGCGTCGCCCACCTCACCTCTACCTTCCTCACGCTCCGCGCCGAAGGCTTCACCCCGACGCGCGATCTGATCATCTGGTTCTCCGGCGACGAGGAAACCTCCGGCGCAACGACGCAAGCCCTGCTGGCCGATCATCGCGCCCTGCTGGGCGAGGCCGAATTCGCGCTGAACTCCGACGCTGGCGGCGGCCAACTCGACTCTCAAAATCGCGGCGTCGCCTATGTCGTGCAGACGGCCGAGAAAACCTACGCCAGCTTCACCTTCACCGCGCGCAATCCTGGCGGTCACTCCTCACAACCGCGCCCCGACAACGCAATTTATGAACTTGGCGACGCGCTCTCACGCCTGCGCGCCTTCCAGTTTCCGGTGATGTGGAACGAAAGCTTCCGCAACGCCGCCAACATCTTTCCCGGCCCCGAAAGCGCAGCATTGCGCCGATTTGCCGAGCGCCCAGGCGATCGCGTCGCCGCACGAACGCTCGCAAACAATGTTTCGCTCTCCTCCATGATGCGCACCACCTGCGTCGCCACCATGCTGAGCGGCGGCCATGCCGAGAATGCACTGCCGCAAACCGCCAGCGCCACGGTGAACTGCCGCATCTTTCCCGGCGTCGCCGTTGATGACGTGCTCGGCGAGCTTCGCGCCATCGCCGGTTCGAATATTGAAGTCACGCAGCTCGGCCCATCTAACTCAAGCGATGCCTCGCCGTTGCGCCCCGATGTCATGCAAGCCACTGCGCGCGCCGTGCATACGAACTACCCGAACGCGGTGATGTCGCCCTACATGTCCGCCGGCGCGACCGACGGCCTCTTTTTCCGCGCCGCCGGTATTCCGACCTACGGCGTCGGCGCCATCTTCATCGGCGACAACGACGATTTCGCGCATGGGCTGAACGAGCGCGTACCGGTAGACAGCTTCTATAACGGCCTCACGCACTGGCGTGTGTTGCTGACGGAGCTCGCGGGTCCGCAATGAAACAACTTCTGTTGGGATTAGCGGCGCTGGCGTTCGCACCGCTCCTCATGGCGCAAACATCACCGCCCGCGACCGTCACCGACGCGGGCTCGCCGGTCCTCGAGCCGCAAGCCGTTGAGTTTAGCGCGGAGCCGCAAACCGCTAGCGCGACGACGGCGTTACTCACACAGCACGCGAACCCACTTGGTGTTGTGCGTGTTGATGCGCCCGTGGCCGGATCGATCCCGGTTGGCAACGCCTCGATTTCGCTATCGCTGACACCCGGCACGGAGCTCTTCCTCGTGTTGCTCCAGCAACGCCGCGAGGTGCGCCTTTTCTGCACGCCGCAAGTGCAGACGACGATCTACAGCCCGATCCGCCCGCCACTGATCACGCGCACCTGCCTCGCCGATACCAACAGCGATCGCATCTTCGATCACCTGGCCTACATCCAACTCAACGTCACGCCGACGCGCGCGGTGAGTGGCTCCTGGGAAACGCCAGTGACGCCGCACGTCAGTGGCGGCGCGGTGACGATCGCCACGGCGCCAATCGCCTCGCCCGTGCCTTACACGCCGCTGCAAACCCACCGCATCGCCCCTGTGCAACTCGAACTCACGGCGCGCATCGTGGGCGAGACCGCCATCCTCGATCTGCGCACTCGCGAAGGCAACGCCACCGTTGCGATCAGCGATCAGCGCGACGCCGTGCAGGCAGTCAACATGCCGCGCACGCTCACCTTCAATGGGGCGCAAGTGGAATTGCAGTCCTTGGAAAACGGTACGCTGAGCTACCGGATCGTGAGCGCGATCCCAACGGACCAGCCTCTCACCTTCCAGCCCGCGCGCCGCTAAGCCCTGTTTCGACGGCCAAAATGCGGGCGCTCGCCCAAGGCCCGGTAAGCTGCTATGTTGCGGCTATGACCAATTCGCTGACCCTGCCGCCGGATCTAGCGGCCAAAGTGCAAGCTCAGATCGACGCTGGCGCCGCCGACAACGCGGTCGATGTAGTGCGTGCGGGCCTGGAAGCGCTTGAGGCAGCTGACGCGGCCAAGATCTCAGCCGTTCGCGAAAAAGTCGCCCGGGCGCTACACGATCCGCGACCATCGTCGCCTGCGAGCGAAGTCTTCGACCGAGTCGAGGCCCTGATCAGCGCCGCCAAGAAATGACCCGCGTCGTCTTCCGCCCAGAAGCGGAGGCCGATCTCACCGCGATTGCTCTCCATATCGCCACCAACAGCTCGCGGCGTGCAGCAGAGATCGTCGCGCGACTTCGACAACGCTGCGCAATCTTGGAAAACCACCCGCTAGCCGGGAGACCGCGTGATGAGCTTGGCGAAGGTCTGCGTTCGCTGCCGGCGCGGCCATACGTCCTGCTGTATCGCCTAACTGACGACACAACCGAAATTGTTGCCGTATTACACGGCGCGCGCGATTTGCCAGCCGCACTTGCGGCGCGCATCGCGCGTCAAGACGAACCCTAAGCCGTCGCCGCTTCCTGGCCGTGGCAATACTTGAACTTCTTGCCTGAGCCGCACGGACACGGCGCGTTGCGCGAGACCTTGCCCCATGTCGTCGGGTTGTGACGATCGAAACCATCGGGCGCCAGCGGCGGCGCATCGGAACGCGCCATTTCGTTTTCGCCGGTGTCCGGATTCTGGTGGATTTCGTAGGTCTGCGTCGGCGCGCGTGGCGCAAGCGCCGCTTCATCAGCTTGGCCGATCTGCAGGCGCAGCAACATGCGCGTGATCGTCGTGCGCAGGTCGAGCAACATGCGCTCGAACAATGTGAACGCTTCGGTCTTGAACTCGTTCAGCGGATCGCGCTGCGCATAGCCGCGCAAGTGGATCACTGAGCGCAGGTGATCCAGGAACGACAAGTGTTCGCGCCAGCGCATGTCGACGACACTGAGCAGAACTTGCTTCTCGACCGCGCGCAGACGTTCCGGCCCAAGCTGCGCCGCCTTCTGCGCATAGGCCTGATCAACTTCGCGCGTCAGGCGCTCGATGATTTCCTGCTGCGCGATGCCTTCCTCGGCAGCCCAGCGATCAACAGGCGACTTGAAGCCGAAGATTTCTTCCGCTTCGAGCATCAGCTCCGGCGTGTTCCACTGTTCGGGATACGCCTTCTCCGGCATGTGCCGCCAGACGAGCTTCTCGACCACGTCGTGGCGCATGTCCTTCACGATCGGCGCGACGTCGGCGGTGCGCATGAATTCGATGCGCTGCTCGAAGATCGCCTTGCGCTGATCGTTGATGACGTCATCGTACTTCAGCAGGTTCTTGCGGATTTCGAAGTTGCGCTGTTCGACGCGGCGCTGCGAGGTTTCGAGCGCCTTGTTCATCCACGGGTGGATGATCGCCTCGCCTTCCTGGATGCCCAGGCCGCGCATGATCGCGTCGAGCCGCTCCGCCGCGAAAATGCGCAGCAGATCGTCTTCGAGACAGATATAGAATTTCGACTTGCCGGGATCGCCCTGACGGCCGGTACGGCCGCGCAGCTGGTTGTCGATGCGGCGGCTTTCGTGACGCTCGGTGCCGAGCACATAGAGCCCGCCGGCTTCGAGCGCGATACGCTTCTTCAGTTCGACGTCGACCGTGATCTGACGCTTCAACTGCGCGATCTGATCCGGCGTCTCGTCGCCTTTCAGCGCCGCCTTCAAGCGCATTTCGACGTTGCCGCCGAGCTGAATGTCGGTGCCGCGACCGGCCATGTTGGTGGCGATCGTCACCGCCCCCGGCACGCCGGCCTGCGCGACGATCTGCGCTTCCTGCTCGTGATAACGCGCGTTCAACACTTGGTGGGGAATGCCGCGCTGCTTCAGCATCGTGGAGAGGAATTCCGACTTCTCGATCGATACCGTGCCGACGAGCACCGGCTGTTGCTTGCGGTGCGTCTCTTCGATGTCAGCGATGACGGCTTTGTATTTCTCTTTCGCCGTCCGGTAGACCTCGTCATCGATATCGATGCGCTTCACCGGCCGGTTGGTCGGGACCTCGATCACGTCGAGCTTGTAGATGTCGCCAAATTCCGCAGCTTCGGTCGACGCAGTACCGGTCATGCCGCCGAGCTTGTCGTAGAGGCGGAAATAGTTCTGGAAGGTGATCGAGGCGAGCGTCTGGTTCTCCGGCTGGATCTGCACGCCTTCCTTGGCTTCGATCGCTTGGTGCAGACCTTCCGACAAACGCCGGCCGGCCATCATGCGGCCGGTGAACTCGTCGATCAGCACGACTTCAGTGTCTTTGACGATGTAGTCCTTGTCGCGCGAGAACAGCTTGTGGGCCCGCAGCGCCTGGTTGGCGTGGTGGACGATGGTGATGTTGGCCGGCTCGTAGAGTGAGCCCTGCAGCAAGCCGCGCTCGATCAGCATTTCCTCGATGCGCTCCGAGCCTGCTTCGGTGAACGTCACGGAACGCTGCTTTTCGTCGTGCTCGTAATGCTCGGGGCGCAGCAGCGGAATGATGGCGTCGATCGACTTGTAGAACTCGCTGCGGTCCTCGGTCGGGCCGGAAATGATCAGCGGCGTGCGCGCTTCGTCGATCAGGATCGAGTCGACTTCGTCGACGATCGCGTAGCGGTGGCCGCGCTGGACCATCTCGCCCAGCGAATACTTCATGTTGTCGCGCAGATAGTCGAAGCCGAACTCGTTGTTGGTGCCGTAGGTGACGTCCGCGGCGTAGGCCTGGCGGCGCTCGTTGTCATAAAGGCCGTGAACGATGACGCCGACTGAGAGGCCAAGGAAGCGATAGATCTGCCCCATCCACTCCGAGTCACGCTTGGCGAGATAGTCGTTCACCGTGATGACGTGGACGCCCCGGCTCTCGAGCGCATTAAGATAGGTCGGCAGCGTGGCCACGAGCGTCTTGCCCTCGCCGGTGCGCATTTCAGCGATCTTGCCCTGGTGCAGGATCATGCCGCCCATGAGCTGGACATCGTAGTGACGCTGGCCGAGCACGCGCTTGGCGGCTTCACGGACGGTGGCGAACGCCTCCGGCAGCACGTCGTCAATCTTGCCGCCGCGCGCTAGGCGGTGGCGATATTCGCTTGTCTTGTTCCGGAGCGCCTCGTCCGAGAGAGCCTCGAAGGTCGGTTCCAGCGCATTGATGCGCTGAACCATCGGCTTCAAATGGCGCACCTTGCGCTCGTTGACGGAGCCGAAAATCTGCTTTGCGAGGTTCAGCATTGGCACGTTCTAATGGTTAAGGCGCCGCTTCTGGAGGGGCGCGGGGGAGAGCGTCTAGTGCGTTGAGTTAATTGACTTTTTATCGTCCCACCGACGCGCGTTCGCGTGCGAAAACACCCTCGACACTTGCGCTTGCGAGACTTAAGAGCGGCCCTTGGGCGTGTCAATGCGGCCCAAAATTCGGGTTCTTGGGCGCAACCCTTGCACGCGACAGGATCAGGAAAGCAGAACGCATGGCAACCCTGAAGCGGTCCAACTTTACGGCGGTTCTTTTCGCCGCAGCATTGACGCTCGCCGGCTGCGGCTTGGGGCGCGACTCGAGCGGCGACGGTGAAGGCCGCGCCGACCCGATCGTCGCCGCCACCGTCAATGGCCGCCCCATCTACATCGAAGATGTCCGGACCTACGCGGTTGCGCGCGGTTGGCTGCGTGAAACCGAGGATTTGGACGCCAATTCCGACGCTTTCTACCTGGCGCTCGAAGAACTGATTCAGATGCGCCTCTTCGCCATGGAGGCCGAAGCCCGCGGCATCGATCGCCGCACCGACGTGCGCCGGCAAATCGAAAACGCCCGCGAGCGCGTGCTCGCCGCTTCGATCTACGAAGAGATCGACGCGCGCGCCACCGATCCCGAGGCCATCGAGCGTCTCTACCGCGACAATGCGAGCCGTTTGGGCCAAGGCGAGGAAGTCCATCTCCGTCACATCGTGTTCCCAACACGGGAAGCCGCCGATCAGGCCAAAAGACGGCTGGATCAGGGCGAACGATTTGAAGTGATCGCTTTTGAGCAAAACACCAGCGGCGACGGCGGCGATCTGGGCTTTAGCTCGATCAACGACCTGACCACCACCATGCGTCAGGAAGTCGAGAGCACGACTGTCGGCAATCTCATCGGCCCGATCCAAATCGAAGACCACTGGCACATCTTCCAGCTGCTCGATCGCCGCGCCCGCGGCGTCCAGAGTCTGGAAACGTTGCGGCCGCAAATCATCAACTGGCTGCGCTACCAGGAAGTGATGCAGCTCGAAGAGCGCCTGACCCGCGATGCGCGCATCGAGCGCCTCCGCCAACCCGATGAGGGCATCGAGCCCGGCGGCGAGGTGACAGCGCCCGACGACGCCGAGCCCGCGCCTGTACGCCCGACGACGCCAACACCTGACGCCAACGCCCCGCCCTTCCCGTTCCCGATGGGCGCAGGCGGCCAGGCGCCCGCGAACCCGGCGCAAGTGCAAGCGCCGCCGCAAACCCAACCCGCGGCGCAGCGCCCACCAGCACAACAACCGGCCGCGCAACCGCCGCGGCCTCCGGCGCAGCAGCGGGAAGCGCAACCGACGCAGGAAGAAACGGGCGGCACGGAGTAAATCCACGCCTCCCGGCCGAGCTGCGCGTCAGCGCAGCGCGGAGCCGGGACCCAGCGGTCGTCACGCTCACGTCTTGCATCATTTGCCACATCGATAGGCGCCGGCTCGCCGCTTCGCGGCGTCCGGGGAGCGTGTGTATGGTGCAGCGATGAAGCCCGATTCAAACATCAGCCCACTCGCACCGGCCAGCTTTCCAGATCTGCCGGAGATCGCCGGCGTCGAAGCCGCGATCGGCCGCGCCGGCTTCTACAAGCACGATCGCCCGGATCTGTTGCTCATCCGCTGCGCCAAGGGCACGAAGGCCGCGGGCGTGTTCACCTCAAACGCCGTAGGCTCGGCGCCGACCGATTGGTGCAAGCAAGCGCTCTCGGCCACGCGCGGCGGCTCACGCGGGCTGCTCGTCAACGCAGGCTGCGCCAATTCCTTCACCGGCCCTGCCGGCGACGCCGCCTGCAAGCGCTCGCTCGAGGCCGCCGCTGAAAAACTCGGACTTGAAGCACGGGAAATGCTCTCGGCTTCCACCGGCGTCATTGGCGTCGTGCTCGATGACTCAAAAATCGCCGCAGCGCTGCCGAATATGGAGCTCGCGCCCGTGCGCTGGCCGCAAGCCGCCGCCGCGATCATGACGACGGACACTTTTCCAAAAGGCTCGGGCGCCACCTGCAAAATCGGCGACGTCGAAGTCCGCATCGCCGGCATCGCCAAAGGCTCCGGCATGATCGCGCCGGACATGGCGACCATGCTTGCCTTCGTCTTCACCGACGCCGCCCTCTCCGCGCCGATCCTGAAAACGCTGCTGCGCCAGGAAACCGAAACCAGTTTCAACTCCATCACCGTCGACGGCGACCGCTCCACCAACGATTGCGTGCTGCTGTTCGCGACCGGTCAAGCCAACGTGCCGCCGATCCCGGACGCCAACGACGAACGCCTCAAAGATTTCCGCGCCGCGCTTAGCAAAGTGCTCGCCGATCTTGCCATCCAGATCGTGCGCGACGGCGAAGGCGCAACCAAACTCGTCACCGTGAACGTTGAAGGCGCCGTGAACGACGCCTCCGCCAAAGCCATCGCCCGCACCATCTGCGAGAGCCCGCTGGTGAAAACCGCGATCGCCGGCGAAGACGCGAACTGGGGCCGCATCGTCATGGCCATCGGCCGCAGCGATCAGCCAGTGAAGCGCGAGATGATCGGAGTCCGCTTCGGCAACCTCCACGCCGCCCGCAACGGCATGATCTCCGACGAGTACGACGAAGCCGCGATGAGCGCGTACATGAAAGGCGCCGAGCTAGAAATCAGCGTCACCGTCGGCCCCGGCCAAGGCCGCGCCCGCATGTTCACCTGCGACCTGACCAAGCGCTACATCGAGATCAACGGCGACTATCGGAGCTAGGTCGACGCCGGCGCTTCAACGCGCATCGTTGACCAGAGCCGGAGGCGCCGGTCTGAAGACCGATATGCGGCGCCCGGAGTCTTGCCGGGCGCCGCACTCGCATCGATCCTAGAACGCGTAGCGCGCGACGATCTGATAGACCGGACCAGTACGCTCGGTTTCGATTTCGTACTCGTCGTAGAGACGCAGACGCTGGAAGTCTTCGGTGATGAACTTGTCGAACACCTCATCCTTCGACGAGTCGAGGAGGTTCGAACCAGTCAGGCGCAGCGAGAAACGCTCGCCAAAGCGGCGTTCCACGAAGGCCTCCAGATCCGGCCCGTAGCTGATGAGGCCTTCCTCGGTGACGATGCGGTAGCGCGCATCGCCCTGCTCGCGGTAGGTGGCGCCGAAGGCCATGTTCCAAGTCGGCATGTCGTGAATGAAGCCGGCGTTGAACACATACTCGGACTGATTGTTGAAGCGGCGCTCGCCGAACTCGTCCTCAATCTCGCTATCGAGCCAGGAATAGTTCACGAACACGCCGGTGTCGGGCAGGCCCAGGAACGTCAGCGGCGCCGACACATCGAACTCGACGCCCCAAACTTGGCCATCACCCGTGTTCCGCACGCTGTACACATAGACCGGCGCATCGAAATCGCCCGGATCATCGATGTAGTCTTCTGTGAAATCACCGGTGTTGTAGATCTCGATGACATCGCTGACGTCACGATAGAAGAGATTGACGCCGACGACGCCGGCGCGGCCCAGGCGGTGCTCCCAGCCGAAATCGACACCCCAGGCTGATTCCGGCTCAAGTTGCGGATTGCCTTGGAAGTCGTTGTCCTCGAACTCGCCGCCGAACAGCGTTGGCATAATGTCGCGGAAACCCGGACGACGCACGGTGCGCGCGACGCTGAGGTTCAGGCGATCGTCTGCCGTCACGTTGAAGCGCAGGTGCGCTGACGGGAGGAGGAAGTTGTACTCGTTCGACTCGCTTTCCCCTTCGCCGCGATCTGTGACGTCCACCTCGGTGGTTTCGTAGCGGAGGCCCGCTTCCCATTCGAACCTGCCGGCTTCGCCGTTGAATTGTACGTACGGGTCGATGCGGCGCTCTTCGATGATGAAGTCGCCGCCGGTTGCGACGTCCTCGTCGAGATCGGCGTTCGGATCTGTCCACGGATCGCCCACATACGGCGGCGCGTTGCCGATCGGCGGCACGCCGTCAAACTCGAACTCGCGCACGGTCAATAGGCCTTCGCGCTGCTTGTTGTTGTAGTCGACGCCGATCTGGACGCGCAGTGAAGCGCTCAGATTGAATTGCTGCGCGATCGAGAAGCTGAACTCCTCATCCGTGAAATCGAAGGCTTCTTCTTCGCCCTCGAACGCGTCGATCAGGCCGCCGCCGGTGAGTTCGGTTTCCCACTCGCCTTCGACGCTATCTTCGGTGAAGCCCGCAAAGCCCAGGTCGATCTCAAGCTCGCCACCGAGGAACGGATGCTCGAAATCGACTTGCATCGAGTAATTGTCCTGCTGGATGTAGGCATAGCCCGGGACCAGCACTTCAAGATCGACGCCGCCGTCAAACTCGAACGAATCTTCCAGTTCTTCGCGATCGGTCCGGACGTAGACGCCACTAAGCTCAAGCTGACCTTCGCCAACCGGAATCACCAGCGAAGCGTTCACAGTATAGTCCTCGCCGTCGCGCACATCGGATTGGACTTCGGTGTTCTGCAGTTCGAACGCCGGGTCGCCATCCCAGTGCGTGCCGCCCGGTGGCGTCGTGTAGCGTTCGGAGAACTTCTCCTTCGGATTGTGGCGGCCCTGGTAGCTCGCGCCAAGCAGTGCGCGCACGCCGCCTCCCAGCTCACCGCCCCAAACGCCGGCGATCGAACCTTCGACTTCATCATCTGGGTAGAACAGCGCGCCAGTGCGGATATAGCCGCCGTCGAGCGCCAAGCCGTCACGCAACACAATGTTGAGCGCGCCCGCGACCGCATCGCCAGAGCGGTTTGCAGACGGGCTGCGCACGATCTCGACGCGCTCCACCAGTTCGGCGGGGATGCGATCGATGAAGAATGTGCGATCGAACCCCGAACCAGGCACGCGCTCGCCGTCGATCAGGATCTGCGTGTAGCCTGCGCCAAGGCCGCGGATTTGCACGTCGTCGAATTCACCCATGTCAGAGCCCGCGAACGCGGCGCTCGGCGTGCGGCGCACCATGTCGCCAACGGTGCGCGGTTCGAAGCGCTGGAAGTAATCCAGGCCGTACTCAAGCACCGGCGCGGGACCCTCCACGCGGTTGCGATACTCGATCTCGCCGAGCACGACGATGTCTTCTGCCGTTGTGATCTCGGACTGAGCCGCCGGTGTACCTTGTGCGGATGCAGTGCCGGCATTGCCCAAGACCAACGCCAAGCTCGCAGCGCCCCAACGCCACGCATTCGATTTTTGATTGCTCACTGGAAGCCCCCTCGTCCAAACCAATGAGCAGGGCCTTAGGAGTCATCTGTGACACTTCAGTTCAACTCGTATGACGTTCCTGTCAAATGAACCGGCAAACGCGCATGACTGGAAGTCGGCGTTGGGAGCGCGGCGACGCTGGCGTGTGGCGCTTCTCGCTCGCTAGTTCTTTTGAACCGCCAGCGTTTCGCAGCGTCCGACACGGATCACTGGATGAGTTGGCAAGGCGCCGCTCTCGACAAAAGCGCGCCGCGCCGTCGCGCCTCCAGACGCGTGGGATGCAATGTTTCATGTATCGAGGAAGCCCTTCTTGCTCCGCAACGATTGGCGGCGGCCCGCTTCCATCGACGACGGCATAGGCATCTCGAATCATCTGGCGCCCGACGCCTAACTCCCGCGCCTTAGTTCTGGCGCTGCAGGTCGTGAGCGACCGGTCGACGCCACGCCCCCTTGGCGGACTCTTGATTGATCGTTCAAACAAAGCATAATCCCGTCAAGGGAGGCGCTCATGGCCGACGTCGAAAAGGCAATCGCCACGCAACTTGCGAACATCGAGAAAAAGACTGGCAAGTCGCTGGCCCAGCTCACCGCCGCGATCAAGAAATCCGGGCTCACCAAGCACGGCGAGATCCGCGCATGGTTGGTTGAGACCTTCGGCCTCGGCCACGGCGATGCGAACACGCTGACCCACACCGCGCTCAAATCAGATGGCGCCAGCGCCGCGAAAGCCTCAGGCGCCAGCACCGATGATGTCCTGGCCGAGATCTACAGCGGCAAGAAAGAGCACCTCCGCCCCATCCACGAAAAGCTGATGAAGGCGATCGCCAAGTTCGGCGAGTACGAGATCGCGCCAAAGAAGGGCTACGTCTCGCTCCGTCGCAAAAAACAATTCGCGATGCTCGGTCCCAAAACCAACGAGCGCTTCGAACTCGGCCTCAATCTCAAGGACGACATCAAGGACACGCGCGTAAAGCCCGTCCCGCCCGGCGGCATGTGCCAATACATCGTCCCGCTCACCAGCGCCGATGAGATCGATGATAAGATTGTCGGCTACATGAAGAGGGCCTACGGCGCAGCCGGGTGAGGCACATCGCTGACACTTGAGCGACCTGCTCCGCGCGCTAACTCAAGCACCATCGCTTCGCGGAGATTGCGTCATGAAACTCTACTACGCCCCCGGCGCTTGCTCGCTCGGCCCCCACATCATCGTCAATGAGGCCGGCCTCGACGTTGAGCTGAACAAAGTCACGTTCGGCGCCCAGCGCACGACCGAGGATGGCCGCAATTTCTACGACATCAACCCGCAAGGCGCCGTCCCGGCGCTCGAACTCGATGACGGCGAAGTGCTCACCGAAGCGCAGGTGCTGCTCCAATATCTCGCCGCTCTGAAGCCAGAGGCGAATCTCGCGATCACTGAGGGCTTCGATCGCTGGCGTTTCCTGGAGGCGCTGAACTTCATCGCCACGGAACTGCACAAGGGGACCTCACCCCTCTTCAAGAAGCCGAACGAAGAACTCGCCGCCGCTACCAAGGCCAACTTGGTGAACCGCTATCAACTTTTTGAACAAAAACTCGGCGACAAAGACTATCTCCTCGGCCACTTCACCGTCGCTGACGCCTACGCCTTCGTCGTGATCAATTGGGCCAGAAGATTCGACATTTCTGTACCCACGAACGTCACCGCCTATTTCGAGCGCATCCGCGCGCGGCCGGCTGTTCAGAAAACGCTGCAAGAAGAAGGCTTGCCAACGAAGTAAATGGTTGTTGTGCTTAACGCGCCTCAACCACCTCTTCTCACCGGATATTCATGCAAACCAGCGATAGTGCTCCTTCATCGCGGCGCCTGCTTCTGGTTGCAGCTGCCGCGTTGCTGGATTCTTCGGGCCGTGTGCTGATCACGCAGCGGCCCGCGCATAAGCAACTCGGCGGCCTCTGGGAGTTTCCCGGCGGAAAAGTCGAGTTGGGGGAAGCGCCCGAACAGGCACTGGTTCGGGAGCTGAAGGAGGAGCTGGATTTGACAGTAGAGCCCGACGCTCTCGATCCGTTTGCGTTTGCTTCGCACGCGTATCCGGATTTCCACCTTCTGATGCCGCTCTACGTCGCCACCAGGTTTGGCGGCGTGATGAAGCTCGACCCGAATTCCGCGCAAGCCGCCAAATGGGTTCAGCCGCAAGAGCTACGCGCGCATGAGATGCCGCCGGCCGATGTGATTCTCGTCAATCGCCTGATCGAACGGAACGCCGCATGATCATTCTCAACTTCCTCCGCGACGAGCGCGGCGCCACCGCGATCGAATACGTCCTCATCGCCTCGCTGATCGGCATGGTCATCATCGGCGCTGTGACCGCCATCGGCGAGTCACTGAACGGCACGTTCAACGACGCGGCCGTCGGCCTCGGCTAACATTTCAGCTTTGTTTCAGCGCCGACGAACAGGCGCAAAGAACTAGGCCCATAAGCCTCTCCACGAGCCGCCTTGGAGCCCAAGGCCAATCTGGGGAGTATCATGAATCTCGCGCAATCCTTGGGCGCAGCTGCAGCGGCCCTGGTCATGGGTATGTCCGCCAGCGGCGTGGCGCCGGCGCAGACCGTTTCACAAGTGGTCGCCGAAGCCCGCGCCCGGCTGGAGCCGCACGCCATCCGCGGCGCCGTCGAAGAACTCGCCGCCATGTTGGAGCAGCGTTACGTCTTCCCGGACGTGGCCCAGCGCTACGCCGAGCATCTGCGCGAACGCGCCGAGGCCGGCGCTTACGATGGCGCCACCGACCCCCAGCAACTCGCGGCGCAGCTCACCGGCGAACTCAACTCGATCCATCGCGATGCGCATCTGCGCGTAACGTTGAGCGGTGGATCCGAGCCGGGACGCCGAGTTTTGCGTGCGCCGCCAGGAGATGAAGCGTTCGGCGAAGCTCAATGGCTCGCCGATGGCGTCGCCTACCTGCGCATCAACATGCTGCCCGGCGACGAGGAGTCCCGCGTGCGCATGGCGCAGATCCTCGACCAATACGCCGACGCCGATGCACTTGTGCTCGATTTGCGCACTTGCCGGGGCGGGACGCTCGGCGTCATGGATGTGCTGTTCTCGCGCCTCTACGCGCGCCCAACGCAGCTCGTCACTATGGACACGCGCGCCGGCGCCGATCGCGGCCTCGAGGACATGTACGCTAACACCGCGACGATGCGCGAAATCCGCAGCGCACCACGTAATATCCGCCGCTGGCAACACTGGGCGCAGCCGACATCGCCCGTGAGTTCACTGGCCGACGCGCGCGTTTTCGTGCTGACGAACCAAACGGCCTCCGCCTGCGAACATCTCTCGCTCGCGCTCAAGGAAACCGGCCGCGCCACCCTCATCGGCGCCGTCACGCGCGGCGCTGGCCACTACGGTGGCGATGAAACGTTCGGCGCCAACCAATTCCAAGTCTTCATCCCCGTCGGCCGCACATACATCGAGCGCACCGGCCAGGGTTGGGAAGGCGTTGGCATCGCGCCGGATCGCGCCACCGCGCCGCAGGAAGCCTTGAACGAAGCGTTGCGCGAATTGCGCGTTGCTCAAACCGCCGTGACACAAGCACTCTCACAGGTGCGCGCTAGCCCGGCGCCAGACGCTATCCGTGTCGATGCCGCCGCCTCGCCCACGCGCCGCTACGGCATCGGCATGATCAATGGCGGTCCAAACGCGACAGAAATCGAAGTCGCGGAAATCGCGCCGGGCTTCGCCGCCGAGCGCAGCGGATTGCAGGCGGGAGATCGCATCATCAGCGTCAACGGTACGGCGGTTCGTACGCTCACGCCGGACGCGCTCTCCGCCGCGATGCGCGGATCGCCTTTGACGCTCGAAGTGATGCGCGGCAGCGAGCGAATGACCATCCGCATGTCGCTCGATGACTAGGCGTCCAGCTCGACGTCCCAGTAGAGGTAGTCCATCCAGCTTTCGTGCAGATGGTGCGGCGGGAAACGGCGGCCGACATGTTGCAGCTCATGCATGGTCGGCCGGCGCGGGCGCCGGAACGGCCGCATGCCCGAATGATGCACGTACTTTCCGCCCTTCTTCAGATTGCAGGGCGCGCACGCCGTGACGATGTTCTCCCACGTCGTGCGGCCACCCTTCGAACGCGGCACAACGTGATCGAAGGTGAGATCGTCCGGCGAGCCGCAATACTGGCAAGCGAAGCCATCGCGCAGGAACACATTGAAGCGCGTGAACGCCGGCGGGCGATCCTGATGGACATAATCGCGTAGCGAAATGACGCTCGGCAGCTTCATCTCGAAAGACGGCGAATGCACAACTTGATCGTAGTGCGCGACGACATCGACGCGTTCGAGGAAGACGGCCTTCACCGCTTCCTGCCAAGGCCACAACGAGAGCGGGTAATAGGAAAGCGGGCGGAAGTCGGCGTTCAGAACCAGCGCCGGGAAGCCCGCGAGAGGGACGCTGGAAACGGTCATCGGCGGCTGCTCCAGTGCAGCCGCTCAAGAAGCTGGTGGCGGATTACGCGCGATGGACTGAAGACGCCTCTCCTTCTGCACCGCAGTATAGCACAACCCGCAGCGCCGATGCGAACCAGCTATATCTGATTTGGCGCGACACGTTCATGACACTCGCGCCACAGTGGCCGAAAATCCTCAACCGGCGCCGACAAGACCCTTGGTTTTCAAACACATGGAGAGGAACTCGCCGCCGAGTTCCAGGCCGTCAGGCCCAATTGAATGCGGTATTCCGTAGGAGATGTGCCACTGCGCGCCGTGATCGGCGGCGGCAAGCGCTTCCGCCGAATCGAACATCGCAGGGATCGGAATGGTCGGATCGCGGTCGCCGTGAATGAGCAGAACCGGCGGCTTGGAGCGCATGTGCTCCTTCAGGTTTCGCCCGCCCACCAGCACGCCGGAAAAACCGAGGATCGCGCCAATCTGCTGCTCGCGCCGCAAGCCAACGTGCAGCGCCATCATCGTGCCCTGGCTGAAACCGACGAGGGCAAGGCGGTCCGGCGTCAGCCCGTATTTCTCCAACTCGCGATCAATGAAGCGATCCACCGATTGCGCGGCAGTCTTTGCGCCCTGCTCCATCAAGTGCGGATCGAGATTTGAGATCGGAAACCATTGATAGCCGCCGGGGGCCATCGGAACGGGCTCGATCGCGTTCGGCGAAACGAACGCCGCGCCTGGCAACAGGTCCGCCCAATACGGCGCCAGCGAAATGAGATCGGCGCCGTTCGAGCCGTATCCGTGCAGAAAAATAACCAGCGAATCCGGTTTTCCACCACGCTTGGGCGGCATCCGGGGGCCATCGAGGAAGACTGTCATAAGCTCTGCCTAACGCGCGCATTCACTATGGCAAGCACCTCACACGTTTCCCGGCCGAAGCGCAGCGAAGAGCCGGGACCCAGGGGCCGGCAAAGCAAAAGCTGTTGCTCCTGGATCCCGGATCGCACCCCGGCTTGAAGCCGGGGCTGCGTCCGGGAAGCGTGGCCTATAGAATGTGACCCGATGAGTTTCGTCACCCGCTTCGCGCCTTCGCCGACAGGCCACCTGCATCTCGGCCACGCCTTCTCGGCGCTGACTGCGTTTGACGCCGCGCAAGCCGCCGGTGGGCGCTTTTTGTTGCGGATTGAGGACATCGATCAGGGGCGCTCACGGCCGGAGTTCGAAGCCGCCATCTTCGAAGACCTCGCCTGGCTCGGCATCGCTTGGGAAGAACCGGTGCGGCGCCAGTCGGAGCACATGGCCGACTATGAAGCGGCGCTGCAAAAACTGATCGAGCGGCAATTGGTCTATCGCTGCTTCCGCACGCGCAAGGAAATCGCCGAAGCCATCGCCTCGGCGCCGCATGGCGAAGCCGAAGAAACGTTTCGCGGCGAGGCGCTGCCTGCGGAAGAAGAAGCGGCTAAGCTCGAAGCTGGCGAAGCCTTCGCGTGGCGGCTCTCGCTGAAGAAGGCGCGCGCTGCGCTCGGCCCCGTCTACTTCGCGCTCGTGTTCGAAGGCGAGACCGGCCTGGTGCGCGCCGAACCGGAGCGCCATGGCGACGTCGTGCTCGCGCGCAAGGATTTCGGCACGAGCTATCACCTCGCTTCAGTTTGGGACGACGCGCTGCAAGGCGTCACCCACGTCATCCGCGGCGAGGATCTACGCGAGGCGGCGCACCTGCACGTGCTGCTGCAAAGGTTGCTCGGCCTGCCGCATCCAGCTTATCGCCACCACCGCCTCATTCTCGGCGAAGACGGCAAGCGCCTCGCCAAGCGAGATCAGGCGGCGACGCTGCGGGCGCTGCGTGAGAGCGGGAAGTCGCCGGACGACGTGCGCGCAATGGTCGGACTCTAATGCTCGATGTCTCGCGTGCCCCCCTGTTTACGCCACGCCTTGAGCTGCGCCGCACGCGCATTGAGGACGCGACGGCGATGTTCGAAGCGTTGCGTCACCCCGAAATGTATCGCTACGTCCCACACAAGACGCCAACGGGCGCCGCCGACGTCGAAACGCGTTTCGCGCGTGTCATGCAGGAAACCGCGCCGGATCGGCTCGACCAATGGCTGAACTGGACCGTCTGGCGCCGCGAAGACGGCGCGCCGCTCGGCACGGTTGAGGCAACTGTGAGCCAGCATCACGCCGTCTCCATCGGCTATTTGTTTGACCCGCGCATTTGGGGCCGCGGCTACGCCACTGAGGCCGTGAAAGCGATGATGGATCATCTGCGCACGCAAGGCGCGCTCGTCTTCAAGGCCGAGATCGACATTCAGAACGACGCCTCGAAGGCGCTCGTTCGCCGGCTCGGCTTCCAACACGCCTTTACCGAGGGCGCCGACGAGGTTTGGCGCCTCACATAGCTAACGCGCATTGACCACGTTTCTGCGTTTTTTGCGCGTGCGAACACGCTTCTCTAATCACGTTGCGCTACCATCCACACACGCAGAACGCGCCAGCCGCAAAATGCGGCGAAGTTAAAGACGATGTTGTGGGTTGATCACGAGAACTATTTTGGGCCTGACCGCCGGCGCAAGCCGGGCGGCATGCGCATCCGTGAGCGCCGCCGCTACAATTATGCCGGCAATCCGCCGCCGGTAAGCACCGCCCTTCGCCAGCTCCGCATGCGCATTCTGGACGCGCAGGGCCCCGGCGCGGCGAAGCTCGCCGATCGCGCCAACGCCGTTGCGATGCTCGCCGCACATCAGGGCGAACATGACGCCGCTTACGAACTCTCCGCCTTCGCAGCAGCGGCGCTACGCGGCCGCAACACCGACATGCGCCAAGCGCTTTACGCGAGCCTCGACCGCGTCCACACGGCCTTGCGCTGATTAGTCGGGATAGTGCCGGTCGCCCGGCCAACCTTCGATGGCTTCAATGGTCTCGTGCGCGCGCTCGAGCTTATGATCAGGCACGTTGGATATCCGCGCCGCTTCGATCCAGGCCTTGATCGCCGTCGGCGCCAGCCGGTCGCGGCCGCACAGCAGGAAGAACGGCTCGTCCTTGGCGAGACCTGAAAGCGATCCGAACTCCAGCTCGGCAGCGAGATACTGGAAGCCCGCCTCTTTCAGCTTCTTCGCGCACTCGAGTTTCACATCGCGGCCATCATCAGACATTGCCGTCTCCTCTTGCCTCTCACGGGCGGTCGCCGAACGCGCCGATCAAGCGCCCGGCCCAATCGCCCATCGCATTCCACGCTTCGGCGCCGCCGTCAAAGCGGCCAAGCCGCACCATGACGAGATCCTTTGACGGCACGACGACAATAATCTGCCCATCATAGCCCTGCGCTGAAAACGCGTCGGTCAAATCCGGGTTCACGATCAGCGAGCGATCGGGCCGCCCCGTGCCGTGCGGCGGCGTCAACCACCATTGCGCGCCGTAAACGTCAGTGTTCACGTCCGGCCCCGGCGTGCGTGCGAAATCGACCCAGCCCTCCGGCAACACACGCTGCCCATTCCAGACGCCGTCGCGCAGATAGAGATAGCCAAAGCGCGCGTAATCTCGCGCCGTCGCCCAATAAAGTGAACTGCCATAGAATGTACCTTGCGGATCGAACTCGACGATCGGGCGCATGCCGATGCGATCGAACAGCGCCGTGTTCATCCACGCGCGCATGCGCGCACGGCGATCATTCGCATCGCCGGGGTCCGGAACGATGAGGCGCGTGAGCGCATCAGAGATCAGCATCGTCCCCGCCGATGTGTAATTCCAACGCGTGCCGGGATCGTGGATCAGGCGCCGGTTCGCGGCCCAGCGAACGACATCGCGCCGGCCGTCGCCGAACAACATGCGCGCATTGCCGGCCTGTGAAACGTCGGCGGCGCTCTCCTGGTAGTCCAGCCCGTCAACCATTTGCAGCCATTGCCGCCAGGTGATTGAAGCGCGCCGATCGCCTGCGCGCCACGCCGGATTGCCCATCGGCGCATCAATGCCAAGCCGGCCTTCTAGCACCGCGGCGCCGACCAAGGCGTGCGTCAACGATTTGCCGACTGACCAGGAATTGAGCCGCGAGTCGCGCGTATAGCCATCGGCGTAGCGCTCGAACACGACACGTCCGCCCTGCACGATCACCACCGCGCGCGTCTCGCCCATCAACGGATGCACGCCAGCGAATGCCTCAGTAACCGCAAGATCATATGCCGCGCGATCGACGTCATCCGGCAGCGGCGCCGTTTCCCAATCCGCGCCAGGCCAAGCAACACCCGCCGGTTGCGCGGGCAGCGGATGAAGCTGCGCCTGCGCTGACGTTGCGAAAGCCAAAACCGCGACAATGACCAAACTGCGCAGCATGACGTTTCCCCTCGTCTTCGCTATGCTTGGCGCCGAGCATAGGGGGAGGCGGTAGTGTCGCGCAAACGCTGGATTTGGGTTGGCGTGCTGGCGGTTGGGCTGCTCGCAATCGGAGCAGGCGCGTGGGCGTCGCGCGGGCAACTGGCGTACGCCGCCATCGCAACCGGTTACGCCGCCAAGCAAACCTGCTCATGCATGCACATTACCGGCCGCACGCTCGACTCCTGCATGGCCGAATTTCCTGGGGAAGCGCGCAACACCGTCACCATAACAGAGGATGGCAATAGCGTGCGCGCCAGCGTGCTGTTCGGCGCGATCAGTTCCGAAGCGATCTACGAAGAAGAATACGGCTGCCGGATCGTGAACTAGATGAACCAGCCGCGCGGGTTCGGCACCGGCTTGCGCATCACGCCCAGCACCAGCGCAATGCCGGCGCGCAGCACTGCCCAGATCGCAACGCCAAGCTGAATGAAGATCGTGATCGTGTAGAGCGAGCCGTTGATCAGCACGAGCAGCCCCGCGATCACCCACAGCGCGTAGCCGATAATCAACGTGCGCAGTGCGTGCTCATGATGTGTGTTCGCCCAAGGCATCGCCGCGCCGCGGTTCGAATAGACGATCACCACCGCCGCGATGCCCACGATCAACCCGATGAAAGACCACGGCACGCTCCGCAGTAGGAAGTTCGCTACGAACGCCGCAATGGTCAGCAGATGCGCAAGCACAACTTTGCCGCGATGCGTCTTGATCCCTAGCCCACCCTGTTGCTGCGGGCGCACCGGCTTCGGGCGGCGGAAGGGCGTAACGTTATCGGACATGTCTCAGAGTCTAGCCGCGCTTACAGATTGAGCAATTGCGGATCGCCGCCTTGTGCCGCGATATTGTTGCTGATCGCGCGTTCCTCGGCAAAGCGTGGCAGATAGTTCGGCCCGCCCGCCTTCGGCCCAGTGCCCGAAAGCCCGGAACCGCCAAATGGCTGCACACCCACGACCGCGCCAACGATGGTGCGGTTCACATAGACGTTGCCGGCCGGGACAGACGCGATCACCTCTTTGGCGAAGCTCTCAAGCCGTGAGTGTACGCCAAGCGTGAGGCCATAGCCCTTCGCAGCGAGCGCGCCGCCGATCTTGGCGATGTCGGCCGGATCATAACGCACGACGTGCAGGATCGGACCGAACACTTCACGGCTGATCTGATCGAGACTGTTGAGCTCAATTACCGCCGGACCGAAGAAATTGCCGCCGAGCTTCGAGACGTCGAGCTGCTTCAGCAGTTTCGCTTCGGACTTCATACGCTCGATGTGCTTATCGAGATTGGCCTTCGCTTCCGCATCTATGATCGGGCCGATGTCCGTGCGCGGATCGGAGGGATCGCCGATGACGAGGCAATCCATGGCGCCGAGCAAGGTTTCGAGCACTGCATCCGCCGTCTCGTGCGGCAGAAACAGGATACGTAAGCTTGAGCAGCGTTGCCCGGCGGAGTTGAAGGCCGAAATCAGCACGTCATCGACGACTTGCTCTTTGAGTGCTGTCGTATCGACGAACATGCCGTTCAGCCCCCCCGTCTCCGCGATCAGCGGCACGATCGGGCCATCCTTGGCGGCGAGCGTTCGATTGATGATGCGCGCCACTTCGGTTGAGCCGGTGAACGCCACACCTGCGATGCGCGGATCGGCGACCAGCTTGCCGCCGACATCGCCAGCGCCCTGCACCAGCTGCAGAACCTCGCGCGGCAGACCCGCCTCGTAGAACAATTTTACGGCAGCTTCGGCAATCAGCGGCGTTTGCTCCGCCGGCTTGGCGACCACAGTGTTGCCCGCCGCCAGCGCCGCCGCGAGTTGGCCGGTGAAGATCGCCAGCGGGAAATTCCACGGACTGATGCACACGAACACGCCGCGCCCATGCATCTCCAAATGATCGGTCTCCCCCGCTGGCGATGGCAGCGGTTTTGCGCCTGAGAAAAGCCGCTCCGCCTCCGCAGCGTAGTAACGGCAGAAATCTACTGCCTCGCGCACTTCGTCGATGGAGTCCTGCAAGTTGCGGCCAGCTTCGCGCGCCGTCAGCGCAATCAGCGCCGTCTCGTTCTTCTGCAGAATATCGCCCATCGCCCGGATGATGGCCGCCCGCGCTGCGCCGCCACGCGCGTTCCAGTCTTCCTGCGCCGCAAGCGCAGTCGCGATCGCGGCTTCCGGATCGGAGACGCTTACCTTCTCCGGCTGCGGCGTCTTCGCGTTGGTAAGGACGTTGCGGTCCGCGGTAATCGACAGATCTGGCCCGCCGGAGTTACGGCGGCTCGCGCCAAACAATTGCGGCGGCGGCGGCAAACGGCGGTGGCGATGCGGGTTTGCTTCCAATGTCGCGATCGGATCGGCGGCGACAACGTCAGGCGAAACGTCATCGTCCAGGAACGAATGGACAAAGCTCGTGTTGGCGCCGTTCTCGAGCAAACGGCGCACGAGATACGGCAACAAATCCTCGTGACCGCCGATCGGCGCATAGACACGCACCTGCGGCGGCGGATCGACGGCGAGATAAAGCGCCTCGCCCATGCCATGCAGCCGCTGGAATTCGAACTTGTCGCGCCCGGCGCTGGCGGCCATGCGGCGCACCGCGGCGACCGTGTGGGCGTTATGCGTCGCGAATTGCGGGAAGATGGCGTCGCCAGCGCGGAAAAGATCACGCGCGCAGGCCATGTAGTGGACGTCGGTTGCGGCCTTTGTGGTCCACACCGGGAAATCCGGGCGGCCCATCACTTGAGCGCGCTTTACCTCACCATCCCAGTAGGCGCCCTTCACCAGGCGTACCTGGATGGGCGTGCCGCGGCGGCGCGAGAGCGAGACCAAGCGCTCGATCACCGCGCGCGTGCGCTTCTGGTAAGCCTGGATAACGACGCCGAGGCCTTCCCAACCTTGCAGCGAAGGCTCAAGCGCAAGCTTCTCGAACAGCTTCAGCGACAGCACCAAGCGATCGGCTTCTTCTGCATCGAGCGAGAGGCCGATGTTCCACCTCTTCGCGGCTTCCGCGAGTTGCAGCATCCGCGGATAGAGCTCCGCGAAAACGCGCTCTTCCTGGCGCGCTTCATAACGCGGGTGCAATGCCGAGAGCTTCACAGACACGCCGTTCGAGGCATGCGGCCCAAGCCCACCCGCCGCTTCGCCGACAACATCGATCGCGTTGGCGTAGCTGGCGAGATAACGCTCAGCATCCGCGTTGGTGCGCGCGCCCTCGCCCAGCATGTCGAACGAATAGCGCGTGGCGAGCCCCTGGCGGACCATACTGGCGCCGCGCTTCAAGCCTTCCTGGATGTTGCGGCCCAGCACGAATTGCTCGCCCAAAATCCGCATTGCCTGCATGGCGCCAGCGCGCACCACGGGCTCGCCCATGCGCTTCACCAGCTTACCGACAACCTCGCTCGCCTCGCCCTTCAGCTCTTCCGGCAGATTGACCACGCGCCCGGTCAGCATCAGGCCGAACGTGCCGGCATTCACGAGCCAATGATCTGAATTGCCCAGATGCTCGGCCCATTTGCCGGTGCTGATCTTTTCCGCGATCAGCTTGTCCGCCGTTTCCGCATCCGGCACACGCAGCAGCGCCTCGGCCAGGCACATGAGCGCCAGGCCCTCGGCATTCGAGAGCCCGAACTCTTCGAGGAAGCTCTCCATCACGCCCTTGCGGCGCTTCAGCCCGCGCGCGCCGACGACGAGCGCCCGCGCCTCGGCATTGACGCTGGCGCGGCCGGCGGCGTCCAAGGGCGCATCAGCGAGCAGAGCCGCAACCGCGGTGTCCTCGTCCTGATATTTCAGCGCATCGAGCGCGTCCCAATCGATGGCGGCGGCGGGGTGCGGCGTCAGGGCGGATTGCATGGGGTCGTACCTCGACAAAGGCAATCAAAGCCGTCGCGGGTTGATGCGGGAGCGCCCAAACCTCGAAGGCGGACAATGCGGTTCATGATGTCGATCGCCGCTTCACAGGCGCGCACGACGTTCAAGATCGCCGCATCTTGGCGCGTATAGTCGGCGGCAAAGTCGGCGCTGGCGGCCAATTCCTCTCTCGACCGCTTAATACACCGCTCGATAATGTCGGCCTTCGCGACGATCACGTTATCCGGCATAGACGCGCCCACGCCGCACGATGTCGGCTTCGATTTCCGCGCGGCGCGCCTTCAGATCCTGGTAGTCTCGCATGACACGAACTTCGAACAGGCCGGCTGCATCGGGGTCGGGCGTTTCCAGCGCCCGTCCTTCACCGATTGCCTGCATCTGAAGGCTTGTCGGCGCGTTGGCCAAGTCCACGAGGTCGACGTCCCGGCTGAGCGCCTTAGCCAGCATTTCCTGGACTTCGAGCACCCGAAGGCGCGCGATGGGCCGGCGCGTCAAGATCGCCAGATCGACATCGCTATCAGGGCGTTCTCCCCCATTGGCGACGCTGCCAAAGGCGTAGACAGCCACGAGATCGGGCATCTCGCGGCGCAATATCTCCAGAGCGGGGGCCAAATTCACAGGCATTGCCCGGCTACATGCGCGTCTCCAGCCCTTAGGGCAAGCGGGCGCCGCCGCCCCCTTGCGCCGCAGGCTCCCCCGCGCCAGAACCCGCCCCGTGAGCACCGACGCCCAAACGCCGCCCGAGCAGGCCGCGAGCGCCAACGGCGCAGCAGACACCCGGCCTCTGGCGCAGAAGATCCTGCTCGTCACTGACGCGTGGGAGCCCCAGGTCAACGGCGTCGTCCGCACCCTGTCGAACACCAATCGCGAACTCAAAGCCATGGGCTGCGAGGTCGAGGTCATCTCCCCGGCCGACTATCCCAACACCGTGCCGCTGATCACCTACTCAGAAATCCGCCTGGCGCTGGGCGCGCGGGACGATGTCGAGGATCGCTTTCTGGCCTTCGCACCGGACGCCGTCCACATCGCCACCGAGGGCACGTTAGGCTGGGACGCGCGGGCCGTCTGCCTGAAGCACAAGTTTCCGTTCACGACGAGCTATCACACGCAATTTCCGGAATACGTCACCGCGCGCTTCAGCTGGATCCCGCTCTGGGCCGGCTATCGTTACATGCACGCGTTTCACGACAAGTCCGGCCGCGTCATGGTGGCGACGCCGACAATGCAGAAGCAGCTCGAACTGCAGGGCTTCCGCAACACCGCGATCTGGAGCCGCGGCGTCGATATCGAACAATTCCACCCGCGCCTGCGCGGCATCGATGGCGGCATCTACCCTGCCGATCTCCCACGCCCGATCTTCGCTTATGTCGGCCGCGTCGCGGTCGAGAAGAACATCGAAGCGTTCCTGGCGCTCGATCTGCCCGGCTCAAAGGTTGTTGTGGGCGGCGGTCCTGCGCTCGATGAGTTGAAAGCAAAGTATCCGGCCGCGACCTTCACCGGCCCGAAGTTCGGCGAAGAATTGGCGCGCTACTACGCCGACGCGGACGTTTTCGTGTTTCCGAGTTTCACCGACACGTTCGGCCTCGTCATCCTCGAAGCCGCCGCATGCGGCACGCCCGTCGCGGGCTTCGTGGCGCCGGGGCCGCAGGATATCCTACCCGGCACGGGCGCAGGCATCGTCGACAACGATCTGCGGAAAGCCTGCCTCGAAGCGTTGAAGCTGAAGCGCGAGGATGCGCGCGCGTTGGCGGAGCGATATTCCTGGCGCGCTTGCGCCGAAGATTTCCGCCGAAACCTGGAGCCGCTGCCGAAAGAACGCGGCCGCCGCTTCTGGCACAAGCTCGCCGACTTGCGGAAACGCGCCAAAGAACGCCGCCGCATCGCGCGCGAAAAGAAGGCAGCTGAGCGCGCAAAGAAGGGTGCTGGGGTCTAGGGCTTAGGTTCTAGGGGCGCCGCCCTCTAGCCTACCACTTGATCGATTTGCGCAGCCGATAGCGCAGATAGATCGCCGTGCCGTTCATCAGCAACGTGATGAACAACAGCACTAAACCCGCGGCCGCCGCGATTTCCAAGAACTCCGCCTGCGGACGCGATGTCCAGTTAAACATCTGGATCGGCATGACGGTGAACTCCTGGCCAAGCCAGTGAGCGGGATTCATGCTCGCAATCGAGTCACCCAGGGTCGCCACCGACTGAACCGTCGACCCATGCGGCAACTCAAGCGTTTGACCCGCTTGTACTGCGCGCTCTGTGAAGTCTGGCAACACGACGACGCCATCATGATGGATTGTCACGGTTTCGACCGCATTCGGGTCGACGGCCGCGCCGTATTCATCGAGCACGCCAATCGTTTCGAACGTCGCGTCGCCGGGGCGGGTGATGGGTAGGAAGGCCACGAACGTCAAGCCGCCAATCATGATCAGCGGCGCCGTCTCACCCAGCGCGCGAGAGATGCCGATGATAACGCCGGTAACCACACCCGGCAGCGCGTAGGGCAGAACGTGATGTTGGGTCGCCTGCCATTTGGTGGCCCCGACGGCGAGCGCCGCGTGGCGGATTTCCTGCGGCACGCCGCGGACCGCTTCACGCGTGGCGACAATGATCACTGGCAAGATCAGCAGCGAGAGCGTGATGCCCGCCGTCAGAATCGATTGCCCGAACAGATCAGCCCCCGCTTCACGCACGCCTTGCGGCAAGAAGCTGAACCAGCGGTTCGGATTGCCGAGGAATTGCACGAAGATGCCGACCGCCATCAGACCGAACAGGATGGAGGGCACGCCCGCGAGATTGTTGACGGCAATTTCGATCGCGCTCGTCACCGTATTCTTGGGCGCGTATTCCTCGAGGTAGATGCCGGCCAAGATCCCGATCGGGATCGCAAACAGCGCCGTCGTCAAGATAACCAATAGCGAACCGACCCAGGCGGATAGAATGCCAGCCTGCGCCGGCTCCGATGATGGGAAGCTCGAGAAGAACGCCATGGTCAAGCGATGGCCGCCATCGGTGAACAAGTCCGCCACCAGCGTGACCAGTGTGCCAAGGCCGATAATGGTGGCGACGATGCCCCATATGATGAAGGCAGAGTCCTTGAACTTGCGCGCCGCGAGGCCGGGCGGATGCGCCGTGATATCACGCACTTGTTGAGCGTCGATCGCGGTCATCAATACGCCTCCCGGTAGCGGCGCTGCAGCCAGAAGGCTACGAAGTTGAACAACAGCGTGAGCACGAGAAGCGCCAAGCCAGCCGCGAAAATCGAGTTGTACTCGAGCGTGCCAAAGGCGATGTCGCCGAGCGCCACTTGCGCAATGAATGCGGTCACCGTCGCCCCCTGCTGGGTGGGACTTACGACCATTTGCGGCTGCGTTCCGCCGGCGACCGCTACGATCATGGTTTCACCGATCGCACGCGACATGCCGAGAATGACAGCGCCAACGACGCCTGAAACGGCCGCGGGCACAACCACCTGAAACGCGGTTTCAAGCCGCGTGGCGCCCATTGCGTAAGACCCCTCGCGCATCGAACGCGGCACGGCGCGCATCGCATCCTCGGAAAGCGATGCGATGTAGGGAATGATCATCAGCCCAATAACAATACCGGCTGAAAGCAAGTTGAAGGACGGAAGCTCGATGCCAAGCGGCCGAAGCGCCTGCTGCAACAGCGGCGTAACGAAGAGAAGCGCGAAATAGCCATAGACAACGGTTGGCACCGCCGCGAGCAGCTCCAGTGTCGGCTTGATCGTCTCGCGCGTCCGAGAGCTCGCAAATTCGCTCAGATAGATTGCGACAAGCAGCCCAAGCGGAACCGCGACCGCAAGCGCCACAAGCGTAGACATGAACGTCCCTGTCAGGAGTGGCGCGATGCCGTAACTCGGATTCTCGAACAGAGGGGTCCAGGTCGTCTCGGTCAGAAATTCGATCGGCGAAACCTGGAGGAAGAACTTGGATGACTCGGCAATGACGACATAGACGATGCCGATAACGACGCCGACCGCCACAAGGGCGGCTGCAAACAGCAACCATTCCATCGCGCGCTCAAGACCGCGGACACGCCGTACGCTGAAATCCCGTTCCACGGTGGCCCTCTTTTCGCATCTGAGGCTCGCATCCTGCGAGCCCCGATTCCCTGGCGGTCTTGTAACTGAAGGATAGTCCCGGCGGGAGACGGAATTTCGTCCCCCGCCGGGTTTCACTTATCCCTTATTGCTGCACCGGCTCAACGACGAGCGGGCGGGCCAACAATTCAGCGATCGTGATGCCGATGGCCTGACGGCCACCGAACGCCGTGCCTTGGGTGCGGCGCTGAGCGCGCTGCAGGTAGGTCTGGTAGGCGTTAGCAGGCAGCGGGATGTAACCGACTTGCGTCGAGTAACGGCCCGCGTTGTTCACGAAGTACTGAACGAATTGCTGCACCTGCGGACGGCGCAGCGCTGCTGCGTTGACGTAGATGAACATCGGACGCGAAAGCGGCGCGTAGCTGCCGTTTTCGGCGTTTTGGACGTTCGGCTCGATCGGGCCGGCGCCGTTGTCGATGGCCAAGCCGCGCAGACGCGATTGATTTTCGTGCAAGTAGGCGAGGCCGAAGTAGCCCATGCCGCCTGGGTTCGAAGACACGCCTTGCACGGTGACGTTATCGTCCTCTGTCGGCGTGTAGTCGGTACGCGATGCGCGTGAGCGACCCACAACAGCTTCCGTGAAATAGTCGAACGTGCCCGACGCGGTGCCCGCGCCGAACAGCACCAGCGGCATATCCGGGAAAGAAGGATTGATTTGGCGCCAGTTGTTGATCGTCGAATTTGGTTCCCAAACCCGACGCAGCTCGGCAACCGTTATCGAACGTACCGGATTGGAAGGATGCACCACCACCGTGAGCGCGTCGAACGCGACCGGAATTTCAACATACTGGATGCCCGCCGCACGGCACGTCGCCATTTCACTGGTCGAGATCGGCCGTGAGGCGTTCGAGATGTGCGTCTCACCGCGGCAGAACTTGCGGAAACCACCGCCAGTGCCTGACTCGCCCACGGTGACGCGAACGCGGCCCTGGGTTTGTTGCTGGAAGCCTTCAGCGACGGCTTCCGAGAGTGGAAACACCGTCGACGAACCGTCGATTTGAATCGTGAAGGGCTGCTGGGCGGACGCCACGCCGGCGCTAAGCGTCAAGGCGGCGACCACAGCGGCCGCTGATTTGAGAATGTTCATGTCTTGCTCCGTTTGCTCAAAGTCCCTCGAAAAATGCGGAGAGCAGAGCGAGGCCCTGCCCTCCGCCTCACTCGGGGGCTTAGAAGTCGAATTGCGTGCGCAGGCTGATGATCTGGGCTTCGTCGTCTACGCCGGCGACGCGATCCATTTCGGTGGAGGCGTAGTTCAGCTTGAAGCGGACGTGGTCGACCGGAACCCAATCGAGGCCGAGATTGTAAGCGGTTTGCTCACCGCGTCCGGCGCCGGCGAGGCCGCCGGCCGGATCGCTAAGATCGACGTAGTCGTAACGCGCCGAAAGCATCCAGTGGCCGATGCCGCCCTCGGTCGTGATCGGGCGCGCCGGCGCGATCGGACCGAACGAGCCTTGGTTGCCGCGATACTGACGGCTCTCGCCGGTCAGCGACCAATAGAGATCGACGTAGTAGCCGTCATACTCGTAGCTCGTGCCGTTCACGGTATCGCCTTCGAGCGTGTGATACTCGGCTTGCAGGCCGAACGCGCCGCGCTGCAGCGCGAGTTCGGCGCCCCAGGTGAGATCGCTCTCGCCGTTGACGCCGGCGCCAGCATCGATCCAGCGGGTGCCGCGGCCGTTGAGCGGACGCGTGCGATAACGGAACGCGGCGTCGCCACCGATGTCGCGTTGACGGGCCGAGAGGCCGACGTGAACGAGGGTCGTGCCTTCCGGCGTGGTTTCGAAAATCGGCGCCCAGGTGAAGCGGCCGCTGATGGCGGTGGATTCGTCGGCGTTGAAGTTCGCGTCGGCGTTGTTGAGCGAATCGCCCTGCAAAGCGGCGGCGAACGAGTAATTGGCGCCGCCATAGATGAAGGCGACACCGGCGCGGCGGCCGTATTCAAACGCGTTGATCACGCTCGAGCGTTCAACGAACGGAATGTCGAGCGAGGAGATGCGGTCTTCGAGCGGCGAGGTGATGTTGGCTTCGCCAATCACGATCGACCAATTGTCGGAGACGTATTCCAGGAACGCGTCGTCAACGCCGACTTGACCAGCGGCGTCGTCGCCCGGTGACAGAATAAAGTCGACCTTGTAACGCCAGTTCTCGTTGAAGCGGCCCTGCACGCCCAGGAACGCCCGGCGGGTGTAGGAACGCACGCCGTCTTCGGCCAGCGTATCCCAATCGCTCGACGTGACGTCGAACTGCCAGCGGCCGCGCACTTTGAAGCGCGCATCGCCGTAGCGATCTTCGCCGACCGTGCCGGTCCAGCTGGTGGTGTGTGATGGCGCGGACTGCGCGTGTGCGACCGTCGTCGTGGCCGCGGTGGCCAAAGCCGCCAGCGCGACCTTGGAAAGTACGTTCTTCATAGGAAGACCCCCTTCGAAAACTCCGCCCGGCGAGAGCGCGCGAGTCGACTCGCGTCACTGCCGGGGTGAGGCGGGGGTTAGTGCTGCGCCGTGAAGGCTGCGCGACGGATCAGCGAAGGCTCGGCGACAGTTCTATTTCGTATTTGTGACGTAGCGTGGCCACCTCACCTGCACATTTGGAGGGCGGGCGCGTGGGCCCCGCGCATCGTTCTGACCGCGCAAGGGAAATTAACCATCAATCACTCTTTACATTGGGGAACGATCACCATATTTCGCGTCGTTACCGGCGGACCTGGAAACAGCGTCCACTAACGCCCCCTCGGCCCAGGCCACCTGGGGGATCGCGCGAAACAGGAAGCAGGACGCTTCTTGGCGATCTCCCGGCGCAAGCTCCCAAGGGCGGACCTGACATTAAAGCATGTCCGACTAACGCCGGCCTGGGAATGAACTGAAACCGCCGAAAGCGGTTACAAGTTTAAGGAGCAGCCGGATGGACTCTGTCCTCTCGCCTCTTGACCTGACCGCGCGTGAAGCGCCCGACGGTCCCGTGGCTATCGCCCGCCCGCACCGCGTCCGCGCGGCTGCGGAATGGTTCCTTGCCAATTTTCCTGGCGAGACCTTGTACGCCGTGAAGGCGAATCCGTCGGAGTGGGTGCTCGATGCGCTTTGGGGCGCGGGCATCAGAAGCTTCGACGTCGCGTCGGACAACGAAGCGGCGCTCGTACACTCGAAGTTCCCAAGCGCCCAGCTCGCCTTCATGCACCCGGTGAAGAGCCGCCGCGCCATTGCGCGCGCCTTCCACGATTTCGGCGTGAAGACCTTCGCCCTCGATAGCGAAGACGAACTCAACAAAATCCTGGCCGAGACCAACAACGCCAAGGACCTGACGCTGGTCGTCCGCTTCGCCGTTTCCGGCGACGGCGCCGCCTACCCGCTCGCCCGCAAGTTCGGCGTCACCGCGGAAGAAGCGCCGGCGCTGCTGCGCAAGGCCCGCCAGGTCTCGGAAGAAAACCTCGGCGTCTCCTTCCACGTCGGCAGCCAGTGCATGCGCCCGGACGCATTCCGCACGGCGATGGACATGGTCAATCGCGCCATCCTCGAGGCCGGCGTGCTGGTCGATGTCGTCGATGTCGGCGGCGGCTTCCCGGCGATCTATCCGGGCATGAGCCCGCCCGCCATGATCGAGTACGTCAACGCGATCAAAGCGGGCTTCGAAGAGATGTACGTCGCTCAGAACGCAAAGCTCTGGGCTGAACCCGGCCGTGCGCTCGTCGCCGAGGCCGGCTCGACTGTCACGCGCGTCGAGCTCCGCAAGGGCGATGCGCTTTATCTGAACGACGGCGCCTTCGGCACGCTGTTCGACGCCACGCACCTGAACTGGGCGTTCCCGGCAAAGTTGCTGCGCGAGCAACCCTCGCGGGCGAAGCTCGCGCCGTTCCGCCTCTACGGCCCGACCTGCGATAGCATGGACGCCGCCGCCGGCCCGTTCATGCTGCCGGCCGACATTCAGGAGGGCGATCTCATCGAGATCGGCTCGCTCGGCGCCTATGGAACGGCCATGGGCACGCGCTTCAACGGCTTCGGTGAAACCGTGACGATCGAGTCCAAGGACTCGCCGTGGCCCAGCATGTACGGCGAAGCGACGGCAAAGGTTGTCGCCATGCCAAAGCGCAAGCGGGCGACGCGCAAGCCAAAGCAGGCCTAAGAACAAAGCTGAATTGAACGGGGCTCGCGAAAGCGAGCCCCGTTTTCGTTCCGACGAGCCCGCGCGAGTATCGCGACGACTAAATCGCCGTCATCCCGCCATCGACGACCAGCTCCGATCCAGTCACAAACGCCGCCGCATCCGATGCCAGGAACGCCACCGCGTTCGCGACGTCAATATCGCGGCCCATGCGCTTTAGCGGGTGACGCTCAGCAAAATTGTCGCGGATCGAGTTGGCGCCGAGGCCGGTGACCGCGCTCATCACCGTCGCCGCCTCCGCCATCATCGGCGTATCGATGATGCCAGGGTGGACCGAGTTCACGCGCACCTTGAGCGGCGCCGCTTCCAACGCCGCGCCTTTCGTCATCAAGCGCACGGCGCCTTTCGACGCGTTGTACGCCAAGATGTTCGGCCCGCCGACGAGGCCCGCCACTGACGAGAGGTTCACCACCGCGCCGCCGCCATCCCATTGCTGCGCGCGCTCGGCGATCGCCGGGATGCCGTGCTTCAAACCAAGAAACACGCCTTCGACATTGATCGCTTGCATCTTCCGGAAGCTCTCAAGCGTCTCCGCCGCCATCGGCTTCACCCAGAACACGCCGGCATTGTTCACCAGGATATCGAGCCCGCCAAACGTCTCCTTGGCGAAGGCGATCGCTGCGATCCACTCATCTTCGCTTGTGACATCGTGCTTGAAGTAAGCGCCATCGATCGCCTTCGCGGTTTCACTGCCGTCGCCAATATCGGTCACGACAACTTTCGCGCCTTTCGCTCCCAACGCCTTCGCCGCCGCAGCGCCAAGCCCGCGCGCACCGCCCGTCACCAACGCGACGCGGCCTTTGAGTTCGCTCATCGTTTCCTCCGTTGAGGTGAAAGTGCCACTCCGAGCGCCACGTGTCATCGCTCTCGCAGGGTGAGATAGGAGAATTGGCCTCGGCGCTATCCTACACCCCGCGGCGCTTCAGCCCTTAAGAATCAAGCTCGCAATAAGAATCAATCCGACCGCAAAAAAGCGAATGCATATTGTCCTGGCCGCGCACGGGAGATTTCGAAGACGTCCGAAACTTTGGAATGTGCGGCAACGGTCGGCGGGAAGATCGAGCAATCGGTCGAATGTTTGCGGGGAGTGAAACCGCAAAGCCCAGAGCAACGGAAGCTCTGCCCGTAGCACCGGCGAAAAGAGCATGGAGCTAAGCCCCAGAGGGAAGAGCCGTCGATGGCGGTTGGTCCCCGAACATCCATCGTTCAGGTGGCGAGCCGGCGAAAGCCGGCGTTCAACAACTCCTCGGTCTCAAGCCGGGAAAAACGATCGCGAAAACGGGGCGCGCGAAGCGCGCGGCGGAGTTCAGAGATGAGCTTCGCATCCCACAGAGACTGCTCAGCGCGGATCGCGCGCCCCGGCTCCCACTTCGGCGGACGATAGGCGTCCGCACGACGCGAACGCATGCGTGAAGTAACGCCAACATAAGCCATGCGCCCACTTTTGCAGGTTGGAGCGCCGCGCTCCCAACGACAGGCGCCAGCGCAGACCGGCGCGACGCCGACGCGCAAATCTCTTGCAATCCCGGCGAATTGCCCTATTTGCAGCCGCGTCTCGTGTCGGCGGAGCGTCCGCGGGGCCACTGTTACTGACGCCGCCCATAGGAGCACCTCCCGTGGCTGACACCAAAATCGACACCCAGCGCAAAGCGGAACTTCTCTCCAACGTCGTCGAGCATATCGACATCACGACATTCGACGCGCGCCCGATCATCGACGCTTACGGCAAGATGAGCTTCACCAGCCGCGACACCGCGCGCGCCGCGCAAATCCTCAACATGGCGCTCGAAGATGAGAAGTGCTCGACCTGGCTGATCATGGCCGGCTCGACCGGCGCTGGCGGCTGCCTGCACGTCTGGCGCGACATGGTCACCTACAACATGGCCGACGCCATCGTCGCCACCGGCGCCTCGATCATCGACATGGATTTCCTCGAAGCCCTCGGCTTCAAGCACTACCAAGCCAAGGAAATCCCGGACGACAACACGCTGCGCTCGCTCTACATCGACCGCATCTACGATACCTACATCGATGAGGAGGAGCTGCAGCACGTCGATCACACGATCTACGACATCTGCGAACAGCTCGAGCCGCGCCCCTACACCTCGCGCGAGTTCATCTATGAGCTCGGCAAGTGGCTGGCCGCCGGCAACGCCAAGAAAAAAGACTCGCTGATCCAGCGCGCCTACGAAAAGGGCGTGCCGATCTTCGTGCCGGCGTTCTCGGATTGCTCGGCCGGCTTCGGCATCGTCAAGCACCAGGTCGAGCGCCGCAAAGCCGGCAAGCCGTACGTCACCATCGACAGCGGCGGCGACTTCCGTGAACTGACCGAGATCAAATTGGCGGCCGGCACCACCGCCCTCTTCATGGTCGGCGGCGGCGTGCCGAAGAATTTCGCGCAAGACACCGTCGTCTGCGCCGAAATCCTCGGCCACGACGATGTCGAAGTGCACAAATACGCCGTGCAGATCACGGTCGCCGACGTGCGCGACGGCGCCTGCTCCTCCTCGACGCTGCAAGAAGCCGCCAGCTGGGGCAAGGTCTCGACCGTGCACGAGCAAATGGTGTTCGCCGAAGCCACCAGCGTCGCCCCGCTCATCGTCAGCGACGCGTATCACCGCGGCGCCTGGAAAAAACGCGAAGCGCGGAACTGGGCGAAGCTGTTTAAGTAAGCTCCGTCGCTCCCTCTCCCTCCTTTGGAGGGAGAGGGTTGGGGTGAGGGTGGAGCGCCAGCCATGCCGAACGACCGCATGAAGACGATGACCGATGCGGAAAAGAACGCTGCGCGAGAGCGCTTCATAAAGGCCTTGGACGCTTGGGCAGAAGACGGCGTTTCAAAAGTAACGTGTGATGACTGCGGCAAACCCATTGAATTCGAACAAAAGGGAACGACTACTTGGCATAGCTGCGCTTGCGGCAAGTTTGACGGGGTAATGCGCGGACTTTGACACCTGCGCCGCCCCTCACCCTGCCCTCTCCCCCTCTCGGGGGAGAGGGTCAGCCCGGCACATACGCCAGCTTAACCGCCTGCTCTCCAATCCGCTCACTTCCCACCAACCGCAGCTTCGGCGTTACGCCAGCGAAGAACGGCTCGCCGTGACCGAGCACGACGGGATGCAGGAAGACGTGATACTCATCGATCAGACCAAGCTTCGCCAACCCCGCCGCAAGCTTCGGCCCGCCCACTTCAATCTCGCCGTCAACATCAGCTTTCAGCTTGCGGATCGCGGTTTCGAAATCGCCGCGGATCAAAGTCGCGTTCGGACCAACTTCCTTCTGCGACTTCGACACCACCCATTTCGGCATCGCCCGCCACGCTTCCGCGAAGTCACGCAACGCCGCTTGCGAACCAGCATGGTCCATCGCCGGATCGGCCTGATCCCACGCGTCGCCATCCCAGTAGCGCATGAGTTCGTACAGACGCGGCCCATAGATGCTGCCCGCCGTCCTACGCGTTTGCTCGATAAAATACCGAAACAGCGCCGGATCTGGCGCAAACCTGTCGTAGTCGACATAGCCGTCCAGCGACATGTTCATTCCGAAAATGAGCTTTGCCATGCGGTCTCCAACCCGGCACCTTCACCAAAAAACGCTTCGCCTGATCTCCGCCAGCAAAGAAGCGGACTCAAGCAATAATGGCGGCCGTCATCGCCTTGACAGCCTCCGCCTGCTTCAGACCGGCCTCGCGCGTCAGCGTGCGCCACGTGTGATAGCTGAGCGCCAAGTGCAGCATGGCGCGCTGTTTGCCTTTGAGGCCAGCACTTAAAACCTCGACGTAGCGCGCCATCGGCGCGGCGAACCGAAACTCGGTGATCTTGCGCGTAAGCTCGTGATGTTCAGCGTCGCGCAGCACGCACGCCATGAGTTCGGCATTGCGTTCATACCAGTCGTAGATAGCGCGCAGCCCCGCGCGCAGCCGTTCCTCCGCCGTCTCCAGCGCCGCCCACGGCTGGGCATCAGGCAGCGGATCCTTCTCCATGACGTGGCCCGAGCAGGCCAGAAGGACGCTCCACTCATCCGTGAAATGCGCATAGAACGTGTGCCGCTGCACGCCCGCCTTCTCGGCGATCATGCTCACGGTGGTATTGGCCGGGCCGACCGTACTGTGCAGATCGACCGCAGCTTCAACGATTCGCTGGCGCGTCTGCGCCTGACTCTGCGCGCGCTTCTTGAGCGTGTAATTGCGGGCCATTAGTTTTGACTGCACATACGCGTGCATCCATATTGACTCTTACGATCAATTTGACTACACATGTGTGTATTGTCAAATGCCCCATGCAGTCAGAAGGGGAAACGCTGTGGAAACAAAGATCAACGAGATCGCGCCGGACGTGTATCGACTTTCTACCTTCATCCCGCAGGTCGAACCGAGCGGCTTGGTTTTCAACCAATTCCTGATTACCGGCGAAGAGCCGCTGCTCTTCCACACCGGGATGCGCGCGCTCTTTCCGCTCGTGCGCGACGCGGTTGCCAAGATCATGCCGCTGGAGACGCTGCGCTGGATCAGCTTCGGCCACTACGAAGCGGACGAGTGCGGCTCGATGAATGAATGGATGGCGAGCGCGCCGAACGCCCAAGTCGCACATGGCATGACCGGCGTTGGCGTCTCGCTGAATGACCAGGCCGAGCGTGCGCCGCGTGTGCTGGCGAACGGTGAAGTGATCGATCTAGGCGGCCGCCGCGTGCGCTATCTTGATACGCCTCACGTGCCACACGGATGGGATGCTGGGCTCATGTATGAAGAAACCAGCGGCACGCTGCTCTGCGGAGATCTCTTTACCCAATACGGCGAGAGCCCGGCGGCCACAGAGGGCGACATTGTTGGCGCAGCCATCGCCGGCGAAGACATTGCCGGCTACTCCGCGCTCAACCCCGGCATGGGCGCAACGTTGCGTAAGCTTGCGGAGCTCAAGCCGCAAACGCTGGCTCTCATGCATGGCCCCGCCTTCAGCGGCGACGGCGCCGCCGCGCTCCGCGCGCTCGCAGATGATTACGATCGGCGCACCCGCGCCAAGCTCCGCGAAGTCGCGCTCCTTGCCGCATAAGGGTAAGGCGGCGCTTATGAAGCGCCGCCCCATCCCCTTCATCCGGCGACACCTTTGCGCGTTCGGAACAGCGAGTATAGAATCGCGCCGCCGATCAGGGTCAGCGTGGCGATGAGTGACCAGTGCGGCTCCAGATAAGGCGCCCACCCCAGTTCCTTGGACAAGCCGAAGTTCCAGATGATCTTGACGCCGATCAGGACGAGCACCAGCGACAAGCCGTACTTCAGATAGGCGAAGCGCTCCACCGCGGCCGCGAGCATGAAATACATCGAACGCAGGCCGAGGATTGCGAAGATGTTCGAGGTGTAGACGATAAATGGGTCGCGCGTGACGGCGAAGATCGCCGGCACAGAATCGATCGCAAACACGATGTCGGCCGTCTCGACCATGATAAGCGCCAGAAAAAGCGGCGTGGCGTAAGTCGCGAGCTTGCCGGTCTTCGGGTTGATCTGTTTGACGAAGAAATTGTGGTTATCGATGCGATCGGTCACGTTCATGCGCCGGCGCACGAATTTGAGCAGGCTATTGTCTTCCAGCTTTAGATCATGCTCTGCGCCCGTGATCATGCGCCAGCCCGTCCAAATCAGAAACGCCGCGAAGAAATAGAGCACCCACGTCCACGAGTTCACGAGGGCCGCGCCCGCGGAGATAAAGATCGCGCGGAACACGATCGCGCCGATGATCCCCCAAAACAGAACCCGGTGCTGATACTCTCGCGGCACCGCGAAATAGGTGAAGATGAGCGAGATGACGAAGATGTTGTCGAACGCGAGCGCCGTCTCCAGCAGATAACCGGTAAAGTACTGGACCACCGCCTGCTGATTGAGATTCTCCGGCGAGTTATAGAAGCTCGGATCCGGCTCATAGACATAGAATACGTAGGCGCCGAACATCATCGCTAGCGTCGCAAAGCCCGCCCACATGAGCGCGCTCTTCTTGGCGGAGATGACTTCGTCGTGATTGTTGATCACGCCGAGGTCGAGCCAGAGCAGGAAACCGATGACAGCGAAGAAGCACAGCCAGAGCCAAAGTGGCTGACCGGCGAACTGGTTGAAGATGAAATCCATTTCAAACCCGATTGCACAGCCGAAATCGGCCGCGCCGATCTCGGACGAGGTTAGACAAGCGAATTGCGGGCTAAGCGCGTTCCGGGCCTGGACCTTTTGGGGCAGACGCCGAAGCGCCGCTCACTCGCAATCCTCCAGTCCGACATCGCGGCCGATGAAAACATCGAACCGCCAGAGGGGCCCGGTCTGGCCCATCTGAGATAGCTTAAGCCGCAAAGCTTGCAAGCCCCCTTTTCGGCGGGCCTCAGGGCCAGACAAAAAAAGGGCGGCGCCTTTCGACGCCGCCCATGCTCATGACGAGCGGGAAACTCAGTGCGCCCCGGTCGACGGTGCGGTGCGCAGATCGAACCGATCGAGCTCCATCACCTTCGCCCAAGCCTTCACAAAGTCCTTCACGAACTTTTCCTTGGCGTCGTTCGCGCCATACACTTCCGCCAGCGCCCGCAGCTGCGAGTGCGAGCCGAAGATGAGATCGGCGCGGGTGCCGGTCCACTTCACGGCATTGGTCTTGCGGTCGCGGCCTTCGAACGTCTCCTGCGAGCCGCCAACGCCCTTCCACTGCGTGCCCATGTCGAGCAGGTTGACGAAGAAGTCGTTCGAGAGAACGCCTGGCCTGGTCGTGAGCACGCCCAGCTTGTCGTCGCCGACTTGCAGCACGCGCAGGCCGCCGATCAGCACTGTCATTTCCGGCGCGGAGAGCTCGAGCAGCTGAGCGCGATCGACCAAGTGATCCTCGATCGGCATGATCGGCGCCCGCACATAGTTGCGGAAGCCGTCGGCCTTTGGGTTCAGGTACTCAAACGAGTGCACTTCGGTTTCTTCTTGGGTCGCGTCGGCACGGCCCGGCGTGAAGGGCACCTTCACGTCAACGCCGCCATCCTTGGCCGCCTTCTCGATCGCCGCAGCGCCGCCGAGCACGATGAGGTCTGCCAGCGAAACCTTGTCCGCACCGAACTCCTTCTGAATCGACTCGAGCTTCGCAAGCACCTTCGCAAGCTGGGCAGGCTTGTTGACCTCCCAGTCCTTCATCGGCGCGAGACGAATGCGCGCGCCATTGGCGCCGCCGCGGCGATCCGAACCACGATACGTCGAAGCCGAAGCCCACGCCGTCTCGATGAGTTCACGCGTCGACAAGCCCGAGGCGAGAATTTTCGCCTTCAGCGCATCGACATCGCCCGCGCTGATCGTGCTTGGCTTACCCGAGATCGGGTCTTGCCAGATCAGCGTTTCCTTCGGGACGTACTTGCCCTTGTAGAGGATCTTCGGGCCCATATCGCGGTGCGTGAGTTTGAACCACGCGCGCGCGAATGCGTCGGCAAATTCGGCCGGATTCTTTTGGAAGCGGCGCGCGATCTTCTCGTACTCAGGATCGAAACGCAGCGCCAAGTCGGCCGTCGTCATCATCGGCTGGTGTTTCTTGTTCGGATCGAACGCGTCTTCAACCACGCGGCCAGCATCACCCTTCGGCTTCCACTGGTGCGCGCCCGCCGGAGACTTGGTCAGCTCCCACTCGTAGCCGAACAGCGTGTCGAGATAGCCCATGTCCCACTTGGTCGGGTTCGGCTTCCAGGCGCCTTCGATGCCGGACGTAATCGTGTGACCCGCCATGCCGCTCTCGAACGTCGAGATCCAGCCGAGGCCCTGCAGCTCGATTTCAGCAGCCTCCGGCTCTTTGCCGACATGGCTTTCAGGACCGGCGCCGTGCGCTTTGCCGAAGGTGTGACCACCGGCGACAAGGGCGACGGTCTCTTCGTCATTCATCGCCATGCGGGCGAAGGTCTCGCGAATGTCACGTGCGGACGCTACGGGGTCCGGATTGCCGTCCGGGCCCTGCGGGTTGACGTAGATCAAGCCCATTTGGACGGCGCCCAGATCGCCGTGCAGTTCGCGATTGCCGGAATAACGGCTGTTCGGACCTTTACTGTCCGCGAGCCACGCTTCTTCAGCGCCCCAGTTCACATGGTTCTCCGGCTCCCAAGTATCGGCGCGACCGCCGCCGAAACCGAACACCGGACCGCCCATCGACTCGATGGCGACGTTGCCCGTGAGAATGAGGAGATCGGCCCACGAGAGCTTTGCGCCGTACTTCTGCTTGATCGGCCAAAGCAAGCGGCGCGCCTTGTCGAGGTTGCCGTTATCCGGCCACGAGTTGAGCGGCGCGAAACGCTGCTGACCACGACCGCCGCCGCCACGTCCGTCGCCAACGCGATAGGTGCCGGCCGCGTGCCAGGCCATGCGGATGAAGAACGGACCATAGTGCCCGTAATCTGCCGGCCACCACGACTGCGAGTCCGTCA
The DNA here is from genome assembly GCA_050184605.1 of Hyphomonadaceae bacterium. GTDB lineage: Bacteria > Pseudomonadota > Alphaproteobacteria > Caulobacterales > Aquidulcibacteraceae > Vitreimonas. The sequence continues at coordinate 82,318 of JBFXAE010000004.1, read as the reverse complement.
TCAGCGCGCGGAGATCGGCAATCACCGCATCAAGATCGAGGCTTTCGAATTCCTTCGCATAATTGAACGCCGGGCCCATCGGGTCTGACGCCGGCGCATTCTGGTGCAGCACGTTGACGTTGACCTGGTTCGGCCACCAGTCACGGTTGGTGCGCGCACGTCCGTGCGGCACGGGGCATTTTGAGTCAGTTCCGTCGGCCATGTGAGTCCTCCTGTTGGGCCTCGCTTAGCGCCTGGCCCTCCATTGGCCCAATCGATTTTGGTCGATCGAACTATAGAGACTCCCTCTACGAGCGAGTTATCCCCAGGCCCCGCGCGCCGTTCCCATTCCGGCCTTTTCGGCCTATGGCTCCAGGACTTAGCGCCATCGTGTGACGCGGGACTGGGTGGGAACATGATCAAGTTGAAACTCGCGCTGGCAGCAGCGCTCACGCTCGCCGCCTGCGCCACCACCAGCGTCACCGAAACCGCGCCAACGCCGCCACCGGTCGTTCATCCCACCACGCCGGAGCGCAATCCCGCTGTCCAGGTTGACGCCACCGTTTTCATCCCGCCGCCCCCCGTCCCGAACGGCGCGCTGGAATTGGCCGAACGCGACATCGTGCGCGGGCCATGGAGCGCCGAGCGCCGAGCCCAAGCGCTCGCCGACAATGCGATCGATCCGTTCGCTGCCTTTGACTCCGTGCTCGGCGAAAACTTCACCGCCGCGAACTTCCCCGCCACCGCGCGCCTACTCGATCGCGCCGGCCGCGCCGCCGGCTTCGCTGGCGATCCGGTGAAGTTCGTCCACCGGCGCCTACGCCCATTCGTGAGCGATAACTCGATCACGCCGTGCATCCCGGACGACGAACGCCTGCGCGCCAGCTTCTCTTATCCGTCGGGCCACGCTGCTCTTGGATTCGGCTGGGCGCTCGTGCTCGCCGAGCTCGTGCCATCGCACGCCGACGCGATCATCGATCGCGGCCGCGATTTCACCTGGAGCCGCGTCGTCTGCGGCGTGCACTACCCGAGCGATGTCGAAGCCGGCCGCACCGTCGCCGCCGCCGCGATCGCGCGCCTCCACGCCGATCCGGCGTTCCAAACCGAATTCGCCGCCGCCCGCGCGGAGCTTGCGGCGGCGTACGTCCAACACTGATGGCGTTAACGCGGCTCTACGCGGCGATCGCACTCTGTGTGCTCGCACTCGCGCCGCCAACTACTGCACACGCTCAGGAGGCCCATGGGTCGGGGCAGATGTCGATGTCGGCTGATGGCCAGTACATCGCCTTCACCGCGTTAGGCGTGCCCTCGTCCCAGTTCGTGCTCGTGCACGCGCCAACACAACGCGCGACGATCATCCAAGGGCCGCTGCCGCACATCGGTGACCTCGCTTGGTCCGCTGACGGCGATGAACTCACGTTCGTCACTTCAGATACCCAAACGCTGAGCGGAGAAGGCCGCCACGTCTGGCGGCTGCGCGTTACACCGCAAGCCCCAGCAATCGACCTGCTCGCCATCATACCAAATGTGCGTAGTCCGGTGCTCAGCGCCGACGGTCGGCGTTTGGCAACGTTCGAAGGCGTGACATTTGATGGCGCGCGACTGGGCGCGTCGCAGCGCGCATTCGCCATCTTCGAACGCTCGCTCAGCGACGGCGTGGCTGTTCGGCGCTCTGCCGGGCACTACCTCCTCGGCGGCGACCTCAGCTACGACCGCGCCGGCGCCATCTACACACGCGCCAACCATCCTGTGTTCGCGCAGACCAGTGTGATCCAAGGCATGGCTCTACCCGGCTGGGTTAATCGCGACGCGCAAGGCCGTTGGAGCTATCAATGGTCGAGAGACATTCGCGGTATTTTTTCGTTCCGCATTCTACCCGGCGAGACACAAGAGGAATGGCCGCTGCCTTATCCGGCCGCTGGCGTTGAGCACGGCGGAAGCTTCGTGCAAGCACTCGACGACGGCCGCGTTGTCCTGCTGACATCAAGCAATCCATTGCGCACCGCGGACTGGTATGACGCACGCGGGATGCCGCGGCGGCCAGATCGAAGCCCGTCCTTCGACTACGTCGCCTACGAGCCGGACGGCGCCGCAGAGATTCTCATCGCCGATGCGCTCCCCGAAGGTCGCGGCCGCACCGGCGGCGCCGACATATCATCGGATGGACGCTACTTCGCTCAAGTGACCTCGGTCCCCGGCGAACGTCGCGAGAGCGCGCTGATGTACTTTGAAAACGGCGTGCTGCAGCACGAAACGTCTCTCACAGACATCATGCGTATCGCACAGACAATCACGTTCGCGGCAAGCTCAACGCCGGTGATGGCAGTCCCAGACGGCGCGCACCATTGGCCCGCGCCGCCCCCGAACCAGTGATCCGGATTTCCGAACCGAATTCGCCGCCGCCCGCGCGGAGCTGGCGGCGGCGTATCCGAACTAGTTCGGCTTTGCTTTGGTCTTTCTGCTGGCGAACAACCAACCTACGAGCACGGCCGCGGCACCCACAGCCACGAGAGGCCAGAAATGCGCCTGCCCCCATGCTGACCACAGCAGGCCGCCGATCAGCAAGGCACCAAGCGCCAAAGTAAGGAAGGACACGATCCGAGCACGCATGGCTTGAGCTTTAGCTACTCTACCTATGGCATCAACAGCCGAAATTCAGACAAACGGCGAACTAGCGAGACTGCGGATAACGCGTCGGTCTGATCTCTACCGCGCCGGTGCTCGCTGTCGGGCAGCGTTCAGCCCAACTCAAGGCGGCGTCGAGGTCGGGCGCCTCGATCAGATAAATGCCGCCCATCTGCTCCTTGGTGTCGCTGTACGGCCCATCGACGACTTGGCGTGAGCCGCCGCGCTTACGCAGCGTGGTCGCTGTGTGCGGCGCTTGCAGACCGGCGCCACCGACCACGCTTTGGGCAGCAGCGCCGGCCTCTTTCAGCGCGGCCAAGAATTCCGCATGCGCGCCCGCATAGGCCTCAGCCCGCAGCGGATCATCACGGCGTTCGAAATCGTCCGGCGTCTCGAACACGATCAAAGCGTATTGCATTGTCATCTCCTGGCGGCCTCACGCCGCCCACGCCGCTGTGACGCCCGAACCTTCACGCCTTCGACTTACAACGCCTCTCGACGTGCTTCGAGAAACGCGACCACCGCCCGATCGTCCTCGCGCAAGATTGCTTCATCATACGCCGCCCGCGCCGCCTCCGCGCGCCCAAGCCGCGCGCAAAGATCAGCCTTCAGCGCCCAATAGGGCTGATACTCGTTCATGATCGGGTGTAGCCGCGCCACCTCTTCCGCCGCAGCCAAACCCTTCTCCGGCCCATCGCGCCGCGCGATCGCCGCCGCCGCGTTCAACCGCGCCACCGGCGAACCCGTCAGTTCCGAAAGCGCACCATAGAGAAGCACGATCGCGTCCCAGTCCGCCTCGCCGCGCCAAGCCCGCGTGGCGTGCGCGGATTGGATTGCAGCTTCCAGCTGAAACCTCCCGGGCTTCTTCATCGCTGCGGCGGCGCGCAGCAGCGTCTCCGCTTCGCCGAGCAGCTCGCGCCGCCAAAGCCCGACATCCTGCTCATCCAGCGGCACAAAGCGTCCGTCCGCATCGCGCCGCGCCGGCCGCCGCGCTTCCAGGTGCAGCATCAATGAAAGCAGCCCCAGCGGCTCCGCCTCATCGCGCACCTGCGACGCCAGCACCCGCGCCAGCCACACTGCCTCCTCCGCCAAGCCGCGCCGTTCCGGGTCCGCGCCCAGCGGATCGCTCCAACCGGCGCCATAGGCCGCATAGATTGCATCGAGCACGGCCGCGAAGCGCGCACCCCATTCCGCCGGCGCCGGCAAATCAAAGCCAATGCCGGCGTCGCGTATCTTCTTCTTCGCCCGCACCAGCCGCTGCCCCATCGCCGCCGGCTCAACCAGAAACGCCGCGCCAATGCGCTCCGCCGAAAAGCCGAGCACGACTTGCAGCATCAGCGGCGTGCGCACGCTTTCCTCGATCGCTGGGTGCGCGCACGCGAACATGAGGCCGAGGCGGCGATCAGGCGCATCGCCCGCCGCCGTTTCCGCCTCCAGCTCCTCGATGTTGAGCAGGAGCTGCGCTTCGCCTTCATTTGCCGTACGCTTGCGCCGCGAAGCATCGATCAGCTTGCGCTTCGCGGCGGCAAACAACCATGCTTCGGGATTGTCCGGCACGCCGCCGCGCGGCCATGCCGAAATCGCCGCCGCAAACGCATCGGCCAATGCATCTTCCGCCGCCGCGACATCGCGTGTGCGCGCGGCGAGCAGAGCCAGCAAGCGCCCATAGCTATCGCGCGCAACCCGCTCCGCCGCCGCCGCTGCGTTCATCGCATAACGACGGGACGAACCTCGATCCGCCCGTATTTCGCGCCGGGGCATTTCGCGGCCCATTTCAGCGCCTCTTCGATGCTCTCGACATTGACCATGTAATAGCCGCCGAGCGTTTCCTTGGTTTCCGCGAACGGCCCGTCGACGACCTTCTGCTTGCCGCCGGAAAGGCTCAGCGTCTTCGCCGTCGCCACCGGATGCAGCTCATCACCGCCAACCAGCACGCCTGCCTTCGCCAACTCTTCGGTGTAGGCGAAATAGGCGCCCATTTCCGCCGAGAGCTGATCCGGCGTCAGCCGAGCCCACTCGGATTCGTCGCCATAAATGAGCAGCATATAGTTCGCCATCGTATCTCTCCTGATCACCGGGCTTCCACCCTCGCCTCAGTGACGCGCGGCGCCCGCCGATTTCGACATTCAAGCGGCCTTTTTCGGCGAGTCCTTCAGAAGCCCCAGCTTCACCATGCTTTCGGCTGTCGCAACAATGCACTCCTCGTTCGAGATCGGCGTGTAGCCGAGAAGCCTGCGCGCCCTTTCGTTGGTGGCGTTCTTGTGCTTGCCAAGTTCGGGCAGGATCTGCGCCACTGCCGCATCGCGCTTGGCCGCCATGCGCACCATGAAATCCGGCAACTGGAATGTCGGCACGCGCTTGGCCGCCGCGCCCATCCGCCGCTTCAAGATTTGCGCGATCTCCTTCATCGAGAGAAAATCGCCGGCGACCGCCAGAAAGCGCTCGCTCTTCGCCGCCGGATTGGTCATGCACTCGATGTGCATCCAGGCTACGTCACGGACGTCCACCGCGCCGAAATACAAGCGTGGCACCCCGGGCAGCGCCCCATCCATCAGACGCTGCACCAGCAGGATTGAGGTCGAATAGTCGGGCCCCAGCACCGGCCCAAACACGCCGACCGGATTGACCACCGAAAGCTCAAGCGATCCGCCCTCGTTGGCGATGAAATCCCACGCCGCCTTCTCCGCGATCGTCTTCGACTTCACATAGGCCCGCACGTCATCGCCGTTTGGGTCTGTCCAATTTTCTTCAGTGTAGGGCTTCTTTCCAACCTTCTGCCCATAGCCGATCGCCGCGAAGGATGAGGTCAGCACCACACGCTTTACACCCGCATCTCGCGCCGCTTTCAGCACACGCAGCGCGCCGTCACGCGCCGGAATGATCAGCTCGTCTTCGTGCTTGGGCGCGGCAGGCGGGAACGGCGAAGCGACGTGCAGCACATAAGTGCAGCCGGAAACAGCATCCGCCCAGCCATCATCCTTCATTAGATCGGCCGTCGCGAAGCTCAGACTATCGCCGGCGTCAACGCCGCCTTCGCGCACCATTGCGCGCACTTCGCTTTCGCGCGAGAGCGAACGCACGGTCGTCCGCACGCGATAGCCCTTCTGCAGCAATTGCACGATGCAGTGCGCGCCGATGAAGCCCGTACCGCCGGTGACTAAAACAAGTTCTCCGGCCATATGAGCCTCCGCCTTAAACGCGTGCGGGAACGACGCGCTCTACCAATTGATCGAACGCGTCCCAGAATTGTTTCCGGATCGCGTCGGTCTCCATCAGAATTTCGTGCTTGGCGCCTTCGATCGTGATGTGACGCGCATCGGTCAGTTCATGCGCCACCACGTCATGACTCGCATTGGCGACAAGTTGCTCTTCACCAGCCGTCGCGATCAGAACCGGAATGCGCACATGCGCAAACGCGCCCGGCGAATGAAACGCCTCGGTCGCGTCCGCCGCCGCCGCAACCCAACCGACAGTCGGTCCAGCCAGCGCCAAGCGCGGCTCCTCCGCGATCAAGCCTTGGCAGCGATCGTGCCGGGGCTTGTCATGCGTGACCGGGTTTTTCTTGAAGTTCTCGCGCTTCCATTTCTTCTCAACGCCAGGCGCGAACGTCCCGCCTAGGCCAAGCGACACCATAAAGCGCACGTATTTCTTGGCGAAATTCGACAATCCATTGATGCCGAACATCGGCGCCGAGAACGCCACCGCATCCAACTCGATCCGCCGCGTCATCAATGCACGCAGCATGATCGCTCCGCCCATCGAGTGCGCCAGTCCAATGTATGGACGCGGCAAACGATCGGCCAAGAGTTTGAGCGCCGTCGCCAAATCGTTCACGGGATCATCGAAGCTAACGAAGTGGCCCTTCAGCGAGTTCTCGACTTCGCGGCCGGAAAGACCCTGCCCGCGCCAGTCGATACAAAACACGGCAAATCCGCGAGCCTGAAGCTCGCGGATCACCTCGAAATACTTTTCGATGAATTCAGTACGTCCCGGCGCAACGATGACAGATCCGCGCGGCTCGCCGCGGGTGGAAGGCGCGGTCATCACCCGCACCTTCACACCGCCGCGGCCCTCAAGCCAATGCTCTTCCGCCCCTTCGGGCGGTTCATTGCCAGGAACGCGGACGAACGCCACGTTTAGCCGCGTAGCTTCGCCATCACGCCTTGCAGCTGCATCGCGACGCCCATGTCGCCCTCAACGCGCAGCTTGCCTTGCATGAACGCCGCCGTCGGATCGAGCTTGCCGCCCGCCATGTCGACGAAGTCTTCGAGCTTCACTTTGATCGTGGTGTCGGCAGCGCCGTCATCGGCCGAAACCTTGCCGGCCGCGCCGTCGAGGAAGATCTTGCCGGCGTCGCCGAAGTCAAACTTCACCTTCTTGCCCGGCACGGTCACGTTGCCATCAGTGAAGCGCTTCAGGATTTCGTCGTACGTCATGGCTTTTTTCCTCCGGACCTTAGCTGGCCTTCGGGGCCACCTTACACACCACCGCCGCCGCCGCCGCAAGAGTGACGGCAGCGTCAAGCTCGCTGACATACTGAATTTAGGGGTTTGGGTTGCTGGCGGGCGGCGGTGCCGGCGCGCCACTGCTGGGCTTCCGGAATTTCAGCGTCATCCGGTCACTTTCTCCGATCGCCTGATAGGGCGAGGTGTCGAACGTCGGATCGTCGGGCTGCCCGAGCGGCGAGGTGCGCAGATCGGGCGGCAGCGTCCAGACATGAAACGGATGGTCGCGCGTGTCGCGCGCATTGGCGTTGAGGTCGCTCGCGGCGACGAACTCGAAGCCTGCCTGCTGCGTCACCGTGCGCACGAACGCTTCCTGAACGTAACCCGTCAGCGCCGGTGAATCCTGCACGCCGGTGTTGCTTGCGCGATGTTGCTCGATGCCGAGCGCCCCGCCCGGCTTCAACGCGCGGAAGCTCAAGCCGAGCACGCGCTCGAACGTCCCCTCCGCCATCATCGTATGAACCGTGTTGGCAATGATGACGAGATCGACGCTGTTCGGCGCCGCCAACGCCGGTGCGTTCACCGAGACGCGTGTGATCTCGCCGAATAGATCAGGGTCATTCGTGAAGCGGGCTTCCCAGGCGGCGAGCACTTCGCGGCGCGCGGTTGAAGGGTCGCGCGGATCGAAGCTCGCCGAGATCAGCCGCCCGCCATTGGCGTTGAGGTACGGCGCGAGGATCGAGGTGTACCAACCGAGGCCCGGATAAATCTCCAGCACCGTCATGTCGCCCTGCAGGCCCCAGAAGAGGAGAGTCTGCAGCGGGTGACGCCATTCATCGCGCTCCGGATCAATGCGCCACGGCCCGGCAATGGCCCACGCCAGTGAGCCGTGCGGCGGCGCGTCGGCGCCGCTCGGCTCCGATCGCCCGCAGGCGGCGAGACCCCATCCCAGTGCGGGGCCCAATCCAAGCGCGGCGGTGCGGCGGGTCAGCAGCATGGGCCTGAGCGCTAAGCCCGAAGACCTAAGATTGTCAAAACGCCGCGCCCGGAAACGGGGCTTGAACGTTGGGCAGGCCTCCCCATCTGCCCTGTTGTGCGGCGCCCAGCCGGGGCCGCACCGCTGGCCAGCCCGCCGCCTTCGGGGACGGAAAGCCGGCAAAGCAAGCTCCCGCCGGGGGCGCCTGATTGTCGCTTTAGGAGGACACTTAGATGGCTACCAACGAACTGAACCCGCTTTATCGCACGCTTGTCGGCTTTGACCGCATCGCGAGCCTGATGGACCAAGCTGCGCGCCTCGACGCTGCGCCTGGTTACCCGCCCTTCAACGTCGAACAGATCGGCGAAGACAATTTCCGCATTGAACTGGCCGTCGCCGGCTTCGGCGAAGACGACCTGAGCATTGAGTTCAAGCAAAACTCGCTCCTCGTCACTGGTCAGCGCAAGCCGTCTGAGCAGCGCAACTTCCTGCATCGCGGCATCGCTGAACGTAGCTTTGAGCGCCGCTTCGGCCTCGCTGACCACGTTCGCGTCGCCGGCGCCAAGCTGGAGAACGGCCTGCTGACGATCGATCTCGTCCGCGAGCTTCCTGAACTGCTGAAGCCGCGCAAAATCGAGATCAACTCTGCAACCGCGTCCAAGCCCAAGCCGAAAGTAGTGGACGCGGCTAACGACGAAACAGAAGCGGCTTAATCCCCCGCTTCCGCTCGCCGCGCGGCCATCCCCTCCCCCCGCACCGCGCGGCGAGCACCTCCCTGACATCCCCTGACCGGCCTGCGGCGCGCGTTCCCCCAGACGCGCGCCGTTTCGCAGGTCACGCCTTTTAGGCCGCCAGACCGCCGTTTTGTGCTAAGCCAATGCCACCATGGCTGAAGCTCCCCGCAAACTCGCGGCTATCGTATCCGTGGATATCGCCGGCTTCTCCGCGCTTGCGGAGCGTGACGCGAATGAAGCGCTCGCGCACGTCGCCCGCGTGCGCGCCCACGCCAGTAGCATTGTCGCCAAACACAATGGCCGCATCTTCAACACGGCCGGCGATGGGCTCATGCTCGAATTCGCTAGCGCCAGCGACGCAGTAAACGCCGCGATCGAGCTCTGCGAAACAGAGACACAAGCAAAACTCCGCTTCGGCGTTCATCTTGGCGAAGTTACCGAAACCGCCAACGGCGATCTGCTCGGCCATGGCGTCAACGTCGCCGCACGCCTGCAAGCCGAAGCCGCGCCCGGCACGATCCTGGTTTCGCAAATCATCTACACCAACGCCGATCCCGCGCTCGCCGCACGCCTACAACCGCGCGGCAAGATCAAGCTGGCAAAGATGCGCACGCTCACCAGCGTCTATGCACTTGATCCGACCGGAGCGCCGGTCAAAGCCCATGCGACGACGCCCACGCTCGCGGTGCTCGCCTTCGACACACCCGCGCGCGATCGCGCCACGCGCACGCTTGCTGATGGCGTATCGGAAGAAATACTCTACGCCGTCTCGCGCCTCTCCGGCCTCAAAGTCATCGGCTCGACCTCAAGCTTCGCCTTCCGCGGTCGCGACAAACCCCGCGCCGCTAAAGCGCTGAATGCCACCCACATCCTCGACGGCTCCGTGCGCCGCACCGACGATCGCGTCCGCGTTTCGGCCACGCTTGCCGAAACCGAGTCTGGTGTCGTCCTCTGGTCCGAACGCTACGACCGCGATCTGGGCGACACATTCGCGCTGCAAGAAGAAATCGCGGGCGAAGTCGCCAAGGCGCTCGAAGTCACGCTCGGTGAAGCAAGACGCGCCCGCGCGCCGACGCTCACCCCCGCGCTTTCAGATTCCTACTTCGAAGCCCGCGAACTTCTGCGCAGCGGCGCTATTCCGTGTATTCAGGCCGCCGCCGCCGCGCTCGACCGCATCGTCCGCGAAGCGCCCGACTTCGCCCGCGCCTGGGCCGCCCTCGCCGCCGCCAAACTCGAAACGCTGCGCTTGACCAGCACCGATCGCGCACGCCTCGTCGAGGATGCACGCGAAGCCGCCGAACGCGCGCTCGGCGCCGATCCAAGCATGGGCGAAGCATACGCCGTGCTTGCCGCGCTAGAGGGCGAGTTTTTCGGGCGCTGGCGCGAACGCGAAGCGCTGATCGAAAAGGCGCTCGCCGCAGAGCCGAACAGCCCGCACCTGCTTTTTCGCCACGGCCAGTTCCTTGTCTCAACCGGCCGTGTCGCCGAAGGTTACGCCCAACAGGCCCGCGCCTTCGAACGCGATCCCTTCGATCCGATGCTCGCCGCCTTCCACGGTTACAATGTCTGGTCCAAGCACTCGAAGGACGACGGCCGCACCATCCTGGAGGAAGCCGCCAAGCGCTATCCCGACAACGTTTTCGTCTGGTTCATGCGCCTCAACACGGCAGCACTCGATGGCAATTTCACGCTCGCGCAAGAGCTTCGCGAGGACGGCGCACGCCTTATTCCGGGCCTGAAGAACAGCGCCTCCTACAAAGCTGGCGAACGCATGCAGCAGCTGATGATGCAGCCCTCGCCCGAAGCCTTCATGCAACTCGGCCACGATTTCGCGGCCATGGCCGAGGCTGAACCCGCCGCCGCGCTCGATCTCGCCGTCGCGCTCTCCGTGCTCGGCTTCACCGGACCCGCGCTCGCCATCTTCGGCGACGCACTCGACAACCCCGACGCTTGGCGCGCCGGCGCGCTCGAAACCACGCGTCCGCACATCGGCTACGAAACCGCGCTCCTGTTCATCGGCGAAACCGCGCAGCTGCGCATGAACCCGGATTTTCCCCAGCTCTGCACGCGCCTCGGCCTATCTCGCTACTGGCGCGACACCGGCAATTGGCCCGATTGCGTGAACGAAGCGCCCTACGATTTCAAAGCGGCGTGCGGGGCCTAAGCTGCGTTTCAGAACCACCCGTCCTCCTCCGCCAGGGGGAGGTGTCATGTGCGTCGCACATGACGGAGAGGTGAGCGCCATCTCCCGCAAGCACGAGCGCCATCCTCTCAGTCATCACGCGGGCGCGTGACGACAGCTCCCCCTAACGGGGCAGCACAAGCGCCGGAGACCTACTCCTCTTCGCCCTCTTCGCCATCTCCGTCGCCGGACTCATCATCCTCGCCAGCGTCATCATCGACACGCGCACCAGCCAGCGGCGCATCAACGCCCACCGTGGCCAGCAACGCCGCCAGTGCTTCGTCCTCAACCGCCGCGCGCTTACGTTTCAGTTCGCCGAACGCCTTCGCTGCGTAACGCTGTGGCTTCTGCACGAATGTCGTGCCGCCAATATCGACGCTCACTCCGCTCGCATCATCAGCGACCGCACGCGCATTTGCGTCCATCCAAAGCAGATAGGCGCCCGCGATTTCCGTGCGCAGCAGATCTTCGAGCTCGTCTTTCAGTTCGTCGAACGAAGCAAAGCCGCCTTCCGCCTTCGGCGCATCCATGCGCGCCAGCCATTTCACAACGTTCGGCGCCTGCGCCCGCAGCAACGCGCCGGGGGTCGGATCAGAGTTCAACTGCGCCAGCTGCCCGGCCAAGCCGAAATCCGCCAGCGAAGGCCGACCGCCGAACAGGTAGGGTCGCTTGGCCAATAAGGCGTCGAGCAAACCAAGCAATCGCGTAAACGAACCTTCAATCAGCGGCGCTGTCTCCGGCGATGATCCGACATGATACAAGCGGCTGATCATCCGCGTGCGCACCTGCTCTTCGATGCCTTCCGGTTTCTCGGCGCCTTCGAAGATCATGTCGCTGATCCGCTTGGCCGCGCTCTCCTGATCTTCCGAATAGCTCCAGCGATAGTGGAACATCGCCTTGTTCAGCCACTCGTCGGCATAGTCCTCGATCAGAGCTGAAAGGAACGCCAGCGACGCCTCTTCCGGCACGATCGATGGCTCCGCGTTCTCGGCTTCGAGTCGCTCGATGATCGGTGTTGAATCCTGCAGCGCGTTCTCTTCCGCATCCACGAGCACCGGGATCAGAGGCAGCTTCGCATAGCGTTGGAACTCCTCTTGGGTCGCGTTCGAGCGCGCGCGCCATTCGAAGTCCAGGCCCTTGTAGCGGAGGTAGGAACGCACCTTCACCGAATATGGCGAAAGCTCCGCGCCATAGAGGCGGAACGGGGCGGTCATGGGCATTCTCCGGAAAAGCAAAATCGCCGTACGGTGAACCGCACGGCGATTGAAAACTCAAGTGTTAGAACCGCGTCAGACCGGTTTGATGTTCACCGCCGACGGCTTGTTCTTCCGCGGGTCGTTCTCAACATCGAAGCTGACGGCTTGGCCTTCCTTCAGGCCGGTAAGCCCGGAACGCTCAACAGCGCTGACGTGGACGAACACATCGGCCCCGCCCTCATCCGGCGCGATAAAGCCGAAACCTTTGGTCATGTTGAACCATTTCACCACGCCGGTAGCCATGGCTGCACTCCTCAAAAACTGCCGCGCTCGAGATAGACCCGCGGCTGGACTATGGGGGTGAGTAGCCAACGCGATGCGAGCCGCGCGGGTCGTGATCGTCCCGACCTATGTCCGCGCGCATAGTCCTTTCTGCTACCGCAGAGTCAAGCGAAAGCGAGTTCGCGCCCTCGCGCCACACACCCAACGTGTTACTGGTCGAGGCCGTAGCTCGCGAAAGTCGCCGTAATTTCAGCCTGAAGCCGCTCCGCCGCCGCCATATCGGCGCGCGCCTCGCGCACCCTCCCCAGACGCAAACCGGCAATGCCGCGCCCATAAAGCGTCCGCGCATCCGAGCGGCCGTTGAAGATCGCCGCATCGAAATCAGCCCAGGCTTCCCGGTTTTGGCCAGCGCGCAGATTGAGCACGCCGCGCGCCGAGAGCGCTGCGGTGTCGATTGAGTTGATCGCCAGAGCCTGGTTGCAGTCCTGGCGCGCCAGATCGAGTTCGATGTTCTGCGCGATCCGGATTTCGCAGCGCACGCGATAGCCGCCGGGCGTATCCGGAACGATGCTAATCACGCGCTCGGCGTCGGCCATGGCGAGATCATATTGACCCTGCGCGAGATAAACTTCGCTTCGCCGATAATACGCGCCCGGGTGATCGCCGCGCATGCGGATCACCTGATTGTAATCCGAGAGCGCGCGATCCCAATCCCGCAAGCCGCGATAGCGGTCGCCGCGAAGCTTGTACGCCTGCGTCCGGCCGTCGCCGGTGATGCTCCGCATTCTTATGAGATCGGTACAGCCCCGGATGCTTTCTTCCGGCGTGAACTGCTCGCCGGAATTGAAGCATTGCTGCCGGCGGAGCTCGAACACTTGCCATTGCACATCGGCCAGCGCCGGCGCGGCAATCGCGAACAAAGCGAAGGCGGCAACCCCGCCCAAGACCCAAATCTTCATCGACCGATCTCCCGCGCGAAGCGTAGCGCGGGAGTCCTGCAAGGCAAACTTGGCAAAGTTCACTATGATTGTTCCCCGCCGACCCGGTCCAAAGCGACCGCCAGCATGGCGCGCAGCGCCGTCTCCATCGAAGGTTCGTGCACGAAGAAGCGCGGATTATGGTTCGGCGCCGCCTCCGCCGTGGTCACGCCCGGCGGGTTGACGCCGTAGAAGAAGAAGAACCCGGGTACTTCCTGCTGGAAGTACGCGAAGTCCTCCGCCGGCATCACAGGACTGCCGCTAAGCACCGCGTCCTCACCCAACGCGCGGACCGCCGCAGCACGCGCCCGCGCGTAGAGCGCGGGTGGGTTCACCGTCGGGATCGCGTTCTCGGTGATTGTCACCTCCGCCGTCGCGCCCATCGCGCCGACAGTTTGGCCGACGGTGCGGCGGATGCTTTCGTAGAAATCCTCGCGTGTCTCCGGATTAAGGTAACGCAGAGTTCCCTGCATCTGCACGGTTTGCGGAATGATGTTGTAGCGGACTCCGCCTTGGATGAGTCCGATCGTTACGATCACGGGTGAGTTCACGGCGTCCATCTGCCGCGAAGGCACCGTCTGCAACGCATTGATGATCTGCGCCGACGCCACGATTGGATCGATGCCGGCATGGGGCTGGGCGCCGTGGGTTTGGCTGCCGGTCACGGTGATGTCGATGCGATCCGAGCCAGCCATCATCGGCCCGGAGATCATCGTCACCGTCCCGCTCGGCCCCGGCCAAGCGTGCAGACCAAACATCGCCTCCGGCCGCAGGTCACCGAACACGTTCTCCGCCAGCATCCGCCGCGCGCCGCCCAGCCCGCCCGGAGGTGCGCCTTCTTCCGACGGCTGGAACACAAAGATTACTGTGCCAGCGAGTTCGGCACGGCGTGACGCCAACACTGTCGCCGCCGCCATCAGCACCGCAACGTGGGTGTCATGCCCGCACGCATGCATGATGCCGACATCCTGGCCGTTGTAGCGCCCGCGCGCCCGCGAGCGGAACGGCAGATCGCCCTCTTCCGTCACCGGCAGCGCGTCCATATCCGCGCGCAACGCAATCACCGGACCGGGACGCCCGCCGCGCAGAACGCCAACGACGCCGGTTTGCGCCACGCCGGTGCGCACTTCCATGCGTAGCGAACGCAGGTGCGCAGCAACGACGCGGGCCGTCCGAACTTCCTCGTAAGAAAGCTCCGGATGCTCATGAAAATCCCGCCGCCACGCGATCATCCGCGGGAGCACGGATTGGATGGAGGATTCCACGGAGGGCGCGAACCCACTCGCCGCCGTCTGCGCACTCGCCGGCGCAATGAGCAGCGCACCCGCCACCAAAATGTTTGCAACACGTTTCATGTAAATCCCTCTCATGTGATTTGGAGAAACGTCACACGCCAAATCACCAATCCAGCAGCCAAGCCGATCGCCATCCACGACATCAGCTGGATCAATTCGATATCACCCGAACCGTAGCCACCACTCCACAGCACCGTGATTAGAACCAGCATGAAAGAGAAGGCAGCGCCTCCCGCAAGCGTGCTCGCCAACCAGTCGGGCAAAACCATACGCAAGACGAACCAAATTGGCGGATGCGTCAACGGCAGCAGAATCGCGCACACCAAGAAGGTCAATGTCGTAGCAATCAAAACCTGGGATATGTCGGGCCAGCGTTCTGCTAAAATGAAGTATCCGATCGACAGAAGCGCAGCCCCAATGAATGCACCGGCGACGAGGCCCAACGCAATCCGATCAAGGGTGGGGGTCGGTCGTTTCACCGCACCCCCGCCGCCAGCAGATCGTGCATGTGTACGACGCCTACCGGGCGCCCATCCTCAACCGCAAACAACAGCGTAATCCGCTTCTCGTTCATGATCGCGATCGCATCCGCGATCGGCGCATCCGGCGCAATCGTCTTCGGGTTCGCTGTCATGATGTCGCGAGCGGTCTTCGCAAACATTTCCGGCGTCAGCTTCCGACGCAAATCGCCGTCCGTGATAATCCCGATCAGCTTGCCGCTTTCGACAACGCCAACAGCGCCAATGCCGCCAACGCTCATCGCCTTCATCGCGTTCGGCACCGTCACGTCCGGCGCGATCAACGGATCATCGCCGCCTTCGCGCATCACATCGCGCACGCGTTTCAACGCCGCGCCAAGCTTCCCGCCCGGATGGATGGCGCCGAAATCGTCCTTGCTGAACCCGCGCGCCTTGATCAACGCCACAGCCAACGCATCGCCCAAGGCCAGACACATCGTCGTCGACGTCGTCGGCGCCGGCGCCTCTTCGCTCGCCTCGCCGCAATCGGGCATCACCAATGCCGCGGTCGAAGCCTTCGCCAAAGAAGACCCCGGCTTAAATGTCATCCCAATCACCGGCACATGAATGCGCCGGCAGTGATACAAAAGATCGGAAAGCTCGGCCGTCTCTCCCGAGCGCGAAATCGCCAACACGCAATCGGCCTCGACGATCATCCCCAGATCGCCATGGCTCGCTTCCGCCGGATGAACGAATTGCGCGGGCGTGCCGGTCGAGGCCAGGGTCGCGGCGATCTTGCGCGCGATATGGCCGGACTTGCCCATCCCCGAGACGATCACCCGCCCCTTGGTCTCCGCCAGCAACCGCGCCGCATGCACGAACGGCTCATTCAGCGCCCCGGCCAGCGCATCGGCCAGCTGCTCCAGCGCCTTGGCCTCAACGCGAATAGTCTCTTGCCCCGCCGCCACGGCGGCCCTCGGGTCGATAATGCTCATGGGCGGTCGTCTCGCATGTGAGCACCCAAAAGAAAACCACACTCATGCTTCCCGGACGCAGCCCCGGCCTTGAGCCGGGGTGCGATCCGGGACCCAGGGGCTTCAAGCACCGCGCCTCGTCACTCCCTGGGTCCCGGCCCTCCGCTTCGCTGCGACCGGGAAGCGTAGATTGTTGTGTGCGGTTGAGAGAGAGACAGCGCCCCTCTATGTCTCCGCCACCACGATGACCGCCCCCGCCTTCCCCGCATGAGCCTGATCCAAGTGCTCGGCTCGTCCGCCAATGGCGGCGCGGAGGCGTACTTCATCGCGCTTACCGGCGCCTTCTGGCGCGCCGGCATCGGCCAGGCTGCCGCCATCCGCGCTCACCAGGGCCGCGAGAACGAACTCAAAAGCTTCGGCGTGCCGACTCGCGTGCTCTCGTTCTCCAAGCCGTTCGACTTCGCGACGCCCGGCGCCATCGCCACGCTCGCACGCGAACAGAACGCCCGCCTCATCATCGCCTGGATGAACCGCGCCGCGAGCCTCACGCCCGCCGGCCCCTGGAAACGCGTCGGCCGCCTCGGCGGCTACTACAAACTCAAAAACTACCGCGGCTTCGACGCGCTCGTCGGCAACACCCAAGACATCGTCGATTGGATCGTCCGTGAAGGCTGGCCGAAGGAGCGCGCCCACTACATCCCAAACTTCGCCGCCGCTGGCGCTGGCGCAAAACTCAACCGCGCAGACTTCAACACGCCCGAGGGCGTCCCACTTCTTCTCGGCATGGGCCGTCTCCACCCGAACAAGGCGCACGACGTCTCCATCCGCGCCCTCGCCCTCATCCCCGAAGCCTATCTCTGGATCGCTGGCGACGGCGACGAGGAAGCAAAGCTCAAAGCCTTCGCCGAAGAGCTCAACGTTTCAGAACGCGTCCGTTTCCTAGGGTGGCGCGATGACGCGCCCGCGCTCTATCGCACCGCCGACGTCGTCGTTTTCCCCTCGCGCTTCGAACCCCTTGGCAATGTCGTCATCCAAGCCTGGGCGCACGGTGCGCCGGTGGTCGCCGCCGCCTCCGCCGGCCCCGCCTCACTGATCACCGACGGCCACGACGGCTACCTCGTCGCGCTCGAAGATCACGCCGCTCTCGCAGATCGCGTGCGCACGATCCTCACCGATCCCCTCCGCCGCACGGCCCTGATTGCCTCCGGTCTCCGCCGCGTCGAAGACAAGTTCTCCGAAACCGCGATCGTCGCCCAGTGGCGCGCACTGTTTGACGCAATGGGAGGCCTCTGATGTGCGGCATTGCCGGCATCATCGGCGAAGCGACCGGCGCGCAGGCGCTGATCGACGCCATCGCCCATCGCGGGCCAAATGGTATTCGGATTGAAGAGAGCGAGCACTATTCGCTCGCCCATGCGCGTCTCTCGATCATCGATCTAGAAGGCGGTTGGCAGCCGCTGCACGTAGCCGGCTCCACCATCATCGGCAACGGCGAGATCTACAATTATGTCGAACTCGCCGAAGAATTTCAGCTTAGCCCAAAACTCAACACCGGCTCCGACTTCGAACCGCTCCTGCACATCTACGCGCAAGAAGGCGAAGCCGCCTTCGACCGCCTGCGCGGCATGTACGCTTTCTGTTTGATCGGCTGCGACGGCCGCACCTGGCTCGTCCGCGACCCCTTCGGCATCAAGCCGCTCTACATCAAGGTGCAAAACGGCGCCGTCGCGTTCTCATCCGAACCGCGCTCATTCGGACAAGCCCGCGTCGTCCCAACGATCTCAAACCAAGTCGCCGCGCTCCACTACACGCTCGAAAACGAAACCGCTTGGGCCGGCGTCATCCGCCTAGAGCCCGGCGAGATCATCGAAATCGTCGATGGCAAACCACGACGTCACCGCATCCGCGCTCCAATCCCCTCCCCCTTGCGGGGAGGGGCAGGGGTGGGGGTACGGGCGGCAGCGTCAGACGAAGATGCACTCCGCGAACTCGACCGCGTCCTCGAAGACTCCATCAAAGTCCACCAACGCTCCGACGTTCCCTACGGCCTCTTCCTCTCTGGCGGCATCGACAGCGCCACAGTCGCCACGATGATGGCGCGCCTCAACGCCCGCCCCGTGGTCGCCTACACCTGCGGCTTCGACGCCGAAGGCGCGCGCGATGAACGCGCGCAAGCCGAACGCGTCGCCCGCGCGCTCAATCTCGATTGGAACAACGTCAGTTTCGGCGAAGAAGATTTCTGGAGAATCGTTCCCCAAGTCGCCTGGGCGATGGACGATCCCGTCGCCGACTATGCGTGCCTGCCGACCTACAAACTCGCGCAACAAGCCAAATCCCGCCTCACTGTCGTGCTAACGGGCGAAGGCGGCGACGAACTCTTCGGCGGCTACTCGCGCTATCGCCGCGCGCAACGCCCGAAGTGGCTAGGTGGCCGCGTTGCAGAACCGCAAACCGATGCGCTGCTGGGCAGCGACGCAATCAACACTTGGCGCAACGCCGGCAGGTTGGAGCGCGCGGCTCCTGCCGCGCATGCGTCGCGGAGCGACGCGCTCCTACTTTCAACACTGCAACAAGCCCAAGCCGCCGACATCGCCACTTGGCTGCCGAACGATTTGCTCTTGAAGCTGGATCGCATGCTGATGGCGCACGGCCTCGAAGGCCGCACGCCGTTCCTCGATTCCGAAGTTGCGCGCTTTGCCTTCCACCTGCCCGACACTCTCAAAACCCGCGGCAAGTTCGGCAAATACATCCTGCGCAAGTGGCTGGAGAAAAACTGCCCCGCCGCCGAACCGTGGGCGAAGAAGAAGGGCTTCACCGTCCCCGTCGCATCCTGGATCGCGCCGCGCGCCGCCGACCTCGCGAAGTTGCTGCCACACGTCGAAGCCGTCCGCGCTGCGACCGACGCCGAGACCATCCGCATGATCTTCACCGACGAAGCGCACGCAGCGCTCCGCTATCCGATGCTGTTCTTAGGATTGTGGGGCCGCATCCACACCGAGGGCACGACACCCGAAGCGGCGCTCAAGAGCTTATTGAAATAAACGAAACCAGAGCCCTGAGCGTGTCGAAGGGCGGTGCACCGCTCCGACCGCCCTTCGACACGCTCAGGGCTCTGTCCGTGTGAGAAAATGGCGGGACCGCAGGGCGGATCATGGAGGGAAGCGGCCCCGCCAGACGCAGCAGCAGGTGGGATCAGGCAACCACCGCCGCGCCAACCGCGAGCACCGGCACTGCAACCAGCAGCACCAGCAAAGTCGCCACCGCGATCGAAGCAGCCTTCACCGCCAAGGGCGTGCCGTGTTCGAGCGCGTCGATATAAAGACCAGTGTGCCTAAACATTGTCGTTCCTCCAATTTTGAGCCGGGAAACGAATGAAATTCTCTCGGCGACAAGCCCGAGATGGGCGCCCTACCCCTTGAATCCGAACGAGGACTCCACGACTTGGTTGTGAGCGGAATTCACATGCTGGAGGGCCGCAAAACTCATGTCTCTGCCGTCCCTCCAGACGCTCCGCGCCTTCGAAGCCGCCGCCCGTTTGAAGTCCTATTCCAAGGCCGCCGACGAGCTTGGCCTCACCCACGGCGCCGTCAGCCACCGCATCCGCGAGCTGGAGCAACGTCTCGGCGTCACGCTGTTCAAGCGCGCCGGCAACACCATGCAGCTGACGACCGATGGCCAGCAGCTTGAAACGCAAGTGCGCCAGGGCCTCTCAATTCTCGAACAAGCCTTTCCGCCGCCGAAAGGCGCGCACAGCAAAGCGCAACGCCACATCGTCATCACCGCCGTGCCAAGCCTCGCTTCAACCTGGCTCTTCGCGCGCCTCGCCGATTTCCGCGCTGAGCACCCAGACATCGACATCGAACTCCGGGTCACCGAAGCGCTGAACGATTATCGCAGGGAAGGCATCGATCTCGGCATCCGCCTCGGCGCCGGCGGCTGGCCCGGCTTGCACGCCACCAAGCTTTTCGACGAAGCGCTGACGCCCGTCTGCACGCCCGAGTATCGCGACATACACAAGCTCAGCGCACCCGCCGATCTCAAGCGCGCGACGCTTCTGCGTAATCCGTGGACGCCATGGACGCGCTGGTTCCAAGCTGCGAACCTCGATTGGCCCGAACCATCGACTGGTCCCAAGTTTGACGACAGCCCGCTTCTCTTGAAAGCCGCGCTCGCCGGCCAAGGCATCGCGCTCGGCCGCCAATGGCTCGCCATCGATGAAATCCGCGCCGGCCGCCTCGTCACACCGTTCGACATCGCCGTCCGCGATAACTTCGCCTATTGGCTCTGCTGGCCCACCGGTAGAAACCCGAGCGCCGAAGCGCAGAAATTCGTCACCTGGCTACAAGCAAGAGCCGCCGCGGAAGAGCCACCGTGCTCGCTCCGTGTAGCCGAAGCTGCCGAATAACTCCCACACGCTTCCCGGACGCAGCCCCGGCGAAAGCCGGGGTGCGATCCGGGATCCAGGGGCCGCAAGCACCGCGCCTAGTCACACCCTGGATCCCGGATCTCCGCAACGCTGCGGCCGGGAAGCGTGTGATGTGTATTGAGCGCGCCGATATCCACGATAGAAAAAGCCATCCCTGACAGCCTTTTCATACCCCCCGATCGCACGCGCACGGTTGAGCCTGTAGCGGCGACAGCCTAAGTGTTGGCCTTCCACGAAGGACACCCATGAACCCCGCTTCCGTCATCCGCATTCCGCGCGTTGAGTCGACGCCGATCGAGATCGGCAACAATCTGCCGCTCACCTTCATCTGCGGCCCCTGCCAGCTTGAGAGCCGCAGCCACGCACTCGAAACCGCGGAGTTTCTGCGCGACGTGTTCAAGCGCGCCGGCGCCGGGTTCATCTACAAAACCAGTTTCGACAAGGCCAACCGCTCCAGCCTATCCACCAAGCGCGGCGCTGGCTTCGATGCCTCCGCACCCATCTTCGAAGAGATCCGCAAGAAGATCGGCGTGCCGGTCATCACTGACGTACACTTGCCCGAGCAGTGCGCCGAGGTCGCCGAAGTCGTCGACGTCCTGCAAATCCCCGCCTTCCTCTGCCGCCAGACCGATCTTCTCGTCGCCGCTGCCGAAACCGGCAAAGCGATCAACGTCAAGAAGGGCCAGTTCCTGGCGCCGTGGGACATGAAGAACGTGATCGCCAAGATCACCGGCAGCGGCAACCCGAACGTCATGGCCTGCGAACGCGGCGCCTCGTTCGGCTACAACACGCTCGTCTCCGACATGCGCGCGATCCCGATCATGAAGAGCTTCGGCGCGCCGGTCGTGTTCGACGCCACGCACTCGGTGCAGCAACCCGGCGGCCGTGGCGACACTTCGGGCGGCGAACGCCAATTCGTCCCGATCCTCGCGCGCGCGGCGGTTTCCATCGGCGTCGCGGCGGTCTTCCTCGAAGCCCACCCCGATCCGGACAACGCCCCGAGCGACGGCCCCAACATGGTGCCCTTCGATCAACTCGAAGACCTCGTCCGCGATCTCGTGGCGTTTGATAAGCTCGCCAAGCAAACCGCCATAGCGGCGGAGTAGCTGCGGCTATCGCGGCAGCGCGAAGGCGACGAGCGTGTCACCGGCAGGCATGTCCAGCACCGGATGTCCCCCCGCGGCGATGATAACGAATTGCCGGCCGCTAGAGGGAGAAGTGTACGTCATTGGATTGGCTTGACCTCCGGCGGGTAACGCCGCGCTCCAAAGCTCGCGGCCAGTGCGGATGTCGAAGGCGCGAAAACGCCGCTCGCGCACGGCGCCCATGAACACAAGTCCACCGCGCGTCGTTAGCGTACCACCGAGATTGGGTTGTCCCATGGGGATCGGTAACTGCATCGCCAGGCCGAGCGGGCCAGCGTCGCGTATGGTCCCGACAGGGCGTTGCCACAACAGCGCGCCAGTGCGCAGGTCGACGGCGCTCAGGCGACCATAGGGCGGCTCGTTGCAGGGGGCGTTCAGCGGCGAATAGAAGGTGCTCACCTGCGCCGCATAGGGCGAGCCAGTCATCGGTTGCGGCGCGTCTTCGCCACGACGAACGATCTCATCTGCTTCGGCACGCGGGATCAACTGATTGGTCGCGGCCACATACATGGAGCTGACAATCGCCACACCATGAACGGGATCGACGGAGACGCCGCCCCAATTCATGCCGCCGGCGACCCCCGGATAAACCAGAGAGGCCGTTTCTCCCGGGGGCGTCGCTTCACCGTCATAGCGCAAGCGGCGAAATGCAATTCGACACCAGAGCTGATCGATCGGTGTAGCGCCCCACATATCTCTCTCGCGCAGCACGCCCCCAAACGAAGGCATAGCGATGGAATAGGGCTGCGTCGGAGATAGGCGTTCGCCCGGAGCCGCGCCCGCTTGCGGCACTCGTTGCTCCTCCACCGGAAATACCGGCTCGCCAGTGCGCCGATCGAGTACAAACAACTGGCCGCGTTTGGTCGCCTGCACCAAAGCCGGGATCGTTTGTCCGTCGCGTTCTATGTCCACTAACGTCGGCTGCGCCGGGACGTCGTAGTCCCAGAGATCGTGATGCATGGTTTGGAACGACCAGCGCAGCACGCCGGTCACAGCGTCAAGTGCAACAACCGAACTGCCGAAGTGCTCTTCGTTCGGCGTGCGCTCGACGCCCCAATAATCGGGCGCTGGATTGCCTAGCGGCAAATAAACGAGGCCAAGCTCTTCGTCCGCGGTAGCGGGGGCCCACGAATTTGGCGTCGACCGCGTGTAGGTTTCGCCGGCGGGCGTCCCCCCGCCTTCTCGGTCCAAGTCCCACGCCCAGCGCAGCGCGCCGCTCTCGGCGTCGAAGGCGCGTATGACGCCGGACGGCGAGTCAACATTCATGTTGTCGATCACGGCCCCGCCGATGACGATATTTCCGCGGGCAATGAGCGGGGCCGAGCTGACATAGTAGAACCCGGGCTCGACCTCGCCCATGCCCTCGGTCAGATCGACGAAGCCGCCCTCGCCGAACGAGCGGCACAAGCGGCCGGTGCGCGCATCCAACGCAAACAGACGTGCGTCGAAGGTGGCGGAGACGATCCGCTCCGGACATTCGCGAGCATTGGAGCGATAATACGACACGCCGCGACAGCGCACGAGAAAGCCGCGGGGCGGCAAGTCGACTTGCGGGTCGAAGCGCCAGCGCTCTTCTCCCGTTTCGGGATCAAGCGCGATGACGGCATTGGTCTGCGAGCAATAGTAGAGCAGGCCAGCGACCATGATCGGCGTTACCTGCATCGGACTGCGCGCGCCCGCTTCGGTGGCGCCCGCATCGTGCGTCCAGGCAATTTCTAACCGGGAGACGTTTTCGGGATTGATCTGGTCGAGCGTCGAATAGCGTGTGCCGGCGGCAGCGCCGCCATAGGCGCTCCATTCGGCGCCAGCCGCTGCGCCGGTGATCTCGCCGGCCTCCGGAAACGGCGCGGCCATGGGCTGCGGCGACAGCGCGCCGGCGGCAATCGTGAGAAAACAGAGCGCTGCCGCGAGCAACGGCGCGCGAATCGGCCAGCCGCAGCTAGCGAACAGCTTTGGAACAGCGAAACCAAGCCCGAGAATCGCGGGTGCGAGCAGTCGGGCCGTCAGCGCCCACCCGTCGAGCCCCGCTTCCCACAGCGACCAGAGCGCCGTCGCGACGAGCATCGCGGCATAGATCCATCCAGCGCGTGGATCGCGGCGGAAGGTGAGCACGCCCGTCGCAATCACAGCGGCGCCGGCAAGCGCGTAATAGAGCGAGCCGCCAAGCACGGCGAGCCAAACTCCACCGGAGCCGATAACGGCGCCAATTGACACAAGCAAAGCAGAGAACAGCCGGTGCGGCAGCGCTAGTGTCTCAAACTGCGCGACCGCTTGCTGCATGGTCTTTCCAATAAATGCCATTGCCCCTCGCCCAGGCATCCTAGGCGCGCCGATCCACGCCGAGCAATCTCGGCCATCGCTTAGGCGACTGGCGCTCTACGTGCTCACATGGTCAACAAATCCTTAACCGGCGCAGCGTCCTGTCGCTGCCATGTTCGAACGGCGCATTCTCGTCACCGGCGGCTCCGGCTTCCTGGGCTCACATCTGTGCGACCGCCTCGTCGCCCGCGGTGACGATGTCGTCTGCGCCGACAATCTGTTCACGGGCAGGAAGCGCAATATCGCGCATCTGTTGAACCAGCCGAACTTCGAATTCCTCCGCCACGACGTGACCTTCCCGCTCTATGTAGAGGTCGATCAAATCTACAATCTCGCCTGTCCGGCTTCGCCCGTGCATTACCAACACGATCCGGTGCAAACGACGAAGACGAGCGTTCATGGCGCCATCAACATGCTGGGCCTCGCGAAGCGCTTGAAGGCCCGCATCTTCCAAGCCTCAACCTCGGAGGTGTACGGCGACCCCGACATTCATCCGCAGCCCGAAGAATATTGGGGCCGCGTCAATCCGATCGGCATTCGCTCGTGCTACGACGAAGGCAAACGCTGCGCCGAGACGCTGTTCTTCGATTATCACCGCCAGCATAAGCTCGAGATCAAAGTCGCGCGCATCTTCAACACTTACGGCCCACGCATGCACCCGAACGACGGCCGCGTCGTTTCAAACTTCATCGTGCAAGCGCTGAAAGGCGAAGACATCACGCTCTACGGCGACGGCGAGCAGACACGCAGTTTCTGCTACGTCGACGATCTGATCGACGCCTTCCTCGCCTTCATGGATTCGCCCGCCGAACTCACCGGCCCGATCAATATCGGCAACCCGAACGAGTTCACGATCCGTCAGCTCGCCGAAGCCGTCATCGATCTCACCGGCTCAAGCTCAAAGCTCGTCTTCAAGCCGCTTCCAAGCGACGATCCCCAGCAGCGCCAGCCCAACATCGAAAAAGCCCGCGAGCACTTGGGCTGGGAGCCAAAAATCCAGCTTCGCGAAGGCCTCACCCGCACCATCGCCTATTTCGATGGCCTGATGCGCGAAGGCGACCCGCTGATCTGGGGCATCGACAAAGCCAAGATCACGTCCACCGCCGATGGAAATCCGCATTCAGTTGCCGAGCTTCAGAAGCGAGCAGCCCAGTTTCGACGCTAACGCCAGCCGCGCGCAGCCGCTCAACACCAACACCGCGTGCAAACGGATGGGGATCACTCGCCGCGATCACCACGCGCGCCACGCCCGCTTCGATCAAACGATCAGCGCACGACGCCGTGTCATTGCTTCGCTTCGCACACGGCTCCAGCGTCACATAGGCCGTCGCACCGCGCGCATCGCCAAGCGCCAGCGCTTGCTCTTCCGCGTGCGGGCGCCCGCCATCGCCCGTGCGGGCTTCCGCAATCACGGCGCCATCACGCACGATCACGCAGCCGACGGTCGGGTTGTCGCCCGTCAATCCCACACCCGTCGAGGCGAGGTGTAATGCGCGGGTCATGAAATCGAGATCGCTCATCACGCACACATTCCCACTCTCCCTCGCGGAGAGGGGGTTAGGGGGTGAGGCGCGTTCAGCTGCTGCGATATTTCAGAACTAAGCACGCAATCACACACACCGCACGCGTATCGCCGCCCCTCACCCGGCCGCTGCGCGGCCACCCTCTCCGCAAGGAAGAGGGTTGGAAGAAGCGCCTCGCTCACGCAGGCAAAGCCGGCAGCTTCTCGGCCCGCGCCTCATCGAGATAGCGCACCGAAATCGGCTTCAGGTTCGCATCGAGTTCAATCAGCAACGGATTGCCCGTCGGAATCTCGACGTGCACGATGTCGCCATCCGGCACGTTGAAGAGGTGTTTCACGATCGCGCGCAGCGAATTGCCGTGCGCGGCGATGATCAGATTCTTGCCGGCCTTCAGATCCGGCGCGATCGCCTCGCGCCAGTACGGTAGCACGCGCTCCAGCGTCAGCTTCAGCGATTCCGTCGCCGGTACAGCGATGCCCGCGTAGCGCCGATCCTTCGACAGATCGAACTCACCACCAGCCTCCAAAGGCGGCGGCGGCACATCGTACGAGCGACGCCAGACCTTCACCTGTTCTTCGCCGTGCTTGGCCGCTGTCTCGGCCTTATCCAAACCGGTCAACGCCCCATAATGGCGCTCGTTCAGGCGCCAGTCGCGCGCCACCGGCAGCCAGGCGAGGCCAGCCGCCTCCGTCGCAAGCGACCCCGTCCGGATCGCCCGGGTCTGCACCGATGTGAACAACTTATCGAACGGCACGCCGCTGGCGGCCAAAAGCTCCCCGGAGCGCCGCGCCTGGTCCTCCCCGGCCGGCGTCAGGTCGACATCGACCCAGCCGGTGAAGCGATTTTCGAGATTCCACTGGCTCTGGCCGTGGCGAAGCAATGCGAGATAGGGCATGGCCCGCTTGCTCCCAGCCCCGCCCCGGCCCGTCAAGAGCCGAAGCCGCTTGGACCCCATCTCTGGCTCAGGCTAAACCCCCATCAATGCGTCACTGGCTGTTCCACCCGCTCATCTTCTACCCGCTGGCGATCCTGCTGGCAGCCGCGGCAATTGTCGTCAGCCTCCGGCCCCAATCCTGGCCGCGTGATCCGGCGCCTGTCGCCGCGGAGCGCGACGGCGATTGGCTGGTCTATGAACGCGAAGCCTTCAACTCGCCCGACCAAGGCCTCGAAGAAGTGACGGTCGTCCGCGACTATTGGGGCCGCCCGCTCCGCCTGCGCGTCGCCCAAACACTGGCGCAACCGCCGCCGCTGCCCGAGGACGAAGGCGCGCGCATCCTGCTCGCTCCAGAGGACGCGGCGCTCCTCAACGGCAAGCCAGTTGTAGTGGAGATCAGCTACAACCCGCTCCCGGTGAATTCAGCCAATCAGCTGGCTCTCAGCCTTCGCGGATCGGCCGACCGCGCGCCGTGGGTTACACAGGAGGCGCCGCCGGAAACCGCCACCCTGCGCTTCAATCTGCCGCCGCAAGCTGAGGTTAACGCCATCGCGATCCGGCCGATCTCCGCCTTGCAAGATATGGCTTACGGCTTGGAGATTACGCGTATTCGCATCAGGCCGCGCACCTGAATTGACGCAGCGGATTGAAATTCGCCGCCATATCGACGAAACCGCCCCCATTCCTCCCAACCCCCGGAACCATGCCCATGCTGCCTGCGCCGCGCGCCAGCCTCGCCGCAAATTCCGCTGAGTTCGAAAGCTTGCCCCTGGTCAAGCCGACGGGCTTCCGCGAATACGATGCACGCTGGTGGTTCGGGATTCAGGGCAACGAGAAGCCGCCGGAATTGAACCTTCTCGGCGTGCAGGCGCTAGGCCTTGGTCTCGGCACGTTGATTCACGAATTCGGCGTCGCGCCGCGCATCGTCGTCGGCCACGACTTCCGCTTCTATTCGCAATCGATCAAGCAAGCGCTGACGCTGGGCCTCATGCAAGCTGGCGTCGAGGTCAACGATATCGGCCTCGCGCTCTCGCCGACCGCCTACTTCGCCCAATTCGCGCTCGACATTCCGTGCGTGGCGATGGTGACGGCGAGCCACAATGAGAATGGCTGGACCGGCGTGAAGATGGGCGCCGATCGCCCGCTAACCTTCGGCCCGGACGAGATGGGCAAGCTCCGCGACATCGTGCTTGGCGGTAACTTCAAAGCGCGCGAGGGCGGCAAGTACGTTCGCGTCGAAGGCATGCGCGAGCGTTACATCGCCGACATCGTCTCCCGCGTGAAACTCAGCCGCCCGATCAAGGTCATCGCCGCCTGCGGCAACGGCACCGCCGGCGCCTTCGCGCCGGAAGCGCTCCGCCGCATGGGCGCCGAAGTGATCGACTTGCACACCGCGCTTGACTGGACCTTCCCCCACTACAACGCCAATCCCGAAGACAGCGAAATGCTGCACGACATGGCGGCGGCGGTAAAAAAACACGGCGCAGCTCTGGCGCTCGGCTTCGACGGCGACGGCGATCGCTGCGGCGTCGTTGACGACCGGGGCGATGAAATCTTCGCCGACAAAGTCGGCCTCATGCTCGCCCGCGATCTCAGCGCCGAGCACAAGAACGCAACCTTCGTCGCCGACGTGAAATCCACCGGCCTCTACGCCATCGATCCCGTGCTGAAAGCCAATGGCGCCAAGGTCGATTACTGGAAGACGGGCCACTCCTACATCAAGCGCCGCACCACCGAACTCGGCGCTCTCGCCGGCTTCGAAAAGTCAGGTCACTTCTTCTTCCGGCAACCGATCGG
Organism: Hyphomonadaceae bacterium; assembly: GCA_050184605.1. Lineage (GTDB taxonomy): Bacteria > Pseudomonadota > Alphaproteobacteria > Caulobacterales > Aquidulcibacteraceae > Vitreimonas. The sequence continues at coordinate 54,051 of JBFXAE010000004.1, read as the reverse complement.
CAACGGCTATGACGACGGCATCGTCGCCGCCGCCGCAGTGCTGGCCATGCTCGATCGCAATCCCGGCAAGACACTCAGCGAGCTGAAGAACGCGCTCCCGAAGAGCTACACCTCGCTCACCATGAGCCCGCACTGCGATGACGAGAAGAAGTACGGCGTCGTCGATCGCGTCGTCGCCGACTATCAGAAACTCGCAGCCGAAGGCGGCAAAATCCTCGGCCGCGCCATTCGCGACGTGAACACCGTCAACGGCGCCCGCGTGACACTGGAAGATGGCGCCTGGGTGCTTGTCCGCGCGTCATCGAACAAGCCCGAACTCGTCGTCGTGGTTGAAAGCATGACCAGCGATGACGACATGAGGGCGCTCTTTCGCAACGAAATAAAACCACGCCTCACCAACTTCGCCGAAGTCGGCAAATACAATCAGGAAATCTAAGCATGCGCGTAACTATGATCGGCACTGGCTATGTTGGCCTCGTCTCGGGCGCCTGCTTCGCCGATTTCGGCCACACGGTCACGTGCGTCGATAAAGACGCCGGCAAGATCGCGCGCTTGCAGAAGGGCGAAATCCCGATCTTCGAACCGGGCCTCGATGAGCTGGTAAAAGACAACGTCGAGCAGGGCCGCCTCTTCTTCACGACCGATCCGGCCACGGCCATTCGCGATGCCGACGCGGTGTTCATCGCTGTCGGCACGCCGTCACGCCGCGGCGACGGCCACGCTGACCTCTCCTATGTCTATGCCGCGGCGGAAGAGATCGCGGGCCTGATGAACGGCTATACGGTCGTCGTCACCAAATCGACGGTTCCTGTCGGCACAGGCGATGAAGTCGAGGCCATCATCAAGAAGGCAAACCCAGGCGCCGATTTCGCCGTCGTCTCCAATCCTGAATTCCTGCGCGAAGGTGCGGCCATCGGCGACTTCAAGCGCCCGGATCGCGTCGTCGTCGGCACCAATGATGAGCGCGCGCGCGAAGTGATGCGCCAGCTCTATCGTCCGCTCTCGCTCAACGAAACGCCGATGGTGTTCACCGAGCGCCGCACGTCGGAGCTGATCAAGTACGCCGGCAACGGCTTCCTCGCGATGAAGATCACCTTCATCAACGAGATCGCCGATCTCTGCGAAGCCGTCGGCGCCAACGTGCAGGAAGTCGCCAAAGGCATCGGCCTCGACAACCGCATCGGGCGCAAATTCCTCAACGCCGGCCCCGGCTATGGCGGCTCGTGCTTCCCGAAGGACACGCTCGCGCTGATGAAAACCGCGCGCGACAACAACGCGCCGATCGAACTCATCGAAGCCACCGTGCGCGTGAACTCGGCGCGCAAGCAGAAGATGGCGCAAAAGATCATCGATGCGGTCGGCGGCAGCGTGAACGGCAAAACCATCGCCGTTCTGGGCCTAACCTTCAAGCCCAACACCGACGACATGCGCGACGCACCTGCGCTCGACATCGTGCCGACGTTGCAAGCGGAAGGCGCCAAAGTCCGCGCCTTCGATCCCGAAGGCATGAACGAAGCCAAGCACATGCTGAAGGACGTCCAGTTCGCGACCGGGCCGTACGATTGCGTGCAGAACGCCGACGCCGTCGTGATCATCACCGAATGGGACCAATTCCGCGCCCTCGACCTCGACCGCATCAAGGACGCGCTGAAAACTCCAACGCTCATTGATCTCCGCAACATCTACCGCCCCGATGAAATGCGCGCCAAGGGCTTCAAGTATGTGAGCGTCGGGCGGGCCTAACGGACGCAGCACCGGACGAGTTGGAGACCGAGCTGCGTAAGCTCTTCTCCACCCTCGGCGGTGGCCGTGAGCCGCATCCTCTCCTTCAGCGTCAGGCCGAGCTAGCGACTCCCCATCTCCCTTGCGGAGAAGAGTTGAGGGATGAGGGGAGAAGAAATACACGCGTGGATCAAAAGATTGCACCATCGCGCGAGCGTAACGCCCCTCCCCTGGCCGCTGCGCGGCCACCGCTCCGCGAGGGAGACGGTTCACTGTACCTCGATCTCGCTGTGCCACTTCCACGCGTCGGCGATGATCTCGTCGATGCCGCGCTTGGGCGACCAGCCCAGTTCTCGCAGCGCCAGCGAATTATCCGCCAGCAGCGCCGGTGAATCGCCGTCGCGGCGTGGCGCGGGAATGGCCGGAACCCGCTTGCCGGTGACGCGCTCGATCGCGGCGATCAACTCGCGCACCGTGACGCCGTCGCCGGTGCCGAGATTGACGGCGAGGCTTGCGCCGCCGCCGAGCAAGCGTTCGATCGCGCGCACATGCGCGTCGGCGAGATCAAGGACATGTACGTAGTCGCGCAAGCAAGTGCCATCGCGGGTCTCGTAATCCTCGCCGAAAATGCGGAAAGTTTCGCGCCGGCCGAGCAGCGTGAACAGCGCCAGCGGAATAGCGTGGCTCTCCGGCTCGTGGCGCTCGCCGATGCCCTCCCCCCAGGCTGCGCCGGCGGCGTTGAAGTAGCGCAGATGCGCAAACGACCCGCCGCGCGCTTCAGCGGCGGCTTCACTCAGGCGCTCGGCGTCGAGCTTATTTTGACCGTAGGGGCTGGCGGGCGCATAGCGGTGGGTCTCGTCCATCGGCAGGCGTTCGGGAGCTCCGTAGATTGCGCAGGAGGACGAGAACACGAACGCACGCGTGGCGGCTTCATGCATGGCGTCGAGCACGGCACGCGTACCGCTGACATTCACTTCATGAAAACGCTCGGGAAACTTCACCGACTCGCCGACTTCGATCAGCGCCGCGCAATGGAGCACCGCGTCCGGCTGGTGCGTGGCGAAGACCTCACGCAGCCGCGCCGCGTCGCGAATATCGCCCTCTTCCAGCGGTCCCCATTTCGCGAACTTGGCGTGGCCGTTGGAGAGATTGTCATAGACGACGACCTTATGCCCAGCGCGCGAGAGCGCCAGGCAACAATGCGAGCCGACATATCCCGCACCGCCGGTTACAAGAATTGTCGCCATGCCCGCGTCCTGTTAGAGCCTCATTCTCATGAGCGCCACCATGAATGAGGCCTGGAGCAAGGTCGAGACGGAGGCTGCGCGTCTGCGCGGCGCGGCCCTGCTCGATCTATTCGCCGCCGATCCGAAGCGTGCGGAGACGCTGACATTCGATGCGCCGCATCTCCAGGCTGACTTCTCCAAACAACGCATCGATGGCGCCGCGTTGAGCGCACTTGGCGCGCTGGCCCAGGCGGCGGCGTTCGATAGCTGGCGCGGCAAACTCTTCAGCGGCGAGGTCGTGAACACGACTGAGAACCGCGCTGCGAAGCACTGGGCGCTCCGCGCCCCCAATCCGCCGGCCGAGGTCGAGAACGTCCGTATGGCGATGGCGCAATTCGCGCAGCGTATACGGCCGGAGATCGACGCGATTATCCATATCGGCATTGGCGGCTCGGATCTTGGCCCGCGCCTGGTCATGGATGCGCTGAAGCCAATGCGCGTGGCCGGCATCAAGGTGCGCTTCGCCGCGAATGTCGATGGCGCCGATGTCGCCGACGCGATTGAAGGGCTCGATCCGAAGCGGACGCTGCTGATCGTAGTCTCGAAAACCTTCACGACGCAGGAAACCATCGCCAACGCCGATTTCGTGCGCGCGTGGGGACCGGCCTATCTCGCCGCCGCGACCGCCGCGCCGGACAAAGCCATCGCCTGGGGCGTGCCGGCACAGAACGTGTTTGCGTTCTGGGATTGGGTCGGCGGGCGCTACTCACTATGGTCGAGCGCAAGCCTCGTCTGCGCGGTGGCGCTGCGGGACAATGCCTTCGATCGCCTGCTCTCAGGCGCGGCGGAGATGGACGCACACTTCCGCGACGCGCCATTCGCCAACAATCTGCCCGCGCTCTCCGCCGCCGTTCAGATGTGGAATCGCGAAGCTCTGGGGCACGGCTCCTACGCGCTCATCCCCTACGCGGAACGGCTGCGCCTGATGCCGGCTTGGGCGCAGCAGCTGGAAATGGAATCGAACGGCAAAGGCGTGACGCGCGACGGCGCCCCGTTGAAGCGTTCAGCTTGCGCTGTCACCTGGGGCGCGGCCGGCACCAACGCGCAGCACTCGTTCTTCCAATTGCTGCATCAGGGCGTCGATGAAATTCCCGTCGAGTTCATCGTCAATGCGGGCGTGCAGGAAGGCCCGCCCTCGCACCGCGCCAAGGTCTATGCCAATGCGCTGGCGCAAGCGCGCGCGCTGATGGTGGGCAAGAGTGCGGCGCAGGCGAAAGCGGAAATGCTCGCCAAAGGCGTGAGCGAAACGGAGGCTTCGCGGCTGGCGCCGCATCGCGCCTTTACCGGCAATCGCGCCTCAACGCTGATGGCGATTGACGCTTTGACGCCGGAAGCACTCGGCGCGCTGCTCGCCTTCTACGAACACCGCACGTTCGCGGAAGCCGTCCTCGCCGGCATCAATCCATTCGATCAATGGGGCGTCGAACTCGGCAAGGAAATGGCGAACGCGCTGCTGCCGGCGCTCGACGGCGGCGCGGCCCCGGCTGATCTGGACCCCAGCACCGCAGCGTGGCTGCGGCAGCTTCGAGGCTGAGCCGCCCTATCGGCCTCCGGCGCAATGGGCTAAACTGATTTCCGGGACGCGCCCGGCTGCTGAGCCCAGCCGGTGGGGAACTACAATGCGCAAAGCCTTGATCGCATGCATGGTGGGTCTCGCCGCGCTGAATGGCGCGGCGCTGATGAGCGACGCTCTCGCGCAACAGGGCGGCCAGCAGGGCAAACAAAAGAGCCGCCCGCCGCCGCCGCCACCCCCGCGCTGCCCCGACCTCGGCGTCGGCACCGCGGCCTATCTCACTGAAGTGCCGGGCGAAGCGCCGCTGGGCGAGAACGAAATCGCCGTGAGCTGGCAAGTGCGCAACGACGGCAACACGCCCTTTTTGGCGGCGCGCATCGAAGACACGTCGGTCGCCCTTGAATACTCAACTCCGGCAGGCCCGACGCGTATAGCCATCGCGCCGGCGATCACCACGTTGGACGCAGATGGCCGCGTGTTCCTGGCCTATGCGCATGGCGTGCGCGGCGTGGTGCGTGGTGTCGTGCCTGAGGAAGCAGCCGGACGGCGCCTGCGCCTGCGCTTGGTCTATGCCAGCGAAGGCACCCGCGCCGGCATTCCCGATTGCAACGAAGCCAATAACACCGCGCCACTGCCTCCGCGGCCTGTGGCGACGCCCGTTTCGACCGGGCAGTAAGCTAGCTCCAAGGCGAGGCGCCGCCGAGCGCCTTCCAGGCAACGACAACCAACCAATGCAGGATGACGGCTGGCCACAATGAAGATGTGGCGAGGTAAAGTCGCGTGGTCGCGACGCCGAGCGCCACAACGGCGGCCAAGAACCACGGATTGAAAACGACGGCGCTCCACGCCTCGCCGAACCACAGCACCTGCAATGGATGCCAACCGACGAACGCCGCGATGGCGAGGCCGCACCGGAGTAGAGACGGCCTGGCGCTAGGCTCTGGCAAAAACGCGGCGCGAAAGATAACCTCCTCCAACAGCGCGGGCACGAACAGAGCAATCGCTGCGACGCGCAAGAGTGCGGAAAGATCGATGTCGCCTGGTTGACCCAAGCCGCCCAACCACCCAAGCAGCGCCAAGATGGGCACAAGCCAAGCGAGTTCGAACAGCAAACGCAGCGAATGCGCGCCACGCGGCAGCGTCGTCAACGCCGCGCGAACGCGGCGGAAAACGCTCAAGCCGCCTTCGCCGCAGCGACTACTGCCGCCTTCACGTCGTTTACGGCGGAACGCACGAGCGTCTCGTCGTCGCCTTCGGCCATGATGCGGACGAGTGGTTCAGTGCCGGATTTGCGGACGAGCATGCGGCCCGTGCCCTTTAAGCGCTCTTCGGCGTCCTTTATGGCGGCTTTCACGGCGGCGGCTTCCATCGGGTCGGGCTTGCCGCGTTCGTAGCGGACGTTTTCGAGGATTTGCGGCGCAGGATCGAATTGCTTGCAGACCTCGCTGGCCGGCTTCCCGCTCTGCACAATCACCGCGAGCACTTGCAGCGCGGCCAGCAAGCCGTCGCCCGTGGTCGAGAAGTCGCTCAGAATGATGTGGCCGGATTGTTCGCCGCCGACATTGTAGCCCTTGGCGCGCATCTGCTCGACGACGTAGCGGTCACCGACATTGGTGCGCTCAAGCTTCAGTGACAGGCTCTTCAGGAAACGCTCGAGACCGAGATTGCTCATCACGGTAGCGACAATGCCTGGCTTGGTGAGCGTGCCCTGCTCTTTCCAGTTCTTGGCGATGAGCGCCATGAGCTGGTCGCCGTCGACGGTCCGGCCTTTCTCATCGACGATGACGACGCGATCGGCGTCGCCATCGAGCGCGATGCCGATGTCGGCGCGATACTTCAGCACCGCTTCCTTGAGCGCCTTCGTGTCGGTGGAGCCGACTTCCTCGTTGATGTTGAAGCCATTCGGCTCGACGCCGATCTTGATGACCTCGGCGCCAAGCTCGTAGAGCGCCACCGGCGCGACCTGATAAGCGGCGCCATTAGCGGCGTCGATCACGACGCGAAGGCCCTTCAGCGAGAGCTTCTTCGGGAAAGTCGCCTTGACGATCTCGACGTAGCGCGCCTGGGCGTCGTCGATGCGGCGGGCGCGACCGAGCTTGGCCGGATCGGCCAGGTGCGCGTCGAGGCCCGCATCCATCAAGGCCTCGATCTCAATCTCGGCGTCGTCCGAAAGCTTGTAACCGTCCGGACCGAACAGCTTGATGCCATTGTCGGCATACTTGTTGTGCGAGGCCGAGAGCATGACGCCCAGATCGGCACGGAGCGAGCGCGTGAGCATGGCGACGGCCGGCGTCGGCAGCGGGCCAAAGAGCACCACGTCCATGCCGGCGGCGGTGAAGCCCGCGGTTAACGCCGGTTCGAGCATGTAACCGGAGAGGCGCGTGTCCTTGCCGATCACCACCAGGTGGCGGCGATCGTCGGCCGAGCGGAAGCGTTTGCCGGCGGCCAAGCCGACGCGCATGGCGACTTCCGGCGTCATCGGAAACTTGTTGGCTGTCCCACGAATGCCGTCTGTGCCGAAATAGGCTCTGCTCATGGTGGTGGATGCTCCAACCGGCTTTAGGCTTGGCCCAAAGTCGGGTAATTCTATCAGCGGTGAGCGCTTAAGCAAAAATCGTTGCACACGCCAGCGGCGCGCACCGCTCCACCGTCGCATGTTGAAAGACTAATTGAGGTGCAATTCAACGCGCGAGCAGGCAAGAGCCCCTTGGGGCGCGCGAAGGGACGTACGGGTTAACCATGTGTGGAATTATCGGCATCCTGGGCGCTGATCCGGCGGCGCCCCGGTTGGTCCAGGCTTTGAAGCTTCTGGAATACCGGGGATACGATTCCGCAGGGGTCGCGACGCTGGAAAACGGCGCGATCACGCGCCGCCGCGCCGCAGGCAAACTTGCAAACCTGGCAGCCGAACTTGAGAAGGCGCCGCTAGCGGGCGTCAGCGGCATCGGCCACACGCGCTGGGCCACCCACGGCGCGCCGACGACCGGCAACGCCCACCCGCACGCGACCGATAAGGTCGCCATCGTCCACAACGGCATCATCGAAAACTTCCGCGCGCTGCGCGAAGAGCTGCAGAAGACCGGACACACGTTCGCGTCAGAGACCGACAGCGAAGTGATCGCCCACTTGATCACGGACTTCCTGGATAAGGGCCAAAAGCCCGAACAAGCGGCGATCAGCGCCGTGCGCCGCCTCGAGGGTGCGTTCGGGATTGCCGTGCTATTCGCCGGCGATGACGACATTCTGGTCGGCGCGCGCAAAGGCAGCCCGCTGGCGGTCGGCCTGGGCGATGGCGAGAACTTTCTGGGATCTGACGCAATCGCGCTCTCCCCGTTCACGCAGCGCGTGATGTTCCTTGAAGAAGGCGACATCGCCGTGCTCTCGCGCACGAAGGTGAAGGTGCTCGACGCGCAAGGCATGGTAGCGGATCGCCAAGTGCATGTGTTCGCCGGCGGCGCGGCTGCGGCCGAAAAAGGCAACCACCGCCATTTCATGCAGAAGGAAATCTACGAGCAGCCTGAAACCATCGGCCGCACGATCACGCGCTACGTGAATGCATATGACGAGCGCGTTGAGATGCCGGATCTCGACGGCGTCGATCTCTCCGCTGACAGCGCCATCGTGATCGGCTGCGGCACTGCGCACTATGCCGGGCGCGTTGCTGAGTATTGGCTCGAACAAATCGGCGGCATAGCCGTCGAAACCGACATCGCCTCGGAGTTCCGCTATCGGAAGCCGGCGTTCGGTAAAAAGGCGTTCTCGGTGTTCGTGTCGCAATCTGGCGAAACCGCCGATACGCTGGCGGCGCTGCGCTACTGCAAAGAGAACAATCTGAAGACGCTGGCCGTTGTGAACGTGCCGGAATCGACGATCTGGCGCGAAGCCGACGCGCGGTTGCCGACTTTGGCCGGCCCGGAAATCGGCGTGGCTTCCACGAAGGCGTTCACGGCGCAGCTTTCGGCGCTTGCGGCGCTTGCCATCGCCGTGGGCCGTGCGCGCGGGACGCTCTCGGGCCAGGAAGAAGGCCGCCTCGTTCATGCCTTGATGGAAACGCCGCGTTTGGTGGCGGATGCGCTCGCATGCGAGCCCGAGATCGAGAAAATCGCACTCGAACTCGCACAGGCGCGCGATGTGCTCTATCTCGGCCGCGGCGTGCACTACCCGATCGCGCTCGAGGGCGCGCTGAAGCTCAAGGAAATTTCCTACATCCACGCTGAGGGCTACGCTGCGGGCGAACTGAAGCACGGGCCGATCGCGCTCATCGATGAAGCGACGCCGATCGTCGTGGTCGCGCCCCATGATGAGCTGTTTGAAAAGACGCTCTCGAACATGCAGGAAGTGAACGCCCGCGGCGGCAAGCTGATCGTGATTACGGATGCGGCGGGCGCGGTGGCCTGCGCGGATATCGCCAAGCACATCATCATGATCCCGGCCTGCGATCCGTTCATCGCACCGCTGGTGTACTCGGTGCCGATCCAGTTGCTGGCCTACTTCACCGCCGTTCACAAAGGCACGGACGTTGACCAGCCGCGCAACCTCGCGAAATCGGTGACGGTCGAGTGAGCAAGCTTCGCGCAGGCGTGCTTGGCGCTGGCGCCTTCGGGCGCATCCATGCGCGCAAGTATGTTGAAGACGCACGCGTGCAGTTTGTCGGCGTGTTCGATCCGGACGATGAGCGCGCGCAGCAGCTTGCGGATACGCACGGGGCGGAAAGCTTCGAGACGCGCGATGCGCTACTTGCGGCGTGCGATATCATCACCATTGCCTCGCCGCCCTCATTTCACGGCGATGCCGGCATCGCAGCGCTTAAGGCGGGCAAGCATCTGCTGATCGAAAAGCCGATCGCGACGGATATTGAGCGTGGCGCTGAGATCGTGAAGCTGGCGCGCGATAAAAAGCTGATCGTCGGCTGCGGGCACCAAGAGCGCTTGGTGTTCGAAGCGATGGGGTTGCTGACGGCGCCAGAAAAACCAACGCACATCGAAAGCGTCCGCGAAGGGCCATGGACGGGACGCAGCGCCGACGTTTCGGTGACGCTCGATCTCATGGTGCACGATCTCGATCTGGCGCTGATGCTGCTGAAGCAGAAGCCGGAGCGCGTTACGGCCACCGCGAAGAGCGAGCACGGCCGCACCGCGGACCGGATCGAGGCGACGCTCTCGTTCGGCGACGCCGAGGCCAAGTTCGTGTCGAGCCGCATCGAGGAAGGCCGCCGCCGCTACATGCACGCGGTTTATCCATCGGGCGAAGTGAAGATCGATTTCCTGGCCCGCACCTTCGAGAACACGACGCGCTTCCCGCTCAACGCCGCGTTCGCGGAAACACGCATCGGCAGCGACCCGCTTGGCGCGAACGTCGCACAATTCGTCGACGCCGTTCTTGGTGTCGCGCCGCGGCCCGTGGTCAACGGCGAAGAAGCACTGGCGGTGCTTGAGTTGGCGCTTCAGGTGGACGAAGCGTCGGGCCTGCCGTCGCTGACATGAGCACCTTCAAGCATCACACGCTTCCCGGCCGAAGCGCAGCGGAGAGCCGGGATCCAGGGGCCGGGAAACGCCGGCGCTTGGTCACCCCCTAGGTCCCGGATCAGCGCCGCGCGATGCGTGGCTTGTCCGGGAAACGTTGTAAATTAGATCACTCAACACGCGAGAAGCATGATGATCCCGTTTATCGACCTGCAAGCGCAGCGCGCGCGGATTGAGGCCAAGATCGACGCCGCCGTTTCGAAGGTGGTGCGCTCGGGCGCCTATATCTTCGGACCGGAAGTGAAGCAGCTCGAAGGCCAGCTGGCGGCGTTCGCGGAAGCCAAGCACTGCATCGGCAACGCCAACGGCACCGATGCGCTGGTTCTGCCGCTGTGGGCCTGGGGCGTGGGCGAAGGCGACGCGGTGTTCACGCCGAGCTTCACGTTCGCCGCCACCGCCGAAATCGTGCCGTGGACCAATGCCACGCCGGTGTTCGTCGACGTGCTGCCGGACACCTACAACATGGACCCGAAATCGCTCGAAGCGGCGATCGCAGGCGTGAAGAAGGACGGCAAGCTGAAGCCGAAGGCGGTGATCGCGGTCGATCTTTTCGGTCAGCCGGCGGATTATCCCGCGATCAGCGCGATCTGTAAGCGCGAAGGGCTGAAGCTGATCGCCGATAGCGCCCAGGGCTTTGGCTGCACCCTCGGCGGCAAGCATCCGATGCATTGGGCCGACGCGCAGACGACCTCGTTCTTCCCGGCAAAGCCCCTCGGCTGCTACGGCGATGGCGGCGCGACGCTGACCAACGATGACGCCGACAACGTGTTGATGCGCTCGATCGCGTTCCATGGCGCCAGCGGCGACGACAAGTACAATTGCGCCCGCATCGGCATGAACTCGCGTCTGGATACCATCCAAGCCGCGATCCTGCTCGAAAAGCTCGCGATCTTCGCTGAAGAGATCACAATGCGAAACGAAGTCGCGGATCGCTATGCGCAGATGCTCGAAGGCCTGGTTACGACGCCGCGCGTCATTGACGGCGGCGTCTCGACTTGGGCGCAATATGTCATCGAGGCGGACGATCGCGACGGGCTCGCAGCGCATCTGCGCGAGGCAGGCATCCCGACGGCGCAGTACTACCCGAAACCACTGCACAAGCAGACAGCATACGAGAATTTCCCACTCGGTGCGGGCGGTTTGAAGGTGAGCGAGACCATCTGCCACCGCGTGCTGGCGCTGCCGATGCACCCCTATCTCGACGGCCAAACGCAAACCAAGATCGCGGGCGCGGTGCGTGAGTTCGTGAAGGCCGGCGGCTAACAGAGCCCGCCGATCTCGCGCCAAATCTCGAATCTTTAGCAGCCTTTGGCCCGAATTTGGCCCAAGGAAACTCGGCGCGCTCTTGCGCTCGACGCTTGTCATTCTCACATTTTGCGCGTGTTTTCCGCCGTTTGCAGCAAAGCGCGCGGTCAACGGCCGCTTCAAAGGCCCGCCAGATAACAGGCCGAGATCAGGAGCATAACAGGCATGGATCAGGTCGCCTCAAGCCCAGAACAGGTCGATCCGAGCGATCAAAACGACGAAACTCTTCACGAAGACCTCGAAGAGGCCGTTCGGACGACGCTTCAAACGCACGACCTGCCGCCCCATGAAGACGCGGTCGAGTACGTTGTGGAAATGATTGTATGCGCGCGAATGTGCGCCGTTGAGTGGCTCGGCGAGCGAAGGATGGACAAACGCGCGGCCACCAAGCTTCGCAACGCTATGAGGACTGGTATCGATACTGCTCTGAAGTACAGACTTGTCGAGGCAGAAGACCTGACGACGCTTCGCCGCCTCCGCCGCTTGGCGGAGGTCGAGATTTTGATGCCGCCGGCCCAATCAGGACCCCGCATCCGACCGTGGCTCTGGTTCTGGTGTGAGGAGTTCTTGGAGATTTGGCGCCGCACGACGGATCGGCAACACGGCGTTTGGATGACAGACGCTGACAATCCCTCTCCTGCCCTTGGATTTCTCGTGGACTGCTGTCGTCTCGTCGATCCGACGGTGAACGCCAGCGCAATCCTCTATGCAAAGGAACACGCCGGGCCGCGCCCGCCAAACGCCTGGGAGGTCTCGCACGCGGACTTTGCGACGTGGTCAGAGCAGCAGCACGACACATACAACAAGCTCTGGCAGAGCGAGTGGATGCAAAAACTGCACGAACATGACCTGTGACAAACGCTAGCGCCTGAGCGAACTCCGCGGCGCCGCCATCTGCGGCCAGTCAGGGGTTCAAGATGTCAGATCCAAAGATCGAAATGGTCCCAATCGGGGACATCAAGCCTTATTCCAACAATCCGCGTTCACGGCCACGCGCTCAGCGACGCGCGCTTGCAGCATCCATCAAGAAGAATGGCTTCAATTCAATCCCCGTGGCGCGCGGCAATGACGCGAAGACCGTCTATGGTCGTCCAGGGAATGAGACGGCGCCGGTCGGGATCATCGGCTGAGATAATGAGTGGCGAAATCTGACGGCGAAGCGGATCCAAACCGCATAGAGAGGCCACGGCCATGAATTCATCGAACTCGGCCGGCGTGCATGATCGCGCCACGGTGCGACGTATGAGTTTGAGTTGCGCGTCTGAGAAATCACGGGGAGCCATTTGAGCTGGCGAAGACATCAGCGCCTCCGAACGGTGAGCGTGAGCGAGCCCGTTGAGAGTCGCGCGCCAGCAATCTCTTCGCCTGTTTGGAGCGCCTCTTTCAAACGCCGCTTGTTCAATGCGGGTTTCAAATCGAAGTACTGCGCCGGCACCGCGGCCTCTTCTTCGATGACGAGGCTTGGCGAACGCTCCGCTAAGCTGATCGTGGCGCCCGGTCGCTCAAGGGATGCACATTGAAGCAGCATCAAGGCCTGCTCAATGATTGCTCGGCGAGATTTCTTGCGTTCTTCAAGCCGATGCAACCGCGCCGCCATCGTGTCTTTGGCGGCCTTTAGCCCCTGAATGAGCGCGTCGTCGCAAGTGTCAGCATCGATCATGCAGTCAAGGGCGCCCATGAGATCAGTTTCCCCTTCAGCGATGATCAACATCACTTCGGGGTCATCTAACGCCTCGTCGTGCAAAGCGATCGTGTCCCGCAGCAATCCCAAGACCCGCATCTCTTCTTGCGCGTCCAATTCTTTGTAGCGATGTGAGCGCCCTTTGAGCCTGGGTGGTGATGCGCTGTTTGGCTCGCCCTCGATCGCGCGCGCAGGCTCGACACTTAAACCATTCGACATGAAGCAGCTCCCAGCCAGCCGGCCCAATCGCCAGGTCGTGGCCCTACTGCCTCAAGCCCCGACTTTGGCGGGGGCGCGCCGCCACTAGGCGCTGCGGGGAGCGCGTTGAGGACACTACCGCTCCGAAGCGCGCACCAGTCGAGCGGAAAGAGCCGAGATCCGGGGAGCAATCCACAGGTGAAGTGGGGCAAGGTGCGGCCAGTGGATAGCCAGCGGATAAGCGCGCGAGATCTCGGGATTTCCCGGCGTGATGACTGGCGATTTCCTGCGAGGCAACCCAACACTACGGAAGGAGTTGTACAAGCCCGACTGCGAGCCGCTCTTCAACAACACCAGCATCACTTAAGGCAAAGGTGACGTGACCCCCGTTTCTCATCCAGCGGGGACTGGAGTCCGGTCGTCATCAAACGCCCCCAATGGGCGTCGTTCAAGCTCTTCGTTCTGTGCCCAACGGGCGGCGTAGGCGGCTGGCGTCAGCCAGTCGAGCTTCCCGTGCGGGCGGTGGTGGTTGTAGTCGTCGCGCCAGGCCGCCAAAGCGAGGCGCGCGTGCGGCAGGGAGCGGAAGAGCGTCTCGTTGAGAAGCTCATCGCGCAGCCGGCCATTGAAGCTTTCGCTGAAAGCGTTCTGCTGCGGCTTGCCGGGCTGGATGTATTGCCAGCCGACGCCGCGCTCATCCGCCCATTTCAGGATCGCGTTCGAAGTCAGCTCGGTCCCGTTGTCCGAGGTCACCGCGCCAGGCCGGCCGCGCCAGGCGATGATGCGATCGAGCTCGCGCGCGACCCGCACGCCCGAGATCGAGGTGTCCGCGATCAGCGCCAGACATTCGCGCGTGCAATTATCGACCACGGCCAACACCCGGAAGCGACGGCCATCCGTCATCTGATCATGCACGAAGTCGAGCGACCAGCAGGCGTTCGGCCGATCCGGCGCCGCCATCGGCGCGCGCAGCCCCAAAGCACGCTTTCTGCCGCCCCGGCGGCGCACCATCAGTCGCTCTTCTTGATAGATGCGCTGCACGCGCTTCCTGTTCACGAGCCGGCCCTCCCGGCGCAGCAAGATGTAGAGGCGGCGATAGCCGAAGCGCCGGCGCTCGTGCGCCAACGCCTTGATGCGGGCGCGCAGCTCGGCGTCGTCGGGCGTCGTGCGCTGGTAACGCACGCTGGTCCGATCGACGCCGATCACCCGGCACGCCCGCCGCTCGCTCATCTCGTGCGTCGTTTCGAGATGAGCGACGGCTTCTCGCCGATGCGCGGGCGTCACCATTTTTTTCCGAGCAGGTCTTTCAGCGCCGCATTGTCGAGCATCGCATCCGCCAACAGACGCTTCAGCTTGGCGTTTTCCGCCTCCAGGCCCTTCAGCTTCTGTGCGTCGGCCACGTCCATGCCGCCGTATTTTGATTTCCAGGCGTAGAAGCTGGCGTTCGACATGCCGTGCTTCCGGCACAGGTCGGCCGTCGATACGCCCGCCTCGTGCTCCCGCAAGATCGCGATGATCTGCTCTTCGCTGAACCGCTTCCGCTTCATTTCCGGCTCCCTAAGTGGGCCGGACTCTAGCTTCAGATGGAGGAGTTTGCGGGGGTCACGTCAAAGGCAATTGATCGACGCATGGCCCTTACGGCGTGAGGCGTAAGATCGGGCCCTGCAAGCGCAGTATCTCCGATAAGGCCAAGGACAGACTGTAAACGCACGAGATTGGATCGTTCCCGTCCGATCGGGAGCGCCTCCCTAGCCGTCCGCCCGACCTTCATATGAAGGACCGCCGTGAGAATGTGGGGCTAGGTCGGCGCCATCACGATGGCCCCGGCGAAATTGCGGCGTGGCAAGCTTCGACCGCCCGCTGGCTAGCCGAGTTCGTCTCCAGACTTCGCAAGCACCTTCCGCAAAGCAGCGCGCGGGGTCTGAGTGGCGCTCCACCAAGCCTCGGCCGGATGGTCGACGGCGGCGATAGCGTCGAATTCAGAGAGAATTGCCGGAAAGGCGTCTGGTGAGGCGTCCTGCTTGGCGCGTTCACGCCAACCTTCGGCTCGCGCACGCTGAGAGTAAACGACGCCGTTCGCAATCGCGAGCTGTTGAAGACGATCAAAGAACTCAGCGACGCGCGCTTCGTCGATCGGCTGAGCGCGGCCCGCTACCGGCTTGAGTTGGAAAGCGACGTCGCGACCTAGAAAATCTATTGCGACGGCCTCGTTAGAGGGTGCGTGACGCGCGCGAATGGCCTCAACGAGATCCTCATCTACCGGCATGCGTCCGCGATTGGCGGGATCGGAGGCGGCGGCTTCCATCAGATAGGCGTAGGTGGCCTCGAGCAATTTATACTCTGATCGCGGATCACACAGGTAGTTGAGACGCCGCTTTGCCTCAAGCGGTGCTCCGGCCAACGACGGATTGAGATCTGGACCATTGCACGCAAACCCGGTGACATCATTTATTCCAAGCAAGGCGAGAAAATCAGACACGACATCGCCGCCGACCAATTCGCTGCGATCGTAAATCCGCACATGGAGGTTTTTACGCCCAAACACGTTCGCCCACCTGCTGAGGAAGACGTGGTAATCGACCAGATAACGAGCGGCATACTCTGCGAAACTTGCGCTTTCCAAATGGCCCTTCACATCTTGCTGGTACGCAGAGATAAAGGCGTCGGCTTGTTCGCGCAGGTAGACAATGATCTCCACATGAAAGTCAGAGAACCATTCCCGTACGCGTGATGGTTTCAGATTGGAAAGCCCTTCAGAGCTGATGATGATCCCGTCAGCAGGTGTTGAGTGCGCTTCCGCAAGTACGACTTGAGCAACATCATTATCCGCGCCGTTGATGGCTTGGACAATATCGGCGTGATCGAGCCCCAATCCGGGATAGAGAAATCCGAATTGCCGCAATCGCTCACGATTGAGCGATAAGGATTGCTGAATCGCAGTCGATCCCGTCTTGGCTCGACCTATGTGGAGCAATAACCGCTTCATCGCCTCACACCACTTATCCGGTTTGTACAAGATTTACTTGTCTACAAAGTCTCGCGGCACGTCAATCTGTGAGAGACGGCACAAGGCCCTTCCCTCATTTTTCACTTGACGCGACCTGAGCTGGGATCTCGCGAAATCTACGTTAGAGACCTTCAGCGGTGGCGCCTTGATCAACACACTATGAACGCATGTTTTGCATTGGATGAATGCCCCCGCTCCGTCCTGCGAAATCGCCCAAGACGCGTGAGCCTCGCTGTTCTGCGCAATTGGGACATTGACGGTGGCGACTTTATCGCCGCCGCAGAGCGAACAGAGCCTCACCTCGCAGCCCTCACGGCGTGAGGCGTAAGATCGGGTTCTGCAGTCGCAGCATCTCTGAGAACGCAAGAAACAGGTGATAGACGCACGACGCCGGTGTCGTACTCGTCATCGGTTTGCTAAAGCTGTCGAACTGATCGGTCCAAAGGCCGGGAATGTCATTGGCAAAATAGCGGCCGAAAATGAGGTTGGCCGACGTCGATAATGCCGGGCGCGGATCGCGGCCGTCGAGTTCGAACAACGCAATCGCCGCCTTTATCCGCTCAGCGTTCGGCCATGCGCGCGACGAGCTTTGCAGCACCTCGCCCTCTTCGGTCAGTGCATCGTAAACCGCGTAAGTGCCGGGATCGACGCCGTAGCGTTCGGCAAACTCCGCCGAGCGCGCCGCAATCGTCATCACCGGATCGCCGGTGAGGCGCTGGTAGTGCGCGAGAATCCAAGTCCATTCAAAATGATGGCCGGGCTCCACGCCGCCGCCGACACGCGTCCAGGTCTGATCAAAGCGCTCACCCAACGTGCGGGGATCAAAGAGCTTGGTGGCGAAAAGCTGCACAACCTCGCGCGCCGTATCTAGGAAGATTTCCTCGCTCGTGGCCTCGAACGCCACCAAACAAGCCTCCGCCAAATGCATATGCGGGTTCTGCTCGCGCGTGCCAGAGAGAGGCAGCGAGTGCCAGAAGCCGCCATTGGGCGCGCGCATGCGGGTGCGGATGAAAGTGAGTGTATCAAGCGCATGTGCGCGGGCTTCCGCGTCGCCGGAGACACGATAACGCCAGGCCATCGCGAAGATGACGAACGCGAGCTCGTAGAGATCGATTGTGGGATCGACGATAGCGCCGTGCCGGCCGAGCTTTCGCGCCCAGCCGCCATCGCGCAGGCGCGCTTGGGTCACGAGATATTTGTAGCCCCATTCGGAGATGTCGGCGCCCTGCTTCCAGCCCAGCAACGCGCCGTGAGAGAACACATAGATTTGCCGGCACATGACACGCACGCGTTTGAAGTCGCACGCGGTCGGGCGGCCGTCCTGATCAAGCTCTTCGTAGAAACCGCCATCGATGCGATCGACGCCGCACTCGGCCCAAAACGGCAAGGCCGCCTCGAACATCCAGGCGCGGGCGGCTTCGAACGGGACAGGGCTCATGACTGAGGGGTTCTAACACCGTAGGATTGCGCTCTCCTAACCCGCGAAGCCGACGCTGGAAAATGGCTAACTGGCGTGTCCTTCGGGGAACTCAGTGGCTGCATGTCCCCCCTAGGCTGCCCGGGCTCCTGGCGCGCGGGCATTGATGCTTTATAGAAACGAGGCGCCCGCCCTGGGGGCGCCG
The DNA here is from genome assembly GCA_050184605.1 of Hyphomonadaceae bacterium. Classification (GTDB taxonomy): domain Bacteria; phylum Pseudomonadota; class Alphaproteobacteria; order Caulobacterales; family Aquidulcibacteraceae; genus Vitreimonas. Next base: position 36,198 of record JBFXAE010000004.1, on the reverse strand, counting down.
TGGTGGGATGTACGACATGGCCGCAAGGCCCGACCAACAGCCGGCGTCCTCGACGCTTAAGGCCGCGCTCGACGCGTGCCGCCGCCACGTTGGCTTTGTGATCCTGTTCAGCGCCTGCCTGAACCTACTCTACCTCGCGCCGTCGATCTACATGCTCCAGGTCTATGACCGGGTGCTGGCGTCGGGCGGGGTGCTGACCCTCGTTTATCTCTCGCTGGTGCTGTTTGCGTGCTTGGGCGTGCTGGCGTTCCTCGACGGGACGCGCGTGCGCCTGCTGCTGGCGATGTCGCGCCGGCTGGACCGGCTGATCGCACCGCATGTGTTGCTGGCGGCACTGCAGCGCGAAGGCCGCCACGCGGCCGGTCAGGCCCATGTACTGCGTGAGTTCGATACGCTGCGCGCCGCGATGAGCGGGCCGCCGGCGGTGGCGGCTGTCGATGCGCCATGGGCGCCGATTTACATCGCTGTTTGCTTTCTCATTCATCCGTGGATCGGCGTGCTGGCGCTCATCGGCGGCATTACGCTCCTGTGCATTGCCTTGATCAATCACCGCGTCATGTCGGGCGCGATGAAGACGAGCGAAGAAGCCACCGGCGCCATGTACGGCCTCCAAATGGCCGACATTAACCAGGGCGACACCGCCCGCGCCCTCGGCATGCAGGGCCGCTTGGTTGAGCGGCAGATGAAAGCGCGTGTTTCGCTGAACGACTCGATCAACACTTCTGGCAGCGCCAATGCCTTCTATTCGGCGATCACAAAGTTCACGCGCCTGACACTGCAATCGGCAGCGCTTGGCCTCGGCGCGTTTCTGGCCATCCAACAAGAAATCTCAGCGGGGGGCATCATCGCGGCCTCGATCCTGTGCTCGCGTGCGTTCGCGCCGCTGGAGCTGATCGTCGGCGCGTGGCGCCAGTTCGAACAAGGGCGGCAAGCTTACGGGATCATCACCCGCGTGCTGCGCACGCAAGAAACAGCGCGCGACTACACCGGCCTGCCCAACCCGCGCGGCGTCCTCAGCGTCGAAGGCGTCACGGTGCGCGCGCCAACTGGCGATCGCTTCCTGCTGATGAATGCGAGCTTCAAGGCTGAGCCGGGCGACATCATCGGCGTGATCGGCCCAAGCGGCGCCGGCAAGACCACTTTGCTGCGCGCGGTCGCGGGTGCGGCGCAACCGGATGGCGGCGCGGTGCGTCTCGATGGCGCTAAGATGACCGATTGGGAGCCGGATCGGCTTGGACGCTATGTCGGTTATCTGCCTCAGGAAGTGGCGCTGTTCGGCGGCACGATCGGCCAGAACATTTCGCGCTTCGACAGCGCGGCCGGTCAGGACGTCGACGCAGCGATCGTGAAGGCGGCGCAATCGGCTGGCGCCCACGAGATGATCCTCGCGCTGCCGCGCGGCTACGACACTGAAATCGGCCCGAACGGCCGCGGGCTTTCGGCGGGCCAAGCGCAGCGCGTGGCGCTGGCGCGCGCACTCTACGGCGAACCGGTGCTGCTGGCGCTCGATGAACCGAACGCGCACTTGGATCAAGACGGCGAGACCGCCCTGCTCAATGCGTTGCGTGAAGCAAGCGCGCGCGGCGTGTGCAGCATCGTCGTGGCGCACCGCACCGGCTTCCTGAGCCAAGTGAACAAGCTGATGATCGTCGCAGATGGGCGCATCGATGCGTTCGGCCCGCGCGACGCAATCATGGCGCGGATCAATCCGGGCGGCGGCCCACGGCCGATTACGGCCGTGCCGAACGAAGGCTTCCGACCATGACGCTCGATTTTCTCACCCGCCAGCCCGTACGAGAATCCGAACTTGAAGACACGGAGGATTCCGGCCGCCGGGAGATTCGCGCAGGCGTGATCGCGCTGGTGGTGTTCTTTATCGGCTTCGGCGGCTGGGCGGCGTTCGCCCCGTTGGACGCAGCCGTCGTGGCGCCAGGCGTGATCGTGGTTTCGGGCAACCGGCAGACAGTGCAGCACCGCGATGGCGGAATCGTATCGGCTATCAACATCAAGGAAGGCGATCGGGTCGAGGAAGGTCAGGTTCTGATCGAGCTCGGATCGCCGGAATTGGTGGCGCAGGAACAAGCGCTGCTTTCGCAAGTCGTCGATCTGCAGATGCAACGGGCGCGGCTGACAGCCGAGCAAAGCGGCGCGCGGACGCTGCAAAGGCCAGCGGAATGGGAGGCGTTGACGTCAGAAGACCGCGCCGTGGCGGACGCCGCATTCGAGCGCCACCGCCAAGAAGCGCGCGCCGGTTCGTGGAGCGCGTTCGATGCGCGCATTGCCGGGTATCGCGGTGAAATCGCTTCACTGAACCGCCAGGAGGCGCTGCTGAATGAAGAACTCAGCGGCATGCGCGAGCTCGCCAACGAGCAACTGGTGCCCATGACGCGCGTGCGCTCATTGGAGCGCGGATTGGCCGAACTCCAGGGCCGCCGCGCCGAACTCACGTCGCTGATCGCTTCAACGCAGCAAGATCGCTATCAGGATCTCCGCCAGGTCGACGCGCGGCTTGCCGAGCTTTCGCCTCAGCTTGCCGGCGCGCGCGAACGGCTTGAACTCACGCGCCTGCGGGCGCCGACGAATGGCGTCGTCGTGGGCTTGCAGGTCCATACGGTTGGCGGCGTTGTCCGCGCTGGCGAGCGGCTGATGGACATTGTGCCGGAAGGCCAGGACCTCATCGTCGAAGCGCAAGTGCCGCCGGAATCGGCTGACAACCTCCAGCCCGGGATGCGCACGGAAGTCCGGATCACGGCATTCGGCGGCCGCAATCTGCCGCTCGTCTATGGCGAAGTCCGGCAAGTCTCCGCCGATCGCTTCACCGACGAGCGCTCAGGTCAGGCATATTTCAGCACGCAAGTTGTCGTGCCGCAGGAAGAACTCCAACGACTGACGGACGCGGCGGGCGCAGAACACCAGCTGCGAGCCGGTCTTTCCGCGCAAGTCGTGATCCCAACACGCAAGCGTACGGCGCTGCAGTACCTGGTTGAGCCGCTCAATCAGACCCTGTGGCGGTCGCTGCGGGAGGAATGAACATGAGAATCCTGTTCGCTTCGATCGCGCTGACGCCGGCGCTGATGGCGCCATGCCCTGCTCTCGCCGAGACGCTTGAAGAAGCGCTCGCGGCCGCGCACGCCAACAATCCGAACATGGAAGAAGCGCGGCTTGCGGTGCGGGCTGCGCGGGAGGAGCGCACGCAGGCGATTTCGAATTATCTGCCCTCGGTTGGCATCAGCGGCAGCGCCGGGATGCAAAGCATCGAGAGCGATACGGACGGCATCTTCGGACCCAGCACCAATCAGGACGATCTGGCGCCGACTTCAGCGACCGCGCAGGTCACCCAACAACTCTTCACCGGCTTCCGGCGCAGCGGCCAATCACGACTGGCCAACGCCAATATTGCTGGCGCGCAGGAAGGTTTGCGTTCGCGCGAACAGGATGTGCTGCTGGCGGCCGTCGACGCTTACATCGGCGTGTTGCGCGATCAGGAGATTGTGCGGCTGCGCGAGGAGCACGTCACAGGGCTGACACGGCTGCTCTCGGGCACGCAGCGGCGGCTTGATGTCGGCGAGGTCAGCCGCACGGACGTGGCGCAGGCGCGGACGCGGCTTGCCGGGGCGCGCGCGAACTTGGCGCGTTCACAAGCGGACCTCCAAGCCTCGCAAGCGCGCTACATCGCTATCATCGGACGTCCGCCGGAGGGCCTGCTCCCCGTCGCAGCGACGCCGCAAACGCCGAATTCGCTCGAAGAAGCGGCCCGCATGGCCGACAACAACCACCCGGATCTGCGGCGCGCTGAAAGCGCCGAACGCGCCGCGCGGGCGCAAGTGACGATCGAGCGCTCGGCGCTGCTGCCGCAAGTTTCGCTCGTCGGCCGCGCCGATGAGAACCGCGATTTTAGCGCCAGTGAATCGCGCCGCGAAAGCGCCAGCGCCGTGGCGCAGTTCAGCATGCCGCTGTTTGAAGGCGGCTTCGCGCGTTCACGGACACGCCAAAGCCGCATCAATGTCGATCGCGCCGAGGCGCGGACGGAAGCGCAGCGCCGCGAAGTCATCGCCAATGTCACCGGCGCGTGGAGCAATCTGAGCGCCAGCCGCGACATCCTCGCCGCCGCCAACGAGCAGGTGGAGGCCTCGCAGATGGCCGTTGAAGGCGCCGAGCGTGAACGCGGCTTCGGCTTGCGCTCGACGCTCGACGTGCTCGACGCCGAGGAAGAAGCGCGCAACGCGCTGATCGGGCGCGCCCGCGCCAATGCCGAGGCAGTGATCGCCTCGTACGCCTTGCTGGCGGCGACGGGCGCCCTCACACTCGATACGGCGACCGGGCGCGGTTACTGACGCCCGACGCGGGAGAACCGCGCATGGACCTCAGAGACGCGATCCGCACGGTTCCGGACTATCCGAAGCCCGGCGTGATGTTTCGCGACATCACCACCCTGCTCGGCAATCCGCGCGCGCTGCGCGTCGCGATCGACCGGTTGGTGGAACCCTATGTTGGCGCCGGGATCGACAAGGTGGCCGGGATCGAGGCGCGCGGCTTCGTGCTTGGCGGCGCGGTGGCGCATCAGCTTGCGGTCGGCTTCGCGCCGGTGCGCAAGAAGGGCAAACTGCCGTGGCGTACGCTCCGGCAGGAATACCAGCTCGAATACGGCGTCGATTCCGTCGAGATGCACGAGGATGCGCTGGCGGCTGGTGAGAAGGTGCTGATCATTGACGATCTGATCGCCACCGGCGGCACTGCGTTGGCGGCGATCAAGCTGATCGAGGGGCTTGGCGCGCATGTGGTCGGCGCGAGCTTCGTTATCGACCTGCCGGAGCTCGGCGGGATGCGAAAGTTGCAGGACTTAGGACTGCGGGCCGAGGCGCTCTGCGCCTTTGAGGGCTATTAGCCGACAGCGCGCTCTTCACGGCCCAGGCGCTCGTCCAGATGCGCAAAGACACGCTGGCGAACGATGGCGTTGTCCATAGTACGCGCGACTGTCTCTAGATGCGCAACATCGGCTGAGGTGAGGTAAGCGTCGGGCCGAGTAGGCGTGATGTGAAAGACATTCGGCAAACTCGATGGCGCGATGCAATCATAATCGTCCGTCAGTTGCTCACTCAGTTTCTCGCCTGGGCGGAGGCCGGTAAACGAGATGTCAATGTCCTTACCGGACTTGCCGATGAGTTCGCGTCCCAAATCCAGGATAGAGACAGGGTCGCCCATTTCCATGAAATAGCCGCCTTGCTGGTGCTCAAGTCCGGTGACGCTCAAAATAAGGCCCACAGCTTCATCGGACGACATGAAGAAGCGCTCCATGTCGGGGTGCGTAACTTCGAGAGGCCCGCCCGCCTCGATCTGTGCGGCGAAGCGCGGCAGCACTGACCCTTGCGAGCCAAGCACATTTCCGAAGCGCACGCACTTCGTCCGCATTTTCGTCTGCCGTTCCAGCGGGAAGCCATGGAGAAAGAGCTCAGCCAAGCGCTTCGTCGCACCCATGACACAGGTCGGCGCAGCGGCTTTGTCAGATGAAATCAGCACAAACTGCGATGCGCCTGCGTTTGCCGCCGCTGTGACCGCGTTTCGAACACCTACAAGATTGGTGAGCACGCACTCGACAGGATGACGCTCGCCCATGTGCACATGTTTCAGTGCTGCAGCGTGAATCACTACATCGGGCTCGACGCGGCGCATCCACCCCTGAAGACGGCCCTCATCGCGGACGTCGCAGAGCGCCTCGGAAATCTCCAGCGCCGGCGCGTTGCGCTTCACAGTTTCGACGATTTCCAACAATCCGTGATCAAACTGGTCGAGTAACGTCAGATGGCCGCAACCGAGATCGGCGAGCCTCAATGCGAGCGCGCTTCCGACGCTACCGGCGGCGCCTGTAATCAGGACGCGCTTTCCGGAGAAGAAATTCTTGAGCGCGGCGGAGTCAAACTGCCCCTCAGCCCGGCGCAACGAAAATGCCGCCATTTTAGACGAGGCCCCCTCCCCCGAACCGCAACGAGCCCTTCGATACACTCTCTCGGTACGCGATGCCATAGGCCGAGAAATTGTGACAAATAATGTTGCGAGCGGGCATCGGTCATCACCATCAGCAATTTCGGGAAACGAGGGAAATGCATGGGCAAGCTCGGCGGCATTAACCTCGCTTCATTCTGCATTTGCGAAAGCTCTTTTGTATTTCTCCTATAATATTGTGAATTAACCAAGATACACTGCAGTATTTCTCACCTCGGTTGTTTTACCATGATCGCCTGAGATCCATCGGTACCTTCTCTGAACTGGCCGATCTACCTCGAATATTAACCAAGTGGGGACGTCCGGTTTCATTTGCGTACGGAGGTACTTGGAAATGCAACTTAAGCTCTTGAGCTCGGTGTGCGCCGTCGCCCTGGGTTTGGCGTTCGCGCCAGCCGCTTGGGCCGACGCGCCGGGCATGGATGACGGTAACGCCGTCGCTTACGACGACAGCAACGCCACAGCCGTCAATGTCGACGACAGCGGCAATGGCAACTTCTCTGGCAATGGCGACGACAATTCCACCGATGTGGACGTCGCTGACAGCGGCAATGGCAACTTCTCCGGTAACGGCGTCGACAACTCGACCAACTCGGCGACGTTTGCGGCGAACGACAACTCCGATAATTCGACCAACGTCGATGTCGCTGACAGCGGCAATGGCAACTTCTCCGGTAACGGCGTCGACAACTCGACCAACTCGGCAACGTTTGCGGCGACCGACAACTCGGACAATTCGACCAACGTCGATGTCGATGACAGCGGCAATGGCAACTTCTCGGGCAACGGAGACCACTCCGACAGCTCAACGAACGTTGACGTGGCCGATAGCGGCAACGGCAACTTCTCGGGCAACGGCGCTGACAACTCGACCAACACCGCCACGCTGACAGCCACCGATAACTCGGATGACTCGACCAATGTGGACATCGCCGACAGCGGCAACGACAACTCGACGAACACTGCCACATTTACGGCGACCGACAATTCGGACGACTCCACCAACCTGACGGATTCGGGCAACGGTAACTTCTCCGGCAACGGCGATCATTCCGACAGCTCGACCAATGTTGACGTCGCCGACAGCGGCAACGGAAACTTCTCGGGCAACGGTGACGACAATTCGACCCATGTCGCAGACAGCGGCAACGGAAACTTCTCGGGCAACGGTGATCACACCGACTCATCGACGAACGTTGACGTCGCCGACTCGGGCAACGGCAATTTCTCGGGTAACGGCGTTGACAACTCGGTCAACACCGACAACTCGAACAACTCGTCGAACCTAGCGATTGCCGACAGCGGCAACGACAACTCCGCCGACAACTCTGTTGAGCAAGAAGACAGCTACAACACCGACATTGAGAACGATGAGTCGTACAACACGGTCGCTTCTGGCAACACGCTAACAGACAACAGCGACAACTCGCTGAACGTCGCCGACAGCGGCAACGACAACTCAACCGATAACTCGGTTGAGCACGAAGACAGCTACAACACCGACATTGAGAACGACGAGTCGTACAACACGGTTGCCTCTGGCAACACGCTGACCGACAACAGCGACAACTCGCTGAACGTCGCGATCGCCGACTCGGGCAACGACAACTCGATCGACAACTCCGTCGAGAACGAAGAATCGTTCAGCACGGTTGCTGACGATCAGTCGATGAACTCAAACTCGAACGTGGCTGGCGACGACCAACAGCAAGCCGGCGGCCACGCCGCTGGTGAGGATCAAGCCATCGCCGACAACGGTTCGCTTCTGGCCGGCGATGACCTCGACCAGAATAACAACGCGGGCAACTACGCTGGTGACGACCTGAACCAGAACGCCGGCACCTACGCCGGTGACGACCAGACGATTGCGGACGGCTCGAACGTTGCGGGCGAAAGCCAAAGCGTCTCTGGAGGCCACATGGCTGGCGACGATCAAACGATCGCAGACAACGGCTCGATCCAAGCTGGTGACGATATCGATCAGAACAACAACTCGGGCCTCTACGCTGGCGACGATCAATCGATCGCCGAAAATGGCTCGAACCTTGCCGGCGACGACCAGAACCAAGCTTACGACAACTCGAACGTTGTAGGTGGCGACCAAAACAACGGCTCGAACGTTGCAGGCGATGATCTGACTCAAGCCACCGACAGCTCTAACGTTGTTGGCGACGACATGAACCAAAACTCGACGGTTGCGGGTGATGACCAAGTCAACAATAGCGGCCTGTACGCTGGCGACGACCTCGACCAGAACAACAACACGGGCAACTATGCCGGCGAAGACCTCGATCAATCGATCGACAACTCGGTGGCGAACGAAGAATCTTTCAACACGGTCGCGTCGAACAACACCCTGACGGACAACAGCGACAACTCTGTCAACGTCAACGTCGCCGACAGCGGCAACGACAACTCGGTCGAGAACGAAGACTCGTTCAACACCGATAACTCGACGAACAACGACGACTCTTTCAACACCGACAACTCGGTTGAGAACGAAGACTCGTTCAACACGGTCGCGTCGGGCAACACCGTTGCTTCGAACAACACGGTTGCGTCGCACAACACCGACAACTCGGTCGAGAACGAGGACTCCTTCAACACCGATAACTCGGTCGAGATCGAAGACTCCTACAACACCGATATCGACAACGAAGATTCCTTCAACACCGATAACTCGGTGCGGGTGGAAGACTCGAACAACACGGACATCGAAGACAGCTACAACACGGACAACTCATCGACCACGATGGTTGTGACGTCGATGGAGCTCGGTGCTCTCGTGACGGACATCGAAATCGATGCCGCAGGCTTCAAGGAAGGTGAAATCACCACCGGCTCCATCTCGATGGATAACGGTGCGTTCGCCAACTTTGGCGGCATCAACACGGCCAGCATGAACACCGGTATGGGCTCGGCAAACCAAGCGGCGACCGCCGTTGGCGCCAACGCCAATATCGAGTTCGGCAACGGCCGTCCGTAAGTCGGCTAAAGGCCAGGCCGGTGGGTTTCGCCCATCGGCCTGGTTCTTGCCTCTCTAAGGAAGGCGCGCACCAATGAAGAGCGTGACCAAAGTGCGAGGGATCCTGATCGCGGCGGTGCTGGCTTCGGCCGGCGTTGCTTCGGCCCAGGAAGCCACCCTCACCGCTTCGGCTTCGCCGGCGCCTGCCGACGGAACGGAGCTTCTGAGTTTGGAAGACATGGATGCCCTGGCTGGAGGGACGGGCATCGAGGTGGTGATCGATACGGGACAAGTTCTGACCGCGACGAACACGGGCAATTCGGTGACTGGCGATACCGTCAGCTCCGGGCAAGTGAACCTCGGGTCGGGCGCGTTTTCCGGCTATGACGGGATCGGCAATTTCGTGATCAACACCGGACACAACAACAACCTTCAATCCAGCATGAACGTTTCCGTCGTGCTGACGCCGCCAACGCCGGGACCATGATCGGTAAAGCGGATACCTTTTTGAGCGCGCCGTCCCGCCTCGTGCGGGGCGGCGTTGCGCTCAGCGCGGCGTTCGCCGCGATGTGCCTCGCGACGCCGGCGGACGCGCAAGTGCGCACGCACGGCGAAGGCGGCGGCAGCTACACGATTTCAGTGACGAGCTGGCGCGATATTCCTTTCCGCACCGTCGTGCGGCAGCAATACGATTACAGCTGCGGCTCGGCCGCGGTCGCGACCATGCTGCGCTTTCACTACGGCCTGACGGTCAGCGAGAGCGAAGTGTTCCAATCCATGTATCAGCGCGGCGATCAGGCGCGCATCCGCTCTGTCGGCTTCTCGATGCTCGACATGCGGACGTATCTTGAATCGCGCGGCTTCCGCGCCGACGGCTTGCGGCTTTCACTCGACCGCCTGGCGACGCTTGACGTGCCGGCGATCGCACTGATCACGCACAACAACTACCGGCACTTCGTGGTGGTCAAAGGCGTCAGCGCCGACCGCGTTCTGGTTGGCGACCCGACGTTCGGCCTGCAGACCTACTCGCGCGCCGAGTTCGAAGAGATTTGGAACGGCGTCGTGCTGGCGATCCGGCAAACGCCGCAGGGCTGGCCAGCTCCGGCCTACAACCGCGCCGAGGAATGGCGCCCGTGGTCGCGCGCGCCGCTCAACATGGCGCAGCAGCCGATTTCAGCCACAGACCTGACCTTGGGCTTCCGCGAACTCTATCAGATCACACCCATCACGCCGCCGGTTCCCGGCTCGTGATGATGCGCGCCATTCTCCTCAGCGGCGTATTCATGGCCTTGCTGGCTTCGCCAGCACGGGCCGAAGAAGGCTGGGGCGATAACATTGAAGTGATGAGCGCCGAGGAGATGGAGGGCCACCGCGGCGGCTTCGAGATCGCCGGCCTCAACGTCAATTTCGGCGCGACGGTGACGACCCTGGTCAACGGCATTCCAGCGCTGGTGACAACGCTGACCTGGACCGATGTCGGCGCGTTCGTCGAAGAAACCGTGGGCGGCGTCGGCCAGAACATTGCCGATATGACACCGGATCAGCTTACCGCCCTTGGGCTGAACGGGCTCGGAAACGCTGGCGGCGTGGTGATCGAGGATGAATCGGGCGTCACCGCCCTCGTCCATAACATCACGGAAGGCTCGCTGCAGAACATCATCATCAACAACGCGACCGGCCGGGACCTGGCGCAAGAAATCGATGTCACCCTCACCCTGCCTGGCTTTGAGTTCATCCAGGGGCAGCTGATCACCGAGCGGCTCGGCATCCATCTGACCGATGAGATGAACGTCTTTATAGGCGATCCGGGCGGCTGATCTTAGCCGCTATTTGAGCTGTTCCCGGGCGGAGCACCCTTGGCCGCCTCCGAAATTCACGCTAACCGATCCCCTCTCATTCAGGGGGTTCAGCATGCGGCTTTCGAGCGACATTTGGGGATCAGGTCCGCGCGAGTTCGGGATCACCGAAGGTCACAGGTCCTTTAGTGTCACGACCGGCCCTGACACCCTCACATCGCTGGCGGCCTGCGGCTGCCCCGGCTGTCTGACGAGTATCGAGCGCAAACTCATCAATATCGATACGACCTCACCGCAGGGCGAAGACACCCGCACTGACGGCGGCGGACTCCAATTCGACGAAACCTCCGGCGTCGACAGCGTCGGCAACACGACCGGCGCCGCCGTCGCGCTCGCGATCGGCTCCTCGACGAACGGCTGGGTCAACACGGCTGGCGATGACGATTGGTACGCCGTCACACTGGTCGCGGGTCAGAGCTACACCTTCTCGATGGAGAGCGGCACGCTCAGTGACGCTTATCTCGAAATCCGCAATTCGAGCGGCACGATCATCGGCTTCGACGACGATTTCGGCGACCAGTACAACGCCACGATCCGTTGGACGGCGACGGAGTCCGGCACCTACTACATTAATGCGCGCGCTTGGGAGCCGGATCCCGGTGAAGGCGCGCCAACGCTCACCGGCAGCTACACGCTGAGCGCCGTGACAAGCGCGCCGGCAAGCCCGCTGGACGCGATCGACTACCACTTCACGATGCCGACCACCTCGATCTCGATTTGGTTCGCGACGACCGGCTACACCAACCCGTCGGGCGACGCTGTTGTTCGCAACTGGACGCAGCCTGAGATTGATGCGGTCATGGCCGCGCTCGGGACCTATTCGGCAATCACGCCGCTGACGTTCAGCATTGCACCGTCGCAAGGCGGGGCGACCTGGATCTTCAGCTTGGCGGATTTGCCGGGCAACACGCTCGGTTACTTCGCCGTCGGCGCCAATTACTCGGCGTTCGATCCGAACGTTGCGGATTTCACCGCCGGCCTCACGCCCGGCGGCAACAGTTGGGTGACGATCATCCACGAAGCCGGCCACGGCCTCGGCATGGCGCACCCGCACGACAACGGCGCGGAAGATTACGGCAACGACAACAGCGAAGTGATGCAGGGCGTCACCGGTCCGTTCGACTCGTTGGGCACGTTCAACCTGAATCAGGGCGTGTTCACGACGATGACCTACAATGACGGCTTCCGCTCGTCAGGCTTCGGCGGCCCACCGAGCAATCTCGCCGGCGGCCAGGCAACGCCGATGGCGCTCGACGTTGCGCTCATGCAGCAAAGGTACGGCGTCAACAACACCACTGGGGCCGGCAACACCGCTTACACGATGGCGCTTGCGCACTCGGCCTATGTTTGCATCTGGGACGTGAGCGGCACCGACGGCATCTCATACGCCGGCGCCGGCAACGCGACGATCGATCTCCGCGCCGCAACCCTGCTCAACGCCGTCGGCGGCGGCGGCTATGTCTCCTATGTGCACGGTGTCCACGGCGGCTTCACCATCGCCAACGGCGTCGTGATCGAAAATGCAACGTCCGGCAGCGGCGCCGACACGCTGATCGGCAACGACGCCAACAACATCCTCGATGGCGGCGCTGGCATTGACAACATGAGCGGCGGCGCCGGCAACGACACCTATATGGTCGACAACACCAGCGACGTTGTCGTCGAGGGCGTCAATGCGGGCACCGACACGGTGATCTCGACCGCGACGTACGCGCTCCAGGCGAACATTGAAAACCTGACGATCGCCGGCGCGTCCGAGCGTCACGGGACCGGCAACGCACTCAACAACGTGCTCATCGGCAACAGCAACGTAAACAGCCTGCAAGGTCTCGCCGGCAACGATCACCTTGTCGGTAATGGCGGCAACGACCTTCTCGCCGGCGGCGACGGCAATGACATCCTCGATGGCGGCACTGGTGCGGATCGCATCGATGGGGGCGCGGGCGACGATCTCATCTATTTTGACGCCGGCGATCAGCTGGATTTCGTACTCGGCGGCCCGGGCAATGACTTACTAGTGTTCACCAGTGGTGCCGCGCCGACAAGCTTCAACCTCGTCGCGCAAGGCTTTGAAACGGCGGAAGGCCGCTTTATCGATAGCGGTGCCAACCCTTGGGCGACGCAGGTCGACTTTTACGACAACCAATGGCGTCTCGATCGCACCGACGTCACCAATGATAACGGCACGCGCTCGGTGCTAGATTACGATCAGATTAACGCCGAGACCTGGGCCTCGATCTATCTGGCGTACGATTTACTGAACCGTCTCGACGTTGACGAAACCCTGTATGACGACGGTTCGCGCGCCGTGCTGGATTACGATCAGGCCGGCGCGACCAGCTGGGTGACGACATGGGCGAGCTACAACAGCACCAACCAGCTCGACACTGACGTCGTCACCTATGACGACAACTCGCGTGCGGTCCGCGACTTCGACCAAGACAACGCGTTCAGCTGGCAAATCACGTGGGCGAGCTATCTGCCGAGCGGCGTGCTCGACATCGATGTGTTCACCTACGACGACGGCTCAACCGCAGTGCGCGACCTCGACCAGGACGATGCATTCGATTGGGATACGGCTTGGGCCAGTTATGACAGCCTCGGTCGCCTGGATACCGACGTCATCACTTATGACGACGGCTCGCAGGCCATCCGCGATCTCGACCAAGCGGGTGAATTCAGCTGGTCGCAAATGTGGTGGCTCTACGACAGCAACGGCGTCCTGATCGCTCACCAAGTCACCCCAGACGGCGGCGGCTCGATCTTCGGCGGGCCCTAGGGCCCGCTACGCACCGCGCGATATAACAGCCTGGCAACTTGCCGGGGAGCCATAGCGCGTTAGCTTCTGATTCGTTGAGGAGCGGCATATGATGCGATTGGCGACGGACTGGTCCGGGGACAACTTACTGTGGCCGCGCTTCTGGGGCGACGGCGAAGGACCGCAAGCCTTCGTGCCGCCAACGAGCGGCACCGCCAGCAATGGCTTACCGATCTACAACTGGAGTCAAGCTGCGGCACAGCTTGCGCGCGAAAGTTCGGGCTGGGGCGCGGGCGCCGTCGTCACTTTTGGATTCCGCGACACGCCGCCTGCGCAAATGCCGAACGGCGTCTCAGGTTTCACCCAATTCAACAGCCAGCAGATCGCGCTCGCGATAGAAAGTCTGGCACTATGGTCCGAAGTTGCGAACATCACTTTCCAGCGTGTGCAGACCAACGGCGAATATACAAACAACGCCACCATACTGTTCAGCAATTATTCGTCAGGCGCCGAAAACGCTTCTGCCTTTGCGTACTATCCTGGCGGCTCAGCTAATGCTGGCGACGTTTGGATCAACATCTCGCTCCCCAACAACAATTCCAATCTCGTCGAAGGCGAGTTTGGCCCGCACACAATGGCGCACGAGATAGGTCACGCGATCGGCCTAGCGCACCCGGCCAATTACGACGCTTCAGATGCAGCAGATCCCTCCTACCCCGCCTCCGCCGTCTATTGGCAGGACTCGCGCATGTATTCCGTGATGAGCTATTTCGGCTCTGCCGGGCCGGGCGGCAATCTCAACGCGTTCGCATCAGGCCCTCAGCTGCATGATATCGCGGCAGCGCAGCTGCTCTATGGCGCGAACATGAATACTCGCACGGGCGACACCGTTTACGGATTCAACTCCAACACCGGCCATGCGCATTTCACGATCACGGCGGATGAAGGCAGTCCGGTGTTCGCGATCTGGGACGCAGGCGGCAACGACACGATCGACTTGTCCGGATACTCGACGGCAGTTGAGATCGATCTGCGTGGGGGCGCGTTTTCTAGCGCGGGTCCAGGTTCAAATCCGGACGTCAATTTGGGTCGCGCTTACGGCAACATATCCATCGCGGTTGGCGTGGTGATCGAAAATGGGATTGGCGGTGCCGGCAATGACAGGCTGACTGGCAATAGCGCGAGCAACACGCTGACCGGCGGCGCCGGCGCTGACTTCCTTGATGGCGGCGCCGGGGCGGATCGGTTGTTCGGCGGTAATGGCGATGATGAGATCGTATACGACGCCGACGACGTGCTGGTCGATATTCAGGGTGGCGCTGGCAACGACATCCTTGTGTTCTCAGGTTCGGCCCCGACCGGTTTCAATCTCGGCACGCATGGGTTCGAAAACGGCGAACGGCGCCTCATTGACGGCGGCGCCAACCCGTGGGCGACGCAAACAGACTATTTCGACGTGCTCTGGCAGCTCGATCGCACGACAGTCATCAACGACAACAGCTCCTTCTCGATCCTTGACTACGATCAAGCCAACGCCGGCAGCTGGGCGACGGTTTATCAGGCGTTCGACACGCTCTCGCGGCTAGATGTCGACGAAACCACATACGACAACAATACGCGCGCTGTACTCGACTACGACCAGGGCAACGCGTTCGCGTGGCTGACGACATGGGCGAGCTACAACAACATCGGTCTGCTCGACACAGACGTCGTGACGTACGACGACAACTCCCGCGCTGTCCGCGACTTCGATCAGAGCAGCGCCTTCGATTGGCAGGTCACGTGGGCGAGCTATTTGCCGAGCGGCGTCCTCGATATCGACGTGTTCACTTACGACGACGGCTCAACGGCCGTGCGCGATCTCGATCAGAGCGATGCGTTCGATTGGGATACGGCGTGGGCGAGCTATGACAGCCTTGGGCGTCTGGATACTGATGTGATCACTTATGACGACGGTTCGCAGGCGGTTCGTGACGTTGATCAAGCAGATGCTTTCGAATGGGCGCAGATGTGGTGGCTCTACGATTCCAATGGCATCCTTGTCGCATTCCAAGGCACCAACGACGATGGATCGATTTTCTGGGGCGGCTAGGCGGGCCCCTTCTTGACGATAGATTGAGACTGACATGCCAGTACTGGAACGTGACTTCATCAAGGATGTGGGTCATCCGCTTCGGCAAGATGCTCCAGAACTCACGACGCTCAGTGGCGATAGCGGCACCAACACGCTGAGCGGCGGCGCGAGCCCCGACACGATTTCCGGCCTGGGCGGCGCCGATACGATCAATGGCGGCGCTGGTAACGACATTCTGTACGGCCACAGCGAAGGCGCTGTCGGCGCCATCAACGCGACAGGAGTCGCGACAGGATTTTCGACGCCCGTTGGCGCGGTCGCGGCGCCGGGCGATCCTGGCTATCTTTATGTGGTTGAGAAAGAGACCGGCATCATTCATCGAGTGGATGTCGTGACGGGTCTGCGTACGACGTTCCTGGATATTCCGCAAAACCAGTTCATCTCCGATGGCGAGCGCGGCGCGCTCGGCATCGCCTTTCATCCAGATTACCCAAGCAACGGTCGCTACTTCGTCTTCGTGACGGACACGCAGGGCGACTTGCAGGTGCGCGAATATCATCGCTCGAGCAATCCGGCGGTTTCAGAGACCGCGTTCAGCGTCGTCATCGACATCCCTCACCCGGGCGCGTCCAATCACAATGGCGGGTGGATCGGGTTCTCGCATGTTGATGGCTACCTCTACATCGCCACCGGCGACGGCGGCGGCTCCGGCGATCCGAACAACAACGCCCAAAACTTGGACTCGCTACTCGGTAAAATTCTCCGCATCGACGTCAACAGCGACGGATTTTTGGCTGATCCAAATCGCAACTATGCGATCCCCGCAAGCAATCCGTTCGCGGCGACAGCTGGCGCCGATGAGATTTGGGCGTACGGCGTCCGCAATCCGTGGCGCAACTGCTTCGATCCGCGCAACGGCGATCTCTACATCGCCGATGTCGGCCAGCTGGCGCGCGAAGAGATCAGCCTGCTGACGGCGACTCAAGCTGGCGCGAATCTCGGCTGGCGGATCATGGAAGGAAATCTGCCTTTCAATCCTGGACCTCCGGGTACGCCGCAACCGGGCGATCCTTCGCTCGTCGGACCAATTCATGACTATCCGCGCACCGTCGGCACGACCATCACGGGCGGCGAGATCTACACTGGCGCGGTTGCTGGTTTCGTCGGCCAGTATGTGTTCGCTGACTTCGGCAGCAATCGGCTGTTCACGCTAGAAGTGGTGAACGGCGTTGCGACAAATGTAGCGGATCGCACGGGGCAGATTGTCAGCACGACGGGCGCGCTTAATTTTATCGTGGACTTCGCCACGGACAGCACGGGCGCGCTATATGCTCTCGGCATCACCGGACAGTTGTGGCGCCTGACCCCGACACTCGGCGCGGAAGACGGCGCCGATACGATCAATGGCGACGGCGGAGACGATCATATCGACGGCGGCGCAGGCAACGACATGCTCTCGGGCGGCCCTGACAACGATACGCTGATTGGCGGGCTCGGCATTGATCGCCTGTTTGGCGGCGACGGCAACGACACCATCTTCTGGGATGCGGCTGACGATTTGACCAACGTGCAAGGTGGCGCCGGCGATGACCTTCTCGTCTTCGAAGCGGCGGCGCCAACGACGTTTGGCCTCAGTGCGCATGGCTTTGAAAGCGCCGAAGGCCGTTACATCGATGCGTCGAATCAACCTTGGGCGACCCAAACTGAAGTCTTCGACGCACTCTGGCGCGCTGATCGCACGCTTACGATATACGACAATGCCACATCGGCCGCGCTAGACTATGACCAAGCCAACGCGTTCTCGTGGGCAACATATTGGACTTCCTACACGGCTGCAGATTTACTCGACGTTGATGTCGTTACCTACGACGACAACTCACGGGCGGTGCGCGATTTGGATCAGAACAACGTATTCAGCTGGCAAACAACGTGGGCGAGCTATACGTCCGGAGATGCGCTTGATGCAGACGTGTTCACCTATGACGACGGCTCAACGGCCGTGCGGGACCTCGACCAGGGCGACGCGTTCGATTGGGAGACGACCTGGGCGAGTTACGACAGCCTTGAACGTCTCGACGTCGATGTGATCACCTATGACGATGGTTCAAGGGCGGTTCGTGATCTCGATCAGGCTGACGCGTTTGATTGGGCGCAGATGTGGTGGCTTTACGACAGCAACGGCGCGCTGGTGGCGTTTCAAGGCACCAATGACGACGGCTCGATCTTCGGCGGCGGCTAGAGGGGTTAGGTGCCTGGTGGTGGGCGCAGGGCGTCTTGCGGGGAGATCGGATCAAACTTTCCATGCACGTCGATGGAGCGAACCGTTGCGAACATCATCGTCGGCTTTAAGACACCGGCGAGCATGAGATCCGTATTGAGCTGCTCTAAGAGATCAATAAATGCGAGGTCGGCCGGGTTGTCGACAGAGAAGTTCGGGCCATACATGCGGTCGACGAAAACATCGGGCAATCCGCCATAGCCGACGAAGCGCTCGAAGCTGAACGTCTTGACCATAATCGGCAGGATATCCTCAGCGCGCACACCCTCAAGAGTTCCATTGGCGCAGTCAAAATTGACGTAGTTATCCCGCTGGACGCGGTTCAAGCGATCGAACTTTTTCTCAGGAGGGAGCACGTCCCAGAACTTTCTGACATAGCTCAGAGTCTCAGGCCAACGCATATGGCCGTTTCGGCCGATCATATCGGAAACGACGAAGCAACCGTTCGTCGGCGTGATCACTCGCTTGGCCCAGTCGAAAATGTACTCAAGATTGATGAAGTGATGCAGACAATGATTGGCGACGATTGCGTCGTACTCTTCTTCCGGCAGCTTCGCGTTGACGTCGCATTCGACAAACTCGAAATACTCGCTGACGCCGGCTTCGCGAACCAGCTTGGCGCCGGCGTCCAACATCGCCGGTGACACGTCGGTACAGATCATGCGAAACGTCACACCGTATTTCATCAGCGTCTTCGCAATATCGCGCTCCAAACTGCATTCGCCACTGCCGAGGCTGATGATGCGAATGGGCGCCTTCGGATGCGTGACCACGCGAGTGATTTCATTGGCGAAGATGTCTTCGATAACGGGCGTGCCGAACATCGCCGACAAGCGCGGCGACAGGTAACGCGAGGCCCAGTAAGTGAATATCGGCGGGATTGACGCCTCCGGCGCCTCACCGGCAAAAAACTCCTTTTCGCGGGAAATCAGAGTCTCATAATCGGTCGTCATCACGAATACTCTCGCTCAAAAACAACGTGCTTGTCATGCGGCGCGACAGGCGACAGCGCAATCGTCCACATCGGGTCCGCGGTCAGGATCTGATCGAAAAACCCTGAGACCTGCCGGAATTCACCTGCAAACTCCGCTACGTAGGGCGCATCGATCACGGCGACAACGCATGTGTTAAACCCTGCGCAGCGAAGGCGCTCGATCCAGCGCACTTGTTCCATGTTTTCAATGCGCAGGAGTAACGCATGGGCATCCTCCGGCGGGGTTTCCATCGGCTCAAACGCATGCGCCTGCCCTGCTCTCAGCACGGCGCACTTGTGCCGTGCCAAAATAGAGCGAATCTGCTCGAGTGATGGTGGCGGCGGTCGTGAGTCAAACATGGACTTTTGGCGAACAACGTTCGCCAGGCGCCATTGAGTCATCGCGGCGCTAAGCGATACGGACGCCGGGTGCCACCGATAATTGTAGACAGGCTTTGGCACATACGAGAATTGAACGCCCCGGTTCATGGCGCGCAGTGCAAAGTCCCAATCCTGCACGCCATCCAGTGTGGGATCGTAGCCGCCGACATCGAAATGTACGTCGCGGCGGATAACCTTCAGGTGCGACGCCACCATGCTCATGCGCAGCGCGTCGGCGAACGGCTTGGAGAGCAAATCCAAGCGACCGCCGAACTGCTCGACGCGGTCTTTGCCTGTCACTTCGTCAATGCGCCGGCGATCGGTGAACACGTAGCCGATGCCTTCGCGACCGTGGATGGCGCGGGAAACGTCGTTTAACGCGTCGAGCTCGAGCCAATCATCGCAATCGACCATCACTATCCACTCACCACGCGCTGCTTCGATGCCGCGGTTCAATGTCGTCGAGATGCCGAGATTGCGTTCGTTATAGATTGCGCGAAAGACGCCTGGGTTGCCACGCTCGTAAATGTCCATAATCTCGCGGACGCGCGGATCCGGCGAACAATCGTCAATCGCGATTATCTCGAACGGCCGGTGCTTTTGGTCAGTGAGACTGGTGAAGCAACGGCTCAGGTGCTGGGCATGGTTGTAGACCGGGACGACAACCGAGAATGCGACGTCGTGCTTCGGCGTTCCGCGACGCAAAGCAAAATTGGCGCGCCGGACGACGTGAGGCGGGGTGTGCTTGAGTGCGCGAAGCCCCTCAAGTTGGTTCGACACGGTGCGCCTGGCCCAACGAAGGCTGTGCCGCACGGCACCCTTGGCGACTCGTTGCGGAACGCCTTTCGGTCCGACCGTTTCCAGATAAAGCCAGATGCGGTGCGCTAAGCGTTCGAGCCGCGACCGCGATTCCGCTGAATGGCGGCCGTGCCACTGCAACACAGGAATGTAATACGAACGCACGTGAGCCATTGAAGCTTCAACGAATCGCGTCCGATCCGTGTCAAGGCGATCGCCCAAGAACCGCGCCGCCGAGATCCAGCTCTCCATCATGCGGCCGACATTCTTAGTCATGTTCGAGCCGGAAATTCGGTAGATCGCCTGCAGCACCGGTACGTACGATGCGGTCATGCCTGCGCGGAAGTTTGTAACCCAGAACACCCAATCTTCTTTCGCGGCCATACCGGTGTGAAAAAGCGCGCGAATGTTCTGACGCCGGAAGATCGCGGAGTGGATCGGAACCGTGAGGCCCCGCTCCCAATGATATTCGAACGCCTCGGTGTTCAAGAGATCGGCGGAGATCGTGTACGGTGTGGGGCGTTCGAAGTATGTGAGATATTCGTTGGCGACCAAGTAATCGAAAATCGTGACGTCGGTGCCGCTGGCCTCTGCTTGCTTGACGCGCTCCGTTAGGCCGGGCGCAAGCACGTCGTCGGCGTCGAGAAACAGAACGAACTTCCCGCGCGCCGCCAAAAGTCCGGTGTTGCGTGCAGCGGAAAGGCCGCCATTGTCCTGTGTGATAATTTTCAGGCGCGGATGGCCACGCAGGGCATCAAGGGCGCGCGCCGTTCGTGCTTCGGTCGAACCATCGTTGACAACGATGATCTCAAGCGAAAGGCCGGGCTCCTGCGCTAGCAGCGCGAGTTCATCGGCGACGAACTGCCCCTGATTGTAACACGGCACCACGATTGAAAGATCGAGCTCATCCGGTCGGAACGACGGTGGCGTAAGGTCCACGCCCTTCAGCGCTGCGTTCTCTATCAGCGCTTCCTCCAGATCGCCCTCGACATGCGCAAGCAATTTTAGACGCTGGTCTTTGTCCCCAAGCAGTGCATCCCGCTCCTCAAGTAAAACACGCGAGCCTTCGATGAGTGCCGACTGCTCGGTGATCACCTCCAGCGCGCCGCGAAATTCTTCGTCAAGCTGAGCAAGCATTACTTCGCGTTGCGCGAGCGCTGCGGTTGCAGCATCGAGACGCACGTTCTGGCGCTCGAGCTCCGTTTGAATGAGCGTGCGTTCGCTCTCAAGGACCGTTAGTGTGTCGTTGACTGCCCGCGCCCACTCGTCCGCGACTCTCGCGTGCTCTTCAGCGGCTCTCGCCCGCTCAGTCGCCGAGTTCGCTCGCTCTTCAGCGGCTCTCGCCTGCTCAGTCGCCGAGTTCGCTCGCTCTTCAGCGGCTCTCGCCTGCTCAGTCGCCGAGTTCGCTCGCTCTTCAGCGGCTCTCGCCTCCTCAGTCGCCGAGTTCGCTCGCTCTTCAGCGGCTCTCGCCTCCTCAGTCGCCGAGTTCGCTCGCTCTTCAGCGGCTCTCGCCTCCTCAGTCGCCGAGTTCGCTCGCTCTTCAGCGACTCTCGCCTGCTCGGCGGCAGCGCTGGCGCGTCCTTCAGCAACTATCGCCCGTGTGCGTTCAAGCTCGACAGTAGTTGCAGCGCGATCTTGGGCAACTTCGACCTCCGAACGCGCGGTGTTTAGCTGCGCTTTGGTAAGCCGCAATTCTTGATCAACCGCGCCGAACTCAAACTCGCGTGCAGTTGCCCTCACCGCGTACTCGATATTGCGCTCAGCCAATGTAATAATGATGCGCCCTTGAAAAGCCGAAGCTTGTTGACGATCGGCTTCAGCGACCTGCGCATCCTTGGCGCGCGTCTCTTGAAGTCGGCGTTCAAACTCGTCATGCGCAGCGGCAAACGCGCGAACGTGCGCGGTTTCACGCGCATCCAGTTCTTGGAACATCGCAGGGCCGAACGTAGCCGCGGCCCCATCAAACGCAGACTTCACCTCGTCGAGGGCGCCGAGTGCCACCTCATCATTTGGATCTTGCTCAAGCGCCCGATAGGCGGCGAATACTCGCTTCACCCACTCGGAGATCCCGTCATCGCGCTCCAACTCCATCCGCGACGGCGCGTGGTGTTGGAGTCGCGTCGAAAGCACAAGCTCAACCTCCCCTGGGTCAACAACCTCCGCCGAGATAGCCCCCGTCCGCGAGGCGATGAGGTGCAGAGCGAGGCGCCAGTCCACAAGCAGCGTCTCGTAAGCCACAATTGCGCGTGGGAAACCTCTTGTTGAGGCCTCAGCATCGAGAACGTGTCTCAGCCAAAGTAGACTAGCGAAAGCCGGAGTGTGCCCGTCGCGTGCGCCGAGCGATCGCATCACCGCCAGCGGATTTCGATACGGTAGCACGAACGCCGGCTTGATGCGCAGGTCACGCAGTAGGCTGATATACAACTCCGCGAAGCGGCAGATTCTTGGTTCCTTGAGGACAAACGCGGCGCCATCAACAAACTCTTGACTGATCAGACGCTTGATCTCGTCGCGATAGAAACGCTGGCGCTCATCATTCAGCTGCGAGAAATGGAATTGACGCCAATCATACCATTGGCTGCCTGCCTCCTCCAGCATGCGCTCATGGAGGTCGAGGATCGACTTTGGTTCCCAATGGCCTTGCTCATTGCCCTTTTGTCCGCCAAGCAGGTGCGCAGGCAGGCGCAGCCCAGCCAGACTCAGCAGTTGGGTAAGTACGCTCGTGCCCGAACGATGCATTCCGAGCACCAGAACGGCCTGTCGCTCAACCGCGCTGCTGCTGCGCTTCAATGAGTGCTGCGCCCCTTCCGCCATGCCTCCAACCATAGGTGTAGTTTCTAAGACCTCTATTCTAGCGTTGAAACTCTGTCCATGCGTGAACTGGGCCAACACTGCACTCGCCACGAGGGAATTTTGATGTTCCGCGGTTCAACAAATTGGCTCTTATTTCGCTCCGCCCGCGAAGCGTTGCAGCGGATGCTCCGTGGCGCAAATGACGTCATGCACGGTGCTGCCGGAAGGCTCTGGCGCGCGAGCCACAAAATGGCGGGCTATCGCTTCTGCGGGGCTAAAATCTGCCTCGTCTCACATGACGCGCATCGGCATGGCGCGCAGTTACTCTTGCTTAATTTGGCGCAACTTTTCGCAAAGCGATTTGGGTGCCGTCTTCATATCATAATGCTCGGGTCCGGCGCGCTGGTTTCACAGTTTCACCGTTACGGAGTTGTACACCGTATCGATAACGCGAGCGGCGCCGATGCGCGGCGCTTAATTACCAAACTCAAGGGTGCGGGAGTGCGTTCGGCGCTCTGCAATACGACGGCGTCCGGCTTGTTTGCCGAACAACTAACGCAGCAAGGCGTGCGTTGCGTCTCGCTTGTGCACGAACTGCCGGAGATCATTGCCGCGAAGCATCTCGGCGAACACGCGGCGGCGTTGGCGCGAGCGGCGGACGTCGTGATCTTTGCGTCTGAAGCCGTGAGCAAGGCATTTCCCGCATGTGTCGAAGGTAAGGTGCTTGTGCGACCGCAGGGCATTGCATCACGTCGTAGATTGGCGCCTGAGGACTGCCTCGCCTTCCGAAATTCCCTGCTCACACGGCTCGGCACTCCGATAACGGCCAAGATTGTGCTCGGCGTTGGGTATGGTGACCGGCGGAAGGGCATCGATATCTTCGTCGACGCGGGCGTAAGATTGAGCCGCTCCGACGACGCGGTGCATTTCATCTGGGTCGGTGACCTCGCGCCTGAGATGCGCAACGAGATCGAGACGAAGCTATCGGCGTCCTCGAAGCCGCAGCGCTTTACGTTCGTACCTTTCACCAAAGACGTCGGTTACTACTACGATGTTGCAGACCTGTTCGCGCTGACATCGCGGGAAGACCCGTTCCCCAGTGTCGTGATCGAGGCGCTCAACGCGGGCCTTCCATGTGTGGCATTTGCGGACGCCGGCGGATTTGACACCCTGCTTTCTGGTGGCGCGGGCCGATTGGTTTCGCCGCTCGGCGACAGCGAGGCGTTTGCGGCGGCGGTCGGCAGCCTGCTCGCACTGCCGACTGCTGATCGCCAGCACATCACCCAACACAACGTCAAGATAGCGGGCGATTTCAGCATGAACAGCTACGCATTCTACCTTGCTGAATTGCTTGATGCGGCGCCGTCGAAGGTCTCAGTGGTTGTGCCGACCCATAATTACGCTCGCTACCTTCGCGAGCGCCTTGGCAGCATCCTCGGCCAAACTGCCCCCGTATACGAGATCATTGTGATCGATGATTGCTCGACTGATGGTAGCGCCGCGCTGGCGCAATCGCTGCTGCAAGATTCCGGCGTCGATTTTCGCGTGATCGAGAATGAGGCCAAGTCGAGCAGTGTGTTTGAGCAATGGCATCGCGGCGTGCATCTCGCCCGCGGAGAGTTTGTCTGGATTGCAGAGGCGGACGACAGAAGTGCGCCGTCGTTCCTGGAAGCTGCGCTGCGCCCGTTCTCGGATGCACAAGTGGTGCTAAGCTATACGCAATCGCGTCAAATCGACGCCGATGGGAAAGTTCTTGACAGCGACTATCTGACGTACCTGTCAGACATCGATGCAGAGCGCTGGCGCAGTGACTTTACCGCAGACGGCGCCGAAGAAGCGACACGCAACCTCTCGATTAAGAACACCATTCCCAACGTTAGCGGCTGTGTATTCCGCCGGGAGGCGCTGCTTAAGGTGCTTGATGAAAACATTGCGGAGATTTGCCGATTAAGATCGGCCGGCGATTGGTTGACCTATGTTCGCCTATCCGCCGAGGGAAAGTTCGCCTTCATCGCACGCGCACTCAACGATCATCGACGTCATGCAACGAGCGTGACCGCAAGCGCCACATCGCGCGCCGACCACATCCGCGAGATTCGTGAGATGCAGACCTTGGTGGCGCGTGAGTTCAGCGTTTCCGCAGAAACCAAGGCACGCGCCGAAGCGTATATCGCGAAGCTTGAGGCGCAATTCGGCTTGAACTAACTAGTCGCGGAGCGCGCTGAGCGTTGCCTCAAGGTAAGCGCACCCATGGGCGCGATCGGGCTCCAGATACGCACCCTCTGCCCACTCATTCCACGCATTGATGAAGACCATGCGCCGATCGGCCGGCAGCGTGGCGCGCGCGTTTGCAACCGCTGCGCGGAGCCAGCCTTCATACGCGTCGGGCGTTGAACTGTGGTAGATTACGCCAGCGCCAGGACGGCGTGCTTCGTTGTCCCAACTGGGCATCACGCCAGGAAAGATCGCTTCAGCCGTGGCGCGTTCGCGCTGAAGACGCTGCGCTTCGAAACGGGCTACGGCACCATAGTCAAACACCGCGCCCGTGTGGTGTTGGTTGAGCCACCTCAGCTTTTCTTCGATGCGATCGGCCACAAGCCCATGCGGAGGGAATTCTACGAGAGCGTCAAATCCAAGCGCCACGTGATCATCAAAGCGAAAAGCATTGGTCGCGACTAGGTACATCCCGGGCCAGCCGCGACGCGCGGCGAGTTCGCGAAACTGCGCGGTCATCTCGCCGATTCGATCAACGATCGCCGGCCGATAAACGACGAGCAATGGCTTTCCGTCGATGCGTAGGTAGCGCGAGTCTTCCATGTGACGCGCCAGGTCGTCAAAAAGGCGCGCGTGTTGCTCGGGGTTGTGGTCTTGCGCGATGAGAATTTCGTGCTCGTCGCCGTCCCAGCGGCGCGTCCAGTGCTCATTCGCCCAACACAGGCAGAACTCGATATCGATCGATCGGTCCACGAGGAAACTCTCGATTGGCGCTTCGAGCAAACGCCTCCCACCGAACCAATAATAATGAAAACAAAATGCGCTGAGGCCATAGCGGCGTGCGAGGGCGGCTTGCTGGGCCAATGCGCCAGGCGTGCGCAGATCGTAGAACCCGAGGTCAGACGGCAGGCGCGGCTGATGGTGGCCAACAAATTGCGGCACGGCTTTGGTCACGTTGGTCCACTCGGTGAACCCCTTCCCCCACCAGGCGTCGTTCTCCGGGATAGGATGAAACTGGGGGAGATGGAACGCGACAAGTTTTACGTCGTTGGACGGCGCTTCTTCTTGGCTCCGCTCCGCTGGCACGACGCCCCGCGCAACGGCGAAGCGATTCTCGAAGTCGGCAACTAACGCTTCATCCGCGCCGCCGCCGCTCAGAATCTGCCGGCCTCTTGACAGGGGCTGCGCCTTACTCGACATGCGGATGGTCTTTAGCCACTGCGCACGCTCGGGGGATGAGAGCAGCTTGCGCCGCCACGCTTGCGGGAAGAAGCGAAACAACGCGCGCGCTAAGGTGACAAGGCCTGCGCGAATGGTTGGCCTCGCCTCGAGATCACTCGGCGTGTCGAAGAACAGTGCGATGTCGCCGAGAATGAAACGCGTCGCGCCCTGGACTTGCAGCGTCAACTTCTCAGTTGCGAATCTCGTCTTCAGGATACCTCGCCATTTACCGGACACTTCCGTGAGCGGCAGCACAAACGCGTCGCCGCCATACGGCCACGCAAGCACAGCGACAGACAAAATTCCTTCGAGAGCGCGCGCTTGGAGTTCGACGAAATATTCGCCCGGTGCGAGGCGGACGCTCGCGCCCGCAGTCACAAGAGCGATCGAAGGCGCTTCGCCATCAGCGATCAGAATTGGCATGGTAGCGGCGTGATCGCTTGAGAGACGCGTCAGCGTCCCTAGTTCCAACCGGAGCTCCGCCCTCATCGCCACGCTCCCGGGTTATAGTTCCTCGCGCGCGATAGCGAGGAGGTATTGTCCATAAGCGGACTTCGAGAGCTTCTCGCCAAGCGCGCGCAATTGCGCGCGATCAATAAATCCGGTGTGATAGGCCACCTCTTCGGGGCAACAGATTTTCATGCCCTGACGTTTTTCCAGGGAGCGCACGAATTCGGCCGCTTCGAGCAACGAGTCGGGCGTGCCGGTGTCGAGCCACGCAAACCCACGGCCCATGCGTTCAACTGAAAGGGCACCGCGCTCAAGGTACGCGCGGTTGAGATCGGTGATCTCTAATTCACCACGCGGCGATGACTTCAAGGCGCGCGCCATCTCGACAACGGCGCTATCGTAGAAATAGAGCCCCGTAACGGCCCAGTTCGACTTTGGCACCGTAGGTTTCTCTTCGAGCGAAACCGCACGGCCCTGAGCGTCAAACTGAACGACACCGAAGCGTTCGGGGTCAACAACGCGGTACGCAAAAACCGTCGCGCCATCCTCGCGTTGCGTGGCGCGGACGAGTTGTTCGACCAAACCGTGACCGTAGAAAATGTTGTCACCCAGGATGAGCGCGGCCGGCTCACCGTCGAGGAATTTTTCGCCTATTATAAAGGCCTGCGCGATGCCGTTTGGCTCCGGCTGCGCAGCATAGCTCAACTTCACTCCCCATGAGGCACCATCGCTGAGCAACTTTTGAAAATGCGGCAGATCATCCGGCGTTGAGATGATGAGAATGTCACGAATGCCGGCAAGCATCAGCGTCGATAGCGGATAGTAGATTAGCGGCTTATCATAGACCGGCGCCATCTGCTTCGAGAAGGCGAGCGTCATCGGGTGCAGCCGGGTGCCAAGTCCGCCGGCGAGTACGATCCCCTTCATTCAACCCTCCAACCGCCGGCGGCCATCTCATCCAAGCATTGCGCCAGCGCTTCGCGCCACGGGCGCAGGCGCACACCATAGTCCTGTGCAAACTTGCCGCAATCCAACCGCGAGTTCGTTGGACGCCTGGCGGCGGTCGGATATTCGCTTCCTGAAATTGCAGAGATTTGCGCGCTCGGACCGCCGCGCGCAGCGGACTGCGCGAAAATCTCTTGGGCGAACTCAGCCCAGCTAACATCGCCTGCACCTGCCGCGTGGTAGATGCCGGCCGAGCCACCTTTTGTTGCCACCTTAAGGAGTGCGTCAGCCAGGTCATCGGCGAAGGTCGGACAGCCACGCTGATCGGCAACGACGTTGAGTTGTGATCGGGATTTCGCTAGTCGCAGCATCGTTCGCACGAAGTTTGCGCCGCTCGCATCGTAGACCCAAGCCGTTCGTACGATGGTTGCGCTTGGGTTCGCTTTAAGCGCGCCCCGCTCACCTGCGAGCTTGCTTTGGCCGTAGATGGTCGCCGGTTCCGTAGCATCGGTCTCGACGTATGGCTCGGTCTTTTCACCGGAGAACACGTAGTCAGTTGATACTTGTATCACGCGCGCGTGGACGCTCGCGGCCGCTGCGGCGACCGCTTCCGCGGCGATTGCGTTGATGAGGAAGGCGCGACCGGCTTCGCTCTCGGCCCTATCGACGGCGGTGTAAGCAGCGGCGTTGATGACGACCTGCGGACGATGCGCGGCGATCGCAGCTGCATCCACTCGCTCCAGATCAAACTCCGGGCGACCCAGCAATTGAACTTCAAGGTTGTGGGCAGCAGCGCGGCGCATCAAGGCGCGCGCGACTTGGCCCTGCTTGCCAATGACGAGAATGCTCACCCTGCGGCTCCGCCAAACAGGCCTTGCCGTGTCTTGCCGACACCCTGCTCGCGGATTGGGCCCCACCACTTCTCATTGTCCAAGTACCAGCGGACGGTGCGATCCATGCCGGTCTCGAAATTCTCGCGGGCGCGCCAGCCAAGTTCGCTTTCCAGTCGTGATGCGTCGATCGCGTAGCGCTTGTCGTGGCCCGGGCGATCGGTGACGAACTCGATCAATTGATCGCGCTTGCGATCGGAAGGTGTGTACTTGTCCAACAGCGCGCAGATGCGATGCACGACTTGCAGATTTGTGCGCTCATTGCGCCCGCCGACGTTGTAGCCGCGGCCAAGCTCGCCCTTCTCCGCGATGAGTGTCAGCGCGTCGACATGATCGTCGACGTACAGCCAATCGCGCACATTGCTGCCATCGCCGTACACGGGCAACTTTTGGTCAGCCATGGCGTTCAGAATGGTCAGCGGGATCAGTTTCTCGGGAAGCTGATACGGCCCGTAATTGTTTGAACAATTGCTGATTAGTACGGGCAAGCCGTAAGTGTGATGCCACGCACTGGCAAGGTGATCAGCACCGGCTTTGCTAGCCGAGTACGGCGAGCGCGGATCGTACGGTGTGTCTTCGCGAAACAGGCCGTCGGGCTGGAGAGAGCCGTATACTTCATCTGTCGAGACATGCAGTACGCGGAAGCGATCCGCGCGATCTCCACCCAAGCGCTTCCAATGCGCCCGTGATGCTTCGAGCACGTTGAATGTGCCGACGATGTTCGTTTCGATAAAGACGCCGGCATGAGTGATCGAGCGGTCCACATGGCTTTCGGCAGCCAGATGAAAAACAAGATCAGGCTCGTGTTTGGCGAAAACACCATCAAGCGCCTCGCGATCACAGATATCGACCTGCTCGAAGGCGAACTCAGCCCGCTCGGACACTGTCGCCAGCGACGATAGATGCCCAGCATAGGTGAGCTTATCGACTACGACGACGCACCAGCCAAGTTCATTGATCGCGCGCCGCGCGAGCGCGGAGCCGATAAAGCCCGCCCCTCCCGTGATCAACGTCTTCATGGTGTCCCCCGCTGCCTAGACAGGCTGGCCGCTTAGAAAATAGCGGGCAATTCCGCAAGGTGAGGATGCATTCGATCACGGTCCGCGATCATCAATTCACTTTCCGCGATGCCCCACGCCACGCCGATTGCTGGATCATTCCAAACGAGCCCGCCCTCGTCGGCTTTGCTGTAGAAATCGCTGACTTTGTAGAAGACCTCGGTGTCGGGCTCAAGCGTGAGATAGCCATGCGCAAAACCCTTGGGGACGAAGATTTGAGCGCGATTTTCGGCGCTCAGCATGTGTGAGACCCATCTGCCGAAAGTTGGTGATTGCCGGCGCAAATCGACCGCTACATCCAAAACCGAGCCACGCAGAACCCGCACCAGTTTGTCCTGGGCCTTCGGCGGACGCTGGAAGTGCAGCGCCCGCAGCGTGCCCTTAGCGGCCGAAAACGCCTGATTGTCCTGCACGAACGTTACACCTTGCAGCGCGTCGGCGAGCGTGCAAGCATTGTAGGTCTCGCTAAACCAGCCGCGTTCGTCGCCGAACTTGGGCGGGGTGAAAATCCAAACATCGGGAATTGCTAAACGCTCGATCATGAAGCCCACTCGCACCAAGGGTGCCTACCTAACTCGCCTGCTCAGGAACTTGCGCGCGCAGGGACGAGCGATCATCGGTCAAATAGCGATCCCACACCTCTTGCGGCTGGCCTTCCAGGATTTTCTGGCCCGAATCCAGCCAAATGGCGCGGTTGCACAGCTGCATCGCGACCTGGCCGGTGTGCGTGGCAAGGATGATGATCTTGGCGCGACGTGACAAAGCGCGGAGGCGTGCGCCCGCCTTTTCCACGAAGTGCGCATCACCAGCACCGATGACTTCATCGAGGATCACAATCTCGCGTTCAACGCTCGTGGCGAGCGCAAACAGCAAACGCACGGTCATGCCCGCGGAGTATGCGCGGACGGGGAGATTCAGAAAGTCGCCGAGTTCCGTGAACTCAGCCACATCTTCGGTGAGCGCTTTGAGGTCGTGAGAGCGGACTCCCATCAGACGGCCGATCAGATCAATATTCTCAAAGCCCGTTTTTTCCGTGTCGAGACCAGCTGCCGAATTTAGGATGGTTGCGCGCGAGCCGCAAATGGAGGCGGCTCCAGAGTCAGGCAGAATCAGACCGGCGCAGAGCTTGAGCAGTGTTGTCTTGCCTGAGCCGTTACGGCCAACGAGCGCGAGCCGATCGCCCTCGCGTAGGCTCAGTGAAACACCGCGCAGTGCATCAACATGGTGAATCTTTCCCGCGTCGCGCGCGATGCGACCGAACGACGCGCGGTTTGCCGCATAGCCAAGAATCGAGCGCTGACGGCTCGTCTGATAGATTGGGTAGCTGACCGCTACGTCAGTGAGTGCAATTTGTGCCATCAGAGCCAATGGTAGAGCCGGCGACGTGATACGATGAATATCGCGAAACCAAGGAAAAACGCGGCGAGCGACCCCAGTGAGGTGTAGAGCCAGACGTTCCAATCCGGTGCAATTCCGAGCAACGGATCGCGGACCAGCTTCATGCAATAATAGATTGGGTTGAAGTGGACCGCCCACTCGTTCACCCGCAATTGCTCAGCCCGCCAGACGATCGGCGAAAACAGGAACAACACGCCGGATGAGACCACCATCGCCGGCTGCAAGTCGCGATAGCGCGCGCCAAACACCGCTAGGATCAAACCGACGCCGGTACCTCCGATTAGGATCACCACGAGCGCGGGAATGGCGTAGAGCATGTTCACGGATGGAACGACGCCAAGGAACGCCATAGCGATGAAGAGCGTGACAAGTTGGTGAAAGAATACCAGCGCGTAGCCGATCGATCTGCGCCAAATGTATGTGAGCCACGGCAGATCAAACGTCTCCAAGAACGCTTTGGCGTTGATGAAGCTCGCAGGCATATCGTTCAAAAATGAGGAAATGAACGCCCAAACGGGGAAGCCCGCGGCCAGGTAAAGTGCGTAGTTTTCAGGCGCGACCTGGAACAGGCCGGAGAAAACAATCACAAAACCAGCTATGGTCGCAGCCTGCCCGACCGCGATCCACAGCGGCCCGAGCACCGTCCGCCGGTACTTGCCGTTGATGTCTTCGAGCGCGAGCCGCAGTGCGAGCGGCAGACGCAGCAAAGACCCGGACAGGTCCGCCCAAGCAACAGCAGCCGCAGTCAAGGCCATCTCCGCAGACAAGTATCCAGCGGAGCCCTCCTATCACCGGCGCGTGAGACGCGTCACGTCATAATTGCCGCCGAGGCAGGCCGACCCTGCAGAGCATTGCAAACTTAGCGCAGAGCAATGCAAGAAAAATGAGTGGGTAGGTCGCCTACTTGATTGACAACGCGGCTGGCTCTAGCAGTGCTACCGCTTTAGAAAGCAGGCAAGGAAGGTCCGAAATGAGAACCTTTTTAGTATCGCTGGCGCTCCTGGGCTTCGTCGCTGCGTGCGGCAACAACGCCCCGACCGAGGCTCCGCCGGTCGAACAGAGTGAGGCAGAAGCTGCCGCAACTGCGCAGGCGGCTGCGCTACAGGCCGCGACTGACGAAGCGCGCGCCGGCCTTCCACGGTTCTGGGAACTACAAGGCGCCAATGACGGCGATGCGTTTTGGCTGAAGGTGGCTTACGCGACGCCGGACGGCGGCAGCGAACAAATTTGGTTGAATCGCATTCGCGGCGGCCCTGAGGGCCTCACCGGCGTGGTTCAGAACCAGCCGCAGAACCTGCCATCACTGCGTTTGAACGAGCGCGCGCCAATCAACGTCAATCAGATCTATGATTGGTCGATCACGCGCGGCGGACGCACCTACGGCCACTACACGACGCGCGTCATCCTTTCGTCGCGTTCTCCGGAAGAGCGCGCTCAGAGTCAGGCGTTCCTCGACAGCCTTGAGCAAGGGCTTCCCTGACCCCCAATAACACGCGCATGCTCGTCAAAGCACGCCGTGACGAGCATGCGGGAGTTTGAGCTTGGCCACTCTCATCACCGGCGGCGCCGGCTATATTGGAAGCCACGTGGCTTGGGCCCTCTTGGACGCGGGCCGTGAGGTTGTGATCGTCGACAACCTGTCGACTGGCTCTCGCGTGGCCGCGCCATCTGCAGCCGAGTTTCACGAATTCGATCTGGCCGATCAGCAGCCCCTGGACGCACTGTTTGCTCGCGGCGGCATCGATTCAGTCATCCATATGGCCGGTTCGGTCGTCGTGCCGGACTCCGTCGCGGATCCGCTTGCCTACTACTCAAATAATACTGGAAACAGCATTACGCTGTTTCGCGCAGCTCTTCGCCACGACGTGAAGCGTTTCGTGTTTTCTTCGACCGCCGCCGTCTACGCGTCAACGACCAGCTCGAAAGTCAAAGAGACCGATGCCGTCGGTCCACTCTCTCCTTACGGCTTATCGAAACTGATGGTGGAGCAGATGCTGGCAGACAGTGCGGCGGCGTATCCGATGACATACGCGGCGCTGCGCTATTTCAACGTCGCCGGCGCCGACCCGAAGGGACGCACGGGACAATCAACGCCGAACGCGACTCACCTCATCAAGGTGGCTGCCCAGACGGCGCTGGGACACCGCCCCGAGCTGACAATCTTCGGCAATGATTATGAGACGCCAGACGGGACGTGTGTCAGGGATTTCATCCATGTGAGCGACCTGGCCGACGCGCACATCGCAGCTTTGAGGCACCTCGAATCGGGTCATCCCTCGGAAGTGCTCAACGTTGGATACGGGCGCGGCGCGTCGGTGCTTGAAGTCGTAGCCGCCGTAGAGCGCGTAACCGGCAGCCATCTTCCGAAAAAATTCGGTGCACGCCGGCTAGGCGACGCGCCAATGACGGTTGCAGACTCGAGTCGCATCCGCGAGTTGCTGGATTGGCGCCCGAAGTTCGAAGTGCTGGACGATATCGTCGCCGCCGCCATCGCATGGGAAAAAACCTGCACACGTTGACCCGGCCCGATCGAAGATGGAGCAATTGACGTCCGATCTAAACTTAGCTGGCTCGTGACCGCCCCAATCGCCACCATCATAGTTGTCACGTACAACAGCGCGCGCTGGTTTGAGCGGCAGGCTACGGCGCTTGCGGCGCAAACCGAAACACGCTGGCAACTGATTGTCATCGACAATGCGTCGGCCGAAGCGGAGCGGCCGAGCCCGGGCGCGCTACCGCCGGGCGCAGCGCTTATTCAAAACGAGGCCAACATTGGCTTCGCCGCAGCGAACAATCAGGCGGCGCGGGCGGCCTCGACGCCCTACCTCATCTTCCTCAACCCAGATGCATTCCCCGCACCGGAATGGCTAGCGGCGTTGTTGCAAACGGCGGAGCGTCACCCCGAAGGGGCAGCGATCGGCTCGACGCAAATGCGAGCGGATGCGCCAGGGGTGTTTGACGGCGTCGGCGATGTTCTGCATGCAAGCGGCCTTGCCTATCGCGCTTGGTACGGCAAGCGCCATGCGGCGCCGCCACCGCTTGGCGAAAGCTTTGCGGCTTGTGGCGCCGCGATGCTGGTGCGACGCGATGCGTTTGAGGCGGTCGACGGTTTTGACGCGCGGTATTTCTGCTATTTCGAAGATGTCGATCTGTGCTTCCGGCTGCGCCTCCGGGGTTGGGGCATCCTTCAAGCGCCGGAAGCTGTCGTCGCGCATGTAGGCGGCGGTTCGGCTGGCGCGCGATCGGCGTTCGCCGAGTTTCACGGCGCGCGCAACCGGCTGTGGACATTCATCAAGTGCATGCCCGGCGCGCTGATGTGGCTGTTGCTGCCGGCGCATATCTTGGCGACAGGATTTGTGGCGACGTTGGCGCCTATCCGTGGACGCGGACTTCATGCATGGCGCGGCATTCTTGCCGGATTCGCGGATCTCGGCCCGATATTCGAGTCCCGCCGAGCGGTTCAGAACACTAGAAAATCCACCGTTTTCGACATCGCCTGGTCACTAGCATGGTCGCCGGACGTGTTCTTCACGCGCCGCGCCGTACACCGGAAAATCCGGGGATAAGTCTCCAATCAATCCGGGGATGGCGCAGCGCGCGTATCATGAAGGCAAGGAGTTCTCATGTCGCAATCCTCCCGTCTTAGCCTGCCCTATCTCGCCGCCGCGCAAGCGCAAAAGGGCACTGCGTCAGGTAATTTCGGCGCGTTATCGCGGACTCCGAACGACACCAAGCTTAGCAGATGGCGAAGCACCCTAAGCGCCCCAAAAGACCCCGTGGGCCTTGCCGTCCTGGGTTAGCGACGGATGGGTTCCCGTTCTATGTCGGCGGCATCCAAAGGATTTTCGGCAATGACATCGATCACGCTACGCTTGTGAAGCTTTACGCCAACGTACCGAGCACAACGCGCTACGCGCCTTTGAAGGTGACTGACACGAAGCGCGAGCCGTCACCGGCAATCCTGATCTGGACCGCGCCTGCGCATCATACGTTGAACGCGCGAATCTGAGCATGAGAATGGGCCTGCGCCGTTTCGCGCGTTTGACGAAAGGCCATTCCAAAAAAGTATGCGAGCCACGTTTACGCGCTCGCGATCTTCTTTTTCGCGCACAACTCTATCAAGAAGAATCCGACGATCAAAAGCCCTCCGGCCACGGCGTCTAACTTGACCGATCGCGTCAGGACGTTTGAAGATGTGGTTGCGCGGATTGAGCGCAACGCGCCGAAAACTGGCTCGAAGGGTCCGCGTGTTGCGCGCGAGGTGATCGCCCGGCTTTCTCCCTTTTGGCGTGACTTGTTCGACGGATCGCGCCGGCTTGATCGTTCAAGGAGCAAGCGCGCCGCAGCGAAGAGCTACTCACCAGGTTCGCACGATCGCAGTGTATTTTTGATGGATAATTGTCGTTTCGCTTTGTAGCGTTGAGTGATGTCGGCCAGCAATTTCGTCCTCTATTATCCGCGCATACGGGTCGCGTATAACTTCATCCCTAAGAATGCCTGCAGCACTCTCAAAGCAACTTTTGCGTTTGCTAATGATGGGCGCAGTTTTGATGAAGTGCCGCATGAGATGGACGAGCTCTATCGCGAGCCACCGGCAAGTTTAGACGGCTGGACACGTATCATCGTCTTTCGCAATCCGTGGCGACGACTGGTTTCGGCGTATCTCGACAAGATGATTGGTCCGGAATTGACGCCATGGCGGCGGATGCTCACCGAGGAAGTCTTTCGTACCGCCGGGCGCCATCCGGAAGTGATGGAGCGCTTGTCGTTGCGGCAGTTTTTCGACTGGGTGAGCGAGCAGCCCCTCGATCAAACTGATGCTCATTGGCGGCCGCAAAGTTCGCTCGTGGCGTTCGATGAGTACGAGCACCGCTTTCGCGTTGAAACGCTGGAACGGGATTGGACGCGAACAGGCTTCTTCGCGAAGTTCGGCGCGCTGAGACGGTTTGATCACCACGGCACGTCTCGGGCCACGTCAATGATTGGCAACGAACTCGCCGACATGCCCGGACACTGGCTTTGTCCGCCGTCAGCACCCTTGAGACAAGTCGGCTGAGTTGAGGAAGGGAGGATTTCTGGTTCATCGTCACCGCCAAGGAGCGAACGATGAGACGGAAGTCAGAGCCGGACAAAGCCCCGGCAGAGC
>JBFXAE010000003.1:0-363466 GCA_050184605.1 Hyphomonadaceae bacterium | reverse complement strand
GCAGGAGGCTTTCTACGCGACCAGCTTTCACGAACTCACGCACTGGACCGGCGCCAAGCACCGCCTCGACCGCGCCTTCGGCAATCGTTTCGGTTCCCGCGCTTATGCGTTCGAGGAGCTGGTCGCGGAATTAGGCGCTTCCTACCTTTGTGCCGAAGTCGGTGTCACAACCAGCCTCCGGCCTGACCACGCCGCCTACATCGCCCACTGGCTGGACATCATGCGCGCGGACAAGAAAGCGATCTTTACGGCGGCGAGCGCTGCTCAGCGTGCAGCTGATTTTCTGATCGCTTTTCTGCCGACCCGTCCTTCACCCGCTTGCGGCACCGCGCCGTCACCCGAGCCGATCTAACGGCACTTTCGTCTTATGCGCTTATGGTCTTATGCGTCGCCATAGGTCGTCGCGCCCTCCCCTCATTCTCGCGCGCGAAGTCACGGCTCTCTATCACGTCAAGATTCCTGGGCTCGGCACGCGGATGCCCGTCTGTCGCCTCCCTGATTCGTACATGGATTGAGCGCATAACCGCATAATCGCACTCTTATGCGAATGCATAAGCACCGCTCACAAACAGCACCGAGTGCTTGTGCTACCGACATTTCCTGCGTGTCCGCATAACCGCATAATTATGCGCTTATGGTCCTTTGCGATTTTGGGCTTGTGGGTCCGCATAACTCCGGCATGCTTTCACGTGAAAACAACGGAGGCAGCGTGCGTGTTCTATCGATCGTGTCCACCAAAGGCGGCGTAGGCAAAACGACTCTTGCTGTGCATCTCGCGGTCGCGGCGTGCCAGGCAGGGGAGGGGACGCTTGTCCTTGATCTCGATCCGCAGCGGAGCGCCGTCCAGTGGTGGAAAGATCGCAAACGCACGATTGCCGAGCGCGGTATGCCTGCGGGGGCGTCGTTCGATGTATGGCCAGCAGAAGCTGGCGACCTTGCGCAAGCCATCGAGCGCGCCGAGCAGAGCGGCTTCACGCTCATCATTATTGATACGCCGCCGCATGCGGACTTTCCGGCAGCGCGCGCGGTTGAAGTAGCTGACCTCGTGCTCATGCCCGTGCGACCCTCATGCCTTGATCTGCACGCCGCCAAGGCGACGATCGCGCTCATACGGGATCTGCAGAAGCCGGCGTTCTTCGTCGTCAGCCAGGTGCCCCATAATTCGCAAGCGACGGGCGTCGACGCGAGCGACTTCCTGGAGGCCAAAGGCATCAAGAAGGGGCCCCTGACAATTACGTTGCTTCAGGACTACGTGCGCGCCTTGCGCGATGGGCTGACTGCCCCCGAGACGCATCCCGAGGGCCGCCACGCGTCTGAGATCGGCGACCTGTTTCGCTGGACTTCCGCCCAACTCGACATCGCTCGCATGCAAAGGCGGCGGCGCGCGGCGAAGTCTTCGACCAAACCGACCGACTCTGCGCTGCTCGGCGATCCATTTGCTGACCTGGCGCTTCCGCCGATCAGTGAAGAAAGCGCCGCATGAATCGACTTATTCGCGACGAAGAGGAGCCCGAACAATCGGTAGCGGCCCCAGTATCGCCCAAGTCCGAGCCGCTGCCACCATTGCCGCGTAAGCGGGGCAGGGGGCCGTACCCCGGCAAGCGCCAAGTCACGGCCCACATCGATGAGAACCTGTTCAAATGGCTCCGCTCAATGAGTGTCCAGACCGACAAGCCGATGGTCGTGATGTTCGAGGAGGCGCTCTCGGCGTACGTGCAGCGGTTTGCCGCCGGGAAGAAGTTCTCAGGTTCGCCGCAGTAAGGGCCCCCGGTTTCCGCTTCGGCGCTGGCGCCTGTCCCTCCAACTGCGTAAAACCAACGCGTAACGCATTGCCCGGGCGCGACCGTGCCGAACACAGCGAAACAGCCACCGGACGACGAGTCCGCCTACTGGCACGAACTCAACCCGTCGACCTATCTCGATGCGGCGCAAGCGCTCCATCAATCAACCGACTCGGCGGCGATTTTCGCAACAGCCTTCCGGATGATGCTGGAGGCGACGTTTCTCCAGAAATTCCACGACGATGACTATTTGTATCTCTACACATCCGTCGCCGGCCTTTCGAGCCTCTACCTTTTGAAGAAAGGCGAACTCGACGGCTTTGACCGCTCGTTCCTCTCGCGCCTGCCGTGGCGCGCAGCGCCGGTGCTCTTCAATGAACAGGGCAAGCTCCGGATCGACATTGCGCTCCGCCTGTTCCGGCAGCACGAGCAGATTCTTGCGGGCGCTGCGGATTCCCTTGTGGAAGGCTGTTCGCGCGATCGTGTCGACGCGCTTCAGGTCGCCTTCCGCACCAATCTCACCTTGATCCGCGCGATAGATGATCGCGCCGCGCTCACCCCGGCACCGCTCTTTCGTGAGCGCACGGCGCGCACAGGCGATCGGCGCCCAACGGCGATGGAGCACTTCCTTGAGCATTGGGCGTGGCGCGTGCTCGTCGGCGAAGTGTTTCTTGACGAACTCAAAGCAGCCGATCCGCAACTCTATACGGCGCTCGCACAGCATCAGCATCGCCAGGGCGAGAGACTGAGCGATCTCGTTCCGCCGTCTCCGACCAAAGGCCGCAAGCCGCACATCCGCACGCCTGACGAACAACTCGCCGAAAGACGGCGGGTCGCGGCGCTCCGCATGCAACGTCATCGCAAGGCGTCACGCGCGAAATGGCCACCGCCGACGGGCTCCTGACACGTATTGATTTCCCGGTGGCGCCTGCCTTTGTAACGCACGGCAGCGAAATGCGCTGTCGTTCGGAACGCTTCCGTGACCGATTACAAAGACGACGACATGGTGTGCCCCAAGATCGCGGCCGTGATTGTCGGCCTCAGCACTTCAACTCTTGCCAAGTTGCGCTGCAATGGCGGCGGCCCACCGTATTACCAGCCACGCCGCAGCATCTCATACCTCGTCGGCGAGTTGCGCGAATGGAAGCGCGCGTCACGCCGGACGCAGACGCCGCGCGGCGACGAGAGGTCGCGCCGAACCCCGAACGGCGGGGCGTGATGACCGGCAAGCGGGCAGACGTTCGCGAGACACATCGACTCCGGAAGATCACGGTCGTCGTTCCGGACGCATTGCACGCACGCCTGCACGTGGCGAAACTCTGGTCCGGAAAACCGCTCTATGTGCTCGTCAACGAAGCATTGGAGCGGGTGGTCGCCGACTATCGGGCGGCGCGCCGCACCCAACGCGACAACGATGACGATGCATGATGGCTCTCTTGCCGCGCGTCCTCACATTGATCGCGCTTGTGTTCCTGATCGTGACCCAGGTGTGCCTTGAGGTGCATTTCTGGATGAGCTTCGCCAGCCCCGACCAGTTCGGTCAGCGGCTCGTGGTGATGATCGGTGCCGGCCTTGCGTTTCTTGAAGTGTTCATGCTGGCGCTGGCGCACGACGCCGCACGTCGCGGCTTCACCATCCTCGCCTGGCTGTGGCGCACCGTGTTTGTCGCGGTGCTGCTGGTGAACTTGCCGGCCACGTTCGGCGCTGTCACGGCCGTCACCGGCGCCGATCATGGGCTGCGCCGGCAGAGTGCAACTGTCTATCGCCAGCATGAGACGGCCATCGCGCGCATCGATGTCGACATTCGCCGGCTGGAGGCGTCCTTCGACGACCCCGAGCTTAACCGCCCCAACGCTGCACTGGCGCAGCTGCTAGACGAACGCCTACGACGGCGCGCCGCGCTTGAAGCAGAGGGCACCGACGTGCCGCAACAGCTTGCGACGCGCATAGCACGGCTCCAAAGCGCGCTGGCGACGGCCGAGATGCTTGAACGCCTTGCTGCTGAGCGCGACCGGTCGTTGCGCTATCTCGCCGAACACGCA
Source organism: Hyphomonadaceae bacterium (assembly GCA_050184605.1). Lineage (GTDB taxonomy): Bacteria > Pseudomonadota > Alphaproteobacteria > Caulobacterales > Aquidulcibacteraceae > Vitreimonas. The sequence continues at coordinate 359,643 of JBFXAE010000003.1, read as the reverse complement.
CCACCCGCCGCCGATCATCCGCAGACCAGCGGCATCATCACCGTGCTGGCAAGCGTCGGCATTGAGGCGAGCGGCGAGCAGGTGCGGGCGGGTCTCGCGTTTACGATGGTCGCCGTGCTGAAGGTCGTGCTCAATCTCGGCTTCCTCATCGCCACGGCCACGCGCGATCCAGTTTCGCGGACCGCCACGTTCCCTTGGCTGAAAGCGCCAGCGGCGGTTTTGCAGCACATCCGCCGCAACAAAGCACTTTCAGACGACCTCCAAGAACCCACGCCGCCAAGCGAACTGCAGCCGCCGCTGCCGCCGGAGCCGGCCGCGCCACCGCCACGAAAGAGGCGGCAGACGCCACGCAAGCGCCGCTTCGATGAAGACCTTGAAGACGATCTCGACGCCCTTGGCTGATCTTCACCGACCACGTCGCGGTCGCGACGACGCGGTCTGGCGTCTTAGGGCGGGGCCGCGACCGGGCAAGGCATCCCGGGCGATCCGGGCTTTTGTCGTTTCGCCTGCCGCCGTACCCTTCGTGCTGCGGATTCTCCAGCGGCTTGCCGGGGTTCTCTTTTCGTTCTAGCCTTGCAACAGAATCGCTGAGGAGTCTCGCTTGTCCCGTTCCAATGCCGCGGCCGTGCAGCCATCACTGCCTGGCTTTTGCCCGCTCAGAGAGGCGGTCGATGTGCTGGCGGAAGCTGGCCACGAAGAGCGCGGCGCTGTGTTTACGCGGCGTGAGGTCGTCGATTTCATCCTGGATCTCGTTGGCTATACGGCGGATCGTCCGCTGCACGAGGCCCGCCTGCTAGAGCCTTCTTTCGGCGATGGCGATTTCCTTTTGCCAGTGATCGAGCGGTTGCTTCAGTCCCATCGTGCGCATGCCCAGGCTGGCTCTCTAACCGCCGACCTGCGCAACGCCATCCGCGGCGTTGAACTTCATACCCATACATTTCTCGCAACGCGCCTTCGCGTCATTGCGCTCTTGCGCGACAACGGCCTCACCGTTCGCGACGCCGGCGTCCTCGCTGACGCATGGCTGACGCCCGGCGATTTTCTGCTGGCGGATTTGCCCCATGATTTCACGCACGTGATCGGCAACCCGCCTTACATCCGGCAGGAAATGATCCCGCAAGTGCTGATCGACGAGTACCGGCGCCGGTTCAGCACCATCTTCGATCGCGCCGACATCTATGTCCCTTTCATCGAGCGCGGCCTCGCTGCGCTCGCACCGAAGGGCTCGCTGGCTTTCATCTGCGCCGATCGCTGGATGAAGAATCGCTACGGCGGTCCGCTCCGCCGCTTCGTAGCGGACGGCTTTCATCTGCGCGCCTATGTCGACATGGTCGACACGCCCGCATTTCACTCCGACGTGATTGCGTACCCGGCCATTTTTGTGATCGGGCGCGAGCGTCACGGCCCAACGCGGCTCGCACATCGTCCCTCGCTTGGGGCGGCACACTTGGCCGCGCTTGCCAAGGCGATGACGGCTTCCGAGGTAGACCGCGCTGACGTGATCGAGTTCGAGGTAGTGGGGAAGGGTGATGAACCCTGGGTGCTCGATGACTTTGAAGCGCTTGCGCTCGTGCGCCGCCTGGAGGCCGAACACCCAACGCTTGAAGAAGCCGGCTGCAAGGTCGGCATTGGCGTCGCCACCGGTGCCGACCAGGCCTTCATTGGTGATCTTGATGCGCTCGATGTGGAGCCGGAGCGCAAACTGCCACTGGTGATGACCCGCGACATCGCATCAGGCTCGATCGCCTGGCGCGGCAAAGGCGTCATCAATCCGTTCCTCGACGACGGCAAGCTCGCGCCGTTCAAGCAGTTTCCGAAGTTTGGCCGCCATCTTGAAGCGCGGCGTGAAGAGATCGCCGGCCGCCATTGCGCACAGAAGACGCCGGCGAACTGGTATCGCACCATCGATCGCATCTACCCGGCCCTCGTTGCGCGCCCGAAGCTGCTCATTCCCGACATCAAGGGCGAGGCCCACATCGTCTACGACGAGGGCCGTTACTACCCGCACCACAACCTCTATTACATCACCTCGGACGAATGGGATTTGCGTGCGTTGCAGGCGGTGCTGCTGTCCGGCATTGGCAGTCTCTTTGTCGGCGCATACTCGACCAGAATGCGCGGCGGCTATCTGCGCTTCCAGGCGCAATATCTGCGCCGCATCCGTGTGCCCGCCTGGAAAAACATCAAGCCCGCACTGCGCAAGAAGTTGATCGCCGCCGCTGAAGTTCTCGACGCCGCCGCCTGCAACGAAGCGGTCGCCGCGGTCTACAATCTGACCGACGCCGAACGCGCCGTGCTCAATCCCAAGAAGGCTGCGGTATGAGTCTTGATCTCGCCGACTACCAGACCAAGGCCAAAGACGCCGTCATGGCGTTCTGGGGTAATCGCGAGAAGGCGCGCCAGAAGCAGATCGAGGCGGGCGTCGTAGACCAGGGCGAGCGCGCCGGCGTCACCAGCGGCAAGAACATGGACGGCTTCGTCGCGCTCGTCTGCGACCTTGTCGAAGCGAACGGCCTTCCGAGAGCCTGCATCCATCGTCAGCGCGCCGTCGTGACGTTGCCGGGCTATTTCCGGCCGACGAAACTCTGGGATTTGCTCGTAATCAATGAAGGGCGCTTGATCGCGGCCGTCGAACTCAAAAGCCAGGTTGGGCCATCCTTCGGCAACAACTTCAACAACCGCACCGAAGAGGCGATCGGCACAGCCCATGATTTATGGACGGCCTATCGCGAGGGCGCGTTCGGCAAACACGCGAAGCCGTTTCTCGCCTGGCTGATGATGGTGGAAGACGCGCCGGAGTCGCGCCGCGCGGTGAAGGACGCGTCGCCGCATTTCCCCGTGTTTCCAGAATTCCAGGGCGCGTCCTATCTCACGCGCTACGACATTCTCTGCCAGCGCTTGGTGCAGGAGCAGCTCTACACGTCGGCGTCTGTTCTGGCGTCGACGCGCACGGGCGTCACGACTGGCGCGTTCGTCGAGATGTCGGAGCTGACCAGCCTCAAGACCTTCACAACATCGTTCGCCGGTCACATCGCGGCAGAGGCGGCGAGGAGCCAGGGCACATGAGCGATCCAAATGTGGCCCGATAACGAGACTGGCCAGGACTTCGTAAACTTCGGCGGCGTCGCGGACACCGTCGCTGAAATCGTCGTGCAAGCAAATGGTCGGCCGATTTCGATTGGCGTTTCCGGAGCATGGGGCGCCGGCAAGTCGTCGATGATCCGATTGGTGCGGGCATCCTTGGAGGCCCGTCAGAAGGCGGACGACAAGCGCGCCTTCGTGTTCGTCGCCTTCAATGCGTGGCTCTATCAGGGTTACGACGATGCGCGCGCTGCGCTCACCGAGGTCATCGCGACGACGCTTCAGGAGGAGGCGCACAAACGCCAAAAGGGGATCGAGAAGGTTGCCGAGCTGCTGCGTCGAGTAAACTGGCTGCGCGCTGCCAAGCTCACTGCGGGTTCAGCGCTCGCTATGTCGCTCGGGCTTCCGCCCGTCGGTCTTATCGGAGAGGCATGGAACCTCGGCAATCAAGTCATCGGCGGCAATGTCACCGGTGAAACCATCGAGAAGGCGGGCGAGGTGGCCAACCGCGCGCGCGAGGCCGCAAGCGGCCTTTTCAAGCCGCCGGCCGATAGTTCGCCGCCGAAAGAAATTCAGGCGCTGCGCCAGAGCTTCGAGGACGCCCTGAAAGAGATAGGCGTCACGCTCGTGGTGCTCATCGATGATCTCGATCGCTGCTTGCCCGAGACGACGATCTCCACACTGGAGGCTATCCGCCTCTTCTTGTTCCTGGAAAACACGGCGTTCGTTATCGCGGCGGACAACGACATGATCAAGCATGCGGTGCGGCGCCATTTCGATGGCGTCGATGACAGCTTGGTCACCAGCTATTTCGACAAGCTGATCCAGGTCCCGATCCGCGTGCCGCCGCTCGGAACGCAGGAGGTGCGCGCCTACATGATGATGCTGTTCGTTGAGAACAGCGCCATCAAGCCGGACATCAAGGAAAGCATCCGCGCGGCAGTGTGCAAGCAGCTTGGCCAGACCTGGCAGGGCAAGCGAGTTGACTGCGCCTTCATGCAGACTGTGCACTCACCGTATCCAGACGAATTGATCGGACAATTCGATACCGCAGACCGGCTCGCGCCGCTGATGACCAACGCATCGGGGATTGGCGGCAATCCAAGGCTAGTGAAGCGATTTCTCAACGCGCTCGCCATACGCTTGACCATTGGCAAGGCCCAAGGCGTGAGCCTCGATGAGGCCGCGCTCGCCAAGATGCTTCTCTTCGAGCGCCTTGGCAGCCCCAAGGCCTACGCTGAACTTATCGCCTCAGTCAGTTCGAACGAGCAAGGGAAGCCCGCCATTCTTGCCGAGTGGGAGGAAAAGGCGATCGCGGGGCAAGAGCTGACGCTGGCAACACCATGGGACGACGGTTTCGTCCGCGAATGGCTCACGCTCCCGCCGCGTCTCGCCGACATCGACTTGCGCGGCGTGCTGTATGTCAGCCGTGAGCACGCGCCGCTGATCACGCCCGAGGATCGGCTTTCATCCGAAGGCGCCGAGTTGCTGTCGGCATTGTTGGCGCACCCGGAAGTGGCTGGCAGTTTGAGACCGCGCCTGTTGCAGGTGCCGCGCGCCGAGACGACCATCATGATGGACCGCTTGCTCGATCGAGCGCGCGCAGAACAGGAATGGGGCGCGCCGCCGATCCTCGACGCGTGTCTCGTCGTCGCTGAGGCGGATCCGGCGCAAGGCGCTCGCCTTTCAGCCTTTCTCCGCGACCGGCCGCCCGCGCAAATACAACCGAGCATCGTGCCCAAGATCGGCGACCAGCCGTGGGCGCAGGCCATATTCGACGTTTGGGAGAAGCACTCTGACGTGTCGCGCCCGGTGAAGAACGCAATCAAGCGCAGGAAAGAAGATGGGAACGTCTCAGTCTAGCAAAGGTGCGCCAGGAGGCGTGCCCATGGTCCCTTCGTGGGTGCCCCCCGTTCCGCCTGCCGCCGGGGCGGGCGACGCTGGTGCTGATGGCGACGCCGGAGATGGTGGCGATCCGGGTGCCCCTGCACCGTCCGCGCCTTCATTGCCATCGCTGCCTTCGCCGATCGCGCCCGCTAGGCGCTTTGCGGGGGCGCGGCGCAGCCTCGGGAGCTTTGCTGGCTCCGGCGATTCAGGCGCGATGCGCCGCGGCGTCGGCCATTTCGTAAAGAACGGCTACGGCGGCGCATCGACCGCAGCGCGCCGTTTTGGCGGCACCGCCGCAAACGCGGGCACACTCTATTCGATGCTCTCCGGTGGCGGCGCGCAGTCGCAGCCGGGCCAGCCGCTCGACCCCGCATTGCTTGCGGGAAAATCGGCTCGCGAAGTTATCGACGCAGTTGTTGAAGCCACGCGGCCGACTGATGGCACGCTGGACGCGGAAGCGGGACGGCGAGCGATCAACGACGCCCTCACTGAGTTACTTCAGCGCTATCCCGAGGCTGATCTCCTCAGTCTTGACGAAGAGCAACGCGAGTTCGCAGTCGAGCGATATGTCGCCTTCGATGTGTTCAGGATGTTCGAACTCGATCTCGGCGCGCACATCCAAGAAAAAGCGCCGACGGCACAGGCTGCGCTCGCGCGCATGAAGGAGGTGCGCAACTACATCCGTGAAACCGTCTCCGCGTCTTTCCGTAAGTTGCGCGGTGCAGGCCAAACCCTGACGGCCTCCCGCGTTGGCGCATTAGTTCGCCAAGCGCTTCGCGATGCCTTCGATGTCTTCGAGGGGTATGCCGAGTGAAGCTGATCTGTGGCCCAGAGGATTTCGCATTTCCCTCCGGCAACGGTTATTTGCCTATAGTGGTTTTTGGAAACGCTCCCTCGGATGAGTATGGGTCCGTTGGCGCGGCCGTAAAGAGTCAGATCGGCCGCGACCGATTGGATATCCCACCGCGCGCCTGGGATTTTCTGGCGATTGCAATGTCGGTGGTGGCCGCCGATCTCGCCGGCGATCGTGGTGCGAGCCCAAACGGATGGACGCGAGAATACGACGTCCAGATTGCGGTCGCCGACCCACAGTTCTGGAACACGCAGGCCCACACTTTTGCGGAGATGCTCGGCTTTCTCACGTCGGACAGGTGGGCGGTCTCTTTCGTTGGCAACGGCCTGTTACCCGCACCACCAGCTAAGCCGCTGCATGGTGACGAAGACGGCGTCGTCCTCCTGTCTGGCGGGCTAGATAGTCTCACCGGCGCCATTGATCTTGCGGCCAGTGGCAAGAGGCTCGTCGCTGTCAGCAAGATCGTCAACGGCGACCGCGAGAAGCAATGCCAATTCGCGCAACGCATTGCCGGCATCACGCGCCACATTCAGTTCAATCACAACGCTAACGTACCTGAGCCGGAAGACATGCCGACGACGCGGGGACGCTCGATCGCGTTTCTCGCCTTCGGCATGGCGGCGGCGACGTCGTTGGCCGCGTACAAGGACGGTGCCACTGTGCCGCTATACATCTGCGAAAACGGGTTCATCGCGATCAACCCACCGCTCACCGGCTCGCGGCTCGGAAGCTTGAGCACGCGCACCGCTCATCCTCGTTATTTGTCCCTGATACAGCGTATTTTCGACGCGGCAGGACTTCGTGTCGTTGTGTCGAATCCCTGTGCCGGCGCTACAAAGGGGGAGATGCTGCGTGGCTGTCTTGATCAGCCTTTGCTTAAAGAACTCGCGGCTCAGAGTACGAGCTGCGGTCGCTTCTTGCGATTCGGGCGTCGGCATTGTGGCCGTTGCGTGCCGTGTCAGATACGGCGCGCCGCCTTCTTGGCGTGGGGCCAGCCGGATACCACCGACTATCTCTTCGAGGATATCGGGCGCAACGATAGCGAACATGCCCGCTATGACGACGTGCGCGCGTTGGCGATGGCGATTGCTGCGGCGGACGCCGGCGGCCTGTCCGAGCTTGTCGCCGGCAGCCTGAACACCGCGCAGCTGGGCGACATCACCGCGTTGACGGATGTGGTTCGGCGCGGGCTGCTCGAGGTGAAGGCGCTGCACGCCCATTGGAACGTCAGGTGATCGATTTCCACTGCCATCTCGATCTCTATCAAGACCCGCACGGCATCGTCCGGGAATGCAAGCGCCGCGGTGTCTATGTACTATCCGTGACGACAACGCCGTCAGCCTTCAGGGGGACAGTTGCTCTTGCTGACGGTGCGCCTCGCATCCGCACTGCGCTGGGCCTGCACCCGCAGCTCGTTGCCGAGCGGAAGTTCGAGTTTCCGTTGTTCGAAGAGCTTCTTCCACAGGCGCGGTATGTCGGTGAGATCGGCTTGGACGGTGGGCCGGAATGCAAAACATTCTGGGATGATCAGGTCATTATTTTCGAGAAGGCGCTGGCGGCGTGCGCAGCGCAATCGGGCCGCGTCTATTCCGTTCACAGTCGGAGAGCTGCAGGAGCCGTGCTGGACTCAATCGCAAAATTTCCAAACGCAGGCGTCCCGATCCTGCATTGGTATTCCGGCACGACCCGTGAGCTTGAGCGGGCGAGCGCGCTGGGGTGCTGGTTTAGCGTCGGACCCGCGATGCTGCGCTCGGCCAAAGGGCGGGCGCTTGCCACCAAGATGCCGCGCGACCGCGTCTTGACCGAAACTGATGGCCCCTTTGCGCGCATCGAACGCGATGGTGCTCCGCTTCACCCATGGGACGCCGCGCAAGCGCACGACGAACTTGCTTTGGCGTGGGGAATGGAAACCGATCGCGTCGGCGACCTAATCTCGCGGAATCTGCGCAGGCTAGGCGCATCATCGGGCGTAGACACGAATGGGTGAGGCGAGCCGAAGAAAGCGAGCGAACAGAGAATGGTTCTCGTCACTTGCCGGCGATGAGCGCATCGTCGCCGAGACGGCGCTCAAACTGTACCACGCCTTCCCGGACGATGGCGCCTGCTACCGAAAGGCCTTTTTTCTGCGTCACTACTTGCGAGAGCGGCATGGCATTGAAGCCGCGGCGGTCGTGGGCTTCGTCAATGACGGGACCGATGAACTTTACGGATCGCACGCATGGCTCGACTACCAAGGAAAAAAGGTGGACCTCGCGCTTTCAATGCCTTTGCGACCCGAATTACAAAAGCGCGGTCCGATGCTTCTTCTGGACTGGATCTATACACCCGGCTGGACCGGCTACACATACCATCTCGATCGTCCGGCGACCGCGCTCGCCGAAATCCTCGAACTCATGCGTCACCCTGACACGCACGAGCTCATACAGGAGGCAGAAACCCTACACCTCACGATGAGCGCCACAGCGAGATCGGACTCGTTGATCGAGGCTTATCTCGCCAACGCGCCCGACGGGATCGATTTTGCGAAGACAGCCGCGCTGGTTGAGCGGACAATCATAGACTGACGTGGGTAAGGGTCGTTCCAGGGGCGCCGACAATCAGCCGGCCCGGTTCGGAGACTTGAGTCTTTCGTACAGGCCCTCGGGCCGCAGCTGCGTATAGCGCTTAAGCATCTTCCAATCCTTGTGACCGGTGACGAGCGGCACCTGTTCGATCGTGAGGCCAGCCTCGAAGAGGCGGCTTGTCGCTTCGTGACGCAGATCGTGAAAGTGCAAGTCAACGATTTGCAGCGTCTTCACCGCCCGCTGAAAGGCGGTGCCGGCGGAGCGTGCATTGTAGGGAAAACACGTCGCCGGATTGAGGCGCAGGTCGCGCTGTTCCTGGAGAAGCGCCCAGGCGTCATAGCCCGTCGCTGCGAGCAGGGGCACGCGCTGATCGTTGCCGTCCTTCTTGCGCGGGTCTTTGCGATCCGGAACGAGGATGGTCCGGGTGCGCTCATCAAGCGTGTCCCATTTGATCCGGAATATCTCATCCATGCGCATTGCGCTGCCGATCGCGAACTTCACGATGCGCGTCATCGGCATGGTGTAGCGCGCGTTCGCGTTGAAATGCGCGAACAGACGGTCCAACTCGTTTTGCGAGGGTCGGCGGTCGCGCTCCCTTGAGGCGCCGACTAGGCCAAGGCGGTTGAGGGCGACCCGCGCCAGCTTCACCGCCTCGGTATTGACCTGGAGCCCATGCACGGCAGCCGCGTGCGTCAGCACCGTGCCGATGAAAGAAATATCGACCGCCAGCGTCGCCGGTCCGGCGCCACCCGTTGCCCGCTCGCGTCCGTACTGAACGAGTTTTTCACGCGTTAGCTGGGCCAGGGGCGTGCCGCCGAGTTCCTCCCGCAGCCGACGCAACACATGATCCTTCGAGCGGCGCAATGGCTTGCCGACCGCAGCCAAGTCCTCGATATGCAGGTCGATCAGTAGCGCGAAGGTGTCCTTTGGGCTGACGCGCCGGATCGAGGGATCGCAGTTGTTGTCGATGAGACGTTCCGCGTCCCGCGCCCACGCGTCCGCGTCGGACTTGCGGGCGAACGTCTTGGAAAGTGCATGGCCCTGTCGCCGAACCTGAACGCGCCACTTGCCACGTCGCTTTTGAACGGTCGCCAAGACCCGTCGCTCCACCTTGCGTGCTCAATAGCTGAGGTGCGAGTTTCCGGGGCACAAGCTGGGCACAGCCAGATCGGAAACACCGGGAAAGAAGCGGAACAGCGATCGAACACGCGGGCACAAATCAGCGTGTTAGTTCACTGATGTTCCAACAAAAACTATGAAAAATCAAGATCGTAGGTTCAGTATTGCGCCCATGATGGATTGGACTGACCGGCATTGCCGGGCGTTCCATCGCGAACTGACGCGCGGTGCGCTGCTTTATTCGGAGATGCTGACTGCCGACGCCGTGATCCACGGCGACCGCGAGCGGCTGCTTCGGTTTTCCGAGATTGAGCACCCCGTCGCCCTGCAGCTGGGCGGCAGCGATCCGGCGAAGATCGCGCAGGCGGCGCGGATCGGCGCCGATTGGGGTTACGACGAGATCAATCTGAACATCGGCTGCCCATCGGATCGTGTGCAGTCAGGCCGTTTTGGCGCCTGTTTGATGCGCGAGCCGGAGCTCGTGGCGAGGCTTTGGGCCGCGGCGCAAGAGGCGGCGCCTGAGATCCAAGTCACGATCAAGTCGCGCATTGGCGTTGACGATCAGAAGCCGCGCGAGGCTCTGTTTGCCTTGGTGGACGCTTGTGCGGGCGCGGGCTGCAAGAGCTTCACCGTCCACGCGCGCAAGGCCTGGTTGAGTGGGCTTTCGCCTAAGGAAAACCGCGACGTGCCGCCGCTCGATTACGAGCTGGTCCGCGCATTGAAGCGCGAGCGTCCAGAGCTGGAGATTATCCTCAACGGCGGCCTGCGCGATCTCGATCACGCGCTGAGCGAGGGCGTGGGCCTCGACGGCGTGATGCTCGGCCGTGCGGCATATCAGACGCCTGCTGTGTTGCTTGACGTGGATGCGCGGGTGTTCGGGCGCGAGGCGCCGAACGCAACACGTGAAGCCGCTGTCGAAGCCCACATTCCTTACATCGAGCGCAATCTCGCGGCTGGCGTCTCGCTGCACGCGATGACGCGCCACATGCTTGGGCTTTTTGCGTCACGCCCAGGCGGGCGGCTTTGGCGTCGCGTGCTTTCCGAGCGCGGCGTGCGTCCAGGTGCTGGCGTAGAGGTTGTGCGCGAAGCGCTGGCGCAAGTGAGCCAGGCGCGCGCGCAGGCCGCATGAATCCTGAGCTTTTATGGTTTGCGGCCGGGCTCGTCGTCGCAGGCCTGGCTGCCGGGTTTGTCGGCGGTTTGTTCGGGATTGGCGGCGGCATCGTCATCGTGCCGGCGCTCTATTTTGTGTTCACCGCGCTTGGGATTGACGTCGCGGTGCGGATGCACGTCGCGGTCGGCACTTCGCTCTCGACGATCATCGCGACATCCTGGCGATCGCTGGCCGCCCACACCAAGGCGGGCGCCGTCGATTTCGACGTGCTGAAAACCTGGACTCCGTGGATCTCATTTGGTGCGCTGCTCGGTGCGGCGGCGGCCGGGATCGCCAACACGGAAGCGCTGTTGCTGATCTTCGGCGGCGGCTTGTTGCTGATTGCTGCGCAGATGGGTCTCGCCAATCCGAACTGGCGCGCGTTCCGGGAGTTGCCGCAAGGTATTGCGCGCGCCGTGATCGCGGGCGCGCTAGGCCTGCTCTCTGCGCTCATGGGCATCGGTGGCGGCGCCATTGGCGTAACGGTGATGACGCTATGCGGGCGCCCAATCCATCAAGCGGTGGCGACAGCGTCAGGCTTCGGCGCCGCGATCGCGATACCGGCGGCGATTGGCTATGCGGTGGTCGGCTGGGGGCGTGCAGGTCTGCCGCCTTTATCCGCAGGCTATGTGAATCTGGCAGGCTTCGTCTTTCTGGCATTGCTCACGACACTCACCGCGCCGATCGGCGCGCGGCTCGCCCACCGGCTGCCTCAACTCACTCTGAAGCGCGCATTCGCGGTGGTGTTGGCTGTGCTCGCGCTAAACATGCTGCGAGGGGCTTTGGGCTAGCGCGGCTGTGGCGCTGCCAAGCGGGCCGGTAGCTCCGCCATGATCGCCTTACGTTCGGCCTCGTCCATCGCGCCCCAGCGGGCGATTTCCTGCAGCGTGCGGCCGCAGCCGATGCAGGCGCCCGTCTGGCCGCTGACGGCGCAAACCTTGATGCACGGCGTGGAGATCGGGGCGGACGGCATGGACCGGCCTAGCTAAGCGTTTGAATTCCCGCGCGCAAATCGAGCCAGCTCGGCGTGGTATCGTTTTTCGATAAATTCACGTTGACTATCGATATCGCTTATCGTATATCGATATCAGCCTGAAATCGCGGCAAGGACGCATCCAACGCCCCCCGGCGCGGCATCCCAAGAGCGAGACGGGCTGGAGAGTAACCAGTTTTCGACTTGGAGGGACTTCTAATGCGTTTCGCTCTCATCGCCACGACCGCCGCTGCTGTGGTTGCCGTGCCGTTCGCGCTCGCCGCGACGGGGCCGCGGATGTCGAGCGACGAGTTCCTCGCCGCTGTCCGCTGCGCCGCCTACGAGCAGGCTTCGGGTGCTCCGATCGCGGAAGCCCGCTACGAACTCAATGCAGAGGGCCAGCGTCAGCCGGCCGAAACGGTCGCCGCCGCCGAAGCGGAGGTCAGCGCCATTGCTCGCCAAGCTGTGAACAGCCAAACGGCGGCGGATCAGGCTACGCTGCGCGCAGAGCGAGCGGCAGCCTGCTCCAATGCCAGCCTGGCCGGCGGCGTCGGAGAAGAAAGCGCAGTCTAAACTCGCAACGGCGTGTGGGACCCGGCAAGGCCCGCGCGCGGAGGGGACGTGACATGAGAGTGCTGGTTCTAGCCGGATTGATCACCGCGGTGAGCGCGCCGTTCGCGGCTGCCGCCGAGAACGAGATCGAGTGCCAGGTCACTGAGCTCCGTCGCGCCCCAGCGGAGCAGCGGCTTGACCAAGCGCCGCAATCACCGGCCGCCGCGCCGATCGCGCGTCCAACGGCGGCGCCGCGGGAAACGGTCGAGGCGCCGCGTCCCGCCGCGGAACGGCGCCGTGGCGGAAAGCCGGTCCCTGACGCGCAGCTGATCCAACCGCGCGGCACGCTCTGAGTTGAAGCGGAAATCAACGTCTCTATAGTCGCCCGCGCGCATGTTCGCGCGCGTGGGCCTGAGACATCATGGATCTGAATTTTTCGCCGGAAGAGATCGCGTTTCGCGACGAAGTGCGCGCCTTCATCGAAGAGAACTATCCCAAGCACCTGAAGGGCAAGGTGCTGCGCGAAGATCTTTCGAAGGAAGACTTCCTCGCCTGGCACAAAATCCTCGGCAAGAAGGGCTGGTCCGCGCCGGCTTGGCCAAAGGAATATGGCGGCACCGGCTGGACGGCGACGCAGCGTTACATCTGGCTTGAAGAGAATGCGCGCGGCGAGACGATCCCGCCGCTGCCGTTCGGCGTCTCGATGGTCGGCCCCGTGATCTACACGTTCGGCACGCCCGAGCAGAAAGCGAAATACTTGCCCGGCATTCTTTCCGGCGATGTGTGGTGGTGCCAAGGCTATTCGGAGCCGGGCGCCGGTTCGGATTTGGCTTCGCTCAAGACCCGCGCCGTGCGCGAGGGCGACTATTACATCGTCAACGGCCAGAAGACCTGGACCACGCTCGGCCAGCACGCCGACTGGGGCTTCTTCCTCGTGCGCACAGATCCGAACGCGAAGGCGCAAGAAGGCATTTCGTTCCTGCTGATCGACATGAAGTCACCCGGCGTTTCGGTGCGGCCGATCAAGCTGCTCGATGGCGGCTACGAAGTGAACGACGTTTTCCTCGAGAACGTGAAGGTGCCTGTCGATCAGCGCATCTACGAGGAAAACAAGGGCTGGACCTGCGCCAAGTTCCTGCTCGCCCACGAACGCGCCGGCATCGCAGGCGTCGCCCGCTCGAAGCGCAACGTCGAGCGGCTGAAGGCGATCGCCAAAGCCGAGATCGGCGACGACGGCAAGCCGCTGATCGAGGACGATGAATTCCAGCGCAAGCTCAGCGAACTGGAGATCGATCTCTCGGCGCTTGAGATGACTGAGCTGCGCACGCTGGCGCGTGAGCAGGCCGGCAAGGGTCCGGGGCCGGAAAGCTCTTTGCTGAAGATCAAGGGCACCGAGATCCAACAGCGCCTAACGGAGCTCACGCTCGAAGCTGTCGGCAATTACGCGCAGCCTTATCCGCGCGGTCTCGGCGACAACGAGTTTGCAGTTGGGCCGGACTACGCCAGCGCGGTTGCGCCGGTCTACTTCAACTGGCGCAAGGCCTCGATCTACGGCGGCTCCAACGAAATCCAACGCAACATCATCGCCAAGATGGTGCTCGGTCTTTGATCCGGCGCTCGCGACAAGAACAATAAACGGAAACGCTTCGATGAATTTCGATTACACCGACGAACAGAACGCCATTCGTGACTCGCTCTCGAAATGGGCGGCGCAGCAGTACGACTTCGACAAGCGCCGAGAAGCGTTGAAGAGCGACGATGCGTGGAAGAAAAACTGGGCGACGTTCGCGGAGCTAGGTTTGCTGATGGCGCCGATCGCGGAAGAGTATGGCGGCCTCGGCGGCGGCCCGATTGATGTCAGCGTCGTGGCCGAGGAGTTCGGCAAGGCGCTTGTGGTTGAGCCTTACGTTCCGACGGTCGTCCTCGGCGGCGGGGCGCTGCAATACGCCGGCAGCGCCGCGCAGAAGGAAGAGCATCTGAACGCCATCGCCAGCGGCGAACGCGTCATCGCCTTCGCGCAAGCTGAACCGAAGAGCCGCTGGGCGCTGAACGATGTCACGACCGCCGCCAAGAAGGACGGCGCGGGTTATGTGCTGAACGGCCACAAAGCCGTCGTGCTTGGCGCGCCGCAGGCCGATCATCTCCTGGTCAGCGCCCGCACCGCCGGCGGCCAGCGCGAGGCGAAAGGCATTTCGCTCTTCCTCATCCCAAAGAGCGCAAAGGGCGTCTCAACCCGCGATTATCCCACCATGGACGGCACGCGGGCGGCGGAAGTGTATTTCGAGAACGTCTCTGTTGGCGCCGATGCGCTGCTCGGCCCCGCGGACGGCGCGCTGCCTGTGATCGAGCGCATTGTTGATGAAGCCAACGCCGCCTATTGCGCGGAAGCTGTCGGCTGCATGCGGATGATGACGGAGCTGACGCGCGAATACGCCAAGACGCGCCAGCAATTCGGCAAGCCGATCGCGACGTTCCAGGTGCTGCAACATCGCATGGTCGACATGTTCATGGCGTCCGAGGAGAGCTACTCGATGGCGTTGCGCGCCACGATCAAGCTCGGCGAAAGCCATGACGAGCGCGCGAAGGCGGTGTCGGCGGCAAAAGTGTCGATCGGCAAGCATTCACGCTTCGTCGGCCAAGCCGCGGTGCAAATCCATGGCGGCATGGGCGTCACCGACGAAATGCGCGTCGGCCATTACTTCAAGCGTGTGACCATGATCGATGCGACCTTCGGCAACGTCGATTATCACCTGCGCCGCTTCACCTCTCTGAACGCTAAGGCGGCCGCCTGACGCGCGACTGCGCGCCTCATTGTGGCTCAGGCCAGTGAGCGCATTGTCGTGGCATGAGCCACGTTGAGGTTCTGTACAACGGCGTTTGCCCAGTCTGTCACGCGGGCGCGTGCGATCTTGAGCGACGGCGCGCCGTCGCCAAGGCTGGCATAGTGCTGACTGACGTCTCGCGGCACCCGGACGCACTCCAGCGAGCGGGCGTTACGCTCGACCAGGTGCGATTAAAGATGCACGCGATCGACGCAAACGGCCGCGTGCTGGTCGGCATGCCGGCTGTTGCGTTGGCGTGGGCGGTGACGCCGCCTTATCGCCCGCTCGGAAGGCTCATGAGGATCCCGCCGTTCTCGTGGATCGGCGCGGTCGTGTATCACCTGCTTGCGCATGTGTTGTGGGCGTGGAATCGGGCGTGCGGCCGCTGGTGAGGCGCTAGGCCGGTCTGCGCCGGAGCAAACGTCGCACCAGCATGAACAGCCCCCAAAGCAGCAGCAGTCCAACCGCCAAAATGCCGGCGTAGATATACCAGTAGTTCTGGTAGCTCTTCATCCGCGTGTTGTGCACGACTTGAATCTGCGGATCGTAGCCTTCGGGCAGGTCGAGCACGCCGTTGCGCTCGGCGTAGGCCTCGTAGTCGGCGAGCATCGAAGCGGCGAGGTCAGGCATCTGCGCGGCGAGATCGGTGGTCTCACCTGGATCGGCGGCGAGGTTGTAGAGCCGCCATGACCCATCGCCGAGCGGGGCGGGCGTGCGCACAAGCTTGTAATCGCCGCGATAGAGCGCCGAGTGCCCTGACACCTCGAACCCGAACGGGGTGTTCTCATCGCGCGCGGCCGCCGTTTGTCCCGCCAGCAGCGCGCTCATGCTCACGCCATCCATGGCCGGCGCGTCTGCGGGTACGCCGGCGCGTTCGAGCAAGGTGGGCGTGATATCGGTGACGAAGGCGCGCGCATCGACGCGCTGTTGCGCGACGTCCGGCCCGGCCACGATCAGCGGAACGTGCAACCCGCCTTCGCCCGTCGTGAACTTATAAAGCGCCCCGGTCGCGGTGGCGTTGGCGTATTCCGGCCCGATCATCACGAACGAGCCGCGTTCACCCAAATCCTCGACACGGCGTGTGTAGCCCGTGAGCCGCATCCAGCGCCGGAAATCGCTGTCCGCAACCGGATTGCTGGGCTCTGGCCCATTGTCGGAGGTGACGACGAAGATGGTGTTCTCGGCAAGGCCGCGGCTCTGCAGATATTCGATGAAGCGGCCGATGTTGTGGTCCATCGATTCCAGCATGCCGGCATGGACTTCCATGCTGCGTGCATAAAGCGCCTGTTCGTCGCCGGAGATCGCCGCCCACGGCCGCAGGCTCGGGTGGACCGGTCCGATCTCAGCGTTCGCCGGGAGAAGGCCAAGCTCCTGCGCGCGGCGCCAACGTTGCGCGCGCAAGTGCTCCCAGCCTTGGTTGTAAACGCCTCTGTAACGATCGCGGTATTCTGCCGGCGCTTGCACGGGAATGTGGACGGCCTGGAAGGCGAGATACGCAAAGAACGGCTCGGTGCGCGCCGTGTCTGCGTCCATGTATTGGATCATGCGATCGACGATGAAATCGCTTGAGTAGAAATTCTCCGGCAGATGCGCGCGCGCGCCGTTCTCGAACCAATCGGCGGTCCGGTAGTACGGGATGTACGAGCGCTCCTCCCAATTATCGGCGCCTGAGGCGTCGAGCACGAAGGAGCGGTCGAAGCCGTGCGAATTCGGCAGATCGCCTTCGCCGTGGCCTAGGTGCCATTTGCCGGTGGCGTAGGTGCGATAACCGCCGCGCTGCAGGCGCGTCGCAAGCGTGACGACGCCGGGCTCAAGCCGCATCGTGTAACCCGGGCGCCCGCGCAATTCCCGCGGCAGCACTTCGATGATGGTCGAGTGGCCGGTGCGGTGATTGTCCATGCCGGTGAGCAGCATCGCGCGCGAAGGCGAGCAGAGCGGCGACGAATAATAGCGCGAGAATTGCGCGCCTCGCTGGGCGAGCGAGTCGATATTTGGCGTGCGCGCTTCGCCGCCGTAAGCGCCCAAATCTGTGAAGCCGACATCGTCGGCAACGATGAGGACGATGTTGGGTCGTTGCGCTGTCGGCGCGGGGTCGGTTTGAGCCGTTGCAGGCGTAACGGCCGCCGCGACAAGCGCGATGCTCGCCAATATGCGCCGAGCCCAAGCTGCGAATTTCGCCATGTCCCCACTTCCGTCCCCGACATGCGTAGGGGAGCCGCGGGAGAGCGTAAAGTAGCCCCCGCTAGGGTGTCCGAATCCGGCGAGACGAGCGGGTCTAAAAGGCCCATATTCGGCCCATGATGTTGGACGCCGACACCTGCCACGCGGCCTGTGATGCAAAGGACCGCCGGTTCGACGGGCGCTTCTATATCGGCGTCAAATCGACGGGCATCTATTGCCGCTGCATCTGCCCGGCCCGCAATCCGAAACGGATCAATCGTACATTTTGGCCCTCCGCTGCAGCGGCGGAGGCGGCGGGCTTCCGGCCATGCCTGCTGTGCCGCCCCGAACGCGCGCCGGGACTTGCGCCCATCGATGCGCCGGCGCGGTTGGCGGCAGCTGCTTATGCGCGGATCGAAGCCGGGGCGCTCGAAGAGCAAGGCCTGGAAGCTTTGGCGGAAGACTTGGGCGTTACATCCCGCCACTTGCGGCGGGTGATGAACGCGCAGTTTGGCGCAAGCCCGATCGACATCGCGCAAACGGGGCGCTTGCTCGCGGCGCGCCGTCTTCTCAATGAGACAGGCCTCTCCATCACCGAAATCGCATTCGCCTCGGGCTTCCGCTCGTTGCGCCGCTTCAACGCAACGATGAAGGATCGTTATGGCGCGCCGCCATCGAAGATGCGCGGACGCAAGACGCTGACGCGCGGCGATACGTTCACCGTGAGCCTTTCGCCGCGCGGCGACTACAACATCGCGCCGATGCTGGACTTCCTCGACAAGCGTGCGTTGCCGGGCGTCGAACGCACGACCGGCGAAACTTATGTGCGCGTGCTCAAATGGGGCGATGCTCTGGGCTGGCTTGAGATTGGCATGGGTCCGAAAGGCCTGATGCTGACGCTCTCGGAAAATCTCGCGCCACATCTGCGGCCACTCGTGGCGAATGTGCGCGGCGCATTCGATCTCGATGCGGAAATGACGGCGGTGGACGGCCATCTCGCGCAGGATGAGTCGCTGGCAAAGGATGTGAAGCGCGAACCAGGCGTGCGAGTCCCCGGCGCGCTCGACGGTTTCGAAACCGCCATCCGCGCAGTGCTCGGCCAGCAAGTCACCGTGCAGGGCGCGCGCACCCTGACGGAGCGGCTCGTCACGAAATACGGCGCAACACTCGAACGCGCGCCGGAAGGTCTTGATCGTGCTTTCCCCGATGCGGCGTCGCTCGCCAATGCCGGCGCGGCGGAGATCGCAAAGATCGGCCTGCCGATGAAGCGGGCGGAGACATTGTACCGTCTCGCGATCGCCTCCTGCGACGGCAAGCTGCCGCTCGCGCGCGGCGCGATCGCGGCGGGCCGCGCGGCGCTCGCGGAAATTCCAGGCATTGGCCCGTGGACGATCGAATACGTCGCCATGCGCGCGCTCGGCGATCCTGACGCTTATCCCGCCACCGACATCGCACTCATCAATGCGCTCGGCCGCAAGGGCGAGACGCTCGAACACCTCAAACCGTGGCGCGCGTACGCAGCGATCCGCTTGTGGCGGCGTGCGGCCAAGAAAGGCATCCAGACATGATCAGCGCCATTTATGACAGCCCGATCGGCCCGCTCACGCTTGCGTCCAACGGCAAGGCGCTCATCCAAGTCGAGTTCGAAGGCGGCAAATATCCGCTGCCGCAATACGAGCTGGGCAGCGACAAGATTCTCGATCAAGCGCGCCGTGAACTGGATCAGTATTTTGCCGGCAAGCTGCGCGCCTTCAACGTGAAGGTCGATCCGCACGGCACCGAGTTTCAGCGCAAAGCGTGGGCGGCGTTGCAGACGATCCCCTATGGCGAAACGCGATCTTATGCACAGCAGGCCAGGGCCATCGGCGCACCGAAAGCGACGCGCGCAATTGGGGCCGCAAATGGGCGCAATCCGATCCCGGTGATTATTCCATGCCATCGCGTCATCGGCGCCAATGGCAGCCTCACCGGCTTTGGCGGCGGCATGGAACGCAAGCAAATCCTGCTCGAATTGGAACAGGGCGGCAATTTATTGGCCCGCGCCAGCTGATTATTACGAAGCTTAAACCGCTTTGAGGCATCGCCCCTCTGGGTCGTGGCGTGCTATTGAGCCGCCGCGAGAACGCGGGAGGAGAGCCGGATGCGGAAGCTGTTGGTTGGTTTTGTCTGCGCTGCGGCCATGGCCGTGCCGAGTGTGAGCCCCGCCCAGCAGCAGGAAGGCTGGAGCTACGCTTATGTCGAGGGCGTCGCCACCGCCACGCTGCGTGACAATCGCGGCCGCGTCACCGCTACGCTGACTTGCCGTCCGCCGACCGGCGACATTGTCGTCACCGATTACACATTGGCTCGCAATGCGCGCGGCGCCTCGCAAGCCTCGGTCCGCATTGGCGCCATGGCGGTCAACGTGCCGATGTCACTGGAAGGCCGCGGCCGCAACCGCAGCGTTGTGATCAATCTCCCGCAGCGCCCGCCCATTCTCGCGGCCGTGCAGCCGAACGATCGCCTCTCAGTGACCGTGAACAATCAGACGGTCACTTACGCCGATGGCGGCCCGGCGCGGATGCGTGAAGTCGCCTACGCGTGCTGGGGTAGCTGAGGTTCCGCTGCCTGCCAGGGTTGCGGTGGGTAAAACTTGGCGCCTAACATTACGCAGTGCCTACCGGGGGGTGGCTGCGTATGGGCGAGAAAAAATCAGATCAGCAGAAGCGGCCGCCGCCACCAGGCGCTATTTGCGCCGTTATGCGCGCCGAAACGCGCGCCGGATCGGGTCACGAATTTCTCTCGATACTTAGCGATCTCGCGCACACGGTCCGCAATGAGGAAAATGGCTGCACGGCCTATTCCGTCACCCGCGCCATGGGCTCGCCCGATCATTTTGCGGTTCATGCGCGGTTTTCCGACTGGGGCGCATTCAAGGATCACGCGGATACCCCGCACCTGAAACGCGCCATGCCGCGCATCAACGCGCTTTTGGCCTCGCCGCTGGCCCTGGAAATCTATCTGGAAGTGATCTGACGCCGGCGCACAAGTCCCGGGATGAAGTTCACGCCGATCGCCGCCGCGAATGACAATGCGCCGACGACTGCGCCCAGCCAGTCGGCGTCGCCATCGGCGCGCGTCACTTCAAGGGTGATGAATGCAGCGATCAACAGTGCGCCCGATGCGAGCGAGATCCGTGTCTGCGCCTCCGCGCCGCGCTTGCGCCATATCCATGCGTGCGCAAGCAGAATGAGGCCCGGGCCCAAGAAGCCCAACGTGTCGCGCGAGATGAAGCCCGCACTGGCTTGGCGCGGGATCCAGAATGGCGTCATCCAGAGCGCGGCGGCGATCAGGAGCGCGCCGACCGTTACGGCGAGCATGGTGTTGGAAAATACGATCCGCACGCGCCGGACGCCGTAACGGGCGCGCAGCCGCACGATCAATGCGGTCATCAGCCAGATGCTGGCGTGCGCGCCGAACTCAGCGAAGCTCACCGGTTGAAGCAGCACCGCGCCGCCCGAATAGATCACGCGCACCGCAAGATCCGCCGCAAGGACCGCGAGCACAATGACGGTGCTCTCGATAAAACCCGCGCTAGCGCGCGCATCGCGCCGCTTCGCCGCCCATGCCGCGCCGCCCAAGATGGCCGCGGGCGCTGCAATGCCGCTGCCGATGAGCATCCAAGCCGGCCACTGACTTGCTTCGGCGAGCAGCACCTGCGCGCTGGCGAACGCGAACATGGCTGCGAACACGCTGCAAAGGCAGGCAAACGCGCGCCAGGCTCGTGATGGCAGGCCAAGATCTATGGCGCTCAACCAAAGTCCGGCCAACGCCAACGCCGGCGCAGCGAGCGCCGCTGGCAGAGCCAGCGCGACAGCCGCGCTAAACGCCGTGAAGGCCCCGCCCAGCAGAATCCAGAGCGTTGCTTTGAGTGCATCGAGCCCGCGTTCGCGCCGCATATTAGCCGCGGCGATGACGCCGATGAGCAGCGCCGCAACCACCGCAAAGCCCGCAGCCGCTGCGTAGCGGTCGGCGAGGCCGTGCTGCGAGAAGTGGAGCGCTGTAATCGCCATCAGAGGTGCAAGCGCGCCGGTGCCGGCGAGGGCAAGGCCCCGCGCGCCGAGTTGCGGCACGCGGATCGCGGCGATGGCGAAGAAGACCGCGCCGGCCCAGGCAGCGGCTGGCGTAAACCAGATTGCAGCACTCGGCTGGCCGCTCAACACGAACAGACCAAGCAGCGCCGCGCCGAACGCGCCGAAATGCACGGCCTCGAGCCGAAGGCTGAGTGCGCCGATAATCGCGGATGCAGCAACGATGAAGGCAAAGCCAACGCCCGCCGCGCTCACCATGCCGATCTGCAGCGAGAGCGCGAGCACAGCGACGGTCATCGTCAGCGCCATGGTGACGCCTGTGCTGACGCGGTGGCGATGCGCATGCACTAAGCCAACGCCGGCCGCGAGCGCAGCGCAGATGGAATAGCTCGCGGGATCTGCGTGCGCCGAGCCCAGCGCAAATCCGATCAGCGCCCAAACGCCTGCTGTCGCGACAGCCGCCCATGCCGCTGCGCGCCATTGCGGCCGGTGCGCGATCGCCATCATCGCCGCACCAATGGCAAGGCCACTGGCGATGATGGCGGCGGTGCTGGCGTTGAAGGCAAAGCCAAGCGCCGGCGCGATCGCGAGAACGCCGAGCATCAGCCCGCGCGCCGTCTCAACCGATACGCCAGGCGTCGGCAGTGTGATGATCGGCGGCGCCGGCAATTTCCATGCGCGCTGCGCGCGCTCTGCCGGCGCTGCTTCCGCGTCCGCGCTTGCGGCCAGTGAGATGACTTCCGCGGTCGCGCCGCGCGCGTTGGCGACCTTGACGTGCTTCACGTCCTTCGCCGCCACTGTCTCGCGCAGCGCGTCGATCTCAGCCTGTTGGCTTTCGAGCCGCCGCCAGATGTACACGCCCGCCGCGAGAACGGCCGCCGTCTGGATCGCGAGGAGGGCGAAAAGAAGCTCCATGCGGCGGCGTTCCTAACCGACACGGCCGCCGAGAGCATGCCCAAATCGGGTCATCTCCCATCCGGAACGTAATCTGTTGCCGCAAGGCAGCGGTTTCCGCTGCGTCAGCCTTGGAGTTTGCGCATGAATTTCTGCGTCTGCATGTGGCCGCCGGTATAGGCGTCGCGCCCGGTCGGATCGGTGATTTCGGCCCACTTGTCGCGCACTGCCTCCGCGCTTGCGCCTTGGCCGAGATATGCGCCCTCGGTCTCGGTGATCTGGGCGAGCGCGAAGACGCCCGCGCCAGCGGTCAGGATCGCGCCATTCGGCCCGTCCTTGGATGCGAGATAAACAACGCCCGGCGTCACCTGTTCCGGCCCCAGCTTTTCGAGCATTTCAGGCGGCATCAGGTTCTCGGTCATGCGCGTGGCAGCGACTGGCGAAATGGCGTTGATGCGGATGTCGTTCTTCGCGCCCTCGATCTTGATGGTGTTCATGAGGCCCACAAGCGCGAGTTTGGCGGCGCCGTAATTGGCTTGGCCGAAATTGCCGTAAAGCCCGGTCGAGGATGTCGTGACAACGATGCGGCCGTAATTCTGCGCCTTCATGATCTCCCAGACGGCCTTCAGCGGCTTCACCGTGCCCATGAGGTGCACATCCACCACGGCCGCAAAATCGGCGAGTTCCATCTTGGAGAAGCTTTTGTCGCGCAGGATGCCGGCATTGGCGATCAGCACGTCGATGCGGCCCCATTTAGCCATCGTGCGCTCGACCATGGCGGCCACGCCCGCATCGTTGGTCACCGAGGCGCCGTCCGCGATCGCTTCGCCGCCGGCCTTGGTGATTTCCGCCACCACGGCTTCGGCCGCCGCCGAGGAGCCGCCCGAGCCGTCAAGCGCGCCGCCCAGATCGTTGACCACGACCTTCGCCCCACGCCGCGCAAACTCAAGCGCGTGGCTACGGCCCAAACCGCCGCCCGCGCCGGTCACGATCACTACTTGGCCGTCAAAGCGGATGTCGTCGCTCATCGAATTCTCTCGCTGTTTTGCGCAACCGTGATGTCCAGCACGCCCGCGCCGGTCAAGGGAGGGCGCTGACTATAGCGTCGCAGTGGCGTGGCGGAAGGCGAGGTTCAGCTGGCGCTCATCTGCGCTGCGAGCGCATCGGCGCGGCGCGCGAGCTTGGCGCGGCGGCGGTTGAGCGCTTTGAGCGTACGGCGCAGATCGCGTTCGTCTCCGGCCAGCGCGGGTTCGGCCACTAAGCGCTCCATCAAGAGCAGCGCATCGCGTTCGCCGCCCAGCGCATCGGCGATCTTTTCGCCGCGCTTGCGCCGGCGCTTGCCTGGCCAGGCATCGTCCAGGATCGTCGCCGCGAGATAGCGATCCTTTTCGCGAATGCGCCATTCGTGGCGTCGCACTGGATCATGTGAGCCCAGGCCGCGCCGCCGCGCGCGCTTGGCGCGCCGATCGAGCCGCTTGGCGCCGCGCTTGATCTGACGATGCGACGCCTCAGGCCACACTTGCGCCAGAGCGGAGAGGTCCTTCAGGCTGGCGCGTGCTGCTTCCAGGTTCAACGCATAACGGGTCGTGGCCGCATACGCGATCGAGTTGGCGACCGCTTCGAACGCCTCGGCCGCGCGCTTGCCGCTTGAGCGCGCGGCGGCGCGCGCCGCTTCGGTCAAAGCCGCCTGATCGCGTGAAAGCGCGAGGTTGCGCATGAGTGATCGGGCTGAGTCCACGAACACCTTAGAAAGTCCCGGGGCGCAGGCGCGGCCTATTCGCGCCAGAGCGCGGGCGCGCTTCACGCGCACACGGCAACGATGCACCGCCTTCGGATCGGCTTGTACAGTTTCGAGTTGATCGATCGCAGCGCGCAACTCTTCCGTTAGCGCCGCGCGCAGATCGAACGCCGGTCCTGGCGAACGCATGGCAATGCCCCCAAAGCCTTGCGACTATTCCCGTCGCGCAATCTTTTTGAGGGTGCCGGAAAATGAAAGCAATGGCCGCGCTGCCTGTGTCACAATTCCACGGACAAATGTGACAGTGCGCGTGTCGCGCAAAACCTCGCCGCGCGCTTCGACCAATCCGTCCAAGCCGCCCGCGCCCACAAACTCGGAACTAAACGTCAGCGTCACCGCATGCGCGCCCTTCAACGTGTTGTGAGCAATGGCGAAAAGCGAGAAGTCGGCGAAGCTCATCAGGCAGCCGCCATGGATTGCGCCGCCGCCGTTACAGTGATGCGGCTTGGGCTCGAACACGCAGCGCGCGCCGCCATCGGGCTCGCTGCGGAAGTAGAAGGGCCCGATGAGACTTTCGTAAGGATCGCCGCCCTGGCTCCAAGTGGTCCAACCCGCGAAAGGGCCTTCCGTAAGCGTCACGCCCCCGCTCCAAGTTGTCTGAGGCGTCCCGTCGCCGTTCATGCCATTCCCTCCATGACCCGGTGCTGGCATGGTGCGGCGGCAACGGCAAGGCGGGGCGCGTGATGCGCGGAGTGTTTGCGATATTGGCGTGTCTGGTGCTGGCGCAATGCGCCTCGCCGGAGGACCGGCGCTTCCGCGTCGGCGAAGCGCCGACGTCCTACGTGATATTGGGCGTCGCAGAGGCAGCCGAGAACACGTCTCCGAGCTACACGGTGCTCTGGCGCCGGCTTGATGAGGACGGAAATTTCACCCGCTATGGCGCTCGCCGCATTTTCGAAGCGCGCTCTGAATCCGGCGACGGTGTCCAGATTCCCGGCATTCCGGGTGAGTTCATCCTATCGGAGGTCGAGCCGGGCACATATGCGCTCGACAGCGTGTTCGCGCTCATTCGCGACGGACGCGTGAACTACAGCGCCAACGGCGTCGTTGTTGGTCCGGAGCGGCCAAGTTTCGAAGTGCGGCCCGGCGAGGCGGTTTATCTCGGCATCTGGCAAGCCGATCTGGTGGACTCCGTGGCGGTCGTGCGCCCCTGGCGCCTGGAGCAGGAAGATCTCGACGCCGTCCTCCGCGACACCGGCGCCGTCATCGGCCCAGTCCGCCTTGCCGAGCCGCAAACGCGCGCGGTTCCGTGCGCGCCATATCGCTTAGGTACCAACTCACAGCGGCAGGTGTGCTGACCTCATGGATCACGAAACGTTCAACCAACTCCTTGAAGGCGTCCGCCGCTTCGTCAATGACCGGCTGATCCCGCTCGAAGCCAAGGTCGCTGAAGATGATGCGATCCCGGCTGATGCGCTGGCGGAGATGCGCGCGCTCGGACTGTTCGGCATCTCGATCCCCGAAGAATACGGCGGCCTCGGCCTCACGATGGAGGAAGAGTGCCGGACGATGTTCGAGTTTTGCCGTTGCTCGCCAGCGTTCCGCTCGGCCTTCGGCACCAATGTCGGCATCGGCAGCCAAGGGCTCGTGATGTTCGGCACGCCGGCGCAGAAGGATAAGTGGCTGCCCGGCATCGCATCGGGCGAGGTTGTTACGTCGTTCGCGTTGACCGAGCCCGAGGCCGGCTCGGACTCCGCCTCCGTCCGCACCCGGGCCGAACGCGATGGCGATCATTACGTTCTGAACGGCTCAAAGCGCTACATCACCAACGCCGCGCGCGCCTCGCTCTTCACGGTGATGGCGCGCACCAATCCCGAAGCCAAAGGCGGCGCCGGTGTTTCCGCCTTCCTCGTGCCGAGCGATCTCAAAGGCGTCTCAGTCGGCAAGCCCGAGAAGAAGATGGGCCAGCAGGGCGCCCACATTCACGACGTGAACTTCGACAACGTCCGCGTGCCGGCGGAGAACCGCTTAGGCGAAGAGGGCCAAGGTTTCCGCGTCGCCATGCAAGTGCTCGACCGTGGCCGTCTGCATATCTCTTCAGTCTGCGTCGGCGTCGCCGAGCGCCTGATCGAAGAGAGCGTGCGCTACGCTGCCGAGCGCAAACAGTTCGGCCAGCCGATCGCCAACTTCCAGATGATCCAAGCGCAACTCGCCGATTGCCGCGCCGAAGCGAATGCTGGCCGGGCTATGGTGCTCGAAGCAGCCCGCAAGCGCGACCGCGGCGAGGATGTGGTGATGGATGCAGCGGCGGCAAAGCTCTTCTGCTCGGAAATGGTGGGGCGAGTGGCGGACCGCGCCGTGCAGATATTCGGCGGCTCGGGTTACGTCGCCGATCACGGCATCGAGCGTTTCTATCGCGACGTTCGCATCTTCCGCCTCTACGAAGGCACCAGCGAAATCCAACGCCTGATCATCGCCCGCGAGATGATGAAGCAGGGCAAGTAATGCCGAACGACGATCCGAAGCCGCAACGGACGCTAGTCGAGCACGCCAAGGGCATTGCCGCGCTCCCCGGCGAAAAACTGGCGGAGCTGAAAGCCTTCGGCGCTGAGAAAGTGCAGGAGACGCTCACCGCGTTCTTGCTCGCGCTGCCCGCGTTGAAGCAGGCCGGCTACGACCTTCGCGAGTTCGAGATCGAAGTCGGCATCACGCCCAAAGTCATCGCCCACTTCATGCCGCATGCGGCGAGCGAAGAAGATGTCGCCGCCGCACGCGAAACGCTGAAAGACAACAAGATCGGCGCCTCGATGCTGAGCGTGTTGCGCCGCGCCGGCGACATGCACCGCCAGATTAAAGCCCCCGGCTTCGATTGCGCCCACATGGAAATCGACGTCGGCGTCATCCCCGCCGTCCGCCTACGCTATCGGGCGGAGGCAGGGTGAGTCTGCTTTTCGCCGAAAGTCGCCATACGCGTTTGCACCGGGACCGGCAGGGGCGGCTCAATGCAGTCCGGTTAGTGAAATGCTTGCGATAATAAAGACACCCAAAGCCATGAGGGCAACGTTTAGCGCAAGGTCGATGCGCGTTGTCCCGCTTCGCCAGTGTGGACGCGCCAATGCGGCTACGCTGGTCGCTAGGCCAGCAGCGCAAAGCACGACCATCGTCCAAACAGAGCGCTCCAAAGTGAACCACTCAAACATCGACACGCATCCCACTCAAAGATCCACTATGGCGCCGCATGTCCGCTTAGGTCCAATAGCCGACCTTCGTCATTCCGGGGGCATCGCGCCGCGATGAACCCGGAACCCAGGGGCAGATGCACAGCGTGCGACCCCTGGCTTCCGGATCGCGCAGGCGCGTCCGGAATGACGAAAGGGCCAATCCTATCCAGGGATAGGCGCCATCTTTTGCAGGTTGAGCGCGGGGCTCCGCCCCGCATCACCTTCAAGCTTTCAAGCACTTGCGCCCTGTGCGGGCCGGAGGCCCGCGCTCCAACCGTGTGGGATAGATCGAAACTTATCCAACACCTCAAAAACGCCCGTACACTGAGCTCCGCCGCACACGGGAGATTTCGAAGACGTCCGAAACTTTGGAATGTGCGGCAACGGTCGGCGGGAAGATCGAGCAATCGGTCGAATGTTTGCGGGGAGTGAAACCGCAAAGCCCAGAGCAACGGAAGCTCTGCCCGTAGCACCGGCGAAAAGAGCATGGAGCTAAGCCCCAGAGGGAAGAGCCGTCGATGGCGGTTGGTCCCCGAACATCCATCGTTCAGGTGGCGAGCCGGCGAAAGCTGGCGTTCAACAACTCCTCGGTCTCAAGCCGGGAAAAACGATCGCGAAAACGGGGCGCGCGAAGCGCGCGGCGGAGTTGGGAGACCAGCGCCGCACCCACTAGAGACGACTCAGCGCGGATCGCGCGCCCCGGCTCCCATTCAAGAGGAGCAATAAAAATTGCCGCGGCGCCTCGCTGCCAGCGGTCGTCGACGCGTGCGCGCCGTTCAGGCAAAGAGTTTCAGTGTCACGCGCACTCAAATCCATCGTTGAAGAGATCAGTGCCTGCCGCGTTTGCGCCGCGGCGTTGCCGCACGAACCGCGGCCTGTGATCTGGGTCGATGCACGCGCGCGCATATTGATCGCTGGCCAGGCGCCGGGCCGGCGCGTGCACGAGAGTGGCATCCCGTGGAACGATCCATCCGGTGATCGTTTGCGCGAATGGATGAAGCTCGACCGCGAAGCGTTTTATGACAAAAGCAACATTGCCGTCGCTACCATGGGTTTTTGTTTTCCGGGAACTGTCAACGGCGCCGACTTGCCGCCACGCCGCGAATGCGCGCAATTGTGGCGTCCGCGCCTTCTGCCGCTTCTGAAGAATGTTCGACTGACGCTTCTAGTCGGCGCCTATGCGCAACGCTATCATCTCGGCGCTGCGGTGAAGCCGACTCTTGGCGAAACGGTGCGCGCATGGCGCGATTACCCCGCCAACGTCATGCCTTTGCCGCATCCGTCGTGGCGAAATACAGGCTGGCTGAAGCGCAATCCATGGTTCGAGAAAGATTTGCTCCCGGAATTGCGGCGCAGAGTTTCCTCTGCCTTGCAATGATGCTGCTCGTGGCATGTGTGCCGACCGTGCAGCGCGCGGGTTCGCCGTTGGATACGTTCGCTGGCCCGCATTTCGACGCAGCTAACGAGCGGTTCGTCTCCTTCGATGGCGCCGAACTCGGCCTGACGGCGTGGTTGCCTGCCGGAGACGAAGAACCAAGCGCGGTCATTATCGGCCTGCACGGCATGAACGACTACGCCAACACGTTCTATCTCATGGGGCCGTGGTTCGCTGAGCGCGGCGTTGCACTCTACGCCTATGACGCCCGCGGCTTCGGTCGTTCGCCACGCCGCGGCGTGTGGGCCGGTGAGCACTTGATGACGGAGGATCTTCGCACTGCTGTCGCTGTCGCGCGCCGTGCGCATCCGGGCGCCAAGATCGTCGTCGTCGGTGACTCCATGGGCTCAGCCGAAGCGATCGCCACGTTCGGCGCCGAAAATGCGCCAGAGATCGATCGGCTTGTGCTGGTCGCGCCCGCCGTGTGGGGCTGGTCGACCTTGCCGAACCAGTACGCGCTTGCGCTTTGGGTCGGTGCGCACACGTTTCCTTGGCGCGCCGTGCAGCCGCCGCGCCGCGTTGTCCGGACGCGGACCGCATCAGATAACCGCGAGGCGCTCCTGCAAGCGGGCCGGGCGCCGCACATGATCTGGTCAACGCGGATCGACGCCGTCTATGGCCTCGTCGGGCTGATGGAGACGGCTTCCGAGCGCGCGGCCAATCTCGATGGCGACGTGCTCTTTCTCTATGGCGCGCACGATCAAATTATCCCGCGCAATTCGGCTATCGCCGCCGCTCGCAGGTTGCCCCGCACCGCCCGCACCGCGCTCTACGAGAACGGCTGGCACTGGCTCCTGCGCGATCTTCAGCGCGAGGTCGTTTACGCTGATATCCTGGCGTTTATAGAGGATGCAGAGGCGCCGCTGCCCTCCCAGGCGCCGCCGCTTTTACCTCTGGTCCAAGCAAATCGTTAACGGGATTGCGTTACCCTCGCCAACGCTATGGCGGCCAAAAAGGCTCTCTTCGATAAGAAAAGCGTCGCGCTCGCGCGCGCGAAGTTGCGTGCGTGGTGGGAAGGCGAGGCCTTCGACGAAGAAGCGGCCATCGCCGAGATTGAGGCAAAGCTCGCCGCCGAACCGGCCGCGAACGATGCCGACGCCGCCGCCGAGGACGAGCTGTTCGACGCGCCCGTCTACGAGCTTCCGGCCCGCCTCCAAGCGCTCGCTTTGCTTTGGGGCGACAATCGGGTTCGGCCTGGCGACGCGACCGCCGACAAACTGGAGCCGGCGCGCATCGGCTTGGCGCCGGAGGGTGTCCTCGCCGTTCTGGGGCCTGGCCTCGCCGGCCCAATGGAGGCTGTCGCCGCCGCCCACCCTGGCAAAATCGAAGTCTTCGAATGGCGCGAAGAAACCTTCGACGCGCTCAAACACGGTTTACAGGCCGCCAAGCTTGAAGAACGTGTCACCGCCACGCGCATCGATCTTGAGGCGCATGTGTTTACGCCCGGAGCTTTCGACGGTCTCCTGAGCATCGATGACTTCGCCTATTGCGGTTACCCGCCGCACTTGGCGCAGCAAATCATGAAGTGCCTGAAGCCCGGCGCCTGCGCCGTGGTGGAATGTTATGTCGGCCTGAAGTCGCCGGAACTGGCGACGGCCTTCGCGTCATCTTTCGCCGAGCCGCAAATCCGCGCGCATGGCGACGTACTGCAGTTCTTCGTGGACGCGGGCCTGAAGCTCGAGGCCGACGAGGACATGACGGACGACTTCCTGTTCACCGCCCGCGCTGCGTTCAAGCAATTGGGTGAGAAACTGGCGGCCGCCGGTGCGCTCGAAGTAGCGGTCGCGCGTGAACTCGCTTGGGAGGCCGAAGCCTGGCGGATGCGGCTGCAATTGCTGGCGACACGCCGGCTGGAGCGCCGCCGCTTCGTGCTGCGCAAACCTGCCGACGATCAGGCTGAAAACGCGAACGCCCCGGCCGGCTGAATCGCCACCGACACGGTGTCGCCAAGGGCCGTGCGCGCCGGAACCAAAGCCCGCCACGTCACGCCCCCGGCTTCAAATCGGACGAGATCGTGGGCGCCGTGAGGCCGCACCGCCAGCACGCGTGCGCCGGCGCCTGGCGTAAGCGTCAAAGCCTCAGCGCGTACAGCCGCAATGGCTTTCGCACCGTTTGGCAAAGTGCTGGCAACCACCGGGCCGAATGGCGTGGCGATCGCGCCATCGGTGACGAGCCCCTCATGAACATTGACGGGGCCAAGCGCCGCAGCAGCATCGAGTGAAGCAGGGCGATCGTATGCATCGCGCGGCGCCGCTTCCTGCAGGACACGTCCCGCCTTCAAGATTACCAGCCGGTCCGCTGCTTGCAGCGCGTCTTCGGCGTCGTGCGTGACGAACAGCGTCGTCGTCCGCGCCTCCGCGAGCGTGGCGAGCGTTGTGTCGCGCAGTTCCGCGCGCAATACGGCGTCGAGGCCGGAGAAAGGTTCGTCGAGCAGGATTGCCCGCGGCGACGGCGCCAGCGCGCGGGCGAGGGCCACACGCTGCTGTTCGCCGCCCGAGAGTTCATGCGGATAGGCGTGAGCGCGATGCTTCAAGCCAACGCGGTCGAGCCATTTCAGGGACGCGTCGTCACGTTCGGCGCGGCCAAGCTTATCGAGTCCGAAGGCAACGTTTGCACCTGCGGTCAAATGCGGAAACAGCGAATAGTCCTGGAAAACCATGCCGACGCGGCGCGCTTCGGTCGGAACGTTGACGCCAGCAGCCGAAACCCGTTCGCCGCCGATGCTCACTTCGCCCGCGTCGAGCGGTTCGAGGCCAGCGATGAGGCGCAGGATCGTTGACTTTCCCGAGCCCGATGGCCCGAGCAGCGCCACGACCTGGCCTTCGGGCGCGGTAAACGAGACATCCTCAAGCACGCGTGTCTTGCCGTAGCTGCGATGAACGCCGGAAAGTTGAACGCTGCTCATGACGAAACACCCGCGCGGCCGCGCTCAATGCTGCGGGCAAGAATGATGATGGGCGCTAGGCCCGCGACGAAAATCAGCAGCGATGGCGCCGCCGCCTCGAGCAGGCGTTCATCGCTGGCGTAGGAATAAGCTTTGACGGCGAGCGTATCGAAGTTGAACGGACGCAAGATCAGCGTGGCGGGCAGTTCCTTGAGGATTTCAACAAAAAGGATGAGCGCCGCTGCCGCCAAGCTTGGCGCCGCGATCGGCAGATCGATCTCTACGAAGCGTCGCCATGGGCCGGCCCCCAAAGTGCGCGCGGATGCGTCTAGCCCCTTGGAAAGCCGCGCCAAGCCGGCATCGATCGGGCCGACACCCGCCGACGCAAAGCGAGCGGCGTAGGTCCAGAATAGCGCCGCCAGCGAAAGTGCCGCGCCCAAGCCGCCCACCCAACCTGCTTCGCGCGCCAATCCGAACAGCGAAAGCGCGCCGAGCGCGATCACCGCGCCGGGCGCCGCGTAGCCCATTCCAGCGGCGAACAGAGGCGCCTTGCCGACGGACGTTGTCGCGCGGCGCGCCGCAGCCGCGATCGCCGCCGCGAGCGCCAGCGTAATGAGCGCGCCGGTCGCGGAAAGCACCATCGAATTGGCGAACGGACCTATGATGTCCTGAACGTTCGCGTGAATGACAGCGAGCCGCGCGAGCCACATCAGTGGCGCGACTGCTCCAAAGAAGATGAGCGCGGTGCAGAAGCCAGCCGCCAAGAGTCCGGCGGCAGTGTTCAGTTGGTAGCGCGGCAATGGCCGCCAGCGCGATGAGCCGCCTGCATAGGCGGCGCGTCCGCGTGCGCTACGCTCCACGAACAAAAACACAATCGCCGCCACCAGCAGCACGGCGGATATTTGTAGCGCCAGCGCTGGCGCGCCATGTGCGTACCAAGCGCGGAACACCGCGGTTGAGAGCGTGCTCAAACCGAAATGCTGAGCGGCGCCATAATCAGCGGCGATCTCCATGCAGGCGAGCGCCGCTCCAGCCGCGATACCGGGGCGCGCCAAGGGTAGCGCGACGCGCCAGAACACGCGCGCCGGTGAAGCGCCGAGCATGCGCGCGGCTTCCAACGCGCAGGCCGACTGGCTGGCGAAAGAGGCTCGCGCCGCGAGGTACACATAAGGATAGAGCCCGACCGCATAGATGAAGACAGCGCCCCAGAAGCCCTGAACCGGCAACGGCGAAGCGCCAGCCCAGGTCATGCCCGCATAGGCGTAGGCCAGGATGTAGCTCGGCGCCGCAAGCGGAACCACGAGCAACCATTCGAATACGGCGCGTCCAGGAAAGCGGCACAGCGTCACCAGCCAAGCCGCCGTCGCGCCGAACATGATCGCACCCGCGCCGCCAGCGACCACCAATGTGAACGTGCCGAGCAAGCCGTCGCGAATGAGTGCGCCGCCAAACGTGGCGCCCGCGTCGCGCGTCAGCGAAAGAACGATCACCGCGACCGCTGGCGCCGCGCAGATCAGCGTGGCGATCGTAGCGGCGGCGGCTACGCCATCAATGCGAAGCGCGCCCGAACGGGCAGGTGTTGCGGCAAGGCTCATGCGCCGCTGCTTCTAGCCTGACTTGGCTTAGCTCCAACCCACTTCTTCGAAGATGCGAGCCGCTTCCGCCTGGTGACGGCCCAAAGCGTCGAGCGGGATGTTTTCTTCCTTGAACGGGCCCGCGGCGGCGAGATCGGGCGCGGGGGCGATTTCAGGTCGGATCGGGAATTCGGTGTTCAGCGGCGCCAGCATCGTCTGCGCGTCGTCGCTCACCAGATATTCGAGGAATTGCACGGCGCGTTGGCGGCGCTTGGCGTGCGCGGTAACGCCGCCGCCGGAAATGTTGACATGCGTACCCGCGCCCGCCTGGTCCGGAAACACGAAGCCGACTTTCTCGATCACTTCGCGATCTGCGGCGTCTTCGGAGCGCATCATGCGGAAATAGTAGTAGTGGTTGCACACTGAAGCCTGCGCTTCGCCGGCGGCAACCGCCTTGATCTGATCGCTGTCGCTGCCTTGCGGATCGCGCGCGAAGTTAGCGCGGACCGCCGCCGCCCAAGCGCGCGCATTCTCGGCGCCCTCGCGTTCGATGCGCGCCGCCAGTGTCGACAGCTGATAGGTGTTGGAAGACGAACGCATCACGATCTGGCCGCGGAAGCGCGGCGTGCCGAGCGAATCCATCGACGAGACTTCTTCAGGGCGCACCGCATCCTTGCGATAGACGATAATG
Organism: Hyphomonadaceae bacterium; assembly: GCA_050184605.1. GTDB lineage: Bacteria > Pseudomonadota > Alphaproteobacteria > Caulobacterales > Aquidulcibacteraceae > Vitreimonas. Next base: position 325,975 of record JBFXAE010000003.1, on the reverse strand, counting down.
CGCGCACGCTTGGTGAAACCCCAGAATGCGCCGTCCGGATCGCGCAGGTGCGCTGGCACGTTCTGCTCGAGCGCGGGCGTCGTGACATTCTGGAAGAGGCCGGCGTCTTTCACCCGCCAGAGATTGCCGGCATCGGCGCTGATGAACAGATCCGCTTCGGTCTGGTCGCCTTCGACACGCAGACGTTCGAGCAATTGTTCGGCGCTACCCGTCAGCGCGCGAACCTCGACGCCGGTGGCTTCTTGGAAGCCGGCATAAAGCGCGCGGTCGGCGTCGTAGTGACGGGCCGTATAGACATTGACGAAATTGTCGGAACCGCCGCCGGCATTGCAGGCTGCGAGTGTAGCGGTTGCGGAGGCTCCGATTACGAGGCGGCGGCGGCTGATGTTGAAAGACAGGGGAGCCTCCCAGTGAATTTGCGAACGGTTCGCAATAAGGCCGCAAAGGCAGGGGAGGTCAAGCCCCGAATGCCGCGCAGCTTGACGCAGGCGGGCCGGCGCTTATGGTCCGCGCCCTTCGGAAGCTTGGCTTTCGGGCGCGTAGCTCAGCGGGAGAGCACTCCCTTCACACGGGAGGGGTCACAGGTTCAATCCCTGTCGCGCCCACCATTGCCTGACTCGGCCCCAAAAACGGCTCTGAAATCGCCGCTAAAGCCTTGAACGGCAAAGATAAATGGGCGGTTCTAAAGCCGGTGTCTCGATCGAATTCCAGGTGCTGGGCAAACGTTAGACGTAGGGCCAAACGCTTCTGCTCGATACGCTCTGAACTCCATAGTTTCATTGGGTTTTCTAGGAAGTTCATCGCGGTTCTAACAGCGGACTCGAAATTGAGCTTCGGCTCTTCCACGTGTTGCAGTTTCTCAGCGATTGCGAGCTTCTCCGCCTGCAAACGTTCGACGCGTGCTTCGTAGGCTTTGGCGACTGCGGCGCTTTCAGTATCAACGACGCGATCGAGTAATTGTTGGATCTGTCGATCCGCCGATGAGAGCGTTGTCTGCAGCGCCTTTGCGTCCGTTTCGCTCGCGGCGATGCGGGCATTCCACGCATCTTCGAACATCTGGCGCGCGGCGCGAAACACACCGGCCGGCGGTTGAACGCTCGACATGATGACAGCGAACTTACCTTCCAGCGCGTCGCGCTTGATGGATCGTCCGTAGTGGGGGCAGCCCCGGTTGTAGCAGAAGTAATAGGGGTAATGCCGCTCGCGGCCCTTGGTCCAGCCCGCAGTCAACATCGTGCCGCAGGTGCAGGCAACAAAGCCCCGCAGGGGGAAATCCGGATTGAAGTCGGCGCGTGCGGGCGCGCGTTTCTTTCCGGCCAAGCGATCCTGAATAGTGTTGAAGGTCTCGACGCTGATCAATCCTTCGTGCACGCCCTGTCGCAGCGAGACGTTCCAATAAGGCGCGCTGACGAGCCCGGCATACATCTCCCGCTTCAACATCTCTGTGACGCGCGGATTGTGGACCCGGCCTTTGCGATCGCGCGGAAATTCCGGACGGCTTTCGAGGAAGCGTTGCACCTCAGCCTGGCTCTCGAAGCGACCGCACGCGTAGCCTTCGAGCGCTTCACGCACAATCGACGCCTCGGGCTCCTTCGGGAATAGAACTCGGCCGCTACGTTTGACCGAGCGATACTCGTAGCCAACAGGGGCCGAAGTGACGGCGTAACCACGCTCAACCCGAGCCGTCATTTTCTGAATGGCTTGTCGTCGGAGCTGCTCGCGTTCGAGTTCGCCGCCGGCGACCGTGATGGTCTCGTGGTGGCGCCCCTCCGGACTGTCCTCGAAACGGAAATTGGGGCTGTCGACCGAGGCGTTAAATGAGGCGAGACGATCGCGCAGCTCCCAATAGAAGCGTGTTCTCCGGGCAAACCGCTTCAAGTCATCGAAGATGACGACGTAGCGCTTGCTCCGATGCTTCTTTAGGTGCTCGAGAACGCGCACCATGCCAGGGCGCTCCATATAGTCGCCATAGCCGGACTTGCTGTCAGTATAGACAGCCTCGACCGACACGCCGAGCTTGGCAGCGTGCGCGCGACACAGGTGTTCCTGACTTCGGTTGCCGTCGCCATCAAGCTCTTGCTTCTGGCTCGACACGCGGCAGTAGATGATCGCGCCGTGCACTGGCTTCATCGCAATTCCTCAGCAAACGCCGGGCTAGCGCGCTCCGAGGTTTGAAGGCCCGGAGCGCTCGTCATCATCGATTCTAGTGGCATCGTTCGCAGAAGGCGAGGCCGGTCCAAGCACGAGACTGACGGCGTCAACATTCCAGCCGAGGTCGACAAACCCGCACATGATTTTCCACAGGGCGCTCAAGAGTTCGTCCTGTTCAGCTTTGGTCATCCCGCTGCCGTCGAGATGATGGCGATAGTCGTCCGGTGTAAACGTCTCGAGCTTGGCCGACGGCGTGGCGGCGTCATTACTGGCGTCGTTCACATCAACGACGGGCGGAGCAAAGTGCGCGGAGATGGACAAGCGAGCCTCCATGACAACGGAATCATGTCGGCGGCGGAGCGAGAGGAACGGGGCTGGAAACGTCGGGAAATGGTGTGCTCGCCCGATTGGAGAAGCAACGACTTGCAGGCCATGGTGTTGCGATCGTCCCACGCACCTAGCGCAGAGGACCGCCTTCCAAATGCTAGCGGTCTGGACCCGGCCCGCGAAGTAGCGTCGAGATCGATTTGCCGGCTTGTTGGCCGCGAGCAGCGTCGATCGCGCGCGATTGCATCAGCGCTTTGCGAATGTCGAGATGAAGCTCCAGCGCCTTGAGGCCGTCGCGCCAGTTCGGTGCGAATTGAAGCACGTTACGCTTCACCTCGCCCGCTAGGCCCAGGCGTCGCAGTTCGTGCGCGCGGCCCTTAAGCGCGTCGGTGGCCGCCGGGTCGCCGTTTGGCGCCCGCAAGTCTGCGATGCGCACCCTGCCGTCCTTGTCCAGTTGATCAGCAATCCAGTGATCTAGCCGTGTCGGCCGATGCGCCCGCACCTCGCGCTGCAGTGCCAGCCGAGCGTCTTCACGGGTGCGGTTGCCCAAGCGCTCGGTAGCGACGTCGCGCGCCACAGACCTGAAGCCATGCTGCACAAACTCTCGTGGAATGATGAGGTCGCGTCCATCGTCACGCACGCCGCGCAGGATGATGTGCGTGTGTGGATTGTCAGTATCCCAATGATCGACGGCAACCCACTCCAGCCTTGAGCCCAGAGCTAGTTCTGCGCGCCGCATAACGTCCCGCGTGTAGGACTTCAGATCACCGAGCTTAGTCCCGTTCTCCGGCGCTAGGATCAATCGGAAATGCCGGCGATCGCTGCGTGCCCAGGAGGCGGCGCGCCCGCCGCCGTCGACTGCATCCACGGCCGCATCATAGAAAACAGAACCAGCTCCCTCGCGTTCAAGATAGCGGGTGTGGGCGCGCGCTTTCGATTCCGCCTCCGGCGTCGACGGCTCGGCTTCCAGGGTATCAGCAGGTTTGGACGCTCGCGCGGCCGCGTCACGCGCCACGTAACGTGCATGCGCGCGTAGGGCGGCGCCGCCGCCGCCGGCGTGACGAAAGTAATGTATCTTCACGATGGCGCGTTGGCGTGGATCGAAGCCACTGTGCGCACCCTGAGACGAGGTGCGCTTCGCAAGCTTGCGTGACGATCCGATCAAGCTCGCGAGTTTCTTGCCGTAGCCGGCGCGGGTGGCGCCGCCCGAGGATTTGGCGCGGCCGTCTCGCTTGCCTTCGATTATGTCGGCATTCAACGCGCGCGTGACGCCAAGTGATTTACCCGGCCGAAACACTTCAGCGCCGAACATGTCGCGCTTCAGTTTGCCGGCGCGAAAGAGTCGATTGACGCTCTCAACTTGCATCGTCGCGCATTCTGCGTTGGTGAGGTGCGCGCACCTCGTGCGCACCCTGCGATGATCGCGCGCACCTCGCATTTGCGCCAGTGTTTGCAAGCGATTGGCGAAGAACGTGGGGTTCCTCTTTATCTTGCATTCCACCCCACCTTCATTCGTCCATCAATACACACTCACAATCAGTCACGCTGAAGCACGAAATGCGCTCTTCGCGCAGCAGGGCGGGTGGGCGGGGTCTTGCGCCAGGGATGGAAGCCCGAAGGGCCGAGACGAAGACTCGGTTCACGACAGCCCGGTCGTCAGCGCAGCTGACGAGGCGCCCAAACCAATGACAGACAACAACACGGATAGGTGCGCGATTTCCAGCCTACGCTGAAAGCGCGCACGAAGGGTGGGCGGGTGGGAAAGCTCATGACGCCGCGCCGCTTCAGCGGCCGTGTCTGGAACGAAACTCGCTCACTTGCGCGGGCTCATTCTAGGCGGGGGCTTGAGATCGGTGCGCGTCAGCGCCCTCTTTGCAGTCGGTTTCATCACCAAAACTGGCGTTTTCCACAGGCGGGCGTAAGCTTCCGCAGGGGTAGTGGGCGATGGTCGACGCGGTCCAATCAGATTTCGCAGCGCCTGAGGCTCACCCTCCCGCGCGCTGGGTGAGCTGGCTTGCCACATTGAGCCTCGTCTTGGCGCTCGCGCCAGCCCTCATTTGGCTCTTAGGCGCCCGAGGCGTTCTTCAGATCGCCCCGCTCGAAGCTGTTATCGCTTACGGCGCCGGCGCTGTTATCGCGCTCGGGACCGTCATCGGCTTGGGGCTAGCGCGCCGCCGCGTACCGACGTGGGCGCTGGCCTCGGTCGCAATCGTTCACCTCATCCTCGCCGCTGAACTGGGCCACGCTTTAGCCGACATCGCAGCCGGGCTTGATGTCGGTCTTCTGCTGGCGCTTGCCGCGCTCGCTCCGAGCGCCGCGGCGGTCTGGGCTCGATCCAGGCTCGACCTGACGCGTGCGCCTACAATTAGGCGCGCAGTGGCCGCCGCCAGCGCCGTCGCGTTCGCCGAACTCGGCGCGCTTTGCGTCCTTGCCGCCGACGTCCTGCCAGCCGGCGGGCCGTTTTCTCCGGGCGCTGTCATCGTGCTCTTTGCGATCATCGGCGCGCTGCCGATGATGACGGCGGCGCTCGCCGCCCGGCGCGAAAAGAAGCTGCCCATCGCCTTCAATCCCGATCCGCCGTACGGCCATATCACCAGCCTTGGCGCGCTGACCTTGGTGCTGTTCGTCTTGATCATCGCCGGCCTCGGCCTTTGGTCCTCATCGAACGGCATCGACGCCCGCATCAGCCAGAACACCGGCCTCGGGACGGTTGCGGGCTTGGTCGTTGCGTTTTTCGCGGTTGCGATCATGCCGACGTCGCGGCGTGTCAGCAAAGCGCTCGATGCGATCTCCAAGACCCTCGAGCGCTGGCTGGGCGGCGTGTCCAAGGGCTTCAGCGCGTTCGACGCCACCCTTGTTTTCGCGGTCGCGCCGCTTCTGGGCGCAACGCAGCCCAAACGCATCCCGCGCTATGGCCTGCTGTTCGGGCATTTGATCGGGCTTGGCGTGCTGGGCTGGCTCTTGCCCGCCCCGTGGGGCCTCATCCCGCTCATCTCTGCGTTCGTCGGCGTCGTGGCCATCGCCAGGCGCTGGGCTTGGGTCGAGGAGGACCGCGAGAACGCGATGCTGAACCGTCAATTCTCCGGCGATCACATCCGCATCGGCTTTTCCAACGATCTCCGCGACGAGGCGCTCTTAGGCTTCATGTCGCTCTTCGTCATCGTGCCGCTGGCGCTCCGTCAGCTCCACATTGCCGACGGCGGGCACATGTTCGTCATCAATGAAACGACCAATGCTGACGATGTCTGGGCCTGGATCGGCTTTTTCGGCGCCGAGCTTGCCAAGGCGGTTCCGTTTGTCGACTGGGCGGAGATCTATCAGGTCGAAGGCGCGGCCCCGATCAGCATGGACGAAAGCCATGTGGGCGAAGCCCAGCACGCCGTATTCGCCACCCGCGTCGTCGTCGATCTCGTCTTCCTCGCCGCGCTCTTGCAAGCGATTTCAAGCTTGCAGCGCAGCGCCAAGCTCAAATCGATGTTCTATGACGACCGCACCATCGACCGGCTCGATCCGTTTGCTGAGGACGCAGCTTTCCGCGAACTCGCTGTCGCCACTGAGGATGGCGGCTGGAAGCTGATCGACAAAGTCCCGCAGCCGTTTTGGGACTATGACGAGGATCGCCTCGAACATCTCGCGCAGCCGGAAGAGGGCGCGATTCCGTTCGTCGCCCGCGCGATCCTTGAACGCAATCGCCAGCGGCTACCCGAAGAACTGCTCGCTGACGAAGCGCGCCAGGAGACGCCTGATCCCGCGAAGTTGGAGGCCCTTGTCGGTCGCATTCGCGACGAGCGCGTCGATCCCGACATCGGCCAATTGAAGCTCGCCCATCTCATCTTGAACAGCGACAGCAAGGCATGGAGCGTGCGGGCCCAGATCGTGCAGATCATCGCCGACAATTGGCGCAAGGATGGCGCGGTCGCCGCGCTCTGCGACATGATCATTCCGAGCGGCGCGCGCGACGGACGCGCCGAAGTCCGACTAATCGCGCTAACGGCGCTTAACCAGGCGGCGCTGCTCGAAAACGACCGTAGCGCTCAGCAGACGATCGTGTGGGCCGCCGTCAAAGGCAATGACGGTTCGACCAAGGTGCTGAACGCGGCCGCGGAAATGCTGAAGCAAAACCCGAACTGGCAGGGTTAATTACGTCGGCGCTTAGCGTGAAGGACCGCCGCTCTTTTTGGACGCGGCGGGTGTGGCTACGGGCGCCGCCGTTGGGATGAAGCAGAAGCGTGCTTCGGTATCCATGGCGCGCAACGCCTTGATGCTCCGGCGCAGCGTTATGCGCGAGAAAAGCGGCAGGTTCATCGCTTTGTCGGCCGGATCCTTGTGCGAAACGATGGCGTAGACAACCGCGAACTTGCGCGCGTCGATCGCCTTGATCATCGGATGGATCTGTTCGACCGGCGCGCGTTCGTTCACGATCCGCTTCAGCTTGGTGCGCGCGGCGTCGTTCTCCCGCAGCAATTCCGTGGCGGTCGTGCCCTGATTGAAAAGGTGGCTGAGCTTGAAGGAAAAGCTCGACACTTTGACGTGCACGAGTACGGCGCGCGCTTGACGCAAAAAAATGTGGTCGGCGGGCTCGACCGGCGTCATGCCCTGCGGGGCGACATTGGTCTTGTCGAGTAGAACGACGCCTGGGCTCGTTCTGGCGAAATCAACATTGTAATCGCCCTCGCACGCATGCGCATAGGCAGGGAAGGGCGAAGCGATCCAGGCGCGGTCGAGATCGCTATGGAGCTTGTCCATGAATGCGCCCTTGGCGCGGTACCAGGCGCGGTCCAGGAGATGGAAGGTGTCGTTCGTGCCGGCGATCTTGGTTTCGAACATCAGTGCGCGATAGACGCGGTAGGTCTTGCGCGCCTCTTCGCCCATCAGCACGTGCAGTTTGTGTTTCTTGAGCGCGGCGATGGTCATCGCCGAGATGTCGACCTTCTTGTCGGCCAGGTAATCAAGATACGGCTTGAGGAAGATCTCGCTTTCGGCGGACGCGCCACCGGCGCCGGAGAAGCGCGCCCGCGCCATGCCGTGATGGTCGATGATCTCCGGCACCGCCAAGTGCAGGTGGGGCGAACCATCGATGAGCGCTTTCAGCAACGCCCCGTCGAGCTGCTGGATCAAAGCAGGTTCGCGGACGCGGGCGATATTTTGCGCGCCCGGGAAATTCTTTTTCCACGTTTCCGACAGGTAGGCGCCCAGTAACACCTCACACAACTTTCCGAGCAGCGGCCCACGCTCCTTGATGTGAAGCCGGAGGCTTGCCCCGCCTGTGGCGCTGTCGAACCAGCCCTTGTATCGCTCTTGCACGCGCGCCGTGATGCTCTTCAACACTTCGGCGTCGTACTTGAAGTCGAGCAATGTCAGATCGGATTCATCGGCGCCTTGAGTGCGCCGCAGGCGCGCGGCGCCCGGTTCGCAAATGTCGGCGCTGCGCAACTTGTCGGGCTGCGCGGCGTTCAGGATGAACTGGAGCCCGAAGTCGTGCTCATAGGCGTCTTCGTCGAGCTTGTGATAGGCGTGGCCGAAAGTGATGGCGAAGAGCCGCTTCTTGGCCGGCACGAAGAGGATGGCGCCGAGGCTTGAGCGCTGCAGGTCTTCTTCGACCTCAAGATAGTCGCACCAATCCGGCGTCTGAGGTTCGCCTTCGAGGCCAAGTAAGACCGCGCCTGGCGGCAAAGCGCGCGCTTTCAATCGGCGCAAGCGCGCCCCCGCGATGATCGCGCTCTCGACGGTCTCGCCGTCCTTTAGCAAATAGATGGAGAGGGCTTGCGCGCGCATTCCGGTTCGAGCTGTTTGAAAAGAGCCCGCCAGCACAGCCGACTCGCACTTAACAAATGCTTTCGCGGACGTGCGACGCCAGCGGTTAATTCGGTGTCGAACTGAGACGCCCGAGTCTCTTTTCACCTTAGCAAGCTGGGCGCGTCACTCGCCTCATCTTCGGCGCCTGTCGCCGGTAACGGCCCTGCACGTTCGACCAGCCAATCGACCGCGGCCTGCGCCTTGGCGCCCGCCGCTAGAAAGGCCCGCGGTTCTTCACGCAACAGCTTCAGCCAGCTGGCGATGTAGCTAGCGTGATCTTCGAGATGGAAAGGCGCGAGGCCTACCATGGCGCCAAGAATAGCCGCACCAAACTCGGCGCAAAGCTCCTCGCGCGCCCGGGCCTTTCGGTCGGCGGCATAATTGTCCAGGCGATCGAGGCGGCTCTTGTGCCCGGTGAAGTGCACACTCTCGTGCAGCAAGGTTGCGGTCCAATGCTCTTCGGAGAGAAAGGCTTCCTGCGCCGGCATCTGCACAATGTCTGTGACCGGCGCGTAGCACGCCACCGAGCCGCCGATGCGGACTCGTACGCCCGCACGCGCGGTCCATTGTTCGATGGCGCTCGGCGCCGCCTCCGCGGGCGCCGTTTCTGCGCCGAATCTCTCTGGCAACGCGTCGATCTGATCGACGTTGAACACATAGAAGAGCTTCAGGAAACGATAGGTGCGCGCAGTATCACCATTGTCGTCACTCAAGGCGTCGCCAATGTTTTTCTGTTTCGGCTTTGCCTGGCCGTAGAATATGACCGGGCATGCCTTCTCGCCCTTACGCACATGTCCGCCGAGTTCGACCGCCTGGCGAAAGGTGAGCCAGGTGCGCTTGGAATAGCCGCGCGCGATTTGCGCGGCCCACAACAGCATCACGTTGGCGCCGCGATAGGGCTCGCCCGTTGACCGAAGCGGCAGTCCAGGCGTCAGCGCCAACGCCTTTGCGTGGTCCCAAGGCGCGCGCCATGGCATCACGCCGCGTTCAAGCATTTCAGAGATCTCGGCGGTGACGTGCGCCAGCGCGTCAAACGCCGTTCGCTTCGGTGGGGCTTGCTTCAATTGAGCTGAGCGTTTCATCGGTTCGCTCCAAATGAGTGCGCCCACGCGCGTCAGCGCGTGGGCGATTGAACGAGATGGCGCCGCCGAAGCGGCGCCGAGTGAAAGGAGGCGTCAGGCCGCCGCGTCGGCAGTCTCTTCGCCCGTCTTGGCGGGCGTGGATTTCGCCTTCGGACGCGACAGGCGTTGGTAGCGGGTGATCTCGAACGTGTTGTCGTAGATCTTCTGCTCGCCCTTGAGCCAGACGGTCGGAACGATACGGCCTTCGAAGGTGACGCTGTCGCCCTTGTCGAGCTGGGTTAGCATCTCGGCGTTCAGATCAGCGTCGAACGAGACGCAGCGAAGCCATTCGGTCTTGGTATATTGGCCGTCGCGGCCTTCCGCCAAACGGTCTGCGGCGATCGAGATGCGGAGCGTCTTGGCTTTCAGTTCTTCGATCTTGCCAATGCGGCCCTGAGCGGTGAAGCGGAACATGGGTGTCTCTCCTGTTCGCCGGGAGCTCCGGCGAGAAGCGCCGCGGGGCTCTCCCGCGATGGGGCCGTGGGCTGCATGCGGGTAAGAGGGCGCTTGCAAGGGGTCGCGGGTACCGCGACCGGAGGCTTGCCCCTTGCAAGCGACCGCCCGCATGCGAAGACGAGGACCAATGAGCGAGAGGCCTCGTGGTGTGTTGTCGGACCGAAGACGCGGGAGAGGCGCGTGCGTTCGCTGTGGAATGGGCGAGAGCAGAGGCGGATTGCGAGGACTTATGCAGCGCCGCATCGGCGCCGGTTATCCGCCGGTTTGGCGCCGCCCGAATCCGCGTCGATGGCCTATAGTGGCGAAGGTTAAGGAGGCGGGAAGCGTGCTCAAGCTTGAAGTCGATGGTGCTGAGGTGAAACGCTTGCGCTCAAGCCGCGAGCGCAGCGCAACGCAGAAGGAGTTTGCGCACGAAGTAGGGATTAGTGAGCGTCGGCTCCGACAGATTGAGAACGCAAAGGGCTTGATCGCTGTCGACGTTGTCGATCGATTAGCACGAGCTCTGAGCGTGCCGCGGACGCAACTTTGCGCTTCTGCTCCGGCGCTGACCTTGGCGATGCCGTCAACACCTCCTGAGAAGGATCGCTTCTTTCCGCGCTTTGACACCGGCATCGCCGAAATGGTCGAGGATGAGGCCGCGTTGATGGACGCCGCATCAAACGCTCAGGTCGTCCTCTTGCAGATCAAGGTCCGGCTTACCGAAGAGACTCAAGGTTACATCACCGAACTCTATGAACTGGCTTCGAGCCTGAGTTGGAGCGGGAGCAACCGCGCGCTGTTGCAAACGGACGGCGAGCTGCCCCTTCGCCGGCGGTTGCGTGAATTGCTCGTCCTTCTCAAGGGCAACGACGTTTGGGTCTATAAGGCCGACAACATCAAAATGCTGCCGGAGCGCCACGAAATTCCGGCTCGGCCAGATCCGTTCAGCGGCGAGATTCAGCTCATTCTGGCCGCTGGGCCGCCCGGCGAGTACGGCGAAACTTCGATCCATGTCGATATCGACGCCGGTCAGCCACGCAGGATCCGCTATTGAGGGCGAACGCGTCGGGAGGCGCGCGTTAAGGTTTGATTCCAGACTCACTCCCAATCTCACTCTCTGAGGTCCAATCCCAATGCCTCGACACGCTGGAGCATCACACATGGCGAAGAAAGCCAAGAAAGCGAAAGCCGCGCCGAAGAAGGCCGCGAAAAAGAAGAAGTAGAAGGACGTCCCCACGTCCGAACGATGCGCCGCTGCGGGTCCGAATCCCCCGCAGCGGCGCTTGCGTTTGTCCGCTACTCGGCCGCTATGGCCAATGGTGCAGCCGCAGCCGACGTGCGCAGAGGAGAAGGAAGCCAGGGACCCTGTTTGAACGCGCGCTTCGCCCGCGTGAGCAATTCTTTCTTCGGCGCCTTCTCAAGCGCTGCACGGTCCAACTTCGGATTGGCCTCCATCAGGGCTTCGACGACCGCGTCTTTCCGGACGTGTTCGAAATAACTCTCGACCGACGCCTTCCAATATTTGGTCATATCGAGTCCGGCGCGATCGCAGAGCGTCTGACCGAGTGCGTGACGTGCTTCCACACCTGAGAGCGGGCCCACACGCCTGAGGTCGATGCCAGCGGCGATGGTCACCGCGATGAGTTCGAGCAACATCGGCTCGTCCATCGAAGAGACGTATGCCCAGAGCTCTTCTGGATTGGCCGGCAGGCGCGAACGCCACACGGCACCAATCTCAGCAAACTCTTCCGCCGCTTTACTCTCCGCGCGTGTGATGGAGCGCCCGACGTCAACGTGATCGACAGCGATCGCCAGGCACGATGCGGATGCATCGCCCATAAAGCTTGCGGCCAGGCTGAACGTCACGAGACGAAGTGCGAGCGCTGGGCTATCAATGATCGCGACCCGAAGGCCCAACGTCTTGTGCGCGAGCAATTCGTCCAGCAGCTTGGCAGGAACGGCCGGCTTGGGCGCTGCTGCGGGTTCGGCGTCCGCGTCAGCTCCGCCGTGGTCCGACGTTGTGCGCTTTCGGCGCAGCGCCCTCAGCGCTTTCACGTCTTCAACGCGCACCAGGCCACGCTCGACCTTGATGTCTCCGGAGTGGCTCAACGTCACGATCGCGCCGGCGAGTGCGACTTCGTCTTCGTCCCATTGCGCCGGCGCCAGCGCATCGATAGCCGCTTCGATCTTTTCGATCTCGGCTTCGTCTTCGGTCTCGTCCAGCTTGGCGTAGAGCCGTTCTTGCTCAGCCGCTTCGTCGGTGGTGAGATCACGCCGGCGTTCACGCACGCGTTCTGGAAACTGGCTCCAGGCCACGCCGTCGATCGAAATCTCGACAAACGCCCAGCCCTCGGCCTGCACTTCGGTGACGATCGGTTCGAGCTTGGCCTCGGCCAGCCGAACTAAAAGCTCACGATCCGCAAGGAACCGCGTCTCGTCTTCGTCGGCGAAGAGGTCGGACGCGACCGCGCCACCGGCTTCGACATAGGCGTCGACGCCGACAAAGCGCGCGAGCTTATCGGTCTCGGCGACGTGCGCCTGTGTGACGCGCGCCTTGAGCTGGTCGGGCGTGCGCTGCCATTCGGGCGCATCGAAGAAAGCTTTCTCCTGTAGCGCATGATCATCGGTGAAGGCGAGGGCGCCCAATTGATCGAGATCGACTTCGTCCTTTTTCAGCGCCTCGATCAGCCTCGGCGACAAGCGCGCCAGCCGAAGGCGGCGTGCGACGTGTGTGCCGTTGACGCCAAAGCGTCCGGCAATAGCTTCCGGACCATGTCCAGCCTCAGCAAGCTGAGCAAATGCCTCGATCTCGTCGGCCGGATGCATCGGCTCTCGTTGAACGTTCTCGGCCAGCGACACTTCCGTCGCATCGTCAAGCGGCACGACGCGGCAGGGGATCGGCTCGTTGCCTGGAATGGTCTTCGCCTTGGCCAGTTTTCGAAGCGCCTTCAGGCGCCGGCCGCCAGCTTCCACGGAATAGCGTCCCTTGTCAGCTTCCGAGACGACCAGGTTCTGCAAGAGGCCATGCGCCGCGATGGACGCGGCGAGTTCATCAATGCTCATCGCAGGCTTGGTCTTGCGGACATTGCGCTGTCCAGGAACGAGCTTCGACAAAGCGATCATGGTGATATCAGTCATTGCATTTCTCCATCGCCCGCACGCGAGGAGCCGCGCCGGGCGATGCTCGCCCTGCACGCCGGCATGCGCGGTCAAGGGCGAAGAGCGCAGCGTCCCTTGACCGCACGGAGCAGGGCGGCGTGCGATAAAAAGTGGTCCGGCGCGGTGCGCGGCGTCATCGCCGACGCCAAACGCCTTCGATTTGCTCGGAGGCGACCGGTCCCCAATAACGGCCGTCAAAACTGTCCGCTGTATCGCCGATCAGGAATACTTGACCACGGAGGCGCCGGCATCCCGACCAAGTTGGCAATGCGCGTCCGACGCTGTCCACTGTTCGACGCTGAAGTGTAAGCTCGTGATTGATTGTTACCAGGGGACCAAACGCACAGACGACATCGCCTTCCAATGCGACGACGCGTTTGAGAAACCGATCATCTGCGTCTGTAAAGCGCCGCGCTGTGGCGTAGTTGAGCGCGACATCCCGCGCCCGCACGGTAACGATTGAATGGCGCACGATTGGCGTATGCATACGCACGTAGATGCCTTGAGGCATCGACGGGCTCGCATTGTAGATGACGACGTCGGAAAGCGTCGACACGGCAACAAAGCCGATGCCGAGGCACAGAGCAAACGTGAGCAAGCCGCCTAATGCGACAGTCCGCGTCAGCGCCCCTAACCTGATGCGTCGCATTTGGCAGGTCTGGCGCGCGGCGGCAGGGGAGGCCAAACCATTCCACTTGGTCACGAGCGCGATCACCCGAAGCGGGCAGACAGGGTGCGATGAGGTTAGGCCGACAGTGGCGACTCGCCTTCCGGGATGGGGCCAGCGCCCACGTCGCGCGCTGCGAGAATGCGCGACGCGCAATGCTTATAAACTTGCAATTCACTTGAAAAACGACGCGCTTAGGGTTCAACCTGAGCGCGCAGAGGGCGGAGTAGATGTAACGATGGGCCGGCGCGAGGCCACGTTGGACTTTGTGCAAAAGTGCCGGGCGGCAGCTTCGGCAGAGGATATCGCGCGTTTTCTTTTTGCGGAGATGGAAGCTTGCGGGATCAGATATGTTGCCTGCGCCTCGCATGTCGATCCGCTGAAGCCCCCGACAGGCGCCGTCGCCATCGTTAACTATCCCCACCCTTGGTTGGTCTGGTTTTCCGATAAGAGATACGCCAGCCGCGATCCAATCTTCTTCGGCGCGCACAACGCACTCCTGCCGTTCTGGTGGGAGGAGTTCGTGGTCCAATACGATCTGGCGCGTGACCAGCGCCGGATTCTGAACGAAGCCGCTGAATGCGGCTTGAGGAAGGGACTGACTATTCCCATTCATTCGCCCGGAGCGCTGCCGGCGTCTTGTTCGCTTGTGCCCGGTCCTGACGGCATCGATCCTCTCATCGTGCCAGACTTACAATTGATGGCGTTCCACGCCCACGAGGAAGCGCGCTTGCGCGCTACGGGCCAAGCGCGAAAGCCGGTTGTGTTGACCAAGCGCCAGAAGGAATGCTTGGCGCTCGCCGCCCGCGGCAAAAGCGATCCGTTGATCGCAGACATCCTTGGCATCAAGACCGCAACGGCCAAACATACAATTGAGCACGCGCGGGCGCGCTATGGGGTGAGCTCCCGCATCCAAGCGATCATGTTCGCTTATCTCGATGGCACACTGACCCTGTCCGATCTGGCGGACTGACTTCTCCACAACTGCTTCCGGCGCGAAGCGCGTCTATGGGCCGATCGGCCCATAGCAGAGCGTACGCGTCTGCACTCAATCTCAAGGGGTTCGGTGCGGAGGACACTAGGCTCATGATCCAGATCATCACGCGCGACAATCGCCGTCTCTTTCATCACGCGCTGATGGAGATGCATCGTCAGCGCAAGCAGGTCTTTATCGACCGCATGCATTGGCGCTTAAGTGAAAGCATGGGCCTTGAGATCGACGAGTTCGATAGCGAAGAGGCAATGTATTTGATCGATGTGGATGCAAACGGCGACGTGCAGCAATCGGCGCGGTTACTGCCGACGCTCTCGCCACACCTTATGAGCGAAGTGTTCGCCAAGCTCTGCGACGATGGACCGCCGAGATCGGCGCGCGTTTGGGAAGCATCCCGATTCTGCCCCGCGCCCACCATTGCAAAAGGTGCGCCGCGTCGCGAACTTTTAGCGCGAATGATCGCGGGGATTTTGGAGACTTCGATCCTCTTCGGCATCGAGAAGGTGAGTTTCGTGGCCGGCGCCGCGCTGGCGCCGCTTGCAGCCCAAGCGGGTTGGAGCGTCTGTGCTTTGGGTCCAAAACAGAGGATGGGGCGAGAGCGCCTCGTCGCCATGCTGGCCGACGTTACCAGCGATGGCCTTGCCGCCGTACGCCAGCGGGCGCGGCTAACCGGTCCTGTTACGCGCTTTGCTGATGCCGGACTGGCGCGTGCCGCCTGAGCGCGCGCGAAACAACTCAACACGTTAAGGAGGCCGTCATGCAAGTCGCCACCCCGCGCATGTCTATTCCACCGGCGCTTCATTCAGAGGCTCGTTTCACGCGGGCGTTTGAGGACTTAATGCGGGACGGCTATGTCATCTTGCCCGAAGCGATCAGTCATCTGAAATCGCGTTTGATTTGCGCCGAGGTCGCGCCGCATTTGGCCGCCACGCCGAGGTGCGTAGGCGATTTTTACGGATGGAAGACAACTCGAGTCGGAGGTCTCCTAAACAAGGTGCCGTCAACGCAGGACCTTGTTCTCCATCCAGACGTGCTCGCGATCACGCGTGCGGCGTTGCAGCCGTCGTGTGATTGCATCCAGCTCAATCTGACGCAAGCCATTCGCGTGCACCCACAAGAGCGAGCTCAGGCGCCGCACCGCGATGAAGAAATGTGGCCCCAGGAACCGAAGGTTCGCCCCTGGCTCATCAATGTGATGTGGCCGTTGACTGCTTTCACCGAAGAGAATGGCGCGACGCGCCTTTGGCCAGGCAGTCACACGGACGGGCTGGATCGCAGCATCGATCCAGCTCGGTCGATCCCCGCAGAGATGCAGCCGGGTGATGCGTTGGTCTTCCTCGGCGCGCTGACGCACGGCGCCGGCGAGAACCGGTCAAGCGCGCCGCGCGACGGCATCGTTGTCTCCTATTGTTTGGGTTGGCTGAAGCAGTACGAAAACCAGTTCTTGGCTTACCCGCCTGCGGTCGCGCGGTCTTTCCCAGAGCCATTACAGCGGCTCATCGGTTACCAGATGCATCGCCCCAATCTGGGCGGCTGGGAGGGGCGCGATCCGATCTGCGCGCTTGAGGACGGGCAGTGCCTGCCTGGACCGCACATTGACGCGCTGACGCCGGATATCGCTCGTCAACTAAAGGCTCATTATGGCGAGGACGCCTGAGACGCCAACATCGGAGCGTGCTTACCAGGAGATCAAGGCAAGGCTGATGGCCGGGCGCTTTCGGCTGCGTCAGCGTCTTGACGCAACCGCAATTGCTACGGACCTGGCCGTCTCGACAACGCCCGTGCGGGAAGCACTGCTGCGCCTCACGGCCGAGCGGCTCGTGGGCTTTCGGCCTTCGCACGGGTTCAGCGTGGCGATGTGGAGCGAAAGCGGACTGCGCGATCTATATCGATGGCGTGGTGAGCTCGCAGAGCTTTCATTGAACAGCGTAAGCGCATTCAGCCCGCCCATAAATATTGTTGCCCGCGACTATCCGGACCGTACGGCTGCGCTATTGACGGCATTGCAAAGTGGCGCCCACGGCGAACTCGTGGCGTCAGCTCGCAACGCCGATGACAGGTTACACATTGCGCGCGTGGCGGAGCGCGAACTTTGGGCTGATGTTGAGGAAGAACTTACTCCCTTACATGAAGCTATAGAAAAGGGCGACGTCAGCGGCTTGAAGATCGCACTCCGGCTTTACCATGATAAACGCGTAGCGGCCGCAAAGGCGATCCGTGACTGCGCGGCGTTGCTAGGGCTGCCGTCGAACGGGGCCTGACGCGCCGCTAAAACCCCGAAAAATATTCACGTTTATAAACTCTCTTATCGACGTCAGTAGACGCAGCATCGCTCCTGGGCCGAGCCTCGGCCCTTCAAAGGAGCTTTGACAATGCGTGACGAAAACACGTTCGAACAAGACCCAATCGAACTGGGCGCTGTCTCCGAGCAAACGCACGGTGGCGTGGACACCGAAATCGAAGACCGTGAGCCGCTTTTCTAAGCGGCACGAGGAGGCGCGCGGGACGTGTTCCCGCGCGCTGGCTCTATCACACGAAAAGCAGACGGAGTGAAACATGTCGGCTCAAGAAGTAATCGAACTGGGCGCGGTGTCGGCCGAGACCCAAGGCGGTGTAGATCATCTCATGGAGGACCGGGACCCGCTGATGTGAACCGGTGAGCGGATCCACAACACAATTGCGCGCTGATGTGTTCATGGCGTTCGCCGACGAGACAATTGTTTTCCTCGATCTCCAGGCCGATCGCTACTGCGCACTAAGCCGCGCAATCTCCTTGCGCCTTGCTGATGAGTTGAGGCGCCGCGCGCCGCTGTCAGGGGAGGTCGTGCAAAGCCTCCGCGCGGCGCGCGTGCTCGCGGACGGCGCCGGGCGTCCGCTTGCGTTAGCGAAAGCCCCAACGCCATCACGCGAGGTCTCCGCTAGTCGTCCTCAGGTTTTCTCCATAGTGCGCGCAGCGTTGTGCCGCAGGCGCGCGTCGAAGCTGCTCCGCGGGAGACATATCAGTTCAATAGTCTCCGAGCGGCGGGCGCGACGAAAAGGTCACGAACGATCTGAGGAAGCGATCGTCCGTATGGCGGCCGCCTTTTCTGCGAGCCGCCCGTTGGGGACTGCGCGCAATGCGTGCCTTCGCGAGACGCTTGCGCTGCTTCTATTTCTGGGTCCGCGCGGGGCAGCGGTCGACTGGGTCTTCGCGGTGAAGGGCGCGCCGTTCGCCGCTCATTGCTGGGCGCAGCTGGGCGACCAGGTGCTGAATGACAGCGCCGATCACGCACGCGGATATACGCCAATCATGGTCGTCTAGGCATGAACCGTTTCATCGCGCTCGTTTGGAGCTATCAGTCCGAAGTTGCGTCTAAGGACGCCGCTGATGTCCTTGCCTCTATGGCGACCGCTCATTCGGCCTGGGTGCATCGTGTCGATGCGCCTGGACTCTTGGTGCTGGAGGCGCCGCATCGATCCAACGCCGAGGAGGGCTTGCACGTTGGCGCTCACGTGAGCTTTGTGGGGACTGTATTCGCAGGCAGATCTCGCGCTCAGTCCGCGCAATTGCGCGACTCAGAATTCATTGAGAGCCGGGGGGCCGTCGCCTTTACGCGTGTTTGGGGCCGTTATGTTTGCTTCATTCGTGACGTCCCCAACGCCTGTGTCTTCATTGTTCGCGACCCGTCCGGCGCGCTGCCATGCTTCGTGGCGAGGCGCGGCAACGCCTTCATTTTTCTATCCCATGGTGAAGACATTGATGCCCTTGGACTGGGACCGACTGCGGTCGACTGGGGCTACGTAGCTCTCAGATTGGCGAACAATCGTCAGATCACGACCAAGACGGGCCTGCAGGGCGTATCAGAACTTAAGCCTGGCGCGGTGGCTCGCGTCGGCCAATCACGGCTGTCCATCGAGCAGGTCTGGCGCCCTGAAGCGATTGCGAAAGCGCGGATCGAGCAGCAAGCGGCCAAGTCCGCGCTTCGGGACGCTGTGGAGACGGCATGTGGCGCCTGGGCCGATTGCTTTCCCCGGTTCGGTCTTCGCCTTTCAGGTGGGCTGGATTCCAGCATTGTGCTCGCGTGCATGCCTGACCCATCGCGGGTACGCGCTATAAATTTCGCGACCTCCAATCTTGAAGGAGATGAGCGCGCTTACGCGCGCGTGGCGGCGGAGTTCGTGGGCGCATCCCTGTGCGAGGCCCAGCGTGATCCTTCGCGCGTGAATCTTGAAGCCGCGGTCCAGCTGAAGCCGGCGCTCAATCCGCCCTTATGGTTGGCTGATGGTGAGACCGATGAGATCGAAGCTGCCTTCGCCGCTCAACACGGTGTTACGGCGTTCTTTTCAGGCCGAGGTGGTGACAACGTTTTTTTCCGTACATTGCGAAATGATGTGCTAGCCGATCGCTTGATTGACCGCGGACCGGGCCCTGGGTTTTGGCGCCGCTGCTGGTCTCACGCAGCAGAGACCGGCGCGCCTTTTTGGGGAAGCGCCTTTAGCGCTTGGCGTCAGGCGCTGAGCCACGATGCAGCGGCGACCAACACTCATCCGACGTACCTCACTTCCAAGGCTATAGGCCTTTTGCCGGCGGCCGATGAAGCGCCCGAAGGTCTGCTTCCAGGCAAACGTCTGCATCTCGCGCTGATAGAGGATCGCCTCAACTATTTCGATTGGCGTTCGCACGCGGATTATATCTATCCGCTTGTCGCCCAACCGGTTCTTGAAGCATGTCTCGGCCTTCCGACCTTTGTGCTGTCACCCGGCGGGAAAGACCGCGGCCTCGTGCGCGACGCCTTTGGCGGGCGCATCGCTCCACAGGTATTGCAGCGCCGCTCTAAAGGGCAGACCAGCGCCTACCTCGCTCAGATTCTGCTGCGGCAGCTTCCGTTCCTGCGCGCATACCTTCTAAAAGGTGCGCTCGCTGGGCACGGCCTTGTTTCACACGACGTGTTGTCTGCCATGTTGAGCGAAGCCAGCATATTGCGGGCGTCAGAAAATTTGCCTCGCATGGTCGGCTTACTGAGTGTGGAGGCTTGGCTGCGCAATCTCCCGCGGGGCGTCGTTCTCGGCTAGGAGCCACGCCAGGCACGCCAGCGCGTGTATTCATCGCTTAACGCCGCGTCCTCGCTCTCGCGCTGCAACAGCCAGAACTCGAACCATCTGAGGCTCCTTTGGTAGATGGCGAGCCGGTGTCGAGGCCGCCATTTTACATGGTACTCATCGGGAAACACAAAAAGGTCGAAGGGTTTGCCGAGGTCGGAGAACGTGCGGTGCGCCTGCAGCATAAAGAGCGCTTCGCGATCGGCGACTTGGGCCAGGATGGGCGCGTCTACGCGGTCGGCGTTTCGAGACAGCGATAGATCGTCCCAGAACTGAATATCGTCAGGCCCGCGCCCGTGCAGGCGCATGGCCTCACGCTGGCGGTCCGACGTCAAGTAATATGACATCGGGTCGTGCACACCACTGCTGATGGCGGCCGCTGCTATGCAGGCGCAGTGGATTAGACCAAATGCAGCGGTCTCGGCGCCATCGCTGAGACCGGTCACGCCCACGCGCGCGCGATCGGCGATTGCCATCTCGACCATGCGATCAATGCCCGACGTGAGCGCCGCCAATGTCCGGCGCCGTTCGGAAAGTCCTTCCCATTCCCGCCGATCGATCTCATCTCCGTCCCGCACGACGGCGCGTAAAGCAAGTGGGTCCGGTCGCTCGAGCGCCAGTACGGCAAAGCCGGCGCGCACGAAAGCTTGAATGGGGTATTCGTCCCCGACTCCGCCGCGCAGAAGGCCAGTCGCGCGATACTGCACAATGATGAGCGGGTGAGGACCTCGTGCATTGGGCGGCGTGAGATAATAGCCGAACAATTCGTCCCCCCCGGGGCTGCGCCATTCAAGCTTTCGCGCCGGCGCGAAGGCGGCCTCTGGCACAGCCGGATTGGCATCGACAAGCGTACGCATTGCGCCGCTGGCGTAGTCGACGGATACGATCCGTCGCGGGCGCGTCGGGCCCTCGTGAAGACAAATCGCATCCGTGCGCCTCGGCGCGCACACGCGAATGACGTCATCTGTCACGAGTAGCGGACGGACGGTGTTCGTGTTGATATCCCAAAGATACAGGCCGTGGCGGCTGAGCCCCCAACCTTCGCGTCGAACAAAGAGGACACTCGTCTCGTCACGCGCGGCGAGTTCCACAATGTAGCCTTCGCATTCCGGTGCGCCGCACCGCATGTCACTACTTTCATGTGAGGCAAAAAGCGTGAGCGGTGGTGCGCTTCCTGCCGCGTCCGGGGAGGAAGGTTCAGTCCACGCGGCCCCGTCGCGTCCAAGCCTGATGAAGTCGCGCACATCGCGCCCTGACAAGAAGGTAGGCCGGGTTACGGGCACGGATGCAAACAGGGTCGCGCTCCGCCCGGCGCCCATTGTAGTTGAAATAGGACTGCGTCTGTAAGTTTGGAAGCGTTCAATCTCATGCGCGTTTGCGGTGCGTTCGTGTCCCGCAGGCAAATCGATATAACGCACCTCGCGGTTCGTTTCGAACCCGCGGAGCGGGAAGAGAGCGTGAAACACATCGAACCGGTCATCGAAGCGATACCCGAGGTCGCCTTCGTCAAAGCGTGCGGCTGCCCGCTCTGCGTCTGACAGTGTGCTGGTGAAGAGGATGCCTCGGCCATCGCCGCTCCACACCAAGTCTTCAACGTCGCGGCTCGTCATAAAAAGGCGACAGCGCATCCGCCGCAGTTCGCAGGTCTGCAATGCGGTGCGCCCATCGCGGCGTACCAGCATGGCGACGGCGCGTCCGTCAGAAGTCCAACGCGGCTGCAGCGTCATCCACATGCCGGTTCGCCGCCCAAGCCCGGGGAGAACTGGCATCGCGATCGTTCCGCCGTCACTAAGTTCGCGAATGTCGTGAGTGGCCAAGTCGATCAAGCACCACACGGAGTTATAGTCGTCACGTTCGACATCGGCTTGCTGAACATGATAAACCGCGTGACTTTGGTCCGGAGACAGACTCAAACCCGAAATGTCGCGCAGGGAGATAAGCTCAGCGACGCCGACGCTCGTCGCTGGCTCTATTTGCGGCGGCGTGCACGATAGCGCCGCGGCGATCGCCCATGTCAGCATGGCTAGAAGCGCGTCCGCAGCTCAACGGCAACGAAACGGCCAAGTGGATCGGCGTTGCTCGGATCGTAGCCTACGCCCGCTGCGTTGTTGACGAACGGCGGATCCTCGTCGAACGCGTTGACAACCGAGAGCGACAGTTCGGGACCGCGGCCGCTATCGGGCGGGCCAAACCTCCATCCCAGGTGCAAGTCAATCGTCGTCCACGCATCGACCGCGCGAGAGGGCGCACTCAGATTGTCGGTAAATTCGTCGGTGTAATTGACGAAGGCCGAGGCGTTGAAACGGCCGATGTCATAGGTCGCGCCGAGGCGCGCCTTGAGGTCCACCGGATTGCCAACCGTGTCCACGACGTTGACCGCGTTCGCGAGGGGGGAAGCCGCGCGCAGAAAGTCAATCAGGTAGGTGGCGTCCGCTCTTAGCGTGAGTTCGCCAGGACCGATGTCTGTTGTATACGACACGGCCAAATCCAAGCCGCGCACGTCCGTACGCGCCAGATTGGTGGAACGCGCATCGACGATGACGGTGATATCACTCGCGCTGAAGCCACCACTGGTGCCGAGCGCCTGCGCTTCGGCAAGAAGCGTGGCGATCTCGGATGGATCGGGGCTGCGATCGATTAGTGACGCAAACTCGGACGCGGGATTGAGCGCCCCTGCGATATTGGTGATGCTTGCGATGCGATCGGAGAACCGGACGTCGAAGTAATTGAGGTCGGCGCGAAAGCCCGACGCGGGCGGCGCATAGGTTACGCCCGCCGACCAGCTTTCAGCGCGCTGCTCTTGCAGGTCGGGATTAGCGCCAAGTACCAGGATGATGTTGCTGCGTCCGCTGGGGGCGCCTGCATCCGTGATGTTGAGACCGCGCACTTGCCGGCGCGCAAGCGTGCCATCTGGGTCGAGGTCTGAAAGATTGGGGGCACGGAAAGACTGGCCATAAGAGGCGCGCAAGCTCAGCGCATCTGAAAGGTCCCACCGAACGCCAACCTTCGGATTGAACGTCTCGCCGAAGTCGCTGTAGCGCTCATATCGTCCAGCTAGCGAAAGATCGACGCGTTCACCGATCGGCGGAGGCAATCCTGGACCAAACAGGGGGACTAACACTTCAGCGAACGCGGCCTCGACGTTGCGGTCGTTCTTGCTCGATGTCGACGGCGTCGGCGCGGCCGTTGTGGTGAAGCTTACTTCGCTGATCTCGAAAAATTCGTGGCGATAGTCGCCCCCCAGCGCCAAGCGAACATCGCCAGCCGGTAAGGAGAAGAGCGGGCCGTCGGCTTTGAGGGACACGCTCCAGGTTTCCGACAAAAGGTCGCTGTGGCCAAAGCCACGGATCGACGCGATGGTTGCCGGGTTGGTGAAGGCGCCGTCGCCGAACGGGTTAAAGGCGATGTTGGGATCGTTGCTGGCGAGCGCCGCGGTGAGCGCCGGCATGTTGATCAAGTTGCGTCTGGTGTGATCGCTGGCGATGCGCCCATAGGCCAATTGCGGCTCAAGGCGCCAAGCCTCGTTCAAGTCCCAGCGCAGTCCGGCGGCCAGGTCGAGCGTTGTTGTTTCACCATCTTCCAGACGGGGGCCGAGGTCGCGATAGAAGTCGTAGTCGGCCTGGACAGTGCGGCCAGGAAAGAGATTGTTGCGCGCTCTGAACGCGTTGCTAGCGGGGATGGTGATGCGCTGTGTGGTGTGTGCGTTCGCCGACAGAAAACTGCGCGACGCATAGCGGCCATCGGCAAGGATCAGCATGTTGGGCGAAAGGTCGAGTTCGGCGCTCAACACGACGGCGTGCTGCTCAATTTCCGGAAGGGCGTCGAGGCCTTCATTTGCGTTGGCGGTATTGACCAGACCGGCGATCAGGTCGGTCTGGCGGATGTTTCTCCCGTCTTGTCCGAAGGGCACACCAAAGTTGCCGAGCCCGCTTACGATCAATGTCGCGGGATTTCCGCGCAGCGAGTCAAAATTGGCGCCTCCCAGGGCGCGAAGGTCGCTGTCAGCTAGGTAATCCCGATCCTCGGTTTGAAGCGCGGTTCGACCGAAAAATTCGTAAGCGCCAAAAAGGCGCAGGGGACCAAAATGTCGACCCGCTGCCGCGCTAATGCGCATCTCTTCCAGGTCGCCGTCAGTGACTGCCCCCAACCGGGCGCCCAATTCGAAACCTTCGAAATCGCGCCGTAGAATGAAATTGACGACGCCGCCGACGGCGTCGCTGCCGTAGATGGCCGACGCGGCGTCGGGCAATACTTCTATCCGTTCGATGGCGCTCGCGGGAATGCTCGATATGTCAGTGAAGTTGCCGCGCAGGCCCATGACCGGAAGACGCCGACCGTTGACCAGAGTCAGTGTCGCATCCGCGCCTAGTCCGCGCAGATTGAGACCAGAACCCCCGCCGATATTGCCATTCTGGAAAGAGATGTGCTGAGCGAATCCACCGTTGAACACCTGTGGTAAAGTCCGCATCAGTTCTTCAGTGGTGGAGAGGCCGCTTTGTTCAATCTCGGCCCGGTCGATCGTGACTACATTAGATCCGACAGGGGCCGTACCGCGGATACGGGTCCCGGTGACTACGATTTCCTCGTCCGCCTCGGCGCCGGTGGTCGCTTCGGCGCGAACGCGCGTCTCAGCGTTCGCGCTGTCGAGCTGGGGGCTCTGATCTTGCTCCAGCGCAAGCGTATTTGCGGGTGTAAGTTCCCCCCGCAAATTCGACCCGTAAAGTAATCGCGACAGCGCTTCTTCACGCGTGAATCGACCACGTACGGCGGGCGCGAATTGGCCCGCAAGGCGATCTGTTGGGACAAGCGTACTTAGCCCGGATTGTTGCGCGTATAACGCCAACGCGCTTGAGAGCGGCTGAGCGGGGATGTCGTATTCAATCCGAGTTTCCTCGGAGACCGAAGCGCCGTTGGTCTGAGCGCGTGCGTCAGCCGCAAACGCCAACGGCGACACGCCCAACAACAGCCCGGCGACCCAGTGCGAAACGCGCTCCGCGCGCTTGACGGTTTTGGTCAAGCTCACCTCCCCTTGGACCGCATGCTCGGTCTTCAAGAAGGGGAGACGAACGGCCTTGGCAAAAACGACAACGACCGGGAGTTTTTCTCGCGCTCAGTCGCTGCGCAGCACTATGACGCCATCGGCCCGGCGATCGGCGCTGATCCCGACATTGTTTTCCAACAATACGAGAAACGCCTCAACGTCGTCCCCCGCCACGTATCCCGCGAGACGCACTTGCGCGGTCGCGGTGTCCGCGAACGCGAAGCGAACGCCCGAAAAGCGCGTCACTTCAGCCGCTGCTTCGCGCAAGGATTGGCCGTCCAGCGCCACCATGCGCTCGCGCCACACCAGCCGGCGATCCAGGGCGTCCCGCTCCAGAACTGAAACGGTTGGAGCGCCACCGGCCAGCTCGATCTCCTGATCGGCCGAAGCCGCCACGCTGTTGTCAGGTGAGAACAGCATCTCACGCCGTGCTTCGACGCGTCCGCTCAGCACCGTGGCAATGGCCGCATCCGGCCCCAGCCGCACGACGAACGAGGTGCCGAGCACGCGGATCTCCCCGAACTTGGTTATCACGACGAAGGGCCGCGAGGCGTCGTGCGCAACATTAAAAAGCGCCACGCCTTCTTCGAACCGCACGCGGCGTTCATCGCCCTCGAAACTCGCCCGCAACCGCGCGCCAGGCGCCATTTCGATCGTGGTGCCGTCGCTTAACTGGACGAGACGCTCTTCTTCCGGCGCGGTGGCATAGACGGCGCCTGCCTCGTCCCACAGCGGGCTGATCGGGGAGATAACTAATAGGCCGAGCGCTGCCGCCGCCGAGAGCGCGGCGATCGCGATCGGCCGAACTGCAACACGTATTTTGCGGTGGGAAGCGCGGCTTCTACGATGGGAAGCGTGGCCCCCGCGAGATTCTGTCGACAGGACCGCATCGATTTTGTCGGCAGTGGCGGAGACCGCTTCGTAGGCGCGCTTATGGGCGGGATCGGCGGCGAGCCAAGCTTGGAAGGCGGCGATGTCGCTTGTCTTTTGCTCCGGCTCATCCAAGAGAACGAGCCAGTGCGCGGCCTCAAGCTCGGCCTGGGAGGGCTCACGGTGCGCCACGGCGCTAAGCTCTAGCCGTTCGCGGCGTCATTGTCGCTGGTCAGGCGCGCGTGACAGAAAGCGATCGCTTTCAAGACCAGGCGTTGCACTTGGCGCTCGCTGATGCCAAGGCGCCGCGCGACCTCTGCAGGAGGCAGCCGCTCCACCCGCCGCAGCAGCAGCGCCTCTCGCTGCAGGGTCGGTAAGGCTGCGAGCGCATCCTTCAACGCCGCGACGGTGTCGTCGGCGATTCGCGCGTCTTCTGGACTGGGCGCATGCACCGTCGTTGGGGCGCTGTCGATGTGTGCGACCGAGCGGAAGGGCGCAGCCTTGTTTCGCCGAAGCGCATCCACGGCGAGGTTTCGTGCAGTTTTGAACAAGAACGCGCGAGGGGCGATGACGTCGTCCGCTTTTGCGGCGCATAAGCGTAGGAAGCTGTCTTGAGCGACGTCATCGGGAGCGATGCTCGGACCAAAACGGGCTAAGAAACGCCGCAGGCTCGGAGCCTCGCTTCGGAAGAGCCTCGCAAGATCTGACCGTCCGCTCATCCGCAAGATTCTTCGAGCGCGCTTCTCAGACCATCCAGGGAGCAACAAATTACGTCGCGCGATGAAATCCTCAGCGGTTGTGGTGAGACAAGCACCGCGAGCATAAACGGGCCTTCCTTCAGCATTGTTCGAAGTGCCATGAGATCGCGAGAGTTGGGAACGTCGGTGCATCGTGCGACGCCGCTCTCCCCCGACTTACAGATAAATGCGACATCCCGGGCCTTCGCGCGTGCTTCCACAATCGCGACGACGCGATGCCCTAAGCGGCCCAGAGCCTCAACGCACGCCGTTGCCTGCGTCCCGTACGTCACGATCTCGGCCTCGATGAACATCAACAATGCTAGTTATACGCTGTCGACGTAAAAGCATCACGCGCAAATTGTATGCGGCTGATGCCGGCCGCTTATGCCACTCCTAAAACGCTCGGGCGCAACGTTCGCGCTCATCGTAAACGGCTCGGCTGGACGCAAGAAGGGCTAGGCGAGGAGGCCTCGCTCCATCGCACGCAAGTTGGCGTTATTGAGCGTGGTGAATCAAACGCGACGCTGGAGACGTTAGATAAGTTGGCAAGTGCCTTTGGTATTGAAGTATGGAGCCTCCTGAAACGCTAAGCACACCGCAAATGTTTGCTATGTATATACTGTCGACGTAAAAGCATCCAAATGTTGTTTTGCTTGCGTGCCTGCAAGGAAGACCACGCTTCGTACGATTCTTGCGCAGAATCTCCGACGTTTGCGCGCGGAGAGAGGCTGGAGTCAGGAGGATCTGGGGGCGGAGTCCGGCCTGCACAGAACTTTCATTGGCGCCGTGGAACGATCCGAGACGAATGTGTCTGTCGATAATATCGAGCGATTGGCTGCCGCCCTGGGCGTGGAAGGCTGGACGTTGTTGAAGCGGTGACCTGCAGCCGCCTCAGGGATCGCCGCCCGAAGGGCTGAGACGGCACAGCCGGCTCAGCGCGAAGCGCAAGAGCCCGGCGCGCCGAAGGTGCGCGAGGCCCAATCACTTCGGCCATCGGTGGTCCTCGACGTAGTCGAGCGGTCTTCCTCAGCCGGACGGGGCCTTACGGCGTGCGGGTGTGTCGTCCCGCCGCACTGTGGGGGAGGGGGCGCGCCGCTCCCCGTGCGTACTAACAGGCGACGGCCTTTGACCAATTGGTGATCAGGGTCGAGTATGATGGGGCAATGCGCCAGTTCGGGCTATCGATGTTAATGGTTATCGCGCTTGCCGTTAGCGGCGTCGCGAACGCCATGAGCTTTGCCGATTGCCCCATGGCGTCAGTCCAAGCGGCTGGAGCGGCGGTCCCTGGACACGATTGCTGCCCAGATGACGCGCCAGGGGCGCCAGGCGACGAGATGCCAATAAAGATGACGGGCTGTTTTGTCGGTCAAGCCTGCCGGACCGCGCCCGCGCTTGTGCCGAACGCGGCGCCGCTTCGTGTGTCAGCGCCTCCCTTGCAAGCCAGGGTCACTTTGGAGTGGGATCCGGTCTTGGCCTCGCGGGCGCCGGACGCCTTTTGGCGTCCTCCACGAACCATCTGACATCGGAAGATTAGCGCTTTGCGCGCGCGTTATTCGCGCCGTCGCGTTCTGGCTTGTCCATCTTTCCGGAGTTTCTCATGCGTGTTGCATGGCTTGCATGCTGCGCACTCGGCTGGGCGCCGATCGCACATGCGCAAAATCTCAGTTTCAACGATGCGCTCGCGCGGGCAAGCGACGGCCCCCGCATCGAAGCGGGCCGCGCCTCCGTGCGTGCAGCCGAACTCGCCATTGGTCCCGCCGGCCAATTGCCCGATCCCGAGCTTGTGCTCGGGCTAGAAAACGTCCCGCTCTCGGGCGTGGATCGCTATCGGCTCGACCGCGATGAGATGACCATGCAGCGCATCGGCGTTATGCAGGAAATGCCAAGCGGCCTGGGCGCTCGCCGGTCTATGGCTGAAGCCGAAGCCGATCGCGCCGGCGCGGATTTGGCGCTGGCGGAACTGGAAGCGCGTTTAGGCGCCGCACAGGCTTGGATCAGTCTTCATTACGTCGAACGCCGCGCCGAGGCGCTGCAGGCGCTCGCGGAGGAAGCGGTCGCGGCGGCAGGCGCGGCCCGCGGCCGCCTAGCTGCCGGAGCGGGCACGGTGGATGAGACGATCGCCGCTGAGATCGAAGCTGCGCGCCTGGCTGACCGGCTTGCCGAGCTTGCAGCGGCGCGTGTGCGCGCGCGCGGCGAATTGCGGCGGTGGATCGGCGCGGCGGCTGATCAGGAATTGGCAGCGGCCGCGCCCGAATTTGCGGTCGACGCAGGACAAATGCGCGAACGGTTGCGCCGCCATCCAGCGCTTGGCGCTTACCGCGCCGAAATCGGCGCCGCACAAGCAGGCCTTGCCATGGCCCGCGCCGAGCGGCGTCCGGACTGGTCCTGGGGGCTCACTTATGGGCGCCGTGATCCGAGCTTTGGCGACATGGCCTCGATTGAAGTGCGCGTCGGTTTACCGCTTTTCCAACCCTGGCGTCAGGGACCGCTGGTCGATGCGCGCCGCGCTGATGTCGCGCGCGCTGAAGCCGACACGCATGCCGCTGAGCGCGAATATAGTGCAAATCTGGAAACGCAACTCGCCGAATACGATGCGCTTTCGGCCAATCTGGAGCGCGCGCGCAGCGTGCGTTTGCCCTTCGCGGTCCAACGCGCCGAAGCGGCCGCTGGCGCCTTCGCTGCCGGGCGCGCGAGCGCCGCTGAATTGATCGAGGCGCGCCGTGCGCGGCTCGAGGCGGAACTCGAAGCCATCGAACTTGAAGAGCGCCGCGCGCTGGTCGGCGCGCAATTGACACTGCAATACGGGGAGAGCCTTCCATGAATGATGACCCGAAGGCCAAGCTGCCGCGCTTTGCGTTCATCGGCGCTGCCGCACTGGTCGCCGTCGTTGGCGTTGGCGGGGCAGGTTATTGGCTGGGCGCAAGTCGCGCGCCCGCCGGGGCCGAGGACGGGCGGGCCATCCTCTATTGGTATGACCCCATGCTCCCCGACGAACGCTACCCGGGTCCGGGCCAATCATCCATGGGCATGGATCTTATTCCTCGCTACGCCGACGAGGGCGCGGGCGAGGCTGGCGTGCGCATCGACCCCGGCGTGTCGCAAAATCTCGGTGTGCGGCTTGCAACAGTTGAGCGCAGGGAACTGGCGCGCACCGTGACCGCGGCTGGCGTTATCGGGTTCAATGAACGCAATCTCGTAATCGTGCAGGCGCGGGCGTCTGGCTTTGTTGAGCGTTCTTACGGTCGCGCCATAGGCGATGTCGTCGCCGCGGGCGCACCTATCGTCGACATGCGCGTGCCTGAATGGACGGCGGCGCAGGCCGAGTACCTCGCGCTGCGTAGTGCAGGCGGCGATCTGGCCGACGCAGCGCGGCGCCGGCTCGCCATGCTTGGCATGCCGGCCTCGCTCATCGCGCGGGTCGAACGCGAGGGAAGGCCCTACCCTGTCACGACTGTGACTGCGCCCATCGCCGGCGCCATCACCCAGCTCGACATCCGCGCCGGCATGACAATCATGCAAGGCGCGCCTTTGGCCACAATCAACGCGGTGTCGCCGGTGTGGCTCGTCGCGTCCTTGACGCAGGCTGATGCTGGCGTCGCACGTCCAGGTGAGCGCGCCGTAGCAAGGACGCCAGCGTTTCCGGGCGAGACCTTCGCGGGCCGCATCGAAAGCGTGCTGCCGTCGGCTGATCCAGCGACGCGCACGATCGAAGTGCGCATTGCCCTCGCCAATCCGCAGGGGCGCTTGCGGCCAGGCATGACCGCCGATGTCGAAATCGCTGAACCACAAGCGCGCGCATCACTCATCGTTCCGGCGGAAGCCGTAATCCAGACGGGGCGGCGCAGCGTCGTCATCCTTGCAGGCGAGGAGGGGCGTTTTATGCCCGTCGAAGTCGAACTCGGCCGGCGCGCGGGCGATCGCATCGAGGTGACGAGCGGCCTCGAAGAGGGACAGCGCGTCGTGGCGTCCGGGCAATTCCTGATCGATTCAGAAGCAAGCCTGACCGGGGCCCTCGATCGGCTCGAAGCGTCGAGCGCTCGCCAGAGCGCGGCCCCCGCCGGTTATGAAGCAAGCGGACGCATCACGGCCTTGGGCGGCGAGACCGTCACGATCGCGCATGAGCCGATCGCCGACCTTAACTGGCCCGCGATGACGATGCAGTTCACGCTTGAGACCGCCCATCTCGCGCACGGGATCGCGGTCGGCGACCAGGTCAACTTCCGCATTCGCCAGGAGGGCTCGCGCTACATCGTCACCGCGATCAGCAAAGCCGGAGCGCAGCCATGATTGCGGCCGTCATCCGCTGGTCAGTCGCCAATCGCTTTTTGGTCGTGCTGGCGACGCTGGCGCTCGCAGTTGCGGGCGCGCTCGCAATCCGTTCGACGCCCGTCGATGCGCTCCCCGATCTTTCCGACGTGCAAGTGGTCATTCGCACGAGCTATCCCGGTCAGGCGCCCCAGATCGTCGAAGATCAGGTCACCTATCCCTTGACCACCACGATGCTATCGGTTCCAGGCGCGCGCACGGTGAGGGGCTATTCCTTCTTCGGCGACAGTTTCGTCTACATCATCTTTGAAGACGGCACGGATCTTTATTGGGCGCGCTCGCGCGTGCTTGAATATCTTAATCAGGTCCAAGGCAGACTTCCCCCGCAAGCGCGGTCCTCTCTTGGTCCTGACGCGACGGGCGTCGGCTGGGTGTTCCAGTATGCGCTGGTCGATCGCAGCGGCCGCCACGATCTCGGTCAATTGCGCAGTCTCCAGGACTGGCTGCTCCGGTTTGAATTGAAGAGCGTGCCAGGCGTCGCCGAAGTGGCCTCGATCGGCGGCATGGTGCGCCAATACCAGATCGTCTTGGATCCCGAGCGCATGGCGGCCTACGGGATCAGCCAAGAACGTATCGCAGAGGCGGTTCGCGCCGCCAACGGCGAGGCCGGCGGCGCAGTCGTCGAAATGGCCGAGGCCGAGCACATGGTGCGCGCCACTGGCTATTTGCGGACACTTGAGGATTTCGACGCCATTCCGCTCGGCGTCAACGCTGCGGGCGTTCCCGTTCGGCTCGCCGATGTCGCCTGGGTGCAGATGGGACCGGAGATGCGCCGCGGCATCGCCGAGCTCAACGGCGAAGGCGAGGTCGCCGGCGGGGTCGCCATCATCCGCGCCGGCGAGAACGCGCGCGAGGTGATCGGCGCCGTGCGCGCAAGGCTTGCTGAACTTGAGCGCAGCCTGCCCGAAGGTGTCGAGATCGTCACGACCTACGACCGCTCCAACCTCATCGACCGTGCGATTGAAAATCTTACCGGAAAACTCGCGGAAGAATTCGTCGTCGTTGCGCTCGTGTGCGCGCTTTTTCTGTTTCACCTGCGCTCGGCGCTCGTGGCCATCGTTACTCTGCCGCTTGGCGTCGCGGCCGCTTTCCTGGTGATGCGCGTTCAAGGCGTGGACGCCAACATCATGTCGCTTTCTGGCATCGCCATCGCCATCGGCGCGATGGTCGACGCGGCCATCGTCATGATTGAGAATGCGCACAAGAAACTCGAACGATGGCGCGACGAGCACGACGGAGAGATGCCGCAGGGCGCCGATCACTGGCGCGTGATCACCGAGGCCTCGATTGAGGTGGGTCCTGCGCTCTTCTTCAGCCTGCTTATCATTACGCTCTCGTTCCTCCCTGTGTTCACGCTGCAGGCGCAGGAGGGGAGGTTGTTTGCGCCGCTTGCTTTCACCAAGACCTACGCCATGGCCGCGTCGGCTGCGCTCGCGGTGACGCTGACGCCGGTGCTGATGGGCTATTGGATTCGCGGGCGTATTCCGCAGGAGGACGCGAACCCCATTAATCGCTGGCTTGCCTCGCTCTATCGGCCGGCGATCGATTTCGCCTTGGCGACGCCGAAGTTCGTGCTTCTGATCGCAGCGCTCGCGCTTGCAACCACAGCCTGGCCCCTGTCGCGCCTCGGCGGCGAGTTCATGCCGATGATGGATGAAGGCGACCTTCTTTATATGCCGACCGCTTTGCCGGGCTTGTCAGCGGCGGAGGCCTCGGAATTGCTGCAGCAGACCGACCGGCTCATCCGCACGGTGCCAGAAGTAGAGAGCGTGTTCGGCAAAGCCGGACGCGCTGAATCGGCCACCGACCCTGCGCCGCTTGAAATGTTTGAGACCACCGTTCGCCTGCGGCCACGCGCCGAGTGGCGCCCCGGCATGACGCCTGAGCGTCTGATCGAAGAACTCGACCGCACCGTTCGTGTGCCAGGCCTCACCAATGTCTGGGTGCCCCCGATCCGCAATCGCATCGACATGCTGGCGACCGGGATCAAAAGTCCAATCGGCGTCAAGGTGAGCGGCCCCGATCTTGCCTCGATCGATCAAGCTGCGCGCGCAATTGAGGCGGCGGCGCGGAACGTGCCGGGCGTGTCTTCGGCCATTGCTGAGCGCATCTCTGGCGGGCGCTATGTCAATGTCGAGATCGATCGCTTCGCTGCGGCGCGTTACGGCCTCAACGTCGCCGAGGTTCAAGCAGTGGTCTCCGGGGCCATCGGCGGCGAAAACATCGGCGAAGTGATTGCCGGGCGCGCGCGCTATCCAATCAATCTGCGTTATCCGCGTGAAGTGCGCGACACGCTCGACCGACTGATCGCGCTGCCGGTCGTGACCGAAGCGGGCCTGCGTCTCACGCTTGGCGAAGTCGCCAATATCGAAATCGCCGATGGTCCCGCCATGATCCGCAGCGAGAACGGGCGCTTATCGGCGTTCATCTATGTTGATGTGCGCGGGCGCGACCTTGCCTCCGTCGTGGCCGACTTGAGGCGCTCGGTTGCAAGCGAGGTGGAGCTGCCAGCGGGCGTCAGCGTCGCTTATTCCGGGCAGTTTGAATATCTCGAGCGCGCAGCCCAGCGCCTTTTGGTCGTGGGTCCGGCGACGCTCCTCATCATCTTCCTTCTGCTTTACTTGACGTTCCGCCGCTTCGATGAAGCCGCAATCGTGATGGCGAGCCTGCCGTTCGCGCTCACTGGCGGCATCTGGCTTGTCTATCTTCTGGGCTATGATTTTTCGGTGGCTGTCGCGGTCGGGTTCATCGCGCTTGCGGGCCTGGCCGCCGAGTTTGGCGTGGTCATGCTGATCTATCTGAAGAATGCTCTCAAAGAGCGCGCCGACCGAGGCGAGACAATCACGCCTGAGGTCGTGGCCGAAGCTGTGCGCGAAGGCGCGCTGCTGCGGCTGCGACCCAAGGCTATGACGGTTGCAGTGATCCTTGCTGGCCTTTTTCCCATCCTGTGGACTGGAGGGGCGGGGGCGGAGGTTATGCGCCGGATCGCTGCGCCCCTGGTCGGCGGGATGCTGTCGGCGCCGCTTTTGTCCTTGTTCGTGATCCCTGCGGCCTATCTCATGATCCGGCGCAGCGAGCTTAAACGCGCGGCCCCGGACGCGGCGCTTTCACCGATTGCATTGCAGAGAGGAGACTAATCGCCATGTTGAAAAATCTTGTTCTGACAGCCGCCCTATTGAGCGCAGCCTGCTCGCCGCCTTCCGGCAACGGAGCGCAGAGCACAGCGGCAGATCAGACCGATCCGGCGGCGCCTGCCGCGCAGAATGCGCCGATCACGGCAACCGGAACAGTGACGGCTATAAACGCCTCGGCTGGCACGATCTCGATCAATCACGGCGCCATCGCTGCGATCAATTGGCCCGCGATGGAGATGCAGTTTACCGCCGAAGATCCCTCCATCCTTCAAGACCTCGCCGTCGGCGACCGCGTCCAGTTTGAACTGAAGAGCGCCGCCGAGAGCACAATTGTGACGGCAGTGCGCGAAGAATAGCGCGGATCCCCGCGGGAAGCAGGGGCCGGCTGCGTATTAAGGGTGAAGGGTGGACGAACCCTGATGCGAATGTTTGCGCTCCTAATTCTGAGCCTCGCGTTATTGGCGACGCTGTCGCCGCAGACGGCGTTGGCGTGCGCCAATTTCGATCGATCTTGCGCCGCAATGGAATGTGGAATGAGCGCCGGGTGCGACGGGAGCATGACGGGATGCGCTCCCTGTTGCGCCGCCAACTGCGCCGTGGCCGCAGCGCCCAGCACAGCGGAAGGCGTACCACGCATCGCACTGCATTCGGGCTTTGCGCTTGCAATGGCAGCCCCGCTCAACAGCCTCCTTCGATCGCGCGATCCTCCCGTCCCCCGTTGAGTTGCAGGCACAAGGCGCGCGCCCACGCCATCGGTCTGGCGCCTCGTTCAATCACTGCAATCAAGAGGACAGATTATCATGCGTATTTTTGTTATTGCGACGGCTATGGCGCTCATCGCAACGCCGGCTCTTGCGCATCACAAACCAAACCATTCTGACTTCAGGTCGCGCACGCAAGTGAGCGCGGCGCCCTCCGACGCCTGTCAGGCAAGACGCCATCGGCACCGCCAGATCGGCAGCCAGAGCGTCTTGTCGCAGCACTG
Source organism: Hyphomonadaceae bacterium (assembly GCA_050184605.1). GTDB lineage: Bacteria > Pseudomonadota > Alphaproteobacteria > Caulobacterales > Aquidulcibacteraceae > Vitreimonas. The sequence goes on along the minus strand of JBFXAE010000003.1, from coordinate 291,150 downwards.
CCGCGAACTGCGCGACGCCGTTCGCGCCGCGCCCGACGATGCTGCGCTGCGGGCGCGCTGCGATGAGGCGGCGCGCGCCCTCAGCGGGCGCGCATGCGACTGATTGCGCAGCCCCCGCAGCGACGCTCCGGTTCGGATAAAGTCGCTGCGGGGGCCGCGCTCGACGCGCTCCTCGTCAGGGTCTTCGCGTTTCTGAGACGCGAGTCGCTCTTGAGGGCGCACGTGAACTGGGCCCGCGTTCCGGCGCAACGCCGCGCTCGTGCAGGAGGGCGATAAGCAAACGCACGATTGCTTCGGTTGCTTTCGTCATCTCCCAAGACGCCTCGTGGTGGGCGGCGGCAGTAACGCCGCCGCTCACCACATATTGCCGCTCACCACATATTAGTGACGCTTGCCAATTGAGGTGGCCGCTTCCCGGCAAGCCTCTTCGCACGAACGGCACGATTGAGCGCATATGCGGCAATGTTCGTGCATTTCGGCGTGACGCTCGCATTCCTCAGCGCAGACCGCGCACGCCCGCTCGCACGCGGCGAGGGCGGCTACGATGACAGCCTCGTTCGATCCGGTTCGACGCGAAGCGACGTGGCCGGTTGAGGTGCACAGATCGGCGCAGTCGAGATTGAGACGGATGCACTGGCGCAATTGCAGCACCATGTCCTCGCCGAGGCATGCATCAGCGCAGGATGTACACGCCTGCGCACAATCGAAACACTCTTCGATGCACCGGATGAGAGCATCGTTGGTCGAACCGCGAACTTGCGGGTGGCTGGAAATCATATCTTGGGCATGCATTGTCAGGTCTCCTGAGTGTGCCCCCGCTTTCATTTGCTAATCGATGCGCAACCGCGAGAGGGCATCGCTCCGTCCGGGTCCCCGCCACTCCACATGCTGGGCGACCGAACCTGGAACTAGGAATACAAAGCGGCGGCGGCACACAAATATTGAACACGCATTCGGGCTCTCCCCTCTATGACTGACAACGGGGAGAAGAGCATCGCGTTCCGCGGACGCTGTCTAAAAGCTCGAAGACAGAGCGCAAGTCGGTGGGCGCGTCGCTTTCATTCTCTCTCTACGCATCACGCGCGCAAATCACGCCGCGCGGCGGGATAATCGATTTGGAACGTTTCAGCGTGTGCTTCGGTTTCGCAGGCGCCGCGCTGCAGTGCGCGCAACTAACCTATGCTCATCACAGGAACCGTTCGTCATGGACACCCACAACAATCCTTATCCGCGTTTGGCGCTCATGGCCGCGCTCTCCTTTGTCGCCATGTTCGTCCTCATGTACGCGATGGTTGACCGGCTATCGAACGTCTATCCCAGCCTCAATCAGGCTTACATGGCCGCGTTGATGGCCGCGCCGATGGTCGCGATCGAGATCGTGCTGATGTCATCTATGTATCCCAGCAAGCGAACAAACCGGCTCATTCTGGCGGGCAGCGCTTTTGTTTTGCTCGGCGCCTTCTGGGCGATAAGAGATCAAGCCGCCATTGGCGATGATGAATTTTTACGGTCCATGATACCGCACCATTCAGGCGCCATTCTGATGTGTCAGCAAGCATCGATAAGTGACGCGGAAATTCGCCGGTTGTGCGCAGACATCGTCTCCAGTCAGCGCCAGGAGATCGAGACCATGAAACAGATGCTCGAGCGGCGGCGCTGATCCATTCATAAGCGCTGCTCCAAGAAAGCCAATGTCACCCGCCAATCTTCGTCCGTGATGCCATGAACGCCCTCCCGGAGGGCAAAGCGCGCTCCAGGCGCGCCTAACATGTCGAAGACAGGGCGCGCGCCGGCGGCGGCCTGATAGGCGCCGGCCGGGTCGGCCCAACGATCTCGTCTTGCATGTCCGAGCAGAAGCGCCCGCGGCGCGATCAGAGCTAAGAGTTCGTGTTGATCCACGGGCGGGGGAGACCCGGCGTAGGCGCTGAAGCGCGGCGAGAACCAATGCGGGTAGCCGCGCGTTATCGCCGCCACACTTTCTCCAGCCCGATGCGAAGTGAGCGCATCGCCGCCGCGGCCTGATTGAAACGCTATGACCGCGTCGATCCTGGGGTCGGTGGCGCCGGCAAGCAGCGCCACTTTGCCGAAACGCGATTGTCCCCATGCAATGATGCGGTCTTGGTCTAAGCGCGCGTCCGTCTCCAGCACGTCGATGACGCGAGCGTGAACCCAAGCCCACGCAGCAATCGCGCCCTCGGCCCCTAACGAGGCAAGCGCGGGTCCTGCGTCGGGCGGATAGTCCGGCACGACATCGCCGCCATAGAACATCGCGACCGCGTAGCCTCGCTCGGCAAGGGTTCGAAATGGCGGCCCGAGCATCCACTCACCGAACGCGGCGCGATGAAATGGGTCGAACACGCCATGGCGGCAAGGGAATGGATAATAACGGAGCGGCGCCTCAATAGCGGACGGCCGGTCCGGGAACGCGGCCCGGTTGCCGCAGAAATTCTGCATGATGATGACCGGCGCAGGCGTTGCGCGCCGCGGCGTCACCAAGACGAGATTGAAACGTGCGCGGCCTGCAACTTCGACCTCGATCTGTTCGACCCCTTCAATGCCGCCCGCAGCCGAAGCTGGAATTGGTTGTCGCCGCACAATCCTCGCCTGAGCCGCGGACGGCATCGGCCCATACACCTCGGTCTGTAGAGCGTCTAAGATCTCGCGTCGTCTCGTGGACCAGCTTTCGGCTGTCGAGATTGATCCGCCACTTCCTGCCGCGAGCGCATTAGGCGCGCCTTCGCTTAGAGCGCGCCTGTCAAGGCGCACACAGCGATAGGGCCCAAGGGTGAAGAGCCAAACCAAAAGCAACGACAATGCCGTGGCGGCGAAGGCGCCGGCTAAGGAGGCGTATCTAACCATCGAGGCGTCATCCGTTTCAATGTAACGCGTGCGCGGTCGCGCACGCGTTCAATCGCGACAATCGCCCACTAAGGTTTACGCACCGATCGTGAAAATCCCGCAGCGCTCAACACGAAAAATCTCGGGAGAAGCTTTCATGCTTGGGCGTGGCGAACCGCGATACTTGTGGGCGAAGGCGGCGCAATGCATGCTCGATTCTGAGGGGCCGCCCTAGCTCAGCGGTAGAGCAGCGCAATTGTAATGCGAAGGTCGGGTGTTCGAATCACCTGGGCGGCCTCCACACTTCACTTTTTTCCGTGCAGATGCAGGTCTTGCGCTTGTCTCGCCAGCGTTGATGGCGCGCTCCGGTTACGCCCGCTGCTGTGGCGGTTTGCCCGGCCGACGCAGCAGCCGGGGCAGTTCGGTGCGGATAAGGCGCAAGCTGTCTCTCAATGTGGCGCGGCCCCGCTCGAACAAGCACACCGTGCACCATGACGCCGCGTAGGCGAGGAGCGCGCTTACAGCAAGCAGCATGAAGTCACTGGAGAACGCAAACAGCTGCACCAAGTTGACCACGCCAAAGGCTGCCGCGCTTCCCGCCGCGAAGGGGGCGGCCGTCAGACACAGATCGCTCAACCGGATGGGACCTCGCCGCGTCGCCCACCACCAAAGCGCGGGCATGCGCACGAAAAGATCGCTGAGCGCGAAGGCCGCCGCAAACGCCAACGGCGCCCCAGCGCAGCCCAACAACAAAAGCGGCGAGGCTGGTGAACGTACTGAACGCGCTCCAGGCCAAATAATCGCGCATACGTGCTTGGCTGATAAACAAGAGGTCCATTGACATGCTGACCGGGCGGTGGAGCGCCGCAAGCGTGAGCCATGCGAAAACGGGCGCAGCTGGCGCCCAGTGGTCGCCCAGCACAAATGGCGTCAGCACCGGCGCGGTGACGCCAACTGCAACGACGCCCGGCGTCAGGACTAACATGAGCTGGCGCATGACGTGGAGATACGCGAAGCGGTAGCGCTCGCCTTCCTCGTTCAGTCTTGAAAAGGATCGGCAACAGCAATTGCTGCAGCAAAGTATGATGCGCTGGATCGGGATAATGGCGAGCTTGTTGCCGCGATCGTAATAGCCAAGCGGCGCAGCCCCGACATAGCGCCCAATCAAAACGCTGTCGGCCTCGCGCGCCATTACGGTTGCGCTTTCCGCCGCCATGATCGCAGCGCCAAATTTGTAGAAATGAAAGAGACGTTTGAAGGAAGGCCTCTCACGCGGAATCCAGCCGACGCCCAGCCACACGCCGAGCAGACTGACGCATTGCTGAACGCCAAAGCCCAGAACGAGCGACCAATAACCCGCTCCCCATAGCGCTGCTATAAGGCTGGCGAGAAAGCCCAGCGCCATGCCAAGGGCGCCGATCGTTGCTACCCAGCCGAACTTCATTTGCCGGTTAAGCAGCGCCTCATGAACATTTGTGAGGCCAGTCATGATCAAAAAGAGCGAAGCGATCGCAGCGACCGCGCCGGCGCGTGGCTCATTGTAAAACGCAGAAATGAGCGGAGACGCGCCCAGCATAAGCGCAGCCGCCGCGCACCCGGGGCCGTGATCCAGAATAGACCGCTCACCTCATCGCGCCGAAGAAAGGGCGCCTGAATCAAAGCCTGGCCAATACCGAAATTAAGGATGAGCGCCGAAATGGAAACGATTGGGTCGATCATGGCGTAAACGCCGTAATCGATCGGCTGCAACAAGCGTGGCAACACCAGGAGTGAAGCGGCTTGGAACGGCAGCTTCACGCATTGCGCGATGGCGATGGCGAGCGCGCCATTGACAGCGTGCGTCTGCATCGATCCGTGGTTGGCCTCAAAGATCGGATCTCCACCACTCATGTGATCTCACCAACCGAGGCTATCTGGGTCAGCCGTTGATCACGGACGCAAAGCCCCGTGGACTGCGCGCGTTCGACGCCGTGAATACGCAATCAGCGGCCGTTCCGCCGGGCGAGCACGATGATCGCCTCCGCCGCACGCATTGCCTGCGGAGCGAACGGGGTCGTCAAATGCGCGATGTTTAGAATGCTAAAGTCGGCGTCCAAGCAGGCGCGCCAATCATTGGCGATGTTGAAGGCTTGGTGGGTCGGCGGGTTCCAAACGAACCAGCCGCCATCGATGATGACACTGGCGATCTTGCCGCAGAAGCGGGCGAAATCGGCCGGCAGCGCCGGCGCGCCAAGCGCGAGGGCGACGCCAAAGCCGCCTGCGCTGGTGGGTAAAGCCCCGCCGGCCGTCAGATAACGCGGCAAGAGCGCGGCGTCCGCGCAATATTCTCCGCGCGCCAGCGCGCGGACCAATTCACTCCGCTCAAGCAGCGATGTATCGATGCCGGTGATGGGGCCGTAGGGCGAGAGTCGCTCAGTCAGCCACTCGGCCCCGCAGCCGACATCGAGCATGTCGACGCTGCGCGGCTTCAATGCCGCGAGCCAATCGAGCGCCACCGAAGCTGCCCATATGTCGATCTCGGGCGCGCGGCGTTTGCGCCGCCACGACGCGGGATAGGCCGTATACGCTTCGCACAGCGCGCGCGAGACCGACTCTGACACTAGAACGCCAAATGGCCGGCGCCGTGCGTCACTTCTGCGCCGAGATAGGCTTGCGCCAGAATCACGAGCACGGTGAGCGCCAGAATTGTTTCGTAGAAGCGCCCACCCTGCCGCACAGCGGCCTCGTCAACCGGCTTCTTCAACCACCACACGAACGCGATAAGGAAAGGAATGGCGGTGCCGATCCAGCGGTGGAGCACCAAAGCGAATTCGTCGTCAGCCGCAGGCAGGCCGGCGTTCGCCCAACCCAACGGCGCCGCAACGAAGGCGCCGAGCGTCGCCACGGCGAGCAGGATCTTGTTGCTCGCCGCATAGATGGGTTTGCGCCGGAACGCCGCCGCCGCTTCGAGGAAGGCGACAGTCAGCAACAAAGCGATGGGAAAATGGATGACGGCGGGGTGCCACACGCCGAGCCAGCGGATGATCCGGCCCGACAAGGTCGCCGGGCGCGCATCATGATCCATCATCATCCCGCCCTCGGCGCTCGGCCAAGTCATTTCGCCAGGCGCCATGGCGCCCATGTCGTGTTCGGGCGCGGTTTGCGATGAGTCGGTTTGCGCTGCCTGCGGGGGATGTTGTTCGCCTCTATGGGCGAAGGAGATTTGGGGCGTGAAGAGCAGCAGCGAAAACGCCACGGCCAGCATCGCCGCAATGCCGACCGTCGACTTCTTGTGCGCCATCTCGTTCCCCTCAAAAGCGCGCCGCACGCGGGAGCGTTAGCTCACGCGTGCGGCGCCTTGGTCCGCCTAAAGCACGTGGATTTCCGTCACCATCGGGCGGCCATTGTCGTTCATAAGCTCGAAGTGCACGCGCTGGCCAACGCTCACGCCTTGCAGCACCGCAGCTGAGTGAACGCGGAAGGTCATCGTCATGGCCGGCCAACCGAGGCTTGCGATCGGGCCGTGATTGAGCGTGACTGTGCCGGCTTGGGCGTCGATGGCGGTGACTGTGCCTTCCCCCTCGGCCGTCTGCGGCACGGCCTGGTGCTGTTCGCCGGGATGGGCGAGGGCCGGCGCGGTCAGCGCAAAGCTCGACATCATCGCCGCGGCGATTGCACTGACCAGAAGTTTGGCTTTCATTTCGAATTCTCCGTTGATGAGCGTTGGGGCCGCTCACACCCTTCATACGCGCGCTTGCGGCCAATCCCTCAGCTGTCCGCTGCGGCGCTGGCCGTCGGCCCGTTCTTGCGCCGGCGCCCGTTTCCAAACCGGATGCGGTAGGGGATGAGCACGATGCCGGCGATGACCGACAAAAGCGTAATGGCGGTCACGATGATGATGAGCGGGTGATTGAAGTCCTCATGATTTTGCCAATCCATGATGTGGAGCGCCCACAGCGTGTCGTAGAGCCGCCACATATCGGACCGCCGCGCCGTGACCGCGCCGGTATTGGCGGCGACATAGACCGCCAACCCGCCGTCAGCGAATTGCGCTCGCCAAGCCGGAAGGGCGCCGCGATATTGAGGGCTCTCGGCTTCGATGAGCTCGACACCTTCGGGAGCGTCGCCAAGTGTGACGTGCGCCCGCGCGATCGCTGTCGCGGTGTCAGCGTCGAGCGGCGACATTTGCCGCAGCGTTGAAGCGTCCAAGAGCGCGGGCGCGCCATCGGCGAACTCGGCGATAATAACTTCGCCTATGACCGGGCGTGTCTCGATCGTGAGCTTGACCGGCGCACGGCCCTGCGCGTCACGGATCTGCGCCAAGGCGGCGGTGTTAGAAACAGCGAGCGTTTGCACTGTTTCGGCCGGGCGGATGAGATGTTCACTGCGAATTTGTTCGATCGGAATGATCGTGAAGACAAATCCGCTCACCACCCAAAAAACGATCTGCACCCCGACCAGCAGCGCCAGCCATTTGTGCACGAACGACGCTAAGCGTGCGAGATTCACGATGCCCCCCTCGTATTCTTTTCATTCTACATCGTCGCACGCTCAAGGCGCGGCCGGTCGAGCATTATTGATGCCCTGGCGGATGCTCCATGTTGGGCATTTCCGACATATCGTGGTCGGGCATTGTTTGTTCGGGTGGCGGTGTTGGCGCGGGCGCCGGTTGGGGGCGCGGACGTTGCGGCGCCGGCGCGCTCGCCTCAGGCGCTGGCGGAGCGGACTCCGGCGCAGGGATTGGCGCAACTGGCGCCGGTTCTTCGACCGCTGCGCTGTCGGCGGGCGCCGCGCTCTCCTGATTGGCTGGTTGGCAAGCCGCCAACGCCGCCGCCGCAACGGCTATGATTGCGAGTTTTCTCATCTTGGCTTCTCCGATACCTGTCCTCATCAAAACCAGGCGCGAATGCCTAGCACTAGGCGCGCATCTTCGGGATCTTCGCCGCGCGCCTTTATGAAATCGCGCGTGTCGCCGAAGCTGCTTGTCCATTCAACGCCGACATAAGGCGCAAACTCGCGGCGGATTTCATAGCGCAGGCGCACGCCAAGTTCGGCACTGGTTAGTCCCGAGCCGATTGCGAGCTCTGGAACGTCTTCGGCTGACAGATTGATTTCAGCGCGCGGCTGCAAGATGAGGCGCTGCGTCAAGCGCAGATCGTACTCCGCTTCGGCGCGCGCGCTGAGCTCGCCTTCGTTGGAAAGAAAGGCCGCTACATCCACCTCGAACCAATAAGGCGCGAGACCTTGCACGCCGACGACAAGATCAGTGCGGTCGGCCTCCGGCGTATAACGCTGGCGAACCCCTGCCTGGAAGTCGAAATAGGGCGTGAAGGCGCGGCTGTAGAGCGCTTCAATCTCAGCGGTTTCGGTCTCGCCATTGAACGCGCCTTCGCCTTCGCTCTTCCACCAGAAGCGATGAATATCCCCGCCATACCAACCTTGCGCATCCCAGACATAAGCGTCAGCGCCTTCCCCGAAGGTCGCTTCAAGGCGATCAAGGATAACGACGCTCGTGCGGATGTCGCCGTTTTCGGCGAGCAATTGGGCGCGCGCCGCGGCCATTTGCTCTGAATGGAAATAAAGATCGGCGGCGTGCGCCGGACCTGCGTTTGCCGCAGCCGGAGGGGGCGGCTCTGGAGGACGGCCCGCATTGTCGGCGCTCGTCTCCATATTAGGCATCATCGTCATTCCCGCCATGTCGTGACCGGCATCGCCCGGCGGCGTTTGCGGCCAAGCCATCTCTGGCATCGTCGACATGTCATGCCCGGCATGGGAATCAGATGCGGTTGGTTGCGGCATCGACTGCATGTCATGACCCGCATGCGGATCAACCTGGGTCGCGGGCGGCATGGTCATGCCGGGCATGTTATGGCCTGCATGCGGATCGGGCTGAACGGTCTGCGGCTCGCTCGCGCCTGGCGTCGTATGCCCCGCATGCGGATCAGCGGTTTGCGCTGGTTGCGCAGTCGTAGGCGGCGTTTGCTGGTGGGCCGCATGACCGCTGGTTTGGGCGAGCGCGGGGCTGGCGACGGCGAGCACAATCGGGGTCAAGGTGGCGGCGAAAAATCTCACGACACGTCTCCGTCAAGCGGACGGATGGTCACGACATTGAACATGCCCGCGTGCATGTGAAGCAAGAGATGACAATGGAAGGCCCAATCGCCCGGATTGTCCGCAGTGAGGTCAAACGTCACTTTGCCGCCCGGCGCGACATTGACCGTGTGCTTCAACGGCTGATGCCCGTTATGGCCATTGACAAGCTCAAAGAAGTGCCCGTGCAAGTGAATGGGATGCGACATCATCGTATCGTTGACTAAAGTGACGCGCACACGCTCGTTACGCTCAAACCGGATCGGCTCGACCAGTTCGCTGAAGCGGCGCCCGTCAAAGCCCCACATAAAGCGTTCCATATTGCCGGTGAGGTGGATTTCCATCGTGCGCGACGGCGCGCGGCGATCGCGATTGGGCGTAAGCGCCACAAGATCAGTGTAGACGAGCACGCGATGATCGACGTTCTCGAGCCCAAGCGGGCGCTCGCCCATCCGGTTCTGGGGCATCGGCGAAATCGTCTGTACGCCAACGCCCACCGCCATGTCTGGCGGCGCATTCTCTGGATCGCGCATATTCATGGCGGAGTGTCCGCCAGTGCTGTGACCGGCGGCGCCCATTTGCATGCCGCCCATCTGCATGCCGCTCATATCCATGCCTGAATGATCCATGCCGGCCATGGCGCCTGACATGTCGTGGTTCATGGCGCCCATCCCGCCCATGTCCATGCCCATGTCGCGCATAGTTAGATTTGGGACTTCGCGCAGCGGCGGGATTTCTCCGCTCATGCCAAGCCGCGGCGCCAAGGTGGCGCGGCCCATCCCAGAGCGGTCTATGGCTTCGGAGACAATAGTGTATGCGCGGTCTTCGGTCGGTGTGACGATGACGTCGTAGGTTTCAGCGACGGAAATTTGGAACTCATCGACTTCCACCGGGCGAACGTTCTCGCCGTCGGCTTGGACGACGGTCATGGCCAGTCCTGGAATGCGCACGTTGAAGATCGACATCGCCGAGGCGTTGATAATGCGCAGCCGCACGCGCTCGCCGGGACGGAAGAGACCCGTCCAGTTTTCGTCAGGCCCATGGCCATTGATCAAATAGGTGTAGGTTGAGCCGCTGACGTCGAGCACGTCGCGCGGGTCCATGCGCATTTCAGCCCACATGCGCCGGTCGGCGGCGCTCATACGGTCTTCACCTGAAAGAAGGCCAGCCACCGTCGTGCGCTGGTAATTGAAATAGCCGGGGCTTTGCTTCAGGCGCGCCAAAATCTGGTGCGGATGCATGAAGCTCCAGTCCGACAAAACCAGCACGTGTTCGCGGTCGTAGTCGACTGGATCGGGCGAGGCTGGATCGATGATGATCGGCCCGTAATGGCCCAAGGCTTCCTGCAAGCCCGAGTGGCTGTGATACCAAAACGTGCCTGCCTGGATGATCGGGAACTCATAAACGAAGGTTTCGCGAGGACGGATGCCCGGAAAGCTGATGCCCGGCACGCCGTCCATCTGGAACGGCAGTAGAATGCCATGCCAGTGGATCGAGGTGTCTTCGTCGAGCGTGTTGGTGACCGCCAAACGGACGTTTTGGCCTTCACGTAGCCTCAGCAGCGGCGCGGGTAGCGTGCCGTTGATCGTCACGGCATGACCAGTCCTCCCGCCCACCGTGAAGGGCGAGTGACCAATACTGAGCGCTACATCAGGCCCGGCCAGGGTCGTCATGGCGGGCGCGATGCCGGGCGAACCGGTCTGCGCCCAAGCAGGCAGCATGCTCTCAAAGGCCAGCCAGCCAGCTCCTGCGCCCGCAGCCTTCAGTAGCGATCGACGGTCGAGGGCCTTGCGCACCAATTTGCTCCATTCTGAGAAAACCCAACAGTATCTTAGAATACGCGCGCTTGCGCACGATCCCTCAGGGCTAACGCCTGAGATTGGCGCGAGGATGCGGGAAATCAGCAACCGGCGCGTAAACGAAAATGGACACAGCACTAAAAGGGGAGGCATGGATGCTGAAGAAATTGGTCGTCGTATTTGTCGCGGCGTGGGCCATGGCGGGCGCGGCGGCAGCCCAGCCCAGCACTGACGAGGCGGGCGTGGAAGCGGTGCTCTCAGGGTACCGGCAAGCAATTGAGGCTCGCGACGGCGAGGCGGCCGCGCGCTATTTCTGGCCAGACTCGCGCATCTTCGAGCAAGGCGGCGTCGAAGGTGACTTCGCCACCTACCTCGCCCACCACTTGGGACCTGAATTGCACGAGATCGCCAGTTTCGATTTCGACGGCCTTGAGACCGATGTTGAAGTTGCGGGTGATTTTGCCTACGCGAGCGAAGTTTACACTTACGAGATCACGTTCCCAGCGGCCGCCGCGCGCGCTCCGATCTCGCGACGCGGGGTCGCCACCAGCGTGTTGCAGCGCCGCTCCGACGAGTGGCGCATCATTGTTTACCACTCGTCTGCGCGCGCGCCTCGGCCGCCGGCTAACTAGCAAGCGCCGACAGGTCCGCCCGCGTTTCACCGCTCTAGCGGCTGCGCTGATGGCTGGGCGCTCGCGCGCAAGCGCATGCCGCGGACCAAATTGCGTTGACGCGGCCACGGCAGTTCGGCTTGGCCACCCGATCTGTCGTCTTTAAACGTTTTGTGCTTGCACGGGCAGTTTCCGCGCCGTCGACGGGGCGTCATGGGCCGCAAAATCCTCCCCGCGTGAGGCGCGGCGTTCGCTTGCTTAGATTTCCTTTGTGGCGCGCCAAATCGTGATCAGTCCGGTCACCGTGGGCACGCGCTCTATAATCTTGGTGCGTTTGAAGCCGCAGGCCAGCAGCAATTGTGGGATCGCGCCGCGGCGATTGTGCTCTGTTGGCTCAAAGCCGTCGGTCATCTGGACGAGCAGGAAGGCCGTTCGCATCAGCGCCGTCGGCTGTTCGCCGTAATCGGCAAGCACGAGCCGGCCGCCGGGCCTTAACAGCCGGAACGCGTTCTCCAGAATGCTTTGCTTCGCTTCAAGCGGACATTGGTGCAGCACGAGCGAGCATGTCACCGCACCCGCGCCAGCGGCGCCAACGGAGGCAAGCTGCGCGTCTCCCATCGCCGTTTCGTAGTCGATCTCCACGCCCGCGGCGCGGGCTTTTCGTTCGCCAATGAGTCTGACCTCAGGGTCTGGATCGACGGCCACGAGCCGGCTGCCGGGCGTGTGCTTTTTGATCATGATGCCGAGCGAGCCCGTGCCCGCGCCAAGATCGACGATGACTTCGCCGGTGCGCGGGTTGAGCGCCGTAAGCACAAGTGATCGCCAGACGCGCTCGCGCGTCATCGCCGCAATGACCCAATCATATATCCCGGTCCATTCGCGGCGGCCGAGCGCGGGGATGTAAGTGGATTTGTTCATTCATCGTGGCCATTTAAAATGGAGCGCTGGCGGCGCAGCGAAACTCGCCCAGAGCCTTGCTGGCGAAACCAACGTCCTCACCGCCGCGGGTCGAACGGCGCGGCGTGTTGGCTGAAAAACCCCTTCGGATAGGTCGCGTCGCTCAAACCCAAATCGCCCGCCTCAATGTTTTCTCGCGCGTCATGAAGGCTCCCGAACAGCCAATCCCACACCAAAAAGACCTCGCCGAAATTCACCTGCGCGTCTTCGTAGTCGCGTTTATGGTGCCAGCGATGCATCTCGGCGACCCCAAAGAGGCGGCGCGCTGGACCTAAGCTGTAGTCGATATTGGCGTGCTGGAAGGCCAGGTGCACCGGCAGGATTGAAAACCAGCCGGCAAACGCTGCTTGCGGGGCGCCGAGCAACGCCACTGCAACGAGACCAGGCGTCGCCAAAATGAGCGCGCTCACGACGTGCCGGCGTTCGCCGTTAAGCCAGTAAAGTCGTTCGGGACTGTGATGGGGTTGATGAAAACGCCACAGGAGCGGCGAACGGTGGCTCCAGCGGTGCATCCAATAAAGGCCGAAATCGATGATAACGCCGACACCGAGCACGCTTGCCCACAGCGGCCAAGCATTGGGCCACACGCCCAACGACACCGTCATGGCGCTGAGCGGGTAGATGAAATGGACACTTGCCTGAATAAGGACGCCGCCCAGCACGTTGTATTGGAGGTCGGCCCAAACATCGCCATGGCTCTTTGTCCACGCCGTCTGATAAGGCGAAAGCCATTCAAGACCGCCCACGGTGAGAACGCCCGCGAGCGTCAAGAGGGGGAGCGCAACCGCCGCGCCCGGCGAAGCCGCCAGCGTTACGGCGCTGATGAATACGATGCCCATGACGAGCGGGTAGGCTAGATAGCGAATGGCAAGACGCATTGGAGTCTCCTCGGGCCAGGGTGGCGGACTGAGACCTCCAATGCTTGAATGAAACGGCTACGCTTCGTCGAATTTCACCGCGCCGGTGATGATGAGCGGGCTCGCGCCGAACATGCGAACGCAGGTGCGCGAAAAGTGCGCCGAATCGGCAAAGCCGCCATGATGGGCGGCCTCGGTGAGCGACAATCCCTGCGCAATGCCGGTAAAGGCGCGCCGCAGCTTCGACCACAATAGAAATGATCGGATCGGCGCCCCAATCTCATCGCGGAAAAGATGGGCCGCGCGTGACTGCGAGAGGCCGACAGCGCGCGCGAGCGCGCGCGCGTCGAGGGCAGCGTCGCTCTCATGAAAGGCGACAAGCGCTGCATCAATGCGGGCGTCGCGGGCTGGCGCAATTTCGGTTGCGCCCAGAAGGGCGGCCAATCGCTCGGCTGGATCGGCGTCTCCCCCTCCAATCGAGGTTTCGACGATGGTGGCCAGTTCTGCTGCTTGGGCTGGGGAAAGCACGTTGATCCGATCGCCGATTGCGCGAGCGATCCGTTGCCCGGGTGCGCTGTCGGGATCGACGTAAAGAAAGCTGCTGGGATATGCCGCTGTCGCGCGATGGGACATGTTGGCGGGCGCAACAAATCCTTGGCCGTGATGTTCGCTGCTTGCGTCCACGAGCAGTGCGTGGGGGCCAGCGAATGCTTGAATGGCGTGGTGGCTATGAAAGCCATTGTCGCCCGCAGCACCCAGGAATGCCGCCCACCACGGCCCGATGCGTGCTGCGCCCCGCCATTTGGCGGCCTTATTCATCGCGAAGCGCCCGCGCGAGAGCGATCTTGGCGCGGTAGACGCGCGTTTCGACCGCTTTGGGCGTCAAACTCAGCACGCGCGCAGCATCGTGATGGCTCATACCGCTAATCGCCGTCAGCAGCAGAGGTTCTTTCAGACCCGCCGGCAAGGCGGCAATCGCGCCATCGAGCCGGGCAAGGTCGCGTTGCAGGGCTTCATCGCTTAAATCTGTTGTGGCGGCGATATCGGGGGATGTCTCGATGCTCTCAGCGCCAAAGAAGAAGCGTCGAACGGCCCGCCGGCGGGCCCAATCGCGGCACTTATTGAGCGCTATCCGCTTGATCCATGCTGGGAAGGGACGGTCCTTGTCATAGCGAGCAAGCGCAACCCATGCGGCTGCGAACGCTTCCTGGGTAAGATCATAGGCTTCGTCAGCGTCGGCCACGTAGGAGCGAACGAACCGATACACCTTTTCCTTGTGACGGCGCACGAGCTGAGAAAACGCCGCCTCCTGCCCCGTAAGCGCCGCAGCCACGAGCGATGCGTCATCGCTTTCGGGCGAGGGGGCGCTCATTGCGGCTCAGCGGTCAACGCCTCAACGACGGTGTCGTCGAAGATCGCCTTCTGCTCATCGTTCAAGACCTCGCGCATCGCAAACATGTGCGCGATGGTTTCGGTCTGTAGCCGCCCCATCGCGCCATGAAATCTTTCAACGGCGGCCGCCACCCTTGGGCCGTTCTCGTGCTCTTCGCGGATCGATGCGGCCAGTTCCGCGTTGGCAGAGCGCATTTCAAGTTCGAGCGCGTGCTTGCGGGCGGCGAACGCTCCTTCCAGCGATTCAATTCTGGCGAGCTGATCTGCGCTTAGATCCAGCCGGTGGTGTAGAACATCGTGCATGGAGGGGGCGGGCGCAGGCGCTAGCGCCCGCATGCCCAACCAGACCCCGCCAAAGCCCGCCGCCAGCGCCACCAAGGCCGTCACCAAGATGGCCCGAAACGAAAGTCTCAACGATCATCCCCGAGCAAGGTTGACGGCGCATAAGCGGCGTGCACCGCAAAGGGCGAGAAGTCGCTCCCGGGGCGGGCCGCTGAGGCGCCGCCAGCAAGAACGCCGAAGGTCAGCATGACTGCCGCCAGTCCCGCCTGCCAGCGCCAGTCGCGGGGCCGCCCCACGCTTATGCGCGCGGCTTCTATGCGCTCCCAAACCCTGGGCTCCAACTGATCGAGCCTGCGGTCAAGCGGACGTTCGCGAAGTGCAAGAAGCAATCGTTCAAGGTCGACGGTCATGGTTCCCAACTCTTGTTCCACCAGCAATACGCACGAATGGGCCGGAACCCTCAAGCGGCCTTCGCTTGCGGGTTTTGGACCGGTGCTGCGTAGCAATAGGGAAGGGTGGAAAACCGCCCCGGGCGAGGGAACGCAGCTTATGGATCAACCGATTGCCGTTCAGCAGGCGTATTGGAACGACTGGAACGCGGCCAAGAACGAGCGCCCGCTCTCTGATATCTCCGCCGATCAGCGCGAGTTGGTGGTGCAATGGTTGTCCCGGATCGGACGCACCGATCTCAAAATCTTGGAAGTCGGATGTGGAGCAGGCTGGCTCTGCCCGTCGCTAAAACCATTCGGTCATGTGACCGCCACCGACCTCTCCGAAGGCGTACTCCGCGAAGCCGCCGCGCGCGTGCCGGACGTCAAGTTCGTCGCCGGCGACTTCATGGAGCTCGACTTGGGGACCGGCCAGTACGACGTGATCGTCAGTCTCGAAGTGTTGTCGCATGTGGCCGATCACCCAGCCTTCATGGCAAAGCTCGCCACTCTATTGCGCCCAGGCGGGATGCTCATGCTGGCCACGCAAAACCGACCGGTGCTTGAACGCCACAACAACGTGCCCCCGCCCGCACCGGAACAATTGCGCAATTGGGTCGATCGCGATGAATTGATGGCGTTGCTGATCCCCCACTTTGAGATACGTCAGCTTCGATCTATTTCAGCCACTGCGAACAAGGGTTTTTATAGACTCATTCTTGGGCGCAAAGCAAAGCGTGCCATGCGCGCGTTGTTTGGACGGAGTCTCGAAAACGCCATGGCGCGTGCGGGATTGGGCTGGACGCTCATCACTCTGGCGCGGAAGCGCTGAAGCAAAGATAGGACCACTATTGTGAACCGCCGCAGGCTTTTGTCCACCACCGTTGTGTTGCTCGCCGCCAGCGTCACGCCCGGCTGCGCTCAAGAGGCGCTAGCGACACCGATGCAGGTGCGACGCGACGCCGGATGCGGCTGTTGCGAAGTATGGACTCAGCAAATGGGGGCGAGCGGACGCTTTCACACGACACTTGTCAACGAGACGGATATGGGGGCCCTGAAGCGGCGGCTCGGCGTGCCCGACGATCTGGCCTCATGTCATACCGCAGAGGTGGAAGGCTTTGTGATCGAAGGTCACGTGCCCGTGCGTGAAATCGTCCGGCTCATTGAAGAGCGTCCCGCCGGCGTCCGCGGTCTTGCGGTCGCTGGCATGCCGGCAGGTTCGCCTGGCATGGAAATGCCGGATGGGCGGCGCGACGCATTCGATGTCGTAGCATTCGGCGCCGAACGGAGCGTGTTTGCGAGCTATCCGGCTTCGGCCTGACGCAGCAACGATGAGCTGGCGGCGGCGGATATTAGTTCTTGGAACCTATGGCGGGGGCAACTTTGGCAATGATGCGTGTTTCGAGGCCACGCTCGAATGGCTGCGCGCGGCCTTCACCAACGCCTCGATCGTAGCTGTTTGCGCCGATCCAGTGCTCGCATCAGGGCGTTTTGGAATTGCCGCGGTCAGTTTGAGGGCCTTTCCATCATTCCTGCCGCGCTGGTTGGACACGCTGCTGCTGCGCCAACCCAGCCTTTGGCTGAACTGGCTGGTCTGTCTTCGCGCTTTGAAACGCTGTGATCTCTTGGTCGTGGCCGGCACTGGCGCCATTCATGACTTTCGCGACCGCCCGTGGGGATGGCCCAGCCGCTTTCTGCGCTGGATGCTTGCCGCGCGTTTGCAGGGCGCGTCGATTTGGTTTGCCTGCGTTGGTGCGGGACCAGTTATCAATCCGCTCAGCCGATGGATGATGGTCTGGGCCACGAAGCTTGCCGCCAGGCGCTGCTACCGTGATCAAAGCTCTCGCACTTATATGAGCGCGCAAGGGGTGGATGAAAGCCAGAGCCTGGTCACCGGCGATATCGCCTTCTTGATGCCCGCCCCGACGCCAAGTGATCGCGGCGTCGGACAAGCCGTCGTTGGCGTCGGGGTCATGAACTATCGAGGCTGGCGCACCAACGAAAAGGTCTATCGCGCCTACATCGAAAGCATGGCCCAACTCATCGAATGGCTGAAATTCAAGGGGCACAAGGTTCGCATTCTGATCGGTCAGCGGCCAACCGATCTCATTGCCGTCGACGATCTTGAAGCGCGCTTAGGCTATGCGCTGATGAGCGATGCGGAGCGTGAGGTCAGCTCCTATCAAGACATCTTGAGGGCGGTGGCCAATACCGACGTGGTCGTGGCGTCGCGTTATCATGTGCAGATTGCGGCCCTCAAAATGCGCCGTCCCGTGCTCTCGATCGGTTACGGTCCGATGAACGATGACTTGATGCGCGCCGCTGGCCTTGGCGAGTTCCTTCACGACATCGAGCGCATAGATCACCGGACGCTCATTTTTCAATGCGACCGACTGATCAATATGCGCTTTCACTTCGGCAAGGTCGTCCAAACCGAGATCAAGACATTGGAAGCTGGACTGCATGAGCGACTGCGAGCCTTCATTTCACCGTCTTAGTCCGGTTTGTCCGGCGCGCGACCTCGATCTTAGGTTTCGACGCGGCGAGATCGTCGAGGATCGGACACTCAGGACGATCGTCGCCATGGCAGGCATGGACGAGCCGCTTCAGCGTCCGCGACACCGCTCGCATGTCCGCTATGCGGGCGTCGATGTTGGCCAGGTGCTTTTCAGCAAGGCGGCGCACCTCGCGGGAAGACCGGCGCCGGTTGCGCCAAAGCGTCAACAGCGAGGCGACCTCTTCGAGAGAGAAGCCCATATCCCGGGTCCGCCGGACGAACTGGAGCATCGCGACTTCCGTGTCGCCATAGTCGCGATAACCGTTATCACGACGGTCGGCCGCTTCAATGAGGCCGATGCTCTCATAATAGCGGATCATCTTCGCCGATACGCCCGATTGCTCGGCGGCCATGCTGATGTTCATTCTGAATTCGCTCGCGTATGTTTTCTATTGACCTTCCCATTGTGGGAAGGTGCAGATTGCTTTTCAAGTCAAACCAGGAGCGCGAGCGCTCGCGTTATCAGCTATGCACACTCACGACCACAGTCACAGCCAAGATCATAAGAGCCAAGCAGGCGCCGATCGCACGCCGCGCGATCCCGTCTGCGGCATGACGCCCAAGCCTGACACGCCGCACAGGCTCATGCACGCTGACCAAGAGGTGTTGTTCTGCAGCGCCGGCTGCAAGGCCAAGTTCGAGGCTGATCCCGCGAAATATACCAAGCCCGCCGGCGAGCATGCTTGCTGCGCCAAGCCTACAGCAGCAGATGAGGACGGCTCATGCCACGCGCACGCCCACGCGCCGCACGGTGCGCCGGCCGTCGATCCGATGACAGTTCCGGCCGGTTCGAAATGGACCTGCCCCATGCACCCCGAAATCATCCGCGATGGGCCGGGCTCATGCCCGATCTGCGGCATGGCGCTTGAGCCGATGATGCCCAGCGCCGACGCCGGACCCAACCCGGAACTGATCGACATGACCCGCCGCTTCTGGATCGGCACGGCGCTCGCACTACCGGTGCTTGCCCTTGAGATGGGCCGTCACTTCCTCGGTGTTGATCGTTTTGTTCCGCCCGCATGGAATGGCTGGCTGCAATTCCTGCTGGCGACACCCGTGGTGCTCTGGGCTGGCTGGCCTTTCTTCGAGCGCGGCTACCAGTCCTTGAAGACGCGCAATCTCAACATGTTCACTTTGATCGCGCTGGGGACTGGCGTGGCGTGGCTCTACAGCCTCATCGCCCTCGCGGCGCCTTCTCTCTTTCCAGCGGAGTTCCGCGACGCGCATGGTCTCGTTGCTGTTTACTTCGAGGCCTCCGCCGTGATCACGGTGCTGGTTTTGTTGGGTCAGGTGCTTGAGTTGCAAGCGCGCGAGCGCACCGGCGGGGCTATTCGAGCGTTGCTCGATCTTGCGCCCAAGACGGCGCGCCGGCTGCGCGACGGCGCCGAACAAGAAGTCTCGCTCGATCAGATCGTCGTGGGCGACCGCCTGCGCGTGCGTCCGGGAGAGAAAATCCCCGTCGACGCCATCGTGATTGACGGTCGTTCATCTATCGATGAGTCGATGGTGACGGGCGAATCCATGCCTGTCACGCGAGAGGGCGGCGAGCGCGTGATCGGCGGGACACTCAATCAAACGGGCGCATTGGTGATTGAAGCTGATCGGGTCGGGGCCGACACAATGCTCTCGCGCATCGTGCAGATGGTGGCCGAGGCCCAACGGTCGCGTGCGCCGATTCAGCGGCTGGCGGACAAGGTGTCGGGCTGGTTTGTGCCCGCCGTCATCGTCGTCGCCGCGATCGCCTTCTTAACTTGGTGGACGTTTGGCCCATCACCGGCTTTCTCCTACGGATTGATCGCGGCGGTTTCGGTGCTGATCATTGCTTGCCCATGTGCGCTGGGGCTCGCAACGCCTATGTCGATCATGCAGGGCGTGGGACGCGGCGCGCGCGCGGGCGTCCTTATCAAGAACGCCGAAGCGTTAGAGCGGTTCGAGAAGGTTGATACGCTTGTACTCGACAAGACCGGCACGCTGACCGAAGGCAAGCCGGCGGTGACGGCGATTCACGTCGCCGATGGTGGCGATCTCAACGAAGTGCTGCGCCTTGCCGCAAGCCTTGAGAACCGCAGCGAACATCCCCTCGGCTTGGCCATTGTCGCCGCAGCGCAGGCGCGCGGCATTGAGCTTCTCGAACCCACAGAATTCGACTCGCCCACCGGTAAGGGCGTTCTCGGCGTCGTTGCGGCGCGCAAAGTCGTGATCGGCGCGGAGCGCTTTCTAGACGAACAGGGCATCGATTCGTCGGGTTTGAAGAGCGAAGCGGGCGCCGCGCGGCGCGACGGCGCAACGGCGATCTATGTCGCCATCGACGGAAAGCTTGCTGGCCTCGTCGCGATCGCCGATCCGGTGAAAGCGACGACGCTGGCGGCGCTTGAAGCCTTACGCATGCAAGGCATGCGTCTCGTCATGCTGACCGGCGACAACCGAACCACGGCCGAGGCGGTGGCGCGTGGCCTTGGCATCGATGAGATCGAGGCCGAGGTGCTGCCGGAAGACAAGTCTCGTATTGTTGAGCGGCTGCAGCGGCAGGGGCGCGTCGTGGCGATGGCGGGCGACGGCGTCAACGACGCGCCCGCTCTGGCCGCGGCCGATGTCGGCATCGCTATGGGCGGGGGTACGGATGTGGCGATCGAGAGTGCCGGCGTGACTCTATTGCGCGGCGATCTTGGCGGCATTGTCCGCGCGCGCACCATCTCGCGTGCGGTGATGCGCAACATCCGCCAAAATTTATTCTTCGCCTTCGCCTATAACGTCGCTGGCATTCCGATCGCCGCAGGCGTTCTCTATCCCCTAACAGGGGCGCTGCTTTCGCCGATGATTGCGGCCATGGCGATGGCGTTATCGTCGGTTTCGGTGATTGCAAATTCTCTGCGTCTGGGCTCGTTACGGGTCTGAGGCCCGTTGTGGGTGGGGAGGGCGGCCGTGGGGCCGCCCTTTGGGCCGCGTAGCGGCCCCACCGGCCCCGTGACGCTTGGCTTCCGCCTGGTTAGCCGCAAGAGTTCTCTCCGGAAGAAGCGATCTGGCCCATGCCTCGTGACCCAAACCAAATGCCAGAAGCTGAGGTGCGGCGCGCACTTGAAACAGGCCTTGAGAAAATCCGCGCGCACCTCCGCTCCAGGCTCGGCGATGCAAGTCACGCCGACGACGTGCTGCAGGCCTTTTGCACCCGCGC
The DNA here is from genome assembly GCA_050184605.1 of Hyphomonadaceae bacterium. Lineage (GTDB taxonomy): Bacteria > Pseudomonadota > Alphaproteobacteria > Caulobacterales > Aquidulcibacteraceae > Vitreimonas. Next base: position 270,188 of record JBFXAE010000003.1, on the reverse strand, counting down.
CTTGGAGCGCGCCGGCGATCTGAAGCAGGGCGGCGCGGCCCGTACCTGGTTGTCCCGGGTGCTGGCGACAGCCATTGCCGATCACTATCGCGGCCTCGCCCGACAACGGGCCCGCGAGGCGCCGGCCGAAGGCCTGGGCTCTCTCGCCGCCGAAACCGAGGCGGACCGCGCTGCGTGCGCATGTTTGCTGGCGCTCCTGGACGCCCTTCCGGAAAACGACGCGGCGCTCATTCGAGCTATCGATCTCGAGGACCGGGATCGAGCGAGTGTCGCCGCGAATTTGGGCCTCACCCTCAACGCGCTGACCGTCCGCTTACACCGCGCGCGGGCGCGGCTACGCGCGCTGGTGCTGCGACTCTGCGCCGTGTGCGTCATCCACGGCTTTGGCGATTGCGAATGTCCCCCGCCCAACCCCGTGCATGCGGAACACGGATGAGCAAGCGCCAAACGGCGCCGTGATTGGCTCTTCTCGGGCCGGCGAAAAATCGGCGGGCGGGGCGCGCAATCGGTCGCAGAGGAGCTGCCTGTAATAATTGCGGCTTGGCAGCGTCCTTTCTCTCAAAGGGGTGCTTCAAGAATGAACCAGGCTTTCCGGTGACGCTGCAGTCTTACGAACGCACGGGTGCGGGCCATCCTTCTGCAGCCGCTGCGCCAAAGCCCATACGCGTCGGTCGCCAGCTTTGGTTCCATTCGCCTCGCGACAGCTGTGGCCTCCGTTCATTCTTCTTCGACGCCGTGGAGCAATTCTTCGCGCACGATCATGTCGAACCGCGCCTGTTGATCGGGATCGAGCACGGCGCGCATGTCGAAGACGTGCGCGATGGCGTCCCTTTGCGTCTGGCCCATGGCATTGTGAAACCGCTCAATCGCCTGGCTGAGGCGTTCGCTCTGGGCGTGGTCTTCGGCCACGGCCGCGGCTATGTCGCGCGCGGCCGCGCGCAGCTCTGCGTCAAGTGTTGCCTTGCGCGCGGCGTAACCAGCTTCAATCGCCTCCAACCTTCGGTCCTGTTCGGGCGTCAGATCAAGTTCGCGATGAACCGCTGCGTCGAGCGTGTCTCGATGAGGATCGGCGCGCGTGAGGCTTGCGCCGACGAACACGCCTCCCAACCCTGCGCCGAACCCGACGAGGGCGGCGAGAACAAGCAGCTTCCAAGCCTTCAACATGACTTATCGGCCGATCGCGGTGGCGGGCGCATAGGGCTGATCGAGCGCAAACGGCCCAAGCGCCACCGTAGCCGATGCTGCGGCGGTCGATACGCCAATGGCCGAGCTGACCAAAAAGACAAAGGCGCAAACGCCCGCGACAGCGCTGCCGGCGCTGGCGCTCGCGCGGGACCGCGCGCGCGCATCGATCCGGCCCCAGACCTCGCTCTCCAGTTTGTCCAATGCTGTGTCGATGTCCACCCGGCCCAAAGCGGCGAGTTGGCGATCAAGGTCGGTCAGGGAAGCCTCCGGGCGATCACATTCTTCTATACGCGCGCGGCGGCGCGCGCCCTGGGTAGAGCTAGCCCATTGGGCTCCGCGAGAGCAAGGACGAGACGCCCAAGGCGCAAATGCAGGGACTTGATCCAAAGCAAAACATGGATGCAAGTTAGGCGCGACCTTGTCATGGGGCCGCGCTTCTTGCGGCCAGCGAGGCGACCATGAATTCCATTACGGCTCAGCCTTCCGCGCTGTCGAGGCAAGCCCGCTTGCCCCTGCGGCGCGCAACCTTCATCGGTGGTTTCGATGATCAGATTGCCCGCGCCCAAAGGGGCGACCGGACCGCGTTCAGTGCGCTCATGAGCGCCCATAAGGACGATCTCTATCGCTTTGTGCGCCGCCGCCTCGCTGACGCCGACGCGGCAAGCGATATCGTTCAAGAAGCCTTCGTCGCGGCCTGGGGCGCAATGGCGAGTTTCGATCCAGACCGTTCGTTCAAGACCTGGCTCCACGCGATCGCGTTGAACAAATGCCGGGACGCCGCGCGCCGCGCCGCGACCCGCCGAGGTTTCTGGGGCCAGTGTCCCGAAGGTGAGGACCTGCGCGTCGCCGACGACGCGCCCTCGCCCGAGGCGGAAACGATAGGCCGCGAAGAAGTGCGCATACTGCGCCAGGCGCTGGCGGCCTTGCCCGAGCATCTGCGCGAGGCGCTGATGCTCACCGCCGTCGACGGTCTATCGCAAGCGGCCGCTAGTGCAACGCTCGGCTGCTCAATCAAATCGCTCGAATATCGCGTGCATCGGGCGCGCGAATTGCTCGCAAGCGAGAGGGCGCGCCGCGCGACGCCGCAGCGCTAGCTTTGGCCCTGAAGGCATGGGACAAATCGCACGCTTGAGGCGGCCTTGAAGATGGGTCCCATTCTTACAATCAATTGCGGCTCATCGAGCGTGCGCGTGGCTTGCTTTGAAGCCGATGTCGTGTGGCGCGCCCATTTCAGCGGCATTGGGCGCGAGGACCCGCAACTCACAATCGGGCGCGCGGGCAAAATGAAAACGATTGAACCATCGCGCGCCGGCGATCATGGCGAGGCGCTTGAGGCGCTTTTCAGCGCCTTGCCGCCGATTGCGCCTAACGCCATTGGCCACCGTGTGGTCCATGGCGGCGTCGACTTTGTGGCGCCCACTCTGCTTGGGGCCCGGGTCGAGGCGAGGCTTTTGGACTTCGCCGCCATGGCCCCCTTGCACCAAGGCGCCAACCTTGCGGGCGTCGCCGCGGCCCGGGCGCGCTGGCCCGCCCGCCCGCATGTCGCCTGCTTCGACACCGCCTTCCACGCCAATCTACCCAAGGCGGCGGCGATGATGGCGCTGCCGCGGGAATTCTTCAACGCTGGCGTACGCCGCTTCGGTTTTCATGGACTGTCGATTGTTTCGATTTTGGCGGCGTTGCAAAGCGAGGGTGTCGACATTAGCCGCGAGCGCATCGTCGTCGCGCACCTGGGCGCCGGCGCATCGATGACGGCGATCGAAGGCGGGCGCAGCATCGAGACATCAATGGGGTTCTCAACTGTTTCGGGCTTGCCGATGGCGACGCGGAGCGGAGACATCGACCCGGGCGTTGTGTTGCACCTGCTGCGCGCCGGCCGCTCTCTTGAGGACGTCGAGGATCTTCTCAATCGCCGATCAGGATTGCTCGGCCTTTCGGGCGTGAGCGCAGATATGGCCGAATTGTTGGTTTCGCCAGACTCCCGCGCCGCGGAAGCGGTGGAACTCTTCTGCCGGACGGCCCGGCGCTGGCTTGCGGGCCTCGCGGGCGTTCTCGGCGGCGTCGACCGGGTGGTGTTTACCGGCGGCATTGGCGAGAACGCGCCCCGCGTGCGCGCGGCCATCTGTGAAGGTCTGATCTTTATGGGGGTCGACCTCGATCAGGCGCGCAACGAGGCGGGCGCGGAGGTGATTTCGCGCGACGGCGCGCAAGTCATCATCGAGGCGCGCGCCGCCGACGAAGAAGCCGTCATCGCACGTGAGACCCGCGCCGCGCTGGCGACGATAAGCTAGTTTGGACCCACACCCTTTTGTCAGGGCGCGGACGCTGGCGTGCGTATTGGTTGATGGCGAGAAGAAGGGCGCGCGCCGGCCCCAAGCGGATCATTGTCGTGTCAGCACCAGCCAGCAACGCATGGCGGGAGGGGTATGGCGTCATCCGCCACCGGCCCGAGACCGTCGCGAAAATCGAAAACCTTGTCGCGCGCCACTGGATGGACGGGGCGCTGGCTGATCGCGACATGGCGCTTACCTTGTGCGCGGCCGCTGACCGCCTCACCAGCGCCGCGTTGTGGACCGTAGCGCACATGAGTTACGCCACGCGCGTCGATCTCAGCGGCGCAGACTTGACCGCGGACGCTTTTAAGGCAGCGCCCGAAGGCCATATGGGCGGCTCGCTCAACGCAGCCATCGCCTTTGTCGGCTATCATCTTGCCAACGCACTCACCGGGCAGACGCGCGCCTGGGTGTTGGGGCAGGGCCATTGCGTGGCCGCGATCGAAGCGGTCAACGCGCTCTTGGAGGATGTATCTCCCGCCCAACAGGGGCGCTACGGGCGCAGCGAAGCTGGTCTCTCGCGGCTCGCGGCCGACTTCTATTCTTATGCGTTGACGCCAGAAGGGCGCCCCGCGGCGCCGCTCGGCAGTCACGTCAATCCGCACACTGCAGGCGGCGTCTCCGAAGGCGGCTATCTGGGTTTTGCCGAAACCCAATACGTTCATATGCCTTTGCCGGGTGAGCGCTTGGTTGCGTTCTTGAGCGATGGAGCGTTCGAAGAACAGCGTGGCTCCGACTGGTCGCCGCGCTGGTGGCGCGCCGAAGATAGCGGCTTTGTCGTGCCCGTCATGATCCTCAATGGCAGGCGCATCGAGCAGCGCACCGAAATCGGCCAGGAGGGAGGCGCTGAGTGGCTCGCTCAGCATCTGCGGCTAAGCGGTTTTGATCCCATCATCATCGACGGTCACGATCCGCTTGCCTACGCCTCTGCCATCATCGAAGCCGAATCTGCGCTCATGCATTTCACGTCCATGTCGGAGCGGACCTATCCAGCGCGGCTTCCCTATGTGATCGCGCGCTGCATCAAGGGCTATGGCTTTCCGGGGGCGGGCACAAATCGCGCGCACAATCTGCCGCTTGCCGGAAATCCTCGCGCCGACGCCGAGGCGCGGCGGCAATTTAACGAGGGCGCGCGCGCGCTCTTTGTGCCGAAAGCTGAACTCGATGCGGCGGCGCAGGCGTTTGCTGTCCACGATGCGCAAGAGCGGCCGCGCGAAAGCCGCCATCCGCTGACAGCGAGGTCTATCCCATCGCCGGTTTTGCCTGAGCCGGCTTGGGCGCCCGAGGGGGGCGCAAGTTGCGCCATGGAGGCGCTCGACGCACTTTTCGTTGAGATCGTCAAAGCTAATCCGGATCGACGCGTGCGTGTCGGCAATCCTGACGAGTTGAAAAGCAATCACATGGGCGCAACGCTCGATTTGTTACGCCACCGCGTGAATGCGCCCGAGCCGGGCGCACCGGAAGCGGTGGACGGCGCCGTCATTACCGCGCTCAATGAGGAAGCAGTCATTGGCGCGGCGCTCGGCAATAAAGGCGGGCTCAATCTCGCCGTGAGCTACGAAGCCTTCGCCATGAAAATGCTGGGGGCGCTGCGCCAAGACATCATCTTTGCCCGCCGTCAACGTGAGATCGGCGCGCCGCCGCGCTGGCTGTCGGTGGCGCTTATAGCCACGTCGCACACCTGGGAAAACGCCAAGAACGAACAATCGCACCAGGATCCGACCTTGCCTGAGGCGCTTCTGGGCGAAATGGCGGACACCGCGCGCGTGCTGTTTCCGATCGACGCCAATTCCGCGGCGGCCTCGCTTCGAAGCGTCTACGCCTCGCATGGTCAAATCGCGTGCCTCGTGACGCCGAAGCGCGCTGTGGCTCGCTTGCTCAGCGGGGCGCGCGCCCAACAAGCCGTTGCTGATGGCGCAGCACTTCTCCTTGGCGACCCTAGAGAGGCTGACCTCCAATTCGTCGCGATTGGCGCCTATCAAACTGCGGAAGCCCTACGTGCGAGCGAACGCTTGATGGCGCGTGGCCGTTCGGCATGCGTCACCGCGCTTTTGGAGCCTGGCCGCTTCCGCGCCGGGCGCGACGAGATCGAAACGGCCTATGCCGCGAGCGAGGCGCAGCGCAGACATTTCTTCCCGGAGGGGACGCCGCGCGTTTTTCTCACCCATACTCGCCCAGAGCCTATGCTTGGGGCCTTGCGCCGGCTCGACGCCGGACCTTCCCGCACCAGCGCGCTTGGCTTCATCAATCGGGGCGGCACGCTCGACGTATTCGGCATGCTGTTCGCCAACCGCTCGACCTGGGCGCATGCGCTTGAGGTCGCAGCTCGCATCCTCGGCTGTGGTCGCGAGGAGTTTTTGTCGGAGGTCGAACTGACCGCACTCGACGGACGCGGCGACCCCAATGTTCTGCGCGTTGCACCTCAGTAGAAAGAAGCCAACGACATGAGTTTGACCTTAACGAGTCTCGGCGCTGCGGGAACGGTCACCGGTTCAAAGCACCTCTTGGAGGCGGACGGCCGGCGCATTCTGGTGGATTGCGGCATGTTCCAGGGGCTTAAGGTCCTGCGCGAGCGCAATTGGGCGCCGCTCGCGATCCCGCCGGATTCGATCGATGCGGTGGTGCTGACGCATGCGCACTTGGACCACAGCGGCTATCTCCCCAAGCTCGTGCGCGACGGCTTTAGGGGCCCCGTCTATTGCTCCTCCGCGACGGCCGATCTCTGCGACATCCTGTTGAAGGATAGCGCTAGAATAGCGGAGAACGACGCCGAATACGCAAATCGTAGAGGCCACACAAAGCATAAGCCCGCGCTTCCACTTTACACCGTGCGCGACGCTGAGGCCGCATTGAAGCAGCTGAAGCCGATCGCCTTCGAGACGGAAACAAGCGTTGAAGGCGGCGCCAAGATGCAGCTGCGCCGTGCAGGCCACATCCTCGGCGCGGCCACGGTCGAATTCAATTGGCAAGGGCGCGGAATCGTATTTTCCGGCGATTTGGGACGTTATGATGACGTGTTCATGCCTGATCCCGCGCCGGTGAACGCGGCCGATTATGTGGTCGTTGAATCGACCTATGGCGATCGCATCCATCCCAAAAACGATCCGATGGAGACCTTGGGCGCGGTCGTGGAGCGGACGGTGCGCCGCGGCGGCACCGTCGTTATTCCCGCGTTCGCCGTCGGGCGCACTCAAGTTCTCCTTTATCACCTGTGGATGCTGAAGCGCGCAGGACGCATCAAGTCCGTGCCTATCTTTCTCGACAGTCCGATGGCGATCAATGCGACCGAACTCCTATGCGGCCATTTAGACGACCATCGCTTTTCAGCCGAGACCTGCGAGCAATCCTGCGCCATCGCCACCTATGTGCGCGATGTCGAAGACTCAAAGGCCATTGTGTCAAATCCGATGCCCAAGATTGTCATTGCCGGCAGCGGCATGGCGACCGGCGGGCGCGTCTTGCACCACATCAAGGCGTTCGGGCCCGAGGCCAAGAATACGATCCTGTTTGCCGGCTATCAGGCCGTCGGCACGCGAGGCGCCCGTCTGCTTGCTGGTGAAACCGAGATCAAGATGTTCGGCCAATGGATTCCGATCCGGGCTGAAATCGCGAATCTGCCTGAACTCTCAGCCCACGCCGACGCCGGCGAGATCATCCGCTGGCTCCGCGGCTTTGAAAAGCCGCCGCGCCGCACCTTCATTGTGCACGGCGAGCCGGACGCCTCCGATGCGCTGCGCGTGCGCATCGAGCGCGAACTCGGCTGGGACGCGGCGGTTGTCGATGATCAGCGCAGGTATGAACTCGCATGAGCGCCGCGCCAACGACCAGGGAGGGCGAACACGCTTCGCATCTTGTGGCCAAGCGCCTCAAGCTTCTCTCGCAAGACGACGCGATCGTTCTGATGCGCACCGATTGTCACGTCTGCAAGTCCGAAGGGCTGTCCGCGCGCGCTCGCGTGCTCTTGACCGCTGGTGATCGGCGCGTGATCGCAACGCTCTACCAGGTCGAGAACGATTGGCTGACTGTCGATGAAGCAGGGTTGTCCGAGGCGGCGTGGAAACGCCTGGCCGTAGTCGATGGTGAACACATAGCCGTCAGTCATGCGCCGCCGCTTGACTCGCTTGCTGACGTGCGGCGGCGCATGTATGGCGGCCGCCTCGATCAGCGCGCGTTCCGCTCTATCATCGGCGACATCGCCGGTGGTCGCTATGTCGACATTCATCTCGCCACGTTCATCGCCGCGTGCTCGGCCTTTCCGCTCGATCTCGATGAAATCACCTCGCTCACGCGCGCCATGGTGGAAGTGGGCGAGCGTCTCTCCTGGCCTTCGGCGATGGTGGTCGACAAACATTGCGTGGGCGGCCTTCCTGGCAATCGCACCACACCAATCGTGGTCGCTATCGTCGCGAGCTTAGGGCTCCTCATGCCCAAGACCTCTTCGCGCGCGATCACCTCGCCGTCGGGCACGGCCGACACAATGGAGACGTTGGCGCCCGTCGATCTCGATATTGCCGCCATGCGCCGCGTCGTCGAGGCCGAAGGCGGCTGCATCGCCTGGGGCGGCGCCGTGCGCCTCTCGCCAGCCGATGACGTGCTCATCCGCATCGAGCGCGCGCTTGATATCGACACCGAAGGTCAGCTCATCGCCTCGGTCCTGTCCAAAAAGATCGCCGCGGGCGCCAGTCACGTCGTGCTCGATCTGCCTGTGGGGCTCACAGCGAAGATCCGCACGCGGGAGGCGGCGCGCGATCTGAGCGCGCACCTGACCGCCGTCGCCGAGGCGTTTGGTCTTAAGACACGCTTTGTATTGAGCGATGGCGCGCAGCCCGTTGGACGCGGCATCGGGCCGGCGCTCGAAGCCAAGGACGTGCTCGCCGTGCTTGTCGGCGCTGCCGATGCGCCAACAGACTTGCGCGAGCGGGCGCTCGCGATCGCGGGCGCGGTGCTTGAGCTTTCAGGAACGGCGCCTGACGGACAAGGGTATGAGTTGGCGCGCGCTGCGCTCGACGACGGGCGCGCTTGGGCGAAGTTTCAAGCCATCTGCGAAGCGCAGGGCGGCATGCGCACGCCTCCGAGCGCGCCGCTCACGCGCCCATGGGCGGCGGCCCGTTCGGGCATTCTCACCAACATCAACAATCGCAAGATCTCCCGCCTCGCTAAGCTCGCGGGCGCGCCCGACGATCCCGCCGCCGGAATTGTGTTGCATGTGCGGTTAGGTGATGGCGTCGTCGCCGGGGCCCCGCTTGTGACCGTGCACGCCCAAGCACCTGGGCAACTCGCCTATGCGCTCGACTATGCGGCGGCCAACCCAGACATATTCGAAATCGAGGCTTGAACGTGACGCGCCTTTACCTCCCCATGCCCGGAAACGAGACCATCGCCCGTGCGCTTGCTCTCTCGGCCGGCGCCGAACTCGGCGCGATCGAGACGCGCCGCTTTCCCGATGGCGAAGCCTATGTTCGGCTTCTCTCGGCGGTCGAGGGCCGCGAGGTTGAGATTGTCTGCACGCTAGCGCGGCCGGACGAGCAGTTTTTGAGTCTTGTCTTCGCCGCCGAAACTGCGCGCGAGATGGGCGCGGCGCGCGTCAATCTCATCGCGCCCTATTTAGCCTACATGCGCCAGGATAAAAGGTTCAAGGGCGGCGAGGCGATTTCCTCGGTGCATTTCGCCCGGCTTTTGTCGCGATCGTTTGACGGGCTCATCACTATCGATCCGCATCTGCATCGCCGCAGCGACTTGGACGAAATATTCACTATCGCCACGCGCGTAGAGCATGCAGCGCCGCTCCTGGCCGACTGGATCAAGGACAATGTGAGCGACCCTCTCGTGGTGGGGCCAGATGCGGAGAGCGAGCAATGGGTTGCTGCGGTCGCCGGGCGGGCCGGTGCGCCGCACATCGTCTCGAACAAAACTCGCCGCGGCGACCGTGACGTGAGCATTGACCTGCCGGATCTGTCCGCTCTACGCGCCAGGCGAGCGGTTCTTGTCGACGACATCGTCTCCTCGGGGCGCACCATGATCGAGACCGCGCGCAAGTTGAGCGCAGCTGGCATGGCCAAGCCGGTTTGTGTCGCCGTGCATGCGCTTTTTGCCGATCAATCCTACGCCGAGCTCTTGAGCCTGTGCGAGCGCGTCGTTTCGACAGACACCGTGCCGCATGCTTCGAACGCCATTAGAGTAGCGGCGCTGCTGGCGCCCGCGTGACCGGCGTCTCCACAGTTTACTTGGACGCAACGTCTCGAACTCACACGGGCAACGCGGCGGCTAGCGCCGCGCCAATTGCCGCCACGATGAGGACGCCGCTCAGAATAAGGAGGAAACCGTCGCGCGCAAAAAGCCCAAGACCCAAAACGGTGATGGCAAGCCCGGGGATCAGCGGCGCCAAAGGAATTAAGCTCAACGGAAAGGTCGCGATCGCCGCGAGCGCGCACAAGAGCCCCGCTGCGTTCGCGAACGGCGTCTCGGACAGAAAGACAAGACGGGGCTGAAGCACACGGTCGAGCCGACGCGCCCACTTGCGCAAGCCGTCACTGGTCGCCGCTTTGATGGACGATCGAGCGATGCGCAGGCGCAAGAGCATGCCTGGCAGCCAAAGATGCGATGACCCGAAGGCCAGTTGTAGAGACACCGCCAGCGTCACCAGCGCCGCAGCCGACGTCATGCCTGGCAATATGGTGGCCGGAGAGACGGAAAATAGTCCGAGCACCAGGAGCAATGGGCCATAGGAGCGCCGGCCGATCACCGCCATTATGTCGGCAACGCTCACGCTTGTCGGTTCGCCAATGCTGGCGTCCTCGGCAAGCACTGCGATGCTCTCGACGAGATGCGAGAATGAGTGAGGCCTGCACGCAAGCCTTGGCGCACACACGCCGCTTGTCTCAGCGCACATGAGCACGCGTCCGCTGTCGCATGGAGCTCACCCGCAGGCGTCAGTTCGGCTGCGGCGTCTCGCCATGTTGATGCGGGTCGGCGGCAACTGGCGGGCATTCCGCTGGCGCCGGATCGGCGTGCTGATGCTCGCCCTGTGCTTGTCCGGAGGGCGCAGGCGCTGGCGCATGTTCGCTTTGCTGAGCGCCTGGACAGTTCGCTCGACCATGCTCTCCCGACATGGCGCCCATCATGCCATCGTGATGGGCGCCATGCATGCCATGGCCCATGCCGGCGCAGCCGCCGAGGCTAAGCGCCAGAGCCAGCACCGCTCCTGAACTCAATATATGCATGCCCGTCATCTCCCTTGGCGCGATGTTGATCCTGATTATACGCACGCCGCCCTAGTGGCCCCGGTGCAGTCGAGTGTGACCTACAGGTTCTCACGGCTTCGCGCTGCAACCGCAGGCCTCTTTGGAGGCTTCGTGTTGCGCCGTTGACTGGGCGAAAAGCGGGCGGATCGCTGGCAGGGAAGGATTGGTCCAGAGCTTCGTTGATCCTTTCTTCGCGCCTCGCCTTGTGGCCACAGCCATTGCCAACAAGCATGTGCGCCGCGTCTGTGATGCGATTTGTCATGCCCGTCATCCTTCGCGTGCTGCAGGAGAACGCCGCGTGACGCGCGAGACCGATGAGACCGGGCGCAGGCGAGCCTGGGGTGCAGTTGGATCTTGGCGACCGCTCGTCCTCGCCACCGCAATCATCGCGAGCGCCGCCACAAGGGATAAACGCCCAAGAGGAGCGTTGCGACTATCAGCAACGGCAACACCACCAGCAGATGCACGCCGTGTTCGACGATGGCGTAGTGAGCAAGCGCGCCGAGCAATGCGAAAATCAAGAGCGCGACGATGAGATAGCGCACAAACCAAAATGCTGCTGACGTAAAAAAGAGCATGAACCAGGAGGTTTGAGAGCCTGCTCCGCCTTTTCGAGGTTCGTTGTGACGAGGCTCGCGCAATGACATTTGTCGTCAACTCCTAGCCCCGGCGGTGAGCCCACAACGCGCTGATCGGCCGGGACGAAGCGCGGACCCACCAAGCTATACGCGTGAGGCTCGACGATCCCCGGAGCCGACGCTTGAACCGAAGACGGGCGTTCGCTAGCCATTCTCTTTCGCCGGTGCGGTGAGGCCTGGCTCGGCGCGAGTTGTCGGGCGAGAAGACTACGAGCGCCGCGATCTCGCTTGTAGTGCATCGATTGGTTCAGCGAGGTTAGCTCCGTCGCTCGCCCAAGAAGGCGAGCAGGAATTGGAAAAGATTGATGAAGTCGAGATAGAGGCTGAGCGCGCCGTAAGAGGTGGCCGCGCACCGCGCCTGGCTTCATCAGCGCAAATTCCCGCTCGGCGATAAGACGCCGCGTTTCCGGCGTTGCCGGAACATGCAAGGTCACGATGTCGGCTTGGCCAAGCGCCGCATCGAGGGAAGCGTACCGAAAGCCAAGACGCTGTGCCGCCAGTTCGTCGGGGCGGGCATCGACCGCGATGACATCCATGGAAAAGCCCCGCGCGATTTCAATTACGCGCATGCCGATGCGCCCGGCGCCAATGACGGCGATCGTCCTACCCTTCAGTTCGAAGCCACGAAGACCGGCCTGATCGAAGCGGCCGCGCCGGGTGCGCTCGGCGGCGTCGGCGATCTTGCGCGCAAGTCCTAGTAGCAGCGCAAACACGTGTTCGGCCACGCTCGTGTTGCCGTAGCCTGGTACGTTGCAGACGATGATCCCGCGGCTTTGACAATAGCCAAGGTCGATATGGTCATAACCGGTCGAGCGCGTGGCGATGAGTCTGAGCTGCGCAAAATGTGCCAGCACGCGCGCGTCGAGCTGCGAATAGACGAACGATGAGATGATTTCGGCCTTGGCATGGATGCGAGCGGACGCTTCGTCGAGAATATCTCGCACGCAACTCACTTCATAAGCGGGTCTTAGGCGCAGGCACGCGTCATGTTCCCACTGCTCAGTTTCGAACACAGCGAGCTTCATCTTTGTCCCTTCGCGTCGGAAGGATGGAAGGTGGCCGGCTGTTGCATCTGGCCGGCGCCCGCCGCTAACCGCACGTCGCAAGCTGGCGTTGCACAAAGCCTCTGCTCGCGCGGCGTGTCAGCGCGCGCCAGCCCTCGCATTCTCCTGCGCGTCCTTGCCGCCGACCACGACACGGGCAATAGCGCCCCAAAGATTATAGAAGAACACGAAGACGACCGCGACGAACCAGCCATAAAGGGCGCTGGCGATGAGCCCGTAGAAGAAGCTGGGCAAAGTGAGCAGCTCAAATTGGGGGAAGATGGTCGAGAGCAGAGCGTGCGTGGGAAGCTCCGGCATGAAGGTCCAGATCGCAAGGCACGCGAGATAGATGGTCATAAACAGCATGCACGCGCCGAACATCGTCGGCAGATAGGGGAGCGGGTGATACTTGATCATGAGGCGCCTCCTTGGCGGCCACGGGGCGAGGACTTGCCCGAAATGGACGCCGGACTCACCTGGCTATACGCGGGCGGGCCGTTCACGCCCTGGTGGAAATCGTTCGCCGCAAAGAGTCGCGAAATGAAGCAGGGCAGAGATGGCCGCGACCCGGCGTTGCGGCTTGGTCTTCGTCGCTTTGGCTGTAGCGGGCCTAGATCACAAAGACGGGCGCAAACCCCCCGCCAGGCGTACGCAAGTTAGTGGTCTGGCCCTGATAGAGACGGGCCGCCGCCAGCACGATCTTGGCGTCGTAGGTATAGAGCCGCACATCGACTTTGCGGTCTTGGCGCGCGCGGTCGATCAAAATCGCACGTGTTCCCGGCGGGGCAATGGTTTGCGCGACATAGTCGCCGGCGATGATCTCGGCCCAGACGCGCTGCGTGAGCTTATCGCCGCGATAAGCCGCCTTGCTGCCATGACCGTGGGCCGGCTTGAAAAACCAATGCTTGCGCTCGGCCCAGAGCCCCGGCGCGCTTTCGGGCGTGACGCGGCGAGTCCCCGGGATCGCCGCGAGCGCTGCGATGTCAGCTTCAGGCACGTTCCATGCGCGGAGCAAAGCGCTATCGCTCATCAGCGTGAGATTGCGCTTGTCGGCGAAGAGCGCATGCGCGTGCGGATTGGGCGTCACCACTGCCGCGCCCGATTCATAGGCGGCGCGCAACGGCGCATGCACGGCTTCCGACAAAGAAAAATCGACCAGCCGGTTGTAAACAAGATCGATCACTTGGCCGTCGACGCGGAGACGCCCGTCGGAGAACTTAAGGTCGCGCGCATCAGCCACGATACATTCGACGCCATGGCGTTCGAGCGCGCGCGCTGCGAGCAGGAATTCCGGGTAAAGGAATTGCGCGCTTGGATCATCGTCAACGATCGCGATAGAAGCAGGGCTGCCCGCGCGTCCCTGCGCGCGCCATTCCGCCTCGATCATGGCAAGGAACGTATCCTCGAATTGTTCGGCCGGCGCCGGCGCGATGCGCGCTTCCTCGCAACAGACGCGCTGTGCGCGCGCCAGCGCCGCGTTCAGAAAAGCGCCGCCCGCATTGGTGTTGACCTCAATGAGCGCGGGGCCGGCCGCACCGAGATGGAAGTCATAGCCCATAAGCACCCCGCGGGGCCCATAGTCGCGGCGCCCTAAGGCAGGCGCCCAGGCCAGAGCTGCGGCGATATAGGCGGGGCGGCGCGTCAAACTTTCGATCGCGGCGACGACCTCGCCCATGGTCTCGATTTCGGAACGCGAGACAAACACCGCGACGTTGGAGAAGAGGTGGGGGCGATCGCCCAGCAGCGCGTCGCCATCAAGCTCGCGCTCAAGCGCCGATCTAAGCGCGGTCTCGTCAAGCGTTTGGCAGAGGCATGACCGGTTGAGGGCATGCGCAGTCTCGCCCAGCGCACTCTCTTCTTCGCAGATCCGCGTCACGGTCGCTCCTCTTTGCGCGTGTTCCTCACCTGCTCGCCCGCGGCAAGTTCTTTGTGCATCAGTCGGGCAAGGGCAGCGCGGCGGCGTCATAGACAAAGTTCAGGCGCGCCACTGGCTGATCGGCACGGCGCGCCTCGATGCTCAAATGATAACGGTCGCGCGCAAGTGTCGTGAAGCCGCCATAGGCGAGGGCGCCTTCAATGTGCATGGGCTCAAGCCGCAACCGGCGCGCACCGCGGTGGCGTTCGCCGCGCAAGGTCGCTTCGACCGCCGCATTTTCGATGCGCGCGCCGGTGTTTGCGTCAAACAGCGCGATCATGACATGTGCGTTGCCGCCGCCCTCGCCCGCATGCATGCGCCGCTCTGCGTGACTTGGCGCGTGCGTTGCGATCAGCGCGCTGGGGGCAACCCCCAGAAATGCAGTGACCCCATCAGTGGTCTGGACGAACATGGTCTCATGCCGCGGCGCGGGCGCGCAGGCCGTGAGGGCCATCAACGCGAGCGCTGCGATGAACCGGCGGCGCACGCAGTTGCGCGGGACTTGATCGAGCCTCATGGCGCCGGACGCGCGGGCGCCGCTGCAAAGAGAGAAAGTCCAAAGCTGATAAGATTGATCGCCAAGAAGACGCCAGGCGCGATCATGCTTGAGTGCGGCAGCGCCCAAATAAGCAAGCCGCCCAGAACGATCGCGAGTACGCCGCCCAAGGCCATGCGTCCCCACGGACACGATGTGTGCGTGCGATGCGCCAAGGCGTGTCCAATCGCGATCGCTCCCTGTGCGATAAGCGCCGCGCCCAGTATCACGGTGAGTGCGAGCGCCCCCGGCCAGGGATGTAGAAGCAAACAGATTCCGCCGAGGATCGCGACCACCGACCAGAGCAAGCGCCACGCAAAGCCCTTGGCGCGCCAATCGACGATTAAAAGCGCCAAGCCGGAGACGCCGGCCGCCAGCATCGCCGCGCCGAACCATACGCTCGCGGCGAATGTGGCGAGCATTGGCGCGAAGGCGGCGGCGACGCCGAAGGCGATCATCAATGCGCCGACGACCATAAAGATGAGCCGGCCGCCAGGGCGCGGTGAAGCTTGAGGCGCTTGGGCGGGTGGGGCTGCGGTATCGCTCATGGGCGGCTCTCGCGTGGTGAGGGTCTAAAGGCTCATACGCACGCGCCGCCTTCGCCCCTCGAAATAATATGCACGAAGTGGGCGCCGACGCGCGCATTTGGCGCCGCGCCTTGACAAGGACGCGCGCGCGGCTTCGATGCTGGTGAGGTAGAGCACCATGTGCTTTTCAGCCGAAGCAAGTTTCACCGCCGCCGCCCTGTTGATTCCGCTGGGCGGGCTCGCAGTGGTTCGAGCGGCAAAGGTCGCGCCCAAATATACGCCGCTCTGTGCGCTTCCATTGTTGTTTGGACTTCAGCAGGCGATGGAGGGCATGGTTTGGGTCGCCGGCGGCGGCCCCGACGCGGCTTGGGTCGAGCGTTTCTCGCTCGCCTACATGTTCTTTTCCTGGATTGCTTGGCCGGTCTGGGTGCCGGTCTCGGTCTATTTCCTAGAACCCCCGCGCCGGAGGCCGCTCTACATCGCCTTCGCCGTCGGCGGCGCGATGCTAGGTGGGGTGCAATATATCCCGTACTTTACCCATGAGGGCTGGCTGACGACGACCTTCCTCGCGAACGCCATCAGCTATGGCGACACCCAATTACTCGACGCGCTGATGACGCGCGAAGCAACCTATCTGCTCTATCTCGTGTTCATCATCATGCCGCTCATTGTCTCGAGCGACCGCGCGGCGCGTGTCTTCGGCGCGCTGGTGACGCTTGTGCTTGCCATCACCTACTTCTTCTTCTCCTACGCCTACATTTCCGTCTTCTGCATGGGCGGGGCGATCATGTCGTCTTATCTGGTGTGGATGATCTTCCGCAAAGGCGTCGATACGCCCCCGCGTGTGGTTGCGCCGGCATAGGCGCCTGCGATTACCCTTGGGAGGCGAGGAAGCGGCGGAAGCGGAAGAGACTGAAGGCGAAGAAAAGCGCGCCAATGCCGAGCGTGCCCGCAAAGTGGGGCCACACGATCGAAAGATCAGCGCCGCGTATCAGGATCGCCTGCGTCATGGCGACATAGTGCGTCGATGGCGAGGCCTGCATCACCGTCTGGAGCCAGGTAGGCATGCTTTCAAGTGGGGTGTTGCCGCCCGACAAGAGGTTCATCGGCAACACCACCAATATGAAGATCAGCGCTAATTGCGGCATGGAGCGCGAAATTGTGCCGAGGAAAATGCCGAAGCTGCCGGCAAAGAAAAGATAGCTTGCAACGCCCAAGAGAAAGAGCGGTACCGAGCCTGCCGGTTCAAGGCCGAGCAGGCCTTCAACGACGAATACGAGTGCAAGTCCCGCGAGCGCTAAAATAACGGCGCCGTTGGCAAGGGTCTTGGCCGTCATGATCTCAACGGGGCGCACCGGCATGGCCAGCAAGTGCTCAAGCGTGCCGTGCTCGCGCTCGCGCACAATGGCCGCGCCGGCGAGCAGGATGGCAAGCATTGTCGTGGTGTCGAGGAGTTCGACCACGCCGGTGAACCAGGTGCTGACCAGCCCCTGATTGAAGGCGGCGCGCAATTCAAAAGGCGGGGCGCGGGGCGGCGGGCGCGCGCGCGCGCGCAAGAAGTCGGCGACCTCCTGGTTGAGGCTGGCGGCGATATGAGAGGCGCCGAGGCCCGCCTGCGAAATGGCGGTGGCGTCGATCAGGAGTTGGATGCTGGGGCTTCGCCCGGCGAGCAATTCGGCCTCGAACCGGGGCGGGATATCGAGCGCAAATGTCGCCTCGCCGGATTCAAGCAGACCGCTGAGTTCGCCGGGCGTGACCATGACGGGTTGGCGAAAGTGCTGCTGAGGCAACATGCCCGCGATGCGGCGCGACAATTCGGAGCCGTCTTCATCGGCGATGACGATGCTGGCGTTGCGGATATCCTGCGCATTCCCGGTGGCTTGCACATAAATCGAAGCGGTGAAGGCGTAGATAACAAACCCGAGCAGGAAACGGTCGCGGGCGAGACTGCGCAATTCCTTCAGCGCCAGAGCAAGGACGATGCGCCAATTCATCTCAGCGCTCCTGCTTGCGTAGAAGCGCAATGGAAATCGCCAACAAAACGAGCCAGAAGAGCGCGAGCACCGCGAGCTCGCTCGCGAGATCGAGAAAGCCGCGGCCCTTGGCGAAAACGCCGGTGCTGATCTGGTTAAAGTGCGAGGTCGGAAAAAGCGCGCCGATGGCCCGATCCACCGGCTCTAGACTGGCGAGCGGCTGCATCAGCCCTGAGAATTCGACCGCCGGCACCATGATGACGATGGCGGTGCCGAATACGGCCGCAGTCTGCGAGCGGGTCAGCGCCGAGGAGACAAAGCCGACGGCGCTGGTGGCGGCCACGTAGAGAAGGCCGGCGAGCAACAGCGCGATCAGACTGCCCTTGATGCTGAGGCCGAAGAGCACGATCGCGAGCGCGACGAGCAACAAGAAGTTGACGAAGCCCAGCGCGATATAGGGCAATTGCTTGCCGAGCAGAAACTCGGTGCGCGAGATTGGCGTCACGTAGAAGTTGGTGATCGATCCCAACTCCTTTTCGCGCACCACGGCGAGTGAAGTGAGGATGGACGGGATCATCGCGAGCAGAATGCCGATCATAATCGGCACGACGGCGTTGAAGCTGCGGAACGCCTGATTGTAGAGAAAGCGCGGCTCCAGCTCATAGGCGGCGGAGAGAGGCGCTCTGCCGCCCGCGGCCGCCGCGATGGCGCGCTGATGCAGGGCGAGCGCATAGCCGGACACAGTCTCGGCCCGAAACGGCATGGCGCCATCGACCCAGGCGCCAATCGGGGGCGCCCGTCCGGAGGCAAGTGCGCGCCCAAAGCCCGGGGGAATGTCGAGAACGAGCGTCGCCCTGTTGCTGCGCAACGCCTGTTCGACGGCGCGGTCGTCGTTGAGCGCTGCTCTCAGTTCAAAATAAGGCGAGGAGGCAAATTCCTCGACGTAGGCGCGGCTCGCTGGGGTGCGGTCGCGGTCAATGACCGCAAGCGAAACGTCCTCGACGTTGAAGGAAATGCCATAACCGAAGGCCAAGGCCAAGACGAGCGTGCCAGCGAGGGCCATCGCAAAGCGCACCGGTTCGCGCAGCATTTCGAGAATTTCGCGCCGCGCCACGGCCAAGAGGCGCGGCATTTGCTTTGCCGGTTTGTCGCTGACCCCGGTGATGAGCGCAGAAAGAGCGTGCGCCGGCGGCTCGCCGGCGCCGCCGATCTGCATGTAGCGGACGAAAGCGTCTTCCAACGTCGCCGCGTTCTGGCTTTGCCGCAATGCGTCGGGCGCGCCTTCGGCGATGACCCGGCCCGCATGCATGAAGGCGACGCGGTCGCACCGTTCGGCTTCGCTCATGAAATGCGTCGAGATAAAGATCGTGACTTCTTTGTCGCGGGCGAGCCTCTCTATTTCTTGCCAGAACGCCTCGCGCGCGGCCGGATCGACACCGGAGGTCGGCTCGTCGAGGATAAGCACTTCCGGCTCGTGCAAAATCGCGATCGCGAGCGACAGACGTTGGCGCACGCCGAGCGGCAATGCGCCTGCAATGGCGCTTGCATGGGGGTTGAGACCGAATTGCTCCTTGAGCGCGGCAATGCGCAGTGCGCCCTTATCGTCTTCCAGGCCGAAGAGCTTGGCGTGAAGATCGAGGTTCTGCTGCACGGTCAATTCGCCGTAGAGCGAAAAGCCCTGCGACATGTAGCCAACGCGCCGGCGTGTTGCCAGATCGCGTGCATCGACGGGGCGCCCGAGCATCCGGGCTTCGCCTTCGCTCGCGGGCAAAAGCCCGGTCAGCATCTTCATCGTCGTGGTCTTGCCGCACCCGTTCGAGCCCAAGAAACCGTAGATTTCGCCGCGACGAACGCTGAACTCCACTTGGTCTACAGCCACGAACGCGCCAAAGCGGCGCGTGAGCCCGTGCGCCTCCACAGCGATGGGCGCGTCGGCAGCGGGCGCGTTGCGTGCAATGCGAGCGGCAAGCTCAGCGCCGGTCAAACGCATGAACAGCGCTTCCATCGAGACCGCGCCATGTTCGGCTTTGAGCGCCATGGGCGCGCCATCGGCGATGATGGCGCCCGCCTGCATCAAGACCACACGGCCGAAACGTTCTGCTTCATCGAGATAGGAGGTGGCGACAATCAGCGCCATCGCCGGACGCGCGGCGCGAATGGCGCTGACAAGATCCCAGAATTGACGGCGTGACAGCGGGTCAACGCCCGTGGTCGGTTCGTCCAAGATGAGAATGTCGGGGTCATGCACCAGCGCGCAACAGAGCCCGAGCTTCTGCTTCATGCCGCCGGAGAGTTTTCCCGCTGCGCGCGCCGCAAACGGCGCAAGCCCCAAGGCGTCCATCAGCGCTTCGACGCGCGCGCTGGGCGCACCGCCAAACAGGGCTGCGAAATAGTCGATGTTCTCGCGGACGCTGAGCGAAGCGTAGAGATTGCGGCCAAGCCCTTGCGGCATGAAGGCAATGCGCGGCTGCACGGCGGCGCGCGCGCGTTCTTGCGAGAGGTCGCGCCCGAGCGTTTCCACCGCGCCGTGTTGGATGCGTTTGGCGCCGGCGATCAAAGCGAGCAAGGTCGACTTGCCGACCCCGTCTGGACCGATAACGACCAGCGCCTCGCCGGCGGCGACTGCAAGGCTGACATCATCGAGAGCAGGAGTGTTTCCGTAGGCGTGACGAACGCCGGTGAGCCGCGCGGCCCATGGCGGCGCCTCGCTCATGGTCGCGGCGCATCCCGAAGGCGGCGCGTCAACTCGGATTCGAGTCGCGCTGGCCATTGCGCGTTCGGGCGCATTTGAATGTAGGCCACGCCGGTGACGCCGACATTGAGCCGTTCAGTGCGGCTCAGCGCTAGCGCTTCGGGGATGCGTACGCGCACGCGGTACATGAGATTGTCGCGCTCGCCGCGTGTCTCCACTTGGCGCGGCGTGAATTGGGCTTCGGGCGAAATAAACGAGACCCGCGCCGGCAAGGGCGCGCTCGCGTCGGCGTCGAGCACGATCCGGGCAGGGGCGCCCATGGCGATCGCGCCGGCTTCGCGCGTGGGCAAAAACACGGTCATGTAGATGTCGGAGGTGTCAAGCAAGGTAGCGATCGGCCCGCCCGCATTTATGAGTTCGCCAGGTTCGGCCAAGCGATAGAGGATGCGCCCCGGGCGCGGCGCAACCAATGTCGCCTCGCCGATTTGCTCGTTGATCCGATCGGCCTCGGCCTGTGCGGCGGCGATATCGGCGTCGGCGGCTGAGCGCGCGCTTTGCGCGGCGCGCAATCCAGCCGCCGCGGTTTGTTGTGAGGCGCGCCGCTGATCCAAGAATTGTTCGGGGGCAAAGCCGCGGTGATGCAACGTCTCGGCGCGGCCGAACTCAAGCGTGGCAAGCCTAAGCGCGCTGCCTTGCTGGGCGATTGACGCCTCGCTCATGGCGCGCTGTTGGCGCGCCCGCTGAATGCGCGCCTCCGCGGCGCGTAGAGCGGCCTCAAGTTCGCGCGTGTCGAGACGCGCGATCACTTCGCCCGCGGCCACCGCGTCGCCTTCCTGCACCGCGATTTCGAGCAGGCGTCCCGGATAGCGGGCGATGATATCGATCTGGCGCGCCTCGAGCCGGCCGTTCGCCTTAGCAAAGCCCGGGGGCGGATCTGACGGCGAGGCTAGCCATACGTACGAGCCGAGCGTCGCGCCGATGAGGACAATGAACGCCCCGATCGCCGCCGGCCAGCGCTGGGCGGGACGCAGCGGCGTCTTTGCCAGTAGGGCGTCAAGCTGGCGCTTGATGGTCTCAAAGATCGCGATTGCCGCCTCCCCAGTTCGAGCGCGCATCTATGACGCGGAGGCGACATTACCTGGCGGCGTTACGCGTCCGCCGAGGAAGCGAGGCAGAAAACCCGGCGTGCGCGCCGCGTAGGCGCGCCACTGATCGCCGAACTGCGCTTCCGCTTCGCGCTCCTCGCTCTTGGCCAGCCGTAGGTACATGAACACCAGCACTGGAAACATGAGCGCGGTCAAGATTGTCGGCCATTGCACCAGAAACCCGATCATCACCAGGATGAAGGCGAGATATTGCGGGTGCCGGATCGCCTTGTAGGGGCCCTCGACGGCGAGGGCGCCGGCGGCTTGCGCCCGATGCAGTACGGTCCAGGATTCCACCAGAAGCCAGAGCCCCGCGACAATGAGGCCGTCGCTCAGCCAGTGGATCGGGGTGAAGTGCGGATCGCCGCGCCAGCCCAAGAGTGTAGGCCAGAAGTGCCCAGCATTGTGCGTCAAGATGTCGGCGCCTGGCGCAAAGCTCTGCAGCCAAGGCGCAAGCAAATAGAGCGTCAGCGGAAAGCCGTACATCTCGGTGAAGAGCGCGACGATGAAGGCGGAAAAGGCGCCAAGGCTGCGCCAATCGCGCGCCGTTTGCGGTTTAGCAAAACTCAGCGCAAACACGATGAAGAAGACGGAATTGACGAAGGCCAAAAGCCATAACCCATAGCCCGAGAAAGCGGCATGCTCAGTCATTGGCTACCCCCCTCGCTGCGCTGTTGTGTTTGATTGTGCCCGCCATGGCCGCCGTGGCCGCCATGCATGAAGATGTGCATCAAAGGGCAGGCAAGCAGGATAAGCAGCGGCCATGCCGCCAAAAGGTGCGCGCCGTGTTCGGCAATGATGTAGTAGGCGCCTACGCCGAGTACGGCGAACATCAGAAGGCGCACAAGCCAAGGCGTGCGCGGGCGCTGGCCGCCGGGCGGGGCGGGCGAAGCGGGTTCATGATGGGCGTGCAGGCTCATGCTCTGATCCTTCGGCGGCGATCTGGGTGAGCGCGCCAAGCCGGGTCGACAGGCGGGGAAGGCGGAAGATCGGCGCCCCAGTTTGTCGCGCTCGCAATCTTATACGCACGCTGAACCGCGCTCCCTGGAACCGGGTTCAATTGATCGCTTTGGGACCTCGCCCAGGGAAATTGCGACGAGGCGCGTATGAAGGGAGAGAGCCCGCGAGCGGCCTTTGTTGAGGAGGATCCCATGAGCCAGCCACCAAACGCCGAACGGCCCTCTGGCATCGGCGTCCTGCCCTTGGGCATCGCGCTGGCGGTGACGCTGTTGGCCGGCTACGGTGCCTGTTGGCTTGTCGCCGCATCCCCATTTGCCGCGCCCTTCACGCATGCTTGGCTGCAATTGTTCTCCGCTGAACCAGCCGGGTCGACAGAGCAGCTCATCGAAGGCAGCATCTTCAGCGCAGTCGCCGCCTGGTTTGCCGCGCTTATCTTCGCGCCGGTCTATAACCTTATCGCGCGCGCCGATCGCATCATCTGAAACAACATCGCCGGCGACGCGGCGCTTGAGGGCGGGCATGACGATTAAGGTGGCTGTCAACGGCTATGGCGTGATCGGCAAACGTGTCGCCGACGCGGTCACACAACAAGCCGACATGGTGCTGACAGGCGTTTGCGACATAGCCGGCGATTGGCGCATCGCCGTCGCGCGCGATCGCGGCGTGCCCGTCTATTCCGCGACCGGCGAAGCCGGCGCCGGTTCGCTGGAGGACATGGCCCGCGGCGCAGACCTTGTTGTCGACTGTACGCCCAAAGGCGTCGCGGCTAAGAACGCGGCGCTTTATCGTGAGCTCGGTAGAAAGTTCATCGTCCAAGGTGGCGAGAAACACGATGTAACGGGCCACTCTTTCGTGGCTGAAGCAAGTTATGCAAGCGCCTTGGACCGGCCGTCCACACGCGTCGTATCGTGCAACACGACCTCGATCGTGCGGGTGTTCGGCGCCCTGCGGCGCGCAGGCCTCTTACGGCGCGCGCGCGGCACACTGCTGCGGCGCGCGCTCGATCCCTGGGAAAGTCATCTCGGCGGCATCATGAACACGCTCGTGCCGGAAACGCGCGTTCCCAGTCACCAAGGGCCCGATGCACAAACGGTGGATCCCGCACTCGATATTGTCACCATGGCGGTCAAAGTGCCCGAGACGCTTGGGCATATGCACTTCTGGTCGGCCGATCTTGTCGGTCGCCCAAGCCGGGAGGACGTACGTTCAGTGCTCGCAGCCTCGCCGCGCGTGGCGTTCGTGCAAGCGAGCGAGGGGCTTGGCGCTCTCAATGCCGTCAAAGAGCGCATGCTCGATCTTGGCCGGCCGCGCGGCGACCTTTATGAAGTCGCCATGCTTGAAGACACGCTAACGGTCGAAAACGGCGAATTGTTTTGCGCTTACATGGTCGACAATCAAGCGATTGTCATCCCCGAGACCATCGACGCCATTCGAGCTCTGACGGGTGCAGAACGAGACGCGGCCCTATCAATGGCCAAAACCAATCGCGCGCTCTCCATCATTGCGGCCTAAAAGCGATTTGCCCGGCGCGGCGAGCGGGAACAGAAAACGATGCAAACCGAAACCTTGACGTTCGACGATCTCGTCACGCCGCTCGATCCCCTCGTGCTCGAACGGCATTTGAAACGCACGCCGGGCGTCGCTGACGCGAAGGCCAGTTTTGCAACGAGCTCGGTCACGGTTAAGTTTGATCCGGCGCTGACCAACGTCGCACTCGTACGCGAGGCCGTGAGCGCTTGCGGTTTTCATTGCCGCGGCGTGTCGGCTCCCCTTCATTTGACCCGTGCGCGTGAACACGAGGCTCACGCGCACAAGGCCGCACCGGCGCCCTCCGAGCGCGGTCATCAAGACGCGAGTGACGTGGGCCACGAGATGGGCCATGGCGCGGGCATGGACATGGCTGCCATGGCCAGGGACATGCGCAATCGCTTTCTGGTCGCGCTCGGCTTTTCCATTCCGATCTTTCTCCTGGCGCCGATGGGCATGGAGGCGATGCGGATCGATCCGCCGTTCGGCTGGGATCTCGAAGTCACGCTCTTCTTTCTCGCCAGCGGCGCCATCCTCTACCCAGGCTGGCCATTCTTTGTGGCGGCGGTGCGCGCGCTGAGGCACGGCGTCTTCAATATGGCGGTGCTGGTGCTGCTGAGCGTCGGCGCTGGCTACTTCTTTTCCATAGGCGCCACCTTCATTTGGGGCGGCGCTCAATTCTACGAAGCGTCGTCGGTCCTGCTCGTCTTCATCCTGCTCGGCCACTGGCTTGAGATGCGCGCGCGGGCAGGCGCTTCGGAAGCCATACGACGGCTCATGGATCTAGCGCCGCCGATGGCGATCGTCGTGCGCGGGGGCCAGGAGGTCGCGGTCTCAACAGCGGACGTGAAGCTCGATGAAATTGTCGTGGTGAAGCCCGGCGGCAAAGCCCCAGTCGACGGCGTCATCATCGAAGGACGCTCCGACATCGACGAATCCATGCTCACGGGAGAATCGTTGCCCGTGAGCAAGAGCGTGGGCGACGCCGTCATCGGCGGCACCATCAATAAGAGCGGGATGATCCGCTACCGCGCCACCAAGATCGGCGCCGACACGGCTTTGGCGCAGATCGTCAAGCTCGTGCAGGAGGCGCAGAACTCAAAGGCGCCGGCGCAATTGCTGGCCGACCGCGCCTCGCAATGGCTGGTGATCGCCGCCATCATCATCGCTGCGGCGACGTTTGTGGTGTGGCTGGCAATCGGTCAGCCGCTTCTGTTTGCGCTCACTCTGGCGATCACAGTGCTGGTCATCGCTTGCCCTGACGCACTGGGGCTCGCCACGCCCATGGCCATCATGGTCGGCACCGGCATCGGCGCGCGTCACGGCATCCTGATCAAGGATGCAGTGGCGCTGGAGGATTCCGCCAAGCTCGATGTCGTCGTCTTCGACAAGACAGGCACGCTCACCTTAGGCGCGCCGAAGGTGGTTGAGGTGGTCGCGGGCGAGGGACTAAGCGAAAGCGAACTTGTCGCACTGGCCGCCGCCGTCGAGGGCGGTTCAGAACATCATATCGCCGTCGCCCTAAAAGAACGCGCCAAGGATCAGCCGCTGCCAGAGGTTTCTGACTTCGCCTCGTTCGAAGGCAAGGGCGTCAGCGGCCGCATTGGCGGGGCAACGATCCTTTCGGGCAACCGCATGCTCATGGCCGACAACAAGGTGGCGTTCGGCAGGCTCGCCGGCGAAGCCGATCGTCTCCTGGGTTCCGGGCGCACCGTCGCTCACATCTCCCGCGACGGAGCTCTCATCGGCCTCATCGCTATCGCCGACGCAGCAAGGCCGACCGCGGCGGCGACGGTCGAGCGTCTCAAGCGCCAAGGCGTCGAAGTCGCGATGATGACCGGGGACAATCTGGCGACGGCCAAGCGCATCGCCGCCGAACTCGGGGTCGATATAGTGCTTGCCGAAGTCTTGCCCGGCCAGAAGGCCGCAAAGATCAAGGAGCTGCAAGCGCAGGGCAAAAAGGTTGGGATGGTTGGCGACGGCGTCAACGACGCGCCGGCGTTGACGCAGGCCGACGTGGGCTTCGCCATCGGTGCGGGCACTGATGTGGCGATGGAGAGCGCCGATGTCGTGTTGATGCGCAGCGATCCCCATGATGTCGTGCGCGCCATCGAATTGTCGCGCGCGACGCTGCGCAAGATGCATCAAAATCTATGGTGGGCCGCAGGCTACAATGTGCTGGCCTTCCCGTTGGCGGCAGGCGTGCTCTATCCGCTGCTGCTCAGCCCCGAAATCGCGGCGCTGTCAATGTCAGGAAGCTCGGTGATCGTGGCGGCCAACGCGCTGCTGCTGCGCTGGGTGAAGCTCTAGATCGCGTGAGGTGGATCGAGCGCAAAGCGATCCGCCACTTAAGGCCACAGAAAATAAGCGCCGTAGAGTGCGAGTTAAGAAATCTTTGGCGACCGCAACCATCGGCGCGCTCGATCCAACTCTCGGCGCCTGCTCGCCGCGCGACCGCCCAAGGCCCACCCATCTTCAATAGGGCGTGGCCATGCTCGCGCTGAGCTACGCTCCGCTCGCCGGTGATGAGTCGGCGAGCGGAGGGCCGGTGCGCAAGAATTATTGCGGTTGAGCTGGCGTCTCGGCCGGCGCGGCCTCAGTCTCTGCTTGTTGCTCACGGCAGCCAGGGTGAGCCGCGGTCAGCATGCGACCGTTGTCGTGGGGCCGATTCATATCGTGGCTCGCCGTATCGTAAGGACAATCGGTCGGCTCTGCTGGCATGGCGGAATCGCGCATAGCCGCGCCACGGGGGCCATGGCGATGCGTATCAGCCGGCGTCGTACATGCGCCAAGCGCCAGCAGCACGCCGGCGGACACGACAGAAACAACGATTTTCAACACGGGCATATCGACAATCTCCTCGCAACGGCGCTCGGCGCCTCAGCAGTAGAATACGCGCCAGATTGCTCTTGCCCTGAACCAGCAGTCTTTGTTGGCGTTCACCCAGGGCGAACACCCTGTCGTGCGTAATCAATATGAACGTGCGTTTGAGCGTACGCCCCCAGAAGCGCACGTGAGAGGAAAGCGCGACTTCGATGCTTGAACGATCAACCGACTCGCCACCTAGCGGCGCCGCGCGCCGCCAACAGCGTCACTTTCGCCCGTCCGAGACACTCCTTAGTGCAGCGCTCGATCAGCTCATTACGCGCGGGCGCCTTGTCGTCACGTTTCCCAGCGGTGAGCAGCGCCAATTCGGCGAGGACGCCGGATCGGCCGTTATTGTCGCAATTAAAGATGCGAGCGCACTTAGCCGGCTGATGGCCAATGCAGAACTGGCTTTCGGCGAACTTTACGTCGATGGCCTTATCGCCATCGACGGCGACGATATCGATGGCCTGCTGGCGCTCGTTCTACAAAACCTTCGGCGCCATGGCTTCAAAACCGGGGCCACGCCACCGGGCATGCGCCTCTTCGAGGCGCCGCGCCGCGAAATCAACGACAGAAAGCGCGCCGAACGCAATGTGGCGCATCACTACGACATATCGAACGAACTCTATCGGGTTTTTCTGGACGAGGATCTGCAATATTCCTGCGCCTATTACGAAACCGGCGCGGAGACGCTTGAAGAGGCCCAGGACGCCAAGAAGGAGCTCATCGCGGCGAAACTTTGCCTGCGTCCGGGCCTTTCGCTTCTGGACATAGGTTGCGGCTGGGGCGGTCTTGCGCTCCACTTGGCGCGTACGCGGGGCGTCAATGTCCGCGGCATCACGCTCTCGCAGGCGCAATTGCCGGTGGCGCGGGTGCGCGCCCAGGCGCAGAATCTGGCCGCACAGGCCGAATTCGTACTCGAAGATTATCGAGAGACCGAAGGCGCGTTCGATCGCATTGTATCGGTTGGCATGTTCGAGCATGTCGGGCGCGGTCACTATGACGAATTCTTCCGGCAAATTGCGTCGCTGCTCGCCGAGGATGGCGTTGCTCTGTTGCATACGATCGGACGCGCGGACGGAGCGGGCGCCACCAGCCCCTGGATCGACCGCTACATTTTTCCTGGCGGCTACATTCCCGCGCTGTCTGAGATCATGCCTGCTGTCGAGCGCGCCGGACTTTATGTGACCGACATCGAAGTCTGGCGGCTTCACTACGCTTACACCCTCCGCGCATGGCGAGAGCGCTTCGAAGCGCGCCTTGATGATGTGCGCGCTATGTTCGATGAGCGCTTCTGCCGTATGTGGCGCTTTTACCTGGCCGCAAGCGAAGCTGCGTTTCGATATGGCGGCCACGAAGTGTTTCAGATTCAACTCGCGCGCCGCCAGGACGCCGTTCCCCGAACACGGCGTTATCTGGAACGCGCTGGATGAGAAGGTTCCGTCGCGTACGTCACCGGACCAAAGGATCAAGAGCGAGTGAGCGCGCGCGGCCCGAGGTTGCGCCATTACGGGGGGAGGGGCGCGAGGGTTGGATCCCAGGCCGGCGCGCTCATCTCATATACGCACCAACGCTGTGGTCCCCTCATGATCGAGCGCCGCGGAACCCAGTGAAGTTGTTGGGGGGCCCAAACCTCAGGAGGCTTAGCGCCGTCCAAGGGCGCAGCAACCGCGTCGCACGACCACGCGCCGTTTTTCTGTCGGGATCGCTCCGGTGAGCTTCGGCGCTCAAGTTCGTCTCGTCCTAGTGATGGCGCTTTGGGCGTCGTGCTTTCCGCTGATCGCCGTAGGGCTTGAACTTGCGCCACATCTGGCGTTTGCGGCGCTCCGCGCCGCCACTGGCGGGATCGCGCTCATTGGCGTTTCGCTGGTCCTGCGCCGGCCGATGCCAAAAGACGCCGGCGCCTGGGGCATGATTGTCCTTTTGGCCTTAGGCGCGACATCGCTCGGCTTTCTCGGCATGTTTCACGGTGCGGCCTTCCTGTCGCCCGGCCTCGCCACGCTCATCTTCAGCACTCAGCCGCTCGTGGCCGCTGTGCTCGGGCGCATGTTTCTTGGCGAACGATTGACCGCTCGGGGCGCTTTGGGGCTGGTGCTGGGCTTTACAGGTGTCGCCATCGCCAGCTGGCCCCAACTCACTTCGCCCAGTGCTTCGCTCTACCTGACGGGTGCGGGCTTCGTGATCGCGGCGGCGGCGGGAACGGCCGTCGGCAATGTGGTCATGAAGCGCATCAGTCAGAGCGTGGACGCGGCGACCGCTGTGGGCTGGAGTCTTACGCTTGGAGCAATCCCGCTGGCGATCGCATCGGCCGCAACCGAAGACATCGCCATTGCCTGGTCGAGTGAATTCGTCGCGGCGCTCGCTGTCCTATCGCTCTTTGGCACAGCGCTCGCATTCTGGCTCTGGTTCGAAGCGCTCAAATCGGCGCCTCTGAGCGCGGCCAACGCTTTCAGTTTCCTTGTGCCGGTGTTTGCATTGGCGCTTGGCGGTGTCTTCTTCGGCGAGCGTGTTGGCTTTCCGGAAATCGCTGGCGCGGGGCTCATTATCGCCGGCGTCGCTATGGCGCAGCGGCAGACCGCTTGAGAGAGGCGCCGTGCACCTTACTTTTCCGCACGAACCGGGCCGATCCCTCAGATTGGTCGCCCACGCGAAGATTGTGATGCGAGGCAAAGAGCCAAAACTTGGCCATCATCACATGTGGCGCTAACAAGGGGCGGAGGCGATGGCATACGTGAGGCGCCGCGTCTCGACACCCGCCGCCGCCTTTACACCAAGCCCCCAAGCCCAAGGCGGCGGCGGGTGTATCGACATAATGCTGCTGAGGACGCGCGCCCCATCTTCCTGTTGACTACGTCGCTGCTGCGGCTTCGCGTATCTCCAAAGTTACATGAGCAAGTTCGTGCACGTGTGCGAGACGGGCTTGCAGAAGAGCGCGCTCCGCATCCGTAATCACGCTCACAATTGCCGCGTGCGCATCGGGCCCGAGGCGCCAGACATGGAGATCGGTGATGCGGCAATCGCCAGGGCCTTCAATCTGTTCGCGAATTTCAGCAACCAAGCGGGGATCGGCGCGGTCCAGCAGGACCTCAGCGGTGTCGCGCATGAGCCCCCAGGACCAGCGGGCGATCACGAGGGCGCCGACGATGCCCATCAAGGGGTCGAGCCAGATCCAGCCGCCAAACTTGCCGGCCGCGAGCGCTACGATCGCAAGCACTGAAGTAAGGGCGTCGGCGAGCACGTGCAGATAGGCGCCGCGAAGATTGTTGTCGTGCCCGTGCGCGTGGTGATGATCGCTGTGATGATGGGGATGGTCTTCGTGCTTATCGCTTCCGCCTTGGGCGGACAGAAGCCATGCGCTGACGAGATTGACGACAAGGCCGACGATCGCGACCAACAGCGCCTGGTCGAAAGCGACGTGTCCTGGAGCAAATAGTCGCTGAAGCGATTCAGCGCCTATGGCGAGCGCTATCACGGCCAATACCAGCGCCGAGCCAAAGCCTGCCAGATCGCCGACTTTGCCGGTCCCGAAAGTAAAGCTCGGATTGCGCGCATGCCTTTTGGCGTAGCGGTAAGCCAGAAACGCAACGGCCAGAGCCCCGGCGTCGGTTCTGCCGCTGGCAAGCGGATTTCATTCGCTAGTTGTCAGCTCTGCTAATTCTTAGTCGTGGTTTTCCGTGCAGAGGCCGTGATCGCTCAGCGACTCGATGATCCGGCACTCGCTTGCGGGGCCGCCTTCACACGCGACGATCATGCGCGAAAGCTCGTGTTCGAGTGCGCGTAGTTGCTCGATGCGCTGACGCACGGTCTCGAGGTTCTTCGATGCGATCCGGTCGGCGTCGCCGCACGGACGCTGGGGGTGATCGGCGAGGTCCAAGAGCGAACGAATGTCAGGGAGCTCGAACCCTAACATGCGGGCATGGCGCACGAAGCTGAGCCGGCGCACGTCGGCGTCCGCATAGAGACGGCGTCCGCTTTGCGTGCGGGGCGGCGGCCGGACTAGGCCTTCCTGCTCGTAAAACCGGATGGTCGGAACCTTCAGGCCGGTTTTTTTCGCGACGTCGCCAATACTTAGCATTGGGGCTTGATCCTCTAGTCACTAGAGGATGTAGACCACGCGGCGTTGGATTGCGAGAGTTCGATGCCGCCTCCCTGGATTCCTTTTCTAGTTCTGAGCCTCATTATCGCCTTGTCGGCCCTCCGGCTCTGGTTGGTTACCCGCCAGTCCGGCGTCAGCGCCTATGGCTTCGGCCGCCACGCGGCCATTCAAGGTGTGGCTGAACGGCTCTGGCGGCTCGCCGTATTGGCGGCGCTCGCCCTATCGGCCGTCGCGTGGCTCGCACCCGATGTGGAGGCGGCACTCGGCCGGCCAGACTGGGCCTTGTTTGCACCGTTGCGCTGGGTGTCGGCCATCTTGTTCGTTGCCGCACTCGCGATCATCGCGATTGCACAGATTCAGATGGGCGCCTCCTGGCGCGTTGGCGTGCCGAAAGAAGGGCCCGGTGACCTCGTCTCTCGCGGTCTCTTCGCCTGGTCGCGCAATCCGATCTTCGTCGGTTTGCTCACAGCGCTCGCGGCGTTGTTGCTGTGGAGCCCGACCATATTGAGCGCCGCAGTTCTCGCTGGCGCGTGGACGCTGACGCTCGTGCAAGTGCGTATTGAGGAAGAGGCGCTGCGCGAAACGCACGGCGACCGATACGAACTTTATGCCGCAAGAGTCGGGCGCTGGTTCGGACGTCGCGCTCTTCCTTCGGCAGGCGCTGAGAGAGTTTCGCTATGAGCGGTCCTGCGATATTCGGACGGCTCGCCCAGCTTGCGCTCATCCCCGCGCTGGTTGCTCTTGACCTCGTCACGAAAGCCTGGGCGCGGACAGAATTGCGCTACGGCGAGCCGGTCGAGGTCTTGCCGTTCTTCAATTTGACGCTGGGTTACAATCGCGGCGTCGCGTTTGGACTGCTGAACGAAGCAGGCGGCCTTGTTGTGTTGCTTGTCACCGCCGCGATCAGCCTCATATTCGGCGCCTGGTTTTGGCGCGAACCGCGCTCGTTCACCCGCCTCGGATTGGCGTTCGTGTTGGGCGGTGCGCTCGGCAACTTCTTCGACCGGCTGTCGCGCGGCGAAGTCACTGATTTTCTCGATTTGCATGTCTTGGGACAGCATTGGCCAGCGTTCAATCTGGCCGACACGGCGATCACGTGCGGCGCCGTGGTGCTGGTCATCGACATGCTACGCGCTCGCAAGGAGCCACGTACTTAAATGAGCAACGAGACCACATTCACGCCAGCAGCGGGACGCCCCGAGTGGACGCCCTTCTATGATTTCGCCATCGCGATCTTGACGCGCGAGCGGCGCTGGCGTTCGGCGCTGCTGCGCGAGACCGCACCTCAAGCGGGCGATCGCATCCTGGATGTGGGATGCGGCACCGGAACCTTCGCCGTGATGCTGAAGCGGCATGAGCCGGGCGCGCACGTCGTCGGTCTTGATCCCGATGCGGACGTGCTCGCAAGGGCGCGCGCCAAGGCGGCGAAGGAGAAAGCCGAAGTGACGTTTCGACAAGGGTTCGCGCGTGATGCGGGGG
Source organism: Hyphomonadaceae bacterium (assembly GCA_050184605.1). GTDB lineage: Bacteria > Pseudomonadota > Alphaproteobacteria > Caulobacterales > Aquidulcibacteraceae > Vitreimonas. Next base: position 238,031 of record JBFXAE010000003.1, on the reverse strand, counting down.
CGGAGGCCGCCAGCTTCACCAAGGTCGTCTCAAGCCTCGTGTTCCACCAAGTGCCATTGGAGGAAAAGCGCGCCGGCCTTGTTGCAATCGGGCGCGCTCTGCGCCCTGGCGGGACGCTGCACATCGCCGATTACGGGCTGCAGCGCACGCCGCTGATGCGCGCCGCGTTCCGCCAGATCCAAAAGCTCGACGGCTTCGACAATACCGAGCCGAACGCGCGCGGGGTTCTGCCCGAGCTGATGCGCGAGGTCGGATTTGCGGCCGTTGAGGAGACGGAAGTCATCTCGACTGTCACTGGGTCGATCTCGCTCTACCGCGCTCTACGCGCGGACGCTTGAGCCTGCGTTCTCGCGCAATGGAGGATCGTGTTATGCTGATGAATTCGGTTGAGAAGGCGATGATGAACAATCCCGTCCGCGCCGCGCTGCAGCGGCATTTCGAGATGCCGATATTGCTTAAGATGGGCGGGCGCGTACCCGGCGGGCGCGTGCTGGAAGTTGGCTGCGGCCGCGGCGTCGGAACCGAGCTCATTCTCGCGCGAAGCGGCGCTGAGCGCGTCGATGCGTTCGACCTCGATCCCGAGATGGTCGCGCTCGCGCGCAGGCGCTTGTGCCGCCACGGCGATCGCGTGCGGGTCGGAGTTGGCGACGTCGAGCACATTGACGCCGAGGATGGCGCCTACGACGCCGTGTTCGACTTCGGCATCATCCATCACGTACCCGATTGGAGGAATGCGCTGAGCGAGATTCACCGTGTGTTGAAGCCTGGCGGGCGGTTCTACGCCGAAGAAGTCCCGGAAAAGTTCATACTCGATCCTCTATGGCGGCGCGTTCTCGTTCATCCGCTTGAGGATCGCTTCAGCTATCGCTGTTTCCGCGAAGCGTTGGTCGAATCCGGATTTGAAATTGTAGGCAGTCGCCAGCTTTGGGATCAATTCGCATGGTTTGTTGCGGATAAGCCCGCCGGGCCGATCGCGATGAAAGTCGCCGATAGCCGCGCCGCGGTCGTGGCAGCCGGGGCTGCGTCATGAGCGACGATGAAAGCTTCGAGGCCGTGACCGCGGAAGAACGGCGAACGTTGTGGATCGTGCTCGGCCTCAATCTGTTGCTCGTTGTTGTGATGGGGGGAGCGGGCGTTTGGTCGGACTCCAGCGCCTTGATCGCCAACGCTCTCGATAACGCCTCCGACGCTGGGGTGTATGCATTGAGCTTGTTCGCCGTAGGCCGCTCCCTCAACTGGAAACGAGGCGCGGCAGGCGCTTCCGGCGTGCTGCTGATCCTATTTGGCCTCGGCGTCGTCGCCGACACCGTGGGCCGGTTCCTGACCGGATCGGAGCCGATCGGCGCCGCGATGGTGATCGTCGCTGTGTTTGCGGGCGCGATCAACCTCGTGTGCGTATGGCTGCTCGGTCGCTTGAAAAAGAAGGAGGTGCATTTGCGCGCCGCCGAGACCTTCAGTTTCAACGACTTCATTTCCAATGGCGGCGTGCTGGTCGCCGGCGCGCTGGTGGTTTGGCTCGGGCAGCGCTGGCCTGACCTCGTGGTCGGGCTGCTGGTGGCCGCCGTCGCCACCAAGGGCGGTCTCGACATTATCCTGGACGCTCGGCGCACGAAGGACGCCGCCTGAGGCAGGCGCAGGTTTGATCCTTTAGCCGATCGACGATGCGGCTGCGCGCCGCGGAAGGTCGAGGGCGTTCGGCCTGCCGGGGTCGACTCTCTGAGCTGCTTGAGCCTGCGCAAAGACGTAGGACGAGCGAGGGAGTTCATGAAGCTGGGCGTGTCTGTGGCGCCGCATTAGCTAGGAGTGCCAGTGATGAGGCGGGTTGGGATTGCGGCGACGGTTGCGGCCGGTGTGGCGTTTGTCGCGTTGGGAGCGGCCTTCGCGCAAACTGGTGGCGCCTATGAGCGCGGTTGGAGCCAGATGATGATGGGGCCTATGGCCGGCTGCCCGATGGGCGCCGGCGGTCAAGGCATGATGGGGCCCCACATGATGGGCCCGGGGATGATGCAGGACGGCATGATGGGGTCCGGCATGATGGGCAATGGACACATGATGGGGAATTGGAACTCTAGCAACGCAGGCGTCGATCCACAGCTCGACGCGCTGCGGTCGGCGCTGGCCCTCACGCCTGCGCAGCAGGACGAATGGAACGCCTACGCGGCGGCGGCGCGCCAGGACGCCCAAGCGATGGCGGACATGCATGGTCGCATGATCGGTTTTATGCAGGGCGCGCGAACAACAGCACCCGATTGGCTTGGCGCCCACCGCGACATGATGCGCGCACGCGCGGACTCTCTTGATACCTTAGCGCGCGCAGTCGACCGGCTCTATGATCAGCTCGACGCCGCCCAAAAGGCGACCTTCGATCGCTACGGCGGCGGCATGTGCGGCGCCTGGTGAGGACATGAGATTGGCTCCTATCTTCAAGGCGATCTCAGTCGCTGTCTTGGTTGGCATCGCCGTGGCGGCGTGCGCGCCGCAATATCGCGACGGCTGGGGATCGCATATGGGCGGCGCGCCAATGATCGGCGGGTGGCTGATGATGAGCCTCTATGGTTTGCTCGGCACGTTCCTCGCCGTGCTCGCCGCCTTGTTCGTGTTTCGGTGGTTGACCGGGGGCGCTCCAGGAGCCAATGCGCCGCTTGATCTTCTGAAGCAACGCTACGCCAAGGGCGAAATCAGCCGAGAGGAATACGAACGCATGAACAAGGATCTCTCCGCGTGAGATGATGTTCGCTGCAGGGACCCAATCATGAGCTATTATTTCAGCACTACGCTTGTCGTCGATTTTGATGAGGCTGTTCGCCTCGTCAAGGAATCGCTTCGGCAAGAAGGCTTCGGCGTGCTCACTGAAATTGACGTGCAAGCTACCATGAAAGCCAAACTCGGCGTCGATTTCCGCAAGTACCGCATTCTAGGCGCCTGCAATCCCAAGCTGGCCCATGAAGCGCTGCAACTCGAAGACAAGATCGGCGTGATGCTGCCCTGCAATGTCATCGTGCAAGACCAAGGCGGCGGTCGTGTCCAGGTGGCCGCCATCGATCCAGTCGCCTCGATGCTTGCGGTCGAAAATCCGCGCCTTAAGGAGGCTGCGGCTGTCGTACGTGCAAAACTGAAGGCGGTTATCGACAGCCTGTAGGGGTGTTGGCCTTCCCAGGAGCAATTGCCGTGAGGGCCATTGCAGCTGAAGAGTGCGCAGGGGACACACGGAAACGCTCAAGCATGCAGGCTCGAGCGCAAAAGATACCGCCAAGTCGCACGTGCGAGACGCCCGTCCCGGCGCGATGAGAACTCCGCTACCCGAGTGGGATCGTGTGGACGAAGCCCCCGACGAATCCTTCCCGACAAGCGATCCGCCCGCGCTGCTCTGGGCCCTCGGGTTGCAGTGTGCGACGTGCCACTTGATCCTCTAGCGGCTAGAGGATGTAGGAACGGGCGGAACCCAGCAGGAATTCGTAGGCCATGTCAGATGCAAGCGTGTTGATCGCGGAGGATCGCCCAGTCGGCCGCCGTTTCAAAGTGGCGGGCCTCGACTGTCAAAATGAAGTGCGCGCGCTCAAAGCGGCGGTGGGACCGCTTGCCGGCGGCGACGACAAGCTCTCGTTCGATACCAAAGCCGGATGGATGGAGATCGCACCAGACGTGAGCGCGTCCGACGATGCAATCGAGGCCGCGGTGGCGACCACCGGCATGAAAGCGGCCTTGTGGCCTCGGGAGGAGGCGGTTGCGTGTAATAGCTGCGTTGGCGACGAGGCGCTGACCGCGCCTGTGCCGGCCAGCGCGCCCGGAACATTAGTTCTCAAAATCCATGGCATGGATTGCGGCGACGAGGTCGCCACGCTGAAGAGCGAGCTCTCGAGTGTTGTCGCTGAAGAAAGACTTTCCTTCGATCTCATCAACGGCCGCATGTCAGTTGCAGGGTCTCCGGACGCAGAGCTTGTTACGCGCATCGAGCGAGCGGTCGCCAGCACAGGCATGAGCGCCGAAGTGTGGAGCGAGGGCGCCGTAGGCGAAGGCGCAGCTGCTGAAGCGCGCCGGCGCAAGACGCAGTCGCGCCTGACCGCGGCAAGCGGCGTCCTGACTGTGGCAGGTCTTACCATTCACGCCGCTGTTGCGGGCGATCTCGGCGCGGCATTGAGCGAGACGCCAGGCGTGTCGGCGCCGCCGCCGCTGCCTGCCATCATCGCTTACGCCGGCGCCATTCTCTGCGGCGCACGCTACGTGGCGCCCAAAGCGCTGCTCGCTGCACGCCGCCTTCGGCCCGACATGAACCTCTTGATGGTCGTGGCCGTCGCGGGCGCCGTCGCTATCGGCCAATGGTTCGAGGCCGCGACCGTTTCGTCCTTATTCGCGTTGGCATTGGCGCTAGAGGCGTGGAGCCTTGGACGCGCCCGGCGCGCGGTGGCGGCCCTGATGGAGCTGGCGCCTGATATCGCTACAGTGAAGGACGCCAGCGGGGCCGAGCGTGAAGTTGCAGCGAGCGAGGTGCGCATTGGCGCGCACATCATCGTGCGCCCCGGCGAGCGGATGCCGCTCGACGGGCGTGTGATCGCCGGCGAAAGCGAAGTGAACCAAGCGCCCATCACCGGTGAAAGCGTCCCGGTTCCGGTGTCGCCTGGCACTGTTGTCTATGCTGGCACTATTAACGGCGAGGGCGCGCTCGACATCGAGACGACCAAGGCGGCAGCCGACACCACGCTCGCACGCATCATTCGCATGGTTGGGTCCGCCCACAGCCGGCGCGCGCCCGCCGAGCAATGGGTGGAAAGCTTCGCGCGCATCTACACGCCAATCGTGATGGGGCTTGCGGTCTTGGTGCTGCTCGTCCCGCCGCTGTTGTTCAACGGCGCCTGGGACGTATGGTTCTATCGGGCGCTGGTGCTGCTTGTGATTGCGTGCCCATGCGCGCTCGTGATTTCGACGCCGGTCAGCGTCGTCGCCGGACTGGCGGGCGCGGCCAAGCAAGGTGTGCTGATCAAGGGCGGCGTGCATCTGGAGACGCCAGCCAAACTCCGCGCCATCGCCATGGACAAGACCGGGACGCTGACCGAGGGCCGCCCCCATGTCGTCGAGATCGCCGCCTTCGAAGGGCGCAGTCCCGAGGCGCTGCTCAGTTTGGCAGCGGCGTTAGAGGCGCGTAGCGAGCATCCGCTTGCGAAAGCCATCTTGGCCAAAGCTGCTGAGCAAAATGTGCAATTCTCCCCGGGGCAGGACGTTCAGGCGATACGCGGCAAGGGCGTGATCGGCCGTGTGGGAGAAAAGGACGCTTGGCTCGGCTCGCGCGCCTTCCTCGAAGAGCGCGCCAAATCTGCGAACACCATCGAGGCATTGGCGCGCGCGAATGCGCTTGCCGGCGCCGGCCGAACCGTCGTCGCCATCGGCGACGGGGAAAGTGTCTGGGGCTTGATCGCGGTCGCCGATGCAGTGCGACCTGAAGCAAGAAAGATCGTCGCCGACCTGCACGCGGCCGGCATCGAGCGCGTGATCATGCTCACGGGAGACAATAGAGCAACGGCCGATCGCATCGCACGCGAAACCGGCGTCGATGAAGTGCAAGCTGAACTTCTGCCCGAACACAAGGTCGCGGCAGTGGAAGCTTTGGTCGCACGCTACGGCGCGGTGGCGATGGTTGGCGATGGCGTCAACGACGCCCCAGCGATGGCGCGTGCGAACCTGGGCGTGGCAATGGGCGCGATCGGCTCTGATGCCGCAATCGAGACCGCCGACATCGCCCTGATGCAGGACGATCTCTCGCGTCTGCCATGGGTCATCCGACATTCGAGGGCGACGCTTGGGATTATCCGCCAGAACATCGCCTTCTCAATCGGTGTCAAAGCCGTGTTCACAGTGCTGACGGCGTTGGGCGCCGCGTCGCTGTGGGGCGCCATCGCGGCCGACCTCGGCGCCTCGCTCCTTGTCGTGTTGAACGGTCTTCGCCTTCTCAACCGAGAGCAAGCTTGAAAGTGGTCAAGCCGGCGCGACGCCGATAGCCAGGAATAGAGACGTGAGCGAGAACACACGGTCCCTGCTCTTGGACGCGCGCAAAGCGATGAAGCAAGGCCCGGAGGCGATCGTCGCGCGCCAGCGCAAGCGCCTTCGCGAGGCGGTCGCACAAGCGCGCGCGCATTCGCGCTACTATCGTGAACTCTACAAAGATCTTCCGGACACCATCGAGGATGTCGCGCTGTTGCCGGTCACCAACAAGAAAGCGTTGATGGCGCGGTTCGATGACTGGGTGACCGATCCCGAGGCGACATTCGAGAAAGCGCGCGCGTTCGCCGAGCGCGAGGACTTGATCGGGGAAAAATTCCTTGATCGCTACACGTTGGCGACAACATCCGGCACTACCGGAACACGCGGCGTCTTTCTCCTCGATGATCGCACTATGGCGGTCACTCAGGCTGTGGCCTATCGCATGCTGAGTTCCTGGCTTGGCTTCGGCGACGTCATCAAGATCGTCGGCGGCGGCGGGCGCACCGCTATGGTGATGGCGACCGGCGGCCACTTCGCTTCCGCCGTCGCCGCGGCGCGTCTGCGACAGGGGCGCGCGGCCAAGGCCGTGCAAGTCCTCTCCGTGCAGATGCCGATGGCGGAACTGGTCGAGCGCCTCAATCAGCACCGCCCCGTCCTGGTTGCTCCTTACGCAAGTATCGCCGCGCTGCTCGCCGATGAGCAACAGGCTGGCCGATTGCGCATCAAACCGGCCCTGCTCGCGCTCTCGGCGGAAGGGTTGTCCGGGCGCGAATACGATCGGATCGCAGAAGCATTCAAGTGCAAAGTCGGCAACAGCTACGCGGCCACCGAGGTGCCCTTTCTGAGCTATAGCTGCGGGCATCATTGGCTGCATGTGAATGCCGATTGGGTCGTCTTGGAGCCTGTCGACGCCGAGCACCGGCCGGTAGCGCCGGGCGTTCACTCGCACACAGTTCTTGCCAGCAATCTCGCCAATCGCGTGCAGCCAATCCTCCGCTACGATCTCGGCGACAGCGTCGTCATGCGTCCTGATCCGTGTCCTTGTGGAAATCCCTTGCCCGCCATCCAAGTCAAAGGGCGATCCGCCGACGTGCTCAATCTCACCACCGAGCGCGGCGAGCGCGTAGCGCTGCCGCCGCTCATCTTCGGCGCCATCGTTGATCGGACCCCTGGCGTGGAGCGGTTTCAGCTCGTGCAAACTGGCCCAGCCGAATTGCGCATGAGGCTTCTCACGATTGCCGAAGAGAACCCGGATTTCGTTTGGCGCGCCGTGCGCGCCCAAATCGTCAACGTGCTTGGCCAGCATGGCCTTGCGCACGTGCGCGTCGAGCGCGGCGAGGAAGCGCCTGAACAATCGGCCGGGGGAAAATATCGCCAAATCATTCCGCTCGCTCGGGAGGCGGTGTGAAGGCCGCACGCGACAGCGATCATAAGGCTTGGCTTGAGCGCGCCGCCGCCGCGTCAGCCGGCGCTATCGCGACTCTAGGGCATGCGCCATTCCACATCGTCCCCTTGTATGTAGTTGCTGTCGTTATTCTCGTTCGGTTGCTCGATAGGGCGGCCCTTCGTCCAAGGCGCATCGCGTCGGCGTTCGGCGTCGGATGGTGGTTCGCCATTGGGCATTTCGCCACCGGGCTTCATTGGATCTCTTCGGCGTTTCTCTATGATTTTGGCGTATGGGGACCGCTTTTCGGCGGCGGCGCCATCCTGCTGCTGGCCGCGCTGCTTGCGTGCTTCTGGGGCTTGGGCTCTGCACTGGCCATGACGCTGTGGACAAGTGACATGCGCCGTGTGCCGATCTTTGCGGTCGCTGTCGCGTTGTCGGAATGGCTGCGTGGAAATGCTTTCACAGGATTTCCGTGGCTGCTGCCCGGTTATGTTTGGCCGGCCGGCGAACCGACTTCACAGCTCGCGTCTCTCGTTGGCGTCTATGGACTGTCGGCTCTCACGTTGCTGCTGGCGGCCTCGCCGGCTGTCCTCTTTGATAGTGGGATAAAGCCGCTACGGCGCCTCGCTCCCGTTCTCGCCGGCGCGCTGGTGCTTGCTCTGTCATGGGGATGGGGTTGGCGGCGCCTAGCCGAACCACCGCCCAATGCTCTGGACCTGCCCGTCGTGCGGGTGGCCGATTCCGGTATGAGCCAAGCTGACAAATGGGCTGAACGGCCTGATCAAGAATGGCGCGTACTGCAGCGTTATCTTGAAGCCAGTGGCCTGGCGAGCGAGGCCGACATTGTCATCTGGCCCGAAGGCGCCATCCCATCGGTGAATTCCTACGCGCTCGAAAACCCACTTCTCCTTGATGCGCTCGCCGCCGCTCTGGGAGAGCGCGCGCTTGTGCTTGGGCTGACGCGCAGGGCGCCGCGCGGTGAGGGCTTCGTGCATTACAATTCTGCCGTCGTCATCAATAGCGCTAACGGCGTCGCCGAAATCGCGGACATCTACGACAAGCATCGGCTCGTCCCGTTCGGTGAATACATCCCGTTCTGGCGGCTGGTCAGCGGCTTCAACATTGCCCCGCTGCAACGGATCGGCACAGGCTTCGAGCCAGGCTCGGCAGCTCCGCGCCCAATAATCCTTCCAGGCGCGCCAACGGCGACTATCCTCATTTGCTATGAGGCGATCTTTCCGGCCCTCACGCCCGATGGCGAGGATCGCCCCGGCTGGATCATCTCGGTGACGAACGATGCTTGGTTCGGGGCGGGGGTGGGGCCTTCTCAGCACTTCGCCATCGCGCGCTACCGGGCGATCGAAAGCGGATTGCCGATGGCGAGAGCCGCATCAGGGGGAGTTTCCGCCATTGTCGACGCGCATGGGCGCGTCATGGCTTCAAACCACGGCGGCGGTTTCGCGCAGGCGCCAATTCCCGCCGCGCTCGCCGAAACGCCGTACTCGCGTTTTGGATTGCTGGCGACAGCGCCGCTTGTTCTGCTCATCGCGCTCCTGCGATTTTTACCCAGGCCGCCGCGTCGCGCACCCGCACGCCCGCCGAGAGAAGAACTATGAGCAAGAGATTTGATGTGCTGATCGTCGGCGGATGGCGCGGGGGGCTATCAAGCGGCCCTTCGCGCCGGCCCGCCGGGCATGAATGTAGTCCGCGTGGACGCCAATTCTATATTAGGGGCACACGCGCCGGACGGCGCTCGCCGCAGACTGTCCCTGAGGCGGCGGCGCAATCGCTGTGCTCGTGCGCCGCGACTGAGGACGGTTAGGTACGCCGGCGGCCCTGTAGGTTCGGCTGAAACATTGCGGTCTCTGAGCGATCGCGACGCCAGGCCACGCGGCCGCCCACGCGCGGTGATTCGTGCGGCGAAGCTTTCATATGGCTTCGGGCAAGCGGCACTGTATTTTAGTCGTGCCCGCGGCGATCGCGTCGTTCGCCGCGATCCCCGTAGCCTCTTTCGTCGCGATCTTCATCTTCATCTTCATCCCTCTCCTCCAACCGTTCATTCCGGGGATCGGAGTTCAGGCCATCAGGGCCGATGCGCCAGCTCACTGCGGCCACCGCCGCCGCCGCAAGTATGATGGCGCCCGCCAACGAACCTGCGAGCTGAATTGCGCTAAACCGATTGCCGGGCTTTTCATTCATGTCAGTCACGCCAGATAATGTGCGGCGGCGTTTAGCCAGATCGCCACAAGGAGCGACAACACCGCAAGTCCAAGAGACGGAAGCAGGAACTGCGCTCGCCGGGCCCAGCGCACGACAATAACCTTCAAGCCAAGCGCGATCAAAAGACCAAGGGCAAGTGGAACATGGGCGTCTAGTTCCTCTGCCTCAAGCCCAAAATAGCCGACGCAAAGGAAGGAGATGGACAACGTAAGAGCGACTATTGCATCGCCAATCGCGCGGTGCGCGGCCCCAGCCGCCGCCGATGTCAAGAAAGGTAGCCGAACCTTCTCATAGGCGACGGCGATGAGGCCGACCTGATAGATGCCGAGCAAGGCCACGACGGTGGTGAGGACGACCTTGACCTCCGAAACATGCCCACCCGTCGGATTTTCAATCAAACCTTCCAAAGCCTTGCGCGCTCCTCACATTTGCGCGATTGGCGCTGGATTCGACAGAATGATCCCATGCCCGCGCCGTGGCTGTCGCTCGCGGCTCCTGCTTGCCATTATCATCTTGTCCGCGATCCGAGTCTGGCAGGTCGGCCATGGCGCGTCAAAGCGTGAGCTTCGGCCCCATGCGCCGATCCATAGCGTCGCCAAAGCGGGAGGACTCGTATGCGGCGATCCAGGAATCGAAGGTCTCGGCCCGAGCGCTCAGCGTGGGCTGGTGGAGCCCAGTTCGGACAAAACGAGTTCGTAGAGGCCTTGAGGACTGAAATTGGCGAGCGGCTGTTCGTTGACGAAGAACGTCGGCGTGCCACGCACCCCAAGCGTGCGCGCGTCCGCGATGTCTTGGCGCAGGGCCCGATTAATATGCTGGCCGTTCATCGCCCTACGCGCGGCGTCTACATCGAGACCCTCAGCCTGCGCGGCCTGCCACGCGAGAGCGATTTGCGGCGAGCCATGGGCCGCCCAGCGCGGTTGCTCGCGGAATAGCGATGTGAGGACGGGCTCGAACACGCCTTGCGTTCGCGCCGTTTCAAGAATGCGCACCGCTTCCTCCGAGCCTTCGTGCAGCGGCGTGTAGCGAAGCACCAGTCGCACATCGTTGGGATGCCTGCGCAGGATCTCGTGCACGACCGGATAGAATGCCCGGCAAGCCTCGCAAGCGGGATCGAAGAATTCGACAATGGTTACGCGCGCGCTTGCCGGCCCGATAACCGGTGAATGCTGGCGCACATAGACAGTCCAGCGCGGCGCAGGCGTTGCGGGCCCCGCTGTTGTCTCCGCCGGCGCTGGCACGGCCTCGGCCGGCGGCTGCGGTGTCGTGGATTGGGTCGGTGTCTCGATCGATTCGATCGGCGGAGCTTCAAGCCTTGAAGCGGGTTCGCTGCCGTCGCGATTGAGATAGAAGGCGGCGGCGCCGGCAAAGACGAGTAGCGCCACCGCGGCGATGACCAAGATGAGCATGCGGCGATTCATGAAGATCTCCTGCGCGCGAGAAAGAGCAGAATGCCGATCGCCATGAACGCAGTCAGCGACAGGTACGGGATCGGAAGCCATCCAAAGAGCATCATGGCCGAGCTGGAGCAGGACGGGCCCGCGCCGCATTGCACGATCGGGCTTGGCGCCAAGCCGGCGTAAAGGAGGCTGTGATAGAGGGCAAAACCCAGCCCGCCGGCGATGAGTGGAAATGCATAACGCCAAACGCCCGAATCCTGCTTCAGGCAAGCGACAAAAAGGATGAGCGCGAGCGGAAACATGAAAATGCGCTGATACCAGCAGAGGTTACAGGGCGCCTGGCCCATCACCTCGCCGATAAACAGCGCCCCCAATGTTGCGAGCAGCGCTGTGATCCATGCGCCAAGCAGGAGCCACCACGCAGGCGCCGCCGGCGCCTCTTTCGTGGACGTTAGTTGATTATCTGCGCTCCTCACCGACCCGACCCCTATTCTTAAAGAAGCGCCGCACTGATCGCATGGGGCCAGCGCGGCGCGACACTCATTGCACTGTGAAGTGCAGCGTGCCTTCCATGGCGTGGCCATCACCGGTCGCGTTCCAATGCACTTCATAGGCGCCCGAACTGAGCGCAGGCAAGGGAATGGAATAGCTCGCCGTCGCCGCGCTGGGCGCCGTGAACGCTACCGGAATGGCGGTGTGCCCCGGGCCGTGCACTTGCACTTGCGTCAGCACCACAGCGTGCTCGAAGGTCAGCGACAAGCTGGCGGGCGCCGTCGCCAGCACCGCGTCATCAGCGGGCACGGACACGACTTCAGCGTTGTCGCCGTGCGCGTCCTGCGCCCACGCGGGCGCTGCGCTCAACGCCAACGCGGCGGCGAGTATGAATTGTTTCATCTAGTTCTCCTTGTTCCCCAGCACCCGTGTAAAGAATCCTGCGCTGCTCACGCGTCAATCTCGCCGTGTTGGCCAGACGCTGGGGGCAGCACATCGGCCGGATCGGCGAGCGCGCCATTCTCACGCAGCTCGACATGCACATGATTAGTGATGCCGCGCGGATAGCGGCGGCTCAAGTCCTGCGCGCGCCCGATCGGTTCGCCCGCGCGCACAACTGCGCCAAGTTGCACCTCCGGCCCGACATAAAGCACGCGCACGTCACGCGTTTGATCTTCGCTCTTGAGTTCGACGTAGCGGTAGCGTTCGTCGCCGCGATAGGCAAAGCCTATCCGCTGCACAATGCCGCTGATCGGCGCCCGCACCAGTTCGCCCGGCTCGGCCAGGTAGTCGGCGCCGCGATGGCGGCGCGTTCCGTTCCCGCGCGAGGCGCCAAAGGCGCCCGCGCCATAAATGTCCTCGCCGCGCAGCGTGTGACCGGTGGGATTGACCAGTTCGGGCGCCGGCGGCGCTGGGGCTGCGTCCGTTGCCTTGATGGGCTCTGGTGCGCCCGCCATCGCTTGCGCTGCGATCCCCGCCCCGACGCACCCCGCCAAAGCAAACGCCGTGATGGTGATTGCGGCCGCGCCCGGGGGGGCCGGGAAAATGACGCGGCCGCGCCGCCTTACATGAGAGGATGCGCTCATGCGGCGGATCTCTTGTAAGCGAGCAATATAGACCTGCTCTGCGTGGGCGCCCACGCCGCCCTCAATGCGCCGAGGCCGGCGAGCACAACGCTGCGCGACAAACCTGCGCGGGAGTTCTTCATGGTGTCCTCGAGGTCAAGGGCTTTCGCGCCAGCGCCATCAGCGTCCACCCAAACCCGGCGCCGGCAAGCGCACGCTCAATAGTCCGCCCGGAAAGAACGCGCATCGCGCGCCGGGCTCGCCGGCCCGCCACAAGTCGCATCACCCCTTTATTCGCCATCGGTGTCATGGTGCGCATTTCCTCGATTGTAAAATGCGCGCCGAGCAATGCTTCAAGCTCACGGCGATCAAACCAGCGGCGCAAGTGACCCGTTTGGGTCGGTGCCACCGTGTTGTGGCGTTCAAGCACCGGACGGTTCTGCGTCGCCAGGATGAGAGCGCCTCCAGGACGCAGCAATTGAGCGAGCTTGGCCACGAATGCGGCATGGTCGCCGATGTGCGAGAGCACTTCGAGCGTGACGATCACATCGTATGAGGCCTGCTTGAAATCGAGGCTCATGAAGTCGCCCGTGATAAAGCGAACGTCGGCGATGCGCTCCGCGGCCCGCTGAAGCACGGCGGAAGACAAGTCCGTTGCGGTTACTCGGCCATAAGTCTTGAGCGTCGGGCAAAGCCAGCCGGCGCCGCAACCCACCTCCAGGATGTCGAGATTGTAGCGACCGATCGCATCCAGCCACTCGATCGCGGTTTCACGCTGATCGCGCGAAATGTCCGACAGCGCGCGTTCGCGATACTCGGCGTTCCACGCGTCCCAATAGGAAGCCTGCTCTTGGATCGAGCCGGTCATGTCTCGGTGTCCCGCATGTTGAGCAGAGCCGTGGCGGCTAGCTCGCCATCGCCTTGAGGCGGCCCACTTGGTTCAGGGGCCTTGTAGGCAAGCAGGCGCAGTGCGTTGAAGACGACAAGCAGCGTCGAGCCTTCGTGGAAGATGATCGCCGCGCCGATTTGGAGGCCGAACATCGTTGACGGGATGAGCACGGCGACGACGCCGAGGCTCACCCATAAATTCTGCCTGATGATGCGCGCCGTCTGGCGGCTCAGTCCCACCGCGAACGGCAGATGCTTGAGATCGTCCGCCATCAGCGCGACGTCGGCAGTCTCCAGTGCGACATCGGAGCCTGCAGCCCCCATCGCGACGCCGACATCGGAATTAGCAAGCGCCGGCGCGTCGTTGACGCCGTCGCCGATCATGGCGACGCCGCCGGGCTCCACCTTGAGCGTGTTGATGGCGGCGACCTTCTCATCGGGCATTAGCGCGCCGAACGCCTGATCAAGGCCGATGCTTGCCGCGACCGCGTCGGCGACGCGCTGATTGTCGCCGCTCAGCATGACGATCCGCCGCACGCCCAGACGGCGCAAATGCTGAATCGTCTCTTTCGCGGACTCGCGTTCGGTGTCCATGACGCCGAGGACGCCCAGATAGCGCGCGCCGCGCCGCACCACCATGACGGTGCGTCCTGCCGATTCCAGATTGGTGATGATGAGCCGAAGCTCGTTCGGCATCGGCGCCGGTCCGGACTCGAACAAGCCCGGCTTGCCGATTTGCACGACGGCGCCATCGATGCGGCCTTGAATGCCTTTGCCGGTGATGCTCTCGACCGCTTCAGCGCGCGGCACGGGCGCCTCACCCAAACGTTCGCCGCCGTCACGCACGATCGCGCCCGCGAGGGGATGGTCGCTGCTGCGTTCGATCGCCACGGCGACGGCGAGCAATTCCTCTTCGGTGACGCTGAAGAGGGGCTTCACGTCGGTCAGATAAGGTTTGCCCTCAGTCAGCGTGCCGGTCTTGTCGAAGGCGATGGCGCTGACGCGCCCGAGCGCTTCAAGGGCGGCGCCGCCTTTGACCAGGACGCCGCCGCGAGCGGCGCGCGCGACGCCGCTCAACACCGCGCTCGGCACCGAAATGGCGAGCGCGCAGGGGCTTGCGGCCACCAGCACCGCCATGGCGCGATAGAAGCTGTCGGCGAACGGCTCGTCGACGACGATCCAGGCAAAGAGAAGCGCACCAACCAAGCCGAGCACGCACGGCACGAAGATGCGCTCGAACTTGTCGGTGAAATTCTGTGTCGGCGAACGCTGCGATTCGGCTTCCGCCACTAACGTGACGATGCGCGCGAGCATGCTCTCGGTGGCGAGACGCGAAACGCGCACATCGATTGCGCCCGCGCCATTGATCGCGCCCGCGAACACCCGGTGCTGCGCCGGCGCCTTGGCGAAGTCGGGGTAAGCATCAGCGCTGGCGGCGGCTTGCTTTTCCACCGGCGCGCTCTCGCCCGTGATCGGCGCTTCGTTGACTGCGCTTTCGCCGGCGATCACCACGCCATCTGCCGGCAAGCGCTCATTGGGCCAGACCATGATGATGTCGCCGATCTTCAGGTCCGCGACGGCCACCTCTTCGACGGTGTCGCCGCGCCGCAATTGAGCGCGTTCGGGCGTTAGCTGTCCAAGCGCTTCGATCGCCTTCTTGGCGCGCCCCATCGCCCAATTCTCCAGCGCATGACCTAAGCTGAAGAGAAAGAGGAGGAGCGCCCCTTCGGCCCAAGCGCCGAGGAGAGCCGCGCCAATGGCCGCCACCAGCATGAGGGAGTCGATGCGAAACTGCCGCCGGCGCAGATTGTCGAACGCCTCACGCGTCGTGAAATAACCGCCCAGCAGGTAAGCGCCGATGAAGGCGACCAGCGGCAGCGTCTCTATGCCAGCGCGTTCGGCGAGCCACCCGGCGGCAAGCGCCAGCCCCGAGCCCAGCGCGAAAAAGAGTTCGCTGCGTCCGCCGAACGGTCCGCCATGGGCATGATCATGACCCTTGCCGGCGTCATGATTGTGCGAAGCACTGGTCTTGGCGGACGTGGCGTCGCTTTCAAGCAGCGCAAGCACGCGCGCGTCGTCGAGCGATTTGGGATCAAATTCGATCAGCGCTTCACCGCTATCGAACTCGTCGACATTGATGACGCCTTTGGCTTCGCGCAGCCAAGACAGTCTTTGCTTGGGCTTGTCTGCGGGCAACGCCAGCGTGACGTGACCGCGGTGGCGACCAACTTGCGCGCCCATTTGCGCGGCCGTCGCGCGCACTTTGGCTGGCGTGGTGCGCGCGGGGTCGTAATGGACACAGATCTTTAGCGGTCCGCGGTTGGCGTCGTTGACGACATGCGCTTGACTGACCGCGGCGATGGTCTGAACGCGCTTGGTGAGATCAAGCGCACAGCGTTTGCAGCGCCCGGCCGAGGGCGAGCGCAACAAACCGGCGACGTCGATGCGTTCCTTCTTGGCGTTGGCCATGGCGTGTCTCGCGATCCTCGCGCCTAGAGCCGCGCCAGGCGCGCATCGAGAATGCGCACCATGCCGTCGGGCGTCTGGAAGGCGTTATCCTCATCGAGTACGCCATCGAACAGGAACGAAGGCGTGTGGTTGACGCCCAGCGCCATGGCCCCCTCGATGCTGCGTTGAATGCGCTGGACGCCTTGTGGGTCGTTCAAGCAGGCGAGGATCTGCGCTTGCGACAATCCCCATTCGCCGCCGGCCGCAAGCAGCGCATCGCGCACGCCGCCAACCGTGCCCGCGCCTAGTATCGCGCTCTGGCGCTCAAACAGAATTCCGACCCGGCGGAGATATTCGTCCGGGCTCGCGCGCTCGCAGCGCGCCAACTGGAACATCGCCAGGGCGACGGCAGGGGGCGGCGTCGCCATCTCGCGCAAGGTGAAACGAACGCGGCCCGTATCGATGTAGCGCGCCTTCAACGTCGCCCAGTTGGCCAGGTGAAACTGTGCGCAATGGGGGCACGTCATCGAGGCGTATTCGGTGAGGTGGAGCGGCGCTGAGGCAGACCCAATCGTCATGTCGTCCGATGATTGCGCGTAGGCCCAAGCCGGCGCGCTTGTCGCGGCGGCGGCCGTGATGAGGAAGCGGCGGCGATGGAACGTCATGGCGCAGCGCTCTCGATGGCGATGACGGCGGCGACGGCGCTTACGACGGCGGCGATCCGCAAGGCCGCCTGAACGCGCTCAAGCGTTACGTGCCGCTTGTGCAGTTCGGCTTCATGAACATCGAGGCAAACACCGCATTGGCGCACCGCGGAAACCGCAAGCGCCCAGAGTTCGAAATCGATCTTGTCGACGTCCGATTGCGAAAGCGCCGTCATCGCAAGCCCTGGCGGCTGGCCGCGATAGTCGTGATTGGAGAGGTGGTTGACCGCTGAATAATAGACCGTGTTCATCGCCATGACGGTCGCTGCGGACTTGGCCGCCATGCGCGCGGCGGGCGTAAGCCGGGCGGCCGCCTCGCTTTCGAGCGCGACGATGAGAGGTGCTTGGCCGGTGGCGTAAGCGCAGGCCAGAAAGCAGCCCCACTTCTGCTGTTCGCTCAAGAGCTGTTCTTCACTCAGTGTGATCAGATTCTGCTTCTGATCGGCGGCGTAGGCGGGAAGCGCATCGCGAAGGGATTGCAACGTCATGAGGTGAACCTACCTTTCCATCTGAGGGGTCGCGGAGGGCGCCGCGCACGTGGCGCGGCGCACCGGAAAACGCGCGGCGCCGACAACGCCGTCATTGAAGGCGACACGCAGCATGATCGAGCGCGCCGTGATCGCGCTGGACGTTTCGCCGATCATCAATCCTGGCGCCGCGCGCGAGAGCGTGATGGCTTCGACGCCGCGCGCGGAGGCGAAGGACGCGCTCGCCGTCGCATCAAGCGGCGCGCCAGTCTCATCGTGCAGGCGCACTTCGATACGCTGCGCGCGCACGGCGAGTTCAACTTCGCCGCGTCCAATCTGACGGACAAAGCCGCCGCAATGGCCGGCCCCGGACGCCGCCGCCGGCTCTGCGGCCGCGCTGAGAAGCGCGACCGCCAACGCGGCGAAAAGCGGCGAGAGCCGGTTCATTCGGCTTGCGCCGGAGCTGCGCCGCCGCCTGAATAGGCGGTGGGCATCTCGCCTTCGCGCAATTGGTGGCCGCTCTTCAGCATCAGCCGGCAGATCGCGGGCAGCACGAAGAGCGTGAGCAGCGTTGCAGTGATGAGGCCGCCGATAACGACCGTGGCCAGAGGCTTTTGCACTTCAGCGCCGGTGCCGTGCGCGATCGCCATCGGCACAAAGCCGATGGCCGGCACAATGCCGGTCATCAACACGGCGCGGAACTTCTCGATCATGCCCTCTCGGATGGCCTCATCGACAGGCATGCCGAGATCGAGCCGGCTGTTGATGCTGGTCATGACGACTAGGCCATTCAGCACTGCGACACCGGCGAGGCAGATGAAGCCAACAGCGGCCGAGATAGAGAACGGCATGCCGGTCAGGAAGAGGGTGTAGACCCCGCCCGCCAGCGCCAGCGGCACCGCGGTGAACACAGCCCCCGCCGCGCGGAACGTACCGAGCGCCATGTAGAGAATGCCGAAGATCAGCACAAAGCAGGCCGGCACGATGAGCGACATGCGTTGCGAAGCCGATTGCAGGTTCTCGAACTGACCACCCCAATCGAGATAGGCCCCGGTCGGCAAGGTCACTTCATCGCGCACGCGGCGCTGCGCTTCGGTGACGAAGGAGCCCAAGTCACGGCCGCGCACGTTAGCTTGCACGACGACACGGCGGCTGCCGTTCTCGCGGCTGACCTGGTTGAGGCCCTCCGAGAAGGTGAATGTTGCGACTTCGCGCAATGGGATGGAGGCGCGCGGACCGTTCTCGGTTTCCGGCAGCATCACCGGGAGTGCGCCGACGGCGTCGAGATCGTCCCGCACGGCTTCGGGCAAACGCACGACGACGTCGAAGCGGCGATCGCCTTCGAAGACGAGTCCGGCTTCGCGTCCGCCCATCGCCGTCGCTACCGTGTCGGTAACGTCCTGCAATGAGAGGCCGTAGCGGGCGATGGCGTCACGGTCGAAGCGGACATCGAGCGTCGGGAAGCCGCCCGTCTGTTCAACTTTGACGTCGGCGGCGCCATCGATCGATTGCAGTACCGCGGCGATCCGGCCGGCGGCTTGGCTCATCTCAGTGAGATCTTCACCGTAGAGCTTGATCGCGACGTCGCCGCGGACCCCGGCGATGAGTTCGTTGAAACGCATCTGGATCGGCTGAGTGAATTCGTAGGAATTGCCGATCAGCTGCGAGAGCCTTGTTTCCATGCGTGCGATCAGTTCAGCCTTTGGCTCGTTCGGATTCGGCCATTCCGAGCGGGGCCGCAGGATCACAAACGAGTCCGAGATGTTTACCGGCATTGGGTCGGACGCGACTTCCGCCGTACCGGTCTTCGAGAACACGAACGCGACCTCCGGAAACTCGGAGATGATTTGTTCCACCCGTGCTTGCATAGCCGCGGATTGTTGCAACGACGTCGAGGGGATGCGCACCGCCTGGATGGCGATATCCTGCTCATCGAGCTGGGGGATGAATTCGCGGCCGAGCGTAAAGAAAAGCGCTCCAGCGATCGCAAAGACGGCGATGCCGCCGGCGATCACCGTCTTCGGCTTGCGCAGCGAATAGTCGAGACCCGGCTGATAGCGGTTGCGCGCGATCTCGATCGCCTTGACCTCCTTTTCGGCGACCTTGCCGCGAATGAGCAGCGCCACCATCGCCGGCACAAAGGTCAGCGACAGGATGAATGCCGCCGCCAACGCCAACATCAAGGTGATCGCCATCGGCGAGAACATCTTGCCTTCGACGCCCGAGAAGGTGAGCAGCGGCGCGAAAACGAGGAAGATGATCATCTGACCAAAGATCGTCGGCTTGATCATCTCGCGGCCGGCTTCGAGCGTCTCATGGAGACGCTCTGGAAGCGTCAGCAGCCGGCCTTCGTGATGCTGACGTTCCGATAGTCGCCTCAGGCAATTTTCGATGATGATGACCGAGCCATCAACGATGAGGCCGAAGTCGAGCGCGCCAAGGCTCATAAGATTGCCGGAGACGCCAAAGACATTCATGCCGATCGACGTCATCAGCATCGAGAGCGGAATGATGAGTGTGGCGATGACTGCGGCGCGGATATTGCCGAGCAGCAGGAAGAGCACGACCGCCACCAGCAGCGCGCCCTCGGCGAGGTTGCGTTCGACCGTGGCGATCGTGGCGTTCACAAGCTTGGAGCGGTCATAGACGACTTCGGCGACGATGCCAGGCGGCAAAGTTTGCGTGATCTGTTGAAGCCGTTCAGCCGCGGCGGCCGCAACCGTGCGGCTGTTGCCGCCCGTCAGCATCAAGACCGTGCCGACGACAACCTCGCGTCCGCCTTCGGTTGCCGCACCGGTGCGCAGATCACCGCCAACGCTCACATTGGCGACGTCGCGCACGGTAATTGGCACGCCGTCGCGTGTGGCGACGACAGCTTCGGAAATTTCTTCAAGCGTGCGGATACGGGCGTCGGCGCGCACCAGGAAGGACTCACCGCCCTGCTGGATGAAGTTCGCGCCAACCGAAAGATTGGCGCGATCAAGCGCTTCGGCGAGTTCGGAAAAGGAAATGCCATACGCCGAGAGTGCGCCCGCGTCCGGCTCGACCACGTACTGCTTTTCATAGCCGCCGATGGAATCGATTCCGGCCACGCCGGCGACCGAGCGCATCTGGGGACGGATCATCCAATCTTGGATGGTGCGCAAATAACCCGCTTGCGCCACCGGATCGGTGAGCCGTTCGCCTTCGACCGTGAGATAGGCGCCGTCGGGCTGCCAGCCGGGCTGGCCTGCCTCGACGCGCGCGCCGTCAGCGTTTGGATCGGCGTAATGCACCGTCCACATCAAGACTTCGCCGAGGCCAGTTGAAATCGGCCCCATTTGCGGTTCAACGCCTTCGGGCAAGCTTTCGCGCGCTTGCGTCAGTCGTTCGGCCACTTGCTGGCGGGCAAAATAGATATCGACGCTGTCGTTGAAGACGACCGTGACCTGACTGAAGCCGTTGCGCGAGATCGAGCGCGTGTTCTGCAACCCCACAATTCCGGACATCGCCGTTTCGACCGGATAGGTGACGAGCCGCTCGACATCGAGGGGGCCGAACGACGGCGCGACCGTATTGATCTGCACTTGCCGGTTGGTGATGTCGGGCACCGCGTCGATCGGCAGACGCATGATGTTGTAGACGCCGATGCCGGCGACAATGAGGACGATCGCCATGACGGCCCAGCGGGCTCTGACGGCGAGTTCGATAAGGCGGCTGATCATGTGTGCAGGATCCGGTCGGGATTGAAGAGGGGCGGTCTCAGTGGTCGTGCGAGGCGGAGCCCTTGCCGATCTCGGCCTTCACCAAGAAGGCGTTTTCGGAGACGTAGGCTTCGCCGGCCGCGAGGCCCGAGAGGATCTCAACTTGCGTCGCGCCGGTTCGTCCAAGCGTGACCGGCCGCGCTTCATATGTGTCTGCGGACACGCGCACGAAAACGACGCTCCTGCCTTCGACCGTCTGCACGGCGTCACGCGGCACGGCGACGCCCGCTTGTTGTGCGGCCGTCACCACCGCGCCGCGCACGGCCATGCCAGGCCGCAGCGACGAGCCTTGCGCGGCCGTCAGCGGCGCGCGCGCGATCAGAGTTTGACTATGTGCGTCGGCGGTCGGCAGCACGCTCGCAATCTGTGCCTCGACGCGTGTGGCGCCATCGAGGCCGGTGATGAAGACGCGTTGCCCAGCGCTGATGCGGCCGATGTCGCGGGTGGCGACGTTGAGTTCGGCCTGTAAGCGTGAAAGATCGCCGACCACGAAGAGCGGCTGATCGCTGGTCACATCGCCAATATTGGTCTGGCGGTCGAGCACCACGCCCGCGATCGGCGTGGCGACGCCGTAAGTTTGAAGGCTCTCGGCGCTTTCGACCCGCGCCAAAGTTTCCCCGCGCCGGACGCTGTCACCGACATTGCGCAGCACCGCGCGCACCGGTCCTGGATAAGGCGCGTGCACTTCAGCGCGCGCCGAAGGCTGCAGCATGATGCGCCCGGTGAGGTTGAGCGTTTCCTCAATTGCGCCGGGCCCTGCGATCGCGACGACGATGCCGGATGTCTCGGCCGCCTCGACCGGAATGGTGACGCGTTCGGCGGTGCCTTCCTCGCCTTCGGCGTGGCCTTCTTCGCCCTCTTCATGGGCTTCTTCACCTTCCTCGTGGCCGGCCTCGGCGGCCGGCTGTTCGGACTCCGCTTCGCCCGCGCCACAACCAGCGAGACCAAGCGCTAGAACCAGCGCGATAGGGGCGAGCGCCGCAGACTTCATTCTGAAGGTGTTCATTGGTGTTGCTCCTCGAAGGGCAGCGCTTCCCCGAAGCGCGCCGTGAGGCGGTCAAGTGCTGCCTCGTTGTTGTGGAAAGAACGCAGAGCTTCGACGCGTGCTTGACGCGCGTCAGAGAGCGCGCGCTGAGCATCGAGGACGTCGAGATACGAGAAGGCGCCGCGATTGTAGCCGTCTTGGGCAAGAGAGAGCGCGCGTTCGGCTTGCGGGATCACGTCCTCTTCAGTCGATTGGACTGCGGCCGCATCGGTGGCGATTGCGCGTTCAAGAGCCGCATATTCTCGAGACAGCGTGCGCCGTCCCGCTTCCAGCTCCAATTCCGCGCGCCGCTGTTCAGCGCGGGCGCGCGCGACCGAGCCCTGATTGCGGTCGAACACACCAAGCGGGATCGAAACACCTGCAACTAGAGCGCCTTCGCCGTCGCGATCTTCGAACCTTCTATAGCCAAGACTGAGTGTGGGATTCTGCCAGGAGAGCGACCGCTCAACGCTGAGCGCCGCGCCCGAGCGGTCACGCTCTGCCGCGAGCCGCGCGATATCCGGGCTGGCATCACCAAGCGCGTCGTGTTCGTGATCACGCGCCTGCGGCAGGGCGAAATCGGCGGCGATCAGGCTGAAGCCGTCGTCGCCGCCAAAGTAAGACGCAAGCCTCGCGCGCGCCGTGGCGGCTTCCGCTTGTGCGCGGGTGAGCGCGATGCGGGCTTCCGAGAGGCCCGCTTCGGCGCGGGCGCCGGCCATCAAGGGGTCGCGCGCAGCAGCGACCCGGCGCGCAACTGAAACGCTCAGAGCCTGCGCGGTGGCCAATCGCTCCTCAGCGATGGTGACAAGCTCTTGCGCGGCGAGCGCGTCATAATAAGCGGTCTGAACATCGCGCGCGAGATCTAAGCCGCGTAGAATCCGGTCCAGTTCGGCGCCGTGCAATTCCCGGTCGGCAAGGCGAATGCGGGCGCCGCGACGGCCACCTAACTCGACTTCTTGCGAAAGCGAAAAGGTTGTTTCGGCGCCGCTAAAGCCGCGGAGGTCGCCGCGGCCGTTGAAATTTTCAACTTCCGCGTCGAGCGTGGGGTTCGGCCGCACGCGCGCTTGCCGGAGCCCGCCTTGCGCCGCGTCGACGCCAGCGCCCGCAGCGCTTACGCCCGGGTCGGACTGAAGCGCGCGTTCGATTGCGCTCTGCATCGTCAGCGGCGTGCGCTCCTGGGCGAGCGCCGGCGCGGCAATCAATGGCGCGGCGATCGCGCTGAGGGAGGCGGTGGCGACGTAGCGCAGGATGCGCGCCGAACGCCGTCTTGAACGGTGTGAATCGAGCATGAAAAGTCCGCGATGCGTGAAGGGTCACGCGCCGCAGATCATTCCGCAGCGCGTTCTTAGGCGATCGCGGTGGCTTTTGGTGGTCGTTCTAGACCGGTAGGCGCGCCAGAGGGCGCGCCGTGCGTGCTGCGCGGAGCGGCGACACGCAACATGACTTGCGCCGTGACGACGCTGCCGGAGAGGGCGGGCGTCATGCCGTTGCAATGGGCGGCGCAGCAATGATGCTGTGGTTGCGCAGGGCTTGCTGGCGTCTGTTCGCCGCCGCCCGCGGATTCGACAGCCGCGCCTTCAGCGTCGGCCACTAGAAAACTGATGCCAGCTTGAGCGTTGTCGGCGGCGGCGTGGGCGGGTGACGCCTCTTCGAGCATGATGAAGCCGAGGAGAGCGATGCAAAGCATCGCCACCCAGCGCCTCCAGTTCATGTCGCTCGAAGCCCGCACGCGCTTCATCCCACAATGGCCGCAGCAGATTCGCGGCGAGCCTGGCTATATACAGCCCAAGACCCGCTGACGAACAGTAAACACATAATCACACCAACAGAAAAGTCAGGCCAGGGCGATCGTGTCGCAGCCGTAGCGCCCGCCGCAAGTATGACCAAAATGTTGCCGAAGGCGTCGTTGCGCGAGCAGAGCCACACGGAACGCAGGTTTGCGTCGCCGTTGCGCATCGGAAGTAACAGTATAACAGCGCCGAGGTTCACCGCTAAGGCGAGTGCGCCGATTAAGCCCATTGGCGCAGCTTCGGGCGCGGCGGGCTCAAGCAGCTTTCCGATCGCCATCCCCAAGATGAGCACGCCCATCGCCAGCATCGCCGCGCTCTTTGTCAGCGCCGCGCCCGTGCGCACTTTCTGCGAGCGGCCGATGGCCCAGAGCGTCACGCCGTAGGTCGCAGCGTCCGCGCCGAAATCCAGCGCGTCGGCCTGTAGCGCCAGCGATCCAATGGCGTGCCCGCCAATTGTTTCCACGCCGAACATCGCTGCATTGGCGATAAGCACGACCCAAAGGATGCGCCGCGCGCGTTGG
Source organism: Hyphomonadaceae bacterium (assembly GCA_050184605.1). GTDB lineage: Bacteria > Pseudomonadota > Alphaproteobacteria > Caulobacterales > Aquidulcibacteraceae > Vitreimonas. Next base: position 213,910 of record JBFXAE010000003.1, on the reverse strand, counting down.
TCCACCGGGGCAGGGCCCACCTTCCCACAGCCATCGCCGCACTTGTCACTCACGCTTGAGCTCCCCGATTGCCCGCAGCTTTGCCGCGGTAGAGAGAGATCGAACCAGTGGCTGTGGCGATGACCTCCGTCTCCACCACTTTTGCAAAGCCAGCCTCGGCCATCAGCCGCGTCAATATTCCCTGTGCGTTCGGCGTGGTGTTCTCCTTGCCGTCGAGCATCTGGACTTGGGCGAACAAGAGCCGCATGAGCCGCGTACGCTGCAGACCATAATCGGCGATGTGAGCTTCGCCTTTTGGCTGCAAAATCGCGCGCATGGCGCCGAGAGCGGCGCGCTTTTCTTCCATCGGCACTTGATGGAAAACGAGGCTCGACACGACTTTGGTGACGCCGCAACCCGTAAAGCGCTCGACATCGCGCGCGAAGCCTTTCGCGAACTCGATAGTCAGACCTGCATGGCGCGCTCGTTTTGCGGCGCGCGCGAGTACGTCTGGGTCGGGATCGAGTCCGATCACGGTCGCGTTCGGCGCTGCTTGTTTGAGCATCAGCGCAAGCGTCCCGGTGCCGCAGCCGACATCAAGGATCACATCGTCCGACGTCGGCGCGACTTGGCGCAGCAGGGCCGCGCGCCATCGTCTCTCGCGGGTCAAGAGCGCAATCGCCGAATCGTAGAGCGGCGTCAATGCTGCATGCCCGAGCGCTGGCGTAAAATCGTTTTCAGAGGATGACCGAGCGGACCTAGGCTGCATAGTCGAAGCCCCGCGCCACCAGGGTGCGCCATCGCCGTTGCCGATGCCTGTAAAAGTGACGCGCGAACAGCGCCACCAACGGGGTAAGCAAGCCTGCGTCGATTGCGATGCGATCGACATAGAGTGTTCCACCAGCGTCCGGCGACACCTCGATCATGTGATCCCACTTTCTTATCAGCGGACCAAAGCCGTTGTCGCGCAGCGCGCGCCTTGTGCCGTGCACGGGAGGGTACTCGATCCTGATAACTTGCCACCCGATAGGAAGAAAGCCCAGCCACCACATCCAGGCTTTATAGCTGCCCGCGCGCCAGCGTTCGGGAAAGCCGGCGGGGTCTTCGGGCTTAAACGAAATCAGCCCCTTCGCCACATAGTGCAAGAGAGCTGATCGCGTAACGTGATCCCAAACCTCGTCGTGGTTCGCGTCAAGACGTGTCGAGATGTCAACGATTGTCATGCCAAGTCGCCTGCTTGGCCTAGTGTGCCAATCGAAGATCTGACGTTCATTGCGCGCGTGCGCTCGTCGCAAAGGTCTGTGCCCGTTTTCATTTCCGCACACTCGTTTGCTCGCGGCGTGCGCTCCGCCAGATATCGACGCTGCCCTTGATGGCGATCAAAGCGACGGCGGCGCCGACAAGCAGGTCGGGCCAGCGTTGATCCAGCCAGAGCACCAAAGCTCCCGCGATAAGCACGCCGCCATTGGACGCAAAGTCATTCAGGCTAAATGTTTCGGCCGCTTCCATATTGACGTCGTCAGATTTGAGACGCCGCAACAAGAAGAGGCAAATGAGGTTCACCACCGCGGCGATCGCCGCCATCGCCATCATGGTGATGCCGATCGGCTCGGAGCCAGTAAAGAAACGCCGCAACGCATCGGCGGCGACGCCAAGACCGAAGATCAGCAGCAGCGCCGCCGACCAGTGCGCCGCCCACTGTTTCCAGATCGGCGCTCGCCCAATCGCGAAGAGGCTGATGCCATAGACTATCGCGTCAGAGGCATTGTCGAGCGCGTTGGCGGTGAGGGCGCTCGAATCCGCGAAGGCCCCCGCCACCGCCAGGCCCGCAGCGAGCGCCAAATTGAGCGCGAGCACGATCCATAGCGTCGAGCGCTGAGCTGAGTCCGAGTCGCTCATGACGACATGACCGTGCTACGGCGGCCGAACCAGCGGCCGACTTCCGCCGCATAGCGCTCGTAGTTATCGCCGTGCTTCTCGCGCAGCGCTTCTTCTTCGATCCGCACTTGAACGAGCGCGAGCGTCCAGGTCCCGGCGAGCACTGCTGCGGTCAGGATGTGCGGCGACCATAGGAAGAGCGCGAGAATTGCGCCGATCATCCCGACAAAGATCGGGTTGCGTGACCAGGCGAAGAGACCATGGGCGACGAGCGGACCTGGACCGTCGGTGGGGACGCCGATGCGCCATGACGCGCCCATCTGGAGCTGTGCCGCGGCGATCAGGAAAACCGACGCCACAAAGACCATTGCAGAGATCCATTTGAGGGCTGGGGCGTCAGCCCAATCTGGACGTCCAAGGGCCGACTCCCAGCCTGGCGCGAGCCATGCCGCCAGCGCCGAGGCAAGCGCCAGTCCAGTCGCCAGCTTCCAGTTTCGCTCGGCCACGCGTTGGATCGCGGCGTGGCGGCCGAAGCTAAAAGCCTTAACGCCGTGATCGCGCTCGACGCTGAAGAGACGTAAAGCCGAGACGGCGATGATGGCGAGGAGGGCGGCCAAGGGGAACCAGGCGGGGGGCATCGGAAGGCTCTCGAAATCCAATGCCACATCCTCTACATTCTCTAGTGACTAGAGGATCAAGAGAAAAATGCAGGCGATCGGACAGGCGGCGAAGCGCACCGGGCTTAAAATCCCGACCATCCGCTTTTATGAGCAGGAAGGGCTGATCGGCGCGCCGGAACGGACCCAAAGCGGCAGACGGCTTTATTCTGATGCCGACCTGCGGCGGCTCTCCTTTATCCGCCATGCGCGCGCGCTTGGGTTCGAGTTGAGCGACATCCGGTCATTGCTTGACCTGTCTGATCATCCTAACCGCCCGTGCGAAGAAGCCGATCACATCGCCCGGTGCCATCTCGATGATGTGGACGCGCGCATCGCGCAGTTGCGGGCGCTGAAGCGTGAACTCAAGCGCATCGCGACGCCCTGCGAGGCCGGCGCCGCCGGCCAGTGCAGAGTAATCGAAGCGCTCGCCGATCACAGCGCGTGCGAAGGCGATCACGCGCGACCGGGGGGCCGAACCGATAAGTCCAACACACGGACGCGCCGACCAGGGCGCCCGATCTCTTAGTCGCCCGTCTCGGATATCGTCGAGATGTAGAGGCCGCTGCGCTACATCTACCGAGAGGCTCATCGTCCTCAACCGCTCATCGCGTGGGGCGGCGTCGACAGCGCATCAATGATCGCACATTCGGACGAAGCGTCGCGGTCGCAACGCTCTGCCATTTTCGCCAGCGTGTGCTCCAGCTTTCTGAGGTCGCTGATCTTTGCGCGCACACCGCCCAAGTGACGGACGGTAAGTGCGTGAACATCGGCGCATCGGCCGTTTTCACCCGAGACGACAATGAGCGCCCGAATGTCGTCGATGGAGAAACCGAGTTCGCGCGCCCGCCGGATGAAACCGAGGCGGCGCAAGGCGGATTGGTCGTAGAGGCGTCGACCGCCGCCGGATCGTTGTGGCTTCCCCATCAGCCCGATCCGCTCGTAGTAGCGGATGGTCTCTATATTGACCCCGGTCTCGGCGCTGACGCGCCCGATAGTGAACTCGTTCCTGGACAAGCCGCTTGCTCCTGTAGCCGCTACAGGTTTTACGCCTAGTCCATGACCGAGGATACGACACCCCCGTCTCGCCCCAGCGGCATCTTGGCCGGGGGCGGGGTGATAACTGGGCTCGCCGCGCTGATAGGTGCGTCCTGCTGCGTGCTTCCAATTCTGCTGATCCAGGCCGGCGTGAGCACGGCGCTGGTCGCGCATCTGGGCTTTTTCGCGGACGCGAAGCCATATCTACTAGGCGCCACTGCAGTGCTCATTCTCGGAGCCTTCGTGATGGCGTTCTGGGGCGGACGACGGCCCCGGCCGCTCGTCATCATTCTTCTAATTGGCGCAGCGCTACTGGTCGCTGGCGCAATCGCCATGCCCCACTATGAGCCTGCGCTGCTCGACTGGGCGCGCGGACGATGAGTGCTTCAACCATTGCCCGGGCGACGATTAAATGTCCCCAATGCGGTCACCGCGAAACCGAAACCATGCCGACCGACGCATGTCAGTATTTCTACGACTGCAAGGGATGCGGCGCGGTGCTCAAACCAAAAACGGGCGATTGCTGTGTGTTCTGCTCGTTCGCGGATGTGCAATGCCCGCCCCTGCAGACGGGCGATTGCTGTTCGAGCTGACACGGATGCGAAGCGACATCCCCGCCGATTGTGCAAGCAAGGATTTGTCCGCTCGCGCGGGCGGTTTCCTGGCGATCTGGGGTGCGCCGGTTGCCATCGCGACCGCGCTTAGCCTTGCGCCTGTTGCCGGTTGGTTGTCGGCCTTTGCCTGGACCATTGCCTTCACGTGGATGGGAGGCGCTTGCTTATTGAACGCGCGGCGCTGCGGGCGGCTGCATTGTTACTTCTCGGGGCCGATCCTTCTGCTTGGCGCGGTGATGGCGGCAGTTGTCGGATTCGGCGTGGTTACGTTCGGCGCTCACGGCATGACGACTGTCGTGATGGCGACGCTGGTTCTGGCCGCGCTCACCTATTTGCTCGAATACATCTGGGGCAGGTATCGCCCGGCCAACACGGGCGATAGGTAGTAGATGGGCCGTTGGGTGCTTGGAGCCGCCGCGATCTTGTTGCTAGCTACGGCTGGCATCCACGCCATGGGGCTGCGTATGGCCAGCAGCTGGGGCGAAGGGCTCGAACGCCCTCAGCATCTCGCTATCTGTCTCTTCTGGATCGCCGCGGCCGTTGGCTGGGCCGTTGTGGCGCTCATATGGGCTGTCACGGCGTGGCGTCGCGGACCGCGCTGGCCCGCCGCGATTGCGACGCTGATCCCGCTGCACTCCGCCTTGGGCGTGCTCTGCATCGATTGGACGTTCTTCGGCGGCCAAATGCTGGCTGGAAGCGTTGTGCTTGGCGTGCTTGGCCTTGTAATGATCGGCAATGGACCGCGCGACCGCCAACCTTCCTAGCCGCGATCTCGATAAGACCGAGGCCTTCTATCAAGCGCTGGGTTTCGTCTCGCGGTTCAAGGATGACGGCTGGATGATTATGCAGCGCGGGCCGCTGGAGATAGAGTTTTTCCCCCACGCTGAACTTGATCCGCGCACCAGTTGTTTCTCAGCATGCTTGCGCGTTGATGATCTCGACGCGCTCTATGCTGACTTTGAGAAAGCTGGGCTGGCGAAAGATTGCTGGGCGACGCCCCGCATGGACGAACCGGAAGTGAAGCCCTGGGGCATGCGCATGTTTCATGTCGTCGATCTGGACGGCAGCTTGCTCCGCTGCATCGACAATGGAACAACCAGCGAAGCCAGCTAGCTCCCCATCTGCGATTGCTCGATCCCTAATCGATCGCAGGCGTCCAGCCGGCGCGCTAGGCGCGGCGAGACAGGACGACACGCCGCTCGCCCGCGCGGCGCGCTTCGAAAAGGCCAGTTAAGGCTTTAGGTCGGAGGCGACGTACCCGCCAACGCACATCTCACCGAGATCGGGATCGGCAAGTTGCGCTATGAAGGGCGCTGCCGATCGCGGCGATCACGTTGCGGCGGGACGCGCGGGCCATGGCCTCACGCGTCTCCGTGCTGTGCGCGATAATCGCGCAGGATGCTCGCGATCAGCCTGTGCACATCCTCACAATTGTTCTTCGTCTCAAGGACGGCGATGGTGAGCTTGCCGCAAATGCCAATCGGCGACGCGCAGACTATGGCGGGTAGCGCCCGGAACAGGTCGCTGTTCTCGTCGCTGAGGACCTCAATGCGATCGTCAAGATCGTCCAACTCATGGCTTTCAGGCAAACGCCTGCGCTGAGCGCGTGTTAGCTTCATCCAGTTGTGCTCGCGGTGCAGGCGCGCCTCGAGCCGGCTCCATTCAACTGCAAGACGCTCATGCTCAGCGTTGCGCGCGAGCCAAGCTTGACAGGCCTCTGCAGCAGGATCGGGAGCGCAAGCCGCGCTAGCGAGGAGCGGCGTCGCGGCGGCGCTCAAAATAAGTCGGCGGGTGGGATCGTCGGGGCGCGCACTATCGTTCGCCGCCAGAGGCGGTCGTCGGGACATTTCTAACCCTTTCGGTCTATAATGATCCCGAACGTATCACTTCGGCCCATACAGTCAACCCAAAGGGATCAAATAATCCCAAAGGCGCATTCGGATGCTAACTGCTGCACAAGTTCGAGCTGCACGCGCTCTCTTAGACTGGAGTCAAAAGGACTTGGCCGCGAAATCGAAGCTGTCAGTGCCTACGATTAAGCGAATGGAGGGTGCGATGGGCCCAGAGCGCAGCACTGACGCCAATGTAGATGCTGTTCGCCGTGCACTGGAAAGCGCGGGCGTGATTTTCCTTGATCCCAAGTCGAGCAAAGATGGCGGCGCGGGCGTACGTTTGAAACGCTAAGTGGGTTGAGTTACCCGCGAGCGCTCGTTCGAAGAACACGCAGAGTGAGCGCTCTTCGTGGAGAGGAAAGCGGCAAGTTCATGCACCCGAGCCAGAGGATAGGATGGTATCTCATTCGAAAGGTGTGGCTGGTCTTCTTCCGTAAAGATCAATGCGGCGCCGTTGAAATCCCCTTGGATGAGCATCGTCCGCAGAGCGCGATAATCGGCGAGTTCGATCCGGCCGACGCAACGTACAACGGTTAGAGCATCCCCAGCGGGCGAACCGAGCGCGAGGTCCATAGCTCGCTCTGACTCCCGCACACGGGCGAGGATATTTAGGTCGTGTGCTCTGAAATGCTCCTCGCAGAGGCGCGCCACATCACCGAGCGTGTCAGATCCAGACTGTGTTGCGTGTATCATCGGGTCGAAGCCTATTCGCTAACGCCGCCGTATCAAACTGAAAGCTGCGAACACGTCCCCTGACGAAAATAAGGACGCGGGCCGTAAAGAGATCAAACGTTTCGCGCAATTCCCGTAGCTAGGGAAACAACCTCTTGGCAATGGGCCCTTCGGCCCAATGACGCTGCGCGTCCCAGGGCTCAAGGTGGCTAGCGACGCCAAACGCGAGCGGACATGCGCAGCGCAATCATCATTGCGGTTTCACTTTTGATCGCGCTGATCGGCGCAGGGGCCGCCACGCAATATCTGGCGCAGGTTTTCGCGTATCAGCCGGCGCTGGGTGGACCGTGGATGAGAACGGAAGCGGGCGCTCTCTATGCACCTTGGGCGGTCTTCGAATGGACTGAGCGCTGGTCAGATCGTTTTCCCAAGCCATTCGCGGTCGCACGTCTTGTCGTGCTTGCCGGCTTCGCGGCGAGTATTCTTGTCGCGGCTCTCGGGTTACGACAACGGCTTCAGCTCAAACCGTTCGGCAAGGACGCATGGGCAAACTTCGCCGACATAGAGTCAGCCGGGCTCTTTGCAGAGCAAGGCGCCATCCTCGGCAGGTTCCAGGGTGAAATCCTGGCTTATGACGGGCCGGGCCACCAGATTCTGATCGGCGCTTCGCGTTCGGGTAAAGGCCGCGGGCACATCGTGCCGACGCTTCTGTCATGGAGCGGATCGGCAATCGTGCTCGACGTCAAAGGAGAACTCGACCACGGCGACCGCCGGCACGGGTTTCCGGGCGCGTCTGGATATCGCGCGCTGTTGGGACCAGTCTTGCGCTTTGCCCCGACCCAGAGCTCATCCAATTGCTTCAATCCGCTCTTCGAAATTCGCAAAGGCGAAAACGAAGTCCGCGATGTCCAGAACGTGGTCGATATTATCGTCGATCCGCACGGGCAAACACGCGGCGGCGAGCGGTTCTGGAATGACAGCGCCAAGAACATCCTAACCGGCGTCATCCTGCACGTGCTCTATGCTGAACCGGTGGAGCGCAAAACGCTTGCGGTCGTGCGCGAAAAGCTCGCCGACCTCGACCGCGCCGCCGACGAGATGCGTTGCACGCTTCATCGCCTTAATCCGCGCACCAACATGCCAGAGGTGCACCCTGAAGTTCTGCACGCCTCCACCTCCTATCTAACCGGCGAGGAGCGCCTTCGCTCTGGCATCAAGGCAACCGCGGAATCCTTTTTCGGCATCTTCGCCGATCCGGTTGTGGTCGAGAAAACCAGCCGCTCGGACTTTCGCATCGGCGATCTCATGTGCGCAGAGCGGCCGGTCACACTTTATCTCCAGCCGCCGCCGTCAGATGGCCCGCGCCTCATGCCGCTGATGCGTCTCTTCATCGGTCAGGTCGCGCGCACTTTGATGGAAGATCAAACCCGGGACGGCCATGGCCGTGAGAAGCGCCACCGCTTGCTTCTGATGCTCGACGAGTTTCCTCAACTCGGCCGTCTCGACTTCTTTGAAAAGATGATGGGCGCCATGGCCGGCTACGGCCTCAAAGCGTTCCTTGTGTGTCAGTCGCTCAATCACGTCATCAAGGCCTACGGTCGCGACAACGTCATCCTCGACAATTGTCATTGCGTGACCTCATTCGCTGCAGCCGATCCAGAGACGGCAAAACACATTGCGGAAATGGGCGGCGAAGTCTGGGAGATGCGTCCGCAGGAAAGCGAGCATCGCCCCCGCTCAATCCTAGGTCCGCAGAAAGGCGCCATCACCTATCGTGAAGAGCGCCGGCCGTTGCTGCTGCCTGGAGACGTGCGCGGTCTTCCTCAAGACCAACAGCTCATTTTCGTTTCTGGTTGCAAGCCCATCCGTTCAAAGAAACTCCGATTCGATCAGGAGCGGATCTTCGCCGAGCGCTTGCGGCCCGCCGCGCCCAGCGTCGCCGCGCTCGTACATGACAATGAGTGGCGCGACGTGCGCGCGATTGGCCGTCTGGTAAAGGAGAAAAAGCCGGTAACGCCAGCGAAGCGGCAAGAGCCGTCAACGCCGCCGCGCGCGCAAGCCGACTTGTTCGAAGCGGATGAAGCGAAGGTTGCGCCGCCGCCGCCCACGCCGCCGACCGCGCGGCCGGCGCCCGCCGAAGCGGAGCCGAAGATCTCCGACCTGGCGCTCGCCAGCTTCCGCAATCCCGATGGCTCGCGGGTAACCGAGCCGCCGCGCTCGAAGGGGATTTGAGCGCCATGCCGCGCAAGGGCATCACCGTTTATCTGACGCGCGATCTCGAGGTCAAAATCGAGAAAATTGCTCGCGATCAGCACCGCTCGGAATCGTCAGTCATCGCCGAGGCGGTGCGTGCACGCTACGCTGGCCGAGATGGCGACCCGCTGCCGCCAGTCAGCGACCAGCGGCACGCAAGCCGTCTCGACGCGCGCCTCGATAAGGTGATCGGCGAGGGGCTCATCGTCAAAGAAGTGTTGCTGCTCTTCATCCGCGTGTGGCTCGAACACAATCCTCCGATAGACGAAGCATTGGAAGACAGCGCCGCCGCGAGTGCGGAGGCCCGGTTCGAGCGGTTTCTTCAAATGGTCGCCAATGCTTTGCGGGGCGGGCGCTCAATCAGCGGCGGGAATGTGCCGAACGGCGAGGACGCGAGCAGCACCGGCGGCGACTTCGGAGCAACGGCGCCATGAGCGGTGATGGCTATGCGCTCGTGTCGGCCCGCCGCCGCTCAGCCTTGGTGCGCGCGCTGGGCCCGGCCGTCGCGCAAGCCTTAGGCGAAGCCGACGTTGTCGAGGCGCTGGTGAACGCTGACGGTCGCTTGTGGCTCGATCGATTAGGACGGGGACTTGAACCGACTGCGCACACACTTTCGATCGCCGAGCGCGAAACCGCCATTCGTTTGCTGGCGCACGAAGCGGGCGAAACCGTGGGGGCCGAACGCCCGGCGCTCTCGACTATTCTCCCGGATAGTGCGGCCAGGGTGCAGGCGCTGCTGCCGCCGCTAGTCGAGGCGCCGGTGATCGCTATCCGCAAACGACCGTCGCGTATTTTTGAACTCGACGACTATGTGACAGCTGGCATCGCGACAAGGGCTCAAGCCGACGTCTTGCGCGCAGCCGTGGCGCACCGGCGAAACATTGTCGTCGCCGGCGGCACAGGCTCCGGAAAGACGACCCTGCTAAATGCCTTACTCGCCGAAACTCCCTTCCTCACAGCACGCGTCATCATTTTAGAAGACACCTGCGAACTTCATTGCGCCAGCCCCAACAGCGTGCAGATGCTGACCAAGCGAACCGAGCCGCAAACGACGATGCGCGATCTGGTGAAGATGACGCTCCGGTTGCGCCCCGATCGGATCGTGGTTGGGGAGGTTCGCGACGGCGCAGCACTTGAGGTGCTCAAGGCGTGGAACACCGGGCATCCCGGCGGGCTGCTCACGCTGCACGCCAACTCAGCCGCAGATGCGCTGCCGCGGCTAGAGGATTTGGCGATGGAGGCAAGTGCTGCGCCGCCCACACGCCTCATCAACGCGGCCGTCGATATGGTTGTGTTCATAGCCCGCACCGAGACCGGCCGTAGCATCACCGAGATTGTGCAGCACCGGCTCTGATCTCGAACCGAACGATTCAAACATAACGACACTGCAAGCAAGACGCAGCGCAATCAGGCGCGCGGTGCGACGCAGTGCGTATTCTCGAAACGCAACTCTGCGAGGTGCGACGAGGTGTTTGCGCGCGCGGTGAGAGCATGCATTGGCGGCTGCGCGCAGGACTTGAAAGCCATTTCGTCGAGCGCGTCTTCGTGGAAACTGTCCTCAACAGGCCTCTACGAGGCGGAGATATCACGATGCGTAAGGTCAGCGCACGAGCAGCAGTTCTTACAATCATAATCGTTGCGATTGCAGGACCAGCTTACGCGTCCGGCTCCGGCATGCCGTGGGAAGGGCCGCTCGAACAGATTGTCGATTCGATTACGGGACCGGTGGCGCGCGCCGCCGCTGTCATCGCCATCGTCATTGCCGGCGTCACCATCATCTTTTCCGAAGGCGGTGGCGGCGTGCGCAAGCTCGCTTTCGTGGGCCTCGGCATCGCCGTCATGTTTGCGGCGGTTTCGTTCTTTTTGGATTTCTTCGGCTTCGCCGGCGGGGCGCTGATCTGACAGCGCACGGCTGAAGCCGGCTTTGAGTGAGTGACAACGACAGAGGAGGTCTTCGTGAACGACGAAGAGCCAGACGGATACGCCACGCCTTTGCGCACCAGCTTGACACGCCCCATTCTGCTGGGCGGCGTGCCGCGCGCCTTCGCAATCCTCAACGCCACCATCGGCGCCGCGATCGGCTTTGGCCTGCAGCAGCCGTTGATCGGCTTGCCACTCTGGGCCGTGCTGCAAGGCGCCGCGGCATGGGCCGCCGCGCGCGATCCCTGGTTTCTCGAAACTTGGCCTCGGCATTTGGCCAAGCCCGTCTATCTCTCAGCGTGACGCGTATGCTTGATCTTCGCCCTTACGCTTCGACCGGCGCCAAGCTCGCCGACTTCCTGCCTTGGGCCGCGCTGATTGGCCCCGGCGTGGTCTTGAACAAGGACGGCGCGTTTCAGCGAACGCTCGCATTCCGCGGCCCTGATCTAGATTCCGCCGTCGCCGCCGAACTTATGGGGGCGAGCGGCCGATTGAACAACGCTTTCCGCCGCTTCGGTTCGGGCTGGTGCTTTCACGTCGAAGCGCGCCGATCGCCGGCGCCTGGATATCCCGACAGTAAATGGCCTGACGCGGTCTCGTGGCTGATCGACGAAGAACGTCGTGCTGTATTCGAGACGGCCGGCGCGCGCTTCGAGAGCCGTTATTTCCTCACGCTCGCGTGGCTACCGCCCGCCGAACGGCAAGGAAAACTTGAAAGCCTCGTCTTCGAAGGCGGCGCAGAGACCGCGGCCATCATCGACTATCGGCGTCATCTCGAACGCTTCCAGCAAGATGCCGACCAATTCATCGCGTTGCTGGAAACGGCGATGCCGGAGGCGCGCTGGCTTTCGGACGAAGAGACGCTGACGTGCCTCCATGATTGCGTCTCGGATCGGCCGCATCGGGTCGCCGTGCCTGATACGCCATTCCATCTTGACCAATTGCTGACGGATGCCCCGCTCATCGGCGGACTCGCGCCCACACTTGGCGCCAAGCATCTGAAAGTCATTTCGGTCCGAAGCTTCATCACCGAAACTGAGCCGGGGCTGCTCGACCAGCTCAACCGCTTGCCGATCTCGTATCGCTGGGTCACGCGTTTCCTGCCGCTCGATCGCGAAGAGGCGCGGCGCGAATTGGAGAAAATCCGCAAGCGCTGGTTCTCCAAGCGCAAGGGTTTGCTCACGCTGTTGCGCGAGGCGCTCTTCCGCGAAGAGGCGGCGCTCCTCGATAATGATGCGGCGAACCAAACCGAAGACGCCGATGTCGCGCTGCAAGAACTCGGCGCAGACGCTGTCTCAGCAGGATATGCGACACTCACGATCACGGTCGCTGAGGCCGACGAAGAGCAGGCGAACGAAGCTGTCCGGCAGATTCAGCAGGTCGCCGACGCATTGGGCTTCGTCACGCAAGTCGAAAGCGTCAACGCCGTCGAGGCCTGGCTGGGCAGCTTGCCAGGCCAAGCCTATGCCGACGTACGCCGGCCAATCCTCTTGTCGCCCAGCCTTGCGCATCTTCTTCCGACCAGCGCGGTGTGGGCGGGACCGGGGCGCAACGCCCATCTCAACGCGCCGCCGCTCATGCTCACCGCGACCGATGGTGCGACGCCATTCCGGCTCGACCTTCATGTCGGCGATGTCGGCCATACGATGATTGTAGGGCCAACGGGCGCCGGCAAATCGGTGCTGCTCGCGACACTCGCCGCGCAATGGCTCCGTTACGCTGATGCGCAGGTATTCCTTTTCGACAAGGACCGGTCCTCTCGCGCGACCATCCTCGGTCTGGGCGGCGATTTCTTCGATCTTGGCGAGGAGGACGCATTAGGTCTCCAGCCCCTTGCGATGATCGATGACGCCGCCGAACGCAGCTGGGCCCTCGATTGGATCGCGAGCCTTATCGCCGGCGCCAATGTCACAGTGACGCCTGAACTGCGCGCCGAGCTCTGGCGCGCGCTGGAAGTGCTGGCTCAGCGTCCGCTCGAAGACCGGACGTTGACGCTCTTTACGGCATTGGCCCAGGACGCGACCGTTCGCGCTGCGCTGGAGCCGTTCACGCGCGCGGGATCATACGGGCGCTTGCTCGACCACGATCAGTCGACCTTGGGCTATGGCCGCGTCCAGGCGTTCGAGATGGGCGATCTGATGCGTCGTCCGCATGCGGCGAGCGCGGTTCTCTCCGTGCTGTTCCACGCGTTGGAGCGCCGCTTCGACGGCAAGCCCACTTTACTTGTTCTCGACGAAGCGTGGCTCTTCCTTAAGGACGCGGCGTTCGCTTCCCAAATTCAGGATTGGCTGAAGACGCTCCGCAAGAAGAACGTCGCCGTTATCTTCGCTAGCCAGGAGCTCGCGGACGTTGAAGCGAGCCCGATCGCCTCGACCATCATCGAAGCGTGCCTCACGCGCATCTTCCTGCCCAACGATCGCGCCCGCGAGCCACGTTCGGCCGCGTTTTACGAATCGCTGGGGCTCAATGCTCGCCAGATCGCGCTCATCGCCACGGCGACGCCGAAGCGCGACTACTATCTAGCCTCACGCGCAGGCTGCCGGTTGTTCGAGCTGGGACTCGGCCCCGCCGCGCTTGCCTTCGTCGCTGCCTCGCGCCCCGAAGACCACGCGTGGATGGATCGCGTGCTCGCGGAGGGCGGCGTTCAAAACTTCGCGCCCGCCTGGCTTGAAGCACGTGGCCTTCGCGACGCGGCCGATGCGGTGCGGCGCTTCAAGCAAAAGGCCGGATCGCCAGCAATGTCGGCCGAACAATCCTTGATCGCCGCAGAATAGGAGAGGGACCATGCAGAAGGCACTCAGATCTCTCGTGATGCTCGGCTTGGCCGCGATCGTCGCGGTGACGCCAATCGCGCCGGCGCGCGCGCAGATGGCCGTCATTGATCCGACCAACCTGGCGCAGAATCTGCTGCAAGCCACACGCGCGCTCCAGCAGATCAACAACCAGATTCGTCAGATCGAACAGGCGACGCAAATGCTGCGGCAAAACCCGTTGCAGCTCTCGCCCGAACTAACGCAATCCATCTCTGAAGCGCGCGAACTCTTCAACACCGCCCAAGGGATCGCCTTCGAGGTCAATCAGGTCGGGGAAAACCTGCGCACGCTCTATCCCGAAACCTGGGAGGACTTCGATCTTGCGGGCGTGTTGCAGCAATCCGAGCGTTGGGAGCAGGAGAGCCGCGACAGTCTGCAGCGCGCCATGGAAGCGGAAGCTCGCGCCGCGCGCTCGATCGAAGGCTCGCGCAACCGCATCGACCGCGCCTTGCAATCGTCATCAAGCGCCGAAGGGCAGACCGGCGCCATCCAGGCTAGCAACCAATTGCTGGGCGTGACTGCAAGCCAGCTTGCAGAAATACACGCGCTGCTAATCGCTCAGGGCCGCGCGCTTGAGACCGAACGCATGGAGCGACTTGCGCGCGAAGAACGCGCGCGTGAAATCCAGCGTCGCGCCTTTCCGAGGGAAACCACGCGCTCGACTGAACCGGCGCGCACGGCGTTCTGACATGGATCCGTCATCGCTCAATTCGTTTCTCGACCAGTTCCTAGCGCTGGCGGATTCAGGGTTCGGCCTGATCCAAGGCGACGTCACCTATGTCCTGAATGCCTTGATCGTCATTTCGATCACGCTCGCCGGCGCGCAATGGGCGCTAGCTGGTGAAGCGCCGATGGCGCCCTTCTTTCGCAAGGTTCTGTTCGTCGGGTTCTTCGCCTTCCTCGTGAACAATTGGGCGAGCCTTTCCACCATCATCGTCCGATCCGGCGCGCAGCTTGGCCTCAACGCCGGCGGCAACGGCATGAGCATGGCCGACTTGCACAACCCGGGACGCGTCGGCCAGATCGGCGTCGAACTCTTCGGCCGCACCGCGGCGATGGCCGAAGGCATGAACATCTTCACCGATGCATTTGCGATGGCCACGATCTGGGTCTCGGCGGTGTTAGTGATGCTCGGCTTCTTCGTTCTCGCGATGCAGCTCTTTGTGTCGCTGATCGCATTCAAGCTCGGAAGTTTAGCTGCGTTCGTCGCGCTCCCTTGGGGCGTTTTCAACGGCACGTCCTGGGTCGCGGAGCGGCCGCTCGGCTGGGTTGCCGGCTGTGCAATCAGATTATTCGTTCTCGCCTTCATCGCTTCCATCGCCATCACGTTCGTCAACACGCTGCCAGCAACGTTTACGCTCAACGCCGGCGGCGTGCTCAATATCTTCCTGTTTGGCCTCACGGTGCTAGCGCTCGCGTGGTTCGCCCCCATGCTTGCGAGCGAAGTGGTGCAAGGCCAGCCGCATCTGTCCGGCTCTGACGCCATCCGCACCGGTGTTGGTGCAACTTTCGCCACCGCCGGTGGCGTCTACATGGCGCACGCGGTCTACAAGGCCGTCAAGGGCGGCATGATCGGCACATCACGCCGCTTGAGCGGCGCCGGCCGCAGCACGGGCGGTGGAAGCCGGGGTCGCGGAGGCAGCGGAAGCGGCGGCGCACCGCGCGCCCCCATCAATTACGGGGCCATGCAGCCCAAGCCCAGATCGTCCGGAGCCGGTCCATGAATTTTTCCTTCCGCTCACCGGCGCGCTCGTACGCGGCCGCGCCTGCAGACACGCCTTACAAACGCGCTCAACAGGAATGGGACGCGCGCATGGGCTCGGCAGTGCTGTCGGCACGGTCGTGGCGCGCCATCGCATTCGGCGCGCTGGGCCTGCTTGGCGTTTGTGTCATGTCGCTGGTTGTCGTCGCGCTGCAACAGCGCACCTTTGTGCATGTCGTCGAAGTCAGTCCCGAAGGGCAGGTGATGAACGTGCGCGCCGCCGACGGCCATTGGACCGCCACGGAAGCGCAAAAGGCCTATCACCTTGGTCAGTTCGTGAGGCTGGTTCGCTCCCTGCCGACCGACGGCGTCGTGCTCCGCGAAAACTGGCTACAGGCTTATCGCTTCCTGACGCCGCAAGCGGCCGCGCAGCTCACCGAGATCGCGCGTCAGGATGATCCGTTCCTTTCTCTCGGCAGAGTCGGTCGCACTGTGCACATCCGATCCATCATCGCCCGCTCGAACAACGCCTGGGAGGTGACGTGGGTTGAACGCGCCACCAACGCGACGGGAACGACCGATCCAGAGGTTTATTCCGGCGTCTTCACCCTGACGACGCGCGCGCCGCGCAACGCCGACGAGATCGCCAACAACCCGCTGGGCCTCTTGATCTCTGATTTCTCCTGGAGCCGTGAACGATGATCGCGCGCTGTTCTGCTTTCGCGCTCGTTGCCGCCAGCCTTGTGCTGGTCGCGGCCTCACCCGCCGATGCACAATCGCGACGCGGCCGCACAGAAACGCCGGTCGAGACCCTGGCGGCCGCAAACTCCGCTGCGCGCCAAAGCCCAACGCGCGATGGTTTCGTGCAAGCGCGCCATGTGTACGCTTACGAGGCGGGCGCCATATATGAAGTGTACGCGCATCCAAGTTACGTCTCGACAATCCTCCTTGAACCCGGCGAGGCGCTCACCGACATCGCCGCCGGCGACACCTCGCGCTGGATGGTGACACAAGCCGAGAGCGAAACGTCCGAAGATCCGCGCACAGTCGTGCTGGTGAAGCCAAATGCGAGCGGTCTTCGAACCAACATTGTGCTCATCACCGACCGACGCACTTATCTCATCGAGGCGATAGCGCAGTCCGGGTCTGCTTACTCAGCCCAAATCGCGTGGTCTTATCCTCGATCCGAAGCGATAGCGCCGGCTGCGCTCCTCGACAGCATCAATCTCAATTACAGGATCCGCACCACGCGCGGCGCACGTCCAGCGTGGCTGCCCACGCGCGTGTTCGACGATGGACGCCGCACCTGGATCGAGTTCGCGCCGGATATCGAGGCGGGAGATCTGCCGCCGCTTTTCGCTGTGACTGGCGAGGGCCCCGAACTCGTCAACTACCGAACGCTGCAGGGGCCGTCCGGCCAGCGCTACATGATCGACCGCATCTTCGATGTCGCTGAACTCCGCTTAGGCACGCGCTCGCCAACCATCGTGCGCATCGAACGCAATCCGCTCGATCGCGTCCGCACGCGTTCACGGCACGGAGCGCGACCATGAGCGCTACTGCTCACATCACGCCTCCGATTGAGGGGCCGCCCAACCTGGCCATCCGTGCGAAGCCGCCTTCACCGCGACGGCTATCGCGCAAGGTGCTGGTCGCGGGCATGTTGCTCGCAGGCGCTGTCGTTGCCTTCGCGCTGGTCAACGGGTTGTCTGAACGTCCCGATCGCCGCGCGGCGGAAGCACAGCAGGTCGCCGCGGCAGGCGGCCCGCCGGAATCCATCCAGGGCGCCAGCGACCAGTACGGCGCCCACGATCTCGCGGGCGTCGACCTTGAATTGGCCGAGCCCGACCTGGAATTAACTTCCGAAGACACCGCGGAGCTTCAGCCGCCGCGTGACCCTGCCTGGGCGAATAGCGCCAATGGAGGCGCAGGCGCGTCTACCGCCGCGCCAGCGCCTGATCCTCAAGCCGTGGCGCGGACATCGCCGATCCTTTTCACGCGTGCTGATGGAGATAACGCCAGCGAAGAGTCGGACGCGCGGTTGAATGCGCGTCTCACGCCACCTGGCTCACGCTATGAGATCAAAGCCGGCGATGTCATCCCAGCGGCGCTGGTCACCGCACTCAATTCTGATCTGCCGGGGCGCATCATCGCGCAAGTCACCGCACCGGTGTACGACACGGTGACAGGTCAGCATCTCCTCATCCCGCAAGGATCGCGGCTCATCGGCACGTATACGAACGGCACACGCTATGGCGATCGTCGTCTGCTGCTGATTTGGAATCGGCTCATCCTGCCGAATGGCTGGTCCATCAATCTTGAGGAAATGAACGCCACTGATCCCGGCGGCGCCTCCGGCCTTACTGATCGCACGGACAACCATCTCGGCCGCCTCGGAATCGCAATCGGACTCTCTGCCATCATCAGCGTCGTCGCCAACGAAGCCGAAGATGATGACAACAACAATAACTCCCTATCGCAAAGTGTCGGCGACGCCGCCGCCCAGCAAGCGGCCCAGACCGGCGCCCGCATCGTCGACCGTGAACTCGAAGTACGTCCAACGTTACGTGTCCGCCCCGGCGCACCGGTGCGCGTGCTGGTGACACGCGACATCGAACTTAGACCCTACCTCGCGCCGCGCACGCCGTGAGGCGGAAGGACCTCATTCCACAGAAAGCAGTGGCTGACGAACTCTGCGTGAGCATCACCACCCTCTGGCGTGCGCGCTCAAGCAAGCTCGAAGGCTTCCCCACGCCAGTGATCGTTCAAGGCGCCGTGTTCTGGAGGAAAGCCGATCTCGGCCAGCTGGAAGACGCCTTGCTCAAGTTCAAGGGCCGCGGCGTCTTCGAGCGCAATCGCGAGGCGGAGCGAAAGCTAAAGCGACTGCGCGCCGCCAAGCCCGTGACGTCAAGCGCCAAGCCCCCACCGCGTCCACCGCAACGCGACCTCTTCGACTAGCTCCAGGGCCTGCACCGCTGGGTGAAGCGCTCGATTGCCGTCTATGAACCCCCACGCACGGCCGGACATTGTTCCGGGCTGACGGGGCTTTTCGCGCTGCTTGCGTCTCACCTCGGCTGCTCTGTGTTCGACCTCCGCCCGAGTAGGGCGAGGTCGAACATCATGAAGGGACGCTCCGCGTCCCGACGCCAACGACCCGGCCATCGCGCGCAGCGCGGGTCAAGCGCAGGGCCGCGCGCAGCGCGGTCGATGCGTGGCTTCGCTTGAGGCGCGCGAGCACGATGGCACTCGCGCTTCCGCGTCAGCGATCGACGCGCGAAGCGGCGAGACGCGCCACCGGCGCGGCTCGATGGCGAAGCCACAAGAGCGCGGCCGCGCCTGCGCGGCGACGCCACCGTCGAAGCCGGGGATAAGCCTCCGCGATTTCTCCCCTCGATGACCGCCATCAGCGCCATCCCATGATGCGCCGCATCGCCTCCAAGTCCGCTGTCGTCGGCATTGGTCCATTCCTGCGCCGCAGCCGACACGCCGGCGTTCGGTCAAAGGTGCGTCCTCAACATCAAGCTCGTCGCCGCTAATCTTCGCGATTAAGTTTGTATCCGCTCAATCAATCCAGAGACCATTGTAGAACCCGGCGTCGCGCCGCTGCGCCATCAGCCCGCGATGGGCGCTTTCTGCGACGCACAGCAGGACAAAGGCCAGCAGCGCCCAGGCATACAAACCCACCAGGAGGAGAATGACTGTGCTGATGCGTAGGAGGACTCGATCGATCGCAAACCACATGCGAAGCATCGCCCACATACCGACCAGCAGCAGCGCGTGCTGAAGAAGGGAAAGGGCGTCGTTCATCATAGGCCATCGGGCTCAGGTTGGTCGGCGCGCAGCCAGGATCTCACACCGCCCGCTTCGGCGATGGGCTCGCGAACGCCTTCACGCCCTTCGCGCGTCGGCCCGCGCTCGCGTCTCACGACACGCCACAAGCTTCGGTAGAGACGGCATAAGAATAAAGAGAAGCGCACACGCGTGGCCATTCGTTGGAGAAAACGAAAGGGCCCGGCGTGACGGCGACAGGAGAGTCGCGCCGTCAGCCGCTAGAACGCACGCACGCGTTCCAAACGTGCGTCAGACACCTCGCGCGCCTTACAGCCGTTACCCGCCAGCTTGCTTGATTGCTCTCAAGCGCATGCGCGCGTTGGCATTGACACTAGCAGAACAAACATGGAACGCAAGTGGAATGACGCGCGCCGATTGGATGGCGGCCGAGCGCGCCTTCAACCGGCGCGAACAGCTGCCGAAGGAAAACGGGATGGGCCAAGGACGTTGGAGCAAATGGAGCGTCGGCGGCGAAGAACGCCACACGCTCGAGTTTGGCTTCAAGTATCGCTTCGACATCCGCGCTGGCCCCAGATCCAACGGTCATCAGCCGGACTTTTGGTATGCAAGCTCGCGCGAAGGCTCGCTCGGCGAGTTTCCGACATTCGAGGCCGCGGCTCAGGCGTGCGAGGACGAAGCCAGACGCCTGATCGAACCAGCGCTGAAGAACGCCGATGTCGAGTACGACGCAAAGCTCATTGGCGAACAATGGGAGTCATACTTGGCTCTGCCGCAGCGCCGGAGGTCCAGAAAGACACGCACGCGCTACAAGTGATCGTTTGCTCTTGCATCTCTTGACGCGCCCACTGTCGCGGCCGCTCGCATCCCGGGTCTCTGTATAGCGCCCTCGCGCGGCGCCAATTGAGCGCATTGGATTGGCGAAGGTGCTCGCGGAGGGCCGCAATGGCGAGGTGGTCATCACATCGATGGATCTCTAAATAGGCGCCAGCAAAGGCGCGAGCGGTGGCAAGCAAATCTCTTCTTGATACTATGAGGCGCGCCAAGGACCGCGCGTTGAATCCGACCGCAAGGGAGTTCGACGGCGACAAGCTGCTCGAAGCGGTCAACGCGATCCATCCTGGCTCAGTCGCAGACGCTGAGCTGGGAGTTGCGGCGATAATGCTGGCGATGGAACTGAAAATGTTGCGCGCGCGGACGGATCGCGTGTGCCTTGCAGGCCTCACTGGGGAGGAGGCAAGAATTCTCGCGATTAGCGAACTCAACCGCAGTTTCAGAGTGATCACCGACGCTACGCTCGCCCAGCAGAACGCGGCGAGCGGCGTCAAATCCGTGGATGCCATGGCGCAAGCAGCACCGCAGCTGGCAGGGCGAGAGAACGATTTCGCGGCCGCGGATCTAATCGATGCCGCGGTGGATGCTACTCATTGGTGGCTTCTACGAGCGGCGCGCTTGTCTGCACAGCCCGAAAAGATTGACTTGCAGACCTGGCAGATGGCCGGCATCGCCATGGCCACCTGCAGCAGCGAGCGCGCGATCACGCATATATGGCAATCATTGTTGTGGGATGACCATGAGCTGCGTGTGATCGACAATGGCGCGTTCCTCCACACGCCGCGTGACTTAGAGAGTGGCGCCTATCCGGTTGCCTGGAACCTCCGACAACAGCTGCTGGTCATGCAATGGCTCATGCAAGCTGAGTTGCATTGGCGTCAGTTTCCCGAGACGAGGGCTGCGCACAGCTACCTGAGCGTGAAGTCCGCGGCGCGCGATGACGAAGGGGTTTGGAGTTTTGAAGTCGGCTTAATCGACGCCAAAGCGTCCGCTACTGCGGTCCGGCCGTTCCTAGCGATGGAAGTGCTTGCGACGACCTATCTGACCGCTTTCGCGGATGAGATCATCGTCTCCGGATCTAATGTTTCGCTGCGTGAGCTGGAGCTCGTTTGTGGCGTGCTCTCAGACGCCGCCGATGCGATGTCGGCCGCGCAGTCTACGCAGGCGGCGACATGGGCTGATGCGAGGTCATGGGCGATGATCGTTCAGCGCAGCGAGATTAGGCGCTTGCTGAGAGAAGCACGCAGCCTGGATCATGACACTGCGGAGTCGGTCATTGATTTTCTAACCTATTCGAATTCAGGTCGGTTCGGTCTCTGGGGCGCCGCATTCACGGCGATAGACGACGAAGTCTTGACCTTATGCGCGCCGGTCTTGCTAAGCAGCAATCCCCTGCGTCGCGCCGAGATTTGGATGAAGATGGCGGGCTTGACTGATGACAAAACGGCCAATGCGCGCGGCAAACCATTCGAGCGGTTTGTCCGGTCAGAATTGGCGGCGGGCATCGCCGGCAATCCGCTTCTGACCGACGCCGAAGTGGCGGGCAAAGCGATTCCTTTCAAAGCTGGCGAGGAAATCGATCTCCTCATCAGGATCGGACAGACGTGGTTTGTCGGGGAGGTGAAGTGTCTTGGATTCCCGTCTGACCCCGTCGAGCGTCACAATCAACGTGTGGCGCTTGAGCGCGCAGCCCGTCAGGCGGCGCGTAAGGCGCAGTGGGCGATAGAGAACTGGGCCACGATCGCCAGCACGCTGAATTGGAAGGCGAGTAAGCCCGCACGGGTGCATCCGTGCGTGCTGCAAAACCATTCCTTCGGCGCCGGCTTGTCAATCGCGGATGTGCCCGTGATCGACCTCAAGGGCATGGAACTGATGCTCGGCGCGGGCAAGTTTCGCTCGGGTGGCGTCATGGACTTTGCGCAAGCCAGCGCACAGTATGAGGAAACGGTGCTCTACACCTCTCAATCGGAGGCCGAAGCGCGCATGCTGTCGCTGTTGCGCGATCCGCCGATGATCCGGCGCTATGTCGATCACGTTGAGTGGCGCGAGTTTCCCACGAGCGTGACGGCATCGACGATCCTGCAACGGATCGGATCGGTAAACTTGCCTGGACCGAGAGTTGGGTGACTCTTGCGGCGCTAGCGTGACCGCGACCAATTCTCTAAGATTTGCCCGATGTGCAATCGGTATGCCTCCGACATTCGCAAGGCCGGCAAAGAGCGCGACTATTACGGCTTCGACGAATGGAGCGAGACGCGGATCACGCCGCTCTTGGGCAACGCGCTCCTCGAAGTGTTTCCGAAGAGTTATGGCCCCGTCATCAAACTAGGTGAAAGCGGCCAGCTCGAGTGGATGAAAATGCGCTGGGGCTTGCCCGGTCCGCAGAGCACCGGCGGCGCCCCCGTCACCAACATCCGCAACATCAAGAGCCCGCACTGGCGGCCGCTGCTAGGCACGCAACATCGCTGCATCGTCCCGTTCACCGCCTTCAGCGAATACGAAGACAATTCCTCGAAGGGCGCGAAACAGATCCGTTGGTTTGCGCCACCCGATCGCGGCGTGATCTTCTTCGCCGGCATCACCAGCGAGTATTGCGGCGACTACGGCACCAAGAAGGAACCGAACGTCGGCACGCACAAGCTGTTCAGTTTCCTCACCACCGAAGCCAACGACCTTGTTCGTCCCGTGCACGCCAAAGCCATGCCGGTGATCCTCCCCAACCAGTTCACCTGCAAGGAATGGCTGAACGCGCCGCCGGATCAGATCGAGGCGATCCAGGCGAGGGTGCTGGCGGCGGAGGTCCTCCAAATCGTTCCGGACGATGAGGCGGCTCAGTACGTCGGAGGCTACCTAAAATAGTCGGTTTAGACCGCGAGCAATCCGGTGAATCACCATACATGTCGTTTCGGAGCAGGAAACGTATGCACCGGACCATCTCACTCACCGCCGAAGAAACGCAATTGTTGGGTCGGGTCCGGTTTGACCCTTCCGATATCGCCAACCCGCAGGAGCATCAAGCCAACGGCGACGTCGTCGTCGCGCTGCTGCGGCTCCTTAACGCCCGTCGCGCCATTCCCGCGCACAGGCAGAGCTATTTCACGGACCCTGCGTACAATGTCGGGGGTCACGGGAAATCGCGCCAGCAGATTTTCGAGGGAAATGGCTGCCGAGGTGAGCAGATCGCGCGCCATGCGCATTTTCTCTTCCACCTGCGCTACATGCTGTTCGGCGCCAATCTACCCGAGGCCGCGATCGCGGCGTTCGATGCCGCCGTGGCCGATTGCGGCCAGATCACGTCCGGCGATGCGCTGATCCTATCGGACGCTGCCAAGAAAGTTGCGCGTGAGAATTACCTCGATGGCAGGGCCGCCGAAGAGTTCTACAAGCTTGCTCTCGACGCGGGTTTGGATGTCGACTTCGCGCGCCGTGTGCGCGACGCCGTGCGCCCGCTCAAGTAGGAGGCCCGTAGGCTTATGTTTCTCAGCGACCAGGAAACGGCCACTGATCTTCTGTACTACGAGGCGATCGCCCGCACTGTGGTGAAGCTCATTCGCGAGACGGCCGAGGCGCCCGTCACCATCGGCGTGCACGGCGACTGGGGCGCGGGCAAGTCCAGCATCCTCAAGATGACGGAGACCGCATTCTCCGGCGATCAGCGCGTCGTCTGCCTCTGGTTCAACGGCTGGACGTTCGAAGGCTTCGAGGATGCCAAGGTCGTTGTGATCGAGACCATCATCGACGAACTCCGCCGCGCGCGCCCGCTGTCGACGAAGGTGGCAGAGGCGGCCAAGAAGGTTCTGAAACGGGTCGACTGGTTGAAACTCGCACGCAAGGCGGGCGGGTTCGTGTTCACGGCAGCCAGCGGAATCCCGACATTCGATCAAGTGCAAGGACTCGCAGGCCTGGCCACAAACCTTCTCGCCAAGCCGCAGGCGATGATCACCGGCGAGGAGATCAAATCGATCATCGAGAACGCCGGCGACTTCATCAAGGAGGCGCCCGTTGACGAGGCTGACCACTTGCCAGCGCACATTCACGCGTTCCGTGAAGAGTTCAAAGCGCTGCTTGAGGCCGCGGAGATCGATCAGCTTGTGGTAATCGTGGACGACCTGGACCGCTGCCTGCCGCAAACAGCGATCGCGACGCTCGAAGCGATCCGCCTATTCCTGTTCGTGGAGCGTACGGCCTTCGTTATCGGCGCCGACGAGCTGATGATCGAATACGCGGTGCGTGAACACTTCCCTGACTTGCCGCCGAGTTCAGGTCCGGTGAGTTACGCCCGCAACTATCTCGAAAAGCTGATCCAGGTCCCTTTCCGCATCCCAGCGTTGGGCCTCTCCGAGACGCGCATTTACGTCACGCTCTTGCTCGCCGAAGCGGCGCTCGGTGCGGGCGATCCGAGGTTCAAGAATCTGTTGGCGGCCGCGCGTGATGAATTGCGCCGTCCATGGGCCAGTCGCGGGCTCGATCGCAAAGCTGTCGAAACCGCGATGGGAGGCGATATCCCCGGAGCGGTCGCCCAGGCGCTGGCGATCAGCGGACAGGTCGCGAAGATCCTGGCCGATGGGGCGCGCGGCAATCCGCGGCAGATTAAGCGTTTCCTCAATTCGATGATGTTGCGCCACGCCATCGCCCAGGAGCGCGGGTTCGGCGACGACATCGCGCGTCCGGCTCTCGCCAAGATCATGCTCGCGGAGCGCTTCTATCCAGATTTCTACGAGCATATCGCACGGCTCGCCGCGGGAGCGGCGGATGGAAAATCGGAGGCGTTGGCTTGGCTCGAAACTCAAGTCAAAGCCGAACCCGAGGAGGCTGGGGATGGCAAGGGCGCCAAGCCTGCAAAGAAGGGCGGGGGCGATGTTTCGCCCGAGATGGAGGAATGGGCGAAGAACGAATGGGTAAAGAACTGGGCGCTGATTGAGCCTGCGTTGGCGGCGGTCGATTTGCGCCCCTACGTCTTCGTGACGCGTGACAAACGCGGTGTCTTGGGCGGCCTGGTTGCGGCGAGCCACCTGGAAGCGCTCGTCGAGCGATTGATGGCATCGAAATTGTCGGCGCACGGCGCGGCTACCGATGTTGCGCGCCTCGGCGCCGGCGAGCCGGAGCAACTCTTCGATGCGATCCGCGAACGCATCTTGGCTGAGGACAACCTATCGAGCGAGCCGCGCGGCGTGCAAGGTTTGTTGGTCGTCGTAGCCAGCCAATCGGCCTTGCAGCGCAGGCTGCTGGGTTTTGCGCGCGAACTGCCGGTGAACAAGATCGGCGCGTGGGCGCCATCGGGCTTGGCGAGTGCATTCACCGATGCGCAGGTGAAGGCCGAATTCGGTGTGCTCGTCGAAGCATGGGCCGAGCAATCCGAGAACGCGATGCTGCAGAAGGCGGCGCAGCTCATCGCCAAGATGGGTAAGCGCTAGTGGGCACATCAAAGGGATATGGCGGTCCGGGCAACGGGTTGATCCCATCGTTCGTCGATGACTCGGCGCCGGGAGTGGGGCCCGCGCCCGCCGCGCCGCCTGCCGCGCCGCCAGGGGCGACGCCAGCCGGAGCGCCTCCCGGCGCCCCGCCCTCTGGGGCGCCGCCGGGCGCGCCCGCGCCGAGCGGCCCGTCGCCACTGCCGCCACTGCCGCCGCTCACGCCGTCGCCGACGACGCCGCAGCCGCCGCCGCCGCCGCGGGCGCCCGACACATCCGGCGCCGGCAGTTTTGGCAGCGCACGCACGGGCTTCTCCCGGTTTTCACAATCTCGCAGTCGAAGCCAACTGGGCGGCGCGCTGTCGAAATATGTACGCAGCGGCACCGGCGGCGCGCGCCGCGCAGCGAGGCGGATGGGCGCATCGCGCGCCACAGGCGCGCGTCTTCTCGGCGTCGTTCGCGATGTCGGTCGCTTTGGCGCAGCCGAAACGCTCCGGCGACTGAACTTGCAGGGTTTGGCGGGGCAGCCCGCCGCCGATGTGTTCCTGGCGATGCTGGAGTTTCTGTGTCCGCCCGGCGGGGCCGTAGACGAAGCCATCGCCCGGCAAGCGATGTTGGAGTCCATCGGCGATCTCATCGAAGCGGGCATTGTCGCATTCGACGCGATGACGCCTGGCCAGCTTCAGTCCGTTTTCCTCGACTTCATCGCTCGCGCCATCGAAAACCGTGTCATTGCCGACCTTGGCGCGCGCAGCATCACGCTGCCGGAAGATGTTGCAGCGGTCGAGGCGATGCAGCGTCAACTGCACGATTTCGTCAGTGGCTGCACGCGGATGCAATTAGCCCAGCGTGTCACTGACCTGGAGCAACTGAGCGATCAGGATGTCGTGCGCGTCGTTGACGAAATCTATGAGGCGGCCTTCGACCTCATTCTCATCGCGGCGGAGGCGGCCGAATGATGCATCACTCGATCGTCTGCCGGCTCGGCGCGGGCGACAAGGCGAAGATCACGCCGTCACGCCCCGACAGTCGGGTCACCTCAGTGCCGTTCGTCGACGGCAATCAGCGGCTCGGGGTCGGACTCGGCCAAGCGCTCGATGTGTTGCGTCAGTGGGGCTTGGCGCCGTCGGAGATCGCCATCGATTTCGCACTGTTTGCCGCGACTCTGACCGCAGCCGACACGCGCGTCTCGCGCGCGTCGGAATCTCAGGACGGTTGGACGCGTGAGATCGATCTCTGTGTGCCGGTCAGTGATCCGGACCGCTGGAACGCTGCCCGCGATCACATTGTGATGATGATCAATTTCCTGACCGGGGACCGTTGGGGCGTCCAGTTCCGCCCGAGGCCGAAGGCGATGGAGACGTTGGCGCTTGCGCCGAACAAGTTGAGGACCGTCAATCCGACTGCGGTGTGTCTCTTCTCCGGCGGCCTGGACAGTTTCATCGGCGCCATCGATCTGTTCGCTGCGAAGCAGACGCCGATGCTCGTGAGCCATTATTGGGATGGCATCACCAGCAAACATCAGACCTATTGCGGCTCCGTGCTCGAGAAGCATTTCAAGGGCCGCTCCATACACCACGTTCGCGCGCGCGTGGGATTCGGCAACGAGCTGGTAAAGGATACCGGCAGCGAGAACACGCTGCGCGGCCGCTCGCTCATGTTCTTCGCGCTGGCGGCGTTGGTCGGCGACGCCATCGGCGGCGCCGTGACAATCTATGTGCCGGAGAACGGGCTGATCTCGCTCAATGTGCCGCTCGATCCGTTGCGGCTAGGCGCGCTCAGCACACGCACGACGCATCCCTTCTACATGCGCTGCGTGCAACAGTTGCTGGCGCACCTCGGTCTCAATGTGACGCTCCACAACCCCTACGCCTTCCAGACCAAGGGCCAGATGGCGAAGGGATGTGCTGACGGTGCATTCCTGCGGAAGGAGGCCAAGAATACGATGTCGTGCTCATCGCCGGCGAAGACGCGTTGGGCGAAGGATCCGACGCAGCGCGAGCCCAAGCATTGCGGCTATTGCGTGCCGTGCGTGATCCGACGCGCCGCGTTGATGGAAGCGTTCGGCGCCGACGACACGGCGTATCAGATTCCGGATTTGACGGCTCAGGTGCTCAACACCACGAAGGCGGAAGGCGAACATGTGCGTTCATTCCAACTTGCGCTGTCGCGCCTGACCAAGCACCCTGGACGCGTTCGCGTTGACGTCCACCGGCCGGGACCGTTGTCTGGGAACCTGGCGGCATACAAGAAGGTCTATGTCGAGGGCATGGAAGAAGTGGGCCGCTTCCTGGACGGCGTGCGCGCCAAGCCCCAGTGAACGACGAGGACGCGATGCGACCAGCCTGGGTCGATTTCCACTGTCATCTTGACCTTTACCCGGATCATGAGGCCGTGATCGCCGAATGCGATCGCGCGGCTGTCGCCACACTCGCGGTGACGACGACGCCGAAGGCGTGGGCGCGCAATCGAGAATTGGCGGCACGGTCTGAGCATGTGCGCGTGGCGCTCGGTCTACATCCCCAAGTCGTCGCCGATCGGGCGGACGAGGTGAGCCTCGTCGAGCGGCTGCTCGCGGAGACCCGCTACGTGGGGGAGGTCGGTCTCGACGCCGGACCCCGTTTCTACAAATCGTTTGCCGAGCAGCAACGTGTGTTCGACCGCATCTTGCGCGCGTGCGCCGAGCAGGGCGGCAAGGTGTTGACGATTCATAGCGTGCGCGCGGTGTCGAAGGTTCTTGATAGCCTTGAGCGCAACTTGCCGCAGGATCGAGGGCGCGCAGTCCTTCATTGGTTTACGGGGTCCGCGGCTGAGGCGCGCCGCGCTGCCGAGTCGGGATGCTTCTTTTCTATCAACGCCGAGATGCTGAGGTCGGAAAAGCATAGGAGCTTGGTGGCGGAGCTTCCGATAGATCGGCTACTTACGGAAACCGATGGTCCGTTCGTCACCGTGGATGGTCGGCCGGTTCGACCGCCCGATGTCGCGTCCACCGTAGAGGGGTTGGCGAGCGTCCGCGGAACGGATGCGGGAATAATGGCCCGTCAGGTGCTCGCTAATCTGAGTGAGCTTCTCCGCGAGCGCGCCTGAGCGCACGGAAGTCCATCAGGACGTTCGTGTTGGTCAGGTAGGACACCACTTCGAACACGCCATAGAAGGTGTGCGCGATCGAGACCGACGCATTGACGCCGGCGGGTGCGATGATGTGGCAATCGTAAATGGATTCATCGACCTTGTCGGCGGGCCGGCATTCGACGGAGTGATAGAAGTCGAAGAAGCGCCGGAACAGCGCGCGCGCCGAGCGCTGCCGCGCGACGTAGGTGTCATCCGAACAGGCGACGTCAAGATAGACGTGGCGCATGCGGTAGACGTCGGGGTCGAGCGGCTCCCCAAAGCGATCGAAGAATACGGCGCAGCAGAGCGCGTCGAAGAATGCGTCGAGCCGGTCGATGTCGACTCCGACTACTGTCCCGTCGGGCGCGCTCCGATCAATGATTGTCGATCGGAATCCAGGCGCCCGATCCATCTGAGGGAGGATGGAGCGGAGAAATATTCGTTTGGCGAGATTGTCGCCGCGCATTGCGCGAATACAAATGAGCGCAAGCACATACTGGTCGTCGTTTGACTTGGCGTTGTTGTGCAGGTCGCAAGAGCCCACCGTCCGCAGCTGCAGGCCTGCCTTTCCCGGGAAGAACGATTTCGGTGGGAAATGTTCGCGGGAGGTCGCGGGTGCCCCGCATCGATAACAGTTGGCGGTCATGCTGTCGTCCGATGTCAGCGAGCTGGTGTGCGCTACGCGCCACTGCAGGACATTAAGCCTGAGTCGCGATCGCGACGGCTAGGTAGCAGTCAGCGCGATGGGAGGCCGCATCCCAAAGAGACGCCAAAAGCTCTTCAAGACCGGAACGAGGTCTTCATGGGTTAGGCGTTCCGATACCACCTCCGCAAGAGTTGCCTGATCACGCCACGCAGGGTCGGAATAGTGATCGTTGTCGATGAGGAGAATAAAATCTTTGATTCCCGTGATCGTGGTGAGCACGACCCACGGGCCTTCGACAGAGAAGGGCTGAAGACGCGACACTGGTGACAGCGCCCCGTCGATGAGGCCCTCTTTGAAGCGCGGATAGGGGACGACAGGGCGACCATCTCCCTTTGTCGGGTTCATGATGTAACCGATCGTCCAAACCATGTCGGTCCGGCCACGACGATGCGTAACCGCATATGAATCCATGCGGCCTTGACCACCTCCATCTGTGTGCAGGAGGACGCCCTCTATCATTTCGACGGCCTCCATGTGGCCGCCGGGTTTGAATGGAGCAAGCGCGTTCTCGCGCGTGATGTCGAGGTCGAGGCGGTCTCGAAAGTAGTTCAAGGGTATGACGGACACGATCGCCTTTGGGCCATCGCCGAGACCGGCCGGCAGTTCATCTCGCAGAGCTGCATCCACCGCCTCCAAGTGAAGCGCTCGGAGGCGCGCAGGCAGCGCCTCTGTCGCGGTGAACGCTTCACGCAATTCCTGCGTATCCATCTCGTACTTGCCGTTGCTCTTGCGGCCATGGAATTTGCTGCTGTTGGCGAAGATGACCCGGTGGGGTGAAATCGTGCTTGCCGGGATCCTGATCAACAGAAGGCGCTTGCCGACGGCAGTTGTGATCCATTTCAGGCGAAGGCCGGGCAGTCGCGGCTCTACCCCATCCAGAATACGATCCTCGATGCGTCGCAGCTCCGCATCGGCATCTAACACGTCGAGGCCGTGCACGGTTGAGGGGGCGCCCTGAGCCTCGGCCAATCCATAGATGATGTCGCCGCCTTGGGCGTTCGCGAACGAGGTGACGTCAGCGAGGAATTCCTTACGCTCGTCTTTGGTGTCACCTGGCAGATCGCGCTTGAACTCAAGCGTGCGGCGCTCAGCCACCTGATTGTCGATCAGCCTCTGGATGTCGGAAATATCGATGTCGTCGAAGCTTCTCGGAATCATGGAGTGCACATTAGCTTCGTACCGGGATTTCCGTCCGTGCTCAGCGCGCGATAAGCCCGTGGGGATACGTGCTCGGCTCGTTCCAGACTCGGTCCAGAAAGCGCAATTAATTCAGAAGGTAATTTCCAGAAAAAAGTGATTGTAAGGTATTATTAATCGATACTTTACGAGCAAGTAAATGGGAAATCTCTGATATTAAGCTCTCAAAGCATCATTTTATGATACCTTACTGGCGTGAAATCGGTAGCCCATCCCCCGCACGCCCGTGCCTACGTCGACGATCTCGCGGCCTCTGGCCGCCATCACTTCACGTCCGCGGACGCCCAAAAGGCGCTCGGGGTGTCACCAGCAGCCGCAAAGCTCGCACTGGGCCGACTGGCTAAACAGAAGCTCGTGGCTTCTCCGGCGCGCGGCTTCTACGTGATCGTTCCCCCCGAATATCGTGCCCTCGGCTGCCTGCCAGGCGACCAATTCATTCCCGCGCTCATGCGATGGCAAGGGCTCTCTTACTATGCCGGCCTTCTGTCGGCGGCCCAATATTACGGCGCGGCGCACCACGCGCCGCAGGTGTTTCAGGTGCTGCTGCCGCGGCGGCGTCTCAACATCGCGTGCGGTGCCGTGCGCGTCGCCTTCTATTCTCGCCGCAACCTCTTCGCCGTGGCGACGCGCATGTTCAATACGCCGCGCGGTGAAATCGCCGTCTCAACGCCGGAGGCGACGGCGATCGATCTCGTCGGGTATCACCATCATGTCGGCGGCTTCGACAACGTCGCCACGGTCCTTGCCGAACTTGCGGAACAGATCGATGCAGCCAGGCTCGTCGACGCCGCGCAGGCAGCGCCGCTGCCGTGGGCGCAGCGTCTTGGCTATCTTCTGGATCATGTCGGTGCGGGCGACCGGGCAGGGCCGTTGCGAGAGTATGTGAATGCACTCGCGCGCGATTATGCGCCCCTTCTGTCGTCGGCAGACTCTGTCGAAGCTGAACGCGACACGAACTGGAAGCTTCTTATTAATGAGCGCGTGGAGGCCGAAGTTTGATCCCGCGCGACTACATCACCGCCTGGCGCAAGAGCGCGCCCTGGGTGCAAGACATCCAGGTCGAGCAGGATCTGGTGATCTGTCGCGCCCTCGTGGCGATCTTCGCCCATCCCCTCTTGTCGAAGGCGCTCGCCTTCCGAGGCGGCACCGCGCTCTACAAACTCTTCCTGAAGCCGGCTGCCCGCTATTCCGAGGACATCGATCTGGTGCAGGTCGAGGCAGCGCCCGCGGGACCCATCATGGACGCGCTGCACGAAGTGCTCGATCCATGGTTGGGCAAGCCGAGCTTCAAGCAAAGCGAAGGCCGCGTCACTTTTTTCTATCGCTTCGAGTCAGAGGGCCAACCGCCGGTCAGGTTACGGCTCAAGGTCGAGATCAACACGCGCGAGCACTTTACCGTCTATGGGCTCAGGACGCAGCCGTTCGCCGTCGACTCGCCCTGGTTCGCGGGCGAATGTGCAATTCTGACATACGATTTGGACGAATTGCTGGGCACCAAGATGCGCGCGTTGCATCAGCGCAGGAAGGGGCGCGATCTCTTGGACCTTCATCTCGCCTTGGAAAGCGGCTCCGCTGATCCGGCGCGCACCGTCGAGGCGTTTCGTCGTTACATGGACGAAGAAGGTCATCCGACGACACGCGCCATGTTCGAGAAGACCTTCGCCGCCAAGCTCGACG
The DNA here is from genome assembly GCA_050184605.1 of Hyphomonadaceae bacterium. Lineage (GTDB taxonomy): Bacteria > Pseudomonadota > Alphaproteobacteria > Caulobacterales > Aquidulcibacteraceae > Vitreimonas. Next base: position 181,768 of record JBFXAE010000003.1, on the reverse strand, counting down.
ACCTTGTGTTTCGCGCCGACATCGGCCCGCTCCTGGCGCCGGGCTACGTCTGGGACATAGATGCAGCCGCCGACAATGTGCGCACGCGACTGATCGAGATATTGCCAGGCGATCCCTGGAAGGGAGACGGCAAGCCGAAGGCATGACGAGCCGTTGCAGTTTTCCGCGCAGGAAGCGTCGGGAAACAGCGGGAAATCATCGCTTCGGTGACACGACCGCAACGACATGGCGGTTGGAGCCATGCGCCGTCGAGCGCACCTTGGACGTGACTGCGAGGCATTACTGCGTTGGATGCAGTCTGCGGAGGGCGACGACCGGGAAGAGGATCAAGAGAACGACTGGGACGCACCCCGTTCACCGTTGCTTGTCGGTGTGGCGCTGAAACTCCTCGCGCGCCAGCTGCCTGCCGATCAGCCGGGCGAGCTGCTTCAGTTTCTCGTAAGCCTCCGGCGCGTGTGCCGCGAGGTGTGAGGTCTCTGGAAGCCCCGAGGGGTCAATCCCGCCGCCATCTCGATCAGTCGCCATAATCGGTTCTAACGGAAGAGCCACACCCCGGAAATGTCCGGAAAGGGGGTTTGAGCCTTCATGGCCCGTCCTTAGGCGGCTCTTGGGCGACCAAACTTCGATTCCAGTCCTGAAGGACGCCAAACACCTGGTCCCAGGCCCGGAATTCGGCCAGTTCGGGGTTCAAACAATTATCGTCGCGGCCCACCATTCAGTTGTCGAGCATGCATCGGCCAACAGCCGCCCAGCTTGGCGTTTTCCGCCCCCAAGCCCTTCAGCTTCTCGGCGCCGGCCACGTCCATGCCGCCATACTTGGCCTTCCACGCGTAAAAGCTCGCGCTCGACATGCCGTGCTTGCGGCAGAGGTCCGCCGTCGCCACGCCCGCCTCGTGCTCCTTCAAGATCGCAATGATCTGCTCTTCGCTGAACCGCTTCCGCTTCATCTTCCGGCTCCAAACAGGACCGGATTCTAGCTCCAAATGGACTAAGTTGCGGGGGTCACATCACTGGAAGCGTTCGACAAAGTCATTGAAGACCGCTGGCGTGGCGCGTGATTTGAGCTGCACGAAAGGCGCGAGCCGATCACCGCACGCGGCTGCCTGCCTCGTCGATAATGAGAGCGCCGTCTTCCTTGAAGAGCGGGCCCGGCGGCAAACGATCGAGCAAGTCGAGCACTGTTTCGCTTGGACGGCAGAGTCGCACACCCTTCGGTGTCGCCACGATCGGGCGATTGACCAGAACCGGATGCGCCACCATCGCTTCGATCAAGCGCGCGTCATCGACGTTAGGTTCAAGCAAGCCGAGTTCAGCTGCCGGCGACTTGGTTTCGCGCAGGGCGCTGCGCGGCGTCAGTCCGGCCGCTGCGAACAGCGCCAGCAATTGCGGCCGCGTCCAGCCGGTCTTCAGATACTCGATGACGACGGGATCGTATCCGGCGGCGCCGACAATATCGACGACATTGCGTGAGGTGCCGCAGTCGGGGTTGTGGTGGATCACGACAGGAAAGTGCTCACCACTCATCCGATTTGCTCCTGGCCGCCGGTCACCGGCCGCGCACGCCGCGCGACCGCCGCGCCGCGTTCATACCAGCCTTTGCTGCCGTTCACGATCTTCACTACCGACAACATGACCGGCACTTCAATCAGCACGCCGACAACCGTTGCGAGTGCTGCGCCCGAATTGAAGCCGAACAGGCTGATGGCGGCGGCGACCGCGAGTTCGAAGAAATTGCTGGCGCCAATCAAAGCGGATGGGCCCGCAACGCAATGGGCTTCACCGCTCCAGCGGTTCAAGAGATAGGCGAGACCAGAATTGAAATAGACCTGAATTAGGATCGGTACGGCCAACAGGGCGATGATGAGTGGTTGAGCGATGATCTGCTCGCCCTGAAAGCCGAACAACAGGACAAGTGTCGTCAGCAGCGCCATAATCGAGAGCGGTTGAAACACGCCAAGTACTCTTGTGAGACCGGCCTCGCCGCCTGAGCTGAGAACGATGCGGCGAATGATTTGCGCGAGGATAACCGGCACGACGATGTAGAGCACCACCGAGAGCAGCAACGTCTCCCACGGCACGGTGATGGCTGAGAGCCCAAGCAAAAGTCCGACAATGGGTGCGAATGCAAACACCATAATGGTGTCGTTGAGCGCAACCTGACTCAATGTGAAGTGCGGCTCGCCCCTGGTGAGATTGCTCCACACAAACACCATCGCGGTGCAGGGCGCTGCGGCAAGCAGGATGAGCCCGGCGATGTAGGAATTGATCTGATCGGCCGGCAGATACGGGCGGAAGAGGACGGCGATAAAGAGCCAGCCCAGGAATGCCATCGAGAATGGCTTGACCGCCCAATTTATGAAGAGGGTGACGCCAATGCCGCGCCAATGCTCTCTGACTTGCGCGAGGGCGGCGAAGTCGATCTTCACCAGCATGGGAATGATCATCAGCCAGATGAGGCCGGCGACCGGCAGATTGACCTGCGCAATCTCAGCGGCGCCGATCGCCTGGAACACGCTCGGGAAAAACTGGCCGAGGGCGATGCCGACGACGATGCACAGGCCGACCCAGAGGCTCAGATAACGTTCAAACGTAGACATGAGATACCAAGCTCAATCGGCGCTGTCGGAACTGGGGTTGGTGCGGCCTATATCGTCGAGGCGTTGCTTGAGCGACAGACGATCAAGGCTTTCGATCGGCAGATTGCAGAAGATGGTGATGCGGTTCTGCAGCATCCGCCACGTATCGTCGAAGGCGAAGGCGATCTCGGCTTCGGTACCGCGCGCCGCGGCGGGATCAGGCACGCCCCAATGCGCGGTCATCGGTTGACCCGGCCAGACCGGGCAGACTTCGTTGGCGGCGTTGTCGCAGACGGTGAATACGAAATCGAGCTCTGGCGCGTCGGGCGCGGAAAACTCCTCCCAACTCTTCGAGCGGAACAGCTCAGGTTTGTAGTTGAAGTTCTTCAGCATGTGCAGCACGCGCGGATGCACTTCGCCTTTGGGCTGAGAGCCGGCGCTATAGGCCGTGAACTTACCGGCGCCGAAGCGGCCTAGAATAGCCTCGGCCATGATCGAGCGGGCGGAGTTGCCCGTGCAAAGGAAGAGGACGTTGTAAGGCCTCTCGCGTGTGTGCTTATCCATCAAACCCTCCGGCGGCTTTTCTTTTGCGCGCCTTCGCAACACGCGGCGCTCTGAACGATTTGGTGGAGCGGGGTGCACAATTCGGCGCGGCCATCACAACAATCCTCGATCAGAAAGGCCATCAAATCGGTCATGCCGTCGAGATCGGCGCGGTAATAGATCGTTCGGCCTTCACGCCTCGATTGGATGAGGCCGGCGCGTTCCAGAATGGCCAGATGCGTCGACATGGTGCTCGCGGGCACGCCGAGGTCGCGCGCGATTTCGCCGGCGGGCATCTCGCTCGCGCCGGCGCGAACCAGGAGCTTGAACACGCCGAGCCGGCTTTCCTGCGCCAGAGCGCCCAGCGCATCGATGGCTTGTTTAGATCGCATAATTCGAGAAATATCGAATCGATTTGACCCTGACAAGTCGGGATGTGCGATGCGCGGATCGGGGCTAACCTCCGCTTATGCCGCAACATCAAGATCACCAAGCTGTGCGCGCGCGTCTTCTGGCGCGGCGCGAGGAATTGGACGCGCTCGACCGCGCCACCGCCGAGGATCACCGCCCGATCGAACTCGATCAAACCGCGGTCGGCCGCGTTTCGCGCATGGATTCGCTCCAGGTCCAAGCCATGTCGGCGGCGTCGCAACGCATGCGCGAGGCTGAGCGTATTCGCATCGAACAAGCGCTGAAGCGCCTCGATGCGGACGAGTACGGTTGGTGCGTACGCTGCGGCGAGGAGATTGCGCCCGCGCGCTTGGAAGCTGACGCGGCGCTCGCCACCTGCATCCGCTGTGCGGCTTGACGCTCAGATAAAGAAGACCGGCGCGAAGCCGCCGCCGGGTGTGCGGAAGTTCGTGGTCTGGCCTTGATAGAGGCGCGCCGCGGCGATGAGGATTTCGCCGTCGTAGGTGTAGAGCCGCACGTCCACCTTGCGCTGCACCCGCTCACCATCGAGTTTGATGGTACGCTCGCTTGGCGGGGCGACGCGCTGAGCGATGTAGTCGCCCGCTAATATCTCGCTCCATGTCCCACGCGTGAGCTTGTCGCCGCGATAGACGGCTTTGCCACCGTGCCCGCATGCGGGCTTGAAGAAGAAACCCTTGCGTTCGCTCCACAGCACTTCGGAATTGGCCTCGTTCACGCGTAGCGTTTGCGGAACGCCCGCCAGGGCCGTGGCATGTTCAACGTCGAGCCCCCAGTGTGCGAGCTTTGCGGGATCGGAGAGTAGAGTGAGATTGCGCTTGTCGGCGAGGAGGGCGTGATTGCGCGGGTTCGGCGTCACCACGACCGCGCCGCCTTCATAAGCGGTTCTGAGCGCTGCGTATTCGCCGTCATCAAAGCTGAAATCGACGAGGCGGTTGTAGATCAGATCGAGCGGGCGTCCCTCGTATTGAAGCAGATCGCATTCAAAGCGAAGTTCACGCGGATCCGCGATGGTGGCTTCGATGCCGCGCCGTTCGAACAATCGCTTGGCGAGCAAAAACTCCGGATAAAGATATTGCTCCTGCGGCCGCGCATCGACGATGCCGATGCGGCGCAAGGGATCGCTGCGGCCTTGCCGTCGCCATTCGGCTTCGAACATCGCGATGACGGCGTCGTCAAAGGCGCCGAGCGAGGCGCGGGCAAGCGCCTGTTCCACCTCGGCGCAACACGCGACCTGGGCGCGCGCCAGGAAAGCGTTGAGATAGGCGCCGCCCGCATTGGTGTTGACTTCGATTAGCCTTGGTCCCTCGGGCGTGAGGTGAAAGTCGTAACCCATGAAGGCGCCGATGGGGCCGTGATCGATCCGTGCGATGGCCGGCGACCAGCCAAGGACCGCATCTTGATAATCCGGCAGAAGCGCGGCGGCCTCGATGGCGCGGACGATGGCCTGCATGGCGTTGCGGTCTGCCTTGGGCAAAAATACCGGTGCATGTGAGAAGAGATGCGGGCGCGAGGCGATCAACGCGGCGAAGAAATCCGCGTCAGCGACTTCGTGCTGAAGTGCGTCGGCGAGCGCTTGCTGATCCAGCGTGACGCAGAAGCACTCCCGGTTGAGCTGATCGGCGGCGGCGCGCGCTTGATGAGGCGACATGAGGTCAAGCCTCCGGCGTCGCGCGGCGGATCGTACCCTGGAGTTCGGCGGCCGCGGCGATGGTGTTCGAAACGGTTCCGTATTTGCGAATGTTCTTGTGCAGGAGGTCCAGGCGCTGATCGGTCTCCTCCGTGTCGACGATGATCTCGTAGTCGATGCGGATCATCTTGGGCGGACTATCCTGGCGCACGCCATGCAGGCGCACCTCCATGCCGCGCAGATCGAACTTGATCAGAGGCGCGACGCGCTCGGCGCCCTTGATCATGCACGCGGCTATAGAAGCCAGCAGCAATTCGGCCGGGTTGAAGGCTTCGTCGCGCCCGGTGACGTCCGTGTCGAGCGTCAGCGCGGCTCGCTTTGTCCATGCCGTCGATCCGTGTGAATCCACGCGCTTTGCGGCGACATCATAGCTCAGCATGGAGCGCGCCTCCTTGGCGGCGCGTCGAAACCCAGGCCGCCGCCCAGAACCCGAACGCCAGAATAAGCGAACCGGCCATGATCGCGATCAAAACTGGCGCATAGGATTGCGTCGTTGACCAGAGCGCCGCGGCAGCTAGCGGGGCCAGCGCCTTGGCGATGGTGGCGGGCGTGTTCATGGCGCCATTGATGGCGCCGTAGCTTTGCGTTGTGATCATTTCGGGGACGGCTAGGCCGCGAACAATAGTCAGCACGCCATTGGAGGCGCCGTAGAGCGCCGCCACTGCAGCAACGACCGCAAGCCCCGTCGGTGCGACGGCCAGCACGGTGAACGCGATCGGAAATCCAAGCACGACAATCGAGCCGATGCGGCGGATGGAGGCGGCGCGCGCAAAGACGCTCATGGCGATCCGTCCCGCCACTTGCGCAGGACCAATCACTGCCATGGCTAGGACGATGCCTTGGGTCGAGAACCCACGTTCAAGCAGCAGCGCGTAAAGATGGAACGTGAAGGCAGTGAACGCGCCGGCGTGCGCGGTAAAGGCAAGCGCCAACATCCAGAAGACGGGCGTGCGCAGCGCCTCGCGCAGAACATCGTCGCGTTTGGCGGGAGAAGGAGCGGGCGATCTCTCACTCGCTGTCTCATCGCCAATCACCAACCAGTAAAGCGCAGCGCACGCGAGATTGATCAGCCCAAGTCCGATCAGAGCGCCGCGCCAGTCGAACTGATCAAGCATGAGCTGCACGAGTGGGATGAAAACCGTGGAGGCAAATCCGCCCCAAAGCGTCAGCGCCGTGACGGCGGCGCGCGCGCCGCCGCCATTGCGCCGGGCGATGACGGCGAATGCGGGTTCGTAAAGCACGGCCGCTTGAAGTGCGCCAAGTCCGGCGGCGATGGCGAAGAAGATTGAAAGGGCGCTAACTTGCGACCAGGCCAGGAACAACATGCCCGCAGCGAGCGAGCCAAGGCTCATGATGATCCGGCCATAGCCCCGATCGATTGCTTTGCCGATCGGATAGGAAGCGGCGGCCGCCAGCAAGAGTCCAAGTGTCGCCGCGCCGTAGAGTTCAGTCTTGCTCCAACCGAGATCGCGCCCCATCGCTTCCGCGATCAGCGGGAAGCTGTAATAGAGCGCGCCCCACGAACAGATCTGGCCAACGCCGAGCCCGCTGACAAACCAGCTCCAGCCGGCGATCGGCTGGAGCTTCGACGGTTTGCTCGCTTCGCTCACGCGGCTGCGCCGCAACAGGCTTGCGTCTTGGCGCCGACGACAGGCGCTGTGCTGCAGACGCCGGTCTCGGGCAGCACAAGTTCAACGCGCCGCGCCGCGTCGTGGTCGCCTGCAAGTTCGGCGATCACCGAGCGCACCTGTTCGTAGCCCGTCGCCATGAGGAAGGTTGGCGCGCGGCCATAGACTTTGGAGCCGACGATGTAAAAGTTCGGTTCCGGATGCGTGAGTTCGACCACGCCATGCGGCGGCACCGAGCCGCACGAGTGCAGATTGGGATCGATCAGCGGCGCCAGCGCCGGGGGCGCCTCTACAGAAGGATCGATCGCAACGCGAAGCTCGCGCAGCATATCCAGATTGGGCCGCAATCCGGTGGCGACGACGATGCGATCGACGTCGATGCTCTTCTCTTCGTCCCCGAGCTTGGCAAGGACTGTGAGGGCGTCGCCCCGCCGGATGATGCGTTGCACCGCAAAGGGCGCGAGCACTTCGAGGCGATCGTGCTTGATCGCTTCCATGGCGGCCAGGCCCAGCGCGCCCCGTTGCGGCAATTGGTCATTTAATCCTCCGCCTAACAACTTCTCGATGCGGTTGCGCCGGAGCGCCCAGAAAACCTTGGTCGCGGGGGCGTCCTTTTGCAGTGTGATGAGATCCAGCGCGACATTGGTGGCCGAGTGCCCGGCGCCCACGACCAGCACGCGCTTGCCCGCAAAACGTGCGCGCGCGTCGCCCAGCACATCCGGGATGCCGTAATCGATGAAGTCGCGCGCCTCGGCTTCGCCCAGAACGGGGAGCCCGTTGACGCCGATCGGATTGGGCTCTGACCACGCACCGGACGCGTCAATCACCGCCCGCGCCACAGTCTCGTGCTCTTCGCCATCAGCGTCGCGCCAACGCAACACGAGCGGAGAGGCGGCGCGATCCGCGTCGTTCATTTTGTCATTGAAGGCGCGCGCGATGCGCGTAACCCGCGCGTTGACGATGATGTGGGGTGCGATCGCCGGATGCGCCGCGAGCGGTTCGAGATAAGTCTCCACGATCTCGCGTCCCGTGGGCAACGTGGTCGGATTGGGGGCCATCCAATTGATCGTCTTCAGAAGCGCATGCGCGGCATCGTCGATATTGTAGGCCCAGGGTGAGAATACGCGTACATGGCCCCAGTCGCGGAGCGCGCTGCCGACGCTTGGTCCAGCTTCAAGCAACACGAAATCGAGCTCGCGCTCGACCGCGCGTGCGGCGGAGGCAAGACCCACCGGACCTGCGCCAATGATGGCGATGGGAAGCGGACTCGTTTTTGACATCGCGATGACTCCTTATTCCAATAATATCGAAATATGAGCGCAAAAAAAATGCGCTCAGGCGGTCTGTTTGGTTCGTCGTTGAGCAGGCTTTGCCGCACAGCCGGCGTCAGCGCAGCATTCGTCGGCGAGAAAGCCGATCAGCGCATCCATGGTCGGGTAGTGCGCGCGGCAGATCAGCGTCGTCGCTTGCCGCTCTTGGGTGACGAGATCAGTGTCGATCAGCCGGCGCAGATGATGAGAGAGCGTGGACGCCGCCATGTTCATGCGGTCCTGCACGGCGCCCACAGGCAGGCCCTCATGGCCAGCGCGCACCAGCAGGCGATAAATGCCGAGCCGGGTCGGATTGCCGAGCGCCTCCAACTGGGCCGCTGCTTTTTCGAGTTTCATGGAAATATGAATGGGGTGCGCGGCGCGCGGCGTCAAGTCTTATTTCTAGAAACTTGGAAAGAGCCGCAGGTTGAATCCCTATGGCGCCCGTCAGCCTTTCGGTCGGCCACGGAAACCAGTCGTCGCCCCTTGGCCCAGGGCAGCGCCGAGGGTCGACCTCGCATAGCGCCATACCGCAACGTTTCGCCAACTGCGGCATCAGGACTTTGTGATCGCAATTGTTCTCGTGACGCGAACTCGCCATATCGGCGCCTCGCTTGTCGCTAAGGATACATATTAGCGGGAGCGAGAGGGGGCTGACGCGAGGCGCGGATGCGTAAATCCGCGCGACCGGTCCCGGGCCGCTGAGCCCAACCCGGAACCGATCAACATATGTGGTGGAGCTGAATGGATCACGATTTCTGCAATGTGGATGGCGCGCGGCGTCTCAAATTGCGCATTGAGGAATACTGGCGCGAACGGGGCTACAACGTCGAAGTGAAGCTGATCGAAGCGGGCTTCGTGGCGGCGATGCGTTCGGCGCGCACCGACGTTCGGAGCGACATGGTCAACGGCTTCCCGACCAAGCGCGTCGAAGACGATGAGCGCCCGTCCCCTAGCCGGCGCGGCTTGATGGAAGTCGCGTAAGCGCCGGACCCTGTTGGGTTTATGGGCGCGCCGCGAGCAAGCGGCGGCAGGCCGGCGCCAACTCTGAGAATCTGTGGAGCAGCACGTCGGCGCCGAGTTGATCGGCGTCGACGTCGCTATATCCGAAGCTGACAACGCACACCGGCGCGCCGGCGCCGCGCGCCGAACCTACGTCTGCGGCGCTGTCTCCGACCATAACCGAACGCCGCACGACACCGCCGGCGCGCGTAACCGCCGCGCGGTAGTGATCGGGGTGTGGTTTGCGATCTGTGACAGCATCCGCGCCGACGATCGCCGAGAAACGCTGGCTCATATTCAGAGCGTCAAGCAATTGGATCGAGAGGGCTGTGCGCTTGTTGGTACAGACCGCGAACTTGGCGCCGAGGGCGGCGAGCGTATCCATCGCTTCCAGCACGCCTTCATACGGCTTGGATTCGCGGGCTATGTCGGCGGCGTAGAAGCTGACGAACTCGGCGGTCAGCTGATCCAACCGCGTTGCGGAGAAGGTCACGCCGTGCAACGCAGAGGCGCGCTCGATCAGGACGCGCGCGCCGTGGCTGATCAGCCGCCGCGCCGTCTCCAGCTTCACCCGCGGCAGCCCTTCCAAGTCCATGGTTTCGTTCAGCGCGCGGACCAAATCCGGCGCAGTGTCCACCAGCGTGCCGTCCAGATCGAAAACAATGGTCGCGCCGGCCAGTTCGCCGCTGCTCATGGGATGCCTCAAAGGAGCGCTTCCGCTATAGCGGACACAGGATTCGAACAAGGTCGGAACACATGAGCCGGGCGCGGGCCGCGATTATTCTGGCGGCGGGACAGGGCAAGCGGATGAAATCCGAGACGCCCAAAATGCTGCACAAGGTGGGCGGCCGCGCGCTCGTGGATTGGTCCATCGCGCTGGCCCACGATTTGAACTGCGCGCGCACGGTCGTTGTGATCCCGCCGAACGCGCCGGCTCTCGAAGAGCGCGTGACATCGGTTCTGGGCGCCGGCTCGACGGCGGTCCAAGAAATCCCACGCGGCACCGGTGATGCGGCGAAATCAGCCGCTGCCGCTCTCGCCGACTTCGATGGAGACGTCGTTGTCTATTTCGGCGACACCCCCCTCATCCGCGTCGAGACACTCGCGCGCATGTTTGATGCGCGCAGCGCCGGCTCCGACCTCGTCGTCCTCGCGTTTCATACCGACGACCCAACCGGCTATGGCCGCATCATTACAGATGCCGCCGGCGAGTTCGTGAAGAACGTCGAACATCGCGACGCCAACACGGAAGAGCTTGCGGTCAACCTCTGCAACGCGGGCGCGCTCGTCGCGGATGCGAAGACGTTATTCAATCTGCTTGGTCAACTTCGCAACGACAACGCGCAGCAGGAATTCTACCTCACCGATATTCCTGGCATGGCGCGCAGCGCCGCTATGAAGGTCGGCATCGTGGAAGCGAGGGAGGAAGAGTTGCTTGGCGTCAATTCGCGCACGCAACTCGCGGACGCGGAAGCAGCATTCCAGAAGCGCGCGCGCGAGGCGGCGATGGAGGCAGGCGTCACGCTCATCGATCCAGGAAGCGTGTTCTTCTCCTACGACACCGTGATCGAGCCAGACGCGATCATCGAACCTCATGTGTTCTTCGCTACTGGCGTGAAGATCGGCGCGGGCGCGATCATCCATGCTTATTGTCACTTCGAACGCACCGAAGTCGGCCCGAAATCCGAGATCGGGCCGTTTGCACGCTTCCGCCCGGGATCGAAGCTCGCGGCGAAAGTGAAGATCGGCAATTTCGTTGAAGTAAAGAACTCAAACTTCGGCGAAGGCGCGAAGGCGAGCCATCTGGCTTATATCGGTGACACGGACGTCGGGCCGCGCGCCAACATTGGCGCGGGCGCCATCGTCTGCAATTACGACGGCTTCGACAAATATCGCTCCACCATCGGCGCTGACGCCTTCATCGGCTCCGACACAGCGCTCGTTTCGCCCGTCACCATCGGCGACGGCGCCTACACCGGCACTGGCAGCGTCATCACCAAAGACGTGCCGGCCGGCGCACTCGGTGTCGCGCGCGGCCGGCAGGTGAACCTCGAAGGCTGGGCGACGAAGAACAAAGAGAAGAAACTCGCTGCGAAGGCGGCGAAGAAGGATGCGCGCAAGTGAGCGAAGACATCGCCAAGTTCAACGCGGCGCGGGCTGCGCTCGACTTTGTGAAAGACGGCATGATTGTCGGTCTCGGCACCGGCTCGACGTCGGCGAGTTTCGTCAAACAACTGGGCGAGCGCGTGCGGCAGGGGCTGCGCGTGAAAGGCGTTCCAACTTCCGAAGCAACCCGCAACCTCGCCGAGCAAGTGGGCGTGCCGCTTCTCGAGATCAGCCAGATCACATCAATCGATCTCGACGTAGACGGAGCCGATGAAGTCGATCCCGCGTTCCGTCTGATCAAGGGCGGCGGCGGCGCGCTGTTGCGAGAGAAGATCGTGGCGGCGGCCTCGAAGCAGATGGTTGTCATCGCCGATGAATCCAAATGGGTGGAAACTCTGGGTGCGTTCCCGTTGCCCGTCGAGGTCACCCGCTTTGGTTTCGCGCTGACGCAGCAACGCGTGGCGAAGGCCTTACGCGCCACCGGCTGCGCTGGCGACGAGGTGGTGTTGCGCATTACAGGCAAGGCAAACGAGCCGGTCATCACCGATGGCGGCAACTACATTCTCGACGCGCATACCAAGCGGATCCCCGATGCCGAGAAGCTCGGCGCGGCGTTGAAGGATATCGCTGGCGTGGTTGAGCACGGGCTTTTCATCGGCCTCAGCCAAGTCGTGATTATCGGCAAAGCCAAGGGCGCCGAGGTGAAGACGCTTTAAAGTTGGATCGCGGGCCTCAGGCTCGCATGCCGCGCAGCGCCCCGCGTTCCAACCTGCAAACGCTAGCGTTCCTTTTTGCTAGACGCCTTCTTTGCGCTGGTCTTCTTCACTTTAGAGCCGGCGCGTTTCCTCGCTGCGCTCTTGGCGGCTGCCTTCTTCACCGACGCGCGCTTCTCTTCGCACTTCGGGCAGGCGCAGATGTCTTTCAGGAACTCGTTGAAATAGTTCTTGCCGTAGTCGTAGTTCAGCTCTTCGCCCGGCTTGATCTTGCGCTTGGCGTGAATGAACACGCGGCCTTTGTGAATGTTCGGCTCGCAGTTCGGACGGCATGAGTGATTGATGTAGCGCGCAGTGTTCCACCGCGGCGCGCCGTCGATGGTTTTGCGCGCGTGAATCTCGAACAGATACTTCGAGCGGCTCTTTTCTTCCTGCTCCTTGGTAATCTGCGGGCCGACATATTCAATGATGCAGGCGTTCTTCGGGATCTCGCTTTCGGCGAAGAGGCCGAGCCCTGTCGCCGAGCGCTTCACGACCAGTTCGAAGTCCCCAGGAATGTAGCTCTTCCGCGCCATTATCGCTCCGTTCCGAAACGCAATTACCAGAGACGTTTGTTAGCAAACGCCTTGCCTGAACCGGTCTTGAGATGAAACTCGAATTCGCGAGCTTTACGTTTGTCCTCAAATGCAAAGTACGCGACCAACCGCCACGGTCTATATTTCGCTGTGTGAATGCTCGCGCCTTCATTGTGTTTCTTAAACCGTTGTTGCAGGTCGGTTGTGTAGCCGGTGTAGCGCTGATCGTGATGAGATTCGCTCTGCAGTAGGTAGACGTAGAACATGCATGCCTCCCGCGCGGGCAGGATAAGCGCAGTTCCAGTCCATCAGAAAATGGCGTTGGGCGTAAGCCATCCGAAGCTACGCGTGTGGCAAGCTCAGGCCCTCCTTCGCCAAGGCTTCGGAGGGCATCCTTCGCTCCGCTCCGCGTAGCGAAGGATGGCTGGGGTGCTAGGATTCGAACCTAGGAATGGCGGTACCAAAAACCGCTGCCTTACCGCTTGGCGACACCCCAAAACCGGCGAAGCGGCTACTTAGAGGCGCCCGCATCCGGATGCAACAGCGCCCGGCTGACGCATCTCAAGTCTTTGGCCCAAACCGGGTTTCAGCACTCCACCACGTTGACGGCGAGGCCGCCCTGGCTGGTTTCCTTATACTTGGAGGACATATCCACCCCGGTCTGGCGCATGGTCTCGATGACCTGATCCAGGGAGACTTTGCTCGGCGTATCCGAATGAAGCGAAAGCCGCGCCCCGTTGACGGCCTTCACCGCGCCAACCGCGTTTCGCTCGATGCAGGGGATTTGCACGAGGCCACCGACCGGATCGCAGGTGAGGCCCAGATTATGCTCCATCCCAATCTCGGCCGCGTTGGCCACTTGCTGCGGCGAGCCGCCCCAGACGGCGGACAACCCCGCCGCCGCCATCGAACACGCCACGCCAACTTCGCCCTGGCAGCCCATCTCGGCGCCGGAGATCGACGCGCGCTGTTTGTAGAGGAGGCCGATGCCGCCCGCAGTCATGAGGAAACGGCGGGCATCGCGGACGGGGTTCTCGCTGTTCAGGCAATAGTGGCGAAGGATCGAGGGTAGGATGCCGGCCGCGCCGTTCGTAGGCGCCGTCACCACCTGGCCGCCGGCCGCGTTCTCTTCGTTGACCGCCATCGCATAGACGTTCAGCCAATCAAACAGCCGCTCCGGCTCGTTTGCGCCCGGCTGCTCCTTCAGCTTCTTCCAGATCGCCGGCGCGCGGCGGGTGACTTGAAGCGCGCCCGGCAGCGTGCCTTCCTTGTGCAGCCCGCGCTCGATGCACGCAGCCATCACTTGCGCAACGCGATCCAAGCGCGCGTCCGTCTCATCGCGCGGGCGCATCGCATCCTCGTTGGCGTAGATGATCTCCTCGATTGATTTGCCTTCGCGGGCGCAGTGATCGAGCAGCTCAGCGGCGGAGCCGAACGGGAACGGCACTTTGCGCCCGGTGGTGATGAGGTCTTTCGGCGCCGGCGTGCGGAGTTGCTTCTCCGTCGCGATGAAGCCGCCGCCGGTTGAATAATAGGTCTGCTCGAACAGTAGAAGCCCGCCGGCGCCGAAGGCGCTCAGCTTCATGCCGTTCGGGTGCAGTTCCGGGATGATGTGATAGGCGAAGACGATGTCGCTCTCGGGATCGAACGCGATTTCGTGCGATCCCAGCAGTTTCACGCGCTTTTCTGTGGCGACCCGCTCAACGGTCGCTTCCGCGAAGTCCGGATCGAGCGTTTCCGGGTCGAAGCCAAACAGCCCCAGCACCACAGCTTTCGGCGTCGCGTGGCCCTTGCCGGTCAGCGCTAACGAACCCTGCAGTTCCACGACGATCTTCGCCACCGTGCCTAAGTCCACAGCGCCCTTGAGGTCTTCAAGGAAGCGTTTGCCGATACGGATCGGCCCGAGCGTGTGTGAACTCGAAGGGCCGATGCCGATGCGGAAGAGGTCGAGGACTGAAAGCATGAAGGGTGCTTGACGTTAGGCGATTGTCGTCCAGCTAGGTAGGAGATAATGGACTGATTTCCAAACACTTGGATTCAGGCGTGAGGTTAAGACCGCGCTTGACCTGCATCGAGGGAGAGGCCGTTGAAAGCGCTGGTCAAACGCGAGGCCAAACGTGGGCTTTGGCTGGAAGATGTGCCGGAGCCTGAGGCGGGCCCCAACGATGTGAAGATCCGCGTGAAGCGGACCGCGATCTGCGGCACCGACATCCACATCTATAAATGGGATGAGTGGGCGCAGAAGACGATCCCGGTGCCGATGGTCGTCGGCCACGAATTCGTCGGCGAAGTCGTCGAGGTTGGCGACAACGTCAACGACTACAAGCCCGGCATGATCGTCTCGGGCGAAGGCCACATCGTCTGCGGCCGCTGCCGCAACTGCATGGCCGGGCGTCGTCACCTTTGCCCGTACACAAGCGGCGTGGGCGTGAACCGTCCCGGCTGCTTTGCCGAATACATCGTCATCCCGAACGCCAACGTCTGGCATCACCATGACGGCATCGATCTCGACATCGCCTCGATCTTCGATCCCTTCGGCAACGCCACGCACACGGCGCTGCAATGGGACATGGTCGGCGAAGACGTGCTGATCACCGGCGCGGGCCCAATCGGCGCCATGGCCGCCGCGATCGCCAAGCACGTTGGCGCGCGCCATGTGGTGATCACCGACATCAACGACTATCGCTTGGCGCTGGCCAAGAAAGTCGGCGCGACGCGGACCGTGAACGTTTCGAAGGAAACGATCGGAGACGTGCAGAAGGAACTCGGCATGACCGAGGGCTTCGACGTTGGTCTCGAAATGTCGGGCGCGCCGAACGCGCTTTCGGACATGATCGACAACATGAGCCACGGCGGCAAGATTTCGATGCTCGGTATCCCGTCAGGCGACATGAAGATCGACTGGAACAAGGTCGTCTTCAACATGCTGACGATCAAGGGCATCTACGGGCGCGAAATCTTCGAGACCTGGTACAAGATGACGACACTCATCCAGTCCGGCCTCGATCTCTCGCCGATCATCACCCACCGCTTGCCGTATCATAAGTTCGAAGAGGGCTTTGAGACGATGATCGAAGGCAAGTCGGGCAAGATCGTTCTGAATTGGGAAAGCGCCTAAGCCATGTACGGCGAATTTCAGAAGCACATTGAACGCGAGATCGCCGGCATTCGTGAGGCGGGCTTCTATAAGGAAGAGCGCGTGATCGCGACGCCGCAGGGCGCCGAGATTGGCGTTACCGGCGGCAAGTCTGTCATCAACATGTGCGCCAACAATTATCTGGGCTTGGCCCAAGACCCGCGCATCAAGGCCGCCGCGCACGAAGGTTTGGACCAGTGGGGCTACGGCATGGCCTCCGTGCGGTTCATCTGCGGCACGCAGACGGTGCACAAGCAGCTGGAGGATGATCTCTCCAAGTGGCTGCAGATGGAGGATACCATCCTCTATCCATCGTGCTTTGACGCGAACGGTGGCCTGTTCGAAGTGCTGCTAGGCGCCGAAGACGCGATCATTTCCGACGAACTGAACCACGCCTCGATCATCGACGGCGTGCGGCTCTGTAAGGCGCAGCGTTACCGCTACAAGAATAACGACATGAACGACCTCGAGGCGCAGCTTAAGGCGGCGGACGCCGCCGGCGCGCGCTTCAAGCTGATCTCGACGGACGGCGTCTTCTCGATGGACGGTGTCATTGCTTCGCTCGACCAGATTTGCGATCTGGCGGAGCGCTACAACGCGCTCGTCCACGTCGATGACTCGCACTCCACTGGCATTGTCGGCCCCGGCGGGCGCGGCACGGCCGAGTATCGCAACTGCATCGAGCGCATCGACATTCTGACGAGCACGCTCGGCAAGGCGCTTGGCGGCGCGAGTGGCGGTTTCACGTCCGGCAAGCGCGCGATCGTTGAGCTGCTGCGTCAGCGTTCGCGGCCGTATCTCTTCTCCAACACTGTGCCGCCGCCGATCGTGGCCGCGGCGCGGAAGGCGGTTGAGCTGGCGGCGAAGGGCGATGATCTGCGCGCCCAGCTCAAGTCCAACATGGAGCTTTTCCGCAATCGGCTTGAAGCGGCTGGTTTCGATCTCCTGCCGGGCGAACACCCGATCATTCCGGTCATGCTCTACGACGCGAAGCCTGCGGTGGCGCTCGCTGAGGAGCTTCTGAAGCGCGGCGTCTATGTGATCGCGTTCTCGTACCCGGTTGTGCCGAAAGGCAAGGCGCGGATCAGGACGCAAATGTCGGCGGCGCACACGCGCTCCGAAGTCGAGCGGGCGGTGGCGGCGTTTGCTGAAGCTAAGGCTGCGGTCGGCGCTTGATCGCGAGGAGCGCCGCAAGTGGTCGGAGTAGCAAGATTCGAACTTACGACCCCCACGTCCCGAACGTGGTGCTCTACCAGGCTGAGCTATACTCCGACGCTTGCGCGAGGCGGGCCTTTTACACGGTTTTGCGGGCGGCGCAACGCGGCCTAGCTGGGCCAGTTGAAGGCGAGCCAGGTCGCCCCGAAACCCAGTGCAATCAGCAGCATCCAGCGCACGGTTTCGGCCGCCGCGTGAACGAAGCCGCGCGCGGCGCCGAGCATGGACAGCGCCAGGACGATGGCGAAGGTGGAGCCGGTGGCCATCCAGACGTCGAACTCCCCCAACCGGGCGTCGACGCCGGCCAGCCAGGCCAGATAGGCCGCCAGCGCGGCCAGGACGAAACGCACCAGCGCCTTGAGGATGGTGCTGCCGGCGCGATGGTGGTCGATTTCGGCCGGTGCGGCGGCGGACTCGGGCGCGGGTAGGGCCTGGGGCACGGCAAGCTCTGACCGCAGGCGGCGCCAGGCCTCAGCCTCCATCTCGGCCCGGAGCTGCTGCTCGAGCATCCAGTCGTCACTGGCAAAGGCCGGTCTGCCGCGTGCGGGCATGGGAAGCGCACCCCTCCACCGCAGATCATGCGACAGGTCGGGCTCATGGAAAAGTTGCGTCGCAGCAAGGTTTTGGCCGCGTTAAGCCTGCTCCCTAGGCAGGGATTTATCATTTTTCGATAAGAAACCGCTTGCGTTCGGACCCTGGTCCATATCATTTATCGATAAACCTGGCACAGGGCCGGGGTGGAGTTTCCTGTCGTGAAGCAATTTCTCATCACCGTGGCGGGTGTTCTGACGGGCCTGGTCCTCTTCCTCTTCATCGGACCGATCCTGCTCATCGGCATGCTCGCCGCTTCGTTTGGCAGCCAGCCGGCGCAGCCGTCGCACATGGTTCTGGCGCTCGATTTGCGCGAACCACTGACCGACCAGCGCCCGGCAAATCCTTTTGCTTCGTTCGGCGGCAGCAACGCGCTTCTCGATGTGCTGGCCAAGATCGATGCGGCGCGCACCGACAATTCGGTTGAAGGCATTTACATCCGCGCCAACACGGCGGGCCTGCAAGCGGCGCAAGCCGAAGAACTCCGCGCCGCGCTCGCGGCGTTCCGTGAGTCCGGCAAGTTCGTTGTCGCACACCTCCAGAATGACGGCGTGCGCATGAGCATGCCGGGCTACATGGCCATCGCCGACAGCGACGAAGTGTGGCTGCAGGAAACCAGCGAATTCCAGCCGATGGGTCTTTCGGCTGAGGTGACGTTCTTCGGCGAGACGCTGCAGCGTTATCATCTGCAGGCGCAGTTTGAGACGCGCGAGGATTACAAGACGGCGGCGAACTCGATCACGCAGCGCGGCTTCACGCCGGCGCACCGTGAATCGATGATGAGCCTGATGAATGGCATCTACGACAACATGATCGCCAACATCGCCGCCGACCGTGGGATCACGCCGGAAGCGACGCGCCAGGCGATCGAACGTACGCCGTTCACCGCCCAGCAAGCGCGTGAGCTGGGGTTGATCGATCAGATCGGGCGTCCGGAAGAGGCGGCGCGTGCGGCGCTTGGCCGTGGCGAGAACTTCGAAATGGTCGACTTCGCCGACTATCGCGCACCCACGCATTCACGCGGCCCGGTGATCGCGGTGGTTCAGGGCGAAGGCGCCATTGTCTCCGGCCCCGAGAACCACGACATTTTCAACGACGAGTCTGTGATGAACAGCGATCGCATCGCGCAAGCGCTGCTCGACGCCTCGGAAGACGAAAACGTTCGCGCCATCGTGTTCCGCGTCTCTAGCCCTGGCGGTTCGGTCGTTGCCTCCGATCAAATCCTGGCGGCGCTGCGCACGGCCAAGGAGCGCGGCAAGCACATCGTGGTTTCGATGGGCGATGTCGCAGCTTCGGGCGGCTACTACGTCTCGGCCTACGCGGACGAGATCATCGCCTCGCCTTCGACCATCACCGGTTCGATCGGTGTCGTCGGCGGCAAGTTGATCATCGGCCCGGCGTTCGACTATTATCTCTCGACCAATACCGAGACGATCACGGTCGGTTCGCCGCTGGTGGAAATGTTCACGACCGAGCGTGGCTTCAACCAAGCCGAACGCGCTGCCTTCTCCGCCTTCATCGATCGCGCCTACACGCAGTTTATCGGCCTTGTCGCCGAAGGCCGTGAGATGACGCCGGAGCAAGTGCGTGCGGTGGCGCAAGGCCGGGTGTGGACGGGTCAGCAAGCGCTGGAGCGCGGGCTGGTCGATCATCTTGGCGGTTTCTCGGTAGCGGTCGCGCGGGCTCGTGCTTTGGCTGGTATCGATGAAAACGCACGCGTCCAGTTGCGTTACTACCCGACGGTACAAAGCCCGTTCGAAGCGTTCAGCAACATGTTCGGCGCCTCTTCGGAGAGCGTTGAAGCTCTGGTGCGCATCAATGCGGCGCTCTCCGACCCGCGCATGCAACGTGTGATGTCGGCGATGCGCGAAGAGGACGCGAACGTCCGCGCTGAAACAGATCGCTTCACGATCGAATAGACGGATATCGAACTCCATAGCCTTGGCCCTTCGCGGAAACGCGGAGGGCCTTTTGTTTTCTAGCGCCACCCAGCGTCGCGGGCGGCACGTTCGCCTTCACCGTCCAGGGCATCGCCGGCGATCATCGCATCGACGGCGTTTAGCACTTCGGCCGAGGCGGCGGCTTGGCGTACTTCACCGCCGCCGGCGCCGCCTGACATAAGCTGAATGGCCCAGTTGTTGTTCTCGCGGCAAGCAAGGCCCGACGCGCCGCCTTGGGTGAGATCGAAGGTGCGGCAATAATCGCCATCTTGATCGCGGAAGCTCAGGCCAATGCGCACGGCGCCTGCTTCGTCTGATGCAAGCTGCGTATCTAGCGCGTGCGAGAGCGCGCCGCGCGCGACAAGGCCTTCGCTAGTGGTCGCGAACATGGGCTGTGTTTGCTGTTGCATCGTGCCGACGCCGATCACCAAGCCCAGGGCCACGCTCGCGGCCATCGCGCCCCATTCGCGGAAAGACCATCTCGCCGCGCGGCGAGCGGCCAAATCGATGACATCCGCTTCGGTTGGTTTTTGGGCGGTGTCGAGCAAGCGCTGCGGCACTGGCTCGCTCAATGCGCTATCGAAGGCCAAAGAGAGTCGTCCCCGCATGGCGCGGTGCGCTTCGACGCGCTCGCGCAGCGCGGCGTCTTGCTCAAGCGCCGCTTCAATTTCAGCGCGTTCAACGCCGGTGAGTTCGCCATCGGCGAACGCCATCAGTTTTTCGTCGTCGACGCTCATCTGGCGGCTCCCAACATTGTTTGTAGCGCCTCGCGGCCGCGGGCGAGGCGGCTGGTCAAAGTGCCTATCGGCACGCCCAAGGCATCGGCGGCTTCGCGGTAGGCGAGGCCTTCAACACAGACGAGGGCGATCGCCTCACGTTGCTCTCCCGGCAGTCTGCGCATCGCGATCCAAACGTCGTCGGCCTCAAGCTTGGCGTGCACTTCCGCCTCGCCGCCAAAGCCAACCTGCTCGCCGGCTTCGGCGGGCGCAAAGACTTTGCCGTGCCGCGTGCGCCAGCGGGCTTCGTCGATCCAGGCGTTGCGCGTGATGCTGAACAGCCAGCTATCCAGCCGCGTGCCTTGCTGAAACTGATCGATACGCATCAAAGCACGCTCCACCGCGATTTGAACGATGTCGTCAGCGTCCGCCGGGCTACCCGTAAGGGCTCGCGCGAACCGCCGCAGGCGCGGCAGCATCGCGACGATGTCTGAGCGGGTTTGCTCGGCGGCGCTCGTCATCTCTTGCTGGTCAAACGGCTGAGGTCGGCGGTTTCTTCCGCGGGAATCTGCGAATAGTGAATGGATGAACATGTGCCGGTCAAACGTTAGGGGATCATGACGCGGGTTTTGGCCCTCTTGTTCCTTGTTTTCGCGCTGGGCGCGGCGCCGGCTGCGCAGGCGCAGCTGGGCGTTCCGCTGCCCGAAGTTCCCACAGTCGGGGGCGTCCTGAACCAGGCCAACCAAGTCGGCGAGCAGGTGGAGCGCCCGCTACAGGACTTGCGGCGGTTACAGGTGCGCGAGCTGCTTCGCGCGCATCGGCGTGAGCTTGAGGCAGATCCTTCCGGCATGCCAATCGTGCGCAGCCAGATTCTCGCGCTCGGGATGAGTGAGGCTTCGATAGAACAGGCACGGGCGCGCGGGTTTCAGATTGTGCGAACGGATGCGCTCGATGGCGATGCCTCGATGGTGACACTGCGCGCGCCAGCGGGCATGTCGACACGCCGCGCTCTACGCCGCCTTCGCGAAGCCGACCCGCAGGGCGTCTACGATTTCGATCACCTGCATCTGGAATCGGGTGTGGCGCTCGATGCGGCTGTGGTTGCGCAGAGCGGGGCGGCGAGCGGCCCGCGCGTTGGTCTCATCGATAGTGGCGTTGGAAGCGGTGTTCAGGTCTCGATGCAACGCGCCTTTGCGACTGAAGCGCCGGTCGCAGCGGACCACGGTACAACGATCGCGGGACTGCTCAGTAGCGCAGCGCCGGGCGCGCGCATTTATGCAGCGGACATCTACGGTGGCGCGCCAGCCGGCGGCGCCTCTTCGGCTTTGGCGCGCGCGCTGAGCTGGCTCGCCGGCGAGAACGTCGCCGTGATCAACGTGAGCCTCGTCGGGCCGCGCAACCGCGTTGTCGAAGCGGTTGTTGCTCGCCTGGTTGGGCGGGGCTTCGTGATCGTGGCCGCCGTTGGCAATGATGGCCCCGCTGCCGCGCCGTTGTTTCCGGCGGCCTATGACGGCGTTGTCGGTGTGACTGGGGTTGATGCGCGCGATCGCGTTCTGATCGAAGCGGGACGCGGACCACATGTGGACTTCGCAGCGCTCGGCGTACAGGGGCGGGTGCGTGGAACCTCCTACGCTGCGCCGATCGTCGCGGCGCGGCTAGCCGCGGCCCTTCCATCGCCGAGCGTTGCCTCGGCCCAGAGCGTTATTGCTGCGATGCGCGATCAGGCGCGTGATCTGGGCGCGCGTGGGCGCGACGATATTTATGGTTACGGGCTGATTTCATCGCCCTGAGGTTTTTTTGGAAGAAACGGCGAGGGCGGTTCGTTCTCTCCTCGAAGCCGGCATTTAAGCCAGGCGCACCTTGAGGAGACCATGATGAACACGAAACTCTTGATCGCTTCGACAGCTCTGACGGCGATGCTCACCATTGCTCCCGCTTCTGCGCAACTCATTGGCGGCGGTGGTGGTCTGACCGGCCAAGTCGGCGGCGCCATCGGCAACACGACCGGTTCGATCGGCGGCGCGGCGTCGGGCGCCGGCAATCTTGGCGTAGACACGAGCACTGTTGACGCCGCGACCCAGCGCGCCGAGCGCCAAGCGCGCGCCGCCGCGCGTGAAGCGCGCCGCGCTGCGCGCCAAGCCGAGGATCAAGCCACGCAAGCGCGTAGTGTTGACGCCGCCGCTTCCGCCGCGACCGAAGGCGCACTCAGTGCTGGGCCGCTCAGCGCGGAAGGCAATGGTTCGATCGATGGCGCGGCGAATGCTGTTGTCGATCCGGGGCCGGCCGCCGATCGTGTGACCAGCACCGGCCGCCAAGCCGCGAACCGGGCACGGGCCACGGCGCGCAACACCGCCGACCGCGCGCGCAGCTCGTTACCGGCGGCCTCCTTTGAAGGCGCTGCGAATGCGGCCGGCTCGGCCACGGCGACAAGCGAGGGCGTCTCGGCTGAGGCCGATGGCAACGGTTCGGCTCGCGCCTCCGCCAGTCGTAATCCCGACTAAGGCGTGAGCTGAAAGGCGGCGGCGCAAACTCCCCCGCCCAAACGCGCCGCCGCTGATACAAAAAGGCCCTTCGTCTTTCGGCGAAGGGCCTTCGTTTTCGGCGTCAGCCTTGGTTTTCGACCTCGTATTTCGGCAGGTCGGCCCGGAGGGTTTCGTAGAGGCGCTCGACGAAACGCTCGGGATCGTCGTCGACGAAATCGTCAAAATAGGCTTCGAGGTTGGACTCAAAAACATACTCGCCGTCCTCGGCGAAAATGAAACCGAGTTCTTCGTCGGTTTGCACATGCAAGACGATGATCTGAGTTTCGTCCTCGTCCTCGTCGCCCAAAGCGAATGCCAGGCGCCGTGAGGAGATTTTCTCCTCCAGGATCGGCGCGAGTGCTTGCAGCGCCGCGAGATCGTCGAAGCCGGTTTCTTCGTTAAGCGCGCTTTCGAGCCGTTTGCGCGCGGAATCGACTTCGGCGTCGAAGCTGGTCGCCGCTGGTTTCTTCGCGCTCATGCCGCTTCCATGAGACTTTGGAACACAGCCGCGCCGCCGGTGCGGCCGAGCACCGGGTCAGACGCGCGCTCCGGGTGGGGCATCATGCCCATGACGTTGCCGCGGTCGTTGATGAGGCCTGCAATATCGCGCGCTGAACCGTTCGGATTGTCGAGATAGCGGAAGACGACGCGGCCTTCGCCTTCGATACGGTTGAGCGTGTCTTCGTCAGCGACGAAACGGCCGTCGCCGTGCGCGATGGGGATTTCGGTTTCGCGCTGATCGCGATAGGCGCTGGTGAAGGAGGTGTTGGCGTTGGCGATCGCCAGCGGCACTTCCTTGCAGGCAAATTTCAGCCCCGCGTTGCGCGCCAGTGCGCCGGGCAGGAGGCGGGTTTCGGTGAGCACCTGGAAGCCGTTGCAGATGCCGAGCACGAGGCCGCCGCGTTCCGCATGTGCAATGACTTCGCGCACGACTGGGCTCTTCGCCGCCATGGCGCCGGAGCGAAGGTAATCGCCGTAGGAAAAGCCGCCTGGCAGAACGACGAGATCGAGGCCCTCGGGAAGCGCGGTGTCCTTGTGCCAGACCATTGCGGCGGGTTTGCCGGTGAGGCGCTCGAGGGCGCGCGCGGCGTCACGGTCGCAATTCGACCCCGGGAACACGATCACTGCGGATTTCATGAGGCTTTCAATAAGCTGCGTCGGCTTGGAATTAAAGGGCGGGAACAGCGCCGCTGGGCAGGTCTGACAGGGCATTTATGCGGCTCAGCGACGCGGCAGACGGTTTCGCTGTCCACTGGGTTCAGTGCTAAGGAGCGGCCATGCCGATTTGGATTATCGCAGCCGCGCTTGGAAGCGTCGGGGTCACCGCGCTGCTGATCTCTGTGCTTTGGCGTATCAATGCGGCCGCGCAGCAGCGCGAAAGACATGGCGATGGCGGTGCGGCGGGCCCGACATTCGTTGCGTCGGCTGACGGCGGTCGCCGCGACGACGATCTTGGCGGTTCCGGCTCGGATGGCGACGGGGGCGGCGGCAAATGACCGCCTCTGACCGCAACAGAAGTGTCACAGAACGCTGCCACAAGGCGCCCGCATCGAAAATTGAAACACGTGAGGGTTGGAAGATGATCGCTCAAACCATGTTGCGCGGCGCGGTGGCCGCTGCGGTGATTGCGTTGGCGGCGTGCGGCCAGGGCGGCCAAGCGCCGTCAGGCACAACGTCGGAGCAAATCGCGATCGACGGCTCTTCGACCGTTTTCCCGCTTGCGGAAGCTGCGGCGGAAGCCTTCACGAACTCGCAGAGCGCGGCGGCGCGCGTGACGGTCGGCGAAAGCGGCACGGGCGGCGGCTTTGGCAAGTTCTGCCGGGGCGAGACGCAGCTTTCCAACGCATCGCGTCCGATCTCAAGCGAAGAGATCGCGGCGTGCGCTGCCGCGAACATTGAGTTCATTGAAATTCCGATTGCGTTCGATGGTCTGAGCGTTGTGGTGCATCCGAGCAACCCGCTGACCAACGCCACAATGGCGGAGCTGCGACGGGTTTGGGAGCCGGCGGCGCAAGGTACGATCACCCAATGGCGTCAGGTCTTCCCGAGTGGTCCGAACTTGGCTTTCCAGCTGTTCGGCGCGGGCACCGCGTCCGGAACCTTCGATTATTTCACCGAAGCCGTGAACGGAGACAGCGGCGCTTCACGCACCGACTACACGCCGACCGAAGATGACAACGTCACGGTTCAGGGCGTCGCGGGCAACGCCGGCGGCATGGGATATTTTGGTTACGCCTATTACGAGCAGAACCGCCAACGCGTGAAGGCCCTCTCGATCGATGGCGTTATGCCGTCGCCGGAGACGATTGCTTCGGGTGAATACCCGTTGGCGCGCCCGATGTTCGTCTATGTGAACGCAGAAGCGCTGCGCCGCCCGCAAGTGCGCCGGTTCGTCACCTACTTTATCGAGAACGCAGCGACACTGGCGCCCCGCGTCGGTTATGTGCCGCTGCCGGCTGAGGCGTACGCTGCATATGCTCAGCGCGTGGCTGACGGCCAAACCGGAACCGCCTTTGGTGGTCATAACGAAGTGGGCTTGTCGATCGCCGAACTGCTCGAGCGTCCGCTCAGCACCGGCGCCGCGCCCGCACAATAAGCAGCGCCGAATACCATTGGCTTTGGGCGCCCTAGCGTAAAGCTAGGGCGCTTCCCATGTTAAGGGCATGATGCCGATCCAGCTGCTTTCAGTGGCGATCGGGATTGTGTGTGTGGTCCTGATTGCCGTCGTCTCGATGAGCGGACCGCCGGATACGGGCGGGTGAGGCAGCGTTTAGCTATGGCCGGCATAGCGGGAGCCCGGCTGGACGCTTAGTCCTTACCGCCCCAGCGCCAACGCCAGCCGCCCTCGGTGGTGCGCCACGCTATGCCGACGAAAACAATCGTCAGCGCCAGCGTGATGCCGATGAAGGCCGGTGCGCGCTCCACGACCTGACCCTCTTCAGCGCTGAACCATACGCCGAGCGCCGCGATGATGGCGACGTAAGCGATCGTGAGTGCCCAGCCTTGCCAGGACGCAGGCGCCGCGCCGAAGCCGTAGCGCTTAGGTTTGAACCACGCCGCCATCGCTCAATTCGCGATTTCGACGCGGTAGCTTTCGATCACCGTGTTCGCCAGCAGCTTTTCGCACATTTCGCGCACTTGGGCTTCGGCGGTAGCGGGATCGAGGTTGCCGTCGAGTTGGATTTCGATGCGCTTGCCGACGCGCGCGTCGTTTACGGCGCCGAAGCCCAAATCCTTGAGCGCGCCAGCCACGGCCTTGCCCTGCACGTCGAGAACGCCGGGCTTCAGTCCGACAGTGACGATCGCCTTCATGTTTGCTCCCCTTACGGGGAGCGGGCAGTAGGGAATAGGCAGCAGGCAATCGGATCGCTGACGGGATCCAGAGCTCACTTTCACCTACTGCCTACTGCCTACTCCCCATTGCCTCTTCTAATGCACGCTTTCGCCGCCGGTGCCCGTTTGTTTGACGATGCCCAGGCGGCGGGCGACTTCCACATACGCTTCGGTGACGTTGCCGAGGTCGCGGCGGAAGCGGTCTTTGTCCATCTTTTCGTTGGTCTGCACGTCCCAGAGGCGGGCGCTGTCGGGGCTGATTTCGTCAGCAACGACGGTGCGGACCATGTCGCCTTCATAGAGGCGGCCGAACTCGAGTTTGAAATCGACGAGCTTGATGCCGACGGCGCCGAACATACCGAACAGATAGTCGTTGATCCGCAGCGTCAGCGCCATGATGTCGTCGATCTCTTGGGTGGATGCCCAATTGAACGCGGTGATGTGCTCTTCGGCGACCATCGGGTCGTTGAGCTCATCCTTCTTGTAATAGAACTCGATGATCGAGCGCGGCAGCGGCGTGCCTTCCTCGATGCCGAGACGCGTCGAGAGCGAGCCGGCGGCCACGTTGCGGCAAACGACTTCGAGCGGGATGATCTCGACTTCACGCACGAGCTGTTCGCGCATGTTCATGGTCTTGATGTAGTGGGTGGGCACGCCGATCGCGTTCAGGTTCGTCATGATGAACCCGCTGATCTGGTTGTTGATCACGCCCTTGCCTTCGAGGATCGCCTTCTTTTGCGCGTTGAACGCGGTTGCGTCGTCCTTGAAGTATTGGATGATCGTGCCCGGCTCAGGCCCCTCGAACAGGATCTTGGCCTTGCCTTCGTAGATCTTCTTGCGACGCGACATGAGAGCGGCTCCCTCCTTGAGGGGCGGCGTCCGGCGCTAACTGGCTCAAAGCGCTGGCGGAATCGCCGCAACACAAGTGAACAAGAACTTAGGGCGCCGGGCCGGGGGTAACAATCGGCCACTACCGTAGAACTGGCGCCCGTCTGCGGTTGATCGCAGCCCGAGGCGTCCCTATTCCAGTGTGGGCAAAGAGGAGACCAGAAGGCCTATGAATTCGTTTGATGACCGCAAGCGCGGCCAAGAGACAAAATTCCAATTGGAACAAGAACTTGAGTTCAAGGCTCAGGCGCGCCGGGCCAAGCTGGTGGGTCTCTGGGCGGCCGAATTGATGGGGCTCTCCGGCGACGGCGCGGCCGATTACGCGAAGTCAGTGGTTGTGGCTGACCTAGAGGAAGCCGGCGCGGAGGACCTGTTCCGCAAGATCCGGACTGACCTCGATAGCCATGCCGTCCAGCTGTCCGATCACCAAATCCGGGCCAAGATGGACGAGTGCTTGGCCGAAGCGCGCGCCTCGGTGGCCGCGGGCAACTAAGCAGATTTGCGGATGCAGCGCTCAACGCCCCGTGCTCGGCGCGGGGCGTTTTGCTGCGATCAGGGGTTCAACTCGCCCAGGACGTAGTTGACGATCCGGTCGGCGTCTTTGAACACGGCGTTCAAATCCGCCGCGCCATCGCGCTTGTGCAAATGCGCCATCATGGCGTGCTCAAGCCCGAACTTGCGGACCTCGACCATGACTTCCTCGTCCCATTCGTCGTCCGTAATGAAATCGTCGCTGGCCATGCGCATCTCCCTCGTTGCGTCCGGTTCGCAGGGATTCGGCGGCGTGGGCAATGCCGCACGGTGAAGAAGGCTAACCCGGCTTAACCCCGCCGGTGAACGTTTCGCTCACGAGCGCTGCCGATACTTCCGCCCGGGTAGTGGGAATTTCGAATGAAACGCGGCCTTGCTCTCGCCATCGCGGCGGCGCTCTCGGCTTGCGCGCCAGCGCCGGTGCAGATGCCCGCGGCGCAGGCGTCCGAGGTGCTCAATCTGTTTGCTGCCGGGCGCGGACCCGCGAATGTGTGTTCGGCCGACGGGCGGGCGCTGTTGCGCGGCGCCGTGCGCGCCTATTCGCGTGAAATGACGCGCTCGGGCGTGGCCTGGCCCGCGCTGCCGACTGAAACGGGTGAAGCGCGGAACCTCACTCATGTCGACGTTTCGGTGATGATCGCTTTTGCCGGCGGCTTTGTAAAAGCGGGCGATTTTCACGGCGCGCCGCGCTTTCTGATGAACCAGCTGGCGTTGGCGCAATGGCCGGAGATCCGCAGCATCCGCCTTGCCGCGCGCGATGCATGCGAAGAGGTTGTGGCGCTACAGCAGGCAGCGGCGGCGTTCGTGCTCGAAAGCACGCGTTATCGCGAGATGACGAGCCGCCACCGGAGCGGGGGCGGCGACACCGAACGCTTGCGCCGTCAATCGGTGCGCATGCAGCGCGCTGAAGAGCGTATGCGCGATAGCGCTGCTGTGGTGCAGGCGCGTATGGCCCAGCACGCTCTCTGAGGCGTTAGCCGAAGACGCGCTTAAAGATCATGTCGACGCGAGCGAAGTGGTGCGCGTCGTCGAAGCAGCTTTCGAGCGTTGCGGCATCGAGCTTCGAGGTAACGTCCGGATCGGCCTTCAGCTTGTCGATCAACGCGGTTTCCGCGCGCGGCGGCGGGCTTTGCCAGACTTGCATCGCGCTCTTTTGAACAAGGCGATACGCGTCCTCGCGGGTGACGCCTGCTTGCGTCAGCGCGAGCATTACGCGCTGCGAATTGTGGAGTCCCCCAAGCAGCGCGAGATTGCGGGCCATGTTCTCGGGATAGACGACGAGCCTTTCGATCACCATCGCCATGCGGTGGAGGGCGAAATCGAGATGGATCGTGGCGTCGGGGCCGATGCCGCGTTCGACGGACGAGTGGCTGATGTCGCGCTCGTGCCAGAGGGCGACGTTCTCCATTGCCGGCGTCACGGCGCTGCGCACGAGGCGGGCGAGGCCGCAGAGGTTTTCCGTGAGCACCGGGTTGCGCTTGTGCGGCATCGCCGATGAGCCCTTTTGGCCGGGCTCGAAGAATTCCTCGGCTTCAAGCACTTCGGTGCGCTGGAGGTGGCGCACTTCGGTGGCGAGGCGTTCGATGCCTGAGGCGACGACGCCGAGGGCCGCGAAGAAAGCAGCATGGCGATCGCGTGGGATGACTTGTGTGGAAACAGGCTCGACGCTGAGGCCAAGTTTCTCCGCGACATAAGCTTCGACGCGCGGATCGATCTGCGCGAAAGTGCCGACGGCGCCGGAGATGGCGCAGGTAGCAATCTCCTTGCGCGCCGCTCTGAGCCGTTCGAGGTTGCGCGCGAACTCGGCGTAGTGGCCGGCGAGCTTCAGGCCGAATGTGGTCGGCTCGGCGTGGATGCCGTGCGAGCGGCCGATGGTGGGCGTGAGCTTGTGCTCGATGGCGCGCTTCTTCAGCGCGGCCATGACGCGCTCGCAGCCTGCGATGAGCAGGTCACTTGCTTGCGCGAGTTGAACCGCGAGGCAGGTGTCGAGGACATCGCTCGATGTCATGCCTTGGTGGGCGAAGCGGCTTTCGGGGCCTACATGCTCGGCGACACTGGTGAGGAAGGCGATGACGTCGTGCTTGACCTCACGCTCGATCTCATCGATGCGCGCGACGTCGAACTTGCCCTTCTTGCGGTATTCTTCCGCCGCGGATTTCGGGATCGTGCCGAGTTCCGCCATGGCCTCCATGGCCAGTGTTTCGATCTCAAGCCAGATGCCGTAGCGGCTCTCAGGCTCCCAAATCGCCACCATTTCGGGGCGTGCATAGCGCGGAATCATGGGCGGTTGATGCGACCGCCCATGACTTTCGTCAACTCACGCGGTCCTTCACGATGGTGCGGCCGACCAGCAGCACATGGACCGCCGCCCAAGCGAGCACGAGAATGGTGCAGCCAAGTGCGTATTTTAGGCCGGTGGCTTCCGCGGCGGCGCACGCAGCGGCGTTGGCCGCGTCGCCGCACTGGGCCATTGTCAGCCCGCTTTCGGCCAGGATTTGTGAAGCGAAGAAGTCGTTGGCGAAGCCGACGAAGGGTGGGCCGAGGCCGTAGCCGATCAGATTCACCACCAAGAGCACAATAGCGACGGCGGTGGCGCGCTGCAGCGGTTGCGCGACGCTATGCACAACGCCGTACATCGGGCCGAGATACATGTAGTGGAAAATCGGTGCGAGCATCAGGAAGGTGAACGCCCACGCGAACTGGGTTTGGACGAAAGAGAGGATGTAGAGCGGGATTGCGGCCAGCATGCCCAGCGCAGGCAGCCAGGCGAGTACGCGCGGGTGCTTGGGCGCCAGGCGATCGGCGAGGAAGCCGCCGAGGAACGTGCCGAGGCCGGTGGCGATGCCGCCAATGGCGCCGAGCGCGTAGGACGCGTTGGCGATTTCCTCAGGCAGAGTGGCGCCGAGGTCGTAGTTGCGCACCATGTGCGAGACGAGGAATTGCGACGAGCCGTAGCCCGCGAAGGCCATCAGCGCGCCGGCCATGGCGACATGCCAGAACGAGGCCTTGGTGGAGAGTGATTTGAGCGTCTCGCCGAAGGAAGGCGCCTTCACTTGCCCGCCGCTGCGCGGCGGCTCCTTCACGGTAAGCTTGAGAAGCAGCGCGGCGGCGATTCCGGGTACGCCGAGCAGAATGAAGGCCGTGCGCCAGTCAAAGTTCGCCACCAGCCAGCCTCCGCCGATCGCCGCGAGCGCGGTGCCGAATGGAATGCCGAGTGAGAAGATGCCCATGGCCGAGGCGCGGCGATCGGCGGGGAAGTAATCCGCGATCGCCGATTGCGATGGCGGCACGCAGGCCGCTTCACCAATGCCGACGCCGAGCCGGCAGAGGGCAAGTTGCACGAAGTTCTGCGCGAAGCCGCAGGCGGCGGTCATGAAGCTCCAGAGCGCCGCGCCGATCGAGACGATGGTGATGCGGTTGGCGCGCTCGGCCAGGCGCGCGATCGGAATGCCGAGCGTCGTGTAAAGAATGGCGAACACCGGCCCGCCCAGCAGGCCCAGCATGAAGTTTGAAACGCCGAAATCTTCCTTGATCGCTTCCTGCACGATCGAGATCAGCAGACGATCGATGAAATTGAACGTGTAAATGATGACGAGAACGAAGAGTACATAAGCGCGATAGGCTTTCGTACCGTAGCCCTGAAAGGCTGGCGCTGTGGCGTCAGTCATGTCGTGGTTCGTCCCCTCGTCGTGCGGCTCACGCGACCCAGTCGCGGCGCAGCGTGCGTGCTGATAGCAGGAAATGGACGCCTGCCCATAGATAGATGCAGACGCCGACCATCATCGCCCAACGCAAGCCGGTTTCGACGCCGGAGGCGCATTGTGCATCGCCGCGCTGGGCCGCATCAGCACAAAGCTCAGTCGAGAGCCCCAGCGGGTTCAGTTGCGCGTTGGCGAGGAAGTCGCTCAAGGCGCCGATGACTGGCGGCCCCATGCCGTAACCAATGAGGTTGACCACGAAGAGCAGCACCGCCACGGCGGTTGCGCGCATGCGGGGCGCGACAACGCCTTGGGTCACCGCATACATGGGGCCAAGATAGAAGTAGTGTGTGATCGCCGCGACCATAAGCGGGATCATCGCCATCCAGAAATTCGGCAACACGAACGCCAAGAGATAGAGCGGTGTCGCGATCGCAAAGCCAAGCGCCGGCAGCCATGCGAGCGCGTTAGGGTGGCGCTTCGAAATGCGGTCGGCGAGATAGCCGCTGGAGAACGTGCCGATGGCGGCGCAAAGCCCGAGGACGACGCCAATGACAACAGCGGCGTTGAACAGCGAGAAATTGTGCGTGCGGATCATGAAGCTGGTCAGATATTGACCGACGCCATAGCCGACAAAACTCGCCAACGCTGAGCCGAACGCAACGTGCCAGAACGTTGTCTTCCGCGCCAAAGCTGCAACGGCCGACATGAAGCTTGGCGTATCCGTTTTTGGCGCTGCACGCGGCGGCTCTTTCACCGTGAGCTTGACGATCACGGCCAGCACCACCCCGGGGACGCCGAGCCAAATGAAGGCCTCACGCCAGCCGACTTCCGTTGCAATCCAGCCGCCGCCTACGGCGGCCAGCATCGAGCCGATCGGGATTCCCAGCGCATAGATCGAAAGCGCAGAGGCCCGGCGATCGGCGGGGAAGTAATCTGAGATCACGGAATTGGCCGGCGGCGTGCAGCCAGCTTCGCCGATTGAAACACCAACGCGCGCGGCAAACAATGTCGCGTAATTCACGGCGAGGCCACAGGCGGCTGTCATCAAGCTCCAGAGCCCGACGCAGACGCTGAGCACGGTGATGCGGTTGGTGCGCTCAGCCAGGCGCGCGATCGGTATGCCGAGCAAGGTGTAGAGGATCGCGAAAGCGGGGCCGCCGAGCAGGCCGAGTTGGAAGTCGCTCAGGCCGAATTCTTCCTTGATCGGCTCCTGGATGATGCCGATGACGACGCGATCGATGAAGTTGAAGGTGTAAACGACGAGCAACGCCCCGAGGACGTAAGCGCGATAGTTCTTCGTGCCGTAGCCCTGAAAGGCCGGCGCCGCCGCATCGGTCACGAGCATCCTCCCGCTTATCGTTAGGAGATGTTGTGGCGGGGCGGCGCGGTCAGGTCAAACGCGAAGCGATTTCCGGAAGGTCACCAGACGCTCAACTTCCTCATAGCCAAGCGCGGCGTGCGCACCCAGGCCTTGGGCGTTGTCGATCTGTGTGTCCGAGGCGATCTCGGTGAAATTTCGGATCAGCGCCCAATGTTCGGCCGCCGCGGTCAGCGCCCGGCCCGCGCCTTTGAGACGCGCGCCAGGGGAAACGTACCAGGCTTCGATGTACGGCACGGGCGAAGTTGCGCAGCCCTCGGCGTACGGACGAAGGCTCAGTTCGAGGAAGCCGCACGGCGCGCCATCGTGATCCTCGCAGATGAACACTGCTTCCGCGAGCGGCGTGCCCGAGAAATGCATCAGCGTTTCGTGTCCGAGGAGATCGGCGTCTTCGTCCGGCCAAAGCGCTGCGCGCATGGCGGCCCACACCTGCCGGTCTCGCGCTTCCAAGAGGCGAACCTTCACAGCAACCCCAAGCTCCTGAAACTGTCGACCCGCTCGCGGCCGATCACCAGGTGATCGTGGACCTTGACGCTGATTGCGGCAGCCGCATCGACAATGTCGCGCGTTATGGCGATGTCGGCGCTACTGGGCTTGGGATCGCCGCTTGGGTGATTGTGCAGAAATCCCGAAGAGGTCGCTTGCCGTTGAATTACTTGCGCAAAAGTGTCCACATAGGCCGAAAGGGCGCCGTGATTGGGTATGGTCTGATTTAGCCCACTCGCGATCATCACGCTCAGCACATGCAAAACACGCTCGATCACGTCTTTGCATAATCGCGTACAAAATGGAATCGAAGAATGCTTGTGACGCGGGAGGGCGCGCGTATTGAAGCTTGTTGGTGCATCGCTTGCTGTCGTGTTTTGCGCTTTGGCGCCGAGTGTCGCGCACGCTGATCCGTGTACGGCGCCGCTGCCGAGTCACGCAGGCGATACGTTCAGCGGCACGGTGCGCTATGTCGGCGACGGCGATGGTCTTTGCGTCGGCCGTTCCAACGATCCCAGCACATGGATTGAAGTGAGACTCGGCGATTTCGACGCGCCCGAACTTCACTCGGCGGACGGCCCGCGATCGAAGCGGTTTCTCGAACAGGTAGCGATGGGGCGCGAGGTGACGTGCCGCGCAGTGCGTGGTCGGCGCGGACGCGTCGTCGTCTATGATCGCGTGATCGCGGTATGCCGCGTCGATGGCCGCGCCATTGGCGATCTGCTGCGGGAAGCGGGCGCGCCGACCGGCGGCAATTGAGCGAATACGGCGCGCCGCCACGGACGCGCGGGAGCATCGAGCGCCCAGCAACCCGCCGCTTTGCTTGGCGGTTGTCCTGGCGCATTCTTGGCGAGCTGAGCCACGCCCATGAACCTGTGCATCATCTGCCGCAATCGTCCCGGAACTGCCTCGGGCGGCGCTGTGTGTGAGCGGTGCGCCGGAATGCTGAGCGCAGAGGGCCATCCGTTGTGGCCGGCAAAACCGGCGCCCGAGGCCATGACCGAAGAGATTCTGGCGACCCTCCGGGAACACGTCGCGCGCTTGGTCGGTGGTGTGCCGTTCGAACGCGAACTCTCGCGCGACGAGCTGGACGCGCTGCTGCACAGCTTTCCCGAATAAGGCGAACAGCTATTCGGGGCCTCAAGCGAGCTTGCTGCAATTGACCGTGTTGCGCTTGTCCCAGGCTTGCAAGGCTGAACGGCTGTAGAGCACGGCCTTGCCGACTTTGAGGTAGGGGGGGCCGAGCTTGAGGGCGCGCCAATTGCGCAGGGTGCCCAACGTGATGCGCCCTTTATAACGGGCCACGACCTCGTCGTCGGTAAGAAGTTCGTCGTCGAAAGCGACTTCTGACATGGTGTTCTCCATGGCTCGGCCAGTATCGACCTTGGCCTTCATCTTTCGCGTTGCGATTCGCCCGGAGATGACGGGAAACGCCGGGAAATGGTGGGAAACGGTCCGGAGCGCCCGTTCAATAATGCGCGTGATCGCGTCGACGCAGGCGCAGCGCTTCATCGCGCCCGTGGGCATTCCATTCGAGCCAGGATGCAAACCCGTTCCCGAACGCGATCAGGATCGCAAACACGATCGCGATGACAGCTTGGCCCCACTCGCCGACACATGCACGCGTCAGCGCGTAGAGGAGAAGGAGCGGCGAGCCCCAGCGGACCAGCACCCAAAGCGCAAAAAACGCCACGGCCGCGACAAGGAAGGGCTGCGGGATTGTTGGGAAGATCTGGAGCGGGGATGGGTCGAAGTGCATGCGCCATTTCCAGAAAGGTAATGAGGCGCTGCGGTTCGACCGGGTTGGCTCCCGGATTCTTTTTCTGATCGTCCAGCCTGCGCGGACGCCGATCCTCGATGCGCTCATGCCAACACAAGTGCGCCACAGGCGCAAGCGCGATGCGCGCCCTAGCGGTCCAGTCCGGGCGGCAGCTTGAGCGCTTTCGACAATTGTCGTGCTGGGTCCTGGGTGCGTGAGCGCACGAGGGCCTTGCGGATGTCGAGGTGTAGCTCCATCGCCTTGAGGCGGCCCTGCCATTCCGGCTCGAACTGAAAGATGTTGCGGCCCACCTCGGTCGCGAGGCCAAGGCGCTTGAGTTCTTGCGCCCGCGCCTTCAGCGCATTGGTCACTTCCGGCGACCGGTCCGGCGCCTGAAGCTGAGCGAGGCGAACGCGGCCTTGCTCGTCAAGCTGCCCTTCGATTATGCGGTCGAGCCGGCTTGGGCGATGCGCTCGTGCTTCCCGCTCCAGCGCCAGGCGGGCGTCGTCTCGCCCGCGCGGACCAAGACGCTCGGTGGCGATGTCCTGCGCCGCCGATCGGAAGCCATGGCTCACATATTCGCGGGGGATGACGAGATCGCGTCCATCCTCATGCCGGCCACGCAGGATGATGTGCGTATGCGGGTTGTCGGTGTCCCAGTGGTCGACGGCAATCCAGCTTAGCCGCGTGCCCAGGGCGATTTCAGCCCGCCGCATCACCTCGCGGGTGTAGCTCTTCAGATCGCCCAGCCTGCCGCCGTTTTCCGCGGACAGGATAAGCCGGAAATGTCGCCTGTCCTCGCGCGCCCAGGCGGCTGCACGCGCTCCCCCATCGACGCTGTCGGCCAGCGCATCGTAAAAGACCGATCGTTCGGCGCCGCGCTGCAGATAACGCGCATGCGCCTTGGCCGACGCTTCGACATCCCGCTCGCTATTGCTTGCCGCATCCTCGCCCGACAAAGGCGGGGACGGAGCCTTGGCGGCGGCGTCGCGCGCTACATAGCGCGCGTGCGCGCCGAGCGCTGCCCCGCCGCCGCCGCCGTGTCCGAAATAGTGGACCTTCACGATCGCGCGTTGGCGTGGGTCGAATTTGAAGGCGCCAGCTTTGCCCAGACTCTTCGCGGCTTTGCGTGAAGATCCGATGCGTTGCTGCAATTGAGATGAAAGGGCTGGCGCGGCGCTGGCGCTTCTGCGACCGCGTCCTTCGTGACGGCCCGTGAGGCTCTCCACATCGATCGGGCGCGCGATGCGCAAGCGTGACCCAGGCGAGAACGTCTCGCCGCGCATGGCGTCGCGCAGCAATTTACTGAATCGAAAGGCCGGTGCGGTGATTGTCGTGGAAGGCATCGATGCGATGTTCGCCAGCGCTGTGCGCGCACCGTGCGTCGCACTGTGTGATTGTGCTCCGCACGGTGCGTTTGCGCCAACGCATTCAACCGCTTGGCGTGTACAACACCTCTCTCTTTATCTAGCCTTCCACCGTGTTTGTTGTTTCCGCGTTGGTTGCTCAGAAAAATTTCCGCCAGACGCCTTCAATGTCAGCGACGGACACCGGCCCGAAATAGCGGCTGTCGAAACTGTCGGGCGTTTCACCCATCAAAAAGATTTCGTCGCCAGAGAGCGTGCGGCATCCGCTCCAACGCGGCAGCATGCGCCCTTGGCTGTCATGCACCGCACGGTGCGCCACGGTGCGGTCATTGATGCGAATGGCGTCTCCGTCAGCGCAGACGCTGTCGCCATCGTTTGCGGCGATGCGTTTAATGAAGCGGTCTCCTGCATCGGTGAAGTTACGCGCCGCGGCGTAGTCGGGCGCCACGTCCAGTGCGCGCACCGTGACGAAGGCGCCACGCGCAATCTCGCCCGAGCTACGCACATACCATCCAGTCGGCACCGAGGGCGTGTGATTGTAGATGAGCCAGTCGCGCGCATTAGCAGAAGCGACAGCCAAGAGCGCGATCGCCGCCGCACCGATGCCAAGCCAGGTTCGCGTCTTTATCCGCACGCCTCCAAGATGTGTTGGCCTCCGGTGCGCGCAAGCGGATGCTCCTTCGAGGCTCACCCATGAACCGGGTACATGTCCTAAAGGGGCGGGTGGGCGGGTGTTGCGAGAGGGATGGAAGCCGGATGGCCGAGACCGCGGCGCGGGCTCGGTGCGCAGCACGACAGCCCGGCGACGGCTAAGCCGGCGCTCGCCCAAACTGAAAGAAAACGACATGAGCGCTAGGAGCTGGAGCGTGATCGACCTGAGCACGTCCAGCACAAACGCGAGCGACCTATGGCGCACGCGCAGGGTGGGCGGGTGGGATAAACCGGCAAGTCGCGGGCCAACGGCCCCGTGTCTGGATCGAGACATGGCTTTGGGCGCATGGCGGGCTCGACATCTATCTAGGCGATTTGCGGCCTGTTCGGAGCGCAAGTGAGAGCGCGGAGCAAGAACAGTGTTGACGGATCAGCGCGCGCCGCGCACGCTTGGGATGCGCCCGAGAGCAAAAGCAGCGCCCGGCGCCTCGAACCAGCTGCGAACAAGAACCCAGCGCCGGCATCGTGCCGGTAAGGCTGACGATAATCCCGTAAACATCCAAGGAGGTTGTGCGATGCACGACGAGGATATGTTTGCGCGGATGCCAGCATCGGGTTTGACTGCTGGGCAGCCGCGTCTTGAAGGCCCGCTTTATCGCTTCGATGAAGAGCGCGACACCATATACAAAGGCGAGACATACCGGGTTCGCGACAATGGCGCGGTGCTGCGGTGCGCGCGCCCTGGCTTACGGCGGCGACCGCTCGACGAGGTCTGGTCGTTTGGCTCGCTGAACAAGCACACGGGCTATCTCGTTATCTGCGATCACGTCGTCCATCGGATCGTCGCCACAGCGTTTTGCGCGCCAAAGCCGTCTCCGGAACACGTCGTCGATCACATCGACACCAACCGTCTCAACAACCGCGCCGAGAATTTGCGCTGGGTGACGCGGCTGGAGAACGTGCTGCTGAACCCAATCACGTGCCGGCGCATTGAACTGGCCTACGGCTCGCTGGAGGCGTTCTTTGCAAATCCCGGCGCACGCACCGTCCCTAAATTGGAATGGATGCGGGCCGTCAGCAAGGAAGAGGCGGCCACGAGCCGGCGACGCTTGCTCGACTGGGCGGCAAAGGGCGAGGGGTTGAAGGGCGGCACGCTTGGCGACTGGGTCTTTGCCCAACGCGACAGGCAGGCGCCGGAGCCCGACCCGGAGCCGATGGACATTCCGTCGCTGACTCCTGGCGCCATCCAGCGCAAGTGGCGGACGCCAACGGAATTTCCCCTGTGCCCGACAGCGGCAGGCGACGACGCGCTGGATCAGTACCTGCAGCGTCTGCGGCCGTGCGCCATCTTTGCGCGCAACCGCTACGGCGAGAGCACCGTAATTGAAGCCGCTCGCAATGGCGACGGCCCCATTTCGGTGGTTTGCAGCACGCAGTCCGGTGTGAAGGATTGGAGCGTGGCGCAGGTGTTCATCGAAGGCGATCTGATTTGCCACCAGTCCGGCGGCTCCTTCTTCACCAGCAAGGGCGCGACAAAGGCTCATCTTACGGCGCTTGGCGTCGCCTTCGATGAAGCGGAATACGAGTCCATCGACGACTATGCGTGAGCCGGCGCGGGCGGCTTAGCGATGAAGCCGCCCGTAACCGGCTACTCGGACCAGAGCCGCGCTGAATAGCGCATCGTGGCCGGCATCTTGGTGACGGGGATATCTGTCGGCGCCTGGTAAATCTCTGTCTCAAGCCAATCGATCTCGCCTTGCGGATCGTCGGTCAGGATCCACCAGGCTTTTCGCCGTTTACCCTCGCCGTCATCCCAGCGGTAATTGCGCGCCTTCAATGCGGCGCGCTGTTCAAAGGCCGTGTCTTCGGCCCGCACCGCCCAAAGCGGCCTCCGCGCACAATCAAGCAGCGCCTTCAGTCCCGAGCGTCCCGAACCGGGCAGCGGTTGCGCCAACAAGAAAACGGTCGCCAGCGCATCGGACAGTGCGCGATGCCCGTCGTGAAACCAACCCGCCTTCATCAGCAGATAGTCAAGTTTTGCCGATCCCAGACCTTCGGCTTTCCAGTCGATGTCGACGAAGGAGCAAGCCCAATGCTTCTGCTCGAAAATCGGCCAGAGCTTTTCCACCATCGGCCGATCGAACGCGGCATTATGCGCAATGATCAATTGCGCCGGTTCAATAATTGTGCGTACGGCCTCGGCCCCGATCGTCTTGCCCGCGACATCGGCGTCGGTGATGCCGTGAACGCGCGCGCTTTCTTCCGGGATCGGAAAGGACGGCTGACGTAAAGCAGACAGCGCGCCAGCTTCATCAACGCGAACGATGCGTCCCGTCTCGCGCTCATACTCGAACGGCAATAGCGCAAGTTCGATCACTTCGTCGGACTCGTGATCGAGGCCGGTTGTCTCGGTGTCGACGAACACCGCACGACGGATGTCGCTCCCTGCGGGGACAAGATTCCATTGCGACGCAGGCGGCACGCGGCGCAGCAACTGAAAATCGGGGCTCTGTTCGATCAGCCGCGCGGCGTCGCTCAAATCCATAAGGCGCACCCGATCCCGCGGCCATCTAATCCTGCGTTGAATTTTAGCGTGGGCGAGGTGCGGCGCAAAGCGCAGCGTCTAATCGCACCAAATCACTTTGCCGCCGCGCAGCCAGAAGTGCGATCGGCACCCCTGGCGCAGCCAGACTGACGGCGAGAGCGTTGGCGCGCCGCTGCGATCGGCGGTCAAATCCCAGCGCGGTTTGACTTCCTTGAGCAGCATGAGTTCGAGGCGCTGGCGGCATCCGCACGGGCATCTCATGCCGACGCTCCAATCCTCATCATCGTCTCTTGCGAGGACGAGATCGCGTGCCGGTAATGTGTCCGGCAAGGTGTCGCCGGCCACGATGACCAGCCGCCGCGCGGGAAGGATCGCGGCGGTGAACCTGCGCCACCACAAAGGCATGCGGATCATGCCAGTGCTCGCGGCGGCGCCAGCGCGGGAAGGCCCAGAAGCGGCTCCTGCGCGCCGCGGCCGAGCAAGGCGCTATCGACCGCTTGCCACGATGATTCCGCAAAACGCTCTTCATCGCCGTCGGCCAACAGAAAGATCGTGCGCGCGTAGCGCTCGTTCGGTGCATGGCGGAACGGGAAAGTGCGGGCGATGAATTCCATCACGCATGCAGATGCTGCGCGCATATTCAGCGTGATGACGGCGGGCGCCTCTTCGGCGAGCCCACGCAAATAGCCGTCCTTGATCCGCTGATTGAGTGCGTCTGGCGCCGTGCGCGCCAGATATTCAGTCTCCAAGGTCGCTGGCGTGTAAACGCCGCGATCGCTCAGCGTCGCCCCGCCTGGACGAACATAATCGATGCGTCCGCAGACTTCGGCGATGGCGTGATCGCCGGCGTTTGATGCGCGCGTCGGAATGGAGACGCCAAGGTCGAAGAGGGGCATGAGAAAGCTGGCGGCGATACGGTCGGCGATGTGGCGTCCTTCGCCGGTATCGACGCAAGAGAATATGAAATCGGCCTCGCTTGCCGCCAGCACCGCCGCGCGCGCGGCGAGCGTGGTGGGGACGGTGTGGACCTCACAATCCGGCCTAAAGCGGCGAATGGCGTCGGCGAACATGTCCACTTTCAGCGCGCCAATCTCGGCGCATGTGGAATTTAGGATGCGGTTGAGATTGCGCGCTTCCAGGCGGTCGTGATCGATCAGAATGATTTCGCCAAACCCAAGCCGGGCCAATTGTTCGGCGACGATGGAGCCCGTCCCCGATACGCCGACAATGCAGACGCTGAGCCGCGCAAGCGTCTCGGTCATGGCGCTGGTGAAAGCGATCGCGGTCTTGGTGCGCTTAAGGCGCGCGTCATCGTCGAACATGCAAACAATGTCGTGGCCCGCAATTAGAATGAGATCGATAGGCGACATGCGCACGCCGTCCGCGTAGAGCCGTGCGCGCATCGCGCCGTCAGGCGTCATGATCGCTGAGCCGCAGAGGCGATCGGTGCCGTGAAAAAGTGCGGGCATGAGGCGTTGGTCGCTGGCGTCGTCGAGCGCGGAAAATCCCAGCAACCCGCCGGGATGAGAATGGACCGCGATGATGACGAGCCGGTCTTGCTCTGCGCGGTCAATGGCGCGCTCGACATAGGCGCCGGGCCAAGTGAGCGCGTCGCGCTCGCGGGTGCAGGCCTTATGCGGCACGATGACGATGTCACGCGCGAGAAGCTTCACGCGGCCGCCTTGCACGAGCGTGCAGAGCAGCAGCGCCGCCGCTTCAAGACCATCACCTGGAAAGAGATGGTCTTGAAGGCGCTTGTGAAGGTCTTGGGTGACAACCAACGTGGCGTCGCGGCGGATCATTGCCCGACTTCCCGGGAGAGCGATGTGTCCACGAGAGCGAGGTGTGTCGCCAGCGTGTCGCGTGTGCTGTCCCAGGGGCGATGGCGGGACCAGCGTTGATAGGCGACGCCGAAGATGGTCTCGGTGTGCTCGGTCTGCGCGATATTGGCGCCCGACGCCAAGGTGACGCGCGGATTGCAGTAAAACATGTCGAGCTGCCCGCCGGGATAGCTGATCGGAATTTCGATCGCGATGTCGACAGCGTTCGCCGAGAAGCCGGCCGGCAACATGTAGCCATAGATCAGAAGCCAGCGCCGTCCGCCGTCGAGCGCGGTTTCCCACCGCGCGCCCATGGCGCTCAGCAGCACTTCGTCTTGGGGCAAGAGCGCAAAGTCGCAACGGCGAGGCGCGATGGCCTCGCCGTTGTCGATCTGGCGCGGGGTGAGCCGGAGCTTCTCGATCCCGGGATGACGAAGGTCGATCACGTCATCGAGGCCGACCTCTTTCTTCGGGCCGTTCGTGGTCTTGAGCACGATGATCCAGCCGGTGTCTGGATTGAACCCGGCCAGCTTGATGGCGCGCCGGACGACGATCCGGGGTTCATCCGATTCGACCTTCACACCCTGGACGTTCAGCCGCCACGGCGGCTCCTTGTCCGGACGGCCGCGATTATCCGATTGCTCAGAAACAATATTTTCCTCAGGCATGCTGCCCTCCTGTTCAAGGGTCAGCACCCGGAAGGGCGGTGACCGTCAGGGAGCACTATGATAGGTTGCTACGTCAGAAACGGACGTAGCTCACCATGCGGCACGAAAAAGCTGAACAGATGCTGGTGCTCGCCCGCCTGCTAGCGAGCAGTGCGGAGGGGCTGACGCTGGATGAGATGGCGGCCGAAATGGGCGTCGGCAGGCGCACCATTGAGCGCATGCGCGATGGCCTGGCGCGCCTCTTTCCGCAGATGGATGAGATCAGCGACGGTGCCAGCAAGCGTTTTCGAATTCCTGGCGGGCTGGACAGCTTCTTCCAGAGTCCCACGACCGACGAATTGAACGCGCTCGGTCAGACCGCAGCCAACCTGGAAGAAGCCGGGATGACCGGCCACGCCCGCGCCCTGCGCAGTCTTGATAAGAAAGTGCGCGCCGCGATGAAGCCGCCGGTGCTGCGCAAAGTCGCGCCTGATCTTGAAGCGCTCCTTCAAGCGGAGCTCATCGCCGTGCAGGCGGGGCCGCGGCCGATCGAAGACGAACAGGTGATGGTGAAATTGCGCGAAGCGATCTGCGCGATGACGGCGGTGCAATTTCATTATCAAAGCGCCGGCAAGCCGGCGGCGACGCGCAAGGTCGCGCCCTATGGCATTCTCTTTGGCCGGATGAATTATCTGATCGGGCCGGAGATAGGCTTCGACAAGATCAAAAGCTGGCGCTTGGATCGCATGACGCAATTGGAATTGCTCACGCTGCCGGCGCCCCGCCCGGCGGATTTCAGCCTGCCCAAATTCGCCAATGCGTCGTTTGGCTTTTTCCACGCCGATCCCGAAGACGTGGTGCTGAGGGTATTGAAGGAGGGCGCTGACGATTTCGACAAGTGGCGGTTTCACCCTGATCAAACCGTGGAATACCAGGCTGACGGCAGCGCCATCGTGCGGTTTCGCGCCAGCGGCATGCTCGAATTGTCGTGGCATCTCTTCAGCTGGCAGAACAAAATCCAGATCATCGCGCCCGCGTCGCTACGCGCCCTGATGCAGCATGAACTCGCTACCGCGGCGACGCACCATCAGGCCGCGCCGCCGCCGCCAACCCAACCGGCGAGCGTCCACTAGGTGAAGCGGGGCCTACGACCGTTTTTGACGTGGTGCGGCGGCATTCTGCTTTCATGACGCGATCTCTCTCTGCCTCACGCCTCAATGATTTTCTCGGCTGCGCCCATCAATCGGCGCTGTGGCTGGCCGGCGTCGCGCCGGATGAGGAGGTGGACGAGACACTTCAACTCATCCGCGCCAAAGGGTTTGATCACGAAGCCGCCGTGCTAGCGCGTCTGGAGGCCGTGCATGGGCCGGCCGTACATATTCCGACCGAGGGTGGAACGGAGGCGCGTGTCGCCGCCACGCAGGCGGCGATCGCGAGCGGCGCCCCGTTGATTTATCAGGGCGCGTTGGTGCAAGCGCCATGGATTGGATTTCCCGACTTCTTGATCCGCAAAGAGACGGCAGAGAACGGGATCACGTACGAACCGGAGG
Organism: Hyphomonadaceae bacterium; assembly: GCA_050184605.1. Lineage (GTDB taxonomy): Bacteria > Pseudomonadota > Alphaproteobacteria > Caulobacterales > Aquidulcibacteraceae > Vitreimonas. The sequence continues at coordinate 138,420 of JBFXAE010000003.1, read as the reverse complement.
ACGCCAAGCTCGCGCGCAAGGCCAAGCCCGATTACGTGCTTCAACTCGGCATCTACGCCGATTTGTTGGAGGCATCGGTCGGCCATCCCGTCGCCAACGGCGTCATCCACGGCTCAGGCGACGAGCCGGAGAGCTTCGATCTGCGTCAAACCCGGCACATCTTGCGCCGTCAGATGAAGAAGTTTGAGGATTTCGTCGCCAGCGCTGAACGCGAGACAGTCCCTGTGCCGTGCGCGGCGTGCGCACAATGTGATTATCAAGCGCGCTGCGAAGCCGAGTGGCGCGCCGCCGACAGCCCATACTTTGTGGCGGGCGTGTCCGGCGCGCAGGTGGTGAAATTGCGCGAAGGCGGCGTCACCACATTGGCCGAATTGGCGCAGGCGCCCGCCACGACGACGATTGTCGGCATCGGTGCGCCGACCTTCGACAAGCTGCGTCAGCAAGCCAGGCTCCAACTCGCCGCGCGCGAAACAGGCAAACACAGTGTCGAGCTTTTGCCGCTGGAGAGCGGGCGCGGTTTCTTCCAATTGCCCGATGCTGATGCCGGCGACCTCTATTTCGATATGGAGGGTGATCCGCTTTATGAGGGCGGGCTCGAATATCTGTTTGGGCTTTGGGGACCGCTCGGCAAGGACGGCGCTGACGAATTTGTGCCGATCTGGGCGCATGACCCGATCGCCGAAAAGGCCGCGTTCGAGCAATTGATCCGCCTTGTCGTCGCGCACCTCGCGCGCCATCCCAACGCGCACATCTACCATTATGCGCAATACGAACCCAACGCGCTGAAGCGGCTCGCTATGCGCTACGCCACAATGGAAGTGGAGCTTGACCAGCTCCTGCGCGATCGGCGTTTCGTCGATCTTTATCGCATCGTGCGCCAAGGCGTGCGCGCCTCGACCGAGGCCTATTCGCTCAAGAGCTTGGAACAGATTTATTGGGGCGAGCGCAGCGGTGAAGTGACCAACGCGGCGGCGAGCATCGTCGAATACGAACGCTGGCGGGTGTCGCAAGAGCAGGCAATTCTGGACTCGATTGCTCATTATAACAAGGACGATTGCGTCTCGACCGCGCAGATGCACCGCTGGCTCGTCGGTCTGCGCCCCGCCGGTGCGAGCTACAGGATTGTCGATGAGCTCGGCGGCGATGAGCGCGAGAAAGCCGCCGAGCGTACGGCGTTGGAAGTGCGCCGACAGCAAATCGCCGCGTCGGTGCGCGCATCGACGGTCGGGAACGAGGCTGTGCGGGACGTGGTCGCCGAGCTGATCTGGTTTCACCAGCGGGCGCAAAAGCCCGGCTGGTGGGCGTTGTTCGAGCGGCAAATGTGGTCGGATGAAGAGTTGATTGATGACGCCGAAAGCCTTGGCGCGTTGGAATTGGATACGTCCGTGCCGGCGCAAACGGACAAGCAATCCTTGCTGCGGACGTTTCGCTTTCCGCCGCAGGACACCAAGCTGAAACTGGGGGACACGCCGCGGATTGCCGAGACGCTGGCCAATGCCGGGACGATCGTGGAACTCGCGCCCGATCAAGGGCGGGTCGTGCTTCGGCGCGGCATTCGGGCCGGAGATTTCCCGGCGCGGTTTGGTTTGTTATCGGCGCCAATCAGCCAGCAAAACTTGCCCGTGGCCGTTGCGGCTTTTGCCGAGCGATTTGCCGCTGGTGATCTCGATCGTGATGCGGCGCTGATGGATTTCCTGATGCGCCGCGCACCGCGGCTGAAGGGGCGAGCGCCCGACACGCCGATCTTAGCGCCTGGCGAAGATGTCGTCGCGGGTACGACGCGCGCGGTCATCGACCTCGATGGCAGCACGCTCTTCGTGCAAGGCCCGCCCGGAACCGGGAAGACCTACACGATTGCTGCTGTGATCCTCGATCTCTTGAAGCGCGGCCACCGCGTCGGCGTCTCGTCCAATTCGCACAAGGCCATCAACAAGGTGCTTGAGGAGGTCGAGGTGCAGGCCAAATCCGGGGCGCATTTTGTCGGCGTCAAGAAGGGCACGAAGGACGATCCCGACACGCATTTCGACAGCGCACACATCACCACGGTGTTCAAGTCCGAGGACGTGGCGGCGCACCATCGCTTGGTCGGCGGCACGGCGTTTCATTTTTGCCGTGACGATCAGCAGGGCCAGTTCGACTATTTGATTGTCGATGAAGCTGGGCAGGTGTCGCTGGGCAATCTGGCGGCGATGGCGGGCGCGGCGCGCAATCTGGTGTTGGTCGGCGACCAGATGCAGCTCGCCCAGCCCATCCAGGGCGTACATCCCGGTGAGACCGGCATGTCCGCGCTGGATTATCTGTTGCAGGGATTGGCGACGGTGCCGCCTGAGCGCGGCATCTTGCTCAACCAAAGCCGGCGCATGCGCCCGGAAATTTGCGGGTTCATCTCCGAGGCCATGTACGATGGCCGCTTGTCGTCACACTCCGATGCGGCGCTTCGCGAAATCGTGGCGGGTGCGGGCGCCCATCCCGCTATCCGCGCGGCTGGCATTGTGTTTCTGCAAGCGCCGCACCAGGGCAACACGCAGAGCAGTTCGGCCGAGGCCGACGCGATCGCGCATCTGGTCGCCGCGCTCTGCGGCCAGAGCGTCCGCCGCAAGAACGGCGAAGTCACGCCCCTGGCGTTGGCCGACATTCTGGTCGTGGCGCCGTACAACATGCAGGTAAACCTGCTTCGCCAACGCCTGCCTGATGACGTGAAGGTCGGCACAATCGACAAGTTCCAGGGTCAAGAAGCGCCGGTGGTGATTTTGTCGATGACCACGTCGCGCGGCGAAGACGCCCCACGCGGCACGGCGTTCTTGTTCAACCGCAATCGCTTCAATGTCGCCATCAGCCGGGCGCAATGCCTGGCGATTGTCGTGCATAGCGGTGAATTGCTCGAAGGATCGTGGCGGCGCATCGACGATCTGCGCCGGCTGAACCTGCTGGCGCATGCCGCATCAGTCGCTACGCACGCGGCGCATCCTTAAACAGGCGCCGCCAAACTAGTCGAAGCCACTCTCGCGAAACTTCAATGTTTCGGCATTGGCGCGAATGACTTCAACCACATCCTCCGGGAAGCCGGAGGGGTTTTCGGCCTGAATGTCGATGCTCAGCTTGATGGTGGCGCCGCTAGCGCGCGCCAATTCCGCCAGAACGGACTGAGCGATCTGCGCCACCAAAGGACCCGGACGCGTGGGGTCAAGCGTGATCGTGCCGTAGAACTTCGTTGGACGCGCGCGCGCGCTCGTGGAAGCCTTGTCATCCGGGAGGGCGCCATCGCCAGTCGCGCGCGGCACGGCGCCGGCGCCGCTTGCCGCTGGCGCTGGCGCGGTTACATCCTTTTCGGCGCGGCCGCGTTTGACCAGCAGGGCACCCGTGCGCAGATCGACAAACACGCCGGTGTTCAACTTAACGTCGATATAGCGATCAGCGGCGGCGTCGTAGCGCGCAGCTATGGCGTATGTCCCATCGATGGCGGCGACGGCGTCTTCAATCGCGCGCGCCAGCACGGTCTCGTCGCGAACCCGCTTCATGTGAATGTAGCGCGCCGACCAATCGACCAAATCTGTGATGGCGATGTGGTCGGCGTCGCCGATTAAGTCATTGATGCGGTTCTCAAGGATTTTCGCGCCGAGCTTCTCGGCGACGGCGTCATCACGGCGCGCCTTATCGTAGGCGGCATCGGCGATGCTGCGGTCTCCCGCGTTCTGAATTGGCGAGGAATGCAATTCGAAGCCCCGCGCAGCGCCGGGGCTAGCGCCATCGCCCTTGGCGGGCGCGATCAACTGTGTCCAGGCATTGCGAACCGCACGTCGCGCGGCTTCTCGGCTTTCGGCATCCTTGCGCGCCGCTTCGGACTTCTGCGCCGGCGGAAGCTGCAAAGAGCCATCAGCCTCCTTCACAATGTCGCGCCAGGCCATCCATTTGCGGACTGCGTTCTTGGCCTCCGGCAGGCGGCCTTCATCTGCGGCTGCGAACAGGAGAACATTGCGGTAAAGCCGCTGCCCCGATCCACGACGTTCAAGCACGTCGCCGGCCAAGGCGAGCGCCTTACTATCGCCGCCGCGCGCATGCGGCGCGCGCGCGTCAAAGATCACGAGCCCAAGCCCACGTTCATCTTCGATACTGGTTGGATCGTCCGCCGCTGCATGAACCCGTGAGAAGCCGCCAGCGGGCTTCACTTCGTCTTGCAGCAACTTGGCGATGGCGAGTTCAACGTCGCGGTCCTCAAAGGCTTGCGCTTTCTCAGCCGCCAGCCTGTTCAGCGTCGGTGTGGTCGCGAACCAATAGCGATCGCCATCGCGATAGAGATAAGCCGATGTTTCAGACAATTCCCGCAGCGCATCGCCGAACACGTTGATCTGGTCGGCGGGCGTCGCGCAGGACAGGCGCAGGCGTGGTCCGGTGATGCCGACATTGCCGGCTCCGCCTTGCGGCGCGGTCGCGACAAACACCGCGCGCGCGGCGCGCGTGAGCGCTTGGGTGCGGCCATAGCCAGTGCGGCGCGCTTCGATCTGCTGCGGCCGCGCCTGATCGCCTTCAACTTCGGCGTCAAGAATGGAGGCGTATTGCCCTTGCAAAGGATCGAGCACGCTGGCGCGGACGCGTTCGTCCGTCAGCGGCAATGAAGAGGGAAGGATGAGCGGCGCCTGGTCGTCGCGGCGCCAAAGCGCATAGACGACATTGGCCATAAGCCGGAGAACGCCGCGTGTTTTTTGGAAACGCTCAAGCGGTCCCCATGTAGCGGAGAGCTGAAGGAAGAGCTCCGGATGGATCGGAAATGCGAGCGCCAGCGTATCTTTATAGGCGTTCTCGGAAACCTCGGACGGAAAGTCTGTCTTTGAATCGCGATAGACTTTGTGGAACGCGGAAACGGTCGCATCGCGTGCGCGCATGCCTTCGGCGTCGAGTTCCTGAAACAGGCGCCGGCGGATGATTTCGTAGCTTTCGTTCATGCTGGCGGGAATCCAGCCCGATTGCACGCGGCCAAAAATCTTCGACAAGCGTCCCAGCGCATCGACGCCGCGCTGGTTGCCGGCTTCCATCTCAGATTCGATCAGCGAGCCAACGACCAGCACGCCGGGCACCATCTTCGCCGCCTCGGTGAGCGACTGCATGAAGTTCAAGAAGTGGCTGAAATCGTGGTCGTCGAGCACACGCGCATAGGCGACGAGCTCATCGAAGAGGATCAAACAGGGCGCGGCGCTCTGCAGAAGCTGCACCAGCTTTTCAGAGCCTGGCGCTGCGCGCTCTTTCTCAGCCTCGGCCATGATGTCGAGGCCGGCCTGGCCCGCGAGGCGCCATGCCATTACGCCCCAAGGTGTGTAGAGCGCAGGTTCGGTCTCACGCGATTGGCGCTGCTTGGCGCCAAGCCCGGTGCCGACCAGCACATAGCGTTTCGCCGCTTTCCACTTTGCCGCGATGTTGTCGCTGATGATGCCTTCAAGGCCAGGCAGGAGGCGCGGATCGCCGCTGCCCGCCATGTGCAGGATGGACAGCATGGTGTGTGTCTTGCCGCCGCCAAAAGCGGTTTGCAGCAGTACGACCGGTTCGCCACCTTCGTTGGAGAGCCGCTCGGCCGCGAGCGACAGCACCTTCTTCATCCCCTCGGTGACAAAGGTAATGCGATAGAAGGCGGTTGGGTCTTGATATTCTTCCGCTGCCAGCCCGAGATCGACGGCGGTGAGGTCAGCCGCAAACTCGCTTTGCTTAAACCGGCTCTCCAGCACGTCGGGGTGCGGGATGGCGACATCGCGCCAGGGCTTGAGCTTGCTTGCGACGCCGTGATCGAGGAGGTCGGGCTGTGCTTTGACCGGCGCGGACGCTGGGCCTGCGGCCTTGATCTGCTCATCGTGCAAGGTGCGCACTTGCGCGGCCGGCGCCTTGGCGCCGATCGCGGTCAGTGTCTCGGCCAGCGCGTCGAGGGTGCGCAAGGCTTCGGCGACGGAGATGTCGCCGGTGGCATGTGCAAGGCTGTTGCGGCCATCAAGCGCATTGGAGACGTGGTTGCGCGCCGCGCGCGGGAGTTCGGCGCCAAAGAGATCACGCCAATTATCAAGCATGGTCTTCAACAAGCCGTAGGCGTCGAGCGGTCCGCTGCTTGGCCCACCGCGCGCAGCGCTGGCATACTGGCGCCAATTGCGCCCGTGCTGCTTTTCCATTTTTGTCGCGACGAATGTCTGCGCGCCGCTGGTGAACGCCTCGAACGCCTTGGCGAGGCGAGCATTGGTGGATTGGCTCATGGCCGCTCTCCAAACAGGTCAGGCGAAGCCGCGCTCGCTTTCGGCGCCGATGCAGCGAGATCTTCAATACGCCGCCATTCTTCGGCGAGGCGGTTCCAAACGAGCGCTTCGGCTGACCAGCCCTTGCGTTCGCAAATGCCATAGAGGCGATAGGCGAGGGCGCGCACGCTTTCGCTGTCGCGCAATTTCCCCAGCAGCGCGGCCGCACGTTCTTGCCCGCCTTGCTCCAGCGCATAGGCCAGCGCCTGCGCGTGTTCCCAAACGGTCGGCGTCTTGTCGTCTTCGGGATCGTAGTTCTCGCCAATTTCGGCGCGCGTACGCAACCGCGTTTTGCCGCTCTTGGCCTCGATCACGCCCGCGCGTTCAAGCTGCGACTCCGCAAGGTTCTTGGCGTTAGCGAGCAAAATGGCGCGGCCGCTTTCCTTGGCCTCCCATTGCGCTTCAGAGAACCACTCCACCGCGAAGCGTGTCTCCAGATCGTAATCGCCTTCGTCGTCGATCTCGTCGCGCACCTCGTTGATGAGTTTGAGTGCGTCTTTGACCTGCATTCGTTCACCGCTGGATTCGAGGACTCCAGCGAAGCGGGTGAAAACTCCCATCCCAGGGCCGATAGCGGCCTGCGCCATGTCCACTGGACCTACACCGGCCGCACGGATGTTGGCGATGGAATCGGGAAGTTCGCGTCGAAGCACGCGCTTAAATTCGTCGCGTTCGATAGAGCGAGCCTGTTTGTCTCTCCTGCGACAAACCAGGACGATTGAAGACGCAAGTGCGTTGATGCCGGCTTTTAGCGCGTTAGTGGCTTCCGTGCGGATAGGCCAAGTGCCGTCAACCGCAAGGTTGGAGTCGACGACAGCCTGCAAGAATGTTGACCAACCGGACGAGGTAATTCCGTCGCCAGCAGCCTCGGACTGTTTGAACGCATAATAGATCGCTAAGGGCGTTGGGCTGTCCGCCGCATCGTGCATTGTTTTCAGCGCGCGCGACATTCCATCCATAAAGAACGCCTCTGCCTCCTTTTTGCCCCCGTGCCGATACTGAGTAGCTATGAGCTCTTCGGCTTTCGGCACAACGAGTCGCCGAAAGAGGTCGGGCCATACCGATTCTCCATCGGCTTGCTCACCAAGGGATCGTCGAAGCCAAACATAGAAGAAGTCTGAGAGGTCTGCGTATCCGACATTGTCATAGTACGGAGGGTCAGTGCTGATTGCGACTGGCCTAATCGGGTAGTTGTTTTTTGGGGCGTCGATATTGAGAACCGTCCCGGGGGTGACGGCTTCCAAGCGATCGAGAACTTCGGAAACTGATAGTGCGGTTCCGGCGATGTCGCCTCCCGCATTCGCGATTGGGTTAGTTTCGGCATACGCCCATTGCATTGGAATTGCTTGCCGGCCGAACGCCCCCGCTAAGCGGCCCATGCCGGGTTCCCAAATCGCGAGTGAGCAATTTCGGCTTGATGCTTTGCTTACAGCAAATGCCAAATACGTCGCGATCGCGTCGGCGTATGCTACCGCGCCACGGCCACCGGCATGCAGAGGCGCGGCGTCATTTGGAAGGTGCGTGGAGGCATTACGGACATCCTCAAGCACTTTGGCCCGAGCCTCGGCGATGAGGTCGGAAAACGTCGTCAGCGCCGTGAGCTGACGAGCTGTGAAGTAGTCCCCGAACGTCTTAAACCCGTAGATGCGGCCCTGGGCGTTGCTAGCAAACGTGCCGCGACAAGGTTGATCCGGGCTCCACGCGGGAGTGATATCTGCAGCTACACGCTCCTGCTCCGCGGTGGGGGATAGATATACGCGACCCTGTTTGGTCTCAGCCACAATAGCCATTAATCGAGCGCTCATCCTACCCGCATTCGCCTCATCATCAGCGACTGCATACGTGATAGGCGCTCCCGTCAGAACGCATGCGAAATACCCCCGCGACGACTTAGTTCCGCTCTTGAGCTTGGCTTCCTTCTCCTTGGTGAGAGAGCCAGTCTTAGTTTCAAAGCGCCAACCGTCTTGTGCGGTGGCGTCGCGGACGGGTTCGACCCAGGCCTTCTTGCCGTCTTTCGTGGAGAGTAGAAAAGTAGGGGTCAGCGGCACGTGCGCGCCCTTGGCTGTCGGATCAGGGCTACGCACAGTGCGCGCCCATAGCCAAGCGACGACGACAGCGTCTGTGCCATCGGCCAATTTTGCCTTCGGATAGTTATTTCCAATACGCTTCTCGGCTTCGGTGCGCATCCAGCGGCCATAATGGCGAACGTCCTCTGCCAATCCTTGTGCGGCCTTCCAGTTGCGGCCGATAAGTTCTTTCCGATCGCGTGCTTCCGGATTGACTGGCGCAAGTCCTGCAAATTTGGGCGGAATCTCTACCAACGCCTTGGAAATAAGGACGGCGACCGGATTCAGGTCAGATCCATAAGCTCGCAGCCCCAGCCTTTGCGCCTCGAGTGGAATTGAACCGCCGCCACAAAAAGGGTCGTAAACCGGCGGAGCTTTCGTCTGGAGATAAGCCACTACGTCTGCCGGCTTTTTCGGCGGCTCCTCTCCAAGGCCCCACGCGACCGATCGTGCGATCTCGAATCGTGCTTCGTTCAGTATTGCCTCATCGTTCGAAGCTTCCCACGGCACCATACGTGCAATGAGATGGTGCAGACGCCTACGCTCAGCAGCCTGCGTCTCCACGGTTGGAAACCGATCAGGCCAGGCACTCGGATCATCCACCAATTGTGCGAAGATGACCGCCCGGCATGCAGCCAATGGTCGCCGCGCCCACCACAAATGCAGCGTGGAGGGGTGTCCGTGACGGATCGATTTCTCGCGCGCGGAGGCCTTGTTGATTTCCTCCAGCGGCAGCGCGACTTCGATGAGTTTTTTGCGAGGCGTATTTGTCATGTTTTCTTTCACCGCTTACCGGGACGGCGATTGGGCGCCGGTGGCGGTTGCGTTGCGGCGAAGCGGTCGCCGCCTGTGCTCATATGATGTTGGTGCCGCTCCAGGTCTCGATAGCTGTAGAAGACCGGAAGTTCTTGTTTTGCGCGCTCAACAAGACGGAGCGCCGCAGCGTAGAGCTGCGCAAAGCGTGCTAGCGCAACAGGGCTGCTGTCTTCGTCAAAGCAGCGCTCCTCGATTTCTTCGCAACCGATCGCGGCAAATGAATAGCAACCGTCGCTCAGCCTGAACATGCGCGGCATTGCCGGATGTTCCGGATCGTCTTGTTCAAAATAGACCGAGAGATCGTCCTCGCCTCCCAGCGGCTCGATGGCCATTTGGGTCATGACTTTGGGCTTGCCGGCATATTCGACAAAGAGCGTGCCGATGCATGCCTCGGTCACTTCGCCATCCTCTTCGCGAAGTTGGATAAGAATTGGTTCGCTCATGGTGTGGCGCTCCCGTTTGCGCGCGCAATCAATTCCGCTGCTTTGATGAATCGGGCCGTCTCGGCGAAGCCAGGCTCCGGACCAAAGATTTCATGCGGCCGATGGATGATGAGCGGCGCGCGCGCAGTCCCGTTTTCAATAAGGACCAACGCGACCTGATAGGCGTCAGGTTTATTCCACGCCGTCAGCATCTCGTTGCGCGTGAACGCGATCACGTCGCCATCTGGCGTGCGGCCTTTCACCTCGATGAAGAGGAGCGCACCGGTCTTTGGGTCGAGACTTTCAATGTCATAGCCTACCTTCTGCATGGATACATCGGTGGGTTGGCGCCCGGCCGCGCGTTCGGCGTTCATCACCGCCGCCATCGCGATATGTTCGCTGTCGGTATTTTGCTCCATTGCGCCGCGCACGGGTGCGTCAGGCGCGGCGTGGTGGAAATAGCCGATGGGGACGATCAACGCGGCGCCGACAACTTGCGGCGTCTCAGCGATGATCTGCTTTTCCCGTTCGAGTTCCGCGCGGCGGACATTGAGTCGCTCGGCGAGACGTTCGGCCAGTCGACGGGCATTGTCGGCATTAAGTCGCTGAGATTTGCCGGCGGCCTCTTGCAGCGCCAGTTCATCGGCGCGCGCGTCCCAATAATTGATCTCTTGGATGAGACGCGCCTCAACCTCCGACCGGACTTTCTCGATCTCCGGCAAGCGCCGCGCGCGCACTTCCTCTAAATGACGCGGCGCCAGATGTTGAACCGCGAAAGCGAGGGCGCGTTGTTCGATCTCTGACTTGAGCCACGGTTCGTCCAGGATCGGCGCAACTGTGGCACGCTCGCACTCTGTTGCGGGACGGCAATCGAGATAGGGCGCGGCGCCTCCGCCAACATCGTTGCCGTCGGCGTCTAAGAGCACGAATTGGAGTCGGCGAGATACGGTGAGGAGCTGGCTGTCCTTGCCGCGGCGCCCGTCGCGGATGGTGTGATCGAGCATGATGAGCAGGCGCGGGCGTTGGCTCTCATCGCTCTCGTCCACGAGGATGGCGCCGCGCTTCAGTTCGCCGCGATTGCGTTCCAGTGTCAGATTGACCACGCCATCGAGCAGTGGATGGCCAGGCGCCACGAGTGCTGCTTTGATATCGCCCGGTATATAGGTCTTGTCGAAACAGATCCGCGCATAGCGTTCGAGGACCGGATCGCGGCGGCCGACCAGGCGATCGTGCTCCCGCAATACGGCTGGCGTGCGCGTCACCTCAAAACGGCCGACCTCACGGCTGCGCAAGTCGCCCCCAAGACGCGAGAAGCCTTCCTCAAAGAACGCTTTCACATAACGCGGCTGTAGCCGGCGCGCTTCTGCGCGCTCCATTTCCGAACGGATTTGCGCCACCTGTGCGGGGGCCATACCTTCGCGCGTTAGCTTGCGATCGCGCACCAAGGACTCAATGCGCGCGCGGTCCACGGACCCATCGACGGATTCAAAGAGCCGCGCGCGCACGTCGGCGCGTTCGCCGTACCGAACCGCTTGCATGAGCAGATCGCGCAGGGCGTTGCCTTCAAAAAGCTCGCCCAAAACGTCGAACACCTGACCGCCCAATGCGTCGCGAGCCGCTTCCAACTTATCGAGCAGGCGCGCATACACTTCGCCTTCACGTGTGTCGGCGGCGACGAGGTTCCAGAGATGGCAGACTTCCGTCTGACCGATGCGATGGATGCGCCCGAAGCGCTGTTCCAGGCGGTTGGGATTCCAAGGGAGGTCATAATTGACCATTAAATGCGCGCCGCGTTGAAGGTTGACGCCTTCTCCGGCCGCATCATTGGCGATGAGGACGCGCACCGTGGGGTCGTCATTAAATGCGGCGATGGCCGCGCGCCTGCGGTCGCGCGGGACGCCGCCATGAATGACGGCAACGCTTTCCTCGCGGCCGATGCGCTTGCGGATTTTGAGCGCGAGATATTCGAGCGTGTCGCGCGGCTCGGTGAAAATGATCAGCTTGCGCCGCCCGCCGGTTGACGCATCGATGACAAGCGGGTCGTCCAGGATGGCGTCCAATTGACTCCATTTAGCGTCCTGGTTCGACGCACGAAGCTTGCGGGCGCGTTCTTCCAGATCGCGCAGGATGGCAATTTCAGCCTCAAGCTCGGCAAGCGTTTGTGCAGCGGTCGCCTGGTCAACGACGGTGTCTTCGGCCGCTTCGATTTCCGTTTCGGGCGCCTCTTCAAGATCGTCGGGGTCGGATAGGAGGCGCGCCTCAACAGCAACCGGCTTCAGTCTCGCGGCCGCCGCCGCGCCGGCCGAGCGCTCCTCCGCGAGCCATGCTTCAAGTCGTGCGAGCCGCCGTTTCAAGGATTCATGAATGGCGGCGGGCGATGACGCCAACCGACGCTGCAAAATTTGCAGCGCAAAGCCGACATTGTTGCGCCGCTTATCGTCCGCGAGCGATTGCTCGGCGCGATTCATTTCTTCGCGTACATAGCGGGTGACGGCGTCGTAAAGGTCTTGTTCGAGCGACGACAAAGCGTAACGCACTGTGTAGGCGCGTCGCTCTGGAAAAAGCGGCGTGCCGTCGAAGCGGCGGAGTTCTTCCTTGGTGAGGCGCCGCATCAGGTCGGTGACATCGACCTTGTGGACGCCTTCGCGATAGCGGCCCTCAAAACGATCGGAGTCTAAGAGGCCCATAAAGAGTTGGAAGTCAGCGTCTTTGCCATTGTGAGGCGTTGCGGACATCAGCAAGAGGTTGCGCGTGCGCGCGCCAAGCCGCTGACCGAATTGGTATCGTTTGGTGTACTTCGTCTCGCCGCCGAAGACGGTTGCGGACATGCGATGCGCTTCGTCGCAGATCACCAGATCGTAGCTGCGCGCCGCTTCGAGCTTGGCGACCAATTCGTCGGAACGCGCTGCCATATCCAAGCGAACGATGAGCCTGTCGCGCTCCTCGAACGGATTGCCGGTTCGCGACGCTTCGATCTGATCGCGGCTCAGAATATCAAATTCGAGTTCGAACTTTTCGGAGAGTTCGTCCTGCCATTGTTCGACGAGGCTGCCGGGCGCAACGATGAGGCAGCGCTCAAGGTCGCCCCGCAAAACCAGCTCTTTAATAAGCAAACCGGCCATGATGGTTTTGCCGGCGCCGGGGTCGTCCGCCAGAAGGAAGCGCAGCGGTTGGCGGGACAGCATGTCGCCATAGACCGCCGTGATCTGATGCGGCAGCGCTTCAATGCGCGACGCGTGGACGGCGAGGTAGGGATCGAAGAGGTGCGCCAGTCGGATGCGGGTGGCCTCTGCGGCGAGGCGAAATGTGTCGCCATCGCCATCGAGTGCAAAGGGTCGCGCTGCGGCATCGACGGCACGAAGTTGTTCTTCGTCGGCGCGCAGGAGCATACGTGATCGCGTCACGCCATTGACGCGGTAGGCGATGTCGAGGGCGTCCACGCCAATCCAACGCGCAGCCAACACGTCGGCTACGCCTTCGGTATCAATACCGAAGAGCCGGGCGCCATCGCGGATGTGTTCGAGTTTGATCAAACCGAGCTACCCATCACGCAACCAGTTCTCTATCGTGAGGCCATTCACGCGGCCGAATTCCTTTTCATTGTTGGTCACGAGCACCATGTCTAAGGCAAGCGTCTGCGCGGCGATGAGAAGGTCATTGGCCCCAATCGGCGTTCCCGCTGCTTCCAACGCGACGCGGACAGCGCCATACGCAGCGTCGGCCGGCGCTTCCAACGGGATGATCTCCATCGCCGTAAGAATGGACTCCAATTGCGCTGCGAGGCGCGGCGAACCCTTCTTCGCCGCACCGTAACGGAGTTCCGCGGCGACGATGATGCTGGTGGCGACAGTGTCCTCGCCAAGCTCGGCGATTTTCGCTGCCGTTCGGCCTTGCGGATTGCGCACAAGGTCCGAGACGATGTTGGTGTCGAGCAGAAACCGCGCGCTCACAGTTCAACGGGCTCAGGCGCGGGGTCGGGGATGGGTGCGAAGTCGTCGTCGATGGGTTTGAGTGTTTTGAGCAGCGCCAGCAGCGAGGGCGGCGCTGTTGGTTCAATGACCAGTCGCTCCCCCTCTTTGCGCATGACGGCGTCCTCGCCGGGAAGCTCAAACTCACGGGGAATACGGACGGCCTGGTTGCGTCCGTTCTTAAAAATCTTAACCCTGCGTTCGGCGGTCACGACTCACTTCTCCAATGCGGCCTATGCCTTAGCATATGCCAGCGATTATCGCAAATCGTGAGTTGTGGAAGTCAAGGCAGCGACGCTGGCGGCGCCGGAGCGCCGCCAGCCATCGGCGTCAGGCCGCTTCCGCAGTCTCGGCCAAGCCCTTGGAGCGCAGGCTGCCTTCGCCCGGATCGATGGCGACGAAGACCTTTCCGGTCCAGCGTTTGGTATTTTTGTCCTGCCAGCGATCGTGCCGGAGCTTGCCCGTCACTTCGACCATAACATCGGCGCGCATGGCTTTGGCTACGGCCATTTGCTTGGGACAATTGATCTCCACGGTGAAGCGATCGGCGCGATGATCGTCTTTGACTTCCACCCAGAGCGAGACGGTCTCGATTGTGCCGCCGCGGGCTTCAAAGGTGCGGACTTTGGGCGTGTCCAGAAGTTTGCCGGTGATGGTGACACGATTGAGCATGAGAGGATCTCCGATGAGCGTTCCCGTTTGATCCGGGGCCGCGGGCGTCGCCCGCGACGGCGCTCCTCGCGCCCGGCCATTGAGGCGGGGCGGGCAAGGAGAAAATGGTGGGGCCCGCGGTCGGCGCGCAACGCGCGCGGACCCAAAGCCCGCGTCAGCGGGGCGGGGAGACGATTTTCTCCTTGAGCGACCTGCCGGCCGGGCGGAAATGGGCGACGGCGTGGGCGACGCTCGCGGTGCTGCGTCAAGAAAGGGCTGCGGTTGGCGATGCTCTCCCCGCCGTGATGGCGCCGACGTCAAAAGCCTCGCGTGCCGCCGCATCATCGGCGTTGGCATGTTCCGTCGAGACCGGACTCTTGGCGAGCAACCAGTCAACGGCGCTCTGTGCTTGCGCCGCGGCCGCAAGAAGCGCCCGTTTGTCGTCTTTCAACAGCTTCATCCAGTGGCCGATGTAAGATGCATGATCGTGAAGATGCTCGGGTGGCAGAGAAAGATGAGCGCCCAAGATCGAGGCGCCAATTTCCGCGACGAGTTCTTCTGCGGCCAGAGCATGTCCGCTGAATCGTTTAGACATGTCGCGACCGACACGATGGGCGGCGCCTGTGGCGTGGACCGCTTCGTGATTGAGTGTCGCCGCATAATCCTCGCGTGAATCGAATGCCGCCAGAGGCGGCATGCCGATCACGTCTTTGCTCGGAATATAGCAGGCAATGTCCTGCGTCAGGATGCGTGGAATGTCCAAGCCAGCATACCACGTCTCGTGCGTGGCGATGGCCATGATCTCTTGCTCAATCGGTTGCGGGAAGAAGCGCGCGTCCAATCCCTCGGTCTGCTCGGCGTTGAAGGCCGTGTAGCATTTGAGGAATCGAAAGCTGTCTTCAACGGAATCGCCCTTGTCGTTCGTGCGCTCCTTGGTGGCGCGACCGTAATAGACGACGAGTTCGCCCCGCTCGCCTTTGCGCACGAATGCGCCGAATTGGTTGGCTTGCTTCAAGGTGAGCCAATAGGGCGAGCGATAGCCTTTGGCGGTGGCGGCACTCCACAGCATGACGACATTCACACCCCGATAGGGCTCGCCATTAGAGCGGCGCGGCAGCGCAAGACCTGTCCGCGCGCCATCCCAGGGCTTGCGCCACGGCAGCACGCCTTTTTCAAGTTCAGAAAGAATCTTTGCGGTGATGTCGGCGGCGATGTCGCGGCGCTGGCCGGCGATCGCTGATTGGATGGTCATGATGTCTTGCTCCGAAACGGAAAGCGCCGCCGGGTGACCGGCGGCGCGTGAGGATTGAGAGAGGTGATGGGTTCAGGCGGCGTCAGCCTCGGCCAACGCTTCTTGTCCGGCGGATGTTATGACCAACGCCCCGGATCGCGGCGGCGTGATGAGAACATCGGGCAGCCAATCCTTGAGTTGGCGCACTGCCACGCGGGCGAGATCGGCGCGCTTCATTTTGGCGAAGGCGGCGATCTTCGGCTTGCGCGCCCGCTCGGTGAGCTTGGCCATAGCCGGCGCAGCCCTGAGCGCTTCCAGCGTGAACGCCTTGGGCGCCTTCTCCCAGAATTCTGTCGATGCTTCCCAATGACAGTGCATGTCGAGATCGAGCACGGCCGCGAGGTCGTCCGAGGTCGCCTGCGTGCGGTCAGCCGATGGTGGTGCGCCGTCATGCGTGAGGTCGACGGCTTCCGCGATGAAGAGGGCGAGGAGCTCCAGCAGCTTGTCGATGGGTTCGTCGGCGAGCCGTTGAAGGTCAGTGTCCGCATAAGCGACCGAGGCTTCTGTGCGCGCTTGCTCGAACCGATCGTCGTCATCGAAGCCTACCGGTGAGATCGCGATCGCGAGCCCCGGCACGTCGGCGCGCGCCTCGCTCCGGCGAATGAACGCCAACACCATGAGTGCAAGCGCAACCTGCGGACGGCCCGAGAGTTCAGCACGAAGCGCGCGGGTGCGTGCGGCGGTCAGGCTTTCGACAAGGGATTTCGGCAAGGTTGGCGATCGCGGCGTTACCTCAACGGACATATCGCCAGCGTCGCGCACACTATCGGGTTCGACCGTGCGCAGCTTGCGAACAGCCTTGAGGTCGCCGCGCTTGATCAGGCCGCGCGCAATGACGGGCTGGCCATTGCGATCGATGGTGACGACAGCGCCGGCATGCGCCATCTCGGCCTTGTCCCAGCTCTGGTGCGACTCTCGCAACGCGTCGAGACGAGCTTCGGCCGTGTCGCGCGCGGTCCACAGCGCCTCGTTTTCGGAATCGGCCTCCAGTTCATTGTCGAGCGCTTCAATCTCGGCTTCGAGGTCGGCGATCGCAGCATTCTCATCCCCAGTCAGCGGGCGTGTACGCGGGCGGACGCGCTCGCTTGCACATCCCTCGATCTGTCCGTGATGCAATTGGGCCTCGACCCAAGCCCAGCCCTCGGCGGCCAGGGTTTCGCGCATCTCTTCGATACGTTCGGCGGCGAGGCGCTGAAGAAGTTCACCGTCTTCGAGAAAGGCGACTTCATCTTCGAACAGGTCGCGGACGATCCGCCCGCCGCCCGCTTCATACGCCTCCAATCCAACGAAGCGGGCGAGCCGATCGGTGGCGGGCGCACGACCGCCTGAAAGCGCGTTGCGGATGCTAGGCGCATGGGAGATCGGTTTCGGAACCTGCTTGAACAGGCGCTCCTGCGCGCCGTGATCGTCGGTGAGGCAGAAGGCCCGTGCGACATCGAGCGTGAGGTCGCCTTTGCGATAGGCCGCGCGGATTTTCGGCGAGAGACGGCCGAGGGCGAGGCGCTGTTCGACGTGGCGCACGCTCGCGCCGAACCGTTCGGCAATGGCATCGACGCTCATGCCGTCATCGACGAGCCGTGCGAAGGCTTCCATTTCGTCCATGGCGTTCATGGCGACGCGCTGGACGTTCTCGGCGAGTGACGCTTCAGCACTCAACGCCGGTTCGACGATGGTGCAGGGCGCAGCAAAGTCGCGCGCGAATCTTCCCTGCTTGATGAGCAGCCGGAGCGCCGCGAGGCGGCGCGATCCGGCGACCACAGCGTAGCGGCCATCTTCCGCGCGCACGACGGAGAGATTTTGCAGAAGGCCGTGTGCTGCGATGGAAGCGGCGAGCGCCTCAATGTCGGCGCGCTTGTCGGTGCGCCGCACATTGTCTTCATGCACGGCGAGCTTGCTGACGGGGACGAAGCAAGTGCGTTGCGCGTCGGCGCCGGTGTCCAGGATTTCGGTGGTCATGGGATCGCTCCAGAAGGTGAGCGGCGGATCGCTTGGTCCGCCGGGGCCGCGGGGTCCGCGACCTCCTTCCCCCTGGCCCGCGCCCGAAGCCGGCCGGGTCGAGGGCTTCAGAGCGTCAGCGTCCCTCGACGCGGCTGGCTGCGCGGGCGATGTGCGTTGGTCGCGGGCCAGGCGGCCACGGCTGATTCGGGTCAGCGGCGCGCAGCGATCGGGTGGCCCCAAGCTAAGACTCAACCGAAAGTGGGCGCGTGGGGGACGAACCGATGGCGTGCGCGCTGACCGGACGCTTGGGCAGGGTAAAGGCGTGACAGCGCGGCGGTCCCGTACACCGCCGCTGTTCGCCCCGAACGGGGCGCGCCTCGATCCTGTCGATCTTGAGCTGCTTCGCCGGCTGCAGGAAGACGCACATATCCAGAACCAGGCCCTGGCGCGCACGCTAGGCTTATCTGCAAGCGGATGTCTGAAGCGTGTGCGCCGTCTCGAAGAGGGTGGCGCCATCAAGGGTTATGTCGCGCTCGCGGAAGAGACGATGTTTGCGTCCTGGTCGCTGCTCTGGGTCAATGTCAAATTACGCCGCCGTGCGCACAAAAGGCGCGATGACTTTGAAGCCGCGTTGCGCGCCGCTCCGGAAGTTATCGAGGCGCACAGTATTGCGGGACGTTTCGACTATCTCCTTAAGGCGGCATTGCCGTCGGTGTCGGCCTGGGACGGATTGCGCGCGCGTCTCGACCCGGAGAACGGGTTCATCAAATCGGTGGATGTGCTACCGGGATTGCGCACGGCTAAGGAGAAGAGCCCGCATCCTTTGCTCTGCACAGGCGAACGTCTCTAACACGCGCCAATGTCATCGCGGGGATGTGGCTGGTTGAATTGTCGTCGCGTGCGGTTCTGCAATTCACCGCAAGCGCTAATTTCGGCGCCCGCGCACCGTGCAAACGCCGCTGCGCCGAGACGCCGCAGACAGTGAACCGGCTGCGTATTGCGTATCATGGGAGCGCATAAAATGCGCTGCTGGCATTCAGTTTGTGAATCCAATGCACCGATTATGGCCAGTCCAAGCGTTTCCGGCATGCACGCGATGCGCGCATCGGATTCACCACGCCGTGCGCTCCGCATGACCCTCGCCCATGGACGCGGGGATTGGCCCGCGCTGTCGGTCGAGGCCATTCGCTCATGCAGCGGGCGGGAATCGCATTGCTGGCTTCAGCGCTGATCGCGCTCACCGGGCTTTGGCTCGCCACCACCTTCATTGCCGACGTGTTCTCCCATCAGCGTGCGCTTGGTCCGCCGATCTTCACGCTCGGCGATGAGACCATCTATGCGCCCTGGGCGATCCTGGCCTGGACGGGCGCGCACGCAGAGTCGTTTCCCAAGCCGTTCTCGGTGGCGCGCCTCATCGTCTTCTGCGCCTTCGTGGTGGCGCTTCTGCCTCTGGCGTTCGCCGCGCGTGGCAAGCTGGGCGTCAAACCGTTTGGCGCCAAGGCGTGGGGCGGGGCCGACGATGCAAAGGCCGCGGGGCTCTTTGCGGAAACCGGCGCCGTGCTGGGCAAGCTCGGACGCGACATGCTTTGTTTCGACGGACCCGAGCATCAGCTTCTCATCGGGGCCTCGCGGTCCGGTAAAGGCAGAGGCCAGGTCGTGCCGACGCTGCTGGCGTGGCCACATTCGGCGCTCGTTCTCGATGTCAAAGGCGAACTCGCCGATGGCGATGCACGCCACCGCTTTCCGGGCACGGCTGGATTTCGCGAGGGTCTGGGGCCGGTCCTGCGTCTCGCGCCGACGCGTCTGGACTCGGCTTCGTTCAACCCGCTCTTTGAAGTGCGCAAAGGGCCCAACGAAGTCCGCGACGTCCAAAACATCGTCGAGATCCTTGTCGATCCGCAGGGCGACGGCCGCCATCAGGATTTTTGGGACCGCTCGGCCAAGACGATCCTTGTCGGCGTCATTTTGCATGTGCTCTACGCCGAGCCGCCGGAACGAAAGTCGCTCGCCATCGTGCGCGAGAAACTGCGCGACCTTGACGCGACCGCGCAAGTGATGAAGTCAACCCTGCATAGGCTGAATCCGACGACCAACCAGCCGGAAGTCCATCCCGAAGTGCTGCACGCAGCGGAATCGTTTCTCGCCGGTGAGGAACGTCTGCAGAGCGGGGTCAAGGCGACGGCGGAGAGCTTCTTCGGCCTGTTCGCCGACGAGATCGTGGCGCGTAATACGGCGACATCTGACTTTCGCATTGGCGATCTGATGTGCGGGGCAAGCCCCGTCACGCTTTATCTTCAGCCGCCACCTTCGGATGCGTTGCGGCTGATGCCGTTCTTGCGGCTCGTCATCAATCAATTTGCCCGCGCGCTGATGGAGCATCAGGAGAAAGACGCGCAGGGACGCCCAAAGCGCCACCGCCTCATCCTTGTGCTCGATGAGTTTCCGATGCTGGGCCGCATGCCGTTCTTCGAGACGATGATGGGCGCGATGGCGGGCTATGGTCTGAAGGCGTTCCTCGTCACCCAGAGTCTCAACCATCTCACCAAGGCCTATGGCCGCGAGAATGTCATTCTCGATAACGTGCATGTCGTCACCGCGTTTTCGGCCGCCGACAACGACACCGCCAAGCGCATTGCCGAGATGGCAGGCGAAGTCTGGGAATTGCGTGAAAGCGAGACGCACACCCGCCCAAGATCGCTCCTCGGCTGGCGCAAGGGCTCGACCACGATCCGCGAGGAGCGCCGTCCGCTTCTTCTGCCCGCCGATGTCCGCGCCATGCCGCGCGATGAAGAACTCATTTTCGTTTCCGGCGCCAAACCGATCCGCGCCAAGAAGATCAAGTTCGATCAGGAGCCTGTCTTTGTTGACCGGCTTCGTCCGGCTTCGGGCAACCGTCCAACGCTCACGTCGGCGCACGATTGGGAGCATGTGCGCGCGCTCGGAACCATTCCGCAGGTTGTGAAGCAGCCGAAGGGCAAGCCCGTCATGTCGCGTCCGCTCGCGGACCAGCCTGACCTCTTCGCGCAGGCGGCGGCGCGTCCGACCAAAATCTCCGATGCGGCGATGGCAGGCTTTCGCGACGTGGACGGCGCCGCATTGCCGCATCCTGCGAGCGGCGCGCCAGCGGCGGCGCCCGAAGCGATTGCTCCGGCGCCTAGTGAGGCGCCGCGACGGCGCCGGGCGAAGGGGATCTGAGCGATGGCCGCGCGCAAACTCACCGTCTATCTGCCGCCCGCGCTCGACGCCAAGGTGCGTAAAGCCGCGCGCGACCAGCATCGCTCAGAGTCGAGCATTGTGCTGGAGGCGCTCAAAGCCAGGCTCGAACGCGGCGACGTCACCAACGCGGTCATCGAAGAAAGCGCGCGCCGCCAGATTTCGCGCGTCGATGCGCGGCTTGAAAAAGTGATTGGCGAAAGTCTCATCCTCAAAGAGATCGTGTTGCTCTTTGTGCGGGTCTGGCTGGAGCACAATCCGCCGATCGACGAACACCTAGAAGAAGATGCAGCCGCCAGCGCCGAGGCGCGCTTCGAGCGCTTCCTCGATTTCGTGGCGCAGGCGCTGACTCCCGGCAAATCTTTGGGCGCGGCTTTCTCGCTGGAATCCGCGGAAGCCGGTGTGGTTCTGGATCAGACCGGGGAGGCGAGAGCGTGAGCGCCGGCGCCATCCCGCTCGTCACCGCGCGCCGGCGGTCGGCGCTTGCGCGCGCACTCGGACCCGCGATCGCCGAGGCGCTCGACGCGCCGGATGTGGTGGAAGCGCTTATCAATGCGGACGGTCGCCTGTGGCTCGACCGTATCGGCGAAGGCCTCGTCGCCACGCAACACACGCTCTCGCCACAGGACCGCGAAGCGGCGGTCCGTCTCCTCGCGCATGAAGCGGGCGAGATCGTCGGCGAAGCGCATCCCTCCTTACAGACAATCCTCCCGGACAGCGCCGCGCGGGTGCAGGCGCTGCTGCCGCCGCTCGTGGAGGCGCCTGTGCTGGCGATCCGCAAGCGGCCAAGTGCCGTCTATACGCTCGCCGATTATGTCGAAGGCGGCATCGCTACGACCGCCCAGGCCGAGATGCTGGCCGCTGCGGTCACCGCCAATCGCAACATCATCGTCGCCGGCGGTACAGGTTCTGGCAAGACGACTTTGTTGAATGCGCTTCTGGCGGAAGCGCCGTTTTTGGATGCGCGGGTCGTCATTCTCGAAGACACCGCGGAACTCCAATGCGGCAGTCCGAACGCGGTGCAGCTTCTGACCAAGCGCACCGATCCACCCATCACTATGCGCGATCTGGTGCAGATGACGTTGCGGCTTCGGCCTGATCGCATTGTCGTCGGCGAAGTGCGCGATGGCGCGGCGCTTGAAGTACTCAAGGCCTGGAACACTGGTCATCCGGGCGGACTGCTGACCTTGCACGCCAATTCGGCGGCCGACGCGCTGATGCGTCTTGAAGACCTCTGCATGGAGGCGCGCGCCACGCCGCCCAAGCGGCTCATCGCCAGCGCCGTCGACATCATCGTCTTCATTGCGCGCCGGGAAGGCGGGCGCGTCATCACCGAGATTTTGGAAACGGACGAGGTCCGGGGAGAGGGAGCATGAAGTCACATCGTGTCTTGCGGACTGCAGCGTTCGGACTGGCGCTGCTGGCGTGCGCGGCGCCGGCTTACGCCGCCGGGTCGGGCATGCCCTGGGAAGGACCGCTCGAACAGATCGTGGATTCCATCACGGGTCCCGTGGCGCGCGCCGCCGCGGTTATCGCCATCGTGATCGCCGGCGTCACCATCATCTTCTCGGAAGGCGGCGGTGGTGTGCGCAAGCTCGCCTTCGTGGGCTTGGGGATCGCCATCATGTTCGCGGCGGTGTCGTTCTTTCTCGACTTCTTCGGCTTCGCCGGCGGCGCGGTCATCTAGCGATGACGCTCGCCCTCGATACAGAGCCTGAAGGTTATCGCATCCCGCTGCGGACCTCGCTCACGCGTCCGATCCTGATGGGCGGAGTGCCGCGCAATTTCGCGATTCTGAACGCCACGATCGGCGCAGCGATCGGATTTGGTCTGCAGCAGCCCTTCATCGCCTTTCCGCTTTGGGCGATTCTGCAGGGCGCCGCCGCCTGGGCTGCGGCGCGCGATCCGTGGTTTCTCGACACCTGGCCGCGCCACATGGCCAAGCCCCATTATTTTGGATCGTGAGGGCGCCGCGATGATGGATCTGCGCCCCTACAAGAAGTCCGGAACGCAACTCAGCGATTTTCTCCCTTGGGCGGCGTTGATCGCGCCCGGCGTGGTTCTCAACAAGGACGGCGCGTTCCAGCGCACGATGGCGTTTCGCGGTCCCGATCTCGATTCCTCAACGCCTTCGGAGCTGATCGGCGCATCTGCGCGGCTCAACAATGCGTTCCGCCGCTTGGGTTCGGGCTGGTGCCTGCATGTCGAGGCGCGCCGCGCGCCCGCGCCGGGCTATCCCGATTCAGTCTGGCCCGATGCGTTGTCCTGGCTCATCGATGAAGAACGCCGCGCCGTGTTCGAGGCCGCCGGCGCGCGTTTTGAGAGCGGCTATTTCTTAACGCTGACCTGGCTGCCGCCGGCCGAGCGCCAGACACGGCTTGAGAACTTTCTGTTCGACGGCGTGCAGGACGGCGCCGGAGCGCCGGCTTCATCCGTCGATTATCGTCAGCACCTTGAACGGTTCACCAATGAGACCGATCAGATCCTCGCACTGATGGAGACGCTGGCGCCCGAGGCGCGCTGGTTGGACGACGAGGAGACGCTGACCTATCTGCATGATTGCATTTCCGACCGTCCCCATCGCGTCGCCAGACCTGCGACGCCGTTCCATCTCGATGCGTTGCTGTCCGATGCGCCGCTCATTGGCGGTCTTGCGCCGCGACTTGGGCGCCAGCATCTGCGCGTCATCTCGGTGCGCAGCTTCGTCACCGAAACCGAGCCGGGCTTTCTCGACGCCCTTAATCGGCTGGCGATCTCCTATCGCTGGGTGAGCCGCTTCATCCCGCTCGATCGGGAAGAGGCGCGCCGCGAACTGGAGAAGACCCGCAAGCGCTGGTTCTCAAAACGGAAGGGTCTTCTGACATTGCTGCGCGAAGCGCTCTTCCGCGAAGAAGCGCTGCTCGTCGACAATGACGCCGCCAACCAGGCCGCCGACGCCGACACCGCGCTGCAGGAACTTGGCGCCGACGCCGTGAGCGCGGGATTTGCCACGCTCACGATCACCGTCGCCGACGCCAGCGAAGATGTGGCCGACGATGCGGTGCGCCAGATCCAGCAGATCGCCGATGGGTTGGGCTTCGTCACGCTGGTGGAATCCGTCAATGCGGTGGAAGCCTGGCTCGGTTCGCTGCCGGGACAAGCCTATGCGGATGCGCGGCGGCCGATCCTGCTCTCACCCAGCTTGGCGCATCTCTTGCCCCTCAGCGCCGTATGGGCGGGGCCGCATCGCAATGCGCATCTGAACGGCCCGCCCTTGATGCTCACCGCGACGGACGGCGCAACCCCGTTTCGGCTCGATCTCCATGTCGGCGATGTTGGCCACACCATGATCGTGGGTCCGACCGGCGCGGGTAAATCCGTGCTGCTCGCAACGCTGGCCGCACAATGGCTGCGCTACACGTCATGTCATCCGGCCGGCGCGCAAATCTATCTCTTCGACAAGGGGCGTTCGTGCCGCGCGACCATTCTCGGCCTCGGCGGCGATTTCTTCGATCTCGGGGACGCCGATGCACTCGGACTGCAGCCGCTCGAATGCGTGCATGAGCCCGAGGAGCGCGCCTGGGCGCAGGACTGGCTCGTCGGGCTCATCGCGTCGGCCAATGTGAGCGTGACGCCTGAGATACGCACGGAGGTGTGGCGCGTTCTGGAATTGCTCGCCGAACGTCCGATCGAGGACCGGACGATCACCTTGTTTGTAGCGCTCATGCAGAACCAGGGTGTCCGCGCCGCGCTTCATCCCTTCACGCAGGCCGGCGCGCATGGGCGGCTCATCGATCATGATCGATCGACCTTGGGCTATGGGCCGGTCCAGGCGTTCGAGATGGATGACGTGCTGCGCCGTCCTGAAGCAGCGGGCGCCGTTCTCGGCGCGCTCTTCCATACGCTTGAGAAGCGCTTTGATGGGCGCCCGACCATGCTCGTGCTCGATGAGGCATGGCTCTTCCTCAAGGATGCATTCTTCGCCGCGCAGATTCAGGACTGGCTTAAGACGCTACGCAAACGCGATGTCGCCGTGGTGTTCGCGAGCCAGGAGCTGGCCGATGTCGAACACTCATCCATCGCCTCCACCATCATCGAAGCGTGCCCAACACGCATCTATCTGCCGAACGACCGTGCGCGTGAACCGCATTCGCGCGCGTTCTATGCGGCTCTCGGGCTGAACGGGCGCCAGATCGATCTTATCGCGTCCGCGACGCCCAAGCGGGATTATTACCTCGTCAGCCGTGACGGGTGCCGGTTGTTTGAATTGGGACTCGGGCCCGCCGCGCTTGCGTTCGTCGGCGCCTCGCGTCCCGAAGATCACACGCTGATGGATCGCGTGCTGGCCGAGCACGGCCCGAACGGCTTCGCCGAAGCGTGGCTCGCCCTGCGCGGACAGCGCGAAGCGGCCGACGCCGTGCGGCGTTTCAGGGCGCGTTCGTCCCCGAAAATTCCGGATGAACCCAAGATTACGATCGCTGCGGAATAGGAGGCGCGTATGAAACGGAGAGCGAGAACAGGAATGGCCGCTTTGGCGCTCTGCCTGATGCTTGGCGTGCAGCCGGCGCCGCCCGCATCGGCGCAAATCCCCGTCATCGATCCCGCCAATCTTGCACAGTCGATCACGCAGGTGACGCACATGGTGCAGCAATTGCGCAACCAAGTGCAGCAGATTGAGCAAGCGACCGCCATGCTGCGCCAGAATCCGCTGCAACTCTCGCCGGAGCTCTCGCAATCAATCGGAGAAGCACGCGCGCTCTTCCAAAGCGTGCAAGGCGTCGCCTTCGAGGCCCGGCAACTTGGCGAGGATTTGCGTACCCTCTATCCGCAGACCTGGGAGGATTTCGATCTTGATCAAGTTCTAGGTCAGTCAGACCAGTGGATGGCGGAAAGCCGCCGCAGCCTTGAGCGTGCGATGGCGGCCGAAGCGCGCGCCGCAGCCTCCATCGAACGCTCGCAAGGGGCCATCGATCGTGCGCTGCAATCGTCCGGCGCTTCGGAAGGTCAGACCGGCGCCATCCAGGCCGGCAATCAGCTTTTGGGCATTCAGGCGGCGCAGCTTGCCGAGATTCACGCGCTCCTTATCGCGCAGGGCCGCGCGCTTGAGACCGAGCGCATGGAGCGGCTCGCGCGTGAAGAGCGCGCCGGCGAGATTCGGCGCCGCGCGTTCCCGACCGAAACGTCGGGGACTTTGACGCCCGCGCGCACGGCGTTCTGAGCAGGGGCGCCGCGCGATGGATCCGTCATCGGTCAATTCGTTCCTCGATCAGTTTCTGGCCGTCGCCAATTCCGGCTTCGGCCTGATCCAGGGCGACGTGACCTATGTCCTGAATGCGCTGATCGTCATTTCGATCGTATTGGCGGGTGCGCAATGGGCGCTGGCGCAGGAGGCGCCGCTCGCGCCGTTCTTTCGCAAGGTGTTGTTCGTCTCGTTCTTCGCCTTCCTCATCAACAATTGGAACTTCCTCGCGACGGCCATCAATCAATCGGGCGCGATGCTAGGGCTGCGCGCCGGCGGGGGTGGCCTCACCATGGCGGAGCTGCACAATCCCGGCCGTGTTGGCCAGATCGGCGTCGAACTCTTCGGCCGCACCGCAGCGCTCGCCGAGGGCATGAACATCATCACCGATTTCTTCGCGATGATGACGATCTTCCTTGCGGCGTTCTTCGTGATGCTCGGCTTCTTCGTTCTGGCGTTGCAGCTCTTCGTGGTGCTGATCGCGTTCAAGCTCGGTTCTCTGGTCGCGTTCGTCGCGTTGCCATGGGGCGTGTTCAACGGCACGGCGTGGGTGGCGGAGCGGCCGCTTGGCTGGGTTGTGGGCTCGGCCATGCGGCTCTTCGTTCTGGCGTTCGTTGCTTCGGTCTCGATCACTTTCGTCAATACGTTGCCCGCGACCTTCACGCTCGACGCTGGCGGCGTGCTTAATGTGCTCTTGTTCGGTGCGACGGTGCTGGCGCTCTCGTGGTTCGCGCCCATTCTCGCGAGCGAGGTGGTGCAGGGTCAGCCGCATCTGGCAGGTCCGGCAATCGCCGGCGGCGCCGCGGTCACGACCGTGCTCGGCGTTGCCGGTACGCGGCTCGCCATATCCGGCGCGACAAGTCTCGCAAGCGCGGGCGCGCGCATGATCGGCGGAAAATCTGGCGGCCGGCGCTTTTCGGGCGGCGACGGCGCTAAAGGCGCCGCGCGGCCCGCCATAGATTATGCCGGCATGAAGCCGCCGCCACCGCCGCCGCCGCCGCCATCTGGAGGAAGCAAGACATGAGGACGCCGTTCACGGCGCCGGCGCAGTCCTATGCCGGCGACGAACCCGACACGCCCTATAAGCGCGCGCGGCAGGAATGGGACCGGCGCATGGGCGCGGCTGTCATTTCCGCGCGCGCCTGGCGCATGATGGCGATGGCGGGCTTAGCGCTTTCGGCGGGATTGGCGCTCGCACTGACGATCGTGGCGCTGCAGAGCCGTACCTTCGTGCATGTCGTCGAGGTCTCGCCCGAAGGCCAGGTCTTGAACGTGCGCGCCGCGAGTAGCGAGTGGCGCGCGAGCGAAGCACAAACCGCCTATCATCTCGGCCGCTTCGTCCGGCTCGTACGCGCTCTGCCCACCGATGGAGTGGTGCTGCGCGAAAACTGGCTGGAGGCGTATAAATTCCTGACGCCCCCTGCGGCGGCGCAATTGACCGAGATCGCGCGCGCCGACGATCCGTTCCTCAGTCTGGGACGCATCGGGCGCACCGTGCATATCCGATCCATCATCCAGCGCTCGGATCGCTCTTGGGAGGTCTCATGGATCGAGCGCGAGACCAATGCGACGGGCTCGCCCGATGGTGAAGCGTATAGCGGTGTTTTCACGGTGACGACGCGCCGTCCGCGCACCGCCGACGAGATCGCCTCCAATCCGCTGGGGCTTCTCATCTCCGAATTCAGTTGGAGCCGGGTGCGATGATGCGTTTTCTGCTCGCGGGTCTGTCACTGGCGCTGCTGTTGTCGCCGCCAACGGCCATGGCCCAAGCAAGCGCCGATCAATGTCCCGCCTTGAGCGCCGCCGCGAGCGAAGCGCCGCAAGCGCGGCGCACCCGCCGCGAGCCAACGCCGAGCGAATTGCTGGCGCGCGCCAATGAGGCGGCACGGCAGCGGCCGGAAACGACGAGCTTTACGCAGGCGCGCCAGATCTACACTTATGCGCCCGGCGCGATCTACGAACTCTACACGAGCCCGAGCTTCATCTCGGCGATCCTGCTTGAGCCCGGCGAGAGTCTCGGCGATGTCGCAGCCGGCGATACGTCGCGCTGGATGGTGCAGGAGACAAACGCCGAGACTGGCATCGATGGGCGCACCATCGTTCTGGTGAAGCCGCAGACGACGGGGCTGCGCACCAATATCGTTCTCGTTACCGACCGGCGCACCTACACGATTGAAGCGATCGCGCAGGCCGGTTCGGCCTATTCCGCGCAGATCGCGTGGTGCTATCCGGCCGAAGAAGAGGCGCGGATGGCGAGCGTCGATCAGCTTCATTTCGGCTACCGCGTGCGGGCCACGCGCGGCGGCAGACCAAGCTGGATGCCGACGCGTGTCTTCGATGACGGTCGGCGCACCTGGATCGAAATGCCCGAAGCGGTGGCATCGAGCGATCTGCCACCGCTCTTCGTGATCACCGGGGAAGGCGCCGAACTCGTGAATTATCGCGTGCAGGGCAGGCGCTACATGGTCGATCGCATCTTCGATGTCGCCGAACTGCGTCTCGGCACGCGTGCGCCGACGATCGTGCGCATCGAGCGCGAAGGCGCAACGCCGCAACGGCGCCCCGTGCGCCCAGGAGGGCGGTCGTGAGCGCGGCCCATGAGATAGCATCAGAGCCCGCGCCTGACCTGTCGATCCGTGCGCGTCCGCCAAGTCCGCGGCGGCTCTCGCGCAAGGTACTGATGGCAGGCGCGATCATCGCCGCATCGATCGTCACACTCGCGCTCTTCATCGGCTTGAGCGAACGACCGGAGCGCGATGTGCGCCAGGCCGAAGCGCAAGCTGCGGCGGGCGGTCCGCCGGAATCGATCCGCAACGCATCCGGCCAGTACGCATCGGGTGATCTGCCGCGCGCTGAACTCGATGCGCCGCGCGACATGCTTTGGGGCGAGAACGGCCCGCCGGCATCCGCTGCGCTTGAGCCGCCCGCAGATGCGGCATGGGCAGGTCCGCCGCGCGGCGGCGTTGCTGCGGGGGCACGCGAAGCGCCGCCCGATCCGCAAGCTCTCGCGCGCACTTCGCCGATCATCTTTGACGGGCGCGCCCGCACCACGGTGTCGGTCGCCGCCGACGAAGGCGAAGCGCGTCTCGATGCGCGCCTCATGCCGCCCCGTTCGCGCTACGAGTTGATGGCCGGCGCGGTGGTGCCCGCCGCGCTCATCACTGAACTCAATTCCGAACAGCCGGGCCGCGCCATCGCGCAGGTGACGGCCAATGTCTATGACAGCGTCTCAGGCGTACATCTGCTTATCCCGCAGGGCGCGCGGCTTATCGGGACGTATGACGCCGACACCTCCTATGGCGAGCGCCGGCTCGTGCTTGTCTGGAACCGGCTCATCTTTCCCAATGGCTGGAGCATTTCGCTGCGCGGCATGGAAGGCGCCGATCCAACTGGGGCCGCTGGTCTGCGGGACCGCACCGACAATCATTTGGATCGCCTCGCCGGCGCCATCGGGCTTTCCGCCATTATCAGCGTGATTGCCGACAATGCCGAAGATGACGACCAGAACTCGTTGGCGCAAAGCGTCGGCGATGCGGCGGCGGCGGAAGCTGCACGCACCGGCGGGCGCATTGTAGATCGCGAATTGAGCGTGCGCCCGACCTTGCGCATTCGCGCCGGCGGTTCGGTGCGCTTGCTGGTGACGCGCGACATTCAATTGCGTCCCTATAGAGAAGACCGGAACCGATGAAGGTTCCGATCGATCTTGTGCCGCAGAAGGTGGTGGCGGATGATCTCTGCGTGAGCCTCGCCACGCTCTGGCGCGCACGCCGCAGCAATCTTCCGGGTTTTCCCGCGCCGGTCATCGTCCGCAACATGGTGTTCTGGCGCAAAGCCGATCTCGGCAAGCTTGAAGATGCGC
The DNA here is from genome assembly GCA_050184605.1 of Hyphomonadaceae bacterium. Taxonomy (GTDB): domain Bacteria; phylum Pseudomonadota; class Alphaproteobacteria; order Caulobacterales; family Aquidulcibacteraceae; genus Vitreimonas. The sequence continues at coordinate 108,712 of JBFXAE010000003.1, read as the reverse complement.
TCCTGCAATTCGAAGGACGCGGCAAGTTCGAGCGGGAGCGCGAACGCTCCAAACGCATCGCCGCCATGACGAAAGCGCGCCTTCAGCCCAAACGCATCAAGCGCACGCGCCGTCCTGACGAACGGCAGCGCGACCTTTTCTAACAGTCCATGCTCCCATGTTCGACCTCGGCCCGAGCAGGGCGCGAGGTCGAATGAAGAAGGGACGTGGCTCCCACGTCCCGACACCTTCAACGCCGCCATCGCGCGCAGCCGGCGTCAAGGGCGTGAGAGCGATAGCGTCCCTTGACGCGGGCGAGCACGATGGCACGCGGTATGATCTCACGATTGTTCCGCATCGAGCGCAGTCAGTGCCTGCGCGACGCGCTCGCATAGACCGGAATGGGAAACTGGATCAGCGAGTGCGGCCACGCCCGAGAGCGCAAGTGTCTTTTGTGCGGGTAAGGCCTTTTCCAACACCACATAGAATTGCCATTGCCCGGGCTCGCGGTGATCGGCGGTGGAGTCGGCGACTGGGTGATACGCGAACACATAGATATCGGCGTTCCGTCCAACGCCATCCACCCAGGCTGCGCCATCCACATATTCGCCGGTGCGTGCGGCGATGTCGAACGACGCCTTGCTGATGCGTCTTGAGTCCGCGTTCCAGGTTTGCAGCGCTGCCGATTGCTTCACCTCCAAACGCGCGCCTCCGTGGTGTCGGAAATCGCATGAGGCGTAGTCGGCAGCGCACCAAGTCCAATCGGGCTCTAAGGCTTCGGCGACGATGACCTCCGCGAGCATCGAGCGCTGCACATTGGTGACTAAGGGTTTGCCGAAGGCCGCGTCAGCGGCGCGCGCGACGATCTCCTCCTTGGTCTTGATCGGGGCGCGCGTCGGCGCGGGCTCACCGACCGCGACAACCATTCCGCTGTGGTCGGAGAGATTTGGCTTGTCCGCAGGCCAAGCGGCGACAATGGAGGTCTTGTTCTTCCACGCCGCAGGTAAGGCGATGTGATCGATCGGCGGATAGGGCAACCAACCTTTGGGAAACACATCTGGCGCCGTCGCGCAGTAAAGATCGCAACTTTCGAGACCGCTCTTAAGCGCGGCGATCCCCGCCTTAGTGCCGTAATAAGCCCCGGTGCCGAGGTCGGTGTTGTAATCGCCGGCGATGCAGAGCGCTGCATCGGCGTGAAGGTCGCGCAGCTTTAGCCATTCCGCGCACTGTTCAGCGATGACGCGATGATGCTCGGACCAATCGAACTTTTCGCGGTCGCCCTTCCAAGGCAACACGGTGCCGTACACCAGCATGCTCGCATCGCCGCCGAGATCGAGGAGCGCAGCGATTGTGCGCTCCTTGTCGGCTTCCGGTAAGTCGACTTGCCGCAAAATCGGGTAACGGCTCCAGATCGACACCCATCGGCTGCCGGGGCGAATGCCCGACCAATTCTTCGGTCGCGGCGCGGAATGAGCGGCGAAGGTGCAGCCGGGCGGGACAAGCGCGTCATGGGTCTCGGTGAGCACCCAAATATCGGCTGGGTGTTCGGCGAGTTTTGCGTGGAGCGCGTCGAGGCGTTTCTCGTAAGCGTACTCAACATTCCAAGTGCCGATCCGCATGAGGCGTCCTAGCTGTGGTCTTCTGGAATCCAGGGCAATCGGAAGGTCTCGAAATCCGCTGGCTCGAGATTCATTTCCGCTGCACGGTCGAGTGTCGTCAACGCGGCCTGGATCGCTTTGTGGTCAGGGCCCCATTTGGGCCGGCAGGCGGCCAACATGCGTTCCAGCCGCCACCGATACGGACGTAGGCTCTCGAAGTGCTGGGTTGCGAAACGAAGCATATCATGGTTGTTCCGCATTCGTTCCGGACCCGTCGAGTCCGGCGATTTCTCATAAGTTACAAAAGCTAGGTGCTTGAACGGGACTACCTAGGAAATGTAACATGGAGCCCATGACCACGCCAAGTCACCGAGACCGCGCCATCAACCTTGCCCGCCGCCAGGGCGTCGTACGCACGCGTGAGTTCGACGCCATTGGCGTGCCGCGCGTTTACCTGCGCCGTCTGCAAGAAGAGGGGCTGCTGATCCAACCCTCACGCGGCCTCTACCAACTTGCCGGCGCCGATCTGTCGGTGGCGCATAGCCTGGCTGAAGCATCGAAAGCGGCGCCGAGCGGCGTTATTGGCCTGCTGTCGGCGCTACAATTTCACGAGCTGACCACCCAGACCCCGCACGCGGTCTGGATGCTGATGCCATCGAAGGCATGGGCGCCAACCAAGCCGCCGGTCAAACTCAAGATTATTCGCGCCAGTGGGGCTGCACTGACGATGGGCGTCAAACACCATCGCATCGATGGGGTGTCGGTGCCGATCACGACGCCCGCGAAAACCGTTGCGGATTGTTTCAAACACCGCTCGAAGGTTGGGCTCGACGTAGCGATTGAAGCTCTGCGCGACGCGCTTAGAACGAAACGCGCAAGCGCTGACGACCTTTGGCGCGCCGCGACCGCCGATCGTGTCGTCACAGTGATGCGCCCTTACCTTGAGCAAGGGCTATGACGCGTCCGCCGCTCAAGAATGTCGGCGCATCGGTGCGCACGCGTTTGACCGATCAGGCCCGCGCGCGCGGCGACAATGCGCAATTGCTGATGCTGCGCTTCGCTATCGAACGCTTGCTCTATCGCCTGGCGCAAAGCGCGTATCGCGATCAATTCGTGCTGAAAGGGGCGATGCTGTTTTCGCTGTGGGCGCCCGTTCCTTATCGCAGCACCGGCGACCTCGATCTCTTGGGGCAGGGCGATCCGGCGCCTGCGCGCATGGCTGCGATCTTCAAGGCAGTCTGCGTCGAGCCCGTTCCTGACGATGGTCTCAGCTTCGATGCGGACAGCGTCAAAGCCGAGAGCGCGCGCGATGAAGAGGAATATACCGGTGTCCGCATCACGCTTATCGCCACTTTGGCCGGCGCCAAATTGCCCATCCAGATCGATATAGGCTTTGGCGACGCGGTGACGCCGGGCGCGCGTGATATCGACTATCCTTCGCTGCTCGATTTTCCGAGCGCCGCGCTCAAAGCCTATCCGCCTGAGACGGTTGTCGCCGAAAAGCTGGAAGCGTTGGTGTCGCTCGGCATGCGCAATAGCCGCATGAAGGACTTTTTCGATCTCTGGGTCATCGCCCGGACCTTTGCGTTCGACGGACAAACACTGAGCGAGGCTGTCACGGCCACGTTTCAGCGCCGCCAGACGCCGTTGCCGGTTGAGACGCCGCTCGCGCTGACAGACGCCTTCGCCAACGACCTCGGAAAGCAAGCGCAATGGCGCGCGTTTCTCAATCGCACCACGCTCGCGCTTGCGCCCGAGCCGCTGCCTGAGCTCGTCGCCTCTATCGCAACATTCGCGCTGCCCTTGTTGAACGCGTCCGAGGTTGTGGTTGGACAGCGTTGGGCGCCCGGCGGGCCGTGGGCTTCGGCATGATCGAATTGATGCCGAACTGGACGTCGGGCGGGGCGTGGACGCTCGGCCGTGATCCGTTGGGCATTCAGGCAACGTCGGTGCGCATGTATCGGAGCTTGGTCCCAGGGCTCACCAACGTGACCAACCGGCTCCGCTATTACTCGTTCTATTGCTGGGTCATCGAACGCTACGAGGCAATCGAGCATTCCGGCGATGTTGAGCGGTGGAGCCGGTTTATTCGGCGCGCTGAGGCGCTCTTCGCACTTGGTTGCAATCTCGCGGATGCAGATGAGGCCGACGGGCTCGCCGGCAATATCTGGGCGCGAAAGGTCGTGAAGGGCGTGCCAAGCGGCAATTTCGATATTCGTCCCGCCACAGATGATTATGCAGGCGCAGGCCAGTATCTCGGGGCCAAGCGGGGCAACTTCGGACAATTTTACATCGCCAGCATGACCGAGGAAAAATTCCTCGCCCCATCGGTGACGATCCCCATTGTGAGCGCGAGTGGGCGCCGTGCGGCTGCCGCGTTCCGTGATGCTGTCGGCGATGCCGCCGATCGATTGCATGCCGCCATACGCGACGGCGCTGCCTCATCGCAATATTACGGCTGGTCGAAAGAATTCCTCGAAGCCGGCAAACGCCGCCTGGCCGGTGACACCGCGCGTGCGGCCACCCCGAGCGAGGTCAAAGAGCTTCGTCTCGAAGCCAAGGCGCTGAAAGAAGTCGTCGCCGATCTCACGTTCGAAAACCGTCTGCTCAAAAGAAGCATGACCGAGGATGGGGACGACGAAGCCCTTGCGCCCGTCGATGACGCCGGTCGCGGGCGACACGCGCGCCGAACCGGAAGGCGCGATCATGCTTTGGACAGCGCCTTCAAGACGCGGCGCAGGCCGCCGCATCAATGCTCGCGTCGAAGCGCAGCGAGCGCCCATCGGCGAGCACGATCGCCATCGCGCTTGATGGCGCTGCGGCCGGCGCATCCAGCATGACCGGAACGAACGCGGCGAACCACCGCTCGCCCGCGCGAGCTGGCGCCAGCGGAACAAGAGGCTGCGGCAAATCCCGCGCCGACGCGTCACGTCTGCAATCGAACCGCCGGTACGATCATAGTCCGTCTCCTCGATCGGATAAATAATACGTAGAATAGGGGCCGGCGCGTTAGAATGCTTTTGCGAACGCTTGTTTGATTTTCTGGATCGCGTTTGCATTGACGGATTTAGCCTCGGCCAGCGCTTGCTGTACGGCGGTCCAAGATGCGTCGTTGGCTTCCTTGACTTGGCCGAGCCTCGCCTGAAAGGCGTCGGCTTCATCCGACAGCCGTTTCAGCGCGGAGTCATAGTCGTCGCGCGCCTTTTCAACGGCGTCGTTCGTTTGCTGGCGGAGCGCCTTGAAGGCATCGCCCCAAGCGCGTTGTTGCGCCCGCGCGCGCGCGACAATGACGCCGCGTATCACTTCACTCTGTTCCTTGGCCCCAGTGAGAAAACCCTGCAGGGTGGATTCGACCTCGATCCACTCGGCTTCGAGGGCGTCTCCAACAACGGTCGCGTCGCGCCTTGTGTCATCGGCGGCGGCGCGTAGGTCACCCGCCAGAACCAGAAGGTTTTGTTGTAATTCACGCAGCCGCGCTGCGGTGCGGCGTGCGTCGTCGCGGGCTTTCGATTGCAGATCATCTGCGGCCTTTTCCACCTCAAAGAGGATGATCTCGAGGTCATCCAGTCGATGCTTGGTCCAAGCGATGGCCTCGTGTGAAATTGTTCGCTCGGTCATTGGCTTTACTCCAGTCTGGGGTCAAGGCGGGAAGCTCCGGGGCGGAAATCGAACACCACGCCCGAATGCATCGGTCGCGGTCGAACTCATCGCCATACGCCGCTCGCGACCGCGAGCAAAATCTAACCGGGCCCACCGCGGTCGCCTTGATTGCGGTCAATAATTCAACGAACGTAGACGTCTGCGTTTCCGATTCTGCTTTGATCTGGTCGGCAGGCGCAGCGGCCAAGCGCAACAAGCACAGGTCGCGGTAGAAGCGCCGCCGCAGAGGCGGATCATGTCGCCTCTGCGCGCGCCGTCGGAATCTGCGGCATCGAGTGCGGCAAGCGCCGTGTCGACTATGGTTTGGCGCTTTCGTCTTTCTCGCCTTGTAAGGCGATGCGAAGGCGTTGAAGCTCCACCAGATAGCGTTCGCCGTAGCCATATACCTCAAAGGCGGCGTAGTGTGGGTGTGCACCAAGCGCGCGCTTGGCGTGCTTTATTGGACACCAATATTGCTCGGTCTGCGATCCAACGTCACGCACATAGGCGACGACAGACGCGCCCTAATGTCTGCCGCTTATGTCGATCGGACCTTTGGGTTTGGGGGCGAACCAGATAAGCGCCGCCGAGAAGAGGAAGCAGATTGCGATGGCGGCGAACATGTTGAGCGTCGCGAGCATCACGCTTTGTCCTTCGACGAGGCCGTAGAGCAAGACCGTACCGGCTTGCGGAGGCAGCCCCGCGGCTGTCGCCGCATCGAGCGCGGCGTGATCGTTTTGCATGGCGTTGACCAATTCGGTTTGGTTAACGCGCATGCTATTGAACCAGCCGGTCTGTACGAGAGAGACGGCGAAGGCACCGGCGAGCGTGCGCATGAAATTGGAGGCGCCGGCGGCGTTGGCCTGTTCGTTCGGATTGACGCTCGCCATGCAAAGACCGGCGACCGGCACCAGAAACATGACGAGGAAGAGCCCGGTCAGAATGTTGGGCGCCGCCAATTGCAGGAAGGTAAGGTCGGGCGTGAAGCTCAAGCGCCACATCGCCGTCAGCGCGAGCCCGACAAGCCCAGCGGACACGACCGCGCGCGGGTCGAATTTCTGCGTCGCCCAGCCGACCAGCGGCGCGGCCGCGAGCGAAAGCAAGCCCAGAAAACCGGTGGCGTATCCCGCCCAGGTCGCGGTGTAACCCATGCTGGATTGCAGCCAGAGCGGCAGGATGATGAGGATGGCGAAGAGCCCGCCATAGCCGGCCGAGAAGGTGAGCGCGGAGGCGACAAAACCTCGATGGCGGAAAATGCGCAGATCGACGATCGGGTTCTTCTCCGTCAGCTCCCAGATCACGAAGGCGGCGAAGCCGACGCCCGCGATCGCGGCGAGCGCCTGAATCTCATGCGAGGCGAACCAATCCAGGTTGCGGCCCTCGTCGAGCATGATTTGGAGCGCGCCGACCCAAAGCACGAGCAGGCCCAGTCCCACGATATCGATCGCGGCGCGTTGGGTCGGATCGGGCTGACGGCGCAGCAGGGAAAAGACTGCGAAGCCGCCTGCCGCCGCCAGCGGCACTTTGATGAAGAAGATCCATTGCCAGCCGATCGTGTCGCAGATGACGCCGCCGAGGATGGGGCCGACCACGGGGCCGACAAGAGTCGTCATCGCCCAGAGCACGTTGCCGATAGCCGCCTTTTCCGGCGGGAAAATGCGCAGCATCAGCATCTGTGACAGCGGAATGATGGGGCCGCCGACGAGGCCCAGCAATACGCGCCCGCCGATCAGCATTCCGAGCGAATTGGCGAGGCCGCAGAAGAGCGAGAGCGCGGCGAAGGCGAGATAGCAGAAGATGAAGACGCGTTGCGCGCCGAACCGCGTGGCGAGCCAGGCGGTCAGAGGCACGGTGATGGCTTCGGCGACCGCATAAGCGGTGATCACCCAGGTGCCTTGCGATGGCGAGACGCCAAGCGCGCCGGCGATCGAGGGCACCGATACATTGGCGATGGTCAGGTCGAGCACGACCAGAAAATTGCCGAAGCCGATCAGGATTGCGGCGAGATAGAGTGCGGCGCCGGTGAGGGGCGCGGCGGCGCCGGTTAGGCGAGGGAGCGCATGCGCGTCAGCCACGAGAAAGGCTCCGGCCTATCGGTTGGAGACGTCGACATCGACATTCATCGACAGACCGACCTGAAGCGGGTGTTGTTCAAGCTGCTCGGGATCGAGCTCGATGCGCACCGGCAGGCGCTGCACAACTTTGATCCAATTGCCGGTGGCGTTTTGCGCGGGCACCAAAGCGAACGCCGCGCCCGTGCCGGCCGAGAAGCCGACGACGCGGCCCTCATAGACGACGCGCTCGCCATAAAGATCGGAGGTGAGGCGCACGGGTTGGCCTGGGTGTACGCGATCGAGCTGGTTTTCCCTAAAATTGGCGTCGACATAGGCGGCGTGGAGCGGGGCGACCACCATGAGCGGCGCGCCGGGCTGCACCATTTGACCGACTTGCACCTGGCGCCTAGAGACCACGCCGTCCACCGGCGCGCGGATGATCGTGCGATCGAGATTGAGTTCCGCCTGATCGAGCGCCGCTTCGGTGGCGGCGAGGTTCGCGGCCGCGGTGCTGTAGGCGTTGCGCGCGCCGGTCAGCTCCTCGCCGGAGATCGACCCCGATGCGGTGAGGTCTTCGCGCCGCGCGCGGTCGATGCGCGCCTTGTCCAGATTGGCGTGCGCCGCGGCGAGTTGGGCGCGCGCCCGCGCAAGCGCGATTCGCGCGTCGGAATCGTCGAGCCGGACAAGAACGTCGCCAGCCCGCACACGTTCAGTATCCTCGACCAGAACTTCACGCACCGGTCCGCCGACGAGCGGCGTCACCTGCGCGACATCGGCGCCGACATAGGCGTTATCGGTCGTGACGTGGCGTGAGGCGACGAAATGATCGTAAGCGAAATAAGCCGAGATCAAGAGAGCGGCGCTTGCGGCCAAGCCGGCGAACAGCACGACGCGCTTGCGCCTGCGCGCGGCGTCAGCCGACGAGTCGGCGCCGGCGTTTTTGTCGGCGAGAAACAACTTATCTGGGGCGATCTCGGTGACTTGGTCCATCATGTTGCGTCCTTCAGCTGTTGAAGCCGCCGCCGAGCGCGCGCACCAGCGCGACGTCGAGTACAAAGGCTTGGGTTTCGAGCGTTGCGAGGGCGCGTCGGTGCTGCACGAGGCGGTTTTCGACCGTGAGCACTTCGATGTAAGGCGAGAGGCCGCCCTCATAGCGATGGCGCGCAATGCGATAAGATTGTTCGGAAGCAGCGAGCGCGGCGCGGGCCTCAATCAATTGCGTATCCAGCGTGCGCCGGGCCGCGATTGCGTCCGCGACCTCGTTGAGCGCATGGATCAGTGTTTGGTCGTAGAGCGCGACAGAAGCGTCATATTCAGCGCGCGCCCCGCGATAGGCGCCCTCGATGCGTCCGCCCGAAAAGATCGGCAAAGTGACGGCGGGACCAACCTGGCCAAAGCGGGAGCCGCCTTCGCTCAGGACGTCGAGGCCGATCGATTGCAAGCCGACAAGGGCGGTGAGATTGACGTTCGGATAGAAATCAGCGCGCGCAACGTCGATGCGCCGCGACGCCGCTTCTGCGCGCACGCGCGCAGCGACCAAATCGGGGCGCCGTCCGATCAGTTCGGCGTTGATGTCGGCGGGTGCGCCTAAAGGCGCCACGCGCACGTTTGCGGGAAGCGCGATGTCAAGGCCGCGATCGGGACCGCGGCCGAGAAGGGTCGCCATGACGTAGCGCGCGCGTCTGAGATTTCCCTCGACTGCGATGAGATCGCTGCGTGCAGAAGCGAGTTCAGAACGCGCCTGCGCCAATTGGCCTTCATGCTCGAGTTGGGAATCGTAGCGCTGTTGGACCAGCGCCAAGCTTTGTTCGCGCAGACGCACGATCTCCTCGGCGGCAGCGCGGTCGGCCGCGAGCCGTTGCAGGTCGGCGTACGCGAGGGCGATGGCGGTCGAGAGCTGCAGCCGCGCCGAGGCGGCTTCCGCTTCGGCGGCGCGAACATCCGAGGTCGCCGCGGCGAAGGCCGCCCGATTGCGCCCAAAGAAATCGAGTTGATAGGCCAGGCCTAGGCCGACCTGACCCTGGTCGTTCCACCCTTGCGGCAGCGCGGGGTGCAGCGATTGGGGAAGCCCGGTGGCGTTGGCGCTGATCCGCGCAGTGTGGACGGCGGCCTGGGCATCGGCGCTGGGCAGGCGCAAAGATTCCGTTGATTGCAGATTGGCTTGCGCTTGCGCCACGCGGGCGGAGGCTATCGCGAGTGTGGGCGAACCCTCGAGGCCTTCTTCCATGAGCGTGTCCAATTGCGGATCATTATAGGCGCGCCACCATTGATCAGCGGGCCAAGCGGCCGGCGGGGCATCGAAACTTCTCGCCGTCGCCAATGTGTCTGGCGCTGCCGGATTTGGGGCGGCGGCCATGGTCGGGACGCAGGCGGCGAGCGCCAGGGCCGACCCGGCCAACAGGGCCCCCCGCGCGGCGCGGGGCGGCGAAACAAAGATGGTGCGTGGCCTCACGGGCCCCCCTCGACAAACACAACGCTTTAAGCAACGATAGAACCGTACCGTGCAGTACGAACGATACGGTACGGTACATATGAGGTCGAGAATGTCGAGTCAAGCAAAAAGTGTACGGGGCAGTACGGAAACGCAGGCGGGCGCCAAAAAGTCGCGGCGCGATCTGAAGCGCGAGGCGATTCTGATCGCGGGCAAGGAATTGTTCTTCGGCGAAGGCTATGGCGGCGCTTCGATAGACGCGGTGGTGGAACGGGTAGGCGGCTCGAAGGCAACTTTCTATTCGCATTTCCGCTCGAAGGACGAATTGCTTCTAGCCATCGTCAAGCAGGTGACGGAAAGCGCGGTGGCCGACGTTTTCAGTGTGCCGGCCAATCCAGATTTTCGCGAGTACTTGCGGAAATTGGGGCGCGTCGTGCTGCGGTGGCTGACATCGCCAGAGATCGTCGCGTTGGAGCGCATCGCCGCGGCCGAGGCCCTGCGCGTCCCGGAAGTCGGAAAAGTGTTCTACGAGGAAGGCATATTACCTGCCTACACGGGCGCTGCGCACATTTTCCAGTCGGCGATGGACAAGGGCGTATTACGCCAGGCCGACCCGTTTGTGGTGCTCGGGCATTTCGTCGAATTGTGCGCGGGTTGGCGCGCGCGCCTGCAGATCTGGAATGTGGCCCCCGCGCCCACCGCGCGCGAGATCGGCGTCCATGTCGACGCCGCCGTGGAGGTGTTTATGGATGGGTATACGAGCGCGCGTTAGCGCGATGCAGAGTGGTCCGAAGCCCCGTTTCAGGCGTGACCGCCGTCAATCGGTGGTAAGTTGTCCATCGTCAGATGATTTGAGACAGCTGAGCGTTTTTGGATCGGAAGCTCTGGCTCAGCGCCCAGGGGCGGCACCTCAGTGCGCACCTACACTTTAGTGTAGTTGATTCAGGCCGCGCCGCTACTCAACGTTAAAGCGGCGCAAAAAAACAAGCACGCTGCCTGACAGGGAGGTCGACAATGGTTAAGATAGCAAATCGTCCCGATGTTACGGCGTACAATCTTAAGTACGTTGATCAAAAGAAGTACCTGTGGGTGCTTTCTGTCCTGTGGCCAATGACGCCCATGATCGGGTTGTATCTGGTTTCCCAAACGGGCTGGAGCATTTGGTACGGTCTCGTTCTTATTCTCTGGTACGGCATCGTGCCGCTGCTTGACGCGCTGTTTGGACAAGATTTCTCAAATCCGCCAGAAGCTGCTGTCGCGACGCTTGAGCAGGATCGTTACTATCGGGTGCTCACCTACTTGACTGTTCCGGTTCACTACGCGGCGTTGATAGCCTGCGCTTGGTGGGTTGCCACACACCATATGAATGTCCTCGAATTCGTTGCGCTGGCGCTGTCTCTCGGAATCGTCAACGGTCTGGCTCTTAACACCGGACACGAACTCGGCCACAAAAAAGAGGCGTTTGACCGTTGGATGGCCAAGCTGGTTCTAGCTGTGGTCGGCTATGGTCATTTCTTCATCGAGCATAATAAGGGCCATCACCGCGACGTGGCGACCCCGCTAGATCCTGCCACCTCACGCATGGGTGAGAATATCTACGCGTTTTCGACGCGTGAAATCCCAGGTGCTTTCCGACGCGCCTGGTCGCTGGAAAAGGAGCGGCTGGCGCGTCGCGGTAAGAGTGTTTGGAGCATGGAGAACGAGATTCTCCAACCGATGATCATCACGGTCCTTCTATATGGTTCCTTGATCGCAGCCTTTGGGCCGATCATGCTGATCTTCCTTCCGATTCAGATGGGATACGGTTGGTGGCAACTTACGAGCGCGAATTATATCGAGCATTATGGACTGCTGCGTCAGAAGCTGCCGAATGGCCGATATGAGCATCAGCAGCCGCGGCACTCGTGGAACGCCAACCACATCATGTCGAACCTGATACTATTCCATCTGCAACGTCACTCGGACCATCACGCACATCCGACGCGCTCATATCAGTCGTTGCGCAATTTCGCCGATCTGCCGTCACTCCCGACTGGCTATCCCGGCATGTTCCTGGCGGCAATGATCCCTCCGTGGTTCAGGTCGCTCATGGATCGCAGGACCGTTCAATGGGCCGGAGGCGAGCTGGACAAGATTCAGATTCAGCCGGGCATGCGCGGCTACTACGAGCGCAAGTTCGGTTTGGGCAAGGCGGGGGCGATCGCCGCTGAATGAACGAAGTCCGTGCTGCTGCGCTTGTCCGGTCGGCGCTGTAGGCGTCGCGCGCGAGTCCAGCGAAGTGCGACTTGGGCTTTTGATTCAATCCAAGCGAGAGAACAGCGGTCAGCCACACTTGGTTGTGGCGTGTGCGGTTACGCCTGATCCCGAGGAGAAACTTCAAATGGCAAAGTATCAATGTCCTGATTGTGGCTATACCTATGATGAAAATATGGGACATCCCCATGAGGGTTTTCCACCTGAAACGCCATGGTCCGCCGTTCCCGAAAGCTGGTCATGTCCTGACTGCGCGGTTCGCGACAAAGCTGATTTCCTAAGGGTGGAGCGCGCGTTCGGGAGTGCCCCCGAACCGGGCGCGGCGACGCCGGATTCTGCATTTGCAACAAGGAACCAGCAATGACTGCTTTGGCGACCTCGGTTTCTGGCGTGATTTACAGGAAATGGCTCTGCATTACATGTGGTCACATCTACGATGAAGCACTGGGGGACAAGCACGAAGGCATCGCACCTGGCACCTTATTCGACGACATTCCCGATAGCTGGCGTTGTCCCGACTGCGGCGCGACGAAAGAAGACTACGTCCTTTACGAGGATTAGAGGTGACCGAGCTTAGTCAGTGGTCGGGAACGGGGTCGGGGAGAAAAGCACGATGAGCGAGATTGCGGTTCTCAGATCGGCTGCGGTCGCCGGAACGCAACGGACAACACTCGAAGAGGCGTTTGAAGATCAGCGACGCGCGCATTTTGCCCGCCGCGCCACATTCGACCGCAGGGCACGGGTCGCCCAGCTCGACCACCTTCGCGACGCGATCCTGCGCCGCGAGGCGGAAATCATCGCTGCTTGCGCGGCTGATTTTCGCAAGCCCGCTTCCGAGGTGAAACTTACCGAGATTTTTCCCGTCCTTCAGGAGATCCGGCATGCAAAGCGGCATCTTGAGGAATGGATGCGCCCCAAGCATGCCGCCGCGACTTTAGGTGTTTTCGGCACGCGCGCCCGCGTCCGGCCGGAAGCAAGGGGCGTCTGCCTCATCATGGCGCCTTGGAACTACCCCGTGAATCTCTCTCTGGGGCCGCTTGTGTCGGCGCTCGCTGCCGGCAACAGCGCCATTGTCAAGCCCTCAGAATTGACTCCGCATACTGCTCGCGTGATCGCCGAAATTGTCGCGGACGCGTTCAGCCCCGATCTGGTGACGGTGGTGCAAGGCGATGCGACAGTGGCGCAGAAACTTCTCGCCCTGCCGTTCGATCACATCTTCTTCACGGGTAGTCCGACGGTCGGCAAGATCGTCATGGAGGCGGCCGCGAGAAACCTCGCCTCCGTGACACTCGAGCTAGGAGGCAAGTCGCCGACAATCGTCGGTCCCAGCGCCGACATTAGAAAGGCGGCCAAGAGTATTGTTTGGGGCAAATTCGCCAATAACGGACAAACCTGCATCGCTCCAGATCATGTCTTCGTGCATCGCGCGGCGGCGTCAAAGTTCGTCAAGGCGGTGACAGAAGAGATTTTGCGCGTTTACGGCAGAACGATCGACACGCAGCGCTCGACGGCCGACTATTGCCGCATCGTCAATGAACGTCACTTCATTCGCGTGCGCGATCTCATTGAGGACGCCAAGACCAAGGGCGCGCGCGTCCTCCAGGGAGGACAGACTGACGCGCACGAGAATTTCGTCGCGCCGACGCTGATCTCGAATGTTTCAAGCGATATGGCGATATCTCGCGAAGAAATTTTCGGGCCGATTTTGCCGGTCATTGAGTATGATGACATCGAAAAAGTGGTTGAGAGAATTAATTCCGGTTCAAAGCCCTTGGCGCTCTATATTTTCGATCGAAGAAAGTCGTTTGCTGAAGACATCATCGAACGCACGTCATCAGGTGGGGTTGGAGTAAACCTCACCGTCGTTCATTTCCTGCATCCCAATCTCCCGTTCGGCGGCGTCAACAATTCCGGTATCGGCGCGGCGCACGGCGAGTACGGCTTCAGAGCCTTTTCGCATGAAAGGGCCGTGATGGAGGATCGATACTCAATCACTCACATGCTGTTTCCGCCTTACACCCCAAAGGTGCGCCGTCTCGTCGATCTGGTCGTCCGAGTCCTCGGATGAGCCGACGAGAACAATAGGAAATTCACCAACCATGACCATGTATGACTACATCATCGTCGGCGGGGGTTCAGCTGGATGCGTCCTTGCAAATCGGCTTTCAGCCGATCCTTCGAAGCGCGTCGCATTGATCGAGGCAGGCCCACCGGACAAGAGCGCGCTCATCCACATGCCTATCGGCATCGCGCTTCTGGCTAATAGCAGAAAGTTGAACTGGGCGTTTGAGACCGAACCTCAGGAGCGCCTGAACGGACGCCGCCTGTTCTGGCCGCGGGGCAAGACCCTGGGCGGTTCGTCGTCGATCAACGCCATGATCTACATCCGCGGCCATAAAGCGGATTATGACTATTGGAGTCAGGTCACGGGCGCCGATGCGTGGGGCTGGAACCGAGCATGCGAACTTTTCCGTCGGCTTGAGGACAACCAAAGCTTCGCTGCCGGCGAACACCACGGAAGGGGCGGTGAACTAAGCGTTGCCGATCTGAGCACCATCAATCCGCTCAGCCGCGCCTTTGTCGACGCCGGCTGCGAACTGCAGCTAACCCGCAACGACGACTTCAACGGAACGACACAAGAAGGGATCGGCCTGTACCAGGTCACTCAGAAGAAGGGGCGCCGCTGGAGTTCGGCCCAGGCATTCCTGCGCGTTGCGGAGCGGCGGCCTAACCTCGACCTGCTGACCGAAGCTCGCGCCACGCGCGTTCTCATGAATGATAAAGTCGCCGCCGGCGTTGCGCTGCGCCAGAACAATGAGGATCGCCAACTCCGGCTCAATCCGGGAGGTGAGGTCATCCTCTCGGGCGGAGCGATCAATTCGCCGCAGCTCCTACTGCTGTCTGGCATCGGCGACGCGGAGGAGCTCCGAAAGCATGGAATTCCGACACTCCATCACCTGCCCGAAGTCGGAAAGAACTTGGCCGATCACCTCGACGTGACGATCATGCACGCGGCGAACTCGCGCATGCCTATCGGCGTCGCGCCAAGCTTCATACCGCGCGCGATCGGGGGTCTGCTTTCCTATCATTTCGGAGGACGCGGGTTTCTGAGCAGCAACGTGGCCGAATCGGGCGGCTTTGTGAAATCGTCATTTGACCGTGACCGGCCGAATATTCAGTTCCACTTCTTGCCGACCTACCTGAAAGACCACGGGCGCAAGATTGCTTTCGGTTATGGGTACACGCTGCACATCTGCGATCTCCTGCCGAAGAGCCGCGGCCACATCGGGCTAAAGACCTCGGATCCGATGGCGGATCCGCTGATTCAGCCGAACTATCTCAGCGACCCCGACGATCTCAAAACGATGGTGGCGGGATTCAAAATCGGACGTCGGATACTTGAGGCGCCAGCCATGGCGGCGCACAGCAAGAGAGAGGTCCATCCCGGCGGCGCGGTCCGATCGGACGACGAGATCGCGGCATTTATTCGGGACAATGCCGAGACGATCTATCACCCGGTAGGCACTTGCCGCATGGGTCGCGACCAGGGTTCGGTGGTTGATCCGGAGTTGAAGGTGCGCGGAGTGGTTGGCCTGCGGGTCGTCGATGCCTCAGTCATGCCGAGCCTCGTGGCAGGCAACACCAACGCCCCGACCATTATGATTGCTGAAAACGCGGCGGACATCATCCTGGGCAAAGTCCGCATTCAGCGGGAAGCGGTGGCCGCGAAGTGATCGGGCCTAGGGAGGAAAAATGAGAACGGGTGCGCGGATTGTTGGGAGAGCCCAAACAAGTACTAGATCGTTCGTCGAGCCGCTCTGCTGCGGAATTAGGGATCTCTAGCATGCTCGGACAGATGATGCATATGCCGCTGACGATCAATTCGCTGATCGACCACGGCGCGCGCTATCACGGCGAAACCGAGGTCGTGTCCGTTGAGACGGACGGGACAACGCGACGAACGAACTGGCGAGAGATTTGCGTCCGGTCCCGTCGGCTTTCGTCTGCGCTACGCATGTTAAAGCTAGCAAGAGGAGACCGTTGCGCCACCCTCGCATGGAACAATGCCCGGCACCTGGAATGTTATTTCGGTATCTCCTGCAGCGGAATGATTTGTCACACCATTAACCCGAGGCTACCCCCTGAACAGTTGGTCTACGTCATCAATCACGCGCAAGATCAAATCATCTTCTTCGACAAGACGTTTCTGCCACTCATAGTCCGCCTGAAGGATCAACTCAGCACGGTGCGCCACTTGGTACTGATGTCGGGTTGGGATGAGGAGGCCGAAAAGCTGCCGGGGCTTCTATTCTATGAAGACGTTCTCGCGACCGGCGACCCGGAAGCGAATTGGGTCGATTTGGAAGAAAATGACGCCTCTGGACTCTGCTACACTTCTGGAACGACAGGCAACCCCAAGGGTGTTCTCTACTCCCACCGTTCGACGGTCCTGCATTCGCTCGGAGCTGCCCTGCCCGATACCTTGAACATCTCTGCGCGTGAGGTGATCATGCCAGTCGTTCCGATGTTTCATGTCAATGCGTGGGGCGTTCCCTACGCTGCGGCCATGGTCGGTGCGAAGCTGGTACTGCCGGGACCGGCGCTGGACGGAGAAAGTCTGGTCCATCTCGTCGATCGCGAGCGCGTGACCTTGGCTTTGGGCGTGCCGACGATCTGGCAGGGCCTGCTCGCGGCGCTGGAAAAGTTGGACTCCAAGGCGGCGTCTCTTCGTCGAACCGTGGTCGGCGGATCAGCGTGTCCGCCATCAATGATCGCCGAGTTTCGAGACAAGTATGGAGTTGAGGTTGTTCATGCTTGGGGCATGACGGAAACATCGCCGCTGGGCACCGCCAACGCGCTGCTGGATCGTCACACCACTCTCTCCGACGAGGAACAAGCGAAGATTCGCGAGAGTCAGGGGCGCCCGCCTTACGGCGTGGAGTTGAAGATCGTCGATGACGACGGACTCCGTCTGCCTGAGGACGGCAAGGCGCATGGCAAGCTTCGCGTCCGCGGCCATTGGGTGGTGGCCGATTACTTTGGTCATGAACCAGGACAGACATTGGAGGAGGATGGCTGGTTCGAAACTGGCGACGTGGCTTCAATCAACGGCGATGGCTTCATGACCATTCGCGACCGCGCCAAGGACATCATCAAATCGGGCGGCGAATGGATATCCTCTGTGGAACTGGAAGGCATTGCCTTGAAACATCCCGCGATCGCAGATGCCGCTGTTATAGCCGCTCGGCATGACCGATGGGACGAACGTCCGATTCTTGTCGCTGTGAGAAAGGTTGGCGCTGAGCTCACCGAGCACGAAATACTTGCTCATTTTAGCGGCAAGGTCGCCAAATGGCAGATCCCTGACAGGGCGATCTTCGTCGCAACGTTGCCGCGCAACGCAACCGGAAAACTGATGAAGACGACCCTCCGTCAAGAGCACGGAGACATACTGGTCGTAGGGGCGGATGAACACGTTTGATATGAGCGGCCAGCGTAACAGAAAACTGAGGCAGAGGAAATTTCCAGAGGGAGGAATAAAGATGAAACACCTTGTCGCAACGTCAAAATGCTGCCTAACAACAACGGTGCTATTGATATGTTCAGCAACGGCGGCAAGCGCGCAGTCTGAGCCGCTTTACTCAAAAGGCGACTGGGTAGTCGGGGTTAACGCGGCCAGGGTTCTAACGGAGGAGAAATTAGACTCCGTGTCTGCGGCCGGCGCTCCTGTGCCGGGCGCTGCGCTATCGATTAACGATGATACAACCCTATCTTTTGACGTATCATATTTTGTGAGCCCGAGATTCGCGTTGAATTTCTTCGGCGGCGTTCCAGCCAGCGCTAACCTTCAAGGAGACGGCACGCTGGCCGGGCTCGAATTGGGCGTGACAGATTATGGCCCCGCGATTCTGTCGCTACAATATCATCTGCCCGTGACCGAGCGTGCTGACGTCTATGCCGGCGCGGGCGTTGGCCGGTTGCTTTTTCTGAACGAGCGGGATGGTGCGGTCACGAATTTCGATGTGAAAGACGCTTGGGCGCCGGCCTTTCAGGCGGGCTTACGATACCGCGTCTCAGGCAACTGGTTGGCCAATTTCGATGTTCGCTATGTTCCGTTCGATGCAGAAATTTCTGGCGCCCTTGGCCCCGCTCCTGTGGAGGCTCAGGTTGAGGTCGATCCAGTGATTGTGAACGTGGGCGTTGCGTATCAATTCTGAGGGGTGTCGAGGACCAGAGGCAGGAAAGAGTAGGAACGACTGTCATCGAGCAAGCAATGGCTGGTGTGATCCACGATGTCGTCGATCAAGTGGCGACATTCTGCAGACTTATGGGGCGGCGACGGGAAATGGCGGTTCGCGATCGCTTGCGCCGCCCTCGGCTGGGGCTTGCCGCAGATCCTCAGGCGAAGGCACTGGTCTACAAAGCCCCAATGGGTTACGGGAAATCCGTACAGATAGCCATGGCCGCTGAGGACGCGGAGGCTGCCCACAAAGCAGTTGCGTATGTCAGCGTGCGGAGGCTGCCACAGCAGGGCTTTTCTTCAACCAACTCGTTGGCGGCGGCGATTCTGTTTCAGATTGCGGGAGACGAGCAACTGCGGCGCGCGGCAGATTCTGGATCGATTCTTCCGATGTTGCGCGAGACGCTGTTGGCCCCGCCCCGCTCCACGGTCATCTGCCTCGATGATTTCGGGGATGATCCGGAGATGGGGGTTTTCGTCAAGGATCTCATTTGCGAAACGTCGGACCTAGTGAAATTCGTACTTGTCCCCTCTAACGGGGGTGGGTTGACGGATTTGGTTTTGCTGCCAAACGTCCGGACGTTCAGCGCACAAGATCTAGCCTTTAACGAGATAGAGGCGAGGGCGGCTGTACTGCCCCGCGCGCAGCTCATTGATATTGACTCCTATGTGTCCCTCACCGGAGGATGGCCTGCTCTTTGTGGCTTTATGCGCGAGACGGCGGTTCCCTCGCGACCCGCTTGGATGTGGCCCGAAACGCGGAACTATTTCCTTGAGGTTCTCCGCGCTCGGCTTTCTCACGACGAAAGAGCCTTCCTTCGCAATGCGTCAATGCTGGAATCGATCTCCGCCGAGAGCTATGATTATGTTTTCAAAACAAGCAACGCAGCGGGCGTGATCGCCCGACTCGAGTCCGTCCATGCCCTTCTGACGCCGGCTAAGGGCGATGATTCCTGCGGACAGAAAATACATCCGGTGTTGCGCGCCTTTCTGCGGGATGTATTCAGCAATGAGGAGGGCGATCGCCGATCATATGTGCTCAAGCGAGTCGCGTTCTGGCATTGGCGGCGGCGTGAGTTCGCACATGCGATCTCCGCCGCCCTAGAAGCGCACGACCATCGGTGGGCGCATAGCTTGAGCAAGGACATGGTTCTCGACCTTGCGTTAAGGCAAGGCGAGATTGATGCGCTGCACCGGTGGTTTGAGAAGGTCCCGGGTGCGGCAGTGCGGCGGCTGCCGGCTCTCAAGCTCGGCTATGCCTGGACCCAGTATTTTTGTCAGAATGCTGAGGAAGCGGAAACAGTATTGGAGCATGAACCCCAGGGGCTGAGAAAAGGACAGGCCGCAGAAGACGGGCTGGGGTGGAGCGAACTCGTACTTGCCATCGGCAAGGCCACGCACGACGAAATGGCGTTGAGCGAGGAGCTTTGTCTCCAGTGGATAGCGGCGTTTGGCCGCCAGAACGAAGTGGGCCTGGGCGCGGCGTTGACTTGTCTCGCCTTTATTGCGGCGAGCGACCGCAACTTCGAGAAGCTTGGCCGGCTGTCGCAAATGGCGGATGCGACAAACCGTTCGGTGCGACAGCACTATGCATCTGGCTGGCTCACGACAGCGCAAATTCAGGCGGCCATACTTCGAGGTGACATGACGAATGCGAGGGCGATCCTTGCTAAGGGGCGAGGCAGCTCAAACGCTTCCGCTTCACGCTCATTTTTCGCCGACGGACTCTTACGCGCGATGGAGTTTCAAATCCTTGCTGAAAGTGACCCGAACGAGCTTGGCGAGGGGGTGGCGCAGGCTGCGCTGGATTTCGCTCTCGATTACGGCGTCACGGATATTCTTTGGGGTGTCGTCGGCGCTTATAGCCTGAGGCTGTATCTCAAGGGGGAGGTCGCGGAAGCCCAAGCGGTCCTTCAGAAGTGTCGTGCGTTAGCCAGAGCGCGGGGGCTGCCACGCCTTCGCGTTCTAGCGGATTTGACGTTGGCGGACTTTGCCGTGTTCGACGGCGACGCAGGCACACAATTTGAATTCGACGAATTCGACAATCTACCATTCCTGCCGAATCAAACAAAGGCGATCCAAGCGCGGGTGGCGATGCTCCGCTCCATGTGCGAACTTCGTCACCGGCGATACGGGTTAGCCGAACGTTACGCCAAAATCTCGATGCACCGAGCTGCTTCCATCGGGGACGCCCAAGGTGAAATATCGGCTCAGTATTGTTTGGCTGCCGCGATGCATGCCATCGGGGCCAACTCTGCTAAGCGCACGCTCGTTGAAGCTGACCATACTGCTCGTTATTTGAGTCTACATACAACGCCGCGCTGGATGACAATTAGATTGTCTGCCCTCGACCCTTCTCTGGACGCCTTTTTTCGTAGAGAAGAGACAACGCTTCCCGCTCTCGGAAACGGGGAGCGCAAACCAAAGACAAAGACTGACACCAACATCAATACTTCTTTGTCGATGAAACAGATCGTGGTTCTGCAATGTCTTGGCGGAGGGATGTCGAACAGGGAGATCGCTGAGCGGTTGTGCGTCACCGAGGATGCGGTGAAATGGCACCTGAGACAGATATTCAAAGAGTTAGGCGCATCCAATAGGACCGAGGCCGTCATTGAGGCCCAATCACGTGGCCTCATTTGACAAGTAATTTTCACGAAGAGCAAGAAGCATCGTCCGTTGGCGGACCAGTAGATCGCGTGTCTTGTGCAACATCAGCGCAGCTTGTTGCCCCCGGGATTTTCCGACGCCGTAGCGTATCGTTGGGCGCGTCACCGCCTCGGCAATGACCTCAGCGTCCGCGGCGTCTGTGACGTGACCCCCGCAAACTCCTCCATCTGAAGCTAGAGTCCGGCCCACGTAGGGAGCCGGAAATGAAGCGGAAGCGGTTCAGCGAAGAGCAGATCATTGCGATCCTTCGGGAGCACGAGGCGGGGGTGGCGACGGCCGACCTCTGCCGCAAGCACGGCATGTCGAGTGCGAGCTTCTATGCCTGGAAGGCCAAGTATGGCGGCATGGACGTGGCCGACGCGCAGAAGCTGAAGGGCTTGGAGGCGGAAAACGCCAAGCTGAAGCGGCTGTTGGCGGACGCGATGCTCGACAATGCGGCGCTGAAAGATCTGCTCGGAAAAAAATGGTGACGCCCGCACATCGGCGAGAAGCCGTCGCTCATCTCGAAACGACGCACGAGATGAGCGAGCGGCGGGCGTGCCGGGTTATCGGCGTCGATCGGACCAGCGTACGTTACCAGCGCACGACACCTGACGATGCCGAGCTGCGCGCCCGCATCAGGGCGCTGGCGCACGAGCGTCGGCGCTTCGGCTATCGCCGGCTTTACGTCTTGCTGCGCCGGGAGGGCCGGCTCGTGAACAAGAAGCGCGTCCAGCGCATCTATCAGGAAGAGCGGCTGATGGTGCGCCGCCGTGGCGGCCGCAAACGCGCCTTGGGCCTGCGCGTGCCGATGGCGGCGCCGGATCGCCCCAACGCCTGCTGGTCGCTCGACTTCGTGCATGATCAGATGACGGATGGCCGTCGCTTCCGTGTGCTGGCCATCGTCGATAATTGCACGCGCGAATGTCTGGCGCTGATCGCGGACACCTCGATCTCGGGCGTGCGGGTCGCGCGCGAGCTGGATCGGATCATCGCCTGGCGCGGCCGGCCCGACACGGTGACCTCCGACAACGGGACCGAACTGACCTCAAACGCGATCCTGAAATGGGCGGATGAGCGCGGCGTCGGCTGGCAATATATCCAGCCCGGCAAGCCGCAGCAAAACGCCTTCAGCGAAAGCTTTAATGGCCGGCTGCGCGATGAGCTTCTCAACGAGACGCTCTTCCGCTCGCTGCCGCACGCGCGCGTCGCCTTGGCAGCGTGGCGCGACGACTACAATCACCACCGCCCGCACGGAAAGCTCGGCTGGCTGACGCCCGCCGACTACGCCGCGCGATGGCCAGAGAACGAAGAGCTTGAACGACGCCCATTGGGGGCGTTTGTTGACGACCGGACTCCAGTGGCCGCTGGATGAGAAACGGGGGTCACGTCACCCACGACCACGTTGACAGACCACACGGAGTGACCGGCGTCGTTGGTCCAAACCTTCGCAGAAATCCGATCCTTCAGCCTCGGGTCGCATGGTCGCCAGCCGCTCGCTCAACGCGAGCTGAACTGCGGCTGCCTCGTCTGCCTGGTCGAGCCCAACGGTTGAGAAGAATATCGTGAGCGCCGAAACGCCGTCCTGCGCCCACATCTCAGCGCGTAAGGGTCGTCCGTCCATCACGCGGTCGCAACGGCCGATGTCGAGCACTCCGTCTTCGTCCTTGACCAAGTTCACCTATTGCTCGGATCGGTCCGGGATGGGATATTTCGGTTGAAGTGCGATCGCCACGGCGCGTCCCCCGGATCATCATGCAACGCCGACTGGCGCGAACACAACGTCCTTGGGGAAGACGACGGCGAGAAGGTCAACCGTGCTCAGGCCACGTCGCGTACGTCGTATTTCTTTGCCAAGAGCGATCGTACGAAGGCGTCCCACTTTTCCATCGCCGCGCGCTTTTCCGGCATGTAGCTCCAACGATCATAGCTTTTTGAACTCACGTCCTGCAGCGTATGGTTTTGCAGACGGTCGCGGATTTCCTTGGAGATGCCGGCTTGACCCGCGAGCGTCTTCCAGGTGCGGCGCAGGTCGCGATTGGTCACGTAAGGAATGACCCCGGTTTCTCGCTGCCGCCACATGAAGGCATAGAGCGTGCCGTGCGTTACGGGCTTGGCCGGGTCCATGGCCGACGGGAAGAACCAGCCATGGGGGTTCGGGTCGATCTCCTCCAGTAGCTCAATAGCGAGGCTGGGCAGGGGAATGGTGTGCGGCTTGTGGTTCTTGGTCGTCGACCAATCCAAAAGCTTCTCGCTGCGGTCATATTGGCGGCGATTGAGCGAGGCGATTTCCTCCACCCGCTGGCCCGTGAGCATGAGGATGCGCACCGCGCGGGCATAGGGCGGATGGATCGGGCTGCTGGGGTTTTCGAGCCAGCGGTAGAGCTGGACGAATTCTTCCTCTCGGAGCCACCGCGTCCCGACCACCTTCGGTTCGGTGGGGATGCCTGCCGCTGGATTGCGCAGAACTCCGAACCGGCGCGGCGATGTGCTGCGATAGTCGTGCTCCGATTTCATGGCCCATGAGTAGGCCGACCGGACGTAGCTGCGGACATGGTCGGCCATGGATCGTTTCCCCCGCAAATAGATAGGCCGAAGGATGTCAGTGATCTCTTCAGGTTCTACCTCGCGGGCGAGGCGATGGCGCCCCAGTGTGTCCGCGATCTTATCCAGGCCCTTCTTGGCCTCCCGCCAGGAGCTCTTGTTGGAGATGCGTAGGTATTCCGCGTAGCCGTCGAAAAGATCGCCCACGGTGCCCGTACGCGTGTCACGTGCGGTCTTGATACTGCGGCCCTTCTGGATGAGGTCGGCATAGTCCCGCTCGAACAACTCGCGCGCCTCGGCCAAGCTCATCGAGGGATAATCCCCAAGCTTGGCCTTTGACGCGCGCCCCTCTCGGAACTGGACCGCCATCCAATAGGTGATGACCCGCTTTGCCATCGGCCGGATGCGTAGGGTGAGGCGTCCAACGCCTCGGCCCTCACCGTCTCGAAGGATCTCTTCGCGCCCTGTGAAATGCACCCGTTTGATGGCTGCGCGTATCTCGCCGTCGCTCAACATTGGTCACTGTCCCGGTATCAGTTTTGGGGGACAGTTAGGGAACGGAAGGGGGCTTCCTCACTGTACCCTAACTATACCCGACGACACGCTTTGTTCTCAGGCGTGCGACCGTCAAGAACGAAAAAGTTCTCGATGTTTCAGCGGGATGCAGCGTTACTCACAGTGATCGAAAATCAGTGAGTAGGGTGGTTGTGCACAAGGATCACCGCGGCCGCCGATAGCTCAAGCGCGCGCCGTGCGATCTCGCGCGGATAGACTGGCGCGTGATCGACGGTGCCTTCGTTCATCACTTCGTCGGCGATGAGCTGATTTTTCACATCGAGGAAGAGCACGCGGAACTGTTCACGCGGTTCGTGCGCCATGGCGAGGCGGCAATAATTCACCAGCTGCGACCAGGAGCTGATGACAGGGCGCTGCTTGAACTCGCCGCGGCTAGCGCGCTCGAAGAGCGCTTGCGCGGCTTTGAGATCCTGCGCGACGGCGGGCCCAGCGCCTTTCACTTCAGAGATACGCTGCGCGGGTGCGGCCAGGACGGCGGCCAATGTGCCGAACTTCGCCAAGAGCGCCTTTGCCAACGGCTTGGTGTCTTGCCGCGGTATGCTGCGAAAGAGAAAGAGTTCAAGCAGCTCATAGTCGGCGAGCGCAGTGGGGCCGGCCTCTTCGAAGCGCTGGCGCAAACGCGAGCGGTGATCGTGAAAATGCGGCTTCTTGATTTTCGCCGCCGGCATCTTTCCAGGCAGCCGGCTGGACGCCGGCTGGCCAATGTCTAGCGCATCGGTTTTGAACGCGAACAGCTCGCCGTCTTCGACGCGCGTCGCAGCGGGCTTCGGTTCGCCGGATTTTCCCGCGCGCCCCGCCACGCTCGGCGCCCTAGGCGGTTGCGTTCAGCTTGTGAGGCTGGTCCAGCCCCGCAGGCGATTTGGTGAAGATCACGACGCCATCTTCTGTGACGCCGACAGAGTGTTCGTATTGCGCCGAGAGTGACTTGTCTTTCGTCACCGCGGTCCAGCCGTCGTTCAGCACCTTCACCTGCGGCGAGCCGGCGTTGAGCATCGGCTCGACGGTGAAGATCATGCCGGGTTTCAGGACTTCGCCTTGGCCCGGCTTACCGAAATGGAGAACGTTTGGAGCATCGTGGAAGACGCGGCCGAGGCCGTGGCCGCAGAATTCGCGCACGACCGAAGTACGTTCGGCTTCGGCGAAGGATTGGATTGCGTGGCCGAGATCGCCGAGCGTCGCGCCCGGCTTGATCACCGCCAGGCCGCGCATCATCGCTTCATACGTGACGTCCATCAGGCGCTGCGCCTTGCGTGAGACGTTGGGTCCGATCGCATACATGCGGCTCGTGTCGCCGTGCCAACCATCGACGATCACGGTGACGTCGATATTGACGATGTCGCCGTCCTTCAGAACGCGATCGCCCGGAATGCCGTGGCAGACGACGTGATTGAGCGACGTGCACACGGTGTGGCGGTAGCCGCGATAATTGACGCACGCCGGCAACGCGCCGTGATCGAACACGAATTGGCGCGCGAGGTCATCGATACGCCCCGTCGTCACGCCTTCCTTGGCTTCCGCCACCAGCATGTCGAGGCATTCCGCCGCGAGCTTGCCGGCCGCGGCCATGCCCGGAAAGGCGATCTTGGGATCGTGAATCTTGATCTGGCCCTGGCGTTCGTAAGCCTCGGCCTCGGCGTATGTCATCGGGTGCTCCGCTAGGAGCTATAACATAGGCGCGCGGGCTGGCCAGCCGAAGAGGGGCTATTCCGTGCGGCGCCGGTAGATGAAGGCGTAGGAGGTGGTCCAGGTTTGGCCATCCACTGATTGCTCGCCGTGCTGGAGCACGGTGCCGTCTGGGTTATTCGTGAAGGTAATGCGGGAATAGGCCCGCTGGTTGGGGGCCACGAATACCGGGGCTTCAGTGGCGATGCGCATGGCGCCGCCCTCAATGGGCCCGCCGATGAAGTGGATACGGTTTCCCGTCGAGTCGACCCAGAATTGCTCCCACTTCTGGGTGGTGCGGTCGTAGATGTTCAGGCTGCGGCCGGAATAGGCGACGTTCAAACTGGTCCAGTGCTCGGTGATGACGCAGCCGCTGTCTTCCACGCGGATCGAAGAGCGGCCTGCGGGCGCGTTGGTGTCGGCGCGCTCGGCGTCCCACTCGCCGATCCAGAAATCGAAGGCGCGATACTCCGCGCCTTCGCAGGTCGGCAACGCGGGTTGCTGCTGAGCGAATGCGGGCGTTGTCAGCGTCAGGGTGGCGACGATGGCGAAAAGCGTGCGCATGTGATCCTCCAGCGTGAAGGCGATCACAAGGAGGGGGCGCGATTCAATTCACGAGAGACAGAACGCCATCGACGCGCGACCGCCGGCCTTGGCCGTGGCGCACCTCCCGGGTGACACACACTCTTTTCTCGACCAGGAGACCTATGCGTCAGAGACGACCAACGGTGTCTGTGCCCCTTAAGGAACCGAGCGTTAGCCAGCCGTAAACGAAAGACCTTGGCGGAATTCGCAAGGTTGCGGTGGTCTAATTCGGCGCGATGACCAGCAAAAGCCATCCCGGTGAGCCCGCTTCGCCGCTTCAGATGCTCTCGCTCGCTGATGAGTATCGTCGCGCCTCAGACAGCTTGGTCGAGCGGCGCAGGAAGCAGCAACCGCTTTCCCTCGCACCCTTTCGATTGACCGCCATCCATGCGATCGAACTTTACCTCACCGCGACGTTGTTGGCGTACGGACACCAGGCCCAGGAAATCAGAGGCCTTGGACATGACTTGTCGAAGCGGGCTGCGCTCGCGCAGAAACGAGGGCTGAACCTGCGTAAGCGGACGATTGAACACTTGGGTGCGCTTGGCTCCAATCGCGAGTATCTGGTTTCGCGCTACGCGCCCGAACTCTTGGGCGTGGCGTCGTCGCAGATCAATCGGTTGCTCGCAACGCTCAACGAAGTTGCGGAGAAATCGGCGGCCATGGTTGCGCTTGCGGAGACTAAGCGGCGTCCCGCGCCGCTTTGCCGATGACACGGTTACGGCCGCCGCGTTTGGCTTCGTAGAGCGCCTCGTCGGCGCGCTTCAACAATGTCTCGGGCGTGTCATCGGCGCCCTCGGTGGAGGCGACGCCGATGGAGATGGTCACATCGAGCGGCTGGCCCAGGCCCGGGATGATGAAGGAGGAGGCCGCAATCGCGCGGCGCAAGCGCTCGGCGGCGAGGCAGGCGATGTCGCCCGTGGTGCGTGGCATGACGACGATGAATTCTTCACCGCCTTGCCGGCAGGCGTAGTCTGAAGGCCGTGTGTTGGACGCAAGCCGCGCCGCGAACTCGCGCAGCACCGCGTCGCCAACGTCGTGGCCGAACGAGTCGTTGCAGCGTTTGAAGTGATCGATATCGATCGCCATGACCGACACCGGATCGCCGCCGCATTGCGCGCGTTGCACCAAAGGTTCGAGCTGCGTGCCGAGGAAGCGGCGGTTGTAGAGGCCGGTGAGTTGGTCGGTGATGGCGAGTTCGAGGCTCTGATCCAGGCGCTGGCGCAGCGTGTCCATGTAGCGCTTGCGGCGCATCAAGGTGCGTGCGCGGGCGATGATTTCTTCTTCGTCGATGGGCCTTAGAATGATGTCGTGGGCGCCGAGTTCAAGCGCACGCAGGGCGCGCTTGCGGTCGTCCGGATCGACGATCGCAAGAATCGGCAAGTGCCGCGTCGCTTCGCCAGAGCGCATGCGGGCGATGACGCGAAAACCGTCGAAGCTCTTGGCATGGACGGAGACGACGGCGAGATCCGGCGATCCCGCCCCGGCGTCGTCGCCGAGCAGATTGACGCGATGTTCGACCCCGAGCGCGGTCTGGATGCGCTTGATCTGGGTGGGGTTGTCGTCAACCACGAGCACATTGCCAGCGAAAACGCGGTGCTGGTCGACGGCGTCCGGGCGTGTCTCATCGGTGATGATGCCCATGCGCTTGCCGCTGGCTTCGCGCGCGCGCAATTCATCGATGACGACCTTCAGCGTCAGCAAGCTCTTGACTCGCGCCATCAGCTGTACGTCGTCGATGGGCTTGGTGAGAAACTCTTCGGCACCTGCCTGCAGGCCGCGCACACGGTTGTCGCGGTCATCGAGCGTGGTGAGGATGACGACGGGAATATGCCGCGTCTCGGGCATGGACTTCAGACGCCGGCAGGCTTCGTAGCCATCGATGCCGCCCGGCATCATCACATCCATCAGGATGAGATCGGGTTTCTCGCGCCTGGCTAGCTGCACCGCTTCTTCGCCGCGGCTCGCTTCGATGATGTCGTAATAGTCCGCCGTCAGCAACGCCTCGAGCAAACGGCGATTAGCTTCCAGATCATCGACAACGAGGATGCGCGCGCTCAAGCGGTGCTCCTCATCCGATAAACTTGCGGATTGTCTCTAGAAACGTCGTCACCGAAATCGGCTTCGAGAGGTACGCATCGCACCCAGCGGCCATGATTTTTTGCTCATCGCCGCGCATGGCGAAAGCGGTGACAGCGACGATGGGGATGTGCTTCATCGTTTCGTCCTTTTTCAGACGATCGGTGAGCTCCAGACCGGAGATTTCCGGCAGCTGGATATCCATGATGATGAGATCAGGCTTGTGTTCGCGCGCGAGCGGAATGGCTTGGCGGCCGTCACGCGACTTGACGGTCTTGTAGCCAAAGGCCTCCAAGAGGTCGTTGAACAGCCTCATATTGAGTTCGCTGTCTTCGACGATGAGAACGGTCTTGGCCATAAACCCGCTTCGCTTACGCGACCCCGCGCGCCCTTTTCGGACGGTATTGTTCCCGTCCTTATAGCGCAGGGGCCTTAACAACCCATCGCAACACCAGCAATCTGGCCCATCTCGTTAAGAACCGATTAAGGATTGAAGCATGCGCCTCGGCGTGGATTTCGGCGGCACCAAGATCGAGGGCGCGCTGCTTGATTCAAGGGGAGAAATCCTGTTTCGGCAGCGAGTCCCAAATCCTGGGGATTATCAGGCTGCCGTCCGCGCGGTCGCCGATCTGACGGCGCGAATCGAACAGCAAACGGGCGCCCGTGCCGCCACGGTGGGAGTTGCGATGCCGGGTTCGCTGTCGCCGCTGACGGGTTTGGTGCGAAACGCGAACTCGGTCTGGCTCAACGGCAAGCCGTTTTTTGAGGATCTGAAAGCTGTGCTGGCGCGACCGGTGCGGGTGGAGAATGACGCCAATTGCTTTGCGTTGTCGGAGGCAGTCGACGGCGCGGCGGCGGGATCGCGCGTGGTGTTTGGCGTCATCCTTGGCACCGGATGCGGCGGTGGCGTTGTGGTGGACCGAAAGGTCATCGAAGGCGCGAGCGGCATTGGCGGCGAATGGGGCCACACGCCGCTGCCGTGGGCGCGTCCTGACGAAGTGCAGCCGCGCGATTGGTGCGGGCGGGTTGGGTGCTTGGAGCAATGGCTCTCGGGCACTGGATTCAAACGCTGGGCTGGCATGAGCGCTGGCGAAGCAAACGAGCGCGCACAAGCCGGCGATCCGCAGGCGCGCGTGTTGCTCGACTTGCTGGCTGATCGTATCGCGCGGGCATTGGCGGTGGTGATGGATATTCTCGATCCGGACGCCATTGTCTTCGGCGGCGGCGTTTCCAACATCGACAGCCTTTATCCAAGCATTCGCGGCAAGCTGATCGCGCATGTGTTCTCGGATTATATCGCCGCGAGAATCCTGAAGAACAAACATGGTGACAGTTCGGGAGTGCGTGGCGCGGCTTGGTTGTTTGACGCCGATGGCGACGCTTCGGAGCAGATGGCGTGACAAGCGCTCTCTATGGAGCGCGGGCGTCCTCGCCCGCAGCGCTGCTTCAAATAATGCGGGCGAGGACGCCCGCGCTCCATATCTGATGTTGCTCTGCCGCGCCTGCGCGAGCGCGACGCAGACGCCGCAATGTTCGCATTGCGGCGAGCAGCAGCCTTTGGCTCATGAGGAGCTAGGGCAGCTCTCCATCGCGCACTTGGATTGTGACGCCTTCTACGCCTCCATCGAAAAGCGCGACGATCCAAGCTTACAGCCGTTTCCGGTGATTGTGGGCGGCGGCAAGCGCGGAGTCGTTTCCACCTGCTGCTACGTCGCCCGCGCCTACGGCGTGCGCAGTGCGATGCCGATGTTCAAGGCGTTGAAGCTGTGCCCGCAGGCGAAGGTCGTGCGCGGCGAAATGCGCAAATACGTCGAGGAAGGCCGCATCATCCGGCGGATGATGGAGGATCTGACGCCGCAAGTGCAGCCGCTTTCGATCGATGAAGCGTTTATGGACCTCACCGGCACTGAGGCGCTGCACGGCGGCCTACCGGCGCAGTCGTTAATAAAGCTGCAGAACAGGATTTGGGAGGAGCGCAATCTCACCGTTTCGATAGGGCTTTCGTTCAACAAGTTTCTGGCCAAGACCGCGAGCGATCTGGACAAGCCGCGCGGTTTCTCCGTCATTGGCCGTGGCGAGGCGCTGACATTTCTGGAGTCACGCTCGGTCAGTACGTTGCCAGGCGTTGGCCCCGCAGGCGCCGCCGCGCTTGAGCGCAACGGGCTGAAGAAGATCGGCGACATCCGCACCGTCGGCCCCCAACGCATGCGCGCGCTCTATGGCGACTGGGGCGCGCACCTGTTCGCGCTTTCGATGGCCGACGATCCGCGCAAGGTTGACCCGCACGGCGAGCGTAAGAGCATATCGTCGGAGACGACGTTCTTCGAAGACGTATCTGAGATCGAAGCGCTGGAGGACATTCTCTGGCCGCTTTGCGAAAAGGTCGCCGCGCGCTGCCGCGCCAGCGAAACCGCTGGGCTGACGCTGACGCTGAAGCTCAAGGACACGAAGTTCAAGATCATCACCCGCCGCCGGCAATTGCCCGAGCCGACGCTGCTGGCGTCGCGCATCTTTGCCGCAGCGCGCGAGCTTCTGCATGCCGATGCTGATGGCAAAACCAAGTATCGCCTGATCGGCGTCGGCCTCTCCGATTTCAGCGATGCGGCAGCCGCCGACAAGGGCGACATGCTCGACACCGACACCCCAAAGCGCGCTGCGGCGGAGGCGGCAATCGCGAAGGCGCGCAACAAGTTCGGGAAATCCGCTGTCCAAACTGGCCGCGCGCTCAAGGCCAAATGGGAGGACGGCGAGGATGACGAGTAGCACGCGAGCCGCTAGGAAGGTCGCATGCGACCAGGGAGCGGGCGATGACGGGGCGAATTGAAGCGCGTTTGCAGGAGCTTGGCGTCACCCTGCCGACGCCGCCGGCGCCGGTTGCGTCGTATGTGCCGTTCCAGGTTGTCGGCAATATCGTGCACGTCTCGGGGCAAGTCTCCGTCGACGCCACGGGCGGCATCAAGGGCAAGCTCGGCGACGCGATCGAGGTGGAGCAAGGGCAAGCGGCGGCGCGGCTCTGTGGCTTAAACTTGCTCGCCCAGGTGAAAGCGGCGTGCGGTGGTGATTTGGACCGCGTGAAGCGCGTCATCAAACTCAACGGTTTCGTGAACGTCACGCCGGATTTCGACCCAATCCCGCAAGTCATGAATGGTTGCTCCGACCTCATGGTCTCGGTGTTCGGCGATGCCGGTAAGCACGCGCGCTCCGCCGTGGGGATGGCCAATCTGCCGCTGAACTTCGCGGTCGAAGTCGATGGGCTATTCGAAATAGAATAGGCTCATGGACGGCGCCGACAGTCTCACCATCTCGGTCATTGGCGATCTCGCCCATATCGAGCGCGCGGTATGGGACGCGCTCGCGAACCCCGAGGGTCAGGCCTACGATCCGTTTGTCTCTTGGGATTTTCTGGCTTCGCTTGAAGAGAGCGGCAGCGCCAGCGCACACAAGGGCTGGCAACCCGCCCACCTGATTGCGCGCGACGCAAGCGGGGCGGTGGTCGGGGCGATGCCGCTTTACGCGAAGGATCATTCGTACGGCGAATACGTCTTCGATCATGCATGGGCCGATGCGCTGCAGCGCGCGGGCGGCAGCTACTATCCTAAGCTCCAATGCGCCGTACCCTTCACGCCCGTGCCGGGGCGGCGCATCTTCGCGCGGGACGCGGCTGTGCAAGGTGCTCTGGCGCAAGGCGCTATCGGCTTGGCGCAGCGTGCGGGCGCATCCTCGGTCCACGCGACGTTTGCCGAGGAAGACCTCGTCCGCCGCCTGACGCCGCTCGGCTATCAAGTCCGGACTGGGCTGCAATATCATTGGTTCAATCCGGGCTATGCGAGCTTCGCGGATTTCCTTGCGCAGCTCTCATCGCAGAAACGCAAGAGCATCCGGCGCGAACGCGAGCGCGCCACTGAGGGCCTGCGCGTTAGGCGCCTGCGTGGCGACGACATCAAGGCGCGCGACTGGGATTTCTTTTTTTGCTGCTACATGGATACCGGCTCGCGCAAATGGGGCTCGCCCTACCTGAACCGCGAATTTTTCGATCTAATAAGTCAGCGTATGGCAGATCGCTGCGTGCTGTTTATAGCTGAGGAAAGCGATGGCGTGCCTGTGGCATCCGCGCTCAACTTTGTCGGCGGCGATGCGCTCTACGGCCGGTACTGGGGCCGCGTGGCCGATGTGCCATTCCTCCACTTCGAGCTTTGCTATTACCAAGCGATCGATCTGGCGATCGAACTAGGCTTGCCGCGCGTTGAAGCCGGCGCGCAAGGCGAGCACAAGCTGGCGCGCGGCTATGTGCCGGTCCGTACGTTCAGCGCGCACTGGATCGAACACGACGGGCTCCGCAACGCGGTGCGGCACTATCTGCGTCAGGAAACGCCTGCCGTGGTCGAGGAGGCGGAAATCCTCGCCGACCACACGCCGTTCAAGAAGGGCGAGTAGCGGCGTCCGGCGCCGCGTTGCGCTTGAACACAAAATAGAGCGGCACGCCCGCCACCATCAGCACAACGCCCCACAACAAAACCTCGAGCCCGGAGCCGAACGCCGCAAACAGCGAGTACGCAATGGCGACAACAGCGATGCCCGCCCATCCCTTAGCCGAGCGGGCCGAATGGCGCAGCTCCGCCAGCGATACCACGACGTAGTAGATCAGGCCCAACGATGTCGCCATCTTCAGCAGGAACTCGAAAGCGTCGAGAAAGCCGCGCGCGTAGTTGAGAACCAGCATTGCCGCGCCGAGCGCAGACGAGACGATCAGCGCGACGTACGGCGTGTCTCGCTTGGTTGTGGCGGCCAACCACGTTGGCGCGAGCTTATCGCCCGCGACCGCCATCGGCATCTGGCCGCAGGAAAAGATGAGCCCGTTAATCGTGCCAGCCGTCGCGACAAGAGCGCCGGCCGCAATCACGTTAGGTCCCCAGGGGCCGAAGGCGCGCGCGGCGTCGGCGAATGGCGCCGTGGATTGGATCAGTTGTGTGTGAGGAAGCAGCAGCATCAAGGCCGCGCTGGCGGCGAGATAGATGATGACCACCGTGATCATGCCGGTGATCAACGCGCGTGGAATCGTGCGCTCGCAATCCCTCACGTTCGCAGCCGGAAGCGTCGCGACCTCAAAACCGGTGAACGGCCAAAGCGCAATCAAGGCGGTTGCCGCCAGCGCTGCCAGGATCGGCTCGCCGGAAGGGTTGAACGATGGCAAGTTGGCAGTGGACCCAGCCGGAAAGGCCAGCCCGACAATGGCCACCAAAGGGACTATCTTTAGCAGCGTGAGCGTAATCTGCGCGGCGCTCATGTCCTTGAGGCCGCGTACATTGATGAACGTGAACACGGCGATCAGCGCAAGCGCGGCTGAGAGTTGCGCCATCGCGCTCTGCTGAAGCGCGGGAACGAAAACGCCAAGGTAGCCGACGAAGGCAATGGCGACGGTTGGAACGCCGATGACGAACGAAAGCCAGTACGCCCAGGCGATTAGAAAGCCGGTGAAGTCGCCGAAAGCTTCGCGGGCGTAGGCGTAAGGCCCGCCATTGCATTGTGTGCGCGCCGCGAGGCGTCCGAATACCAACGCCAGCGCGATCGAGCCGGCGCCGGCAATAATCCATCCGCCGAAGCTCAGGAGCCCGTAGGGCGCGAGCTGGGTCGGCACTAGAAAAATGCCCGACCCAATCATGCAGCCTACGACAAGTGACCAGCAAGCCCAGAAGCCCAGCGGCTTTTCCGTTTGACCTGTGTTCATGCCGGCCCCCTTTACAAGCATGCACGAGCCGCGGGTGAGCCGCTAGCCTTTTGCCGTGTGAGCGCCGCTTGCCCGACTTTGTCGCAACGTCTAGCGTGAGAGTGCAAGGTGGGGAGGTTCTCGATGTCTGCGAAGTTCGCTTTCAGTTGGCTATTTGGCGCGTGCTTGTTTGTGTTCACGGCGTTCGCAGGTGACGCGCTTGCACAGTCGCGCCCGTACGATATTTCCGCTCTTGATCCAGCTCTGCGTACCGCAGTCGAGACTGCGCGCGACGCGCAGACGCGCGCCATCCGTGCGGCGGCGCGCGCTCAGTTTGATGTGGCTGGGACGGTGAGGTTCAAGGGTAACGCTGAAGATAGCTATGAAGGCGAAGGCTATGGTTCAGGGTCCGGCGCCAATCGTCACGGCTACGGGATCATCGCCTGGGCGGATGGCGAGTACTACGCCGGACAACACCGCGGCGGCACGCCGAACGCCGGCGTCAAAGAGGGCTTTGGCGTCTATGTGTTCGCCGATGGTCGTATGTATGAGGGGCAGTGGCAGAATGAGATGCGTCACGGCCTCGGCGTGCAATGGGATCCCGCGGGTCACTTGGTGTTCGCGGGCGTCTGGAACAACGGCGACCCGCCCTGAACCAAACTAGCGGCGGCGTTTGCCGCGCTTGGTGTCGCGATCGCGCTTGCCGGCGCCACGGCCATCACGTTGGCCTTGCTTGCTGACGCGCGATTTCCGCCAGCCTGGCGCGGGCGGCAGCGGGTCAGTCAGGAGGCTGAAGACGAGGCCGCCCGTGATCGGCGTGGCTTCCTCAAGCCGCACCTCGACGCGCATGCCGAGCGGATAGCGCTCGCCTGAGTGTTCGCCGACGAGCGCATGCGCCGCTTCATCGTGAATCCAGCGTTCGTTGCCGAGCGTGGAAATCGGCGCGAGGCCATCGGCCTGGGTTTCGTCGAGGCGGATGAAGAGGCCGAAGCGGGTGACGCCGGTGACCCGGCCTTCGAAGTTTGCGCCGATGCGATCGGCCAGGAACGAGCTGATGTAGCGCGCCGTGGCGTCGCGCTCGGCCGCCATCGACTTGCGCTCCATTTCGCTGATGTGCTCGGCGGTTTCCTCGTAGCGCGCTTCCTCTTTGTCGGTGGCGCCGTCATCGCCCAGTTTCAGCGCGCGGATGAGCGCGCGATGGATGGTGACATCGGCGTAGCGGCGGATGGGCGAGGTGAAGTGCGAGTAGGCGCGCAGGTTCAGGCCGAAGTGGCCGATGTTCTCGGGGGAGTACACGGCTTGCGACTGCGTGCGGAGGACGACTTCGTTGATGATGTCCTTGTTGGGTGACGCTTCGGCCAGATGCAGGATGCGGTTGAAGCGGCCGGCTGTGATGGTCTGGCCCTTGCTCCAGGACATATCGACGGTCGGCAGGAAGTCGGTCAGCGCTGCGATCTTGGTGTCGCTTGGGCGGTCATGGACACGATAGATTTGCGGGCGGCTCTTCTGTTCTAAAGTTTCGGCGGCGCAGACATTGGCTTGGATCATGAACTCTTCGATGAGCTTGTGCGCATCGAAGCGCTCGCGCCGCTTCACGCCAACGACTTTGCCGTTCTCGAAAACAATTCGGTGCTCGGGCGCATCGATCTCTAGCGGCTGACGTTTCTGACGCGCCGCCCAGACGCAAGCGTAAGCGGCCCAAAGGGGTTTCAAGATCGGTTCGAGCAGTGGGCCGGTCTTTTCGTTCGGCTTACCGTCGATCGCCGCTTGAGCTTGCTCAT
Source organism: Hyphomonadaceae bacterium (assembly GCA_050184605.1). Taxonomy (GTDB): domain Bacteria; phylum Pseudomonadota; class Alphaproteobacteria; order Caulobacterales; family Aquidulcibacteraceae; genus Vitreimonas. Next base: position 72,937 of record JBFXAE010000003.1, on the reverse strand, counting down.
ACGAGAGTTTCGCAGCGGAGCGCATGAGACCGCGTACGAATCTGTGCCGGATTTTGCGGCCGTCGCGATCGAAGATCATCTCGACCGCCATGCAGGCGCGCTCTTCGCCTTCGCGCAGCGAGCACAGATCGGCGGAGAGCGATTCCGGCAGCATCGGCGCGACGCGATCGGGGAAGTAGGTGGAGTTGGCGCGCCGCCACGCGCCGCGATCGAGTGGCGAACCCGGCGTCACGTAAGCGGAGACATCGGCGATGGCGACCCAGACGCGCCACCCGCCTTTGTTTTTCTCGTCGGTGTCGGGTGTTGCATAGACGGCGTCGTCGTGATCGCGTGCGTCTTCCGGGTCGATGGTGATCAGCGGGATGTCGCGCAGATCGGTGCGGCCTTTGAGCGTGGGCTTTTGTGCGGCGTTGGCCTGCGCCTCTTCTTCTTCGGAGAAGCCTTCGCTGATGCCGTGCGTGTGCATCGCGAGAATGGAAGCTGCGCGCGGATCGCTCGCGGTGCCGATCACTTCCTTGATCAGGCCAAACTTCGGGCCATGGGCGCGATCGCGGCCAGAGACGCGCAGTTCGGCGAAAACGAGGTCGCCGTCTTTGGCGTCGCCGACATTGTTGGCTTCGATGATGAGATCATGGCGGGCCTTGCGGTCGGCGGGTTCGACGCGGCCGCCGCCGAATTTGTTGCGTGGATCTTTATTGGCGCGATAGACGCCGAGAATGCGGTGCGCGCTTTGGCCGAGGCGTTTGACGACCTTGGCGACATACTCGCCGTCATCGTCACGATGGATGCGCGCCAGCACGCGATCGCCAATGCCGATCGCCGCTTCGCCGCGCATGGCGCGGGCTTCGCCCGGAGCGAGACGAATTGTCGGGCCGAAGTATCCATCGGGGCCGCGCATCCGGGCAAGCAATTCGCCGTCGGGGTCACGATCAACGACGTCCATGACGCCGGATTCCGGCAGTGCTTGCGCATCGGCGTAGCGTTTGCGGCCGGTGCGGCCGAGCGCGCCGGACTCTTCTAGCTCGCGCAGGATATGGCGCAGCTCTTTCTTCTGATCGCTGCCGATGCCGAGTTCGCGCGCGATGTCGCGCTTCTGCGCCTTGCCGCCGGCTTTGCGCAGCGCCTCAAGCACGCGCTCGCGGGTGAGGGGTTCGGGGGCTGGTGGTCGGGTCTTTGCCATTATCCCCTCCCCTTGAGGGGAGGGGGCAGGGGGTAGGGTGAAGCGCTATGTGCGATCATTGTTCTTCATTGCATTCCAGATGATGAGGCCAAGGTCGTACGCCACCACGTAGGTTCCCCACATCGCAGCAAGTAGTTGGCGTCGTCCCATCTGAAGACTGGGCCGCTATTCAATCCGACTATTCGGAAAACGATCACGAGCAACCATGCCGGCAAAACAGTATGCCAGCTGAAACCACATTTGCTTGCGCTGCAATCACGATTGCATGTTATCCGGTTGTAGGCGAGGTTCACCCCACCCCCAACCCCCTCCTCTCAAGAGGAGGGGGCTTTGAGGGTCAGCCCTTCGCACTCTTCTTGAGCGCTGCCTTCTTGGCAGCGGTTTTCGCCGGCGCCTTTTTCGCAACCGCCTTCTTCGCGGCCGGCTTCTTCGGCGCGGTTTCCTTCTTCGGAGCCGCTGCCTTCTTCGCTGGCGCTTTCTTTCTCTTCTTGCCGCCGCCAGCTTCCGCACGCGCGGCCAGCAGCGAAAGCGCTTCATCCGCCGTGATGTCTTCCGGCTTCTTGTCCTTCGGCACGTTGGCGTTGGTTTCGCCGTCTGTGATGTACGGGCCGTAGCGGCCGTTCAAGACACGCACCGGTTTTCCGGTCACCGGGCTTTCGCCAAACTCCTTGATCGGCGGGGCGGGGGCGCGGCCGAAGCGGCCTTTGCCGCCGCCGGCTTTCTTCTCTTCGATCAAAGCGACGGCGCGGTTCATCTGAATTTCGTGCACGTCGTCGGCGCCGGGCAGGTTCACGTAGAGATTGCCCATTTTGATGTACGGCCCGAAGCGGCCGATGTTGGCGACAATCGGTTCGTTCTCGCTCGGGTGCATGCCGATCGTGCGCGGCAGCGAAAGCAATTTGATCGCGGTCTCCAAGCTTACGTCCGTCGGCGCCTGGCCCTTCGGCACGCTCGCGCGCTTCGGTTTATCCGGATCGTCTGGATTCGGTGTTTCGAAATACGCGCCGAAGCGGCCGCTCTTCAGAAGGATTGGACCGTTAGGGCCATCGCCGACGAGTAGTCCGTCGGACGGGATCGCTTGCTCAGCTTCGTCGCCCCCCGCCAGTGGACGCGTGAATTTGCACGGCGGATCGCCGTTATAGTTCGAGCAACCGACGAAGGCGCCGTACTTGCCGAGGCGCAGCGAAAGCTGGCCGACATTGCAGAGCGGGCAGAGGCGCGCGTCCTTGCCGTCTTCGCGCGGCGGGAAGATGTGGGGCCCGAGCACTTCATTGAGAGTGTCGAGCACCTGCGTGATGCGCAGATCGCCGATCTCTGTGATGGCGCCGTTGAAGTCCTTCCAGAAGTCGCGCATCAGCTTCTTCCAGTTGAGTTCGCCGGCGCTGACTTGGTCGAGCTGGGTTTCGAGATCGGCGGTGAAGTCGTATTCGACGTACTTGCCGAAGAAGTTTTCGAGAAACGCGATGACGAGACGGCCGCGGTCATCCGGGATGAAGCGGTTCTTGTCCATCTTCACATAATTGCGTTCGCGCAGCTTCTCGAGGATCGCCGCGTAGGTCGAAGGCCGGCCGATGCCGAGCTCTTCGAGCTTCTTGACGAGCGAGGCTTCCGAATAGCGCGGCGGCGGTTCGGTGAAGTGCTGATCGGCCTTCACGTCTTCGACTTTGACGCTCTCGCCTTGCTTCAGTTGCGGCAGGCGGCGGTTTTCTTCGTCTTCCTCGTCGTCGCGGCCTTCCTGGTAGAGCTTCAAGAAGCCGTCGAAGAGGATGACTTGGCCGGTGGCGCGGAGTTCAACTTTGCCAGTCGGCTCGGTGAAATCGACGCTGGTGCGTTCGATCGACGCCGCTTCCATTTGGCTGGCGACGGCGCGCTTCCAGACGAGATCGTAGAGCTTCGCCTGGTCGCCATCGAGATGCAGCGATTGCGGCGTGTTTGTCGGATCGGTCGGGCGGATGGCTTCGTGCGCTTCCTGCGCGTTCTTGACCTTCGAGACGTACTTGCGCGGCTCGGCCGGCACATAATTGTTGCCGAATTGGCTGCCGATGGCGGTGCGCAATTCGCGGATGGCGCCTTCGTCCATGCTGACGCCGTCGGTACGCATGTAGGTGATGTGGCCGGATTCGTAGAGGCGCTGCGCGGTTTGCATTGTGCGCGAGGCGTTGAAGCCGAGCTTGCGGGCGGCTTCCTGTTGCAGCGTCGAGGTCGTGAATGGCGGCGGCGGATTGCGGCGCGTGGGCTTCGCCTCAACGGCGCTGACCGTAAACTTGCCGTTCTTCACCGCGTCGCGCGCGGCGTGCGCCATCTCCTGGTTCTCGATGTCCAGACGCTTCAGTTTCTTGCCTTCGAAAGCCGAGAGGCGCGCGGTGAAGCTCTCGTTGCGCAGCGAGAGCATCGATGCGTCGACCGACCAGTATTCTTGCGGCTTGAAGCGTTCTATCTCGACTTCGCGGTCGACGATGATGCGCAGCGCCACGGACTGAACGCGGCCGGCTGAGCGCGAGCCTGGGAGCTTGCGCCACAGCACCGGCGAAAGCGTGAAGCCGACGAGGTAATCGAGGGCGCGGCGGGCCAGATAGGCGTCCACCAGCTCCATATCGATGTCGCGCGGGGCGGCCATCGCGGCTTGGATGGCCGGCTTGGTGATGGCGTTGAAGGTGACGCGTTTGACGCTCTTGCCCTTCAGCGCCTTCTTCTGATTGAGCGCTTCCAGGACGTGCCAGGAGATGGCTTCGCCTTCGCGGTCGGGGTCGGTCGCCAGGATCAGATTGTCGGCGCCCTTCATGGCGTCGGCGATGGCTTTGACGTGCTTGGAGGACTTGGGGTCGATCTCCCAGGCCATGGCGAAATCGTCGTCCGGCTTCACCGAGCCGTCCTTGGGCGGCAGATCCCGGATGTGGCCGTACGAGGCCAGGACCGTATAGTCCTTGCCCAAATACTTGTTGATTGTCTTGGCCTTAGCCGGGGATTCGACGACGACGACGTTCATTCTGGACGGGGGCTTTCGCGGAAAAACGGGCCGGAAACTGGGGGCGGTGACCCCCTCTGTCAACGCGCGCAGATGAGGCCGGGGCCGTCTTTATGCGAGAGGGGGGCTAATTTTCCCTTGTAGGCCCGTTGGTTAGCACAGGGTTCAGAAATCTAGCCTCTGCAACTGGAGCGTGCTAACATGCAATCATAAATTGAGTGGGTGAAGAATGGCTGAGGCTGAGCTGGATGGCGGAACAAAGGGCGCTCCGACTAGAAGCGAGGTCGCAGAGTACGTCCACGACCTGGTCAGCCAACTCGCTTGCATGGCCCGGAGCGCTGGTCTGAACGAGACGGCGGACGCGCTGGCCAAAGTGCGTGCGGTCGTTGAGGGCGAGTTCTGATCGGATCGTACGGCCTAGGTGAAGGCGGCGCGCGCCTGCGCGGCGTAGCCACCGGGCAGAGATGCGGCGCGGCCCTCTAACTCAAGTTCCGTCAGTGCGGCAGCGACTGCGCCGGCGGGAGCTTCGACCAAGCGCGCCAGATCGTTCACGTGGATCGGCGTAGGCGAGAGCAGCGCTGCGATCTTCTTCGGCAGTCCGGGGAGCATCGTTGGCGGCTCTGCGTCAGCAAACAAAGGCCCGGCCGAGAGCGGGCGCAGAGGTGGCGCGCTGTCGCCGATTGCAGCGATCACATCGGCCGCGTCTTCGATCAGAGTGGCGCCTTGCTTAATCAAAGCGTTCGAGCCGCGCGCGCGTGGATCGAGTGGCGAGCCGGGCGCGGCCATGACCTCGCGCCCCTGATCGGCTGCGGCGCGTGCGGTGATGAGGGAGCCGGAGCGCAGCGCGGCCTCGATGATAACCACGGCGCGCGACACGCCGGAGATGATCGAGTTGCGGCGCGGAAAGTCACGCGCGCGGGGCACGCTGCCGAGCGGCGCTTCGGTGATCACTGCGCCTTGCGTGCAGAGTTCGTCGTGCAGTTTGAGATTCTGGGGCGGGTAAGGATGATCGAGGCCGCCGGCCAGCACGCCGACTGTCCCTGTCGTCAGTGCGCCGCGATGGGCGGCGGCGTCGACGCCGCGCGCCAGCCCTGAAACGATCGTGAACCCGGCTTGGCCCAGATCGGCGGCGATGCGCTCCGCGAGCATCAGCGCCGAACCCGAGCCTTCGCGTGACCCGACAATCGCAACCGCCGGCCGTTTCAACCATGTTGGATCGCCGCGTAGCGCGATCAGTGGCGGCGGCGCATCGAGTTGCGCCAGCAGCGGCGGATAATCGGGCTCGCAGCAGGCGATGAGTCGGGCGCCAAGCGCTTCGACGCCTTCGATCTCGGCGTGGGCGCGCTCCTCGGGCTGGGCGCTCAGGTTGGAAACGCGCGGCAGAGCCTCAAGCGCGGCGGCGGCCGTGCGGAAGCGCGCAATTAAGCGATGGAACGTAAGCGGCCCAATTCGCGGCGTGCGCGCCAGCCGCGTCCAAGCGATCAGCTCAGGACGCGACAGCGAGCGGGTCATGCTTCCGGCTTAGGTTCGGGCGGAGGCTCGGGCGCGGTTTCGGCGACGACGGGCGCTGGCGCAGCGGACACTGGCTCTTCTTCCGCCACCTTCTTCTCCCCCATGCGCGGCTCCGTGCCGGCGCGCAGACGTGCGATGTTTGCCGCGTGACGCCAGAAGATCAGCACAGCGAGCGCGACAAGGCAGATGATCTCCGCTGTCGAATAGCCGCCAACGAAGGCGAGGATCGGCGCCAGCGTCACTGATACCAGCGCCGCGAGTGACGAGATGCGGAACATCATCGCGACGGCAAGCCAGGTGATGCCGATGACAACGCCAAGCGGCGGCATGCCCACAAGCAGCAGGCCGAAATAGGTGGCGACGCCCTTGCCGCCTTTGAATTGCAGCCAGACCGGAAAGCAATGGCCGATAAAGGCGGCGAAGCCTGCGACGAGCCCCAGTTCAATCTGGAACGGCGCGTCAGTGCCGACGATCAGCCGCGCCAAGAAGAGCGCGATGCCGGCCTTGCCCGCATCGAGCACCAGCGTGGCAAGCGCGATGTCTTTCCGGCCAGTACGCAGAACATTGGTCGCGCCAATATTGCCGGAACCGATCGCGCGGATGTCGCCGAGGCCCGCGGCCTTGGTCAGCACCAAGCCGAACGGGATCGAGCCCAGGAGATAGCCGCCAACCGCGGCGAGAATGAAATAAAGCGTCAGCACGGGCGCTTCCTAACAGGCGAATGCACGCCTGTGGAGAGGAGAGTTAGCACGCATGGAGCGCGGGCGTCCTCGCCCGCACGGTCGAGGCTCGCCACAGGCACTCTTCGTCAACTTGCCAAATGCGGGCGAGGACGCCCGCGCTCCATAATGCTGGCGGCTAGCTGCCGGTGCAGTCCGCCGGCGCGGCGCGGCCGACTTCCCATTGCCCGCTTGCGCCGCCGCCACGGAAGCCGTAGCGGCCGTTGGTGTAGTAGCCGTCCGAGGCGCGCGGCAGCACCATCGAGGTGCCGCCGACGATTTGAACGCGCGCGCTCGCGCCTTCGACATCGACGACGATCTGCTGGCCGTTGCTGCAGGAATACATGATCGGGCCGTCGAGCGGGATCGGCGGCGGTGAATCGCCGGGGCCCGGATCGCCGGGGCCGATCGGTTCGGGCGCCGGGCCTGACAAGCCGGTCGTGCTGCAAGCGGTGAGCGCGAGTAGCGCCGCGCCGATCAGGAATGTGCGCATGGGGCGTCCCTCCGAGTTAGCCGCCGAAGACAGTTTTGCCGCCAATGAATGTCCGTTTCACGGCGCCTTGCATGAGTTTTTCATCAAACGGCGAGTTGTTCGACTTTGAGCGCAGCTTGTCGCTGTCCAACCTGAACGGCGCGCCGAGATCGATAAGGATAATGTCGGCCGGCGCATCCTTGGCGAGACGGCCCTGCGGCAGCTTCAGCAATTCGGCCGGGCGCTGGGTCATGGCGCGGAAAAGCGTGTTGAGGGCGACATCGCCCTTGTGATGCAGCGTCAGTGCGCCCGGAAGCAGTGTTTCGAGCCCGACCGCGCCGAACGCTGCTTCCTCGAAGGGGAGGCGCTTGTCTTCGGCAGGTCGCGGATCGTGGCCGGAGACGATGACATCAATGAGGCCATCGCTCACCGCTTGCGCGAGCGCCACGCGATCCTCTTCCGCGCGCAGCGGCGGCGAGAGTTTGGCGAAGGTGCGATAGCCGTCGACGTCGTTTTCGTTGAGCACGAGGTGATGGACGTTCACGCTCGCAAACGCTTTCACGCCCTTGTCCTTCGCTCGCCTTAAGGCGGGCAACGTCTGTGCGGACGAGATCATGTCGAGCAGCAGCTTGCCGCCGGTCAGTTCGGCGAGCGCGAGGTCGCGCTCCGCCATGATCACTTCGGCGGCCGCCGGAATGCCGGGCAAGCCCAAGCGCGCGGCGAGCTCGCCTTCATGCATGACGCCGCCTTCGGCGAGGTAGGGATCCTCAGGGCGGTGCGCGATCAGGGCGCCAAACGCGCTGGCGTAGGAAAGCGCACGGCGTAGCGTGCGGCTGGAGACGATGGGCTTGTCGCCATTCGTGAACAGCACGGCGCCGGCTTCGGCCATCAGGCCGATCTCGGTCATCAACTCGCCGTCGAGGTGCTGGGTCAGCGCCGCCGCCGGCAAGATGCGGACCCCGCCCGAGCGATCGACGCCGCGGCGGAGTACGAAATCGATTAGACTCTGATCGTCGAGCACCGGTGTCGTGTTCGGCATCATCACCATAGTGGTGACGCCGCCCGCCGCCGCCGCGCGGCCGGCGGATTTGAACGTCTCTTTGTGCTCGGCGCCGGGCTCGCCGATGACGACGCGCATGTCGATCAGGCCCGGCGCAACGTGCGCGCCATCGGCGTCGATGATCTCTGCGCCGTCCGGCGCGCTCGTCACAGTGCCGACATCGAGGATTTTATCCGTAAACAGAATTGCGCCGTCTTCGACCTTGTTCTTTGCAGGGTCGATCAGCTTGGCGTTTTGGATCAGTGTCGGCTTGGTCATGCGTTCAACGTCTCTTCATGGCGACGTTGAGCGTCGTGGAGAATGCGATGGCGATTATGAACGGCACCCAGATCGGCAGGTCGCCGAGACCGGGCGCATCGAGCGCTGTTGCGAGGTGATCGTCGACGCACCACCAGAGCAGGAAGAGCCACATTACTGGCGCTCCTCGTTCGAGCCGCTTTCGGCCAAGGCTTCGAGCACGGCCATGCGAACGGCTACGCCCATGCGGACCTGGGTTTCGATGAGCGAGACGTTTGGATTGTCGGCGATCGCGCTATCTATCTCGACCCCGCGATTCATCGGGCCGGGGTGCATGACGAGCGCGCCGCGCTTGGCGTGGCGGAGCTTGTCCTCGTCGAGGCCATAGAACCAGAAGAACTCGCGCGCGCTCGGGAAGAAACCGCCGGTCATGCGCTCGCGCTGCACGCGCAGCATCATGACGACGTCCGCGTCCTTCAGGCCGGCGCGCATATCGTGGAAAACTTTCGCGCCCCACTTCTCGGCCCCGGCGGGCATCAGCGTCGGCGGGCCGATTAATCGCACTTGCGCGCCGAGCAGCGTGAGCAGCGCGACGTTGGAGCGGGCGACGCGACTGTGCAGCACGTCGCCGCAAATTGCGACGGTGAGCCCTTCGACGCCGCCAAGCCGCGAGCGGATGGTGAAAGCGTCGAGCAAAGCTTGGGTGGGATGTTCGTGTTTGCCGTCGCCGGCGTTGATGACGGCGCAATCGACTTTCTGGGAAAGCAACTCGGCCGCGCCGGAAGACCCGTGGCGCACGACGAGGAGATCTGGCCGCATCGCGTTCAGTGTCGCGGCGGTGTCGATCAGCGTTTCGCCCTTCGCGACCGACGAGCTCTTCACGCTCATGTTCACAACGTCAGCGCCCATGCGCTTGCCGGCGAGTTCGAACGAACTTTGCGTTCTTGTGGAATTCTCGAAGAAAAGATTGATCAGCGTCCGGCCACGCAGCGTGTCGAGCTTCTTGATCTTCTCATCCAAAAGCGGCGCGAACTTCTCGGCCCGATCCAGCAGATTTTCGGCCTCGAAACGATCCAGGTCGGCTATGGCCAGAAGGTGTTTCTGACGAAAACGAATGGCCCGGGCGTTTTGATCGTTTTTCTTCACGCCAGTCGGTCGCTGAGCCATGCGCGCTTGTTAAGCGCTATGGCCGCTTCGCCGCAAGCGCGGCGACACTAAGGCGGGGATAATCGTTTCAGCCATCTTGCTGACCCGGACTCGGTGCTGTACTCGGTTTGTTCCAATAGTGGGACGGCGGGTTTGGAGGGCGAGTTAGGAGGGCGTGATGCTGAAATCGCACCCCAAGAAAGAAGAACAAACGTTGCGGCCGGTGGGGATCGCGCTGGCGGCGGTTGTTGCGGGACTGAGCACGGGCAAGGCGGCCGCGGTGGAACCGCGCGCGCACGCCCCGCTCGAGCCGGTCGAGAACGCAAAGACCTATGTGGTCGACCCGACCAATCATCCGGGCTTCGAGGAAGACCCCGAGATGGTGATCGGCCGCAGCGAACCGGTGGCGCCGTTCGGCAAGCGCTGAGCGCTCAATGCAGCACGAGCGAAATCGCGATCGGCATGGTGATGAAGGAGAGCAGCGTCGTCGCCGTGATGATCGCTGCCATCAATTGGGCGTCGCCTCCCATTTCGCGGGCGAGCGTGTAGCCGGCGGCGGCGGTGGGCGTCGAGCCGATGCCGACAGCGACAGCGGTTGCAAGCGGCGTTGCGCCGGTCAGGATGCAGGCGCCCCACACTAAAGTCGGCGCCAGAACGAGGCGCATGACAGACGCTGTCGCTACTTTCGGCAGCGAAGCGCGCAGAGCGCCGAAATCGAGTCCAGTGCCCACGCACATGAGCGCGATCGGCATCGCCGCTTGGCCAAGCAATTGCAGTGCATCGCTGACATAGCCGAGATCGCGCACGCCCAGGAGGTTGGTCACGATGCCGGCGGCGCAGGCAAGGATGAGCGGGTTGGCGATGATCTGATCGAGAACCGCGCGCATCGAAGTCGCTCTCGCAGCACCCCAACGCGCCAGTACGACGACGCAGATGATGTTGAGCGTCAGCACCAGCGGCCCGAACGCAAGGCCGATCAATTGCTGGCCCTCAGGGCCGAACAGCGCCGTCGCCGCCGCAAGCAGCGCAAACCCGTTCCAGCGCACGCTGCCTTGGAAGACGCTCGTGTAGGCGGGTCCATCGCCACGAAACACGAGGCGCAACGCCAATGCAGCGAGGACGAGCGTCAGGAACCCGCCCATCACGCCACCTAGAAACGGCAGCGCATTTGCCCCGGCGAAGTTCGCGCCGGAGACCAGCGTGAATAGAAACGCTGGATAGAGCACGAAATAGCCGAAGCGGTTGACCATGCCGAATTGCTCGGCCGTCGCGATGCGCGCCGCGCGGACGATGTAGCCCAGCGTGATCAGGATGAAGGTGGGAACAAGCGCCCCAAAAACGTCAGCCATCGCCGCGCCGTTCCTGCATCGCGTCGAGCGCGCCTTGCAGCATGTAGGCGGCGGCCATTTTGTCGACGACCTCGCCGCGGCGGCGGCGCGAGGCGTCGCCTTCGAGCAAGGTGCGCGTCACTGCGGCGGTTGAGAGCCGCTCGTCCCAGAGCAGCAACGGAGCATCGCGCTTCGCCAGCAGATTGCGTGCGAAGGCGCGCGCGCTTTGCGCCGCCGGGCCACTGGAGCCGTCCATGTTGAGGGGCAAGCCGATGACGAAGCCTGCGCAATGGCGGGCGTCGAACAGTTTGAGGATCGCGGCAGCGTCGTCGGCGAACTTGGCGCGCGCGATGGTCTCCAGCGAAGAGGCGATCAGCCGCGTCGTATCGCTCACGGCCACGCCGATCCGCTTCTCGCCGGGGTCGATACCGAGGATAGCGGCGCGCGCGGGCAGGGCGGCGGCGAAGGCGGGGAGGTCCAAGAGCGGCATGAAACGGCGCTCATCCCTTCGGCGCGCGCTTGCGGAACGTCAAGCGCGGGTCTTGAATGCGCGAATGTTGCGCGCTCTCATTTTGACCGCTGCTCTGGGCCTCACGGCCTGCGCGGCTTCGCCGGCAGCCGATAGCGGCGCCAATCCTGATCTGGCCTTCGCGCTCGGCAGCGATTTGAGCTGCAACGCGAGTGAAGTGCGCCAATGCCCAGCGGGCGGCTGCACGGCGGCGGCCCCGGGCGAGACCATGACGCTTCACATCTCGCTTTCGGTCCCCGACCGCGGCGGTCAGGGGCGCTTCTGCATCGCGACCGGCTGTGAGGACGCTCAGTTCGAGCCTACGCTCACACGTGCGCTCGGCTGGACCGCGACGATGCGGACCAGCGATCGCACCGAGTACGCCGCGAATCTCGAAATCGCGCGGAACCTGCAGACCTTCACCCTCCGCCAAGCTGGTGAAAACGGCGGCAGTGACACTTGGACAGGTGAGTGCAGCCCGGCAGGCTCTTGAACCGGCCCAGGCCGGGCTATAAGCCCCGGCATCATGTCGATCGATGAAAAAACCGTCCGCAAGGTGGCCAAACTGGCGCGCCTGGCGCTCCCCGAAGACCGCGTGAAGCCGATGGCCGATGAGTTGAACGGCATCATGGCCTGGATCGAGCAGCTGAACGAAGTCGATGTCGAAGGCGTCGAGCCGATGACGAGCGCAGTCGAGGGGCTCTCGCTGCCGATGCGCGACGATGTCGTGACCGCTGGGAACGATCCCGAGAAAGTGCTGAAGAACGCGCCGAAGTCGGAAGACGGCTTCTTCGTTGTGCCGAAGGTGGTCGAGTGAGCTTCACCATCGCCACCGAAACGCCGCTCTCGGATGACGTGCGGGCGCTGGTGAAGCAGCTGAACGAATTCACCTTCGAGCTGACTCCGGCCGAATATCGCCATCACATGACGGTCGAGCAGATGGCGCAACCCGATACGACGCTGTTCGTCGCGCGCGACGCCAGCGGCGCCACGCTCGGCATGGGCGCGCTGCGCCGCCATGCCAACGGCGTCGGTGAAGTGAAGCGCATGTTCGTGAAGCCGGAGGCGCGCGGTCTGGGCGTCGGCGGCGCGATCCTGGCGCGCATCGAAGACCTCGCCCGACAGGAAGGCGTCAGCCGCATCGTGCTTGAGACCGGTTCTAACTTCGACGCGGCCAAGCGTGTTTATGAACGCGGCGGCTTCGCGACTTGCGAGCCCGTTCTCGATTATCCGCCGAGCGCCTGGACGGCGTTCTACGCAAAATCACTGAGTGCCTAACTGAATGACCGATCTCACGTCCCTCACCTTGGCAGCAGCTCTTGACGGCATGGAGAAGAAGCAATTCTCCTCGCTCGAGCTGACCGACGCTTTCATCGACGCGATCGATAAAGCGAACCCGCATCTGAACGCTTATGTCGTCACCACGCCTGAGCTCGCACGCGAGCGGGCGAAGGCGTCCGACGCGAGGCGCGCACAGGGAAATGCAGGGCCGCTCGAAGGCGCGCCGCTTGGGATCAAGGATCTGTTCTGCACCGAAGGCGTGCGTACGACTGCGTGCTCGGGGATCCTGGGCGAGTTCACGCCGACGTACGAGTCCACCGTCAGCGCCAATCTTTTCCGCGATGGCGCGGTGATGCTCGGCAAGCTCAACATGGATGAGTTCGCGATGGGCTCGTCGAACGAGACCTCGCATTTCGGGCCGGTGGTGTCGCCGTGGCGGCGCGGCAATGAGGACGCCAAGCTCACGCCGGGCGGTTCGTCAGGCGGCTCCGCGTCCGCTGTCAGCGCCGATCTCTGCCTTGGCGCCACAGCCACCGATACCGGCGGCTCGATCCGTCAACCCGCAGCTTTCACCGGCACTGTCGGCATCAAGCCAACCTACGGCCGCTGCTCGCGCTGGGGCATTGTCGCGTTTGCATCGTCGCTCGATCAGGCGGGTCCGATTGCGAAGACGGTCGAAGACGCCGCCATGTTGCTGCAATCGATGGCCGGGCACGATCCCAAGGATTCAACCTCGCTGCCGAACGCGCTTCCGGATTTCCGCGCCGCAACCAAGCGTTCGATCAAGGGCATGCGCATCGGCGTGCCGGAAGAATATCGCATCGACGGCATGCCGGCCGAAATCGAGGCGCTTTGGCAGCAGGGCATCGCGTGGGTGAAGGCGGCAGGCGCGGAGATCGTTCCGATTTCGCTGAAGCACACGAAGTACGCACTGCCGGCTTACTACATCGTGGCGCCGGCGGAGGCGTCCTCGAACCTCGCTCGCTATGACGGTATGCGCTACGGCGCGCGTGTGACTGGCAAGGACTTGAACGCCACCTACGAGAACACGCGCGCCTCCGGCTTCGGCAAGGAAGTGCAGCGCCGCATCCTGATCGGCACCTATGTGCTGAGCGCCGGCTATTACGACGCGTATTATCTGCGCGCGCAAAAGGTGCGTCAGCGCATCGCGCAGGATTTCCGTGATGCGTTCGAGAAGGTCGACGCCATCTTGACGCCCGCCACGCCTTCAGCGGCGTTCGTGCTCGGTGAAAAGTCAGGCGATCCGGTGGCGATGTATTTGAACGACATCTTCACCGTGACAGCGAATCTGGCTGGCTTGCCGGCGCTGGCGCTGCCGGCGGCGACGGACGCCAACGGCCTGCCGCTCGGCCTGCAGGTGATCGGCAAGGCGTTGGACGAGGAGAGCGTTTTCGCCGTCAGCGCCGAACTTGAGCGGGCGGCGGGCTTCAAGGCGAAGGCGACCAAATGGTGGGTGTGATGCGGACAATCTTTGGAGCTTTGGTGTTCGCAGCGCTTGCTGCGTGCGCGACCGCGCGCGCGCATGACGTTGATATGAGCGGCGTTTGGAGCGCGGTGGAGACAGGCCCCCGTTCACGCGATGGCGGTTTCCGCGCGGAGTTGACGCAAGATGGCGGCGGCCGCTTGAGCGGCGCCGGCGTAGTCGACCCATGTCCGCGCTGCGCGGGATTCATGGAGTATGATCTCACCTGGGAAGGCGGCTTTGAGGGTGACGTCCTGGTGCTCACCGGCACGCCCACGCGCGTGCGCGGCCGGCACACCGTCGTGCGCTTTGAAGGTCGCGCCGAGGGCGAAGGTTTCACGGGTGTCCTGACTGGACTGGCCGGCGACCGGGCGATGAACGTGTTCATGCAGCGTTTGCCGGCGGGCGAATGATCGCACGCGCGCCCGCCTCAGGGGCGAGCCTTCGTGCTTCCGTCATCAGGGCGTGATCGGTTGCCGTTAGAAAGGCGGCATGCCGATGCACGAATTGCTCGAACGCCTGGGTCGCGGCGATGTGCGGCTCATTCAAATGTGCCAGGAAGCGAACCAGGCCTGGCGGGAGTTTCTGACTGAACTCAACGGCGCCGACACCGGCACGCTCGCGGCGCGGCTTGGCTTCTTTCAGCCGACGATTGAGCGCATCTTCGAAAGCAAGACGCTTGGGCAGACCATGATGCCATGGAGCGGCTTTGCGGTGTTGTACGATACCCAGCTCGGATGGGGTCCGAACCGCGATCGCGCCCTGCAATTGGCGGATGCTTTTGGGCGCAGCAATTGCAGCCAGGAGACCCGCGACGAGGCGCGATCGTGCGTGATTTCGTATGAGCTCGAACCTGCGCGCACCCATATAGACGCCAGCCGGCGCCGTTAGCGGCTTGTTACGCCTGTGCAATGGACGCGCCCCTTAAGTGTCCGCGCGCGAATCCGGCTAAGTTGCGTTTCATGGCCAAGCGCAAATCGAGTTCCAAGCCCCAACGCCGCCCGCGCGGCGAGATCGACCGCAACTACTTCTTTGGCGACGTGCTGATCAAAACCGGCGTGGCTGTCGGCGTGGCGCTGGGCGCCATTGCGCTCTACACACCCTTCACGCTGCGCGATGCGATTGATGACGGCATGTACGATTATGTCGGGGTCATGGGCGTGTTCGCGGGGCTCGGTTTGTTCGCCTTTATTTACGGCCGGCATCTGCGCAGAGAGGCCACACACTGGGAATTCGACTAGACCCGCGCTTGACCTGAACGGCGCGCGGCGCGAGTTTCCGCCTCCAGAACGGAGTTTCCCTTGAACGCTGCCGAATGCACGCGCCTCGGCGCTTATCTCTCGAAATTGCTGGGCTCGCCCACGGTGTCCGTGGTGTCGAAATCGGCTGAGGAGGCGGACGTGCTTGTCGATGGCAAGCGTGTCGCTGGCTTGTTGCGCGATGATGAGGAGGGTGAACTCTCGTACTCGATCGGGCTAACGGTGCCGCCTGCGCCGGGCGCCAAGAAGAACGCGCCCATCGATGACGCCGAGCGCGCGCGCCTGCAAACCGCCCTGCGGCAAGTCCTGCACGCGGCTGATCTCGATGTGCGCGCCCGCCCGCGCAAGACCGACAGCGCTGAGGTTTATGTGCATGACGAATTCGTCGGCACGGTTTCGGTCGATGAAGACGAGGGCCAAGTGCTCACCATGAGCATCCTGGACATCGATCTCGAAGGCGAGGACTAAACCTCAAGAAAATGCCCCGGCAGAGCCGGGGCTGAGTTCATTCATTGATCCAACACACGTTCCAAGAAGCGTTACAAAACACCCAACATCGAAGCGACCAGCGGGTGGCGAACGATATCGACTTCGCTTAGGCGGCAAACGGCGATGTTCGGCACGCCTTCGAGCTTGTCGGCGACGGCGTGCAGGCCGGAGAGATCCGGCAGCAAGTCCGTCTGCGCCGGGTCGCCGGTGACGACCATGGTCGAGTTCCAGCCCAGGCGCGTCAGCAGCATCTTGATCTGGCCGTATGTGCAGTTCTGCGCCTCGTCGATCACGACGAAAGCGTTGTTGAGCGTACGCCCGCGCATGAAGCCGACCGGCGCGATTTCGATCAGGCCTTCGGCCATGAGCGCCTTCAGACGCTTCGGAGAGAGGCGATCCTGGAGCGCGTCGTAGAGCGGGCGCAGGTATGGGGCGAGTTTGTCTTCCATCGCGCCGGGCAGGAAGCCGAGCGATTCGCCCGCTTCCACCGCTGGCCGTGAGAGCACGATGCGGCCCACTTTGCCGGCTTCGAGCGCCTCAACCGCTTTGGTGATGGCGAGGTAGGTTTTGCCGGTGCCGGCGGGGCCGAGCGCCAGCACCATGGCGTGGGTGTCGATCGCCTCCATGAGGGCGCTCTGGCCTTTGGATTTCGGGCGGACGTTCTTGACGAAGCTTTGTGTGCGGTTGCTGTCATTGGCCGGTTGATAGCCGCCTTCCAGCACCTGCAAATTGCGCTGACGCCGATCGTCGCGCTGGAATTCCTGAACGTTCAGCACACCTTGGGTTTGCCGACGCTTTGCACTGCGCTTCGCCATAGAGTGCTCCTTTCGGGAGTACGAAGTGCCCGCGCGGCTTCTGCCGGCGGGCGTTGGAGAGTCGAAGAAGTCTGAGGAGTCGAAGGAGTCGCCGGCGTGAACGCCGTTGGGCGGGATGTGTAGTGCGCTGATCTTGCGCCGTGTGCCCACGTACTCCCCCACAAACGAGCCGAAGCCCTGGAGACGGGTGGATCGGAAAATCCCGATCCGATGGTTACAGGAGACGCTGAACCGGTTAACGACGCGTTGAAGACCCGGAACGTCTCAAAAATTTCGCACACCAGCCGGAGCCGCAACGATGCCGATCTATTCTCTCGCGGACGCCGATCTCGAGGTCGAGGACGCCGACGCCTACTGGGTCGCGCCGACGGCTGTATTGATCGGCCGGGTGGTGCTGAAACGAAATGCCTCGGTCTGGTTCGGCGCCGTGTTGCGCGGTGACAATGAACCGATCATCGTCGGCGAGAATTCCAACGTCCAGGACGGCAGCGTGCTGCACACCGACATGGGCGCGCCGCTGACCATCGGCAAAGACGTGACCATCGGCCACCAAGTCATGCTGCATGGCTGCACCATCGCGGACACCTCGCTCATCGGCATCAAGGCGACTGTGTTGAACTACGCCGTCATTCCAAGCTTTTGCCTGGTGGGCGCGCACTCATTGGTGACTGAGCGCAAGACCTTCGAAGAAGGCTCGCTCATCACCGGCGCGCCGGCGCGGTTCGCGCGCAAAATGGAAGAGCAGCAGCGGCAGGTGATCCAGTTCTCCGCCCATCACTATGTCGAGAACTGGAAGCGCTACAAACGCGATCTGAAGCTCAAAGCCGCCAGTGATTGAGACCGGTGGCGTCGGTTTCGACGCGCCCGCGCGCGCCAACGGGCTCGCGCGCGCCATCTGTGAGAAACGCGATCAGGTCCGTATCTTCACGCGCGACTGAAGCGAGGAAGCGATCGGCGTTCGGCGTGCGGCCGACAATGACGCCGCTTTTTGCCGCGCCGTCACGATCGTAGAACACTGTGTAGGTCTCGATCTCGCCGTCACCGGAATAGGCTTCCAATAGCCTCGGCGCGGCTGGCCGCGACGCGTCCGCTTCGCTCTGCACGCTCGGATCGTGTGCGCCCTGCGCCGCGATCGCGGGATCGCGCGAGATGACGATGCTGTGGCTGGTTGTGGCGAAGCCGCCATTGCCGAACAGCAAGCCGTGACGTCCGCTCGCGCGCAACGCCTCCACCATCGAAGCGATGGCGTGGCTCATATAATTGCCAACGGGACCGCCACCGAATGTGAGCCCGCCGAACACGGTCATCGCTTTGTCGATGGGCCAATCGATGATGCGGCGGGCAAGTTTCGGCATCACCGGGAAGCAAGAATAGAGCTCGGTGAAATCCAGATCGGCGCTGCCAATGTCGTTGAGGCTGAGCGCGGAGCGCAACGATGACTCCAGGCTCAGCGAACGATCGAGGCGATCGCGCGCCAAGACGTCGCCGGGTTCGCGCGCCGCCGCGCCGCGGCCGACATAGACGAGACGAGCTTCCGCAACGCCTGCGGCTTTCGCTTTAGCGAGGCTCGTCACGATGAACGCCGCGCCCTGGTTCACCGAGGCGTTCGCGACCATGAGCTTGGTGTAGGGAAAGGCGATCGGCCGATTGTTGGGCGAGACATCCAATATCTGCTCAGCCGAAACTGGGTTGCGCAACCACGCATTGGCGTTCGCCGCCGCAACCCGCGACAGACCCGCCCAAATCTCCGCGCTTTCGGCCTGTGCTTGCGGCAGCGTCTGCCCCCACGCGGCGCGGCATGCGTTTTCGTAGAGCGGATACACATCAGTCGGCGCGACGATGCCGTAGCGCGCCCGGCCTTCGCGGGTTGCCCGGGCCGCGGATTCCCGCACCGCATCACGCGCCCCGCCCGCTGCGCGCTTGGCAGCCGTCCGCAGCGCCTCGCCGCCCGCGACCGCGCAAACCTCTGCTTCACCCGCCGCGATACGGTTCGCGGCTTGGTTCAGCAGCGCGACAGGGCTATCGCCCATCGGGTAACGCGTCTGCGCGCAGTGCCGCGGTGCGATCTCCAGCATTTGCGCCAAGGGTGCGGAGGCATCAGCGAATTCCGGAAACGAAAGTTGCGCCACCACATCCAGCGCATCGGCGCGCCCGAGCCATCCGGCGCCGCCGTCGGCGTCGGCGTTTCGCAATGCGGCAGCCATCAGCTCGACCGAGTTCAGCCGCTCGTCGCGATCGTTGATCTGGCCGACGCCGACGATGACTGGGATTTTGCTCTCGTCCATTGGCTCCGCCGCGCTATGCTCGCGCCATGATGCATACGCCGATCTGCCAACGTCTAGGCATAGAGTTTCCGCTGTTCGCGTTTTCGCACTGCCGCGATGTCGTTGCGGCAGTCTCGAAAGCGGGCGGCATGGGAGTGCTCGGTGTTGCGGGTTACTCAACGGAACGGCTGAAGCAAGAGCTCGATTGGATCGAAGCGCATGCGGGCGGCAAGCCCTACGGCGTCGATCTCATCGTGCCCAATGCCTACGAGGGCAAAGGCGGGAGCGCGGTGAGCGTGGATGCGCTCGTTGAAGGTTTGCCTGCCAAGCACAAGGATTTCGCCGCGAGCATTCTGGCGCAGCATGGCATTGAAGCGGCCGAGCTTGAGGAAGCGCGCAAGGGCGCGGGCGGATTCGCGCGCAATCTGGCAGATGGCGGCGCCTCGACGCTTGAAGTCGCGTTTCAGTACCCGATCAAGCTCATCGCCAACGCACTCGGCACGCCGCCGCCGCTGATGATCGAGATGGGCAAGAAGCGCGGCGTCGCGGTCGCCGCGCTCGTCGGCGCGAAGGAGCACGCATTGGCTCAGGCCGCTGCTGGCGTCGACATCATCGTCGCCGCCGGCACCGAAGCGGGCGGCCATTGCGGTGACGTCACGACGATGGTGCTGGTGCCCGAAGTCGTCGAAGCGTTGCGCGCTGCCGGCAGTGATACGCCTGTTCTCGCCGCCGGCGGCATCGTCACTGGTGCGCAAATGGCGGCCGCCATGGCGATGGGCGCGGCAGGCGCCTGGTGTGGCTCTGTGTGGCTGACAACGCCGGAGGCTGAGACGAGCGAGGTCATCAAGAAGAAGCTGTTGGCGGCGACCTCGCGCGACACGGTGCGTTCGAAGTCGCGCACCGGCAAGCCGTCGCGTCAGCTGCGTTCGCCGTGGACGGATGCCTGGGAAAGCGAGGACGCGCCCAAACCGCTGCCGATGCCGCTGCAGACCTTCATCTCCGAACCGCCGTTGCGGCTCATCGATAAACTCGCCGACAGCGGCCACGCCGGCGCCCAAGAACTCGCGACTTATTGGGTAGGCCAAGGCGTAGGACTGATGAACACGCCGCTGTCAGCGGGCGCGGTGGTGCAGCAGTTCAAGGAAGATTTCGCGCGCGCGTATGAGCGGCTTGCCGCTGCGATTGGCGCTTAGCGCGCGTCGTTGGTGGCTTCGGCGCGCAGCGGGCCGTTCCAGACTTTGCCGATGCGGACGTCCGTTTCCGGGCCGAGGTTGAACCAGGCCAGGCGATCGCGCGTCGCGTCGATCACGACAAAACGATCGCCGCGCTCCAGCGTTTGCGAGAGCGTGTTACGGATGACGCCCGAGGTGTAGCGCGTGCGGACGAGCCAGAGGCCTGGGCCCAGGTCGCAGACGAAGCCCATGCTTTCGAGCGCCGCCATGAACGGCGTCCAGGCGCCAGAGAAAATTTCGGCATGCACGAACACGTTCGCCGCTTCTTCAGCGTCGTTCGCGGCGGCAGGCTTGCGCAGACCGCGCAGCGCCATCACCCGGCGCGCTTCGGTCCAGTTATCCTTGCCGTTGTCTGAAACGAGTGAAGTCGGGCGCACGCGGCCTTCGGCAAGGAAGGTCGCCATTTGCTCAATCGTGTACGGGCCGAAGGCCCGGCCGCGGATCTGCACCCACCATTTTGTGGCAGTTGCTGTCTTTAGCGTGACGACGTCACTCACGGCTTTGCTCCGTTTCAGAACGGAGACGCGTCTCGCGCCTCCGGCGAAACCGGAGGCCTGCAATCGCTATGCCGGAGTTTTCAGAAAGTTCCTATTAGCCATGCTTGCGCGGCTCGAGGTCGATGGCGAAGCCGCCCTCGATCAAACGCGCCACGCGGCCATAGACGTTGCCGGCGCGCACCCACACGCCAATCAGTGGCGGCGGACGTCTGCTCTTTATAGTGATGCCGGCCAGAGAGAAGTCGACGACTTCGCCTTCGTAGGCTTCGCCGGTCTCGAACTCGAGTTTGATCATTTGCGAGCCATCGGCGATCGCCGCCCGATGCGCCGCCTCCTCGATGCCGAGGTCACGGTTAACGGCGAGCGTCAATTGCTCGGCCATCTTCTCGCGCTTGTGGGCGGTGAAATCGAAGATAATGGCGACTTCGCCCTCGCCGCACTTGCGGGCGACGTGGCCAGAGACGCGGCCGAAGCCGGCAAGGTAAATGACGACGCGCTCTCCAATCTGCGGCAAGATCGGCGCGGCGATGCGGATATCGCCCGGAGAGATGTCCGCCGTCCGGCAATCGTGCTCACGGCCTAGCGGATCCATGAGACGCCCGTTCACCTCGATCGGCATGCGGCGGAAGCGGCGGCGCTCGCGGATGCCGACCGACGCGGCGGCCAGGCGGCGGGCGGCGGCGGCGACGTCAATCTTTGGGGCGGCGGACATGACGCCATTAATGCCGCTTCACCGTAAACGTTTGCTTAAGCTTTGACGGCGGGGCAGGGCTTGGCGCCGGGCTGCTGGGCGCGCAAAGCTTCCGGCAACAAAAGACCTTAAGGGACGGAAACAGTGGCTGAGACCGAGGGCGGCGATCGCTTCGACTATATCATTGTGGGCGCTGGTTCGGCCGGGTGTGTGCTGGCCAACCGGCTGACCGAAGATCCGAACGTCACCGTCGCGGTGCTCGAAGCCGGCGGCAAGAATGAAAGCCTGCTGGTGAAGATGCCGGCGGGCGTCGGCAATCTGATCGCCCAGAAGGGCGTCTCCAACTGGGGCTTCGAGACCACGCCGCAGCAATTCATGGACGGGCGCCGTCTCTATCAGCCGCGTGGCCGCGGCTGGGGCGGCTCGTCCGCCATCAACGGTATGATCTACATTCGCGGCCACGCCCGCGATTACGATCAATGGCGCCAGATGGGCCTTACAGGATGGGGCTATGCGGATGTCCTGCCGTACTTCAAGCGCTCGCAGCATCACGAAGATGGCGGCGATAGCTGGAACGGTGAAGGCGGTCCGCTTTGGGTTTCGCGCGGGCCCCCAGGCCATCCGATCTACAAAGCCTTCATTCAAGCCGGCGCGCAGGCCGGCTACCCGGTCACCCGCGACTTCAACGGCCGTCAGCAAGAAGGCGTCGGTCCCTATCACCTCACCATCCGTGACGGCGAGCGCTGGAGCGCTTCAGCCGCTTATTTAAGGCCCGTCATCGGCCGTCCAAACCTCAAGGTCATTTCCGGCGCGCACGCGCATCGCATTCTGATCGAGAACAAGAAAGCCATCGGCGTTGAGTTCTCCGCCGGTCGCGGCAAGCCGGCGCAGAACGTCTACGCCAAGCGCGAAGTTTTAGTCTGTGGCGGCGCGTTCCAATCGCCGCACTTGCTGTTGCTCTCCGGCATTGGCCCCGCCGCTGAGTTGCAGAAGGCCGGCGTCACGGTCGTTCACGACTCACCGGACGTCGGCAAGAATCTGCAAGATCACCTCGATGTCTGCGTCATCTACGAGATGACCAAGCCGCTCTCGATGTATTCGCTGACCAAGGGCCTGAAGCAGCCTATGATCGGCATTCAGTATCTGCTCACCAAGCAGGGTCACGGCCGCACCAACCACCTGCACGCCGGCGCGTTCCTCAAGACGCGCGGCGAACTGGATCGCCCCGACATCCAGCTCCATCTCGTGAACGCACAGATGCGCGACCACGCACGCGTCAAGGCCGATCGCGATGCTTTCACCATCCATGCGTGCCAGTTGCGGCCGGAGAGCAGAGGCACAGTCACGCTCGCCTCCCTCAATCCCTACGATGCGCCGGCCATCGACCCGCGCTATCTGGCGGAAGAAAACGACCGCCGCACGATGCGCGATTCCGTTCGTATCGTGCGTGACATCGTCAAGCAGAGCGCGCTCGATCTCTATCGTGGTCCGGAGTTCGCGCCGGGCGATCACGTTCGGACTGATAGCGAGATCGACGCTTGGATCCGCCAGAACGGCGAGACCATCTATCACCCTGTCGGCACCGTACGCATGGGTGTGGACGCAAAAGCGCCGGTGGACGAACAGCTGCGCGTGCGCGGTGTCGAGAATCTGCGGGTCATCGATGCATCCGTGATGCCGACGCTCATCGGCGGCAACACCAACGCACCGACGATCATGATCGCCGAGAAGATCTCGGACCTGCTGCGCGGCAAGCCGTTCCTGCCGCCCCAGGACGCGCCGATCGCGGAAGATGAGCGGGTGGCCGTGTGAAGTCCGCCGCGCGAGTTCTTGCAGCTTGCGGCGCGCTGTTGGGCGTCTTCGGCCTCGGGCTCCAGTATTGGCTGCTCTATGCCGATATGAGTGCGAACGGCGCCTCGGCGCTCGACGTGCTGTGGCGCTTCTACGCCTACTTCACGCTGCTGACGAACACGTTTGTGACGGTCGTCTTCGCCCGCGCAGCGCTAAAGCCGGATAGCCTCACTGGTCTCAATGCGCCGCGTGTCGAGCTGATGGCGGTCACCTCGATCATGTTCGTCTGCCTCGTCTACAATCTGCTGCTCGCCTCGCGCTGGGACCCGCAGGGCTGGCAGAAGGTGGCCGATGTCATCGTGCACAATGTCGTGCCGCTGCTCTTCCTGCTGTTTTGGGCTCTGCGTCCGCATGGCGGACTGAAGTGGGGTCATGCCATGTTCGCTGCGGCGTGGCCGCTGGCCTATGCCGTCTACGGCCTGACGCGCGGCGCGTTTGATGGGTTTTATCCGTACTTCTTCATGGACCCGACGACCGCTAGCTACGCGCAGATCGCGCTCAATCTTGTTGGTTTGGTGGTGGCGTTCATGCTGGGCGCGCTATTGCTTATCGGCATCAGCCGCGCGCTCGGGCGCCGCGCGCCGCAGCACTAGGCGCGCGCACGCCGGCGCCTTATCGGCGCTGCTTTGGCTTGTTGCCGCAAACGCCGCTTACGTTCCGCCAGCATGGCGTTGAGTTTTGCCGCAATGGATGTCGCATCGCCCGGTGCGCACTCGGGTACGCGCGCGCTGATATCGAGAACCGCCTGCACCTTGCTGGCGATGGAACCAGTCAACATCGTCTCAACGCCCGGCCGGTGACGCCGCACCCATTGCGCAAGTATGAAGCCGGATCCTTCGCCAGCGAGCTGAGCATCGCTCAGCATGATATGAATGTTCGGTCCCGCGATGAATATGGCCTTGGCGTCGTCGGCATTGACGGCTTCGACGACCTTGATGTCACAGGCGCGCAGATGTTCGGCCAGCACGTACCGCACCAGCACGTCTGCTTCGACCAGAAGAACAGAAAGTTCCGTTCGCAGGATTTTGCTTGATGCCATGGGGTCCTTCGCGAGTGGCGCCCCGCCATCTGCAAAACGGCTCGACAATTTTGTTGGTTCCGTAGATTACCGTCTCATGAACGGGGCGCGGTCAAAACGCGGCGCTGATGTGTCAAGCGTCGGGAACCAAGGCGGTTGAGGGGCATTATCGTCAGGGGTGAGGAGCAAATGAGTCCGGCGGAAGACCTAATGCCTGAACAGCACGCAGACGCTGAGCCGCTCGTGCTCGTCGTCGAAGACGAAGTGCTGATCCGGATGGCGGCCGCGGATCATTTGCGTTCATGCGGATTCAAAGTTGCCGAAGCCGGTAGTGCGGGCGAGGCGCAGGATCTCATCCTCTCTGGCCTCAAAGTCGATCTCGTGTTTTCCGATGTGACGATGCCGGGCGATATGGATGGGCTTGGTCTGGCGCAATGGCTGCAGGAGCACGCGCCCGGCGTGCCTGTCGTGCTCACCTCCGGCGTTACAAGTTCATTGGACGCCGCCAAGCAGGTTTGCCGGAATGTGAGCGCCTACGCGCCGAAGCCTTACGATTACGATGGGATCGTCGTCAGCATTCGTGCGGCGCTTGCGTCGCGCGCTTAATCGTTCACCACGACGAGCCGCATGGTGCTGGGCGCCTTGGCCTGCGGCGGATGCAATGAGCCCAGCCGCAGGAACTGCACCGTCCGTCCATCGAGGAACGGGTCGCCGCCCAGCGACTGGAAGAGGCCGAGATAGCGATTGCCCAAGGTGGCGTCGACCTTGAGCGGCGTCAGCAGGATCTCGGCGCCGAGTTTACGTCCGCACACCGTTTCCGCCGTCACGCGCGCGATCGCCGGCTCGTTGGCCGCGGCGCATGCATCGATGAGCGCATTCACCAGGGCGAGGTCGGGCGCCAGGAAGAAACGTGAGAAGTCGTGCTCGCGCAGATCGCGGCCGAACACTTTGACCAAGTCCTGCCCGAACGTTCGGATCGGCATGCGTCCATCCTTGGTCCGCTCGATCACGAACAGGCGCTCAAGCACGTGGTCCGCGCCGCCTTTCTTGGGTGGCGCGCCGGCCGCACCCGCGAGCGCTCGCCCGTAGGCGAGCAGAGCCCGAGTGTCGGGATGAAAGGTCTCTTCCCCCATCATTAATCTTAAGCGCCGTGATTTGTGTTCGAGTGCGTCCGTCGCCACGCAAGGCTCGCGCCCAAGCGGGCCAAGGGAATTTCGGATTTTTCCGGTGCGCTTTCCCGCTCCAAGCGAGGCGTGGCCTCCTGCTTGCACCATGTCCGGCGAAATTAAGGAGCAACGGCGTATGACCGTTCCAACCCGGTACATCCTGGCCGCGATCGCGTTTGGCGTCGCAGCGCTCGGACTCTTCTTGCTGCCGACTGACGCGTCGGCTTGCGGCAATGGCGGCTGCCCGACGCGTCCGCCGTGCCATTCAGGCTGCAATCCCACGCCGCCACCGCCGCCGCCGCCGACCCCGTGCTGCGAGCGTCCGGTCGTTGTGGTGCCGCCGCCGAACGTGCCGCCGCCGAATATCGTTGTAGTGAACGCCGGCGCCCGCGCTCACGCGCAAGCCAACGCCACCGCGATCGCCATCGCCAACGTCCGCACCGGCGACACCATCATCCGCCAGAACATGGTGATGGAATCGGGGGCCTCAGCCCAGGTCCAAGCAGGCGCCTTTGCCGTGCTGGAGGCGAGCGCGCGTAGCGAGACTGTCGCGCGTGAGCGCGATCTGCTGATCCAGGCCATCTGCTACGACGCGCAGGGCAACCCGCATCCGGCCTCGCAAACCTTCGGCGGCCGCGATGTGCGTGAAGACTATCGCGGCGAAATCTTCCGCTGCATGTCCGGCACGCGCATGCGCTACACCGTCGGCGGCCAAAGCTACGATTGCGAAGCCGGTCAGGCGCTCTGGTACGAAGGCGGCCGCGTCGAGTGCCGCACGCAGCAAGTTCGCCGCCCGTGCAATGAGCGCTCACTGCTCCGCCGTCACGGCCCGGGCGACAAGATGGTCCGCATCCGCGACACCGAAACCCGCACCACTCAGTCCGAAACCACGTTCAATGCGTCGATGACCATGGACGGCGGCGTCGGCCAGGGCGTGTGGTGATCCACCAAATCTTCAACTAGCTCCTCTCCCACCACTTATCTCAAGGCCAATGGCCTGCCCCCGCGAAAGCGGGGGTTTTTGTTTGAGCGTCAGGGGGCCATGCCGGCTTGGGCATACATCTCGACTTCGGGCACGGCGGCGGAGACGCTCTCAAGCAATGCGCGCGCCTGGTCTTCGCGCCGGCCTAAGCGGATGCAGGAGACTGCGTAGCCATAAGCCGCAAAAGGGTGAGTGTTGTCTTTTTCACCGGCGGCGTGGAAGTCGGCGAGCGCGTCTTCAACGCGGCCTTGGCGGAAATACAAGAAGCCGCGTGAGAACAGCGCCGACGCGGACTGATCCGAGAGCCGCAGCGCTTCAGCGCAAGCTTGTTGTGCGGTCTCGATCTGATAGTTGGCGGCGGCGCGTGCTTCGCAACGCCCGGCTTGTGCTTGTGCGCTCGACGGATCGAGTTGGGCCGCATTGTCGAAGGCGATCGCCGCGTTCTGATAATCGCGGGCGCGGAAATAGTATGTGCCAATGCTGAGACGCACGTCCACGTCCTGCGGACGGCGCCCGGCGATCCTTCCCAAGTCTCGCGCTGCGCCAACGAAGTCGTTTCGCGATGTGCGCAAGAATAAGAGGTTGTTCAGGTAATCCGGATCGTCTGGTTCGGCGATCACCAAGGCCTGCAGCAGTTCGAGCGCGCGATCGACATCCGCGTCGGCGCGGGTGATGTCGCCCTGCGCGCGATAGAGGACGCTGCGATAGTAGAGCGCGTTGGCGGTAGAATCGCGGGAGTCGCGTTCGCCGATGATGCGTCCGCAGGCGGAAATGGCGCGCTGCGGCGGCGCAGGCTCTCCGCCTGTGCATTGCGCCCAATCGCGCGATTGATATTCAACGACGCCCATGCCGCTCAACGCGCGGCCAGGCGCCTGCAGACCCCAGTACTGGGCGTGCGCTGATACTGCGATGCCTACAACTGCCAGCACGCTTAGCGCAAAAAGCTTGGTACGCATGGGAACGCTCCGGGTTGACGATCTTCATATCGATGCCGCCCGAGCGTGCCAATGTGCGCGACGCAGGGTTCTCTCTATCCCACGCCCCAGCACCCAAAATTGCCGCAACATCAACGCCCGCGCCAAAATCTATCCCACACCTCCCGGTCGGCCTTACACTCAGCGCGTCGCGTCGAGCGGAGAGCAGTTGGATCCCTGTTCGAACCAATGTCGAAGCGATGCAGTTGAGCGTGATGCCTCGCCGAAGCTCTTCGGAGCGAAGGCGGGCGGAAGCCCGTCCGATCAAAAGGCCGGGAGCGCACCGGGGAACGTTGGCGAACGCAACGTCCCGCACGCCGCCGGCGCACCGCGCCAAGGGAGTGAAAGACCTCCCCGTGCCGGGCCGGCGCTCATCAATTGCACCGGAGCGCGTGGCGACACGCGGCGGCGCAATCCAGCGCCGCACTTAGGACGATCCCCAGCGCGTCCCACGCGCTCCGGGCTCTCCATCTGCACCCGTTTGCCGCGCGGCAACCGGGGTGACGGCGCACGCCGAAGCACTTAGATAGGCCCCATGACTGAACTAGACGTCCGCTCCGCCCGCCCTGACCAGCTCGTTTCTGGCGACAAGGGCCAATGGGAAATCATTGTCGGCCTCGAAGTCCACGCCCAGGTGACGTCGAACGCGAAGCTCTTCTCGGGCGCCAGCGCTGCCTATGGCGGCGAACCGAACGCACACGTCTCGCTGGTCGATGCGGCGATGCCTGGCATGCTGCCGGTCATCAACAAGTTCTGCGTCGAGCAGGCGATCCGCACCGGGCTTGGCCTCAACGCGCAGATCAACACGTGGAGCCGGTTCGACCGGAAGAATTATTTCTACCCGGACCTGCCGCAGGGCTATCAGATCTCGCAATACAAGGACCCGATCGTCGGCGAGGGCGAGATCGAGGTGGAGCCGGACGGCGAAGAGCCGGTCACGATCCGTATCGAGCGCCTGCACCTTGAGCAGGACGCCGGAAAGTCGATCCACGATCTGTCGCCAACGGAAACCTACGTCGACCTGAATCGGGCAGGCGTGGCGCTGATGGAAATCGTCTCGCGTCCGGACATGCGCTCCTCGAAAGAGGCGGCGGCCTATTTCAACAAGCTGCGCTCGATCTTGCGCGCGCTCGGCACCTGCGACGGCAACATGGAAGAAGGCTCCATGCGCGCAGACGTGAACGTCTCCGTCCGCAAAGCCGGCACCAAGGAATGGGGCACGCGCTGCGAGATCAAGAACGTCAACTCGACCCGCTTCATGCAGCAAGCAATCGAGTACGAGGCGCGCCGCCAAATCGAGATCATCGAAAGCGGCGGCGCGATCGATCAAGAAACGCGTCTGTTCGATCCGGACAAAGGCGAAACGCGCACCATGCGCTCGAAGGAAGACGCCCACGATTATCGCTACTTCCCAGACCCGGACTTGCTGCCGCTGGTGATCGAGCAAAGTTGGATCGATCAAATCAAAGCCTCGCTGCCGGAATTGCCGGACGCGAAGAAGAAGCGCTTCGTCAGCGAGTATGGCCTCACGCCGTACGATGCGGGCGTGCTCGCTGCTGACGCTGATGCGGCCGCCTATTTCGAAACCGTCGCCAAGGGCCGCGATGGCAAGCTCGCCGCCAACTGGGTCACGCAAGAACTCTTCGGCGCGCTTAACAAGCGTGGACTTGAGCTGGCAGAGTCTCCGGTGAAGCCGGAGCAACTCGGCGCGCTGCTCGACCTGATGAAGGATGGCGCCATCAACGGCAAGATCGCCAAGGACGTCTTCGCCAAGATGCTCGAAACCGGCGATGCGCCTGGCGCGATCGTCGAACGCGAAGGCCTCCGCCAAGTCACCGATACCGGGGCCATCGAGAAAGCCATCGACGAATTGATGGCCGCCAACGCCGACAAAGTCGCCGACGTGAAAAAGAACCCGAAGGCCTTCGGCTGGTGGGTCGGTCAGACGATGAAGGCGACCGGCGGCAAAGCGAACCCTGCCGTCGTGAACGAGATCCTGAAGAAGAAGCTCGGTGTCTGAAGGCGCCCCGGACCGCGCGTATTCGGACGCGCATCCGGCCGGCCTGAAGGCCCGCGATCCAAGTGACTGAGCTGTGAAGCGCGCTTAACGCGCCCGCGCCGTCAGCGGCGTATAACGCGCGACATGGCCGGCGGCGCCGACCAGATCATTCGCGCCAATCTCGTTGCGCAGATGCGTTTCGAAGGAATGCGCTTGGAACGCAGCGATGCGATCGCCGCCAGGCGTGAACGCCTGCATCATCACCGCGAACCAGATGTACATCAGCATCATCGACGCCCCCGCAAACGAAGCGTGAAGGCTGGTTCAATTCGGTTGCGCGTTTCTTAACGCGTTGCGCCCCGGAGGCGGGGAGGATCTCCGGGGCGCGAGTGCGGGCATTCAGCCGATCAAGGAGGGTTATTGACTGGCGATGATGCCCAAGATCACGCCGGTCGCGATACCGACGAGCAAGAGGTCGCCGCGGTCGTCACGAACGTAGTGGTAGCCACGCGGCGGACGGCGATAGCCGTAGCGGTCGTAGTCGCGGACAACGACATAACGGTCGCGATAGTAGCGCGGCAGGCGGTCGCCACGGCGCCAATGGCGATAGCCGTAATGCACGCCGCTATAGTGAGCGGGCGGCGGTCCGTAGTACCAGCGGCCGTTGTAATTGTAGCCGTTATAGCGGCGATCGTCCCAGCGGTCGCGGCGGTCATCGCGGCGGTCGCGACGATAATCGCGCCGGTCGTCACGGCGGTCACGACGATAATCGCGGTGATCGCGGTCGCGGTCCCAGTTGCGATCGCCACGATGTTGAGCGGCGGCCTGTGTCGGCATCGCCATCGGCGCTGCAAATGTCACGGCCGCCAGCAAAGCCGTAGCAAAGCGGTTCTTCATCACGAGGTCTCCTTCCTGCTTCCCTTGAACGAGCCCGTCCAAAAGAAGGTCCCTCTTCACTCTGAAGTGTGTCGAGGCGTGACTGAATCCCACCTGAATGAACGTGGAACTCCGGAGGCTAGTGGCATGAAAGCGCGGCAATGTCGGGCCGGCGCCCGCGATTCCGGGCCTCGGTTTAGCGGCGCTCACAAGCGTGTGAGACAATGTTTGTCTTTGCTTGCCGCAGCGGAGGCTAGCGTCGCCGGACCTTCGGCCCCATGTTTCCTTCGCGCTTGGGAGCAGGCTGATGACACAACCGATCGAGCTTTACTTTTGGCCAACGCCGAACGGCCTGAAGATTTCGATCGCCTTGGAAGAAATGGAACTGCCGTACGTCGTCAAGCCGGTGGCGATCGGCAAGGGCGAACAGTTCAAGCCTGAGTTCATGGCGATATCGCCCAACAATCGTATGCCGGCAATCATCGATCCCGGCGGGCCGGGCGGGGCGCCCATTTCGGTGTTCGAGTCCGGCGCCATTCTCCAGTATCTCGGCCGCAAGACCGGCAAGCTCTATCCGCGCGATGAACGCGGCCGCGTCGAAGTTGATGAATGGCTGTTCTGGCAAATGGCGGGCGTCGGGCCGATGTTCGGGCAGGCCAGTCACTTCAAGAATTACGCGCCCAACCTCGTCGATGATCCTGAGAAGATTGCCTACGGCGTGGCGCGCTATAACAACGAGGTCAACCGGCTTTTGGGTGTCCTCGATCGCAGGCTTGATGGCCGTGATTTCGTCGCGGGCGAGTATTCGATCGCCGACATCGCGTCTTACCCATGGGTGAAGATTGCCGGCGTGTTTGATCAAAACATGGGCAACTTCCCGCGCGTGCAGTCGTGGCTCGATCGCATAGCGGCGCGACCGGCTGTTCAGCGTGGCGTGGCCGTTGGAAAAGAGCTTCGCAAGCCGCCGCCGGCGCCGGGTAGTGAGGAACAGAAGGAAGCCGCCAAGGCGCTCTTCGGTCAGACCGCGGCGTCAATAGCAGCGGCGATCAATAGTAAGACTTGATCAACCACGAACGCGGCTAACGGGCATAAATCGCAATAGCGCCAACGCCGCTTAAGCTTATCGCAAGTTATGCACGTTATTCGTCCACCTCTGGCGGCGCGAAAAATGCACGCCATTGGGGTGGAACGTACATGGCTAAAGCCAGGCGTTCCTGAGTGGTACAAGGGAGCAGCCAAAATGGCGTTCACGGATTCTGAGATCGCGGAAGTGCACGAAGCTGTGCGCCGCCAAGGCGATTGCGACAATCTCTACAAGCTGGGCCTAATCTATTCGACCGGCCAGGACGTGGATCTGGTGCAAGCGCACATGTGGTTCAACCTCGCCGCGGCGCGCGGTTCGGAAGCGGCGAAGGAATGCCGCCGCGAATTGAGCGACATGATGTCGAAGGACCTCATCGCTGAAGCGCAAAAGCGCGCGCGCGAATGGCTCTCGGTTAAGCACCACTAACCCATTCTAGCGATTGCGGATCGGCCGCTCGCGCCCGTTCGCGAGCGCAGCCGATCGTCGATTGAGGGACGAAATACCTACTCGTCGACGCGCTGCGCCGCGATGGCGACCTTCTCGAAGCCCGCCTCCTGAAGTGTGTCCGTGACCGAAACGACGTTCTGATAAGCGACGTCAAGATCGGCCTGAATGAACACGCGGCCCTCGCTCAACACATCCTCCCGGATCAGTTCGGGGTTCGACGCCATGATGTGCTCGAACGTGCGGGCGCCGACCTCACTAAGAGTGGTCTCGGCGCCGCTGACGAACAGGCGATAGCCCGTTGGGTCCTCGCGCAATTCGACAATCGTCGGCGGCAAGAACGCCGCGATACTTGGCCCCGGGCGCGGCAAGTCGAGCCGCAAATCCACGGTCGGTTTGGGCGCGGTGACCATGAAGATGATGAGCAGGACGAGCAGAACGTCGATGAATGGAATGACGTTGGGCTCGGCGCTTGGAGGCATGCGCCTGCGAGTGCGTACGGCTACTGCGGATGCGGCCATCGAACCCTCCCGAGTTGGCTCGATCAGGATGCGCACGCGCAGGCGGCGCGCGCCAATCACGCACGCGCGAGACCGTTCACAACGTTGAGAGCTTAGTTATTCCGGTCGCCGCGCAGGTCGTAATAGAAGCTGAACTGCACCGGCAGCGCGTCACGCACATATTGCTGCATGAACAAGTTCACCTGGCTGATGCGTGAGCGCGGCACATAGACGACATCGTAGCGCTGCAGCGCTTGCGCGCCTGGCAAACCATTGCGCACCGCACGCATGGAAAGGTCGACTTCGGTGACGGCGGTGGCGCCGCTCGCGCGCGAGAGGATCAACACGTCGCGGCGGTGCGCGCTTGGAAGAAAGCCGCCGGCCAACGCCACAGCTTGGAATGCGTCCATGTTTGCCGGCATCTCGTAGATGCCCGGGCGCGCGACTTCGCCGCCGACAAAAACCTGCCGCGAGCCATAGCTGCGCGGCGTCACCGTGAGTTCGGGCATGCGCAGGTGCGCAGCGTATGCGGAGACGAGGACGTCGCGCAGTTCGTCTTGCGTGAGGTCCGCAGCGCGGACCGCGCCGATCAAGGGCAGCGCCAAGCGGCCGTCGGGGCCAATCGTTGCGGTTCTGGAAAGTTCCGGCGCCGAATAGACCGTGATCTCGACCTCGTCGCCAGGAAACAGCCGATAGACGGGTGTTTGATCGGAATAGACGACCCCGGAAGCGGCGGTTTCGTCCGTCGGGTTGCTTTGCGCAACCGCTGCGGGTGCGGCGAACAACAAGGCTAGGCAGGCAAGCGCGACGCGCATCAGCAAAACTCCAACCCTTTGTTAGCGCGCTCGCGGTTAACGAGGCGTCGGCGGGAGATTGCCTGCACTTGGTAAACGATCATTCACCAAGTGCGGGCAGGATCGTTGCGCCCACGGATGAGGAGCGGCGATGCAAACGAGCAGCAGGGCTGGGGCCACGCAGGCGTGGTTCGGCTGGGCCGACGCGCCGCGCCTGAGCCTGGCCGATATCGCCGCGATGCTGTGGGCGGAGCGCTTCGTCGTCCTGATGGTCGGCGGCGCCATCTGTGCGCTGGGGTTGATTGCAGCGCTCGCCGCGCCGCGCACCTACACAGCGCGTTCTGAACTCATCGTCCGCATGGGCGAGGAATATGTGTATCAACCCACGGCGGGCAATGCGGGCGCAGGTGCGACGCCGGACATGCAAGCTATCGTCAACGCCGAGATGCGTCTTATCGGTTCGGGCGCTGTTGTGCGTGGCGCGATCGAAAGCGTTGGCCTTGCCGCGCTCTATCCTGAAATTGCCGCCTCGTCCGGCTCTGACGCGCGCAAGCTTGCCGCCGCTGAGCGCGCCTTTGCACGGCGCCTGACTGTCGAGACCGCGCCGCAGACGCCGGCAATCGGCTTATCCTTTGAGCATCGCAATGCGGAAACAGCGGCGCAGGCGCTCAACGCGCTGATCGCGCAATATCTTCGCCATCGACGCGACGTGCTCGTCGGTGGCGAGTTCGAGGCGCTCTCGCAGGAAAGTGGCGACCTAAGCACCCGCGCGGGCCAAGCAACGGCTGCGCTCGCGAGTTTTCTCAGTGAGCATCAGATCGGTGATTTTGAGAGTGAGCTCGCGGCGCTCGCCGCACGCGCCGGCGATATCGAAACCCAATTGCTCGACGCGCAAACACGTCGCCGCGAAGCCGAAGCGCGTAGCTCAGCGCTGCGTCAGCGCTTCAATTCAGAACCGGAGCAGATCGAGCTCTATCAAGAGTCCGACGCACGCCGCGATCTCGTTGAGGCTCAGATGGAACGCGAACGTCTGCTGGCCGCCTACCAGCCCGATGCTCTGCCCGTTCGCGAAGTTGATCGCCGCATAACGCAATTGCAGGCTTTCCTTGCCGGAGGTGATCCGCCGAGCATTACTCGTCGCGGGCCCAATCCGGTTCGGCAGGATGTCGCCAGCCAACTTTACGCCATGGAAGCCGAAGCCCGCGCACAGCGCGGCCGTGAAACCGCGCTAACGCAACAGCGTACGGAAGTCCGCGAGCGCTTGCGCGCGATGCAGGCGCTGGAGCCGCGCTTCCGCCAGCTGCAGCGTGAGCGAGCGATCTTGGAGACCAACGCACAGAACCTAGCGTCGCGCGCGGAGGAGGCCCGCACCCGCAGCCAAATGCTCGGCCGCGCGACCGATAATATCAGCGCTATCGAAGGCGCCGCAGTGCCCACCCAAGGTAAGAGCCTGCGCTGGCCGATCATGATCGTGACGATTCTGATTGCGGGCATTGTGGCGCTGGCCGCCGGGCTCTCGCGCGGCCTGATGCGCCGCAGCTTTCCGACGCCGTCCAGCGCTGCGCGTGCGCTTGATGCGCCGGTGCTTGCGGTGATGCCGCGTAAGCAGCCGGCAAAGGCCGCCAAGCCGCCGAAGCCGGAGAAAGCGGGGAAGAGCAAGCCCGAACTCACGGTCGTGGAAGGTGGCGCATGAGCGAGCCTCAATTTTCCGTCGAAGGCGTGCTTGATGCGCTAGCAATGCAGCCGCGCCGCAGAGAAGGCGCGGGGCGTGCGGTCATGTTCGTGGCCGCGCGCCGCCTCGAAGGCACGACCACTGCCGCACGCGCCGTTGCCAATGCCGCTGGACCCGGCGCGGTCTACGCCATCGATCTCGATATTCGCCGCAACGCGTTGGCGCGGGCGCTCAACCAAGATGGCAGTCTTGGGCCGCGCATCGATGGCTCCCTGAATGGCGTGCGCTTCTACACGGTGCGCGATCTTCCTGCGTCGCCGCCCGCCTTCTTCTTTCATCGTGTCGGGCGCTCGCGGGTTTATGCCGGCGTGTTCGATACGCGCGCGCTTCCGAAGGGCGCGCGGGTCGGCATTTCGGCGCGTCCGGATTATTGGGAAGCGGCGCGGGCGGGCGGCGCCTTTGTCGTCGTTGACGCACCTGCACTCGACACGAGCTCCATTGCCTTGCGTGTTGCGCCCCACATGGATGGCGTTGTGCTCGTCGTCGGTTCGGGGGCAGGCTCGGCGCCGCTCGCGCTTGAAGCCAAGGAATTGCTGGTTGAAGCGGGCGCGAACTTGATGGGCCTTGTTTATGCTGGGGCCGATGCGCCCGTGGTGGCGATAGACCGCCTGTTGCGTCAGGCCGGCTGACGCGCGGCCGCTTGGCCGTAGAAGCGCTGTTCGCAGAACCAGAACACCTTGCCCGCGCCACGCGCGGCGCGATCCAGCAGGGTCAGCGCGCGCGGCGTTGAGCCCGCAATGACGACGGCGCTGGCGGCGCCATAGACGATCGCTTGAGCGGCGCCGACGCACATGTGGCGCGCCAATGCCGGAAGGTTGCCCGCAGCCCATGCCAATTCACACGGGCCTTGTCCGTAAGCGAAAGCGCGCTTCAGGCCATGCGCCAGATGCGTGCGCTCGGCGCTGAGGTGCTCAATCACGCGCGCGCCGCCAGCCCAGGCAAACGTCGCGCCCGCTTCCGCCCAGGCGGCGAACAGCGCATCGTCCTCGCCGCCGCGCTGATCGGCGCGCGCGTCGAAAGGCTGAGGTTCATCGAACATCGCGCGCGGCTGCAGCGAGTTGCCGATGCCATAGGCGCGCGAACACAAGCCATCATTGGCGGGCCCGTCACGCGAGTAAAGCCGCTCGTAGAACTCGGAATTGCGCGTATCGTGATTGGCGCGCGCCAGCACCGGGCCGAACACGCTCTGCGCACCCGTGTCCCGGCGAACCGCAATCAGCGCAGCGAGCCAATCGGGCGAGGCCTCCTCGTCGTCATCCAGCCAAGCCACTAACTCGCCCTGCGCCAGCTTCAGAGCGGCGTTGCGCGCCTGGGCGACGCCTGGCTTCGGTTCGTGGGCCCAGCGGAACGGGACTGGCGCTTCGGCCTCGATCTGGCGAAACGTCGCTAGCGCCGAGCCTTCCGGCGAGTTGTCGACGGCGACGATCTCAAACGACGTCACGCCGTTCTGCGCGAACACGCTGCGGACTGCGCGAACGAAAGAGTCGGGCCGGCGAAAGGTTGGGATGAGAACGCTGACGAGGGTCATGCGAGCCTCCGTGCGAGGGCTGCCGTCACCGGCAGCACAATGAAGCCGAGTTTGTGTGCTTCGCGCAGAACGAGATCGAGGTCCGC
This sequence comes from Hyphomonadaceae bacterium, assembly GCA_050184605.1. Taxonomy (GTDB): domain Bacteria; phylum Pseudomonadota; class Alphaproteobacteria; order Caulobacterales; family Aquidulcibacteraceae; genus Vitreimonas. The sequence goes on along the minus strand of JBFXAE010000003.1, from coordinate 36,765 downwards.
TTCGCTTGTGCCCCAAGCGGATGGCGTGTCGGAGACATCGTGCGTGAAGCCAATCACCCAAGCTTTGCGCTTCGTCCCGATTTTGAGCGCACGCAGGACGCGTTCGATGCCGCCTTCGCCAAAAAGCGGATAAGCGCGCAGTTGCGCCAAATCGCCCGGCCCGGCATTCAAACCCGGCAGAATCCCCCGCGCTGACATGAAGCGCGGCGGCAGATTGTCCTTCACCTGGTTCGTCGTTTCGCCGTACGGATAGGCGTGCGCGCGCGGGCTCGGCACGCCCATGCTCACAAGCGCATCGCGGTTACGCGCAAGATCTTCCAGCGTTGAAAAAACATCCTGGCGCGCACAGTCATTGTGGCCTGATGTGTGGCAGCCGATCTCGTGTCCGGCGCGCACCAAGCGCGCGATGTCGGCTTGGCTGTAACCCGGACCGCACGGACCGTCCACGCCGGCCATGCCCGAAGCTGCGTAATAGGTGCCGCGCGCGCCGTGACGCTCCAACACGCGCGCGCCCGCGCCGGCGGCGGTCGCCGGGAAGTCGTCGAAGGTGATCGAGAGGATCGGTTCGGCGAACGCGAAGTTGACCGGCCGCGCCGCATAGCGTTGTGTCAGGCGGCGGCGGACCTTGCTGATCAGATCGCGGCGGGGTGCATAGGCGAGCGTCATGCCAAGTGCTCCGCATAGTGAGAGGCGCGTAGAAGTTTGAAGGCCGCGCAGCGCAGGCGCATCGGTGCAAGCCCTCGCGGGTCGCGCGCGACCCAGCTGTAGAGGCGCCGCTGCGTGTTGCGCGCTGGCATCGCGCGGAGGGCGCGGGCGACGCGATGCGCGGCGAAGCGCTTCACTTGGAGCGGGTGCTTGCGCGCGAGACGCCCGAAGTTCGGTCCGGCTTCAGCGGACTTCCGCACCAGCGTCTCGACGTCATCAAGCCCGGCATGGGTGGCCGGATTGTCGATGTGCAGAATATCTTCTTGGCGCGCGGCATCGAGCGCCCAGTCCACATCCTCAAAGCCCCAACCGGTGAACGCGTCGTCGAAGGGATGCGCAAGCAGAAAGCTCCGCTCAACGAGCAGGTTAGACGACGCAGTCGTTTGCGCCGCGCGGCGGGCCCGCTGATAAGCCGGGCGGCAATCAGAGCCGCCAAACAACGCGTAATGCAGCGCCGTCTCTGGCGTGCGTTGCGCGTGCGCCAAAGACAACCCACCGAAAGCCACGCGGGGGCTTTGGGTCTCGATGATGCCGAGCCAGATGGACAAGAAGTGCGGCGAATCTGGCAGCATGTCGGCGTCAAGGAAGAGCACGAAGTCGCCTTGCGCTTCTGCGATCAACCGGTTGCGTGCGCGGGCACGGCCGAGGTTTTCACCACTGACAATGATCCGCGCGGGGGCGCCTGTGGCTTGCGCCGCGCTCACGACATCCGCGACGAGCTCGGCGGACGCCGAGCCATCGTCGAGGAGAATGAACTCGACTCCCCCCGGCGCGCTGCCAAAGCGCTTCAGCATGGCCGAAGGGTCATAGCGATAAAACGGCGTTAGTACGCTGAGGCGCGGCGTACTCGGGCGGTCGCTCACAATGATCGTACGTTCAGTCAGCATTGGCGGTGTCCGGAAGTGCTTGCAGGCGGCGCGCGGCGGCGTTCAGCAGATCGCGTGCGCCCATCACGTTGAAACCGATGGCGGCCAAGCCGTATGAAACGGTGCCGACCAAGACGCTTTGCAGAAGGCCGAGCGCCGTATTCGCGCTGGGAAGCGCGATAACAGCGAGCGCCATCATGGCCGTGGCCGCGCCAACGCGCGCCAATTGGCCCAAAGGCAGCGGCAGCGCCACCAAACGCCGCCCGGCAAGCGCCAAAAGAACCGCTCCCACGCTTGCGCCGCATGCCGCCCCAATGGCTGCGCCAACGGCGCCGTGCGCGTGAGAGAGCCACGCCGTGAGCGTCAGCTGCACGGCGCCTGGCGCGAGCATCAGCAATGCGCGTTGGCCCGTGCGCCGCGTAAGTTGGAAGGCCTCGCTCCAGTAATAGAGGCTAAAGCCAGTCATCAGCGCCGCAAGCGCGAGCCACGGAAGCGTTGCGGCAGTTTCCGCGCGCAACGCCTCGCCAACCATCAGCGCCGCAACTGGCTGCGCCAGTAGCGCAAGGCCGATGGTCGCCGGAATGGTGATCGCCGCAAGGAGAACGAAACCGCCGCGCGCCGCATCACGTGCGGACTCAACGCCGCGTTCCTCGAAGGCGGTGAACACAAGCGGCGCAAACGCGGCGCTCACGCCCATGAACATGATGTCGAGAGCGCGGGCCAAGCCGAAAGCGGCGGCGTAGGCGCCGAGCGGCGCCGTGCCCGCTTCACCCGCCAGCACCATGCGCGCGATCGCCTGCACGCCGAGATCAACCGCGAGCGCCAGCGCCAGCGGCGCGCCATAGCCCGCATAGGAAATCGAGCGCGAAACTGAAACCGCGCCGCCACGCGATTGCTGCATCAGACGCGGCAGGTCGATGAACGCCACCACCGCACCGGCGACAAGCAGGCCTGCAAACGGCGCTGCGGCGCCGAAGTCAAACATCACGAGCAGACCCACGCCGGCGGCGAAGCCGATGACGAGGTAAATTGTTTCCAGAACAGCGTAGCGGCCGAACGCAAGCGCGGCGCGATCGCTCTCGCGGCCGAGACGCGTGAGGAAACGCAGGACTGCGGCGCCGGAGGCAAAGAGCGAGAGCGCCGCGATGTCGTCGCGCAATCCCACGAAGGCCAGCACGCCGGCGGTCACCGCGAGCACTGTGAGGCCAAGCGCGAGCGCCAGTACCAACAGTGTAGCGAAGTGATCGGCGAGGCGTTTCTCAGCGCGGGCAGCCGCAAAAAAGCGGAACGCCGCTGCTTCAGCCCAGGTGAACACCAAGGTGTGCGCCGCCATCGAAATCGAGAGCGCTAGCGCGTAGCGGCCGAAATCCTCGGGGCTCATTAGGCGTGTAAACGCGGCGATCGCGCCAAACCCGATCAGGGCTTGTGCGATCTGCAACGGCGCGAGAGAGAGGATGCGCGCAGTGCTCACCGGGTGACCTTGTCCCCGAACAACACCGGCACGGAGCGTACCAGAATTTCGAGATCGAGCCAGAGCGAGGCGCGCGCGACATATTCGAGATCGTAGCGCACACGGCGGCGGACTGACGCCGCCGATGTCACCGGGCCGCGCGAGCCGTTGACTTGCGCGAGGCCGGTGATGCCCGGCTTCACGCGATGGCGATGCGCGTACTCGGCGACAATCTCAGTCAGTTCACGCTCGCAAGTCTTCATGCCGATTGCGTGCGGGCGTGGGCCGACGAGGCTCATGTCGCCGCGCAACACGTTGAAGAGCTGCGGCAGCTCATCGAGGCTGGTGCGGCGCAGGAACGCGCCCACGGCGGTGATGCGCGGATCGTTTTCGCGCACCTGCTGCAGCGGCGCCTCAGGTGCGTGGTGCATGGTGCGGAACTTCAGCACCGTAATGACGCGGTTGTTGAAGCCATGTCGGCGCTGGCGGTAGAGCGCCGGGCCGGGCGTATCCAGTTTCACCAACGCCGCGATGATCAGCATCGGCACGGCAAAAATGACGGCGAGCACCGTGCCGAGCACGAGATCTTGCGTGCGCTTCACCAGCGCTCGGCGATGATTGTGCGGGCGGCCGGAGACGCAGGCGACGGCTGCGCCGCCAAAGCGCTCGACGCGGCGCCCGCGGACAGCCTGAGTTTCGAAGTCGAGCAGAAGATCGACGCGGTTCGGCGCAACACGCAGGCGCTCGATCATCGAGCGAACTCGCGCTTCAGCCTTCTGCGTAACGGTGATGACGATGCGGTCGACATTGGGCAGGCCGTCCCAAGCGAGCAAGTCGTCAACCGTGCCGATCACCGGCGCGGCGCCAACCTGCGCAGGTGAGCGGCGCGTGCGGTCGTCGACAACAGCAACGATTCGCGCTTCGCCCGATTTGGCGGCGCGCGCGACAAGGCGCTGTGCTGCGTCGGTGGCGCCGATCAGCACGATGTTTTCAGCGAAGAGGCCGCGGCGGTGTGCGGCGGAAATCCAAACCGCGAGCGCTGCGTGTACGCCAGCAAGCAGCATCGCCGCGAACGGCAGTGTAGCTGCAAGCGCTGCGGCGCTGCGCGCATCGGGTGCGAACGCGTTGGCGATGAGAACGCCGGCGATGGCGCCCAAGGCCAAACCGCCCATGCCGCGCTCCGACCTAATCCGCGCTGGCGAGAAGCGATAATAGTCGGTGAGCCAGAGGCCGCCCTTCAAGGCCAGCGCGGCGGCGATGAAAGCCGAGGCTTGGCCGATGGACAGTTCGAGCAGACCCGCGCCCGCGCCCCACATCGCCGCGAACTGCGCCGCGGCGGCGACGATCAGCCAGTCCGTGACCTGAATAAGCTTAACCGGCAGGCCCGGGTCGACGTGGAGGCCCCGGCTTGGGAGCGATGTCCGGCGGGGTTCAGCCCAGTCATTGGCCGGCGCATCCGGCGCGATTTGGTGAGCGCGGTAGGCCAGATCGGCCGTCGCCAGCGGAAATTCTGGGTCGCCCGGCTGCTCGACAGCCAGGCCAAAGAGGGCAAACGCGGCCGCCAGCTCGGCCATCCGCTCAGCCTCGGACTGGACCAAAGCCGCTTCCGGCTCAGCTTGGGCCGCAAGCCCGTGATTGTCCGCGCTCGTCTGGTCCAAATCGGCGCCGACGAGCTGCAGTGCGGCCTGAGACATGGTTAATTCGCCCTTCAGACTAAAAATCTCGGAAGGGCTCGCGCAAAGGCGGCGCCAGTTAAGGATGTGGAGTCGGGGTCAAAGACGCCTTGCCGGGGGCGGGTTGCCGGGATAAGCGGGCGCCTCGCCGGAGACGTGGCCGAGTGGCTGAAGGCACTCCCTTGCTAAGGGAGCATACCTTAACCGGGTATCGAGGGTTCGAATCCCTCCGTCTCCGCCAGTGGTTTTGATCGAAAACCCCATAATCACCAATCACTTCAGCGTCAGCCGCCTCGCGCGCGCGTGAAAAAACCATGGCGTGGGCCACGGTTTTTCGCGCAATTGCTGACGCACGGCGGCACACACGGGACCGCTGGTCGCGCAGGGTGCAATGCCAATGACCGAAAAAGCCAGCGAGCGCTTGCGGACCCATCTTCGAGGTACCGGTGAAGGGCGACTTGCGCCTCAATCGGCGATTGAGGTCGCAGCTGCCGAGATTCAATCGATCGCAACCGCATATGCCGCCGCCAGCTCGCGTGAGAAACGCGAACAGGTTCGAAAAGAGCGGCGCACCCAATCAGAGCGCATGCTCGACCTCGCCAAACGCATGGAGGGTTTGGCCACCGAATTGCGTGAAGATCCTCCCGATTGGAGTGCTCTTCGCCTCGCGCCGGGCCGCCAATTCTCGAAGGTCACCAAGGCAGCGCTGAATGCTGAGCGGCCGGGCGAGTACTCGAGACCGGAGATTCCGATCGATCAGCTTGCTCTAGAGCTAAAGCGACGCGCTGGAAATTGTAGGCGGGTTGCGGCGATCCTGAACGATCTGAACACGTCCGGTACTGGCGGATCATACATGCTCGCACGCTGTCTCGCGATCGCCCGCGACATCACCGGCGAGCTCCCGCCACTCACCACTGCTAAGCCCAACGGCAAGGGTAAGGAGACACTTCACTCCCTGCACTCGATCATTCTGGACCTTGTAGTCGAAGCAGGTGGCAACGTGCACGGCGCAGGCTCAGGCCCTTGGCTTCAGGCGATTGAGACCGTCAGCGACCCAGGGCGATGGGACGGGATTTTCCTCGACGCACTCGCGTTTCACAAGCCACATCGCAAGAAACCCAACACCAACAACGGGGATACGAGTCCCGAGGAATAGGGGCCAGCTTATTTCCCCCGACAACCCGACGCCTCGTTGCTAGCGAAATCAGCAAGGAGGTGGCGATGTCGCCCTTGCTCATTTCGATCGACGAAGCTGTCGAGCGCTATCGACGCTCTCGATGGACAATTTACCGGCACTTGCGTGCGGGACACTTCGAAGCCGTCAGTGACGGGCGCAGTTCGCTCGTGGTCGTGGCGTCGGCAGATACGTTCTTTTTGAGTCTGCCGCCCGTCTATCCAAGAGCAACCGAGGGCGCCGAGCATGAATGAGCAGAGTTCGCAGCCTGCGCTGGCGCGCGTCCTACTGGTACTAGGCGAACTCGGGTACACGTTCGGTCGTAATCGACGCGCCAGTCGCTTCACCTATTCAATGCCTGGCAAAACCAAGCGGCTGAAAGTCACTGAGAAAACGCACGCTCGGTTTCGTCGGATACTCTTGGAGAAGACCGAAACAGACTTCGGCGCAGAAGTCATCCGGGACGCGATCAAGCTCGCCGGCTACCAGGATGAATACGACCCGGTTCTCAAATGGATCGACGGACTGAAGTGGGACGGCACACCGCGCCTTGAGAAGCTACTCAGCTACTATTTCGGTGCGTCCGACACAGCGTTAAATCGAGCGCTCAGTGCGCTGACACTCGTGTCGGCGATACGTCGCGCGCGAAAGCCCGGCTGCCGTTCAGATGACAACTTGATCCTCGCTGGCGGTACAGGCGTGGGCAAGACGTTGGGGGTGCGCATTCTTGCACGGAGACGTGCTTGGTATAGCGACGCTGACATCTTGGGACGCACGCCGGAACGCCAACTTGAAGCGCTAGACGGCGTGTGGATCTACGAGATAGCGGAACTCGTCGGCAATTCTCCTCTACACCATGAGCGTAACAAGGCGTTTCTTTCGCGCACCGTTGACCGAGGGCGGCGCGCTTATGGTCATGAGCGCGACGACAAGAAGCGGGCGTGCATTTTTATTGGCACGACCGACAAAGAGGAGTTCTTCTTCGACTCCGCAGGCAATCGGCGATTTCACCCTGTAAGGGTCACAAAAGTTAGGCGGAAAAAGCTCAAGGCAGATCGCGAGCAAATATGGGCCGAGGCCGCTCACCTTGAGAAGACATACGGCCCGCTCGTGTTGCCCAAAGAGCTTTGGGAAAACGCCGCCGAACAGCAGCGCGCACGTCTCGAAACGGATCCCTGGATCGACACCCTAAAGTCTATCGTGGGCCGTCGAAAAGGCGACCTCATGATTGTGCGGAATTGCGATGTGCTTGCCGCTGTCGGGTTGGATGCTGCGCACCAAAGGCCGGCAGATTTCAAACGCGGGGCGGCAGTGATGCGCCAGCTGGGTTACAATCACTGGCAAGGCAAGCTTGATGGCGAGCGCGTACGCGGTTTTTCAAAACACATTGAATCTGAATCTGGGGAATAGAAAAACCAAGTTAGAGTCACACTGGGAACGTGGGACTCGTGGGACCGGGTCGATCCAAACCCTCCCAAACCCTCCCAAACACGCTCTAGTGGACTTCTTTTGATTTCAATGCGGCGAGGGTGTTGTCGTTCGCACTGTGACCCGCCGAGTCCTCAGCATCCGTAGAATAACAGTGGTTAGACCACGCGTTCATCATGCGAGTGCGCTTTGCATATGCATCTCCGCGCCTGTAGGCAGCTTCGGTCTTGTCTCCTACGACATGTGCAAGAGCCGCCTCGGCTAGTTCCCTCGCAAAATCGGTTTCATCCGAAACCCAGTCCCTGAAGCTTGATCGAAAGCCGTGCGGAGTCACGTCAGACCGCCCCATTTTTTTGAGCGTAGCGCGTAGCGCACCGTTGCAGAGCGCCGTTCCTCGCTTCCATCCTCGGAACACGTAGTCAGAGGCTCTTCGATCGAGTCTTAGCGACTGAAGTAGAGCGATGGCTTGAGGTGACAGCGGAACCCGATGCTCGCGCTTGGCCTTCATTCTATCCCAAGGCACCCGCCACATCTGTTTTTCGAGATCGATCTCAGACCACGTCGCGCCGACCACTTCTCCAGTCCGCGCACCAGTCAGAATTGCAAATTCGAGCGCCCGCGGAGCGATTCCTCGACGTTGCTTCAACTCTTCAAAGAACGCGGGCACCTCTGCATATGGCATTGCTGGATGATGCCTTGTCGCACGTGTGGCGCCGACGGGTAACGCGTGGTCGAGATGTCCGCGCCAACGGGCCGGATTGTCACCTGAACGGTAGCCGCGCGTCTGTGCCCAATACAGGATCCGTTCGATCCTTGCTCGCAACCGCGACGCAGTCTCGGGCTTCTCCAGCCAGATTGGCTCCAGGACTCTCAGCACGAGGTTTGTGTCGATGGCTTCGACACGAAGGTCGCCTAACATCGGATAGGCGTAGGTCGAAAGCGTGTTGCGCCACTGCTGTCGGTGCTTGGGATTCGACCACCGGCGCTCTTGCATCTCCAAGAAGCGTTCTGAGCAGTCTTTGAAGGTCCGAGCATTCTCGATTGTCGCCACCAATCGACGACGCTCTTCCTTACGCAGCGCCACCGGATCGGCGCCCGCTCTGGCTGCCTTGCGGGCCGCTTCGGCGGCCTCTCTCGCCTCTGCAAGAGTTACATGACTCGCCTGGCCAAGACCCATGTCTCGAACCTTGCCGCCGGGCAGGTAGACGCGGACGATCCAACTCTTATTCGGGAGCCCGTCCTTCCCGATCGCCACCTTAAGGTAAAGCCCGTCGCCATCCGGATGCAGACCCGGGGATTTTGCGTTTCGGACCCCGATTGAGGTCAGTTTTCGGCCTCCACGTGGCAATTCGACTCTCCTTTGAACATTGACCAGCAACCCCTGGCTTGAAGCCTAAAGGCTTCACAACCTATTGTAAAATAGGTCTTTTATTCGCTTGCTGCCGGGCGTCGCCGGTTGAGGCTGTGGGCGGACGTGAGGCGGTGGCGGGTATGTGGTATTATGTGCTGACGAGACCGGCCCAGCGGGCGAAGCCGCCCAAACACGCCGCCGGGGCAACGCCCCTAAACGGCCCTGGCGGCCTTCAGGGGGCCTTTCGACCATCGGCTGGGGCAAGCCACCAGCGCGAGCTGCTGAGCGGCCCTAGCGGGCCTATTAGGCCGCCCACCAACAAACGGGGATGCGGTGACTAACTACCGCATACCACTCGACCGGGCATACGTCGCGCGACCCCTTTCGACTTGGGGGGCGGGCGGGTCGAGGCGCTGAACCGCAACCGACGAGTTGGGGCATCAGTGACGCGACGTTGGCATTCGTGGTGCATCCCGCCTCAATGGCAGAAACGGGATTTGGGGGCTCATTCGTGCTGATCGCCGGCGAAGGCAGCGGCTTGGATTGGCCCGCATAGCTTACTCTCTATCGCACCGCGCCAACGTGGTTGCCACGCCGTCCTTGTCGTAAAGGGTGAGGCGGTCGCCGTCGGGGCGAAACTCCCATTGTTCGCGCCCGCCAGACGCGGAAGGCGCCGCATCGCGCGAAACGATGACTCCATTTTCAGCGGCGATCACTTGGCTCACGCCTTGGAAGCCTGTTCCCGTGGCAGTTATACGGTCGATGCCGTCGTCGCCCCGCGCAACGCTGTATCTGACTACATCGATGCAAGCGCGATCTTGCCGGCCCCAGACGCCGACGACGCTCTCCAGCAGCTGCTGACGTGCTTCGCTGGTCATCTCTATGGGATCGGTCGTAGCCGGTTGCGTAGGCATTAGCCCCCAGTCGAAGCACGTTTGATTTATTGCACTGAGCCCGCAGACGGCATCGCGCGCACCACCCAAGTTCGAGACAAAGCCAAGCACCGCTGAAACACAAATGAATAGCGCTGTAACCGCCCCCCAGGGCGCGCGCTTTCTCGGCGAATAACCGACGCCCGCAGGGGGATGCTTGCCGGATTCGATCGCGCGTGCCGCCGTCAGCACCGCCTGAAAACGATTGTCGGCAGCCGCGCCGTTCCAATTGCTCAGATCGACCCCTTGGCGTTCGCCAAAGAAAAGCGGCGGTTCGCACTTTTCAATGAACACCTGGATCAACTTGCCCGTGTTGCGGGCGCGCCGTGCTTCTGCCTTGACGTTGTCACTGGCGACTGCCGCTTCGGACCACGCCACAATCACTACTTTGGCGGCATTCAGTTCGCGCTCGATGGTCGCTTCCCATGGTGCGTCAGCTGCAATGTCCTGATCCCACCAGACGTGAAGGCCAGCCTCGCGAAGGGCTTCGACGAGGCGCTTCACGGCGGTCTCGTTCTCGCGCTTATAAGAAATGAAAACCGTACTCATTGCGCGCCAAGCATCCGCATGAGTTGTCGAGCTTGACCAACCCCATCGTCGTGCCCTGCATCCAAGAAGCCAGACAGAGCCGCGCGCGCTGCTTCCCGAGCCAAAGGCAGTTTTGAGTGGTCTCCTCTCATCGCCATCGCTCGATACGTCATTGCAAGGTTAAAGTGAGTCTCTGCCCACTGTGCCGGAGAGGTGCTGCGGTCATACAATGCCAGCGCTGCCCGGTATGCGTCGAGCGCTTCACCAAAAGCCTCGTCATCGCCAGCCTCGCCCAGTGCACTCATCGCGTTTCCTAGGTTGTTTTGTGTTCTCGCCCAGAGGAGGGGCATTTCTGTTCGCGAGATCACTTCGAGGATCGAACGATATACTGTGGCGGCCTCCACGAGCGCCTGACGGTCGCCCTGCTCGCCAACGGCTTGGAGAGCAAGACCCAAGTGAAGCTGTGTGGCGGTCCAGAGGGCAGGCGCATGCGAACGTGCGCGGATTTCAAGCGCCGCACGGTGAAAGCTAATGGCTTGCCTCAAAAGAGTTACATCGCCGCGCCTGCCAAGCTCAGCGAGCACCAATCCCAAATTGTCGTTCGCCGTGGCCCACTGGAAGGGATTTTCGTCGCGAGAAAGCACCGTCAGTATGGACCGATAAACTTCGGCCGCCTCGCGCAGCGCCTGGGGCTCTCCGGTAATTCGAGCCGTGTTAAGAAGCGACAGTCCAAGATTTATGCTTGCCAGATTCCAGTGATCGGACCCTGCTGTCGAACTGCTTCTCACACTACGATACAGCGCCACCGCCTCATCAAGGCTCGCGCGGTCGCCTCGCGAACCCAGCACGTCAAGCGCGTTCGCCAGATTGAGCTGCGTGCCCAACATCCGACTTTGGTCTCCCAAGCCTCCATACGTAGCCAGAGCGGCCCGGAAGGCCGCAACAGCCTGGGTTAGGTCGTCGCGTCTGCCGATCAACTGAGAAAGCTGCACAAGGGCTATGCCAAGTGAGTTCTGCGCCTCCGCTCTAAATGCCTCAGCATCTGAGCGGCTCGGCAGCGTCGTCGAAAGTTCACGAAGAACCCCAATGGCACGCTGCAGGGAGCTCGGGTCGCCGAAGCGGTGACCATGCTCTCGCAGAGACAGGCCCAGGTAGGCTCGATAAAGCCATCGATCTGTACTCCCTGTCGGAGCCAGCTCCGCTGCGGCCTCGTAGCGCCGCGCGGCGTCACGAAAATCGGCAGCAACGAGGGCGAGGCGAGCAGCTTCCGCCATGTCGGCCGCATCAGCCAAGTCCTCGGCGTCGCGTTCGCGTTGGCGCGCAGTGCGGTTAGCCGCGATCAGCTGGTCGTAGAGTGCGCGAGCTTCGGTGAGGAGGCCATTCTCGGCGGCCACGATCGCCCGTGCGCGTAGAGACGCAGACACTGGATCCGGATCGTTGCGTGTACGCGCCTCAATGATGTAGATGCGCAACTCGCGGGCGCCGCTTTCAATCAGCGCGGTATAGGTTTCGAAATCCAGGTCGGGCCGCGCGCCGAAAATCTCGACCGCGATGTTGCGTACCGCGCCTTCACGTAGTTCGGTCTGAGTGGCTAGAGACCGCAACTGCGTCTCAAGCAGCCCCAGTCGCCGGTTCAGTTCCTGCTCCTGCGCTACGGTGAGTGACGACGAGCGGATGGTGCTGGGGATTGGGCCTTGAGCCTGCGCAGCCTGAGGCCCAGCGAGCGTTGCCGCCGAAATTGCCGACAGAATTAGTAGCCTCATCGCCAGTCGCTCATTGAGTATCAAGGCACGGTCACCGCTGATCCAATTGAGCGAGGACTTGCCGGGCAAGGTTGCTTGGACCTGTGTCGCCGATTTGCTCGAAGCCCTCCAGCGCCGCGCGGCCCGCTTCCAAACCCTCTCGCCTTACAGAGTTGTCGCCGTACAGAACCAGGAAATTGCAGGCTATTGCTAGCCGAAGCTGGGTCCACGCCCACGGTCGGGGGGTGGCGCGCGTCTGCACCTCCAAGGCGGCCCTGAAGGCGATGATAGCGTCACGCAGTGCTTGTTGGTCGCCTCTTGCGCCGAACTGAGAGAGCGCGGTGCCTAGCGTGTATTGAATGTACGCCCAGGCAAGAGGGTTACCTTCCCTAGTCTGCACCTCGAGGGCGCCACGGATTACGGTGACAGCCTCGCGCAGCGCGCTGTCGTCGCCACTTGCGCCAAGCTGATAGAGCGCGCGACCCAAATCGGTTTGCGCCGCAGCCCAATCGGCCGAACGGTCAGCGCGCGTGTATGTTTCCAAGATGGACCGATAAATCGCCACCGCTTCGCGGAGGGCCTCGTCGTCGCCGTTTTGGCCAAGAGTTCCTAGCGCCGCAGCCAAGTTTTGCGAGGTTTCCGCCCAACCGCTGGGATCGACGCTACGCACACGCACTTCTAACGCGAGCCGAAAAGTCTGAACGGACTCACGCAGCGCCGAAACGTCGCCCATCGCTCCAAGGAAGCGAAGCGCGACGCCAAGGCTGTTCTGCGTTGCTGCCCAATTCGCGGGATCACTGACGCGAGTGCGCACTTCCAGGGCTGCGCGATAAGCTCTGACGGCGCCGCGCAGGGCTTCGCTGTCCCCTCGCTCGCCCAGGAAGTAAAGCGCGTAGCCCAGGTTGTGCTGTGTCGCAGCCCAATCGTTCGCGCTCGTGGTGCGAGGGGCCAGCGGTAACACAAACCGTTGATAGATGTTCACCGCCGCTTGCAGGTCGGTGGGATCGCCAAAGCGCTCGCCAAGCGTAGTGAGTGCCATCGCTTGCGCAAATCGGTATCTGAAACGCTCGCGTGCTGACGCTGGAGCCAGCTCCGCTGCGGCCTCATAGCGTCGGGCTGCGTCGCGGAAGTCGGCGGCGACGAATGCGAGACGCGCGGCTTCCGCCATGTCGGCAGCGTCAGCCAAGTCTTCCGCGTCGCGTTCTTGCTCGCGCGCAGCGCGGTTAGCAGCGGTTAACTGATCGTAGAGGGTGCGAGCTTCGGTGAGGCGACCATTCTCGGCGGCCACGATCGCCCGTGCGCGTAGAGACGCAGACACTGGATCCGGATCGTTGCGTGTACGCGCCTCAATGATGTAGATGCGCAACTCGCGGGCGCCGCTTTCAATCAGCGCGGTATAGGTTTCGAAATCCAGGTCGGGCCGCGCGCCGAAAATCTCGACCGCGATGTTGCGTACCGCGCCTTCACGTAGTTCGGTCTGAGTGGCTAGAGACCGCAACTGCGTCTCAAGCAGCCCCAGTCGCCGGTTCAGTTCCTGCTCCTGCGCTACGGTGAGTGACGACGAGCGGATGGTGCTGGGGATTGGGCCTTGAGCAACCGCGAGCGGCGGAGCACAAAACGCGACTACTGCAAACCCGATGGCCAAACAACGCCGCATCGCTCCGCCTCCCGCACTGCAGATTAGTGCGGCTGCCGAGGCGGCGCCAGCGTTGAGCGGCCAAGAGCGTGCGCGCGTCGCGGCGTAGGCGCTCATCCATCAACTCGATGCTCGCCACCGTGAGCCAGCACGCTGGCCCCAGTCAGCGCCCATCACTATGTACCCCGGCGGGCGGTAGCTCACGCCGAAACCGTGGGCTGGGCCGTGAGTTCGAGGGCCCGAGGTACGTCGGCGGGGCCGAAAGCCATTTGCGATCAGTTCATTGACGACATTGGTGGCGGGGCTGGGTGAGCCGCCTAAGCGCACCTCAGGGCTGGGCGCAGCCGAGTACACCGCGTAGGGGCATCAGGCTCGCTCGAACCTCGTCGAGTCTCGGCGTCGAGCCGAGTTCAGGACGTGGTGGCGCGTAAGCCAAAAAAATGACAAGAGCGAGCAGCCGGTCAGGGGGCAATACATGGGGCCTAGTCCAAGCGACATTTTTAGCGAGCTAGCGGCTGGTGCGTGGAGCTTCGCGGTGATTGTCGCGGTTCTCGCATCGCTAGTCGCGCTCTCCTTAGAGGCAATCCTGCAGATCGGAGGACGACTTGTACTGCACCGCCTATTTATGTTTGCAATAGAGAGCTCGATTGCGGAAGCTCGGCCAGACGTGATCAAGTCAGTCTTGAGCAAACCTAAGTCGCGCGTATGGAGATTGCCCAGCTATCTCCAAGGCATCGGTCTTCGCAGCACCGTCTACGCGCTGCCTCCGCCCCAGTTGTTCGCGCAGATCGCTGCAACCATGCAGGCCGCGAGCGAAGCTGACTTCATCCGGCCCGATGCTATCATATTGGCGAGCTACGGTGGCTTTGGCCGATCTGACGATCTGAGCGACGCCATCGCACTATCCAACCCAGAGACCGCGGCAGGGGTTTCTGAGGAGAGAAGCGAGCGGGTTCGGCTTCATTTGGCGATAGCTTCGGAAAGAGCGGTCGATAGGATGCAGTACGTGTTCTCGGTCGTTTGGGTGGCCGCTCGGCTAATACTCATGATGATCCTCTCATACTCGTTCGCGGTTATTGCGTTGGATGGATTCGACTATCGCTTCAGCGATTCCCATGCGTCGGCTATCGCCGTTCCAGTTGCTCTGGCGACGTCGGTCACCGCATCAGCGCTGCACGATTTCCTAGTGAACATGCGGCGTCGTTGATGCGAGGTCTTCGCGCGGCTGATATTCGTATAGAACAGTTCTTGCGCGGCGGCCCGCTAGAGGCTCGGTTAGTGACGGACCGTAGCTTTGCGCGACTAGAGTACGTATTCCTGGTTCACGGTTGGAATATTCAGTCGGGGCACGCCGTAGACGAATATGATGTGCTCATCGAAGAAATCGGACAACGTTCCAACAGCACCGTAGACTCCATCTTCACGGTCACTTGGCCAACCGTCAGGAGCTACCACGAGTCCGTTGTGTTAGCTCGGGATGCCGGCACCGCATTGGCGAACCTGTTACTGGCTCGCGATCTCCTGAGCGGAGCGGCATCAATAACGCTCGTCGGTCACTCACTCGGTTGCCGCGTCATATTGGAGGCGCTGGACGCGCTGAAGAACGCGTCAAACCTCTCGCGTCGAAGCGGCCTTACCGCTCTACTGATGGCTGCAGCGGTCCCAGTAGACATGGTACTCCCCTCGGGACGTTTGTTCGTCCCAACGACCTTCGCTGATCGTGCCAATGTCTACTATTCGCCTTCTGACATAGTCTTGCGCTCGCTATTCGGGTTTGGACAAACACGAGCACCAACTGAGGAGGGAATTCTACCCGAGGCTGTTGGACTCAGGGGACGTCCGAGGGAGGGCATATGGGATGTTAGAAAGCGCATGTCGGGGTTTCAGCATGGGTCATACTGGCGACGTGCCGAGATGTTCGATGAGATTTGTAACGTTATCATTCGAGACCAGCGTTATCTGCCTGGCTTGGAATCGGTGGTGAGATATTTGCCTGAGCGCTTGCTCGACCGAACCTAAGACGTTGTTGTCGTCGGCGAAATGCAGGTGATCGGATCAAAGCGCCGTCATGACTAAGAGCGACATCTATTGCTCGAACAGGTTGCGCGCCGAGTACCGGGTAAGCGCGGGTGGTTCGGGTGTTCGTCTACTGATCGGCATGCATCGCATTGCGAAGGATGCCTCGTAAGCCTCGATGTAGGTTGCCACGCACCGCTTGAACGCCATTTCGTGATTGCCTTCGCCGGCCCACGTCACAGCCCACTGTCTGTCACAGCATTGTGCGCCTACCTCGTCACACGGTGACACACGCAATCGTGCCTTATGAGCGTTTGATCGCTTGTTCACGCGCTTCAGCGGTACACACCCACACACGGCCGCTGCGATGGCGGGCGGGGCCTCCGTCTCCGCCAGTAGCCTAGTTAACGCCGTCGCGCTTGCGGGCGCAGGGTATGTGCCGCGAAGAACTGCCAGATCGTCTCGCTGGCGCTGAAATCGAGATTGGTTGGGCCGAAGAACTCCGCCTCCATGATCCCGTCGGCGCCCGGCCAGGTGTGGCCTCCGCCGTTGATCAGATAATAGGCGATGTCGGCGCCCTCGTCGCAGCCGTGTGGGACGTAGAGCACCACATGCGTGCCGGGTGAGCGGCCGCTTTCGGCAAACGTCGTGCTCGTACCGCGCATTTCGCAATTGTTGCGGCGCGAGAAGATCGCGACGGTCTCGCGGACAGAGCGGGTGATGCGTATGGGCTCGCCGCCTTGGGGGTTCGCAACTTCGACGCCGTCGATTGGCACGCTCGGATCGCCGCTGCCGTGCATGAAGAGGATCGGCGTCGGCGGGCTGCGCTGGCAAAGCTGCGATAGCTCGACATAAAGCGCTGCGCCTACAGCCGCGAAAGCGGCGAATGTATCGCCCGCCGAGCACGCCATGCGGTGAGTCATAAAGCCGCCATTGGAGAAGCCGCCGAGGTAAAGCCGCGATCGGTCGATGTTAAAATCGACTGAGAGGTCATCCATCAGCGTTTTCAGGAAGGTGACATCGTCCTGCGGCAGCGTCGAGCGTTGGCCAGTAAGCGATATGGAGCGTCCGGCCACGTCGAACTGGGCGTTCCATTCGTTGTCCAGCCCTTCTGGGTAAACGGCGATGAAATTGTGCCGCGCGGCGACCTCGTTCATGCCGCTGATCAACGCCATCGCGCCGGCGTTGCTGGGGCGGCCGTGGAGGAGCACGACGACCGGCGTGGGCCGCGCGGGATCGTATTCAGGCGGTGCATAGACGATCCAGGCGCGCGAGCGCCCGCCCGCTGAGCGCGCATCCGGCAATTCGAAGCGTGCGCGATCGAAGAAGAAGGTGTCCATCAAAGCTGTGGCGTCCACGCCGTGGCGGTTGAGCTGATAGCGCTCGCCGGTGCGAAACCAATTGTGGTTGCCGCCGCCGACGCCGACATAGGCAACGGCTGAGCCGTCATTGCAGGTTGCAAAGAACTGACTGTCTTCGCGGCCTGCGCTCGTGCGTGCGCTACATCCGTTAGCGCGCTGCCAGAACGCCACCATCTCGCCAGCGCTCAAGCGGCTTTGTCCGGTGTTCGGCGCTTCGACGCCGTTGACGGGGAGACTCTCATCGCGCCGGCCCTGGATCATCAGCACCGGCGTGGGGCGCGGCGCCGTGCATTGATCACGCTGATAGGACCAAAGCAGCGCGCTGACGGCGGCGACGCCGGCCAAGCGCACCTCGCTTTGGCACGCCATCGTGAACGCCATGCTCGCGCCGCTGTCGAAGCCGGCGACGAAGATCTGCGAGCGATCGATGGTGTAGTCGAGCGTCGCGGCTTCGATGGCCATGTCAATGAAGCCGATATCGTCGGCGGGTTCGCCCCGGCGGTTCAGCAGCGTATGGCCGCCGTCGTTCCAAAAACCGGCCGCAGCCTCCGGGTAGATCACGATCGCCCCGCGCGCCTCGGCGAACGCGGCCAAGCCTGCTTGTGCGTGCAGGGCCTGTGGCGAGGAGAAGCGGCCGTGCAGCGCCACAATCAAAGGCGCCGGCGTTCCCCGCCGGTACGTCGACGGTTCATAGACGCCCACGAAACGCTGGAGGCCGTCGTGTCCGTAGCCGCGCATTTCAAGCGGGCGGCCATAGTGCGGCGAATCCTGCGCCTGCGCTGGCGACCACATCAGCGTGACCGCAATTACCGCCACTAAGAACCGAACCAGCATGGTCGGCGCGACTCCCCACGAATTCATGTCCGCATCCAAAGCGCCGCCGCCGCCTGGCGCCAAACACAACTGCGCGAACTGCTACGAAGCGCGCTAAGTTTGCGACTAACGTTCGCGCAGGCCTGCCTGCTTCATGCGCCAAATCAGATGATCGAGCCGATCTTGGCCGAAGAACGGTTCGTCCTGGAACACGAAGAGCGGCACGCCCCAGTGGCCGGCACTGCGTTGATCGGCCTCGTTTTGCGCAATCTCCGCGGCAAGTTCTTCTCCACGATCGCGCACCGTTGCCTCCAGTGCGCCGGCGTCGAGGCCTGCTTCGGCTGCCGCATCGGCGAGGTGATTGCCTTCGTGCCAGTTGTCCACTTCGCCGGACCAAATCTTGTGCGAGGCGCGCCGCGCAAACTCAAACCCACGCCCGGCATGCGCGGCAGCTACCGCCATTCGGCTGACGCGATGAATGTAGGGCTGTTCCGTCGCCACCTCGCCGCTACCGATATCCATGATGATCGGATCGGGGCGCGGCCAGCGATAGGGAATGTTGTTCATCTGCGAAATGCGGAAGGTGTCGCGCAAGAGATAGGGGGGCCAGAGGGGATTCACGCTCTTGAAGAAGCCGGGGATGCGGATCGCGATCGGTGTGACGATGCGCATGCGCGGCGCTAAGTCGTAACGGGCAATCAGCTGCTCCACCTGCGGCGCCGCCAGATACGAATAGGGGCTGCGAAAGGAGAAGTAATAATCGAACTGGAGCGACATGGCTTACCCCGCATATTTCGGCGCGAACTGTTCGTCGGTGACGGCGCGCATGGCGGCCTCAAGGTCGGCCAGATACTCGTGCGTCACCTCGTTGTGTTTCGGCGAGAGCATCAGATGCAGCGCCATCGGTTCCACCAACGCCGCGGTAAACCAGCCGCGCTTGTGCATTTGCGCGTAGATGCGCAACGCATTGATCTCGGGGTGGGCGAAAGCGACGATGCCAAGTTGCGGTTTGCCGAGCACTTCGAAGCCTAGCCTCTTGACGCCGGCTTCGATCTTCTCGCGCGCCGAGGTCACCTCGCCTTGCTTTCGCTTGTATCCCTCGATGCCCAGGTGGTTCATCACCGCCCACGCCGAGGCGATCGCGCCGCCTGGCCGGGTGCCGGCCAGCGATGGCGTGATCATGCGTCCAAGCGGCCAGGGGCCGGCGTCGAATGTCATGAAATCCTTGAGCGCCTCTGTGCGGAAAAACACGGTCGAAGCGCCCTTGGATGCGTAGCCATACTTGTGCAGGTCGCCTGAAATCGACCACACGCCCGGCACGGAGAAATCGAACGGCGGCAGCTCTGCGCCATTCATCCGCACGAACGGCGCGATGTAGGCGCCGACGCACGCATCGACATGAAGCCAGAGCTTCTTGCGCTCCGCCAACTCACCCAATGCTTCGATCGGATCGATCAAGCCGAACGGAAAGCAGGGCGCGGAACCGACGATCATTAGCGTATTCGCGTCCAATGCGGCCTCCATCGCCGCCACGTCGGCCAGATAGTCCCTCACCGGGATGCGCCGGATCTCGATATCCATAACCATGCAGGCTTTGTCGAACGCCGGGTGCACGGTTGCCGGGGCTACAATATTCAGCGGCCCATTCAGCCCGCGCTCGGCCCGCGCATGATCTCGCGCGGTCTTCACCGCGAGAAAAATCGAATCTGTGCCGCCGCTCGTCATCGCGCCGGCGGCGCCGGCCGGCGCATTGAGGAGCGCCGCGCCCGCAGCGACGACTTCGCGCTCCATTTGCGCCAAGCTCGGAAAAGCCGCGGGCCCCAGCCCGTTCTCCTCGGAAAAGAGCGCATAGGCGGCCTTCTTCACCTGCTCGACTTCGGGACCGGCGTTGAAAATGTACATGCCGGTGCGCCCGTCGCGCCATTTGACGTCTCCCTTGCCCAGTTCGCGCATGCGCGGCTCGAGCGCGCTCCAGGGCGCGCCGCGTTCAGGCAAGGTTGCTGGCATCAGGTTCCTCCGTATGTCTCGCACCAAGCACGCTGAACGGGCGCCGTTCAAGCTTCACCTTCCGCCAATCTTCCGTAAGGTGGCGGGCGGGGACACAAAATGCGGGAGGGAGGCTGCGATGGCGGTGAGAACTTGGCTTGGGGCGCTGGCGGGATTGGCCACACTCAGCTTGGCCGCGCCAGTGGCGGCGCAAACACCGCTTTTTTCCGAAAATTCTGAACTGCCGATCCTTATTGAAGGTCCGATCGGCGAACTCGTGCGGCGCGCCGCACGCAATACCGATCCGGCGCCGGCCGCGCTCACCATCGGCGAGCAGCGCTTCGACATGGAGCTTTCGCCGCGTGGATTCTCGCGCCGGACACGCGGCATCTGCCAGTTTCCGCCGTTGCGCATCGACTTGAGCGGTCCAGGCGCCACGCGCCGCGACACGATCATGCGTGGGCAGAATCGTTTGAAACTCGTCACGCGTTGTCGGTCCGGGGCGAGCTACGAGCAGCTCATCGTGCTCGAGTACCTGACCTACCGACTCTACAACGAGATAACGCCACTCAGCTATCGCGTGCGGCCAGTGCGGACCACTTATCGCGACACCAATGGGCGGCGCCGCGAAGACGTGCAGTTCAACTTCGTTGTCGAAGATGTGGACGATCTCGCGCGCCGCAACCAGCTCGAAGCCATCGACGTGCAGTCCGGCGAAGTGCCGTCGAGCCAACTTAATCCGCAGCAAGCGTCGCTCGTTGGCATGTTCCAGTTCATGATCGGCAATCTCGATTGGGACATGGTGCAAGGCCCGCCGGGCGAAGAGTGTTGCCACAACGGCAAACTGTTGGCGGCCAGCGAAACGGCGCGCCAGAACGTGTTTCCGGTGCCGTACGACTTCGACTATTCCGGCTTCGTCAATGCGCCGTACGCTGTGCCGCCGGAAGGTACGCCTGTTCGCGATGTGCGGCAGCGTTATTATCGCGGCCTGTGCCGTTTCAACGAACACGCGCCGGCTGCAGCCGAACACTTCCGCGCGCGCCGAGAGCGCCTATATGCTGTGATTGCCGGCGAAACGCGGCTGACGGAAGCCCGCCGTAATCAAGCGCGGCAATACATAGAGAACTTCTTCGAGATACTCGACGACCCGCAACGCTTCCAGCGTCTGGTGCTTGATAATTGCCGCCGTTAGTTCGCGGCGGCCGCGGCGCACTGCGTTTGCTCAAGCTGGGCCACGGGGCCGGCGCCGCCGTCTAACGCCGCGATCTGGCGAAGATAGGCGCACGTCTCCTCCGGCGTCGAGGCAACAAGCGGCACGCGCTGGCCGCGATGAACAGTTGTCCAGGCGCCGTTCTCGTAGCTTAGGAACGCGTGCGGGTCCTGATGGCCGCGCGGCACGGCGATGTCAGCGACGAGCACGCGGCCGTTGAAGCGCGGCAGCACAGTGGACGTCACCTTCGTATGCCCGACAACGACTCGGGCGACGCCATGCGAACGCAGCACATTCTCCAGGTTCGCAGTCTCAACCGCCTCGTCATTCTGCGAAAGTCCGCGATACCAAAGCGGACCTTCCTGGTCCTCCAGAATACCGGGATAGACCGGTGACGGGCGCCCATTGAGTTCTGAACTCACGGCTGCGTTCATCGCCGGCCGCGGCGCCGCAGCAAATGACGGCCCCAGGCCGCCGTGCAGGAATAGCGTGTCATTGATGCGGATCACCGCATTGTGCCGCGTGATCCAGCGCCCGTAGCGTCCGCTCGGGCCCCACGCTTCGCGATGTTCCACCCATCCCAAAGGGTGTTCGACATCCCATTGCGCGCGGTACGCGGCATCGAATGCAGGCAGGCCGCCGGCGGGCGGGTTGCGCCGCAGGGCGCGCACATATTGCTGGTAATAGCGATCGCGTACGCGCGCCGAGCGCGAAGTCGCGAACGCAGCGTACTCGCCCGGATGCACATAGCGCAAATCGCCATAGACGTTCATCGCTTCGTGGTTGCCGATCAACGCATGCACACGGCCTCCAGCGCGTTGCGCCTGTGGTTCGAGTTGCATGAGCAGGTCCAGGATCATGCGGCTGCTTGGCCCTCGATCAGGAACGTCGCCCAATTGCACGAGATGGGTTTGCCCGCCGCTCCAGCGGTTGCGCGCATCGATCAGACCCGCCGTACGTAGCATGTCGGTGAACTTCTCGAAGTCGCCCTCAAGATCCCCGATCGCGACAATGCGCGATACGCCATCCCATTGCGCCGTCGTTTGTGCGGCGGCGGGCGTTGAGAGCAGAAGAAGAGCGGCCAGCGCCGCGAGCGCGCGAAAGATCGAAGTCATGGGTTGCGAGAATAGCGCGAAATCAGCGCCTGACCATTCCCGCCTTCGTCGGCCAAGATCAAAGACCCGTCAGAAAGGATCGCCACGCCCTCGGTTTGCCGGTGGCTGCGCGACAACGGTCTGACCGCAACCATGGCGCCATCGGGGCTGAATTCTGCTATCGCGCCATCATTCGCTGAAATGACGATCAACCGGCCGGAGCGCTGATCGAACTCCAACCCAGACGGCTGGAATGAGCGAATGCCGGCCGCCCTCAGCACATTCGCATCAACTTGGCCCCATTCGCGTGCTTCGCTCTCACCTATCGGCCAGGCCAAGATGCGCTGAGCCGCGCCGCGCGCCTCGCGGCCACGCATACGCTTGCAGGCAAGCAGCAGGTTCTCATCGGATGCTTGATAAGCGATGCCTTCGACTTCGCAGCGTTGGCCGATGCCCGTGTCAAACTCCTGCACATCGACACGCGCCTCCGCCGCGCCTTCGCGGAACCGCAGCAAACGCCCGCGGCTATCCGTCAGCCAGAAATCGCCATCGGGTGTGATTGTCAGGCCTTCGAAATCGCCCGTGATTTCACCGGCGCCAAGCGCGAACGTCTTCACCACGCGCTCACTATCGAAATCGATTTCGTAGATGATGCCGATCTCGTCGTTGTGGCCGAACAGGCGTCCATCGGGCGAAACCGCGAGACCGGATACTTCGCGGAGTGTATCGGGCAGGACCCATTGACGGTTGGGCTCGGCTGCAAACATGGACTCGCTTGCCGCCGGCGGCGGCGCGCAGGCTGAAAGTGCGAGGAAGGCGGTGGCGAGGAGGGCGCGGTTCATCATCGGGTTCGTGGATGGCGGTCAAAAGCAACTAAACCGTGACGCCTGACGCCGAACTGACGCCGCCGCGAACCCATGTCGCGCTGCCGGAGCGCCCGCGAATGCCTAGATTGCGCAGGCGGCGGTGGACAACGTCAATGCTGCGCCGCAAAAGCCCCGTTCGGGAGACTCCTCATGACTATGGAAAAGCCGGTCAGCGCGCCGGCGGGCGAAGCCTATGAAACCGACGTTACCATCGTCGGCGCCGGCCCGGTCGGCCTCTTCGCCGTGTTCGAACTGGGCTTGTTGGATCTGAAAGCGCACGTCGTCGATGTGCTGGATCGCCCCGGCGGCCAGTGCGCTGAGCTTTATCCCGAAAAGCCGATCTACGACATTCCCGCGCTTCCCGTGGTGACAGGTCAGGGCCTCACCGATGCGCTCATGCAGCAGATCGCGCCGTTCAAGCCGACCTTCCACCTGAACCAGATGGCCGAGTCGCTCGAGCGGCTGCCGGACGGCAAATTCAAACTCCGCACCGAACTCGGCAGCACGATCACCGCGCCGGTTCTCGTCATCGCCGCGGGCGGCGGCTCGTTTGTGCCGCGCAAGCCGAAGATCGAGGGCCTCGAAGCGTTCGAGGGCACGAGCGTCCACTACGCCGTGCGCCAGATGGAACGCTTCCGCGGCCGCGACATCGTGATCGCCGGCGGCGGCGATAGCGCGCTCGATTGGACGTTATTCCTGCAACCGATCGCGAAGACGACAACGCTCATCCATCGCCGTGATGATTTCCGCGCCGCGCCGCACTCAGTCGCGCAGATGCGTCAACTGGTGGCGGAAGGCAAAATTCGCTTGGAGATCGCTGACCTCAAAGGCGTGAAGGGTGAGGGCGCACAGATCAGCGCCGTCACCTGCCACACCAAGGACAAGGGCGCCTACGATATCGCCTGTACCGATCTCTTGGCGTTCTACGGGCTTACGATGAAGCTCGGCCCCATCGCTGACTTCGGCCTCAACCTTCACGAAAACCTGATCCCGGTCGACACCGAGAAATTCCAAACCAGCGAGCCGGGCATCTTCGCCATCGGCGATATCAACACTTATCCCGGCAAGCTGAAGCTCATCCTCTCTGGCTTTCACGAGGGCGCGCTCATGGCGCAGGCCGCGTTCAAAGTGGCGCGGCCGGGCGAGCGCTTGGTTTTCCTCTACACGACCTCATCTACGGATCTGCAGAAGAAACTAGGCGTCTCATGATCCGACCCTCCGTCCTCTCCCTCATCGGCAACACACCGCTGATCAAGCTGAAGCGCGCGTCGGAGGAGACGGGCTGCACCATCTTGGGCAAAGCCGAGTTTCTGAACCCCGGCCAGTCGATCAAGGATCGCGCCGCGCTCGCCATTGTCGAAGACGCCGAGCGGAAGGGGCAATTGCGCGCAGGCGGCGTCATCGTTGAGGGCACCGCGGGCAATACCGGCATCGGCCTCGCCATGGTCGGCGCCGCCAAGGGCTATCGCGTGATCGTGGTGATGCCGCGCACGCAGAGCAAAGAGAAGAAGGACGCGGTGCTGTCGCTCGGCGCCGAGCTTGTCGAGGTCGATGCGGCGCCGGCCTCAAGCGACAATCACTATCCCAAAGTCGCCCGCCGCCTCGCCGAAGAGAAAAACAAGACAGAACCCAACGGCGCGATCTGGGCCAATCAGTTCGACAATGTCGCCAACCAGCAAGGCCACTATCGCACCACTGGTCCGGAAATCTGGGAGCAGACGGGCGGCAAAGTCGACGGCTTCATCTGCGCCGTCGGCTCCGGCGGCACGCTCGGCGGCGTTTCGCTCGCGCTGAAAGAGCGCAACCCCAACATACGCATCGGCATCGCCGATCCGGGCGGGGCGGCGCTCTACAATTGGTACAAACACGGCGAACTGAAAGCCGAAGGCGCGTCGATCACCGAAGGCATCGGCCAGGGCCGCGTGACCGCCAACCTCGAAGGCGTGATCGTCGACGATGCCTTCCGCATCGAAGACAAAGACTGGCTGCCGGTTCTCTACAAGCTCATCCAAGAAGAGGGCCTCTCACTCGGCGGCTCGTCCGCGCTCAACGTGTTGGGCGCCATGCAGCTGGCCCGCGAACTTGGCCCCGGCAAAACTATCGTCACCGTGCTCTGCGATTACGCCAACCGCTACATGGGCAAGCTCTTCAATCCCGAGTTCCTGCGCGCGCAAAACCTGCCGACGCCGCCGTGGATGGCGAGCTAAGCGACGGGGCGCCCTTGAGCCGGTGAACGGTGAGCCATAAGCTCCAATTAAGCCACTCGGGGACACGTTCCATGAACCTTCGTCATATCCTTTCGGCGGGTGTGATCGCACTCGCTGCCTGCGCCACGTCTGATCAGCCGGCGCCTGCCAACGATATCGCCGCCTTCCAACACGCGCCGCTCTCGGCGGAGGCTCTGCTTGAGCACGTCCGCGTTCTCGCTTCCGATGAGTTTGAGGGCCGCGCGCCTGGAACCAACGGCGAGCGTCTGACGATCGAATACCTCGAACGCGCCTACGCTGCCGCCGGGCTGCAACCCGGCGTGACGCTGCCGGATGGCACGCGCTCCTGGCGCCAAGAAACCACGCTCGTCGCCGCCACGCTCACGAACACGCCGACGCTCACGCTCTCAGGCCGCGACGGCGCGCGCAATTACGAATACGCGACGCAATTCTCAGCCTGGACGCGCCGCCTCGATCCAACGGTCGACATTCAGAACGCACCGCTCGTGTTCGTCGGCTATGGCATCAACGCGCCTGAACTCGGTTGGAACGATTACGAGGGCGTCGATATGCGCGGCAAGATCGCCGTGGTGCTGATCAACGATCCCGACTTCGAATCCGGCGACGACCGCGGCTTCGGCGGCCGCGCCATGACCTACTACGGCCGCTGGACCTACAAGTTCGAAGAAGCGGGCCGCCAGGGCGCCGCGGGCGCCATCATCATTCACGAAACCGGGCCGGCCTCCTATCCGTGGGCGGTCGTTCAATCTTCAACCGGCAGCGCGCGTTGGGATGTCGTCCGCACCGATCGCGGCGCGAGCCGCGCCGGCTTCGAAGGCTGGATCAACAACGAAGTGGCGATGGAGACGTTCCGTCGCGCCAATCTCGATTTCAACGAATTGAAGTCGCGCGCGCAGCGTCAGGGCTTCCGCGCCGTACGTATGAACCTGACCGGCTCGCTGCGTCTCGAAACCAGCGCCGAGCAACGCACCACTTACAATGTCGTCGGCGTCTTGCCAGGCACGGAGCGCCCGGATGAAACCGTCATCTACACCGCGCATTGGGACCACCTCGGCCATTGCCCGGCAGTCAACGGCGACGACATTTGCAACGGCGCCTTCGACAACGCGACTGGCACAGGGGCTCTCGTCGAACTCGCGCGCCGCTTCCACGCGCAAGGCCCAACGGACCGCACCGTCGCCTTTATTGCATTGACGGCCGAAGAGCAGGGCCTGTTAGGCGCGCTCTACTACATGCAGCATCCGCTGTTTGCGCCGCGCAACACAGTCGCCGCCATCAATATGGACGGCATCAATGCGTTCGGCCGGACACGCGAGGTCGAAGTGCGCGGTTACGGCCAAAGCCAGATGGATGATCTGCTAACCGCCGCGATCCAAGCGCAAGGCCGCCGCGTGGCGCCGGATTCATCACCCGAGGCTGGCTATTATTATCGCTCAGACCACCTCCACTTCGCGCAATTGGGCATTCCGGTGCTCTACACCTCGCGCGGCATCGATATGGTCGACGGCGGCGTCGAACGCGGCCGTGCTTTGTCGGCGCGTTATGTCGCCGACATCTATCATAAGCCAGACGATGAAGTGACCGCCGAGTGGGACATGAGCGGCGGCGCCGAGGATCTCGAAGCGCTCTACGCCGTAGGCCGCCGTCTCGCCGACTCCAACGAATGGCCTGAATGGAGCGCGACCTCGGAATTCCGGGCGGTGCGCGAGCAATCGCGGCGTTGAACAGCACGGCGCCCTCGCGGAGAAATCCACGAGGGCGCCTTTTCCTCTGCTCGCAGTGACTACTCGGTCGTTGTCGTATCGATGCTCGAATAGCTGCTCGATGTGTCGATCGAGGTATCGACCGTAGCCGTCGCATCGAACGTGGAAGACGTATCGACGGTTTGATCCGCGTACGTCCCGCCCGCGTCGGCCATCGAACCATAGTCGGCCGCGGTAGCCGCTTCGTCCACGGCGCTCTCAGCGTAAATTTCCGCTGTCTCCAGATCACCCTCGGCCGCGTACGCCGCGGCTGATGCCGCGTTATCGTCCGCGATCTCTTGGTGATAGTCGGCGTTCTCCAACTCCATCTGGTCGTACTGGGCTTCGAGGATTTCCGAATCCGCGACATCGCCGCCGTGATCCTTGACTTCCTCCATCGCGTATTCGGCCTTCTCGGCCATCTCCTCGGCCTTTTCCCAGTCGCCGGCTTCAACCGCCTTGGCCTGTTCGGCCTGAAACAGCTCTGCCTCCTCGCGCTTTTCTTCCGCGATCTGGGAATCGAGGAACATGTCGTCGGGGTTGAAATCGGCGGTTAGACCGCCGTTATCGGCGGCCTGCTGCAACTGATTGAGCATTGTCGCGGTTTCGGCCTCCGACATGCCGGCCATATCGATCTGCAATTGTTGACCAGTCTCGGTCTGCCAGAACTCTTCGAGTGTCATCGGGTCAGCCATGATCCATCACCTTTATTCGCCGCCATCGTCGTCTGTCTCAGGAGGGACGACTTCCTCCACGTCTAGGGTCTCGTTGTCCGCGACCGCCACGGCGATACCCACCACGATAGCTGCATCCAGAAGCGCGCGGGTGGCATCATTACGCTCTTCGATCATTTCCTCGTCTGTTTTCCCGCTATGCGCGAGCGCGGGATCGTAAGTAGAGGCGAGCGCGGCGTCGCGTGCTCGTTTGGATTCCTCATCCTCCTCCGCCTCAACGACCTCGTTGCGCGGTGCGGGCTCAACCGCCACCTCGAATTTGGGATGCTCTGGGGGCGTCCGGCCGCTCAATCGCCCACCTGATCAGGTTTTGGCGGCTTCGGCTTCTTGGGCGTGATCTTCAGCACCTTGTTGCAATCCGGGTTGGGGCAACGGACGTTCACGGGTTCCGTGCCCGTGAGTTTGGCCTTCGGCACCCGCATCACGGTCTTGCAGGAGATGCAGGTGAGCTTTTCCATATCGGCCTGCGGCGGCGCCTTCGGTGGAGCGGCTGCTGCCTGTACGGTTGGCGCATCCGGCTTCTTCGGCGCCCAATGCTCAATGACCCGGCGCCAGCCTTGGAACTCCGCGCTGCCGTGAAATTCGCGCGCCAGCTTCAAGCGCCGCGCGGCATAGGGCGTCGATGTCATCGCGAATTCCGAGGCCTGCATGGCGCTATCGTCGGAAGCGTCTTCCTGCGCCACCCAAGCTTCGCGGTTGATCCGCGCCGCAAGTGGAAAGGAGTGAAGCGTCCATTGCAGCGTGACCCGCCGCGCCACTTCAAGATCACCCACACACAACAGGCCTGCACGGTCGGCAGTGATGGCGGAGTGGCGCTGCCAGGCCATCAGCGGCGCATTGATGCCGCTTTCAATGAGTTTGGTTGGCGAGAGAAACGACAACATCCCGTCCGACATCAGCGAGCGATTGCCGGGTTGGCGTCCGGCAAGAAGCTGAACCACTGTATTCCAGAGGGCATGCCCCGCCTTGGCGTGACCCATCTCGCGCCCAAGCAAGTAAAGCAGATCATCGCCGCGGAAGTTCGTCAGCACAGAACCAAGCGCGATGAAGGATGAGGTTTGGGAGCCCATCGTCACCGAGTCCCACATTTGCTCACCCGAAATGTAAATCTCCGGCAGGTGATGGAGTCCGACGATGCGCGCCGCCTTGACCGCGAGCTCGAAAATGTCTGGCAATTGCTGCTCTGAAAGCCGCACGCCGTTGACCGCCGCTTCGAACCAGGGCCGGCCGACCTTTTCCGAGATGCCGTGCGCTGCGGCGTTCAGTGGCCCAATTCCCGCCAGCGTGTTCATCGCATCGGCATCAAGGCGCCAGAGGAACGCCTCGACCGGCATCTGATAGTTCGGCCCCAGCGGGCGCAACCAGCGGCACGTCGGGCAATAGACCTTGTCCGCGGGCAAGCGTGAACCGTCGCCGGCGCATGTCGTGCAACCCGTTCCGTAATAGGGAGTCGCTGGAGCCACAGCCGCCGCCCCGAACGGCGAACCGCATTGTGTGCAGAAGCGCGCCGTCCCATCCGACGCCGCGTTGCAGCGCGGGCAGGCAACGACCGCGATCGTCATGATCAGATGCGCTTCAGGAGTTCGGCTTTCTTGGCCTCGAACTCATCCGCTGTGAGCACGCCTGCGTCGCGCAAACTGCCGAGCTGTCTAATCTGCTCCATGATCGTAGCTGAATCGCCGCCGCTTGGGGCTGGTGCGGGCGCGGGTGTGGGCGACGGCGCTGGCGTCGCTGGTTGGGGCGTGTAAGCGGGCGGCGGCGCGTGGTTTTGATGCGTCGCGAAACTCGGCGCCGGTGCGCCGCCTTGGAGGTTCTTGATGAACTCGGCCAGCGCCCGCTCGGGCAGATGACTGGCGACGCTCCATGCGGTGATGCCCATGAAGCCAATGATCAGGAATAGTGCAAACGCGAAGATGTAAGGGTTCACCATCGCGGCGATGATGACCATCACGCCCTGCAAAAGGATAAGTCCCATCGCGCTGCCCCATTGTACCTTCAGGGAATAGCGCGCGCTGACTTGGCCCGGGCCCGTTTGCTGGATTTGAAGATCGCCGTCGTATTTGATCGGGAAGCCGACTGTGGACCAGGCGCTCTTGCAGACAGTTTCAAACTTCGCGGCGAGCGGCGCTTGCTGCCAAATTATCTGCGAGGTGACCGTACCTTTGCTCGTCGTGTTGGTGGCGTTGAGCGCATTGAGCGCTTGATTGAAAGCGTCCTGTGCAGAGCCGGAGAAGTTGGCGTGTTTGGAATTGCCGCCGCTCGCGCCGGAGAAGCCGCGCATCATCTGCGGCATGGGAGGCGGTTGCGGCGGCTGATATGGCGGCTGGGGGATAGGTGGCGGAGGCGGTGTCGGAGCAGCGCCTTGCGGTGCGCCACATGAACCACAGAATTGCGCGCCCGCCGCCAAGGCGGCGTTGCAGCGCGGGCAGGCCGTCGTCGTCACTGGATCGCCCCCGATCGCGAACTACTCGCCGCAATGGCGAGCCGATGGCGCAAATATTTGCCGCGCTTGCCCACGCGAGGGAAGCGAAAACTAACGCGAGTGTCATGGAAAAAGTTCGCCCGCCATCGCCCTTGCTGCGCGTGAGCGGCGCTGACACAAGCCCTCCGACGGGAGGCGGCGATGGCGATCAAGCTCTACGGCAGTTCAGTAAGCGGAAACTGCCACAAGCCGAAGTGGCTCCTGGATCGCCTCGGCATCGCCTATGAATGGATTGAGACCGACGCCTTTGACGGATCGACCCGGACGCCGGAGTTTCTCGCGCTCAATCCGGCTGGCCAAGTGCCGCTGATCGTTTTCGATGATGGCCGCATCCTGGCGCAGTCGAACGCCATGCTGCTGCATTTCGGTGAAGGCTCCGATCTCATCCCGTCCGACGCGTACGATCGCGCCAAGATGTACGAGTGGCTGTTCTGGGAGCAGTACAGCCATGAACCGCAAGTAGCGGTGCGCATCGCGCTCAAGCATTATCTCGGCAAAAGCGACGATGAATTGCCCGCATCTTTGCTGACCAAGGGCAACGCCGCGCTCGCGCGCATGGAGTTGCAGTTGAAACAGACGCCGTATCTCGTTGGCGATGCGCTCTCGCTCGCAGACATTGCGCTCGTCGCCTACACGCGCCGTGCTCATCTCGGCGGCTTCGACCTTGAAGATTACCCTGCCGTAAGGGGATGGGTGGCGCGGGTCGAGGAGCTACTCGGAATTGAATCCCTGCTACCCGCGGATGGTTAACGCAGGAACCCGCCGCTCTCTGGTCGCATTACGATGTGACGGGTAAGCTGCCGGCGAGGCCAGCGAAGAGGGAGCATGGAAGTTTCAGCGGACCTTTGGCCCGGCTTGGCGACCGTGTTCGGCCTTTTTCTGGCGGTCGGATTCTTCGCTCAATTGATCGATGGCGCAGTGGGGATGGCGTACGGCGTCATTTCATCGAGCGTGCTGCTGGCGTTCGGCGTGCCCCCGGCGCAGGCCTCCGCCACAATCCATGCAGCGGAATGTTTCACCACCGGCGCCTCGGGCGCCTCGCACCTCATGCATCGAAACGTGGACTGGCGCTTGTTTTGGCGCCTGGCGCCGGCAGGCGTCGTGGGCGGCGTCGCTGGCGCGTATTTGCTGACCGGTTTCGACGCCACCTTCATCAAGGCGATCGTCATCGCCTATCTCGGTCTGCTCGGCATCTACATGCTGTCGCGCGCTATTCGCGAGCCAAAGGAAGAGCCGCCTCACTTGAAGCACGTCATTCCCGTCGGCGTGGCCGGCGGCTTTCTCGATGCCAGCGGCGGCGGCGGTTGGGGGCCCGTGGTCGCCTCCACCTTGCTTGGACGCGGGCACACCCCGCGTTACGTCATCGGCAGCGTGAACGCGGCTGAGTTCGTCGTTACGGTTGCGATCTCATTAACCTTCCTCTGGACGCTGATTACCGGGCGTTTCGAACTGGAGGGCGGACTGGCGACAGGCGGTGCGGCGCTCGCGGGCCTCATTTTTGGCGGTCTGATCGCAGCGCCGCTCGCGGGTTACGTCACCAAGATCGCGCCGGCGCGCGTGCTTTTGGCGGCGGCATCGGTGCTGGTGATTGGACTTTCGATTTGGCAAGGCGTCCAGCTCTGGCCGCGCCTCCTCGAATACCCGATTTTCAATGACATGGCGCAGTCGGCCGGTCTTCGTTAACCAATCGGCGCCAACCGCGCGTTTACGGCTCGTGAGCAAAGCTGAACGCTTCGCGGAGTCGGTGTGGTCAACGTCAACAGCCTCTACGTTGCCTCCGCCCTATTGGGCGGATCGGGCAGTAGCGCCAGCGGCAGCGGGGTCAGTTCCTCGCTGCTGACGCAATGGGCTGCGGCGCGCGCCGGCATCGGCGCCGACGTTTCCGCCGCATCGCAAGACCCCAACGCACCATTGGCCCCGGTGTGGACGCCAGGCGTTTCGCCCAGCGCGGAAGCGCTCGTTCAGCGGGCGCTAAGCAACAAGTCCTTCTTCGATCTCAACGCCAAGCTCTACAGCGATCTCGGCGCCAGCGGCGACTACAAGCGCTTGTTCGCGCTCTACTCGGGCCTCTCGACATTGCAGGCGCTCGCTGGCCGCGCCGAAGACTCGTCGCTCTCCAAGACGGCGCTCGCGGCGACGCAAGCACAGTTCGCGCGCGGGCTGTCCGAACTCGAAGCCTTCTTCGCGCAGCAGAAGTTCGACGATATCCGCTTAGCCCAGGGTGATCGTGTCGACGCCGCGCAAACGACGCTCGGCATGCCGGTGAAGAGCGAAGATTACACCACGCCCGTCATTCATCGCGGCTCGCTCCACGACAAGATTAGCGGACTTGCGAGCGACGCCAAGTTCAACATTGTCGCCACGTCGCTCGCAGGCACAGTGCGAAATGTCGCCATTGATCTCTCGGAGATGGGGTCGATCCCGCGCACGCTGAGCAACGTCGTCAGCTTCGTGAACAATAAGCTCTCCGCGGCCGGCGCCTCTTCGCGTCTCGAAGCGGTCGATCAAACCCCGAAGAGCACGAACATCATCATCGCCGGCCAGGTGAAGACGACCAAATACACCGGCCCCAAACAATACGCGCTCAAGGTCGATGTCCGCGCCGATGAGAAGGTGGCGTTTGAACCGGTGAACGCTAATCCCGCGTTTTACGCTCTCGGCATGACCGGCAGCGGCGCGCGGCTCATCAAGCTGGAAGACGTCGGCGGCGCCGTTGCTCAGCCGCTGCTTCTCGATCGGCCCGCATCGACCGCTGACCCCATCGGCGCGCTGATTGGCGCGGGCTGGATTGGCGCCGGCGCGCCGTATGTAACTGCGCCGGCCGGCGCGACCGAGCAACGTACGAACGTGTTGATGTCCGATGGCGCCAATTCGTTCGAAGATGCTCTACGCGCCGCGGGCGAGGCAGTGCTGAAGCTCGATCTGCCCGATGGCCGTTCGCTCACTGTCACCACCGCTTGGCGCAGCGGCGATCTCGAAGCCTGGCGCGTGCGTGATGGCGAAAGCGAAGATCGCGGCATGCTCGACGATCTCGCCGAGCGGCTTACACAATTGCTGCACGAACAAGGCGTCGCCGCTGGCGTCGATGTCTGGGAAGATGGCGGCAATCTCGGCTTCTCGATCTATGGCGGCGATGGCGTCCGCGCCTCCAGCCTGTCGATCGGCGGCAAGTTCACGACGCTGGAAACAACGGAAACGCCCGGCATGGTCGGCGGCCTGCGCGATGGGGTGTTTGCGCGGCGTTTTGAGGTCGCCGGCGTGATCCCTGAGGACGGTCTCTTCACCGGGAGCCAGACCTTCACCTTCACCACCCGCACGATCGCGCAATCGATCACACTCGACGGCGGTGAAGAGGGCGCCACCGCCGCGCAAATCGAAACGCAGCTCAACGAAAAGTTACGCCAGAAAGGCATCGCCGCCGCCGCTTACCTGGTCGACACCGGCGGCGGCTCCTACACGCTCCGCATCGACGCGCTGCACGACATGGTCGATGTCAGCGCCGTCTTGAACACCGAGGTCTACGACACCGATCTCGTTGCGCCCGGCGCCTGGGCCAATGGCGGCTTGCCAACGGCGACGAGTGGGCAGCCGTTCGGCGATTCCATCCGCGGCTACAGCGCAAGCGGTTCGCCGCTCGCGACGCATACAGGCGCGCTCAATATCGAAGTCGTCGTCGCCACGGCGAATGGCGACAAGACCATCACGCTTGAAATTACGGCGCAGGAACGCCTCGACAATCCTGATCTCGCGCCGGGCCAGTGGAACGCGGCGCTGCAAGCGCGTCTCGATGCGGAACTCAATGCGGCCGGCGTCTATGTCAGCGCGCCCGGCGGCGGTCTCACTCAATGGAAAGTCGCGGAAAGCGCGGGGCAGCGCCTCGTGTCGGTGACTGTGAACGGCGATGCGCTTGCGCTTGAAGGCGATCAGCCGGCGCTCGCCGTCGGCGGCGCGTTCAGCGCCCAGCGCAGTTTCACGAGCGCGGAAGCCGCAACCGGCGTCAGCGATGACGTCGCAGCGTTGCTCAGCGATCAGAACCTTTCGATCACACTGGACACCATCTGGGGACCGCGCACGTTCAACGCCGCGCTGCAACCCGGCGATCCGCGCACGCTGGAGAGCGCCGCACTTCGCTTGAACGAGGCGCTTGCCGCCGCCGGCTATGATGCGGGCCTCGTCGCCACAAATCTTGCAGGGGGCGGCGCGGGGCTGCGCGTCGTTACGGGCTCGTCCAACACCATTCGTGGCGTCACCGAACTCAATCTCGGCGGCGTCAACGTCGCCTCGACGCTTGATCCGATCGATGCGGCGTCGAGCGCCGACGATCCGGTAGGCGCGCTTCGTGTGTTTGAGCGCGCCGCGCGCGGCGCAGCGATCACCCAAACACTTTCCGCCGCCTCGCCCTTCACCGCGCCAAGCGTCAATTCGTCCAGCTGGTTCCCCGGCCGCGCCTTCGATGTGAGCATTGGCGGCGGGGCTAAGGTTGCGGCTGCGCGCGCGGTCGCAACCGCCGGCGACGGCTCGGTCTATGTTCTCGCCGATCTCTCCGATGGCTCCGCCACGAGCGACATCAAAGGCGCGCGCGATGTCGCGCTGCTCAAATACGATTCCGCCGGCAAGCTTGTGTTCAGCGAGATCCTCGGCGCTTCGCAGTCCGCCAGTGGCTACGCGCTCGCTGTTTCCGCCGATGGCAAGGTCGCTGTCGCCGGTTCTGTCGAAGGCAATCTCAGTGGCACAACCGCGAAGGGCGGGACGGACTCGTTTGTAACGGTCTTTGATTCAACCGGCCAAGAGCTATGGACCGCGCGCCGCGGCGCCAGCGCCAATGATGAAGCGCTTGCGGTCGCGTTCGCGCCCGATGGCGGCGTCATCGTCTCCGGCAAGACCGACGCGGCGCTCGTCGGCCAAGTCAGCGCCGGCGGCACGGACGCTTATGTGCGCGGCTATAGCGCTGGTGGCCTTGAACTTTTCACCCGCCAGTTCGGGACTGGAGGCGCGGACGCCGCAACCGCGCTGCTCGTGCGCGACAACGGCGCCGGCGGCATCGACATTTTCACCGGCGGCGTTGAAGACAATCGCGGCGTGCTTCGCAGCTTCAGCTACGCCAGCGGCACAGGCTTTAGCGCCGGTCAGACGCGCGATATCGGCTATTTCTACAAGGGCGGCATCAACGCCCTGGCGATTGACGGTTCATCTCTCTATGTCGGCGGTGAGATCGGCGCCGATCGCTTGACGCTTGGCCAAACCGCGCGGGGCGCGGTCGCCGGCCAAGAAGGTTTTGTCGCCCGCATCGATGCTGACCTAACCTCGACTGCGCTCGACCGCGCGACGTATTTGGGCTCCGCGCAAGACGATTCCGTCAAGAGTCTCGCGATCGTCAACGGCGATGTTTACGCGGCAGGGGTAACGGGCGGCGCGATTGCCGGTTCAGGCGCTGCGAAGTCAACGATGAGCTTCCTCACGCGCCTTGGCGATGACGGCGATGCCGAATGGATGCGCACCTTCACCTCGGCCGGCGGCACGGTGGGGCTCACCGGGCTCACCGTCGATCAAACCGGCGCGTCGCCGCTCGACGTGTTGGGGCTTCCGCGCGGCACGGTGGCCGCAACAGAGTCCGCCACGCTCACCAATCGCAGTGCGCTGCGCGCCGGCGATGAATTCCGCATTGGCGTTGATGGCCGGCGCCTCACCACCATCCGCATCACCGAAAAGGATACCCTTGCCACGCTGGTCGCCACCATCAACCGCGCCATCGGCTCGGCTGGCCGCGCCGTGATCGTGAAGGAAGACGGCATCGAGCGGATCAAGATCACGCCGCGCAGCGGCCAAGCCATCCGCCTCGACGCCGGCGCCGCGACACGGGACGCACTTCCGGCGCTCGGGCTCAGTCAGGGGATCGTCGCCGAAAGCAGCGGCGCCGGCCGCCGCCCGCTGAAAACCTATGGTCTGGGGCTTGTCGGCCTCACTCTCGATAGCCCGGCCGCGATCGCCAGCGCCAAGTCCGAGCTTTCAGCCGCGATCTCGATCGTCCGCATCGCCTACGACGCGCTGCTCAACCCCAACGCCAAGCCGCCCACCGCCGAGGAGCAGGCGCTGCAGGCCCGCCGCCAGAACATGGGCGCGGCGCCTGAGTATTATGCGGCCCAGTTGGCCAATTATCAGGCCGCCTTGGCCCGCTTGGGCGGGTGAAAAGGCGGTCCCCAAGCTGCGGCGCCGCCGGGCTTCCAATAGCGGCCGGAGCCGGTTAGAAGCCCCGCTTCGCGCCATCCCATGGTGGCCGGTCAGCCGCGGTAGCTCAGTGGTAGAGCGCACCCTTGGTAAGGGTGAGGTCGAGAGTTCAATCCTCTCCCGTGGCACCAGGTTTCGGCAGGGTGACACACACCACTTTCCACCGCCGACCTCCCGCGCTCTCAACCCGTCATGCCGAGGCCTCGCGGCCGCCCGGATGACACACACATACGCGCGGCTTATTCGGGTGACACACACGCACACACGGCGCCTGCGTGAGTTCGGCACGACCTGCCTAATGCGTGTGTGTCACCCGTCACTCGATGGCCTCTATCCAACAGATTCCCGCGCAGCCGCGTTGAAAACAAACGATTTGCAGAAAATCTGTCCAACAGTTTGACGCCGCGCGTAAGATGGCCCCGCTCTGACACGGGAGGCTTCGAAGAGCTCCGAAACTTCTGAAGGTCAGAGCGGCGTTCGGTGTGAATTGCTCGTTGGGGATGCAAACCGCGAGGTCCAGGAG
>JBFXAE010000002.1:0-741207 GCA_050184605.1 Hyphomonadaceae bacterium | reverse complement strand
CAAACGTCAGACCATCGCCAATCGACGCTTGCAGCATCGGCTGCAGGCCGCTTAGGATTCAAACCAGATGAGCCAGAGCCTCTGATCCGAAAACGCTCCGCTGTCTCAAATCATTTGACGACGGACAGCCAAGACCTCGCCGCAGCCGCCCGCGACTTCGAAGACGCAGTCGAGGCCGACAGCCAGAATGTCGATGCGCTGGCCGGCCGCGCCAAAGTCTATGAACAAACCGCGGCAACCCGAATGCGCGCGATAGCCGACCTTGACCGCGCCATCCGCATCGCGGCTGACGACGGCGAACTCTACCGCGCGCGCGGTGATCTCTACGCCTTGCTTGGAGATCGCGAGCGCGCCATGCGCGACTATGACGAAGCCCTAAGGCACGGCGGCGATCAATATCGCAGCTATTTCCAACGCGGCATGATCTACATCAGCGCGGGCGACTTCGTCCGGGCAGATCAAAGCTTCGCCCAAGCCGCAGCCATCGCCCGCCACGGCCCCGTGCCTTCCGGAATCGACCCCAACACTGCACTGGCTGAAGCGCTCTTCATGCGCAGCCGCGCGCAATGGAATCTGATCGACGCCCCCGGCCACGTCGCCGAAATCGTGGCGCGCAACGCGCGTAACCTCGCCGACGAAGCGGCCGCGCATCGGCCGCAGCAAGCCCGCTATGAGGCTGGCCGATGCCTCACCCGTCTCGTCGCCGGCGGCGAATGGGGCGTCGCTGAAACCGCATGCCGCGAAGCCATCCGCCTCGCGCGCGAAACCAGCGACGCCAACCAGTTGAGCGACGCCTATGGCGCGATGGGCATGTTGCAACTCCGTTGGGCGCTCGCTGGCGCTCCAAACGGCGCAGTCGAGGCGACACACCTGCAATACGCGGTCGACGCGTTCAATGACGCCGCCAATCAGAACCCTTCGAGCGCCGCGCTTTATCGCTATGGCCAAGCCGTCGCGCTGCAGTGCCTCGGCCGCCAGATCGAAGGCGCCAGGCTGATGCAGGAGGCGCTGCGAGCCGATCGCTCTGTTGAAGCGCGTTTCCTCGCACACCGCATTCGTCACTGCCAAGCTTAGCGGAGGACGTCATGGCAAGGCTATTTCAAAACGCCGACCCTGCTGGCGAAAAGAACTGGATCTTCGTCGCCGTTCCGGTGCTGGACGTAGAGGTCTCGCTCATCGCCGCGCCCGGTCACGTAGAGCTCGTGCGCGGCCCCAAGCGCGACGACGCCATTCGCGTGATTGTCGAACGATGCGGGGCGGTGTTCGCCGAAGAAATCGGCGGGCGCGTCGAACACGTGCGCCACAACAACTTCAATCAGCACGGCATGACCGTCCACATGGTCATCACCGCCCGTGAATCGGAAGAACTCGATGACATTGTGGAGCGCGACCTCGGCGCCCTCGAACGTGCATTGGAAGCCAACCTTCAAACTCTCTTTGGATGGGAGCAAGCAGCCGTGTCAGTCCAGATCGATCCGAACCCAGCTCAAGAAGTGCGGCGGGGACGCCGCGCCCAACCACGCTCCGGCGCCGCAGACGATATCAACGTTTGGCAACCGGGCGGAGGCAGCAACGCCATCGCCCCTGTCATCGTCACCGTGCCCGCGCCAGGCGCCCAGAGCATCGGGCCGCCAGGAGCTCCGCCACCCTATCCGCCAGTCAAGCAGAACTCCGCAGCCGTCGCCGGCTTGCTCGGCGCGCTCGTCGCGATCGGCGTCGCCATTATGGTCGGCCTCATCGTCGGCCCGCTCGCCGAGCGGATCGACTGGCTTCAGCAGCAGCGCAGCGACATCATCCGCGAACACGAAAACCAAACGCGGCTGCAGAACCAACAGATCCAATCGCTGCGCAGAGAAAACGGCCGGCTACACGATACGGTGTCGCGCCTTGCCTCGCGCCGCGGGCAGCCTGCCATGCGCTCGGATCAGCCGAGCCGCACATTGCAGGACACCGATTCACTCAGCCCACTTGCGACGCCGCCGGCGCCGACGCCAACCGGCGCCGGGACTCCCTGACTACCCCTAGACGAAGTCCTCCCCCTTGCCGTGGGCTGCCCCAGCAGCCCACGGTTTTTCTTGAGCCCTGGACCTGATCGGATGAAGCTTGGTTAGGCGCAGCTCTCGTGTGTGTGGACTTAGCGCTTCGGGCTCGCCCAGCGGAAGCTCGCGGGCGCCCTTTCCCTGCGCAACCGTTTCGGCGTAAGCGAAGCGGCCTCCTCGATGCCAGACACTCCGCCGCCCCTGCCCGATCCTTCGCGCGCCGCTCCTAACGCGCCGATTGGGCGCAACCGCCAGTTCCGATTGCTGTTTGTTTGCTTGCTGGTGATTGGCGCAGGCAATTCGATGTTGCTTGCGGTGGCGCCGCCTTTGGTGCGCGAGTTGCGGCTGCCGGATTCGAGCGTCGGCTGGATTTTTTCGCTTTCGGCTTTGCTGTGGGTGCTGATGAGCCCCGGCTGGGGCCGGCTCTCTGATCGCATTGGCCGCAGGCCTGTCGCTGCGTTCGGACTCGGCGCGTACGCGGTTTCGATGGCCTCGTTCGGCTTTGTCGTCATGCTCGGCCTCAACGGCCTGCTGGCGGGCTTTTGGTTGTTCACCTGGCTGATGCTGGCGCGCGCGATCTTCGGCGCGTTCGGCTCAGCCTCATCACCCGCCGCACAAGCCTACATCGCCGACCGTACGACGCGGATGGAGCGGACCGAACAATTGGCCGGGCTCACGGCGGCGTTTGCGTTGGGCCAAGCGTTCGGGCCCGCCGTCTGCGCGGCGCTTGCGGCGAAATTCGGCTTGGTGTTTCCGATCTGGCTGGTCGCCGTGTTGGCCGCCGGCGCTTCATTCGCGATCTGGCGCTTCTTGCCAGAGAACACGCCGCCG
Source organism: Hyphomonadaceae bacterium (assembly GCA_050184605.1). GTDB lineage: Bacteria > Pseudomonadota > Alphaproteobacteria > Caulobacterales > Aquidulcibacteraceae > Vitreimonas. Next base: position 738,337 of record JBFXAE010000002.1, on the reverse strand, counting down.
CAAACGGAGCGGCCAAAGGGCGATTGGCGTCAGTCGCTGGCGCTGATGAACGACAAACGCATCAGCGCGTATCTGATCTACGGCTTCGCGCTCTCGGTGGTCGCGGGCGTCACTGTGCAAGTGTTCGGCCTGTTCACGATGGACCGCTTGAACGCGCAAGGCGTCCACGGCTCCGAACTCACCGCCGCGGGCTTCATGGTCAATGCGCTGGCGCTGCTGGCCACACAGATGGCGATCCTACCGCGCTTGAAGCTGGGGCCACGCGGCTTGATGGCGTGGGGCGCGGGATTGCTGGCGCTCGGCGTTGGCGTGCAGATCATCGCCGACACGCTGGCGGCGTTGCTGGTGGCGCAAGCGATTCAAGGCTTGGGCGCGGGCCTCGCGCGGCCAGGCTTCGCGGGCGGCGCATCGGTTGCCGTGCAGCCGCACGAACAAGGCAACGCGGCCGGGCTCGTTGTCGCCGCCAATGGCGCGGGCTTTGTGTTTTCACCACTGATCGGCGGCGTCATTTACGAGACTGTCGGCATGAATGCGCCGCTGATCATCATGCTCGTTCTGCTGATCGCGATGATGATTTTTGCGCTGCGCAGCCGCCGCTTGCGCGATGCGGTCACCGCCGAGCCGCCACCGCCGGACACGCCTGCAGCGTGATATGGAGCGCGGGCGTCCTCGCCCGCATCAAATGCCGGTGCAATGGCGCTACACGCGCATTAGCGTCAGCCGGAGCCTGTCGAAGGCGGAGCGGCCCAAGAATGCGGGCGAGGACGCCCGCGCTCCATGTTAGCCGGCGGCCGCGCGCGCTCGTTCGAGCACCACGTCGGTTGCACGGCCGCGCACTTCCATGCCTTGCGCGCGTTCGAAGGCGCGGATGGCGTCGCGCGTGCGTGCGCCGATGACGCCATCGGCCGCGCCGGCGCTGTAGCCCAAGCGATTGAGCAGACGCTGCAGTTCACGGATGCCGTTGCGGCGCAGGCCGACTGGCGTGCGCGCGGGCTCGGGCGATGAGATGCCTGCGCTTTGGCGGATGCGATTGAGCAAAGTTGCGGTTGGGAAGCCATCGGCAGGCAAGCTTTGCGCCGCTTGGTACTGACGCACAGCCGCGCGCGTGGCTGAGCCGAACAGGCCGTCCGGATTGCCGGAATTGAAGCCCAAGCCGTTCAGCAGCGTTTGCAGTTCGAGAATCTGTTCGCGATTGAGCGAACCCGCCGCGCGCGGCCAATCAGCGACCAAGCCGCTGCGCCCGTCGAACGCACGCGCCAGCAGCGCCACGACAAGCGCGTAGCGATCTGAATTGTTGTAGCGGCGGATCACTGCGAAATTGTGATAGAGCATCAAAGCCGGGCCATTGGCGCCGGCGGGCAAGAAGAGCTGCGCCGAAAGATTGGTTTGATCCCAAGGCGCGCCATCGATGCGGCGCACGTCGCGCCCGGCCCAATCTGCGATCGGGCGCATCGTGCCGTCGGCGAGCGCATAGTCGAAGCCGCTCGGCAGACGCACTTCTTCAAACACCGGCTCGCCACGGCGCCAGCCGCGATCCTGCAGATAGTTGCCGATCGAGGCGGCGACGTCGCCGCGATTGTTCCAGATGTCGCGATGACCATCGCCGTCCCAATCGACGGCGGTGGTGAGATAGACATCGGGCATGAATTGCGGCTGCCCAAGCGCGCCGGCCCATGACGAGCGCAGCTGTTGCAGACTCGACGGATCGCGCTCCACCATTTCAGCGAGCGCGAGCAGATAGCTTTCGAATTGTTCGCGGCGGCGGCCCTCGTAAGCGAGCGTGGCGAGCGCGGCTTGCGGCGTCCAATTCAGCGCCGCTTCGCCGTAATTGCTCTCCAGGCCCCAGATGCCAAGGATGATGCCGGTCGGCACGCCGTAGCGCGCTTCAACCGCGTCCAAAGTCGGCCCGATCGCGGCCTTCAGGGTGCGGCCGCCGCTGATCCGGTTTTCGGTGACCCGGTTGGTCACATAATCCCAGACCGGGCTGACGAATTCCGGCTGACGCTGGTCGAGTTCGATCACCCGGTCGTCCGGGGTCACGCCGGCCAAGAGGCGGCCCAGCACGTCGGGGTCGCGCCCCCGCTGCACCGCCCGGCGGGCGAAATCGTCGCGCCATTCGTCAAAAGCCCGGTTCCCGGAGGACTCGAAGGTCGGCGGCTGGGGTGTTTGGGCGACTCCCGTCGAGGGCCCGCAGGCAATCGCCAGCGAAACCGCCGCGGCTAGGATCAAGGCTCGCGCCATATTCAGATACCCCTTCGTCATCAGCCCTCAACGCCCTTAGGGTGCGTCGGGGGCCACATCAACGTCCCCACATTGACTTACGATTTGCGGGCCCTTAGAAGCCCCGCTTCCATTTCGCCCCGGAATTACGGCCATGAAAGTCAAGTCGTCGCTCAAGTCGCTCAAAGCCCGCCACCGGGCTTGCCGGGTCGTGCGCCGCAAGGGCCGGATTTACATCATCAACAAAGTTGATCCCCGGTATAAGGCGAAGCAGGGCTGAATTAGGCCCCAATTGAAGCTCACAGGCGCCCGCGAAGCCCTCGCGGGCGTTGTGAATTTCAGGTAAGATGAATCCGATTCATCCTATTGCCATGCGCCGTTTTATTATCGCTGTCGCTACTGCCCTGACGCTTGCCGCGTGCAACGCCGGCTCATCCGCGCCGACGCGCGCCGATCCCGAGCTCGATGCGCTGTTCGCGCAGCTGGAGCAAACCGAAGATGCGCAGCAGGCGGCGCCGATCGAGCAAGCGATCTGGGCGCGCTGGGCCGATAGCGGCTCGCCAACGGTGAACATCCTGCTCGAGCGCGCCAACGCCGCCGAGAGCGCGGGCGATGCCGAACTCGCCGAACGCTTTCTCGATCAGGCCTCGGATCTCGCGCCGGACTACGCCGAGACCTGGAATCGTCGCGCCAACCTCTACTATTCGACCGACGATTATCCCGGCGCGATCGCCGCGATCCAGGAAACGCTGAAGCGTGAGCCGCGTCACTTCGGGGCGCTGGCGGGGCTTGGCCTCATCTACGAAGAACTCGGCCAGCAACGCGCCGCGCTTGAGGCGTTCCGGGCCGCGCTTGTGATCCATCCTCACTATGAGGTGGCGATCCAAGGCGTGCGCCGTCTTGAACCGCGCGTCGACGGCCGCGACGCATGATGACTCTTTGCAGATGATTTTGGGGCTGGCGGCCATCGCCGCCGCAATCGCGCTTGTCGTTTATGCGCTCGCGGCTAACGCCCGCGCTTATGTCCGGCGCACCGAGGCGCGCTTTCCGCCGACTGGGCGATTTATCGAAGCTGATGGTGTGCGGCTGCATGTGCGTGACACCGGAGCGCTTGGACCGCCGCCGTCCCCGCCGGCGGAAATGTTGGCAAGAAGTGCGGAAGCTGAACCATCTACCGCCGGCAGGGACGCCGGCGGTCCAAGTAGTCCGAGGATTTTGCTCATCCACGGCGCCAGCTCGAACTTGCTCGAACTTTGGGGTCCGCTCGCGGACGCGTTCTCGCCGCTCCATCGCGTGATTGCATACGATCGGCCGGGCATGGGCCACTCAACCCGCGCTAAGCGCGATGGGCACACGATGAAGAGCCAGGCGCAAGCGGCGGCGCGGGTGTTGGAGCACACCGGCGACGGACCGGCCATAGTCGTTGCGCACTCACTTGGCGCCGCGGTCGCGCTGCGGCTGGCGCTGGATCATCCCCACTTGGTCAGCGGCCTCGTGCTCATCGCGCCGGCGTGCAATCCGTATCCAGGCAAGCCGGCATGGTGGGCGCGCCTCTCCGCGACGCCGCTGCTCGGAGATGTTTTTTGCGGGCTCATCATCCCCTGGCTCGGCCCGCCGATGAGCGCTTCGAGCGTCGCCAACAATTTCTGGCCGGCGCCGACGCCGGTGAATTATCTCGAAGCGGCCGGCGTGCCGCTGATCTTCCGCCCGCGCGCGTTCCGCGCCAGCGCACTCGATGTTTGCGCCTCGAACATCGAGTTCGGCGCGCAGCAACCGCGCTACGCCGATTTATTCACACCGACGATCATCATCACGGCGGAGAAGGACAGAATTGTCTCCCCCAAACGCCACGCCCGCGCACTGGCTGTGGATATGCCCGCAGCCGAACTCGTGATCGCGCCGGACACCGGGCACATGCCGCATCGGCTGAGGACAGATCTGGTCATCGCCGCGATTCGGCGTGTCAACGAGATGACGTCAGCCGCCGCGCGGGACTAGCCTCGCTTAACGATTCGATTCTCGAAACGAACAGGTGGGCTGATGGCGGACTTTGGTGGAACCGACAACGTGGTCGCGACGCAATCGCTGACGCAGAGCGCGCAGGAAAAATTGCGCCAGCTCGTCGCGCGCATTGAGCGTCTCGAAGAAGAGAAGAAGTCGATCAGCGACGACATCAAGGAAAGCTACGCCGAAGCCAAGGCGACCGGCTTTGACTCGAAGGTGCTCCGGCAAGTGATCCGCTTCCGCAAGCAGGACCGCCAAGAGCGCGAAGAGCAAGAGCAGATCAAAGAGCTCTATCTGCACGCGCTGGGCGAGATCTGATTGGGGATTGGGTTTTGGGGATTAGGGATTAGGTTGGCGCCAATGGCTCCAATCCCCAATCCCTAGTCCCCAATCCCGAGCATGCCCCGCGAGATCGATCGCAAACAGACGCGCAAGGCGCAGCGGATCATCCGCAAGCTCGCCGCCAAAGGCAGCGCGCCGGAGACGATCGATCCCGAGACCGGCGAAGTGAAACCGGGCGAAGGCGCGGTCGAATATTCGCAGTGGGAAAATGAGTTTTTGAGCGAGGTCGATAAGCGCCTCGAAAAATACGGCAGCGCCTTTGCCGATTTGAGCAAGGGCCGCAAGGACGACGCCCTCTCCACGCTGCAAACCGTGAAGCTGAAGGAGATCGCCGCGAAAGCGCGCGGCAAGAAACGCAAAGGCCTGACGACGAAGAAGCCGCTGGGCTGGAAGAATAGGCCGCCGCCTCGGGCTAGGGATGAGGATTAGGCGCCGATGGCGGCCCCACATCTGGACCGCCGGCGCCCCCGCCGGCTTGGTTGAAATCGCTGCCAGCCTGAGTGTGTGAAACCCCGGATGACGGCGAGGGCGCCGGCGGTCCAGACTTGTGGTTAGCGCAGGCGCGCTGAAGAGAAGTCCCAATCCGCGGGACGTTCGCAAAGACCAGCCGCCACGGGATTGTTTTCTATGTACGCGATGGTGTCTGAGAATTGATCCTCCGATCGCATGAAGCGATCGAAGTATTCTCGTCGCCAGAGCCGCCCTTTACGATCTTCGCTTTTGTTGATGGCGTGCGCGGTGCTGGACTTCCATGTTTGCACTATGCCGGCCAGCGTGGCGTCGAAGCGCAACTCGATCAGCACGTGAACGTGCGTGGGCATGATGCACCACGCCGCGAGTGCGTACTTCACGCCATCGTCGTGGAGCAAAGATGCTTGGACGATTTCAGCGTTGGCCGGTTTCGCAAGAAGCTTACAACCGATGCCTCGATCGAGCTGGTCATCGGCCCAGTCCGCGCGGATATCTGGGCGCGTGAGGCTCGGCGGCGCTTCCGCTGGCATGGCGTCGGACAGGCCGAAGACGATGTGCTGGACGAGACTGCGTTCGTCGCAGTGAGGTAGATAGCCTCGTGATCGCCAGCCGGTGGGTTGCATTCGACGAAGTGTGCCGGCGAGGGCGCCGGCGGTCCAGATGTGGCTCGAACGGCGAGTCACATCCGGTCACAACCGTTTCCTTAGCCCTCCGCCGCCGCCTTCTCCTCGAGGCCGTATTCGCGGAGTTTGCGGTAGAGCGTCGAGCGGCCGATACCCAAGCGGCGCGCCACTTCCGACATGTGGCCGGCATAGTGGTCAATCGCCAGTTCGATCAGGTCGCGTTCGATCTGTTCGAGTTGGCGGAGATGGCCTTCGCCATCGAACACGGCGACGGGTTGCGGCGCCGTTTCGCCGGCCGCCATCACCACTTCCGTGAACGCGACGTGTGCGGCGGTGACATGATGATCGTTCGCCGGGACGGAGACTTCCGGCGGCAGCGAGTCGTTTGCGGCGACGAGCGGCTTCAGGCCGGAGATTTGCGGGAAGTCTTCCGGCTGCAAGAGATCGCCTTCGCAGAGGATCACGGCGCGGAACACCGAGTTCTCGAGTTGGCGGACGTTGCCGGGCCAATCGAAATCCATCAGCATCTGCATCGTCGCGGCTGATGCGCCACGGACGTTGCGGCCCTCTTCCGCGTTGAAGCGGGCGATGAAGCGCTGCACCAGCGCCGGCAGGTCTTCCTTACGCTCGCGCAGCGGCGGCGCTTCGATGGGAAACACGTTCAGACGATAGTAGAGGTCTTCGCGGAAGGCGCCGTCGGCGACGAGCTTCGCCAGATCCTTGTTGGTGGCGCTGATGATGCGGACATCGACCTTCACCGGGCGCTTGCCGCCGACGGGATCGACTTCGCCTTCCTGCAGCACGCGCAGCAGCTTCACCTGCATGTCGAGCGGCAGTTCGCCGACTTCGTCGAGGAACAGCGTACCGCCGTGCGCTTCAACGAACTTGCCTGCGTGATTGTCGGTTGCGCCAGTGAAGCTGCCCTTCACATGGCCGAACAGAATGCTCTCAACCAGGTTTTCCGGGATCGCGCCGCAGTTCACGGTGACGAACGGACGGCCCGCGCGCTCGGAAGCGCCTTGGATCGCGCGCGCCAGCAATTCCTTGCCAACGCCGCTTTCGCCGGTGATCAGCACCGGAATGTTGGAGGCCGCGGCGCGCTTGCCCATGCGGACCACCGGCGCCATCACCGGCGCGTTGGCGACCATGTCGTCAAACGACATCTGACCGGCGACGCGCTTCTTCATGCGCACGACTTCGGTCTTCAAATTCGACATTTCGAGCGCATTGCGGATCGACACCATGATCCGCTCCGGCGAGGCCGGCTTCACGAAGAAGTCGCTCGCGCCCGCTTGCATGGCCTGGACGACCGTATCGATGCCGCCGGAAGCGGTCAGCACGATGCACGGCAGATCGCCGCGGCGCATACGGATTTCCTTGAGCGCTTCTTGGCCCGTCATGCCCGGCATGACGAGATCGAGCAGCACGATATCGATATCGGCGTGCTTATCGACAGCCTCGACGGCTTGTGAGCCGTTCTCGGCCGCGCGTGTCAGGAAACCATTGCGCTCGACTGCCGCCTGCAACAGACGGCGCTGCGCCGGATCGTCATCGACGATGAGGATCGTCTTACCCATGTTCACCACCAACCAGTTCGCCGCGCTTCTCTGACGGAAACGCTGATCGTTGAGGCGACCATAAGGATGAGACGTTCAAGTCGCGTTAAAATGGCACACCGAAACGCGATTTCCGTAATGTCTCGTAGGCATTAGATAAACGCCGTGTTCACCACGATGACCATGAAGCGCGGACCCCATGGAGCGCGGGCGTCCTCGCCCGCGCGACGCCGTCGCTACCGACACGCGCTGGCGCCTGTCCGATCGCACGCATGCGGGCGAGGACGCCCGCGCTCCGTATTGGCGGGCGCATCTGAAACTTCGGTATCAATGTGAACGACAAACCCGACCCAGAGCGCAACCGCATCACCGCGCGCATCGGACGCGTGGCGAGTGTTGGCGCGAATTTATCCGGCGCCGTGGGCGCACGGATGATGGGCGCAGACAATGTCGCGTTGGCGAAGGCTCTGCGGCAGGCGTTGGGCCGCTCCAAAGGGCCGCTGATGAAAGTGGCGCAGCTGCTTTCCACGATTCCTGATCTCCTGCCGCAAGCGTACGCAGAGGAATTCCGCAAACTGCAGGCGCACGCGCCCGCCATGGGCTGGCCATTCGTGCAGCGGCGGATGCGCGCCGAACTTGGTGAAGATTGGGAAACCAAGTTTGCGAGCTTCGAGCGCGAAGCGGCGGCAGCTGCGTCGCTCGGGCAAGTTCACCGCGCCACCGCCCACGATGGCCGCGCGCTTGCCTGCAAACTGCAGTACCCAGACATGGCCAGCGCCGTCGAAGCCGACCTTGGGCAACTCAAAACGCTGCTCGGCCTGTTCAAGAGCATGGACGGCTCGATCGATTCCTCTGAAGCCATTCTCGAAGTCGGCGAGCGCCTGCGCGAAGAACTCGACTACGGCCGCGAGCTCAAGCACATGCGGCTCTTTGCGCGCATGCTGGCGGATGAGCCGCGCATCAGAACGCCCGAGCCGCTGGATGAGCTTTCCAGCAAGCGTTTGCTCACCATGACCTGGCTCGAAGGCCGTGGCCTCATGCACTGGCTCGACGAGCCCCAAGAAACCCGCAACCGCATCGCGGAGCTGCTGTTCAAGGCCTGGTGGGGGCCGATGACGCATTACGGCGTCATTCACGGCGATCCGCATCTCGGCAATTACGCGCTCACCGATAATGCCGAGCGCCTGCACCTTCTCGATTTCGGCTGCGTCCGCATCTTCCCGGCGCGCTTCCTTGAAGGCGTCGTCGGCCTCTGGCGCGGCCTCAAGGCCGAGGACATGGACCAGGTCGCGCATTCCTATGAGATCTGGGGCTTCAAGAATTTGAACGCCGATCTGATCGAAGCGCTGACCATGTGGGCGCGCTTCATTTACGGCCCGCTGCTCGAAGATCGCGTGCGCACGATTGCCGACAATGTGCCGCCCGCCGAGTATGGCCGCCGCGAAGCGTTCGAAGTGCGCAAGCGCCTCAAGACACTGGGCCCGGTGCTGATCCCGCGCGAGTTCGTGTTCATGGACCGCGCCGCCATTGGGCTCGGCGCCGCGTTTCTGCATTTACGCGCGGAACTCAATTTCGGGCGGATGTTTGCGGAAAGCGTCGAGGGTTTCTCGCCGGAGGCGCTGGCGAAGCGTCAGGCGGAAGCAACGGCTGCAGTGGGGCTATAGCTCCGAGCGCCGCTGTCAGTTCCTGACAGCACAGAAAATCGATGGCGCGCCTTGCATGCGGCCTTGCCGGCGTGCGTTATGGGTCACACGGAGGGAGCAGAGCCGGAATGGAAGACAAGTACGCACTGATCTCGACCCTGGTGGCCGCGATCGTGCTGGCGTTTGTCTTTGGCTTCATCGCCTCACGCCTGCGGCTCTCGCCGATTGTCGGCTACCTGCTCGCGGGGCTCGCCGTTGGCCCCTACACGCCGGGCTTCACCGCCAACACGGAACTAGCGCTTCAGCTCTCAGAGATCGGCGTCATCCTGCTGATGTTCGGCGTCGGCCTCAAAATTTCCATTGATGACATTTGGTCGGTCCGTTGGGTCGCAGTTCCGGGTTCCGTCATGCACACGCTGGCGTCCGGCGCTGTCGGCTACATCAGCGGGCTGCTTCTCGGCATGGCGCCGGTCGAGAGTTTCGTGCTCGGCGCTTCGCTCTCCATCGCCAGCACCGTCGTCTTCCTGCGCGCGATGGAGGACAAACGCGCGATCAAGACCGAAGAAGGCCGCATCGGCATTTCATGGCTGCTGATCGAAGACGTGTTCATCGTGCTGGCGATTGTCGTGCTTCCCGCGATCGTCTCGGTGATCGCGGCCGAGGAGGCCGATATCTCGATCGTCCCGCTGCTCGGCGCGCTCGGGATCACGTTCCTGAAGATCGCCGGCTTTGTGGCGCTGATGCTGGTTGTCGGCGGACGCCTGTTTCCCTGGCTCATCGTTCAGGTGGCGCACGCCAAATCGCGCGAGCTGCTGTCGCTCGGGACGCTCTCGCTGGCGCTTGGCGTCGCCTGGGCCGCCTATTTCTGGTTCGACGCCAGCTTTGCGCTTGGCGCTTTCCTCGGGGGCTTGGCCCTCAACGGTTCGCGCTTCTCTCACAGAGTGGCCGAAGACTCGCTGCCGCTGCGCGACACGTTCGCGGTGCTGTTTTTCGTTGCCGTCGGCATGTTGTTCGATCCGTCCGTGATCGTTCGCCAGCCGCTCGCGGTCGCTGCGATCGTCGCCGTGGTCATAGTGGGCAAAGCTCTGCTCGCCTACGCGCTCATGCGCGCGATGAAGCAGCCGCCGCAAGCGAGCGCGCTCGTGGCGCTCGGTCTCGCGCAGATCGGCGAGTTTTCCTTCGTGCTGGCGGGCCTCGGGCTTCAGCTCGAAGTCATGTCGCGAGAAACCTACAACCTGATCCTCGCGGCGGCGCTGATCTCGATCGCGCTCAACCCGTTCCTGCTGCGCGTGGTGCCGGACTCGGCGCCAGTCAAAGCAAAGCCGCAAGTGGCGGCATAGTGTCTGGACCGCCGGCACCCTCGCCGGCATTGGTGGAAATAACCACTGTGCGTCGTGTTTAAAATGCCGGCGAGGCGCCGGCGGTCCAGACTCGTAGCTAGCGTAGCGCCTTGCGGATCACGAGCTTCAGGCCCGACCACGTCTCATCCACGGCGCAGACTTTCACATCGACGAAGCCTATCGACAGCGCGAGTTTCCGGATCGTATCTTCGGTGATGTCGGTTTCGACCTTCGCAGCCTTCTTCGGCCACGACACCCAGATCATCCCGTCCGGCGCGAGCTTGCCGCGCAAGCTCTTAAGCTCCACCGCGAGCTTGGCGGCGCTCGTATGAAAGATGTGCGCCGCCGCCAGCGCTTTCGTCGGCCGCGCCAAATAGCGAGGGCCAACCTCCTTATCGAGCACCGACTTCACCGAAGCCGGCATACCCGAGGCCCACAGAGGCTCGCCCGGCTTGAGCCCAAGCTTCTTGGCCAGCGGCGTGCCCGAGTACCCGGCCTGGGCCATTAGTCCTCGCCTTTCTCCTGCTTCAGCCGCGCCAGGAGCTGCGCTTCTTCGGCCTGCAGCCGCGCCCGTTCCTTACGGGCCGCCGCCTCGGCCTCGACCTTCTTGCGCTCGCCCCTGGCCCAAGCGGCCACGCCGACCACCGCCAAGCCGCCAATTACGCCTACGAACAGCCAGATCATGGTCCGCCCTTGCTTCCCCCGCCGCCTTCAGCTATCAGCCCCGCTTCCAATTTTCTCCCCCTTTTCGGGGGCGCGCAGGATTCTGGGTCATGAAAGCCGAAGGCCATCCCGACTACCACTTCATCACGGTCACCATGACCGACGGCACGACCTTCAAGACCCGTTCGACCTACGGCGAGGAAGGCGCGACTCTGGCGCTCGACATCGACCCGAAGTCGCACCCGGCCTGGACCGGCGGCAACCAGACGCTGATCGACCGCGGCGGCCGCGTCTCGCGCTTCAACGACAAGTTCGGCGGCTTCATGAAGAAGAAGGAAGGCTGAGCCTTCCACCGCGCTGACAAGCTTAAGGGCGCCGGATCACTCCGGCGCCCTTTCGTTTTGCGAAGATCTCGAGGCCTATTCGCCGTCCATTCTTGACACCTCGGCTAGCCGATAACCGACGCCAGGCTCTGTGACGATCATGGAGGGCCGCGTCGGGTCCTTCTCGATCTTCTGACGCAAGTTGCCCACGAGGACACGCACGAACTGGGTCTCGACGGCGCTATCCGCACCCCAGACGGCGGCTACAATCTGCTTGTGGGTCAGCACGACGCCTGGACGTTGCACGAACGCGCGAAGCAACTTCATTTCGCGCGGCGACGGCCGCACATTTTTTCCGTCAACCAACACGCGGCGGGTGTTGAAGTCTACTTCCAGCCGCCCGATGCGCGCGACGTCCGCCGGAGGTTGCACTCCGGTGCGGGCGCGCGTCACGACGCGGAGGCGCGCCATCAGTTCGCCGATGCCGACAGGCTTGTTGACGAAGTCGTTAGCGCCGAGATCGAGTGCCGCGATCTTCTCCTCCTCCATATCCCGCGCCGATAACACGATCATCGGCGTGTCACCCCACTCGCGCACGCGCGCGATGACCTCCTTGCCATCCATGTCGGGCAGGCCGAGATCGACGATCAGCACATCAAAGGCCCGCTCGGCGATGGCCGCCAACGCCTCCGCGCCAGACCCGACAGATTCAACATCGTAGCCTGCCGCCGCCAAGCCTGGACGCAGCGCCCGCACGATCTGCGGTTCGTCGTCGATAACGAGGAGGCGGGTTACGCTCATGCTGTCACCAATGTGGTTTGCAGGGGGAAAGTGAATTCGACGCGTAAACCGCGCCCTTCCCTAACAGGGCTGATGGCGCTGACTTCGCCCTTCATTGCTTCGACAAAGCCTTTGGTAATCGCGAGGCCAAGGCCCACGCCCTGATTGCTTGTGGAGCCCTGCAAGCGATGAAACTTATCGAAGATGCGCACGAGATCGGAGCTTGGCACGCCCGGCCCCTCGTCTTCGACCCACAAGCGCACGGCATGTTCGCCATAGTCGGCGCCAATGCGCAGCTCGCCGTCCGAGGCGTGAACGATGGCGTTTTCGACGACATTCACCAGCGCCTGCTCAAGCAAGAGCGGGTCTACATAGATCGAAGGCACGGCGGCCGGCGCCGAAATCACGAGATTTCCGGCAGGCACGCGCTTGCTCAGACGGTGCTGCACGGCCTCGATCGTCTCGAGCGGATCGATCCATTCCTCGCGGGGCGTCACGACGTTGGCCTCAAGACGGGTCATATCGAGGACATTGCCCACGAAGCGATTGAGACGTTCCGCTTCTTCTTCGATCGTCACCAGCAAGTCAGTGGACGTTGTAAGCGTGAACTGATCGCCAAAAGCCCGCAGGCTTGAGGCCGACGTGAGGATGGTGGAGATCGGCGTCCGGAAGTCGTGCGAAATAGAGGATAGCAGCGCCGTGCGCAGCCGCTCCGTCGCAGCCATCGTATCTAATTCAACTTTGCGCTGGAGCATGCGTGCGCGCTCGATGGCGGCGCGGGTGTGCTCTACCAGCAGCCGCGCCGCAATCGCCTGCTCCGCGCCGGCGCGCCGTTCTGATCGCTTCCAGGCCAGCACGGCGACACGCTTTCCGTCAGCAATCACCTCCTCGAATCGCCAGGAATCCGACGCGGCGCTAGACGCCGCCGGTGGGGGGGCGATTGCCCCTGCCGGCGCGCCGATCAGAGCGCCGTCCTCGCCGCAGACGACGGCGTCAGGTGCGATAACTTCGCGCGCTCCCGAAGCTAATCTTTGCAAGGCCTGATCCGGCGTGGTGCACTCGGCCATTGCTTGGCTCTCCGTAAACAGCCGCGAGAGCACACGCACCTGTTCGCGCGCACGTTCGCGGTCGTTGTGCAGAGTGCCCGTCAGTTCGCCGATCAACAGGGCGACGCTGACAAACACGAGCAGCGTGAAAAAATCCTCCAGTCCCGCAAAGCCGAGCGTGTAGCGCGGCTCCGCGAGGTAGAAGTTGTAGACAAAGAATGAGATGATCGCGGTTACCAGCGCCACGCGGCGGCCGAACCAGATCGCAGCGAAGATCACGCTGCAGAGAAACGCCATGTTTGGCGCATGGACGCCAAGCGATGCTTCGAGGGTGCTGGCGCTCAAAGCGCTTAGCACGCTCAAAGCCGCGCCAGCCGCTATGCCTGCCGCAAAGCGTTGCCCGTTGCTTAGCCGTTGCCAGAGGTCAGAGATTTGCGCTCGCACAGGACTTCCTCAATCCGCAGCTGAGGCAGCTTATCTCCCAAATGCCTCATTAAGCAGCGCCATATGACCAGACACCGGATTTGCCGGCTCGGGCTCGCCTTCGTACATCGTCTCGTCCAGACGCCGCACCCGCTCGTAAATGGCGCCGCCACGGATGATGAGGCTCTTTAGCGCCTCTGGCAGTTCGTCGCTGCCGGCGAATTGGGCGTTGGGCTGCGGCTCGCGCGAGATCAACCGATACTTCTCGCTCGACGCCTCCGACAACTGGATCTCGCCGTCGCGCACGGCGCGCTGCACCAGGAGCCAGGAGGCCACCTGCATCAGCCGCGTCGTCAGGCGCATGCTTTCACCCGCATAGGCGAGCGCGGCGGCGCGGGAGAGGCGCTTGGAGGCGGCCCGGCCCGGGCCATCGAGATAGGCGGCGGTTTCCTCAACCATCGCCATGCCTTCCTTGAAGGTGCGCTCGAAAAGCTCCGAACGGGCGAAATCAATGGCCCGTTTAGCGTCGGCAGGCGCCTTCAAAGGGGAAGTTTGGTTCGTATCGGTCATGAGCCTTTGAGGGTCGCAAGGCGCGGGCCGCCTTAGACCAAAAGCGCGCGCGATGGGTTAAGACGGGCGCGATCCGAACACAGAATCTGCGGCCTCTCGTTGCGCGCGCTTCTTCACGATCGCTTCTTCGCAAAGCGCGATCTCAGCCCGGAGCTTTTGAATACGGAACTCAAGCTCATCGATCGAGGCGACCTCCAGCTGCTGTTCCAGCGGGACCGCCTTCTTCACCGGCGGCGCAAACGGATCGTCGTCGACCATGTGCCAATCTCCTTGGGGTCGAGTATAAGCGCGAAGTGATCTCAGTTTAAGGAGGCGCGTTTTGCTCAAGCCGTCAACGATGCGCAGGGTCCTTCACGCGCCGGACAAGCCGCTTTCCCTTGTAACCGATGATGTGCCGAAGCTGGGCGACCATGAAGTGCTGATCCGCGTCGAAGCGGCGGGGGTAAACCGGCCAGACCTCACCCAGCGCGCCGGTCTTTATCCGCCGCCTCCGGGCGCCTCCCAGATCCTCGGCCTCGAAGTGGCGGGTGAGGTGGTGGAGGTCGGCCATGGCGTCAGCCGCTGGCATGTCGGCGATAAGGTCTGCGCGCTTCTGGCCGGCGGCGGCTACGCCGAATACGCCACCGCGCATGAGGGCTCGGCGCTACCGATCCCCGGCGGGCTCTCAATGGTAGAAGCGGCGGCGTTGCCGGAGACCGTATTCACCGTCTGGGCCAATGTCTTCGAAGGCGGCGGCCTCAAACAGAGCGATACGTTCCTTGTCCACGGCGGCGCTTCCGGCATCGGCACTACAGCGATCCAGATGGCCAAGGCCTACGGCGCGCGCGTGATCGCCACGGCGGGCGACGCCGCCAAAATCAAGCTCTGCGAGAAGCTCGGCGCTGAGCGCTGCATCAATTATCGCACCGAGGATTGGGAGAGCCTCGTTCGCGATCTCGGCGGCGTCGACGTCGTGCTCGACATGGTCGGCGGGAGCTACGTCCAGAAGAACCTCGACATTCTCAAGGATCAGGGCCGCTTGGTCATGATCGCGTTCCTGCAAGGGCCAACCGCGCAAGTGAATCTCATGCGCCTCATGCTGAAGCGCCTTACACTGACGGGCTCGACGCTCCGCTCTCGCAGCGTCGAAGAAAAGGCGCGCATCGCGCGCGAGGTTGAACGTCAGGTCTGGCCGTGGATCGCCGCGGGCCGCGTCAAGCCAGTGATCGACAGCACCTTCCCGCTCGCCGAAGCCGAACAAGCCCACGCCCGCCTCCAAGGCGGCGCCCACGCCGGCAAGATCGTGCTGACGATTTAAGGCCATTCGCCTTATCGGCGAAGAAGAATGCACACCACCAAATACCGCACTACGGAAGCCGCGGGGAGGGTTCTACCATGGCGATCGAGCGCTATGGCTTCAGCATCTTCATTCGCTCGACGCTTGAGTGGGATGAGTACCTAACCGCTGCCGCCGAACGCGAATCTCAGCCGAGAAACGACGAACAGGTCGAAACACTTGCGCGTCGCTTCGAACGCCGCATTTCAGAGGCTTTGCGACGTGGGACCGGAGCGGAAACGGTCCAAATTGCCACGCTGTTTGCCAAGCATGGCACTGCGGACATTGGCCAAATAGTCGACCTGTCGTATTCAAGATACGAAGACTGGGAGCGTTGGATTTATCGCTTTCACCAGCTGCCCGGGTCCATGAAGGCCTGGGTTGAACGTGAGTGGCACAACGAAGTTGGAAAGAGCGTCCGAGTAAACGTCGAGATTGAACAAGGCTTCGGGCGCCACGGTTTGCCCTTGTCACTCCGACGGGTACCAGCGCAAAGCTCGGATGAAGCGAAGCGAGAAAACCAGATCGCACAGTCGGCCAGCACCCCTCCGGCGGAAAAGACACCAAACAAGATCGCTGATGATCCGCCGTCAGAAGGCATGGGCGCACACTGGCGCAATCTTTATTCGATGCTGTCGCTAGCGGCTTTCACGGGTTTTGTGATTGGATGCGCGCTTACCTACTTTGTCACAACGACTACAAAGCTTGACGCTGACAACGATGAACTACGCGATCGCCTAAACAACTACGAACAAAGTCGTATCGAGACGGCGACAACACCTACGATAGATCCGTGCTGCCAAACCGCTCGCTGCTGCGCGCCATGTCGCAGATCCGGCCGCTGATGTTTTCTTTGCCCTGACGTTCCCCTGACACATTTAAGGCTTAGCGTTCGGCGAACTCACCGGCTCGCCTTTTTGTGCGCGTTCAGCTCCGCCGAACACGTCTTCCTCCTCAACGCGGCGCTTGCCGCCTTTCGGCTCAACCGTGTTCGGTGTTTCGCCCGGCTTCACACCGGATTTCGCGTTCTTCTCATGGTCGGGCTGGCGCATTTGCGTCATCGGACGTCTCCTTCACCAGGAGAACGGCAACGTGCGCGCGCGAGTTCCGCGGGCCCGGCCGCAAACATGCTCAGAAACGCCTCTGTGACCACCAAAATGCTGGCGCGGCGTCACATGCTGCGTCTAGCTTAGGCCTCAGGGACGCGTCGCGCGGCGCGTGAGGGGAACAATCAGCATGACGACTCCAGCATCGCCGGCGCAGCAGTTTTACGCCAACGTGTCCAACGTCTCGGATTTCATCTGGGGCGGCACTTGGAATGGCGAGCAAGTGCTGGCCTTCCCACCGATGGTGATGGTGCTGCTCGGCGCCGGCCTCTGGTTCATGATCGGTCTGCGCTTCTATCCGATTACGCACCTGCCGGCGGCGTTTGCCGGACTGTTCAAACGCAGCGGAGAAAAGGACGCGGGTGAGATATCGCCATTCGCGGCGCTCTCGACCGCGCTCTCTGGACAGATCGGCACAGGCAATCTGGCCGGCGTCGCAACCGCGATCACGCTTGGCGGGCCAGGCGCGCTCTTCTGGATGTGGATCACGGCGCTGTTCGGCATGGCGCTGGCGTTCGCCGAAGGCTCACTGGCGGTGCGCTTTCGCGACAAGACGCCTGAGGGCCATTATCGCGGCGGCCCGATGACCTACATCCGCAAAGGCTTAGGCAAGAAGTGGGCTTGGCTTGCGGCCTTCTTCGCGGTCGGTGCGTTTGTCTCGTCGATCGCCACCGGCAACGTCATCCAGGCCAATTCCATTGCCGATTCCATCACCGGACTCTTTCCCGTCATCCCCGATTGGGCCGCGGGCCTGATCGTGGCGACATTGGTGTTCATCGTTATCGTCGGCGGCATCAAGTCGATCGGCGCGGTGGCGGAAGCGGTGGTGCCGATTATGGCGCTGACCTACATCGTCATGGCGCTCTGGGCGCTGGCGCTGAACGCGTCCGACATCCCGGCTTCGTTTGCGCTCATCTTGGACAGCGCCTTCAACGGCCACGCCGCCACCGGCGGTTTCCTCGGGGCCGGCATGATCATGGCGATCCGCTTCGGCGTCGCGCGCGGCCTCTTCTCCAACGAGGCCGGCCAGGGCTCGACGCCAATGGCGCACGCCGTCGCCCAAACCAGCGATCCCGCCCGTCAGGGCCGTTTTGCCATGATGGGCACCTTCATCGACACCATCGTCGTTTGCACCTGCACCGGGCTTGTCATCCTCACCGTACAAGGCGCCTTCCCGGCGGCGGCGGGCGTGCAAGAGCATGTATGGACGTCCGATTTGCGCGGCTTCGACATGACGCAAGCGGCCTACGCGGCAGCGTTCCCAATGCCGGTGCTGGGCTTTCCGATCGGACAGTTGATCGCCTCGCTGGCGCTCATCTTGTTCGTGTTCACGACGCTGATCACTTGGTCCTATTACGGCGAACGCTCGGTCACGCACCTGTTTGGCGACCGCATGATCCTGCCGTTCCGCCTGCTCTGGGTGGTGATGATCTTCGTCGGCTCGTTCCAGGATTTGGACTTCGTCTGGCGCTTCGGCGACATCGCCAACGCCGCCATGGCGCTGCCCAACCTGCTGGCGCTGCTGCTTCTGTCCGGTGTCGTCTTCAAACTCGCCAGAGGGGACAAAACCGCCGGTAAGGATCACGACTGACGGGACGTGGGATCGCCGCCAAAAGGCGCGATCCCGCCTTCCCAAGTCTGGCGCTATATCCCGTCGCAACTGACTTACCGCGCCCGCGGTCGTCAGAGCGCGATCCCTGCTAAAGGGCGGATGCAGCCAAGCTTCTTAGCTCCTCGAGTGAGACCGAAACATTTTGAACGATCTCATCCTCATCGTACTTGACGACATCCTGATAATTTCCATCGGCATCACAGCGAATGTACCACCCATCTAGTGTGGGCGGCCACTCGTTGAGTTCGAAGTTGAAGAAACCCACCAGCTGCAAATCAATGCCCGGCATGACCAACGCACCATGACCGAATGGTTTGCTATTGGTGGACTCGCCGAAATACAGAATTTTCTCCGACTGCCCCTCACCGGTGATGACTGTGATCTCCCAAACGACGGGCCCCTCAGGCTGACCGGATTCATCGTGTTCCGAAAACATAATGCGTCGGACGTTCTCGTGCTGCATAATCGTTCGCGCGAGTTTGGGCGAACCATTCTCAAATAGTCCCGCCACATGCCAATCGCCGTACTCATCGGGAGCACCGTTGAAAAATGATTCTGCAATGACCATGACGCCGTAACCGTGGGGCTTCCAGCCCGAAGCCCACCCTCCGCTCACTTCGCCCGCATAAGCTCTCTCATCCCACTCGATTTGGCGCTCTCTCTTTCCGTCTGGTCCAGCGCGATCGGCGGTGACTTCCGCGCGCTCTGCAGCCCGCTCTGCAGAGACTGCGACAGACTTCGCTTCTGCAATGCTCCGCCCACCCTCCGCCCAGTAATCGAAGAGCTTCTTGGCGATTGAGGCCGGCAATTGAGATCGCGACCCTCCCGGCGCTGATGACAGCTCTCCAGCGAGTGCTTGCTGCATTCGGCTGGCAAAGCGATCTCCAGCCGACAATTCGATATCGACGGTCTGTAGTTGCCTAAAGCCAAGAGGAACCTGACAAGGGTTCAGGCGGACAGGGACGAGACGCTTGCCAAGACGTCTCGCCTCGTCGGCTTCATCCAGTAGCCAGTTCGCGGCGCTCGCGTCTTCGGTATTTCGTGACCAACAAAGCACAACGACATCGGAGGCCAGAATCTCTCGATGAATTGTCGTGCGCCAAAGATCGGAGCCCGGAATTTGCTGATCCCAGAAAACTTCGTGACCAAGCGCTTCCAGTACATTGACGACATCGCCGACCGTGCGACGATCGTCGCTCTTGTAAGCGACAAATATCCGCAAGCTAACCTCCACCTTGGCGGCTCTAACCTACCTCATCCTGCCTACACTAAACAATTCAACCCCTTCCCTTCCGCCACCCCCGGCGCTATATCCCGCCGCAACTGACCTCGTCCGCGCCCGGATGCGTCAGCCCGTTGCACCAGATGGCTAGCGCCTGGCGACGACGCCGGGCGCTTTTGCGTATCTGGAGCCTCCCCATGACCTCGAACGTGCTGATGCCGAAGGCCACCGCCGTCTGGCTGATCGAAAACACCTCGCTTGCCTTCAAGCAGATCGCCGAATTCACCGGCCTGCATCCGCTCGAAGTCCAAGGCATCGCCAATGAAGATGTCGCCAAGGGTATTCGCGGCGTCGATCCGATCGCCGGCGGCTTCCTCTCGCGCGAAGAGATCGCCAAGGGCGAAGCCGACGAGACGTATGTGCTGAAGCCGCTGGAGCAAAAGCGCGTCGATCTTCCGCAAGTGAAGAAGAAAGGTGCGCGTTACACCCCGATCGCGCGCCGTCAGGATCGCCCGGACGCCATCGCCTGGTTTCTGAAGAACCACCCGGAAGTGCCGGACTCAAAGGTTGTGAAACTGATCGGCACGACGAAGGCGACGATCGAACAAGTGCGCAACCGCACGCACTGGAATAGCTCGCAGATCAAGCCGGTCGATCCGGTCACGATCGGCCTCTGCAGCCAGATCGAGCTCGACGCCGTGGTCGCCGACGCAGCCGCCGCCAAAGCCCGCGCCGATAAACGCGCGGCGAAAGCCGAGGCCAAGACGCTGAAGGCCGCGCAAGAGACAGTGCCGGCCGAGACGTACGAGAACGTCGCCCCCAGCGAAGACGCTTAAGCTAAACAACCACGAGCCCTGAGCGTGTCGAAGGGCGGAGCGGCGCACTGACGCCGGCCTTCGACAAGCTCAGTCCTCTCATCGCACCTTATCGCCGCCAAACCTGCCGCAGGATGCGGTCGCGGCCGCAGCCGGCGCGATACATGGCGTAGCGCTCGGGATTTCGGCGCGCGTAGTCGCGGTGGTACTCTTCCGCCTCGGTGAATGGACCAAGCGGCAAGATCGGGGTGATCACCTGGCCGTTCACGGCGCCGCTTTCGATGACGGCGGCCTTGCTCGCTTCTGCATCGGCGCGCTGTTCGGGCGTCACGAAGATCGCCGGGCGATAGCTTGAGCCGCGGTCGCAGAACTGGCCGCCGTTGTCGGTTGGGTCGGTGAACCGCCAATAGCGATCCACCAATTGGCGATAGCTGATCACGCTGGGATCGAAGCGCACACGCACGGCTTCGTAATGCCCCGGATGGTTTTCGTAGGTCGGGTTCGCATTGCGGCCGCCGGTGTAGCCGCTCATCACCGAAAGCACGCCGGGGATCGCGCCCATGTCGTGCTCCATGCACCAGAAGCAGCCGCCCGCGAACACGGCCTCCTGCTGCCCGGCCGGCAATGGCTCCTGCGGCGGCTGCTGCGCGGATGACGGCGCGGGCGAACATGCGGCGGCCGCGAACAACAAGCTTGCGATAAGGGCGCGGCGGATCATGCTGGCTTATACGCCGAACGCGCGCGAACGGTTGCATCAAGTCTGGATTTCCGGCGCGGCGCCGGCGGTCCAGACGTGAAACCGGCATAGCCGCTCAACCGTATAGAGCACCGACAGGAGCTTCCATGCGCATTGCAGCCTTTGCCGCCATTGCCCTGCTCGCCGTCAGCGGCGCGGGATACTACGCTTACGCGCAGACGCGAGCGCAGCCGCAACAGACTGAACGCTCCCCCGGCGCGCTGGAGCGCTTGCGCAGCTGGGTGATGGAGCGCGGCGGCACCGAACGCGCGTTCGATAATGAGTATTGGGACCACCACGAGCCCGGCCTCTATGTCGAAGCCCGCACCGGCGAAGCGCTGTTCGTTTCCACGGATAAGTACGACAGCGGCTCGGGATGGCCGAGCTTCACCCGCCCGGTCGATCCCAACGCCATCACCATGCACGAGGATTACACGATGGGCATGCGCCGCATCGAAATCCGCTCGCGCCAGGGCAACCACCATTTGGGCCACGTCTTCGACGACGGCCCGCGCGGCTCCGGCGGTCAGCGCTTTTGCATCAATAGCTGCGCCATCCGTTTCATCCCGCGCGCTGAGATGGAGGCGCAGGGATACGGGCGGTATCTCCCGCTGGTTGACGCAGCCAACGCGCAGTAGCGCGCAATAAAAAAGCCGGCTTCCCGCCGGCCCATTCAAAACGCAACACGGGCGCGCGCTCAATTTCTCATTCTGAATTGAGCGCCGCCCGCTAGATGTCGTCGCGATACTTCGCGGCTAATGATGCTCCGAGCTTTGTCGGAGCTGTTCGATTTCTTCTTTTAATTTGAGCTTTTGGCGTTTCATCGCCGAGAGCCGCGTCGCATCTACAGAGGGATGCTGGGCCTCACTTTTGATGATAATGTCGAGATCACGATGGCGCGCGTCTAATTCGCGCAGCCGCTGCTCGATAGCCATCGAAGGCGCCTCCTTTAGCTTTGGCGAGTCCGAGCTTGCTCCCCTTTTTCGGTGTTGTCTCCTTACATCATCAACAAAAATAAACTTTCTTGCTGCTGCCTGATTCTGGCCGAAAATTTCGCCGGTGAAGGCGGCTTTACAGCGCCCCATTGGCGTGTCTTAGCTCTCCTTCCGCGCGCACACGGGGCTGCGTGTGGAACCGCGGACGCGAGAGCTCATGGATTCCGAAGACGGAACCGGCTTCGACATTAACGACACGCCGGAACGGCGCGCGCTCAAGGCGCGCCTCATGGAATACCGCGAGGAGCACCGCGCCCTCGACTCCGCCATTTTTGCCCTTCAAGAACAGAGCGGTGGGGATGCGCTTCAGCTTGCCCGGCTGAAAAAGCGCAAACTTGTCTTGAGGGATCAGATCAAATGGATCGAGGATCGGCTGACGCCGGACATCATCGCTTGAAGCACTGGCTGGGCGGCGCGGCTTTGCTTGCCGCGATATCGCCGGGCGCCGCACTCGCCCAGGACGCGGAAGCCGGCAATAGCGGCGTCTTCTCCATCGTCGTCGAGAACGACAGCCTCTCCTCCGGCGCCGACCGCAACTACACCTCGGGCATCAAGCTCGCCTATGTAAGCCAAGTCGACGAGCTGCCGGGCTTCCTGTCGCCCACGCGCGGCCTGACCCGCACCTTCTCCGGCAGCGATCCGGATTTTTGGGGCATCGCCTTCGGCCATTCGATCTTCACGCCCGAAGATATCAGCGCCAACCCAGCGCCGCCCGATCAGCACCCCTACGCCGGCTGGCTTTACATGCAGGTGATGGTCGGCGCCGAAGAAGATCGTCCCGGCAATCTCGAGCCACGCTATCTCGACACTTACGAACTCGAACTGGGCATCACTGGCCCATCCGCCATGGGCGAAGAAGCGCAGCGCGGCATTCACGAATGGCTCGGCGCGCCCGATCCGCAGGGCTGGGACAGCCAGCTCAACGATGAAGTCGCGTTTGCGGTCTCATTCGATCGCCGCTGGCGTCCGCCGTGGGCGCAGCTCTCCACTGACATCGGCGGCCTCGAATTCGATCTGACGCCAAACGCCGGCGTCACGCTCGGCACACTACGCACGGAAGCGCGCGTCGGCGTCGCCGCCCGCATCGGCTGGCGCTTGGACAACGATTACGGCCCGCCCCGCGTGCGCCCGTCACTTGCCGGCATCGAGCATTTCTCCGGCGGGCCGCTCTCGTGGCAAATCTTCGCCGGAGTCCAAGGACGCGCCGTCGCCCACAATCTCTTCCTCGATGGCAACACGTTCGAGGACAGCGCCTCAGTCGAGCGCAATCCGTATGTCGGCGATTTCCAAACCGGGTTCGCTATCAGCTCCGGCTCGTGGCGGCTCGCCTACACGTACGTGTGGCGTACGGAGGAGTTCGAAACCCAAGGCGGCCGCCAGGATTTCGGCGCGCTAGCGATCAGCGTAAGGCTATAGCTTCGCTCCTACTGCGCCTGCATAATCCGCCGCCAGGTGTAGCTGCCATTTGGCGTCCACACGCCATTGGCGTCGATATCGAACTGATCGGTGATGTAAGTGTCGCCATCCTCGACGGTGCGATGGCCCTCTTTCCAATCACGGCCATCAGGTAGCCAGAAGATTTGCTCGACCGTGCCGCGATTGCCTTCCATCGTCGTCGTGCCGACGCCATAGAGGCCAGGACCGCCCCATTGTTCGAGCACCGCGCGCTGTTCGCCGGGATGCCAGAACTCGCGGAACGACCAGAACTCGCTGGTCTCCTCGCCCGCCTCAATGCCGTAGAGGCGTCCAATTAGAACGTGGCCATTGTTCGCGGCGCGCCATTCCATGCCAAAGGCATCGGGCTGCGCTGGGTCGGCGGCGTTGCCTGGATTGGGCGCCACCCATGTCCCACCGCCACGGCTCATGAAATCAACATGCGCCACCCACCAATCCGGCATCGTGTGCGCAGGTTGCTGCTGTGCGACCGCGGGCGAAGCGCAGGACGCGATGAAGAGCGCGAAGGTCAACAGAAGCGTTCGCATACAGGCACGCAAGCGCCACTTGAGCGATCGTTCAAGGCAATTTGCGATGAATGACGGATCTGCGGGCTAGAATCCCGCGAACGCCTGCGTCTGTACGCGGCGCGCGTGCTTCTCGGCGTACATAGCTTCATCCGCCCGCGCGATCGCGGTTTCCGGATCTTCCACTGTCGCGATGGCGTGGACGCCAACAGAGGCGCGAATGCGATGCGGCACGCCAGCATAGAGAATGGCGCTGGAATTGATCTTGTCGCTCAGCGAGGCGGCCTTCACCGACGCCTCATCCGCCGTGGCGCGGTTGAGGATGATGCCGAACTCATCGCCGCCCAGACGGCCAACAACATCGCTCTCGCGCACGCTGTCGGTCAGCAGCAAGCCGACATGGCGCAGCACGGCGTCGCCCGCCGAATGCCCGTACTCATCGTTGACGGCCTTGAAGCCGTCGAGGTCGATGTAAATCACGGCCGCCGGCGTCTTATAGCGCTCGACCTCGGACATCGTCCGGTGAAGTTCCCGCAGGAACGCGCGGCGGTTGAACACGGGCGCCAGCGTATCGCGATCGGCCAGCGCTTCAGCCGCTTCGAGTTTGGCTTTAAGCTCGGCCAGCTCGGCGGTGAGTCGCTCCAGCACCGCGATTCCGCTCTCGGAAACATCGCGCGCCCCGAGCCCCAGCCCTTGCAGGAGCTGGCTCGTTTCGCTTGCGAGTTTCGAGCGTTTGAACAGCATCTTTACCCACAGGGATGCGCCCTCTGGGTAAAGGCCGGATTAACTGCTTGCGGGACCGGACTGGACGGCGCGCCCGGCTTCATTTACTGGGCCGTTTTTTAGGAGCAGCCGAAACATGGCTACCCCACAAGTCGGGCTCATTATGGGCTCGAAATCGGACTGGGACACGATGAAGGCCGCCGCCGAAGTGCTTGATGCGCTCGGTGTCGCGTACGAGGCCAAGGTCGTTTCCGCCCACCGCACCCCGAAGCGCCTCTATGATTACGCCACCAGCGCCAAGGCGCGCGGGCTGAAAATCATCATCGCCGGCGCCGGCGGCGCAGCCCACCTGCCCGGCATGGCCGCCTCGATGACGCCGCTGCCGGTGCTCGGCGTGCCGGTAAAGAGCAAAGACCTGAAGGGCCTCGATAGCCTGCTCTCCATCGTGCAGATGCCGAAGGGCGTGCCGGTCGGCACGCTCGCCATCGGTGAGGCGGGCGCAGCCAACGCCGGCATTATGGCCGCGCAAATTCTGGCGCTTGGCGACGCCACGCTCGCCGCGCGCGTCGATGCGTTCCGCGCCGCGCAAACAGAAGCGGTGTCCGAAAGCCCGCTATGAACCCGCTCCCGCCAGGCAGCACGATTGGCATTCTCGGCGGCGGTCAACTCGGCCGCATGTTGAGCCAAGCCGCCGCGCAGCTTGGCTTCGATGTCTGCGTTTTCACCGACGAACCCGACAGCCCTGCTTCGCGCGTTTCGGCCAAAACGATTGTCGGCAATTATCTCGATCACGCCGCGCTCGCGGATTTCGCGCGCCGCGTTCAAGTGGTGACGACCGAGTTCGAAAACGTCCCCGCTGAAACGGCGGAAGCTCTGATCGCCGCCGGCGCGCGCGTCGCGCCGGCGCCATCCGCGCTCGCCATCGCGCAGGATCGCTTCGATGAGAAGAGCTACTTCCTCAGCGCCGGCATCGCCACGCCGCCGTTCAGAGCCATCGGCTCGCAAGAAGACTTGGACGCGGCCATCGCCGAAATCGGCGCGCCGGCAATCCTGAAAACACGTCGCCTCGGCTATGATGGCCGCGGCCAAATCCGCATCAAGTCAAGCGCCGACGCTGAAGGCGCCTACGAAAAGCTTGGCGCGCCGAGCATTCTGGAAGGTTTCTGCGCCTTCGACCGCGAAGTCTCAATCATCGCCGCCCGCGCCGTTGATGGCGCCGTCGCCTTCTACGATCTCAACGAAAACGAGCACGCCAGCGGCATTCTTTCGCGCACGACGCTGCCGGCGAATGTCAGCGAAGCGACAATCATCGAAGCGCAGAGCGCCGCGCAGAAAGTGCTCGAAGCGTTCGACTATGTCGGCGTGCTGACGATCGAGTTTTTCGTGATGCCCGATGGCTCGCTCATCGCCAACGAAATGGCGCCGCGCGTCCACAATTCGGGGCACTGGACGATTGAGGGCGCGCTGACGTCGCAATTCGAGCAACACATTCGCGCCGTAGCCGGTTGGCCGCTCGGGCCAACGACACGCATCGCCGGAATCGAAATGCTGAACCTCATCGGCGAAGACGCGGACGCCTGGCCGCAACTGGCCGCCGATCCTACCGCGCGGCTTCACCTATACGGCAAACGCGACACTCGCGCCGGCCGCAAGATGGGGCACGTCACTAAGCTCAAATCGAGCTAGCTGCGCGGGAACGCCTCGTCGCGCGCGGTGAACATCCAGAAGCCGATCACATAGAGCAGCGGCGTCACCAGCCACAACACGTCAACGATCGCGCCCGGCGTGCGGCGGACGAAGGTCACGATCTCCTCGCCGTCATCGATCAACCCGCCGATCGCGGTGACAGCCGGATTGGCCAGTACGAGCAACGCGATGAAGCAAATCCAGAATGCGATCGCCGTTGCGACAATGGGGCTGGTGCGCTCGACGTAATCGTCAGCGGGATGGTCGTCCAAATGAGTCAAAGAGGTCCAGATCGTCAGCGGCCAAGCCGCGGCGTTTATGAACCGTACCGGAGCTGCAGCCATGAAGCGCCTCCACACAGGTTCGTGTTGCGCAAGACTATGCGCTCACGAAGCCGTGATGTCAGCACAATGAAGGAAATTTCAGCGCCCGCTGAGGCGCCGCACCGCGGCGGCGAGCTCGGCTTGGCGGTGCACGCCCATCTTCGCGTACACGGTCTGAACCTGCGAACGCACTGTCGCGATCGCTACACCGCGATGCGCAGCAATGGCGTCGAGCCCCTGCCCATCCGCCAGGGCGAGCGCCACATCCGCTTCAGCGCGCGTTAGCCCATGAGCGCGCCGTAGCGCACCTGCGCACTCCGCCAACTTCGCCGCCCTTACCACAACAAGCGCAGCGGGCGAGCCGCCGAAGCAAACGCGCTCACGCGGCAGAGGCTGGACATCGAGCACGCGAGCATTGGTAGACAAAGTGATCGGCGCGGGGGCGACGCAGCGGCCATCCCGCGCCGCGTGCAACACCAGTGATAAGGCCGCGTCGAGAGCGCTTTGATCCGAGCGCCCTCGCAAACGCAGCCGCCCTCCCACGACCTGAAGCGCCTCGCCGCTCAACGCCAGCGCCTCAGCAGCGCGCGAGGCGCCGATGACGCGGCCGTTTTCTGAAAGCAGAAACGCCGCCGCATCGATCGCATCGACTGTTCGCAGCGTTGTCGTACAGCGCTCAGCGGAAAGCGTGAGCTGAACGCGCATCGCGGCCAGCATGTGAGGCATCAGCGCGTGGAACGCGCGGAACGCCTCTTCGTCGAGCGGACCCTGACTGCGCGAACGCGTCACCGACGCGCGCACGAATGCGTCTTCATCGCGCATCAGCACGACTTGGCAGTTGAACGGCAAGTCGTACGGCTCGTAGATCTCGGCGTAGCTCGGACTGCGCTTGCGCTCCTCTTCCCCCACATAATCCTGATCCGCGACTGGGGCCAGGAGAGGCGCTGACAGTCCCGCCCGAAAACGCGGATTCGCAACAGGGTTCGCAAAACCCCAATCTTCCAGCATTTGCGAAAAGCCGTCGGGCACGCGGGTGACGACATGGCCTACGACGTCGTTGTCGCCATTCAACGCTATCAATTGTCCCGTGCGCGCGCCGCACGCATCAGCGACGGCGTCGAGCGCGGCGTCCCAGCGGCCCACATCGAACATCGCTTCGAGCAACAATTGGCGGGCGTGATCGACGCGTGCTTCCGCACCTAGCCTCATTGCGAGTCCATCCAACCGCTCACGTCCCGTCCCCGCCTGTCATCATGCATTTGGATGATGCGCGACCGGCCGCGCAACGCAAGCATGAAGTCAAGTTCCGGGGGCCGGGACGGGCTGAGACCGGATGAGATACGGCGCAACGCGCCGTTCGCCTAGCGAGGGACAGAGGAGAAGCAGGTATGAAATGGATTTCCGGAATGGCGATGTTCGTCGGGGTGGCGATGATGGCGTCAACCCCACCAGCGGAGGCGCAATCGGGCCGCTGGCTCGACGATTGCCTGCGTGAGTTTCATGACGACCCTCCCAACTCCGCATTTCGCTACACGCACGTGATCGAGAATGAATGCCACCGGGATGGTCGCAGATATCAATTCCAATACGTCGTTACAAACTCTCGCGGTTCGCGCACTTTGACTGGCCATCTCGGCGAACGTTGGACATATGCCGTCCTTCCCGGCGAAACAGTCGACATTGTCGGCCTCCAACAGCGATAAGCCGAATTAATTTCCGCCGTAGCGAAACCGCGCGGCGACGCCGACGGCGCCTTCCACGCCGTCGGCTATCGGCTTCAACCGCGCTTTCAGCTTTTCGAACTGCATGACATTCTCAATGCGCGCATCAAGGAAGGCCCAGGTCGCTTCGTTGTCTTCGCTGTCGTCGCTGAACCAGCGCGCGTAAGTGCTGGCGAGCACGCCGGAGAGAATGGCGCGCTTGGAGTAGAAGTTCCCGTCGGTCGAAGTATCGCCGAGCGCGCGCCAGATGTGATCGGCGGTGCGCCAGAGAAGCCGGGCCGCTTCCGGCGCACGGAGCGGGGGGGCGAGCGCCCTCGTCATGGCGCGCGCGGCTTCCTTGTAAGGCTGCTGCGCTTCGAGGCGGACCTGAACCGCCGCACGCACCCGTTGGCGGACCTTCATGGCCCCCAGATCGAGGTCCTCCAGCCGCGCCAGCATTGCGGCGTCGGCCCGGGCGGCGAAGGCGTCAAACAGGTCGAAAGCACCCTTAGGACAAGCCAGCGCAGCCTCACCCTCGCTCAAGCCTGCTTCGGCTACCGCCGCCTTGAATGCAGCCTCCGTCCAGCCCTCACGGGCGGCGTGGGCCGGGAAAACCTCCAAAATCCGGGTCCGGAAGCGATCAGAGGGGGTGTCTGGCATGAGGAAAAGCTAAGCCTGCCGGGGCTTTCCAGCAATGGACAGCGCCGCGGCCTTTTGCTATCAGCCCGCCTTCGCTTCAGAACGGAGCCGCGGCGCAAACCAGCGCACGCGGCCCGTTGGGTGTTTGGCATTCGGGTTACGGGAGACGGGTCCTGGTACAGATTTTCGTTCGCGATAACAACGTCGATCAGGCGTTGAAGGCGCTCAAAAAGAAGATGCAGCGGGAAGGCACTTTCCGCGAAATGAAGCGTCGCAATCACTACGAAAAGCCGTCTGAAAAGCGTGCGCGCGAACGTGCGGAAGCTGTCCGCCGCGCCCGCAAGCTGGCCCGCAAGCGCGCGCAGCGTGAAGGTCTGCTTCCGCGCCCGCCGGCGAAGCCGCGGTAAAAACCAAACACTGAAGCGATTGGAATTTGAGAACGCCGCCCCTCGCCGGGCGGCGTTTGTCATTGGCCGTCCGCAAGACGCATCATCAACGCTGAAGCATCGGCGAGAAGCGCGCGCTCCTCGCGAGTGAGCTTTGCGATGCGGGCGTTGAGCAAGGTCAGACGCCGCTTGCGGCCCTCTTCCATCAGCGCGCGGCCCTTGGCGGTGACCTCGATCCGCACGCCGCGTTTGTCTTCGCGATCGACGCGTTTGGCGACGAGACCCAGGGCCTCAAGCTCGCTCACGAGCTTCGACATCGTGGCCGGGGTGACTTGCTCGGCGCGGGCCAAGGAGCTGAGGCTTTGCGCGCCGCCGAACACGAGCACGGAAAGCGCCGAGAGCTTCGGTGCGGACACGCGGGTTTCGTCGTCCGCCGTGCGCACGGTGCGGAGCAGGCGGATCGCGGCGCGGTGGAGCGCGCTGGCGACCTCAAGTGAATCTGTGCGGGCCATGGCGACGCAGAATCTGGCTTGACTTACTTAGTTAGTCAAACTAATTGTTTTGACATTGGGAGATTGAGGCCATGAATGCAGCGCCGCAGATGCTTACGGGGATTTGTCAGGTCGCTCTCGCCAGCGCCGATCCGGGTGCGCTGGTCGCGTTTTATCGCGACACGCTGGGCTTTCCGGTGCTGTTTGAAACTAACGGCATGACGTTCTTCCAGTCAGGCGCCACGCGGTTGATGATCGGCGCGGCGCACCCTGGCCAACAAGTCGGCGGCGATGCGGTGCTTTACTTCGAACCGCGCGATTGGAGCGCCGCCGAAAGCGCGCTTGAGGCCAAAGGCATCGCCTTCCTGCATCCCGCGCAGAGGCTTCAGCAAGCGCCCGGCCGCGAACTGATGCTGCGCGCGTTCAAGGACCCAGAGGGGCACACGCTCGCCCTGATGGGCTGGCGCGCGGCTTAAGCCTTCGCGCTCTTGCGTCCACGCCAGCTCGAGAGGCTGACCTGATCGACGACACCGGCTTTGAAAATGCGCGAGGCGAGGAAGAGGATCACGACGACGGTCACGACCATGAGTCCGCCCTGGCCTGCGATCTCCACCCAATCGAGCCCGGACGGCGCACGGATGAGCAGCAGGAATGGCGTGAAGATCGGTATCCAGCTCGCCATCTCAATGATCGGCGCGTTGGGATTATCGAGCGCCGGCGTAATCAGCATCATCGGCATGGCAAGCACGAGCGCCACCGGGCCGAGCAATGTCTGCGCTTCCTGCACCGACTCGCAGAGCGAACCCAGCGCCAGGAAGATTGCGCCGTACATCAAATAGCCGGCGATGAAGCCGATAAAAAACGCCACCAAAAGGCGCGGGTCGAGAAATGCTTCGGCGATCTGGCCGAAAATGTTGTCGCTCGCGCGCTCGGCCGCGACGGTCAGCAACGACCCGCCCAGCGCGCCCCAGAACACAAACAGCGTGGCGCTGACCGCCGCGACGCCCAAGAGTTTGCCCATCAGCATTTGCATCGGGCTGACGCTGGTCAGCAGCGTATCGAGGATTTTGTTCGACTTTTCCTCGATGACGCCGTTCAGCAGCATGTTCGCCACCGAGAACACGATGCTCCAGAGCACGAACGCCAGCGCCAAAGCCGCAAAGAACGGCGCGCGCTCGCGCAGCGTGACACCCTCGGCGCCGGATGAACGCGGGTCGAACTGAACGATTTGGGGATCGAAGCTCTGCAGGCGCTCCGCTTCAGTCGGCGCCAGACCCTGCGACGTCAGCGCCTCGCGCTGCATTTCCAGACGCATCGCCCGGTGCGCAAGGTTCGTCGGCTCATCGTGATTGAGCGCCGTGCTCCAATATTCGATCACCGGCGCGCCTTGCGCGTCGCGGCGCAGATAAAGCGCGCCGTAAAGCGCGCGCCCATCCGTGAGCAATTGCGTGCCATCGAGATAGGGGCGCAGCGCTTGGATATCCGCCGCCGGGGGATCGATGATGTGATAACGCGGGGATGGCGTGGGGAACGCGGTAAGCGCATTGGGCGCGCGCTCAGCAACCACGGCGCGCGCGGCGGCGATAGCAGCAGGGCGATCCGGCGCTGCATCGAACGCGGCGATGGCCGGCGCCTCAGCGGACGGCGCGGTGGCGGCGAGATAGGCGCGGATGTCGCCGCGCGCGTCGCGCAAAGCGCTGGCGGCGAAGGCGGCTTTCACGGCGTCCGCGTCGGTCGAACGCTCGGCGACAATGGTGATTACGCGCGGCGGCTCGGCGCGCGCCAAAAGGATCGGCCCAAACAGCAGCACGGCGATGATCAACGGCGCCGTCAGCAGCGAGAGCCAAAAACCCCAGGCGCCTATGTAGGCGAGGTAGTCACGGCGGGCGACGAGGAGAACCGGAGACATCGCCCTACTCCGCCGCCGTTATCGCGGCTTTGTCGCCGACCAAGGCCACGAAGGCTTCGTGCAGGCTCGCGCGCGCCGGTTCAAACAATGAGAGCGGCGCGCCCGCCTCGACACACGCCTGCAGCAATTGCCGCGAGCCGTGGCCGTTCTCCAGCCGCACCCGCCAGCGGCGGTTGCCGTGCTCGCCAAGTTCTTCCGTCCACTGAAATCCGAGCGGCGCCAGAACCGGCGCCATGTCATAATCGCCATCGGTCTCAATCACCGCGACGCTCGGCGCGAGCGCAAGCGCCTCGCGCACAGTGCCTTCGAACGCGGCCTTGCCCTGCGCAATTAGGAGGATGCGATCGCAGAGCCGCTCGGCGTGCTCCATCACATGCGTGGAGAAGAGCACCGTCCGCCCTGCGGCAGCCTGCGCGCGAATGGTTTCTTCGAGGCCGCGCTGGTTAACCGGATCGAGGCCCGAAAACGGTTCGTCGAAAATGATCAGATCTGGCTCATGCGCGATGGCGCCGAGCACCTGAACTTTTTGCGCCATCCCCTTCGAGAGCGTCTTGATCTTCTTGCGTTTAACCTTGCCGAGGCCGTGATCGGTCAAAAGCGCGTCGGCGCGTTTGAACGCTTTGCCGGCCGGCGTGCCCTTCAACCGCGCGAGATAAGCGATCGCCGAACGCGCGCTCATGCCGCGATACAGCCCCCGCTCCTCCGGCAGATAACCAACCCGCTTCATGGTTTCGCGATCGGCGGCGCCGCCAAGAACGGTTATGCGACCCGCGGTGGGACGCAATACGCCAACCAGCATGCGTAGCGTCGACGACTTGCCGGCGCCATTTGGCCCAAGCACGCCGTAGATCGATCCCTTCGGGACGCTAAAGCTCAAGTCTTGCACCGCGGTGCGGGCGCCGTAGCGCTTGACCAGGCCTTCTGCTTCAAGCGCTGCGTTCATGCATCCTGACGTTTAACGGGCGGACAAGCGAGATCAAGCGCGCGCCCCAGCGCGCGTTGTCGCGCGGCCCAAAACGAGCAAAAGCTATGCCGGGTGGCGGCTCGCGCCCTGCGGCGACGTAGTGAAGTTTACGACACTCGCCCGCACACGGCTTGAAAGTGCAAAAATCTGGGCGTTAGCTCCCGCCTTCAACATGGGAGGCTGCGTATGAAATCGCCCGATCCCGATAAGCTCAACGCTCTGCTTGGAAAGTTGGTGGGAGACCTCGGCGCCGCCGCCGGCGCGTCCTTGGTGCTGCTGGGAGACCGGCTGGGCATCTATAAGGCCATGGCTGACGGCAAGGCTGTCACGCCCGAAGAACTGGCCGAGAAGACCAAGCTCAATGCGCGCTATCTGCGCGAATGGCTCTCGGCCCAAGCCGCCGCCGGCTACATCGACTACAATGCGAAGAGTAAGAAGTTCAAACTCAATCCCGAGCAGGCGTGCGCCTTCGCCGACGAAGGCGGGCCAGCTTTTTTTGCGGGCGCATTCCAAGTCGCGCAATCGATGTGGCTCGATGAGCCGAAGGTCGCGGCGGCGTTCAAGAGCGGCAAAGGCGTCGGCTGGCACGAACATTCGACTTGCCTCTTCCACGGCACGGAAAGGTTCTTCCGCCCCGGCTACAATCGCCATCTCGTCTCGGAGTGGATTCCGTCGCTGCGCGGCGTGAAGGAAAAGCTGGAGAAAGGCGCGAGCGTTGCCGACGTAGGCTGCGGCCACGGCGCATCGACGATCCTGATGGCGCTCGCCTACCCCAAATCGAAATTCTACGGCTACGATTATCACGAGCCATCGATCGAGCGGGCTACGAAGCTTGCCAAGGAGGCGGGCGTTTCGAAGCGCGTGAAGTTCGAGCGCGCCAGCGCCAAGGACTATCCGGCGCTCGGTTACGACATGATCGCATTCTTCGATTGCTTGCACGACATGGGCGATCCTGTCGGCGCCGGCAAACATGCGAAGAAGGCCCTGGCCGATGACGGCGCCTGGATGATCGTCGAACCATTCGCGCACGACGATCTGGCCGACAATTTGAACCCCGTGGGCCGCGTCTTCTATTCGGCCTCCACCATGATCTGCACCCCCGCCTCGCTCAGCCAGGAGGTTGGCCTGGGGTTAGGCGCACAAGCGGGTGAGGCGCGGCTCAAAAAGGTGGCCAAGGACGCCGGCTTCAGTAAATTCCGGCGAGCCGCCGAGACCCCCTTCAACCTGGTGTTCGAGGCGCGCGCCTGAATTCTGGGTGGAAGGACATTCAATGCGAGCTTTGATTATAGCCGCGGTGCTGGCCGCCAGCGGCGCAGCCTATGCCGAGCCTGTAAACTACACCCTCGACCCCGCCCACACGCAGGTTGCCTTCTCGATCGATCGCTTCGGCTTCAACCGCGTTCTCGGCCGTTTCGAGAATGTCACCGGCACGATGGTGATCGACGAAGAAAACCCGGCGAACTCCTCGGTGACCGCCACTATCCAAGTCGCCAGCGTCGATTCCAGCAATGACACGCGCGACGAACACATCCGCGGCGAGCGCTGGCTGAACGCCGCGCAATTCCCGACGATCGAGTTCCGCTCCACTGCCGTCCAGCTCACCGGCGAACGGACCGCGGAAGTGACGGGCGACCTTACCTTGCTCGGCCAAACGCATCCTGTGACGCTCAACGTCACGCTCAACAATATTGGCGGCACGCCGAACCGGCCGAACGATCGCTTCGCCGGCTTCTCGGCGTCGGGCTCGCTTTCGCGCTCCGACTGGGGCTCGACGACGGCGCAGGCGCCGAACATGATCGGCAATCTCGTCGCCATTCAGATCGAAGCCCTGGCTGTGCGAGCGGCGAACTGATGGCGTACTGGCTGATCAAGAGCGAGCCTGACACCTGGTCCTGGGATCAGCACGTCAAGAAGGGCGCAGATAGCTGGACCGGCGTGCGCAATCACCAAGCCAAGGCGCACCTCAAGGCGATGAAGAAGGGCGACAAGGCGTTCTTCTACCACTCGAACGAAGGCAAGGAGATTGTCGGCGTCAGCGAGGTGGTGAAAGAGGCTTATATCGACCCCACCGACAAGACGAACGCGTTCTATGCGGTCGACTTCAAAGCGGTGGAGCCGCTCAAAACACCGGTGAAGCTCGCAACCCTGAAAGCGGAGAAGGCGTTCGCCGATATGGTGCTCGTCAAAAACTCGCGCCTCTCGGTGCAGCCGGTGACGGCGGACGAGTGGAAGGCAATCCGCAAGTTGGGTGGCTTGAAATGACGCAATATCTCGACCCGGAACTCTTTACCGACGCCGCCATCCCAGAGGAGACAAAGCAGCTCAACGCCGGCATCGTCGCGCTCATAAAAGACATGGACAATTGGTGGGAGGTCGGCGCGCAGAAGGTGCGCGATGCGCGCGCCAAGGGCGAAGGCGCGTTTCCGGCGCCGGTGAAGTCCGAGCGTGCGAAGTGGATCGAAATCGACGGCCCCGCAGGCAAAGTGAAGCTCCGCGTCGTGCCGCCGGAGAATGGCATCTCGCGCGGCATCTATCTGCACATTCACGGCGGCGGCCATGTTCTTGGGGCGGCAGATCAACAGGATCGCCTGCTGGAACGCATTGCCGATGGGGCCAGCCTGACTTCGATTAGTGTCGAATATCGTCTCGCGCCGGAAAACCCCTATCCGGCGGGCCCGGACGATTGCGAAGCCGCAGCACTTTGGGTCGCAGACAACCTCCGCGACTTCGGCGGCGACAAGCTCGCCATCGGCGGCGAGAGCGCCGGCGCGCATCTCTCCGCGCTGACGATCCTGCGCCTTCGAGACAAACATGGGCGCACACCCTTCCATGCAGCCAATTTGGTCTTCGGCGTATTTGATTTAGGCATGACGCCGAGCGCCCGCGCCTTCGGCGATGAGCGCCTCGTCTTGCGCACGCTCGACATCCACAAATTTGGCGAAGCCTTCCTGCCGGGGCTCAGCGACGAACAGAAGCGATCGCCCGAGCTTTCGCCGCTCTATGCCGATGTGCGGGGCTTGTGCCCCGCTCTGTTTACAATCGGCACCCGCGACGCGCTGCTCGACGACAGCCTGTTCATGCACGCGCGCTGGATCGCGGCAGGCAATAAGGCGGAGCTGGATATCTATCCAGGCGCCTGCCACGGCTTCATTGCCTTCCCGAACACACAAGCGGCGCAATCGGTCAAAAGTCAGATCGCGTTCTTGAACTCCGCCTTGGCCTGAGCTTGCGTTCGCCGCATTCGGACGGCGGCTCGTCTCTCTCGAATTGAAATGGCCGCGCAGGCGCGCGCTCATACGCACGTCTCTTCAACGCATTCGCTGTGTTGATATCTGGCGGCCGCGAACCCCCGTCGCCGTCAGTCACGAGACCTCCGAACTCGCCCTCATGAGCCAGGAGGTTGGGACGCCGGCGCCGGTTCCGAGTGTCGGCCGCCGGCGTCCCATACTTGCTCAGCGTCCCTCAAGCTCCGCCACCAATGCGTTCATGCCGTACACGTCCGAGAGCGCGGTGCGGATGATCGTCGAGGTGACGATAACGGAGCGGTTCAGGTCGCCGTCGTAGAAATATTCGCCGCCAAGTAAGTGGATGTTGCCGTCGAACACGGCGCCGATGACGTCGCCCGCGCGATCAAGAAGCGGGCCGCCAGAATTGCCGCCGATCACATCTGTCGAGGTCGTCGCGTTGAAAATGGCCCGCGGATCAAGCCGGCCCCGTGCATCGATCCAACGCTGGCTGAGCACGAAGGGTTCGTGACCGGTCGCGCGCTCGTAAAGGCCCTCTGTGTAGGTGAACGGTCCCACGACGCGGCCGCTCGGCTCGGACCAGCCAATCACGCGCCCATAGGTCAGGCGCGGACTAAATGTTGCATCCGGATAAAGCGCTTCGCCGAAGGCGCGGAAACGGGCGCGGGCGATGCGCTCCTGGGCGCGCGCCACCGGGCCCTCAACCTCGGTCACGAAGCGCTCACGCACCGCACGGGCCTCGGCATCCCAGCTGCGTACGAACTCGATCATCGGATCGTCGGACTGCGCGATCGCGGCGGCTCCGCCCTCCCAAAGCTCCATCCGGTAGCGCGGATCGGCCAGCCGCGACTGCGAAAGCCGCTCGGCCAGCGCTTCCGGGCTCTCGCTTCCGAGAATCCGCCGCGTGATCGGATCATCGACCGTTAGATGTTCGCGGGTCTTCGAAAGCCAGAACGAGAGAAAAATCTCCTCGAACTCAGGGGTCACCGGGCGGCTCGCGCGCAAGCTTTGTACGACAGCAGGCAAGCGCGCATCAGCGTAACGAGCGAGGCGCTGACCGTCCGGCTTTTGGCGCTCCTCGGCGCCGCGAACCAGATCGCGCGCCCATTGGAACAGCAAGGAGCGTTCGCCGGCGCGCTGTTCGAGATACTGGTACTGGTAGAACATGCCGCGATAGACGCCCTGCGCCCGCTCAATCTCTTCCCATGCGCCAGCAACTTCACGCGTCGCGGCGCGATTGCGCCGCACGCGCTGCCGCAAATCCGCTTCGCGTTCAGCGACGCGCGCGAAGCCCGCCGGATCGGCAAGCGCTTGGCGGCGGCCCGAGAGTCCCTTGAACGAGTTCTGCACACTCTGAAGCGCGCTCGATGCGATGCGCGATTGATCGGGTCCAAGCGCCGAATAGGCGATCAGCCGCCCGCGCAGTTCGGAAAGCGAAGCGATCTGCCACGGCAGATTGGTGTCGCGCTCGAAGGCCAATTCCGCCGTTGTGCGCAGACGCGACGTGCGGCCAGGATTGCCGGCGATCAACACCACCTCATCTTCGGCAAGCGGCGTGAAGCGCATGTCGAGATGGTTTGGCGTCACCGCCGGCGCGCCGTTTTCGTAGAGACGCAAGAACGAGAAATCGAGGCAGTAGCGCGGAAAGTTGAAATTGTCGGGATCGCCGCCGAACGCCGCCATCTGATGCTCGGGCGCGAACACCAGGCGCACGTCATCATAGGTGCGATACTGGTAAAGCGCGTATCGACCGCCCTGATAGAGCGTTACGACCTCGCAGCGCGTCGTTGCTGTCGTGCATTCGCGGGTCAGCCGCGCAAACTCCGCATCGCGCGCGCGCGCAAAGGTTTCCGGCGTGACGCCGGCCGTCGCCGCTTCAATCGCGCCGGTAACGTCCGTGATCGCGGTCAGCACATCGATCGACATGTTCGGGCAGCGCAGCTCTTGCGCGCGGGCCTGGGCCATGAAGCCGTCCACGATGTAGTTATTGTCCGTCGTCGAAAGCGCGGTGACGCACGAAATCACGCAATGGTGGTTGGTGAGCACCAAGCCGGCTTCGCTGACGTTGGAGGCAGAGCATCCCGGCATGCGCGCCGTGCCGGCCATCGTGCGGTCGAGCCAGGCTTGATCCGGCGCCCATCCCATTTCCTCGCGCATGCGCTCGGTGGGGAAGTTATCGAACGTCCACATGCCCTCTTCGGCCTGCGCCGCTGGCGTTGCCGAAAGACCGAGCATTCCCAAAACGGCCGCAGCCGCGCGCAAGTTCTGGCGCATAGATTTCCCCATCGAGTCAGTTGCGCGCGAGGAAACGCGAACTGACCCGTAGGAGCAAGCTTGGAAGGAAGTTCCCGCTCAGAGGCCGAGCGCTGCAAGCATTTGCTGCTTCACCTCAGCCGAAACGTGTTCGGCGTCATTGATGAAGTCGCGCGCATCTTCCTCTGTCGCGCCGGTAATGCGCACATTGGCGCGATCATCGTTTTCGCCGGGGCCGCCGTCTTCAGCATCGACGTGCACGGTGCGACCGCCTGCATTCACGCGAACCGTTGCGCTCTCGCTGTTGGGATCGGACTCATCCGCCGCAACCGAAATATCCACGCCCGGAAACCGCAGCGCGAAGACTTCCGGATTGGGCTCGCCGCTCATTGGCTCCATGGGACCAAGACGCTGAATTGTGTCGGCGTCGAGCAGCGCCGAGGCGCCTTCGGCAACGCGCGAGGCAGTCTGACGCCCGTCCGGGGCGGTGACGATGTAGGTCTGCACGCCTTCAACGGCGCGGACCTCCAGCGTGTAGCCACTCGCCGGATCTTGCGTGGCGCTTGACGAGTAGGAGCCGTCGCATGCCGCGAGCAGCAGCGGCGCGGCCAGCGTCAGCAGAAGCAATCTCATCATCAGTCTCTCCGTCGCTCGCGGCGGTTTTGCTCGACCCGGTCATAGCAAGCGCCGCGTTCGCCAGCCCTTGTATCCCGGTCGCACTCTTGGCGTGCGCGCTCGTCATAGCCGCTTTCAAGCATGGAGATGCAGCCGCCGAGGGTCGCGGATGCGATAAGAGCTAGCAAAAACCGGCGCATGAAGGGCCTCCCACCACTGAGTGGCGGCCATGGATCACCGTCATCGCGGCGATTTTCAGGCGCTAGCGGGTGCGCTCGAAACGGACGACTTTCTGCTCGCGGTCGAGATAGGCGACCCGATACCCGGCTCGGCTCCAGGCATGAGAGGCCGAACCCTCCTCGCGATTATCATTGGACCAGAACGACCGGTGCTTGATGGCGCTCATCGGCAGCTGTTTGCCGATGATGTTTTCAATGTCTTCGAAAGTGAGCATTTCCGGCCGGCCACGGCGGCGTTCGAGGTGGGCCTGCAACGGCTGATACTTACGCAACGCTGACATACACGCGCTCCCATCGCGTTAATCCGGATCGATTCCGGAACGGTGACGGGTTGGAATGATGAACTGATTTGCGCGTTATGCACAGAATCAGAGCTGCGTCGTTGCGCATGCAAAATTAGCTCTCACATACCTGCGCATGATTGGCGCGCGGAGCCCTGGCGCGCAGAGTGGCGACTGAGGAGCCTTGCCATGAAAGACGTCGCCATTGTCAGCTACTGCCGCACGGGCATCGCCAAGGCGACGCGCGGGGCGCTGAACCAAACCCATGGCATCGCCATGGCGGCGCATGTGATGAAGCAAGCCGTCGCGCGCGCGAAAATCGAGGCCGGCGAGATCGAGGATGTCGTGCTTGGCTGCGGCCTGCCCGAGGGCGCGACCGGCCACAACGTCGCCCGCAACGCCGCGCTCTTTGCCGGGTTTGGCGTTGGCGTGCCTGGCGTCACGGTGAACCGCTATTGCGGCTCGGGCCTAAGCGCCGCGTCCTACGTCGCGAACGCGATCGCGCGCGGCGAAATCACGTGCGGCATTGCCGGCGGCGTCGAGAGCATTTCGCTGGTGCAGTTCAATCTGAACTTCAACGGCTTTTTCTACGAACCGCTACAGCAGATGATGCCCGCCGTTTGGTGGACGATGAACCAGACCGCCGATTTCGTGGCGGAGAAATACGGCATCTCACGTCAAGCGCTCGATGAGTACGTCGTGATGAGCCAGAAACGCGTCGCCGAGGCAAACGCGGCTGGCAAGTACGCGGAAGAAATCGTGCCGATCACCGCGAAGATGAAGGTCACCGACAAGGCCACCGGCCAGACGAGCGAAACCGAAGTCACGCTTGATCGCGACGAAGGCCCTCGCCCTAATACGACGTACGAAAAGCTCGCGGCGCTGAAGCCTGTTTATGAGGGCGGCACGACCACAGCGGGCAATGCCTCTCAGCTCTCTGACGGCGCCGCCGCCGTCGTGATGATGGACGCCGATCTCGCCGCGCAACGCGGCTTGCCGATCCTGGGCTATTGGCGCGGCTTTGCGCTTGGCTCCGTGCATCCGGAAGAAATGAGCATCGCCATAACGCCGGCGATCAGGAAACTGATGAAGCAGAATGCCGTCAACACCGACGACGTCGATCTATGGGAACTCCATGAAGCCTACGCTGTCACCGCGCTCTACAATCAGCGCGAACTCGAAACGCCGTGGGAGCACACCAACGTGAATGGCGGCGCCATCGCACTCGGCCATCCCTATGGCATGAGCGGCATCCGTTATCTCGGTTCAACGCTGCTTGAGCTTGGCCGCCGCAAGGCCGAGCGCGCGATCATCGGGGTGTGCACGGCTGGCGGCATGGCGACGGCCGCGCTATTGGAGCGGTGATGTTCCGCGCTCTTGCACTCGCCGCCCTTCTCGCACTCGGCGCCTGCGCCACCATCGGCGAGAGCGGCCCCTCCTTGCGCTACGCCGACGCCGCCAGCCGCGGCGCCTGGGCGGCATTGCTGGCGGGCCGGCCAACCGAAGCGCAAGTCGAACGCTCCACCGAGACCTGGTCGCGCGCGCTCGGCGATAGTTTTGCTTGCCGCGTGCCCATGCGCGACGTGATCAATGCCGGCCTCGCGGGCGCGCTCGAGCTCGGCGCCATGAACGCCGCCATGAGCCGCGGC
The DNA here is from genome assembly GCA_050184605.1 of Hyphomonadaceae bacterium. Lineage (GTDB taxonomy): Bacteria > Pseudomonadota > Alphaproteobacteria > Caulobacterales > Aquidulcibacteraceae > Vitreimonas. The sequence goes on along the minus strand of JBFXAE010000002.1, from coordinate 697,468 downwards.
GGCGAGCGCGAAGTGCGCGAGGGCGTGTCGCGCTACGTCGTCACCATCGCCGCCCTCGCCCTCGAACGCCGCGAGCGACCGTCTGAGCAGCGCTGCGAAGCCATGGCCGCCTGGGCCCCGCGCGTCGCCGCTGATGGGCGCGAGGCGGTTGAGCGCGCACGCCGCAACGGCCTCATGGACGAGGATTACGGTTTGCTCATGAGCCTACTGGCGCGCTGAGTTTCCGCTTGCGCCGTGTCCCCGGTCACAGCGCAAGCCGCCTGTCTCCGCTTCGAGGAACCCAACACTACCGTCCGCGTTGGCGGCGGTGCGGGTTCCATCTTCACCAGGCGAGGAGACGACGGTGAGCAAACATCACGATCACGACGAGCATGCGCGCGGCGCAACGACGATCCGCGCTTCCAAGGGCGGCGGCGGCGGCAAGTTGCTGCTTGGCGTTGTAGCGGCGGCCATTCTGCTCGGCGGCGGCTATTACGCCTGGAGCAATTACGCCCCGCAGAATGGCGCGCAGACCGGCTACAACGAGTCCTACGCCACCGATCCCTATGATGATCCGCTGCGCGCCGGGCCGCTTGGGTCCAGCGAAGCGGATGATGCGTCGGAGGAGCAGCTCGCCGCCACCGCATCCAGCGAGAGCGCACCGGCGCCACCGCGCCGCTCACAAGCACGCGCCGAGCCCATTCCGGAAGCGACGATCGGTGTCACCCCAGCGAACGTGACCGAAGAAGACATGGCCGCCGCCGAAAGCAGCGATCTCGTCGTCACCGCGCCGATCCGCCCGATCTGGGCGCGCACGCCGAGCGAACGCCGCCTCGCCTCCTATTATCCGGCGCGCGCGCTTGAGCGCGGCCGTGAAGGCGAAGCGCGCCTGGCCTGCACGGTGATGGAAGGCGGCTCGCTGGCTTGCGATAAGCTGTCGGAAACGCCGGGCGGCTTCGGCAATGCGGCGCTGCGCGTGTCCCGCTCCCTGCGCCACGCCGCCGTGCGCTCCGACGGCAGCGACGCCACCGGCACGCCGGTGAACCTGCGCGTCGTCTTCCGCATCGATGAAGAAAACCGGCGGAGCTAAGCGCGACGCGAGTACAGGCGGAACGGCCGTGTAGCGAGAGCTGCGCGGCCGTTTTTGTGCGCACGACGGCTCAACTCAGCGCGATCTTGGGAGAAACACCGCAGCGTTTCGCGGCGGCGCTCAAAGTCTTGTCGCGGGACCATAGCGCCGCTCCGGGCGTGAGCGCCGCAGCTGCGAGCAGATTCACATCGACATAGCCAACGCCACTGTTTGCAAGCTTGTGGCGATCGATGAACGTCATGACTTCATCGTGGGTCGCGACAATGGCCCTTTGCAGATTGTTCAAGTAGCGCAGTACATCCGCGCGCCTCGCCACGCTTCCCAGCGCGATCTCACCGACGACGAAGGGATGGGTGATGACCTCGTTGCGCGAGAGCAGCGCGACCAGTTGAGCATCCGCGGCACGGAAGTGGTCAATCCAGATTGAGGTATCGACCAGGATCACGCGCCTCAGCCCGGCCGGCGGCGCGGCGGCGCCTTTGCCTTTGGATCACTGCCGCCAAGACGCGCCAGCCGGCGAGCGGATTCGCGTTCGATCAGAGCCTTCAGCGCCTCGCGCACAAGCGCCGTTTTTTCGGCGACGCCTGTAAGGGCTTCGGCCTCGGCGAGGAGATCGTCATCAAGGGCAAGCGTGGTGCGCATCGGCATGAATTATAGCATCAAATGATGCTATACTCAACGCCTGAGTGCGGGCCATCACTGATGCGTCTGATGAACGGCGCGGTACTCCACCGGCGACGCCTCGCGACGGCATCAAGCCGACGCTAGCGCCCAAACTTCTGAAACTTGATCCGGCTTGGAATAATCTCCGTCACGCCCAACCTGCGCATCTTGTCGGCTTCGTAGCTATCGAAGTCGCCTTCGAACCATTCGACGTGGCTATCGCCCTCAAACGCGAGGATGTGCGTCGCCAAGCGGTTCAAAAACCAGCGATCGTGGCTGATCACCACGGCGCAGCCGGCGAAATCTTCCAGCGCCGCTTCGAGTGATTGCAGCGTTTCGACGTCGAGGTCGTTGGTAGGTTCGTCGAGCAGCAGCACGTTGGCGCCGGTGAGCAGCGTCTTGGCCAGGTGGACGCGATTGCGCTCACCGCCCGAGAGCTGGCCGACCTTCTTCTGCTGATCTGCGCCCTTGAAGTTGAAACTCGAAACGTACGCGCGCGACGGGATCTCGCGGTTGCCGACTTCGAGAATGTCGAGGCCGCCTGAGATTTCCTCCCAGATGGTCTTTTGGTCGTCGAGCGCATCGCGCGATTGATCGACGAAGCCGAGCTTGACGCTCTCGCCAATCTCGATCTTGCCGGCGTCGGGCTTTTCCTGCCCCGTAATCATGCGGAAGAGCGTCGATTTGCCCGCGCCGTTCGGGCCGATGATGCCGACGATGCCGCCGGGCGGCAGCTTGAAGGTCAGGCCATCGATCAAGAGCTTGTCGCCGAAGCCCTTCTTCAGGCCTTCGAAACTGATGACATTGTTGCCAAGCCGCGGGCCGGGCGGAATCTGAATGGTCGCGAACGTTTGCTTCTCGCGCTCCGCCTGCGCCGCCATCTCCTCGTAGCGGGCCAGACGGGCTTTGCTCTTGGCCTGCCGCGCTTTCGGCGATTGGCGTACCCATTCGAGTTCGCGCGACATGACCTTCTGGCGCCCTTCCGCTTCGCGCTCTTCTTGCGTCATGCGCTTGGCTTTGGCTTCGAGCCAGGCCGAGTAATTGCCTTCGTAGGGAATGCCCTTGCCGCGATCGAGTTCGAGCGTCCACTTCGTCACTTGATCGAGGAAGTAGCGATCGTGGGTGACGAGGATCACGCAACCCGGAAAGTTCTCAAGGTGATGCTGGAGCCAGGCGACGCTTTCGGCGTCGAGGTGGTTCGTCGGCTCGTCGAGCAGCAGCATGTCGGGCTTCGAAAGCAGCAAGCGGCAGAGCGCGACACGGCGGCGCTCGCCGCCTGACAGCTTCTCGACGCCGCTATCGTCCGGCGGGCAGCGCAGCGCGTCCATCGCCATGTCGATCTTGGAATCGACATCCCACGCATCAGCCGCGTCGATCTTCTCCTGTAGCTTGGTCATCTCTTCCATGAGCTCGTCGGTGTAGTTCTCACCGAGCGCCATGCTCACTTCATTGAAGCGCGTGACCAGCTTCTTTTCTTCGCACCAGCTCTCGACGTTCTCGCGCACGTTCATCGAAGCATCGAGCTGCGGCTCCTGCTCCAAATAGCCCATCTTAGTGCCGGCCATGGCGAAGGCTTCGCCGGTGAAATCCTTGTCTATGCCGGCCATGATTTTCATCAGCGTCGACTTGCCCGAGCCGTTGACGCCGACGACGCCGATCTTCGCGTCCGGGAAGAACGACAGCCAGATGTTCTCGAACACCTTCTTGCCGCCCGGATAGGCCTTGGTGAGGCCCTGCATCGTGAAAATGTACTGTGCCGGCTGAGCCGCCATGGGTCGTGATCCGTGTCTGTCGGGAAATCGAAGCGCGGATATAGCGACGCGGTTAACCAGCGTCCATGCCCGCAAGCGCGACGGAAAGCCCGTTTAGCTGCGTTTGAAGCTCCGAGGGACAAGCTGAGGAGCACCACCCATGAAGCAATTGATAGCGCTCGCCGCCGTGGCCGCGTTTACCGCGATCGCCACCCCCGCCGCCGACGCCCGCAACTGGGACCGTGTCGAAAATCGCTTCGATCGTGCCGAGAACCGCTGGGACCGCCGCGAAAACCGTTTCGATCGGCGCGAGGATGTACGCGACACCCGCGAGGACGTCCGTGACGCCGCGCATCAGGGCGGCTGGCGCGATCAGCGCGAAGACGTGTTCGACGCCCGCGAAGATGTGCGTGACGCGCGCGAGGACGTACGCGATCGCCTCGAAAATCGCTGGGACCGGCGCGAGAACCGCTGGGACCGCCGCCACTGAGTGCGCCCCGCCCGCAATAGCACCTACCCGCCTTCAGCGTTGTTCTTCGGGCAACCCCCGGAAGAACAACGCCATGGCGCTACGCGTCCACACCCGATCGAAGAAAGACGAAGCGCCGCCAATAGCCGCGGGCTTTATTCCTGCACTTCGCGGCAAACGGTTTCCGCCGCGCCCGGCCGCGTCCAGCGTGCTTCGTTGGCGCGCCCGCGGAATTCGGCGCCATTGTTGTTGTAGCGATAGCCCGAGCCCGTCACCCGGGCGGGAAGATCGACAACAACGTAGCCTTCCTGCGCGATGCGCGCGGAGTCGGGATTTCGCGTGAACGTCACGTTCAAGAGCGAGCCATCCTCACAGCGAAACGATGTGTTGACCGGGCCGGTGTCCGGCGCCGGGCATGGCGTCTGGCAGGCGGCGACAAGACACAGGGCAAAAAGACCGGCTACGCGCATCTGAGGATTCTCCATCTGCGCTTGTTCTAGCGTCCTTTCGTCTCGCTGAGAAACACTCCGTCGGCCTTTGCTTGCCGGGCGTGCTCACGGCGCCCCATAAAGCGTCCCTGGGGAGACGCAATGTCGAACGGATACTTGTTGGCTGCGGACACAGACCTGCCGGGTCTGGGCGATATCGCCAGCGGCTTCGGGCTTGAGGCGGTCGGCGCCCATACGCTCGGCCCGCACCAAGCCACGGCCGCAGCCATGCAAGGCGCGGCCAATGTCGGCATCGTGCTGAGCGACGCCTCGACGCGCGACGCGGCCTTCGTGGCGCTGCTGCACGTTCTCGCCAACGCATTGCGCTCGGCGCAGCTGATCCTGGCTGAGCCCGGCGCGCGCGAGGCGTTCGCTTTTCTTCCTGATGCCTGGCCTTCGATGGCGCTGGCCGACGCGCGCGCACGCGCGGCCGATCTGCTGCGCCGGCGGCAAGAGGCGGAAACCGGCGCCGAACCGCCGCGCGCGCACCCGCTGCCGCCCGCCGAAGAAGAGACGCCTGCACCGCCTGAACACGAACGCGCAATCACCATTGAGCCGGGGCCGCCGCCAGCGGAGGCGTCCGAACCTGAGCCGGCTGCGCCCGGCAACGACGGCATGCGCGGCGGCGCTCCAGACGACGACAAACCAGCCGAGGCGACGCCGGACGATGCCGAACTGTCGGACTCGTTCGGCGCTGACGGTGGAGAAGACGAACAAAGCTCAGCCGCTGAAGAAACGCCGCCCGCTCCCGGCCCGGAAGCCGCCGCGCCGCCCGCGACGATCGCGCCTGCCCCGCAATCAGCCGAGCCGCCGCGCCAACCTTCTCGCAAGCGCGACGCGCCCATTGACTCAGCGCCCGCAGATGCAACTGCGTTTGCGCCGAAGAAACTGCGCCGTGGTTCGCCGGAACTGGTGCGCATCGTCATCCACCAGCCCAAGGATTTGCAGGCGGTCATCAAAGCCGCGCGCAAGATCGATCCGCGCACGGATGCAGCGCCCAGCGGCATGAAGGTCGGCAATGTGCCGCTCGGCGCGAGCGTGGGCGTCTCACTCGAAGTGCGCGGCGCCGTCTGCGACGGCGCGATCCAGCGCCGCGCCTGGCAAGGCGAGCCGCTCGATTTCAACTTCTCCGCCGAAGCCGACGCTGACGTGAAGCAAGCCGTCTTCCTGGCGCGCGTTTTCGTCGATGACGCCCAGATCGGCGTGCTCGCCTTCACCCGTCCCATCGGCGGGCCGAAGAAGAGCGCGGCCTCGAACGACAAGGTGCGCTTGAAGCGCCACAAGCGCGTCTTCCTCTCGTATTCGAGCAAAGACCGCGAAACCGTCTCCGCCATCGCCACCGCCTATGAAGCCGCCGGCGTGCAGCACTTCTTCGACCGCACCTCGCTCAAGTCCGGCGAAGAATGGAGCCCGCGCTTGCGCCAAGAGATCGATCGCGCCGATCTTTTCCATCTGTGCTGGTCAAAATCAGCGGCGGAGTCAGAATGGGTCGAGAAGGAAGCCGAGCACGCGCTCACGCGCCGGCGCCGCTCCAACGGCAAAAAGCCTGAGATCACGGTGCAAATGCTCGACGGCCCGCCCTGGGCCAAGCACCCGGAGAGCCTGGACAGCATCAATTTCGATGACTTCGTGCGCGCCGCCATTGTCGGCTACGCGCGCGGCGAGGCTTGACCACACAGCGCGGCGCGCACGCATGCCTTTCGCATCCCGATCACAAATGCGGAGCTGAGATTATACGCCGAAGAAGCTCGCTTCCGGCGTCTCGCTTATCAACTCAGTGATCCAGGCGCCGAGATCGGCGCGCACCTGTGCGATTTGCACATCAGCGCGATAGACAAGATCACCCTGCGTGATGGCGCGCTCAAACAACATTGCCGGCGGCCCCCCGGCGCCCAGCGAAGCATAATGATGCTGGAACAAAGATGAGACGGTCTGCGCGTGCGCGCCGGGATTCTGCGAAAGCAACGCCGATGCTTCATCATATGCGCGCTTGATTGCTTCTAGCTTCTGGCGCGTATCGGAATCCGCAAAAGCTCGCTCGGTGACGGCCATGCCTCCGAGCGGCAATTGTCCGTCGGGGAAACTGGCAAAGCCCGAAAAGATGCGCTGCATGTCGATACGCGCAGCGAGCGGAACTGAGGCGCCGACGTCCACCCCACGCAAACGCGCCATGGCGGCCATTGCCGGGCGCCGCGCGAGCAACGAGCGCGTAACCAAGCCGGTGCTGCCCGGGCTCGGAATCGTGATCGCTGCAGCTTCCCCTGACGCGACCGCGGCGCTACCCGCGGCAAGCGGCATGTAAGCGACATCGAGATCAGAAGCAGGATCTAGGCCGACGCGTCGCGCAGCAGCCTGGAAAATGATGTCGCCGCCACCGCCTTGGCCATTGCCGACGGGTCCGCTAACGACGACGCGCTTGCCGCGCAGATCCGCGAAGCTACGCACGTCTTCGCCGGCGACCTGATAGAAGCCGCGCCAGAAGTTGAGACTGTAAAGCATCAGATCCGGAACGGCGCGGGTTACGCGCTTCTTTGCCGCGATATAGCTCATCGCCAGCATACCGGCCGCCCCACCCGACTGAAGCAGAGCATCTGCTTCACGCGACTCCGCCACGGGCGCCAGACGCACCGCCAAATCTGGATTGCGCGCCATCGCAAGCAACAATGGAAACACGTGCGGATTTGGCGGCGACACCAGCACAACCGAGTCGGTTGGCCTCGCGCCTGCCGGCAGCGCACGCGCACACGCGGCCGCCCCGATCAAGGCAACGCCGCCCGCAAATGCGCGTCGGCTTGGCGCAGAGCGCCCCATGTCATCCCTCCCCAGTTCTAGCTTTTATTTGCGCGCCGGACACGTGCGGATGCCGAACAACGCATAGGCCGGGCAAAAGCCGATAAGACCTGTGAGCAGCGGCACGAGGCCAAACCACGCCCACGGCGTTTTCGGGCCGATGAACACAAGTGAGATGATCGCCAACCCGACGATGACACGAATGATGCGATCGAGCGTGCCTTCATTGATTGTCATGACTACCTCCTCCTATTCCGCCGCTTGCGGTCGCGGCGCTTGTTGTGTGATGGCGCCCGGCGTTTCATCGATCGGTCGCCCATCATCGCGCATGACGATGTAAATGGCCGGGATGACGAGAACGGTCAGCAATGTCGATGATGCGAGACCAAAGAGCAGTGAGATCGCCAAGCCCTGAAAGATTGGGTCGAACAGGATCACCGCTGCGCCAATCATGGCCGCGACGGCGGTCAGCAGAATTGGCTTGAAGCGGATGGCGCCAGCCTCCAGCAAAACGTCGCGCAAGGATTTATCGTCTGCGTGCGCATGCCGCACGAAATCCACCAGCAGGATGGAATTGCGCACGATGATGCCAGCCAAGGCGATGAAACCGATCATCGATGTCGCCGTGAAGGGGGCGTTGAAGAGAATGTGGCCGATGACGATGCCGATCAGAGTGAGAGGGATCGGCGTCAGAATGACCAGTGGCAGCTTGAAGCTTTTGAATTGCGCAACCACGAGAATGTAGATGCCCAGCAGCGCCACCATGAAGGCCGCGCCCATGTCGCGGAACGTCACGTAGGTGATTTCCCACTCGCCATCCCAGAGCAACGTCGGCGTCGATTCATCTTCCGGTTGGCCGTAGAGACTGACGGCGGGACGCGGCAGATTTCCCCAATCATGGTTCTGAATCGCGCTATCGACCGCGAGCATGCCGTAGATTGGCGCTTCATAGGCGCCGGCCAATTCCGCCATGACCATCTCGGCATAGCGGCCGTCGCGGCGAAACACCGGATAAGAGCCCAGCTCGGCCTGTGCGGAGACGACCTCGCCGAGCTGCACCAGCCTTGAGCCGTTCGCCGCCATCGCCACAGGCATCGCCGCGAGATTTTCCGACCAGGTCCGTGACGATTGGGGCAAGCGCACCGCGATCTCGATCGGATTTCGCCCCTCGCCCCGATGCGAATAGCCTACGACCTGGCCGCCCAGCGTCGCGGCAACAGAGTCGAGGACATTCTGCTCGGACACGCCAAAGTATTCGAGCTGCGCGCGATCTGGGGTTAGGCGCAAGCGCGGACGCTGCTGGCCGTAGCTATCGTCGATATCGACGATAAAGGGCACACTCTCGAAGATCTGACGCACCTCGCTGGCGACGGCGCGACGTGTCTCAGCATCGGGACCATAGATTTCGGCAAGCAATGTCGAGATCACTGGCGGCCCCGGCGGCACCTCAACCACGCGCACCGCAGTGCCTTCAGGTACTGAAAGCGCACGTAGGCGCTCGCGCATATCCAATGCGATGGCGTGACTCGCGCGATCGCGATCGTGACGCTGCGCAAGCGTTACTTGCAGATCGCCAAGTTCGGGCCGGTTGCGGAGGTAATAATGGCGGACGAGGCCATTGAAGTTGAAGGGTGCGGCGGTTCCCGCATAAGCGTCGACAGACACCACCTCTGGGATTTGCTCGACGATGCGCGACGCTTCGATCAGAACGCGCTCGGTCGCCTCAAGCGAAGCACCTTCAGGCAGATCGACGACAACCTGCACTTCCGACTTATTGTCGAACGGCAGCAGTTTGACACGGACGATGCCGAAACCGAAGAGTGAGCACGCCACAATTGTCGCAACGCCGACGCCGATCAGGAACGTGCGCGCGGTCTTGCGTGAGCGAATGATTGGCGTCGCCACACGGCGATAGAGCTTGCCAAGAACGCCCTCGCCTCCATGTGCGTGCGCCGCATGACCGCCACTCAATGCTTTGCGCGCAAATCGCACCATTAGCCAAGGCGCGAGCACTACGGCGACGAAGAACGAGAACAACATCGCCGCCGACGCGTTCGCCGGGATCGGCGCCATGTAAGGGCCCATCAGCCCCGAGACGAACATCATCGGCAGCAGCGCCGCAACCACCGTCAGCGTGGCGATGATCGTTGGGTTTCCAACCTCCGCCACCGCCTCAACCGCGCCCTGGTAGCGCGAGCGTCCGTCCCCCATCGCCCAGTGGCGGGCGATGTTCTCAATAACCACGATTGCGTCATCAACGAGGATGCCGATGGAGAAAATGAGCGCAAAAAGACTGACGCGATTGATGGTGTAGCCCATCAGGTTTGAAGCAAAGAGGGTCAAAAGGATCGTCGTCGGGATCACGAACGCCGTGACTGCCGCTTCCCGCCAGCCGATTGTGAAACCGATCAGAACAACAATCGAGATCGTCGCAAGCGCCAGGTGGAAGAGAAGTTCATTGGCCTTCTCGTTGGCGGTTTCGCCGTAGTTGCGCGTGAGGACTGCGTTCACGCCTTCAGGGATGAGACGACCTTCAAGCTGATGCAGACGCCGTTCAATTGCCTGAGACACAGTAACTGCGTTGGCCCCGTCCCGCTTGGCGATGGCGAGGCTGACGGCGGGCGCCATGAAGGTCTCGCCGTCTTCGCGCGTGAAGCGCCAAACCCGCGCCTGATCTTCGCGCGACCCCATGCTGACTTCAGCGACGTCCCGAAGGTAGACGCTTCGGCCGTCAGCAGCGCGGACCGTGAGCAATCCAATGTCGGCGGGTTCATCAAGCGTTCGTCCGATGACCACCGAACTCGTATCGCTGCGCCCGCGAAGGTCGCCGCCCGGGAATGAACGATTTGCGTTGCGAACGGCGTCGATCACAGAGCTCAGCGGCACGCCATAAAGCGAGAGCCTGCCCGGATCGGGGGCCACACGAATTTCCTGCGGACGCCCGCCAACGATGAAGGTGAGACCGACATCGTCGACCTTCATCAGCTCGCTCTGCAACTCGTCAGCGATCTGATAGAGAGCCTGATCGGTCCAGCGATCGGCGACACTTGCTTGCGGCGAAAGCGTGATGACCGCGATCGGTACGTCAGAAATGCCACGCGCAACGATCTGCGGCTCAGGGATGCCGACTGGAATGCGATTGATGTTGGCGGCGACTTCTTCGTGGATACGCGTGATCGCATCGTCGGGATCGGTGCCGACTTCGAACCGCGCCGTCACCAGAACGGAATCATCTTGGGTCTGACTGTAGACGTGCTCTACGCCGTCAATGCCTTTGACGATCGTCTCCAGCGGCTTGGTGATGAGCTCGACCGCATCCGGCGCGCGCAAACCGTCGGCGCGCACCATAATGTCCACGAGCGGCACGCTGATCTGCGGCTCTTCCTCGCGCGGGATGGTGAAAAGCGCGAGTAAGCCCAGCGCAATTGCCGTCATCAGAAAGAGCGGCGTCAGCGGCGAGCGGATCGTCGCCTGAGTAATGCCGCCAGAGAGCCCGAGCTTCATGCGCCGGTCTCCGCTGGAACGATCTGATCGCCTTGGCGGAGCCCGGAGAGAACCTCGACGCCGTTCTCCATGCCCTCCATCGGCGTCGCCGCGCCGCGCTGCACGGGCGCCTCGACGATCGCGCCGTTGCGCCACAAGCGGACGTAATCCACGCCATAGCGGGTGACGATGTAGTTGGCGGGAATAACAAAGGCCTGCCGCTCGCCGGCGGGCGCCAGCACGCGCACGCGGGCGCCAATGAATTCGCCTTCGAAACTCGACGCGTCGAGATCGGCGGTGACGAGTCCATTGTCGATGGCGGGATACACCTGGCGCACGCGTGCGGTACGCACTTCTGCGTCGCCATCGCTGACGATGCGAATATCTTGCCCTTCGCGTAGAGCGCTTGCCTCGCCTTCCGGCAATTCGATACGCAACACGCGCGCACCGGTGGAGATCGCCACAACGATATCGCCGGGCATGACCACGGCGCCTTGCGGGATGGGCAAGCGCGTTACACGCCCGTCGGCTGGAGCGTAGACGCGTCCCTGCGCTGCAACCGCGCCAGCAGCGCCGGCTTGCGCGCGAGCTGCACGCAACTGCGCTTCCGCAGCGCGCGCTTCGGCTTGCACCGCGTCCATGCGCGCCTGCGCATAGACGCCACGCTCGAACAAAAACTGGGCGCGCTGAAGATCGCCTCGGGCGCGCTCGGCGGTTGCTTCCGCCGCCGCCACCGCGGCGTTGCCGGCTTGCGCTTCCAAAGCCAGACGCTGGTCTGCGACGATCGCCAGCAATTGGCCACGGCGCACAGAATCGCCTTCCCGCACGAGAAGCCGCTGAACCGTGCCGCTGATGCGCGCTCGCGCGTCGCCGACGTCGCGATTGGTCAAGACCGCCGCCACCGTTTTGTAGTCAGGCGCTGTTCGCTGCTCGACCGTGATGAGGCCCGCCGGCGGCGCGGCAGGCTGGGCCGGCGCTTCCTCAGCCGCGCGCCCGCAACTGACGACGAGAACGGCCGCCGCCAATACTGGCGCCAAGGTTGAGATGCGAAGCCCGCCCATGATTGCCCCCGTCAGCTTGGATCGCGGACTGCGCCGCTGGCCGGATCAATGGTGACGGTCGGCAGGCCCGCGGCCTTCCAAGCGCCGATGCCGCCCGCCATATGCGCCTTGATCGGCACGCCGGCCGCCTTGGCGGCGTTGAACGCGGTTGCGGAGCGCTTGCCCGAACCACACTGGAATACGATCGGCCGCTTCTCATCGTGTGGAAGATCCGCCGGATCGAAGGTCGAGAGCGGATAAAGCAGCGCGCCATGGATGCGTTCGGCCGCGAACTCCATGGGTTCACGCACATCAATGAGAACAATCTCGCCGCGCGACAGAGCGCCGGAAATCTCCTGGGGCGACATGGTTGGCGGATTGTTGAACATGATCTTTCCTCTCTGGATTTGCGTTGGGTCAACAAAAGCTGCGCGCAAGCGCGCCAAGAATGTCGCGCGCAGTTTCGCTTTTGAGCGCGTAGTGCAGTGACTGGCCTTCGCGGCGGGCGCTGACGAGGCGCTCACGGCGCAGAATGGCCAGGTGTTGCGACACGACTGATTCACGAACGCCGAGCCCGGCGGCCAGCGCGCCGACCGTCGCCTCGCCGCCAGCCAAACGGCAGGCGATCATCAGCCGGTGCGGGCTCGCCAGCGCCTTCAGGATCTGGCTGGCCTCCTCGGCGCGCGCGGTCAGGACGACAGCTTGTTCTTGCATACTTGCGTATATACGGTTTTGCTTATATACAGTCAAGCACAAGACACGACGCGCCCGCTGCGGGGCGCTCAACAAGGAGGAAACCAATGGCCGAGGTCGTCGTTCTGGGCGCAGGGCTAGGCGGCGTCATCGCTGCCTACGAGATCAAAGAGAAACTGCGCGGCGAGGATCGCCTCACCGTCATCTCCAAGGGTGATTCCTATTTCTTCGTGCCATCCAACCCCTGGGTCGCGGTCAATTGGCGCGACCGCGAATCCGTCGAGGTCAAGCTACCGCCGGTGATGAAAAGGAAGGGGATCAACTTCATCAACACAGGCGCAAAGCGCGTTCATCCTGGCGAAAACCGCGTCGACCTCGAAGACGGGCGCTCCATTTCCTACGATTATCTCGTCATCGCGACGGGCCCTGAACTGGCGTTCGATGAAATCCCGGGCCTCGGCCCCGACGCCAATACCCAATCCATCTGCCACATTGATCACGCCGAGCAGGCGGCGAACGCCTTCGAGCGCTTCTGCAAAAATCCAGGACCGATCGTTGTGGGCGCCGTGCAAGGCGCAAGTTGCTTTGGTCCCGCTTACGAGTTTGCGATGATCCTCGACACCGAGCTGCGCAAGCGCCGCATCCGCGATCGGGTGCCGATGACGTTCGTAACCTCGGAACCTTATATCGGCCATTTGGGCCTCGACGGCGTTGGCGACACCAAGGGCTTGCTCGAAAGCGAAATGCGCAACCGCCACATCAAGTGGATCACCAATGCGCGCGTCGCCTCCATCGATCCGGGAATGATGCATGTCGAAGAGATCAACGAGGACGGCGCCGTCAAAGCGACGCATGACCTTCCCTTCGGCTATTCGATGATGCTGCCGGCGTTTCGCGGCGTCGATGCGATCAAAGGCCTAGAGGGCCTCACCAACCCCCGCGGCTTCGTGCTGATCGACAAACATCAGCGCAACCCCGCCTTCCCCAACATCTTCAGCATCGGCGTCACCGTCGCCATCCCGCCGATCGGCAAGACGCCTGTGCCTGTGGGCGTGCCGAAAACCGGCTTCATGATTGAGTCCATGGTCACCGCGACGGCGGAGAACATTGGCGATCTCGTCCGCGGTAAGACGCCCGAAGCCGAAGCCACATGGAACGCGATCTGCCTTGCCGATTTCGGCGATGGCGGCGTCGCTTTCGTCGCCCAACCGCAAATTCCGCCCCGCAACGTCAATTGGTCGGCGGAGGGCAAATGGGTCCATTTGGCTAAGGAAGCGTTCGAAAAATACTTCCTCGGCAAGGTCCGCAAAGGAACGAGCGAGCCCTTCTACGAGAAGCTCGTGATGGACACGCTGGGCATCAGAAAAGTCAAACCGGAGACGTGAGATCATGACCACGCTCACTCAAGTCGCTTGCCCTTCGTGCGGCACAGGCAATCGCATCGCCGCCGGGCGCGATCCGCGGGCCGCCAAGTGCGGTCAGTGCGGCGCACAACTCATCACTGGCGAGCCGCTCAGCGTCGACGATGAGACTTTCGCCAAGCATTTGGCCAACACGAAAGGCTTGCTCGTGCTCGACGTGTGGGCGCCCTGGTGCGGTCCATGCCGGATGATGACGCCGCACTTTGCCGAGGCCGCGCAGCGGCTCGCTGGCAACGCCGTCTTTCTGAAAATGAACGCCGACAAGTGCCAAACGCCCGCACGCCTGGGCGTGCGCGGCATCCCCGCGCTCTTCCTGTTCGAAGACGGCAAGAAGATCGCCCATCAAGCTGGCCTGATGACAGCCGATGGGCTTGTGCAATGGATCCAATCTGCACGGAGAGCACCATGACCCTCGATCGCGCTGTTCTGGCCTTTGCTGGCCTTGTCGTCCTCGTGAGCCTGGCGCTCGCACATTTCGTTCATCCGGCCTGGATCTGGCTTACGGTTTTTGCCGGCGTAAACATGCTGCAGGCGGCGTTCACTGGCTTTTGCCCCGCCGCTATGATCTTCAAGGCTTTCGGTGTCAAAGCAGGATGCGCGTTCAAATGAGACGCGCGCTATTCGCACGCAGCCGGCGCAGCGGCGCTCTCTGCCTAAGCACAGAGTCCAGACGGAGCAATCACGCTTGATGCGCGCTAACGGGCCAGCATTGAAGGATCGCGGCCTTAGCCGTGAGATGGGCCGCCATAGACTTCGCACAGAACACCGATGAGGCGTTCGGCGATCGGATCGGCCAGGCGATAATAGATCGTCTGCGCGTCGCGGCGTGTCGCCACCAGCCCATCCGCACGCAGCTTGGCCAGATGTTGTGACAATGCCGATTGGCTGAGATTGACGTATTCGCCGAGTTCGGTGACGGACATTTCCGCGCCGCTCAACCGGCAGAGCACGGTCAAGCGCTGCTCATTGGCCAAGAGCTTCAACAGACGCGCCGCTTCCACCGCCCGCGGCTCAAGGTGCTCCACTGGCCGCACGCGTGCGGCAAGCTTGCGCCCCGTGGCCGCAGCCTTTCGGACCGGCGCGCGCGAAAGCGTTCGTTTTGCAGCAGAACCCATCACAATCCTCTCGTGTCGGAGCTAATTTAGCAAATCCGAATAAATCTTCAATGAACCGACGCGGTTCCGTTCTATCCATCGGCGCGGATATCGCCGATGCTTCAAGGCGCGGCCGGTGCTTCAGATAGACCGGCTCGATTGCGGAGCCTGCGACACTCTATTGTTCGGGGCGGTGGTGGTGGGCCCGCCTGGACTCGAACCAGGAACCAGACCGTTATGAGCGGCCGGCTCTAACCATTGAGCTACGGGCCCCCAATAGCTGCCAAGGCCCGCATCTGCTGTGAGCCGGTTACGCTCGTCAAGCCTCGCTCGCTCGTTCGTTGCCAGTCGCGTTACCGGAGGGATCGGCCAACTCACTGGCGGGAAACGCCATCGGCGCGCCCACTTCCATCTCCGCGTCATGGCACTATGTTGATGTTCAGGAGATCGATCGCATGACCGGCTTTTGGATTGGCGTCGTCATTGTGTTTCTGGGCATCATCGGCGCCTCGGTTCTGATCGGGAAAACGGTGGGCAAGGCCAAAGGCGCGCCGCGTGACCGCCACTCGCAGATCACTGCGCTGAAAGTCTCAGGCGCGCTGAAACATCGCAAGTCCAACCAAGACTGATGGCCGAAGCTCAACGCGCCGAACTGCCAGCTGACAAAGCTGAGCGCTACGCAGCGCTCCGCGCCGAGATCGGCGCGGTGATTGCGGGCGAGCCGAACATCACCGCGCGCTTCGCGACGGCGGCATCACTCCTCGCGCAAGCGTTTCCGGAGCGCTTCTTCTGGACAGGCTTTTACGTTGTCGATGCCGATAAGCCCAACGAACTCGTCGTCGGTCCCTACCAAGGCACGCTCGGCTGCCTGCGCATCCCGTTCGGCAAAGGCGTTTGCGGCGCGGCGGCCGCTCGCCAAGAAACCATCATCGTGCCGGACGTCCACGCTTTCCCGGGCCACATCGCCTGCGATAGCCGCTCGAACTCGGAAATCGTCACGCCCGTGTTCAACAAGGCCGGCGCGCTGGCGGCTGTGCTCGATGTGGATTCCACCCAGTTCGACGCCTTCGACGCGGTGGACAAGGCCGGCCTCGAAGCCATTTGCGGCGACTTGCTGACGCGCGACTAGCGCCAGACAACGCCCGCCCTTGCCCCACCGCGCGAGCGCGATAAGAAAGCGCCACGCAATTCAAGGGACGCAAGTGAGCGACGCAAACACCGGCCTGATCCTCAGCCAAATCGCACAACACGCGACGGAAGTGGCCGCCATCGCCAGCGCCCGCCTGCGTGGCTTCGGCCGCAAGAACGATGCCGACCAAGCCGCGGTCGACGCCATGCGCCGCTCGTTCCAGACGGCGCCGTTCTCCGGCAAAGTCGTCATCGGCGAAGGCGAGATCGATGAAGCGCCAATGCTCTATATCGGTGAAGAGCTCGGCGCCGGCGGCCCGAAGGTCGATATCGCCGTCGATCCGCTCGAAGGCACCAAGCTCTGCGCCAACGACGCGCCGAACGCGATGACGGTTGTCGCGCTCGCGCCCGCCGGTGGCCTGCTGCACGCGCCAGATATGTATATGGATAAGCTCGCGATCGGCCCCGGCTATCCCGCCGGCCTCATCGATCTCGATCTCTCGCCGTCGGAAAACGTGAAGCGCTTGGCGAAGGCCAAGGGCGTCGCCGTCAGTGAAATTCGCGCCTGCTTGCTCGATCGCGATCGCCACAAGGCGATCATCGACGAACTGCGAAGCATCGGCGCCGGCATCCGCCTCATCCCCGACGGCGATGTCGCCGGCGTGTTCTGGACGACGGAAGCGCAGCGCTCGGGGATCGACATTTATTTCGGCTCGGGAGGCGCGCCCGAGGGCGTGCTTGCAGCCGCCGCAATCCGCTGCGCCGGCGGCCAAATGCAAGCGCGGCTAAAGCCAGAGAACGAGCAGGAAGCCGAACGAGCGCGCAAAATGGGTCGCGACGTCAACGCCAAGCTCACGCTCGACGACATGGTTCCCGGTGACGTCGTGTTTGCCGCTTCTGGCGTAACGCACGGCTCGATGTTTGACGGCGTCCACTTCGATCATGGCGCAGCACACGTCGATACGTTGGTGTGGGACAGCTTCACCGGCCGCCGCAGCCGCGTGCGCACGAGCTATCCGCTCAGCTAGCGCTATTGCTGGGGTGCATCCTCAGCATCGGCGTTGGGTTCACCAGCTTCCTCCGCTTCCTCGACCGGTTGAGCCGTTGGCTGCGCCACCGGCCGCGCGGGACGGCGTGAGAACGCGCTCAGACCCGGCACGTTGACAGCGCCATCATAGACATGGATCGCCGCCCCTTCGAACGAGGCGCCGACAGGTTCAACCCGCCCGCCAAGACAATCGCCCAGGAAGTGCTCCAGCACAGCGAGATACGAGAGCCGGTTCTGCGGCCGCACCAATTCGCGGCCTTCATCCGGAAAAACCAAGTAAGTAAGGATGCCGCGCAGGCGGACGGCCTGCGCCACCTGATCGCTTTCGCTGCGTGTCAAGCGCGGATCACGAGCGCCGTAGGAAAGCAGCAGCGGGCTTTTGATGCGTCCGGCGTGAAACGCCGGCGAGCGTACGCGCAGCAACTGACGCCCAGCTTCCGTGCGCGCGTCAGCGACGCGCTGATAGAGCTGATCGCGCCGCCACGCCGGGGAACGATCAAGCATCGTAAAGAGATTTGCCGGCGCGGCGAAGCTTGCGCCGCAGCGATATTGATCCGGCGTGAAGGCAAGTCCCGCAAGCACGGCGTAGCCGCCAAAGCCCGCGCCGACGATCGCGATGCGATCCTGCTCAGCGATACCCTGCGCAACCGCCCACTCGGCTGCGTCCGCAAGATCTTCCTGAATGCGCGCGCCCCACTCGCGATTGCCGGCATTGAGAAACGCTTTGCCGAAACCAGCGGAGCCGCGGAAGTTCACCGAGAGCACCGCATAGCCGCGATTGGCCAACCATTGGTGCGCCGCGTCGAAGCCGTAAGAGTCGCGCGCCCACGGCCCATCGTGCGGCAGCAACACAAGCGGCAACGGCGCCTCAGGCCGCGCATCGCCATTGGCATCGGCGCCCCCAGGCAATGTGAGATACGAAACCAGCGTTGTTCCATCCCGTGCGGTGATTTCAACCGGCGCCATCGGCTGCAACGGCGCCTGCCGGAGCTCCGGCCGGTGCGAAAAGAGCGACGTGAGGCGTCGACCCGCAGGCCCGGCACGATCAAACAGATACGACCGCCGTGGCGTCGTCGGGCTTTCTTCCACGACAATCCAGCGCGCATCATCGGCGCTGCGCGAAACCACGGTAAAATCGCCGGTCAGTGAGCGATCCAGAAACTCGATATCAGCCTGACCATCGGCGCTCAGCGCCCGCCATTCGCGGCGCAGATATTCGGTTGCGAACGCTTCGGCGGTCCCGGTCCCCGGATCGATCCAGACATCGACGACATCCGACCGCTCGCCTTCGCCCAACACCACTTTCTCGCCGCTCGCCACGTTCACGCGCACAAGCGCGGTGCGATCGCGGGCCGGCGTGTCAGGTTGGCCAAGGCTTGAATCCAGCATCAAGAAATGCGCGCCATCGGCCTCGAGCCCGAGCAGCCGCGACGACATCGCGTCCTCGAACGGAACCTCGAACAGTTCGCGTATCCGCCCACGCGCTTCGAATACAACAACCTCGGCGCCGCCATCGGCGCGCGTGCGCAGCCCGACGCGCACGGCGTTGTTGCGATCGAGCAGGAAGCTCGCATAGCCGCGCGGCCCGCCATTGCGCTGAAGCACGCTGCGCACGCCATTCGCCAGCTCGATCCGCACCACGTCGGGCCAAGCCCTGTCGCGGTCGTTCAGCAGCACCACCACTGCGCCGGGATCGGCGGCGCTCACGCCGAGGATCTCCGCGCGAGCGCCTGCCGGCGTCAGCGCTCGCGGCGCGGCGGCGCCCGTGATGTCGACCGCGTAGAGCCGCGTGTTCTCGTCGCCGTTGTCGTCGCGCAGATAGAGCAGCGTCGCGCCATCCGCCGCCCAGTGGAAATTGGTGATGCCGCGCGTGCGCTCGTCCGTCACCGGCCGCGCCTCGTCCATGGCGTCGACCGACAGCACCCAAAGGTTCGTGACCCCGTCCCGCGGCGCCAGAAACGCCACCCGGTCGCCCCGTGGTGAGAGCTGGCCGCCATGGCGGGCGGGTTCGCCGAAGAGCGCGGCGCGGGAGATCAGATCGGGTGCGGAGGGAACAGGCACGGGTGCGCTGGCCCGTTCGCCGCATGCGGCGAGGCCTAGCGCTAGCCCCAGGGCGATGGCCCCGGCCCAAAATCTCGTCCTCGACCCCACTCCGGAACCTTACAGGTCTGTCATCCACACGCCAACGCGCATGGCTGACAAGGTGTTCACCTTTACGGCAGGGGTTTGACCGGGGCTGCGACCGGGGCCCGCCCCAATGTCGCATCGGGCGCTTTTGACACCCCGCCCCGCGCACCCTATTCCACTGCCGCTTTGGCCAAACCGACTCAAACCCCCGCCGCCACCGGCGCACTCGTGCTCGCCGATGGTTCGGTTTTCCTGGGCGAAGGCCTGGGAGCCTCCGGCGCCGCCGAAGGCGAAGTCTGCTTCAACACCGCGATGACGGGCTATCAGGAGATCCTGACCGACCCCTCCTACGCCGCGCAGATCGTCGCCTTCACCTTCCCGCACATCGGCAACGTTGGCACGAACAACGAAGACATCGAAACCTCTTCGCCTGCCGCAGCAGCCGCCGCACGCGGCGCTGTTTTCCGCACGCGCCCGACGCCGCCCTCGAACTGGCGCAGCGACGACGATCTCGATACCTGGCTGAAGAAGCGCAACGTCATCGCGCTCGCTGGCTTAGATACGCGCGCGCTCACCAAGCGCATCCGCGAACACGGCATGCCGAACGCCGTCATCGCCCACGCGCCCGACGGCAAGTTCGATCTCGAAGCGCTGAAGAAGCGCGCGAAGGCGTGGCATGGCCTCGATGGCCTCGACCTCGCGAAAGAGGTCACCACCGCGCAAAGCTATGTGGTCAACGAGGGCCGCTGGCAGTGGCCGCTCGGCGTGCCTGACGTGAAGAAGCCGAAATTCACCGTCGTAGTGATGGACTACGGCGTGAAGCGCAACATCCTGCGCGCACTCGGCGATGTCGGCGCCAAGTGCATCGTGCTGCCGGCGACCGCGACCGCCGAAGAGGCGCTCGCACACAATCCCGACGGCATCTTGCTCTCAAACGGCCCGGGAGATCCGGCCGCCACCGGCAAATACGCCGCCCCTGAGATCAAGAAGCTGGTCGAGAGCGGCAAGCCGGTGATGGGCGTCTGCCTCGGCCACCAAATGCTCGGCCTCGCGCTCGGCGCGAAGACTTTGAAAATGCCGCAAGGCCACCACGGCGCCAACCATCCGGTGAAAGACAAAGACACCGGCAAGGTCGAGATCGTGTCGATGAACCATGGCTTCGCCATCGATACATCGACACTGCCGAAGGGCGTGAAAGAAACCCACGTCTCGCTGTTCGACGGCTCCAATTGCGGCATCGAACTCGAAGGCAAGCCAGTGTTCTCGGTGCAGTACCACCCGGAAGCGAGCCCAGGTCCGCAGGACAGCCACTACCTGTTCGAGCGCTTCGCGAAGCTGATGGCGAAGAAGACCAAAAGCGCGGCCTGACGCGAACAGCCGGCTCCTCGCCGGCATGCTTCGGCGCTGGCCGGCGAGACGCCATCGGTCCATAAGTGCGCTCATGTCCAAACCCGCGCTTCTCGTTCACCCTCCTCTCGGCCTCTTCGAAATGCGGCTGACCGACTACGAGGTCGTGCACTGGCCGACGGATCGCAAAGACATCCGCGCCGCCGTCACCATCGGGCATGTCGGCATTTCCAACGAGATGATCGATGCGCTGCCAGAGCTTGGCTGCATCGTCTGTTTCGGCGTCGGCGTTGACGGGATTGACCTCGCCTACGCCAAGCAGCGCAGCGTCGCCATCAGCCATGGCCGCGACATCAATCACGAGGACGTCGCCGATGTCGCAATCGGCCTCATCATCGCGCGCCTGCGGCTCTTCACCGAGGGCGAGAAAGTCCTGCGTGAAGGGACATGGACGCCGCCGCTTGCTGTGCCGCCGCAGAAGCGCTTGCGCGGCCGCAAGGTCGGCGTTGTCGGCATGGGCGCCATTGGCGCGGCCATTGCGCATCGCGCCCAAGCGTTCGGTATGGAGATCAAATGGTACGGCCCGCGCGCCAAGCCGGACGTGAAGTATTCCTACGAACCGTATCTGATGAAGCTGGCGGCATGGTGCGATATTCTCGCTATCGCCGCGCGCGGCGATAAGACGACGCAAGGCATCATCAACGCCGATGTCATCAAAGCAGTCGGCAGCGATGGGATCATCGTCAACATCTCACGCGGCATCGTCATTGACGAGGACGCCCTGATCGCCGCGCTCAAATCCGGTGCGCTCGGCGGCGCCGGTCTCGACGTATTCGTCGACGAACCCACACCAATCGAACGCTGGAAGGACGTTCCCAACACCACCCTCACCCCGCACCTCGGCGGCGCCACGCGCGAAGCGCTTTGGGAAGGCTCACAAAACGTCCTCGAAAACCTCCGCCGCTTCTACGCCGGCGAGGAACTCCTGACGCCGCTCGCGGGCTAGCGATCGGGCAGTTCGCCGATCCGCAGCAGACGCTCGATGCGAGGATAGTCCTGCTCAAACGACCTTCGCATTACGTTCAAACACGCCGGGTCCAATGGATCGCGGTCGAGCCAATTCCAACGGCGAAACTCCGCGCCGCTACTGCGCAGTTCAGCGTCAATCTCCTCCGCCGCGTCCAGCCAATCGCCGAAAGCCACGCCGCTTTCCAGAGAGACGAAATAGCGACCCGGGAAATGCACGCGATAAATCAAGCTGTCGTACGCGTTGCGCCCAGTGACATGATTACAGCCAAGCTCAACTTTGACGGCATCGGCCCAGGGCGTCGGCGTCCGCGATCCCCATGGAAAGAACGGTGAGTCAATAAAATGCGAGCGGGTGTAGATTCCGTGCGCCTGCACATCCCGGCTGACGGCGTACGCAGAGATCGCAAGCAGGATCGCCGCCGAACCTGCCATCCACCACTGCCAGTTCACGACCGCGCGGCGGACATAAGTTTCTGGATTGGCCTCGTTGGAGAGCCTACGCAACGTTCGCTGCAACGCCCAGCGCGCCACCGCCTGGCGCGTGTTCAAAATACCGAACGCGAATGTCGATGCACGCGTTCGTTCCGTTGCAATTGTAGCGATTCCAACGATGGCGCCTGATGCGAATATCCATCCGAACAGCGCTAGAACCAACGACATGCCGAAATTGTACTGAACCATAAGCGCGCCCGCCCGCTGTCCAGCCGCCAGCGCGTTCGCTTCGGTCAGAGCCTCTAACCCCGGCCAAAGCCAGAGTCCGCCCACGGCAATGCCGGCCACCATCAGCGGCAGCAGGGCAGATTGCGACACCCACCATATCCACGCTTGCGGCTTGAGATGTTCAAGATACGCGGCGACGTGAGCGGGCACGCCAAGTTCGATCAACCGGGCGCCCAGGGCAGGTTTTGTTTCATCAATGCCCAAAGCTTCCCACCGATCCAAGTTCCCGGAACTAGGATCGTTCGAGCTGGTTTCTCTCGCAAGCATTACCTGGAGAGAGAACAATGGCTGAGAGAGAAAGTGGCGGTTCGTCGCCGTGGGTTGCGTTTCTGGCTGGGATCATCCTGGTCGCTGTCGTCGCGTTTGGCGTCGTTGCTTACACGGGCGGCTTGACCGAACAGCGCACGGCCGAACTTGAACTCAATGTGCCGGACGTGAACGTGAATCCGCCGGACATCGATCTGCCGGAACCGCCGCCGGCGCCGACCATGCCGCCGAGCGCCGAACAAGCGCCAGCTGAAGCGCCGGCGAACTAATGCGCGCGGCGCCACAAAGATTGAGGGCGGCGGATTTCTCCGCCGCCCTCTTTCGTTGCGCGATTTCTTCGCGAACTAGCGCAGCTCAAACATCACATTGACGCTGACCCGCGTTTCTATTTCGCCCGGCGAGATCGGCGTCGCCGCCGCGTCTTGCGCCTGGAAGCGCTCCAGCGCCACCGGCATCGGCGGCGCGTAACCACCACCTTCGCTCACCGACACGATCCTGTTCACCCGCATGCCCAGCGCGTTCGCATAAAGCTCGGCACGCCGGCGCGCTTCCGCGATCGCATCACGCCGCGCCACATCCAATTGCGCGTCCGGATCGGCGTGCGTGAACGACACGCCGTTCACGGTGTTGCCGCCAGCGCCGACAGCCGCGTCGATGACGCGGCCAGTGTTATCGATGCGACGCACCTTCACCGTGACGCTGTTATTGGCTTGATAGCCGGTGATCCGTGGCGCTTGGCCTTCACCATAAACTTGCTGCGGATAGACCGAGACGTTCGACGTCTGGATGTCGCGCTCGGCGACGCCGGCGCGGCGGAGCGCGGCTGTGAGCGCCGTCATCCGGCGCGCATTTTCAGCGAGCGCGGCGGCGGCA
The DNA here is from genome assembly GCA_050184605.1 of Hyphomonadaceae bacterium. Lineage (GTDB taxonomy): Bacteria > Pseudomonadota > Alphaproteobacteria > Caulobacterales > Aquidulcibacteraceae > Vitreimonas. The sequence goes on along the minus strand of JBFXAE010000002.1, from coordinate 673,968 downwards.
GTCTGGCCTTCCGTCGTCACGCCAAGATTGACGATCGCCATGTCAGGCCGCGCTTCGGACGAACCGTCAGCGTTCACCGTCAACAGTGTTCCTTCCGCGAGCACGACCTGCCCCTGTGTTTGCGCTTGTGCGGCGGGCGGTACGGCCGCTGCGGCCAGAACGGCGAATGCCGCCGCGGCTTTCATCACTTGCATTGGAAATTTCTCCGTCGTCCCACGCCGCCCGAATGAGCCATCGGCGGCGCCCAAATTACGGCAAGGAAAGGAACTCCTGCCTCACTCCAAAGAATGTGAGCGCGCAACCAAAGTTCCGGTATCGGCGTTGATTTGGGGACACAGGAGTTTCCCCATGGCCCACAAACAGCCACGACCCGAAAAGAAGACCGAGACCCCGCCGCCGAACCCGAAAAAGGTCCGCGACGCCGGCCCGGAGTCCATGGCCAACCCGCCGGACAAATGGAGCGACGTCGACGAAACCAGCGACGAAAGCTTCCCCGCCAGCGACCCGCCGGCGAAGTACTAGTTGGCGGGTGACACACACGCATTGAAAGGTCGTGCAGAACATAAGCGCAAATGGCGAGTGCGTGTGTGTCATCCGAGGCAAAAAAACCGGCATAAAATCAGCGCCTGAGAATCGTTTCGGCGAATCGGTGTATAATACGGCTTAACACCGCCACTCCCATCTCAGGCTCTGATGCGTTTCACCGACACCTTGCTACGCCAGGTGCGCGACCGGGTTTCGATTGCCGATTACGCCGGCAAGAGGCTCAGTTGGCACAAACAGAAGTCACGGCCCTCCGCCGGCGACTTTTGGGCCTGCTGTCCGTTCCATCAGGAGAAGAGCCCCTCCTTCCACGTCCTGGACAATAAGGGCCTCTTCAAGTGCTTCGGCTGCGGTGAAAAGGGCGACGTCTTCACGCTGGCCATGAAGCTCGAAGGTCTGAGCTTTCCGGAAGCGGTCGAAAAGTTCGCGGAGATCGCGGGCGTTCAGCTGCCGAAGGACGACTACGACAATCGCGGCGAGAACGATCATCGCAAGCGCCTCTACGCCGTCACCGCATCCGCCGCGAAACTCTTCTCCGCAGCTTTGCGCTCCAGCGGCGGCGCCGACGCGCGCAAATATCTGCAAGGCCGCGGCTTCGGCCCGGACGAATGGGAGCGCTTCTCCATCGGCTTTGCGCCGGATGAGTGGACTTGGGCGATCGACAAGCTGAAAGCCGAAGGCTTCACCATCGAGGAGATCGTGCAAGCTGGCGTTGCGCGCCAAGGCGAGGACGATAAGCGCGCCATTGACACCTTCCGCGGCCGCATCACCTTCGAGATCACTGACACCGCCGGCAAAGTCATTGGCTTCGGCGGCCGCGCGCTCGCGAAGGACGCCAAGGCCAAATACATCAACTCGCCCGAGACGCCGCTCTACTCCAAGAGCCGCGTGCTCTATCGCCTGAAGCAAGCGCGCGAGCTGCTGGCGAAAACGAAGGCTGACGGGCTTGTCGTCGGCGAAGGCTATCTCGACGTCATCGCTTTCGAGCGCGCCGGCATCGCCGCCGTCGCCCCGTGCGGCACCGCACTCACCGAAGAACAGCTCCAACTGCTCTGGCGCTCCGGCGGCGCGCCCGTGCTTTGCCTCGACGGCGATAGCGCCGGCCAACGCGCCGCGGAACGCGCGCTCGATCTCGCCATCCCGCACCTCGCGCCCGGCCGCACCATCCGCCTGGCCTACGCGCCCAAGGGCGAAGACCCGGACGATATCTATCGCCGCGGCGGCGCCGAAGCGCTGAGCGCGCTGATCGATGCGTCCGTCCCCGCCTCCGACGCGCTCTTTGAACGTGAAAAGCTCCGCCACGGCCTCGACACGCCGGAAGCGCAGGCCGCCTTCCAGGCCGCGCTCAAGGAGGCCATCGCCAAGATCGGCGACCGCGAGACCTCGCGCGCCTTCTTCTCCGAGTTGATGGCCCGCGCCAACGCCGCCATCCGCGCCCAGCGCCCTGCCTTCACGCCGAACCAGGGCGGCGGCCAGTTTCGCCGCAGGGGCGAACCCGCCCCCGCGACCGCCGAGTTGAAGGCCCACGCCACCACCCACACGCCCCGCCCGGCGGCTGAGCTCTTCCTCCGCGCCGCCATCGATCTCCCGCAGATCCTGACCAGCTACGGCAACTGGATCGAGCGCCTGCACATCACCGACCCCGACCTCGAGGCCATCCGCGAGGCCCTGCTGCAGCTCGCAGATGACCACGAAGACCATGGGGCCATTGACCGCGCGGCCCTGAGCCTCCATTTGACCCGATCGGGTCAAGACCGCGCCGCAGCGCGGATTTCGCGTTGGCCGAAGGCAAAACCTCCCCCGGAGGGCGCCGACATCAGCGCGGAATGGCTGGCCCTGGCGACACGCGAAGTCGTGGCGCCGGCGATCAGGGAGGAATTGGCCGAGCTGCGCCAAGCGGCAGCCGATGGGGACGATACGGCCTTCGCTCGCTTCCAGGCTCTTAGCCGCGAAGCCCGCGAGATCGAAGCGCGGGCGCGCGAGGCCAAGCTGGACGATGTGCAGGAAGATGACGCGGGCGGCCTGGTCGCCTGAGGTTTTGTGACTATTTCGGATGTGAAGATGGCAAAAGCGCCGAGCAAGAACGAAGACGTAGCAGTCGAAGAAAAGGACGCGCCAGAAGGCCCGATCCTCGACCTCTCCGATGCCGCCGTGAAGAAGATGATCAAAGCCGCTAAGGCGCGCGGCTTCGTCACCCACGAAGAGCTCAACAAGGTCCTGCCGTCCGATGAGTTCGACTCGGAAGCCATCGAGAACGTGATGGCCCAGCTCAACGAGATGGGCATCAACGTCGTCGACAATGAAGAAGAAGGCGAAGCCGCCGAGGAAGAAGGCAGCAAGGCCGTCGCCACGCGCGACGAGACGACCACCAAGGTCGCCGTTACCAACACCCGCGAAGACGCCGACCGCACCGACGATCCGGTGCGCATGTATCTGCGCGAAATGGGCAGCGTTGAACTGCTCAGCCGCGAGGGCGAAATCGCTATCGCCAAGCGCATCGAAGCCGGCCGCGACGCGATGATCCGGGGCTTGTGCGAAAGCCCGCTCACCTTCGAAGCCATCATGGTGTGGCGCGACGAACTTCGTGAGCAGAAGATTCTGCTGCGCGACATCATCGATCTCGAAGCCACCTACGGCGCTGAAATGGGCATCACGCCCCCGTCCGCGCCGGGCGTGAACGCCGACGGCCTTGTCGATCCGGAGCAAGCCAAGATCGAAATCGCCGAACAAGAGCGCAAGAAGGCCGAAAAGGTCGCCGCCCAACGCGCGGCGCTGAGCGGCGCGCCCGCCGCCAACGATGAAGACGGCGAAGAGAAAGACCCTGGCGAAGCCGCCGCCGAAGCGGACTCGGATTCCGAGTTCGACGACGAACAGGCGATCTCGATGTCGGCGATGGAGGCCGAACTCAAGGAAGGCGTGATGTCGACGCTCGACAACATCGCCGAAGCCTTCGGCCAATTCCGCAAGCTGCAGGAAAAGCGCATCGAGCTGCGCCTGCAGGGCAAGTCCCTGCCCGGCGCCAAGAACGAAGCCTACGAAGCCGCGCAGAACACCATCATCGAAGAGCTGAAGAAGCTGAAGCTCAACAACGCGCGTATCGAAAGCCTGGTCGAACAGCTCTACGCCATCAACAGGAAGCTCATTCAGCTTGAGGGCAAGCTGATGCGCCTGGCTGAATCGAACGGCGTGCCGCGCAGCGAATTCCTCGCGCACTATCAAGGCCACGAGCTCGATCCCAAGTGGACCGAGAAAATGGCGGCCAACAAGCTGAAGGCTTGGGCCAAGTTCGTCAGCGCCGAAGCCGACGACATCGCCGACATCCGCGCTGAAATCGGCGTGCTCGCGCAGGAAACCGGCGTGCCGATCGACGAATACCGCCGCATCGTTCACGCCGTGCAGAAGGGCGAGCGTGAAGCGCGCCAAGCCAAGAAGGAAATGGTCGAAGCGAACCTGCGCCTCGTCATCTCCATCGCCAAGAAGTACACGAACCGCGGTCTGCAATTCTTGGATCTCATCCAGGAAGGCAATATCGGCCTGATGAAGGCGGTCGATAAGTTCGAGTATCGCCGCGGCTACAAGTTCAGCACGTACGCGACGTGGTGGATTCGCCAAGCCATCACGCGCTCGATCGCCGACCAGGCGCGCACCATCCGCATCCCGGTGCACATGATCGAGACGATCAACAAGCTCGTGCGCACCAGCCGTCAGATGCTGCACGAAATCGGCCGCGAACCGACGCCGGAAGAACTCGCCGAAAAGCTGGGTCTCCCGCTCGAGAAGGTCCGCAAGGTGATGAAGATCGCCAAGGAGCCGATCTCGCTCGAAACCCCGATCGGCGACGAAGAAGATTCACACCTCGGCGACTTCATCGAGGACAAGAACGCGATCCTGCCGGTCGACGCCGCCATCCAATCCAACCTGCGCGAAACCACGACGCGGGTTCTGGCGAGCCTGACGCCGCGCGAAGAACGCGTGCTGCGCATGCGCTTCGGCATCGGCATGAACACCGACCACACCCTCGAAGAAGTCGGTCAGCAGTTCAGCGTCACCCGCGAACGCATCCGCCAGATCGAAGCGAAGGCGCTGCGGAAGCTGAAGCACCCGAGCCGCTCCAGAAAACTCAGAAGTTTTCTGGACAACTAGAAGGCCGGACGCGCCGGCGGTGGCGGCGGCTTAGCTTTCTTCTTCACACGGGATTGCGCTCAACTGTCCATCTCGAGCGCTCTCTCGGGCGTTCCATCTCGCGCAATCTCTGCGCGATCGCGACAGCGCGATCGGCAATCCGGAACCAGCGTTCGGCGGCGTTGAGATCGCCGCGGCGAATGGCGATGCGTGCGTTCTCGGCGGCTTTCAGGACATCATAGGGGTCGCTCATGCGGGCGCGCTCCATTGCGATAGGCGTGCGTCATTCTTGTTGGCGAACGCCGGAAAAACGATAGCCGGGGACGCGAGCTTTCGCGCCAGGCAAGTGCGCCGCGTGAACGGCGCTGAACGACGCGAGAGCTCGCGTCCCCGTGATTGTTTGACGCCGGCCCGGCACGGGGAGGTCTTTCACTCCCTTGGCACGGTGCGCCGGCGGCGTGCGGGTGTTGGGTTCGACAACATCCCCGGTCACGCTCCCGCGATTTCGATCTCGCGGGCTTCTCTCACTTGGCTCTGAGGGAGCTTCGGCAAGATCACGCTCAATCACCACGCTCGCGCATCGGTTCGAACTAAGGCCGACTGGCCATCAAGCGGAGCGATGTGAGGATGATACGGGTGGTTGTGGGGGTGTAGGATAGATTTTCGCGGATTTATTTTCAGGCTTTTCCCTTCTCCCCCGCGAGGGGGAGAAGGTGGCCCGGAGGGCCGGTTGAGGGGGCGAGTTGGAAGGCGAGGCTTACCTTTCGGACCCACCCTCATCCGGTCGCTTCGCGACCACCTTCTCCCGCCCATGCGGGAGAAGGGATTCAATCTTCGCCCTTCAACGCACGGTCCAGGAAATCGTAGAGGCCATCGCCTTTGTCGTAGACGATTGCGTTAGGCACGCGCGCGACGCGCCAGCCCCAGCGTTCGAGATCGTTTGTGCGTTCGGCGTCGAATGCTGCTTGCTCGGGATCGCTGTGGGATGGGCCGTCGACTTCGATGACGAGCTTGATTTCGACGCAGGCGAAATCGACGACGTATTTTCCGATCGCGTGCTGGCGGCGGAATTTCGCGTCGCGATAACGACGGTTGCGCAACATCGACCAGAGCCGTTCTTCCGGACTCGTCGGATCCTTGCGCATCGCGCGTGCGCGTTTGATCGATTGCTCGTTTCGCACGGGTCCACCTTATCCATTCTCCCCCGCGAGGGGGAGAAGGATCGATTCACCTCTACCCCGCGAGGGGGAGAGGTCGCGCGAAGCGCGGGTGAGGGGGCGAGTTTGAAGGCGAGGCTCACCTTTCGGACCCACCCTCATCCGGTCGCTTCGCGACCACCTTCTCCCGCCCATGCGGGAGAAGGGACTTAGTCACTACCTTTCAGCGCGCGATCTAGGAAATCGTAGAGGCCATCGCCTTTGTCGTAGACAATTGCGTTAGGCACACGCGCGACGCGCCAGCCCCATCGTTCCAGATCGTTGGTGCGTTCGGCGTCAAATTTTGCCTGCTCGGGATCATCGTGGGATGGGCCATCGACTTCGATAACGAGTTTGGTTTCGACGCAGGCGAAATCGACGACGTAGTTTCCGATGGCGTGTTGGCGGCGGAATTTCGCGTCGCGATAGCGGCGGTTGCGCAGCATCGACCAGAGCCGCTCTTCCGGACTCGTCGGGTCCTTGCGCATCGCGCGTGCGCGTTTGATCGATTGCTCATTTCGCACGGGTCCACCTTATCCATTCTCCCCCGCGAGGGGGAGAAGGATCGATTCACCTCTACCCCGCGAGGGGGAGAGGTCGCGCGAAGCGCGGGTGAGGGGGCGAGTGTCCGCATGAGGCTCACCTTTCGGACCCACCCTCATCCGGTCGCTTCGCGACCACCTTCTCCCGCCCATGCGGGAGAAGGATGAGATTCAAGGCAACCGCCCCCATTCTTTCGGCACGATCGGCAGCGGTTCGCTGCCGCCGCGGGCGCGCATGGGCCAATCGGCGACGGCGTGTTTGGCGCGCGCGCCGCACTTGCAGCGACAGCGCGCCGGGATGTCGGCGATCTCGCCGCCGAAGAGCTTCAGCGCTTGGGCGGGCGGAAACCGCGTGCGGTTGAGACATGTCCCGCAGCGCACGAGCACGCCGCGCGCGCCGAGTGAGATGGCCTTCTGTAACGTGCTCATGTCGCAGCTCCAGTGCGAGCGCGACCCCATGCGGGTGGGAGGTGGGGTGTTGGTTATTAACGGCAAGGCACGGCATTGCAGGCCGCGAGGATCTTCGCCCTCACGGCGTCGCGGGCGCTGCTTGCTCGACTTTCAGCGATCCCAACTTGAACTCTTCTTGTCCACGATACGCTCGTACCTTGACCGTACCGGCAGTCTGAAAAACGAGCGGAGACAAAATCACGTCCGCGCGCAGGCGAAGGACCTTACCAGGATCTCGGTTGGGGTTAGCCAGCGCCGCCTCCGCACGCACATGCTCCATGGGTAACTCGCCTTCGATGGAAGGAGAATTCAGTTCATCGCCGGGCAAAAAAATCTTGAACGTCACTGGCTGCTCGCTCGCAAAGTGAGGTTCAACAAAATGAATCGAGATCGCAAACTTGGGCAATGTGAATGGGAACTCTCCGTGCACAAAGAGTTCGTTGGAGTACACCCCAATGTAACTCAACTTTCCACCGACCTCCATTCGAAGATCGTCGCAGAAAATCGAATAACCAAATGTCTGATCGCTCATTCTGCGTACACAGCCTCGCCGCCGGGAGACAGCACATTGATGCCCGGTCTCCGCACTTTGAAAGTTGCTCGCGGTTCAGAGTCGGTTGCGGTACCGTTTGCGCTTGGAGATTGCGTACGAAGTGATCCCATAAAAACGACACGCGGCGTGTATCGCTTGTCTCTTGCACTCATAACGTCGCCTTTGGCGACTGCGCGCAGGGCTGATGCCGGAATTGTCGACACAGCGACGGTATCGCCGGTGAGCGAGAAGAACTCCACCTCAGCGTATCCCGCAGCGCTTGGACCAGACACAACAATACCGACGTCGCCCTTCCGGAACGTCTTGCCGGCCAAGTCGTGGGTGACGACCACTCGATCCAACTCTTTGATTGCCATCTGTGTCACCAATTCGGAACTAACGTCACAAAGCGAGGATAATCCTCACCCTTTGTTATTTTCCAGACAGTTCTCATACTTCGCACAGTCTGGTTCGGCCCATTCATATCTCCTTCGCAGATATATTTAGTACCGTCCTCCACAATCGTTAGGGCTGGTAAACAGTTGAAGCCGTGATCACGAAGGGCATTTTCCAGGAGTTCAGGTTGCTCGACCGTGAACCCCATAGCGTAGAGCGCCTTGGCCTTCGCCCGCCCTTCCGGATGGTCAAGGTTCAGAAGATACCTAGTGATCTTCTCTGGAGCGATCATCGCTCGATCAAAGTTCGGGATGCTTGACAGCTCAGCCCCCCTCCATCCCCTCTTCCACTTCGCGCTCGACCCGCAGCGCTGTCAGCTGATTGCGTTGTCTGCGCAGTACTTGGAAGCGATAGCCGTGGAAGGCGAACCTCTGGCCTGGCTCCGGGATGGCTTGGGCTTCGTGGATGACGAGGCCGGCGATGGTGACGGCTTCTTCGTCGGGCAGATCCCAGTTCATCGCGCGGTTGAGATCGCGGATCGGCACTGAGCCATCGACATTGACGCTGCCGTCGGGCTGCGGGCGCACGCCTTGGACGGCGATGTCGTGCTCGTCTTTGATGTCGCCGACGATTTCTTCGAGGATGTCTTCAAGCGTGACGAGGCCCATGAGCGCGCCGTACTCGTCCACCACCAGGGCGAAGTGTTCGCGGCGGCGCAGGAATTCGGCGAGCTGATCTTCGGCGCTGGTCTGCATCGGCGTGAACCAGGGCGTGCGCTTGACTTGCGTGACATCGAAACCGTCGCGGCCGTGTTCGGAAACGCCGCGCAAGAGATCGCGCGCGTGCAGCACGCCGACGATATTGTCGGGCTCGTCCTTGTAGAGCGGCAGGCGCGTGTGCGGGCTCGACATGGCTTGGGCGATGATCTCGCGCGGCGGCAGATCGATATCGAGCGAACGGATGTTCTTCCGGTGGATCATGACATCGGCGACGGTGAGCTCGGAAAGATCGAGTGCGCCGATGAGGCGGTGGCGGGTCTCGGCTTCGACGCCGCCCTCTTCCGCATGCATCTCAACCGCGCCGGCGATTTCGGCGCGGGCGGCGGAGAGGACGTCGACGTTCTCGTCGACGCGGACGCCGATGAGCCTGAGGCCGTGGTTCACGATCCACTGCACGGCGGCGACGATCGGCGCGAGGAAGCGCACCATCCATTGCACGGGGAGCGCCACGGCGCGGGCGATATTGTCGGCGGCGGTGATGGCGAGCGTCTTGGGGCCGACTTCGCCGAAGATGAGCAGAAGCGGCGTCAGCACCACGGCAGTGACGATCGGCGCAAACTCGCCGAAGGCGCTGGCGAAAATGCTGGCGCTGATGGCGGAGGCGAGCACCTGCACTAGGTTGGCGCCGAGCAGCACCGCGCCGATCATGCGCTCGCGATTTTCGTTGAGCTTGTTGACGCGGGCGGCGCGTTTGTCGCCTTCGCGCTCGAGTGTCGCCATGCGCGCGCGGGAGGCGCCGGTAAGCGCGGTTTCGGCGGCGGAGAAAAACGCGTTGAGCGCAATGAGCGCGGCAATAACGAGAGCCGCGATCAGCAGAGACGTGGTCATTGTTTCGTTTCTTGTTGCAGGAGTTCGAGCACAACGTCAGTGGGCGCGTTGCGGTCCATGAAGGCGCGGCCGATGCCACGGGAGAGGATGAGCGTGAGGAGCCCGGCTTCGTTCTTCTTGTCGGCGGCCATAAGCGCGGTGAGCTTTTGGGCGTCGTAGGGCGCGCCGGGGAGTTTGCGCAGATCGGTGGTGAAGCCGGCGTGTTCAAGGTGGCGGCGGACACGATCTGCGTCGGCTTGCGGGCAGTGGCCAAGCTGGGCCGAAATCTGGAAGGCGAGCGCGATGCCGGCGGCGACGGCTTCGCCGTGCAGCAGCGTGCCGTCATAGGCGGAGTGGGCTTCGAGGGCGTGGGCGAAGGTGTGGCCGAGATTTAAGAGCGCGCGCACGCCCTGCTCGGTCTCGTCGGCCTCAACGATGCGGGCTTTGAAGCTGATGGCGGTGGCGATGGCGGCTTGGAGCGTGCCTTGCCGATGCGCGCGTTCGCCGACTGTCTTCGGCTCGGGCGCCTCGCCGAGAATGAATGGCGCGGCCTTTTCACACCAGTCGAAAAATTCCGCATCGCCAATCAGCGCGGCTTTGATGATCTCCGCATATCCAGCGCGAAGCTCGCGCTTCGGCAATGTCGCAAGAACATCGGTGTCGGCCAGCACGAGCTTCGGCTGATGAATGAGGCCGATGAGGTTCTTGCCTTCGGGCGTATCGATCGCGGTTTTGCCGCCGACGCTTGAGTCCACTTGTGCGAGCAATGTCGTCGGAATCTGCACGAAATCGACGCCGCGTTTGACGAGGCCTGCAGCGAGGCCGGAAAGATCGCCGATGACGCCGCCGCCGAAGGCGACGACGAGGTCCTTACGGCTGACGCCGGCTTGCAGAAGGTGGCGCGTCACCAGTTCGAGGCCGGTGAAGCTCTTGGCGCTTTCGCCGGGCGGCAGCGTGATGGTCCAGTTCTTGAGGCCGGCGGCGTCGAGCGAAGCCGCAAGCGCCGGGCGATGCAGGCGCGCGACGGTTTCGTCGGTGACGATGAACACGCGATTGCTTGGCGCAAACGGCGCGATCAGCTCGCCCGCGCGCGCAAGCAAGTTCGCGCCGGTGTGAACGTCGTAACTGCGGGCGGCGAGGTTGACGTGGATGGTGTTCATGCTCGCACCGAAGGAGAAGCTGGCGGCCACCCATTCCCGGGGCGATGCGACGCATCGAGCCCGGGACCCATAACCCCAAATGTGTGGAGCTTCGCACTGCTGACAAACGTGTTTATGGGTCCCGGACTGCTCGCTGCGCTCGCATCCGGGAATGGGTGTGAGGGCGTCACGGCTGCACCTGCAGATGTTGCCGCAGCGCAGCCAGGATGTGGCTCACGGCGCTGTTGTGCGGGCCGATGCCGGTTTCGATGGTGAGATCGGCTTCGGCGTAGATCGGATAACGCTCTTCCAACAGACGCTCCATCACGGCGCGTGGATCGTCTTCTTTCAGCAGCGGGCGATGATCGCGTTTGGTCACGCGCTTCATCAGCACCTCGAGCGGCGCCTTCAGCCAAATCGAAATCGCGCGCTCCTTCATCAGCGCACGCGTGCGCGGATCGATGAAGGCCCCGCCGCCGGTGGCGAGCACATGCGGCGGGCCATCGAGCAGCCGCGCGATCACCTGGCGCTCGCCGCGGCGGAACTCGCACTCGCCGCGCTCGGCGAAGATATCCTCGATGGACCGGCCCGCCGCCGTAACGATCGCCTCGTCGGCATCGACGAACGGTAATGCGAGCGCTTGCGCCAGGCGGCGGCCGATCGTGGTCTTGCCCGCGCCCATGAGGCCGACGAGTGCTACTGTGCGCGTCGGCGCAATGCCGGCGGCCTGGCGGCGCAGCTCGGCTGCGGCATCCGCCCGCTCACCGACATCGCTGCTTTCCGGCCGAACCACGAATCACCTCAAAAGGTCCGACAAGGTTAAGCGCGGACCGGGCTAGAACTTCGCCACATTTTGGGGGCAATCTCGTCCGCTCGCAACGGCAGGGGCCAAACGAGGCGATGTATAGACGCAGACGCAGGCGATCTTCGTTCGCCAAGCGGCCGCCCGTATGGCTGCGCCCGGCGCTGATCGCGGGCAGCGCCGTGCTGGTTATTGGCCTATTCGTCTACTTTATTGGCCAATCGGACCGGCTCGCGCCCGCGCCGCAGCAAATTCGTGTCGAAGTGCAGGACGCCTTCAAGGAATGACGAACATGGTTACTCGCTCTCTCGCGCTTGGGCTTGCCGCCGGCGTGTTGTTGCCGGTCTGCGCTTATGCACAGGGTCAGGAACCCGCGCCGATGGAGGTGCAGCAGATCAGCGAGTTGAATGCGTGGAGCGTAGGCGCGCTCTCGCGTGCGAACGGCGCGCTGCCGAGCGACATCTGGAACCGCTCCGATCCGGCGTTCCTTGCGGCGGCGTTCGATCGCCTGCCGGCGACGTACGAGTCTCCGGCGACGATGGCGCTGGCGCGCCGTGTTCTGCTCTCGGGCGCGGAGGCGCCGCGCGGCGGCGACGCGGATGCAGCCGCGCGCAAACGCTTCGAAGCACTCGGGCGCATGGGCGCCGCCGACGAATTGGCGACGATGGCCTCAGGCGCCGGCAGCGCTGCGACCGATGTCGCGATCGCGCAATATGCGGCGCAGGCAGAACTCGCGCGCAATCAACGCGCGCAAGCCTGCAATCGCGGACGTGCGGCGAATGTCGGCGAACAAGTGCCGCCGTTCTTGCTGCGCTTGCGCGCCTACTGCGCCGCGGTTGGCGGCGATCGCGCGGCGGCGGATTTGGCGCTGGAATTAGCGCGCGCGCAGAACGCCGCTGATGCTTGGTATTCCGGCGCGGTCGCCGCCGCTGGCGGCGCAGCGGGCGCGCGGCCGCCGGCGGCGCGTTACGACAATTCGCTCGCCGTGCAGCTTTCAATTGCTGGCGGATTGCGCCCAGGGCCGAACCCATTGGCGAATTCCTCGACGCTCGCGCTCGTCGCTTTGGCGCGCAGCGAACAGGCGCCGCAGCCGCAACGTGCGCAAGCCGCCGCCCTCGCCTTCCGCCGCGGCGTATTGAGCGCGGCTGAAACGCGGACGATTTTGGCGGCGATCCCGGCTGAGATCACCTCGGCGCTGCCGCCGATCGCGGTGGCGCTGCGCCAAGTCACGGCCGCGCCTGGTTCGATTGAAGCAGCAACGGCGATCGCCGGCGTTCTGCGCGGGGCGACGGCCTATGCCGATTTTGCCGCCGCATCGCGCTTCTTCCGCGCCGACATCGCTGCATTGCAGAGCGCGCCAGATGCGGCGTCAGCGGTTTTGTTCGCGCGCGCGGCGCTGGCGGCAGGCGATGTACCGCTAGGACAACGTCTGGTCGCGAGTGCGCGGCAGGCGGGCGGCGATGAAGCAGCGCTCGCGCCGTTGGATGCGGCGTTGGTGGCGTTGACGGGCGCGCGCAACGATCAAGGCTCGATGGCGATGCAGCGGCGCATTGATCGGGCCGGCGCTCAGAATGTGCGCGCGGCGGCGCGCGATGTCGCCATTCTAGCCGCGCTCGGCGCGCCGCTCGAAGGCAGCGTGCAGACCTTCCTGATCACCAACGCGCCGCAAGGCGGCGCGCGGGCCGACAGCGGCGCGATGCTGGCGCTGGCGTCGGCGGTTGAGCGCGGCGCGACAGGCGAAGGCGCGCTGCTGGCGGCGGCGGCGTTGGGCGAAGGCGGACCAGCACGGTTGGATGCGGAATCGGTCGAGCGCATCGTGCGCGCGCTGCGTGGCTTGCGCTTGGAAGATGAAGCGCGGCGCATCGCGGCGGAGGCGATTTTGGCCGGAGCGCCGAGCTAAGTGACTGATGTCATAACGTGCGCCGAACATGGACCGGGCGAAGCGGCTTATGTCTGCGTGCACGTCACGCAATCGCTGCAGGACAACGTCCCGCGCGGTTTCCATTGGCATGTCGACGAGAAGCAGAATTTCCAGGCGCTTTGCACCACTTGCGACGCCATGGATGAGGCGGCTTGGGCGAAGGTCGTCGCGAGCGTCAGCCGCGCAGTCTGCATTCAGTGCTTCCAGCGTTTAGCGGCGCTCAATGGCGTCGTCGCGACGCGCTGAGCGGGCGGCGGACTTTTCCGCCCGCCCCTGCTAGCCTCGCACGGTGTCCGACTCAGCCCTGATCGAGTCTTTTCTGGAAATGCTCTCCGCCGAGCGCGGGGCGCGGGCGAACACGCTTGATGCCTACGCGCGCGATCTGGAGGATGCGCGCGAGCACATGCGCGGCGGCGTCGCCGGCGCGAGCGCCGAAGCGGTTGAAACGTATGTCGCGGCGTTGGCGAAGCGCGGGCTTTCGCCAGCGACGGCGCGGCGACGGATTTCGGCGCTGCGGCAATTCTATCGCTTCCTGCTGCAGGACAATGTGCGCGGCGATGATCCGACGTCGCGGCTCGATGCGCCGAAGCGGGCGCGGTCCCTGCCGAAGACGCTCTCAGTGGAAGAGATCGAGGCGCTGATTGGAGCCGCTGAAAACGCGCGCGACCGGGCGATCATTGAGCTCTTATACGGCGCCGGGCTGCGGGTGAGCGAATTGGTGGCGCTGCCGATGCGGGCGGCGCCGCGGCCGGGCCAGGACCACATGATCATCGAAGGCAAAGGCGGCAAGGAACGGCTGGTGGCGCTTGGCGGGCCAGCGCTGGCCGCGCTGGCGGCGCATGTGCAAGAGCGCGAAGGCGCGCTGCCAAAGGCGGAGGCTCAGCGCGAGAAGGCGCAGCGTTGGCTGTTCCCCTCCGCCAGCGCGGCGGATGGCAAACTCACACGCCGCCGGGTGGCGCAGATCCTGGAAGCGGCGGCGGCGAAAGCGGGCATCGATCCGGCGCGAGTCTCGCCGCACGTGCTGCGGCACGCCTTTGCGACGCATTTGGTTGAGGGCGGCGCCGATCTGCGTACGGTGCAGACGCTGCTCGGCCACGCCGACATTGCCACGACGCAGATTTACACCCATGTCGCCGAAGGCCGGCTGAAGACAATCGTCGAGACCAAGCACCCGCTGGCGAAGAAGCCGAAAGGTTGAGCAAGGTGAACACGCAATGAGCACAACATCCCTTCCCGCCCCGGAACCGGGCCGTTCTGCTGCCTTCATCGTTTATGCGCTCTACCTTCTGAGCATACCGAGCGCGGCGATCTTTGCGTTGTTCGGCGTCATCGTGGCGCTGGCGGCGTGCGACGGTGCGGGTCCGTTGGCGCGTTCGCATTTGGACTATCAGATCCGCATCTGGTTCACGGCGTTTTGGTGGACGATCGCGCTGGCGATTGTTGCGGTGGTCGGATGGATCACGTTCATTATTGGCGGGTTCCTGCTGGTTTGGCTGGCGGGCCTTGGCGCGCTGATCTTGTACTTGTGGTTTACGGTGGTGAGCTTTTTCGGGCTGCTGGCGCTTTTGGATAACCGCGTCCGCTAGTCACAGGGGTGTTACAGGGTTGAAAGTCCGGGCGACGTAGTGTGATTTACGCGCGAGGGATCAGCGGGAACCAGGGTTCCCGCCGAGCAGGCGAGAGAGGCTTCATGAAGAGACACGTTTTGGCGGCCGTGCTGTTCGCGGCGGCAGTGACACCGGCGGCGGCGTACACGTCGTACCTCAAGCCGGAAGAATTCTGGGTGACCGAGGCCACGGTGGAAGTGGAAGGTTCCTACGCAACGCAATTCTTCACGCCATCGATCGCGTTGGGAGCAAGCCTCACCGTTATCAATCCCCAAGGCGAACGCGTCTCGGCAGACCGCATCGCCGTGACTGCGGACGGCACAACTGAGCTGCAGGCTGAACTTGCCCGTGGCGGCACGTATCGCGTCAGCACCGGCGAAGTGCTGGGCCAAGTGGCGAATCTTGTCGGCGAGAACGGCCAGTGGCGCGTGCTCGGCGCGGATGAAACACCAGCCGAAGGCGCCGAGACGACCACGCTGCAGACCATCACCGTCGCCGACACCTACATCACGCGCGGCGCCGCGAACCGGACCGCGGTGGATCAAACCATCGGCCGCCTCGCGCTCCGCCCTGTGACACACCCGAACCAAGTTCTGGCGAGCCAAGGCTTCCAAGTCGAAGTTCAGTTCGACGGGCAGCCGATGCCGAACAGCGCGGTCGTGATTTACGCCGAGGGCGATCCTGAAACGAAGCTCGACCGTTACGTCGTTACCGACGCCAACGGCATCGCGACGTTCACGTTCGATGCGCCGGGCCGCTACATCATCGCGGCGCGCCATCGCGCCGATATGCCTGCGGGTTCGCCGGCGGCAGTCGGCAGCTATACGACGACGCTGACGTTCGAAGCTCTCGGCCAGCTCTACGCTGAAACGGAAATCCGGGAAGTTCAGGCCCAGCCTGAGCGTCCTTCGCGTGCACGCACGCCGGCGCGCCGCCGCGTTGGCCGCCCCGACTACTGAGTCGATAAGAGCGCAGAAATGAAACGGCCCCGGTGCGAACCGGGGCCGTCTTTTTTTCAGCTGCGAGCTGCGACTTGCTCGGCTTGCCGCAGGGCCCGAAGCAGGTTGCCGCCGGCGAGCTTGGCAAGATCGCGATCGCTCCAGCCGCGCCGCATCAACTCGACGAACAAGTTGGGATAGTCCTCGACGCCATCGAGCCCTTCTGGCAGCCAGGGCACGCCGTCGAAATCAGAACCGATGCCGACATTGTCGCGGCTGGCCACGCGCGCAATGTGTTCGATGTGATCGGCGATGATTCCGACATCGATTGACGGACGCGGATTGGCTTCGACCCAAGCGGCGACGCCGTCTGTCACGGCTGTTGGCGTCGCCGGGTTGAGCGCTCGCAAGCGCGCCTCTTCGGCGGAACGGCGCGAGCCCCACTCCCACACCTCAGTCGATGTAAACGCCGGAAAGAAGTTGACCATGACCACGCCGCCGTTGGCGCGGACAAGTTCAAGCACGTCATCAGGCACGTTGCGCGGGTGCGGCGTCACGCCGAAAGCCGATGAGTGGGAGAAGATCACAGGCGCGGTGCTGACGCGAAGTGCATCGCGCATGGCGTCGGCGGAGACGTGGCTGAGATCGACCAACATGCCGACGCGATTCATCTCGCGTATCACCTCCTCGCCGAACGGTGACAGGCCGCCATGCTGCGGCGGAGCGGTGGCGCTATCGACCCAATCGGTGTTCTGCGAATGAGTGAGCGTCATGTAGAGGACGCCGGCGGCGCGGAATTCGCGCAGCAGCGCAAGGTTGTTGTTGATCGCCTCACCGCCTTCCATACCGAACATTGAAGCGATGCGGCGTTGACGGTGGATGCGGACGATATCGGCGGCGCTATCGGCAAATTCGAACGTCTGCGGATAGGCCGCGATCATGCGGCGGGTAAGGTCGATTTGTTCGAATGTGGCGCGGGTGGCGTCCAGGCCCTTCAGCGACGCCGGCACATAAACCGACCAGAATTGCGCGCCAAGGCGGCCCTGGCGGAGACGCGGGATATCGGTATGGAGCGGCGGCGTGAGCGTGCGCGTGTCACTGTTGAGATCGACATTGGCGAGATCGTTGCCGTGATCGCTCTTGATCGCCCAAGGCAAATCGTTGTGGCCATCGATCAGCGGCGTCGCACGCAGAATGCGATCGACGCGGGCGAGTTCGGCGCGGGTCGGCGCTTGAGCATAGGCGAAGGCCGGCGCGGCGAGCGCCAGAAACAAAGCAAGTGCGGCTGATTTCTTCATCGCAAACCCCATCCCCGGTTGATCCGGGGATGGGTGCGTTATTTGTCCGTGCGGATCAACAGGGAACGTTGCTCAAGCGACGGACGCCGGGCCAGCCGACAGCAGAACGGCGATGGTGAAATACATCACCGTCACGAGGACGAGGCTGAAGAAGTATTTCTGAGGCTTCATGCGTCACCACCAATGGCAACGCATGTAGCCGAGCGCAGCGTATATGTTTGTGACAGCGGTAACGCGGTGTCAGTTGATGAGCACTGTTGCAACAGCCCAGACCACACCGCCGACGGCTGCCCCGATTAAGCCCGCCAGAACGCGGCGGCGCTTCCAAAACAGGGCAGCGGAAAGCGCGCCGCCTAGAACAACACCCGGCCAGCCGACCAACGGGATAAGAAGCAGAATCTCGTACCAGGCGAAGTTCAGCGAGATATCGGACACGGCCTAAAGCCCGTAAGCGGCCGCCATCTCCGGCTCTTTGCTGGCGACGAGCTTCGCCAGATCAACGATCACTTTCGCCTGTTTCCAGGTTGCGTCATCGAGCATCTTGCCATCGACGAGCGCAACACCTGAGCCATCTGGCATCGCGTCGATCATGCGCTTGGCGAGCTTCACCTCTTCGACATCGGGCGTGAACACGCGTTTGGCTATGGCGACTTGCGACGGATGAAGCGTCCAGGCGCCGACGCAGCCCATGAGATAGGCATTGCGGAACTGTTGTTCGCAGGCGGCTTCGTCGGCAAAGTCGCCGAACGGGCCGTACATGGGTTTGATGCCATGCATGACGCAGGCGTCGACCATGCGCGCGAAGGTGTAGTGCCAGAGATCTTGCTGCGCGGAGTCGCGCGGCTGGCCTTCAACGGCGTCGCTCAGGACTTTGTAACCGGGGTGGCCGCCGCCGACCCGGGTGGTTTTCATTTTGCGCGAGGCGGCGAGATCGGCGGGGCCGAGACAGATGCCGTGCATGCGCGGCGAGGCGCCGGCGATGGCTTCGACATTGGCGACGCCTTGCGCGGTTTCGAGGATGGCGTGCAGCAGGATCGGGCGTTTGATGTTGTGCTTGGCTTCTAAGAGCGCGAGCAACTGATCCATGTAGTGGATGTCCCAAGGCCCCTCCACTTTCGGGACCATGATGACGTCGAGCTGATTGCCGACATTGGCGACGAGTTCGGTGACGTCGTCCAAGTGCCAGGGTGAGTTGAGCGCGTTGATGCGGCTCCAGTAGCCGACGCCCGCGGACGCGAAATCGAAGCTCTTGCCCATCTCGATGGCGCCGGCGCGGGCCGCTTCCTTGGCGTCGGCGGGGATGGCGTCTTCGAGGTTGGCGAGGATGACGTCGACTTGTTTGGCCATGTCGCCGACGCGGGCGCGCAGCTTCTCGTTATGGGCCGGGACGAAGTGGATCATGCGCTCGAGCTTCACAGGCAGCTCACGAAGCGGTTCGGGGGCGCCGGCGGCGAGCGGAGAGAAAAACTGGCGGGGCGGTTTCATCGCTCCCCCTCCTCTCGATAGGAGGGGGTTGGGGGGTGGGGTGAACCTCGACGCCCGGCGGCCATGCTCAAATCCTGTTCGCGCGAATTCGTTGAACGACGGCGCTTCACCCCACCCCCTGCCCCCTCCTCTCAAGAGGAGGGGGTGAGTATTCGCGCTATGTTCGCGCCTGCAGCATGATCTGCGCCGCCTCCGGGCGCAATCCTGGTATCCGGGGTGGGGCTTTACCTTGATGGAAGGCTCCGGGGAGGTATTGTCCGCCCCTCTTTTGGGTCCGGGCCGAAGCTTTTGCGCACCTATCTCGATTTCGAAAAATCAGTGGCCGAGGTTGAGGCCAAGATTGAGGAACTGGCGGCGATCTCCGAGGCCTCCGGTTCCGAAGCCTTGGCCATGGGCACGGAACTGGCGCGCCTCAAGGTGAAAGCCGAGAAGCAGCTCAGCGACATCTATTCCAAGCTCGATCCTTGGCAGAAGACGCAAGTGGCGCGGCACGCGGATCGCCCGCGCTACCAGGATTATGTGGCGTCGCTGGTGACGGATTACGTCGAGCTTTCGGGCGACCGCAATTTCGGTGAGGACGCGGCGATCCTCGGCGGCACGGGGAAGTTCCTCGGACGGCCGGTGCTGGTGATGGGCCACGAGAAAGGCCGCACCACCGCCGATCGCTTGAAGCACAATTTCGGCATGGCGCGGCCTGAAGGCTATCGCAAAGCCGTGCGGCTGATGGACTTGGCCGATAAGTTCTCGCTGCCGGTGGTAAGCTTCGTCGACACGGCCGGCGCCTATCCCGGCATTGGCGCCGAAGAGCGCGGGCAAGCCGAAGCGATCGCGCGCTCGACGGAACGTTGTCTAACGCTCGGCGTGCCGATGGTGGCGGTAATTGCGGGCGAAGGCGGCTCGGGTGGCGCCATCGCCATAGCGGCGGCGAACAAAGTGCTGATGCTCGAGCACTCAATCTATTCGGTGATCTCGCCCGAGGGCGCGGCATCCATTCTCTGGAAGGACGCGGCGCGGGCGAAGGATGCGGCGGCGGCGATGAAAATCACGGCGCAGGATCTGATCGAGTTAAAGGTAGTGGATTCGATCATTCAAGAGCCGACAGGCGGCGCGCACCGGGAGCCGGCGGCGGCGATTGCTTCGGTTGGCGCCGCGGTGGCGGAAGCGCTGGATGAACTCGCCGAACTCGACAGCAGCGAACTGCGCCAACAGCGCCGCGACCGCTTCTTGGCGATCGGGCGATTTGAGGCGGAAAACGCACCGGGCGCCTGATCGTGACGCGAGTCATGTAGGATTCAGGTTGGCCCTGCCCTATGTTTGGCCTCAGAGCTTCGGAGGCCTTCCATGTCTGACGATTTTTCACGCCGTGGTTTTGCGCTGGGCGCCGGCGCTGCACTCCTCCTGCCGGCCGAGGCGCTGGCGCAGGCGCAGCAGACTTATTCGCAAGATGAAATCCTCGCCGCGGCGCAGCGTTTCTTTGGCGCGGGCGCCGAAGGGCTCGCCACCGTTGTCGACCACATCTTCGACGATCTGGGCCGCCCGAACGGCTACATTGAAGGCAATGAGGGCTCGGGGGCGATTGGTGTCGGATTGCGTTATGGCGACGGTTATCTGCGCCTGAAGGGCCGCAACGGCACGACGCGGGTTTACTGGCAGGGCCCGTCCATCGGCTTCGACACCGGCGGCAACGCCGCGCGTGTATTTACGCTCACCTACAATCTGCGCCGTCCGGATAGCATCTTCCATCGCTATCCCGGCGTCGACGGCTCGGCGTATTTCGTTGGCGGCGTCGGCGCCAATTATCAGCGGCGTGAGAACGTCACGCTGGCGCCGATCCGCGCCGGTGTCGGGTTCCGCCTGGGCGCCAATGTTGGCTACCTCCATTACACGCGGCGCCGGCGCATCAATCCGTTCTAATCGCGCACGTGTGATAGCAGCGCCTGCTTTCGCTCGAATCTGCGCCACAATCGTGTAGCGTCCTCCTCGGGCGGAGGGTTCGAGATGAAATTGCGTTTTCTGGCTGCTGCGGCTGCATTGGTGTTCGTTGGCGCCGCCGGCGAGCCCTCAACACCGGCGCGTGCGCCCGATAAGACTGAGAATGCGCAACCGCCTGTTTGGCGCCAGCTGGAGCGATTTGAGAACGACGCCGACTTCCTCCGCTACGTGCGCGAGGTTCACCGCATCAACGGCACGAGCGGACGCTTCGACTACAACGATGCGATTCCAGCGCCGCCACCGCCGCCACCACCGCCGCCTCCTCCCGCTTCACCTCCGCCGCCAGGGGCTGCGCCCAGCCCCGCACAAAGCGCGATGGAGAGCTCGGTTGTCGTCACCGCCTCGGGTGACAGCGGAAGCTCCAGCGAGCCTTCATCGATCACCAATGTGCAGACACAGGGCGTTGATGAAGGCGGCATCGTCAAGCAAGTAGGCCGCTTCCTCATCGTGCTGCAGGATGGGCGTCTCTTCGTCGTCGATACGCGCGATGGCGATCAGGCAGGCCTTTCATTGGCCAGCCGGACCAACGTCTATCGCAGCCCCAACCAGGACACTTGGTTCGATGAGCTGCTGACCAGCGGCAATCGCATCCTGGTCGCCGGCTATTCCTATCGTGAGCAAGCGTCCGAGATTACGGTCCTGACGATTGACGATGACGGCCAGCTCACGCGTGAAGCGACCTACTACATTTCTTCGAACGATTATTACGACATCGAGAATTACGCGACGCGTCTGGTGAACGGCAATCTCGTCATCTACACGCCGCTCGACATTTCGAACGTCAATCCGCGCGTGGCGATGCGCTGGCCGGTGGTGCGCCGTTGGCTGCGCGACGGCGAACGGCGTGCTGTAACGACCGAGGGCCATTCGCTGTTCGACGGCAACGACATTTACCGGCCAGTGCAACGTGTGTTTCGGCCCATGGTGCACTCGGTGTCCGTCTGCCCGCTCGGTGATCTGAGCGCTGGCGACGAATTGGAGTGCCGCACCACTGCGTTCGTCGGTGGCGGGCAACGCGAGTTCTTCGTTTCGACCACGGACATCTTCCTTTGGGTGACGCCGAGCCGATGGGACGCCGTGCTCACGCGCAATTGCGAACTGCCGGGCGCGGCTTCGGGGTCAATCCCTGCGACGGTGTATCAAGTGCCGCTGAATGGCGATACGCCGCGCGCGATCCACGCGCGCGGTTTGCCAACGAACCAGTTGGCGTTGGATGGCAACACGGAAGAATTCCGCGCGCTGTTGACCTGGAATGTCGGGCCGTGCGCGCAGAGCTCCGGATCGGCGCAGGTGCGTTACTTCCACACACCGCTGAGCACCTTCCGTACAACACCGCGGGACGCCGCGCCGAGCCGCTATACGCCAGCGCCAAGCCCGGAGGCTGGGCAGTATGAGGTTCGCTACACGCGCTCGTTCGTTGTGTATGGCGGGCGCACGGGCTGGAGTTCGTATCCGCCTGAGCCGGGGCAAACGCTGCCGTCTTCGCGCGTAATCGCGCTGCCGCTGGCCAATCCCTCGGCGGCGACAATCGTGCAAGCGCCGCACAACATCATCAGACTCGAACGCGCAGGAAATAACGCGATCCTGAGCGGCTATCGCACCGATCGCGGCTTGAGTCTCTCAGTGCTCGATCTCGAAGGCACGCCGCGCATTGTCAGCACGCAGGTGCTCGACGGGCGCTATGAATCGGAGGGGCGGTCGCACGCCTTCAACGCACTCGTGGGCGCCGACGATAGCGGCATCATGGGATTGCCGACCGTAACGCGCACATGGGAAGGCGGCCGCTGGTGGTTCAGAAGCCGGGCGTCGGACATCTCCTATCTGACGCTGGCGCGTAATGGGCGCTTGGGTTGGGCTGGCCAATTGATGGCGCGGCAAGATGCGCAGGATCCGAGCTACCGGTGCGAAGTCAGTTGCGTCGATTGGTACGGCAACACGCGGGCGTTGTTCATCGGCAGCCGCGTATTCGGGTTGTCCGGCACGGAGCTGATCGAGGGCGCGCTCGCAAACGGCCGCATTCGCGAAACACGGCGGCTCAATCTTTCTTCGCCGCCGCCGGCGCCTGAGCGCGCGCCTTCTTAGCGGCTTGCTCCCGCTCATGCCGTTCGCGGAATTCTTCCGCGAACGATGAGGCGAGGATGCCGGTCGGCAGCGCGACAATGCCGACGCCGGCGAGCGCCACAAGGCCCGCAGCAAAGCGACCCCAGCCGGTTTCGGGATAAACATCGCCGTAGCCGACTGTCGTCAGTGTGACGACCGCCCACCACAAGGCGCGCATGATCGAGCCGAACGCTTGCGGCTTTGTATCGCCCTCAATGAAATAGAGCATCATCGCCGCGACATAGAGCTGCGCGCCGGCCACGCAGAGCGAAGCGACAAGCGGCGGCCAGGCCCGCCTCACGGCGGCGCCGACGATGGCGAAGGCGGGAACATAGCGCGCCAGCTTGAACAATCGGAAAAGCCGAAGCGCGCGCATTGCCGGAAACCAGGCGCCGGTAGCGTCCGGGAAGAATTGCAACGCAATCAGCTCGGGCAGGAACGCCAGGATGTCGGCAATGGTGACCGGCTGCGCCAGAAAGCGGAGGCGGCCGCGCACGCCCGCGTGGTTCGGGTTTTCGCCCTCGGACCAGAACCGCAGCGCGAACTCGATGGCGAATATCCAGACGATCGAAACGTTAATCGCGCGCACGATCGGCAGCAGGCCAGTATCCAACGTGGTGTCGGGCCTCAGCACCTCGGTTTCGAGCGCTAGCGACAGGAGACTGACGACCACCAAAACAATGATGGCGCCGGAGAAGAAGTTGATGCCGCCCGGCTGGTCGGGCTCCAGCCAGTCGTGGATGTAGGCTTTCGCTGTTGCGTGTTTGCGCTTGATAAGCGGCATGGCCCCTCCTCGCGCGCCGTTTTAGTCAGGCGCGCGAGGGCGGCAAGCCTGTTCAGCTGGGCGTTGAAAGCTTCAGGCCGACGATCCCAAGCACGATCAGCGCGATGCAGCCGATCCGCACCAGATTGGCGCTCTCTTGGAACAACATGATGCCGAGAACTGCCGCGCCGACGGCGCCGATGCCGGTCCACACTGCGTAGGCGGTGCCGATGGGCAGATCACGCGCGGATTGCGCGAGCAGCCACATGCTGATGACCATGGCTGTGATGGTGATGGCCGACGGGACAGGCTTGGTGAAGCCGTCGGCATATTTGAGGCCTATCGCCCACACGATTTCGAATAGTCCGGCCGCGGCCAGCATGACCCAAGCTTGCATGACGTGCTCCCTCGCGCGTTGGCGCCTCGTATAGGAGCCGTCCCCAATGCTGGAAAGTACGCGGGCCGTCCCGCGCGTTCGGTATGTGGGACATGCCTAAGCGCTTGCCAAGAGCGCACGCGTGGGCGGAGAGTGGCGGCATGCGGGGCTTGGTTTTTGTTCTTTCGCTGTTGGTGAGCGCATGCGCGACGACGCCGGTCGCGCCGATCAACGCGCCTTTGGGCGGATTGCGCGCCGACGTGCAAGGCCGCGAACCGGCGGGCGATGATCTGATCGTGTTGGCGCTCTCGGGTGGTGGCGCGCGGGCGGCGTCGTTTCATCTGGGCGTGCTGCAAGCGTTGCGCGACACGCCGGGGCGCGACGGGCGGCCTCTAACCGAACATATCGCGCTGATCACTTCGGTCTCCGGTGGCTCGGTGCTCGCGGCCTATTATGCACTGCATGGCGATGCGGGGCTCGATACGTTCGATGCCGCCTATCTTGGACGAGAATGGCGCGTGCGCGGGCCGAGTTCACCGCTTGGCATTGCAGGCGCTCTGCGCGGGGGCATGAATGGGCCGCAGCAATTGCGCGCATGGCTTTCGGAAAACATCTACGGCGACGCAACACTCGGCGACATGCGCGCGGGACCGCGCGTGATCCTCAACGCGACCGATCTCTACAATTCGACGCCGTTTGCATTCACGCAATTCTTCTTTGACGGACTTTGCAGCGATGTGCGCCAGGTGCGCGTGGCGGACGCGGTAGCGGCCTCCATGGCAGTGCCAGTGGCGTTCCGGCCCGTGGTGATGGAAAGTTACGCATCTCGTTGTCCTGGGCCGCCAGCGTGGACAGGGCGCGTGCTAGCGGATCGCGGCGCGGGTGCGAACGTGCATCAGACGGCGCGCGCGTTTCAAAATTATCGTGGCGACACACGCGCGCAGCAGCGTTTCGTGCATCTCGTCGATGGCGGCGTCGCGGACAATCTCGGGATGTTGAGCTTGCAGGTGTTGCGGGCCGATGGCCTGCCCTCGCCGTTGACGGCGGCCGAAGCAATGCAGGCGCGGCGGGTTTTGTTCTTGATCGTCAACGCCGAGTACATTCGCCCACGCACGTTTCAGCGGGAGGGCACGGATGCGATCGGCGCGTACGAGATGATGTATTCGCCTGTCGATGTTGCGACCGAGGTGGCGAAGCGGGCGTCGGTGGATGTTTGGCGCGCGCAATTGCCGGCGTATGAGCGCGCGTTGCGCGAGTGGCGCTGCGGATTGGTGGAAGATCGGCGCGACGGCATTAGCTGCGACGACATCACGCTCAGCATGGACGTGATCACGTTCCGCGACATGGAGCCGGCGGAGTACGAGGCGCTCTACGATACGGCGACGGACGTTTCGCTGCCGCGCGAGACGGTGGATGCACTCACGCGTGCGGGGCGCGGGGTTGTGATGCGGAATGCGGCGTTGCGGGCTTTTGCTGGCCCGAATTGACCACGCTTCCCGGACGCGGAGCGATCCGGGACCCAGGGGCAGACACGCTGAGCCCTCTCGGCCCATGGATCCCGGCTCGACGCTCACCCGCATCTAGCGATGCGCGTGAGCTTGGCCGGGAAACGTGAGTGGCTAACCGCGCAGCGTTCCGCCTGTCGCCTTCATGACGGCGCTGACGATCTTGGCGCTTGCGGACTCGATATCCGCGTCCGTCAGCGTTTTCTCGCGCGGCTGCAGGGTGACTTCGATGGCCAAGCTCTTCTTGCCCGGCTGCATGCGCTCGCCGCGATAGACGTCGAAGAGGTTGACGTCGGTGATCAGCTGCTTGTCGGCGCCGATGGCGGCGCGGACGACGTCTTGGGCGGTGACTTTATCATCGACGATGAAGGCGAAGTCGCGGGTGAGCGGTTGCAGGTCGAGCTTTTCGAGCGGCGGCTTAGCGCGACCGCCCTTGGCGCGCGGCGCAGGCAGCGCGTCTAACAGGATTTCGAACGCGAGCGCGGGGGCCTCGACGCCGATGGCCTTCAGCGTGCGCGGATGGATTTCGCCAAAGTACGCGATCACTTTGGGCCCGAGCCTCAGTGCGCCGGTGCGACCGGGGCGCCAGTGGGCGGGCGCGTCGGTGGATGTTTGCAGCGATGCGACGGGCGCGCCGATAGCTTCGAGGATCATCAGCACGTCGCGCTTCACGTCGAAAATGTCGGGCTGCGGCGCAGCGCGCCAGTGGCGCGGCGCGCGTGCGTGCCAGACGCCGGCGACGGTGCGTTGCTGGCCGCCATCATTGGCGCTTGTGTAGGCCGGACCGGCTTCGAACAGGCGCGCGTCATCGAAGCCGCGATTGGCGTTTTGCTGCGCGGCGACGAGCAGGTTCGGTAGCGCCGTGGGGCGCATGCAATCGAGTTCTGATGCGATTGGATTGGCGACGAGCATCTCTTCGCTGCCGCCGCCGAACGCTTGCGCTTGCGCGCGTGAACAGAAGCTCCAAGTGATGGCTTCGTTATAACCAAGCGACGCAGCGGCGCGGCGCGCGAGGCGCGTGCGGCTTTCGCCGACGCTGGCGGGCGGCGGGCGGAAACCAGCGGCGCGCGGCGGCGCAAGTACGGGCAGTTTGTCGAAGCCTTCGATGCGCGCGACCTCTTCAACCAGATCGGCGGCGCCTTCAACGTCGCGCCGCCAAGTCGGCGGCTCGACGATGATGCGCTTCGAGCCCTGCCCTTCGGCGCTGGTTTCGAAGCCGAGATCCTTCAACACTGCGCGCACGCGCGTGGGCTTTACATCGATGCCGGCGAGTTGGCGCACGCGATCGGGATCGAAGAAGATCGCTTTCGGCGGCGGCGGCAAATCGCCGGCGACTTGGATTTCGCTGGGCTCTCCGCCGCAGATATCGAGGATGAGGCGCGTGGCCAATTCGAGGCCTGGAACGACGAAGCCGGAATCCACACCGCGGGCGAAGCGATACTGCGCGTCGGTGGTGAGCGCCAGCGCACGGCCGGTTTTGTGCGTGATGGTGGCGTCGAAGTAAGCGCACTCAAGCAGGATGTCGGTCGTGTCTTCGGTGACCTTCGAAAGTTCGCCGCCGATGACGCCGCCGAGGCCCTGCACGGCTGCATCGTCAGCGATGACGCACATATCGGGCGTGACGTTATAGACGTTGCCGTTGAGCGCGGTGCAGGTCTCGCCGGTGCGGCCCATGCGGGCGCGGAGCGTGCCCTTGAGTTTCGCCGCGTCATAGACGTGCGCGGGGCGGTTGCGGTCGTGCGTCAGCAGGTTGGTGATGTCGACAAGCGCGCTGATCGGCTTTTGGCCGATGGCGCGGAGCTTCTGTTGCAGCCAAGCCGGCGACGGGCCGTTCTTCAGCCCCCGAATGTAGCGGCTCGCGAACATCGGGCACGCCTGCAGATCGTCGATCTCGACCTTCTGCGGGCAGGGGTAGCGGCCAGGCACCGGCAACACTGGCTTCGTCGTCACCTTGCCGATGCCGGCCGCGGCGAGATCGCGGGCGACGCCGGCGACGCCCAGCCAATCGGGGCGGTTCGGCGTCACTTCGATGTCGATCACCGGATCGTTGAGGCCGAGCGCTTCAGCGACCGGCGTGCCGACTTTGAGATCGGCATCGAGCTCCATGATGCCATCGGCGTCGGTGTCGAGCTCAAGCTCGGCGCCTGAGCAGAGCATGCCGTTCGACACGACGCCGCGCACGGGACGCGCTTCGAGCGTGACGTCGAGACCCGGCACATACGTGCCGATCGGCGCGAAGGCGGTGACGAGGCCCGCACGCGCGTTCGGGGCGCCGCAGACAATTTCGAGCATGCCGTCTTTGGTTTCGACTTGGCAGACTTGCAGCTTGTCAGCGTTCGGGTGCTTCGCGGCGCTGATGATGCGCGCGACGGTGAAGGCTTTGAGCTTCTCGCCGGCGTTCTCGACGGATTCTACTTCCAGACCAGTCATGGTCATGGTTTCGACGATGTCGTCGATGCTGGCGTCAGTCGCCAGATGCTCTTTGAGCCAGGAGAGCGTGAATTTCATATCGAGTGTTCCGTAACTCCTCCCCCGCATGCGGGGGAGGTCGCGAGCGAAGCGAGTGGGAGGGGGAACGTCTGGCGGACGACCGCGCCCGCCCCCTCAGTCATCACGCTACGCGCGCTGACAGCTCCCCCGTAAACGGGTGAGCAGTTTGGTTCGACGCGCATCACCCCACTCCCTGCGCGAGACCGGGCAATAGGAACGGGCTGAAGCCGTAATGCTTTAGCCAGCGTGTGTCGTTGGCGAAGAGGTCGCGCAGATCGGGCATGCCGTACTTCAGCATCGCCAGGCGATCGATGCCCATGCCGAAGGCGTAGCCTTGGTATTTCTCGGGATCGATGCCGCAATTACGGAGCACGTTCGGGTGGACCATGCCGCTGCCCAGAATTTCCAGCCAATCGTCGCCTGTGCCGATCTTCAGCGTGCCGCCGGAGCGATCGCAGCCGACATCGACTTCGGCGCTCGGTTCAGTGAACGGGAAATGGTGCGGACGGAAGCGCAGCTTCACGTCGTCGACTTCGAAATACGCTTTCAGCGCGGCGGTCAGCACGCTCTTCAAGTCCGCCATGCTCGTGGTCTCGTCGATGACGAGGCCTTCGATCTGGTGGAACATCGGCGTGTGCGTCGCGTCCCAATCTTTGCGGAAGGTGCGCCCCATGCAGATCATGCGGATCGGCGGCTTCTGCTTAAGCATCGTACGCACTTGCACCGGTGACGTGTGCGTGCGCAGCACCTTGCGCTCGCCGTTCTCATCGCGTGCGTTGAGGAAGAACGTGTCTTGCAGTTCGCGCGCGGGGTGGTTCTTCGGGAAATTGAGCGCGGTGAAATTGTTGAAGTCGGTCTCGATGTCGGGACCTTCTTCAACGGTGAAGCCCATCTCGCCGAAGATGGCGGCCATCTCTTCCATCACTTGTGAGACGGGATGGATCGTACCCAAGCGCGGCTTCACCGGCGGTAGCGTGACGTCAACGGCTTCGGCCAGAAGCTGACGATCGAGCGCAGCTTCAGCCATCGCCGCTTTCTTGGTGACGATCTCTTCGGTGATTTTGTCCTTGAGCAGGTTCAAGGCGCCGCCGAACGTCTTGCGTTCCTCCGGGCTCATCGCGCCCAGGTTCTTCATGAGCGCGGAAATGCTGCCCTGCTTGCCGAGCGCTTCAACGCGTAACGCTTCCAGCGACGTTTCGTCGTTCGCCGCCGCGACACGCGCCATGAGATCGGCCTCCAAGGCCGCCAAATCAGTGGTTTGACCGTTCATCGGCGGTGTTTAGCGGATCGAGCTGGGCCGAAGCAATTTGGCTGAACCCGTCCGCTACCTTCCTTTTTGCAACGTTGACGCTCGTTTCGGATCCCGGAAACGAAAACGGGCGAGAGCATCGCTGCCCTCGCCCGTCGGATCGTGTGGTGAGCTCAGCAGCTTACTTCAGCGCGCCTTGCGCTTGGGCGATGAGGCCCTTGAAGGCTGCCGGCTCGTTCATGGCGATGTCGGCCATCACCTTGCGATCGAGCGTGATCCCAGCCTTCGTCAGGCCGGCGATAAATCGCGAGTATGTGAGGCCCTCTTCGCGGACAGCCGCGTTGATGCGCTGGATCCAAAGAGCGCGGAAGTTGCGCTTCTTGGCCTTGCGATCGCGGTAGGCGTAGAGGCCGGCCTTCTCGACCGCGGCGTTCGCGGTGCGGAAGGTGTTCGAGCGACGGCCGTAATAGCCCTTCGCCTTCTTCAGAACTTTCTTGTGACGAGCGTGCGCTGTGACGCCGCCTTTAACGCGTGCCATGGGTCAGTCTCCGCTCAATCGAGGCCGTAGGGGATCCAGAGCTTCACGCGCTTGGCGTCAGCATCTGCGATCGTGTCCATGCCGCGGTTTTGGCGGATGTATTTCCCGTTGTGGCTGATCAGGCGGTGGCGCTTGCCGGCGGCGCCGGCCTTCACTTTGCCCGAGGCCGTGAGCTTGAAGCGTTTTTTGACGCCGCTCTTGGTCTTCAGTTTCGGCATTTCATCCTCTTTTGGATCAGGGCGCAGGGCCGAAACCCCACGCAAAAAAGGGTCGCCACGGCATGCCGTACAGGCCGGGCCACCCAAGAAGGCGGGGCTGATAGCATAGGGGTTCCGGCCCGGCAATGGGCCGGGAGGGGGTAAGTTCGCCGGCATTCCGCCGATTTACCGCGGTCCATGACTGGGCCCTCGCAGGGTCCTGCCACGCGCTGGCGGCTGGCATCGGCGGCGTGTTTGGCCTGCGTGGGGCCGGCGTCACGACCAGGCTGAAAGTCAGCGCGTGGCTTAACCGCTGGCGCTAAGGCTCATCCCACATTGCGCCGAGATTTAGGCTCCCTGGCCCGGTTGAGGGCGGCTAGAGTAAAAGTCGGCGGGAGATGCCCAAATGAGACAGCCAAAGACCCTGAGCGAGGCCAGGGAAATCTTCCGGGAGGAAAAAGCCAAGGTCACCGGCTCGCTTTCGGCGATCGCGGGCTCGCGCTGGCTGATGGCGATCCTGGCGACGTTGGTGATCGCGTTTGGGACGCACTTGGCGTTCGCGCCGGCCCGGCTGCCGGCGGTGGGCGGGGTGAGCCTGGCGGCGGTTGGCTTGCCGCCGACGGTGGATTTCGGCTTCGCCGGCGATCAGGCCAAGCAAGCGGCGGAGGCGGCGCGCAATTCAGAGGCGCGCACGCGGGCGCAGGAATTCGTCGCGGCCAACCAGGAGCGCATTCCGATCTTCAACGCGGTGATGTTCGGTCTTTCGCTGCTGCTCTTGCTGGGAAACATGTGGATCATGACGAAGCGACGGCCTTACAGCCGGGGCTAGCTTCCGATGCGCGTCGACGAGAGCAGGCTCACGGCGACGTACATGATGGCGAGCCGGCGGCACGGGACGATTTATCTTGGCTCGGCGCTCGATTTGATTGTGCGGGTGAACGAGCACCGCGAAGGCATTGGTTCGAGATTCGTTGCCAGATATGGCGTGACGAAGCTGGTTTGGTTCGAGCCGTTCATGCTTGTCGTTGATGCGCGCGTGCGTGAGTACGAGTTGAAGAAATGGCGGCGGGACTGGAAGGTCGAGCTGATCGAGCAGAATAATCCCGACTGGTCTGATCTGTTCCCGATCTTAACCGGCGCGATTTTGCCAAAGCCCAAGAAGCCCTAGCTCCACCCTTTCCCGGGGCGATGCGAAGCATCGAACCCGGGACCCATTGCCACGGAGCGTTGCGTTTGCATCGGGACGCGCAGCGTCTCGACGTTACATGACCTGAGCTAATGGGTCCCGGGTTCTTCGCTGCGCGAAGCCCCGGGAAAGGGTGTGAGTTAGCTGCGTCGAAAGCCGAAGCGGTACGGCGGCTTGCCGTTGGGCCAGTCGGTCCACGAACCGGGTGAGACCACGGCCAACGTGAAGTTTCCACGCGGCGTTTGAAGACCCTCTGCATTGTCTTCGATTTCGCGTTCGCCGACGCCCTCGATGTTCACGCGCAAGCGCAAGCGGCCGGCCCAGACGCAGCGGGCGTTTTGCGGGCAGCGGCTGTCTTCCAACACTTCCAGCGGACGCACGCGGAGGCCGTTGCCGAGGTCTGCGGTTTCGTTGATGCCAGCGGCGACAATGCCCTCGCCGCGCAGAGCTTCAGCGCGCTGTTCGAGATCCATGCGGATGTGTTCGGGCTGCGGCGTCGGCGTTGGTTCGCCAGCGCCGCCGGCCGGCGCGGTGGCGCAGGCAGCCAGGGCGAAAGCCGCAAACAGAATCGCACGCATAGATACGTCTCTCCTTGGTTGCGGCGATCTAAGCGCCCTTTGGCTGAACGGCGCCTGAGACGCGCGCTTAGGCGCGCGGCGCCATCACCATCACGACCTGACGGCCTTCGAAGCGCGGCTCGTGCTCAACCTTGGCGATGCCGTCGAGCTCCTGGCGCATGCGCTCCAAGAGATCCATGCCGAGATTGGTGTGCTGCATTTCGCGGCCGCGGAAGCGAAGCGTGACCTTCACCTTGTCGCCTTCTTCGAAAAAGCGATGGATGGCCTTCATCTTCACTTGGTAGTCGTGGTCATCAATGTTCGGGCGAACCTTGATTTCCTTGAGCTCGACGCGCTTGGCTTTTTTGCGCGTCTCAGCCTTCTTCTTCTGCTCCTCGAACCGGAACTTGCCGTAGTCGAGAATTTTGCAGACAGGCGGGTTCGAGTTGGGCGCCACCTCGACCAGATCGAGACCGGCTTCGCGGGCTGCGTCGAGCGCCGCTGAGATCGGCATTTCGCCCTGCTTCTCTCCCTCTGCATCGATGAGGAGCACGCGGGGCGTTCCGCGGATTTCCTCATTCACCCGCGGGCCATCCTTTGAAGGGGGCGGCGCGGCGTATGGACGTCTGGCTATCGGGCATTCTCCTGTAGCTGTTGATAAAACGCGGCGAAGCCGCGCCCTTTCGGACGCGGACTCACTATCGGAATATTGCCTTTCACGAGCCCCGCATCAAGCGGTGGCGGCGTGGCGATAGACGCCGCAATTGCGCAATTGGCGGTCAACCTGATCCACCGGCAGGTCGGCGACGACCGCAGCGGTGAATTCCACCACCCCGGAACGGCCACGCGGCGCGGCTGGTGCGCCCTTCGCCGTCGAAGAGAGGAACACCAGGCACGGCGCGCCGGCGGCGGCGGCCACATGCATCAGCTCGACATCATCGCCAACCGCAAAGGAAGCCCGCTCGGCCAGGGCAATGCACTGGAAGAGGTCCGGGCGGGTGACGAGGTTCTTGGCGCGCGGTTCAGCCTTGGCGATGGCGGCGCCGATCGGGCGCTCCTCCGTGCCGCCGAGCACGACCGGGGTCACACCGTTATTGGCGATGCGCTGGGCCAGTTCGACGTACTTGGCTTCTGGCCAGCGGCGGTTGAATTCGGCGTCCGAGCCTCGGGGCAACAGCAGCACATACGAGCCACGGATGCCGAAATAGTCCGGCAGCAGCCGCGGCGCGTCGCGCATGGTCGAGCGGAGCCAGCCTAGTTCCGGCATCAAGGGCTCAGGACTCAGCCCCGCTTTTTCCAATTGTGCGCTCATGCGGTCGAGCGGGTGCATATCCGCGCGCTCGGGATGCAGGAACGCGTGGCTGGCGCCGGCGACCGGGCCGGACCACTTGGGCGGCCAGGGCCTTAGACCCTGGAAGTAGTTGTTGGTGCGGCTCGACCCTTCAAGGTCGTAGACCATGTCGTACTTCGCGCCGCGCAGACGCTTGATCAAATTGGTGATCGCCTGCGGCTCGGTGGGTTTGCCGTCCGCTTCCACGGCGTCGAAATACGGGGCTTTTTCCGCCAGCTCTTTCGTGGCCTCGGTGGTGAGCAGCGTGATCCGCGCGCCGACATGCTCTTCGCGAATACGTTTGGCGGCGGCGAGCGCCTGGACAAACGCGGCGATGCCGCCGAGCTGAATGACCAGCACGCGTTTGGCGCTTGTATCGCCTGCGGCTTCCTGGGCTGGCTTGCGCCAGATCATTCCGTCTCTCCTACAGCACGGGTTGCGGCGGCGCTTTCGCAGTCTTGCGGGATTCCGCTTCGCTTAGAACCCGTTGGTAAACCGCTAATGTGGCCGATTGCAGGGCGGCTTTCGAATAAAGCGCCCGCACCCGCTCCTGGCCTTTTCGTCCCATTTCAGCGCGTTTTTCCGCTCCCGCATCGATCATCCGTTCAATGGCGCCGCAGAGCGGACCGGCCGCGCCCGCCGGGACGAGAAAGCCGGTTTCGCCCTCGACGACCGTTTCGGTGTAGCCGCCGAGATTGGAGGCGATCACCGGGACGCCCATCGCTTCAGCTTCAACAGCGCCGCGCCCGAAGGCCTCAGGCTCGATGACGGGGAACACCGCCATGTCGGAGGCCGCGAACGCCAGAGGCATCTGCCTGAGATGGCCGACCATCGCCACCACCTGTTGCAGTCCGCCGGCTTTAATCGCGGAAAGCATTTCCTGGGTGTAAGCGCGGCGGCCCTGATCATCGCCGGCGAGTATGATTCTGACCGCGTTCGGGCGGCGTTGTTGCAGCATGCGCGCCGCTTCGATGAGGATGAGCTGACCTTTCCAACGTGTCAGACGCGCCGGAACAAAGATCACGCATTGGCCGGGGCTCACGCCCCATTTTCCACGCACCGCCGCAATGTCGTTCGCGCTGATTTTTGCCGGATCGAAGACATCGAGATCAACGCCGCGCGGGATCGCGGTGATGCGTTCGGGCATGACGTCGTGCTTGGAGAGGATGTGTTCGCGCGTAAATTCGGAGTTGGCGATGATCGCGTCGCCGCGCGCCATAACCGAATTGTAGAACGCTTTCAGCGGCGATCTCGCGTTGTAGATGCCGTGGTAAGTCGTCACGAACGGGACGTTCGCCATGCGCGCCGCGAGCAGCGCGCTCCATGCCGGCGCGCGCGAGCGCGCGTGAATGATCTGCACGTTGCGCTCGCGCGCGATCTTCGCGAGCTTGAACGCATTGGCGATGAGCGTGATCGGATTTTTGGAAGCCGCAGGAATGCGGATCAATTCGCCGCCGGCCGTCTTGAGGTCCGGCTCAAGACGACCGCCGGCGGTAGCAACCAAAGCGAGCCCCCCGGCGCGGCTGATTGCCTCTGCTATTTCAAGCGTGGTCCGCTCGACCCCGCCAGCGTTTAGCTCAGGGGTAACTTGCAGAACCCTCAGGTTGTGACCTTCTTGCAATGCTGCCGATGCCCGTTTTCCCGCCTCGTCCGGCTAAACTAATGTTTGATAACGGTTTTGCTTAATAAGGCGCTTAGATTCATTAAACGCCGAGTATCGAGCGGTTCTCGTTCACCCGCTATGGCCGGAGTTAGAGCATGGCCCACGGCCAGATCGAGGCGTTTCAGCACAACGGCGTGCCGATTGCCTACGAGCGCTTGGCGGGCGCGGAGCCGACGTTCGTTTGGCTGGGCGGTTTCAAATCGGACATGGCCGGGACGAAGGCGCAGACGCTGGCGGACTGGGCGAACAGATCGCAGCAAGCCTTTGTTCGGTTTGACTATTCTGGGCATGGAAGGTCGGGCGGGGCCTTCGAGAACGGCTCAATCTCGCGCTGGCTCGGCGACACGCTGGCAGTGCTGGATCAGCTCGCGACCGGGCCGCTGGTGCTGGTTGGCTCGTCGATGGGGGGCTGGCTTGCCCTGCTGGCGGCCGGGCGCGGCCGGAGCGGGTGGCGGGGCTCCTGCTCATCGCTCCCGCCGCCGACTTCACGGAGCGGCTGATGTGGCCCGGCTTCAGCCCAGAGCAGCAAGCGCGGCTCATGGCCGACGGGCGGCTCGAACTGCCTTCGGCCTATTCGCCCGAGCCCACCGTCGTCACGCGCGAGATGATCGAGGACGGACGGCGCCACCTCGTCATGGACGCGCCGTTCGCCTTCGATGGGCCGGTTCGGATCCTGGCTGGCGGCATGGATCCCGATGTGCCTTTGGCGCATGTGACGAAGCTTGCCGAGCTACTCCCCGGCCCGAAGCGTTGGATGCACACGATCGCTGACGGAGATCATCGCCTTTCGCGTCCACAGGACTTGGACGCTCTGATCGAAAACGCCACAGAGCTGCGAGATGCGCTCGCGCGCTGAGCGAACGGCTTGGAATTGACCGGTCTTTGAGGCATCGGTGAACGGTCCTGAGGGGGACCCGGGGAGAAATTCTGCTCATGTCCATCGTCGCTGCTCTGCTTCTGCCGCTCGTGCTTGGGCAAACCTCGGCCGCGCCAACGGGTCATCTCGGCGAGCGTTTCGCGCAGTGCCTGGCGCAGATCGACCGCAACCCCGCTGACGCCTACGAGACGGCGATGTCCTGGGCGGCGGAGGCGCAATCGGTGCATGCGTATCGCTGCGCCGCGATGGCGCTGATCGCGCAAAACCGGTTCGACGAAGGTGCACGCCGTCTGCAATCGCTGGCCAGCGCAGTTGCGCCCGAGAACACAGCGCTCCGCGCCGAGCTTTGGTCGCAAGCGGGCAATGCGTGGTTGTTGGCGCGCGAGCCGGGCAATGCGCGCAGCGTATTCACGCGCGCGATCACCGCCATCGAAAGCGATCCCCCGCAACTGCCGGACCTGTTGATCGACCGCGCCCGCGCTTATGCGATGGAACGGGATTGGCGTCTGGCGGAGGAAGATCTCTCACGCTCGCTCGATATACGCCCGAACGACGCGCTGGCGCTGCGTTTGCGCGCGGCGGTGCGCATGAACCAGCGCTCGTTCCAACTCGCTGAAGCCGACGCGCGCGCTGCGGTGCGGCTTGAGCCTACAAACGAGGAAAACACGCTGGTGCTGGGCGATGTGCTTGAGAGCATTCGCACCGGCGCGCCCTACGAGCGCCCGTAACCAGCACTTCGCAATTCGGCGACGGATATTTCGCTGTCGCCCGTTTAAGCGGGTGCGAGGACTCCTGTGCTGGAGGCGACAAGTGAACTTGAAGGCAGTTTTGACGGGCGCGTTGGCAATGCTCGCCGCGTGCGCGACACCGGCGGCAGCGTGGACTCAAATCGGCGTGCGCGAAGTGCGCGACCGCACAGATCGCGACACCATCATCGTGGACGGGCCGCGTCAGTTCGAGCGGATCAAGCTCTGCGTGTACCGCAACCCAGTGCACTTCATTGATGTGGACGTGTACTTCCGCAATGGCGGCCACCAGGATGTCTCCGTACGCCAGCGCATCAATCCGGGTGAATGCACGCGCGCCATCGATCTGAACGGCGATGACCGCAACATTACACGCGTCTCGATGCTCTACGAGGAAACCAGCTTCCGCCGCCGCACAGCGACGGTGCGGCTGTTCGCGGAATAGCTATTGCGCCACGACATCCGCGGTTGGAGCCGTAGCAATCTGGCGTAAATCCCAGCCTTCGCCGCGGATGTTGTCGACCTTCCAGCGATCGTCTTCCCAGACAAGATCGTAAACCACTTCCGTACGTGTGCCGGAATTGTCGAACGTGGCGCGCGCTGAGGCGTGGCTGCCCTCAACAACCGCTTCCGTGACAACGTTGAGGTTGCTCAGCTGATAGTCCTGCGCCGCGATAATTGGGTCGAAATCGAGGATCGGCTCGTTGATCTGTTGCGAGCGCTGCATCATCGCCAAGAGCAGCGCACGAGTGGCGTTCGACCACGGCGCTTGATCTTCGAGCGGCGGGAACTGCGCGCCTTCGGTCATATAGCGGTCATAGAGCGGGCGAACGACCGCGGCTGGATCGGGGATCGCGCGTTGTTCCTCCGGCGTTTGCTCCGGTTGCGGCGGGGTGCAGGCAACAAGAGCCACGGCGCTCAAGCCCAAGATCAGATCGCGTCTGTGCATCCCCGCCTCCTTTGTGGTGGCGCGAGATAAGCGCAAACAACTGCCGCGCGCTATCCCTGATCTGGCGCGTTAGCCCCGCACCCATCCTACAGCCGGATCGTTGAAATCGACGACGTCGCCGAGTTCATAGACGTTGCGATAGCCGTAGCCGTAGAGGTTGATGAAGGTCTGGATGTTCAACGCGAGTTCAACGCGCTTCAGGATCACGGGCTGGGCGTTGTTGGAAAAATTGTTGTTGCAATAGATGAGGATGCGGACGTTCGGATCGCTGAGCGCTTCACGCAGGCTTTGATCGGTGAAATCCGTGAACGGCAGATTGATCGCGCCGTCGATGTGGCCCTCGGCATAAGCGTCTGCCGAGCGCGCATCGAGAATGATGGTGTTCGGCTCGCGCGCCATGCGCCGAAAGTCCGCGAGCGAGACGAGCCGGTTCTCGCGATAGGCTTCAACCTCAGCTGTCAGATTGCGGAAGCCGGAATAGTTGATCTGCGCGGACGTGTTCGCGGGCGGCGGCGGCTTTTCCTGCGCAAGCGCGGCGGCTGACATCAATCCGACGGCGAACGCAAGAACAACGGCGCGCATGACAAGGTCCTCCCACCAAACAGGAGGCGCGCGGTTTTGGTTCTTATTACGGCGTGTTGTTGATCATCGTGAGGAGATAGGGCGCGCCGACGGTGATAAGGCCGCCGATCAGCAAGCCCACCGGCATACCCATGAGCGCGCCGACATAACCGTTGCCCAGCCGCTCACCCCAATCGAGACCGCTTCCACCAAGGCGTACCAGGAAACCCAGACCCGCGCCGATCAGACCGCCCATGCCGCCGTAATTCCAGCCGAGCACGCAAAGCGCGATCATGCCTGCGAACGCCGCAAGGGCGAGCAAGAGCCTCAATCCGTTCAAGCAGGATCACTCCCTCGCGGACGCCTCGGCCGATCGGCCCGTGGTCCTCTTCGACTCTCTTGGCGTGTGTCCCCGCCTCAACGCAAGCGTCAGAGGCGCCGCAGGCCTACCTAAAGGCGCTGTTCGGGGTGGTGAGCGCCCCCATTTGGGGCGGGAGCGGGCGCTGGGGTCACACGCCGGGCGATCGCATCACGCTGGGCGGTGGCGCCGATGAGGCCGAGTTCTTGGGGCGTCAGCACCAGGAGTTGGCCG
Source organism: Hyphomonadaceae bacterium (assembly GCA_050184605.1). Taxonomy (GTDB): domain Bacteria; phylum Pseudomonadota; class Alphaproteobacteria; order Caulobacterales; family Aquidulcibacteraceae; genus Vitreimonas. Next base: position 635,740 of record JBFXAE010000002.1, on the reverse strand, counting down.
GAGGCGGCGAGCGCTTCGGCGATGTTTTGGCGCGTTTGCATGTCGAGCAGCGTCATCAGCGCCGAAAGCGCAGCGGGATCGCGGTTCTTGAACACATCAGCCAGCTGATCGATTTGCTGCGGGCGGAGCGACAGCACCCCCGCGGCGCGTGCAAGCGCGCGGGCGGCGGCTTGCTGTTCGGGCGTTGCGTTTGCCGGAAGCGAGGCGTTGGCAAGCGCCGCAGGCGCGGACGCCGCGAACTCGTCCGGTTGCGAGTAGGTGAAGTTTGCAGTGTGGAAGCGCACGCCGAGCGCCATCCCGGGCTCACCGGCTTCGTCACCCTCGGCTTCGTCACGCCGCAGGCGCTCGATTGCACCACGCTCAACTTCCTGGAGCGACGCGCGCAGCTCTTCATCGTGGCGCTTGCCGATCTCAGCCCGGAACGCGCTTTGGATACGGCTTTCAAGCGCCAAGGAGAATTCCTGGATTTCGTAGACATGCTTCAACAGCGCGCGGTTCAGGCTGAATTGCACGCGCGCATCGACGACGACCTTGTGAGAATCGGCGGTCACCGCTTCGAACGGCAAGGGCGCGCAATAATGTGGGCGGAGATTGATCGCGCCGGTGCGCGGATCCATCAGCTTCACCATGCGCCGGCCGCCATTGGTGGGATCGAGCGCGACGAATTCAACGTGCGGCGCTGTCGGCCCGCGCACGACGTTCTCCTCATAGTCCCAGAGGACGACCTTGCCCTCGATCGCACGGCGGAAACCGCGGTCGTCCTGCGTCATGTAAGTGAGATCATAGCGGGCTTCGTAATAGCGCGACCAAACGTAGAAGATGATCGCGAGCAGAATAACGCCGGCGAGCGCGCCAATTGAAATCATCAACGCCAATGACATGGCGGTCCCCATATGTTGTGACAGCAGATGGAGCCTAGCTCAGTCGCGCGCGCCTTGCAGCCCCCATGCGCGTTTGACGCGAATTAGCGATTTTCCGGGCGATCCATCGCCAAGACACACGATGCGGCGCCCGAATTACGCACTTCGCGGGCGCGCGCCACGATCGTGGCGGACCGGCCACGCACATATGGCCCCGGATTTGTGGCGCTCCAGCGATTGGGACTTGGCACGATCGCGGCGAGGCGCGCGGCCTGTAGAGGCGTGAGATCGGCGGCGGAGACGCCGAAGCGCGCGCGGGCGGCGGCTTCGATGCCGAAATTGCCGTCACCGAACTCGATGTTGTTGAGATACGCCTCCATGATGCGCCGCTTGGGCCACATGAATTCGATCAACGCGGTGAAGTACGTCTCAAAGCCTTTGCGCACCCAACCGCGCTCAGGCCAGAGGAAGAGGTTCTTGGCTGTCTGCTGGCTGATGGTGGAGCCGCCGCGCATTGGGCCGTTGCCGCGGCGGTTGGATTCCATCGCGCGCTGAATTGCTTCGATGTCGAAGCCGTCGTGCGTGCAGAAGTTTGCATCCTCCGAGGCAATGAGCGCGCGCACAATGTGCGGTGAGATGCGATTGAGCGGCACTGGGTAGTGGCGGATGGTCTCGCCTTCCGCGGCGCGCTGCATCATCAGCACCGTCGATGGCGGTTCGACGAAGAGATAAGCGGTCACCCACGTCACTGGCGCCAGCACGAACGCGATGAACAACACGCTGATGCTGGTGATGAAAAGGCCATAGCGTTTGCGGCGCTTGATGCGGCCGAGATCGAGATCGAGATTGCGCTTGGCGTCGCGGCGGCGTTGCCGATCGCTGGCGCGCGGCGCTGGCGCCGGCATCGGAATGTCGGGCTCGCCGAACGGATATGCTTCTTCGTCGAACGCCGAACGCGGGTCGGGTTCGTGCGCCGCTTGCAGCGGTTCGTAATTGCGCTTGATCTCAGCCAACGGCTCTTCGTGCAATTCACGCGCGGCGGCTTCATGAATGCTTGGTGGCGCTTCCGCGACGGGTGGCGGCGGTGGCGCCACATATACAGGCGGCGGCGGCTCGGGCTCGACGTACTCGGGCTCCGGCGGATCGTATGCTTTCACCGGCTCTGGTTCGGGCTCCGGTGCAGGCGCTTCGTGAGCTTGCACTGGTTCGGGCTGGTGCGGGGGCTCTACGAGTTCGGGCTGCGGTTCTTCATGCGCCGGCTCTGCAATTCCAGGCTGGGGCTCGGGCACAATCCCTTCTTCGGCGCGTACGTCCTCGGGCGTGGGTTCGCCTTCTTGCTTCGGCTCTTCCTCGTCCGGGTTCATTGATCCCATTCCTCCGCCACGCTGGCATCGGCTTCGCGCGGCGCCCGGATTGATTTGAGGCGCTGGAACGCCTCGGCGTCAAGCAACCGCCGCGCCGCCCATACCGCCATCCCGCGCACAAGTGGGGATGAATCCCCGGTTAGCTGTTCCGCGACCGGCGCGAGCGCAGCATCGCCACTGTTTCCAATCGCGCACACGACGTTGCGCACGAAGCGATCACGCCCAGTTCGCTTTACAGGCGTTCCGGCGAAACGCGCGCGAAAGGCGGCGCCATCGAGTGCGGCCAGCTCCGCGAGCGGCGCGAGGCGGAGTTCATCGCGCATCGCCATGCGTGCTTCGCGCGAGGTTTGCGCGAACTTGTTCCAAGGGCAGACGGCCAAACAATCGTCGCAGCCGAACACGCGGTTGCCGAGCGCTTCGCGAAACGCGCGTGGGATTTGTTGTTTGGACTCAATCGTGAGGTAAGCGAGGCAACGGCGCGCATCGAGTTGGTACGGCGCTGGGAAGGCATCGGTCGGGCATACATCGAGGCATGCACGGCAGGAGCCACAATGATCTTGCTCCGGCGTGTCGGCGTCGAGTTCTGCCGCGGAAAGGATCGCGCCGAGAAACAACCACGAGCCATGGGTGCGCGACACGAGGTTGGTGTGCTTGCCCTGCCAGCCGAGTCCCGCACGCTGGGCTAGCGGCTTTTCCATGAGCGGCGCGGTATCGACGAAGACCTTGACATCGGCGCCACTTTCGTGCGCGAGCCATTGCGCAAGCTGCTTCAGCTTGCCTTTGACGACGTCGTGGTAATCACGCCGCGCTGCATAGGCGGAAACGAGCCCATTTTTCCGCTGCTGCAGCAAGGCGATGGCGTCATCAGCGGTCGCGTAGCTTTGGCCGACCAAGATCGCGCTGCGCGCCTCAGGCCAAAGCTGCTGCGGATGCTCGCGCGGATTTGCGCCATCGCGTTGTTGGCCGAGCCACGCCATATCGCCGTGGCGGCCTTCATCCAGGAATTCGCGCAAGCGTGCGCCTGCGGGCCACGCTTCGCGCGCCGAGGCGATGCCCACGGCGTCGAAGCCCAGCGCTTCGGCCTTGCGTTTGAGCGCCACGGAAATCACTTGGCGCGTATGCCGCAGGCGCAGCCTAACGTCGATACCACGGCGCCAAAACCCGGCGACGCGGCCCGCCGGCGTGCGATCAGCGCAATGCTGCCGCTATTGCCTCGGCGGCCGGATCACGGCCAGTGCGGTAGGCCTCGATGGTCCACGGCGCGTTGATGTCCGGGGCGAGACTTTCGACGGCGATCGGATGCCGCACGACCGAACCATGACAGTTCTCGACATTTCGGCAGCCGGTTCGATAATCGTGACGCTCAGTGGCGATGAGGATAGCGCCACCTGAATTGGGGAGGGTGAATATGTCGCCCTCCGCATGGAAATCGAGGCGGTCGCCAACCATTTCGCCGACGATGGTGACGCGATCTGGCGCCGATTGTTTGAGGTAGCCGACAGTCGAAATCGCGGCCGAGAACGTCCACGGACTGGTGAGCACGAACACACGCCCCTGAACCGTGCGCGGCAGGCGGCGCACCCAGGCGCGCGTCGTGTTGAGATCGCCGCCGCCGTTCATGCGCATGTCGAGCACGATGTTGCGCCGGCCGGACGTGCGCGCCGCTTCGAGGGAATCGAGCATGAATTCGGCGATGTCTGCATCGCCGCTGCTGTTGTTCTGGCGTAGTTCGATCCAGAACGCGTCGAGTTCCGGCGCATCGCGCATGCGGAATGGCGTATCCGGCTCCTGCAAAGCCCAAGGCGCAGCATCGGCCGTGAGCAACGCGCGCCAGTTGTCACCCTCGCCTTCCACCGGCGCAGGATAGTACCAACGGTCCGCATTGGCGCGCACGCGATCCGGATTCGCGGGCTCGGCGCTGAAGCGGCGTGTCACAGTGCGGCCGCTGGCGAGTTGAAAGCGGTAGCTGGCGCGGCTGGCGTTGGCGATTACGCCAAGAGCTTCCATCTGCTCGGGGCTTTCGAAGAAGTAGTTGGCGTTGCGATCGCGCCAGCTATCTGTACCCCCGCCAAGTGAACGTGCTGCCGCTCGTAACTGAGCGATCGGATGCCCATCAATGGCGACAAGGCGTGCGCCAAGCAAATCAGCGTGCACGGGATTGGCGCGCAGCACGTAGAAATCCCCGCCGAACGGCGCGAAGCGGACCTCCGTGATTCGATTGAACCGGCGCGAGCGTGGGCCGGGAAAGTAGGCGGTGTGACCATTGTCGGCGAGCGCGACGATGCGCGCGAGCTCAAGTTCGAAATACGCTTGGCTCACTCTTTCCGCGCCCGCTTCGAGCGCAGCCAGACGCTGCTCGGCTTCAGCACGACGGCCTGCGACCACTAAGGCGGCGTCGTGAGCGATGAAGCGATCACGGAACACGGCGATATCGGCGCGGCGCGCCTCAGCGCTCGCCGTTGGGGTTGCCGCTTGCTCTTGTTGGCTTGGGTGTTGCGCCACTGCGGAGGTGACCGCGAGCGAAAGAATGGCGAAGGCGGCGGCGGCCGTGCGTGCAATGTTCATGTGTTCCCTCCCTCGTCAGGGCGCTGGCTGGACGGCGGCTTGTTGTGATGTGAGGCTCGCCAACACGGGCGCGTTCATGGCGCCGAGCGTCAACCCCGCGCCGACAAGCGCGACGAAGACGAGCAGCGCCAAGCGTGCCAATCCCTTTCCTGACATGCCCAATGGATGCGAGCGATCGCGCGTTTGGATGCTAGGCGCGACGAACGCTCAAGCCGCCGCGACGGATGACGAAGCCTTATCGTCATTCAACGCGTGCTGGAGACGCGGGATCATCTCCGTTGGGCAAACCTGCCAGAACTTTACGCGCGCGCTATCCCAATTTGCCAGCAGTTGCGCAGCGCGGGGCGAGGCGGTGCGCTTGCCGTGATCGGTAATGAGCGCCTTGAGTTGCTTTTCCCAGTGCGCGGAGGCGAGGCGCTGCCAGACGATGGAGTCCGGATTGGCGCGATCGGCGAACGTGCCGTCTTCGTCATAGACGAAGGCCATGCCACCCGACATGCCGGCGCCGAAATTGTCACCGACGGCGCCGAGAATGGCGACCGTGCCGCCTGTCATATACTCGCAGGCATTGGCGCCGGCGCCTTCGATGACCGCGGTTGCGCCGGAATTGCGGACGGCGAAGCGTTCGCCTGCTAGGCCAGCAGCGTAGAGCTTGCCGCTCGTTGCGCCATAGAGGCAGGTGTTGCCGATGATGGCGCCGGGCTCTTCTCCTGGCGGCGGGCGCAGTGTGATGAGGCCGCCACTGAGACCTTTGCCAACGTAATCGTTTGCGTCGCCCGTGACATCGAGCGCAATGCCCTGCACGAGCCACGCGCCGAGACTTTGCCCGCACGAGCCGCGCAACTTCACCGTGAGCTGCCCTTCAGGCAGCGCATCCTGGCCGACGCGGCGTGTGACGTGCGCCGACGCGCGCGCACCGATGGCGCGCTGCGTGTTGCGAACATTGAAGACGAGCTGCTTCTTCTCGCCACGCTCGAAAAAGCCTGGCGCCTGATCGATGAATTCGTGGTCAAGCGCTTGCGGCGGTTCGTTGCGGCCAAGCTGGGTGCAATAGCTTGGGTACGGGCTATCGACGCGTACGAGCAGCGGATTGAGATCGAGATCGTCGAGGTGCTCGGCGCCGCGGCTGATTTGTTCGATCAAATCCGTGCGGCCGATGATGTCTTCGAGGCGCCGGAAGCCGATCATGGCGAGGATTTCGCGCACTTCCTCGGCGATGAAGCTCATCAGATTCACGACTTTATCCGGCGTACCCGTGAACTTCTTGCGAAGCGCCTCGTCCTGGGTGCAGACGCCGACGGGGCATGTGTTTGAATGACACTGCCTCACCATGAGGCAACCCATCGCGACCAGCGACGCCGTACCGATGCCGAACTCCTCCGCGCCGAGGATGGCGGCGACAATGACGTCACGGCCGGTGCGGATGCCGCCATCGGTGCGCAGGCGGACGCGATGACGGAGGTTGTTGAGCATCAAAGTTTGATGCGCTTCGGCGAGCCCCATTTCCCATGGGATGCCGGCGTATTTGATCGACGTTTGTGGGGACGCGCCGGTGCCGCCAACATGGCCTGAGATGAGGATGGCGTCAGCGCCCGCTTTCGCCACGCCTGCAGCGACAGCACCAATGCCCGATTGCGCGACAAGCTTCACGCACACGCGTGCGACCGGGTTGATCTGCTTCAGATCGTAGATGAGCTGAGCGAGATCTTCGATCGAGTATATGTCATGGTGCGGCGGCGGGCTGATCAGGCTGACGCCGGGCGTGGAGTGACGGAGGCGCGCGATGAGTTCGGTGACCTTGAAGCCAGGCAACTGGCCGCCCTCGCCGGGCTTGGCGCCCTGCGCGACCTTTATCTCGATTTCGCGGCACTGATTCAAATATTCAGCCGTCACGCCGAAGCGGCCGGAGGCGATCTGCTTCACGGCGGAGTTAGCATCGTCGCCGTTCGGCAGCGGCTTGTAGCGTTCAGGATCTTCGCCGCCCTCGCCACTGACGCTGCGCGCGCCAATGCGGTTCATGGCGATGTTGAGCGCGCCGTGCGCTTCGGGTGAAAGCGCGCCCATGCTCATCCCGGGCGTCAGGAAGCGCTTGCGAATATCATTGACGCTTTCGATCTCGCCGATCGGTGTGGGATTCAGCTTCTCTTCGCGCACTTCGAGCAAATCGCGCAGCTGGATGGGCTGATTGAGCCGGCGTTCGCGGATGAACTCGGAATATTTGCGGTAAGCTTTGTAATCGCCGGTGTCACAAGCGTGTTGCAGCTGGTGGATCGAGTCGGCTTCGAGCGCATGACGTTCGCCGCGGGCGCGGTAGCGATACTGGCCGCCGATGGGCAGCGCGGTGAGCGTTTCGTCGTGAGCCTTTGCGTGTTGATCCGCTGCCTCTAGCGCGATGCCGCCGAGGCCGATGCCGGAGATGCGGCTGGTGAGGCCCGGGAAGAATTCATCGACCAGCGCGCGCGAGAGGCCGATGGCTTCGAAGTTCAAGCCGCCGCGATAGGACGAGATCACCGAGATGCCCATCTTCGAGATGATCTTTAGCAACCCAGCTTCGAGTGCAGCGCGATAGTTTGCGGCCGCTTGCTCTACTGTGAGTTTGCCGCACAGCCCGCGCGACACACGGTCTGCGATCGTCTCAAGCGCGAGATATGGATTCACCGTCGTCGCGCCACAGCCAATCAACACTGCTGCATAGTGAGGATCGAGACATTCGGCTGAGCGCACCGTGAGCGAGCAATAGGTGCGCAACCCCTTCGCCACGAGATGCGAGTGCACCGCGCTGACGGCGAGGATCATCGGAATGCCGATACGGTCCGGGCCCTGCTGACGATCGGTCAGCACGACGTGCGAGCGCTTGTAGAACGAAACCGCCTGCTCCGCTTCGGCTTGAATCCGCACAAGCGCCTTGCGCAAGGTGGCGCCGGAATCTTCGCCGGGCTCAGGCGTTGGGAAGGTGCAGTCGATGCGCGCGACGTCGTCACGCATTTCGCGCATCATGCGCGTGTACATGCCGTTGGTGAGAATCGGGCTTGAGAGCACATAGACGCGCGATTGGGTTTCGTCTTGCGCCAAGATGTTGCCGAGATTCTTGAACCGCGTGGTCAGCGTCATCACCCGGCCTTCACGCAGCGGGTCGATCGGCGGGTTCGTGACTTGGCTGAAGTTCTGGCGGAAGTAATGCGAGAGCGGCCGGTTCTGCTCGGATAGCACGGCGAGCGGCGCATCATCACCCATCGAGCCGATGGCTTCCTTGCCGTCTTCGATCATCGGCTGCAGCAGCAGCTCCAGATCTTCCATGGTGAAGCCGGCCGCGGTTTGCCGTTGCAGCAACTCGCGGCGATCGGTGAACAGGATCGTCTCTGGCCCTTCGAGTTTCTTGTCGAGATCTATGACGTTATCGAGCCAAGCGCGGTACGGGTGCGCCTTCGCGAGCTCATCGACGAGTTCGTCATGATGGAAGAGTTCGCCCTTGTGCGTGTCGATGGCGATCATCTGGCCTGCGCCGATACGCCCCCGCTCGATGATCTTGCGATCGTCAAGCGGGCACATGCCGGTTTCGGAGCCGACGGCAAGCAAGCCATCTTCGGTGCGCGCGTAACGGAGTGGCCGCAGCCCATTGCGGTCGAGGCCGGCGACCGCCCAGCGGCCATCGAACATGGCGAGCGCGGCGGGCCCGTCCCACGGCTCCATCACGGCGTTGCAATACGCATAGAGTGCGCGGTGCTCGGGCTTCATCGTGGGGGACTTCGCCCACGCTTCCGGGATCAGCAGCGATTTCGCCATCGGCGCGCTGCGGCCCGCGCGGACCAGCACTTCGAACACGTTGTCGAGCGCAGCCGAATCCGAACCGTTGGGCTGAATAATCGGCTTCACATCGTCGCCGGCATCACCGAACGCATCAGAGGCCATGGGAATTTCATGGCTCTTCATCCAGTTGACGTTGCCCTTCAGCGTGTTGATCTCGCCATTGTGAGCGAGCATGCGGAACGGCTGCGCGAGACGCCATTGCGGGAAGGTGTTGGTGGAATAGCGCTGATGATAGATCGCCACCGATGAGACGAAACGCTCATCGCGAAGATCGGGATAGAATGCATCGATCTGCGCGGCGAGGAACATGCCCTTGTAGACAAGCCGCTTCGCGGACAATGAACACACGTAGAGTTCGGTGACATTATCGGCGAGCGCGCGCTTTTCGATGCGGCGGCGGCAAATAAAGAGGTCGCGATCGACAATTTCGGCTGCGCGATCTTGCGGATCGTAGAGCAATACCTGCTCGATCTCAGGGCGAGTGGCATTCGCCTTTTCGCCGATCTGACTGATATTCACCGGCACTTGGCGCCAGCCATAGAGCACGAAGCCGGCGCGGATGATTTCGCTCTCGACGATGACGCGCGCGCGTTCTTGTGCGCCGAGATCGAGACGCGGCAGGAAAATTTGACCAACGAAGATGCGGCCATGTTTCGGCGTGTGACCCGTGCGCGTAACGGCTTCACGCAGGAAATCTTGCGGTGCTTCGATTAAGATGCCGGCGCCGTCGCCGGTCTTGCCGTCAGCGTCGACGGCGCCGCGGTGCCAGACAGCTTTCAGCGCGGCGATTGCGAGCGTAACAACATCGCGGCGCGGTTTGCCGTCGATAGCTGCGACGAGACCGACGCCGCACGCGTCGCGCTCGTGCTCGGGGCGATAGAGGCCGTTTGCTTCGAGATGCGCGCGCTGTTCGACGTAGCGCTGCACTTCTTGGACCGCCGGCGTCTCGCCGGCAGACGTTTGTGCAGCACCGTTGCCGGCGAGGACGCCGGCGGTCCATGAGGGAGGGCGCTTCATTCTGCAGCCACCTTCGCTTGCGATTGCACATAGGCGTGCATCGCATCCGCGGCGTCGCGGCCTTCGCGGATGGCCCAGACAACGAGCGAAGCGCCGCGGACGATGTCGCCGGCAGCGTAGACACCCGGTTCGTTGGTCGCGAAGCTGAGCGGATCAACTCGCACTGTACCCCAGCGCGTGAGTTCGACATTCCAATCGCTCAGGTCTTCTGCGTCGAAGCCAAGCGCGGCGATGATGAGATCGCCGGGGACTTCATAGGCGCTGTCGGGTTGCTCCTGCGGCGTTTGACGGCCGCTTTCGTCGGGCTGGCCGAGTTGCATGCGCACGGCTTTGACCGCGGGCGACTTGCCGGCGCGCACGCTCTTCGGCGCAGCGAGCCAATCGAAGGCGACGCCCTCCTCTTCGGCGTGCGCGACTTCGCGCTGTGATCCCGGCATGTTGGCGCGGTCGCGGCGATAGAGGCAGGTGACGCTCTTCGCGCCCTGGCGGCGCGCGGTTCGGACGCAATCCATCGCCGTGTCGCCGCCGCCGATCACGACGACGCGGCGGCCGTTGGCGTTGAGCGCGCCGCTGTTGAATTCGGGCACATCATCGCCAAGGCCTACGCGGTTTGCGGCGATGAGGAAGTCGAGCGCTTTCACCACCGTGCGATCGTTCGGGGCGTTAAGTGGCTTTGGTTTGTAAACGCCCGTCGCGATCAACACGGCGTCGTGCTTGGCGCGGAGATCGGCGAAGCTGATCGTCTCGCCAACATTGCAGTTCAATTCGAACTTGACGCCGCCATCGATGAGGCGTTGCGCACGGCGTTGAACGACGTCCTTCTCAAGCTTGAAGTTAGGGATTCCATAGACGAGCAAGCCGCCGATGCGATCGTGGCGATCGTACACGGTCACCTGGTAGCCGCGTTGGCGCATGCGCTCGGCAGCAGCAAGGCCGGCAGGGCCAGCGCCGATGATGCCAATGCTCTCGCTGCGCTCAACGCGCACGGTCAGCGGCGCGACCCAACCTTCGCGCCAGGCGGTTTCAGTCAGGTATTTTTCGACAGCGCCAATGGTAACGGCGCCGTGCGCGCTCTGCTCGATCACGCACGCGCCCTCGCAGAGGCGATCCTGCGGGCAGATGCGGCCGCAGACCTCGGGCATCGAGTTGGTCGAGGCCGAGAGTTCATAGGCCTCGCGCAGACGGCCCTCGGCCGTGAGGCGGAGCCAGTCAGGGATGTTGTTCTGAAGCGGGCAATGGGTCTGGCAGAATGGCACGCCGCACTGGGCGCAGCGGGAGGCCTGTTCGGCTGCCTTTTGCGCAATAAAATCAGCGTAGATCTCGTGGAAATCGCCAGCACGCGCCTCGGCCGGACGCTTTTGGGGCATAGCTTGCCCTAGAGACACGAATTTCTGCATGCGTTCGGCCACGAACGCCCTCCAACTGTCTCGGATGGCGGAAGATTATTTCATTTATGACCCGATTCACCCCGGCAGCAAGCGGCCGGCGGAGGTTTTCGCTGCACTGCAACGAAAATGAGAGGCTCGGCACAACGAACGGCCAGACTGCAGCGCCAGTGGGCCGCAGTCTTGCATGATGCGCCGGATTGCTTCGGATGGGACAATCTCGTGTCGCGACTCGGTGAACTAACCACGATGGATGATCAGCCGGCCCAGGCCGAACCCAACCCAGGCCTCGCCGCTCGCCTTGGGCTTAACCCAACGCTGGTTCTCATCGGCGGCATCGCTGCGCTGATTGCCGTCTCGTTGGCGCTGACCCAGTTCGGCGACCAGTTCGCACGGCTTGGCCAAGCCGCCCTGCTCGGCGTGCTGCAGGGCCTGACTGAATTCCTGCCGGTCTCGTCGACAGCGCACTTGCTGCTCGGCGCCGACGCCATCGGCTACGACGATCCCGGCGGCGTCTTCACCGTGATGATCCAGCTGGGCTCGATCCTGGCGGTGATGTGGCTCTATCGCCAGCGCATTATCGATGTTGTCACCGGGCTGCCGACCAAGCCCGAGGCGCGACGCTTTGCGCTGATGCTGTTTCTCGCCTTCCTGCCGGCGCTGGTGATCGGCTTCTTCGCCGCCGACTATGTGAAGCTCGTACTCTATGAGAGCCTGAACATCATCGCTTGGGCGCTCGTGATCGGCGGCGCGGCGATGCTGGTGCTTGAGCGGTTCGCGCCGACGCCAGCGGTAACAGACGCCGCGAAAACGCCGATCTGGCGCGCCGTCGCCGTCGGCTTCATGCAATGTATCGCGATGATACCCGGCGTTTCGCGCTCGGGAGCGACGATCTATGGCGGCCTACTGCTTGGCCTCGATCGGCGCGCAGCGGCGGAGTTCTCGTTCTTCCTCGCCATGCCAACCATGGTTGCGGCGTTCATTTACGACTTCCTCGAAATCAAGGATCAGATCAGCGCCGACCGCGTCTCGGAAATCGCGATTGGGTTTGTGTTTGCCTTTATCTCCGCGCTGATCGTGGTGAAGCCGTTCCTCGATTATGTGACGCGCGTGGGCTTTGCACCGTTCGCGTGGTATCGCATCGCCCTCGGCGCCGTATTGCTTGGCGCCATGGCGATGGGCTGGTTGTGACGAAGCTCTACACGATCGGCTACGAAAACGTTGGGCAGGCTGATTTCGTCGCGGCGCTGAAGACGGCGAAGGTCAAGACGCTTGTCGATGTGCGCGAGGTTGCGAATTCGCGGCGGGCCGGCTTCTCAAAAAAGTCGCTAGCGGCGGCGCTCGATGCGGCAGGCATCGCCTACATTCACATGAAACCGCTCGGCACGCCGAAGGCCGGCCGCGAGGCGGCGCGCAAAGGCGACACGAAGACGATGACGCGGATCTTCGAGGCGAAGCTCGCCGAGCCGGAAAGCCAGATGGCGTTGGCGGAAACGGCTGAGCTGGCCAAGCGCGGGCGCACTTGCATCATGTGCTTGGAGCACGATTGGCGCGGCTGCCACCGCGCCATCGTCGCCCGTCACATCGAAGACGAATTCGGCCTTAGCCCTGCGCACCTCTCCCCCGCACCGTCTCAATGAGCGCGAGTACGAGGAGCGTGATCCAGTAGAGCGCGAAGGCGATGCTGAAGAGCCGCGGCGAGCTAAAGCCAGCCCACGCGAACAGCACAAACGGCAGCGGCAGCAGCGCCACGACGCCGATGATCCAGCGCTTGCGTATTGCCAGCAGGCACAGAGCCGAGATGGCGAGCCCATTGAGCGCCAGCGCCGAATATTTGAGCCAATGCCACGTCGCGACGGGCAAGTGCTGCTCGGCGTTCGCGACGTCAGCGAGGATGCGGAGCTGGATGCTGGTTTCGACAGCGTCTGCCGCGCCGCCAAGCAAAGCAAACACCATGGCGATCCAAGTCGCCGGATTGCGCGCGCCGCCGATCATCAGCGCGGCAGCGATGAGGAAGAGCGTGTACGCGGGAATGAATGCGTAGAGATCGCGCTCGTTGACGATCTGGTGCGCCGCGACGATCTCTGCGTTCGGCGGATCGCCAAACACCCGGGCGAGATCGCCCAATGTGACACTGCGTTGAAACTCGCTGGTTGCGAGCGCGATTTCGTCGCGCGTGTAGATGGCGCTCACTTCGGGCGACATGCCGAGCCACATGAACGTGGCCAAGGTCGCGAGGCCGAAGAGCAGCGCCGCCAGTGGGATAATGCGCGCGTTCAAGCTGGGTTTTGCTTGGTTTGGAATTGTCCGTACGGACGGAAGCGCCAGAGATAGCTCGGCACGATCGCTTCGACGCTTTCGAGCGGCGCGACACCGAGATCGGCGATTGTGCGCGCGTCCGGGTCGGCGCCGACGATGTTGTCGCGCTTCAGCATGGTGACTTGGTCGCCGGTGAGCGGCGGATCCCACGGCAGCAGGCCGAAAACCCAATTGGTGATCAGGCCGATCGGGTGCGCGAAGAAAAAGGGTAGCGGCACGAAGCGACGCGGACGGTCAATCTCGGCCGTGATGAATTGAAGCAATTGCTTGAACGTATAGGTGCGTGGGCCGCCGAGTTCATAAACGCGGCCTTGCGCCTCGCGACTTGAAAGCGCGGCGACGACTGCATCGGCGACATCGCCGACGAAGATCGGCTGGAATCTGGTCTTGCCGCCGCCGATCAGCGGCAGCGCCGGCGCGATGGTCGCCATGTGGGCGAAGCGGTTGAAGAAAGAATCTTCCGGACCGAACACGATGGAGGGACGCAGGATCGTAGCTGTCGGGACGGCTTCGAGCACGGCGCGCTCACCGCGATATTTTGAGCGCGCGTAGCGTGCGCCTTTCGGGGCGGCGCCCAGCGCCGACATTTGCACGATGCGTTTGATGCCGCGCTTGGCCGCCGCTTCGGCAATGGCTTTCGGCGCTTCGACGTTCAGCGTTTCGAAATTCTGCTTGCCGCCCTCGTACATGGTCGAGACCAGGTTCACCACGGCGTCGGCGCCTTCGAGCGCGGCGTCGATCGATTGCGGAAAGCGAACGTTGGCCTGCACGAGCTGCACTTGGCCGACATCACCCATCACGCGCAGTTCGGCGCCAAGGTGCGGGCGGCGCATCGGAATGCGTATGCGATAACCGCGCTTCGCCAGCGCGCGTACAACTTGTTTACCGATGAAGCCGGAACCGCCGAACACAACGACGAGATCACCAGCACTCATTGTGAAGCACTCCATCAGCCTAGGTTCAGAGCACGCGCGCAATACTCGCGAACTGAGGCTCGGAACTTTGTCGAGATGTGTCGCTATGAAGGGTTCGACACAGATTGGCAACAGCCCGGGAACCAGGACGGCGCGACAGCTTGGCTCATGTTCCTCCGGAACGATGTTGAAGCGCCGGGTTTGAATACGCGACCGGCCCGGTAGAGGCCGCCTGCAACCGAGGAAGGTACGATGAATAAGTTTCTTGCAATGGCCGTTGCGGCGAGCGCGCTCGCGGTAGCCGCCCCCGCTTCTGCTCAAAGCTGGCAGAGCATCAACCAACGCCAAGCCAACCTCGATGCGCGCATCGACGCCGGTGTTCGCTCCGGCGACCTCACGCGCAATGAAGCCGCCCGGCTGCGCGGCGAGTTTCGAGAGCTAGCCCGCCTTGAAGCGCGCTATCGTGCAAGCTACGGCCTCTCGCCTGCCGAACGGCGCGATCTTGATATGCGCTTCGACCGCCTGAGCGCGCAGATCCGCTTCGAGCGCAACGACCGCCAAGATCGCAATTGGCAGCCGATCAACCAGCGCCAACGTCAGCTTGATGCGCGCATCGATCGTGGCATTCGCGACGGCCGCTTGACGCGCAACGAAGCGTATCAGCTCCGGCGTGAGTATGGCGAGATCGCCGCGCTCGAAAACCGGTACCGCCGCAACGGCCTTACGATGGCCGAACGCCGCGATCTCGACCGCCGCTTCGATCGTCTGGATGCGCGCCTCACC
This sequence comes from Hyphomonadaceae bacterium, assembly GCA_050184605.1. GTDB lineage: Bacteria > Pseudomonadota > Alphaproteobacteria > Caulobacterales > Aquidulcibacteraceae > Vitreimonas. Next base: position 620,726 of record JBFXAE010000002.1, on the reverse strand, counting down.
GCGTCGCTGAACGACTGGGATCGCCGTCGCGGCTAAGCGATCTGTAACTGCAATCGGAACCGCCGGCGCCAACGCGCCGGCGGTTTTGCCATATCCTGGCCGCGTTGTTTGCTTTGATTTCGGCCATGAGCCGGACACAGACAACGCGATTGCGCGAGAGCCGGGCGCCGATGCGCCAGGGCGCCAAAATTATTGATGCCGAGTTTCAGGTGGTCGGCAAACGCACAATCTGGTCACGCATCATGGTAACGCTAACCGCCGCGCTCTGGGCGGCGGCGATTGGGTTCGCAGTTCCGCAGGTTTGGAACTTTGCGAACCAAGTTGGCGTGTTCTTTGCGCAAGGCTGATGGAGGCTACTGCGCCAGTCTCGCGAGTTCTTCGTCGCTGATGTCTTCGTTTGAATAGACATCCTGGACGTCGTCGAGATCGTCGAGCTGATCCAACAACTTCATCAGCATCTCGGCGCCCTCGCCTTCGATCGGGATGGCGATGTCGGTGCGCCAGACGAACTTGGCGCTGGCGGGATCGCCGAACTTCTTTGCGAGCCCGCCCGAAACCGGCGCGAGCGCATTCATCTCGCAAGTGATGACGTGGTGCTCACCTTCGACGGTGCAATCATCGGCGCCGGCCTCAATGGCCGCTTCCAGCATGGCGTCTTCGCTGGCGGCGGCGAGCGGGTAGCGAACTTCGCCGACCTTGCGCCATGAGTTCGAAACCGAATTGGTTTCGCCCAGATTGCCGCCATGCTTCGAGAACGCGGAGCGAACCTCGCCGGCGGTGCGGTTCTTGTTGTCGGTGAGGCATTCGACGATGACGCCGATGCCGCCGGGGCCGAAGCCCTCATAACGGATTTCCTCAAGCTGTTCGGCGCCCGCCCCGCTGCCCTTATCGACGGCGCGTTGGATGTTGTCCTTCGGCATGTTGACGGCGCGGCCGGCCGCCATAGCGCGGAACAGGCGCGGATTGGCGTTCGGATCGGCGCCGCCGAGCTTTACCGCCGCCTGGATTTCACGCGCGATCTTGGTGAATACCTGCGCGCGCTTCTTATCCTGAGCGCCCTTGCGGTGCTGGATGTTCGCAAATTTTGAGTGGCCTGCCATGGGCGGGCTCTCTAGCCGGGGAGCCTCCCCGGCTCAAGCGCCTGCGGCGCTTTGGAATGTTTCGCGATGGGGGTTTGCAACCAAGGGCGCAATCATGGAATTGAAGATGCATGAAGACAGCGCGGAAGAAGTCCGGGCGTGGAGAAACCGCGCGGTGGACCGATCTCTCGGAAGCCGAACTCCTGGAGTTTCCCGTCAAGAACCTGAAGGTTCGCCTTGACGGCACATGGCTGGCGGAATGCCTGCGTGAGGTGAACGCTGAGCTGAAAGCGCGGGGGATCGCGCTTAAAATGCACGGCTGGCTCTCAGATGAGTGGTTTAGCCCGACGGAAACGCCTGGGGTGGCGTTCCCCTTCTATCTCGCGCATCCGCGGCTGATGCGGCTTGAGCGCAAGATGATGCTGGAGGTCGAAGGCGGCACGCGGCGCGAGTGCATGCAACTGCTCCGGCATGAGGCGGGGCATGTCGTCGAGTACGCATTCGCGCTGCACAAAAGAAAACGGTTTCAACGATTGTTTGGGCGCGCGAACGAACGCTATCCCGATCATTACCGCCCCGATCCGAGCAGCAAGGCGCATGTGCAGCATCTGCGGCGCTGGTACGCCCAATGTCATCCCGATGAGGACTTCGCCGAGACGTTCGCCGTTTGGCTCACGCCGCGCTCGGGCTGGAAAAAGCGCTACGCCGAATGGCCGAAAGCGCTGGAAAAGCTCGAATATGTCGATGAGCTGATGACGGAACTAGCGGGTCAGAAACCGCTGCCGCAGAAGCGCTTCGAGGTCGATCCGCTATCGAAGCTCAAAGGCACGCTCGGCGAACATTATGCTGCAAAGCGGAAACGCTACGCAGTCGAAACGCCCACAGTTTTCGATCGCGAATTGCGCAAGATGTTTCCAGAAGATGCGCGGAAACCGAATGCGCCGCACGCAAGTTCAATCATTCGTAAGAATCGCGCGAAGATCATTCGGGCGGTGGCGAAGCGAACCGGCGAGTTTCCTCTCGCGCTTGATGCGGCGATCGACGACATGATCACCCGCTGTAAGGCGCTGAAACTCAGGTCGCCTCGGGCGGAAACAACAGTGCGGGCTGAAATCACGGCGATGCTGAGTTCTAAAGCGATCCACACGCATTACTCGACCACGCGCCGGCACTGGTTCGCCGTATGAAGAGTCTGCGCGTCCTCGTTATTTGCCGGCCGGATCAGCTGCCGCCGGACTCTTTAGAGGGCCTCAGCGAGAAAGAAATCTACGCCTGCAAGACAGAGTGGGACGTGTTCACTACGCTGCGCGCGAACGGGCACGAGGTTCAGGGTCTCGGCGTGCAGTTCGATCTGACGCCACTGCGCGACGCGGTCGATGACTTCAGACCGGACATCGTCTTCAATCTGCTCGATCAGTTTCACGGCGACACGCTCTATTGCCAGCACGTCGCGAGCTTCCTCGAATTGCTGAAAGTGCCGTACACGGGCTGCGGGCCGCGCGGGCAGATGCTTTCGCAGGGCAAAGACCTGTCGAAGAAGCTGATGAAGTATCACAACATCCCGACGCCGGCATTCGTTGTGGTGCCGATCGGGCGCAAGGCAAAGCGGCCGAAGCGGCTGAAATTTCCGCTGATCGTGAAGAGTGTGACGGAAGATGCGTCGGCCGGCATTTCGCAGAACTCTGTCGTCGATAGTGATGAGAAGCTAGAAGAGCGCGTCGCGTTCATTCACGAGCGCATCGGCACAGCGGCGATCGTCGAGCAATATATCGATGGGCGCGAGATTTATGTCGGCGTACTCGGCAATGACCGGCTTACGGCTTTGCCGATCTGGGAGCTGAAGTTCACCGCGCTTGCAGCCGGGGCGCTGCCGATCGCGACCGAGCATGTGAAGCACAATGTCGAATACCAGAGGAAGCGCGGCGTTGTGCAGGGGCCGGCAGAAGAACTGACGCCCACCCTGACCAACAAAATTCGCGACATGGTGAAACGCTGCTGCCGCGTCCTTGAGATGGATGGCTACGCGCGCATCGACTTGCGTCTCGATGCGAACGGCACGCCCTACTTCATCGAAGCAAACCCCAACCCGGAAATCGCGGCAAGCGAAGAGCTGGCGCAATCGGCGCTGCATGACGGCATCGCTTATCCCGAACTCCTAAACCGCATTCTGCAACTCGGCCTGCAGCGCGCGGGGAAGGAGATCGTGTATGTCGAGCGCCCTAGTTTGCGGCCCCATCGCCGCACGGCGATGGTGGCCCCTGAGATGGCGGCGGCTCGGGACTAGCGCAAAGCGGCAGCGTCTTTCTTGGCCCGCGCGCCCTTCGACAGGTTCAGGGTGACTCTGTTTTTGGCATCGGCGCTATCGCTTGCTCTGGCGTCACGCTGAGTTTGTCGAAGCGCGGCGCCACGCACTGGCCGAACATGCCAGCAGGACGCCGGCGCTCCATGGACGGGCTAGTCGCTCAATCCGCGCAAGCCCTCGCCTCTGCCGCAGCGGATCGCTTCTTTGGGGGTGATGATCCAATCGAGGTGTGCGTCGTGCGGGCCCGTTGGCACCACCCCCATTTCCTGCTCTGCGTACGCGAGCCCTGCGGCGATCGCGCCGTGGGCGCGGTAGAGCGAGATGATGCGGTCGTAGTGGCCGCCGCCTTGGCCGAGGCGACGGCCGGCGCGGTCGAAGGCGATAAGCGGGACGAGGAAGAGGCGCGGTGAGAGATCGGCGCCGGTGGCGGGCGGCGATGGTACGCCGAACGCGTCGGCGCTCAGGATTTCGTCGCCGCGCCATTGCAGGAAACGCGCGGGGCCGTTGCGGCTCTCCATGCGCGGCAGCGCCACCACCCGCCCGGCCTTGGCGAGCGCCGCGAGCAGCGGGCGGCCATCAATCTCGCTGCCGACGGGCCAGTAGCCGGCGACGGGCGAGAGCTTCGCGAGTTCGAGCGGAAAATTTTCGATGAGCTTGAGCGGCGCGTCACGCGGCTCGACGGCGTTGCGCTCGGCGCGCATCAGCATGCGGGCGTCGGCTTTGGCGGCTTCGAGTTCGGCGGGGGTCATCACAACGTCCCCCTTCCCCTCGCTTCGCTCGGGACTTCCCCCGCGTGCGGGGGAAGATCAGGTTGGGCGGCACCACATGCGCCGTAAGCGATACTCATCCTCTCGAACCCTAGCACGCTAGGTGGGCGCCAGGTGCGCCAGGCCACGGCCCGGCACAGAGCCAGCTCCCGAGAGAAATGATACGGTCCCAGGGATGCAAGCAACTCACGCACGCCGCAGAAACCGCCCGCGCTGAATCTAGTGCGGAGGCGGCCTCGCCTCAAGCTCTACCGTGTGTGGCGCGAAGCGCGCTGACTCGGCCGCGATCGGGCGTGTCTGTCGGCTCCGGCGGCTCCGACGCGAGCTGCGCTTCGACCAGCATGTCAGTGAGGCGCTCGATTTCCATGCGGGCGCGGGCGAGTGCGGCGCTTGTAGCCTGCGCTTCGTCGATCAGGCCAAGCGCCGTGAGCACAAGGCGACGCATGGCGGGTGTGTCACCGCTGAAGCCTTGCAGGCGCTGCTCAAGCACCTTGGCGAGGTCTTCGAGGCGGCGCGTGTCGCATTCGGCGCACTCGATGGCGTAGTCTTCGCCCAGGATTTTCACGGTTGCGTGCATCAGCGTAGCGCCTCCCTGGCCGCTGCGTTGAGAGCTTTGACGGGTTCGGCGAGCGCCTCGGCGGATGCGTCCGCATCCGCGCCCTCGGTTTGGTCCAGGGCGGTTTCCAGAGCGTCCAGCGCCTCGGTGAGGGAATCGCTCGCCATTGCGACGAATTGTTACGTCCGTGATCGATTCGATGGAAGGCTGAGTTGCTGTTCCGGGCGTGGACGCAACGGGCAATTGCAGTTAATCGGAAGCCACCAAATTCAGCATTTTTCCGGGAGACGAGGCTTATGGGCGTGAAGGTTGCCATCAACGGGTTCGGGCGCATCGGCCGGAACGTTCTGCGCGCGATCCATGAGAGCGGCCGCACGGACATCGACGTTGTGGCGATCAACGATCTGGGCCCCGTGGCGACGAACGCTCACCTCCTCCGCTTCGACAGCGTCCACGGCAAGTTTCCGGGCGACGTGAAGAGCGGCGAGGACTGGATCGATATCGGCCGCGGCAAGATCAAGGTCACGGCGATCAAGAACCCGGCTGAGCTGCCGCACAAGGATCTGGGTGTCGATATCGCGCTCGAGTGCACGGGCATCTTCACCGCGCGTGACAAGGCCGCGCTCCACCTGGAAGGCGGCGCCAAGCGCGTGATCGTTTCGGCGCCGGCGGATGGCGCGGACTACACGGTTGTGTACGGCGTGAACCACCAAGGGCTGACGAAGGATCACGTCGTGATCTCGAACGCTTCGTGCACGACGAACTGCTTGGCCCCTGTGGTGAAGGTTCTGCATGACGCGATCGGCATCGATCACGGCATGATGACGACGATCCACTCCTACACCGGCGACCAGCCGACGCTCGACACGCTGCACAAGGATCTCTATCGCGCCCGCGCTGCGGCGCTGAACATGATCCCGACCAGCACGGGCGCCGCGAAGGCGATCGGCCTGGTGATCCCGGATTTGAAGGGCAAGCTAGACGGCATTTCGATCCGCGTGCCGACGCCGAACGTTTCCGTGGTGGACTTCAAGTTCGTCGCCAAGCGCGCGACGACGAAGGAAGAGATCAACGCGGCGATCAAGGCTGCCTCGGAAGGCGCGCTGAAGGGCGTGCTCGCCAACACCGATCACCCGAACGTCTCGATGGACTTCAACCACGATCCGCACTCATCGATCTTCCACAACGATCAGACGAAGGTCATGGAAGGCAAGTTCTGCTCGGTGCTCTCGTGGTACGACAACGAGTGGGGCTTCTCGAACCGCATGGCCGACACGGCTGTGGCGATGAGCAAGCTGATCTAGTTATTCTGAACATCACAAATCCACCGTTCCCCGGACGCCGCACAGCGGCGAGCCGGGGTCCATGGTGGACGCTTCAGCCTGTTGGCCCATGGGTCCCGGCTCAGCGCCGCGCTCTGCGCGACTTGGCCGGGAAGCGTGTTGTGTGAAGCTCCCCAAACTCCGCCTCCCCTACCTCACGCCTGTCGCCAAAGGTCAGCTTTGGGGGATGGGCGTTGGTTTGGGCACGGCGCTGCTGGCGGTTGAGCACATGGAACTCAGCTATCGCATCTTCTTCATCGGCGCAGCGGCGGCTTGGGTGGCGAGCGAATTCTATCTCTCGCGGCGGCTGACAGGCTCGGACACCAAGACGATCGTCATCGCCATTCTCAGCGGCATGTCGTTTCCGTGGATCGGCTGGCTGCTCGCGTTCGTGTTGAACTTGTTGCGACCCTAGCAGGTTGGATCGCGGGCCTCTGGCCCGCATGCGGGGCGGAGCCCCGCGCTCCAACTTTCAAACGCCGGCGCCCCATACGCCGGATAGGCGCAAACTACAGCGTTAACGCGATCATTGTGCGCCAATCGTGCGCATGGTCGTTAGGCGCCATTATCACAGCTTCTCGAACGCGATGACCGAACTCGGCTTCGCGCTTGCAGCATTCGCGTGCGGCCTTTTTGATGCGCCGGTGTGGCTGACGGCACTGGCGGCGGTCTCGATGCTGGCTTATTGGACCATCACGCGGAACTCGGTGCTGAACCGGTTGCGCGGCGCGACGTGGGCGACGGTAATGACCCTCGGCTTCGTCACGATCATTTCCATACAGGTCGGCGCCTATTGGCTCGGCCTCGTCGCAGCGGGGCTGATTTGAAATTCGCCCCCAGTTTGGTGGAGCGCTCAAAGCGAATTTCAAATCAATAAGCCCCACTGAAATCATTTGATTCTGGCGTCCTTATTGGATTTGAAATGCGACAACAGGCCGACCCCAAACGGGGTCGCATTTCAAATCCAGGACGCCAGGGGAAATCATCCAAGCAATGACCAAGCTATCAATGCACGCCATCAGCGCGGGCGTATTCGCGCGCATGCTGAACAATCTCTCATCGATCCTGGCGAACGCCGAGAAGCAAGCGAAGGCGAAAGGGCAAGATCCGAACGCGCTGCTCAGCGCGAAACTCGCGCCCGACATGTTCCACCTGACCAAGCAAGTGCAGATCGCGACCGATCACGCCAAGGGTTGCGTCGCGCGCCTCGCCGGCCAGCAGATTGAGGCGATCGAAGACACCGAGACCAATCTCGCGGAGCTGCAGGCGCGGATCAGGCACGTGCTGGCGATTGTCGAAAGTTACACGCCCGAGCAATTCGAGGGCTCGGAGACGCGCGAAATCACGATCAAGATTCCGAACATGGAACTGAAGTTCTCCGGCCTCGATTATGTGAACCAGTGGGCGATCCCGAACTTCTATTTCCACGTAGTGACGGCCTACGACATTCTGCGCGCCGAGGGCATCGAGCTCGGCAAGAAAGACTTCCTGATCGGGTAGGTCGGTGCAGAAGCGGCGTCCAAATATCGGCTCGGCGGGCTCCGACCTTGTGTTCGCGCTTCTGGCGCTAGTCGCGGGATGGGTTGGGCTTGCGCCGATTTTCGCTGTGATGGTGTTCGTCGGCGCGGTGGCGGCGTGGGGCTGGACACGGCGACGGCCGTTGATGGCGATGCAGATGCGCACGCGGCTGACGCAGGGCGCCATTGCGATCGCGATGATTGCGGTGGTGCTGGCCCTCGCCTATTGGATCGGCACGCTGCTTGGAGGACACACGTGAGCTTTCGCCGGATCGAAGACGCGCCATCGGGAAAGACGGCGCTGGTGCGTGTCGACTTCAACGTGCCGATGCAAGATGGCGCGGTGAGCGATGATACGCGGTTGCGGGCGGCGCTCCCGACGATCCAGGCGCTGACGGCGAAGGATTGTAAGGTGGCGCTGCTCGCGCACTTCGATCGGCCGAAGGGCAAGCGCGTGCCGGAGATGTCGCTGAAACCGGTGGCGGCGCCGTTGGCGAAGCTTCTGGGTGCGGACGTTGCGTTCGCGGATGATTGCGTGGGCGATGCGGCCAAAGCGGCGATCGACGCGTTGCCCGCGGGCGGCGTGATCCTGTTGGAAAACACGCGTTATCACGCAGGCGAAGAAAACAACGATCCGGAATTCGCGAAGCAGATCGCGGCGCTCGGCGATTTCTATGTCAACGACGCCTTCTCCGCTGCGCACCGCGCACATGCATCGACGGAGGGCGTCGCGCACGTCCTTCCTGCGTATGCCGGCAAACAAATGGAGCGCGAGCTTGATGCGCTCGACGCCGCGCTCGGGGCGCCGAAGCGGCCGGTGCTCGGCATAGTCGGCGGCGCGAAGGTTTCGACCAAGCTCGATCTGCTGCAAAACCTGATCAACAAGCTCGACAAGCTGGCCATCGGCGGCGGCATGGCGAACACGTTCCTTTATGCGCAAGGCGTGGAGATCGGCGGCTCGCTCGCAGAGAAAGACATGGCCGACACGGCCCGCCAGATCATGGAAGCGGCAAAAGGCAAGTGCGAGATCTTGCTACCGGTCGATGTCGTCGTGGCGAAAGAGGTGAAGCCTCAGGCCGAGTGTCGAATGATTGGTCTCGATGACATCGGCGCTGACGAGAAGATTTTGGACGCCGGCGAAAAAACTGTGCGCAAGCTGCGCGAGGCGATGAAGCATTCGCACACCCTGATCTGGAACGGCCCCCTCGGCGTGTTCGAAGTGCCGCCGTTCGACCAGGCGACGGTGATTGCGGCGCAGGAAGCGGCTGAGTTGGCCAAGAGCGGCAAGCTGATCGCAGTCGCGGGTGGGGGCGACACAGTGGCCGCCCTAAATCACGCGGGCGTCGCGGGCGACTTCACGTTCGTCTCGACGGCGGGCGGTGCGTTCTTGGAATGGATGGAGGGCAAGGCCCTTCCTGGTGTTGACGCGCTAAAGCGCTAGGAGAAAAGTCTATGGCATCACTGCAAGACATACCGCTGAAGCGCATCGATGGCAGCGCCGATACGCTCGCCGCCCACAAGGGCAAGGTGCTCTTGATCGTGAACGTTGCGTCGAAGTGCGGGCTGACGCCGCAATATGCTGGCTTGGAGAAGCTCTTCGAAGACAAGCGCGATGCCGGCCTCGAAGTCTTGGGCTTTCCCGCAAACAACTTCCTCGGCCAAGAGCCGGGCAGTGACGCAGAGATCGCGGACTTCTGTGCTTCCACCTACGCCGTGAAGTTTCCGATGTACTCGAAGATCTCAGTCGCCGGTGACGACCAGCACCCGCTCTACGCGGCCTTGATCGCGGCGCAACCGAAGGCGACGGGCGAAGGCCCGTTCCGCGAACGCCTCGCCGGCAAGAACCTCGGCGGCGCAGCGCCCGGCATCCTCTGGAACTTCGAGAAGTTCGTCGTCGGCCGGAACGGCCAAGTCGTCGCCCGCTTTTCGCCGGACGTCGCGGCCGACGATCCGCGGCTGGTTTCGGTGCTTGAGGCGGAATTGGCGAAGCCCGCTTAACCACGGAAAGGCAGGGCTGGTCGGCCCGCATAACTGCCCTGCTGCGATAGTTTTTCCCCATGCCCCTGCCCGGCGTGGCGTTTTTCTGACGCCTGGGTTAGACACCCGCATCCAATTCAATCTGACGGGGCGAGCAGTGAATCTCGACGACTTGAAGCAGGTGGCGGAAGCCATGGTGGCGCCGGGCCGGGGCATCCTGGCTGCGGACGAATCCACGGGCACGATCAAGAAACGCTTCGATGCGATCGGCGTGGAAAACACCGAGGACAATCGCCGCGACTATCGCGAGCTGATGTTCCGCGCCAGCGACGCCATGAAGTACATCTCTGGCGTCATCCTGTTCGAAGAGACGCTTTTTCAGAAGGCCGCTGACGGCACGCCGCTGGTCGACATCATCTCCGCCGCCGGCGCGATTCCAGGGATCAAGGTCGATAAGGGCGCGACCAAGATGGCCGGCTTCCCGGGCGAGACTGTCACTAAGGGTCTCGATGGCCTCTCCAAGCGTCTGCGTAGCTATTACGAGCAAGGCGCGCGCTTCGCGAAATGGCGCGCGGTGATTGATATCGCCGATGGCATCCCGACGTGGGGCTGCGTGAAGTCGAACGCCCACGCGCTGGCCCGCTACGCGCGCATCTGCCAACAAGAGAACATCGTGCCGATCGTCGAGCCGGAAGTGCTGATGGACGGCAACCATGACGCCGCGCGTTGTGATGAGGTCACCCGCTGGGTGCTGCAAACCGTGTTCAACGAACTGGCCGAACAGCGCGTGGCGCTGGAAGGCATCGTCCTGAAGCCGAACATGATCGTCGCCGGCAAAGGCAGCGTGCGGCAAGCTTCGATCGATGAAGTGGCGGAGCGCACGATCGCGGCGCTCAAGTCCACGGTGCCAAGTGCTGTGCCGGGGATCGCTTATCTCTCGGGCGGCCAATCGGATGAACTCGCGACCGCGCACCTCTCGCGCATGAACGAAATTGGCGGCTTCCCGTGGAAGATGACATTCTCCTACGGCCGCGCGCTGCAAGCTGCGCCGCAGAAAGCCTGGAGCGGCAAGAAAGAAAACACCGCCGCCGCGCAACGCGCGTTCCTGCATCGCGCCCGCATGAACGGCTTGGCGTCGCAAGGTCAGTGGAACGAGAAGCTGGAGAAGCAGGCGGCGTAACGCTGCTGCGGCCCACGTAACCACGAACGGTGCGATTTTAGCCGGGATGCTCTTTCATCCCGGCTATTTTCTTGGCCGAAAAGTCGCGCACTGGCGGCGCCTCGTAGATGCGTGCGCGTTCCTTGCTTAGACTGGGGGGCGTCCTCACTTGGAAACCCAATGCCGCATCGCGCCCGCCTCTATTTGATTACCCCGCCGTCCATCGACGATTTGGGCTGGTCACGCGAATTGGAGGCGGCGCTCACGGGCGGCGACGTGGCGGCGGTACAGCTGCGGTTGAAAGGCGCGCCGGATGAGCATGTCTTGCGCGTGGGCGCGGCGCTAATGCCGATCGCGCAGGCGGCGGGCGCGGCCTTCATCGTCAATGACCGGCCCGATCTCGCGGCGCGTCTCGAAGCCGACGGCGTGCATGTGGGACAAAGCGATGCGACATACGCCGAGGCACGGCGGCTTATGGGCAAGGACCGCATTGTTGGCGTGACGTGCCACAACTCGCGCGATCTCGCGTATGACGCAGCGGAGGCCGGCGCCGACTATGTGGCGTTCGGCGCGTTCTATCCGACCGGCACCAAAGATCCGTCCCACTGGGCGGAGCCGGAGATTTTGAGCATCTGGCAGGAAACGATGGAAACGCCGTGCGTCGCCATCGGCGGCATCAATGTTGAGAATGCCGAGCCGTTGGTGCGGGCGGGCGCGGATTTCCTGGCAGTATCGGCAGGCGTGTGGGCGCATCCGCAGGGGCCGCGCGCGGCTGTCGCGGCGTTCAACGCGATCTATGATCGCTGCGCGGCAGAAGCGGCCTAGACGTCCCTGCTCCAGTCAGAAGCGCGGACGGCAGCCAGGTGGCGTTCGAAAACTTGTTTTTCGAGGTCGTCGCCATCGCCCGGAAGAAATGCGTGCTTCTGCCAATAACCGCGGCCGGGGCGGCCGGTATCCTTGCTGACGACGAGCACGTCGAGCGGCGGTTCGCGGCGGCGGCGGCATTGTTCGGCGATCGCGTCGAGCGCGCCCCACAGCGAATGCTGATCGAACTCGCCGATCTGCACATCCTGCTCGCGGGCGGCGGCGCGAAGTGCGTCTTCCGCTTCCTTGTAAGTGAACGGCGCGCCGCCCGAGAGCGCGCGATCGATCAGCAGCGCCCGGATCAGATCGACCATGGCTTCCTTCTGGCCGCCGGCGCGCAGGCGCGCATTGCGGGCGAGGTTTTTCTTGCCGATCAGCAGGCCGAGCTTCAGCAGCACCTTCTGAACTTCCGGATCGTCGGGCGCGCCGTCCCATTGCGTGAGATCGGCGGATTGGATCGCGTCGAACGGCGGGATGAGCGAGCATGGGTGGATCGTCACCGGCACAAGAATGCCGCGGTCCAGGCCGTCCTGCGCCTCGCGCTTCACCCAGTGCGACGAAACCGCCGCGAAGCTCCAGCAGACGATCACCGCTTTCGCCTGAGCGAGTTGTTCGAGGATGCGTTCTTCCCACTCGACGCCGACTTCAATACCGGCGTCGAACCAAACCGGGACGTCGAGATCGAGCAGAAGCGTGTAGAGCGCTTCGACGCGGGCTTTGTCCTCGCGCTTGTAGGAGATGAAGACGTCGCTCATGGGCGCACCGGCCTAACGCGATCCGCCCGCATGGTTAAGCCAAGGCATGGAAAATGCGGGGTTTTCCACAGGATGGCCCGAACGCTGCGGCAGCCGACCCTTGCGCTCTAGGAAAAACGGGCGAACCCGCCTACCTGTTCGGCCATGACAGGAGCCTACGACATGATCGGTTCGATCACCCGCCTCGACGACGAAGACGACGCAAAGAACCCGGCGGATGGCCGCAACGCCCCCGACGTGATCGAAAAGGCGCTGTTTGAAGCGCGCGTCGTCATGCTCACAGGCGAAGTGAACGACATTCAGGCGCGCCGCGTGACCGAGCGCCTCTTCGCCCTCGCTTCGCAGAACGCCAACCCGATCACGTTCGTGATTTCCTCGCCCGGCGGCCACGTCGAGAGCGGCGACATGATCCATGACGTGATCAAGTTCATCAACGCGCCGGTGCGCATGCTGGGCACAGGCTGGGTCGCCAGCGCAGGCGCGCTGATTTATTGCGCCGCCGAGCGCGAGAACCGCTATTGCCTGCCGAACACGCGCTTCCTGCTGCACGAACCGCGCGGCGGCGTCGGCGGCATGGCGTCGGACGTTGAAATCCAGGCGCGGGAAATCCTGCGCATGCGCGAACGCCTGAACCAGATCTTCGCCAACGCGACCGGCCAGCCTGTCGACAAGATCAAGCGCGACGTCGATCGCGATTACTGGATGCTGGCGGACGAAGCGAAAGCCTACGGCCTCGTCGGCAAGATCGTGAAGAGCCAGAACGAGATTCGTTAGGCGGCTTTCGCGGCCTCAACGTTCAAGGCCCCGGCTTCCGGCTGGGGCCTTTTGTTTTGCGGAAGCGCCACGCCTTCGAGCCCAAACAGCGCCTGCAGCGAAGAGTTGAGCGCGGCGGTGTAGGCGTTGAGGGTGAGCGTCTTGGCGGTGAGCACGCGCCACTCGCGGCCCTGCTCCGCGTAGGCGGCGATGGGCGTTTGATCGGCGGCGATGTCCGGCAGGTTCGGCACGAGGCGCCGGAAAAGCGCCAGCGTGTCGGCGCGGGTGAGTTCGGGCGACGCCAAGAAGATTACGTTGACCCGCGCTGCGCTCGAGGCAATGAGATCAAGCTCCCATTGCACGCCGGCGCCGGTGTTGGGGCACATCACAACGCACTTCGAGGCGTCGACCAGCCCGCGCACCACGTCCTGCCAACCATTGCCGCGCTCGGGCACGAACACACGCGCCGCGCCAAGCGGCGGTACCGGATCGCGCGGATCGCCGATGGCGATGACGGGCCCGTAGGGCGAACCGTGCTCGAGCAGCAATTCGTCGAGCGTGCGCGAGCGGCTGATGCCGGCTGGCCAACGCGCGAAGGCGTCGCCGCCTGTGACGGGAAGGCGACGATCATCTTGATTGAAGGAGCGCAGGAAAACGATGGGCGCGCGCGCATCCCACTCGCGGACGTTTTGATAAAGCGCCGTAGCGCGCGCATCGGCGCGGCATGCGATGATATTGCCGGCGCCGAGAAGGTTTGCGGCCAGCAAACCGAACATCAGCAACAAGGCGCCGCCAAGAGCGAACGGATTGTCGAACTCAGTCATCGACGCGAACATCGTCGGCAGGATGAGCAGCATGATCAAGCCGACATTGAGCACCGCAACGCCGAAATAGAGCAGGCTGGCGCGGGCTCGGTTCCTGCCGACATAAGCAAGAAACGCCGGAAGGCCGAGTAGGCGGCGCAATGTGGTGAGCACGCGCCAGAGCGGCGGACGCCAACCGCGCACCGCAAGAAAATGCGGGCGCGGCGCTGTCATTTGCCACCACGCATGGCGCGCTGCTTCGTAGGCAATGGCTGCGCCCAGTATGCCGAGAAGACCGAGCCATGGCGCGTCGCTGAGCGGCAGCCCCATGTCGACGCCGATCAGCATAAGCATGCTCGTCAGCGCCCCGCCACCCGCGATGACGACAATGTAAATCGCGAGCGCAAACAGCAGCGCGCCGCTCAGCCGGCGATGCAGCATGTCGGCGAAGGCGCAGAGCATGCCTATGCCGGCGACAAACACGCCGATAACCACGAGCGCGAGCATGACGCCGAGCGGCACGGTCCAGAGCTGCGCGAAATTGCGAAACAGCGCGTAGACGGTTGCGCCCACGAGCGTGAGCATCACGCCGAACACACTCGCCACCCAGTACGACGCGGCGAAGGCGCGGACGAAGCGATGGCGGACATAGGCGTTGGCGGCGCTGTCGATTGAAGACGCGTTCGTCATGGCGAAGCATTCCCAAGTGGACATTCGCCTCTACAGCTGTTCGTGAACGCGCCGTAACCGGAACATTGCTTGGCAGACAATGTCGAGCGGCTGGTTCTGACAGAAAAGCAAGGAAAATCGGGGGTTTTTGACTGCATTCGCCAGCGGCGCGCCCAAATCTCGCCTTGTGGACAAGTAGAAAGCACGCCGCGTGTCCGCGCGTGCTGCGAGCGGGTCCACCACCTGATGTTTCCAACCACGGCGCGTCGCGCCGCGCGCCGTAGAGAGACCAAGATGGCCGCTCGCTGGATCGGACTTTCCCGCTCCCACAAGAAGAATGCGCGCGCGAAGCCGCAGTCGCTCAAGCATTCTCTGCACGCGCTTGGCGCGGTCGGTGTGCTCGCGCTCGCTGCAGCGATGAATTTTGCGCTCTATCCCGACGCGTTAGCCGAGGTTGTCCGTGGCGAACGGTCGATCATCGGATTCGTTCCGCAAGAACCCGCCGGAACCGCGATCTCTGACACAACACCGGTTGTGCTGAACGAAGCAGAAGTTCGCTTGCTTGCCGCCACCGTGTGGGGCGAAGCGCGCAGCGAAGGCGAAACCGGCATGCGCGCAGTGGCGCACGTCATGGTCAACCGCATCGGGCCACGCTTTGGCGAAGATCTCTCGACCGTGATCCTGTCGCCAAAGCAATTCTCTGTATGGAATCGCAACGATCCGAACCGGCGCACCGTGATGAACCTCGCGCGCGATCCGTCGAGTGTTGCGACCGATCCGGAATGGCTTGTCGCGGATCAGATTGCGCGCGAAGTGCTCAGTGGCCGTTCTGTCGACCCCACTGGCGGCGCCCTATTCTATCACACGCGCGCCGTGCGCCCGCGTTGGGCCCGCGTCGGCCAAGGCCGGCAAACCATTGGCCAGCACATTTTCTACGCTGACGTGCCCGATCCCGGCGTGCGCGACACGCCGCGGCTCATCGATGTGGCGCAGTACTTGGGCCAAGCGATTTCTGGCCCTGAGGCGCATGGCGCCGCGCAACGCGGTCCGCGCGCCGGACGCGTGAACGGCGTGATCCAGTATGCGCCTGTGGACGCAGCGGGCCGGCCGCTGCCAAGCGAAAACGAAGTGATTGACGTAAACGCCGCTGCCACGTCGACGATCAATGGCGCGCCGCTGATGACGGCGACACCAACCGACACCGCCACCGGCGCCAGCGCGCCGTAGGCGGCGCCGCTACCTCCAGGTCTCGACGAAGTCCGCCAAGTTCGGCAACCAGTCGACGAGGCCGTGCAGCAGAATGACCAGAAGCAGCGACTTCGTGCGTGCATAGATCAAGCCGAAGGTCAGCCCGATCGGCGAGAGCACGGCGATGGTGTGCGCGATCACTTGCAGCGGATCGGTGCTCCAGCCGTCGACGCCGGGGCCGCCGCGCATGAAGAGACCAGGCGCGTGCGCAAGGCCGAAGAGCACCGACGTTACGATCACGCCGGCCCAAGCTGAGTTGAACCAAGCCGTAAGCCGGGTTTGCAGCACGCCGCGGAAGAGGAATTCTTCGGTGACGCCAGCTTCGAGCGTCATCCAAATGTAACCAAGCGGCAGCGCCCAGATCATCGTTTCGAATGTGGGTGGGATGCCGGAAATCTCCTTGAGACTCGGCGTGATCACGCAAACGATAGCGAGGATGATCGCGCCGAGCACAATCAAAGTGCGCCAGAATTTGCGGCCGCTGAGGCCGAGTTGGGTGATGGGTCCAAGCTTGGCGCCCATGATGATGAGCAGCAGCGCCGGGAGCACGACGTGAACGACGAGCTTTAGCGCAAGCACCAGACTTTCCTGCCCCGGCCCCGGCGGGAACGCCTGTCGCGCCCAGGTCATGCCGAAGCCGAGGAAGAGCACGGCGTAGAGTGCGAGATAAATGATCACTGCGCCGCTTTCGATGCGCGGATGCTCGACCTCGATGCGCGGCGCGTTGGCGCCGCGCGTGAGGAGCCAGGCGATGCCGCCGAGGCCCAGGCCAAAAATGGCCATGACGAAGACGCCCGACGTCCAATCGCCGCCGGTGGCGTAGAGGTAGGCGGTCGAACCGCCCCAAAGCAGTGCGTATGCGAGCGCGGCGATGATCGCCGCGCCTCTCCCCGCGCGTTCACCAGACATGGGCCGAGTTCTCCTGTCTCGGCTCGTAGATGCGAAAACGGGGCGCGCTGGATGCGCACCCCGTCATATCGCTTGAACCTTGACTCGGAGCTTAGTGGCTCTCGCCGCGCCAGACTTGCTTGTATGAGAGGTAGAGCAAGCCGGCCAGCGCCAGCAGGAACGCGAGCACCACGATGCCGAGGCGCTTGCGCTCTTCCATGTGCGGATCGGCGGCCCATTGCAGGAACGTCGCTACGTCGGTGGCGTACTGCTCGACCGTCTGCGGCGTTTCCGGATCGGAATACGGCACCGCGCCTTCCGCAAGCGGCGGCGCCATGGCGAGCCAGCCCCCCGGGAAATAGGGGTTGTGGTGCAGCGTGCCTTTGGTTTCGCCGTCATAGCCCATCAGCAGCGAGCGGATGTAACGCGCGCCACCGTGGCGGGCTGAGGTGATGACCGAAAGATCAGGCGGCGGCGCGCCGCCGTTCGACGCGGCAGCGGCGATCTGGTTCGGGAACGGACGGCGGAAACGATCCGAGATGCGGCCCGGACGATCGGTAGGTTGGCCTGAGTTCGGATCGATGTCGCTAATGGTGACGCCGGCGGCGATCGCACGAACGTAAGGGTTGTCCGTCACTTGAACAAACCTGCCGCCGTGATCGGGCTTGCCGATGTGCGGGGCCATTTCACCGGTCTCGTGATCGCGCACCATGTAAAGCGCGAACGGGCCGCCCTTCTCGCCAAGATGGCGATACGAGAGGTGGTCCATCGAGTGACAGTTAGAGCAGACCTGTTGGTAGACCTGGAAGCCGCGTTGCACGGCGGCCATGTCGTACGACCCGACCGGACTCAGGAACGAGAACGGATACTCTTCTGGCTCTTCGCCGTGAACGGCGGCGAAAGCCACGCCAACTCCGGCGACGATCAGCGCCGCGGCGGCGGTAAGTGCGCGCAACATTACGATGCCCCCTGCGCTTCGCCGCCAGTGACGGGTTTCGCGATGGTGTCCGGCACGCGCTCAGGCCGCTCACGCAGGCCGAGGATTGGCAGGATCACAAGGAAGAAGAGGAAGTAATAGAGCGTCAGAACCTGCGAGAAGTTCGTGACGGTGAAGGCCGGCGGGAAGCTGCGCTGAACCGTATAGAACGGCGCGGCCTGACCAACTTCTTCCTTCACTTCGCCAATCGCGGTTTCGAGCTCATCGGCGGTTTCGGCTTGGACGGTACGCGTGCGCACTTCGCCGCCGGTGACGCTTCGGGCGACGCCCGTGGTCGCGCCGGTGCGGGTCACCGCCGTCATCGTCGCGCCGCTCGAACGGAGCTCGGCCTGCGCGTCGTTGGAAGCTTCCTCCCAATTGTCCGCGCCGCTGGCTTCGACCGGCCGCTCGCTGACTTGGCCGCCTTCGACCCAGCTCAGCGTCGCTTGGAACTGACCAGCCTTCAGCAGGATATTGCCGGGGTTTTGACCACCGCACCAACCGAGGAAGATGCAGACGATCACGAAGATGACAAAGAACTGGCGCGCGATCGGGCGATAGCGCATCGAGCGCACGCGCGAGGTGTCGAGCCACGGCAGAAGGAACAGAATGCCGATCGAGGCGAACATCGCCAGCACGCCGGCAAGCTTCGAATCGATCGGCCCGATGTTGAAATCGAACGCGCGCAGGATCGCGTAGAACGGCAGCAGGTACCATTCCGGAACGATTTCCGGCGGCGTCTTCAGCGGGTCAGCCGGGATGAAGTTGTCGGCGTGGCCGAGCGCATCCGGCATGTAGAAGACGAAGACCGCGAACAGGATCACGAAGAGCGTCGTCGCGAACAGATCCTTGATTGTCGCGTGCGGCGTGAACGGCACCGTATCGGCCTTCGACTTCACATCGACGCCAACGGGATTGTTCTGCCCTGCTTCGTGCAGCGCCCATACGTGGAGGCCGACAACGCCAGCGATCACGAACGGCAGCAGATAGTGCAGCGAGAAGAAGCGGTTGATCGTCGGCTGGTCGACCGAGAAGCCGCCCATCAGCCAATTCTTGATGCTCTCGCCGACCAGAGGCAGCGCGCCCAAGAGGTTGGTGATCACGGTTGCGCCCCAGAACGACATCTGGCCCCACGGCAGCGTGTAGCCAAGGAAGCCGGTGGCGACCATGAGCAGGTAGATCACGCAGCCCAAAATCCAAAGCAGTTCGCGCGGGGCTTTGTAGGAGCCGTAATAGAGACCGCGGAACATGTGGATGTAGACGGCGAGGAAGAACATCGAGGCGCCGACGGCGTGGATGTTCTGAATGAGCCAGCCGAACGGCACGTCGCGCTCAATGCGCTGCACCGAGGCGAACGCCATGTTGATGTGCGGCACATAATGCATTGCCAGCACGATGCCGGTGACGATCTGCACGACCAGGCAGAGCGTCAGCATGGCGCCGAACGTCCACCAATAATTGAGGTTTCGCGGCGTCGGGTAAGCGACGAAGCTGTCGTGCGCCAACCGGATGATCGGCAGACGCCGATCGAGCCAGCGCGTGATGCCGGATTTCGGCTCGTAGGTGGAAGGTCCGCTCACTTAGCGCTCCAAACTTTAGCCGATGCGAATGGCGGTCGGGCCGGTGAAGATGTACGGCGCGACATGAAGATTAGCCGGCGCCGGGCCGCGGCGAATACGGCCGGACGTGTCGTAATCCGAACCGTGGCAGGGGCAGAACCAGCCGCCGTACGATGAGCCATCGACGAA
This sequence comes from Hyphomonadaceae bacterium, assembly GCA_050184605.1. Taxonomy (GTDB): domain Bacteria; phylum Pseudomonadota; class Alphaproteobacteria; order Caulobacterales; family Aquidulcibacteraceae; genus Vitreimonas. Next base: position 601,343 of record JBFXAE010000002.1, on the reverse strand, counting down.
GGTCGGCACGCAGCCCAGGTGCGTGCAGCTGGCTTGCAGCACGATCCACTCAGGACGCCCGGCTTCACCATTTTCTTGAACGAGACGTTCGGCGTCGGTTTGCGGATCTTTCAGCGTCGCGAAGTCGTCACGCTGCGCTGAAGCAATTTCCGCCGCCGTACGGTGACGCACAAACACCGGCTTGCCTTGCCACATGACTTTGATCTGCTGGCCTTCCGGCACCGCAGAGAGATCGACTTCCGTCGTCGACAAGGCGAGCGTGTCGGCGGCGGGATTCATCTGCGCGATGAACGGCCAGATCGTTGCCGCAACGCCGACGGTCGCGACCGATGCGCCGGCAATGTAAATGAAGTCGCGCCGGGTGGTCTCACCTTCATGCGCGCTAGGTGCTGCTTCAGCCACTGCTGATGATCTCCCGGCCTTGGTTCGCCGGTGAAGCTAGGATAATCCGGGACTGCCAGCGCGCGGCGGCTCGCCGCAGGCGCACGACCGATTTCCCCGATTCAACCCCGATTCTCCGGCGTGGAGGCCATAACGTGCGGCTCGCCCTCTATCAACCTGACATCCCGCAAAATCTCGGCGCGGCACTTCGCCTCTCTGCCTGCTTGGGCGTGGGCTTGGACGTGATCGAACCATGCGGCTTTCCCCTGACGGACGCGTCGATGAAACGGGCGGCGCTCGATTATGGGGACAAAGCGCAGGTCGCGCGGCATAGCTCCTTGCGGGCATTCCAATCGGCGCCGGAACGGAAGGACGGACGCCTCGTATTGGTGGAAACAGACGGGGCCGTGAGCTTTCAGGACTTCACGTTTTCCACAGGCGACACCTTGGTGCTTGGACGCGAAAGCGCCGGCTCATCCGGGGAGCTTTACGCTGCGGCGCAGGCCAGCGTGCGGGTGCCGATGGTGCGCGGCTTGCGCTCGCTCAATGTGATCACTGCCGCGACTGTGGTGTTGACTGAAGCCATGCGGCAGACCGGGGCTTGGGAGAAATTGACGTGAGCGAAGAGCGCAAGGCGCGGGCAAAGGCTTGGTTCGAAGAGCTGCGGGATCAGATCTGCGCGGCGTTCGAGGCGCTGGAGGATGAGGCGCCGGCGGCGCTCTATCCGGGCGAGCCCGGCCGGTTTGTGAAGACCCCGTGGCGGCGGGGCGATGGCAGCGCCGATCAGGGCGGCGGTGTCGCCGGCATGATGCGGGGGCGGTTCTTCGAGAAGGTCGGCGTGCATGTGAGCACGGTGTACGGCGAGTTCTCACCCGAGTTCGCGAAGAACGTGAAGGGCGCGGCCGACGATCCGCGCTTCTGGGCGAGCGGCATTTCGCTGATCGCGCACCTGCGCAACCCGCACTGCCCCGCCGCGCACATGAACACGCGCCACATCACGACAACCGAATGGTGGTTCGGCGGCGGCGGCGATTTGAACCCGACGCAGGCTTATCAGCGCGATGAGGCGAGCGCGGACGCGCAGGCGTTTCACGCGCCGTACCGCGATGCCTGCGAGAAGCACGAAGCCGGGCTTTACGCGCGCTACAAGAAATGGGCGGACGAGTATTTCTGGCTGCCGCATCGCAACGAGCCACGCGGCGTCGGCGGCATTTTCTACGATCACCACAACAGCGGCGACTGGGAGCGCGACTTCGCGTTCACGCAGGATGTCGGGCGCGCATTTCTGGCTGGCTACATGCCGCTGCTGCGCAAGCACATGGCGACGCCATGGAGCGAGGCGGACCGCGATGAACAACTCGTACAGCGCGGGCGCTATGTGGAGTTCAACCTGCTCTATGATCGCGGCACGACGTTTGGGCTGAAAACGGGCGGGAATGTCGAAAGCATTCTGAGCTCGATGCCGCCGGTGGCGAAGTGGCCATGAGCCGTCAGCGTGGCTGCACGTTTTCGCGCAGCCACGCAGCGAACTCGGCTTCGCCGATCTCGCTGGCGGCGAGGGCAAGCGTCTGCAGTGTGGCATCGACTTCGTTTGCTGTGAATCGATGACCATTGAGTTCCAGGAAGAACACCGCCGTCATGAACGCCGTGCGCTTGTTGCCGTCGACGAAGGGATGGTTGCGCACGATGCCAAACGCATAGGCGGCCGCAAGAGCCGCGGCATCGCCCTCGCCATATGCGAACAGGTTCTGTGGCCGCGCCAAAGCCGAGTCGAGCAGCCCGATATCGCGAACGCCTGAGGCGCCGCCATGCGCGGCGAGCGCCTCATCGTGTGCGGCCAGCACGATGCGACGCTCGACCCAAATTCGAGACTTCACTTAGCCAGCTCACGCAACGTGTTGCGGTAGCGGCGCATGATGTCGCGCATGATTTCCATCTGGCGCGCGAACTCGGCATCGCCGCCAGTCAGCGCCACGCCGTCCGGCGTTTCGCTGACGCTGAGTTCGTCGCCCTCGCCGACACGCAGCTTTGCCAGCACGTCCTTAGGCAGAACGACGCCCAGGGAGTTGCCGATCTTGCGGACCTTGAGGGTGCGGCCGGACGACTTCGCGGCGGGCTCGGCCGCTTCGAAAGGAGCGCGTTCGGTGTCGGCGACGCCAGGTTTTTTGGTTTCGTCGGTCATGGCCTGAGCAGTCTAAGTTATAACGCACGTTATAACAAGGAGAGGCGCGGCCTTTTTCTTGCGTCGGGCGAGCGGTCATGACCGCACTCGCCTATCCCCAAGAGCTTAAGCCACTGACTTCGCTGCGATTTATCGCGGCGTTTTGGGTGCTTTTGTACCATTTTAAGGACCATCTGGGCCTTGGAATGGGTCAGTTTGGGCTGGTGGCCGATGGTTATCTTGGGGTCGACCTCTTCTTCACCCTCTCGGGCCTCATCCTGGCGCATGTCTATCTGACGAGCCTTGAGGGCGGCCGGTTTGGCTATGGCGGCTTCCTGAAGAACCGGATCGCGCGGGTTTACCCAATGCACCTCGCCGCGCTTGGCGCGATGCTGGTGCTGTTCGCCGGCGCGTCGATCCTCGGTGTTGGCGAGAGCAATCCGGACGCGTTCCGCCTCTCCGATCTGCCGGCGCATCTGCTGATGGTTCACGCTTGGGGCACGACGCCCACTGTCGGTTGGAATTTCCCGAGTTGGTCGATCAGCGCTGAATGGTTGGCGTACCTTCTCTTCCCGTTGGTGGCGGGTGTTGTGCTTGAGGCGAAGCGTTGGTCCGGTGCGTTTGCTGTTGGCGCGATCGCGTTGTGTCTCTTTTCGTTTTGGGCGCTCGACAATCTTAGCGCTGTCTTCCCGGGTGTAGGACAGAATTTCTCACAGATGACCGCGCAGATCGGCGCACTGCGGATTTTGCCGTCGTTCTTGTTGGGTGTTGCGCTCTACGCGTTCGGCCGTGAGCACGCGGCGCCGAAGAGCTGGGCTTGGCCGATCGTCGCCGTGAGCGCGGGTTGGGTTGTCGCGGTGACGACGCTTGGCTGGTGGGAAGGCCTGACGTGGTTCGGCCTTGCTGGTTTGCTTTACGGTTTGGCGGAGACGTCGCGCCATGGCGTCGATGCGCCGATGTCTGGTCGCATCTTCGTGTTCTTGGGCGCGGCGAGCTACGCGCTTTATATGATCCACTTGCCGATCGACATCGTGTGGTTTCATGCGCTTGAGCGGTTTGGCGTGACGGAAACGTCCGATCTGGCGCCGCGTGTTGGCGCGATGGTCGGTGTGTTTGTTGTGTGCATCGCGGCTTCGATGGTGGCGTACCTCGTGATCGAGGAGCCGGCGCGGAAGTGGATTCGGAAGCTCGAAATGCCGCGCTTTCGCAAAGCTCAGGTCGCGCAAGCGTAACTACCGTCTCGTGCTCTCCCGTTAGGGAGAGCTGTCAGCGCGCTAGCGAGACTGAGAGGGTGGCGCGGAAATCGGCAAGCACCGGCGCCGCCCTTTCCGTCTCGCGTGCTTCGCACACGAGCCACCTTTCCCTACCGGGAAAGGACGGGGCTTCAGCTCAGCCCTTGAGCGACGGCTTTCAAGCGTTCGATCACGGACAGTTTGTCGTCAGGAAAGTCGGCGTCGATCCACCAGTCTTCGACTTCGCGCATGATAACGCCGACCTTTGGCCCCGCCGGCACGCCAGCGGCCATCACTTCGTCGCCGGTGAGCGGCAGTTTGGGCGGTTTCCACATTTTTGCGTGTGCAGTGAGTGCGCGCCATTGCTGCGCTTTCTCGCCGCCGGCGCTGGCCCAAGCGAGCAGCACGCGATCGCCGAAGGCTTCGTTGCCGAGCTTGTAGATGGCGCGGCGCATTTCGCGGAGCGACATGTAGCTGGTGATCTTCACGTCATCGCCGAGCGCGGCGACGAGGCGATCGCGCTCTTCGTTCGAGAGCTTCAGGCGGCGCGAGAGCGCTTTGGCGCTTTCCTGGTCTTCGAGCGCGGCGGCGACGCGCGTCATTGCGTCGACCGGCAACATCAGATCGGCTTCAAGGTCCATCAACGCCCGCAGGCGCGGCGTGTTGTTCATCTCCGGCAGCGCGCGGGCGCGCACTTCGATGGCGCTCATCCCCTCCCACGCCGCGCGCGGATCGGGCGCGCCGAGAAGCTTCTTCACTTCTTTCCAGATGCGCTCGACTGAAAGCGTATCGAGACCGGCGACGAGATCGGCGCAAGCGTCGAGACCATGCGGATCAAGCGGCGTGCGCGCGTACCAGGCGTTGAAGCGGAAAAAGCGCAGAATGCGCAGATAGTCTTCTTTGATGCGCGTCGCCGCGTCGCCGATGAAGATGACGCGGCCGGCGCGCGCGTCATCCAAGCCGCCGCCGGTGGGATCGTGGATCTGCCCCTGCGCGTCGGCGTAGAGCGCGTTCATGCGGAAGTCGCGGCGCTGGGCGTCCTCCTCCCAGCTTTCGGTGAAGGCGACGGTGGCGCGGCGGCCGTCGGTGGTGACGTCGCGGCGGAGCGTGGTGATCTCGAACGGGTGGTGATCGACGACCACGGTGACGGTGCCGTGTTCGATGCCGGTTGGGTGCGCGGCGAAGCCGGCTTTGGTGGCGACGGCGATCACCTCTTGCGGCGTGAGCTGCGTGGCGATGTCGAGATCGTCGACCGGCGCGCCGAGCAAAGTGTTGCGCACACAGCCGCCGACGAACCGCGAGCCGCCAGCGCGCGCGGCTTCAAGAGCTGCGAGCAGCTTTTGGGTTTCGGGCGCTTTCAGCCAGGCGGCGTGCGTGATGGCGGCGGTCATTGCCTCTCTTCGCGCAGTTCGCGCGCGGCTTCAATGACGGCAGCTAGCGCAACGTCACTGCGTGGACGCGCGCCAACGCTCCTCGCAGCGCGGCGACGGATCGATCTGGCCGAGGCAATCGAAATCTCCGGCATTGCGGGTCCAGCCGCGTTCGCCGTTTGAGCGCTGAACTTCGAGCCACCAGCCGGCGCCGGCGGCTTGGTCCGCGGCGCGCTGCTCGTCCGTCGACCACGTCCAGCGGATGCCGTCGTCTACGCCATTTTCGTCGGCGCCCGTTTCTTGCCACGAGATGAACTCGCCGCGGTGCCATAGCCGCGTCATGCCTTCGCCCTCCCAGTCGACCACGTAGACAACGTCGCCCACTTCGAGAACCGGAATGCCGTTTCCGTTGCTGTAGAGGTTGCGCACTTCGCCGATCACCACGCCGCGCGCGGGGCGCGAGCGATTGATGCTGTTCCGCGTGCTTACCCATTCTCCGGCTTGCACCGTCGCAACGACGCGTGCGTCGAGCGCTGGACGCTCGAGCAGTTCAACCGGCGCCAACGCGTAGAGATCGCCAAGTCCGCAACCCTCGAAGGGGCACGAGCCTTCGAAATCGTAGAAGCCGTTCACGACTGGCGGGCCGCCGTCGGGCAGAGCTTCTTGCGCTTGTTGCGTTTCCGGATCGCGATTGAGTGCGCCGTTGATTTGAGCGCACGCGCCAAGAAACAGCGCTGCCGCCAACGCGAAACGAATCCGCATGTTGCCGACTCCCCTTCTCCCTCGCGGAGAAGGGGTAAGGGGATGAGGGGCGAACGAGCAAGTGCGGTGATTGAAGCGTTGCGCGGCGTTTGTGTTTGCAAATGGCGCGGCGGCTGAACGCCCCTCGCCCCCTGCCCCCTCTCCGCAAGGGAGAGGGGGTGAGTGAGCGTTAGGTGTGTAACCGTTCGTACAGCGCGCGCACCATGCCCGCCGTTGCGCCCCAAATGTCGTGACCTTCGTACGGCATCACATAATAATAGCGCGTGCGGCCTTGCCATTGGGCTTCGCGGACTTCGTGGTTGGCGGGGTTCATCAGGAAATCGAGCGGCGCTTCGAACACGCTCGCGACTTCGCGTGGATCGAGTTTCAAATCGAAGCCAGGTTCGACGAGGCCGACGATCGGCGTGACGCGATAGCCGGTGATGGTGTCGTAGCGATCCCAGGCGCCGAGCGGCTCGATGAACGAGCGATCGAGGCCCACCTCTTCGAAGGTTTCGCGCAATGCGGTTTCGACGGCGTTCGCGTCATTCGCTTGCACGCGCCCGCCGGGGAAAGAGATTTGCCCCGGATGCGCCGGCGTTTCGACAGAGCGCACGGTGAAGAGCACGGTCCAGCCGGTCGCGCGCTTGATGATCGGCGCGAGCACGGCGGCGGGGCGTTGCTCGGGATGATTGTCGAAGCCGGGGTTTAAGTCGTTGTCGCTGCGCGTGCGTTCGTGTTCGCGCGCGATGGCGTCGAGCGGATCGAGGCGGGTACGGAGGAGATGTTCTATCTGGGAGGAATACACGCGCATCAACTAAGGTGCAACTAACCACCAAGCAATCGCTCGATCCTATTTCAGCCAGTACGGCAGTGGCTTCACGTCTGGCACCCAATGATCGTTCTGGTTCGCAAGCGCGGGCAGTTGACCGGAATCCACACCAAGTTTTGTCAGAGCGTGGAGCACACGATCCGCCCCCGCAACATCACCGACAACCACATGGTACGCTGGCGCGCTCGTGTTCGCCAAGAGGCGCACCAACGCAATCAGCAAAACTCTCGCACCTCCGCCGAACACGGCCGATTGCAGTTGATACCCCTCCTGCGTCTGCCCTTGCGCCTGCGCGGTGCCCCCGACAACGAAAGAAACATTGTCCGCCTTACCTAGAATGTAGGGCACGCAAATTGGATTGAAGTCACCCGGGTCGAGCGCAGTCATGATGTGGCCGTAACCGATCTTTGCGATCATACGAGCGAAGTCCTTCGGCACATGCCTGAACCTCATCGTCAAACGATCGGGATATTTCGCGAGAAAGTTCTGGCGACGCTTGTCATCGTCAACGACAACGAGACGCCAACCTGCAGACAAATCGACTTCGTTCGAAAAACCCTGCAACAATCCCGCTTTGCACATTGCGTAGAAAACAAAACCACCCGGATGCTCAGCCACAGGAAGAGTCAACGAACCAGCACCCGCATCGGGCATAGTTATGTGTGAACGTCGCTCTTTCTTGCGGCGCGTGGGCGCGTTGAAACTAGCACGCGCATCGCCCCATAGGTCGCGCAAAACCTTCTGCTCAAAGGCTCCGGTTATCTTCGCACAGGCACGGCAACTCGCCTTGCGAATGACATGAGAGCCACCAATTGCGTACGGCACGATGTGTTCGTCGCTCAATGGAACGCCGCGAGCTCCGCAATAAATGCAAACTCCTTTGGACTCCGTGTGTGTGGGACCATGATTCATGCTGATGAATTCAACCTGGCGTCATCTCTGACTACTCGAGTCTGAACCACACCCCACCACTCCAAACACCAAGCCTTCCCTCTTTCGGCTCGGCCCATTCCACCAGTTCGTAGAAAGGCGCGCGGAGGATGCGTGCTTCTAGGCGCCCGCGGATATGGACGTACGGTCTCGGCTCTTCTCCGCGCCGCTCTACGCGCAGCGGGTGGTCGGGGCCGGCGGTGATCACGTCGCCGACATTGGTGGTGAAGACGATGGTTTGGTTGGCGCCTTCACCGACGCGGTCGGCGCGGATGGCGACGAAGGGTGCGTCTTCGACTTTAACTATGATCTTCTCGACCGGGGTGACGAGGTAGGTTTGGCCGTCTTCGTCTTTTCTCAAGATCGAGGCGAAGAGCTTGACCAGAGGTTCGCGCGTGATGCGCGTTCCCTCGTGCTTCCAAGTTCCGTCGGCCAGGATTTCCATGCCGATATCCCCGCAATGGGCGGGGTTCCACTTGTCGACCGGAGGCAAGGCTTTGTCGCCAGTAGCCGCTTCGCGCTTGAGCGCGGCGATCAATTGCTCCAGGGACGAGGTGTTTTCAGGCGATGTCATACTTCCGCCCCCAACTAAGCGAGCTTCGCGCCCATGAGCAATTCCAACGATCCACAAGCCTTGGTGGCCGAGGCCGAGGCGGCTGGCGAAGCACTGGCGCGCGTGCGGGCCGAGATCGGCAAAGCGGTATTCGGCCAGGAACGGGTGATCGAGCTGACATTATCGGCGGTGCTGGCGGGTGGCCATGTGCTGCTGGTGGGTGCGCCGGGCTTGGCGAAGACGCGCTTGGTGGAAGCGACGGCGCGGGTGTTGGGGCTGGATTGGGGCCGCGTGCAGTTCACGCCGGATCTGATGCCGGCGGATATTCTGGGCTCGGAAGTTCTCGATCAGGATGAGAGCGGGCGGCGCCACTTCCGGTTCGTGAAGGGGCCGATCTTCACGCAGCTCTTGATGGCGGATGAAATCAACCGCGCGTCACCGCGTACGCAATCGGCGTTGCTGCAGGCGATGCAGGAGCATCAAGTTACGGTGGCGGGCGCGGCCTATGATGTGCCGACACCGTTCCACGTGTTGGCGACGCAGAACCCGATCGAGCACGAAGGCGCGTATCCGTTGCCGGAGGCGCAGCTCGATCGCTTCTTGTTGCAGGTCGATGTGCCCTACCCGGACGCGGAGATCGAACGGAAGATTTTGATCGAGACGACAGGCTTGGCCGATCAGCAGCCGCAAGCGGTGCTCAATCCGGATGCGCTCATTCGCTTGCAGCGTTTGGTGCGGGCGATGCCGGTTGGTGAGAAAGTGCTGGCGAGCATTTTGGAGCTGGTGCGTTCGGCGCGGCCAGGCTCGAGCCACGATCCGCGCGTGAACCAGCATGTCGCGTGGGGACCTGGTCCGCGTGCCGGGCAAGCTTTGATGTTGGCGGTGCGGGCGCGGGCGTTGCTGCGCGGGCGCTTGGCGCCGGCGGTGGATGACGTGGCGGCGCTCGCGCGGCCGGCTTTGGTGCACCGGATGTCGCTCTCCTTCGGCGCGCGGGCTGAAGGCTTGGATATCGACACGCTGGTGGATGAGCTGGCGGAGCGCGCGGCGTGAGTAAGCCCCTCCTCTTGAGAGGAGGGGTTTGGGGTGGGGTGAAGCTCCGCTCATCCGAAGACACACCTAAGTTTCGTTTGGAGTTGATTCTGAGTCTTCTGCGCATCACCCCACCCCCCACCCCCTCCCCTCAAGGGGAGGGGAAGTGACAGACGCATCTCGCCTCGACGCGCTCGCGCTCGCCGGCGATTTGCCGGGCGTGTTGCTCGATGCGCGGCGGCTTGCGGCGAGTGCGCCGGGTTTGCACGGGCGGCGGCGCGCGGGACAAGGCGAAGCGTTCTGGCAGTATCGCGATCACCGCGCCGAAGATGGCGCGCGGCTGGTGGATTGGCGGCGCTCGGCGCGCGGCGATCGCTACTTCGTGCGCGAGCGTGAGCGCGAGGCGGCGCAGACGGCGTGGATGTGGATGGACCCGGACGCCGGGTTCAATTGGACCAGCGATGCAGCGCGGACGACGAAGCTGCGTCGCGCGCAAACAATTGCGCTAGCGCTGGCGACGTTGCTGAACCGTGGCGGTGAGCGTGTCGGCATGCTCGGACGCACGCCGCGGACGGGACCACGTGCGGTGGACCGATTGGCGCACGATTTCCTGACGCCGCAGAAAGATGCGGATGCGCCGCCGCGCAGCTGCGTGATTTTCTTTTCGGACTTTTATGCGCCGGTTGAGACGTGGCGCGCGCGCCTGAGCGCAGCGGCGGATTCAGGCGCGAGTGGCGCGCTGGTGATGGTGGCCGATCCGGCGGAAGAGGATTTCCCGTTTCGTGGGCGGACGCTGTTTCTGGAGCCGGGGCGGCGTAGTGAGACTTTGATCGGGCGGCCGGAGAACGTGCGCGAGCTTTATGCCGAGCGGCTGGAGACGCACCGGCGTGCAATCCGGCAAGCGGGCGCGAACTTTGGCTTCCCTGCTCTCCTGCATCGCACCGATCATAGCGCGGCGCCGGCGCTTGCTTTGCTGATTGCTCTCGTGTCGGAGCGGTTCGCTTGAGTGCGCTTAGATCTTGGCGTTCCCCCTCCTCTCGAGAGGAGGGGGTTAGGGGGCGGGGTGATGCTCCGCTCATCCGACACCCGCGCTATCGGCAAAACTTCAAACGTCGCGCTCCTCCCCACCCCCTGCCCCCTCCCCTCGCGGGGAGGGGAAATAGAGCGCGGCTCACATGAGCTTCGGGCCGTTTCTGTTTGGAGCGCCGGGCGCGTTGCTGGCTTTGCTGGCGTTGCCGGCGCTTTTCTTCATCATGCGCGCGACGCCGCCGCCACCGCAGCGCGAACAGTTTCCGCCGGCGCGTTTGCTCGAAGGCTTGCGCACGGACGATCAAAGCCGCGAGCGGGCGCCGTGGTGGCTGGTGCTGTTTCGGATGCTGGCGGCGGCGCTGCTGATCCTGGCGTTCGCACGACCGAGCTTGGCGCCGCAAGCGAGTGAGAGCACGCTGGGCGGGCGGACGCTCATCGTTATCGATGATGGCTGGACGTCTGCGCCGGCGTGGAGCGAAGTGCGCAGCGCGGCGAGTGCGGCGATCGCGCAAGCCGAACGCGCGCGCGCGCCGATCTTTATGCTCTTCACCGCGCCGAGCACACGCCCGCGCGATCCTGGCGAAGCGCTGACGGCGGCGGATGCGAAGTCGCGCGTGCAACGTTTGGAACCGCAGCCTTGGCGGCCTGATCGCGCAGATGCGGCAACGCGCTTAGCGCAGACGGAAGGTAATTTCGATCGCATCGTTTGGATCACGGATGGGTTGAACGATGCGGGCGCGGAAGCGCTAGCGGCGGAGTTGCAGCGGCGCGGACCGGTGACCGCGCGCATCCCGTCGCAGACTGCGCGCGGGATCGTCTCGGGTTCGGTGACGCCGCAGGGCGTTGTTGTTGAAGCACGGCGGGCGGCGAACGGCTCTGCGGTTGGCGCGGTAACGGCGGAGACGGCGGAGGGCCGTTCGCTCGGCGCGGCGGAGTTGCAGTTTGAAGGAGATGCGCTGACGGCGAGCGCACGGATCGATTTGCCGCCGGAGATTGCAGCGCGTGCGGCGCGGGTGCGGATCGTTGGCGAACAGAGCGCGGGCGCGGTGCGGCTGTTGCCGGCTGGCGCGGGGCGGCCGTTTGTCGGATTGGTCGATCCGGGTGGCGCGGGGCAGCCGCTGCTTTCAGAATTGTTCTACGTCGATCGCGCGCTGCAGCCGTATGCGAGCTTGCAGCGTGGGAGCATTTCCCAACTCATCGATGCACGCGCGCAAGCGCTGATCTTGCCAGACGCGGGGCGCGTCGCGCCGACAGATAGCGCGGCGCTTGAGAGATGGCTTGAGAGTGGCGGGCTGCTGGTGCGGTTCGCGGGGCCGCGACTGGCGAATGATGCCGATGACTTCGTGCCGGTGCGGTTGCGGCCTGGGTCGCGCACGCTTGGCAGCGCGCTGGCGTGGGAGACGCCGCTTGGCATCGGCGCGTTTCCGGCGGACTCACCCTATGCGGGCGTCGCGCCGCCGGCGGACGTGCAAGTGCGACGGCAGGTTCTGGCGGAGCCTGCTTCGCTTGAAGAAGCGCGCGTGTGGGCGACGCTTTCGGACAATTCACCTTTGGTGACTGCTCAGCCGCGCGGGCGTGGACTGATTGTGCTCTTCCATGTGAGCGCGACGCCGGAATGGTCTGACGTGCCGCTCTCTGGTCTCTTCGTTGAAGTGCTGCGGCGAACTTTGGCGTTTGCGGCGCGGACGGATGGTGCGGGCGAACGCGAAATCTCCGGCGGCCCGTTCGTGGCGCAGCGTTTGTTGGACGGGTACGGCTCGCTTGCGCCGGCGCCGGCGGACATGCAGCCGATAGCGCCGGAAGCGTTCGCGATTGCGCAGCCCTCGCCCGCGACGCCTCCGGGCTTGTACGAACGTGCAGGCGTTTCAGCGTCGATCGACGCGGTGCGGCCGGACGATTCATTCCAACCGTTGCACTTGCCGAGCGGCATTTCGCGCGCCGGCTTGGGCGCGGTGATCGAACGGCCGCTGGCTGGATGGCTGTTTGGCTTGGCAGGTCTGATGTTGGCGCTCGATTTGCTGATCGCGCTGCTGCTTGTCGGCAAGCTCCCTCGCCTGCCGCGCCGTGTGAGCGCCACGGCGGCAATGGCCCTGGCCGCACTTGTTGCGTTCGGCGGCGATGCGCATGCGCAGAATGTCAACGACCCGACGCAGACTTTGCGGCTCGCTTACGTTCGCACCGGCGACTCGCGGATCGATCGCGCCTCCGAACAGGGATTGCGGACGCTTTCGGACATTTTAACAGCGCGCACATCCGTTGAACCCGGCCCGCCCGTCGCGCTCGATCTCGCGCGCGACGATCTCTCTGCCTATCCCTTCATCTATTGGCCCGCCCCGCCAACGCCGCGACGTTTGCCTGATGCGGCGCTGAGCAATGTCGATCGCTATCTGGCGATTGGCGGCCTGTTGCTCGTCGATACGCGCGATGCCGGCGCGCAGCAGCGTGGAAGGCCTGCGCAAGCGATGCTGGCCGGCCTCGATGTGCCGCCGCTGGAGCAAGTGAACCAGGAACATGTGCTGACGCGCGCATTCTATCTGCTGCGCAGCTTTCCGGGCCGCTCGCAATCGGCGCAATTGTGGGCGGAGAGTTCTTCCGCCGCGTCCTCGCGCGATGGTGTTGCCGCGATTTTCATTGGCGATGGCGATTGGGCATCTGCCTGGTCAGGCCAAGCCGGCGTGAGCGACCGGCAGCGTGAGCTTTCGCTGCGCTTCGGCGTCAACCTGGTGATGGTGGCGCTGACCGGGAATTACAAAGCCGATCAGGTGCATGTGCCGGCGCTGCTCGAACGCATGGGCGATGACCGGCGATGATAGCGGGCGCGCGCATCGGCTTTGACCCGGCTCTGCCGTGGGGCGTGATGATCGCGCTTGGCGTGATCTCGGTGATTGCGCTCGGCGTTTACATCTGGCGCGGCGGCGGCGCACCGGTGACACGTGCGCTTGGTGTGGCGTTCCTGTTTCTCGGTTTGATGCAGCCGCAATGGGTGCGCGAAACGCGCGAGCCGGCGGAAGATGTGGCGCTCATCGTCGTCGATCAGAGCGAAAGCTTAGCGTTGGCCGGGCGGCGCGAGGCCGCACGCGCAGCGGCGGACGCGATGGCGCACCGTCTCTCGGAAGAACCGGGGCTCGATGTCCGCGTGCGCGAAGCGCGCGGCGGGCCGGACGGGACGATGATCACCAGCGTCATCGAAGATGCGCTGAGCGATGTGGCGCGCGATCGCATTGGCGGTGTCGTGGTGATCACGGATGGGCAAGCGGCCGATCCGCCCGATGAGCCGAACCGTTTGCGCGAGCTTGGGCCGGCGCATGTGCTGATCGTCGGCGATCCGGATCGCGGCGATCGGCGTTTGGAACTGATCTCGGCGCCGACGTTCGGCATCGTCGGCGAGCCTATGCGGATCACCGGGCGCGTGCTCGATGAAGCGGGCGATGCGCCGGTGGCGCTGAGCGTCACGATCGACGGGCAGCGCGTCGTGAACACAACTGTGCGCGCGAACCGGGAATTCACCGTCGATATCCGCCTGGCGCACCGCGGCCGGAACATGGTGATCCTGGAAGCAGCTGAGGGGCCGCAAGAGATCACGCTGGCGAACAACCGCGCGGCGTTCGCGGCGAACGGCGTACGCGACCGGCTGCGGGTCTTGCTCATCACAGGCGAACCGCACGCTGGCGCGCGTGTGTGGCGGAATTTGCTGAAGTCCGATCCGGCGGTGGATCTGGTGCACTTCTCGATCCTGCGCCCACCGGACAAACAGGATTTCACACCGCTCAACGAACTCGCGCTCATCCCCTTCCCGACGGAAGAATTGTTCGAGCGGCGCTTGGACGAGTTCGATCTCATCATCTTCGATCGCGCGCCACAGCGCGGGATTTTGCAGGCGTACTATTTCTCTTCGATCGCACGGCGCATCGAACAAGGCGGCGCGCTGCTGATCACGGCGGGCGATCAAGAAGCTGGGCTCGACGGACTTTATCGCACGGCGCTTGCCGGCATTTTGCCGTCGCAACCGACAGGGCAAATTATCTCGCGCCCCTATCGCCCGGCGCCGACGACACTCGGCCAACGCCATCCTGTCGTGCGCGGCATTCCTTCGCCGGAGCGGTGGGGCCGTTGGACGCGGCAGATCGATGCGCGCGCAACGAGTGGACAGACCGTGCTCGCCGGCGCGGATGGGCGCCCGCTGCTGGTGCTTGATCGCGCGGGACGCGGGCGGGTTGCGCAATTGTGGTCGGATCAGCCGTGGCTGTGGGCGCGCGGTTACGATGGCGGGGGGCCGCACGGCGAGTTGCTGCGGCGCACGGCGCACTGGCTGATGCAAGAACCGGAACTGGAAGACGATAGCCTGACGCTCGATCCGGGTCCGCGCGGCTTGGAGATCGAGCGCTCGACGCTCGGCAGTGCGCCGGGTCCGGTGGAGATCATCTCGCCGAGCGGCGAGCGTTCGGAAGCCGGGCTCGATGAGGCGGCGCCCGGCCTCTATCGCGGCACGGCGCCAGCGACGGAGCAAGGCCTATATGAGGCGCGCAGCGGAAACCTGCGCGCGTTCGCGGCGGTTGGCCCGCTCAATCCGCGCGAAGCAGGCGCCCTCGCCGCAAATCCAGAAATCTTGCGCCCGTTCGCGAACGCCACCGGCGGCAGCGTGTTCATGACGGGTGAAGATGGGCGGCGCTTGCCTGAGGTACGGCGCGTCGATCGCGGCGCGAACGCACGTGGCGGCGATTGGATCGGGATTGAGCGCAACGGCGCCTATACGGTGCGTGCTGCGACAGCATCGCCGCTTGGGCCGGGTTGGTTGTGGGCGCTGATTGGTTTGGCGCTGCTGATGTTCGGCTGGCGGCGCGAAAACGGCTAGCGCTTCGGCGCAGTGATCTCGCCTTCGACTCTATCCAAACCGCCTGGCCGCAACGCGAGCCAGAGGAAGCGCGCGGGATCGACGGGGCCAGGCATCACGAGACGGCCCTTCGGCACGACTGTGAAACCAGCGGGACGGAAGAACGGCTCGGCCCCGACCAGAATGATCCCGCTCCCGCCGCTCGCCCGGCAGGCGGCGACTGCTTCGTGCACCAGAGCCAGCCCGAGGCCAGCGGATTGCTTGCTCGGATCGACGGCGAGCGGCCCGAGGAAATAGACGGGCGCGCCAGCCTCGACGCGCCAGATGCGGCAAACGCCAACGACCTCTCCCGCTTCGTCCAGCGCCACGCGCGTGAGTGCGGGTTCAGCCTCGGCGCCGCGTTCGCGGACACGCTCGCTGGTCTTGGCAAAGCGGCCCGGGCCGAAGGCGCGCGAGAGCACACGCTCGATCGCGTCGCGATGCTCGGGTTTCTCGGCGGTGAGCGTGTGAGCCATGGAGGCGCGCGCTTAGGGCGCGCTGGGGGCCGCGTCAATCGCTCGACCGCGACGGTTGCAGCCAAGGGCGGCGCGGGTCCATAAGCGCGGCGCTTGGCCCTGCGCATTCCCTCCTTCGACATTTTTCGTCACCGGCAGTTCGCCCAGTTCTGGGCGGCGCGGGCGTTCGCGACGCTCGCGGTTCAGATGCAAGCAACGGTGATGGGCTGGCAGGTCTATGACGCGGCGCGCGCGCAAGGCTCGTCTATCATGGAAGGCGCGTTCATGCTTGGCCTCGTTGGCCTCGCGCAATTTCTGCCGCTTTTGGTGCTTTCGCTGTTCGGCGGCCAGGCGGCGGATCGCTACAACCGCCGGCTGATCATGTCGGCCTGTATCGGCGCGAAAGCGCTGATCCTGTTGTGGCTGGCGCTGGTCTCGCACGGCGAGGCGAGCATCATCATTCCAGCCGTCCTCGCTGCCGCAATCAGCGCCGGCATGATCAACGCCTTCCTGCCGCCGGCGGCGAGCGCGCTCATGCCGATGCTGCTGCCGCGCGAGGAGCTGCCGCAAGGCATCGCCTGGAGTTCGCTGGCGTTTCAATCCTCGATCATTATTGGCCCTGCAATTGGCGGCAATCTCTACGCCTTCGGGCCGGTCGTTCCCTACCTTTCGGCTTTTGTGCTGTTGGTGGTCGCCGCGGGGCTGATGTTCATGCTGAAGCCGCCGGCGCAGGAGCCGGTGAAGGACGCGCGCACGCTCGGCATGATCGCCGAAGGGCTCCGCTATGTGTGGAGCAACAAGATCGTACTGGGCGCGATCTCGCTCGATCTTGTCGTCGTGTTGCTCGCCGGCGCGGTGGCGCTGCTGCCAGTGTTTGCGCGGGACATTCTCGACGCGGGACCTGCGGGCAACGGCATCTTGCGCTCCGCCGTTGGCGTCGGCGCGGCTGTTGTCGCCCTCATGCTCGCGCTCAATCCGCTGCGGCGGCGGGTCGGCATGTGGATGTTCGGCGCAACGATCGTGTTTGGCATCGCCACGGTGGTGTTTGGTCTTTCGCAATGGCTGTGGCTCACCGCGGTCGCGCTCGCGATCGCCGGCGGCGTCGACATGATCTCCGTCTATGTGCGTTCGAGCCTGATCCAGCTCGCAACACCCGACGCGATGCGTGGGCGGGTTTCGGCGGTGAGTTTCGTTTTCATCTCGGCCTCGAACGAACTGGGCGACTTCGAAGCCGGCTTGATGGCGCGGATATTTGGGCCGGTGCTGGCGGTGACGATTGGCGGCGTCGCGGCGATTGGCGCCTCGGTGTGGTGGATGAAGCTGTTTCCGGCGTTGGCAAAGGCCGATGGCTTTGAGCCGGAGAAGCTCTCCCCCGAAGCGCAGGACGCCGTCGCCACCGTGCAGGAAACGCAGAAATCCTAGACGCCGCGGCGTCAAGCGGAAGCGCTGGAAGCCGCCGCACGCGCGCGCTAAGTCAAAAGCTTGGAGGACATCATGGGCGTGTTGAGTGGGAAGGTCGTTGTCGTCACTGGCGCGGGCAATGGGATTGGCAAGGAATGCGCGTTGCTGGCGGGGCGCGAGGGCGCGGCCGTGGTTGTGAACGATCTGGGCGGCGGGCTGAAGGGCAATGACGCCGGCTCGGCCGGGCCTGCCGAAGAGGTCGCGAAAGAAATTCGCGCCGCTGGCGGCAAGGCGGTCTCGAATTCCGACAGTGTCGCCGACTACGATGCGGTGGCCGCGATGTTCGAACAGGCGAAGAAGGAATTCGGCGGGCTCCACGCCGTGATCAATCCGGCCGGCATTCTGCGCGACGGCATGTTCCACAAAATGCCGCCGGAGGATTGGAAAGCGGTGATCGACGTTCACCTGCACGGCGCGTTCAACGTCACCCGCGCGTCGATCGAGCATTTCCGGGAGCAGCAAGATGGCGCCTACGTTCTGTTCACCTCCACCTCAGGTCTGATCGGCAATATCGGCCAAGCCAACTATGCTGCGGCGAAGCTCGGCGTAATGGGCCTGTCCCGGATTGTTGCGATGGAAGGTCTTTCCAAGAACGTGCGCTCCAACATCATCGCGCCATTTGCCTGGACGCGCATGATCGCCTCCATCCCCGTCAAAGATGAAGCGAGCGCGGCGCGGGTCGAGCGCATGAAGAACGGCATGCGCGCCGATCAGGTGGCGCAGCTGGCTGTCGCGCTTTGCGCTGACGGCGCCAAGGATACCACAGGGCAAATCTTTGCCGTACGTGGCAACGAAGTGTTTCTCTTCAACCAACCGCGCCCGATACGCGCGCTCGGCCGCCTCGAAGGCTGGACGCCGCAGACGCTCATCGAGCAGGCGCTGCCAGCGATGAAGGCGAACTACACTGACGTCGGCGCCAGCGCATCCGTGTTTCCGTACGATCCGGTCTGAGGGAGGAATCGATGCGCTCTGCGCTCCTGGCTCTGTTGCTGCTCGGCGGGTGCGCGCAGACCCCTGTCGCCTCGGCCCCGCCGACCGCCCAAACCGAAAACCATCTCAACGGAACGAAATGGCGCCGCATTGACGACACCAACGCTAACCCGCACGGCGCGACCATGGATTTCGAAGGCAATCGCGCTTCGGGACACACGGGGTGTAATCGCTGGACGGCGGACGTCACGCAGAACGGCGAGGCGCTGCGGTTCGGGATGGTGGCCGTCACCGAAATGCACTGCGGCGCCGGTGTGCAAATGGCGACCGAGCGCAGCTTTCTCGCGGTCCTAGAAGCGGCGCGCTACGCCCATTACGATCGCGATGTCCTTGTCTTGCTCGACGCAGGCCAGAACGTGATCGCGGAGTTCAACAGCGAGCTGCCAGGAGAACCTCAATGAAGCGCGCCGCTCTCATCGCCTTATTATTCGGCGCAGCCTGTGCGAGCCACGGAAATCGCGACATCGCCAGCGGCGCGGCGCCGCTTGGCGCGCTCGCCGGCAGCGAGTGGGTCATGCTGAGCGAAGCGGACGGCACGTCACGGCCGACGATCGTGTTCGCCCAGGATCGCGCCTCCGGCCACGCCGGCTGTAATCGCTGGTTCGGCGCGGTAAGCGCCAGCGACCAAGGGCTCGAGTTCAGCGGCATTGGACTGACCCGCATGATGTGCCCGCCGCCCATGATGGAGACGGAGAGCACGTTCACGACGGTGCTGAACGAGACGCGCGGCTTCCGCATCGAGAACGGCGAACTCGTGCTCTACGATATTGGCGGAACGGACCTTGCCCGTTTCCGCCGCACGAACTGATAGACTTACGGCGTCGGCGCGATTTCAACCGTCGGCACCTGACGCGGGCAACGGTCCGTACCGTTCGGGCCGAGGCAATGCACAACCGCCGGTTCAGACGCGCCCGGCGCGAAAGCGATCAGCCACTTTTCGTTGAAGTCCATGCGCGTGGCGCTGATCAGCGCACCGCACTGCACGGTGAAAACGGCCGAGCCGGTATGGGCGGCGTACACGCTTTCTGGATCGACGTTGCCCGGGACGTTGATGCGTTCGGTGCCGCGAACGGCCGTGCACGGCGGGTTCACAACATCGGGATGCGCCGTCTGGTAGGCGGCAAGCTGTTGATAGGCGAACACCGGTTGTTCTTCCGGGCTCATGGCGTTCACCTGCTCGTAAAGTCCTTGCGGCGCGGCGGGTGCTTCTTCGGTCGTCGGCGCGGCGCCTTGGCCACAGGCGACGAGCAACAAAGCGGCGCTAGCGGCGAGATATGCACGGATCATGGACGTCCTCCCCTTTGGCGGCACTTGCACTCCGCCGCGACGATTTCGTCAAGCGCCGAGCGGTGTCAGGCGTGTGCCTTGAGGACGAATTGCGATGGCCCACATTAGCCGGCGAAGAGGTTTTCCATGATTGAGAAACGTCCGTTCGACAGTTTGGGCCGCCACGACGCCGATTGGCTCGCGGCGCGCTACCATTTCAGCTTTTCCGGCTACCACGACCCGGAACGCGTGCATTGGGGTGCGCTCCGGGTCTGGAATGACGACACGATCAAGGCCAAGACCGGCTTCCCGCCTCACCCGCACTCGGACATGGAGATCATCACCTATGTCCGCACCGGCGCGATCACGCACCAGGACTCGATGGGCAACAAAGGCCGCACCGAAGCCGGCGATGTGCAGGTGATGAGCGCAGGCTCCGGCGTCACCCACGCCGAGTACAATCTCGAAGACGAACCCACGACGCTCTACCAGATCTGGATCATCCCGAAGGAGCGCGGCGGCAAACCGTATTGGGGCGCAGCCAAGTTTCCGAAGGACGAGCGCGCCGGCTCGCTGGTGACGTTGGCCTCGGGCTTTGCCGAAGATCAGGACGCCGGCGCGCTCCCGATCCGGCAAGATGCACGATTGCTGGCGGCGACCCTGAAAAGCGGTCAGAGCGTCGCCTATCAACTCGCGCCGGGCCGCTTCGCTTATCTCGCTCTCGCAAAAGGCAAGGCGAGCGTGAACGGCGTGGAGCTCGGCCCGCGCGATGGCGCCGCGATCAAAGACGAAGCCGAACTTCGCATCGAAGCGGGCGAAGACGCAGAGATCGTTCTCGTCGATGCGCCATAGAAGTTGAACGCGCCTTCAGTTCAGTGCGTACGCTTGTGAAATCTGGGAGACCGCCGCCGATCTACTGGTCGGCGGCGGTTTTCGTTTCACAGAGACTTCAAAATTTACCATCCGTTTGCAATTTCACGCGCTTCTACAAGCACGATTTCAGAGCGGGGCGGTCAGTGGCGACGCTGAACGATATTCATGTCCTGGTTGTCGACGACAACAAACAGATGCGCTTTCTCGTGCGCTGTCTGTTGCGCGCCGGGGGCATCAATAAGGTCACAGAAGCCGAAACAGGCGCGCAGGCCTTTGATGTCATGCGTGCGCGGCCTGTTGATCTCATCATTGTCGATTGGAAGATGGCGCCGGTTGACGGCCTTGCCTTCACCCACATGGTCCGCCGCAACCACGATAGCCCCAACCCTTATGTGCCGATCCTGATGCTGACGGCGCACACGGAAATTTCGCGTGTTGCTGCCGCGCGCGACGCGGGTGTGAGCGGCTTCGTCAAAAAGCCAATCAGCGCACGACTCTTGTTCGATCGTATTTCGAATGTGCTGACCGACACGCGCATGTTCGTCCGCACCGCCAGCTTTTTCGGGCCGGACAGGCGCTTCGGCCAAGATCCGCACTACGCCGGGCCGCTTCGGCGCGAAACGGATAAAGAGCAACCCGCCGAGGCAATCGACCTCGACGATCTGCGCTGGACCGCTTGACGCTGCTGCAAGCGTTGCTTGCCAACCAGGCGCCGGACGCGCACGCTCTGGCCGCCTGAACGGTGGGGAAGACCATGATCCGTGCGCTTTTGTTAGTCTTGCTTGCTGCGCCGCTCCTGACAGCGTGCGTGGTCGGCACGGTCGTGGGCGCGACGGGCGCGGTGATCGGGGCCGCGGTTGGCACAACCGGCGCCGTGATCGGTACGACCGTCGACGTCCTCACCCCGGACGGCGACGATGATGATGACGACGACGACGATCGTTGAAGTCCAAGCATTGTGACGTGAACGTGAGTGGCGAAAGCCACGCGCGGTGGCATACTCATTACAAACAACGCTGTGGGAGCCGCCTCATGCGCATTCGTCACCTTCTTGCCGGCGCCGCCGTACTCGCGTTCGCCGCGCCGGCCTGGGCGCAATCGACGCCCGTTTCATTCTCGGCAGAATTCCAAACCGCGCTCGAAGAAGACCTCGGCGTGCGCGAAGGCGAAGTGCTGCGCGCCGCCGTGACGGACGCGATCGCACGCGAACTTGCGCGTCGCGGCGTCTCTGCCGACAGCGCAAGCATTGAAGTGACCATCGTCGATGCGGACCCGAACCGGCCAACAATGCAGCAATTGGTTGATCAGCCTTCGCTCGGCTTCCAATCGGTTTCGATCGGCGGCGCGGAACTGCGCGCCATCGTGCGCGGCGCCAACGGCGCAACCACGGAAGTCACGCATCGCCGCTACAACCACAGCCTAGCTGATCTTGGCGCCGCCGCGGCGACGTGGACCGAGGCCCGTCGCGCGATCCGCCAGTTCGCCGTGAAAGTCGCCGACGCCTATATCGCCACTCCGTGATAAGTCGTGAACCGCTGGGGCGGGCCTCGTGGCCCCTTTCCCCGTTCGCCCTGCCCGCCCTGGCGTACTGATCAAACGGCCGTCGCCGTGAATGCGCGCCATCCTTTGGCGCGCAAATCACATGCAGGACAAACACCACAGCCGTAACCCCAATCGTGGCGCTGCGCGCGGTCGCCTTCATAGCATGTGTGACTCTGCTCCAGGATCGCCTCGACCAAAGCCGCGCCGCCGATGTCACGCGCGAGCTCCCATGTCTGCGCTTTCGTGAGATGCATCAGCGGCGTCTCGATTTTGAGCGGCGTCGCCAAGCCGAGCGAAAGCGCTTGCTCCATCGCGTCGAGCGTCTCGCGCCGACAATCCGGGTAGCCGGAGAAATCGGTTTCGCACATGCCGCCGACGAGCGTCGCCGCGCCGCGGCGATAGGCGTGCGCGGCGGCCACCGAGAGAAACACCAAGTTGCGGCCTGGCACGAACGTGCTCGGCAAGCCGCTCGCTGTCATTTCGATAGCGCGATCGCCGGTAAGCGCGCTCTCCGCCAAGGCGCCGTAACCGGCGAGATCGACCACGACGTCCTCACCCAGCCGCCCTCCCCATTCGGGCCGCAGTCCGGAAATGGCGGCCCGAAGGATGGGCCGCTGCCGGAGTTCAACGGCGTGACGCTGCCCGTAGGCAAAACCGATCGTCTCCACCCGCTCGAACCGATCGAGCGCCCAAGCGAGGCAGGTGGCCGAGTCCTGGCCAGCCGAAAACAAGACAAGCGCTGCCGACATGATCGCCTTATAGCCCGCGACTCACCGGCGATAAGCGAGAGCGCGAAAGCTACATCCCAGACGTGTTTCACTATTAAATTACCACTTTTAGTTGTAATCGCCATGCCGCTAGCCCGAACGGCCCAGGCGCAGTGTGACGGCGCCCTGACGTCAGTGTGACCCCGCCGCCTCAGGGGCGGGCCGCCATGACGCTGGCGTCAAGTTATCCCGATGGGACCCGTTGACACCCAATGGGTTAGCGCCTGCTATAGCGCCACGCAGGTAGGGCGCGGGGGGAGCACCCGCTCGTCAGCCCGACTACGCCATTGGTCTGCCGCGGACACCCAAAGAAGGTGATCCGGGCACTGGGAGGACGGCGATGAGCAAAAAGTCAAATTGGGGTCGGATTCTGCTTTCGGGCGCGTCGCTCGCGGCAATGGGCGCGCTTACGTCGCCTGCTCTGGCTCAAGACGCAGACGAAGTGACGGACGAAATCGTCGTCACAGCGACGGGCCGTGCGGCGGCGATCCAAGACGTTCCGCTGGCCGTTACGGCCGTGAGCGGCCAACAACTCGAAAACTCCGGCGTGCAAGATCTGCGCGACGTGACGCAAGTCGCGCCGTCGCTGCAAATGGGCACTGGCCAATCGAATTCTTCCGGCACGATCGCGCGTATCCGCGGCATCGGCACCGGTTCGGACAACCCAGGCTTTGAAGGCGCGGTCGGTATTTTCATCGACGGCGTCTATCGTTCGCGCGCGGGCGCCGCCCTCGCCGATCTTCCTGAACTTGAGCGCGTCGAAGTGCTGCGCGGCCCACAAGGCACGCTGTTCGGCCGCAACACCTCGGCTGGCGCCATCAGCGTCATCTCCGCAGGCCCAGGCTTTGAGCCGGGCATGTATCTGCAGGGCAGCTACGGCCTCGACGACCTCGAAGAGTATGGCCTGGAAGCCGGCGTCAACATGCCGGTCACCGACTCGTTCGCCATGCGCTTTGACGGCGTGATCCGCGATCGCGGCGGTTACATCACCGACGCCATCAGTGGCGATGAGATCAATAGCTCGAGCCGTTGGTCGGCGCGCGCGCAAGCAACGCTTGATCTCGGCCCGAACGCTTCGCTGCGCTTCATCCTCGATGGCGCGGAAAGCGACTCCGTTTGCTGCGGCGTCACGCTCCTGCAGCCGGGAACCACCTCAGCCATTATCAATGGCCTATCGCTGTTGGCCGGCTACGGCCCCGGCGTTCTTCCGGTTGCTCCCGAAGATCGCCGAATGACCGTTACGCCCGGCCGCGGCTACGGCGAAACCACCGAGGAAATCGGCTTCTCCGCGCAGCTTGATTGGGATCTCGGCGGCGTCAACTTGACCTCGATCACTGCGGTCCGCGACTGGAGCGCGGCGCGCGATCAAGATGTCGATTTCACCTCGGCTGATATCGCCTACCGCGACAACCTCGAACTCGACATCGAGAACATGACGCAGGAAATCCGCCTTCAGGGCGAAACCGGGCGTCTGAACTGGCTCGTCGGCGCCTTCTACGCGAATGAAACCATCGACACGACGGATCGCATTCGTGTGGGCGCTCAATCGTCGTTGTTCTCCAACTCGGCGGTGTCCTCTGGCTGCTTGGCAGCGCCGACAACCGTCGAGCTGTTCAACTTCTGCGGCGGCGGCATTCCTTCCATCTTCGAGGCGGTGCTCAACAACCCGGCAGGCCCGTTCGTCGGCACGATGACCGGCCCCCAGCTGCTGGCTGCGAACATTGCGATCGCGCTCAACCCGCTGGCGCCCGCCGCTTCGGGTCAGGGCCAGCAAGCCGACACCTGGAACGTCGAAACCCAGAGCATCGCGCTGTTCACGCACAACGAGATCAGCTTGAGCGACAACCTGATCCTCACGCTCGGCCTGCGCTACAGCGATGAGAGCAAGGAGCTCACGGCCAACCTGAACGCCGTGAACAACACCTGCTCGACGCTGCAAGCGCTTGAAGCCGCCACGACCGGCTTGCTCACCAACAACGCCGCGGCGCCGGGCTTCCCGCTCGGTATCGTTCGCTTCATTGAAGGCACGGCTGCAGGCGCAACGGCGATGGCTCTGGCCTGCAACCCGGCTGTGAACCCGATCGCCAACGGCAATTGGGCAGGCGACCGCGACGAGGAAGAGTTCAGCGGCACGGCTTCTCTTGCCTACCACCTGAGCGATGACGTCATGATCTATGGCGGTTACTCGCGTGGCTACAAGGCGGGCGGTTTCAACGTCGACCGTTCGGGCTTTGCGATCCGGCCGTCGACCACCAATCCGGCGGCTCTCAATGTCGGCCAGCTGGCGTTCGAGCCTGAATTCACAGACTCCTACGAAATCGGTGTGAAATCGACGCTGTTCGGCGGCTCGACGACTTTCAACGTCACGGGCTTCTTCCAGCAGATTTCGGACTACCAGCTGAACGCCTTCAACGGCTTCAACTTCATCACCCGGAACGTGCCGGACGTGATCAGCCAAGGTGTCGAACTCGAACTGGCGATGAACCCGTTCGAAGGCCTGAACATCAATACCGGCGTGGTCTACACGGACGCGTATTACGACAGCACGGTCGTGTTCAACGCGCTCGACCCGGTGCCGAACACCGTGACGGCGGGCGACCCGCTGTCGTTCGCACCCGAATGGACCGTGACCGGCGCTATCGCCTATCGCGTGCCGCTCGGTAACAATCTCGGCGCGCTCTTCTATCTCGATGGCCGCTGGAATTCCGAGTACCGGACGCAAACGCTCAGCCGCAACCCCGATGGCGCGACGGATAACGAGTCGTTCGCGGTCTTCAACGGCCGTGTCGGCATCGGCCCGGAAAACGAGCGCTGGTCGCTTGAGTTGTTCGGCCAGAACCTGACCGATGAGTTCTACTATGTCGGCGCCTTCGCGCCGGTGCTGCAGAACTCTCGCGTGATCTTCCCGAACGAGCCGCGCACCTACGGTGTGTCGCTGCGCCTGCAATACTAATCAGCCCACAAAGCTGAGCCTGACGGCCGGAGCGAGAGCTCCGGCCGTTTTGTTTTGGCGCAACACAGCCTAGCGTGCCCCGCATGGAGCTTGCCGATCTCGACGTGCTGATCGTGGACGATCACGAGGCCATGCGGGCGCTGTTGGCGCGCGTGCTGAGCAAAGCTGGCGTCGTGCGTGTAAGCGCGGCGGCGAGCGCGGCCGAAGCACTGGCGGCGCTCAGGGAGCACCCCGCGACTCTCATCCTGGCGGACCGCAACATGCCGGGCATGGATGGGCTCGCATTCGTGGCGGCGGTGCGCGCCGATCCGGCGCTCTGCGCCGCGAAGGTAATCATGGTCAGCGGCACGGCGGGCGCTGAGCACACAGCGGCGGCGCGCGCGGCGGGCGCTGATGCGGTGCTCGTGAAGCCAGTTTTGCTGGGCGACCTGTTGACCGCGATAAACGCGCTATTCGCGGTTTAAAGGCAACGTCCCGCGCAGCATTTGCAGGATGATCGAGAAGTCCTTGCCGCCATAACCGCCACGGACGAGTTCGCCATAGAGCGCCTCAGCTGCGCCGCCGAGCGGAGTTGGCGCGCCGGTGGCGTCAGCGGCGTCCTGGGCCAGCTTCAGATCCTTCAGCATCATGGCGGCGGCGAAGCCGCCTTCGTAGTCGCGGTTCGAAGGCGCGGCAGGCACCGGGCCCGGCCATGGGCAGTACGACGTCATCGACCAGCACTGGCCCGAAGCCTTCGATGAAATGTCGAAGAACTTCTGCGCGTCGAGGCCGAGCGAGTCCGCCAACGCGAACGCCTCGCTGGTGGCAATCATCGAAATGCCGAGCAGCATGTTGTTGCAGATCTTGGCCGCTTGCCCGGTGCCGCTATCGCCGGCGCGAATGATCGCCTTCGCCATCGGCTTCAACGCTTCCTCGATATCAGGGAAGTCCTGTTCGCGGCAACCGACCATGAAAGTGAGCGTGCCGCCGGCAGCCGCCGCGGTGCCGCCGGATACCGGCGCATCGGCGGAGCGGAAGCCTTGCATGGCCGCGTCACGCGAAACCGTGCGGGCGCTATCGACGTCGATGGTCGAGCAATCAATCAGCAGCGCGTCTTTCGGCGCGTTCGGCAAAATAGATTCGAGATAGACATCGCGGACATGCTGGCCCGCCGGCAGCATGGTGATGACAATGTCCGCATCCTTGCAGGCTTCGCCGGCGCTCGAAGCGGGCTTCATGCCCTGCTCTTTCGCCTTGTTCATCGCCTCGGCGGACAGATCGAACGCCACGACTTCGCGGCCCGCCTTGGCCTGATTGGCGGCCATGCCCGAGCCCATATTGCCAAGGCCGATGAATGCGACGCGGGTCATTGTAGTGCTCCTTGTTGAGGCTGTCTTAGCGCGCGAGAGGCGCGCGACAAGCGCCAAGGGCCGGAAGACGCGCGAACGCGACCGGCGATCCGGGCTTCCAACAGGTCCCCGCCACAAAGGCGGGAGACGGGGCGCGCGATCCGCGCCGAAGGTAGTTCTGGTGCTGCATTGCTGCAGCCGTGCGCGCTTCACGCGCCCCGTTCGGCAAGGTTTTTCCCGGATTGGCCAAGGGCGTTGTTACCGACATCTCCAAGCCGCTGAGCCGCCTGGCTGCCTTAGCGCCGTAGCCACGAGCCGGTGCTGCGCGCAGAAAGCTCCGATGCTTTCCGGACCCCGCGATTTTCGCGGGCAGAGCTGATCGCCGTTGGTTTCATCCTTGCGCTTTGAAGAGCGGCGTACCCTCAGGGGCCTTCTCGCATCTCTAAGCTTGGGGACTTGCTCGAGCAGATCGGGTTTCCCCTTTCCACTCGCGACGATCACCGCGCCTTTGCCGGTCCAACACATTCCAAAGTTTCGGAGCTCTTCGAAATCTCCCGTGTGCGGACGCAAGGAGTGTACGAGAGATTTGGCGCTGTTGGATAAGATTGGCGCGTATCCAACAAAGCTGGAGCGCGGCGCTCTGCGCCGCATCGGCGCTTCATCCTGAGAGGATTGAGAAAAAGCGCGGCGGAGCCGCGCGCTCCAACCTGCAGGCGGCAGCGTCTATGCTCTGGATAGATCGGCCTCTTCACGTTTCCCGGCCGCAGCGAAGCGAAGAGCCGGGATCCAGGGGATGACAACGCGCGGTGCTTGAAGCCCCTGGGTCCCGGCTCGCACCCCGGCTTTCGCCCGCCTACGCTGCTTTGCAGCTCCGGCGCGCGAAAGCCGGGGCTGCGTCCGGGAAGCGTGTATTTAAAGCGGCGTCCATTCTTCGTTCGCGGGCAGTGGCGCGAAGAGTTCGTCGAGCAGCGCGTCGGTGACGCCTTCGAGCGTCGCGGGCGACCAGACGGGCTTGTTGTCCTTGTCCACGATCAGCGCCCGCACGCCTTCCTGGAAATCGTGACGCGAGGCGACGCGCGAGGCGAGGCGGTACTCGCTGCGCATTTCATCGGCGAAGCTTGCGGCCTTCGCCCCTTCGCGCATTTGCCGGAAGCTCACTTTCATGGCTTGCGGCGACTTGGTGCGGAGTGTGGCGAGTTGGGCGTTGGCCCAATCAGAGCCATCTGCCTCGAGCGCGGCGAAGATCGCTTCCACACTATCGAGCGCGAAGATGCGGTTGATGCGTTCGATGTTTTCCGGCGTCAGCTCTTTGGGGCGGCCGGCGGATTCGCTCAGCGCTTCGAGGCCGCTTTCAAGCGCGCGCGTTGCATCGTGCGTCTGCGCCGCCCCAGCGATTTGCGCGCGTGCGGCGGAGAGAATTTCTGTCGGCATGTAGTGGGTGGCGATGCCGGCGATGAGGCAGTCGGCCGCCTTGAGGCGTGCGCCGGTGAGCGCGAGCCACATGCCGATCTGGCCTGGCTTGCGCGGGAGATACCAGCCGCCGCCAACGTCAGGGAAAAGGCCGATGCCGGTTTCGGGCATGGCGTAGGTCGTGTTCTCGGTAGCGACGCGGAAGCGCGCGGGCATCGAGATGCCGACGCCGCCGCCCATGGTGACGCCGTCAATCAGAGCGACGATCGGCTTGGGGTATGTGAACAGCAGGTGGTTGAGGCGATATTCGGTGAAGAAGAACGCCCGCGCCTCTTTGCTGTCCTTCGCGCCGCTTTCGGCGATCATGCGAATGTCGCCGCCGGCGCAGAAGCCGCGCGTGCCGGGCGCGTGATCGAGCAGGATGGCGTGAATCTCCGGATCGTCGCGCCACGCTAGCAGCGCTTGAATCATATTCGCGCACATGTGCGTGTTGAGCGCGTGCAGCGCGGTGGGGCGGTTCAGCGTGATGTGGCCGAGGCCGTTGGCGGCGGTGGTGAGGATTTCGGTCATTTTGCGTCTGGGTCGATCAGTTCAAGGTTTGGTTTGCGACGAGACTGCGAAAGTTCGATGGCGCGACTGATCGCCCTCGACCTGTTAATCGCGATTGCGGCCTCCCGGCCAGTCATTCCCTTCGCCGCTGGCAAATCGAGCCACCCTTCATCACAAAGCATCTCGCCAGCCGCCTGCACTAGGAACCGCCAACTCTCCGGAATTCCCTGCAGCGCCGCCTGCAAAATGTCCGCGTTCAACGCAAATAAATCCTGAGGCGATAGCAGGTCGATCAGCCCCGTCTCGATGTAGCGAAAGCGATGAACGCCATACTCTCGTGCGAGAGTTAGCAAGTGAGTCTTGTTCGCTGCATGACGAAAACCCTTTGCCTCTGCGGTAGCCATACACTTCTCAAGATTGTGTCCGAGTGCCCGCATCGCTCCCAGACCCGCACCTGACTCGCGAACATAGGCTTTGAGCGCCAGCTCAACAGATTGGCCAACCATCGTGTGAACCGGCGCAGGAGCGTGGCCAGCCGTGCCACGGCCATGCGTCAGTGCCGCGTGCGCGGCCCACGCTGCCCCACAAAACTCTAATGAGAAACGAACCAGCCCCAGCGAACTCGTTCGCTCCTCCTGGGTAAGTGTTGACATCACCGCATCGTCGGAATGACGAAACTTGAATCGTCCGTCATACCTTCCGGCCAGCGCGCCGTTACCGTCTTCACCTTGGTGAAGAACTTCACGCCTTCCATGCCGTGCTGGTTGGTGTCGCCGAAAGCGGAGCGCTTCCAGCCGCCGAAGGTGTGGTAGGCGACCGGCACCGGGATCGGGACGTTGATGCCGACCATGCCGACATTGACGCGTTGCGCGAACTCGCGCGCGGCGCGCCCGTTGCGGGTGAAGATGGCGACGCCATTGCCGTATTGGTGCTGGCTCGGCAGCGCCAGCGCTTCTTCGAATGTCTCGGCGCGGACGATCTGCAGCACCGGCCCGAAAATCTCTTCCTGATAGGTGCGCATGTCGGTCTTCACGCCGTCGAACAGCGTTGGGCCGAGGAAGTAGCCTTCTTCGTAGCCTTGCAGCTTGAAGCCGCGGCCGTCGCGCACGAGCTCGGCGCCCTCTTTCTGGCCGAGCGCGATGTAGTCTTCGATCTTCTGCTTGTGCTGGCTCGAAACCACCGGGCCGTATTGGGCGTCAGCGTCGGTTGAGATGCCGACCTTCAGCTTTTCGATTTCCGGCAACAGGCGCGCGCGCAGTTCATCCGCCGTCTTCTTGCCGACCGGCACGACCACGGGCAGCGCCATGCAGCGTTCGCCGGCTGAGCCGTAGGCAGCGCCAACGAGATCCTTCACCGCCTGATCCATATCGGCGTCGGGCATGATGATGCCGTGGTTCTTGGCGCCGCCCATGGCTTGCACGCGCTTATTGTTTGCTGTGCCGTGGCTGTAGATGTAGTGCGCGATGTCGGACGAGCCGACGAAGCTGATCGCCTTGATGTCCGGATGCGCGATGATCGCGTCGACGGCTTCCTTGTCGCCGTGGACGACGTTCAGAACGCCCGCCGGCGCGCCGGCTTCCATCATCAGTTCGGCGAGACGGACCGGGACGCTCGGGTCCTTCTCGCTCGGCTTCAACACGAAGGTGTTGCCGCAGGCGATGGCGACGCCGAACATCCACATCGGGATCATCGCCGGGAAATTGAACGGCGTGATGCCGGCGACGACGCCGAGCGGTTGGCGCATCGAATAAACGTCGATGCCGGGGCCAGCGCCTTCGGTGTACTCACCCTTCAAGGCGTGCGGGATGCCGCAGGCGAATTCGATGACTTCGAGGCCGCGCTGAATATCGCCCTTGGAGTCGGCGATGACCTTGCCGTGCTCGGACGAGAGCAGATGCGCGAGCTCGTCCATGTTCTTTTCGACGAGCTGCTTGAAGGCGAACATCACGCGCGCGCGGCGCTGCGGGTTCGTTGCGCTCCACTCGGGAAGCGCCTTGAGCGCGGCTTGCACGGCGGCATCCACGTCACGCGCGGCGGAGAACGCCACTTCAGCCTGTTGCGCGCCGGTGTTTGGGTTGAAAACGCGGCCAGCGCGCCCGCCATTGGCGGACGCGCTTTTGCCGTTGATGAAATTCTGGATCGCGCGCATCGGCGAGGCCTCCCAAGGGTCGGAATTTTGCGCCGGTTATGGCGCTAAATGCGACCTTCGACAATGGCGCGCCGAAGCGTTGCGCTGCGACCCGTTATCCCCTCCGCGCCATGCCCATGATCAGGGACACGACGAACAAGACGAGGAAGAGGAAGAACAGGATTTGGGCGATGCCGGCCGACGCCGAAGCGATGCCGCCAAAGCCAAACACGGCCGCGATAATGGCCACGACGAAGAAAATAAGAGCCCAACTGAGCATGTGCGTTCTCCTGGAATGAACCTGGAATGAAAACGCGCGCGTTTCATTCCAGTTCCATTTCAGGCCGGAAACACCCAGCCGCCTTTGCCGGACCGCGCCGCGGCGTATTGGGATTCCGCAAACCGCCAGTTGGCGAGCGTGGACAAGAACGCATCGACGAAGCGCGGCCGCTCGTTCTTGTAATCGAGATAGTACGCGTGCTCCCAGAGATCGCAAACCAAAAGCGGGGTGAGCGACGCATCGGTGATCGGCGTATCGGCGTCGTGCAGATCCGTGAGCGAAACCGCTCCGTTGTTGTCGCTGACCAGCCAGAGCCAGCCCGACGCAAAGTGGCCAACGCCTTTAGCTTTCGCCTCATCATTGAAAGAACTGATGGAGCCAAAAGCCTTTTCTATCGCGCTCTTCAGATCGCCGGTGGGGCCGCCTTGTGCTTCGGGCGTAAGCGATTGCCAGAAGAAGCCGTGATTCCACGCCTGGGCGGCGTTGTTGAACAGCTTCTTGTTACCCTCGCGTACGGCCAGATGGACAACATCCTCGAGCGCCTTTGGCGCGTCCGCGCGCTCGGCCAGGATCGCGTTCATGTTCTTGATGTAGGCCGCGTGGTGCTTGCCGTGATGGGTCTCCATCGTGGTGCGCGAGATGTGCGGCTCAAGCGCGCCGGCGTCGTAGGGCAAATCGGGAAGTTTGAACGTCACGGGGAGCCTCCTTTACGCGGGCTCGTATTTCTCCCGCGCCTTCTCTGGTGATATCGGCCACAACTCGCCCTTGACACCCTGCATGATCCAATCGCCGGGCTTGGCCGCTTGCGGCCCCTCCAAAGTTTGAACGACAACGCGCCGCTTCAAGGTGAAGTAGCGGAAAATAATGTCGGTGCGCTTGCGGTAAAGTCCGCCGCCGAGGGGCTCGTACATGAGTTCGAAGATGTCGCGGCGAATAACACTATGCTCACCAGGGCCATGTGCGAGCACATAGTCGCGGCCGCCGCGCGCTTGCAGCACGCCACGCTCCGTACTGATGCGGCTATCTGTTTCTGCGAGCCAGGCGCGCTTGGCGGGCGCTTCCCGCGCGCGAACTTCATGCATGCGCACGCCTTTCGGCGGTTCTTTCAGGGTCGGCAGGCGCGAGGCTGGCTTTTGACCGAACAGGACATGGACGAGGTTCATGTCACAACACCGATCTGCCGCGAACCGCGCGCACGATGAAACTGATCACCAACATCACCAAGAAAATGAGGAAGAGAACCTTGGCTATACTCGCCGCCATGCCAGCCAAGCCGAAGAAGCCAAAATAGCCCGCGATCAGCGCGAGTATGAAAAAGATCAGAGCCCAGCCAAGCAAAGTCTTCGTCTCCAAACATGTGTTTAGAGCCGCAACGCCACCACGCGTTGCGATGTTCCAACGCAGCACGGAACTCCCGTGCTCACTTCGTGTTGTTCTGCTGCGGTGGCGCAGCCGCCTCGATTTCAATGCGTTAAGGAGAACGACGATGGCACAGTTGGATACAACAATGCGCGGTAGGAAGAACGGTCACGCCCGCGGTGCGCTGAAGGCGCGCGCAAGCGACGTGCTCGATGATTTCTCCGAACTGCGCAAAGACATGAGCCGCCTGGCCGACGCCGCGAACAAAGCTGCGCGCAGTGAAGTGAAGCATGCGGGCCATCGGCTCGAGGCAATCGGCAAGGACTTGCGCGTGCGTGCGCGTGAAGGCGCAGGCTATGCGGTCGAGCAGGTGCGCGCGCACCCGGGCGCCGCGATCGGCGTGTCGCTGGGCGCTGGCCTGCTGATCGGACTTCTGCTCGCGCGCCGCTAAGCCGGCGCCTTCGGCTCCGGCGGCACCAGCGCCCACAGCATGTACGGCCGCGCCGGATCCCGGCCGATCGTGGCATTGAGCTGTCGTGCGAACGCATCGATGAGACGCGCGCCCGGACCCGGTGTTCGGGCGCGCTCCGCAGCGACAGAAGCGTCGATGGCGAAACGCGTCACGCCGTCCTCGTCCTGTTGCAGCATGAGCTTTACCTCCACCGCGCCAAGGTCCGACAGGGCGTCAAGCGCTACGGAAACCCCTTCGCCGATGAGAAACGCCAATGGCACCGCGCGATCAACGCCAGCGCGAGCACTTCCCAACTCCATAACGAGATTGATCTCTTTCGACGAGGCGCCACGCGATTGCAGGAGTTGGCGCGCCACTTCGGCAGCGATCTCGTCGACGCGCACATCGCGTAGTTCGCCGGAAGAATAGATGCGCTGGTGAACGACGGCGAGCAGCTGAACCCGGTCGTGTGCGCGCGCCAGCCCCCAGGACTCGCTCTCGTCCGAGGCCGCGCGCGACTGAATGTTGAGCAGGCTCGCGACCATTTGCAGGTTGTTCTTGACGCGGTGGTGAACCTCGCGCAGCAGCGCGCGCTCTTCGGCCAGCGCTTCCACCAAGCGTAGTTCGCGCCCGCGCAATGTCTTGGCCATAGCCGCAAGCGTTCGGCGTAGGGAGCGGATCTCTGACGGCGCGCTCAACAGCGCCGGTGAATCGGCGACGTCCTCGCCCCGAGCATAGCCGCGCGCCGCAGCCTCTAGACTGGAAAGTGGGCGCGCGACAAACACCTCAATTGCCAACCAGCCCGCGCCAATGGCCAAGAGCCAGATAAGCAGAGGCGCGGCGATCGAAAACACAATGCCGCCTATGCGCTGCCAAAGCGGCCGCTCCGGCGCCCAAGACATCACAGCGTAGAGATCCGGCGCATACAGCGGCACGATCACGGCATCGCCGCCGCTCACCTTGATGAAGACAGGTTCTCCGCCTAAGCGGCGGGTAACCTCCTCCGCCGCTGGCAACGGCGGCGCATTGCCGTTAGGGGCGGACTCGGCAATCACACGCCCATGCGAATCGACAATCGCGGCGCGCGCATTGTCGAGCGCGTTGTTGGCGCCACGGCTACGCTCGAGCAGAGCCACGAGCTCGGTCGTCGGGATCGACGCGCCGACAAAACCGATCCTGCGGCCGCCATCACGAATCGGCTCGAGCGCCGCGAGGACCGGCAATCCCGACAGGACGCCGTGCTCTGTGTAGCCCATGGTGAAGGCGTCACGGGCGCGGGCGCGGCGGCGAATATCGGAATCTGGCACCCGTGCAGCCGTTGTAGCCGGCACGCTGCAAAACAGATAACCATCATCCGACGTCACCGAGATCGACGCAATGTAGGGATAGCGCGCGCTGATCTCGCTCAGCCAATCGCGGCAATCTCCGGCCTCGATCTGCTGCAACGACGGCGTCGTCGCCAGAACGCGAAGCATTTCACGCAGCTCGTCGATCGTGCGCCGCTCGCTTGCGATGGACTCAATCGCGCGCCGGCTCAGCGTTTCCTCGTACGCGGCTTGGCGCGCGGCGGCGGCGTTAAAGCCGACTTGCATGGCGATCGCGCCCGCAGGAAGCATGGCGAGCCCAAGCAGCAAGGCGATGCGCCCACGCATTGAGCGCAGCGACAAGGCCTCCGGCCAGAACTTGAATGGACGATCCTCGAGCGTCTTCACACGCTCGCAGTATCCTCAATCCTGCGGGCTTCGCTAGGGACCGCGGATGCGTCGTCCTCGTCCAAGCCCAGCAGGTCGGCCAACTTCTTGCGGGCACGGTTGACCCGGCTCTTGATGGTGCCGACGGCACAGCCGCAGATTTGCGCCGCTTCCTCGTAGGAGCACCCTGAGGCGCCAACGAGTGTCAACACTTCACGATGATCCGGCGCGAGTTGTTGGAAGGCGACCTTGAAGTCTTCGAGGTCGACCGATCCATCCTGCTCCGGACGCGAGGACATGCGCGCGGCAAATTTGCCATCGGCATCCTCGACCTCGCGCTTTGATTTCCGCAGCTGCGAGTAATAGTGGTTGCGCAAGATGGTGAAGAGCCAAGCGCGCAAGTTGGTGCCCGGTTCGAAACGCTCGACGTTAGCAAGCGCTTTCACCAGCGTATCCTGTACGAGGTCATCGGCCAAAGCGGGGTTGTGCGCGAGGGAACGCGCGAACGCGCGCAGACTCGGCAACAGCTCGATCAGATCGGCTTTGAAGGCAGCAAGATTGCTCACGATTTCTTGCCCTCGCTGTCGTCGATGCGATTCAAAATCTCGAGGAAGCGATCCGGCACGCCTTCGCTCGTCACTTCGCCATAGGCCAAGCGTAGATTGCGCGTGATCAGGCTCTTGTTCGCCGCCGACTTGCCTTTCCGGCGGGCGGCGTCGTCTGATTTTTTGTTCAACACGGCATCCATATCGTCGTCGTCTTTCACGTCATCCATCCGCCTGCCCCGCATTGGCTGCGAAACCGCCCGCAACGGCGGCCTCAGTGTCCAAGAACGCCTTTGGGTGAGACCTGTTCCGCCGCGCCGGAACTTTTTTCAGAAAGGCGCGTTTCTTCGGTCTCGCCGCATGGGAGAATGACATGCAAAGCGTGGCTGCGGAACAGCAAAAGTCTAGCACAAACAAGGGGTTATATATGTCGCTTGCCCGGGAAATCGCGCCACACCTGCCGCTGCTGCGCCGCTACGCGCGCGCTTTGACGGGCGCCCAGGCCAGCGGAGACGCGTTCGTGGCCGCCACGCTTGAGGCGATTGTCGCCAATCCGGGGGAATTTCCCACCGATCTGGAGCCTCGCGCCGGACTCTACAAAGTCTTCCACCGCATCTGGGAGAGCGCCAACATCGAGGTGGATGGCGTGGAAGAAAGCGCAACCGCCCGCAAAGCGCAGAAGCGCTTGCGCCAGCTTGCGCCGCTGACCCGCCAAGTGCTGCTGCTCACCACGCTGGAAAACTTCACGCCGCAGGAGACGAGCGAAATTCTCGGCCGTGACACCGATGAAGTGAACGCGCTGCTGGATGAAGCGATCGAAGAGCTTGATAAGCAAACCAAGGCGCGCGTGCTCATCATTGAAGACGAAGCTGTGATAGCGATGGATCTGAGCGATCTCATCACCTCCGCCGGCCACGAAGTGTGCGCCATGGAGACAACCGCATCGGGCGCCGTCGCCGCTGCCAAGCGTGAACGTCCCGACCTCGTGCTGGCCGACATTCAGCTCGCGGACAATTCATCGGGCATCGACGCCGTGAAGGAAATTCTCGCGTCCTTCAGCGTGCCGGTGATCTTCATCACCGCGTTCCCGGCGCGCTTGCTGACTGGCGAGCGTCCGGAGCCGACCTTCCTGATCACTAAGCCCTACTCGCCTGACATGGTGCGTGCGGCCGTAAGCCAGGCGTTGTTTTTCGAAAGCACGGGCAACCTCAACTAATCGCTATTGCCGGAACAGCAGCGCGCGCGCGGCGTTCTATCGTCGCGCGCCGCTCGGGGCGGCGCACTGAGATGGAGTGTTTCATGCGTAAGTTCACGTCGCCCTTTATTGCCCTGGCGTTGTTCGGCGCCACCGCTCTCGCTGCCTGCAACACGGTCGAAGGCGTCGGCGAAGACGTCCAGGCCGCCGGTCAAGCCGTTGAGCAAACCGCTCGAGAAGCCAACGACGGCAACCCGGATACGCCGTAACCAAACCCGCCCTCGTCCCGCGCATGGCGTGCGCGGGACGAAGGCGCACGGTGCGGCAATGCGGGCGCGTGACAGCGGCGCCTGCGAGGTCGATAGAACGGGCATGAAAGCCCTTTTACCGCTGTTCTTGCTTGCCCTCGCCGCCGCCTGCGGCGCGCCTTCTTCAGAGCATGCCGCCAATCAGGCGCCAGCCGCAGCCGAACTCACGCTGAGCGATGCTTGGGCGGCGCCCACGCCCTCCGGCGTTGATGTGTCGGCGGGCTATCTCACAATCACCAACGGCACCGGAACGGCAGATCGTTTGCTGAGCGCAACGAGCCCGCGCGCAGAGCGGATGGAAGTGCACGAGATGGCGATGGAGGGCGCCGTTATGCAGATGCGCCCGGTCGCTCAGCTCGAAGTTCCCGCCGGTGGGAGCGTGCAACTCGCGCCTGGCGGCAGGCATCTGATGTTTTACGGCGTTGCCGAGCCATTCGCGGAAGGTCAGAGCATCCCAGTTCAGCTTGTGTTTGAGATTGCGGGCGCCGTTGATGTAACGTTGCCCGTGCGCCGCGGTGCGCCTGAAGTCCACAGGTCAGGCCACGGCGGTTAACGCTCGCTTTAGTAACTGGCGCTACACAACGTAAGCGTCCGATCAATTGAAAGCGGCCGAATGTTTCGCCGGCTTCGCGTCAAACTCACCTTCATGTATGCGGGGCTGTTTTGCCTTGCGCTGCTGCTGATCGGCGCCGTCGCCTATTTCGTAATCGCCGGCAACACACAGAAGCTGGCTGAACAACAACTCGCCAACACAGCGCGCGCCTTTGAGCGCGTCTGGGACGCCCGGCTTGAACATCTCACCGACGCTGCCGCGCGCACGGCGAACGCACCTGGTCTCGCCGAAGCGATCGACACCCGCAACGATGCGCTGATCCGGACACACCTCGCCGATCTGCGCGCCCGCTCGAATACGGACATCGCCTTCGTGGTAACGCGCGAAGGCCTCGTCATCACCGAAACCGGCGCGAGTTCTTCGGTGTCGCCGGGCATGCAAATGGCGCTGAACGATGGCGCGCCCGCGCCGGGCGTGCTGCGTGAAAACGCTGCTCTCTACCAGGCGGCAGCGGCCGCTCTCCCCGGCAACGCCGGCTGGGTCGTCACTGGCGCGCGGCTTGGCTCGCAACAAATGGACGATGTGCGCGCGCTTTCGCCGATTCCGGTGCAAGTTTCCGTCATCGCGCGCGAAGACCAGGCCTGGCGCCACGATGCGGCATTGGCCTCTTTCATCGAGGCGTCGGTGCAAGCAGGGCGCACGCAGGCGCAGAAGTTGCGAACTGGCGAAGGCAGCGTCATCGCCCTCGCCGCGCCGCTTCCTTCGCTCGACGGAACGCACGCGGTGCTGCTGTTGCGCCACCCGCTCTCGAGCGCGCTCTCACCTTACGGCGCTCTGTTCAACACGCTGATCATTATTGGTCTCGCCGGCGTCGTATTGTTGATCGCGGGCACGTGGTTTCTGGCGCAGGGCATAACCCAGCCGCTCTCCACGCTTGAAGCCGCCGCGCGCAAATTGCGCGAAGGCGTTTACGAGACCGTTGTCGTCGCCACCAAGGATGAGCTTTCGCGCCTAGCTGAGAGCTTCAATGCAATGACCGCGGCCATCCGCGAACGCGAACGCCGCATCAGTCAGCTGGCCTTCCATGACGTGGAAACGCGGTTGCCGAACCGCGTGGCGCTGGAGCGCAAGCTCAGCGCGGCAGCGCGGCCGGAACGGCTCTATTTGGCGGCGATTGGCGTCGATCGTTTCACGCATGTGCGCGGCGCCATCGGCTATGCACTTGCTGGCGAGCTTGTCCGCCAGCTTGGCGGGCGACTTGCGCACATAGCGCCGAACGCTCCGATGGCGCGGCTTTCGAGTGATGTGCTTGGTGTCGCCTTCATTGCGACGAGCGAAGCGGATGCGCTAAAGCGCGCGCATGCTTTGATCGCCAATCTCGAACAATCGGTTTCGCTCGGCGAACAGATTGTTGACGTGCATGTCACAATCGGCATCGCTCAGCCCGGCGGCAAGGAAGAGACCTCCTCGGCCATGATCGAGCGCGCCTCGATCGCGCTCGATCAGACGCGCCAGCGTGGACAGAAGGCCGGCCTCTACGATGAAGCCGCGTACGGCGATCCGGCGCGCAATCTCTCGCTGATGGGCGAGATGCGCAAAGCGCTCGAGACCGGCGCCATCTATCTCGCGCATCAGCCGAAGTATAATTTCCGCACCGGTCGCATCGATAGCGCCGAGTGCTTGGTGCGTTGGCGTCATCCCAGCCGCGGCAATATCGCGCCCGACCTGTTCGTCCCGATGGCTGAGGAAACCGGCCACATTCGCGTGTTGACCGAATGGGTGCTCGAACGCGCGATCGCCGATCAAAAGGCGCTCAAGGATGCGGGCTATCCAATCAAGGTGGCGATCAACATTTCCGCGCGTTTGCTCAGTGACACCGATTTCGCCAAGCGCGCAGCGGCGCTGGCGCGCGAGGCGCCGCATCCGGTGTGCTTCGAAATCACCGAGACAGCCGTCATCGACAATCCGGTTGCAGCGCTCGAAAACATCGACCTGTTCGCCTCAAGCGGCGTGCACGTGGCGATCGACGACTACGGCTCCGGTCTCTCTTCCCTGGCTTATTTGAAGCAATTGCCGGCGCACGAACTGAAGATCGACAAACTGTTCGTGCAGAACATCACATCGAGCCAGCGTGACGCGCTCCTGGTGCGCTCAACCATAGACCTAGCGCACGGCCTCGGGATGAACGTGACGGCGGAAGGCGTCGAAACGCCAGCGGCGTTCGTCCTGTTGGCCAGCATGAATTGCGATTTGGCGCAAGGGTATTTGATTTCGCGCCCCTGCTCGATCGAAGAACTGATCGCATTGCTCAGCGATGATCGGCGGTTGCAGTTTTACAAGCAGACAGCGCTCGGCGCTGCGCCGACGCTCGCCAGCGCGCCGCAGCAGCCTAAGCAGGCCTAGTCGTCGTCCAACGGCAGCTCGGTGGTGTCTTTCAGATGCTCGAGGATGATCGAGCTTTCCATGTGGGCGATCGCGGCGCAGCGCAGCAATTTCGACTGTACGATCTCTTGGAAGTGCGGGAGATCGCGCGCGACGATCTTCATGAGATAGTCAGTCTCACCTGTGGTCATGACACAGAGAGTCACCTCATTCATGCGCTCCACGAGATCACGAAACGCCTTCACATTAGCGGCGGCGTGATCGCGCAGGCGTACACGAATGATGGCGGAGCACGTCAGCCCCGCGCGCTTCGGCTCCACCACGCCGACAATGCCGCGCAGCACCTTCTCGTCCCGTAACTTGCTTAGCCGCCGCGACACCTGACTGGCGGAAACGCCCGCCAAGTCAGCCAGCTCAGCCTGCGAAACCGAGGCGTCCTTCTGGACGGCAATCAACAGGCGGCGGTCAGCGTCATCCATCGTAACTCACAAATCATGCAACAAGCGGTGTACTCCGGCATTTTCTATGCGTCTCTAGCATGTTTTTCGCTTCGATTGCAGTGAAATTGCGCGCCTGGAGGTGTATTTTCGCGTTCCATGAGCGCCAAAGCTAAGCCGGCCGTCAAATCTGCCGCCCAGCCCGATTGGAAGCGGGTCGTCGAGATCGTTCAAACCTCGCGCGCCATGGACGCGATCGAGGAACGCGAACTCGTTCCCGGCAAGAAGATTTTCTACCAGTTCAGCGCGCGCGGCCACGACATGGCGCAAGTGCTGCTGGGCTTGCACCTCACGCATCCTAAGGACGCGATGTGCGGCTATTATCGCTCGCGTCCGATCTTGCTCTCGCTCGGCGTTGCGCTCGAAGACGCGCTCGGCTCGGCGATGGGCCGCGCCGGCGGCTATAGCGACGGGCGCGATATCGGCGTCGTCTTCAACTACCCCAACAGTAACGGCGCCTCGGCGCTGCCGATGTGCGGCGGCGTCGGCGCGCAATACACACCGACCGCAGGCTACGCGCAGGCGATCGAATACGCGAAGAATGTCTTGGGC
This sequence comes from Hyphomonadaceae bacterium, assembly GCA_050184605.1. Lineage (GTDB taxonomy): Bacteria > Pseudomonadota > Alphaproteobacteria > Caulobacterales > Aquidulcibacteraceae > Vitreimonas. The sequence continues at coordinate 560,680 of JBFXAE010000002.1, read as the reverse complement.
GATCGCAGTTATGACGGCGCGATCGGCGTCGTTCTCGGCGGCGACGCCTCTGTCGCGACCAACGGCTTCTGGTCGGCGCTGACCATGGCGACGACGTTAAGACTGCCGATGTTGTTCTACATCGAAGATAATGGATTCGGTATTTCCACGCCGGGCTGGTTTCAAACGCCCGGGCAAAACATCGCCCGCAATCTGGCGAGCTTCACCGGCCTCGCGATCTTCGATGGCGATGGCACGGTTCCGCCTGAGGCCGCCGAGCTGATCAACAACGCCGTCGCACACGTCCGCGGCGGCAACGGCCCAGCCCTCCTGCACCTCACCGTGCCGCGCCTGCAGGGACACTCGTTCCAAGACACGCAGGCCTACAAGACGAAGGACCAGATCGAAGCGGAGTGGGCCAACGACCCGCTGCCGAAGCTGAAGGCGCACGTCGTGCCGTCGCTCATCAGCGAAAAAGACTGGGAAGCGACCCAGCAAGCCGCAGAAGAAAGAGTACGCCGCGCCGCGCAAGTCGCTGATCAGCGGCCGGTGAGCGATCCGTCGCAAGTGACGCGCTTCGTCTTCAGCGAAGATGGCGCCTTGCAGGATGAAGGCGGCATGCTGAACGCCGGCTATACGGCGCCGCGCATGAGCGACGAGCCAAAGCCTGAAGGCGCACGCATCAACATGATCACGGCGATCCGCCGCACGCTCGATCACGAACTCGCGGTGAACCCGCGTGTATTGGTGTTCGGCGAAGACGTCGGCCCAAAAGGCGGCGTGCACGGCGTGACACTCGGCTTGCAGGAAAAGTACGGGGCGGAGCGTGTGTTCGACACTTCGCTTTCCGAAGAAGGCATCATCGGCCGCGCCGTCGGCATGGCGATTGCCGGCCTGATGCCGGTGCCGGAGATTCAGTTCCGCAAGTATGCCGACCCCGCCTGCGAACAAATCAATGATTGCGGCACGATGCGCTGGCGCACGGCCAACCGCTTCGCAGCGCCTATGGTGGTGCGGATGCCTGTCGGCTTCTTCAAGTGCGGCGACCCGTGGCATTCGCAGACGAACGAAGTGCAGTTCGTGCATAGCCCCGGCTGGCGTGTGGTTTGCCCGTCAAACGCGGAGGATGCGGTCGGCTTGCTGCGCACGGCCCTGCGCGGCAACGATCCCGTGATGTTCCTGGAGCACCGCAACATGCTCGACGCCGCGAGCGCGCGCCGCCCCTATCCGGGCGACGATTTTGCGCTGCCGTTCGGCGTCGCCAATCGCGTGCGTGACGGCGGTGATCTGACAGTCGTCACCTGGGGCGCCATGGTCGAACGCTGCGAGGCCGCGGCCGAACAAAGCGGCGTGAGCGCCGATATCCTCGATCTGCGCACGCTTGCCCCGTGGGACAGCGCGGCCGTGCTCGCTTCGGTGCAGCGCACCCATCGCTGCTTCATCGTGCACGAGGACATCGGCACCGCCGGCTTCGGCGCGGAGATTGCGGCGGTCGTCGCCGATCAAGCCTTTCTCGATCTCGACGCTCCAGTGGCGCGCATGACGATGCCGGACATTCCGTCTCCGCACCACCCTGACTTGATGGAGTGGGCGCTTCCGTCGGTCGAACGCATCGCGGCGAAGATGCAAGAGCTGGTGAAGTTCTGATGGCGGACACCGCAAACATCGTCATGCCGATGGAGCAGGAAGGCTCGAAGTCGGTCGTGCGCGCGTGGTTGAAGAAGATCGGTGAGCCGGTGAAGCGCGACGAGCCGATAGTTGAGCTTGAGACGGATAAGGTCGCCGTGGAGGTGCCTTCACCTGCGGACGGCGTGCTGACTTCCATTGCACTCAATGAGGGCGATGAGGCCGCGCCCGGCGCGACCTTGGGCGTTCTCGCGATCGGCGCCATTACCTCGACCGCGGCGCCAAAAGCTTCGGCGCCGACGAAGGCTCAGGCCGCCGCCACCTCTCCCACCTCAACCAACGGCGCCGAAACACGGCTTTCGCCACTGGTGAAGCGCCTCCTCGCCGAGCATGGCCTTTCACCATCTGACGTCAGCGGCACCGGCCGAGACGGGCGCATCACGCATCAGGACGTTGAGAGCGTGATTGCACGCGGCAAGCCTAAGCCTGACGCGAAGAGCAATGCCCCCTCGGCGCCTCTCAAAGGCGGGCGCATCCCGCATGACGTCATGCGCCGTGCGATTGCCGAGCACATGTCGCGCTCGGTGGCGATCGCACCGCACGTCACCGCCGTGTTCGAGGCGGATTTCTCCGCCATCATCGCGCACCGCAATAAGCATAAGGACGCTTACGCGAAGGCCGGCGCGCCGCTCACCTTCTCCGCCTACATCGTCCGCGCCGCGGCGGAGGCGATGAAGGTTTCGCCGAACGTCAACGCCCGCTGGCATGACGATTTCCTCGAAGTGTTCGAAGACGTACATATCGGCATGGGTGTGGCGTTGGGTGACAAAGGGCTGATCGTCCCGGTTATCCATCGTGCGCAGGCGCTGACGCTGAAGCAAACGGCCGCCCAGCTCGGCGATCTCACTGAACGCGCGCGTAAGAATCAGCTCAAGCCCGCAGACGTCCAGGGCGGCACCTTCACGATCTCAAATCACGGTGTCTCAGGTTCACTTGTCGCCACGCCGATCATTATCAACCAGCCGCAATCCGCGATCCTGGGCGTCGGCAAGCTCGAGAAACGCGTTGTCGTGCGCGAGGTCGGCGGCGCCGACGCGATGGTGATTAAACCGATGGCGTATGTCTCGCTTACGATCGATCACCGCGTGCTCGATGGACACCAAACCAATGCCTGGCTCACGCGTTTCGTCGAAGTGCTCGAAACCTGGCCCCTGGAAGACTGAGGACGCAATGATCGAAACGCTTGCGCTGAAGGCGCCGGACCCGCTTCTGAAGATCATAAAAATGTTCCGCGAGGATCCGCGGACGGACAAGATCGATCTCGGCGTCGGCGTTTACAAAGATGCCAGCGGCAACACGCCGGTGATGAAGGCCGTTAAGGACGCCGAAGCGCTGCTGCTCGCAACGCAGAAGACGAAGACGTATGTCGGCCAACAAGGCGACGTCGACTTCCTGAAACTCGTCGGCCAATTGGCGTTTGGCGAAATGTCGCGCGCGTTCGTTTCGATTCAAGCTGTCGGCGGCACCGGTGCGTTGCGACTCGGCTGCGACTTGCTGCGCGAAAGCGGCGCCAAGCGCGTGCTGCTGCCGGCGCCGTGCTGGCCGAACCATCCCTCCATCGTACGCGCGGCGCGGCTTGAGCCGCTCGACGTTCCGTTCTTCAGCGTCGCTGAGCAGCGCATCGATATGGATGGTCTGATCGCCGGCTTTGCACGGGCCGAGCGCGGCGACGCCGTGATCCTACAAGCATGTTGCCACAACCCGCTCGGCGCCGACTTTTCAATGGAGCAATGGAAACAACTCGCTGAAGCGATCAACACGCGCGGGATCATTCCATTCATTGATCTTGCCTACCAAGGCTTCGGGGACGGCATTGATGAAGATGTGACCGGCGCACAAGCGCTTCTGGCGCAAGTGCCCGAGGCTGTGATCGCGGTCTCCGAAGCGAAGTCGTTTGGGATCTATCGCGAGCGAGTCGGCGCGCTGTTCGTGAAGACCGCCGAGAGATCACGCCCGGCGGTGATGAGCAATCTCGCCGCAATCGCGCGCGCGAATTATTCGATGCCACCGGATCACGGCGCAGCGATCGTACGCGAAGTGCTGAGCGATGAGGCGTTGCGCGCGTCCTGGCGACAGGAGCTCGATGAGATTCGCGGCCACATCAAACGGACACGCGCGCAACTGGCTGCGGCGCGCGTCAACTCAATCCCGATGCACCTGATCGCCGATCAGAAGGGCATGTTCTCGACGCTGCCGCTCAACGACGCGCAGGTGACCACGTTGCGTGAAGTGCACGGGATCTACATGACGGATGCCGCACGCATCAACGTCGCCGGCCTTCGCGAAGCGGATATTCCGCGCTTCGTGGAGGCTCTAAAGGCCGTCGCCTAGGCCGCGTTCATCGTCAAGAGATCGTAAGCCGCGACGGTTTCGCCATCACGGTTGGTGACGACGACGTCCCACCGCACTTCGCCTTGATCGGGCTTGCGCAGCGTCTTGTCCTTCACGGTAAGCGCCACCTGCACCGCGTCGCCGGGCTTCACCGGCTTCACGAAGCGCAGATTGTCGAGGCCGTAGTTGGCAAGCACGGGACCCGGGTCGGGATCGACGAACAGACCTGCGGCGAAAGCGAGAATGAGATAGCCGTGCGCGACGCGGCCGCCGAAGAGCGGGTTCGCTTTCGCGGCTTCCTCGTCCATGTGCGCGTAGAAGGTATCACCGGTGAAGTGCGCGAAGTGTTCGATGTCATCGAGCGTGATTTCGCGCGACTTGGTTTTGAGCTGATAGCCGATCGGCAGATCGTGGAATTTGCGGCGGAACGGATGCTGCTCGGCGTTCTCCGTCGGCATGCCAGCGATATAGCGCTTCACGATCGCGCTAAGCACGCGCGGATGCCCCTGTAGCGCGGTGCGTTGCATGTAGTGCGTGACGCCGCGAATGCCGCCCATCTCCTCGCCCCCACCGGCGCGGCCGGGGCCACCGTGAATCATGTGCGGCATCGGCGAGCCGTGGCCGGTGCTTTCCTTGGCGCTATCGCGATCGATGAACGCGATGCGGCCGTGAAACGCGCCGGCGCCCAACACAAGCTCGCGCGCGAAGTCAGTGTCGTAGGTGAACGCGCTCATGACGAGCGAACCTTTGCCGCGATTAGCGAGCGCGATGGCGTCAGCGGCGTCCTTGTAGGGCATAAGCGTCGACACCGGACCGAACGCCTCGACATCGTGGACAGCCTGCGCTTGCCATGGGTTTTCGCAACGGAGCAGCACGGGCGACATGAACGCGCCCTTCTCGTTGACCAGCGAAGCGCCGGGGTCGCCATAGACGATCTTCGCGTCACCACTGATTTCGGCAATCTTCTCGCGCACGTCATTGCGCTGACTGGCGCTGACGAGCGCGCCCATGCGCGTCGCCTCATCGCGCGGATCGCCGATCGTTGTCTTCTCAAGACGCGCCGCGATTGCGGCTTGCGCCGCGTCAAGCAATGCCGCCGGGACCATCGCGCGGCGAATGGCGGTGCATTTCTGCCCAGCCTTCACCGTCATTTCTTTCGCGACCTCTTTGACGAAGAGATCGAACTCAGGCGAATCCGCCCGCGCGTCGGGGCCAAGCACGGAGGCGTTGAGCGAATCTTGCTCCGCCACGAAACGCACGCTTTCGCGGACGATAAGGGGGTGGCTCTTGAGCTTGTTGGCGGTCGCCGCCGAGCCCGTGAATGACACGACATCCTGCGTCGTCAGATGCTCGAACAGATCCCCGGTTGAGCCGACAATCAGCTGCAGCGCGCCATTCGGAAGCACATTGGCCTCCAACATCACGCGCACGGCGGCCTCGGTGAGATACGCCGTCGCGCTCGCGGGCTTTACGATCGCAGGCACGCCGGCGAGGAAGGTTGGCGCGAGCTTCTCGAGCATGCCCCAGACGGGGAAGTTGAACGCGTTGATGTGAACGGCGACGCCCTGCAGCGATGTGAACACGTGCAAGCCCTGGAAAGTGCCATTGCGCGAAAGCGCCTCGACGTTGCCGTCGATCAGAATGCGCTCGTTCGGCAACTCGCGGCGGCCCTTGCCTTGATAGACCGCGAACGTGCCAATGCCGCCATCGATATCGATCCAGCTATCGGCCTTCGTGGCGCCAGTATTGTAGCTGAGTTCGTAGAGCGCGTCCTTCTTGGCCGTCAGGGCTTCGGCGAGCGCTTTGAGCATCAGCGCGCGCTGATGGAAAGTGAGCGCGCGGAGCGCCGGCCCGCCCACTTCGCGCGCATGCTTCAGCATCGCCGCGAAATCGAGCCCCTGTGATGAAGTCAGCGCAACGACTTCGCCATCGATGGCGGAACGCAACTCGACGAGCCCGCCGACGCCGGCGACCCATTTGCCTTCGGCGTAGTTCTGCAAGATAACTGGCTTCATCGTTTGCTCCGGCGTTCGTCATAAGGAGCGCGTCGCTCCGCGACGCATGCGCGGCGGAGCCGCGCGCTCCAACTTGCTAGCTTCCCGAAAATTTCGGCTGACGCTTTTCCATGAACGCAGCGACGCCTTCTTTGTAGTCGCTCGTGCGGCCGAGGGCGCGTTGCGCGTCGCGCTCGACATCGAGTTGATCGCTCAGCGTGCGCGTGGCGCTTTCGCGGATGAGCTTCTTAGTCGTCGCCAAACCCTTTGTCGGCGCCGAAGCGAATCTGGCGGCGAGCGCGTCTGCTTCTTCGCGCAGCTTATCGTCATCGACGCATTTCCAGATCATGCCCCAGGCTTCGGCGCGCTCTGCGGTGAGAGGCTCGCCGGTCAGCGCCAGGCCCATGGCGCGGGCCTGGCCAGCGAGGCGCGGCAAGGTCCAGGTGCCGCCGCTATCGGGAACGAGGCCGATATTGGCGAAGCTCTGGATGAACTTGGCGCTCTTGGCGGCGATCACAATATCGCACGCCAGCGCAATGTTGGCGCCCGCGCCGGCGGCGACACCGTTCACGGCGCAGATCACTGGCATTTCGAGCGAAGTCAGGCGGCGGATCAGGGGATTGTAACGCTTCTCGAGTGACTCACCGAGATCGACGTCATCGCCGCCTGGCGCTACGGCGCGATCGGACAGATCTTGGCCCGCGCAGAAGCCGCGGCCGGCGCCTGTAAGCACGAGTACGCGCGCATCACTCTTCGCTACTGCTTCGAGCCCGCGCGAAACTTCGTCGTGCATCTGCACCGTGAAGCTATTCAAGCGATCGGGACGATTGAGCGTCAGGCGCGCAGCGCCGTTTGCGATCTCCAGCTGAATGGTCTCAAAGTCCATCTCTCGCCTCCTCGCGCGTTGGCGTGGCGTATGATAGAACGCCTGGTCGGTCAATTCACGAGAGACGCATGAACCAAGCGGACAATCTCGCGCGGCGCATCGCTGATACCCTGCTTCAACGCGAAGGCACGGGGCCGGCATGGGGCATTGCAATCGATGACGCGCGCGAAGGCTACGCACGCATCCGCATGAAGCTGCGCGATGACATGCTGAACGGCCATCGCATCGGCCACGGCGGCATGATCTTCGCGCTCGCCGACACTGCATTCGCCTACGCCTGCAACTCGCGCAACGAAAACACTGTGGCGCAGAACGCCAGCATCTCGTTCCTCGCGCCGGCGCAGCCGGGCGACGTTTTGATCGCGGAGGCGCGCGAGGTTTCGCGTTCGGGCCGGAGCGGCGTCTACCAAGTCAGCGTCCACACCGCAGACAACCGCATCATCGCTGAATTCACTGGGCTTTCGCGGACAATTGGCGGGGCCGTAATTGATTGACCGATCGGTCAGCTAATGCTATGGTAGACACGTTCCAGAGGTGCGCCCGTGTACACGACCGATATGTCCGGCAAGAAGAAGGCCGAAGCCGTCACCGAAGATCCTGCGCTGATCGCCGCGTTCGAAGCCCGCGTCGCCAATGACGAGTTCATCGAGCCGAAGGATTGGATGCCGGAGGCATATCGCAAGACGCTGGTGCGGCAGATGTCGCAACACGCGCATAGCGAGATCGTCGGCATGCTGCCGGAGGGCAATTGGATCACGCGCGCGCCGAACCTGCGGCGCAAGGCGATCCTGCTGGCGAAGGTGCAGGATGAAGGCGGGCACGGTCTATATCTTTATGCCGCGGCTGAAACGCTCGGTACTTCGCGCGATGAGATGACGGAAGCACTGCTCAGCGGCAAAGCCAAGTATTCCACCATCTTCAACTACCCGACCCTCACCTGGGCCGACATCGGCGCCATCGGCTGGTTGGTCGATGGCGCCGCGATCATGAACCAAGTGCCGTTGCAGCGCACGTCGTACGGCCCCTATGCGCGGGCGATGGTGCGCATTTGCAAGGAAGAAAGCTTCCACCAGCGTCAGGGCTACGAGATCATGATGCATCTCGCCGGCGGCACGCCGGAACAGAAGCGGATGGCGCAAGACGCGCTGAACCGCTGGTGGTGGCCGTCGCTGATGATGTTCGGCCCGCCGGACGATAAGTCACCCAACACCGCGCAGAGCATGCGCTGGCGGATCAAGCGCGATACCAATGACGAGCTACGGCAGAAATTCGTCGATATCACTGTGCCGCAAGCGGAAGCGATCGGGCTGAAGGTGCCGGACCCGGCGCTGAAGTGGAACGAAGCGCGCGGCGCCTACGATTTCGGCGAGGTAGACTGGGAAGAGTTCGCGGCTGTCGTGCGCGGCGAAGGCCCGGTCGCGAAGGAGCGCCTGCAGGCGCGCCAGAAGGCTTGGGACGAAGGCGCCTGGGTGCGCGAAGCGGCGCGCGTGCATGCCGAAAAGCGCGCCGCAGCAAAGCTGGCGGCGGAGTAACGCCATGAGCGATCCGAGCAAGGAATGGCCGCTGTGGGAAGTGTTCGTGCGCGGCAAGGGCGGGCTTTCACACCGCCACGTCGGCAGCGTGCATGCGGTCGACGCCAAGATGGCGCTTGAGCACGCACGCGACACCTACACGCGGCGCATGGAAGGCGTGAGCCTATGGGTGCTCCCTTCCGCGCAAATCGTGGCCTCCGATCCGGGCGATGCGGGGCCGCTGTTCGAGCCGGCGGAAGATAAGGTCTATCGCCACCCCACTTTCTACAAAATTCCAGACGGCATCACGCACATCTAATGGACGCGGTCGCGACATATGCACTGCGCTTGGGCGACGACTCGCTCATCCTCGGTCAACGCCTAAGCGAATGGTGCGGACATGCGCCCGCCCTGGAAGTTGATCTCTCGCTTGCGAACGTTGCACTCGATCAGATCGGCCAGGCCACGCATTTCCTCAATCTCGCCGGCGAACTCGAAGGCAAAGGCCGCGATGGCGATGCGCTCGCCTTCCGCCGCGACGTGATGGATTTCACCAATTGCCTGCTGGTCGAGCAGCCGAACGGCGATTTCGCGCAGACGATCGCCCGGCAGCTTCTGTTTTCGCATTATCAGGAATTGCTGTTTACGGCGCTGACGGCCTCGAAGAACGCAACAATCGCAGCGATCGCGGCCAAGGCGGTGAAGGAAACCTCTTATCACGCCACGCTGGCGAGCGATTGGGTGATCCGACTGGGCGACGGCACCGACGAAAGCAAAGCGCGCATGGTCGCCGGCCTCGACTGGATGTGGCGCTTCGCAGACGAGTTATTCGCGATGGATGATGTTGATGCGGCTGCGCTAGAAGGGGGAGTAGGCGTCGATAAAGCTGGGCTGCGTCCAGCCTGGGACGCACGCATCGACGCAACGCTCGCGGAAGCGACGCTCGTCCGGCCTGCCCGGCGCCGCGCCACCACCGGCGGCCGCATCGGCCATCACTCCGAACATCTCGGCCATCTGCTGAGCGACATGCAATTCCTGCAGCGCGCCTATCCCGGCGCGACATGGTGAACGGCGTGGCCGCAATTACCGACACCGATTGCATTCGCGCGATCTTGGCGAACGTTCCCGACCCGGAGATTCCCGCCGTCTCCGTGCTCGATCTCGGTATCGTGCGCGAAATCCGCTCTGACACGGTGACGATCACACCGACTTACACCGGCTGCCCTGCAACGATCGCCATCGAACAATCGATCCGCGCCGCGCTCGACGCCAACGGCTTCGCCGATGTGGCAATCGAAACGGCGCTGTCGCCGCCCTGGTCCACGGATTGGATCAGCGATGAAGGCCGCGAAAAACTGCGCGCGTACGGCATCGCCCCGCCGCCCAAAGGCGCCTCCGCCGCAGCGCTCAAGAACCAAACCGCAGCCGAATGCCCGCGCTGCGGCTCGTCCAACACCGAAGAGCTTTCGCGCTTCGGCTCGACGCCGTGCAAGGCGCTTTGGCGCTGCAAGACGTGCGCGGAGCCGTTTGACCGGTTTAAGTGTCACTGATGGCGAGCACAGACTTTCACAGATTGCGCGTGGCTGAAGTAAAGCGCGAAACGCCCGACGCTGTGTCGGTGCGGTTCGAGTTGCCGGAAACGCTGCGGGAAACCTTCGCTTTCAGGGCCGGTCAGCACCTCACCTTCCGCCGTGAGTTTGATGGCGAGGAAGTGCGGCGCAACTACTCCGTTTGCGTATCGCCTAGCGAAGGCGTGCTGAAAATCGGCGTCAAGAAAATCGCCGGCGGCGTGTTTTCAGGCTGGGTGAATGACGAGCTGAAGGCCGGCGACGAACTCGAAGTGATGCCGCCGCACGGCTCTTTCTGCTGGAACTTCGATCCGGACGCACGGCGCGAGTATGTGGCGTTCGCCGGGGGCTCGGGCATCACGCCGATCCTCTCGCTGATGAAGACAGCGCTTGCGACAGAGCCGAACTCGCGCTTCACGCTCTTCTACGGCAACCGCAATTCTTTCGGCGTGATGTTCTTGGAAGAGATCGCCGGACTGAAGGATCGCTACATCGATCGCCTCTCCGTTTTTCATTTCCTCGAAGAGGAGGAAGAGGAAATCGAGCTCTTCAACGGCCGCCTCGACACCGCGAAGGTGCAGGAGGTTCTCACCGCGCTGGTGAAGCCCCGCGACGTTGATGCCTTCTTCATCTGCGGCCCTGGCCCGATGATGGATGCGGTCGAGGAAGCGCTGCTCGCCAAGAACGTCGAGAAGCCTCGTATTCTGATCGAGCGCTTCACGACTGGCCCGCTTTCGGCAGCACAAGCTGCTGCCGCGCGTGCGCTGGAGGAGAAGGCGGCAGGCCTCAAGATGAGCGTGACGCTCAACGGCCGCCGCATGCAGGTCGCGTTCGATCCGGAGAAGCACTCCATTCTCGACAACGTCCGCGCCGCCGGCCTGCCCGCGCCGTTCGCTTGCAAAGGCGGCGTCTGCGCGACGTGCCGCGCCAAGGTCACGGCCGGCGAAGTCAGCATGAAGGTGAATTACGGCCTCTCCGAACAGGAGATCGCCGAAGGGTATGTGCTGACGTGCCAGGCCACGCCCCTCACAGAGGGCGTGGCGCTGACTTACGACGTCTAGCCGCCCGCGGCGCGCGTAATACCGCCGAGCGTCAAGTCCACGGCCATATCCGCAAGCGCCTCGGGATTCACCGCGCCCTTAGGATTGAACCAGGTGTGGGTCCAGTTGATCGTACCGAAAAACAGCATCGCCGCGGCGAGGCTGGCGCCCTCCCGCTTGGCCAAGCCCGGCTCGATCTCTAGAAGCAATTTGCGCACGCTCTCGATCAGGCCGCGCTGCACGTCAACGATCTCCCGGCGGCGCGCCTTCGGCACATAATCGAGATCATTCAGCAGCACCTTGTGACGATCGGCGGCCCCGACATAGAGAGCCATGAAGAGCTGCGTCAGGTCGCGAAGCTTCTGCTCCGGGCCATCGTTACCGGCCATCGCGTCGTTCGCCGCTGCCTCCAGCGCGCGGACGTGGCTGATCATGACGTCGTAGAGGATATCCTCTTTGGACTCGTAGTAATGGTAGATCAGGCTCTTCGAGGTCTTGCAGCGCTCTGCGATATCCGCAACCGAGGCGCCGTTGAAGCCGCGCGACGCAAACAGCGACGCCGCTGCCTCGACGATCGCTAACTTTCGTTCATCGTAGTCGGCTGCTTGTGTGCGCGCCATGCATCCCTCAAGGGCGAGTTTACAGGGCCGCGCCCAGGATGCGCTAGCTTAATCACATCGCCATGCGTACGGCTGCCTGACTGTCCCCCGCGGCAGAGGCCGGCACGAACAACGCGAATGCGCCGTGTGCTGCAAAATCTGTCAGAATTGGCGATAGCGCCAGCGTGCCTTCGACTTCGTCGCCCCGCTTGCCCAGCAGCGTCAGCTCCATGACGCGCGGCTGGCCCTCGCGAAGGACACATTCAATTGTTTCGGCGCACTCGCGCCGCTGCGCGGCCGTAACCAGATCGAGGAGGCGATGCCCGCCTACATCCGCGCTGGTGAAGCCTGACCAAGAGGTAAACGCGTCGTCAACAGTTTCGACACGAGCGCGCGCATCGAGCTTGATCGCCGAAGCGCGGGTGTGAATACGAACGGCTTGCTGCAGGGCCTCGCCCTCTTCCATCGAGCGCCGAAGTACGTGGCTTTCGGTGACATTGCGTATCAGCGCCGCAGCGCCAACCGACACGGGAAACACCGTGACCGCAAGATGACGCCCATCAGGCGCGCCGACTTCAAAGCGCTCGGACTGACGCGTGCGAATAACACGTTGAACTCGATCGCTAAGAATGGAGGCGAGTGGTTGCGGCAGCACGCTCACGATCGAAGCGCCCTCCAGGTCTTCGCGTGAGGCGCCGATGAGAGCCTCTGCGACGACGTTGCTGTGGCGAATGCAAAGTTGTGCATCGATGCTCAGAAAGCCGTCGCCCAAGTTTTCCTGCACCGCGGCCACATCGGCGCGAGCTTCGCGAACGCCTTTCCGCCGTCATCAGATCCCGTCGTCGTCTGCAATGCGTCGGGCGCGGCGAGCACCAGGCGCTCGCGGCCATGGTGTGTGATGGAAATCGGCTGTCGCAGCGCTTCGTTCTGCCAGTAGCCAATGTTTCGAATGAAATCTGCGGAAGAGACACTAATGCGGCTGGGCATGTGATGCTCCGACTCAATTTACTCGAACTAATCTGACATCACAGACGCGTTCTACAACTATTCAGCGAAGTTCCATCCATAGATCACTTCTCTCTGACGCAAAATAATCCTCAAAGGATATGCCTTCTTTATTCGGGTTTTGCGTAAAGTTCGAAGAATTCGCCTGCGTCATATGCCAACGGCTCTAGGCCATTATGCCCATCGTCTGAGCAGGAGCTATGACGGTGGGATTCGCGCTAAAGTTGTCGCGTGGGTTCAGGGCGTTTCGCCTACCCGCCTTCTATGCGCCGGCGTCGCGGCGCTTCAGCGATCGCAGTGGCGGCGCGGCTGTCGAGTTCGCGATTGTCGGCCCCGTGCTGTTTCTGCTGATGACCGGCATCTTCACATACGGCGGCTATTTCTTGACGGCGCATACGATTCAACAACTTGCGAACGACGCGGCCCGCGCTTCGATCGCTGGCCTCGATGATGAGGAGCGCCTGACGCTCGCCCGTGAGACCATGCTGGCGGGCATCGCCAACCAGAGCTTCATGCGCGGCGAGCTCTCGCGGCTAGAACTCAGACGCGAGGGCGCAACCATTTCGCTCGCGGTCACTTATGATGCGAGCGAGGACGTTTACTGGGCCTTTCAGACGCTCATCCCGGCGCCGCCATCCACCATCTCCCGTAATGCAACCATCCTGATGGGTGGCTTTTGATGCAACCGCTTCGCTTTTTCCGCGCTCGCGACGGTGGCGTATCCGTACTTACGGCGGTGAGCGGTGTCGTGCTTATCGGCTTCGTTGGCCTCGCTGTGGATGTCGGCAGTGTTTATCTCGAATCCCGGCGCCTGCAGGGCAGCGCCGATCTCGCCGCGCTCGCGGCGATGCAGGACCCGGCGCAAGCGGAAGCGCTCGCCGCCGCCACCGTCGCCGCCAACCGGTGGCCGCGCGACACCCAAATCAGTGTCGTGCGCGGAACGTATGCGCCGGATCGTTCCGTTCGGCCGGCTGAGCGCTTCCGTCCTGATCCGGCCCGCGCCAACGCGGTGCGCGTGGAGCTTACGACTTCGGCGCCGCTGTTCTTTGGCAGGCTGTTCGTGCCGTCGGGCCGCATGAACATCCGCCGCGAAGCCACTGCCGCGGAGACCCAGCTCGCGAGCTTTCAGATCGGCACGCGTCTGCTTTCCCTCCAAGGCGGCGTCGCCAACCAAGTGTTGAGTGGGCTAACCGGCAGCAGCGTCAGCCTCTCGGTTATGGACCACAACGCGCTGCTTCGCGCCAACGTCGACGTGCTGGACTATGTCGATGCGCTGCGAACGCGCCTCGATCTTGAGGCGGCAAGCTACGACGAGACGCTCGACGCCAACGCCGATGCGCCCGCGGCTCTCGAGGCGCTGGCGGACGTGGTTGCCGAGACAGATGAGCGCGCCGAACGCGCTCTGCGCGCCATGGCGCGCGCGTCCGAGCGCAATCGCCCGCTGCGCGGCCTCAGCAACGTCCTCGATCTCGGCCCCTATGGCGCACAGGATCACGCTACGCGCAGCGCCGACACCGCAATCCGCGTGGGCGCCATGGATTTAGCAACGGCCATTCTTCAAGTCGCGAACGGTCAGCGCCAGGTTCAGCTTGATCTCGGCGCCGGCGTGCCTGGCCTCGCGTCCACCACTGTGTGGCTTGCGATCGGCGAGCGGCCAAACAACTCGCCGTGGCTCACGGTAACCAATGACGAGTCTGTCGTTATCCGCAGCGCGCAAACACGGCTTTATATTGAAGCCAACGCCGGCGCCGGCACGCTCGCCAATGTGCGCATTCCGATTTTGTTGGAACTCGCGTCCGGCCAAGCGCGGTTGGAGGAAATCAATTGCGGCTGGGGCGGCAGAAACAATCGCGCCGTCACACTCGGTGTATCGCCCGGCATTGGATCTCTCATGCTAGGCGAGATCGATCACGCCCGGCTCAACAATTTCCGCACCGAGCTCCGCCCCTCGCCCGCGCAGCTCGTGCGCCTGGGCCTTGCGCGCGTCGAGGGGGAGGCGCGCATTGATGTTGGCGGGCAGCAATGGAGCAACGTCCGCTTCAACGATCGCGACATCGAGCGCGGCACGGTTAAGTCGGTGCAAACGCGAGACGCTGTCCGCGCCACGGTCTCGACACTGCTGGGTCAATCCAAGCTCACGGTGCGCGCCGCCGGCCTCGGCCTCAGCACAGGCGCGTTGACCTCAGCTGTGCAGGGCGTACTGACGGCAGCCGCCGCGCCGCTGGATAGTCTTCTCAATGGGTTGTCGGATCTCTTGGGTGTGCGCCTCGGAGAAGCCGACGTCCGCGTGAACGGCGTGCGCTGCGGCGGCGCTGCATTGGTGGCGTGATGTCGAGTGCAAAGACAAAACCCGCCGCGGCGTGCGCCGTTCGCATGCTTATGCCCTTCGGCATAGGCCGCTATCCGCCTCGCGCTCTAGCGCTTCGGCGCGCCGCACAATTTAGGCGGTCTTTAGAGACACCGGCGGCAAAACGCTCAGCGGCGACTGGGTGTGGTGATGCCGAACGGCGCGCGCCGCGCTGCATTGGTGGCGTGATGTCGAGTGCAAAGACAAAACCCGCCGCGGCGCGCGCCGTTCGCGCGTTGTCGGCAGCAAAGCTCGGCGGCAATTTGGGTGCGGTGATGTTGCGTTCTTTTCTCGGGTTGGCGTTCGTGGCGGCGCTGGCGCCGTGCGCGGCTTATGCCGGAACTGACACCGATAGTTTCGAAGTCACCGCCACGGTGTTGGCCTCGTGCGAAGTCAGCGCATCTGATCTTGCGTTCGGCAATTACGACCCGGTGAGCGCCGCGCACCTGGACGCTGACACATCGCTTAGCGTGACCTGTACCAATGGCACCCCCTATTATGTGGCTTTAAGTCTTGGCGACGGCGCTGGCGCCACCATGGCGCAGCGGCGCATGACCAAGTCAGGCGACACCGCCACGCTGAACTACGTCCTCTACCAAGACGATCAACGCTCAGTGCTTTGGGGCGATACCGGCGCCGATCGCCTCTCGGGCACTGGCGACGGCACGCCAGACATAATCGACGTCTACGGCCGCGTTCCGATGCAACAGTCGGCGCCCGCGGGCGCTTACACTGACACCATCATCGTGACGGTGTCATGGTGATCGTTCGCGCGCTCCTCGTGGCCACGGTGTTCTTCATGGCCCAAGGCGTGGCGAGCGCGCAAACGGGCGGCATCCGCGTCGCGCCGGTGCTGGTGAGTCTCAGTCCGGAGCGCGCCATCGGCTCGCTGCGCCTGCATAATGGGCGTGCGACATCCGTCTCCTTCGAAGTTGAAGCGTTCGTTTGGACACAAGTGGGTGGCGAAGATCGCCTCACGCCAACCAATGCGCTGATCGTCGCGCCAGGCGTGTTTGAGATAGCGCCGAACAGCGAGCAGACGCTCCGCCTGGGCGTCCGCGGGCCCAGTAGCAACAGCGAAGCCGCCTATCGCATTCTGCTCCGCGAATTGCCCGCCCCGCGCAGCGATGGCGTAGCGCTCGGCTTTGCGCTGGAGATGTCGCTTCCTGTGTTCGTCACGCCAAGCGGTGCGCGCCCCAATTTGACGACACACGCCGAAGGCCAACACCTCATCCTTACAAACACTGGCTCGAGCTTTGCCCAGATCGCGCTCCTGAACGACGACCAACGCCTGGAAGCGCCGCGTTACCTGCTCGCAGGCTCATCCGCAGCCATCGCACTTCCCGCGCCGCCGCGCGCCATCCGGCTGATCGAGGCGCATGCGGGCGGCCAACAAAGCGAACGCACGATCAATGTTGGCCAGTCGGCTCAGCACGCTTCTGTGCGCTAGCGCCGCCCTCGCCGCGGGGTCGGCTTACGCGCAGGACTCAGACGTTTTCGTGGTTCAGCTTCGTCTGCCCACAAGAGCAATATCACTCGATGTCTTTGCCGCACGCACCAGCGATGGCGTGGCCGCCCCTGGAAGCGCGCTAGCGCAGATGGGCATAGCGGCGCCAGACTCGGACGACCTTGTGCCGCTCTCAAGCATTGAGGGCCTGAGCTACGAAGAGGCGCCGGGCGAGGGCGCCATCATCATCACCTGCACAATGGGGTGCTTCCAGCGTCAACATCTGAACTTGGCGTCTCGCGAAGCGCCAGCTCAAGTCACGTCGAACTCTTCGTCAGGTGGATATCTGAACTACGAGGCCGAGCTGCAATGGATTGAAGACGGCGGCGCGCACGCTTCGGGCATTGTTGAAGGCGCATTGTTCGGGCGCTGGGGTCTGATCGCCAGCTCGTGGCTCGGCCAGTCCGGCGACAACGCACGCCTTACGCGGCTTGAGACGAGTTGGACGATCGATCGTCCCCAGCACGGCATTCGCGCACGATTTGGCGATTCTGTGCTCATCGGCGCCACTGGCGCGCCCGTACGTTTCGGCGGCCTTCAGGTCGGCCGCTATTTCGGCCTCACGCCCTCGCTCATCACCTACCCCACGCCCGCGCTCACCGGCGAAGCCGAATCCGCCTCGACGGTCGAACTCTATGTCGATGGTGTGCTGCGCGCGCGCTCAAACGTGGAGGCAGGCCCATTCGTCATCGATCACGCGCCGGTTGTATCGGGCGCGGGCGAGGCAGAGCTCGTCGTCACCGATGTTCTCGGCCGGCAGCGCACGATCACCCGCCCCTTCTTTGTGAGCACGTCCATGCTTCGACGTGGTTTGAGCGATTGGTCCGCCGTGCTTGGCGTCCGGCGTCATGCTTATGGTCTTGAGAGCGGCCGATACGGCGACGCCCTTGCAGCCGTGCGCTTTCGGCATGGACTCACCGATTCACTAACACTCGAGGGCGCCGTCGAAGCCGGCGGCAACGTCAGCACCTTTCAAGGCGGCCTCAGCGGCGCGAGCACACACTTCGGCCAAGCTCATATCTCACACGCCGTGAACCACGATGGCAGCTTCACATCGGCGGCATGGTATCACGACGGCCGCCTAGTCTCGTTCGGCGTTCAGGCCGAACGGCGTGACGGCGATTTCACCGCATTGGGTCAGCGCGGCGCCGACAGCTTCCGTCAATCCGCAGCCGGCAATCTTACTTTGGATCTGGGCGATCTCGGCGCAATGACGCTCACCGCCGCACAGATCGAGTTCGACGACGAGCCGCGCACGCGTACATTGACCTTGTCTTATGCGCCAGACTTTGCCGACGGCGCGATCTCGTTCCGCCTTATCCATACGGATCGCGATCAAAGCGAAATCGCAGCCGGCGTGAGCTTCAGTTTCTCGCTGTCTGGCGATGTCTCCGCTTACGCCAGCGCCGAGCACGATCGTCGTGGCACGAGCTACAGGATGAGCGCGCACCGCGCCGCCGAGCACGATCGCTTCGGATGGCGGGCCCGCGCCGCTGTCGGCGCCACGGAGCGCGCCGAGGTGGCGGCGCTGGCGCGCAGCGCGCTCGGTGATACGATCGCGGAGGCAGGCGTTGCCAATGGCGTCGGCGGTGTTCGTGTACGCCATGCGGGAAGCGTCGGCTGGGTTCAGAACGTTGCGTTCGCAGGCCGGCGCATCGATGGCGGCTTCGTGCTCGTCGATAGCGGCGCGCCGAATGTTTCCGTAGCGCGCAATCGGCTCGACGCAGGCGAAACCGGCGCCGATGGCCGGCGCCTCGTGACCAACCTGCAGCCCTACCGCGTCAACACAATCAGTATCAACGCCGACGATCTCCCGCTGGATCGCGCGCCCGCCGTGCCCTTACAACACGTCAGTGTGGCGCAGGGCGCGGGCGCGCTCGTTCGCTTCACCGACGCCGAGGAACGTATCTCCGAGACGCGGATCATCTTCGCTGATGGCGGCGCGCCGCCACGTGGCGCGGTGCTGACACGCGCGCGCGATCAACGCCGCTTCCCGATCGGCAGCAACGGCCGCATCGTCATTCAGGGCGCACAAAGCGGAGATGTGCTCGCGCTCGGTGATTGTCTCGCCGCTGCGGATGACAATGCGCTTTCGGTGGGCCATCTCGTTCTGCGCTGCGGAGTAGAGTCATGATGCGTCTCCTGCTCGCTTGCATCGCATTCTACATGGCCCTCGCCGCAACGCCGGCGGATGCGCTTGTCTGCGGCATCTTTGGCTGTTCATGCAACGTGAGCGCAACGACGCTCGATTTCGAACAAATCAATCCACTCGGCGGCGCTCAAACCGCGGAGGGCGAAGTCAGTGTCGATTGCACCGGCTTGGCCGAACTTTTCCCGAGCATCCTGGTGCGCATGGAGGCCGGTCAGTACGGCACAATCGCTGCGCGGCGGATGCGGTCGGCGTCCGGCCAATATCTCGACTATAACATCTATACCACCAACCAATACGTCACCGTTTGGGGCAACGGCACGACGGGCGGCCAGCCGGTGAACGTCTCCGGCGGCCTGCTAGCGCTTGGTCATTGGACGGTGAGCCGCGCCTTTCACGGCGTTGTCTCGCCGACAACGGCGACGCAACCCGGTGTTTACACCGATACGGTCGTCGTCCGCATCGATTGGTAGCTCAGGACGCCGGCACGACCTCGATCGGCAGCCCGAGCCCTTCCAACTGCGGACGCACAACCGACGCATCGCCAACCACCACCCACACGAACCGCGACGGATCGATCACCGCGCGCGCAGCGGCGTCCATCTCAGCAGCACTCATCGCACGATAGCGCGAGGCGACGCTTTCCCAATAATTGTCCGGGCGGCGGTAGAGTTGGTTCGACCGTAGCGCACCGAGCACGGCGCCGGCGGTCTCAAACGAACCCGGCAGCTGGCGAATGTTGCCGTTGATCGTGCGCGTGTGCTCGGCCTCGGTGACGCCATTTGTCGAGTTGAACGCATTGATCTGCGAGATCAGTTCGCGGATCGAGTCGCCAGTGCGATCCGCCTGAACCGGCGCGTTGATGATGTACGGCACCTGATTTTCGCGCAGACTTGGCGCACCGCTCAGCCCGTATGACCAGCCACGGCGCTCACGGATTTCCGTGTTCGTGCGCGAGAGGAAGCCGTTGCTGAGCACTTCGATGGCGGCGTTGAGCGTCAGCGTGTCATCCGAACCGCGGATCGGCAACACCGACCCGGCATAGATCACCGATTGCGGCGATTGCGGCCGGTCAACGATCACGATGCGCGAACGGGCCTCGGGAATCGGCGTATCGAAATTCTTGCGGCCGACCGGCACGGCGGCGCCCCGCCAATTGCCGAAGCGCGCATTGAGCGCGCGCGTGATCTCGTTCAGCGGACGATCCGAAACCACAAACACACGCGCCGTTTCGGGACGGATCCAGGTTTGATGGAACGCAATCAGGTTGTCGCGCGTCAGCGGCGAGACAGAGCCTTCGCTGCCCAGCCCTGAAGCGGCGCGGCCGTAGGGATGATTGGCGCCGAACACGAGCGATGGGAACGTGCGTTGCGCCAAGCCATTCGGCTGCGTGCCTTCGGTGGCGATCGCCGAGAGCTGCTGATTGCGCTCGCGCGTTACTTCGCTTTCCGCAAAGTCCGGGCGCTGAATCACGTCAGCGAACAGATCGAGCGAGAGGCCGAGATTGGCGCTCAGCGTCGTCAGCGTCAGCGCCGAGCGATCAAGCGTGCCGTTGGCGCCAATCGAAGCGCCAAGGCGCTCTTGTTGCTCGGCGATCTCCATGGCGTCGCGCCCGCCTGCGCCGGAGGTCATCGTCGAGAGCATCAGGCGCTGCGTGCCGAACGCGCCTTGGGGGTCAGCCGAAACGCCGGCGTCGAAATCGAACGCGACGTAGGTGATCGGCACTGCGGTGCGGCGTGCGTAAACAACTTCAATGCCATTGTTCAGGCGCGCACGTTGCACGTCTGGAAAATCGAGATCAGCGATCGTGCCGATGTCCGGCATTGGCTCACGCGGCGTCACCGTTGGCGGGCGATTGTCCGGCGGCGGGCGATTGGTGGCGCTCGCCTCCTGGTATGGCTCACGCGCGCCAGGATCGACACGCAACGCATACACTGGGCGCGTCAGCCAGCGCCCCATCGCCTCGCGCACTGCGGCGGGGGTGACATCGCCATAAGCACGCAGATTGCGCTCATAAAAGCTGGGGTCGCCTGTCATGATCGTGCTGTTGGCAAGCGCGACGGTCTTGCCGCCAAAGCCGCCCACCTGCTCGATCGCCAGCACACTGCCGAATACTTGCTGCGTCGCTACGCGCTGGATCTCATCCGCCGTCGGGCCAGTCGTGATATAATCGCCGACGATTTCATCGAGACGCGCGGATACGGCAGCCGGATCGACACCGGGCTTCACGTCAACGGTGACGAAAAAGAAGCTGACGCGCTGGAACGGCAACAGGCTGGACGTGACCGAAACCGCGCTCTGTTCGTCGCGCACCAGGATGCGATCGAGGCGCGAACTATTTAACCCGCCGAGCACTTGCGCCGCGACATCAAGCTCCAGCCTATCTTCATGCGCCAGGCCGGGCACAACCCAGGTCCGATAAAGTCGCGTGTTTGCGACGCGATCGTGCATGGTGTCATCGATGCGCTGACTCAGCGTCGGGACATCGGCGGCGGCGGGAATGTTGTCCGGCCCGCGCGGGATCTGGCCGAAATAACGCTCCATCAACGGCCGCGCTTCAGCGGCATTGATGTCGCCGGCCAGCACAATCACCGCGTTGTTCGGCCCGTAATTGTCACGGAACCATTGGCGCACATCTTCGAGCGACGCGTTATCCAGATCAGCCATCGAGCCGATCGTGGAGTGGCGATACGGGTGACCTTCGGGGAAGAGACGCTCAAGGATGCGATAGAACGTCATGCCATAAGGCTGGTTGTCGCCCTGGCGCTTTTCGTTCTGGACGATGCCACGCTGCGCATCGAGGCGCTCCTGCGTGAGCGCGCCGAGGATGTAGCCCATCCGCTCGCTCTCAATGTAGAGGCCGCGATCCAGCGCCGGTGTCGGCACAGTCTGGAAATAGTTGGTGCGGTCGAACCAAGTGGTGCCGTTCCAGTTAGTCGCGCCCATTTCGCGCAGCGGCTCGATCAGGTTCGGAATATGCTCGGTGCCGTTGAAGAGCATGATGTGCTCGAACAAGTGCGCGAAGCCGGTTTGCCCCTGCGGCTCATCCTTGGAGCCCACATTGTACCAGGCAGCGATGGCGACGATCGGCGCTTTGCGATCTTCGTGAACGAGAACCGTGAGTCCATTGTCGAGCGTGAACTGCTCGTACGGAATCTCCACGCCTTCGAGAAGTTCCGCGACCGTTGCAGGTTGCTCCCGGCTGGCCGTCGGCGTGCTCGATGTGGCGCAGCCGCTCAAGGCCGCCACGAACATCAACGCTCCCGCAAGCGCTCTCTTCATTCCCCGCTCCTTCGAACCCTAGCCGGGCAAGGCAGCGCACGCACGCGCGCATGTCCAGCGTTTTCGCGGGTTACTGCGACGAATGACGGGGATTGGTCGGCTAGCGGCGGACCACTTCAGGTGCAACAGCGGGACCGCCGCCGAACGCGCGATAGGTCGCGATCGCGGCGCTCGCGGCCTGCTGTTCGGCGGTTATGCGGGTGAGGCTCGCATCGATCAGCTGTTGTTCCGAGCGCAAACGATCGGCAAGGCTTTGGATCCCTGCCTCAAACGCCGCGCGCGAACCACGCGCCGTCGTTTCCGCCGCCTCCTCCGCCGCGCGCGCGGAGTTGAGACGCAGCCTGCCTTGCTCCAGCGAAACCAGCGCGTTTGAAGCTTCCGCAATGGCTTGCGTCACGGTCTGGCGATACTGGATTAGCGATTGATCGAACTGCGCCGAGCGCTGGCGCGACACGGCGAAGCGTTGGCCCCAATCGAACAACGGCATCGAGATCAGCGGCGTGCCGGTCGCCAGCGTAACGCCGGCGCCGCTCGGATTGCCGATCAGCGCGTCCATGACATTGATCGCGCCGGTGAGATTGAGGCGCGGCAGCAGGTCCGCGCGCGCGGCGCCGAGCTGCGCGGCGGCGATCAGTGTTTGCGCCTCTGCGCGTGCTACGTCGGGACGCAGGCGCAACAGATCTGCCGGCGCCGCTGGCGCGGAAGTGAGCTCAAGATGGGGAACCGGCGCGTTTTCGGCCGCGAAGACGCTTTGCGTCGCCGCTTCCTCCGTGCCCGGCGCGCGGCCACGCAGCACAGAAAGTACGTTCTCCGCACGGCGTTCTTCAATGATCAGACCTGGCAGGCGCGCACGCGTGCTTTCCGCCAGACGCCGCGCGTCCGCCGCGTCAGCTTCGGATGCAAAGCCGGCGCTAGCGCTGGTTGCAAGAATGCGGGCGAGTTCGTCTGAAGTTTCGACAGACCGCTGCAGCGCCGCACGGCTCGCCTGCGCCGCGCGCAGATCGACATAGGCTTGCGCCACGTCGGCCGCGAGCGTCACGCGCGCGCCGCGCAAATCGGCCAAGGCGCTCTGCGTATTGGCGCGCGCGCCGACCGCTGTCGCGCCAATTGCAAACAGCGGCAGCTCCCAAGAGGCTTGCACGCCATACGCGCCGCTCATCGACTCGCGATCGACGCCGGCCGGTATCGGACCCTCGACAAAGCGCTGGTACTGGCCGCTGCCGGTTGCGGTCAGCTGCGGCAGGAACTGGGTGATGGTTGAATAAGACAGCGCCCGCGCCTCGCGGACACGGGACACGGCCAACTGGACGCTCGGCCCCTCCGAGAGCGCCTCAGCCACCAATTGATTCAGCGCCGGGTCGTTGAACCCCTGCCACCAATCGGTGACCGGAAGCTCCGCCCCTTGCGGCGCATCACGCCAAACCGAGGGCAGCGGCGGCGCTTCCGCCCGCTCGCTCGGCATGGTCACACACCCGGCCGCGGCCAGCGCGCCGGACAGCGCAACGGCCCGGAAGAGGTTTCCGACTGCGGCCATTCCCTCTTACTCCTCAGATACTTAGGCGGCTGACAACCATATTGGGCGAAGCTGTGCCCGGCGTTGGGATTTGGGATTTCAGCTTGACGCCGTCCAGGCTTAACATTTAAAGAACGAACATTCGTTTTATATGCGTTGCACAATCACGGCGCAAGCCGTTTCCGGCAACCTGTCACCTGGGGACCCCAATTGGCCCGTCTAGCCGATCCCGAACTCGCCGAGCGCCGGCGGCGTCAGATCATGGACGCGGCCATCGCCTGCTTCCGCCGCCGCGGGTTTCACCAGTCAACGATGGCGGAGATTTGCGCCGAAGCGAACGTCAGCGCCGGCGCGCTCTATCGCTATTTCTCCAGCAAGGCCGACATCATCGGCGCGATTGCCGAAGATAAGCGCGGCGAGAGCGACCAGGCCTTCCTGCGCGCCGCCGAAGAACAAGGCTTCGTGCCGGCGATGTGCCTCGCGGCGCGAAGCTTCTTCGACAAATTCGCCGAAGGCGACGGCGCACTGATCGCAGACATCTTTTCCGAAGCGATCCGCGATGACGCGGTGGCCGCGCCGCTGCGCGCGAGCGACGTGCAGAGTGTCAAGATTTTCACGAGCGCCGTGAGGGCAGCGCAACAACGCGGTGAAATCGACGCAACACTCGATCCGGAAATCGTCACCGACACCTTGTTTGCGGCGCTTGAAGGCATAGGTCTCAGGCGCGCATTCCGCCGCGACATCAATACCGAGGCCGCGGTCTCGCAATTTCGTGCGCTCGCGGAGCGCTATCTCGAGCCACGTACATGAATAAGCCCGAAAACCCCGAACTCTTCACCAAAGCTGAAGGCCTATTCAAACGCGCCAGAGACGCGGGCGGAAACGCGCTGCGCACCGCCCGCGACGCCGGCAAGCGCGTCTGGGAGCGCGCCACCGACGCCCCGGATGCGGACAAGCGCCGCAAGAAGATCCTGACACTGCTCGGGTTGGGCATCGCGGCCATCATCATCACGCTTGCGGTGCTGAGCCGCATCGGCGGCGACAATCACATCACAACGCCGCCGGCGACAGCCCAGGCCGTGAGCGTTGTGCCCGTCGAAGTGCGCACGTTCGAGACAGAGGTTTCGTTGAACGGCGAAGCGCGACCGGTGCGCGATATTCAGGTGACGGCGCAGGCCTCCGGCGTGCGCATTCTGCAGATCCTTGTCGACGAAGGCGATTTCGTGCGCCAAGGCCAAGCCATGGCGCGCCTCGATAACGCGCTAGCGACGGCGCAGATGCGCGCCGCGCAAGCCACCGTCGCCGAAGCAGAGTCTGCCGCCGTCCGCGCGCGCGGTGAGTATGAGCGGGCGGAATCCATTCGTGATTCAGGCGCGCTCTCCGCTGAAGCGATCGAACAACGCCGCGCCGCCGCGCTTGCCGCTGACGCACGTCTTGCGGCGGCCCGCGCACAACTTGCAGAAGTGAACGCCCGCCTCGGCGGCGGCTACGTCCGCGCACCGGCATCGGGCCTCGTCATTGACCGAACAGCCGAACTCGGCGCCGCCGTCGACGGCCAGCCGCTCTTCCGCATCGCCGCCGACAATCGCCTGGAAGTGGCCGCGCAGGTCGCGGAAGCAGATGTGCTGGCGATGCAGGAAGGCCAGACGGCGACGTTCTCACTTGTTGATGGCTCAACAGTGACCGGCACGCTGCGCCGCCTGCCCGCTTCGATCGACAGCCGCACGCGGACGGGCGAAGCCTTGTTCTCGTTGCCCTCCGGCACACGCGTCCGCGCCGGCATGTATTTGCGCGGCCATGCCAGCCTGCCGCCGCGCGAAGTGATCGCGGTGCCGCAAAGCTCCGTGCTTTACGAGAGCGGCCAAGCCTATGTGCTGGTGCTCGACGACACGAGCCATGTGCATCGAATCGACATTCAGCTCGGTGGCCGTGATGGCGATTGGGTTGAAGTGACATCCGGCCTGTCGGCGGGCCAACGTGTTGTCGGCTCCGGCGCCGCTTTCCTGCAGGACGGCGAGGAAGTGCGCGTGCTGCAACCGCCAGCGCCTGCGGCTGAAACTCCGGCTCCCACTGCGCCAGCCGAAGGTATCCGCGGACGGGAAGGCTGATCGCTCATGGCTTGGAATATTTCCGCCGGCGCGATCCGCAACCCGATCCCGCCGATCCTCCTTATTCTGGCGCTGCTGTTCGCAGGATGGACCGCCTATGGCCGGCTGCCGATCAACCAGCTGCCAAACGTCGATTTCGGCGGCTTCACCGTCACCGTCGCGCAACCGGGCGCGGCGCCGGTGGAAATGGAAACGCAAATCACGCAGCGGATAGAAGCGGCGCTGACCTCGGTCGAGGGCGTGAAGCGCATCACTTCGACGATTTCGCCCGGCGTTTCACAAACCACGGTCGAGATGGAGAGCGACGGCGACTTATCGCGCGCCGTCGACGACGCGCGTGACGCGATCCAGCGTATCCGCGCCGACCTACCCGCCGACATCACCGAACCTGTGGTTCAGCGCATCGACGCCGCGAGCCAGCCGATCGGCTATTACGCCGTCGAAGGCGAAGGCATGACCCCCCAGGATATTTCCTGGTTCATAGATAATGACCTTCAGCGTGAATTGCTCGCCGTTGACGGCGTCAGCGCCGTCACCCGCCTTGGCGGCGTTGACCGCGAAATCCGCGTCGAGCTCGATCCCGCGCGCATGCTCGCTTACGGCGTTTCAGCGGATCAGGTGAATAACCAGCTTCGCGCCATCAACGCCGACCTGCCCGGCGGTCAGGCGCAAGTCGGCGGCCAAGCCCAATCGATCCGAACGCTTGGCGGCGCGGAATCCGTGCAGGAGCTCGAAAATCTCCGCATCACCGCAAGCGGCGGCCGCACTGTGCGCCTCGGCGATTTAGGCACCGTCACCGACAGCGCCAGCGATCTGAACTCCATCTCCCGATACAACGGCCAGCCGGTCGTCGGCTTCATGGTGCAGCGCTCCCGCGGCGCCTCCGAGGTGCAAGTCTTCGACCGCATGGATGAGCGCATCCGCGAGATTGAGGAAGCGCGCCCGCAGATTCACATCACCGAGATCGCATCGACCGTCGAATTCATTCGCGGCATGCATGAAAGCTCGATCCACGCCCTACTCGAAGGCGCGCTTCTCGCGTGCCTGGTCGTGTTCCTTATCCTGCGCGATTGGCGCGCAACCTTTATCGCCGCCGCCGCGATCCCGCTTTCGATCTTCCCGACCTTTGCCGGCATCGAAGTGCTGGGCTTCACGCTCAACATGGTGACCTTGATCGCGCTGGCGCTCGTTACCGGCGTCCTTGTCGATGACGCCATCGTCGAGATCGAGAATATCGTCCGCCACATGCGTATGGGGAAATCCGCCTACGCCGCCGCGCTCGAAGCCGCAGACGAAATCGGCCTCGCCGTCGTCGCGACAACCGGCGCGATCATCGCCGTGTTCGTGCCAGTGAGCTTCATGGAAGGCGGGATGGGCGTCTTCTTCAAGGAGTTCGGCCTCACCGTCGCGCTCGCGGCGTTCTTCTCGCTCGTCGTCGCGCGCTTGATCACGCCGATGATGGCGGCGTTCTTCCTGAAGAGCGAAGGTCACGACGCCGAAGCCAAACCGGGCGTCCTCACCGAGACTTATCACGACGCGCTAAGCTGGTCGATCCGCAACCCGTGGAAGACAGTCGGCATCGGCGTCGCCGTGTTCATCGGCTCGCTTGTCATGGCAAGCACGGCGCCCTCGGTCGTTATCCCGCGCTTCGATAACGGCATGATCCAAGCGCGCGTTGAAATTCCGCCCGGCACGCCGGTTCTGGAGGCCGATCGCGTCCTGCAGAACATGAGCGCGCGCATCCGCCAAAATCCCGAAGTCATCGGCGTGTTCACGTCCATGAACGGCGCCGATGGCTCCGCGCCCGATGCGAACATATTCATCCAGCTGACACAACGCGGCGAGCGCAATCGCTCGTCTTACGCGATCCAGCAGGAGTTGCGGCCGATCCTTTCGGAGTTTCCGAACTATCGCTCAGCCTTTGTGCAGGATCAGGGCGGCTCTTCGGGCTCCGACATCACCGTGCAGTTCGTCGGCCAAGATCCCGCCGCCGTGAACGCGGCCGCCGATCGCTTGGCCGCCGCGATGAGCCGCTTGGACTCGCTTGCAGACGTGCGTTCGACCTCTGCGCTGCGGCGCCCAGAGATTCAGGTGCGTCCGCGTCAAGAGGACATGGCGCGCCTTGGAGTCACCTCAGCCGCCCTCGCCTCCGCAATCCGCATCGCAACGAGCGGCGATGCCGAGCAAAATCTGCCGAAGTACGATTTGGCTGACCGTCAGATTCCCATCCGCGTGACGCTGCGCCCGGATCAACGATCCGACCTCGATGCGTTACGCTCTTTGCCGGTGCAATCGACTCTCGGCGCGCCAGTGCGGATCGACGCCGTGGCCGACGTCCAGTTCTCGCTTGGCGAAGCCACCATCGAGCGCCGCGATCGCGAACGCGCCGTCACAGTCGGCGCCAATGTCCGCCCCGGCACGCAGCTTTCGACGGCGCAGAATGAAGTCAACGCGCTTCCCGAAGCGCAAGGCGGGCCGGGCGCGCGCCTCGTTGCCGGCGGGCAAACCGAAGATTTCGCGGAAATGACCGCGGCCTTCGGCACCGCCATGCTCTGGGGCATCATCCTCATCTACATCGTGCTGGTGTTGCTGTTCCGCGACTTCTTCCAGCCGATCACGATCATGACGGCGCTGCCGCTCTCGCTTGGCGGCGCGTTCCTCGGTCTGCTCATCGCCAATCAGCCGCTTTCTCTGTTTGCGTTCATCGGCCTGCTTATGCTGATGGGCCTCGTCACCAAGAACTCGATCCTGCTCGTCGATTTCGCGGTCGAGCGCATGCACGCTGGCATGAGCCGCAACGCGGCGCTCATGGAGGCCGGCATGAAGCGCGCGCGCCCGATCATCATGACGACGTTCGCGATGTCAGGCGGCATGATCCCCGCCGCCGCCGGCTGGGGAGTCGACGGCACGCTGCGCCAAGGCATGGGCGCGGCGGTGATCGGCGGCTTGATGCTTTCGACGCTGCTAAGCTTGGTGTTCGTGCCGGCGATGTTCGTGCTGATCGATCGCTTGGAGCGGTGGGTGCAAGGTTTCCTGCCGAAACCGACAGCGCACGAAGATCCAGAGAGCGCGCGAACGCCTGCTGAGTAATCAGCGCGAGCGGCCGCGCGCGCTGACGGGCCAAATGTCGATCAGTCCGCCGTCGCGCACGACGTGATACGCGTCATAGAGGTTCACGGTCGGATCGCAGTGCGGCACGGCGAGGCTGATGTGATCGCCAATGCGGAAATCGTGACCTGGCGCAATCAACGCGCCGTGCTCATCGCCCATGAACACGAACATCGCACCCCCGGGCGCGCCATCCATCACCACCGGCAGGCCGCCATCGGTCGAGAGCGCTTTGAAGCCGGCGTCGATCGTCGCCATCGAGGCGGAGTTGGCGGAGATGACATGCGCGTCGACGAACAATGATGTTTCGAACGGGTTGCGCCCCTGCCCGTCGAGGTCGCAATCGTTGTACTGCTTGTCCATGAACACATAGGAGCCGGCCTGCAGTTCGGTCAGCACGCCGAGTTCGCCGTCGATGTGATGGGTGCCCGTGCCGCCGCCGGTGACGACCTCCGGCGCATGCCCGGCGCCGGTGAGCACATCGATGATGCTCTTCAGATAGTCCGTGCGCTCGGCAATCGCGGCGCGGCGGTCCGCATAGGATTCAATATGCTGCTGCACGCCGCAATAATATTGCACGCCGGCGAAACGCAACGACGGGGCGGCAGCGATGCGTTCCGTGAGCGCAAGCGCGGCTTCCGGACTCGGCACGCCGGTGCGGCGAATGCCTGGATCGATATCGACGACGATGTCGAGCGTCTTACCAGCGGCCTGCGCAGCGCTGGCGAGCGCATCGACGTTGTCGGGGTTATCGGCAACGACGCGGAGGTCACTGATCTTGCCGTTGAGCTTGACCAGCCGCTCGATTGCCTGTGGCGTCACCACTGGCGACGTGATCAGGATGTTGTTGACGCCGCCCTCAGCCAGCGCCTCCGCCTCGCCCATCTTGGCGCAACACACGCCAACAGCGCCCGCCGCCATCTGCAATTTCGCGATCTCGACGCTCTTATGCGTCTTGGCGTGAGGACGCAGCGCCATGCCTTTGCTGCGCGCGAACTGGGCCATGGTTTCGATATTGCGCTGGAGCGCATCGCGGTCGATCACCAGAACAGGCGTGTTGAGGCTCAGGCGCGAGCCTTGTTGGCCAACTAGGTGCTTATGCAGATCGATGTCGCTCATCGTGCCTCAATAGCAAAGGTTTGCATCAGGTGCGCGTTGGCGAACTTCGCGCCGGGATCGATCGCATCGCGCACGGCTTTGAACTTCGCCGCGTCCGGGTAGAGCGCATCGACATCGCGCGCGCTCAAGGTGTGACGCTTGGCCCAGTGCGGGCGGCCGCCATGGGCCCGGAAGATCGGCTCCGCCTGTGCGAACAGATCGCGCCACGGCATCTTCGCGTATTGGTGCATCGAGATCGATGCGCCGGGCGTCGCGTTGAAGGGCGAGAGCCAAATGTCATCGGCGGCTGTCAGGCGAAACTCGAAAGGGAACGTTACCGGCAGCTTGCGCTGCTTGATCCAGGCGATCACTTCTTTCAGCGCCGCCCAGCCGTTGGCGCGCGGCAATTCGTACTCCATCTCTTCGAACCGCACCGTGCGATCTGACGGGAAAATTTGATAGGCGGGACCAACGCGCCGCGTGCGCACGCCTGGCCCGACGATGCGCGGCTGCAAGTGGCGCGTGAGCCATGGCGCGAGCGCGCAGACATCGCACACCATGCGGAAGGCGCGGTCGTCCATGTCGTTCATGCGCTTCAGCGGCCCCTCTTCCGGAACCGGGTTCAGCGTCTTCAGCACAACGAAGTCGCCGTACGGAAACACGAAGAACTCGACGTGGCGATTGCTCGCCGCGAGTTCGTCCCACCGCGCCTCGATCTCCTCGAAGCGATGCGACTCAACGCGCTCTTCGAGGTGATAAGCCGGCAGCACATCGATCTCGATCTCGGTCGCAACGCCAACGAGGCCGAGCGAGAGACGCGCTGCTTGGAATAGCTCCGGCCGTTCGCTTTCGCTGCAAGTGACGATCGCGCCGTCCGGCATCATCAGCCGAAATCCGCGCGCGGCGGTCGAGAGTGAGCCGAGTTGGGCACCTGTGCCATGCGTGCCGGTGCCGATAGCGCCGGCGAGCGCTTGCGGGTTCACATCGCCCTGATTGATGAGCGAGACACCCTCTTCCCAAAGCGCCGCCGTGAGCTTTGCCAAGCTCCAACCCGCGGGCGCCCAGACGCGAGACCTGTCGGCGTCGAAGCGGACGCCGCCCTCAAGCTCGGCGAGCGAAATGAGCGTGCCGTCGGTCTCGCAGAGCGGCATGAACGAATGGCCGGCGCCGACCACGCGCACCTTGCGCGCGTTCTGCACTAACCCTGCCAGTTCGGTTTCAGTCTTTGGCCGCGCAATCTGTTGCGGCGTGGCGCTTACGCTGCCGGACCAGTTCTTCCACTGCATGA
Organism: Hyphomonadaceae bacterium; assembly: GCA_050184605.1. Classification (GTDB taxonomy): domain Bacteria; phylum Pseudomonadota; class Alphaproteobacteria; order Caulobacterales; family Aquidulcibacteraceae; genus Vitreimonas. The sequence goes on along the minus strand of JBFXAE010000002.1, from coordinate 529,681 downwards.
ACGCAACATCCCTGCACGCACATGCGCGCAGGGATGCTTAAGCGTCAACCTTGCTCTGACGTTTAGATGCTCTCGAGACGTGAGGACACGATGCCAGCGAGGATCACCGCCGCATAGCAGGCGAACATCAGCGCCGCGAACTCGCTGCTGATCGAGAGGTCGAGAGTCGGGAAGAGCTCCGCGAAACGATCCACCTCATAGAGGCCCACGAGAAATCCCGGCACAGCCATGGTGGTCGCTGCTTCGGAGCGATCGCTTTGCTCAACGCCCATGGCCTTCACCACGAGATAGGTGAGGATCAAAAGCGCCAGCGGGATCGTCAGGAACGCCCACGACACGCCGCCCGGACCGGGCTGGAGTATCGGGCTTCCGAAAGTACCAAGCACTGCGGCGAGGCCGATCCAGAACGCAAATCCGACCGCCATCCAGCGAACCGTCAGCGTGGTTCTGCCGCCGACGATCACCGCCGCGTAGCATGCGAACATCAGGATCGCGAATTCCTTCGCAAGCGAAGCGTCGAGATTTGGGAAGACAAATCCGAAGCTGTTGATTTCATAGATGCCGACAAGAAGACCGGGCACCGCCATGATCGATGCCGCTTCGGAGCGGTCGTCCGGCGTCACGCGCATAACCACGAGCAAAAGGTGAGTGATGGCCCAGAGCGCTAGAGGCATAATCAACAGCAGCCACGACACGCCCCACGGGCCCTCGTGGAATGCCCATTCTCCGACAAACCGGAACGCAAGGAGGATCGCGAGCCAAAGCGCGAATCCAACCGCCATCCAACGTACGATCATGTGCTTACTCCCCTGCCAGTCCGACTCGGACCGGCCCGCTGCGGGCAGCTTACGGCTTCCTAACAGCGCCGCAATCTGGGTTCGCGCGGCTGGGGCGGTGGCGGCGAGTGAGGCGAGCGGCCCTCCGCTGGCCTCCGGCGCCGGCGGGGCGGACACCCCGCCAGTGACCATAAGGCACTGGCGTATCTCGACTTTCCCTAGTCCTGCCAGATCCCAGCCGCGGTTGAGCGCGCTCCGGCCTACGGCGCTGCTGGCGCATTCGGCAGCGTATAATCGACGGACGCGCCCGGCCCGAGCGGTAGGTCGAGGAACACCCAGCTGAATGTAAGCCCCAGGCCGATGATCAGCAGCCAGAACGAGTATGGGAGCATCGCCGCGGTGAGGCTGCCCAAGCCGTAATCCGTGCGCCAGCGCTGGCAGAACGTCAGCACGAGCGGGAAATAGACCATGAGCGGCGTGATGATGTTGGTGACGCTATCACCGACGCGATACGCGCCGGTGGTCATCTCGGGGCTGACGTTCAGCAACATCAGCATCGGCACGACGACCGGCGCAAGAAGCGCCCATTTGGCGCTCGCCGAGCCGATGAAGAGATTGATGCCGGCGGCGAAGAGCACGATCAACACCAGCAGCGCCGGCAGCGGCAGTCCGGACTCGCGGATCGCATCGGCGCCTTGAACGGCGAAGATGAGTCCGAGGTTGGACCAGTTGAACATCGCGACGAAGTGCGCGGCAGCGAAGGCCAGCACCAGATAATAAGCGAGATCGCCCATCGCAGCAGCCATCATCTTTACGACATCGCGATGGTTCTTGACCGTGCCGGCAGCCGCGCCATACGCCCAGCCGGCGACAAGAAAGAGCAGGAAGAAGCCCGCGACCAGCGATTGATAGAGCGGCGTCAAACGCGCTTCCGGAATCGGCGCTTCTTCGTTAATCAGCGGCGTGCCCGGCATGAACACGAACACGACCCAAAGGCCCACTATCAGCAACGAGGCGAGGCCGGCGGCGCCAAGGCCCTTTTTCTCCTCCGGTTTCAAAGGCGCGTTCGCGTCGCCCAGATTGTTCATGGCTTCGCCGTTGGGCGGCGAGAATTTCTTGAGCCGAGGCTCGACGATCGCGTCGGTGACAAACCAGATCACCGGCAAGAACACGATGAGCATCGCGGCGATGAAGTACCAATTGCCGGCAATGTTCGCGACCCAGCCAGGGTGAAGTCCGGACGCTTCAACAGCGGCCTGGGTAATGCCAAAGAGAAGCGCGTCGAGTTGGCCCGGCAAGAGGTTCGCCGAGAAGCCGCCTGACACGCCGGCAAAGGCGGCCGTGATGCCCGCGATCGGGTGGCGTCCCGCGGCGGCGTAGAGCACGGCGGCAAGCGGCACGAGCACGACGTAGGCGGCGTCGGCGGCGAGGTTGCCCATCATCGCGACGAACGCGACCGCCGGCGTCAGCAGAAACTTGGGCGCCCCACGCACGCCTTCGCGCATGGCGCTGGCGAAAAGGCCCGAGCGTTCGGCGACGCCTGCGCCGAGCATCACCACGAGCACATAGCCGAGCGGATGGAAATGCGTGAACGTCTGCGGCATCTCCACCCAGAGCCGCTGAATGTTCTCAGCCGAAAGCAAACTGACGGCGCTGATGATGACGGCGTTGCCGGCGTCATCGACTTGCGTGGGGTGTTGGGCCGAGTAGCCCATCAACGAGGCGGCGACGCTGAAGGCGATCAGAATGCCGATCAGCCAGAAGAAGATAAATACAGGGTCGGGCAGTTTGTTGCCGGCCCGCTCGACCAAACCAAGAAAGCCCTTAGGCGCCTGCGCATCTTCAGCCATGCTGATTTTTCCCCCACGCGGGAAACCCCGCACCTCTTGCCTAGGGGATTAAGCGCATGACCGCAAAAAACGGAAGCGCAAACCCCGCTACCCCCTCCGCGATGGCACCTGACGGGGACGTGAGCAAGCGCCCGAGCGCGGAACCAGCGAACAGCGCGCTTCTCGCCGTGATTGGTCGCTGGCAAGGTTTGGCGCTCGGGAAGCCGAACACAGGATCAGCGGCATCAAAGAGCTGCCACTCGGCACAACAACATCGCCTGCCAAAACCGCGGATTTCTCAGTAGGCTCGCTACGATGCCAGAGACACTCCCTTCTATCTCAGCCTCGGATCCCCTGATCCTTGATCTGCCGGCCGGTTCGCTCCGAGGATCGCTGATTGGCGATGTGCGCCGCTATCTGGGCGTCCCCTATGCAGCGCCGCCGGTGGGGGCATTACGGTTCGCTGCGCCACAGCCGGTCCAACACTGGAGCGGACTGCGCGACGCAACCCAGCGCGGCTTCATCGCGCCCCAGCCAGTTCCGACGCCGGAGGAATGGGAAAGAGCGTTGCCGGGCCTAGATATTCAGCCGCTGATCGGCGCTGACCAGGATCAGGGCGACGATTTCCTAGTGCTCAACGTCTGGACGCCATCGAACGCGGTGAGCGCGCCTGTGATGGTGTTTATTCATGGCGGCGCCTTCACAGGCGGCGCGGGCGCCGCCGACGTTTATGATGGCGCGGCGTTCGCGCGCGCCGGCATCGTCTGCGTTACGATCAACTATCGTCTTGGGATTGAAGGCTTCCTGCCGATCGAAGGGGCGCCAACCAATCTCGGTCTGCGCGATCAGATTTTCGCTCTTCGCTGGGTGCAAGACAACATTTCCGCCTTCGGCGGCGATCCCGGCAATGTCACCGTTTTCGGCGAGTCCGCCGGCGCCATGTCGGTCGCCAACCTTGTGGCCTCGCCTCTGGCGAAAGGCCTCTTTCGCCGCGCCATCGTGCAGAGCGGTCACGGCGACATGGTGCGGCCTATAGCGGTGGCGCAGCGTCTGACGGCCAAGCTTGCAAAAATGTTGCGCGTGCGGCCAACGATTGAGGGTTTTCGCAGCCGCTCCATCGCGGAGTGCCTGCAGGCACAGCGCAAAATCTCGCTGCCGACCGCAAACATCGATTTGCGAAATCCCGACAAGCGTGAACCCGCGTTTGGCTTGAGCAAATTCTTGCCTGTGTACGGTGATGACGTGCTGCCCGAACACCCTGTCACCGCACTCCGCAAAGGCGCCGGCGCCGATGTGGAGCTAATCGTCGGCACCAACGCTGAAGAGATGAACCTCTATTTCGTTCCGAGCGGCGTGAAGCGGAAGATCGGCAAATTCCTCGCGAACTTCGTCACCAAACGCGCCGAACCAAAAGCGAAAGAGGTTCTGAAGGCCTACGGCATCGACGAACGCGGCAAGCGGCCTGGCGACGCCTTCACTGAAGCGCTCACCGATCTGGTATTCCGCCTGCCCGCGCGCCGGTTTGCGGCGGCGCACCAAGGGCGCACCCATGTCTACGACTTCTCTTGGCGATCCACCGCCTACGATGGCGCGCTCGGCGCCTGCCATGCGATTGAGCTTCCGTTTGTCTTCAACACGCTCTCAACGGTCGCCGGCGCCAAAGGTTTGGCCGGCGAAAACCCGCCGCAAGACCTGGCCGATCGCATGAATCGCATCTGGGCCGATTTCGCGCGAACCGGCGCGCTGTCCTGGCCCGAATACGAGGCGGCCACGCGCATCGTCTACGATCCCGCCACCGACAAGGCCGCGCCTGAGGCGCCGATGCCCGCGGAACGCGTCCTACCCTGAGGCCGAAATGTATCTCGAGAAATTCCGGCTGACGGACCGCGTCGCTGTCGTGACGGGTGGCGCTAGCGGCATTGGTTATTCGACCGCGCAAGCGCTGGCTGAAGCCGGCGCACGCGTAATCATCACGGACCGGGACGCTGCCGCCTTGGAGAAAGCCCGCGCTACATTAGGTAAACAAGGCTATCAAGTTGATGGCGCGTTGATGGATGTGACCGACTCCGCGCGTGTCACGCAGGTGGCGGATGAAATTGCCGCCCGCGAAGCGCGAATTGATATTCTCATCAACAATGCCGGCATCGCCCGCAGCGATACCGCCGCCGAAAACGTCACCGATGAGCATTGGCTCAACGTGCTCGACGTCAACTTGAACGGCACCTTCTGGTGTGCGCGGGCATTCGGCAAACACATGCTGGCGCGCGGCTCAGGCGCGATCGTCAATGTCGGCTCGATGTCGGGCTTCATTGTCAACCGGCCGCAGCCACAAAGCTATTACAACGCCTCTAAGGCTGCCGTGCACCAGCTCACAAAATCGCTCGCTGCCGAATGGGCGCCGCGCGGCGTGCGCGTCAACGCAGTAGCGCCGACATATATCCGTACGCCCCTCAACGAATTCGCCGATAAAGCCAGCGAAATGTACCGCCGATGGATCGACGGCACGCCGCAGGCGCGGTTGGGCGAACCCGAGGAAGTCGCCTCCGTCATCCTCTTCCTCGCCTCCGACGCCTCAAGCCTGATGACCGGCAGCATCGTGCTGGCCGACGGCGGTTATTCGTGCTGGTGAACCGGCGGCGCGCAGATTCCGCCGGGCCAAACCTCTGAGCCGATCGGCACAGACTCTGGTCACCCGAGGACCTTTCAGATAGGTCTCAGCTCAGCTTAGGCTCTCCCTAATGACAAGCACGCTTCAGAACTGGAGCGTGCCCACACCGGGAGGAATTGAAATGCGTCGCATCACGAAGCTTCTGGCTAGCGCGGCCCTGGGTCTGGCGGTGTTCCCCAGCGTGGCGGCGGCGCAAGACGCAACCAGCGCGGAAGAGAGCGGGGACGATGAGATCGTCGTTACGGCGCGGAAGCGCGAAGAGCGGCTGCAGGACGTGCCGATCGCGGTGACCGCCGTCAGCGGCGAAACGCTTGAGAACCAGCAGATCAATTCCGTCCGCGAAGTGGCCGCGCTCACGCCGGGCCTCAACATCACCACCGACGCTGTCGGCCGCGCATTCATGTCCATCCGCGGCGTAGGCACCACCTTGATCGACACTGTGCAGCCTGGAGTCGGCATTTTCGTCGATGGCGTCTATCAGGCGAACAGCTCCTATTTGAATAACCCGGTGTTCGATGTCGAACGCATCGAGGTGTTGCGCGGCCCGCAAGGCACGCTGTTCGGCAATAACACGCTGGGCGGCGCGATCAGCGTCGTGACGCGTCAGCCGACGGACGAGTTCGAAGGCCGCCTAAGCGCCGTCTACGCCGATCCAGATAATTATCAGACCTACTCCGGCAGCATCAGCGGTCCGCTGATCGAGGGCGTTCTGCGTGGCCGCATTGGCGCGGCGTACCACACGCGCGACGGCTTCTCGACCAACACGCTTGCCGGCGGCGATGCGCGCCCGATGCAAACGGAATCGCTGACGGGTTCGTTGGTTTGGGATGCGCCGCAAGGCGCCGAGATCACTCTCAATGCATATTACAACACGGTCGAAGGCTCGCAGACCGCTTACTCAAGCCCAAGCGGACCGACCGACTACGTCCAAGACACGCAGCTCAACGAGAACAGCATCGCGCGCTTCGAATACACCGGCGGCAACGTACGCGGCGTGTTCGATGTCACCGAAAACACGCAGATGACCGCGATCCTCGCGTACGACCGCAAGGAAGGCGAAGCGCGGGGCGACGGCGATTTCGGCCCGATCGACTTCTTGCGCGTGCGCAACGGCTACAATCTGCTGGAGACCTTTACCGGCGAGGTGCGCTTCGATACGCAGTGGAGCGACCGGCTGAGCACGCTGGTCGGCGTATTCGCCAACCACTCCGACAACTACATCCACTCAGAGAACAATCTCGTGCTGTCCAGCACGCCGCTCATACTTGCGCCGCTGGTGATTACCGACCAAACGATCGAAACATCCTCCGCCGCTATCTTCGGTACTCTGTTCTATGAAATTACGCCGTCGCTAGAGCTCTCAGTTGGTCTTCGCTACGATCACCAACAGATCAACGCCACCGGCACGTCTGGCATCTACTCCGCCGACGAGTGGCAGCCGCGCATTACGCTGACACAGCGCTGGACCGACAACTGGATGACGTACGGCTCGATCGCACGCGGCTTCCGCGGCGGCGGCGCAAACTCACCTGGCGCGCCGAACCCGATCTGGGAGGGCGACTCGGTGTGGACGTACGAACTCGGCAACAAGTTCACCACCAACGACAACACGCTGACGCTGAACACGGCCGTCTATTTCAACGACTATCAGAATTACATCGGCCAGAACTCGCTGACGCCGGCGCTGATCGCGGTGAACCTCAACACCGGCGATGTTGAAAGCTACGGCGTCGAAATCGAAGGCGTATGGCGGCCGACGGACGCCTTCGCGCTGCAAGGCGGCGCAACCTATAACCACGCCCGCATCACCGATGACTCGCAATACCAAGCCATTATCGGCGATCCGCTGCCGTCAGACCGCATTCTTTTCCAGCCGGATTGGAATTTCTTCCTGACGCCGAGCTACACCGTGCCGCTCGGCCAAGGCGAGCTTCGTCTGGACACAACTATTACATACAAGGGTGATCGCGTCGGCTCGAGCTTGAATCCGCTGGTCGCGCCGCCGATGGAGGGCTACTACCTCGTCAGCGGCAACATCAGCTATTCCATCAACGATTGGACCATCGGCCTCTGGGGCACGAATTTGACCGACGAGGAATATTACGACTCCTACCTCGACCGTTCACTGCTCGGCCGCCTGTTCGGCGACGCCAGCCCCATCACGCGCAACCTCGCCATCGCCGGCGACGGCCGCCGCGTCGGCGTTCGCGTAAGCGCACGGTTCTGAAGCCATGGGCGCGCCCGCACCTATTGCGTCGCGCTCGCCACTCGCGCCGGCTTTCGTCGAAACGCTGCGCGGACTCTTCGGAGACCGCCTGCATCTCGGCGAAGCCATGCGGGCTCAACACGGCGGCAGCGAAACCCATTTCGCAACGGCGCTACCAGACGCCGTCGTCTTCGCGCACTCGACTGAAGAGGTCGTTGCTGTCGTGAAGGCGTGCACCGCCGCTGACGTGCCGATCGTCGCTTACGGCGCCGGTACCTCGGTGGAGGGCAACACGACGCCCGTGCGCGGCGGCGTCTGCGTTGACCTGTCCGAGATGAACAAGATCCTCGAGATCAATCCGGACGACTTCGACTGCACGGTGCAGGCCGGCGTGCGCCGCGAAGAGTTGAACCTCGCGCTGCGCGACCAAGGCCTGTTCTTTCCTATTGATCCCGGCGCCAACGCTACGCTTGGCGGCATGGCCTCGACTCGCGCCTCCGGCACGAACGCCGTGCGTTATGGAACGATGCGCGAGGCGATCCTCTCGTTGCGCGTGGTCACACCTGATGGCCGCGACATCCGCACCGCTCGCCGTGCGCGCAAGAGCGCGGCGGGTTATGACCTCACCCGCCTCTTCATCGGCTCTGAAGGCACGCTCGGCATCATCACCGAAGTGACGTTGCGGCTCCACGGCATTCCGGAGCAGATTTCCTCGGCCGTCTGCAGCTTCCAGACGTTGGCCGGCGCCGTTAATACTGTGGTGCAAGCGATCCAACTCGGCATCCCTCTCGCACGCGTTGAAATTCTCGATGACGTGCAGATGAAAGCCGTCAACCTGCACTCGAAACTCAGCTATCCCGAACTGACGACGCTGTTCTTCGAATTCCATGGCAGCGAACACGCCGTGAAAGAGCAGATCGCCACCATCGGCGATCTCGCGCGCGACAATGGCGGCGGCGAATTCCACTGGTCGAACTTACCGGAAGAACGAGCCAAGCTTTGGAAGGCCCGCCACCAGGCGTTCTACGCCGCGACGGCTATGCGAAAAGGCGCCATCGGATGGCCCACAGATGTGTGCGTACCGATCGGGCGCCTTGCCGAATGCATCAATGAGACCAAGCGCGATCTGGAGAAGGCTTCTTTCCCCGCGCCGATTCTCGGCCACGTCGGCGACGGCAACTTCCACGTCATCTTCGTCATAGATCCGAACAGCGCCACCGAGCACAAGGAAGCCGAAGCGCTGAACGAGCGCCTGGTCCAACGCGCGCTCGACATGGACGGAACCTGCACCGGTGAACACGGCATCGGGCTGGGCAAGCAAGATTGGCTGGTGCGCGAACTTGGCGAAGACGGCGTCGATATGATGCGCTCAATCAAGAAGGCGCTCGATCCGAAGAACCTCTTCAACCCCGGCAAGATCTTCGCGGATTGAAAATATGGACACGCGCAAGCTCGTCGACCCAGCACTCCTGCCCGTGTTGGACGTATTTCCGACGATTGCGTTATCGAACGAGGTGCTGGGGGCGATGCGTGAGGCGGAACGCTTTGCGCAGTTGCCCGTGACGCTCTCTGATCAAGTGCGCGAAGGCGTTTTGCAAAAGGTACGCAGCGTACCAGGTCCGCCCGGCGCACCGGACATCACGCTGACGATCTACACGCCGCGCAACGCCAGAGGCCCGCTGCCGTGTATCTATCACATCCACGGGGGCGGCTATGTCGGCGGCGCCGCTGCGCAGCTTGAACCGCTGCATCGACCGATGGCGTTCGATCTCAACTGCGTGATCGTCAGCGTCGATTATCGGCTCGCGCCCGAACATCCATTTCCGGCCGGTATTGAGGATTGCTACGCGGGTCTCGGCTGGACATTCGCGAACGCGTCTGAGCTGGGCATTGATCGCGATCGCATAGGCGTGATGGGCGAAAGCGCAGGCGGCGGTCTTGCAGCCGCGCTGACGCTGCTCGCGCGAGATCGCGGCGAATACAGGCTCGCGTTTCAGCACTTGATCTATCCGATGCTCGATGACCGCACCTGCGTTGCGGCTGAGCCCAACCCAGTCGCCGGCGAATTCATCTGGACGGCGCACAACAATCGCTTCGGCTGGACCTCGCTCTTGGGCCACGAGCCGGGCCGCCCAGATGTGTCGCCCTACGCTGCCGCCGCGCGAGCCACTGACCTCCGCGGCCTGCCGCCCGCCTTCATCGCCTGCCCGACGCTCGACCTCTTCATTGATGAGGACATCGCCTACGCCGCCCGTCTGGCGCGGGCCGGCGTCGCCGTTGAACTCCATGTTTATCCGGGCGGATTTCATGGCTTCGACATTTTCGGCGGAGATGCGCCGATCTCCGTCCGCGCCCGCGAGCACAGCCGAGAGGCGCTCCGCCGGGCTCTTTACCCTAGCACTTAAGACCTATCAGATAGCTAGTTGACCAAACCTATCTGAAAGGTGCATGGTCCTCGCAACCACCAGAACACTGGGGGAGGAAAATGCGGGAATTCGTCGAAGTCTCTCCGGAGATGACGCTGTTGCTGGGCGCTGGCCCGGTCACCCATGCGCCGCTGCCGCCGGACCACATTGCGCTTTCGTTCGACGCCGATGCTGCGACGCCAGTGGTGGCGTTCGATCTTTCGCCGAACACTGCTTCGCTCAATGCCGAGACGCGGCTGACGCTCGTCATCAGCCGGAGCGCGTTTACGCGTGTCGGCGGTGTGACGCCGGACGGTGTCGAGTTTCACCTGCCATCGGCGCTGCGCGGGATTGTTCTGGCCATTCAGGAAAGCACGCTGCACGGCGAGACGCTGACGATTTATCGCCTCGGTAAGAGCATCGAACTGCTGTGCGAAACCATCCGTTTGCTCAGCACCGAGGAATTGCTGCCGCTCGCCGCCGACGGCGCGCTCTCGCTTGAAGACACCCGCCGCGTCCTCGCCGCGCGCCGCATGATTGACGAACGCTGGAACGAGAAGCTCACGCTCGACAAGATCGCACGCGCCTGCGGCCTCAATCGCGCCAAGCTGACGCGCGGCTTCCGCGACATGTTCAATTGCAGCATCGCCGAAGCCATTGCCGAGCAGCGGCTCAGTCAAGCAAAGCGGATGCTGCTGACGACAAACCTGCCGGTCTCGTCCATCGGCTACGAAAACGGCTACCTGAACAACGCCAGCTTCGCGCGCGCGTTTGGCCGCCGCTTCGGCGTCTCACCGTCAGATTTCCGCGCCTACGGCGCAGCGGCTTAAGGGATAGAGATGCCAACCCCCTCAACCACTTTGCGTGGCGCCGAAAGCGGTTCGCTTGTCCAATCCGCAATGAATGCTGTCACGGACTACATCCGGGATCATCAGTTGCGCGTCGGCGACACTCTGCCCGGCGAAGGCCATTTTGCGGAAGTGCTCGACGTCAGCCGGGCGGTGATGCGTGAAGCGTTCGGCGCGCTTGCCGCACTCAAAGTGATCAATGTGGGTAACGGCCGCAAGCCGCGTGTTGGCGCGCTCGACGGCTCGGTCATCGCCACCTCTCTGCAGCACGCCATTTCAACGGCTCAGATTACGGTGCCCGATATCTGGGACGTCCGCCGCACAATTGAGCAGCGCACAGCAGCGCTTGCAGCGACGGCGCGCACCGATGAACAGGCCGAGCGCATCGTCGCGCTGGCTGAGGCGATGGCGGCGGACAAGGACGATCTTGCCAAGCGCACCGCTCATGATATCGCCTTTCACAGAGCCATCGCCGAAGCGAGCCACAATGCGCTCTTCATCCAGATCGTTGCTTCGTTTGCGCCGCTGATGGAGGTCGCGGTGCCGACCGCTTGGAGCACGCGCATCGCCAAGAGCCGCAAGCAAGTGATGATCGATCGCCACCGCGCCGTTGCGGCAGCGATCATGAAGCGAGATCCGGAAGCCGCCGCCGCAGCCATGGCGCTGCACTTCGATGACGCCATCGGCGATCTGCTCAAGGCGGAGGCTCAAGTTGGCTCAGCTTGACGCCACGGCCGGCTTGAGCGCAGCGGTTGCGCGCAGGCCCAACCGCGTTCTGCCCGCGCTCATCCTACTCGCGACCACAATCGGCAGCGCATCGGCGATGCGCACCGTGTTTAGCCCGGTGCAAGAGGTCGCGGCGGCCGAACTGCATTTCAGCGACTTTCAAATGAGTCTGCTGCAAGGCTTGGCGATCTCCATCCCCATCGGCCTCTTGGCGATCCCGGTCGGCCGCATGACCGATCGAGGCAACCGCTCGCTCTTGCTGTTTTGCCTCGCCATGCTTTGGACCGTCGGCACCGCGCTCACGGTCTTCGCTACCGAGTTTTGGCACATCTTCGCCGCGCGCATGCTTGCAGGAATCGGCGCGTTTTCGTCGCTCACCGTCGCCATCTCACTGACGGCCGATCTCAGTTCTCCTGCAACCCGCGGCCGCTCTCTGATGGTGCTTTCGCTGGGCAACATGATCGGCGGCGCGGCAGCCTTTGCATTCGGCGGCTCACTGCTTGGCTTTTACGCGCAAACCACACCGCTCGTTGAAGGGCTCACGCCCTGGCGCAACGTATTGCTGGTGTTTGCCGGCGCGAGCCTCATTCTGTCCCTGCTCTTACTGCTGCTCCGCGAGCCGCCGCGCCAAGAAATCAGTGAAACGAGTCCCGCTCTCTCTGTGGCGCTGCGCGAGCTGTGGGAGCGGCGGGGACTTCTTGCTCCGCTGTTTCTCGGTCAGGTCACGGTGGTGATGGCGGACGCTGCAGCAAGCATTTGGGCCGCGCCTGTGCTTGAGCGTCATTACAATCTCGAACCGGATCAATTCGGCGGTTGGATGGGCCTCGTCATCCTAGGCTCAGGCGTAATCGGCGCTCTCGTCGGAGGCTTCGCGGCCGACTTCGGTCACAAGAGCAAAATCAAAGGGGGAATCTTGATCGGCGCCGTTGTCGCCGCAGCACTTTCCATTCCCGGCGCGCTCTTTCCACTGATGCCGACAGCCACCGGTTTTGCTTGGCTGCTACTTCTGCTGCTGACATGTGGCGCAATTACTGGCCTCGTTACGGCGGCGGCGATCGCCGTTCTCGTACCAAACGAAATTCGCGGAGTGTGTCTGGGCGCATTTATCGTTATAGGCGCCATCATCGGCTTCGGCGTGGCGCCTACTCTGGTTACGATCATTGCGGACGCAGTCGGCGGCGAAGATGCCCTGCGAACCGGGCTGGCGATCTGTGGCGCCGCGACGAGTACCGCGGCCGCAATTGGCTTCACCGCGGCGCTGATCCGGGCGCGCTAGCGTCTTAGTCGGAGAGCAAAGTGCGTGGCGCCGATTAGCCGAGTTTGCTCCGCTTACAGAGGTCGCGAAAGCCTGCGGCCATGAATTGCGCCATCCGCTTCTTGATCGCTTCGTAGTCGTCCGATTTGCAGAGCCCCCCGGACAGCCGATCGATCCGGCCCGTTCTGGCGAGCGTCAACATCAGAGCGCCCGTGACGAAGTGATAGCCCCAAAAGATGTCTTCTTCGGCGCAATCGGGCATCGCCTTCTTCAGCAAGCCAATCAGCCTCAGCACAACAGGATCGAAATGCTGATCCATGAGCGCTGCGCCTTCTGCGGTGTTCGACGCCTGCGCGCCTAGGGCGCCGTAGTTCTTCCAGCCCTCGCCGCCGCGACTATAGAGATCGAGGTCGGTGTCCAAGAACGCGCGCAGCGCGCCCTCAACGGTCGGCTTCCCTTTAGTCTCGGCGTCATACTTATCGAGCGCCGCCAAGCGAAGTGCGCTTGTCACGGCCGCGCGCCGCGCGAAAACAGCGGCAAAGAGCGTCGTCTTGTCGGTGAAATAGTAATTCATCAGCGTGTGGTGGGCATCGACGCGCTTGGCGACATCCTTCAGCGTCACCCCATGCAGGCCATGCTTGGAGAACAGATACTCCGCCGCATCCAAGATCTGCTCCATCTTATCTGCACGTTGCTGAATCTTGGTCGGCCGACGGCGCGACTTTGCCTCATCGCCGCGAGCCTTCGCGTTCGATTTAGGCGTTGGCTTCGACTTTGCCGCCGCGCTCTTAGGCTTGGATGCAGATTCAGCCGCCATACTCAGCTCTCAAACGAATCTTGTCTATCTTGCCGGTCGGTGCGAGCGGCATCTCTGGAATACGTATGATCGCATCGGGAATCCACCAAGGCGCCACGTTATTGTGCAGCGGCGCCAACAGGGCTTCGTCGCTGACCGGCTGCTCGCGTGTCTGCACCAGGAGGATGGGCCGCTCACCCCATTTGGGGTGCGAACGGCCGATCACTGCCGCTAAGGATACCTCCGGCAAACGGCTCACCAGGGCCTCGATCTCCACCGGGTTGATCCACTCACCGCCGGACTTGATCAAATCTTTCGCACGTCCGGTGATCATCAGATTCCCGTCCGCATCGATTTTCGCAAGATCACCCGTCGCGAACCAGCCTTCCGCATCGGCTGCGCTTTGCGTCTCGCCGAAATAGCGTGCAACGACCGCGTCACCGCGCACACGCAAGTGCCCCTCGATGTTGCGCTGCTCCGCCAACGCGACGCCTTCGGCGTCGGTGAGCAGAAGATCCACGCCGATCGCCGGTCGGCCCGACAAAGCAGCATCGCGCTCAGCAAGATGGGGCGGCGCAAACGTTCCCCCCGGCGAAAGCTCGGTCATGCCCCAGCTTGTTTGAACAACAACGCCGAGTCGTTCTTCGATGCGTTGCATCAAGGCCGGTGGCAGCGGTGCGCCGCCGACGACCACCCGCTTTAAGGACGGCGTTTCACCTCCGTGTGTGTCTAGGTGTTCGACGAGTCCCAGCCAGACAGTCGCAATGCCAACGGCGATTGTCACCTTCTCCGCGTTGATCAAGTTCGCCAGACTTGCGCCGTCCGTCGCCCGCCCCGGAAGAACGAGCTTGGCGCCTGCGGCTGGCGCAGCGAACGGCAATCCCCACGCATTGGCATGAAACATCGGAACGACCGCGAGCACGCTGTCGCTTGCGGTTAGCGCCAGCACGTCGGCCTGCAACAAACGCAGGGTGTGGAGATAGCTCGACCGGTGCGTATAGGTGACGCCCTTCGGCGCGCCGGTTGTGCCGGAGGTGAAGCAAAGTCCCGACGCTTGCGTCTCCGGAAACGCGCCCCACACGACCCCGCCTTCGTCGGCCGCTTCGATCAACGGCTCCAGCGCCTCGGCATCACCTGCGGCGCCATCGATTGTGAGCACGCGCTGAAGCGAGGGCGCGGCCTCGGCGATCTGATGCGCGAGGGGGCCAAGATCAGCGCTCGCAATGATGATACGCGCGCCGGACAGCGTAGCCATTGCCGCCAGTTGCGCGCTGGTGAGACGCGGATTGAGCGTGTGGCAGACCGCGCCCATACCCATGATCGCGTACCAAGCCTCGACGTGCGCGGCGCTATTCCAAGCAAGCGTGGCGACATGCTCTCCCGGCGTGACGCCGAGCTCGCGCAACACCGCTGAGACGCGCCGGCTGCGCGCCATGAGGGCGCGATAGCCGATCCTGTCCCGGCGACCTCCCGCGTGCGCCGTGACGACTTCAACATTCGGGCGCCACTTCGCCGCGTGCGCCAAAAATCTGTCGAGCGTCAGCGGATAGGACTGCATATCTCCGTGAATCATCGGCACTGTTGCGCCTCAGGTGGAAGCGGTGGCGAGATGATGCCAACGTTCCAATTCCACGCGATCGTGCCTTCCGCGCGTCTGCGGCAGACAACTGCCTCATGCAGTTCGTAAGCATTCGGCGGCGCCGCTCGTGCAATCGGACCCGCCTCGAACGCCATATAAGCACGCTCAGCGTCATAGGCTGGCCAGGCTGGGTGATTGGGCGCGCTAGGAACGCCGTCACGTGCAAACGACGCCCAATAACTCACCATCGCGTCCGAGAACGCGCGTTCCTCTGCCGTCTGCGGGATCCCAGGCCAGCGCGGCGGCGTCCGCGCCATAGTCCCAAACGCATAAGGTATCTCTGCTGCATGGAATGCATGCAGGCCCCGATCGTCGGCCGCTGGATAGCCGTGATCAAAGTAATAAAGGAATGACGGCACGCCCAAAGCTGTCTGCTTTGCCACCAGGCGTTCGGCGGTCCAGCCATACATTGCATCACGCGTGGTCGCGAGCATGCTCTCGTCTATGTTGCTCTCCGGGTAACGCGCCAAGAACGCATCCGCCAAATCGCCATAGCGCGCCCGGATTTCGTTCGTGTATGCGCCGGCGTCCGCCGGGGCTGGCGGCAAGAGAAAGCGCATTGAGCGAATCTCGCCTTCGTTGAAGCCTGCAAGGATCGGCACCGGCGCTTGATCGCCGCGATCGAACACATCGACGAGTTGGCGCGGCAGGATCCGGCCGTCGATGGTCACGAACGGAAAGTAGCCGCTCGCGGCTGAACCAGTGACGATCGCTTCGGCGCTCATCGAGCGCAAGCCCGCCAGATCGCCTGCGCCTAGTTGTGTGCCCAGCCAGTAGCCGATCGCTTCGGCAGCTGGGAAATCCTGAAAGGAAGAATTGCGCAGCTCCGGCGCGGTGATCATGTAGGCGCTTTGGGCGATAGCGCGATCAAACAGTCCGCGCGCCTCGGGCGTCGCCATGAGATACATGACGCTCAACGCGCCAGCTGACTCGCCGGCAATCGTCACGTTTTGCGGATTACCACCGAAGGCTGAGATATTCCGCTCGACCCAGCGCAGCGCCTGCACTTGATCCAGCAGTCCATAATTGCCCGATATGTTACGTCGTGATTCCGCACTCAATTGCGGATGCGCCAGATAGCCCAATGCGCCGAGTCGATAATTGATGGTGACAACGATGACGCCCTCGGCGGCAAGACGCGCGCCGTCATACATCCCCTCACTGCCCGCCCCGCCTACGAGCGAGCCGCCGTGAATCCAGACAAGGACCGGCGCATTGTGCGCATTCGCTGGCGTCCAGATATTGAGGAAGAGACAGTCCTCGCTCATCGCTGCGTGGGTGTTGTAGTAAATGCTGCCCTCTCGGGACGGCGGTTGCATGCAAGCGGCGCCGAACTGGGTGGCTTCCCGCACGCCGCGCCACCGCGGCAATGGCAGCGGCGCGCGCCAACGCAATTGCCCAACGGGTGGGCGCGCGTAAGGAATGCCGCGGAACACCCGCGTATCGCCCAGAGATTCGCCGCGCACACTGCCGGCCGGCGCATTCACGACAGGGGCTTCCTGCGCGAACGCTGATGCGCCCGCGAAGAACGCCAACACCACAGTAACGAGATGAAAAAGTCGCTTCACGCGCGGTCTCCTGTTTGCTCGCGCTTCAGCGCGCCTGCGAGCCACATGAACAACAGCACCGCCACCCCGTAAAATGGCGCGAGGCAATAAAATGCCAATTGCAGCGAATTGTCCGGATGCGTTGGCCTGAAATAGTCGCTGACGAAACCGACGAAGGTCGGTCCGAAACCCAACCCAACCAAGTTCATTACGAGCAACAGCAGCGCGCCGCATAGCACGCGTTGGTCGGGCCGCACTTCTTGTTGAACCAAAGTAATCGAAGGCGAGAGGTAGAAATAATTGAGCCCCGTCGGCAGCGCCAAAAACGCCAGGGCCAACGGCCAGCTCGGCGCCCAAACGAACCCAACAAAAAGAGGCGCCGCGAGGATAAGCCCGATCGCAGGGATCCAGGCGTAGGCGATCTTAGAACGCTTGGTAAAGGCATCGATGAGACGGCCCGACACGTACATGCCGAGGCTGATAAAGATGCCGATCAGCAACGCGTAATAGAGCGCCACCTCCTCAAGCGACATGCCCTTCTCGCGCATCAAGAAGAGCGTGGTGAAGTTCAAGATACCGTAAGTCACAAACTGCGTGGCCGCGCACGCGATCGAAACCCGCAACAAGACCGGGTTGGAAAAGAACATGCGGACAGTCGGCCAGAATTTCGCACTTTCTGGCTTCGCCTCCGCCGCATCCGTTTGCGGCGCAACGTCCAGGCCGCCGCGCTTAGGCTCGCGCACGAACATCCAGACGATCACAGCCGTGACGACGCCGACGATACCGATCGCGACAAACGCTGAGCGCCATGAATAGGCGGCCGCAACGGAGGCGCCGAAGGCGATGCCCAGCGCTTGGCCGATCGGAGGACCTAGGTTGAACAGACTGAGCGCGGTGCCACGCCGGCCCGGCGGAAAATAGTCCGAGATGATCGCGTAAGACGGCGGCACCCCGCCCGCCTCACCAACGCCAACCGCCATACGCGCCACAGCCAGCTGCGGATAGTTTTGCGCAAAGCCGCAAGCGGCGGTCGCGGCGCTCCAAAGTCCGCACGCGAAGGCCAGCACGCGCACGCGATTGGTGCGATCGGCAAGCCACCCCACCGGGATGGCGAGGATGCAGTAGAAGGCGGCAAAATAGAGCCCGCCGATAAGCCCGAGCTGGCCATCGCTGACGCCAAGTTCGTCTTGAATCGGTTTCGCCAGGATCGACAAGAGCTGCCGGTCCAGGAAGTTGAGCACGTAGACGAAACACAGGATCGTCAGCACAAACCAAGCGCCGGGTTGGGCGCGCGCTGTGCCGGCGCCAACGCCCGCAACTGATGAAGTTCCCGTCGCCATTATTGTTGCTCTTGGTCAAGTGCAGGCAAAACGCCGGCCATCATCTACACCCGATGACGGCCAGCGTGTGCGACTAGAATGCGCGATAGACGCGAATGCCATATTGGCGCGGCGGACCGGCAAACCGAAGCCCCGAGTTCAGCGCCCCCATGTAGTGTTGATCGGTGGCGTTGGTGGCCCAAAGCGTGGTGACGAAGTCACCATGCGTCCAAGCAAGTTGGGCATTGATGATGTTACGCTCTTCGACGCGATCGCCCCGCGCCTCGTTCTGAAAGAGCGTCGCCCATTGTTCGGACACATGCCCGTAATTGAGACGCGGCGTCAGCGTATCGCCGCCCGGCAGCGAGAACACATATTGGAGGCCGAGGTTGAACGTCAGCTCCGGCGCATAAGTCTGCTCGTTGCCCTCGAGGTTGATGCACGAAAGGCTGGCGGGCCCGGTATCCGGGTCGCATGGCGTTAGGCTGATGGCGCGCGGGTCGGTTGCGTAGAAGCGGCCAATCTCGCTGTGCATGATCCCTAGGCCGGCATCGAGTGAGAAATCGCCAAACACGGCTTCGGCCTGCGCCTCGACGCCATAAATCGTGCTCGCCTCGGGCAGATTGAGCTGGAAGCCGAACACAGGGAAATCGGGATAGCCGATGATCACCTGGAAGTTTTCGTACTCATTGTAGTAGGCGCTGAGCTGCGTGCGCAGCTGTCCGTCGAGCCAGCCAGATTTCCAGCCCAGCTCGTAGCTCGTCACGTTCTCCTCGTCGAACGGGTCAGGCACGCCAAAGCCCACGGGCACGTTCAAGCCGCCCGGGCGGAAGCCGGTGGCGACAAAGCCGTAGAGGAAGTTGTGATCGTCGATCGTCCAGTTGAGCGACACTTTTCCGGAGAGGTTTGACCACTCGGCGTTTTGATGTTGCGCGATCGGCGTGCCGTACTGGCTGACGGTGATGTTGTTTTCCGTGGTGCTGTGCGCGTAGCGCGCGCCGACTTCAAGTTCGAGCCGATCAGTCAGATCATAGGCAACCTGACCGAATATCGCGTAGGTGTTCTTCGGGTTCGTGCCCTGCAGCACATACTCAGTGAATACGCTTCCCGGCGGGACGCCGATGACAAACTCACCCGGTGGGAATTCGTACTCATCCATCTGATAATAGAGACCGAGGATCCAGGACAGCGGCCCAGTGTCCGGCGAGATTAGGTTGAACTCCTGGCTGAAGATCGTCTCTTCCACATAGTCGCGAAAAGTGTTGTTCCCGGCGCTCGTGCCATCGAGGTCAGCACGATAGAGGGTGCTGCCCTTTTGGTAGCCTGTAACTGAGCGCAAAGTCGTGCCGCCTGCGAACTCGTAGTCCACCTGCAATATTGTGCGCGCAAAGCGATCAAGCGCCGCAATGTCCGCGTTCGCGGTGATCTCAAACTCGTCGTTTGGCGCAAGCACCGGATCGGCATTGTAGCCGCTCATGTCGAGATAGTTGAGATCAGTCTTCCAGAGCACGGACAGATTTGACGACGGCTCCCACAGCAAGCTGAAGCGGCCGCTGAAAGTATGCACGCCGTCGTCGCCCGTATAGGGACCAGTGATGTCATAGAAGCTGTCGCGGTGATCGGTATTGAAGGCGACGCGCGCCGCGAGCGTGTCGCTGATCGGCAAGTTCACTGCGCCCTGGAGGCCGAAATAATCGTAATTGCCGGCCGATCCCATGATGTAGCCATGATAGCCGCCGCCAATTTCTGGGTTGCGCGAAGTGACGAACACCGCGCCGCCCGTCGCATTCTGACCGACGAAGGTGCCTTGCGGGCCGCGCAGAATCTCAACGCGCGCGATGTCGTAATAAGGCTCGCCCTGAAGATAACCCGGGAAGGTCGCGACACCGTCGCGATAGGTGATCACGCCTGTGGTCGTTTGGGTATTGTGCTCGGCTTTGCCGATGCCGCGGATGTTGAAGTCGATACCTTGGCCGAAATTGTTGACTGTGGCGCCGGGCGACACGAACTGGAGCTGATCGACGGTGGTGACGCCGGCATTGGCGAGATCATCACCCGTCATCACGGTGGCGGCGATCGGGGTGCGCTGCAAACTCTCCGAGCGCCGTTCGGCGGTGACAACGATGTCCGCCTCGGTTTCATTCGTGGTCTGGTCAGCGGTTTGCGCCTGGACCGGCAAGGCAAGCGCCATTTGTGCGACGGCGCACGCCGACGCGAAGAGCATCGCTCTCATCCCGTATTCCTCCCCTGGGCGCTGGTCTTATGGCCGGCGCTTCCAAGCCAGGATGAGGGACGCAAAACAGGCAATTGTCAATACTCACTCTCACGTGCGTGAATATCTTGTGCATTCGGCGATGCTCCGCCCTGCGAAAAGCTCGAGCGCTTAGGCACGGGCGAGCGCATCAGGGGGCCGACGCCAAGGACGATTGTCAGTCTTGGGCCACCCCGGCCCCCGCTCGGCAAATTTGGAATCGCCTCTCAGCCCGCCGCCGAGTGAACCGCTACGCCATCCACGGCGGCGTCGGCAGGTTTTGCGCGCGCAGGAACTCGGGATTGAAGAGCTTGCCCATGTAGCGGTTGGCGTAATCGCAGAGCACGGTGACGATGGTCTTGCCGGGGCCAAGTTCGCGGGCCAGCTGCATGGCGCCCAACACGTTGAGCGCGGAAGAGCCGCCGAGTGAGAGGCCCTCTTCTTGGATGAGCTTGTAGAGAACCGGCAGCCAGTCTTTGTCTTCGATGCGGAAGGCATCGTCGACGATCACGCCTTCGAGGTTGGCGGTCACGCGGCCCTGGCCGATGCCTTCAGTGATCGACGTGCCTTCGGCTTTCAGTTCGCCGTGTTTGTACCAATTGTAGAGCGCCGCCCCGCCCGGATCGGCGATGCCGATGCGTACGTTGGGGTTGCGCTCTTTCAGCGCGAGCGACACGCCGCCGAGCGTGCCGCCGGAGCCGACGGCGCAGATGAAGCCGTCGACTTTGCCGCCCGTCTGCTCCCAGATCTCCGGACCAGTCGTGCGATAGTGGCCTTGCTGGTTGGCGACATTGTCGAACTGGTTGGCCCAGATCGCGCCGTTGGGTTCTGTCTTGTTTTTCTCTTCAGCGAGGCGGCGGGCGACTTTGGGATAGTGATTGTCGCTCGAGGCGGGCGCCGCATCGACCTCGACAAGCTCGGCGCCGAGAGAAAGGACGGCGTCCTTCTTCTCTTTGCTCTGCGTGCGCGGCATCACCACGATCACGCGATAGCCCTTGGCCGCGCCGACCATGGCGAGGCCGATGCCGGTATTGCCCGCGGTGCCCTCAACGATGACGCCGCCTGGCCGTAATTGGCCCTTCCGCTCGGCGTCTTCGACGATAGCGAGCGCGGCGCGATCCTTGATCGACTGGCCGGGGTTCAGAAACTCGGCCTTGCCCAAGATGGTGCAGCCCGTCTCCTCCGACGCGCGCTTCAGCTTGATCAGCGGTGTGTTGCCGATGAGGGAGAGAACGTCGCGATAGCGCGGCGCCTCAGCGTTCAACGAACGCACGTTCGATGACGAACTCGCCAGGGTCATGATTTGAGCCTTCCGTAAATCCGAGCGCCAACACAAGCGCCTTCGTGTCCGACAGCATTGATGTCGAGCCGCATATCATGATCCGGTCGCTCGCCGGATCGAACGGCCGCGCTTTCAACGCATCGAACAGCGCGCCGGTCTCAATCAATGTGGTGATGCGACCTTCCAAGGCATGTGACTCGCGCGTGAGGCTGGTCACATGCCGGAGTTGGCGCGCAGCTTCTTCGCCGACGAGGGCATTATTTCGCGCACCCGCCACGACCTCTTCACCGTAGCGAAGCTCGGGCGCAGTGCGGCATGTGTGCGTGAGGATCACCTCATCGAAGCGCGCGTAAACGTCGGGATCGCGAATGAGGCTCGCGAAGGGAGCGATGCCTGTTCCAGTCGACAACAAAAAGAGCCGCTTGCCCGGCTTCAGCGCATCCAGCACTAGCGTGCCCGTTGCTTTGCGACCCAACACAATGTCGTCACCGGGTTGGATATGCTGCAACTGGCTCGTCAGAGGCCCATCAGGGACCTTGATCGAGTAGAAGTCGAGCGCCTCATCCCAGGCGGGACTGGCGATAGAATAAGCGCGCAAGAGAGGCCTGCCGCCCGACGCCAGGCCAATCATCACGAACTCGCCCGAGCGAAAGCGAAATGACGGCGGCCGATCGCAGCGAAATGCGAACAAGCGATCCGTGTAGTGGCGAACGTTCCTCACGGTGATGCAATGAATGCTCGGCGGTGAGCTCAGGGTTTCTTGATCGGTCATACCTATCCGATCACGCGACGGATGGAGGAGAGGAAGGTTAAGTGCGGATCAGCCGCCAGCACGATCTGATAGATCGCCAACGTTGAGATGCAGCAGCCGATCACGCCCATTAGCGCACGTGGCTTGGCAACGCTCACTGCGAAAGCCGCAATCGGCGCGGCGACGACGCCGCCAATGATCAGACCTGCAATGTCCATCCAGCGCACGCCGCCGAGCGTCATGAAGAACGACGCCGAGATCGCCACTGTCACGAAGAACTCGGAGATATTTACGCTGCCCACCGCTTGACGCGGCGCCAGGCCGCGCCCCAGCAGCGTCGTCGTTGTCACCGGGCCCCAACCGCCCCCGCCGGCGGCGTCGAGAAAGCCGCTGATCAATCCGACAGGTGCAACGCCTTTCGGCGCCTTTGGTTCAAGCGGCGTGCGCTTGAATGCAAGCACGACGACGAACACGCCCATCGCCAAGAGATACACGGAGACGATCGGCTTGATGATTGGGATCGGAAGGTACGAGACGAGCAACGCCCCGGCTATGCCGCCGATGACCCCCGCCGGCGCCAGGCGCCAGACCAATTTCCAATCGACGTTTCGCCGCCACGCGTGCGTTGCCCCGGATACGCCGGTTGAGAAAATTTCCGCCGTGTGCACCGCTGCGCTGGCAGCCGCAGGCGGCACGCCGAGCGCCAACAAGAACGACGTGGAGATAACGCCATACGCCATGCCCAACGCGCCATCGACCAACTGCGCTAAGAACCCAACGGCGACGGACTGCCAAAAGAAGCCTTCCATGACGCCCCCTAAACAAGATGCCGGGAGATAAGCCGCGCCCGCGCGTCAGCGATCAGATCGTCGATGCCTGCACCACGTTCGCGCAGCTCCGTGCGTGATTGCGCGATCTCATCCAGCACATCGCCCCATGCGCCCGGAAAAGTCGTTTCGAGTCGCTCGCGCACCATGCGAGCAACCGCCGGACTTGCCCCGCCTGTCGCCGCCGCGAGCGTCAACCTTCCGCGCCGCACGACGGCCGGCGTATGGAAATCGCAAAGCGCCGGCACGTCCTCGACATTGACCAAAACACCCGCGGCACGCGCCAAGCATGCAAGCCGGTCGGCTTCGTCTCTGTCGAGATCCGCGATCCAGATTGCGTGATACGCCTCGATGTCCGCCGGCGGCGGCAGGCAGCGCTGAAGCCCCTGCGCCGCGACAAGCAGATCGGACGATGGCGCATCGGACCACACATCAGGAACCGCGCCGCCCGCGCGTAACCACTCGAGGCGGCGCACAGCGAGCGCGCCACGCCCGATCAGCGCTATGCGCGCTTGGTTGGGATCGAGGTAGAGCGGGATCATGCGGCGCTGGTCTGATCAATCGCCGCAAGCGTTTCGGCTGCGATGTCGCCGATGATCATGATCGCCGGTCCTTGGCCGAGCTGATCGACGAGATCGGTCAGAGCGCTCAGTCTGCCGCGCACCACATTCTGGCCCGCCGCAGACGCGCTTTCGACGAGCGCAACTGGCCGCGACACGGGCACACCGCGCGCCAACAAGGCATCACGCACCCGCTCCGCATGCATGGCGCCCATGTAGATGACAGCTGTCTCGGCGGCCGCGGCGGCACGCGCCCAGTGCTCGTTATCGTCGCGCCCCGGTGCGGCGCTGGGAGTTACGAACGCAACGGAACGGGACACGCCGCGCGAGGTCAGCGAGGCGCCAAGCACCGAGGCCGCCGCAAACGCTGCGCTGACGCCCGGGACAGTCACCACGGGGATGCCGGCGTCGCGGCAAGCTTTCAGCTCTTCGTCAGATCGCGCAAACAGATGCGGATCGCCGCCTTTCAGCCGCACTACAATGCGGTGGCGCGCAGCTGCGCGCACCAACAGCCGGCAAATGAAACGTTGATCCATCGAGGGTCTGTTGGCGCGTTTGCCGACATTGTAGAGCTTGGCGTTCGTCGCAAGCGCCAGCACATCATCGCCGACCAGCGCGTCGTGCAGCACAACATCTGCTTCAGCGAGGAGGCGCGCGCCGCGCACAGTAAGCAGATCAGCCGCGCCTGGCCCAGCGCCCACGAGGTAGACGGCCCCGCTCACGGCGCGATCTCGCGGATCATGCCGGCGGCGGCGGTTTGGTTAGTGTCGAGGTCAAATAGCACGAACGCGCCGGTGCCCGGGTGTTCAGCGTAGAGATCCGCCAGCAACGGATCACGCGCCGTTACGTCCACATAGGCGATGTCGTTCAGCTGGAGTTCCCGCGCCAGCTCTTGTCCGAACGTTTCGATGTTGCGAACAAAACTCACGTTCGTGATCTTCGCTTGTGTCTCCAGTGCGCCTTGACGCAAGCGATAGCGCCGCGCCGGCGACCACGGCGTCTGATCGAGCCAGCACAGATCAGCCCTAATGCGGTTCGTGTAGCGAACATCGGCCGCAGCGATCACATCACCGGGCCCCAAATCGCGTTGCTCGCTCAGTGTGACGGAAACGGACGCACCGGCTTGCGCCGAGGGCGCCGCGACGCCGCCGATACGCACGCTTGAAACCGTTGCGGCCTGCGCCGACGCACCTACACGCACAGTGTCGCCCGGCCGCACGACGCCCGCCTCAATGCGCCCCGCATAGTGACGGCTGTTGCCGTCACGCAGAACGACTTGCACCGGCAAACGCAGCGCCTTCGCCGCCAGGGAGGCCCTCGCCGGCGTACGCTCCAGCAACTCGACCAACGTCGGGCCAGCATACCAATCCACCGCGCCACGCGAGACCACGTTGTCGCCCACCTTCGCTGAGACCGGTAGAAACCCAGCGACGCGCGCCTTCAATTCAATCGCGAGCACCTCGAACGCAGCGCGTACTTCATTGAAGCGCGCCTCGCTCCAACCGGTAAGATCCATCTTGTTGACGGCGACAATGATATCGAGCCCCATCAAACTGGCGATTGCGGCGTGGCGCCGTGTCTGCGCCTTCAGTACGCCGTCCACGACTTGAGTCGCATCGATCACGACAACGGCCACATCCGACACGCTCGCCGCAGTCACCATATTACGCGTGTATTGTTCGTGGCCCGGCGCATCGGCGATGATGAAGCTCGTTCGCGGCGTGGCGAAGTAGCGATAGGCCACATCGATTGTGATGCCTTGCGCGCGCTCCGCCTCCAAACCATCGGTCAGCGACGCCAGGTCCGGTTCATCGCCAGCGCCGATCGCTAAGGTTTGATCGCGCTTCAGAATCTGGGAATCGAGCAACAAGCGTCCAATCAGTGTCGACTTGCCGTCATCGACGCTGCCGGCCGTCATGAAGCGGACTTGCTCGCCGCTCCATGGGTTGAGTGCTCGGGAGAAATCGGCGCCGTCCATTCAGAAGTACCCTTCGAGCTTACGCCGTTCCATGGCGGCGCTGCTCGCGCGATCGTCCAGGCGGGTTGCGCCACGTTCGGAGACAGCCGCCCGCAGCGTTTCGGCGAGCACCGCTTCCGCATCGGCGGCGCGGCTTTCTACGGGGCAGGTGCAAGTGATGTCGCCCACCGTGCGGAAGCGCACCTTGAGGCGCTCAATACGTTCGCTTTCGCGCGGCGACGTCAGCTCGGTGACCGGCACGAGTAGTCCGTCACGGCGGATGACGTCTCGCTCATGCGCGTAATAAAGTGACGGCAGCGCAATGCGCTCGCGAGCGATGTAGGCCCATACATCCGCTTCCGTCCAATTCGACAACGGGAATACCCGCATATTCTCGCTTGCCGCGACGTGGCGGTTGTAGAGTCCCCACAGCTCCGGGCGTTGTGCGCGTGGGCGCCAAGCGCCGAACGCGTCGCGGTGCGAGAACACGCGCTCCTTGGCGCGCGCCTTCTCCTCGTCGCGCCTCGCGCCGCCTATCAACGCATCGAATGCGAACTCACGCTGCGCTTCGAGTAGTGTGATCGCTTGCGCTCCATTGCGGCTCGCGGTCTCGCTCGCCAGACGTACGCTGCCGCGTCGGATTGAGTCTTCCACGCTGCGAACCACGAGCTTCAGGCCGCTTTCGCTGGTGCGTTGATCCCGGAACGCCAGAACCTCGGGGAAGTTATGCCCGGTATCGACGTGCAAGAGGACGAAATTCGGCTTGACAGGTGCGAACGCGCGCAACGCCAAGTGCAGCAGCACGGCTGAGTCCTTGCCGCCGGAAAACATCAGCGCCGGACGCGCATAGTGCGAAACCTCGCGCAGAATATAGATCGCTTCGGCCTCCAGACGATCGAGTCGCGCGTCCGCGACCGCTGCGGCCGGCGCATGTGCGAACTGGCCGCTCATTGCGAGACCGCCATCGAGTTCGTGTGCAATCCGCATTCCTTGCTGTCCTTGCTTTCCCACCACCAACGGCCGTTGCGCGGATCCTCGCCCGCGCGCACCGCTTTCGTGCACGGCTCGCAGCCGATGGAGACGTAGCCGCGCGCGTAGAGCGCATTCATGGGGATTTCGAATTGCGCGGCGTAGGCGGTCACGTCGGCCCAACTCCAGTCCGCAAGCGGATTGTATTTGGCGAGATCACGTACCTCGTCGTGCTCGCGCTCATGCAGCGCCAGGCGCGTGGCTGCCTGTTCGCGACGTTGGCCTGTGATCCATGCATCACGGCCATCGAGCGCTTGATTGAGCGGCGCGACCTTGCGGATGTTGCAGCAGAGCTTGCGCTCCGCGAGCCCATGATAGAATCCGTCAGCGCCGTGACCGGCGATGTAGGCGGCGACGGCGCGCTCCTCAGGGCGATAGACCGCCAGCTTCAGCCCGTATCGGCCTTCGGCTTCATCGATCAGCGCAAGCGTTTCCGGATGCAGACGCCCCGTATCGATCGTGAACACGTCGATGCTGAGACCGAGGCGCGCGATCGCATCAGTAATCACCATGTCCTCGGCGGATAGGCTCGAGGCCAGCGCCGGGCGGGAATGCCTCGTCGCAATGCGGGTGAGTTCACGCTCTAGCAGGCGCACGCGCGCACTAAACGCCGCGCGCTCCCGGTCAACGTCCCGACCGGCGATGGGCGCACCCTGATACGGCTGGCTGAAAGTCTTCAGCGCCGCCAGCGCGGGCTCCGCACGCTGGTCAGCGCGCAGCGCAAATGAGTCGAAGCCGACTTGCGCCATCGCGAACACTTGGTCGGCCGTCACCGCGCCGAGAGCGCGCAAGCGCCCGCGATAGCGCAAGCGTTGCCGCAACAACACGGCGTGCGAGTAGCCGCGTCCGTCGCCAATACGGTGGAAGTCCACCGAGATGAGCGCGGCGCTGCCGACGCGCCCATCCAAGGCGCGCACATCGTCGCCCGGTTGCAACAGGATGGCGCCGCCTTCCTTGGCGCCTTCGATCCATTGCTGCATCGAGAGGTAGGCGCCGCCTTCCCAATGTTCGACGGAAGGCCCAGCGGGCGGCCTGATCACTGGCGCAATCTTCTTGCGCACATCGCCGTGTCCAGCGTTCGCTGGCTTCGCGGGCGTCGCCGCCGCATACGCGGGCGCGCCCAGCACCCGCGCACCACCCGGCTCGAGTTCAACAACCAAACTCATGCGGGCATCGCCTCCGAATTTTCGAGCGCCCGTCGAAACGCGTCGACGCCAACGCGATCGACAGCGGCGATGAAGGTCTCGTCGTCCTTTCGAATCGCCAGATAGTGGCGCGCCAAGGCGTCGATGATGGCGGGGACTTCGTGCTCGCGGACGGATTTGCCCAGCAGCACGCCGAGGCGCGCGCCAGCGTCCGAGCGGCCGCCCAGCAAAATCTGGTACCAATCCTCGCCGCCCTTCTCGACGCCGAGCACGCCGATGTGGCCGACATGGTGGTGCGCGCACGCATTGATGCAGCCCGACACGTTGATTGAGAGCGGACCGAGCTCGACTTCGATCGGAGCGAGACGCTCCGCAATTGCGGCAGAGAGCGGGATCGATTTGGCGTTAGCGAGCGAGCAGAAATCGCCGCCGGGGCAGCAAATGATATCCGAAGCCAGTTTGATATTGGCGCGCGCAAAGCCGCGCGCGTCCAACTCGCGGTAGAGATCCGGCAGCGCCGCCTGCTGAACGAACGGCAGGATCAAGTTCTGCTGATGCGAAACGCGAATCTCACCAAGTGAGTAGCGATCAGCGAGATCGGCGATGAAATCCATCTCGTCTGAGGTCGCGTCGCCGGGGGCAATGCCCTTGCGCTTGAGGCTGATCGTCACTGCCGCGTAACCCGGCGTACGATGCGCGGTGACGTTGCACTTGCGCCACGCGCGATAGTTTGGATCAATCGGCGCGACCCCACTCTGAGGCGGCGCGGTCAGAACCGGATCATCGAAATGCTTGCGGACGCGCTGCAGCGCCTCCGGCGTCAGCGTGTTCGGTCCATTGCGGAGGTGCGCCCATTCTTCATCGACCAGCCGCGCGAACTCTTCAGCCCCCAGCGCCTCCACTTGAATTTTGATCCGGGCTTTGAAGATGTGGTCACGGCGGCCGAGGCGATTGTACGTCCGCAGCACGGCCTCGCTGTAGGTGAGCAACTCGCTCCAGTGCAGATCGCGCTTGATGATCGACGCCACGCGCGGCGTTCTGCCTTGGCCGCCGCCGGCCTTTACGATCAGGCGCACCTCGCCCGCGTCGTCTTTGTAGAGATCGAATGCGAGGTCGTGTACGCCGGTTGCGGCGCGATCCTCGTTTGCGCCGTTGAATGCTACTTTGAATTTGCGCGGCAGATGCGCGAACTCCGGGTGCAGCGTCGACCATTGCCGCATGATCTCGCAGTACGGGCGCGGGTCGACGATTTCGTCAGCTGCGACGCCCGCGAACGCATCCGTCGTCACATTGCGCACGCAGCTGCCGCTGGTCTGGATGGCGTGCATGCTGACATCGGCGAGCTCCGCCAAAATGTCCGGCACTTCCTCGACCTTCACCCAGTTGTACTGGATGTTCTGGCGTGTGGTGAAATGGGCGTATGCGCGATCGTAGCGACGCGCGATGTCGGCGAGCGTGCGCAACTGCTTTGTCGAGAGCACGCCGTAGGGGATAGCGATCCGCAGCATCGGCGCGTAGCGCTGGATGTAAAGACCATTTTGCAGGCGCAGCGGCTTGAACGCGTCCTCGTCGATCAGGCCGGCCAGGTACCGCTCGGTCTGATCGCGATACTGCGCGACGCGCTCTTCGACTATGAGGCGGTCAACCGCATCGTAGCGGTACATGGCGTCTAGCCCCTCGTGCAGCACCGGACATCGGCCCCAAACGAACGACCAAGATGTGCGCGCGCGTCATCACGAGGAAGGCGGCGGAGCTAAACTGTGGCTTTAGGAATTAGGCTGTTTGATCCG
Organism: Hyphomonadaceae bacterium; assembly: GCA_050184605.1. Taxonomy (GTDB): domain Bacteria; phylum Pseudomonadota; class Alphaproteobacteria; order Caulobacterales; family Aquidulcibacteraceae; genus Vitreimonas. Next base: position 500,075 of record JBFXAE010000002.1, on the reverse strand, counting down.
CGCGCGCGTCGCCAGCGATCACTTGTCCGCGCAGCCAGTTGAGAAATGCCAGCTGTGCGCCTTCAAATCGGCGGCCGCGCGGCCACACGAGCCAGTACGCGAACCCGACGGGCGACGCCTCTTCCGTCAACGGCGCCACCAGCCGCCCTTCGCTGAGATCACGCAGCGCCAATTGCCGCTTGGCCAAGGCAAGACCTTTGCCCTCTAACGCGGCCTCAATGGCGAGGCTCGACTGATTGAAGCGCAAACCACGTTCGACCTCAGGCCGCTTCAGGCCGCGCGCGGCGAACCACATGCTCCAGCTCGGGCACGACGGATCGCGCTCCGGCCCGTCGTCGTGGATGAGCGGCGCTTTCAGAAGATCTGCAGGCGTCGACGCGGCGCCATAGGTTTCCAGAAAACGCGGACTGCAGACGACGGACACCGTCTCCGACATGAGCCGCTCGCATTGCAGGCCTTCGTAACCGCCGGGGCCGTATCGAACGGCAAGATCGATGTCACTCGTCGCAAAATCCGTCAGCGTCATATCTGCGGACAGGCGCACTTCGATATCGGGATGCTCCCGCTCAAGCTCCGTCAGTCTTGGGATGAGCCACTTCGAGGCAAAGGACGGCGGTGTGGAGATCGAGACGCGCCGTCCGCGAAGCGCCAAGCGCATGGCCCGCCCCGCTTGCAACATCTCTGAGAGCGCGGCCGCGGCGTGTGCAAACGCCACGCGGCCAGGTTCGGTCAGCTCCACGCCACGACCGAGGCGGCGAAACAGAGGTTGGCCCGCAAATTCCTCAAGCGCACGAATGTGCTGACTGACGGCGCCCGTCGTAATGCCGAGTTCTTCCGCGGCGCGCGTAAAGCTGCCCAAGCGCGCGGCCGCCTCAAAGACGCGCACGCTCACAAACGGCGGCATGACTTCACTCGCGTCCACGTCCAAACTCGCTCCGGTAGGGTCCCGCTTAGAGAATAGGTACGCTTAGCGACCCATGCCAGGACACGCCGCTAAGCCGCGCGAAGTTGGGCGCGGGTAAGCGCTGTTTCGAGATCGGCAAGAAGATCATCCTGATGCTCCAAGCCTACCGACACGCGGAAGAGCGCGTCCGTCAGCCCGGCCTTCGCCCGCGCTTCGGGGCTCATGGAAGCGTGTGTCATGCTCGCCGGGTGTGCGATCAGGCTCTCAATGCCCCCCAGTGACTCCGCCAAGGTGAAGGTGTTGAGACCGCTGATGAAGGCGCGCGGATCGCCCTCGCGGAGTTCAAAGCTCAGCATTGCGCCGAAGCCCTTTTGTTGCCGGCGCGCAATCTCGTGCCCTGGATGGCTCGCGAGCCCAGGATAATAGACGCGCGCGACGGCCGGATGCGCGGCCAATCGTTCGGCCAGAACGTGTGCTGTCTTTTCCTGCTGCGCGATGCGCACGTTCAGCGTGCGCAAGCCGCGAAGCGTAAGCCAGGCATCGAACGGCGCGCCGGTCACGCCCGTACAGTTCGCCCACCACGCGTACTCTTCGGCATCCTCGCGGCGCGCCGCGATCACTGCGCCGCCGACAACGTCCGAGTGACCGTTGATATACTTCGTCGTCGAATGCACCACGACGTCAGCGCCCAATGTGATCGGCTTCTGCAGCGCCGGTGACAGGAAGGTGTTGTCGACCGCAACGCGAGCGCCGGCGGCATGCGCCCGCGCCGCCAGCGCCTCGACATCGACGATGCGCATCAAAGGATTGCTGGGTGTCTCCACCCATAGCAGCGACGGCCCGCGGGCAAGCGCCGCATCCAGCGCCTTGGTATCGTTCTGATCGACAAACTCGACCCGGATCACGCCCTTGCGCGCTCGCGCATCGAAGAGCCGCCATGTGCCGCCATAGCAATCGTGCGGCGCGACTACGCGTGCGCCGGCCCGCAATGGCGCCAACACGAGATCGACCGCCGACATGCCGGTGCTGGTCACGACGCCGCCCGCGCCTGCCTCCAACTGGGTCAGCGCATCGCTCAACAGCGCGCGCGTAGGGTTGCCCGAGCGCGTATAGTCGAACGCACGCTTTTCCCCGTAACCGGCAAAGCTGTAATTGGCCGAGAGGTAGAGCGGCGGCGCCACTGCGCCCTGCGCCGGGTCACAATCAATGCCCACGCCACAGGCGATGGTTTCATCGTGCTTTGTCATTTCACTTTCTCTCCAGAACTTGGGTCAGGAGCGGCGCGATCACGTCTGCCTCCTTCAGGAATGCGTCGTGACCATAGATCGACGGGATCTCGTGCAACGCCACGAGACGCGGCAGTCGCGCCGCCAACGCGCGGATGGCCGCGATCGGCACAAGCTGATCGCTGCAGGCGCCGATCACCGTCGTCGGCGTCGTGATCCGAGCCGGATCGACAGCGTGGCGGTCAATTGCTTCGCTCAGCGAGAGCCAGCGCAGTGGCGGCATGGTCAGCGGATACGATTCACCGCGTGCGATCAGATATTCGTCAGCGCCGCCTCGGCCCTCCACGCCCACGCCAGCGGCAAACCGCTCTTCGAATTCTTGAGCGCTGCGATACGTCGTCATCGCAAGCTGGCGCGCCAGCGAGAGTCCGCCTTCGCCGTCCCCATGCGCCAGGCCGAATTCAACGATGCGGCGCTGCACGCCGCGCCATGCCGATCCCAAAGCTGCTGGCTGATCGGCGGCGGAGATCACGCAAAGCCGCGCCACACGCTCCGGCGCGCGCGCTGCAAGTGCGAGGCCCACCATGCCGCCATAGGAGGCGCCGATGAACGCGTGCAAACGCCCGATGCCAAGCTCATCAAGCGCTAGCTCTATCAGACGGGCTTGGTCCTGCGGCGAAATCCGCACGCGCTGATTTGCGACTGGCGCAAACTCAAAGCCGAGCACGGCGTACCTGTCCGTATCGATTGCAGCGCCCGGGCCGGCGAACTCCCCCCACCAACCGTCGTCACCGCCGACCCGCCGGCCAGCTGAGATGCCCCCCAGCGCCGCGACGACAGGCGCGTCACGGCGGCCATGGAGTCGCGCCAGGATGAATGCGTCTTCAAGCCGCTCACCCGAAGCAAGCTTGAAGCTCGGCGGGATAACGATGCGAATGTCCTCATTGATCAGCGCATCGTCGCGCAGGCGCGCGACGGCAGTCACGACGCGGCCTCCCGTGCACGCGTAAGCATGAGGTGCTCGACACTCGCGGATTGAGCCAAGCCCGCGTGCAAAAAGCTTTCCGTTAGCGCTCGAGCGTCAGGCGAAGACACCTTTTTGATGCGACATCGCACGCTGAATCCCGCGCCCTGCCGGGACACCTGCAAGCTGTGAAGTTCGGCGCCGGCGCCAGCCAAGCGCTCGGAAACGTCGTTCCAAGCGGCCCAATCGCTCACCGTTAGATAGAGATCGTGCTGAAGCTCCAGGCCAGAAAGGGCGCCTATTTCAGCCGCATGCGCCACGTCGCAAACACTCATCACACGCTCCAGCGCGTTGAACACTTTGCGTCGATGTGAGGGCGCTTGCGGGCGGAAAGGAGCAGCGCAGCCTTTAGCTACACTTAACCTTCGCTTTAGCTGTATTTTTAACGCGCCCGCAAGCTGAGCATCAAATCGGCGCAACGACGTACATATCGAAGGGCGCGCCAATTGTCATCAAGAATCTTCGCACATGCGGCGAACGCGCGTGTGCTCAACAAACGGGCGCCTTCAAAATCGCGCTACATCAACGACATTTTCCGCATCGCGCTCGCAGATTTTTGTTGCGCTGCGAAGAATTCTTTGTCCAACTGCTCTCGGGAGACATCGTACGTGCATCAGTCCGCTCGCATTTCGAACGCGCAAGCCGTGGCAGCCGCCGCGGATGTTCGCGTGCGCGTACTCGTCGCCCTCGTAAGCCTTTCGCTCGTACTCCCGCTTATTCTTAAGCTCGGAGCGGAGTTGCTGCGCGGACCCTGATCACTCGAAACAGGACCCGTTCACCGAACCCCGCTCCCGAAAGGAAGCGGGGTTTTTGCTGTGCGCGGGTCCAACAATTTTGGACCCCTATGACGCAAGACCAGTCAAAACCGTTGCGCAGTGCGAGCGTCACCGCCGGCCCCAACCGGGCTGCGGCCCGTTCGTATCTGCGCGCAGCCGGTATGGACGACGCGGACTTCACGCGGCCGTTGATTGCGGTGGTGAACACGTGGTCGTCGGTCACGCCGTGCAACATGCACCTCGCCGAGCTGGCCGAGCACGTGCGCCGCGGCGTGCGCGAAGCCGGCGGTGTGCCAGTCGACTTCAATACGATCGTGGTGACAGACGGCATCGCCATGGGCACGCCGGGCATGAAGGCGTCGCTGATTTCCCGCGAAATCATTGCAGATTCCATTGAATTGGCGGTTCAAGGCCATCAGCTCGACGGCGTCGTTTGCATCGTTGGTTGCGACAAGACGATACCTGCCGCCGCCATGGCGCTCGCGCGCATGGATCTGCCGGGTTGTGTGTTCTACGGCGGCACCATCATGCCGGGCCGTCTTCGCGGTCAGGAGATTTCCATTCAGGAGGTCTTCGAAGCCATCGGCGCGCACGGCGCCGGCGGGCTTGATGACGAAGGTCTGCGCCAAGTCGAGAAGGCCGCCTGCCCCGGCGCCGGCGCCTGTGGCGGCCAGTTCACCGCCAACACCATGGCGATGGCGCTCTCCGCAATGGGTCTCTCGCCCATGGGCGCGAACGACGTGCCAGCCACCCATCCCGACAAACCCGCCGAAGCGGAACGCTGCGGACGTATCGCGGTGGAGCTCACGCTCCGTGGACACAACGCACGCCGCTTCATCACTGCAGATTCACTGCGCAATGCAGCGCTCGCGGTTTCCGCCAGCGGCGGCTCGACCAACGCCGTGCTGCATCTGACGGCCATCGCCGCCGAGGCGGGCATTCCGTTCGGCGCCGAAGACTGCAACGCCGCTTGCGAAGCGGCGCCCATTATCTGCGACCTGAAGCCAGGCGGACGCTTCCTCGCACATCATCTGTTCGAATCCGGCGGAACGCGTCTCGTTATGTCCCGCCTGATGACAGCTGGCCTGACCAAAGACACCCCCACCGTGTCGGGCCGATCGCTGTTCGACGAGGCGCGTGAAGCGGTGGAGTCCGCGGGTCAGCAAGTTATCCGGGAGTTCGCCGCTCCCGTGCTGACTCGCGGCTCATACGCCGTGATCTACGGCAACATCGCGCCCGACGGCGCCGTGATCAAACTCGCCGGCCATAACACCGCGCACTTTGAAGGCCCCGCCCGCGTGTTTGACGGCGAAGAGGCGGCGTTCGACGCCGTGCAACGCAGCGCCATCAACGAGGGTGACGTCATCGTCATCCGCTACGAGGGCCCGAAGGGCGGCCCCGGCATGCGCGAGATGCTGCAAGTGACCGCCGCTCTGAAGGGGCGCGGCATGCAGAATGTCGCGCTGATCACGGACGGCCGCTTCTCCGGCGCCTCCTACGGCTTCGTCGCCGGCCACGTGTCGCCCGAAGCCGCGAGCGGCGGCCCGATCGCGCTGCTGCGCGATGGCGACATCGTTCGCATCGATGTCGCTGCGCGATCCATCGACACCACCGCCGATCTGCACGCTCGCCGCGCTTCACCGCCGGCCAAAGAAGCGCCCACGGGCGTCTTCGCCAAGTACGCCGCCCTCGTCAGCTCCGCTGCGCAAGGCGCGGTCACCATTCCCAATCCGCCACCGGCGCAGACCCGCGCCCACTATCTCCGCGAGGCCTCGTGATGAAAGTCTATGGAATTGACGACGTGCGCGACGACACGTTGAAGGACGAACGCATCGCGGTGCTCGGCTATGGCAGCCAGGGCCGTGCTCACGCGCAAAACCTGCGCGATAGCGGCTTCGAAGTAGTCGCGGCCGTCCGCAAAGGCGGGACAGGCTGGACCAACGCGCGCGCCGATCGGATCGATACGGCCGAGCCAGACGACGCCATCCGCGACGCGGGCCTCATCGCGTTCCTGACGCCCGACATGGCGCAAGAGAGCATCTACAACGAGATCATCGCCCCGAAGGCCAAGAAAGGCGCCACGCTCCTCTTCGCGCACGGCTTCTCAATCCACTACGGCCGCGTGAAACCGCGCGCCGATCTGGACGTAGTGCTGGTGGCGCCGAAGGGCCCAGGCGACCTCGTGCGGCGCGAGTTCGTGCGCGGGCGCGGCGTGCCTGCGCTGTTCGCCGTGCACCAAGACGCCAGCGGCGAGGCGCGCGACAACGCGATGGCTTACGCCAAGGGCATCGGCGGCGCGATCGGCGGCCTGATCGAAACGACATTCGCGGAAGAAACCGAAACCGATCTGTTCGGCGAACAGGCAGTGTTGTGCGGCGGCGCCAAGGAATTGGTGATGGCCGGCTATCAAACCTTGGTCGACGCCGGCTACCAGCCGGAGGTCGCGTACTTCGAGTGCATGCATGAGCTGAAGCTGATCGTCGACCTCTTCTATGAGGGCGGCGTTTCGAAGATGCACGACTTCATCTCCGAGACCGCGAAGTACGGAGCGGTGGCCTCTGGCCCACGAATCATCACCGAGGAAACGCGTGCGCGCATGCGCGAGGTTCTTAAGGACATTCAGTCCGGCAATTTCGCGCGCGATTGGATCCTGGAGAACCAAGCCGGAAAGCCGCGTTACACCGCCATGCTCAAAGCAGACCGCAATCATCCGATCGAAAAGACCGGCGCGGCGCTGCGCGAACGCATGGCGTGGCTGAAGTCACCAACGAACGCCTGACCCATGCACAGCGCCGCCTCCCCCTTGCCAAACGCGATCTCGACTCCCGCCCCGAAGACAGGCGCACGACTTCTGGTCGAAGCGCTTGAGCGTGAAGGCGTTGAGTTCGTGTTCGGCTATCCAGGCGGCGCTATCATGCCGGTGTACGACGCGATCACGGCGGCGCGCTTCAAACATATCCTGGTGCGCCACGAGCAGGGCGCCGCCTTTGCCGCCGACGCTTACGCGCGCGTCACCGGCAAACCCGGCGTGTGTATGGCGACCTCCGGCCCCGGCGCCACCAATCTCGTCACCGGCATCGCCAACGCCATGATGGATTCTGTGCCGATGGTGTGCATCACCGGCAACGTCGCCTCGCCGCTGATGGGCACGGACGCGTTCCAGGAGATCGACATACTGGGCGTCACGCTGCCCATCGTGAAACACTCGTGGATCGCGCGCGATCCAAATGACATTCCGGCGCTCATCGCCGAGGCGTTCCACATCGCTACCAGCGGCCGTCCCGGCCCCGTGCTGATCGATCTGCCGAAGGATGTACAGGTCGGGGTCGCGCATGCGCCGCGCGACTACGCCCCGCCGCATCCGATGCCGCACCGCATCGACCCCGCGCAATTGCGCCGGGCTGAAGCGATGATCGGCATGGCGGAGCGCCCGCTGCTCTATATCGGCGGCGGCGTGCGCGTTGCCGACGCAGTCAGCGAAGTCCGCGCCTTCGCGCGCGCCACGGGGATTCCGGCTGTGTCCACGCTTCAGGGTTTGGGCGCGTTGCCGCCAGGCTGGCCGGGTCACCTCGGCATGTTGGGCATGCACGGCTCTCGCGCCGCCAACGAAGCGGTGCAGGCGTGCGATCTGCTGATCGTGCTGGGCGCCCGTTTTGATGACCGCGCCACCGGCAAGCTGATCGAGTTCGCCCCGCACGCGCGCGTCATCCACATCGACATCGACGCCGCGGAGATCAACAAATTGCGCAACGCACACGTCGCCATCACGGCCGATGTGAAGTCCGCACTGAGCGCGTTGGCCCCGCGGACGCCGGCGATCGAACCCTGGTTCGAGCGCTGCCTACGCGACAGCCGCGATTACGCCGCGCGCTACGATGCGCCGGGCGAAGGCGTCTACGCACCGGCGCTGCTGAAGGAACTCTCCGAACAAGCCGGTGATCGCTTCGTGGCCGCTTGCGATGTCGGTCAGCATCAGATGTGGGCGGCGCAGCATTGCCGCTTCGCCTCACCCTTCGCGCATCTGACCTCCGGCGGCCTGGGCGCGATGGGCTACGGCCTGCCCGCCGGCATGGCCGCGAAGATCGCAAACCCGGACGCCCACGTCGTGACCATCAGCGGCGACGGCTCGTTTGTGATGAACATTCAAGAGCTGGCGACGCTAAAGCGCTACGGCATCGCGCTGAAAATCTTGCTTCTGGACAATTCCTCGCTCGGCCTCGTGCGCCAGTGGCAGGAGCTCTTCTTCGACAAGAACTTCAGCGAAATCGATCTCTCGGACAATCCGGACTTCGCCGCTGTGGCGCAGGCGTTCGGGATCGAGGCGTTCCGAATTAGCAAGCGCGAGGAAGTGTCCGCGGGCATTGAGCATCTGCTCGCCGCGCCCGGCCCCTGCCTCGCGCACGTCCTCATCGATCCCAAGGAAAACGTCTGGCCGCTCGTGCCGCCAGGCAGAAGCAACGCAGACATGATGCACGGAGAACCGTCATGACCGATACGTTCCTCATTCACATCGACCGCAGTGAAGGCGCGCTTCAACGGCTTATCGGTCTCATCGAACGCCGCGGCTTTGACATCGACCGCATGAACGTCTCCGACGCCGGCGGCCATCGCGAAGTCCGATTGAACGTCAGCGCGCGTGACGCCACGCGGCGCACTGACGTGCTGGGCCGCCAGATCGATCGTTTGATCGGCGTGCGTCGCATCTCGCCGGCTTCCTCGCCTCACGTAGAGGAGGCCGTATCATGCCCAGCGTAGAGCGTGATCCAAACCGCGTGATCGTGTTCGACACGACATTACGCGATGGCGAACAAGCGCCCGGCTTCTCCATGAACGCCGAAACCAAGGTCCAAATGGCGACAGCATTGCGCGATCTTGGCGTCGACGTCATCGAGGCGGGTTTCGCCGCCGCGTCTCCAGGAGACGCGGACGCTGTGCGCCGTGTCGCCGGCGAGGTGGAAGGGCCTATCTTCTGCTCCCTGTCACGCGCCAACGAAGATGACATCCGCACCGCCTATGGCGCGCTGCAGAGCACGTCCAAGCGGCGCCTGCACATCTTCCTCAGCACCAGCCCCATCCACCGCGCCGCCAAGTTGAACATGAGCACGAAGGACGTACTCGAAACCGCAGTGCGGTCCGTCGCGTTCGCCCGCACGCTTTTTGACGACGTTGAATTCTCCGCCGAAGACGCGATCCGCACTGAGTCCGACTTCCTGGGCGACGTGATGGAAGCCGTAGCTGGCGCCGGCGCCACGACGCTGAACATCCCCGACACGGTGGGTTACTCGACGCCCGCCGAGATCGGCGCGGTGTTTGCAGAGATCAAGCGGCGCGTCTCACCGCGCTATCCGGACGTGGTGATCTCTGCGCATTGCCATAACGACCTCGGCATGGCGGTCGCGAACACGCTCGCGGCCGTCGGCAACGGCGCGCGCCAAGTAGAGGTTGCCATCAACGGCATCGGCGAGCGCGCGGGCAATTGCGCACTCGAAGAGGTCGTCATGGCGCTGCGAACCCGCGCCGACCTCTACGGCGTTCACACCGGCATCGACACCACACAACTTGTCGAGACCAGCCGCCTGCTCAGCCGGCTGACGAGCTCGCCGGTCGTCCGCAACAAAGCGATCGTCGGCCTCAATGCCTTCGCGCACGAAGCCGGCATTCACCAGCACGGCATGATCGCGGATGCACGCACGTACGAAATCATGCGTCCGGAAGACGTCGGCTTTCGCGGAACAAGCCTGGTGCTCGGCAAGCATTCCGGCCGCCACGCCATCGCGCAGCGCGCCGAGGCCTTGGGCTACCGCCTGAGCGCCAATGAACTCGGGCACGTATTCGCGAACTTCAAACGCCGCGCCGACGAGATCGGCGAAATCGATGACAACGAGTTGTTGAGCATCATCAACGCGGTGAGCGCCGCAGAGGGAGGCCGCCATGTCCTCGCCTCCTGAGGCGCCGCGCACGCTGTTCGACAAACTTTGGGATACGCATTGCGTGCAGGCCGAAACGCCGGACGCACCGGCAATCCTCTATGTCGATCTGCATCTCGTGCACGAAGTCACCAGCCCGCAAGCCTTCGCGGAGCTGGAAGCGCGCGGAATCAAGACACGTCGCCCCGATCGCACATTTGCTACGCTCGACCATTCGACACCCACCCTACCGCCGAATTCTGCTGGCCAACGGCCCTACGCGACACCGGCGGCGGCGGCGCAGGTCGAGAAACTCCGCGCCAACTGCGCGTCGCATGGCATTCAGCTCGCGGATTGGGACAGCCCCGATCGCGGCGTCGTCCACGTCATGGCGCCGGAACTGGGGCTGACGCATCCAGGCATGGTGGTGGTTTGCGGCGACAGCCACACGGCAACACACGGCGCCTTCGGCGCGCTCGCTTTCGGTATTGGTACATCCGAAGTCGCGCACGTCCTGGCGACGCAGTGTCTGCTGCAGCGCAAGCCGAAGCAGATGCGCATCATCGCCAACGGCCAGCTTCAGCCCGGCGTGTCAGCCAAGGATCTGACCCTCGCCATCATCAACCGCATCGGGTTCGGCGGCGGCTCCGGACATGTCGTTGAATATACCGGTGAGGCCATTCGCGCGCTCGACATGGAAGGGCGCATGACTCTCTGCAACATGTCGATCGAGGCCGGCGCACGCGCCGGGATGGTCGCCGCGGATGAGAAGACCGTGGCCTTCCTCCGGGGCCGCCGCCATGCACCGGTGGATTTCGACGCCGCTGCGGCGCGCTGGCTCTCGTTCAAGAGCGACGAAGGCGCCGCGTACGACACAACCATCGTGATTGACGCCTCTGAGATTGTGCCAATGGCGACATTCGGGACAACGCCCGACGCTTCCATCCCGATCGGCGCCTCCACGCCGGCGCCGCGTAACGAAACGGAGAAGCAATCCCTCGCCTATATGGGCTTCACCGCAGGCGCGCCGACGACGCAGCAAGTCGTTGCTGTCGTCTTTGTCGGCTCTTGCACAAATGGCCGTCTCTCTGACCTGCGCGACGCCGCCCGCGTCCTCCGCGGGCGCCAAGTAAAGGACGGCGTACGCATGCTGGTCGTGCCCGGTTCGGAGGCGGTCAAGCGCCAGGCGGAGGCAGAAGGGCTCGATCGCGTCTTCATCGAAGCCGGCGCCGAATGGCGTCTGCCGGGCTGCTCGATGTGCATCGCCATGAACGGCGACATCGTTGGCCCGGGCCAACTCGCCGTGTCGACGTCGAACCGCAATTTCGAAGGCCGCCAAGGCAAAGGCGCGCGCACGATCCTCGCGAGCCCGGCAACCGCCGCAGCGAGCGCCGTCACCGGGCATCTCACCGATCCGCGTGTTTTCGCTCGGGAGACGGTCGATGCCTGAGCGCTTCACGCACCTCACGTCACGCACCATCGTGCTGCCCCAAGCCAACATCGACACCGATCAGATCATCCCCGCGCGCTTCCTGACGACGACGACGCGCGCCGGGCTTGGCGCCTCAGTGTTCTACGACTGGCGCTATGACGCGAACGACAACGCCCTGCCTGACGCCACGCTCAACACGCTGGATACATCCGAGCATCGCATCCTGGTCGCCGGCGACAATTTTGCCTGCGGCTCATCGCGTGAGCACGCGCCATGGGCGCTGTTGGACTACGGCATCCGCGCCGTCGTCTCGACCAGCATCGCCGACATCTTCTCCTCCAACGCGCTGAAGAACGGCCTGCTGCCCGTCGTCGTCGACGAGACCACGCATCAGCGCCTGCTCGCCGACCCCGGCGGGCGCGTCAGCATCGATCTCGAAAAGTGCGAACTCACGGCCGGCAACGCGCCGCCCGTTCCGTTCACCGTCGAACCCTTCGCCCGGCGTTGCCTGTTGGAGGGGGTCGACACCATGGGTTGGCTGCTTGAGCGGCTCCCCGCAATTCAAGACTTCGAAGCGAGAGCCACATGAAAACCTATACAATCGCACTCCTGCCCGGCGATGGCGTCGGCCCGGAGGTCACCCGCGCCGCCGCCGAAGTGCTGCAAGCGGTCGCAGATCGTTTTCATCATCGCTTCGTCTTCAACACGCAGCTCATCGGCGGCGCCGCCATCGACGCCACGGGCGAGCCTCTGACGCAATCGACCGTCGTCGCCTGTCAACAGGCGCACGCAGTGTTTCTAGGCGCGGTCGGCGGGCCGAAGTGGGACAACGCCCCGCGCCGCCCCGAGCAGGGTTTGCTCGCGCTGCGCAAGGCCTTGGGGCTCTTCGCCAACATCCGGCCAGTCCGCATCTATGATGCGCTCATCGAGTGTTCGCCGCTTCGGCGCGGCGTCGTCTCCGATGTCGATCTCGTCGTCTTCCGCGAACTCACCGGCGGGCTCTATTTTGGCGAGAAGCGCCGCACACATGACGGCGCCAGCGATCAATGCATCTATACCGTTGAAGAGGTAGAGCGCATCGCCCGCTCCGCTTTCGCCGCCGCACGCACGCGCCGAGGGAAGGTCACTTCCGTCGACAAAGCCAATGTGCTCGAGACGAGCCGTCTCTGGCGCGAGGTCGTCACGCGGGTTCACGCCAGCGAGTACCCTGATGTCCGGCTGGAGCACGCATTGGTCGACTCGACCGCGATGCAACTCATCCGTCAGCCGCGCACGTACGATGTGATCCTCACCGAAAACATGTTTGGCGACATTCTCTCCGATGAAGCATCCGTCCTGGGCGGCTCGATCGGGCTCGCGCCTTCGGCGTCGCTGGGCGCCAGGGGGCCAGGGCTCTTCGAGCCCGTACACGGCTCGGCCCCGGACATCGCCGGGCGCAACATCTGCAACCCGATCGGCGGCATTCTCTCCGTCGCGCTTCTGCTCCGCTACGGCCTCGGTCTCCTCGACGAGGCAAACGCGGTCGAAGCCGCGGTCGAGCGCATCATCGATGACGGCGCGCGCACCACCGATCTCGGCGGCGCCTTGAGCTGCTCGGCGATGGCAGAGCTGATCGCTGACGAAGTGCTCAAATCCGTTTCACACGCCCACCACGTGCAGATGCACTGGGGCTAGAACACGACAAGGAATGCCACCCGTGACCATCGTTCCCTTCGACAACCGTGACGGCTGGATTTGGCTCGACGGCGCGTTCGTGCCGTGGCGAGACGCCAATCTGCACATTCTCACCCATGCGATGCACTATGGCTCCGCGGTATTCGAAGGCGAGCGCATGTATGGCGGGCGCATCTTTGAGTTGGAGGCGCACACACGCCGCCTGTTCCGCTCCGCCGAGATCCTCGACTTCGAGATTCCGTTCACCGAGGACGAAATCAATCGCGCGTCCGCTGAAACCTGCGCAAAGAACGGCCTGACCGATTGCTACGTGCGCCCGATCGCCTGGCGCGGCGCCGAGCAATTGAGCGTTTCAGCGCTCGCGACACAAACCCACGTCGCTATCGCCGCGTGGGAGTGGCCCCGCTATTTCGACGCCGAGCGCTTCCAACGCGGCGTGCGCCTCTGCTGGGCCAAGTACCGGCGCCCGCCGGCCGACGCGGCGCCTACCGCAGCCAAAGCCGCCGGGCTCTACATGATCTGCACCGTCTCCAAGAACGCTGCTGAGCGCGCCGGCTACGATGATGCGCTGATGCTCGATAGTTCCGGCGCGATCGCCGAAACGACAGGCGCCAATATCTTCTTCGTGCGGGACGGCGTTCTCTTCACGCCGCGGCCGGACTGCTTCCTCGACGGCATCACGCGTCAAACCGTGATCCGCCTGGCGCGCGAGGCAGGCATTCGCGTCGAGGAAACTCGGATCGAACCGGATGCGCTGCCCGCCTTCTCCGAGTGTTTCATCGTCGGCACCGCCGCCGAAGTGACTCCCGTTGGCGAAATCGGCGAACACCGCTTTCAGCCTGGATCACTGACCTTCGACTTGGTGCAGCGCTACGGCGCACTCGTTCGCGCCCACGTAAAAGACCGGGAACTCGAGCCCGCCTGAACGAAGCAAGTGCGCTCTTGCTCGATCGTTCCTGACGACGACGTTGGTCGAGGGTAGGCCAAGAGTCCGCCCGCAGGGACCCGACCGAGGAACGCTGACCGACCGAAGCTCCGCCGCGCGTAAGCGGTTGAAGAACATGGTGGTGGCGGGTGGACTTGAACCACCTACCTTGGGGTTATGAAGGGCGACCGGGCTGTTTTCCAGCGGCTTCCGCGTTCTGCTTTTTCATTCCTAACTATTTGCTTCATCGAGACTTTTGTTGCGCTTAGCGCCAACGAGGGTTTCCACTACGTTCTGCGGAATTGCTCCGCTCCAGGTGCCTATACGGTGTCAAAATCGGAGCGTGGAACGTGGAAGAGAAGGCAATACATGCGCGCATTGGCGTGCGCACAGTCGAGGCTTTGGAATGTTCGCCCGATAAGGTGACGCGCGTTCGTTTGTGGGACGACAAGCTTAGGGGATTTGGCGTTCGCGTCTCCGCCAACGGCCGCAAGACTTACATCGTCCGGTATAAATGGCGCGGCAAGAGTCAGACCTACACGATCGGCGTTCACGACAGCCCCTGGAAACCAGACGATGCGCGTGCGCGCGCCAACGCCGTGCTGCAACAGGCCGAACGTGGCGAAGACCCGAGCCAAGCCAAGCGCGAACAGCGCACGGCTCTCACCGTTTCTGACCTGATTGCGCTCTGGCTCCGCGACGGACCGATCTCCCGACCAACCAAGCGCGCCTGGAGCTGGAAAACCGATGGCTCACGCTTGCGCAAGCATGCAGCGCCCATCATCGGGCGCATGTTGGCCAAGGAGGTCAAACGCCGCGACATAGAATTCATGCAGGCCGAAGTCGCCCGCGGCGTCACCGCAGACAAAGAGCGCCGCAAGGGCAAAGGCCGCGTGAAAGCGACCGGCGGTCCACTCGTGGCCGCCAATGTGGTTCAATGCGTCTCAGCAATGTACGGCTGGGCGCTCGATCAGGAACTGGTCGAACACAATCCCTGCCTGCGCGTGAAGCGCGCGAAACACAACAAGCGCGTCCGTTTCCTGAGCGAGGAAGAAACCAGGCGCCTCGTAGCGACACTCGACAAGATGGAAGCGGCGAACGAGATCAACGCCGCTCACCTCGCTATCCTCCGCCTGTTGTTGCTGACCGGCGCGCGCAAGTCGGAGATTTCCGATCTCAAATGGTCGGAGATCGATTGGGAACGACGCTGTATCTTCCTGCCGATCGAGAGATCAAAGACGGGCCATCGCGATCCTATCCGTCTCGCCACCCCAGCCTTTGAAATCCTACGGACGCGCCGGGAGACGGTCGGGACCGAAAAGCCAAAGGTCTTCCCAAGCCAGATCAAGGGACGCGGTATTTCCACCGCCGTCGACAACACCTGGAAGGTCGTGCGCGCGCGGGCTGAATTGGTCGACTTTCGGCTCCACGACCTCCGCCACAACGCAGCGAGCGTCGCCGTCAACGAAGGCGTCTCCCTCTATGTCGCCGGCAAGCTCCTTGGACATCGCAACGCCTCCACGACGGAGCGCTATGCCCACGTCGCCAACGATCCAGTGCACAAAGCCGCCGAGGCGGTGGCCTCCCGGATACTCGCGTCCGCTCAACCCAAACCTCAAAAGGCGCAGAGCCGCGCTCTGCCGCTGTCCGCCGTGGTTACTGTCTCTATGCAGCCCGCCACTTCCATTTCGTATCATGACATGATACGTCGTGGGGAAGAGCGATGATCCAGTCCTTCAAGGGTAATTGGGCCGAAGCTCTGCATAGGCTGGAAAGCCCCGGAAAAGGCTTTCCGGCAGACCTAGTTCGCACTGCGCAGCGCAAACTTGCGATGCTGGATGCGGCAGTGCGGCTGGAAAACCTTCGCGTGCCACCCGGCAATCGGCTCGAAGCGCTGGCAGGTGATCGTAAGGGGCAACACTCGATCCGCATCAACGATCAGTGGCGGATTTGCTTCAAGTGGACTGACGCTGGCCCGGAGGACGTGGAAATTGTCGACTACCACTGAAACGCCCGCAGCTGCTAACAGGCGCAAGAAGCTGAAGCCGGTGCATCCTGGCGAAATTCTCCGGGAGGAGTTTCTGACTCCTCTCTCGCTCACCCCGTATGCCCTTGCGCAAGCGGCTAAGGTACCGCGCACTCGCATCGAGAGACTCGTGCGCGAGGAAACACCAGTGACGGCTGACACCGCGTTGCGCCTCGAACGCGTGCTCGGCGTCGATGCTGCATTTTGGACAAACCTCCAATCTGCCTACGACCTCCGCATGGCTGAGCTTGAGAGCGGGGCCGAGTATCGCGCGCTAAAGCGGTTGGTGCGGACAACCTGAATCACAAGGAAGGCTGAGGAATAACGCGGAAAAAGACGAAGGGTTGATGGCAAGATAGAATGCGCCGCAGTGCTGAATGCACAGCGGCTTGTCTGCACATCTTTTTTTCCACCTCGTCGCGGCCCGCGACGCCGCAAAATGCGGCAAGGCTAAAAAGGACCGCTGTGCGCTAACAGAAGGCGCGCGCGATGGATGACGAAGACAAATTCGAAGGCGATGTCAGCCGGCGTCGCGCGAAGCAGACGCCGGACAGCGGATCGATATTCCGCCCGCCGTCCGCCGCCAGCTCCAAGCGTGTCGCCGCGCGCGTACGCACTGCCTGGTACAATCGGAGCCGCGGCGCAGGCGCCGTCAAACTGAAGCACGAGCGGCCCGCGGGCAGCCAGCGCGTGATTGTGAAGATACACCCCAAGGTCCACGCGAAGGCGGCAGGCGGCGCGGGGTCGCTGATGCGGCACACGCTTTATGTCGAACGCGACGGCGCCGGCCGCGACGGCGACGCGGTCCAGGTGTTTGACCGAGAGCACGATCGGGCAGACGGCGCCGCCTTCGTCGAACGCTGCGAGGGCGACCGGCACCATTTCCGGGTAATCATCTCCCCCGAGCACGGCGCAGCCATCGACGACCTGAAGGGCTACACTCGCGACCTGATGCGAACCGTGGAATCGGACCTCGACGCCCGCATCGACTGGATCGCGGCCGAACATCACGACACCGGCCACGCCCACGTCCACTTGCTGATGCGCGGCGTCCGTGCAGATGGGCGCGATCTGGTCATCCCGCGTGCTTATGTTTCCCATGGTTTCCGCGAACGCGCCGAAGGCCTCGCCACCGAGCTGCTTGGACCCCGCCTAGAACCCGACCGCGCCGATCGCGCGGTGAAGCAGGAACGCCTTACTGAGCTTGACCGCGAGCTCGTCGCCCGCGCGCGCGGCAACGAGATCGCTATGAGCGCGCTGCCCGACGATGGCGTGCGCGCAGCCCGGCTGGTGCAGCGGCTCAACCGGCTGGAAGAACTGGGCTTGGCTGAACCGGCTCGCGCGGGCGTGTGGAGGCTCGATGCCGAGCTTGAGGAGAAACTTATCCGCCTCGGCGACCGGCACGACCGTGAGCGCGCAACCGCGCGGTTGCTGGCGCAGGAGCAACGCGGGCTCGAACCCGAGCGTACACGAGAACTGGAAGCGGCGCATTCGAGCCAGCGCGTTACCGGACGTTTGGTTGGCTTTGAGCGTCTGGGCGAGGACGCGCGCGGCCCGCAACTGATCGGGGTGGAAGGCATCGACGGCAGATTCTGGACCGCGCGCGTTGGTGGCCCTGAAGATCTGCGCAACCTCGCCGGCGTCGAGCGCGGTGCCATTGTCGAGATCGAACGTGCGACGCCGGGCTTGAAGGCATCCGACCGCACCATCTGGGAGATCGCGCAGGAAAACGATCTCACCTATTCGGCGGCGCTCCATCGGCAAGCGCGGCCGACCGATCGCGCGAACTACATCGAAATGCATGAGCGCAGGCTGGAAGCGCTCCGGCGCGATGGCGTGGTCAGCCGCGAGCGAGACGGCACGTTCTATCTACCCCACGATTACCCTACCCAAGTCGCGATGCGCGAAGGGCGGGGCGGACGCGAAAGCGCGCGCGTGACGTTGATCGATCCGCATGCGCTTGAACGTCAGGCCGAATATCTGGGCCCAACCTGGCTAGACCGCGTCGCGGATGGCCGCGAAGATAGAAGCCAGATGCGCGGCGAAGGCTTTGGCGCTGAGATCGGCAAAGCCTGGAAGCAACGCGAAGCGACGCTGGAGAAGCTCGGCTTGGGCGAGCGCGGCCCTGACGGCTTCCAGGCCATGGGAGGCTGGCGGGACAGCCTGACTTCGCTTGAGCAGGACGCGCTTCGCGACCGCATCGAGCGCGACACCGGGCGGGTGGCGCATTTCGCGCGCGACGGCGAGCGTGTGCATGGGCTCTACACGGGCCGCATCCATCTCGCCGAACAAAGCTTCGCGCTGATCGAGCACGACCGCACCGCAACGCTGGCGCCTTGGCGGCCGGCGATGGACCGCGCGCTCAACCAGTTCGTCGCGGGCCAAGTCAAAGGCATGAATTTCGACTTCAAGTACGGGCGCGGCGTCGAGAAAGAGATCACCAAGGGGCTGGGGCTCGACATCGGCGGGCGCGGATAGCGTGGCGCGGTGTTTCCTGCTGTTGCCTCCCGTTGCAGTGTTGAGTGCGCACGGTCTCAAGCGCTGAACTCGCTTGCGGCCAGGTGTCGCGACTTTCGTGCGATCGATGATTCCGAATTAATCGGCGCTTCGGCAGCGCCAACCGAGGCGACGTATGCTGTATCCCTGCGTATCCGTGCGTTGCACCCGCGCGCGCGCCTGAAGCGAATTCGCGCGCGAAGGCATGAGCGTTGACGCACCAACGACTCAATGTTCGCCTTGTTGCGCGGAAAAGCTCGGAAAGGTGGAGCATGGAAGACGCACCGCTCGTTATGGCCGAGGATGACGATCGGCTCTATTCGCGCAAAGATGCGGCGCGCTATCTCACGGACTTGGGACTAGAGACGGCGCCGCAAACATTGGCGCGCAAATTCCATGAAGGCACCGGACCGCTTTGCACGCACGTCGGCGTGCGGGCGATGTATTGGAAATCGGACCTCGACGATTACTTCCAGGCACACATTTCAGCGCCCCGACGTTCGTCGAGCGAACCCCGGCGGCCTGGCGGTGCCCGACCTTAACAACGACCGCTTGCAACTTCGGCTTTCCCGAGGGCGACTCTAGGTCAGGTCGGTTCTGAGATCATAGCGGTGGCGAGTCCAATAATCCTCGCCCAAGTCGGCCGTTAGTCTGGTGATGATGCGGTCCATACGTTCACGAAGTCTCGAAATCGAAGCAAGAAGCTCCTCTCGCGGAAGCGCGACGTTGGCGTATTCATCGCCTTGATCGAATCCACCTTGTCGAAAATGGAAGCGGTCCCCAACCCGGACAGCGATCATCTCCCACCCTTGCTCGACATCAGACCACATCTCTCCGTCGTCGGCCTTTCGCAGCCAATCGAACACAAGCTGCATTGAGTCCAGCGTGTCATACCAAGCGAAGCCGATGGCTCCCCCGTCCCATGCGAAGTGCAGCCTTAGCCACATGTGATGGCTGAACTCGTTGTATGAATGGCCGTATTGGCGGGCCAGTCGCAGCACAGCCTTGTAATGGTCCACGAGTCCTTGCTCGTTCGGGACAACATCTTTCGACGCGAGGTCGTAACGATCAGCGCTCGTGCTTGCGCGCGCGGGAAGAGCAATCGCATCCGCTTCGTCCAAGGAATTCGGATCAGGTTGGTAGGTAGGCGGCAGGGAGAAGGTAATCTCCGCCTCGGCATTCGCCGCCATCACCGACTTAGCTATCCACGAGCGGTCCTCGACATCGAACATTCGCGTTTCCCTGTGGCGCACGCACCAGCCTGCGCTGAGTAGCTACTGGCTGCAATCGTGCCAAGGTCCGCCTCGGGCCAGAAGGCGAAATGCCGACGGTCTGTCCGCTTTTGGAAAATCCCTGGGGCCGTCGTTCGCCGGGAACAGACAAACGTGCGCTCAATCGTCCCCATACTGTCGCAACAGATGTTTGGCATCTTCAATAGCCGCGCCAAGCTGTTCATCATCTGCGTCGGGTTCAATCTCAACCGAATAATCCGCAGAATCTTGAGTCTCGCAGACGCGGCCAAGATGCTTCTGGTCGCGAAAAATCTCGGCGCAAAAACGCCCATCAACGTGTGCGATGAAGATGCGAATGCAATCTAGCCATTTGGGCCTGAGGTCAGCCGGACCAGACCAACCCCAATCTTGAAGGCAACTCACTGTTGCCGCGCGATCATATGGCAGTTTCTCATTTGGTGACCCAAACTCTGAGACGCCGTAGCCCGCTTCCCAAATCTCATCGATGAAGGGTCGCAGCGGCGTGGAGTCCTCAACTCCAATCGTCCCCTTCGGTCCTCCGAAATTGCGGACAAGAATGTCCGCATGAACCGAAAGCGCCTCGGTAATTTTGACCGTCAGAGGTCCCGCGACATCGACGCCGAGATCGGAGCGCGCCTCGATCCACTGGTCGATCATTCGTAGCTTTGCCATCACGGTGCCATCCTATCGGCTGTGTCCGTTCCGGGCCATATTCCGGATTTCGCCGACAGCGGAAGTTAGCCTCGCTGCGGATTAGGACGGTTGAGCCAATAGAAGGTGGCCGCGGACACAATCGCGCACGTCGCCGCTAGAGCGAGCCGCTCAACGGCGGCGCGGTTGATGGGATTGTCGAAGACGGCCCACACAGCCACCACGAGCGAAACTGCCAATAGGCACCACAACGCAGGCCGTCTCTCGATCTGCCTTCGGGCGAACGTTGCCGATAGCATTGCGATTGCGAGCAACGGGCTGGCTACCATCAGACCGCCCGGAATAAATGCGACCGCTAGCGCTCCGGTGTACGGGAGCCACAACACGTTGCCCACGACGATCCCGGTCGCGTATGCGACCAACACAGCCAAGGCTGGATGCAGGCGGGATTTGGTGAGCGCGTTCACTAGCGCAATTTGACGCTCGTCAGCACGAACATCAACGGCGGCGTAACGTCCGAATTGGGCCAACCTCGGACTAACGCTTCAATCGTACGCCGGCGCCGCCGCTGGCGTCTTTCGGCATGAATACGATGCCGCCCTTTTCCAAGGCGCGTTGAATCGCATCGCGGTTGGGCGCCGTGCTTCGCTCCGGCCCTCGATCGCTCTCGATCCGTCGCACGGTCGCCAGCGATACCCCGCTTTCGTCCGCCAGCGTTTGCTGGCTCCAATCCAACAGCGCCCGCGCAGCTCGAACTTGACCAGCAAGAAGCACTATTTTCGCTCACATGCGTTTTAATGTTGCGCGATAGCGGCGCAGGTGATACTTTCTCGCTCACTAAATACTTGAAGGTCTAAACAATGTCTCGACGTCCCCCCGGAACGGCGAACGAGAGCGCACGCGCACAATCCCCGACACGCCGGCTTGTACTGAGTGGCGCGGCGGCACCCTTGCTTTCCGGGAGTGCGCCCGACCCTGCCGCCCGCGTGTGTGAGACTTGGCTTTCACGTCACGCCGAGCATGAGCGCCTGGGCAAGCGCTGGCAGCAGATCGAGACCCGGCTCTTCCGGGATCACAACTGGCCAAAGCTCACGCGCGCACAGCGCAAGCGCTTCCCCGAAAAACACGAGATGGACGATCTCTATGATCGCATGGACGCCCTCCACGAGGAGAACCGCGTCCTGCTCGCCTCACTTCCGGCGCTTGTCGCGACTTCACCGCTCGGCATCTGCGGCAAGCTCGCCATCGCCGCCATCGAAGTCTGCCCGGAAGAGAATGAGGAAGCGCATCGCCTGATCGCCAGCATCCTGCGCGACTATCGCGCGCTGCACGGCGGCTGACGATGGATTGGGGCTCGCTCGCCGGCTCCGCGCTTTTGCTCACCGTGGTGATCGTCGTGCTGCGGCTGCTCTGGTATTGGCTGATCATTCTGCTCGTGTTCGGTCCACCGAGCTATGCGGGCATTCTCGCCGGGCACGTCGTCGGCGTTCAGTTCGATAGCGTTGGCGCCGGTGTGCTCGCGGCAGTGCTCGTCTCAGGTTGTCTCATTGCGACGGTTCGATACAGCTTGCGACGGGTGCGCTGATGGCTCGCCTCTCGCGTCGAAAGGTCGTCGCTGCCTTGGGTTCCGCGCCTTTGATTGCGGGCGGCAAGTTCACTGCTGGCGCCGCCGCCGATCCGGTGCTCGTGCTGTGTGCTCACTACGGTGAGCTTGCGCGCCGCCAGGAGCGGCTCTTACGCCAGTGGGGTGATCGTGAGGCGTGGCTGGGCGATAACCGCGATTGGTTCAACCTCAGCAAAGCCGAGCAGCGCGCGCTGCCGGAGGCGCAACTGCTCTACGCCATCGATGCGGAATACGAGCGCTGTGTGCGAGCGGGTGTTCAAATCGTCCGGCGATTGCGGGGCGTTCCGGCGCTCACAGTGGACGGCGCCGCCGCCAAGCTGAGCGTCGTCGCGGAGGTCGTTGATCCGGAGGATTACCCGGGCGCGCATCGCATATTGCTGAGCAGCATCGAGGATTTGCGCGTCATGGGCCGGAAGGGCTGAGGCCATGCGCAAGTGGCGCGCGACCGGCCGAGTGTTCGACCGCTTCGAGTATCTGATACTCCTGAAGACCCCGCACCTCGACTTCGGAAAGTGGCGCCTGCACCAGGTTGAGGTGCTGGGCTGTTATTGCGATCACGAGGACTTGTGCGCGCAGATCGACCGAGCGCAGCGCTGCGGCGACGTAATCACGCTCCGAGGCTTCGCAACGCGGATCAGACGGCCCGATCCGACAGGGAAGACGCATGGCGTGTCGTTGATTGTCACTGGCGTCCACACACACCTCGCAAACGCGCTGCGGCGGCTTCGCCCTGCGAGAGAACCCGCCAATGCCAACTAGGCGTCACGCGCAGGGCTATCGTGATCGTTCGCGGGAAACGGCAGATGGTCGTTCGATGCGGGCCGCAACGGCTCATCAGACGATTGGCGCGGCGCACTGCACTGCTGGCGGAAGTAATCGAGGAGATCGCACTCCCGGTACATGGCGCGGCTGCCGACGCGCATGCACATCGGTCCCTTCTTCTCGCAGAGTAGCCGCGCAAGCGTTTGCGCGGAGATCGCAAGGCCGAGATCGGTCAGGAAGTTTGCGGCGTCCTTCCGCGATAGCAGGCGATTGATGCGTTGCGGACCGTTACTGGTCATGTCCAACTCCTTCTGAGTTATCCACAGGCATGCCCGAGCTTCCGCGCCGGATACGCTCCGTCAACGGGCACGTTCGTGCCTATTGACAGGCATTCCAACCCATGCCGCCAGCGGCGGAAACGACGGGAAACGATCGGCAACAACGGGAAACAACGAAATGCCACCGTGCTCGCGCGCGCCAAGGGCAAGCGCGTGCCCGCGCCGCGCGGCGCGCGTCCCTTGGCCCCGCGCTGCGCGCGGTGGCTGACGTGAAGGCGTCGGGCCGCAGGGCGTCTCAACACTAAGTCGACGGCGCCTGCCGGCGGCGTCGACCACTGGGCTTGTACGATCGCGGGCTAGCTTTCTCTCGAAAGGCGCCTTTGTATCGCCCTGGGGTTGAGGAGGTCCGGGGGGACGCATGCCGGAGGCGGACTTATATCCGTTGGTGAGAAGCTGGATTGAGGCTGAGTTTCCGTTGGTCCGAAACGGACCGCGGCAAGAAACTCAGCGTCGCGTTCTCATCACGGCCAATCTGGATTGGATCGATGGCGGCGTCTGGATGCGCCCAGACTTGGCGCTCATTCATGTACATCGTCGGCGCTTCGAGCCCATTCCGACTCTCGATCTGTACACCATCGAAGTAAAGCCGGCGGGCACTCGCGCTTTGCCCGGCCTCCATCAGACGCTCGCGCAAGGAAGAATTGGCGACTTCGTTGTTTTCATCATGCCGCACGAAACAGGCCCTGGACCGGAGCTTATCGCTCAGGCCCGTCGATTTGGCGTAGGTCTCGTCACGTTCAAGGATCCAGAGCTTTGGAGTTCGTATCAGCTGATTGTCCCACCTGAGCGAACCAATCCGGACCCCGATTTGCGAGATCAGTTTCTGAGCAAGGCGCTCGAAGCGGAAGGTCACACGGCGGAGGTGCTGAGTTGGCTCGGCTTGGAGCCACGAACGTGAAGATCATCGCTGTTGGAAATATGAAGGGCGGGGTGGGAAAAACGACCACGAGCATCATTTTGGCCGACACGATTTCCGCCATTCTGGACAAGCGCGTGTTAGCGCTCGACCTCGACCCCCAAGCAAACCTGTCGTGGTCACTTTTGGGGCCGTCGGCATTTCACTCGCACGCAGAAAGCTCGAGCATGGCTCGCTGGCTAGAAGACGCCGCTGCGGGCCAATCGCCAAGGCTAACCGGCACTCTTGAGGACGTGGGATTGTGGGGCGGTTCGGAGCGACCAAAATCCGAACGGGCTGTGTTGAAGCTCGCTGTCGCTTCAACGCGCATGCGGTTCGGAGAGATGGAGTTTGAAGGCCCATCCGCAAGCGATCCGTCCCATAGGTTGACCGACCAACTCAGAACATCTCTCCGCGAGATTAGAAAGAACTTCGACTATTGCATTATGGATTGCTCTCCCGCTTTTTCCGCGCTTACGCGCGCAGCGCTTCGGTTGGCTGATGCGATCGTTGTACCTACGCCGCTCAACGCGCTGTGCTTTGAAAGCCAAGAAGTGTTTCGCACCCTTGGCGTGCGAGGAATGCTCAAGCTAAGCACGGAGATATTTGTAGTGCGAACGCGCGTCGGCGCTGCGATGGGAAGAGCAGAGCAGAATCAGATCGCGACTCGCTTAATCGAGCGGCAGAACGACGGTTTGATCCGCCAGTTGTCGCCTGACTTTCCGGAAACCGTCGACTACATGCGGGCCATGAATCCGCCAGAGTTGGGTCCGCATAGCACGCTGAAATCTAAGTATGGGTCACGCGTAGACGATTTGCGCGCATTCGCCGCGAGCCTCAAGAAACACGGAGTAGTCTCATGAACTCGCATTCCTCCGCCCTCGGCGCGCTGGACGCATTTTGGGATGTTCTCAGGCGGCAGGCTGAACGTGATCCGGCATTCGCCGCCGAATTGACCAAGGCGCTCAACATTCCGGTGGAGGTGAAGATAGAAACCTCGGCCGACGTCCAAGGCGCGATGCCGTTCCTCGACCCCTTCGTGGTCGCGGGAAAAGGCGTGGATCATTTCCGGCAGACATTTGGGCAGATAAAGGACGCAGACCTTCGAAAGATCATAAGAGCATTCAATTTGGCCCCGGCTGAAGCGACCACCGGAAAAGGCGCCCCCAAAGGTGCCGCTCTCGTTACTCTGATGTGGGAGGCGGCGAGCGCACAGCGCCGACGCTGGGACGAGCGAAAGTAGGCCGGAGTATTTTCAATGAGGACACTCGCACTGTCGCTTGCGATCTCAGTTGGCTGCGGACTCTTGGTGATGAGCCACGCGGCTGCCCAAGACGTGCCCGCAGTAGCGCCGACAGATCAGACCGGCGCGCTCTATCGAAGCTGCGTCGATGCCCAGCATGTTCGCGAAGCGCTGCGCGAAGGTCGACTGCCTGGCAATGAAAGCAACCAAGTCCAACTTGCTACGGCGGTTGGACGTTGTGAGGGCTACATCCAAGGCTTTCTCGACGGAAACCAGTTCGGTAGAAGTCCGGAGTTCCGGTTTTGCATTCCTGAGAGCGTGACGCTTGGTCAGATATACGCTGTGTTTCGCGAGTACGGGCGCGAACACCCCGAGCAACACCATTGGCCCATGTCGTGGGGGTTAAACAGCGCGCTGTACGAGGCGTTTCCTTGCCCCGGTGCCCGATAGCGAGAGTGCAGATTTCCGAGAGATTCGTCGGAAACCGGACTCATACTCCAGCATTCTGAACCGTCGGCGGTATCATTGCGGGTATGATGCGCGCCCCTATTTGGAGAGACTTTCGAGCATTCAGTGGCATATGCGCGGTCACCAAGTTATCTTCCGGCTCCCGCTTGTCCTGTTAGCGTCGCATCCTCGACATTCGCAACATGTGGCCAGGCGGCAAAGATTGGCCCGGAGCGGACATTGCCTAATCGGTGCTAGGGTGGCCCCATGTGCTATTACATCGCCCTAGTGGTCCGTGGTTCGGACGCCGCTACGATTGACACGGTTCTTCGTCGGCATGGTCGCCAAGCGAAGCCTATCGACAATGCATCAATTCGTGGCGCGCTTGTTCCAGGAGAAGCGCAATTCCTGACCACTGTTGGGCACTGCGATTGCGGAACCGCTCTAGCGCCCAGCGCAATAGACCGCGCAGGCAAACGAACCGAACAGGCCGCGAAGCTCGCGAAAAAGGGTTGGTCTCAAGCGAAGATTGACCGCTGGCTGAGCGACCGCGTGAAGGCGGATGACCGAGCCGACGAAAGACGCCACGCCAACACGCCGGATAGTGTGAACCTTTGGTCCCGCATCGTTTCCGACCTGCTGGCTACACCCGGCGTCCAGCAGGCGGGGTTGCTATTGCACTTTTACTCCGGCGACGTGGAAGACGAAGTGATCGAGCCAATTCGCGAGACGGCGCCCGCCCGCGACTTCGAGACCAGGCTTGCGGACATCCGCGAAGATCAGCTTTTGATGGCGGCGTAAACTTCGGCTCTCGGCGAGTTCGCGCCTGTCGACCCCCGCGTTCGAATGTCCGTGAAGCAGTGCATTCCCGACGCATAGCCCGCGCCGTTGCCGGCTGCGGACCCGGACATGACGAAGGCGCGGACCTCGGCAAGAGGCGACACTGCTGACATCGGACCATACGACGGCTAAGACTGATGCCGCGTCGCTGGGTGCCTATTTGGTGCCTGGCGGTGGATAACCTGGCGGAGCAAAGCGCTCCGCAGCGCGTAAGTGGTTGAAGTGATTGGTGGTGGCGGGTGGACTTGAACCACCTACCTTGGGGTTATGAATCCCACGCTCTAACCAGATGAGCTACGCCACCGAAGGGCGGGACACATACGCGCGGCGGGCGCGCGCGGCAAGCCGGTGGCCGGCATTTCCGGCTCCAAAGCGCATTTTGGGAAAATTCCTTTCGCCAACGGGCTGATGCGGCCTTGCTCCCTGGGAAAGCCCGGCGCAATCATGGGATAACCTGCCGCCGCAGGGGGCTCTGGGAGGCAAGTTTGTCCGAACCGCTGGACGCCATCGACGCCCGCATCCTGGAACTGCTCCAGGAAGACGCCAGCCTGTCGATCGCCGACATCGCCGAGAAAGTCGGCCTCTCCTCCTCGCCGGCCTGGCGCCGGATCGAACGGCTGAAGAAGGCGGGCGTGATCAGGAAGCAGGTCACGCTGCTCGACCACGAAAAGCTCGGGTTGACGTTTGAAGTCTTTGCTTCGGTGAAGCTGCAGCTGCCGTCGCGCGAGAATTTGGAGAAGTTCGAAGCGGCGGTGGCGAACTGGCCCGAGGTCGTCGACTGCGCGACGGTGACAGGCGCCGTCGATTACATGCTGCGCGTCATCACCAAGGACATGCACGCTTACGACGATTTCCTGCGCGACAAGATGCTGGGCCTTGGCCTCGTCAGCGATGTGCAGTCGCGCATCGTCATGCGCGCGGCGAAGCGGACGACAGCAGCGCCGCTCGAACTCATCTCCGGCGATCTTAAATCCTAGCGCGCGCGCTCGGCCGCGCGCAGCATCGTGGCGGCGCGGCTACCGACATAGATTTGCGGGTTCGACGGCGGCGAGAGATTCTGCTCGCGCTCCCATTGCGAAATCAGCCGCTTGGCGCGATCGAACGAGCCGATCATGTCGCCGTGCTCGCGGACGCTGCGGTTGAAGTACGCATCACCGAAAAACGTCCAATTATTCTGCGGCTGACAGCCGAAGGATGAGCGATCCGGCGCTGCGGCGGCCATAACGATGGTGCCGTCGCTCATCAGCGGGCTGATGAACGCACCGGCGAAGCACGCCGAGACGATGACCACCCGATTCTGGATGTTGGCTTGCTGCAGCATCAAGCTGAGATGCGCGGGGCGGAGGCCGGCGAACATGCGGTTGTGTTCGCGGATCGCGGCGACGCCATCGGATTGGCCGTGCGTGGTGATGAACAGCACGAACAGATCTTCGTTCGGATCCATGGTCGCGCCGATATGGCC
This sequence comes from Hyphomonadaceae bacterium, assembly GCA_050184605.1. Taxonomy (GTDB): domain Bacteria; phylum Pseudomonadota; class Alphaproteobacteria; order Caulobacterales; family Aquidulcibacteraceae; genus Vitreimonas. The sequence continues at coordinate 472,171 of JBFXAE010000002.1, read as the reverse complement.
GAGCGCGGCGGCGAAATTATCAGGGCTCGCGGCCGGATAGGTGCGCTGACCCTGCCCGCCGGCGGAGAGGATGATCGAGCGCCCCTCCGCGCTCAGGTGGTTGCGCAAAATCTCCTCGGCTTGCGTCGCCTCGCGCTCGAACACGGGATCACCCCAGAACGAGACGCTGAGCAGATATACGTCCTGAACGCCGGGGCGCTGCGGTTGAAGGGCGTTGAGCGAATCGCCCATGAGCTTGGCGAGGTGCGCCGCTTCGCGCGGCTGCGGCGCGATTTCGAGCACGCCGAACTGACCGTTGAACGGATCGCGCTGTTGCTGCGCCGTGGCCGGCGCGGCCGCCGTTAGCAGCACCGCACTGAAGATTGCCGCGATCAGCCCGCCTTGACGCATGTCATCCCCCCTGCAAGCGACAGTTTCACCGGCAATCGCCGCCGCCGCAACCGCCGTTCCGCATAGCGTCCGGCCTCGCCCTGCGCTAGCACTGGGCGCATGTCTGAGGGGACGACGCCGCCGCGGCGGGATGGTTACATCGCTGTGCGCAAGGCCGAACTGGCCGAAGCTCTCGCGGCGGCAGCGCCGCCGGGCGATGCCCCGGCCATGGCCGATGTCATGAAGCTGCTCGGCGCTTTGCTGCATTACGAAGCGCATGCGGAGCTCGAAGCCCTCAAAGCGCTTTATGATCCGCTCGATCCCGACGCCCCGCCCTCGCGGCGCGACGTGAGCGTGCGCGCATTCGAGGCGTTCGAGCGCGATCTGGCCGCTGCGCTCACGCGGGCCAACTTTGCCGAGATCGATCCCGACACGGTGCAGACACGCGAGACCACGAAGCGGTTGACCGGGCTGAGCATCAAGCCGTCCGCCGCCGGCATTCGACGGGTGCGCTTCTTTGCGCGCGGCGCACGAAACGAAACAGTCGAGCTCAGGCGCTGGTTTGGCTTGAAGCGCGAGAAGATCGACGTGCAGGCGATGAGCGATGTCGTCGTGCTCGTTGGCTTCAAGGCCGAGGATGAAGCGGCGGCGCGCGCCGATCGCCAGGCGCTGAAGCGTATGCGGCGGGGCGTACGCGAAGGGGCCGCCCTGGTGAAGCACTTCCGCAGCGTCGCCGCCGCCGAGCTGGTGACGCTGCATCCGGGCGCGAAGCCTTCGATGCGCCCGCGCGATCAAGCCATGCTGGCGGGCCCGGCTGTGATCGCGGGCGTGCCCGTGCTGCTCAATCTGTGGCCGGCGCTGACGGTGGTGTTCGCCGTGCTCGCGGCGTATTTCGGCGCCCAGGGCGTGATCGAAGAGAGCGAGCTGAAGCGGGCTTTGGCGGCGGTCTCGGGCTTGGTTGCGGTTGTCGCTTTCGTCATGCGGCAGCGCCTCAAATATGAGGCGCAGACCCTGCGCTATCAGAAGCAGCTCGCGGACACAGTCTATTTCCGTAACCTTGCCAACAATAGCGGCGTGCTCGATCTGCTGATCGGCGCGGGCGAAGAACAAGACGCGAAGGAGGCGTTTCTCGCTTACTCGATACTGCGCCACGAGGGCCGGCCACTGGCGAAGGCGGAGTTGGACAATTTCTGCGAGACGTTCCTGCGTGAAAAGTTCGGACTGGAGATCGATTTCGAAATCCACGATGCCCTGGGCAAACTTGAGCGGCTCGGGCTCGTGACGCATGAGGGCGAAACCTACAGCGCAGTGGCGCCTACCGAGGCGCTGGCGAAACTCGACGCGGCGTGGGACGGCCTGTTCAGCTTTTCGGCGCGCCGCTAATGCGCCGCGCCGCTTCCTATCACCGCTCGACCGCGAAAACCGCGCGCACGTGACCGTCAGTGTAGCCGATGATGCGGCGGCGCTCGCCGGGCCAGGTCGTGATGTCAATGACCATGCGCGGGCTGTCAGGCACGTTGTCCGTCACCGCTTCCGGTTCGAGCCGTATCCAGGCTAGCGGCGCGCGTTCGGTGGCGCGTCCCCCGGCAGCGGCGATGGCGTCGACGATGGCTTCGCGCGCTTCGCGCGGCGGGTATTGCAGAAAGACAGAGTGATAGACGATCGTGGCGGCGTCATCGGCGCGCTGCGATAGCTTTTGCGCGAGCCAATGCGCGGCATCGGCGCGTTCGACCTGGACGCCGGTTTCGCGCGCAAGCGCTACGGCGCCGTCAAAGCGCGCGAGGCGATCGGGCTGATCGGGCCAGATGTAGGACTTGAGCTGAAGGCGCTCACGCTCGTCGCTGATGTCGAGCGGGTTCAGATCGCAGGCGGCGCGGGAGCGGACGTTGATGTCGTTCTGAATGGGCGGCGGCGGGCCATTCCAATCTGTCGTGATCTGCACCGGGCCCGGCGCGCCCCAAGCCCATGATTGAGTCTGATAGGTGTAGAGATCCCAATTCAGGTTGAGGCCGGCGCTGGCGCCAATCTCCAACATGTCGATCTCGCCTTTCCAGTCTTGCGCGAAGTACAGGAACGCAGCGAGCAGCGCGATCGAGCGGCGGGTTTCGTTGGTTTGCGGCGCGGAGCGGATGAATTGGGCGGCGGCGGCGGGTTCGCGTTCAAGCAACGCGCGTGCAAGCGGCCACACGGACTCGATCGACCAGTTGGCGACGCTTGCAGGATAGTGCGCGCTAAGCTCAGGGTCGCGGTTCACGAGAACGGCATGATGAAAATAGCCCGCGAGCCGGAGCGCGAGTGCGTCAGCGCGAGGGTTGGTGTTCCAATTTGCAAGCAGCGACGCGATGGGACCGCCCTGCTCGTAATCCGCGCTCATCGCTCGGATCAGTTGCGCCGTGAACGGCGAACCGAACATGTCGCAATACATCGCCTGCTCGGCGAAGTGCGCGAGGATTTTTTCGTTGCTCATGCCGCAACGCTCGTGCTCACACGATAGGGGGAGCTGTCATCGCGCGAAGCGGGATGACTGAGGGGGCGGCGCCGGGGCTTGCAAACATTGGCGCCCTCCCCTCCGTCACGGTTCGACAAGCTCACGGTGGCGCCTCCCCCTCGCGGGGGAGGACGAGAGATAGAGAGCGCCGCGATCAATTCCGCTCCACGGCGAGCGCGATGCCCTCGCCGCCGCCGATACACAGTGAGGCCACGCCGCGTTTGGCGTCTTGGGCCTCGAGAGCTGCGAGCAAAGTCACGAGAACGCGGGCGCCGCTGGCGCCGATGGGGTGGCCGAGGGCGCAGGCGCCGCCATTGACGTTGATGATGTCGTGGCTGATGCCGAGCTCTTTCATCGCAATCATCGGTACGACGGCGAAAGCTTCGTTGATCTCCCAGAGATCGACGTCGCTGGTTTTCCAGCCGGCGCGGGCGAGCGCTTTCTGGATCGCGGGCACCGGCGCGGAGGTGAATTTCTGCGGCTCCTGCGCGTGGCTCGCTTGCGCGACGATAGTAGCGAGAATTTTCTTGCCCTGCTTTTCCGCATCGCTGCGGCGCATCAGCACGAGCGCCGCGGCGCCATCGGAAATCGCGGAGGCGTTGGCGGCGGTGACAGTGCCATCCGGCGTGAAGGCGGGCTTCAGCGACGGGATCTTCTCCGGCTTGGCCTTGCGCGGCAGTTCGTCGGTATCGAGATTGCCGGTCTTCAATTCGATCGGCGCGATCTCGCGCTTGAAGCGCCCTTCAGCGGTGGCGCTTTGCGCGCGGCGCAGGGTTTCGAGCGCGTAGGCGTCCTGCGACTCGCGGGTGAACTGGTAATCCTTCGCCGCTTGATCGGCGTAGACGCCCATGGCCTTGCCTTCGTAAGCATCTTCAAGGCCATCGAGGGCCATGTGGTCGAAGAGTTTGTCGTGGCCGTACTTTTGACCGCTGCGATGCTTTTGCATGAGGAACGGCGCGCGCGTCATGCTTTCCATGCCGCCGGCGATGACGATGTCGCTCTCGCGGGAGATGAGCGCTTGGCGCGCCATGGCGACGGCTTGCAGGCCGGAGCCGCACATCTTGTTCAGCGTCACCGCTTGGGTGCCGTTATCGAGCCCGGCCTTCAACGCGGCTTGGCGCGCGGGGGCTTGGCCGAGACCGGCTGAGAGCACGTTGCCCATGAAGATCGTGTCGGCGCTCTTGGCGTTCGCTTCCTTCATCGCGGCCTTCACGGCGACGGCGCCGAGCTCAGGGGCGCTCAGGTTCGCAAGTTCGCCGAGCAAACCGCCCATGGGCGTGCGGGCCATGCCGACGATGACGATATCTTCTTGGCTCATTGTTGGGTCTTCCCTTCCTGCCGGAGCACCATAAGCGTCGAGGTGCCGTGCGCCAACAGCTTGCCGCGCGAGTCGGTGAGCTTGCCTTCCGTAGTTATGATGGTGCGTCCGCGCGCGACCACAAGGCCCTCGGCGCGCACTTCGCCCGTGTCCGGCGTGATCGCGCGCACGAAATTCACTTTGGTTTCGACGGTGGTGTAGCCGAGGCCCGCTGCCAAAGTTGTGTGCGCCGCGCATCCGCAACAGCTATCGATCAGCGTCAGCGCCCATCCGCCGTGCACAATGCCCAAAGGGTTCATGATCCGGTCCGACGGATCGCCCAAAAAGACGGCACGGCCTTCTTCGACTTCGGCAAGTCGAAAGCCGAGCGTGGTCGAGATCGACGGCGGCGGAAATTTTCCGGCAATGAGCGCGCGCATCGCTTCGAGGCCGTTCATGCTGAGCAATTCCTGCGCAGCGGCCTTAGGATCGACGCTTTCAGTCTCAGCCATCTGGATTTGCCCTAACCTGTGCGGCGTTGAGTCTGGACCGCCGGCGCCCTCGCCGGCATCGGACCGTCAAACACGCGCTGTTGCTTAAAGTCTTCATTCGCATCGTGCCGGCGAGGGCGCCGGCGGTCCAAACTTAGGCGACAAAAGTCACCACTCTGTCGATCACACCACGGTCCTGCGCGATCATGCGGTGGCCTAGGCCATCACACAAAACGAGTTCGGCGTTGGGCCAACGTTGCGCAATCGCTTCGCCGTTCTCCCATTCGACGGCGTCATCATCCATGGAATGCAACACCAAAGTCTCGATCGGGCTGGCGATCTCGGCAAGATCGAACGCAGCCTGCAGGCCGGCTTCGGCAGCGTAGATTTCGCGGGCGCGGTGGACGACGTCCGGCGAGATGCCCTTCTCTTCGGCGAAATCGAACCAGCGTTTGTTGCGCCCGCGCGGCGGCGCGATCAGCACGACGCGGCGCGGCGCGAAACCGTTGAGCAGCGCAAAGCCGGTGACGGGGCCGCCGAAGGAATGCGTGACGACGGCGTCGATGGGGCCGAGTTGTTCGGCGATTTGCTGCATCGCTTGCGCGGCGAGCGAGGGCGGGCAGGCTTCGCCTTCGGAGAAACCGTGACCTGGAAGATCGAACGCGACTGACGCGATGCCGATCTCACCAAGCGCGGAGATGAGCGGGCTCCAGAGTGAGTTGTCGTCCTGCCAGCCGTGTACGAGCAGCACCGCCGGCCCTTCGCCGTGGCGCCACGCCGCGATCTTGCCGGCAGGGGTATCGATTTCGTGCTGTTGCACGCCACGCAGCGGCTCGGCGATGCGTTGGCGCGCGCGGCGCTTGGGCGTCATCACCTCTTTCAGCAAAGCGCGCGCTTGGTCGTCGATGCTCATTGCGTACTCATGATCCAGCCGCCGCCGAGGACGCGCGTGGAGTGCGGGTCGTAGAACACGGCGGCTTGGCCAGGAGCTACGCCCTCTTCCGGCGCGTCAAGCAAGACGTGCGCTTGGGCCACTTGGACCGCCGGCGTCTCGCCGGCGGTGACGGTGGAAATGAGCGTAGTCTTTCGCGTGTTGGACTCGTTGCTGACAGTTACCGCCGGCGGGGACGCCGGCGGTCCAAGGAAGAGCTTCGCTGCGACGGGCGGGCGTGTAGAGCGAACGCGGACCAAAATGTCTTGGCCATCTTGCGGCGCTTCGCCGTCACCGATCCAATTCACTTCCTTCAGCGCAATGCACGTAACGCCCAGTTCTTCACGCGGGCCGACGATGACGCGCTTGTTCGCGGCATCGAGCTTCACAACAAAGAGCGGTTCGCCTGTGGCTAGCCCGAGCCCACGGCGTTGGCCGACGGTGAAATTGATGATGCCGTTGTGCTCGCCCAAGACTCGGCCGTCGACGTGGACGATCTCGCCAGGCTCAATCGCGTCCGGGCGTAGTTTTTGCACGACGTCTTGATACTTGCCGTTCGGCACGAAGCAGATGTCTTGACTATCGGGCTTCTCAGCGACGCGCAGGCCAAGTTCGTTGGCGAGCGCGCGTGTTTCGCTTTTCGGCAAACCGCCGAGCGGGAAGCGCAGATAGTTGAGCTGATCGCGCGTGGTCGCGAACAGGAAATAGGTTTGATCCTTACTGGCGTCGGCGGCGCGGTGGAGTTCGGCGCCGTTTGGGCCTTCGAGGCGTTGGACATAGTGGCCGGTGGCGAGGCAATCGGCGCCGAGGTCTTCAGCGACGCGCTTCAGATCCCTGAACTTCACGGTTTGATTGCAGCGCACGCAGGGGATCGGCGTCGCGCCCGCGAGATAGGTATCGGCAAAATCTTCCATCACGGCGTGGCGAAAGCGGGTTTCGTAGTCGAGCACGTAATGTGGAAAGCCGCAGGCGTCGGCGACGCGGCGCGCGTCGTGAATGTCCTGGCCGGCACAGCAGGCGCCCGGCTTGTTCACGGCCGCACCGTGGTCATAGAGCTGCAAGGTGACGCCAACGACGTCGTAGCCTTGGCGCTTCAGCATCGCGGCGACGACCGAGGAATCCACACCGCCGGACATAGCGGCGACGACGCGGGTTTCGGATGGCGGCTTGGCGAAGCCGAGCGAATTGAGTGTGCGCGCCTGTGGCGGCGCGGCGTCGAGCATGGTCATCTTCTATCCCCTCCCGGATTCAAGGTCCGGAACGAAATTCAAGCTCGTGGATATGACGTGGGCGGCGGAGTTGCGCAAGCTGACACACCCACGCTTCCGGGGCGAACGCAGTGAGACCCGGGACCCAGCAGCCCTCGCACCGTACTTAGTCACACACTGGGGTCCCGGCTCAGCGCTCGCCGCATCGTCAATGCGCGCGCCTTGGCCGGGAAACTTGGTGCGTGTGCTTAGAGATATTTGAGAAGCGAGAGCTGCGAGAGCTCGGCGAATGTCTTTGCCGCCGCCTCATACTGCGTCAGCAGCGTGTTGAGGCGGATCGAAACTTCGGCGAGATCGGCGTCGGTCTGATCGCCTATTTCCTTGGACAAAAGATCCGAGCGCGCCTCAAGCCGCAAGCGATCTTCCTCGAAGCGCTTCTGCAACTGACCCGTGCGGCCTTCTTCGGTAACGAAACTCCTGGCGTGCGCGTCGAGGTCGGCGGCGATGTTTTGCAGCACGCCAGTATAGGAGCCGGTCATCGGCGAACCGAGCGTGCCGCCGGCGCCGTCAAGCAGATATTTGAGCTGGCGCAGCGTGTTGAAGAGATCGGTCGATAATTCTGAAGCTTTCGACGCGAGCTTGATCGGCGCGCCCTCGCCGAGATCGATGATCTGATGACGTGACGCTTCGTCGAACAAATCCTCGGGCTGCGTCGCTGTCGCCAGCTCATCGAGCGAGGTGATCCGCACCGGCGAACCGCTTTGGCGTTCGCCGGCGAACATGGGCTGGCCGTTCCAGGTCTCGTTCAGGGCGCCGACAATGGCGTTGAACGCAAGTTCGAGTTCGGTGGAGACACCGCGGCCGTCATTAGCGCTGATGGCTTCGCGAATGGTGAGCGCCAGCGACTGAGTGGCGTCCGAGATTTGCCCCAGCGCCGAAGCTTGCACGCCGAAGCGAGCTTCGAGCTGGTTGATGACTGAAGCGCGTGCGTCGGTCGAGGCGCGCATCGAACTGGCGCTGAGGATGCGGCTCGAGGCGCCGCCAAAGCCTTGCAGCGTATTGGCTTTCGAGCCCGACGCGATCTGGGCTTGCAGATTGCCCAGTTCGCTGGTGATGCGGCGCACGTCGCCCTGAGCGCGCATGAAGAAACGGGCATTGAGTGGCGTACTGGCGGACATTCTCGTTTACTCTCAGCGGTAGCCGATGGTCATCAGCACATCGAGCATTTCGGTGGCGGCTTGGATGACGCGCGCGGCGGCGGCGTAGGCGTTCTGGTAGGTGGTCATTTTCATCAGCTCGTCATCGATGCTGACGGATTCCATTTCGCCGCGGCGGTCTGCGGCGGCCGTGGCGACAGCGGCGGCGCCCGCGGCCTGGCGTTCGGCGTCGCTGGCGAGGCGGCCTGCTTCGCCTCCAAGACGCGCGGCGTAGGTCGCAAGCGTGCCGGTCTGGGCGGTGAGAACTCCCGCGGCGCCGAAGTTCTGCATCGTGTTGCGCGCGGCGGCGAGCGCATTGGCGCCGCGATTGTCACCGGCTTCGATGATCTTTGCGCCGATCAGCCCGGAAAGATCGGGGCGGCCGACAGCAAGGCGATTGGTGTTGTTGGCGATCAGCGCGTTGACGGTGATTTCGGTGGCGCGGCCAGCGCTGGCTGCGGAATCGAGGCCGTGCAACGCAGAGAACGCAACGCCGGTGTTGCCGCGCTGGGTCGTGTCGTTGACCAGCTCGACATTGAAGGCCGGGTTCGCCGCGAAACTGATGCGCCCCGTCGCGGCATCGAGCGAGAACGCGCCGTATTCGCCAAGGCCAGTGCCGGGCGCATTGAGCGCGGCGAGGAGATCATCCCACGTCGCACCCGGCGCGGCGAGCGGCCCGGTGATGGACACGCTGCGGTTGGCAATGAAGCGCCCTTGCGTGTCGCGAATTTCGTAGGAGATCGCGCCATCGTCTGCAAATCCATGCAGATCGCTGCCGCTAATGCCGCTTTCGAAGAAGAGCGGCGTCGGACGCGAGACGAGATCGTTCAAGCCGAAGAAGTGCGAGAAGCCGCGCCCTGCCCTGAGCGCCGGATCTGCGGCGTCCTGCTGAATGACGATGCCGGCGTTGCCGCTCATGTTAAGCGAGAGCACGCCGTCGATGAACGTGGCGCTGCCGGCAGATGGCGTCTCAGCCGCGAGCGCGGTGTTTAGCGCATCGACGAAATCGCCGATCGTGCCGCCGCCGGCGAACGAAACGGTGTTGGGCGGGGATTCCGACGTGATGGTCTGTGCGTCGAAATCGATGGTGAGGCGGTCACGCAGAACACCGCCGGAATCGACGAGCGCGATTGTGGCGCTGCCGGTGAAATTGAGTGCGTCCGTACTCAGAAGACCAGTCTGACGCCCCGTCATCGAAGACACGGCAGGCGATGACGCGTTTTCGTTGTGAACCGCGTTCATGACGTCAGCGAGCGCGCCGGCGTAGCCGCCGAGCGCTTCGGCGAGGCCGGGAAGATCGACGTCGCGGGCTTGCAAGAGACCCTTTATCGAGCCGCCGGTGAGGAACGACTCAATATTGGTCTGCGAGCCCAGCTCTTCGTTCAGCGAGATGACGCCGTGCGTCGCATAAGGCGACGGGTTGGGCGTATAGGTCAACGTCGCGGCGGTGACGCCAACAAGCAGCGCCCCGCCGCCGGTACGAATATGGACGCTGCCATCCGCCTGCGGCGTGGCGCGAACGTCCATCAGCTCGGAAAGCTGATCGATAAGCGCCGATTGAGCGTTCTCGGCGGAGCTGGCGTCGGCGCCGGTCCGCTTGGTGAGACGGATCTCGTTGTTGAGCTCCGCGATCCGGTTCATCAGATTTTGCGCTTCGGAGACGGCGTCGCCGATGCGTTGATCAGCCTCGCTGATCAGCTGTTGCAACGAGTCGCCAATGCGATGGATTTCCGAATAGGTCGCTTGCAGCGCGCTGACCGCATCGGCGCGGCGCAAACTCGAAGCGGGATCGACGCCGAGTTCGGTGAGCGCCGACCAATACTCGTCGACCATGCCGAACATGGACGACGCACTCGATGGATCGCCAAAGCTTTGCTGCGCGCGTGAGAGGAGATCGGCGCGCGCGGAGGCGGAGCCGGCGGCGGAAGCGGCGATGTAGCTTGCGGTGGCGAGGAAGCGATCGGCGGCGCGGCGAATGCCGGTGATCTCAACGCCGGCGCCCGCGCCGATCTGCGTGCGCGGCGCGAGGATCATCTCGGTGCGGACGTAGCCGGGCGTGTTGGCGTTGGCGATGTTTTGCGAAACGGTGGCGACGCCGGTTTGCGCGGCGCGCAGGCCGGAAAGACCGGCCAGGAGAACGCTGGTTAGACCGACCATGAGCGCACTCCCGGCAAAAGGCGCCCGGCGCCAGGCAAAATCAGCCGGGCGCGCGCAAGCGCGTAAGGCGCACGATCAGCGCTTCTAAGCGTTTGAAACAACACGCTTTCTCCCCTGCGCCGCAGCCCGGTCCAGAGACCCACGCCCGGTGCATCGGGCATTCACCACGCAAGCTTGGGGCCATGGTTAATCGCTCGGCAGAAGCTGCCGGGCGGGGCGGCGGAATTTGCCGTTCCGGGCAACCCAATGCCCCGAGGCAAAACATCTATCTATCTGTTTTTGTGAGCTTTTTTCATGGTTAGCGGCGTGGCCCGGAGCTTGCTCAGGGTCGCGGGCTGGGCGCGGGGACAAGCCGCCGCCCAAGCCGGGGGACCTATGGATTTCGCGCCGGAGCCAGTGCTTGACGCCATCACGCCGCCGCCAATGCGGCAGGCGCAGCGCGCGCCCGCGCCAGACGAAAACGGCCAAAGCTTCAACGACCACCTCGACGCCGTGAGCGAGCCGGTGCGCGAGCGCCCGGCGCCTGCGCAGAACCAAGCGAACGACGAAAGCGCACCCGTCGCCGCCGAGAAGCCGGCCGAGGACATTCAAACGCCGGACGACGAGGCGATCGATCCGGATGTGGCGTTGCTCGGCGGACCTCTGCCGCACGCCGCGCCGCCGCCGCCCATGGCTGCGCCGGTCGTGGTGCAGATCGCTGCTTCGCAGCCTGAGCAGCAAGCGCAGCCGCAAAACGCTGACGCCGACGCAGCGCCGGCGATCGCGCCGCAGACTCCCGCGCCCGTAGCGCCGGAGAACGAGCGCGCAATGGCGGCAACCGCGGAACCGGTTGAGCAAAGCGCACCGGTCGCGGGTAAGCAGGGGCAAGCCGAGGTCAAACCTTCAGCGCCAACTGATGCGCAGCAAACTCCGGCGCAACCGCAAAGCGCCCAGACCACACAACAGCAAGCGCAACAGATTCCGGCCGCGAACACGGCGACCGAGATCGAAACGTTGCCGCAGCCCGTGCGTGACGCCATCGCCGCGACGATCGCCCCCGCTCCGCAGGCGCTGACGCAAGCCGCGCAGCACACGACACGGGCGACGCAGCAGCCGGTCGAGACCGACGCCGCCGCTCCGAAGGATGGCAAGGCTGAAGCATCAGCGCCGGCCGTCAACACCAAGGCTCAGGCGCCGCGCACGGCGGCGAACGGCGTTGGCAATCTCACGGTCGATCCAATCACGGCAGCGCCGCAAACGCCGAGCAGCGCGCCGGATAGCGCGCAGATCGCGCAGAGCACTGCGATCACGACCACCGCGTCACAGGCCAGCACCCACGTTCAGCACGCGGCGATTGATAGCGGCGCCCAGCGCGCGGCGCCGGCGGCGGCGCAGGTTGGGCGCGAGATCATCCGCCGCTTCGATGGCGGCAACACGAGCTTCGAATTGCGCCTCGATCCGGCCGAGCTTGGCCGCGTCGACGTGCGCATGGAAGTGACGCGCGATCATCGCGTGTCTGCTGTGATCACCGCCGACAACCCGCAGGCGCTGACTGAACTTGCCCGCAACGCGCGTGAGCTCGAGCAGCAGTTGCAATCCGCAGGCCTGCAATTGAGCGACAACGGCTTGTCGTTCGATCTGCGCCAAGGCGGCCACGGCGGCGACGCCGAGCAAGCCAGCAACGGCGCGCGTGGCGCGGGCGGCGAAGAGACACTTGCAGAACAACAACCCGCGCCCGTGGCGCGCCCGCTTGGTTACGAGCGGTGGCGCGGCGTGCGCGTGGACATGATGGTTTGAGGACGTAGGCGATGGACATCCCTGGCGTAGGCACGACCAACACGAACGCATCGGAGGCCGCCAACTCACGCACGCGGCTTTCGGACAATTACGACACCTTCCTGGTGCTGCTCACGGCGCAACTGCAGAACCAAGACCCGCTCGCGCCGATGGACTCGACCCAGTTCACGCAGCAATTGGTGCAGTTCAGCCAAGTCGAGCAGCAAATCCGCACCAACGAGCAGCTTGAAGGCCTCGTCGGCCAGTACAACGCCGCCGCCGCGGGCGCGGCCCTCTCCTATCTCGGGCGCGATGCGATTATCGAATCGAACGAAACCTACCTCGCCGGCGACCCGCCAGAAGCGAACTGGGCCTACCGCTTGCCGGAAGCAGCAACGTCGCTAACGGTTCAAGTCCGCGATATGCAGGGCCGCGTTGTCTACGAGACCAACACCGCCGCGCGCGGCGCTGGCGAACACTTGTTCACCTGGGACGGAACCAAGACCAACGGCGAGACCGCCGAAAACGGCATCTACCGCATCACCTTCGAAGCAAAGAACGCGGACGGCGAGACGATCACGCCGACGATTTCGGTGCGCGAAACCATCATGGGCGTGGACTTCACCGGAACCACGCCTGTCGTCATCACACCGGCCGGCACGCGCGAATTGGCTTCAATTCGCTCGGTTCTGGATCGGGGCTGAGAAGTAAGGCGTCCGCCGAATGCGGACGCTTCGATACGCGCAGAAGCGCTCCATCAGTAGCAACATTCTTATGCCGCGTTCGGTGGGACGCACGCGGCGATGGAGCTGGGACACATGTCTATCTATACCGCCTTGCGCGCGGGCGTTTCTGGCCTCACCGCCAATTCGAGCGCGCTCGCCGTTATCTCCGACAACATCGCCAACGTGAACACGGTTGGCTACAAGCGCTCGGGCGTGGATTTCTCGGCGCTCGTCAACGCGCAGAACTCGAACACCACCTACAACGCCGGCGGCGTGCTGCCGCTGACGCGCCAACAGATCTCGCTGCAAGGCTCGCTTGAGCAATCACGCTCGACGACGGACCTGGCGATCTCGGGCGACGGCTTCTTCATCGTCTCGACCAACGAGCAGCAGCTCTCGAACGGCGGCTCGGTGCTGTTCACGCGCGCGGGTTCTTTCACCATCAACGCCGATGGCTACATGGTCAACGCACAGGGCTTGTTCTTGCAAGGCTGGCCAGTGGCGGCGGACGGCAGCGTCACGTCATCGCCCACCTCCCTCTCCGCGATCGAGCCGATCAATATCTCCGGCGTCGGCGGCTTGGCTGAACCCACACGCAATGTCGGCCTCAACGCCAACCTGAACTCAGGCCAAAGCGACTATGCCGGGGCGCAAGGCGCCTACGACGTTGGCGACATGGCGATGGGCACGATCACGCCACACTTCGAAAGCTCGCTGGAAATCTACGATAGCTTGGGCGCGCCGCGCACGATCGCATTCGGCTTTCTGAAAGTCGGGCCGAACCAATGGCAGGTTGAGGCCTACGCCCGTCCGAACACCAACATCACCGGCGGCGGCGCCAATGGCGGCGTCCTGGCCGCCGGCATTCTCACATTCAACACGGACGGCACCGTCGCCAGCGTCGCGCCGCACGGCACCGCATCGCCGGTGCAGGACATCGACACGACTTTCAATGTGAACTGGGCGGCATCGACCGGCGCGGCTTCGCAACCGGTGACGCTCGATCTCACAACCGGCATGACCCAGTTCGCCAACAATTTCGGCGTCACTTCGGTGACCGCTGACGGCGTGCCGCCCGGTGATCTCGTCGGCCTCGTGCTCGAAGGCGATGGCTATCTAACCGCGCAGTTTTCGAACGGCCGCGCCCGGGCGCTCTATCAGATCCCGCTGGCGACGTTCCTGAACCCGAACGGCCTGAAGGCTGACCAAGGCGGCGCGTTCCGCACGACGCTGGAGTCCGGCCTCTACAACATCAACGCGTCGAACGCTGGCGGCGCGGGCCGTATCGTCTCGGGCGCGCTGGAAGCGTCGAACGTCGACCTCGCAACCGAGTTCACGAACCTCATCACCACGCAGCGCGCCTACTCAGCCGCTTCGCGCATCATCACCACAGCCGACCAGATGCTCGAAGAATTGCTGATGGTGAAGCGCTAAGCGAAAGGGAACTCGGGTAAGAAATGAGTAAGAGACTCGTGTTCTAATTCGACACACGCTTCTACGCTCATTTCATGCCGCGTCTTAGCCGTTTCTTTAGCGATCCGAGTTATGTTGGGTTGCTAAGAAGGAGAAAGGCGCATGCAGAAGCAACGCCGATATGATGGGGTGGTGATGGGTCCCGACGGGAATCCCCTCACTTTGGACGATCTGCCGCCGCCGGGAACGACCCGTTGGGTCATCCGCCGTAAGGCAGAAGTTGTCGCTGCGGTTCGCGGCGGCCTGCTGACGATGGAAGACGCTTGCCAGCGTTACGGCCTCTCTGAAGAGGAATTCGAAGGCTGGCGTAAGTCGATCGAAAAGCATGGCCTCCCTGGCTTGCGCACTACGCGCATCCAGCACTACCGCGCGGCCGGCGTCTAGCAGACGCCGCGCTGCTGTGGCAGCAAGTCTGTAAGTACCAAGGCTTTCAAAGGCCCCCGCTCTTCCCCGGCGGGGGTCTTTGCGCGCCTGGTGCCTGGGCGCGCCGCGAGGCCTGAGCCCGTCGAAGGCCGGGCCACGGCGCGTGTTGCACCGCCCTTCGGCAAGCTCGGGGCTCGAGCCCCACCAACGTGGTTAACGGTTGTTTCACGCCCGGCCCGGCAATTTCTGCCGACCGGTGAGAATTGCCCAGTGATTCTTAGAATGACTCTGGGAGCTCTCGCCGTGTGTGCAGAGGGCCGGTGTGAACTTTACTCAGATGCTTCTCAAGGCGGGGCCGACGCGATTGTTCGCGGCGCTTGGCATTGCCGCGGTGGTCGCCGCCCTCCTCTTCACGCTCGTCTTCCGCATGGGCGGCGAGGCGAAGGCGCTGCTGTTCGCGGGCGTCGAGACCCGCGAAATGGCCGAGATCAGCCAACGGCTCGAAGCGGCGGACATCCCCTACGAGATCCGCGAAGACGGCGGCTCGATCTATGTCGCGCGCTCGCAAGTGTTCAACGCCCGCATGATGCTCTCGGCCGACGGCCTGCCCTCGCGCGGCTCGATCGGCTACGAGATTTTCGACGAGCCCGACGCGCTTGGGCAAACGCAATTCCAGCAGAACATCAATCGCCTGCGCGCACTCGAAGGCGAGCTTTCGCGCACGATTGGTTCGCTCGATGGCGTAGCTTCCGCGCGCGTACATCTGGTGCTGCCCGAACGCCAACTGTTCTCGCGCAACGCTGAGCAACCCTCCGCCTCGATCGTCATTCAACTGCGCCGCGATGAGCTGACCGCCGGCCAAGTGCGCGCGATCCGCAATCTGGTGGCGAGCGCAACCCCGGGCCTGAGCGCCAATCGCGTGACGATCGTGGATGAGACCGGCCGCCTGCTCGCGGCGGCGCAATCGGGCGAAGAAGGCGCGGCCGAGGGCATCGATGCCCGCCAGGTGGCGACCGAGGATCGCATCCGCCGCACGGTGACCGACATCGTCGAAGGCATTGTCGGTCAGGGCAATGCGCGCGTGCAGGTCACCGCCGAGATGGATTTCAACCGCGTCAGCGAGACGCGGCAAACCTTCGATCCGGAAGGCCGCGTGGTGCGGTCGACGTCGTCGACGGAGGAGTCCTCCCAAACCGCCGCTAGCGCGCGCGGCGCGACGGCGGGCGCCAACGTACCCGACGCCAGCACAGCGGGCTCCGGCGGCGGCTCGCAGGACGGCAGCGAGTCGAGCCAGGAAACGATCAACTACGAAATCTCAAACACGACGCGCACCGAAGTGAGCGAAGGCGGCCGCATTCGCAGGCTTTCGGTCGCCGTCGCGGTCAACGGCACGATGACGCCGGGCGCGGAAGGCGCGGAGCCAACCTACACCCCGCGCAGCGAAGAAGAGATGCAGCGGCTGACGGCGCTGGTGCGTTCTGCCGTCGGCTTCAATCAGGAACGCGGCGATACGGTCGAGGTCGTCAACACCCAGTTCGCCAGCATGAGCGCCGGCGGCGCCGCGGCGGCTGAGCCGGGCATGTTCGACTTCCTCGGCAATCTTGACGTCATGCGGATCATCGAGATCGTCGCGGCGCTGATTGCGGCGCTGGCGTTCGTGTTCTTCGTCCTGCGGCCGCTGGTTAGCGGATTGCTGCGCGGCGGCGCCAATGCGCAGGCGGCCGGCGCTGTGGCGGCTTTGCCCGGGCCGGCAGGCGCCGGCGGCGGCGGCGCGGCGGCGGCGTTGCCCAGCCCCGACGCCGCCCACGACGACGGCATCGACATCGCGCAGATCAATGGCCGCGTACGCGCCTCGTCGGTCAAGAAGGTCGCCGAAGTCGTGGATCAACACCCGGATGAATCGGTCCAGATCATTCGTGGCTGGCTCAACAACGCGTAGCGCCGATGAACGCTCTCACACGCCCCACCCCCTCCGACAATCGCCCTGATCCGGGAGCGCCGACGGTTGATCTCTCGCGTTATAGCGGCCCCGAGAAGGCCGCGATCATTCTCATGGCGCTTGGCGAAGACGCCAAGAAGCTGTGGGAGGTGATGGACGAAGAGGAGATCAAGGAAGTCTCGCAGGCGATGGCTTCGCTCGGCGTGGTGCCATCGGCCGTTGTCGAAGCGTTGGTGCACGAATTCATCAATCGCCTTTCCGGCGCCGGCGCGATCATGGGCTCGGTCGAGCAGACCCAGCGCATGCTGATGCAGATTTTGCCGAAGGAGAAAGTTGACTCCCTGATGGAGGAAATTCGCGGCCCGGCCGGCCGCAACATCTGGGATAAGCTCGCCAACGTGCACGAGACGGTGCTCGCGAGCTATCTGAAGAACGAGTATCCGCAAACGGTCGCAGTTGTGTTGGCGAAAGTGCGCCCCGAGCACGCGGCAAAAGTCCTGGCGGAGCTGCCGCAGGATTTCGCCGCCGAGTGCATCATGCGCATGCTGGCGATGGAGCCGGTTCAACGCGACATTCTCGAGAAAGTCGAGATGACGCTGCGCACCGAGTTTATGTCGAACCTGGCGCGGACCTCGAAGCGCGACAGCCACGAACTGATGGCGGAAATTTTCAACAATTTCGACCGCCAGACCGAGTCACGCTTCATGAGCGCGCTCGAAGGCAAGAGTAATGAAAGCGCCGACCGCATCAAGGCGCTGATGTTTGTATTCGAGGACCTCGGCAAACTCGACTCCGGCGGCATTCAGACCTTGCTCCGCGCCGTCGACAAAACCGATCTCGCGCTTGGCCTCAAAGGCGCGTCGGACACGCTGCGCAATCTCTTCTTCTCCAACATGTCCGAACGCGGCGGCAAACTGCTCAAGGACGAAATGGCCTCGATGGGTCCGGTGCGTCTGAAGGATGTCGACGCTGCGCAGACCCGTATGGTGGCGATCGCGAAGGAACTCTCGGCGCGTGGCGAGATCGTACTCTCGGACGGCAAGTCAGAGGACGAGCTGATCTACTGATGAGCAATATTCGCAAATACGCCTTCGAGACCGAATTCACGCCGGACGGCGAGATCATGCGTGAACCGCCCAAGCGGATCACGCCGGAAGAAGTGAGCGCCGCCAGCAATGATGGCTATGAGCGCGGCAAGCAGGACGCGACGGCGCAAGCCGAGCGGCGTACGGCGGCGGCGCTGGAGGCGATCGCGGACGCGACATCGGCGGTGCTGACGCGGCTCGACGCCGAGAGCCACGCGATGCGGAGTGAAGCGGCGCGCGTGGCGCTGACGGCGGCGCAGAAGATTGCCGGCGCGGCGCTCGATGCATTCGGCATCGAACGTGCGGCGCAAGCGGTGGAAGCTGCAATGGATGCGCTGCGGCACCAGCCGCGCTTGGTGGTGAAGTTGCCGCCCGACATGGCCGAAGAACTCAAGCCGCGCATCACGGAGATGTGCGAGACGCATGCTTACGCGAGCGCTGTGCTGGTGCGCGCCGAGCCGGGATTGAAGACGGGAGAAGTCGTGATCGACTGGTCGGATGGCGTCATCGCCATGGACCCCGCCGACGCCGCCCGCCGCATTGAAGAACTGATCGACGCCGCGCTGGCGGCGCCACACGAGGCCCACGCATGAGTGATCTGAAGCTCGACGAATTTCAGCCAACCCCGGAAGTCGCCCAGCCAGCCGATGGCGTCGAGCGCAGCGCCGCCGATCTTGCCGCTGTCTATGACGTGCCGGTGCACATTCAGGCCGTGCTCGGGCGCGCGAACATGGAAGTGGCGTCGCTGCTGCGGCTGAACCGCGGCTCGGTGATCGAACTCGACCGCAAGGTCGGCGAAGCGATCGACATCTACGTCAACAACCGCCTGGTCGCCCGCGGCGAAGTCGTCGTCGTCGACGAGCGCCTCGGCGTGACTATGACGGAAATCATCAAGGACGGAGACACGGCGTGAGCCACCTCTCCATCTCTCATTCCAGGTCTTCGCTTCGCGCCGCCGTGAATGAGAGTGTGCGTACTGCTAGAAGGAATATCCCATGCGCCTTTTGATCGTCGGCCCGCTCGGAGGACAAATCTCCGCCGCCACGAAGATCGCCATGGATCAAGGCGCGAAAGTCGCGCACGTTGACACCATCGAGCAAGCCACCGGCGCGCTGCGCGCGGGACGCGGCGCCGATCTGCTGATGGTGGACGCGCGGCTCGATATCGCGGCTCTGATCGCGGCGAACGAGGCTGAGCACATCGTCGTGCCGATCGTCGCGGCGGGCGTCGGCGTCGATCCGATGATGGCGGCGAAGTCGATCCGGGCCGGCGCGCGCGAATACATCTCGCTGCCGCCGGATGCGGAGCTGATCGCGGCGGTGCTGGCGGCGGTGTGCGATGATGAGCGCCCGCTGATCGCGGCCGACGAAGCGATGAAGCATGTGGTGACGATGGCCGATCAGATCGCCGCCTCGGACGCTTCGATCATGATCACCGGCGAAAGCGGCGTCGGCAAGGAAGTGCTGGCGCGCTACGTCCACAAGAAGTCGAAGCGCAA
Organism: Hyphomonadaceae bacterium; assembly: GCA_050184605.1. Taxonomy (GTDB): domain Bacteria; phylum Pseudomonadota; class Alphaproteobacteria; order Caulobacterales; family Aquidulcibacteraceae; genus Vitreimonas. Next base: position 453,196 of record JBFXAE010000002.1, on the reverse strand, counting down.
GGACAAGCCGTTCATCGCGGTGAATTGCGCGGCAATCCCGGAGCAGCTCTTGGAGTCCGAGTTGTTCGGGCACGAGAAAGGCGCGTTCACCGGCGCGGTGGCGCGACGGATCGGCAAGTTCGAGGAAGCTGACGGCGGCACGCTGCTGCTGGATGAAATCTCCGAGATGGACTTGCGGCTGCAATCGAAATTGCTGCGGGCGCTGCAGGAGCGCGTGATCGATCGCGTCGGCGGCTCGAAGCCGGTGCCGGTGAACATCCGCGTGCTAGCGACTTCGAACCGTGATCTCAATGCGCTGGTTCGCGGCGGCGAGTTCCGCGAAGATTTGCTCTATCGCCTCAACGTCGTGAACTTGCGTATTCCGCCGCTGCGCGAGCGCAAGGAAGATATGGCGGCGCTGGCGCAATTCTTCATCGAGAAGTACGCACGCTCGAACGGCCGCCCTGCCCGCAGGCTTTCCAAGGAAGGCCTTGCGCAAGTGATGGAGCATCGCTGGCCTGGCAATGTGCGCGAACTGGAAAACGCCATGCACCGCGCGGTGCTGCTGGCGAATGGCGAGGACGTTGGGCCGGAAGCCATCCGCGCGCCGGATGGCGCGCCGGTTGGGCATCGTGACTCCACCGGTGAAGCGATCGAAGCCGCGCAAGCGGCGGCGCGCAATCTTGTCGGCCGCACGGTCGCGGAAGTGGAGCAGGATCTGATCCTGGAAACGCTGACGCATTGCCTCGGCAACCGCACACACGCCGCGCACATCTTGGGCATCTCAATCCGCACGCTGCGCAACAAGCTGAAGCAATACTCGGACGAAGGCCTGCGCATACCGCCGCCGCCGACAGGCCAGGCGGCTTGAGCTAAATCATGACCGACGCCGCACAGCCGCAAGGCAACGATCTCTCTTTCAGCACGCTGCGCGGTTTCGTCATGCGCGGCGAGATCGCGCTGGCAGCCGGCGTCTTGGGCATTCTGGCGATCATGCTGGTGCCCCTGCCGCCGGTGCTGCTCGATTTCCTCCTGGCGGTCTCGATCATCTCATCGATCCTGGTGCTGATGACGGCCTTGATGATCAAGAAGCCGCTCGAATTCACCGCCTTCCCGTCTGTGCTGCTGCTGGCGACGCTGTTCCGCCTCGCGCTCAACATCGCCTCATCGCGCTTGATCTTGGCCAACGGCCAATCCGGCGACCACGCCGCCGGCGAAGTGATTGCGGCGTTTGCGCAGTTCGTCATGGGCGGCGAGTTCGTCATCGGCGTGATCGTGTTCGCGATCCTGGTGATCGTGAACTTCGTCGTCATCACCCGCGGCTCCACGCGCATCGCCGAGGTCGCGGCGCGGTTCACCTTGGACGCGATGCCTGGCAAGCAGATGGCGATCGACGCCGATCTCTCCGCCGGCCTAATCAACGAGCAGCAGGCGCGCGAACGCCGCAAAGCGCTCGAAGACGAAAGCTCATTCTTCGGCGCCATGGACGGCGCCTCGAAGTTCGTGCGCGGCGATGCGATCGCCGGCCTGTTGATCGTGTTCATCAACGTTATCGGCGGCATCATTATCGGCGTCTCGTCGCATGGCATGGACTTCAGCGAGGCGGGCCACACCTACACGCTGCTCACCGTCGGCGACGGCCTCGTCACTCAAATTCCGGCGCTGATCGTGTCGGTCGCGGCGGGCTTGCTGGTGACAAAAGCCGGCATCGATGGCGCCGCCGACAAAGCGCTGGCGAAGCAGCTCGCCTCCTACCCCGTCGCCTTGGGCGTGGTTTCTGCGTGCGCGTTTGGCGTCGGCCTGTTGCCGGGCATGCCGCTGATCCCCTTCTGGATTCTGGCGTTCGCCGCAGGCGCATTGGCGTGGCAGTTGCGGCAAGCGAGCCAGGCGGCGGATAGAGCAGCAGCGGCGGCGCCGCCGCCTGCGCCTGCGGTGGAAGAGACGCCGCAATCTTCCTTGGCGATGGACGACGCCCGCATCGAGATCGGCTTTGCGCTGCTGCCGCTGATCAATGACGTGCAAGGCCGCCGCCTCACCGATCAGATCAAGGCGCTGCGCAAGACTTTGGCGCAGGACTACGGCTTCGTGATGCCGAGCGTGCGCATCTTGGATAACGTGCAGCTGCCGGCGGACGCCTACGCCATCCGCATCCGCGAAATGGATGCGGGCGAAGGCAAACTCAAAATGGGCCACCTTCTGGCGATGGACCCAACCGGCCAAGGCATCGCGTTGCCTGGTGAAGCAGTGAAAGAGCCGGCGTTCGGGCTCGATGCGAAATGGATCGACGAGCGCGCACGCGAAGAAGCAAGCTTCCGCGGCTACACCGTTGTCGATCCCGCGACTGTGCTGGCGACACACCTCACGGAAGTCATCAAAGAACACATGAGCGAACTGCTCACGTTCTCTGAGGTGAAGAAGTTGGTGAAGGAGCTGCCGAAGGATACGCAAACGCTGCTCGATGATGTCGCGCCGGCGCACATTTCGTGGTCGGGCGTACAGCGTGTGCTGCAGAACCTCCTGAAAGAGCGCGTCTCGATCCGCGATCTCGGCGCCATCGTCGAAGCAATCGCGGAGGCGGCGCCGGCGATGCACGATCTGGTGCTGATCACCGAGCATGTGCGCGCGCGCTTGGCCCGCCAAATCTGCTACCAGCACCGCAATCCGAGCGGCGCCCTGCCGATCCTCACGCTCTCACCGAACTGGGAGCAGGCGTTTGCGGAAGCGCTGGTTGGCGAAGGCCAGCATCGCACCTTGGCGCTGGCGCCTTCGAAGCTGCACGACTTTGTCGCTGACGTGCGCACGGCGTTCGAGAAGTCAGCGCAGCAAGGCGAAACCCCCGTGCTGCTCACCTCCCCGACCATCCGCCCGTTCGTGCGCTCGCTGATCGAGCGCTTCCGCCCGAGCACGGCTGTGATGAGCCAGTCCGAAGTGCACGCGAAGGTGCGGCTGAAGGCGATGGGCCAAGTTTAATATCGACCGCCGGCGGTCCATATTGGTCTGAGCAAAACCGTCACACTCGTTAGCGCATCCACACGCGAATTCTTCGTAATTAAGCGCGCGTTTACCAAAACATCCAGCGGCGCTAACGGCTCAGCAATTGTTGCAGCGCCATATGTTGGGCATGTCTGGCGCAAACGCCGCTATCGATCAGCCGTTGCCGCGCACGCGCGCGGCGCCGGTCTATGCGATCGCCTCCGGGAAAGGCGGCGTCGGCAAGACGTGGCTGTCGACGATGCTGTCGATCGCTTTTGGCCGCGCGGGCCAACGCGCCCTGCTCGTTGATTGCGACCTCGGACTGGCGAACGTTGACGTGCAGCTGGGTGTGCGCCCCACGGCCGACGTGCACTCGGTCGTGCGCGGCTTCCTCGAATTGGAGTCCGCTGTGACGCCGGTGATGGGCGGCCCCGGACGCAATGGCGGCTTCGATCTGATCGCCGGCCACTCGGGCTCTGGCGCGCTGGGCGCGGTGAAGCTCGAAGAAGTCGGCCGCATCTGCACGGGTTTATCCCGGCTGACGCCGCACTATGATCGCGTGATCCTGGATCTCGCCGCCGGCATCGACCCCACCGTGCTGCGCTTTGCGCGCGCCGCGGACCGTTTGATCCTGGTGACGACCGAAGAACCCACCGCCCTCACCGATGCGTATGCGATGGTGAAGCTGTTGCGCCTGCAAGGCTCGACGATAACCCCCTGGGTGATCGTCAACATGGCCGAGAACCGCGTCAAAGGCCGCAAGGTGTTCGACCAATTCGCGCTGGCGTGTAACGAGTATCTTGGCTTCAAGCCGAAATTCGCCGGCGCGATCACCCGCGATCCGCGCGTGCCGGATTCCATCCGCGCACAAACGCCGCTGCCGACACGGCATCCGCAGAGCCAGGCCTACGAAGACGTGATCCGCATCGTTGAGACGCTCAACGCCGGCTGAAGCGCGGATTGAGCCCACCGCTATCCACGCCTTTCCCAAGCTAACCCTCTGACTTTACAGCAAGCACGCCGCAATCAATCCGGGGGGCTTGCAGCGGGCGCATAATCGCGCCCATGCGCACAACGCCACCGCCCACCTCGAACGCAAATCGCCTCGCCAGACTCCTAATCTGGGCGCAGGCGATGCTGCTGTGGGCGGCAGGCGCGCTGCTCGGCGAACGCATCGCCAAGCGCCGCCACATCCGCCAGCGTTATCACGCACTCAGCATGGCGAAGCTGACGCACCTCGTGCGCAATCTCTTGATTATCCGCGCCGCGCAGTTTGTGCGGCATCGTCCGCCAGCGCCGTGGCGCAACTTCGCGCCGGCGGGCTTTCAGCGCCGCCGCGGCATCTGCCGGCTGCGCACCATCGCTGGATCGCGCCTACGCCATTTCCTGAGCCAAGGCGATCTCGCTACGCGGCTCATGCGTTTCGTCGACATCGTCCGCAATCTCGATGCTTACGCGCGCAATTTCCTGCTGCGCCGAGCGCCTTGGCCTCAGCCGCCTCAATTCTCTTATAGCGGCGCGCCCACAAGCCCAAGCGCTGCCGCTTCACCCCGCGCACACGCCCGCGCCAGCCGACAGTTCGTGACGGCGCACTCATCCCCATTTCCGTTCGATCTAACCGCCGCTGCGCCCCCGCATTGGCGCCGCCTGTGCTGCGTGATGCTAGGTTCTCGTCTGCCGCGCCGCGCGCAAGGTCGCGAACTCATCGAGCTCGGCATCTTCGCGCTTCTCGCGCTTGGCTTTCTCGCGCTGCTCTTCCAGTTCAATCAGGCGCTCAAATTTGCGTACCTCGGTATGCGCCTCGGCGATCAGCGTCCGCAGCCGCTCCATCTCCTGCCCGATCAGCACACGCTCGGCGTCGAGCGCTTTGCGCGTCGCCATGGCGGCGACGGCATAGCCGCCATACGCGCGGGCGCTCTCATAGTCGCGCTGCGCCAGCATCTGCTCGTTACGAAGCGTCTGCTCGTGGCCGTGAATGCGCTGGATAACGTTGGCATCCTTGGTGACCTGATCCGCCAGCGCCCGCCGCAGCGTTTCCAGGTCGCGCTCGGCGAGCTTCAGGAGCGTGCGGAAAGCCTTCATCGTGCCCCCTCCCTTTCAAGGGAGGGGGTTGGGGGTGGGATAACCATCGGCGGCTGCAAAACGGGCATAAGTATCGTTCTATTCTTGGGCGACAGAGGTTCACCCCACCCTCTGCCCCCTCCTCTCAAGAGGAGGGGGTTCACTGCAGCGCATCCTCAAGCATGCCGAAGCTTTCAGCGAGGGTCGAATGTTCGTCGCGCTGTTGCCTGAGCACGCGCTCAATCGCTGGGCGCACCCGGATCGCTTCATCGACCTGCGCGTCGGCGCCGGGCTTATAGGCGCCGATGCGGATCAGTTCTTCCATCTCGCCATAGAGGCTGAGCGCCTCGCGCGCGCGGGCGACGAGCGCGTTCTCTTCGGCTGTGTGGCACATCGGCATGAGGCGCGAGATCGATTTCAGCACGTTGATCGCCGGATAGCGCCCGCGCTCGGCGATGGCGCGCTCCATGACGATATGGCCATCGAGAATGCCGCGCACCGCGTCAGCGATTGGCTCATTGTGATCGTCGCCATCGACCAGAACGGTGAAGAGCGCGGTGATAGAGCCCTTCTCACCCTCATGGCCGGGCCCGGCGCGTTCGAGCAGCTTCGGCAGTTCAGCGAAGACGGACGGCGTGTAGCCCTTGGTGGTGGGCGGCTCGCCCACGCTCAAGCCGATCTCGCGTTGCGCCATGGCGAAGCGCGTCACCGAGTCGATCAGCAGCAGCACGTCCTTGCCTTCGTCGCGGAAATGTTCGGCGACGGCGCAGGCCATGTGGGGCGCGAGACGGCGGCGGGCGGCGCTTTCATCCGACGTTGCAACGACGACGACCGAGCGGCGGCGGCCCTCTTCGCCCAGAGTGTCCTCGATAAACTCTTTCACTTCGCGGCCGCGCTCACCAACCAGGCCGATGACGATGACGTCGGCATTGGCGCCGCGTGCGAGCATCGACATCAGCACCGATTTGCCGACGCCGGAGCCGGCGAACACACCCATGCGCTGGCCACGGCAGAGCGCCGCGAAGATGTTGAGGGCGCGGACGCCGACATCGAGGCGCCCGCCAACACGGGCGCGATCGTGCGCGGAAGGCGGCGGCGCGCGAACGGGCGTCGGCTTCAAGCCATTCGGCAGCGGCCCCTCGCCGTCCACGGGATTGCCGAAGCAATCGATGACCCGGCCCAGCCACGCTTGCGCCGGACGCGCCATGGGGGAGGCGCCTTCGAGCACCACGCGCGCGCCGGGGCGGATCGCTTCGATCGAATCGTACGGCGCGATGAGTGCGCGATCGCCACGAAACCCGACAATCTCTCCGCGCGCTGTTGTGTGGCCGTGAATCGTCACACGCGCCCCAAGCGCGAGCGCTTCCATCGGGCCGGTGACTTCAAGCAACGCGCCGGACAATCCGGTCACACGCCCTTCGAAGCGGCGCGGATCAAGCGCGTGAATCTCTTCAGCAAGTTTAGAAAGGAGTGATGGCATCGTGACGCACACCAGATGCCCATTTATGGTTAAGGAGGATTTACGTTTGTGCGCGCGGATGATTCCGATGTCGGAATCTTTCTGCTCACCGTTTCATTCGCCACAAGTGATAGTGTTTGTGTACGGCGTGCGCACTGACTCTTGATCGCGATCGCGAACACGATTCTAAACGGAGAATCAGCTGGCTCGGTTCATCTCCTGTTTACCCGGTTAGGTAATGGTGAGTCGGAACCGTTAAATTAACCTCGGGGCGAGCGTGGCCAGCGCTGGGGTCGGAGAGGGCTAACAATGCGAGTTCTTTTGATCGAGGACGATAGCGCCACGGCGCAGGGCATCGAGCTGATGCTCAAGTCCGAGGGCTTCAATATCTACTCGACCGACCTGGGCGAGGAAGGCATCGACCTTGGCAAGCTCTACGATTACGACATCATCGTACTCGATCTGTCGCTGCCTGACATGCACGGCTACGACGTGCTGAAGCAGCTCCGGGTGGCGCGGGTGAACACCCCGATCCTGATCCTCTCGGGCACCGCCGACATCGACACCAAGGTCCGCGGCCTCGGCTACGGCGCCGACGACTACATGACCAAGCCCTTCAACAAGGACGAACTGATCGCGCGGATCAACGCGATCGTCCGCCGCTCGAAGGGCCACGCTCATTCCGTCATCAAAACGGGCGACATCACCGTCAACCTCGACGCCAAGACCGTCGAAGTCACCGGTCAGCGCGTTCACCTGACGGGCAAAGAATACCAGATGCTAGAGCTGCTGTCGCTCCGCAAAGGCACCACGCTCACCAAGGAAATGTTCCTGAACCACCTCTATGGCGGCATGGACGAGCCTGAGCTGAAGATCATCGACGTGTTCATCTGCAAGCTGCGCAAGAAGCTGGCGGCTGCCACGGGCGGCGAACACTACATCGAGACGGTCTGGGGCCGCGGCTATGTGCTGCGCGATCCGCAGGAAGCCGGCGCGACGGCGACCGTCACCAGCGGCGTGGCGGCAGCCTAATTCTCCGATTGCACGCGACGCACTGCGTAGCGGCTTGAACTAACGTAGCCTCGGGATCGAAAGATCCCGAGGTTTTCGTTTACCATGATCGATCGTCGCAACGTCCTCCGCGCTGGCGCTGCTATTCTAGCCGGCGCCGTTACGCCAGCGCACGCTGACGAAGACGCAGCAGCCGATTTGCGGCGGCTGGTGGTGCGTCTCGCAGAACGCTCGCGGGTGACGCGGCCATTTCTGCTGCGGCGCTTCAATGCCTCACGGCTGAGCCCGCGTGAGCGGGTTCTGTATGAAACGCTGCTGCCGGGCGCCGAAGCGGATGCGGCGCTGACGCGGCGGGCGTGGGGCAAAAGCGGCGCTCCCTACCCTGTGACGCATCGCAACGGCAATTGGCGGCGCGCCGCGGAGTTGCGCGAAGAGGATCGCCCGCGCTGGTCGGCGCGTTCGGTCAACCAGGACACCAACGCCATCGCGGCAAGCGCCGATCGCGGCGTCGTGGCGCCGGATTTCGTTATCGACGCCACGTTGCCGGAGTTGCGCGCGGCGGCGCGCCGCGTGGCCGAGGCGAACGTCGCCGATGGCGATACGCTCGCCGCAGCGCTATCGCGGCAAGCAGAAGCGCTGGAAGCACAACGCGCGACCGCAGGCAGCGAACCCGGCGTGTGGCGCCTGCCGGATGGCGAAGCGTTTTATGCGCAGGTGCTGCAGCTTCAGCTCGGCGCGCCGGTGGACGCGCGCGAGGCCCATGAGCGGGCGCGGGCCCGCTGCCTCGAATATCGCAGCGAAGCCGGCCGGCTGTTGCGCACGCAGGGTTACACGCAAGGATCGGTGGCCGAACGGTTGCGGGCCTTCGCGGCGGAGGAGCGCTACCGGATCAGCGATCGCGAGGCCGCCGTCGCCGCGATGAACGCACAACTGCAAAAGGTGCGCGCCCTGCTGCCGCCGGTTTTGGACGTGACGGCGGCGGGCGGCGTACAGGCGCTCGATCCGGCCCGGAGCAATAACGGCACGCGCGGCCAGCGGGTCGGCGCGAACTACCTTGCCGACCTGGAAACAAGGCGTCCGACTTGGTCCCTCGCGAGCGTCGTGCATCACGAACATTCGCCAGGCCACATCTTGCAGAGCCGCTTCAATCGCGGCGTGCCCGACCTGCAACTGCGCTACAGCAGCGGCTATAGCGAAGGCTGGGCCACTTATGCCGAGATGTTAGCCGATGAGATCGGCGCGTTCGAAGGCGATGTGCCGGGGCGCATTGGCTATCTGCAATGGATGATGTTCCGGATGGCGCGCGTCGTCGGCGATACGGGCATGCATGTGATGCGCTGGAATCGCGAGCACACAATCCGGCAGATGTACGAACTGCAGGGCGAGAGCATTTCATTCGTGACGATCGAGGATGACGTAACGCGCTTCGCCGCACAGCCAGGCGCGTTTGCGGCGCAAGGCTTGGCGGCGATGCACCTGATGGACCTTCGCGAACAAACGCGGCGCAGGACCGGCGATCGCTTCACGCTGACGGCATTCCATGAAGCTGCACTGCGCGCGGGTCCACTCTCTCCGCCCGGGCTCGAGCAAGCGATGCGCGCGGCGTTTGAGCTATAGTGCGTCGTGGGTGACGACGCCGCCGGAGACGGTAAGGACGGGCAGCGCCGTAGGGATCGCCCCCGGCTCGGCGGTCATCAGATCGACGGAGAACGCGCTGACATCGGCGCGCTTGCCGACTTCGATGGCGCCGCGTTCGTTCTCGGTGAAGGAGGCGAAGGCGGTCGCCGCTGTGAACATGCGCAGCGCTTCGGTGCGGGTTACGGCTTGTTCCTGATGCCAGTCCGGACCGGCGAAGCCGCTCAGGTCGTGGCGATAGGTGGCGGCGTAGAATTCAATCAGCGGATCGCCCTTCTCAACCGGCGCATCAGTGCCGCCGGCGATGGTTGCGCCTGAATCCAAGAGAGCGCGCCAGGCATATGCGCCGGCAAGGCGCTGGGGTCCGAGTCGCGCCGGCGCGAAGTGGAGATCGCTGATCGCGTGCGAGGGCTGCATCGAGGCGATGACGCCCTGAGCGGCAAAGCGCGGAATATCTTCGCTGGCGATAACTTGCGCGTGCTCGATGCGGAAGCGCGCCCTGCGGAGCGCTTCGGGATCATCGGCGAATGCATCTCGGTAAGCGTCAAGCACAAGCCGGTTGCCGCGATCGCCGATGGCGTGGGTGGTGATCTGCACGTTCTTTTCGCGCGCACGGCGGATCGTGTCGGCGATCTGTTCGACGGGCGTGACCAAGAGGCCGCTTGAGCTGCGCGCGTCGCTATAGGGCGCGAGCAACGCCGCGCCGCGCGATCCGAGCGCCCCGTCCATATACATCTTGATGCCACGGACTCTGACGGCACCCTCCCCATAGGGCCCGCTCTGGAGCACAGCTTCACCGTCCTCCGGAGTCAGATAGATATCAGCGCTGAGCGGGAGTTCACCGCTGGCGGCGAACGATTGAAAAAGCTCCGCCTCCGCGCGCGACGTGCTCATATTGTGGACGCCGGTCCAGCCACGCGCGGCATAGATGCGCGCGCCTTGCAACAAAGCTTCGCGCACCATGGCGGGCGTCGGCGGCGGGAACTCGCCCTGAACCAGCCCCATCGCGTTATCGATCAGCATACCTGTGGCGGCGCCAGCGGCGTCGCGTTCGATACTGCCTCCGGAGGGATTTGCGGTGTTCGCGTCGATGCGCGCGAGTTGCAGCGCCGCGGAGTTTACGACCGCCGCGTGACCATCGACGCGTTCGAGGAACACAGGACGATCAGGCACAATCGCATCGAGATCGGCGCGGTTCGGAAAACGGCGCTCAGGCCAGTGCGTCTCAATCCAGCCGCGGCCGTAGATCGGGCCTTCGGCGTGCTGAGCAGCATAGGCGCGCAGGCGTTCCTGCAAGTCAGCGATTGAGGTGACGCCGACAAGATCGAGCGTCAGAGCGGCGGCGCCCACGCCGGTGAGGTGAACGTGCGCGTCAGTGAAACCTGGAAACGCCGCCGCGCCAGCCAGATTGATCTCTCGCGCGCCGCTGGCGTTTGCCCGCGCGTCCGCCAGCGAGCCGACGACGGCGAACACACCGTTGCGAATGCGAATGGCCTCGACGGCCACGTCTGAGCCGCCGGTGTAAATCGGGCCGCCATGAATGATCAGATCGGGCGCGGCGCGCGGCGCGCATCCGACCAGAAGCGCGCCGAGAGAGACTTGCGCAAAATGACGGCGGCTCAGTTGCGGCATGACTTCCCCTGCTCACACGGCAAGTGCGCAGGCAGCACAGTTGGGGCGGCGGCGTCAAATCGAGAGTGACCAAGGGACCCGCGGCGCAAGCGGCTTTGGCCGACTTCCTCGCGACGGCGCCGTAGGTCAGACCGGACGCGTCCAGATGAAGAGCGCGCAGAGCGCCAGCACACTCGCGGCGATCGTCAATGTGATCGGGCTCGCGCCGCTCAGCGCGAACAGCGCCAATCCGATGCTCATGCCGAGCGAGGCCAAGATCTTGGCCGGGAGCGCAATCGCGCCCCGCTCACGCCAAGCGCGGACGGGATCACCGATCCACTTGAACGACAACAGCCACGCCTCAAGACGCGGGCTGGCATAGGCAAAGCAAGCAGCGGCGGCGATGAAGAAGACTGTCGATGGCATCAACGGCAACAGCGCACCGATGACGCCAAGCGCAACGCATATGAATCCAAGCAGCGCGGCGAGCGGACGGAGCAAGGGACGGCTGGAAGGCACGGATCAGCTCGCAAAACCAGCGAAGAATGGTGGACCCAAGCGGGATCGAACCGCTGACCTCCTGCATGCCATGCAGGCGCTCTCCCAGCTGAGCTATGGGCCCATCTCGCGTGGCGCCCTGAACAATCTGGGCGCCCCGGTTTTGGGAAGGGCGGAACCTAGGCTCCGGCCTTTCTTAGTTCAAGCACTGAGCCGCTGTTTTAGCGGCTCTCGTCCTCGTCGTCGCCGCCCGGAAGATCCCCGATCTCATCCTCGGGGAACTCCTCCTCGTCTTCGAGCATCGGCACGGAATCGTCATCCGCCGCGTCATCACCGAGATCGGCCTCTTCCTCCGAGAAGCCCTCCGGCAGATCGTCGTCGCCGCCGTTGGAGGTGGTGTCGGAATCGTCATCGTCGTCGCTCACGAGGGGCTCGGCGTCAGCTTCGACATCGATTTCAGAGGTTTCTTCGGACTCCTCGTCCTCATCATCCTCGTCATCATCGTCGCCGCCAACCTTGGCCTTCTTCTTCGTGTCGAGATCGTCATCGTCATCGTAGGAATCGTTGGCGCTGACGCGCGAGCGGCCGCGCCTGGCGCGGACACCCTCTTCGGAGGGATCAAAGGCGGTGGTGCACTTCGGGCAGACCGCTGGACGGCGGTTCAGATCGTAGAACTTGGCCCCGCAGTTCGGGCAGCTCTGCTTGGCGCCCAAATCAGTCTTGCCCAAACGGCTCTCCATCGGCTCGCGCGGGGTGGCCACCCCATGCGGGGCGCTCGCTTGCCACCATCGGACGCGCCTGTCAAAAGCTTTGTCCCGCCCAGGTTTTTAGCTTCCGGACAAGAGTTGCCGCCATGCGTCTGAAGGCGCGATTTACCGGACCGCTCACAGGCACTGCCCGCCCTCCGGGGGATAAGTCCATCTCCCACCGGGCGCTCATCATGGGCGCCCTAGCGGAAGGCGAAACCCGAATCGCGTGCCTGCTGGAGGGCGACGACGTTCGCCATACGGCTGAGGCGGTGCGCCAGCTCGGCGCGCGCGTCGAACGGCGCGACGACGGCGCCTGGGTGGTCACCGGCGCCGGCGGGTTCAGCCAGCCGAGCGAGACTATCGATTGTGGTAATTCCGGCACCGGCGCGCGGCTGCTCATCGGGGCGGCCGCCTCCTATAAATTGAGTGCGCGCTTCGATGGCGACCAATCGCTCCGCAAGCGGCCGATGAACCGGATCATTGCCCCGCTCTCGCAGATGGGCGCGCGCTTCGATGCGAAGCAAAATTGCCTGCCGCTGATCGTGCACGGCGGAGCGCTGAAAGGCATTACTTATCGCTCGCCGGTTTCTTCAGCGCAGGTGAAGTCGGCGGTGCTGTTGGCGGGATTGAACGCCGAGGGAGAGACGGTGCTGATCGAGCCGGAGCGCTCACGCGATCACACCGAGCGTATGCTGCGCGTGTTCGGGGCTGACATCGACGCCGTTGAAGTCGACGGTGCGCTGCATCCGCGGGTGCGGCCAAGCAAGCTCAAGGGCGTGCCGATTTATGTGCCGGGCGACCCCTCTTCCGCAGCGTTCCCGGTGGCGGCGGCGCTTATCGTGCCGAAGTCGGAAGTGCGCGTCGAAGACATGCTGGTGAACCCGTTGCGGCTTGGCTTCTTCGAGACGCTGCTCGAGATGGGCGCCAACATCGCTTACGAAGAGACGCGTGACCCGATCGGCGAGCCGATCGCCAACTTCGTTGTCAAAGCCTCCAAACTGCACGGCGCGACGCCGCCGGCGCGACGCGCGCCGGCGATGATCGATGAGTTTCCGATTCTGGCGGCGGTGGCGGCTTTCGCTGACGGGGAGACACGCATAACCGGCGCGGCGGAGCTACGGGTGAAGGAAAGCGACCGCATCACGCTAATGGTGGAAGGCCTGCGCGCGTGTGGCGTTGAAGCGGAGGAGTTGCCGGACGGGTTGGTGGTCAACGGGCGCGGGCCAAAAAGCGTGCGCGGCGGCGCCGAAATCCGCACGCTCGGCGATCACCGCATCGCCATGTCGTTCCTGGTGCTGGGTCTAGCTTCGAAAGAGCCGGTTACGGTTGATGACGCCGACATGATCGCGACGTCGTTCCCCGGCTTCGCGGCGTTCATGCAGAGGCTTGGCGCCGACATTACATTGCTCTGAGCGCAATTAACCAGCGTTTCACCAAGCTCTTAACGCGCTCCGTTAACAGCAATTGTGCATGGTGCCCCAAAATAAAGGTGTGGGGCTATGCGTGCACTTAACCTGCGCGCGCTCATTGCGAGCGTGTGCGCGGTCTGCGTTGTGGGAAATGCTGAGGCTCAGCAGCAAGCGGCGCAAGACACGAATTGGATTGTGCGCGGCGAAGCCCTTGCCCGTCGCATCGAGGCCGGCAATCTCATCATCACCGACGATGTGAAGCGTCAGCGTGCGCTGACGGCGCAATCGCTCGGAGGCGAAGCGCGCCTGATGGTGCTCTACGATATGGCCGCCGATGATTATGTGGCTTCTGATGCGGAGGCGGCGGCCGCCTCGCTGGCCACCTTGGAACAGGAGGCGCGTCTGCAGGGCAATGCGCGCTTCACGGCGATGGCCGGTGTCCTGCGCGCCTACGCCCCGGCCCTTGACGGCGACTACGTCGCCGCGCGCTCCAACCTGGCGGCGCTGTTGGCGAATGTCACCGACCCGTATGTCCGCGCCGCGGGCGAGCGGTTGCGCGCCTATGCCCTGACTGATCTCGGCATGTTCGGGAACTCATTGGAGGCGGCTCGCGCGGGCCTCTTACATCTTCCGGACACGCCGGAAACACGGGCGCTGCGCTCAGGCCTGCATGATGCGATGGCCTATAATTCGGTGCGTGTCGGCGATTATGAGACGGCCTTGTTTCACCTTGAGCGCACCGTCGAACTGGACCATCAGGCGGGCCGGCCGATAGATGGCTCCGTCATCATCAACAATATCGCCGGCATGTTTGCTCAGGCTGGCGCCACGGAGGAATCCATCCGCCTCGCCCGCATCCACCGCAACGTCGCGGGCGACGATCCGACTCAACAGTTCTTTACCGGCATGCTGTGCGCGCGCGTACACTTTCTCGCTGGCGACTACGGTGCGGCGCTTCACTGCGCTAACGAGGCCCGTCAGTTCGAAGGCGCGCCGGTGGAGTACCTGGCGCGCCTGTTGGTGTACCGCGTTCACGCCCTCGCGCGGCTTGGGCAGGCGGCGGAAGCGCGCGCGGCAATGCAAGAGCTTCGGCGCATGGCGGCAGAGCGCGGCGACCCCGGCCTGACCGAGCGCCTGGACTTGATCGAGCCCGAAGTTCTCAACGCGGAAGGCCGTTACGCCGAGGCATTTGCCGCCATGTTGCGGGCGCATGAAGCAGCGGACCGCCTGCAAATGACGCGCTTCAACGCCGGCGTGCGCGAGTTGCGCGCGACCATGGAAAGCGAAGTAGCGCAGGCGGAAGCGCGCGCCGAGGCGCAAGCGATCCAAAGCGAGCTGCAAGCGCAAACGCTGAAAATGATGACCCTGGCCATGGTGTTGGCCGGCGGGTGCGTCGTCGGCTTGTTGGTGATCGCGTTCTTGATCTATCGCAGCCGCCGGCAAATGCTGCGCGCCGTGGGCCGCGCGGAGGAAGTTCTTGCCCGCCGCGGCGCGGATACGCCGGCAAATGATGGCGGCAAGCGCCAAGGTCCGACACAGCGCCTCGCGCATATCCTGGACGAAATCGAACGCCGCGACGTCGAACTCAAACGGGCCTTCCAGCAGCTTGAATCGGCGCGCGCAACGGCTGAGCAAGCTAATGTCGCCAAATCGCAATTCCTCGCGACAATGAGTCATGAGCTGCGGACGCCACTGAACGCGATCATCGGCTATGGCGAATTGCTGATGGAGAACGCCGACGAGCGAGGCGACCAGCAAGATCGCGACGATCTGACCCGCATTCACGGCGCGGCGCATCGCCTGCTGGCGATGATCAACGACGTGCTCGATCTCTCGAAGATCGAGGCTGGCGCGGCGATCGTTTCGACGGACAATGTCGATCTCGACGCGGTGATCGCCGAAACGGTGGCGACGGTGAAGCCGGCGGCGGCGGCGAACGGCACGACAATCACGGTTGAGGCCGAACCTTGCCTTGGCATGCTGGAGACGGATGGATTCAAGCTCAGCCAATGCTTGCTGAACTTGATGTCGAACGCGGCGAAGTTCACGAAGGACGGCCAGATCAAATTGGTGGCGCAGCGCGATCAGGAATGGGTGACGTTCCATGTCATCGACACTGGCATCGGAATTTCACCAGATGCCCAGACACGCCTGTTCCAGCCTTTTGTCCAAGCCGACGCGACGACCACACGCGCCTACGGCGGCACTGGCCTGGGGCTGGCGATCACGCGGCGCTTGGCGCGTTTGCTGGGCGGCGACGTGACGCTGAAGAGCGCGGTTGGTCAGGGCTCGGCGTTCACGCTTCGCGTGCCGGCGCGCGCGCCGCTGGAGCTTACGGTCCCCGCCAACGGCGCGCCCGCGCGCGACGCCGCTTAAGCTAAGGAGCCGGCGATGCTTCGTCTTCGCGTGGTTGATTTCGCGCGAGGATGGAGGTGGCGGCCAGATCGCCGGTGACGTTGCCGAGCGTGCGGAAGATGTCGGGGATTACTTCGACAGCGATGAGAATGCCAAGAACCTCGGTCGGCACGCCGAGCGCCAAGCAGATCGGCGCGATCGAGGCGATGAACGATATCTGCCCCGGCAAGCCCACGGCGGCGATGCTGACGGCATAAGCCACGATCACCGCACCTAGAATCTGCACGAAGCTGGGCTCGAGCCCGTAGAGGTGCGCCACGAAGAAGCAAACCGCGAGATTGGCCACCGGACTGGTGAAGCGGAACACCGCCACCGCGAGAGGCAACGTAACGTCGGCAATGCGGGGCGGAATCTGTAAACCGCGCAACGCTGCTTCGAGCATGGCAGGCAGCGAGGCCAGCGAAGATTGCGTCGAGGCGGCGATGGCCCAGACGGGCGTCGCGGCGGAGGTAAAGCGCGCGATCGGCTGGCCGCCCCAGGTGACGGCGATGAGCCAAGCGATGAAGGTCGAGCCCGCGGTCACACCGGTGACGATGACGACATACTGAGCGAGCGTGCCGGCGGCGGAGAAACCGGCGTGGAGCCCTACGCCCAGCGCCAAGGCGAACACGCCGAACGGGCCCGCCAAGAGCACCCAATGCACAATCACGATCATCGCTTCCGAAACCGCGCGGAAGAAGTTGACGATCTGGGCTCGCGCCTCCGGCTTCAACGTCGCGGCGGCGAAGCCGAAGAAAATCGAAAACACGACCAGCGCCAGCATGCCGTCCTCGGCGGCGGCTTTCACCGGATTGTAGGGCGCGAGGCTTTGAAGCCAGGCGACGAAACTGGGTGGTTCGGTGATGGTGACGGCTTCATCGCCAACACCGGCGATAAAGGCGTCCGCCGCTGCGCGATCAAGCGGCCAAATCGCCAGCCAACCATTGGTCACGAGCACGCTGTAGGTAGCGGCGAAGAACAACAGCAGCGTGAACAAGCCAATGGCGCGGGCGACGAGGCCGCCGGTCTTTGCCGTATCCGCGACCGAGGCGATCGCGGTGATGAGCAACGATACAACCAGCGGCACCACGGTCATGCGCAGAGTGTTGAGCCAGAGGCCGCCGAAGGCGCTGGCAATATCGGCGGCCTCTGTGAGCTGCGGCGCGCTGCTGCGAATGAGCGCGCCGACGGCAAGGCCGGCGACAAGAGCCAGCAGAACGAAAATGGAAATGGCTTTCACGCGTAACCTCGGGGAGTGGCGCGTGGTCGTAGCCGATGCTGTAGCGCAGCGCTACTCCGCCGCGACGGCCTCACGTGGCGCCGCGGGCTTCTGCGCCGCGACCGGTTTCTTCTTGAACTCAAGCACGCCGTCTTCGATGCGGCCGTAGCGTAGATCCATGATGTCATGGCCGTACGATTGGTTTTGCTTCCAGGGCGCCTTGCTCGTTTGCTTCGGCAGCAGATGATTGGCGCGCTGGAAGTAGCCGGATGAGAAATCGGCGAACGGCTTCTCTTCGTGCGGCCCCTCGCCTAGGCGCGGCGTGGCGGAGCCGAGGCCATACATATCCATGTAATTGATCAGACGGCAGGCGTATTCGTTGATGAGATCCGCGCGAAGCGTCCACGAAGCGTTGGTGTAGCCAAACACGAAAGCCATATTCGGCACGTCCGAGAACATAGCTCCCTTATACGTGTAGCACTGGCCGGGCTCTATCTTCTTGCCGTCGACAAAGATCTCGGCCCCGCCAAGCATACGAAGATTGAGGCCCGTCGCGGTGACGATAATGTCCGCCTCAAGCTCCTTGCCCGATTTGAGCTTGATCCCTTTTTCCGTGAAGCGCTCGATGTGGTCGGTTTCGATCGAGGCTTTGCCTTCCTTGATCGCGATGAACATGTCGTTGTCCGGCACGAGGCAGAGCCGCTGCTCCCAAGGATTGTAGGGCGGCGTAAAGTGCGTTTCGATATCGAAATCGGGGCCAAGCTGCTCGCGGACTAGGCCAAGCAAACGCTCACGCGTTTTCGCCGGCCGGTTGCGCGCGAGGCGGAAGAAAATCTGCTGGAAAATAATCTTCCTCAGGCGCGTGAGGTCATATGCGAAGTGACGCGGCAGATTTTTGCGGCCCCAGTTCGCGAGTTTATCCTCGGCTGGCAATGAAACCATGTAGGTTGGCGTGCGCTGGAGCATCGTGACGTGCGCGGCTTTGTCGGTCATCGACGGCACAAGCGTGACGGCGGTCGCGCCGGAGCCAATCACAACAACGCGCTTGCCGGTGTAGTCGAGATCTTCGGGCCAATGCTGCGGGTGGATGATCTGACCTTTGAAGGAGTCAGTCCCCTCCCACTTCGGCAGATAGCCTTCCTCGTAATTGTAGTAGCCCGCGCAGACGTGGAAGAAGTTGCAGGTGTAGCGCTTGGTCTGGCCTTCGTGCTCCGCTTCGACCGTCCAGAGCGCGTCGTCTGACGACCAGCTCGCGCGCACGACGCGGTGCTTGAAGCGGATGTGCTTGTCGATGCCGTATTCAGCGGCGGTCTCATGGACGTATTTCCAGATCGAGGGTCCATCGGCGATGGCCTTCTCTTCCGTCCACGGTTTGAACGAATAGCCGAGGGTGAACATGTCGCTATCCGAGCGGATGCCCGGATAGCGAAAGAGATCCCAGGTGCCGCCCATGTCGGCGCGGTTCTCCAGGATGACGTAGCTCTTGTTCGGACAATCGCGCTGCAGGAAGTAGCCCGCGCCGATGCCGGAGATGCCCGCGCCCACGACCACGACGTCGAAATGCTCTGTGCTCATGGGATTGAATCCCGCGCCGAAGTTGACGCGATGTCAAGATGCACGCGGCGGAAGGTTCGGACCCGAGGCGCGCGCGGACCATCGCTGCGGGTTAAGAACAGCAGCTTCACCGCGTGAGCACCGGCTGGCCTTGGCGCCGGCCTCTGCTAGACAGCGCCCATGATAATCGCCGTCGATGGGCCGACAGCCTCTGGAAAAGGCACTGTCGCGAAGGCCTTAGCTGAGCATTACGGATTGAAGCGGCTCGACACCGGCTCGCTCTATCGCGCCGTTGGCTTGGCTGTGCTCGACGCCGGTGGCGATCCCTCGGATGTGAACGCCGCGGTCGCCGCGGCGGAGGCGTTGGACCTTGGCGCGATCGATGAGAGCCGCATCCGCTCAAGCGCCGCCGGGCTTGCCGCATCGAAGGTCGCGGTAATCCCCGAGGTGCGCGCGGTGCTTCGCCGGGCGCAACAAGTGTTCGCCAACGATCCGAAAGGCGCAGTGCTTGATGGCCGTGACATCGGCACGGTGATTTGCCCCAACGCTGACGTGAAGCTTTTCGTCACCGCTTCGCTGGAGGAGCGGACGCGCCGGCGGCTCGCCGAGCTTCGCGCCAGGGGCGAGCAGATCGGCTTTGAGGAATTACAGGCCCAGATCGCCGAGCGCGATCAGCGGGATATGAGCCGGAAGGATTCCCCACTCTACCAGGCCCCGGACGCGGTCGCCGTAGATACGACCGGCCTGTCCATCGCGGAAACGGCCAGGATCGTCATCGGCGTCGTCGATGCGGCCATGGCCCGAAAGAGCTGATTTTAGGGTCGATCCTCGCTTGTGGGTGAAGACCTCCCTATCTATAGAGAGCCCGCGTTCCCGAGGGTCAGCTGGCCCCGGGCCGCTTGGCGTTACCTAAGCCAAATCTAAGGACGGCCCCATTGGGGGGCCGAGACCGCCGGATCCAACCGGTTGGCCCTTATCAATGTTGGAGTTGAATACGTAATGGCGTCTGAAACGCAAAACCCATCCTTGAACCCCACGCGCGACGATTTCGCCGCGATGCTCGATCAGAGCCTGGGCTCCAAGGGTATGATTGAAGGCCGCGTGATGCCGGCCACCGTGGTTGCGATCGAACACGATTTCGTCGTTGTCGATATTGGCCTCAAGACCGAAGGCCGAATCCCGCTCCGTGAATTCCTCGTCGACGACGGCGCCGGCCAACCGAAGCCGGGCGACATCGTCGAAGTTTATCTCGACCGTATCGAAAACGCGCTCGGTGACGCTGTCATCAGCCGCGAGAAAGCGCGCCGCGAAGAAGCCTGGACGCGCCTCGAGAAGTCGTTCGCTGCGCAAGAAGCCGTCAACGGTGCGCTCGTCGGCCGCGTGAAGGGCGGCTTCACTGTCGACCTCGGCGGCGCCAATGCGTTCCTTCCGGGTTCGCAAGTGGACATCCGTCCGGTTCGCGACGTCGGCCCGCTGATGAACATCGTGCAGCCGTTCGCGATCCTGAAGATGGACCGCCAGCGCGGCAACATCGTCGTCTCGCGCCGCGCCGTGCTCGAAGAGAGCCGTGCTTCGGAACGCGCCGAAATCGTCGGCCAGCTGCAGGAAGGCGAAATCCGCGAAGGCGTGGTCAAGAACATCACCGATTACGGCGCGTTCGTTGATCTCGGCGGCATCGACGGCCTGCTGCACGTCACCGACATGAGCTGGAAGCGCGTCTCGCACCCGAGCCAAGTGCTCAACGTGGGCGATACGGTGAAAGTCCAGATCGTGAAGATCAATCCGGACACCCAGCGCATCTCGCTCGGCATGAAGCAACTCATGACCGATCCGTGGGATGGCGTTGATTCCAAGTACCCGGCCGGCGGCAAGTTCACCGGCCGCGTCACCAACATCACCGACTACGGCGCGTTCGTTGAACTCGAGCCGGGCGTTGAAGGCCTGGTGCACGTTAGCGAAATGAGCTGGACCAAGAAGAACCTGCACCCGTCGAAGATCCTGAGCACCTCTCAGGAAGTCGACGTGCAAGTGCTCGACGTGGACGGCGAAAAGCGCCGCATCTCGCTCGGCATCAAGCAAGTGCAAGCCAATCCGTGGGATGCGTTTGTCGCCGAGCACGGCGTCGGTTCGATCATCGAAGGCGAGATCAAGAACATCACCGAGTTCGGTCTGTTCGTTGGCCTTACGCCGGAGCTGGACGGCATGGTCCACTTGAGCGACATCGCCTGGGATGCCCAAGGTGAAGAAGCCCTCACCCGCTTCAACAAGGGCGACATGGTCAAGGCGAAGGTTCTCGACGTCGATGTCGAGAAGGAGCGCATCTCGCTTGGCATCAAGCAGGTCGACGCCGATCCAATGGCTGACGCCGACTTCAAGCGCGGTCAGATCATCACGGCGGAAGTCGTCGATGTGGCGACCGGCGGCATCGAAGTGGCGTTCGGCGAAGGCAATGCGCTGCGCACCTTCATCCGCAAGTCGGACCTCTCGCGCGATCGCCAAGAGCAACGCGCTGACCGCTTCTCGGTCGGCGATCGTCTCGACGCGATGGTGACGGGCTTCGACAAGTCGAGCCGCAAGGTCGCCCTCTCGATCAAGGCCATGGAATTGGCCGACGAGAAGGAAGCCATTGCGCAGTTCGGTTCGTCGGACTCGGGCGCTTCGCTCGGCGACATTCTGGGCGCCGCTCTGAAGGACAAGAAGTAAGCATTACGCCGTTACCGGCGTCAGATCAGGGCTCGGCGGCAACGCCGGGCCCTTTTTCTTGGCCTTTTCAATCATCTGGGTGTTGACGTGGGGCGCTGGGCAGTCCTCTATCGCCTGAACGGGGAACCTAGGGGTCGCACATGCTGCGCTCAGAGCTGGTCAACAGACTGCAGGAAGAAATGGCGCCGCTGAAGGCGGCAGAGATCGAGCATGCGGTCGACGTGGTGTTGGACGAGATTGCCGTCGCACTGGCCCAGGGCGGCCGCGTGGAGCTGCGTGGGTTTGGCGCGTTTTCCGTGCGCAAGCGCGACGCCCGCACCGGACGTAACCCGCGGACGGGGGCGACTGTGAAGGTCGACGCCAAGAAGGTGCCGTTCTTCAAGCCGGGCAAGGAACTCCGGCTAAAGGTCAATGGCGGCGAAGAGCCGTAAGCCGCGGCCGCCGCACGAGGGAACCCGAGCCTTCGTCCGGGTGTTGTTCCCGAGACAGGCGGGATCACGAAGAAAATGAACACCGACGGTCCATCGCCCGAGTCTCATCAGGCTTCAGAGATCATGGCTGCGCGTCTGGCGGCCATCGTCGCCAACTCCGACGATGTCATCCTCTCAAAGACGCTCGAGGGGATCATCACCTCCTGGAACGGCGGGGCCGAGCGCATCTTTGGCTACACCGCCGACGAGATGATCGGGCAGCATATCTCCAAAATCATCCCACCCGAATTGATGGATGAGGAGAAGGAGATCATCGCCCGCCTCACACGCGGCGAGCGCATCGAACACTTCGAAACAATTCGCGTCGCCAAGGACGGCCGCCGCATCCACATTTCGCTGACGGTGTCGCCGTTGCGGGATTCGACCGGGCGCATTGTAGGCGCCTCGAAAGTGGCGCGCGATATCAGTGATCGTAAACGCGCGGAGGAAACGCAGCGTTTGCTGATCGATGAACTCAATCACCGCATCAAGAATACATTGGCCACGGTGCAAGCAATCGCGACGCAAACCTTGCGGCGGGCTGCGAGCCCGGCCGATTTCGTCAACAGCTTCAACGGACGCATCAAGGCGCTGGCGCGCGCACACGGTTTGCTGACGGGCAGCTCCTTTCAGGGCGCGCAACTTGCCGATCTCGTGCGCGAGCAACTCTTACTCGGCAACGAAGAAGATCAGCGCATCTCTTGGAACGGCGCTGCCTTGGCGCTGGAGGCGCAACCGGCTTTGCACCTGGCGCTGGTGCTGCATGAACTCGGCACCAATGCGCGCAAGCATGGCGCGCTCTCAGTCGCAAGCGGGCGCGTCAGCATCAGCTGGCAAGTTCAATCGAACAACGGGCGCAGTTTGCACCTTATATGGCGCGAATCCGGCGGCCCGCCAGTGAGCGCGCCAACGACGCAAGGCTTCGGTTCAACGCTGATCGAAAACAGTCTTCGCGCCTACAATGGCGATGTCACGCTGAGCTATGCGGAGACCGGTTTGGTCTGCGAGATCAATCTCCCGCTTCCGGTGCAGCAACATCCGATCGGCGTGCTGGCGCGAGACGCCAACCAACACGGCGCCGCGCAGGCGCAGCAGCGTTACGGCCTGGAGGGCCGGCGCATCTTGGTCGTTGAGGACGAGCCGCTCATCGGCATGGTCCTGACCGACTATCTGGAGGACGCGGGCTGCGAAATCGTGGGGCCAGTCCAGAACGCCGACAAGGCGCTCGAAATGGCGGGCGCCGAAGCGATCGACGCAGCTCTCGTTGACGGCAATTTGGCGGGGCGCCGTGTCGATCAGATCGTCGCCGCTTTGAAGGCCCGGAAAATCCCCTTCGCGTTCGTCACCGGCTACGGGCGCGAAGCGCTGCCGCAGGGGTTCGACGATGCGCCGATCGTCGAAAAACCCTTCACGCAGGAGCAGGTCATCGGCGCGCTCGAGCGCCTGCTGAACAATGTCGTGCCCATACGCTCGGGGCGGCGCGAAGGTTAGGCCTTCCTAGCGCCGGCGGCGGGCTTCCATTTCGTCCTGCTGTTGAACAATGCGCTCCCAAGTTTGCGCATTCGAACGGAAGGACTCGAGTTGGCTCCGCGCCAGTGACTCAAAGTCCGCTTGGTGCTGTGGCAAGTAGAAGTAGCTCGCAACCGGTTTGCGCGAGGCCACTTCCAAGAAGCGCTCATGCCCGGCGACGGCCGCTTGCGCAGAGGCAAGGTTATCTCGCGACGTTGCACCATTGGTGATTTGCATGAACTGCACCCGCGCCACGTCCCAATAGGCGAACGGCATATCTGGATCGATTGCGCGCGCCTCGTCGTAGAGCGCGATCGCCTCTTGATTGGATTCCAAGTTTCGCGCTGCGATCACCAACATCGCAGCATCCCGCCGCGAGCGGCCGACTTCAATCATTTGCGCCAACAATTGATCGCGCGTCAGATGCAGGCGGCCGGTATTGAAGTAAAGCTCAGCCGCGTCGAGCTTATTCGGCACATGGCGGCGATAGAGTTCCTGGATCGATTGCCAGGCCGCATCATTGTCTCGCCGGACCATGTTGTGAATCCAGGCGTTGCGGAAGAAATCCGCCGCCGAGCGCGGATTGCGCACGAGTTCTGACGATGAGGTGACATCGCGGATGGCGGTGGTGTCTTCGCGGATTACGGCGACATCCTGCTGGATCAAACCGAGTTGCGTGCCGATGCGCTCCGTCGCTGTTGTGCCCTGCCCGGCCAGCAGCAACAGCACGACGCCAACGCTCGCGAAGAGCATGACGCGGAAAGCGTCGCATTCGCGGCATTGAACGGCGGCTTCGCGCGCCTCGTCCGGCGCATCCGCCGCCACAGCGCCAATGCGCCCGAAGCAGAACCAGGAGAGCAGCCCCGCAAGGCCCACCGCCGGCCAAACCAGAATGGTCGGCGACGCGATGTTGCCGAGGAAGCTGGCGAAATCGCCCGCTAGCGAAACGATGCCGCCAACAACGGCGAAGAGCGGTCCGCGCTCTGGCCAGACCACACGCCACAAAGTTCCCAGCTTCAAGATCGCCCCCGAGTCAGCCTCGCTCAGGTCATTAGTTCTCAAATGCAAGCCGAGTGAGTCAATGTTGACGCGACGCGACGAAGCGTGCCACGCACCGGTTCCATCGCGCCGAAGCTGAGGACCCTCATGTCGATGCTGCAAGAGTTCCGTGAATTCGCTCTGAAGGGCAACGTGGTCGATCTCGCCGTAGGCGTCGTCATTGGCGCGGCATTCGGCACAATCGTATCCTCGCTCGTCGACGATCTGATCATGCCGCTGATCGGCGCCGTCACCGGCGGCTTGGATTTCTCAAATTACTTCCTGCCGCTTTCCGAAGCTGTTACCGCTACCACGCTCGACGCCGCGCGCGAGCAGGGCGCGGTGTTCGCGTACGGCAAGTTCATAACCGCCGTGATCAAATTCGGCATCATCGCCTGGGTGCTGTTTCTGGTGATCAAGGCGATGAACGCGATGAAGCGCAAGGAAGAGGCCAAGCCCGCGCCCGTCGCTGAGACGCCTGCGGACATCAAGCTGCTCACGGAAATTCGCGATCTGCTGAAGAAGTAGACGCGTGTGACGGCACGGGCGCGCACCGTGCCGCCACCTATGCGGATTAAGCGGCACGTGCGGCCGCATCCTCCCGTAGCGAACAATGCACACGCGTCCCGTTGCTGACGACGTCATAGACCGGCGAAAATTCCGGCCCCATCGCCATCAGCTCGCGCTTCTGCTCCAGTGACAGATCGCCCTCGATATCGAAGACGACGCGAATGTCGCGATAGCCGTTACGACATGATTTGGTGATGCCAAGCAGGCCGCGCAGGTCGAGATCGCCGTCAAAGCGGGTGCGGACGGCGTCAATCTTCATGCCGCGCGCTGCGGCGTGGTAGACCATCGTCGTGACTAGGCAGCCGGCGAGTGCGTGCAACAGATTCTCGACGGGGTTGGGGCCCTTATCGTCCGACAGCAGCACTGGCGGCTCGTCATTATAGAGTTCGAAAGGCGCGCGGTGAGCGATCACCTGCCCTACGCCGCTGAAATCACGCACCGTGGAGCGGTTGAGGCCGCCGTTCAGCCACTCGTTCTCAATACGGAAATTGAACTGGGCGAGCGCGGCGTCCTTTGTCATTGCGTCGATTGCCGCGAACAGGCCGGGGCGGCTCACACCATTCACTACGTCTTGCATGCGATATCTCCTTTTTTGAACAGACCACTTGGTCTGTTTCACCCGATCCGATAAAACCAACCAGTTGGTATGTCAAGGGCGACTTGCGCGCGCCGCTGGAAAATCATACCTACCGGTCTGTTTTGGAGAGAGGCCGTGGCCGAAAAGGGCGAGAATACAAGGGCAAGGATCGTCGCCGCGGCGGAGGCCTTGATCTTGTCGAAGGGCTATGCAGGCGCCACGGTCGATGACGTCCTGGCCGCAACGGGACTGACCAAGGGCGCCTTCTTTCATCACTTCAAGAGCAAGGCCGATTTGGCTCGCGCCGTCGTGGAGGCCTATGCGGAGACGGATTTCGCGCTGTTCGAACGCTGGTCGAAAGAGGCCGACGCCGCCACCGATGACCCGTACGAGCGTGTGATCCACTTCCTCAAGTCATTCGAACGCTATCTCGACGGGCTGGGCGGGCCTTTTCCCGGTTGTGTGTTCGCCTCGTACACTTATGAGAGCCGCCAGTTCGGTGAGGACGTGCACGCGTACATTCGTGAACGCCTGAAGGCTTGGCAAAAGCTCTACGAAAAGAAGCTGGCGGCGCTGATCGCTGCTCGGAAGCCGCGCGAAAGGGTGAGCGCAAGGCAGCTCGCAGAGATGATCGTCACGACCATCGAAGGCGGCTTCGTCATGGCCAAGGCAATGGAGGATGCGACGTGGCTGCAGCGGCAATCCGAGCAGTATCGGCGTTACCTCAAACTGTTGTTCGCGGGAGAATGAGATGGTCGACGCGAAAATTTGCGGGATTACGACTGTCGAAGCGCTCGATGCCGCCATTGAGGGCGGCGCGCGGTTCGTTGGGTTCGTCACCTATCCGCGGAGCCCGCGCTTCCTGACCGTCGACAAGCTCGCGGCGTTAGCCGAGCGGGCGCGCGGGCGGATAGAAACGGTGCTGGTCACCGTGAACGCCGACGATGAGCACTTGAAGGCAGCCGTCCGCGCAGCACAGCCCGACTGGATCCAATTGCACGGCCAAGAGAACTTAGGGCGGGTCGCTGAGGCCAGGCGCTTTGCCCGCCGCGGGATCATCAAGGCCGTCGGCATCGCGACACGCGAGGATTTCCAGACGCTGCCGCCCTTCTATCCGGTCGTGGATTACTTCCTGTTCGACGCCCAAGTGCCCAAGGGCCAGGACGGCCTCCCAGGCGGCAATGCGCTGGCTTTCGACTGGCAGGTCATGGCCGGCGCTCAGCTCGGGCGGCCGTGGTTCCTGGCCGGGGGGCTGAACCCCAGCAACGTCAAAGAAGCGACTCAGGTATCCGGGGCGGACCTTGTGGATGTCTCCTCTGGCGTGGAAAAGGCTCCGGGACTAAAGGACCCCCTCCTGATCGCCCAATTCTTGGCGGCTGCGGAAGTATAAACCCTCGCCCATGGACGCGCGCCGCAACTGGCAGGAGCTACCCGACGCCGAGGGCCGGTTTGGCCAATACGGCGGCCGGTTCGTGGCCGAGACTCTGATGCCGCTGGTGCTCGATCTTGAGCGCGCCTACCGCGCGGCCCAGTCCGACCCCGCATTCGCGGCGACGATGGCGGATTTCTGGACCCATTATGTGGGCCGGCCCTCGCCTTTGTACTTCGCCGAGCGCCTGACTGAACATCACGGCGGCGCGAAGATTTACTTCAAGCGTGACGAGCTCAATCACACCGGCGCGCACAAGATCAACAATTGCCTCGGCCAAGTGCTGCTCGCGTTGCGCATGGGCAAGACGCGGATCATCGCCGAAACTGGTGCAGGCCAACACGGTGTCGCGACGGCGACCGTGTGTGCGCGCTTGGGCTTGCCGTGCGTCGTTTTCATGGGCGCCACCGATATTGAGCGGCAGAAGCCGAACGTGTTCCGCATGAAGCTGCTCGGCGCGAAAGTGCGCCCGGTGACGAGTGGCGCCGCGACGCTGAAAGACGCGATGAACGAGGCGCTGCGCGATTGGGTCACCAATGTCGCAGACACGTTCTATTGCATCGGCACCGCGGCTGGCCCGCACCCCTACCCGGAAATGGTGCGCGATTTTCAGAGCGTGATCGGCCGCGAAGCGCGGGCGCAAATTTTGGAGCGCGAAGGCCGTCTGCCGGACGCTGTCATGGCATGCATCGGCGGCGGATCGAACGCGATTGGGTTGTTTCACCCGTTCATCGCGGATGAGAGCGTGCGCTTGATCGGCGTCGAAGCGGCGGGCCGCGGCATCGACGATCGCTTCGAGCATAGCGCCGCAATCAGTGGTGGGCGGCCCGGCGTGCTACACGGCAACCGGACCTATTTGTTGCAGAACGAAGACGGCCAAATCCTTGAAGGCCACTCGATCAGCGCCGGTCTCGACTATCCGGGCGTCGGCCCGGAACATTCTTACTTGGCCGATATCGGCCGCGCCCAATATCTCAGCGCCACTGACGACGAAGCGCTCGAGGCTTTCAAATTGTGCGCGAAACTTGAGGGCATCCTGCCGGCTTTGGAACCATCGCATGCGCTCGCGCGTGTTGGAGATGTGGCGCGCGAGATCGGCAGGGATGGCTTGCTTGTCATGAACCTCTGCGGGCGCGGGGATAAGGACGTGTTCACTGTCGCTGATGCGCTAGGAGTGAAGCTTTGAAACTCACCAGGACCATCGCTGCGCTTTGTTTGGCCGCCGCGTTCGTAACGCCGACGCTCGCGCAAGAAGCCGCAGCGCCTGAACGGCTGCTACCGGACTCGCTCAACCTCGAAATCGTCGACGGCTCGATCGTGCCGGAGGATTGCCACTATCCTTCGACCATCACCGACACAGCTCGATTCGAGATCGCGTGCGTGACGATGCCGCGCATCATCGGCCCCCAGATCAGCTCGCAATATATCGGCCAGCTTGGCGCAGCCGGTTGGCATCAGGGCTCCTATGTGCCCGGCGGCATGACAGCCGTCCGCACCGATCAAAACAATTGCCGCCGCGTGCTGAACATCTTCCCGAGCGACTATCCGCCGAGCGAAGAGAACTCGCAGATGACGGTGCTTTGGTTCGCACTCGACCGCACGCCACGCTGCAACGAGGCGCAGCCGGGTTGAGCACCCGCCTCGCCTCCCGCTTTGCCGCACTGAAACGCGAAGGCCGCGCGGGCCTTGTCGCGTATGTGATGGCGTCTGATCCTGATCACGAGACATGCTTCGAGATTTTGCGGGGGCTGCCAGGCGCCGGCGCGGACGTGATCGAGCTTGGCTTCCCGTTCACCGACCCAATGGCGGACGGGCCGAGTATTCAGAAAGCCGCGCTGCGCGCGTTGAAGGCAGGCGGCTCATTGAAGCAAACGCTCGACCTCGCGCGGCGCTTTCGCGAGACCAACGCGGACACACCGCTTATTCTCATGGGCTACGCCAATCCAATCGAAAGCATGGGCTATGAGGCGTCGGCGCAAAAGATGGCGGCCTCCGGCGCGGACGGCGCGATCATTGTTGATCTCCCTGCAGAGGAAGACCCGCCGCTCCGTGCAGCGTTCGACGCCCGTGGCCTCTCCATCATCCGGCTCGCAACGCCCACTACAGATGACCAGCGGTTAACCAAGGTGCTCGAAGGGGCGTCAGGCTTTCTGTACTATGTCTCGGTGGCTGGGGTCACAGGCGCGAATGCGGCCACCTCGGCTGATGTGCGTGCGGCGGTGGAAAGGCTGAAGCGCGCGACCTCCCTCCCCATCGCCGTCGGTTTTGGGGTGCGTGAGCCAGAAGCGGCTCGCGCCATTGCAGTAAACGCGGACGCCGTCGTCGTCGGCTCCGCTTTTGTGGACGAAATTGCCGCCGGGCCAGCGCCCCAAGCAGTTGAACGCGTCTTGCGTAAGGTCGCTCAATTGAGCGAAGCTGTACGCTCAGCGCGTGAACTTGAAGGAACACCCGCATGAACTGGCTGTCGAATTTCGCGCGGCCCGGCTTGTCGAAAAAGAAGCCAGAAGACGCGCGCGAGACGCCCGACAATCTCTGGATCAAGGATCCGCTTTCGGGCGATCTGATCTATCGCGCCGAGCTTGAGCAAGCCGATTGGGTGACGCCGTCCGGCTTCCACATGCGCATCGGGCCGGACGCCCGCTTCAAGATCATGTTCGACGATCAAGCGTGGCAGACGATCCCTGTGCCGAAGGTGGAGAACGATCCGCTGAAGTTCAAGGACGACAAGAAGTACGCTGACCGGCTGAAGTCGGCGCGCGCGAAAGTGCAGCGCGACGACTGCATGGCGGCGGGCTACGGCCGCATCGGCGGCGCGCACGCTGTCGTGCTGGTGCAGGATTTCGAATTCATGGGCGGCTCGCTCGGCATGGCCGCGGGCGAAGCCTTCATCGCGGCGGCGGAGGCCGCTGTGCGCCGCAAGGCGGCGATGATCGTGGTGACATCGTCCGGCGGCGCGCGGATGCAGGAAGGCATTCTCTCGCTGATGCAGATGCCGCGCACGACGCTGGCGATTCAGATGCTGCGTGAAGCGGGCCTTCCCTACATTGTCGTCCTCGCCGATCCGACCACGGGCGGCGTGACCGCAAGCTACGCCATGCTTGGCGACGTGCACATTGCCGAGCCGGGCGCCCTCATTGGCTTCGCCGGCCCGCGCGTTATCGAGCAGACCATTCGCCAGAAATTGCCGGAAGGCTTCCAGCGGTCCGAGTATCTCTTGGACAAGGGCATGGTCGACATGGTCGTCGATCGCCGCCAGCTGAAGGCGACGATCGCAACGTTGCTTTCCGTTCTGATGCACAAGCGCGCTGCCGTGCAGGGCGATAGCGAGACCATAGAACTGAGCGAACGTGCCGCCGACGAAAGCGCCTCGAAAGGCAAGCGCAAAGCCGGCAAACAACAGCCGACCGCCAAAGCCGCGGAGTAAGGCTCTTCCGTTTGTCGTGGAAGATATCGTCCAAAGGAAATTTGAAGAGCTTTTCGGCCCTGAGTTCGGGCACGGCAAACCGTTTGATCGCGCGCCGCTCGTCGAAGCTCTGACGGCGCTGGATAGCCCGAACGCCAATTTACCCCCGACGTTTCATATCGCTGGAACGAACGGCAAAGGCTCCACGATCGCGTTCATGCGCGCGATCGCCGAGGCGTCCGGGCTGAGCGTCCATGCTTTCACCAAGCCACACCTTCTGAAGCTCAACGAGCGCTTCCTGGTTGGTGGCGAAATAGCTGCCGATGAAATGCTAATCGGCGCCGCCGAACGCGTACATCAACTCGCGCCTGATCTCACTCAGTTCGACGCGCAAGTCGCTGTCGCGCTGCATCTCTTTGATCAACATCACGCTCGCTTAGTGCTTTTGGAATGCGGCATGGGCGGGCGCGATGATTCCACCAACGTCGTCCCTTGGCCCACAGCCTCGATCATCACGCCGATCGGCCTCGATCACCAAGAGGCACTGGGCGCGACTTTACCCGAAATTGCAGCGCACAAGGCCGGCATACTGAAACGAAACTCGCCAGCCATCGTCGCGCATCAAGCGGAGGCTGCGCGCGAAGTTATCGAAGCCGAAGCCGAACGCGTTGGCGCCCCCCTATTTCGCAAGGGCGTCGAATGGGATGCGTTTGCACAAAAAGGCAGACTGATTGTGCAAAGCGAGCACCGCGTCCTTGATCTGCCGCTACCGGGGCTACATGGCCAACACCAGATCGACAACGCTGGCCTCGCCTGTGCCGCGTTCCTTGCGCCGGGGCCGTTTACAATCAGCGATGATGCATTCGCCACCGGTGTTTCCAATGCGCGATGGCCCGCACGCCTGCAGCCGCTTACGCGCGGCGCGTTCAGTGCGCCGGTGCGCGCCGTGGGCGGCGAGGTCTGGGTTGATGCAGGTCACAATGCCGACGCAGCTGCGGCGCTGGCGCGCGCGCTCAACGATATGAAAGCAAGGCGCGGCGGCGAGAACACGGTGATCATCGGCCTGCGCAAACGCAAGGATGCGGCGGCGTTCGTAAGCGCAATCGCCCGCGGCGCCGATCGCATCATCGCCGTGCCGCTGAACGAGGACCACATCGCGCCGCATCACATTGCTTCACTTGCGCACCAGCTCGACACGCCCGCTGGCATGGCGCCTTCACTTGCGGCCGCCGTGCAAAACGCGGCGCAGTTGCCCGCGCCGCGTGTGCTGATCTGTGGTTCGTTTTTGCTGGCCGCCGAAGCGTTGGCGGCGGAGAACGCTTAGACGCTCTCGTTCAGCCACTCGACAATCTTCGACTTCGGCATGGCGCCGACTTTGGTCGAGGCGACCTTACCATCCTTGAACACCATGAGCGTGGGGATGCCGCGCACGCCGTACTTGCCCGGCGTCATCGGATTATCATCGATGTTGAGCTTCACGACCTGAACGCGATCGCCCATTTCGGCGGCGATCTCCTCGAGCGCCGGGCCGATTTGCTTGCACGGGCCGCACCATTCCGCCCAGAAGTCGACGAGCACCGGACGGCCGGATTTCAGCACGTCGGCTTCGAAACTATCGTCAGAAACTTTGGTGGTGGCCACGGGATTTGCTCCTTCGGAACCGTGAATTGTTCACGCGATGTAGGGTGAGCCGGTTAAGGATTCAACCTCACGCGAACGTAGCGAAAACATCGTCCAGGCGACCGTCCGGCAGCTCCATGAGATGGGGCTTTTCCGTCCACAGCAGCGCGCAGGAGACGGTTTTCATGGGAAAGATCGTCCGCAGCACTTCACGGTAAAGCGCGAGCTGCATGACGTAGGAATCGGGCGCCGCGGCGGCATCCGTCGGCGCCGGGCGATCGGTTTTGAAGTCGAGCACGATCACGCGATCTTTCTCGACGGCGAGGCGATCGACGACGCCGCGAATGGCTTTGCCTTTCACCACGCCAACGATCGGCGCTTCGGCACGGCTCGTTGGCGAGAACACGGCGGCGAAGCGCGCATCGTTGATGACGCTCAGCGCTTCTCGTACGAATTTTTCCGCTTCATCCTCTTCGACACCTTGGCGCGTCAACCACGCAAGCGCTGCCGCTTCGCGTTTCTCGGGCGTGAGCTCCGGCAAGCGTTCGAGCAAGCCGTGAATGAGACGGCCACGGCGGAAGCGCTTCTGGCCATCACCACGCGGCGAGAACAAGGCCGGATCGATGCGATGCAGACGAGAAGGCGCGGCGATTTCAATGCGGGCGGCGCCGCCTACGGGCGTGTGCGCCCAAGCCGGCACAATGATCTGCGGCTGCGGCGATTGCGCCTGCGCATCGGCGATTTGTGGTTTCCCGAGACGCAGGCCTTGGCCGAACGGCGTCTCGATCTTTTCCGCGCCGAGATTGGCGAGCGCAAGCTCCACGTTCTCACGCCAGCTCACGTTCGGCGCCTCGCCGCTCTTCCATTGCGGGCCACAGACGATGAGCCGATCGCGTGCGCGGGTCATGGCGACATAGAGCAGCCGCCAATGCTCGCCGAGCATGCGCTCCTTGTGGGCGGCGCGGGCTTCGGCGCAGGGTTCGTCATCACCCTTGGCACTGAATGAGACGAACGGGCCATCGTCATTGTCAAACAACAGGCCATTGTCGGGCGCGTCGCCCACATCGCCGGTGGAATCCGGCAGAATCACGACAGGCGCCTCGAGACCCTTGGCGCCGTGGACGGTCATAACCCGAATAGCGCCGGTTTCGGCCTCCAGCTCGCGCTTTATCTGTTGCGCATCGAGTTCGATATCGAAAAGGAAGCGCTGCAGTGTCGGCGCGACGTGGTGCGGCAGGTTCAGCGCGCGCTGCAGCAGCTCTTCGAGTGGGTCGCGTGTTTCAGGGCCAAGCCGCGCGAAAATACGCGCCCAGCCGGATTTGCCGTCATGCGTTGTTTCCAGCGCCCAGCTTAGAAACGCGAACGGATCGGCGCCGCGGCGCGCTGTGAGATCGCGTACGAAGCTTTGGGCGTACGCATACTTTGCATCGGTGCTGGCGCGGAGGCGATCTATCAGAAGCTCCCCTCCGCGATCGTAGGCGAGCGGGAAAATATCTTCGTCGTCGCTGATGAGATTGCACCACGGGCCCTTAAGCACGCAGGCGAGCGAGAGATCGTCGGCGGGATCGAGCGCCACTTGCATGAGCGCCAAGCAGTCCTGCACGGCGAGTTCATCGCGCAGCACCATGCGATCGGCGCCGGCGACCGGGAGTTTCTCCCGTTTGAACGCCTTGATCAGCTCGCGGAACATGGCGCCGCGTTTGCGCACGAGTGCGAGCACATCGCCCGCGCGCATCGGGCGGCGCACGCCCCTCTCCCACACTGCCTCACGCGCTTCGATCATCGCTTTGACGTGCTTGGCGATGCGCTTGGCGAGCACGACGTGAGCACTGCTCTCGCGCTCCATATCCATCGGCGCGTCCCATGGCTCGGCGTCCGCAATCATGGGCTTAGGCGTGAATGGCCAGACTTCGACGACTCCGCTCTCATCGTCGCGCGCCGCAAGGTGCACGGTAACGTCGTGCGCACCCGGGCCAGCGATAAGCGGCTTGCCCTTCATCGTCTCGTCGACCGCCTGCAATATCTCCGGCGAAGAGCGGAACGAGGTTCGCAGTTCCGGCGCCTTGAACTGCTTCTCCGCCGCTTGAACGCGCCTCGCAAGGTTTTGCGACTCAGCGAGGAAGCGTTCGGGATCGGCGCCTTGAAACGCATAAATGCTCTGCTTGGGATCGCCGACGGAGAAGACGGTTCGATTGCGTTCGCGCGCGCCGGCTCCGGCGAAGAATTCGTTCTGTAGCGGCGTGATCAGATCCCACTGCGCGGGGCTCGTGTCCTGGCCTTCATCGATCAGGATGTGGTCTAGGCCTCCGTCGAGCTTGTAGAGCACCCAAGGCGCGGCTTCGGAGCGCTGTAGCAGCGCCTGCGCGTGTTCGATGAGGTCGTCGAAATCGAGAACGCCTGCGCGAGTCTTGGCGCTGCCGTAGGCCTCATCGAGCTTGAGCGCCAGCGCCAGCGCTGCAACCGCATCCTCGGCGCGCTCGATGGCGTTGAGCGTGTCGCGTGCTTCTTCAATTGCCTCGGCGAATGTGCGGACAACGGGCTCGAGCCAAGGATGCGCCCTCTGCGTTGCGGCGGTGACGAAGCTGGCGCGAAGGTTCCCCTCGCCCGTCAGGGCGAAGCCGAAGCAGGCGAGCATGGCGGCGGCGTTGTCGTTGGCCTCAACGCAATCGAGCACTGCGCGTAGGCGCTCGCCGGCTTTGCGATCGTTGACGCTGCCTTCGCACAGGGCGTTAGCGGCATCGCGCAGTTCGTTCCAACGCCAGCGCGCCAGGAAACTCCGCGTGTAGTCTTCGGCGTTCTGGGTGACGCCGTGGCGTTCGCGGAGCGCCTGGGCGGCGAAGAGCTCGCCTTGATGCTTTTGCGCGAAGCGGTGAAACTCGGCGCGGCGTAGCGCGAGGCGATCAAGCAGGCCTTCGAGGTGGTCGCTGTAGAGACGCTTGGCGAAACGGCGAAAGGCGTCGCGCTGGCCGCCATCGGAGAGCGCGGCTTTGGCGCGGGCTTCGCCGAGCAAAGCAGCCGAACGGGCTTCATCGGCAATGTCGAAACCAGGCGGGACATTTGCCTCAAGCGGAAAGCGCGCCAGCAAGCGTTCGCAAAAGGCGTGAATGGTTTGGATTTTGAGGCCGCCGGGCGTTTCCAGCGCTTGCGCGAAAAGCGCGCGGGCGCGCGGGAGATCGGCAGCGTTGGCGCCGAGCTTTTCCAGCTCAGCCGCGAGGCTCTTATCGTCGGCGACGCACCAGCCGCCGAGACGCTCGAACAGGCGGCGCTGCATCTCGGCGGCGGCGGCTTTTGTGTAAGTGATGCAGAGGAACGCGGACGGCTTCGAGCCTTCAAGCAAGAGCCGCGCGATCCGATCGACAAGCACTTTGGTTTTGCCCGAGCCGGCATTCGCGGTAACGAACACGGAGACGTGCGGGTGCGCGGCCTGTGCTTGCGCGCGCGTGGCTTCGGCGACGGCGTCGATGCTCATTCGTCACCCACTTCGTCAGCCCATTCCTTGCGGCGTGCGAGCAGATCGTACTCGTCGTACGGCTTCAGGAATTGCACGCGCGGCTTGGAATAGAAGGCCTGATCGGCATTGGCGTAACGGGCGAGCAGGCTGCGCAGCGAGGTCATCGCCTTCTCAGCGGCGACAACGGGGCCACCTTCAGCATCCACCACACGCGGCGCGGGCTTGGAGCCGCCGAACTGCCAGTAAATCAGCTCGGTTGGCGTCGCTTTCGGCACATTCTCAATCGCGCCCGCCATGAGCATCGCGGCCTCTAGCAAGAGCTGTGGGCTCAGGCCGCTGTTAACCTGCTCGTTCGATGGCGGAGAGCCGGTCTTGAAATCGAGTATCGCGACGTGACCGGGGCCGATCTCGATGCGGTCAGCAACGCCGGTGAGGATGACGCCATCAACGGGCATCCTGCCTTTCACTTCCCGATAGATCGTAGCGCCGTGCGAGCTACGCTCTGCGAACCAGGCGATGAGTGCGCTGATCGACGTCAGCAGGCGTTCGCGGTCGGCGGCGCGGCGCTCAGGCGCAATGCCGTGCCAGCGCAGTTCTTCATCGAGCAGGCGCGAAAGCTCGGCCGGATCGCTGCCGTCACCGAAACGTTCGATGGCGCGGTGAACGGCGGTGCCGCGTTCCGCCGGACCGGCTTCGGCGCCAATCGGATCGAGATGATCGAGCTTCAGAATGCGGCGCGCGTATACCGCGTACGGATCGCGAATCAACGTCTCGACTTGGGTGACGCTGATTTGCGTCAGGCGCCTACCTGCAGGCGGGCGCGGCTGCACCGGCTTGACCGGATTGATCTCGGCCGGTTCGTCGAGCTTGTGCGCGAGCGCTGCGTAGCGATCCGCCGACTCGAGTTCGGTCTTGGCCCCCTGAACCAGCGTCTTGAGGCGCCAGAGCCAGCGTGATGCGAGAGTCGGCGAGCCTTCGCGGCGGAGTGAACGCGTCAACACGACATTCGGCGCGTTGGCGAGCTGCGCGAAATCGTGCGCGGCGAGCCCGATGCGGGCGTCTTGCGAAGGAAGGCCAAGCTTCTCGCGCATGACGCGGGAGAGAAATGGGTCTTGCGCGGGCGGCGTTGGCCAAACGCCTTCGTTGAGGCCGGCGAGGATCATCAGGTCGCGGCGCTGCAAGCGCGCTTCGAGCAAGCCCCAGATGGCGACGCGCGCCTCGCCGCTCGCTTGCACGGGCGCGATTTGGTGGTCATCCATCAGCCGCAGCAGCACGCGTGGCGCCGCGTGCGAGGCGATGAGCCCAAGCTCGGCGCCGAACTGGTTGGCGTCGCGCAGCAAACGGGACGCGCCCTCGCCGTCGCGGCCTTGCCAGACATCGTACTTGGTGAGGTTTTCGGCGGATTGGCTGAGGGCGTCTGCGAAGGCGGCGAGCGTAACCTCCTTCTGCGACATGATTGTCGTGAGTGGTTTCAACGCTTCCACAATCGCATCGACGATTGCGCGGGCGCGCGGCCAGTTCTTCACTTGATCATCTGGATCGCGTTCGCCGAGATTGGCGAGATCCGCAAGTGAGTCGTGGCGGCGGGCGCCGCGCAGACCTTCGTGTTCGAGGATGGTGTAGCCGTAAGCGTCGGCGGCGACGCCTACGCGCGGGTGCTTCAGCAACGCGGCGAGCGCAACAGGTTCGGCGGGATCGTGCGCGAGTTCGCAGAGCAATGCGATCAAGCGGCCAGCGTCGGTCTCGCGCAGCGGCGAGCCGTGCGAGACGCTGGGTTCGATGCCCCAACGCGCGAGCTTGGCTTCGATGCGGCGCGCGAGGCCAGCATCCGGCGTAACGACGGCGGCGTTTCCGGCAGGGTCTTCGAGTTTCTCACGCAGCATGAGCGCGATGGCTGTGGCTTCTTCGTCTTCGGTGGCTGCTTCGAGCAGGCGCAAGCCGCTCGCGCCCTGCTTGACGAACGCTTCGCCGCCGATCGCGGTGAGACGCGCGATCCAGTCGGCGGTTTTTTCGGCGGGCGCCAGCGCTTCCCGCATCAAAACGCGGCGGGCGCGGCCGTTCTCATCTTCGAACTTCAACATCGGCACTTCGTGCCGCTCGACATTAAGAGCGGCGAGCGTGTGCTTCAGCGCGTATTGCGGGTGCTGATCGCCGATGAGGCGCCAACTATCGTTGTCGAGATCAACGTCGATGTTTGGCAGCACGACCACGCCCTTCGGCAGGCGCGAAACAACCTTCATCAGCTCGCGAGTTGTCGCCTGCGAGCCGGTGGAGCCGGCTATGATGATCGGTCGTTTCGGCGGATCGGCCTTCCAACGCGCGGCGAGTGCATGCCGCAGCGCTGCGCCATGTTCGGCCGGATCGCTGACGCCCTGCTCTTTCAGGTGCGCGGGCCAGAAGGTGGCGATGATGTCGAGAAAGTCCGCGGAGCTGGCCCAATGGCGCGCGAGATCGATCTCTTCGACGAGCTTTGGGAGCTTTTTCCAATCGACTTTTTCGACGGTCGCGGCGCTATCGAGCAGCTTTCCCAGTTCGTCCGCCAACGCGATAGCGCGGGCAGGATCGTCGACGCCGCTCTCAGCAACGGAGCGGCGGCGGATGAGCGAAGCAAGCTGCATACGCCGCTGCATCTTGTCGATCGGCGGCGGGATGTCGGCGCTGATCGGATCGGCGCCCCAGATGTCGGGATCGTCATCGGCGTGCGGATCGCCGAGCGGACGGATTGTCGGCAACAACGCCGCGCCGCCGAGGCGGCGTGCGAACGCGTCGATGAGCCCGCGGGCAGAGCGGCGGTTGGGCAACAGCACAAGTGCGTCGGCGAGCGCGAAAGGATCGTCGTCGCGCCTCAGCGCGGCGATCATCGCTTCGGCCAGGAGATCAAGAAATGGCTCGGACGCCGGGATTGCGCGTAGCCGCGGCGCCGGGCCGCCGAACAGAGGTTCGGGCAGCCCGAGCGAGAGCGAACTCACGCCGCCCTCGCCAATCGTGCTTCGGCTTGTTCGCGCGCCTGCGGGTCGCCGACGTGCATCCAGAAGCCGCCGAGCGGCGCGCCATGCAGACGGCCTTCGCTCTGCAAACGCCGCCAGATGCGGGTGAAGCTGAACGGTTCGAGCGGTTCGTCATCGACGATGCGCGGATCGATGATCTGCGCGCCCATGTAGGCCCACGGCGAACTCGGCGCGTCATCGCGGAACCTAAGCGCGCCAGCTTCGTCCATGAAGAAGTCGCCAGCCCCATCAAAGCCCAGGCATTGATCCATGGCGGCGAGCATGAGCTTCGCGCCGCTCTTGGCGGCATTGAAGCTATAGGCGAGGCGCGCGAGCGCGGAGCCGTTCCACTCCTCCCAGACGCTATCGATGTTGCAGACGATGATCGGATCATCGCCAAGCAGCGGCCGCGCTTGGCGGACGCCGCCGCCGGTTTCCATCAGCTGCGCGCGCTCGTCGGAAATCACGATCTCAATGTCATTACGGCGTTGCAGATGTGCTTCGAGCAAATCCGCGAAAGCGTGGACGTTCACCACCGCACGCCTCACGCCCGCGGCGACCAGGCGATCAAGGTTGTGATCGATCAGAGTCTTGCCGCCGACGGTAACGAGCGCTTTGCAGCGATCGTTGGTCAGGGGGCGCATGCGGGTGCCGAGACCCGCGGCGAGCACCATAGCTGTATGCGGGATCATGAGCCCCTCTTATGGAGCGCCGGCGCCCTCGCCGGCATGCACTGGCGTTTGAGGTTGGGAGCGCGCCGCTCCGCGGCGCATGCGCGGCAGGAGCCGCGTGCTCCAGCCTGCCAACACCCGTAAGTGCAACGTTCCATCACGCCGCCTTCTCCAAATATGGACGCGCGACGTCGTTCACGAAGGCGCGCGCATCGGCGAGCGAGGGATGTTGCAGCGTGCGGCCCAGGTGACCCCACATACGCGGCATGAAGGCGAGATAGCGCGGCTTGTTATCGCGCGAGGTCAAACGCGAGAAAATGCCGAGGATGCGCATCGTGTTGATGGCGCCGAGCACGGCAAGCTCGCGCTGGAATTCCGCATCGCTGGCGCCGCTTGCTTCGAGATAGGCGCGGACCGCAGCTTCGTGCGCGGCTGGACTTACATCGCGGCGCGCGTCGTGCAGCAGCATGGAGAAATCCCAGCCGCGCCAACCTCGGATCGCATCCTGGAAATCAAGCAGGCCGACGCGCTGCAGGCCATTACGGTTCGGCAGCCAAAGCAGGTTTTCGGCGTGATAGTCGCGGATGGTGAAGGCGCGCGGGAAGCCGAGGGCTTTGACAATGAGCGCGTCGCGAATTTTTTCCCAGCGGGCGCGGGCGGCATCATCGATATGCACGTCAGCGGCGCGCGGAAGCCATTCGACGAACAGGTCCGCGTTCACTTCGAGCGCGAGCGCGTCGTACTCCAAGAGCGGCCACGTCGCGTTGCCGGCGCCTTGCAGGCGCATCGGCGCAGGCGGCGAGGTATGCACGTGCGCAAGAACGCGCGCGGCTTCTTGGTAGAGCGCGATCTCGTCGGCGCCTTGCGGGATGACGTTGGCGTAGAGATCGTCACCCAGATCTTCGATCACCGCATAGCCGGCGTCGCAATCAGCGCCGTAAATCTTCGGCGGCGCGAGGCCGATGCTTTCGAGATAATTCGCGACCGCGACGAATGCTTCAACGCGGGAGGCGGCCAAACGCGCAGTTGCATTCCAGCCCATCGTCCGGCGCTCAGCCGGTGTGGCGCTTGGCGGGCACGGCTTGCTCTCTGCGCTCGGCGGCGCGTCCATGAGCATGGCTTTGCGATCGCCGAGCTGGAGGCGCTCGTAGCGACGCGTGGAGGCGTCACCCGCCAGCGGCGTGCGCGTTGCGCCGGAAAAGCCGGTCTCCGCCAACAGGCGTGCGAGCGCTTCAGATCGATCCAAGCTTTGCTCTCCATGCGCCGTGCGCGGTGAGAGCGGCGGTGCGGCCCTCGCCTTCCGGCTTCAATTCCACATCGAGACGATCGGCAGGCAGCTGCCCGCCCAATCGTTCCGGCCATTCAATCAAACAGGCGGCGCTCGCGAATGCGTCCTCCAGGCCGAGCTCCCAGGCGTCGTCCGGCTGCTTCAGCCGGTAGAGGTCGACATGCCAGAGTTCGCCACGTTCGCCATCATAGGTCTGAACCAGGGTGTAAGTGGGGCTGGGGGCTTCCTCGGGGTATCCCGTCCACGCCTCGATCGCGCCGCGCGCCAGTGTTGTTTTGCCAGCGCCAAGATTGCCGCTGAGGCAGATGACATCGCCCGGCCCGATCTGCTCGCCCAAGCGGCGACCGAAGGCCAGCGTCGCCATGGCGTCCGGCAATTGGATGGCGCGCGAATCGGGGGCGGTTTGGGTGCTCAAGAGGCGAAATTGCCCTTCGGGCAGCGCGGCATCAAGGGCGGCTTGCGCGTCGAGCGCAGAGGCTTCAAACACTAAGCCACTGTGAGTGTGGGCGAAATCAGACGCATCATCATCATCGGCGCCGGCCAGGCCGGCGGCGAGACGGCGCAGCGTCTGCGCCAAGGCGGGTTCGAGGGCGAGATCACGCTGGTCGGCGAAGAGCCGGTCGCGCCCTATCAGCGCCCACCGCTCTCAAAAGCCTATCTCAAGGGTGATCTGGACATCGAGCGCCTGATGCTGCGCCCGGCCTCGGTTTATTCCGAAGAACGCATCGCGCTACTGACCAAAACGCGCGGCGTCTGGATCGACCGCGCCAACCGCAAGGTGCGGGTCGAGGGCGGGCGCGAGCTGCCCTACGACGCACTGGTGCTGGCGACGGGCGCGAAGCCTCGGAAGCTGCCGCTCGTCGGCGCCGATCTCGACGGCGTTCATTTGTTTCGAACCGCGGTCGACGTGGATCGCGTGCGCGAACGCTTTGTCTCCGGCGCCAAGCTCATCGTCATCGGCGCGGGTTATATTGGTTTGGAAGTCGCGGCCGTTGCGCGTCAACTCGGGCTCGACGTTACAGTCGTTGAAACCGCCGTGCGCCCGCTGGCGCGCGTGACGAGCCCGGAAGTCGCCGGCTTTTTTCTTGATGAACATACACGCCAAGGCGTGCGGTTCGTCCTCGGCGGCCAATGCGCGTTGATCAAGGGCGCCGATCGCGTGACGGGCGTCGCCCTTACGGACGGCGCGGAATTGCCCGCCGACTTGGTAATCGCCGGGATTGGCGTGACGCCCGATGTGGCAATCGCCGAGCAGTGCGGGCTGACCGTGAACAACGGTATCGTCACCGATCGGAACTGCCGCACCTCGGACCCGAACATCTTCGCCATCGGCGATTGCGCGGCGCGGCCAATGGCTCATTACGGCGGCCAGATCGTGCGGCTAGAAAGCGTCCACAACGCCGTCGAAGGCGCGAAGATCGTGGCCGCCACGCTGACCGGGGGCAAGGAGCATACCGAGGAAGCGCCGTGGTTTTGGTCGGACCAATACGACCTCAAACTGCAGATCGCCGGCCTCTTCAACGGCTACGATCATGTCGCGTTCCGTGGCGTCATGGCTGACCGCGCCTTTGCGGCGTTCTACTACAAGGGCGATAAGCTGATCGCCGTAGATGCGGT
This sequence comes from Hyphomonadaceae bacterium, assembly GCA_050184605.1. Classification (GTDB taxonomy): domain Bacteria; phylum Pseudomonadota; class Alphaproteobacteria; order Caulobacterales; family Aquidulcibacteraceae; genus Vitreimonas. The sequence goes on along the minus strand of JBFXAE010000002.1, from coordinate 411,311 downwards.
GAACCGGCCGGCGGAGTATCTGGGCGCAAAAATGTTGATCCAGACCAATCGGACGCTCCCGCCGAATGTTATTGAAGATATGTCGCGGCCGATGAAGGAATTGGTCGCGAGCGCGCGCTGAGGATTGCAATGCCGAAGATCACGTACATCGAGCACAACGGCAAAGAACACGTCGTCGACGCGCCCGTCGGACAGACGGTGATGGAAGCGGCTGTGAAGCACGCCGTGCCGGGCATCGATGCCGATTGCGGCGGCGCCTGCGCGTGCGCAACGTGCCATGTTTATGTCGATCCGGAGTGGCTATCGAAGACGGGCGAGCAGAACTCGATGGAGCAATCCATGCTCGATTTCGCCAACGACGTCGAAGATAACTCCCGCCTCTCTTGCCAGATCAAGATCTCACCGGAGCTTGACGGCCTCGTTGTGCGGTTGCCCAAGAGCCAGCACTAATATCGGTATCGGGTGACACACACGCACCCGGCGGGTCTTGCCAAATTTACTCGATGCGTCGAGTGCGTGTGTGTCACCCGATAGGTCGTCACCCGATAGGTCACCGACAGGCGATAAAAAAGCGCCGCAGCTTGTGGCTGCGGCGCTGAGTTGGCACTTCGGGTTCATACTTAGGATTCGTTGCCGCCGTTCATGCGGCGGGCGATCTCGTTCTGCTGAGCGCGCTGGTTGGATGCGTTGCGCGTCGACTTATAGAGCGCGTCGAGGAATGCCTGATCCCATTGCGTCAGCTCCGTGGGGCCGCTGGCGTTTACTTGGGCGCCGTTAAACAGATTGAGGATCGTCGGATACTCCGCCGTCTGCGCGTGCGGATTGATCTGCGCCAACGCCACGAGCGCCACATAGTCAGCGAGCGCTGCAAGCTGCGCGCCTTGCACGCGGCGGGCGTCGATGATGACGATGGCCTGCATGAGGTCCTCGCGGGTGTTGCCGCTCAAGCGCGATCCGTACGAGCGAACCGCCGGAGCATTTTCCAAGCCGCCGATCGAGGTATCGCCGGAGAGCGCCAAGCCATCGGCGCCGAAGGTCTCTGAAACATGCCACCAGCGCACTGCGCGCGGGGTGCTCAAGAAATCTTCGAGCGCTTGTTGGCCGAGCGTCGAGATACCGTCCGACTGGTAATAGGCAAACAATGTGCGATCCTGCTCGAAGAGCCGACGCGCGAAGGTGTCGGATTCACCGGTTACGAAAATTGCGACATTGGCAACGCAGCCCGGACCGCCGGGTTGAAGGCCGACGGCAGCGGCGCGCTGCGCAATGCGATCAGCCAGAAACTGCGCCTGCCGGGCTGGCATGCCGGCGACGCTGGTGCAGACGGTCGAGTCCCAGCGCGGCAGCTGATCCGCCATCGGCGAGATCGCCGCGAGCTGCTGCACAAACGCTTGCGTCTGTTCTGGCCGCACCCCGGTGATGACGATATCGGGCGCGGTTTGAGCAAGCGCGCCGGGAAGCGGCGCGAGCAGGAAAAAGCTAAGCGCGGTGGCTAGGCGGCGCATCTTCGGATCAAACATGAGGACTCCTCCCTCTCTCATCTGCGCACTGAGATGCCGCCCGCGCACATACGGATGCGTGAGGTCTGGAGTTCGCGATAAGCGTGCTGCTACGCGCGACGAACCGGCGTAGATTGAGGTCGCTTTGTGGCGTCGCACGCCGTTTTCGGTGTTGTGGGCGCCGCGTCAGGCGCTAGGACTACGTTCATGTCTTCCCAGGTGCAGCGCAAACTCACCACCATTCTCGCGGCCGACGCCGATGGTTACAGCCGCGTGATGGAGGCTGACGAGGTCGGCACGCTTGGCGCCCTGCGGGCGGCGCGAGGCGTGTTCTCACGCTTCATCGAGCGTCACCATGGGCGCATTGCCAACACCGCGGGCGATGGGCTGATTGCTGAATTCCCATCCGTCGTCGAAGCGGTGCAGTGCGCCATCGAAGTGCAACGCGAACTGGCGGCGGACGCACAGCGCGGCCTGAAGTTCCGCATCGGCGTGCATCTGGGCGATGTGCTGATCGATGGTGACGATTTGCTGGGTGAAGGCGTCAATCTGGCGGCGCGGCTGCAGAGCATGGCCGAGCCGGGCGGCATTCTGATTTCGCAGCAGGTCTATGATCAGGTGCAGAAGAAGCTCTCGGTCGGCTTTGAATATCTTGGCGAGAAGCGGCCTAAGAACTTCGAGGAAAGCGTCGCTGTCTATAGCGTTGCGCCGGCAGGCGACGGAGAAGCGCGCCGCTCTGCCCGTAACCCGGAGCGCCAGCCGAAACGCGGCACCCGCTCCTGGACAGGATTGCGCGGCGAAGCGTTGCGGCTTGGCGTGATCCTGGTGGTGTTGCTGGTGATCGACGTCGCGACGGGAACACCGTTCTGGGTGCAATGGCCCGCGCTCGGCATCGGCGCGTATTTGGCGCTCAAGGCCGTGCCGCTGATTGGGCGGAGCGATTAGCGCAACTTCCCGCTGTTGGCCCCCAAACAAGCGCGGCGCATCAAAGTAATCACCACTACGACCGGACCTCTATTCCTAACGGCGTAGGCCGAAGGAGATATGTCGGAGCGAACCACATGCTCCTAGCATCGCTCACAGAGTCCTTGGCTCCAATACAGTGGAGCATGCGATGAGCGATAGGCCATTCTATCGGTTCGTGGTCCGTCTTGAAGACGATGGCGTCGTTCGCCTTGAAAACCTCGATGTGACGTGCGCGAGCGACAAGGACGCAATACGAGCCGCGAAAATCTTTGCAGAATCGTGCGCTTCGCTAAGCCTATGGCGCGGCGATATCGCGTTGTGGAACTCAACGCTCTCAAGGCGGCACTAACCACGCTTCGCCTGTCGGCGGCCGGTGAAATGGGAGAGCGTCCCGCTCGGCCCGGTGTGCGTTTACGCAGCTTCGCGTGTCGGTGGCGTTGGCGGCGGGCCGGCGAGCGGCGCGTGCGCCGGCAAGTGGCAGGTCACGGTGACGCCGCGGCCGGGTTCGCTTGAGAGCGCCACCCAGCCGCCGTGCATCTCGACGAACGAGCGCACGAGCGCGAGGCCGAGGCCGGCGCCACGGCGATCACCGGACTCAAAGCTATCGAACGCGCGCGCTTGCTGCTCGAACGCCATGCCCTTGCCGGTGTCGGCCACGGTGAGGCGTACAACGCCATCGAGGCGTTCGGCGGAGACCGTGATCGTATCGCCGCGCTCGGTGTGACGGAGTGCATTGGAGAGCAGGTTCACGATCACTTGCGTGATGCGCTTGGAATCGGCGTTGATCTCACCGATCTTCGGATCACACTTGATCTTGATCGGCACTTCGGTGTCGCGCGCTTTCGAAGCCGCCATCTGAACGGACTCGGTGATGGTCTCGTAGACATCCATCGGCGCAACATCGAGCTGGACATTGCCGGCTTCGACCATTGCCACATCGAGGATATTATCGATCAGCTTTGAAAGCGAACCCGCCGCTTCGATGATCGAACCCACCTGCTCGATCTGGCGATCGTTCAGCGGGCCGAAGACTTTATGCGAAAGCAGCTCGGCGTTGCCGTAGATCGCCTGCAGCGGATTGCGCAGCTGATACGAGACGTTCTCAACGAACTGGCCCTTCAGCTTATCCGCTTGTTCGAACGCTTCCGCGCGCTCGCGCAGCGCATCTTCGACGCGGCGATCGGCGGTGATGTCCTGGAAGGCGACGAGTGTCGCGCCATCCGGCAGCGGGCGGGTCAGGAATTTGAGCACGCTCTCATCGCTGCGGCGCATCTCACCGCGGAACTCAGTGCGGGCTTCGGGCGACGGATCGGTGATGCGGGCGCGAACCTGCGCCCAGGTCGCGCGATCGTGGAACAGATGCTCGCAGGCGGCGACGACCTTATCGAACGCCATCTCGTCTTCGAGCGCGCCGACGTCGAGCTTCCACATCTGCGAGAACGCATGATTGTGAAGTTTCAGGCGGCCATCGAGGCCGAACACGACAACGGCTTCGTGCAACTTATCGAGCGCGGCTTTCTGTGTTTGCAGCAGCGCGTCGTAGGAGCTCTTCAGCGCGACCTCGTTGGTGATGTCGGAGAAGATCACCAGCATGCCGCCGCCCGGGTGAGGCTGGCGCGCGATGCGGAACATGCGGCTGTCGGGCAGCACCCAGAAATCCTCTGGCAGGTTCTCGTGCTCCTGATAGAGCGCCAATTCGCGCGCGCGCCACTCGGCGTAGTTCGCGTGCGCCGGCAGCTTCCGCTTCTCTTTCAGGTAATCGAGCCACGCCGCATGCGACGGCCGATCCTGCAAGAACGCCGGGTCGAGACCCCACATCTGCTCGAAGGCGCGATTGTGAAACACAAGGCGCTTACCTTGGTCGAACACGGCGATGCCTTCTGCCAAGTGGTTCAGCGTCTCGTCATGCGCGCGCTGTTGGCGCGCCATGGTTTCGTTCGCGGCTTCGCTCTCGGTGACGTCGATAGCGAGACCCGCAGCGCCACCCGCGACCGGGCTGACTCGCAGGCGCAGTGTTCGCAGCTGTGTATCGACAACCGCCGAACGCGTTTCTTCAACGGCTTCCCCGGTCTCGATGGCCTTGCGCGCCATATCCACGGCGGCTTGGTCAAGCTGCAGATTGCGCTCAATCGCCTGCGCCAGCGACTTGGCGTTCAGTGCACCGAGATAAGCGGGGTTCGCCCATTGGAGCTTAAGGCCGCCGTCGACGCGCCACGCCATGAACGGCGCTTCGTTCCACATCTCCAGGAACGCAGCCGGATCGCGCGCGATGACTTCGGTCGCGCCCTCGATGCGGCCGCCGGCGCCGCCTTCTTCCACGCCGCGAACGCTGGCGTCGAGAATCCAGACAACGGCGCGCGCGCCGGCGGTGCGGCCGTCGACCTCGACGTAAACACCGTCAGGCGTCGAAATGGTCAGCGAGAAAGGGGCGCCTTCGCGGCGCAGGCGCTGCAGCGCCGGCGCAAGCCGCGTCATCACACCAGTAGCGCCACGCGCATCGAAACCCGAGAGGCCCTGCAGAATGCGGATCGCGGGCTCAGCGGCGTGCGCCGCACCGGAGAAACGAAGCAACGACGCGAGCGCCAGCGGGCTGCCATAAATGCGCGGCTTGCCCCAATCGGTTTCGCTGTCGGCGAGCGTGTCTTCCCAGATCAGCACGACGCCAGGGTGCGCGCCGAACACGGCGTCGGCCCAAGCGACGGTGTCCTCCAACTCGCGCGCGCGCTTCTTCCAGGCGTCGACACCGCCGCGCGCGCCTTCCGTGACGCGCATCGCCCAGAGCAACGATGCAATCGCAATCGCTGCCGAGCCAGCCGCTACCAGCAAGCTTCCGTCCAATGCCGACCCCTAAGTCCATCTTTGCGGCGAAACGAATCGCCGAGCCCCAAGGGCTAGTTTCCCGGTTTGCGAAGGCGTTTGCACGCGCGCGCCTGCCCGGGCCGGTTAACAAAATGCTAAAAGGGTGAACGGCGAGTTAAGTTAAGAAATATCAATTGGTTAACGTTGCGACCCCGAAGGTTGCCGCAAGTTCTCAACAGCTTGTTGGGCGGCGACCAGGGCTGGACGCAGCGTCCGCGCGCGCCGTCCGGCGTCGCGCGCCTTCGAGGCGCCGGAGATGCGAAAGACGAACGGCATCTTGTAGCTGGCGCCATAGCGGACATGAACGTCCTTCGGCTGGAACCGCGCCAGCGTCAGCGCCTCACGGGCGGCTTCGTAGAAAACATCTGACGGCCAAGCGTCAACGCAATTGATGTTCTTGGCGCGGCCATCGGCGCCGACCTCGAATTCGGCGATGGCGACGCCTTCAATGCCAAGGCGGCGGGCAAGCTTCGGATAGCGCGCCCGCAACGGACCAACGAGATCCCAAGGCATGTCCGAATGGTCGCCCTCTTCCTCATCGAGAAGCTGGCGCACCGTCTTTTCCTCGGGCGCACGCCAAACCACGCAGCACGGCCCGCTGGGCAGTCGTTGCTTCACGCGCTGCATTTCCTGGCGCTCGCGCAGGCGGTCGCGCAGCCATTCGCCGGCGCTAAACACGACGATCACGAAGACAAGAACAATCGCGCCGGCGATGAGCATGGCGACGCCGCCGCCCCACCCCTGCGCCAGCAACAGCGTCGTGATGGCCAGATGCGACAGCACAACGACCGCAAACAGCACTGCGTAAAACAGCACGCGCATTGCCCAGGTGGACAGCGTTCGGGTGGTGCGGATGAGCATTCTGGCTTCCCCGCGCCTAAATGCACGCACCAGCGCGCGCGTGCAACGCCTTGACGCCACGTTTCATGGAACGTTCGGTGGAATGCGAACGCGGCCCAATCATCCGGGGCCATGCGCCGAATTCGGATTGGACGCTGCAACAAAAAGCGGGGAGCGCTTGAAACGCTCCCCGCTCGCTCGTGACGGTTTTCGCGATATTTAATAGCGATAGTGATCCGGCTTAAACGGGCCAGCTTGCGGCACGCCGATGTAATCAGCCTGCTCTTTGCTCATTTTCGTCAGCTTCACGCCGAGCTTTTCCAGGTGGAGCGTCGCGACCTTTTCATCGAGGTGCTTCGGCAACGTGTAGACCTCGTTCTTGTAGGCCTTGCCGTTGGTCCAAAGCTCGATTTGGGCGAGCGTCTGGTTGGTGAACGACGCCGACATCACGAAGCTCGGGTGGCCGGTGGCGTTACCGAGGTTCACGAGACGCCCTTCGGAGAGAAGAATGATCTTCTTGCCGTCCGGGAATTCGATGTGGTGCACTTGCGGCTTGATCTCGTCCCACTTGAAGTTCTTCAGGCCAGCGACCTGAATTTCGCTATCGAAGTGGCCGATGTTGCAGACGATGGCGTTGTTCTTCATCGCCCGCATGTGCTCAACGGTGATGACGTCCTTGTTGCCCGTCGCGGTGACAAAAATGTCTGCGTGCGGGGCCGCATCTTCCATCGTGACGACCTCGTAGCCTTCCATCGCGGCTTGTAGCGCGCAGATCGGATCGACTTCCGTGACTTTCACGCGAGCGCCGCCTTGGCGAAGCGACGCGGCCGAGCCCTTGCCGACATCGCCATAGCCGGCGACGACCGCGACCTTGCCCGACAGCATGACGTCAGTGCCGCGGCGGATCGCGTCGACCAGCGATTCACGGCAACCGTAGAGGTTGTCGAACTTAGACTTGGTGACGCTGTCGTTGACGTTGATGGCCGGGAACGGCAGTTCGCCCTTCTTGGCCATTTCGTAGAGGCGGTGCACGCCGGTGGTGGTTTCTTCCGAGACACCCTTCACCGAAGCGCGGATCGCTTCGTAGAAGCCCGGCTTTTCCTTCAGGTAGCGCTTGATGGTGGCGAAGAGCGCTTGCTCTTCTTCGTTTGAGTGATGCTCGAGGAAATCAGCATCCTTCTCTGCCTTCGGACCCATGACGCACAACAACGTCGCGTCGCCGCCGTCGTCGAGGATCATGTTGGCGTATTCGCCGTTCGGCCACTGGAAAATGCGGTGGGTGTAGTCCCAGTACTCTTCCAGGCTCTCGCCCTTCACGGCGAAAACCGGCGTGCCGCGCTCGGCGATTGCCGCAGCGGCGTGATCCTGAGTCGAGAAGATGTTGCAGGAAGCCCAGCGGACTTCGGCGCCCAGCGCTTGCAGTGTCTCGATCAGCACGGCGGTCTGGATGGTCATGTGCAGCGAACCCGCGATCCGGGCGCCCTTCAGCGGCTGCTTGGGGCCGTATTCCTTGCGCACGGCCATGAGGCCGGGCATTTCGGTTTCGGCGATTTCGATTTCCTTGCGGCCCCAAGCGGCGAGGCTCAAGTCCTTCACGACATAATCTTTAGCGCTCATCGCGCGCCCTCCTTCGAGAGTTCGCGAGCGTCGTTTTCCAATTGGAAAGCCAGACCCGAGCCTGGCGGCACTCGATGCCGTCGCAACGCTCCTCGGGAGGCGGGCGCGGTTTAGCAAAGGCGGCGGCGGGAGGCAATCGCGCGCCGCCGGTGGCTCTATTGCAAAAAACGTAGGTCTATTCCGTGCGTTGCGCGTTGGAACGCAGGTCCCAGCGGATTTGGTACGGCGTTTCGCCTTTCCAAGCGCCGATGTGGATATGCGGGTTGCGGCCATAACCATTGTTGCCGACCCGGGCGACGACCTGACCTGCGCGCACGGTATCGCCGCGCGCGACCTGGACGTCCTGAATATGGGCGAAGAGCACGCGAACGCCATCGGCGCGCTCAAACAGGATGATGCTGGCGGGCGGGCGGCCGAGTTGCCCAGGCTGATTGACGACCGGGTTCACATTGACGGCAACGACCGCGCCGTCGAACGGCGCGAGGACTTCGGCATTCCAGCCGTACCAATCCTCGTTGCGCGCACCGTCATTACGGAAAGCGGTGACGAAGCCGCCCTCCACGCCCTCCTGCAGCCCGCCCTGGATGACGCAGTCCGTGCCGAGGGCGTCACCGAGATATTCCAGTTCGCCGTCGTAGTGCTCGCCGCAGGAGAAGTACTCGCTGAAGATGCGGTGGATCGTGACGGTCTCGATCACATCCGGCGTCACAGCGCGGCCCTGAGCGGCGGCCGGCGCAGCGCTCAAGAGCCAAATCAACGTTGCGATCGTGGCGCGCATACTTTTCTTTCCGGTCCAAGTGACGCTTTAGCCGTGGCAGCGCCGACAGCAAAGTCGCGACCGCTACACATCCCGAGTCAATCTTCCAGCGGCGGTTCCTTCTCCCAGGCGAGAAAGGCCGCCGGGAGCGTTAGTCCAAGAATGACCACGCCCCAGAACAGCGCATTCCAATGTTCCGGTGTGACTGGCGCCCAGAGGTCGAACCGATCGACGAAGTCCAGACGTAGGTTCATGTACAGAAGGCCGAGAGCGACCAGGCCGGCAAAGAGCGAGAATGCGCGGTAGGCGGCGCGATTGCGCTGGGCAAGTTCTCGTTCATCGAGCTTCGCGTCTGGTTCCTGTGCCTGTCGCTGAAAACTCGAACCGGCGAGGACGGCAAAGGCCAAAACGAGGCCGCAACCATCAAAAGGCCAACGATGCTCAAGATCGGCAAGTCATCGCCTGTGTCAGGTCCGAGCTGCAGGATGCAGCCCACCGGATAAAGCACATAGAGCGCGACAAACAGCGAGCGCGCCAAGAGCGGCGACATGGCGCTTCCCATCGGGCGGCGACGCGAACGGACGTACATTCAACCCTCTCCACTATTGCGAATGGTCTGCGCCAGGCTCGCGAACGGCTTCAGCGAAAAGACCATCTCGACAGGCGCGCTGAACACGCCCGCGATCTTCAGCGCCAACTCGACCGAAGGCGCGTAATCGCCGCGTTCGAGGTAGCCGATGGTTTGCGGGTTCACGCCGATCGCTTCAGCGAGCTCCTTGCGGCTCATGCCGCGCTCTGCGCGGAAAACCGGTATTCTGTTGTACACAGCCATTGTAACGTTGTGTATACACAACACTTCTAGGCATGTCAACAACGTCTGTGGACAGGCAGAAAGGGGCCGCCCATTTCTGGGCAGCCCCTTGTTTTTATTTCGATTTTTTAGCTTACGAGCCGCTGGTCCAGCGGTCGAGCATGCGCTTGGCGGCGTCGCGGCCGCCGATGCCGAAGGCGATGGCCACCGCAACCGCCACCGAGCCCAGGATCAGGCCGAAGGCGAGCGCGATGATGTTGTTGGCGAGGCCCATGAAGGACAAGCCAACCGCCGTCGCCAGCGCAATCACGCCCCAGCGCACCATCGTCGAGATGATCTCGGAAGACGGCTTGCCTTCGCGGCGTGAGGCTGCGGCGAGGATGTTCGCCAACAAGATACCCAACGCGATGATGATCGCGCCGAAGAGCACGCTGCTCGCCAGGTTGAGCACCTCCGTGAGCATCGCAGCCATCGCGGCGAACTCGAGCAGACGCGCCGCTTCGACGGCGGCGAACAGCACGATGCCGATGAGCACCGCAAGGCCGATCATCTTCGACGGCGGGAACTTCGACATGTTCACCGTATCGACGCCGGGCGTCAGGTCCATCTTCTCACGGCCGACACGGATCGGTTCGGCATTGGCGATGCCGGCGATGATGTCGTCGAAGCCGATCGACTTCAGGCCTTCCTCGATCAGCGTCATCACCCAGCGGCCGATCAGGTAGGCGATGAAGATGATCAGCGCCGCGCCGATAACGCGTGGGATGGTGACCAGGATGTCGTTGAGCATCCGGGTCGCCGGTTCGGAGATGGCGGTGATGCTAAGCGCCTGGAGCGCGGCGATCGCCACCGGGATGATGATCAGCGTGAACGCGAGCAGACCGAGCAGACGCGCAAGGCCCGGCCCTTTCGGCGTATGCGTGAGGCCCGCATCGATCAGCCGGCGATCAAGTTCAACCGCTTCCACCGTCGCCTCGACCATGCGGCGGACCACAGTGGCCAGCACGAAGCCAATGAAGAAGATGAGCGCTGCGCCGACAACCGACGGCAGATAGCGCAGGAACTCGCTGACCATGCTGTTGAGCGGCGCCACCACAGACGTGAGGCCAAGCACGTTGAGCGCGGCGATGAGGCCCAGGAGCCAAACCAGCCAGTAGCCGACTTCGCCAATGCGTTCGCCGACATCAACGGTGGGCTTCACGCCAGCCGCGCCGGCGCCGTCTCGGCGCGCGAAGAACGGAATGCGGTCAATGCCCTTGGCGATCGCCCATTTCACGGCCTTGGCCGCGAAGTGCGCGATGACGACAATGGCAAGCGCCCACACAATGTTGAGCGCGTCAGTGCGCAGCCAATTCGAAATGGCCGCTTGGTTTTCAGGCGTAATCATAGGGCACACTCCCTCGCCGAGGTGCATTTGAAGATGCCCCTACGATCACTGGAACGCACGCAAATGATAGGAGTTGCGCGCTATAGGCGTGCATATCCTTTGCTGCATCCGCGAGATATTCGCGCGGCAGGCGCCGCGTGTGCGCTCAGTTCAACGCAGCGGGGAAAGCCGGCATCGCCGTGAAGTCCTCAAGCACGTGCTGGCGAACCACACGCGCGCCGGTTTCGGTGGCGATACGCTCGATCGTCGCCTGCGAGGCGATGGTTTGTTCGCGGTCCGTGTTGAAGCTCGGCACCAGATGACGCTCGCGGCTTTCGGCCAGGTGGAACATGTCACCGGTGAGCAGCACCGGCCCGGCGTTCGGCAAGCGAACGAGCAGAACCGTATGGCCCGGCGTGTGGCCCGGCGCTTGGATGATGGTGACGGAGCCATCGCCGAAGACGTCGTGCTGCGCGTCGCCTTCGATCAGCTGGGTTTGCGCGTTTTCAAGCTGGGAATAGCCTGCGAATGCTTGGCCGCCGCGCGCCTCGTCGCTGAACATGTAGGCGCGCTCATCGGCGTCAACGATCCAGGTTGAAGCGGTGAAAAGATTGCCGTTGCCGGTGTGATCGCCGTGCTGGTGCGAGAATGAGACGTACTCGATGTCGGCGGGCGTGAGATTGAGCTGTGCGAGTTGAGATTCGAGCGAAGCGCGCATCACAACGGCCGCACCCATCTCTGGAATTTCGAGGCGTCCGCCGGGCATCGCGGCGATCGCATCAGGGAAGCCGGCATCCCAGATCAAGTCGCCGTTCGGATGCCGGATGAGGTAGCACGGCACGATGAGTTCGCGGCGTTGGCCGTTCATCGAGCCATCGTCGGCGAACATGCCGACATCGGGGAACGTCGCGCGGCCGCAATCCATGGTGTAAAGCTCGACGGCTGGCGCCTGCGCTTGTTCAGTCGTTTGTCCGCAAGCGGCGAGCATCGCCAACGCCGCGACGGACATCATCAGCTTTTTCATGATCACGCTCTCCCTCTGCGCCGCTGTTCAAGCGTTTGATGCGCTCGAACGCAAGCGCAGAGTGAGACGCGCGTCTTCAAGCGCGTTTTATCACGCGTACAATGAGCAGGAGCACCACAGCGCCAATGAAGGCCGTAAAGATGGTGTTGATGATGCCTGCGCCGATTGCGACGCCGAGAACCCCAAGCAGCCAGCCGCCCAAGAACGCGCCGATGATGCCGACGACAATGTTGCCGATAAGGCCGAAGCCAAACCCACGTACGACGAGGCCGGCAAGCCAACCCGCAATAGCGCCGACGAGAATCCAGATAAGAATGGTTTCAACAGTCATGGAATGTCTCCCTATGGCGCCTCAACGCCGATAGGGAACCTTGGGTTCCAGGTAGGCCGACGGGCGGCTTGATTCCTAGCCGCCGCCGATCACCGCGAGACACTGCGCAAGCCGCTCCCCTTCCAGGCTTTGAGCCAATTCCAATTGCTGCATGGTGTATGCGCCCTGGCCGCGCGGCATGTAGCGGAAGGTACGCTCAGTGTCGCCATCGCGGACGACGTAGGCGATCTCCACTTCGCTGTTGCCGATTTCGCCGCCGTCGCGGCGAAGAAGGATCATGCCGTCGCGCAGACCGGCTGCATAAGCAGGCAGAGTTCGGTCAACGCCAGTGATGATATTGTTGTTGGCTTGCGTGGCTTGAATATCGAAACCGCGATGGAAATTTGGGACATCGCGCGTGATCACGGGTCCGCAGGGGGCGACCACGTCTTCGGGGAGAAGGATCGCGGCGCCCTGATCCACGTACGTCTCGATGTCGCTACCTAGATCGAGGCCGAAGCTCGGTGCGGCGGCGACGAATGTCTCGACCGCGTACTGATCGCCATTGCGGGCGCGGCGGCGCATGTCATGGACGATGTCATCCATGCTGTGACCGGCGCTGCGCAAGCGCGCATCCCAGATCATCGCCAAGAAGCGTCCGCGTTGGTAAGGCAAACGCTGGGTGTCGCGATCACTCCAGAAGTTCTCAAGGATCTGCGCATTCGAAGCCGTGCGCGCGGGCGATTGCGCGTAGGCGCGCAGCGCTTCGTTGAGATCCGCTACATATTGTTCGACGGTCCACTGACCGCCGCGAACGAGCAAACGCGCGGTGTAAAAGTCGGTGAAGCCCTCCGAGAGCCAGTATTGCAACGCTTGATCATCATTCGGTAGTCCGCCGACCTGTGACGAAATCCAGGTGTGGAAGCTCTCGTGCGCGAGCGTGCGCGCGATCGGGTCAGCTCCGGCGTTCGGAGTCGCAAAGAAAGCGAACGCATCGTCAAGACCTGTGCCGCCGACTGAGAGCCAGCCTTCCGGACCTTCGAGATGCAAGACGGTGACGAGGTACGGGGTCGCCCCATCACCCCAAAAGCTGCGCCCGCTCGAGAGGATGTTGGCGGCGCGGTTGAGGAAATCTGCGTCGGTGAAGCTCCACTCACCCCGAATAGCGACGCGCACCTGCGAACGCGGGTCGCGCAGAATGCGAAAGTCGCCGGCGACGACGATGCTCGACCACACTTCGCTGAGACGGAGATCGGGATGTTCAAGATCTGAAGCGTAAGACCAGCCGCGCGGCAAATCGCGAACAGTGAATCGCACCCGCGTATCGAGAGTGGCGGCGCCGGGCGTGGCCATGAAAGCGTTGCCGATGAGATGGAAGTACGTCGGCTGGATCGTGGGACGATAGACGTTGCCGATTTCGGCGCGTGGCAAGCCGTCCCAATCCTGGATCACGCGGTAGCGGACATGGATACGGGCGTTCGGGCGATGTGTGATGATGCGCACGTTCGCCGCTTCGCCGTTGCGGAGGGCGGCGCCGCCAGAGACGATTTCGAGTCCTTCGATGCCGCGCCAGAGCTCGTTCTGGCCGCCCCAACTATCGGGGAAGCGAAGATCGCTTTCGCCATCGGCTTCGCCTCGGAAGCGGAGATCTATCTGCACGGCGCGGAGCGCACTCCCTTCCATGACCGGCGTCAGCGTGTAATCGACGCGCGGGGGCGCCGCGGCGCTGGCGCAAAACAACACGGCGCCGGCGGCGGCGATGGCTTGGATGATCGATCGCATGAAATTCCCCGCTTAGTGCTTCAGCGGACAGATGCGGAGATTAAGGCAAAGTCGGGGCAAAGGCCCGCGCCTCACTCGTCCTCGTAGAACTTCGCATTGATCAGGGTTTCGACCGCGGCCATCGCTTCCTCGGCCTGCGGTCCACGGGCTTCGATCTCAACCTCGTCGCCAATACCGGCGCCGAGCATCATGAGGTCCATGAGAGAGCGCGCGTCTGCCTCGTCGCTTTCCTTGCGGACGCTGATGCGCGTCGACTCATAGTTCAATGCAAGCTCGGCCAGCTTACGCGAGGCGCGCGCATGCAGGCCCTTCTTGTTCGTGATCTGTAGCGTCCGAGTAATGCTCATCGGCCTCGCCCGTGTCTGACGCCTGTTAGGCCGCGCCGCCGGCGAGCTCCACCGAGGCGACTCGAATATAGCGCCGTCCGGCGTCCTGCGCAGCAAGGGCCGCTTCCGGCAGGCTGACCTTATCGCGCACTTCAGCGAGCTTGATCAGCATGGGAAGATTCACACCGGCAATCACTTCGGTTTTCACCTGATTGATCACGGAAATGGCGAGGTTCGAGGGCGTGCCGCCGAACATGTCGGTGAGAATGACGACGCCGTCGCCCTTATCGACGGTGCGCACCGCGTCGATAATGTCGCCGCGCCGCTCCTCCATATTGTCGTGCGGGCCGATGGCGATAGCGCGCATCTGTTCTTGAGGTCCGAGAACGTGCTCCGCGGCTGCGATGAATTCATCCGCAAGCCGACCGTGGGACACAACCACGATGCCGATCATTCCGTTACTCCCGCCACCCGCCAGAGGGCCTGGATAAGGGCGCCTACATAGGCCTTCGCCGCTGTGGGAGGAAGCGAAAGCCGCACCGCGAATGCAGTTTTCGACGGGCAGCCTAGTGAGCTTGCGGCAATTCCACGATCAGGCGAGCGCCGCCGCTCTCACCGCGGCCCAGACCGTCCTTGTTTTGGGCATAGATGCGGCCGTTGAGCGAAGTGATGATCTGGCGGGCGATTGAAAGGCCAAGGCCGGAATTGCCCCCAAACGCCGCCCCCTTTGGCCGTTGTGTGTAGAAACGCTCGAACACCGTCTCAAGATTCTCGGGCGGGATGCCTGGCCCCTGATCGTCGACCATGGCCCGAATGATGGCGCCATCCTTGGCTTTCACGGCTTCGACCGAAACCAAAACCGTACCGCCCTGCGGACTGAAGGAGCGGGCGTTGTCGATCAGGTTACGGAACACTTGGCCGAGCGGGCCCGCTTGGCCCATCACAAAGAGCCCTTCCGGCTTCGCGCCTTTGAACACCACGCTGACAGGCGCCGGTTCGTCAGGCGGCGTAGCGTAGGCGCGCGTAAGGTCGAACAGAAGCGCGCCGAGATCGATGCGCTGTACGTCAAGTTTGGCGGTCTCCGCCTCGATCCGGCTGGCGCGAGCGATGTCGGTAATGAGGCGATCGAGGCGCTGAACGTCTTGCGCGACGATCGAAAGCATTTGCGCTTGTTGCTCGGGCGAAGACGCGGCGCGCGCTGATGCTACAGCTGACTGGATCGAGGCAAGCGGGTTCTTGATTTCGTGGCTTACATCGGCGGCGAATCGCTCATTGGCGTCGATCCGATCGGCCAACGCCCCGGTCATCGCTTCGAGCGAATGCGCCAGCGCGCCGATCTCATCCTTGCGGCGCGAAACGTCCGGCAGTGAAAGCCGGGTCGCGCCCGTGACACGCAAGGCATCCGCCTCACCGGCGAGTTTGCGCAATGGCCGGGCGATGAAGAGCGCGAGCAAAAGTGAAGAGAGAAAGATCGCGATCGTTGCGCCGATCATGAACGGGATCATGCTTGCGCGTTCTGCAACGAGAATGCGCTCAACATCGGCGCTCTCAATGGTGATCGTGCCGATCACCTGCTGCACACGCCGGAACGGCACGGTGACCGAAACTACCCGCTCGCCTCGCTCGTTCAAGCGCTCGCCGTTGACGATCTCGCCGCGCATGGCGCGGCGCTGCTCTTCTTCGAGAGTTGTCGTTGGCCGCCACGGCGTCAGGCGCAAGTACTCCACCTGCCGCGCGGCGCGGCCGAGCCTTTCAGCCAAGTTCTCATCGCTGGTGATCGGCGTCTCGCGGATCTCATCGTAGATCACGTCGCTATCGGCGACCAGTTGCCCGTCCGCGTCGAACACACGAACACGCGGCTGCCCGACGCCCGGACGCGCGCCCTCGGCGATCGGCGGCAGGATACGGTGCAGCACCAGGCGCACCGCGGTGTCGTTGATGTAGGGGTTCGGATCGCCCTCAACCGTGCTGGTTTCTATGAGCAGGTTGGTGATCAGCTCGCCCTGCGTGCGCAAGTTGCGGAACTGCGCTTCGGTCAGGCCGGCGCGCATTTCGGTCAGCAGCAGCACGCCCAGGATCAGGACGGCGAGACCGACGAAATTCCAAATGAAGATGATGCGCGCGATGCGCGAGCGGAGCAGCGCGCGGAACAGCCCGTCAGGCTTCGTTGTACCTGTAGCCGACGCCATAGAGGGTCTCGATCGCGTCGAATTCGCCGTCGATGTCGCGGAACTTTTTGCGGAGCCGCTTGATGTGGCTGTCGATTGTTCTGTCGTCGACATAGACCTGATCGTCATAGGCAGCGTCCATCAGCTGATCGCGGCTTTTGACGTAGCCGGGACGCTGCGCGAGCGCTTGCAGGATAAGAAACTCGGTGACTGTGAGGCGAACTTGTTCGCCCTTCCAAGTACAGGCGTGGCGGTTCGGATCAAGCGTGAGCTCGCCGCGAACGATCGGCTTCTTGTCACTTGCCGCCTCCGCGCCCGGCGCGCCCGCGCGGGTGCGCCGCAACAGCGCCTTCACCCGCTCGCTGAGCAAGCGTTGGGAAAACGGCTTCTTGATGTAGTCGTCGGCGCCGACATTGAAGCCGACCACTTCATCCATCTCGTCATCCTTCGACGTGAGGAAGATGACCGGCAGGTTCGAACCCTGGCGCAGCCGGCGCAGCACCTCGACACCGTCCATGCGCGGCATCTTGATATCGAGGATGGCGATATCCGGCGGCGTTTCCGATAGCGCGGCAAGCGCCGTCGCGCCGTCCGTATAGGTGCGCACGGCGTACCCCTCGCCCTCGAACAGGACTTTCAGGGAGGCGAGGATGTTCTCGTCGTCGTCGACAAGGGCGATGGTCGGCATGGGTGGGAGCGGTTCCTGACTTCGCTGTAATGAACTACGACGCGCCTTCTTAGCCTCCAACGGCGCGAAGGGAAACATGTTCTCGCCTCACATGCGTTCGCTCTCTGGAAATTGAGCGGCGCAAGACGCGAAAGGTGTTCGGATGGTGGCGGATTAGTGCAACCGCCGCCCATTCCAAGGTGCGTCCACAACGTCACCGTCATCGCTCGACCATGTGCCGGAAAAGCTGTTCGCGTCGGTGAATACGATACGGAACGTGCCCATGGTGGCGCCTTCGGGCCAGATACTGGCCCAGCGGCCAGTCCAGATCAGTGTGTCGTTCGGGCCCGGCTCGACTTGCCCGGTCTGAACGCCGTCCCAGCCCGGCGCGGGGCTGACGCCATCGAGCGCATCAAGGCTGGAGTCGCGCGTGATGCGGAGCAGACCCGAGCCGACGATCGGGCCGCCCCCCGTATTCGCGAACTGCGTGATCCACTCTCCCACGACTGCCTGCGCCGGTAGAGCTGGCGCCGCGCGCGCGGGTGCTGGGTCGATCGCGATGGGGTCTTGTTGCGCGGCGGCAGGCGCAGCGGCGCATGCGAGCCAAGCGAAGGCGGCAAGTGCAAGGTCTCTCATGTGTTCTCCCCGGCACTTGGCAAAAAAGACGCCAAGCGCGGCTTTTCTAGGACCGGCGTAGCGTTCAGTGCGCCGCACCCCATGTCGGGCCGGCTTTCGCCTCAACGGTTAACGGCACGCTGAGGATCGCGGCAGGTTCAGGCGCCGCTTCCATCACCTCCTTCGCCAATTTGCAGAGCTTCTCCGCTTCATCCTTCGGCGCTTCGAAGACGAGTTCATCGTGCACCTGCAGCAGCATGCGCGACTTGAGCTTCGCCTTCGCCAGCGCGGGCGGCAGCCGCACCATAGCGCGGCGGATGATGTCGGCGGCGGCGCCTTGCAGCGGCGCGTTGATCGATTGCCGTTCACCAAAGGCGCGTTCGCTTGGGTTCTTCGATTGGATGCCCTTCACCCAGATGCGGCGGCCAAAAATGGTTTTCACATAGCCGTTGGCGCGCGCGAAGGTCTTCGTCTCTTCCATGTAGTCGCGAATGCCAGGAAAGCGTTCGAAATACTTCTTGATGTAGGCGGCAGCTTCTTCGCGGGCGATGCCGAGATTGCGCGCGAGACCAAAGGCGCTGATGCCATAGATGATGCCGAAATTGATCGCCTTGGCGTTGTTGCGCACTTCCTTTGGCATGCCTTCGACAGGGACGCCGAACATCTCCGACGCGGTGCGCGCGTGAATGTCGACGCCATCAGCGAAGGCCTGCTTCAGCTGCGGGATATCGGCGACGTGCGCCAAGAGGCGCAGTTCAATCTGCGAATAGTCGGCGCTGACGAGGAGGTTGCCTTTCTCCGGAATGAACGCCTCGCGGATGCGGCGGCCCTCCTCCGTTCGGATCGGAATGTTCTGCAGGTTCGGATCGTTCGAGGCGAGACGCCCGGTCGTGCTGGCCGCGAGTGCGTATGTCGTGTGAACCCGTCGCGTCTCCGGGTTCACGGCCGCCTGCAGCGCTTCGGTATAGGTGGAGCGCAGCTTTGAGAGCTGGCGCCATTCGAGCACTTTCGCTGGCAGATCATGCTGTTCGGCGATGTCTTCGAGAATCGAGGCGTCTGTCGACCACGCGCCCGTTTTGGTCTTGCTGCCGCCTTGGAGCTTCAATTCGTCGAACAAGATTTCGCCGAGCTGCTTCGGCGAGCCGAGATTGAATTCCTTGCCGGCGAGCCCGTACGCTTCGGCTTCATATTGCAGCATACGTTGCGCGAAATCGCCGGAGAGACGCGACAGCATCTGCGGATCGATCTTGACGCCTTCGCGCTCCATCGCCGTGAGAATGGCGGGTAGCGGGCGTTCGAGCGTTTCATAAACAGTGACGAGACGGTTGCTCGCGAGTTCGGGATTGAGCTTGCGATGGAGACGCAGTGCTGCATCGGCATATTCGCACGAATACGCCGCGGCCCGCTCGACCGGCACGAGATTGAAGCTTTGTTGTGCTTTGCCCTTCCCGGCGACGTCGCTGTACGGCGTCAGTGTGTGGCCGATATGCTTTTCGATCAGCGAAATTTTGTCGTGATCGTCGAGGCCGCCATAGAGCGTGTACGACGCCAGCATCGGATCGTCATAGGGCGCGAGCGCGATTCCGTGTTTTGCGAAGAGAGCAATATCCCACTTCACATTGATGCCGACCTTGGTGACGGAGGCGTCTTCCAAAAGCGGTTGCAAAGCGGCGAGCGCGGCGCTGAACGGAATCTGTGCGCCGGTGTCGGGAGCGGCCTTCTCAGACGGCGCCTCCGAAGCGAAGAGTTCGCCAGCCCGAGACTCCGCGCCTTTGTGCTGCAGCGGAATATAGATCGCGTCGTTGGCGGCAATGGAAAGCGCGAGACCGACGAGCTCGGCGCGCGTGGCGTCGAAGGAATCGGCTTCGGTGTCGATGCCGACGGCGCCCGCAAGTTTTGCACGCCGAATGTAATCCTCCAGCGCGGGCAGATCGCGGACGATCTTGTAGGCGTCGCGTTTGAACTCGCGCTCGATCGGTTCGATCACCGGGCCTGAGCGCTCGCCCGTGTCCGCATGGGCTGGCGCCGGCGGCGGCGCTGCGCTGGCATAACTGGCGACGATCTGGACGCCCTTCTCTTTCGCAAAGTGCTCGCGCACGCGCCGACCGAGGGTGCGGAATTCCATGGCGTCGATGAATTGCAGCAGCATAGAGGGATCGGGCTCGCGCAGCGCGAAGCTTTCCCACTTCTCTTCGACCTCGACGTCATCTTTCAGCGTGACGAGCTGGCGCGAGAGCCGGATTTGATCGGCGAAGTTGATCAGCGTTTCGCGGCGCTTCTGCTGCTTTATCTCGTTGGCGCGTTCGAGGATTGCGTCGAGTGAGCCGAACGTGTTGAGCAACTCGGCGGCAGTCTTGGGGCCAATACCCGGCGCACCGGGGATGTTATCGGTCGAGTCCCCGATCAGCGCCTGCGCGTCGATCACTTTGTCTGGGCCAACACCAAACTTCTCCAAAACCGCATCCATGCCGAGGATGCGGTTCTTCATCGGATCGTAGAGCTGGATTGAGCCTTCGACGATCAGCTGCATTAGATCTTTGTCGGAAGAGACGATGCGCACGCTCGCGCCGCTCGCCGCGGCTTGGCGCGCATAGGTGGCGATGAGATCGTCCGCTTCGAAGCCGCCCATTTCGATGCACGGCAGATTGAACGCGCGCGTGGCGTCCCGGATCAGCGGAAATTGCGGAACCAAATCTTCCGGCGCCGGCGGACGATGCGCCTTGTATTCCGGATAGAGTTTGTTGCGGAACGTGACTTCGCTCTTGTCGAAAATCACCGCGAGGTGCGTCGGCGCTTCGGCGCCTTTCATCTCCTCCAGGAACTTCCATAACATGTTGCAGAAGCCAGCGACCGCGCCGACGGAGAGCCCGTCGCTCGAACGCGTGAGCGGCGGCAGCGCGTGGTACGCGCGGAAAATGTAGGCCGAGCCGTCGATAAGGTAGAGGCGCGGAGCGTCTTTTTTAGCCATGCGCCTATCTAGGCGCTCCGCGCGGGCTGGTCAGCCCTTATCCGCCGAACAGCTTATTGTAATCGGGCGGGCTGCCGCGGCGCTGCCACAGCGCTTCCGAATCGCCGTCGCGCAGGAAATCCTCCGCCGCTTCGCGGGCGGCGGCCATGGCGACATTGAACAGGCCGGTGGCGGCGCTGAGGCGCCGAACGCCGAGTTCGCGCAACTGCGCGGCGGGCGGTGCGCCCGGGCGCGCCATAATGTTGAGTGGCAGGTTTGTGCCCCGCACGACGGCGCTAATCTGCGCGGCGTCAGCAATGCCGGGCACGAACAAACCGCTTCCGCCCGCGCGTTCGATCGCGGCGGCGCGGCGCAGCGCTTCTTCGATCGCCTGTTCAGCCGGCACCAGCTGCTTCAAGATCACGTCGGTGCGCGCGTTGATGAAAAGATTGACGCCCTTCTTCTCCGCGACAGCGCGGATGGCCTCGATCTTCCTCAGATGCAGCTCGTGCGGTTGCTTGCCGTCTTCGAGATTGATGCCGACAGCGCCAGCATCGATCAGCTTACCGACATTCTCCGCCGCTCGCTTCGGATCATCGGAATAGCCGCCCTCGGCGTCGCAGGTAATCGGAATGCTTACGGCGCGCGCCGTTGCTTCCACAACAGCGATGAGGTTTGCGATCGGGAAATGATGGCCATCCGCATAACCTTGAGCCCACGCCACTGCGGCGCTTGATGTAGCGATGGCCTTCGCGCCAGCGTCCTGCACGATGCGCGCGGAGGCTGCGTCCCACGCGTTCGGAAGGATCAACAATTCTTCATGCAGCTTGTGGAATGTTGCGGCGTTTTCTGCGGACATGGGGAGTGTCTCCTGGATCGTTGCAGGATAGCACGATCCACATCTCCACCTCGCTGTTTTCGGACCTCACTGAAATTTTCTCCGCGCACGCTTGTGTGAGCCGCGAAGCACTCCAATCTATTCTGGTTCGGAGGATTTCATGTTCGACCATCTCTCGCTTGGCGTGCGCGATCTCGAAGCGGCGGCGCAATTTTATGACGCGCTGTTCGCGCCGCTCGGCCATTCGAAGACGTGGTCGAAAGAAAACGAGCTCGCGTACGGGCGCGATGGCACGCGTCTGTTCTGGCTCTATCCGGCTGACGGCGACCGCATTGCTGGCCTCGGCGCGCACATCGCCTTCCGCGCCACGTCAGAGCGGGAAGTCGATGACGCCTACCTGGCCGCGCTGGCGCACGGCGCGACCACCGTGCGCGCCGCAGGCCTGCATCTCGATATCGGCCCGGACTATTACGGCGCGGTGGTGCTCGATCCCGATGGCAACAAGATCGAGATCGTCGTCGGCGCGATGCACTAAGACCTAGTGGTCGTCACCCGCGCCGGCGGCGAGGACGAAGCGGCGGTCGCAATAGCCGCACTCGACGAAGCTCTCTTCGCCCATGTCATAGAACACGACCGGATGCCCCAGCGCGCCGCCGCCGCCATCGCACTTCACCCGGCGCGAGGTCACTTCGATCACCTCCGGCGCGGGGATCGCGTCAGGATCGCCCGGGGTCGAAGCGTCGGTTCTCGGATTGTCGTGAAGTTTCGCCATTTCTGGTCGCGGCCTAGGGTTGAAGCGGGTAAAGCGCGCCCGTAACTAAAGCGCATCGCGCGCCCGCGCAATGCGGGCCACCCCAGGTAATCCATGCCAACAGCACAAACGCCGCCCGAGTTCGCTATTGAAGCGCGCGGCCTCGACAAAACTTATCGCGCCCAAGGCAAGGGCGCGGCCGTCCATGCACTGAAGGCGATCGATCTCGCCATCCCGCGCGGCTCCTTCTTCGGCCTGCTCGGCCCCAACGGCGCCGGCAAATCGACCTTCATCAACATCCTGGGCGGTCTCGTCGTGAAGAGCGGCGGGACCGCTTCGATTTGGGGCCACGATATCGACGCCGATCCGATGAATGCGCGCGGCGCCATCGGCATCGTGCCGCAAGAACTGAACATGGACCCGTTCTTCTCCCCCGCTGAAGCGCTGGAGATTCAGGCGGGCTATTACGGCGTGCCGAAAGCTGAGCGGCGCACGGAGGAAATTCTTCGCGCCGTCGGCCTCTGGGATAAGCGCGACGCGTACGCACGCACCCTCTCCGGCGGCATGAAGCGGCGCTTGTTGGTGGCGAAGGCGATGGTGCATGGCCCGCCCGTGCTTGTGTTGGATGAGCCGACCGCCGGCGTGGACGTCGAACTACGCCGCCAGCTTTGGGATTATGTGCGCTCGCTGCACGCGCAAGGCGTGACCATTGTGCTGACGACGCACTATCTCGAAGAAGCGCAAGAGCTTTGTGACACGATCGCGATCATCAACCACGGCAACGTCATCGCCTGCGAGCCGACGCCGAAACTGATCTCGCGCCTCGACCAAAAGACTCTGGTGGTGACTCCGCAATCGCCGATCGCGCCGCCGCTCAAGGGGTTCGAGGATGTAACCTTCGCGATGAAGAACACCGGCGCTTTCGCGCTCACCTATAAGACGAGCGAACATTCGGTCGAAGAATTGCTCGATCGCGTCCGCGCGGCAGGTGTGACGATCAAGGATCTCTCGATCCAAGAACCAGATTTGGAAGATGTGTTCGTGGAGCTGACGGCATAGCAATATGGAGCGCCGGCGTCTCGCCGGCCATCTACGGAGCCTGTCGGCGAGACACCGGCGCTCCATAGGGACGGAGCTCGCGATGAAATACGTCAATCTCGGCAAGAGCGGCCTCAAAGTCTCGCGCATCTGCCTCGGCACGATGGCTTACGCCAACGGCGCAGGCGGCGCGCATCCTTGGGCGCTGAGCGAAGAAGCGTCGCAGCCGTTTTACAAACGTGCCTTCGAAGCCGGCATCAATTTCTACGATACCGCCAACGTCTATTCGTTCGGCACCAGCGAGGAGTTCCTGGGCCGCGCGATCAAGAAGTACGCCAAGCGCGACGAAGTCGTCATCGCCACCAAGGTGCACGGCGAAATGCGGCCGGGCGATCCGAACGGCAAAGGCCTCTCGCGCAAAGCCATTCTCGGCGAGATCGATCTCAGCCTGAAGCGCCTCGGCACCGATTATGTCGATCTCTACCAGATCCACCGCCTCGATCCCGAAACGCCGATCGAGGAAACGCTCGAAGCGCTGCATGACGTCGTGAAGAGCGGCAAGGCGCGCTATATCGGCGCTTCGTCCATGTATGCGTGGCAGTTCATGCAGGCGCTGGCGCTGCAGAAGGAGCACGGCTGGTCGCGCTTCATCTCAATGCAGAACCATTTGAACCTGCTCTACCGCGAAGAAGAGCGCGAAATGCTGCCGCTCTGCCGCGATCAGGGGATCGGCGTTATTCCCTGGTCACCATTGGCGCGGGGACGGCTGGCGCGCGGGCCGGATGAAAAGACCGAGCGCAGCGAGACCGACAAGTTTGGCGCCTATCTCTACCGAAAGACGGCCGAGGCCGACCGCGCCGTGATCGAGCGCGTCGGCGAGGTCGCGGCGGCCCGTGGCGTGTCACGCGGGCAAGTGGCGCTGGCGTGGCATTTCGCCAAACCCGGCATCACCGCGCCGATCGTCGGCGCCACCAAGCTCGAACAGCTCGACGATGCGATTGCGGCGCTCGACGTCACGCTTGACGCTGACGAGATCAAGCGCCTCGAAGAACCCTATGTGCCCCACCCTGTTGCGGGCTTTGTTTGAGCGAGGGCCGCATGCCATACGTCAACATCAAGATCACCAAGACAGGCGCGACGGCTGAACAGAAGGCCGAATTGATCAAGGGCGCCACCGAGTTGCTGCAGCGCGTGCTCAACAAGAACCCAGCGACGACCGTTGTCGTCATCGAAGAAGTCGAGACGGACAATTGGGGCGTCGGCGGCGAGTCGGTGACCGCACGCAACGCCAAGGCGCCGCGATGAGCGCGCCGACACTCGCCTTCTACATCGCGCTATCGACTGTCGGCGGCATTCTCATTCCGATCATGGCGGCGCTCTCCGGCGGCCTCGGGCGGACGCTCGACAACCCATGGGCGGCGGCGGCGATCGTCTCCGCCGGCGCGTTTGCGCTGGTGCTTGCCTTCACGCTGGCGACGGGCAGCATGAACGTGTCGTTGGACGCGCTGAAACAGGCGAAGCCGCTGCAAGTGCTCGCCGGCGTTGGCTTCGCCTACTACCTGCTCTCGATCACATGGGTGGGCCCGCGCTTCGGCATCGGCAACGCGGTGATGTTCGTGCTCGCCGGGCAGATCATCTCGTCGGCCGTGATCGACCATTTCGGCCTCTTTGGCGCACCGCAAAAGCCAATCGATCTGCTGCGCGCTTCAGGCTTGGTGATCATGGCCGCCGGCATCGCAATCGCGCAGATCGCGGCGAACAACGCTAGACCGGCAGCCTAGACCACACATCAAGCAGCACGATCGCGAGCGGAATAAGCGCGGCCGCGTCCACCAGCGCGATCGTACGCAGGCGTTTCGGCGAACCGTAGAGAACGTAGGCGATCAGAAACCCGACGACGCTGATTGACGTGACAAGCGCCGCTGCAAGGCGCGCTTCGGCATTGAAGGCCGCCAAAGCGCACACGCTCGCCACCGCGAGGAAGAGCACGCCGCGATGGCCAAGGATGAGGTCCAGCGCGCCGCCCGCATCGACGCCGTACATGCGCTTGCGCAATTGCGGTGAGAACGTCGCCAACGCCGGCGGTGTGTGAACGAGCACAAGCGCCAGCCAGGCGATTGTAATCAACACGGCCTAAGCCGGGCGTTCCGCGAGAACGCTGACGGCGAGCAAGCGCGAACCATCCGGCGTGCAGCGCTCATCGACGATGCGCCAGCCTTGCGCCTTGAGCAGCGCGGTGGCGTGGCTGATGCGTTCCATGCCGCGCGCGGCGCCGGCGAAGTTCGTCGGGTTGTCCAGGTTCGCGGCGCGCTGGGTGATCACCAAGCGCCCGCCCGGCGCCAGCACACGCGCGACTTCGCGCAAGCCACGCGCCGGATCGGGCCAGAACTGGAAGCTGTTCACAGCGAAAGCGCGGTCGAACATGCAATCGCGGAACGGAAGGTCCGCCACCTCGGCGCGCATGATGACGGCGCGGCCCTTGAGCACGGCGCTGTGAGCGGCATGCGTCGAGTAATGCGCGG
This sequence comes from Hyphomonadaceae bacterium, assembly GCA_050184605.1. Lineage (GTDB taxonomy): Bacteria > Pseudomonadota > Alphaproteobacteria > Caulobacterales > Aquidulcibacteraceae > Vitreimonas. Next base: position 385,608 of record JBFXAE010000002.1, on the reverse strand, counting down.
CGGTGGCGGATTGATCGATGCCGGCAACGAAGCCGTCGCGCCCCACCCGCTTCAGCGCGGCGCGCACGCCCATGCCGGGCCCGCATCCCAGTTCAATGATCGCGTCGCCAGGCTGCGGCGCCAGTAAATCGAGCGCGGCTTTATTCTGGGCGCCATTCTTCAGCGCCATCGCCGTGAGCGCAACGCCCCCTAGCAAGCCGCGCGGGTCTCCCCATATGCAGCCGAGGCCCCTGCAGCGTTCGCCAGATTCGCCTGCCGTCATTGACGCGCGCATGGCCCTCTCCCAAAATGACAACTGAGATGTCAGTTATGACAAGTGAGTTGTCAAGTGAAAAAGCCGCAGCAAGCGCGCGCCGAAGACGTTCTGGATCTCTCGGTCGCGGTGATCGAATTCTACTTCCGTATCGAGGCCATCACGCAAGCGACGGCAGGCTTCGCTACAGCCGGCGGCGAATGGGGCGTGCTGCGCAATCTGGTGAAGGATGGGCCGCAGACTGTCCCTGAAATGGCGCGCGCGCGGCCGGTGTCGCGGCAACATTGCCAAACCATCGTCAACACACTTGAGTCCCAAGGGCTGGTGGAGTTTATCGACAATCCCAAGCACAAGAAATCCAAACTGGTGCGCGCCACCAAGAAAGGCCGCGCGCGGTTTGAATCGATGCGCAAGCAATTCCTCGACGCCGCCGGCGTTTACGCGCCGTTCTTCACCGCGACTGAAATCACCACGGCCACTGATGTGTGCCGTCGGGCGCGCGACCTGATCGAGGTATGATTAAGTCAGGCAGATTGGCGCCTGGCTATTGTCGATCAGCGGCCCGCTTTCCGTTTCGCGGAACGACCACCACACTACGATGCGTGGGTTGCACCAATGATGGCGGCCTCCCGGTCGCGTCAGATTGGTGCGGCAGAGCTTTATTTCGCCGTTTGGCAACGTGAACCAATACTCGCGGGAATCCTGAGGCACGGAGTCCCAGCCGCTTCGATCGATCCGCGCGGCGCTCCGGTAGAGCTCGGCATTTGAGGGCGCTTCGGTGCGCGACCAAGGCCTGTCGTCGCCGCCGGTGTTGCAGAAATCGGAAATGATCCACGCATTATATCCCGGAACCGAGGCGCAAGACCCCGCCAGCGGCGCCAGCGCCAGCGCAACACTTATCAAAGCCCGCTTCATCGCAGCCCTCCAGCGCGTCAACTATTAAGGTACGGCCAGCGCGGCATCCAACATCTGCACTAGCGTCTGCGATCCATCGCCAAAAACGTGACGCTTCCAATCGAAGCGCGCGAGACGATCAACAGCAAACGCCAGTGCGATACCCTGTTTTTGCGACCACCAGCGTCCGCGACGGGCGAAGTTCGCCATCGCGACATCTGCCGCGACGCCGCCGCCCGCCGGGTGCACGAGCCATTGATACGCCACCCACTGACCGGACCCCTCGAGCGTCAGCCAGGTATCCTCCGCCTCTGCGAGATATGCGTTCTCACCAACGAACCAGCGGGCGTGCCGGGCGCTCATCAGCGCTCGCGCTTCGCGTGCGAGGCGGCGGGCTTCTGCATTGTCTTGCGTCTGAGTGATCTGGATCAGAAGCTCGGTTTCGCGTTCCACCGACGCGGCAAACTCAGCGTTCTCCGCGAACAGGTTCTGCACCATGTCATCGCTGATATCGTCGTCCGGCAACGGGCTGGCTGCAACAATCGCCGTGATGCGCGGGCCGTAAGCGCCGAATTGCGCGACGTGGGCGCCTTCATGCAGCAGCACCGCGGTCATCATGGCTTCAAGGCCCAACGCCTCGTTGCTGACCCCCGCTGCGCGCCAAACGCTTGGTGTCGACATCACGAAGAACGCGCGCCCCTCCTCCGCGCTGGAGAACGAGGTTACACCCGCTGGCATTGGTTGCCCGTCCGGCAGCATGATCTCGCCAGTGTGCGGGGTGGCGGTCCAGGCGACGTCCGCCGCGTTCGCAGCGGCGAAGGCGTTTTCGCTGGTAAGGACGCAATCGTCATCGAAGAACACAGCGTCGAACGGCCGGGCCGCAGTCGCGCCAGTGATCTCATTGGCCGTAAAGCGCCAGGCGCTCAACGCGCCGTCGATCCACGCGTGATCCTCGGCCGATAGCTCGCAAGCCGGCGCGGCCGCTGGACCATGCGGCGCGGTTGCGCACCCCGCCAAAGCCAAAGTGATCGCCGCCACCACTGTGCGCATTCGTCCCCCCTCAAGATGTGATGCCACATTTCGTGACATCGCGCGCAAACGAAAACGGCGGGCGCTTCGTAGCACGCCCGCCGTCTCGACAACCCCGGGATGGGGTCATTGTTACTTATGCGTCGGTGACGCCGCCGCCATCAGCGGCCGCCCATCACCTGGGCCTTCATCACGGCCGACTGGCGGAACGCCAGCTTCTTCGACGCCTTGATCTTCACCGGCTCACCCGTTTGCGGGTTGCGGCCCATGCGGGCCTTGCGGTGGCGAACCATGACCATGCCGATATCGCCGATCTTCACCTTCGCGCCCTTCAGGACGTAGGCCTTCACAACATCGGTGTAGCCTTCGACCATCGCCTTGGCTTCCGACTTCTTGATGCCGAGGTGATCGGCGACCGACTGGAGCAGCGCGCTCGCGGTGACCGTCTTGCCGGCCGTCGCGGTGACCTTCACCGCCTTCGCCGGGGCCGGAGCAGCCTTCTTGGCGCTCTTGCGTGCGGCGGACTTCTTCTTGGCTGGCGCCTTTTTCTTCGCTGCCTTCTTGGCCATTGTAGTGTTTCCCTTCTCAAAGGTTGTCGTGTGTTTACTCAACGAACCGGCTTTAAATCAGGCTTTTTGACTGCCCTTCTTCCCGCCGGCCTTTGAGTAGATGCCACTCAATTCTTGATGGAGCGTGACCGCGCCTCTCTCGAAACACGTCGAAAAGCGCTATTTCATGCGGTTTTCGACGTTTGCGGTGGATTCCCTGACATGAGCGCTGCTGAGTCGCAACGCAAAAAAGCTGATTTACAGCGGTTTCAGCACGCGCGAAGGCCGCGCGTGTTACGGAAATGCACATAAATCAACAAAAACGCGGCCTACCGCTTCAGCGCAAGCCCATGCGAATGGCGCCGTCGAGGCGCACATCCTCGCCGTTGAAGTACGGATTGCGAATCATTTCGAGAGCGAGAGATGCGTATTCCTGCGGGTTTCCGAGCCTTTTCGGGAACGGCACGCTCGCGGCCAAAGCTTCCTTCACTTTCTCGGGCGCGCCCATCATCAGCGGCGTTTCAAAGATGCCGGGCAAGATGGTGTTGATGCGAATGCCATCGCCGGAGAGGTCGCGCGCGATCGGCAAGGTCATGCCAACGACACCGCCTTTCGATGCCGAATAGGCCGCCTGCCCCATCTGGCCGTCCTCGGCCGCGACTGACGCAGTCATCACCATCGCCCCACGCTCGCCGCCATCGAGCGGATCGAGCGTTAGCATACCGGCGGCGGATTTGGCCACGCAGCGGAACGTTCCGATCAGATTGATCTGAATCGTCAGCTCAAAGATGTTGAGCGGAAAATGCTTGATCTCGCCGGTTTCCTTTGAGCGGCTTGCCGTCTTCATCGCCGAACCGATGCCGGCGCAGCACACGAGGATACGCTCCTGGCCGTTGGCTTTGCGTGCGGCTTCGAACCCGGCGGCGGCGCTGTCATCGCTGGTGACATCGACTTTGCAGAACGTGGCGCCCAGTTCATCCGCTGTAGCTTTGCCCCGATCTTCGTCGCGATCGAAGATGGCGACCTTCACACCCTCTGCGCGCAGCTTCTCAACCGTCGCCTTGCCCAAGCCTGACGCGCCGCCCGTCACAACAGCCGCGATATCCGACGAAAGACGCATTGTGTTCCTCCCATGACGCACACGTTGGCGCGCACCGCGTTTCTAGCCACGGCGCGCGCGAACGCAATGTTGCGCAACGTCAGTTCGGGTCTGGCTGCGAATGCGCGTCCCGCTCCGCTCGTGGCGGCGGATCGCCGTGCTCGGTCACCGGCGGCGGTGGCGGCGGTGGCGGCGGCGGCGGTGCTGGAGGCGTCACCGGAGGGGGCGGCGGTGGTGGTGGCGGCGTCACTGGAGGGGCCGGCGGAGTCACCGGTGGTGGCGGCGTGACCGGGGGCGGCGCGGGAGGCGTAGAGGGAGTCACCGGCGGCGAGGGTGGCGGATCCTGCGGACGCGGCGGCCGTGGCGGCGTAGGCGGCGGCGCGGGCGGGGGCGGTTGCGGCGGCGGATTGCTTGCAGCGTCGCGCAGCGTCCGTATACGCCGTTGGGCGCGGTCGCGATATTCACCGTCGCGCTGCGTCGCTAGGTAGTATTCGTAGGCGTCAATCGTGTCGCGCCGGACCGCCCGATCCCAAGCAGAGCGGTCGTCGGCGCGAATTTGATAGATGCGGCGCTCGGCGTCATCGCGGTGGTAGCCGTCCGGGAATTCGCGAATGTAGCGCTCGTATTCGCGAATTTCGTCGCGCCGGCGGGCGCTATCCCAGGCCCAATCGTCCCGGCGGCGATAGTCGTCGATGATGCGCCGCGCATCGATAGCGTACGGCGAGCGCGGATAGGCGCGTAGGAAATCCGCGTACCCGCCGATCGAATCGAGCCGCCGCGCACGCACCCACGCGCCCTCGTCGGTGTTCCACAAATAGGCCAGCCGCGCGCGCGCCTCACCCGAATTGGCGCCGTCGGGCCAGGCGTTGAGAAAGCCTTCGTACGCTTCGATGCGATCGATGCGGGCCGCCTCCGCCCACGCGGCGCGTTCTTCAGCGGCCAGGCGCGGCGCCGCGAGAACCGCGCGGCGTTCATCGGCCTCGCGTGCGTTCGCGCCCCAGCCGAACGTGCGCAGATACTCTTCGTACGAATATTCGGTGTCGATCTGCCGCGCCCTGCCCCACGCCTCGCGCTCAAGCACCATCAGTTCCGCAATGCGTTGGCGCGCGGCCTCGGCGCGTGGGCCATTGGCGTAGAGCCCGAGATAGTTCTCGTACGCAGCCGGGAAGTCCTGCGAGGCCGCGGCGGCCCAGGCCCGCGCTTCGAGTTCTTCGGGGGTAGGCGGCGCTGTGGCGCATGCCGCAAGGAGCGCGGCAACCGACGCCGCGGCTAACATCTTCAAACGCCAAAGCTTCGCCGCCATGCCCACTTCCCCGTATCGCACTGCTAGTAGTACCACCTTGACCTGAACGGCGGCGGAATCGAAGGGCCAAACGATGGGGGCGTTAGCGATTGGTCCGGTGTTCTGGGCGCTCATGGCGCTCGCGAGCGCCGCTGCCGCTGCGTACGGGCTCTACTTCCTCCAACGTCCACCGAGCTTCGTGCGCGCCCTGGTCAAAACGGCCTTTATGGGTGCGGCGGCTGGCGCACTCGTTAGTGCTGGTGCGCCGTTTCCACTCGTGGCCGCGATTGCGTTCTCGGCGATCGGTGATCTTTTCCTGGCCTTCAAGTCAAAGTGGACACTGCCTCTCGGCATCCTCGCGTTTTTGCTCGCACAGCTCACTTATGTCGTGATCTTCACGGCGATCTGGTTCTTCTCCGGCGACAACAGCCCGCTCCTGCCACGTTACATCGCGATGGGCGCCGTGATCGCGACAGCGGTCGTCTTTCTGATCTGGATGGCGCCGAAGCTTGGCTGGATGGCGCTTGGCGTCGTGCCATACGCGATTGCGATCACAGGCATGGGCGTCGCCGCGATGTGGCTGCCGTGGGTAGGTTGGCCAGCGATGCTCGGCGCGGTGCTCTTTCTCGTCAGCGACTTCGTGCTCGCCGCCGAGCTTTTCCGTATACCGGCGGACGCTCCCGTCCGCCGCGTAACTGCGCCGATCGTGTGGTGGACTTACGTTGCCGCGCAAGCCCTCATCATCTGGGGCGTCATCACTCTCATTCAGGCAGGGGGCTAAATCATGCGAACGACCGCCATCGCACTTCTGACAACACTCGCGGCCTGCGGCCAAAGCCCCGCGCCCTCGCCGCCGCCAAGCGGCCCGCAATACGAGAATCCTCAAGCAATCATCGATCGCCTGCCGCTGATCGACGCCTGCCTCGCACTGGCGCCCGACCGACGGGTCGTTACGATCAATCCGGCGTCGGACATCACGCTGCGTCTCTCCAGCGAGGCCGGCGATCTCGATTGCGCCGTGCCGGACGACGATCCCGATCCCGCCCGCGCAACCGTGCTGCCGGCGCTCAACGATCCGCCCGCGGACGCGATTCTATTCGTCCGCGCGCCCGGAGAGAATCCCGGCGGCGAGTGCTACGCGGCGCCCGAAGTGCGCAACGAAGCGGGTGAACTGCTCGGATGGACGCTCGATCCAGAGGGTTGCTAGTCGAGAGACGGCAAATCCAGCTTTTGCTCGCGTGCGCACTGGATCGCTTCGTCGTAGCCGGCATCGGCGTGGCGCATGACGCCGGTGCCTGGATCGTTCCAAAGCACGCGCGCAATACGCTTGCTCGCCGCTTCAGTGCCATCGCAAACGATGACAACGCCGCTGTGCTGCGAATAGCCCATGCCGACCCCGCCGCCGTGATGGAGCGAAACCCAGGTCGCGCCGCCCGCGGTGTTGAGGAGCGCATTGAGCAGCGGCCAATCGCTGACGGCGTCACTGCCGTCGCGCATCTTTTCAGTTTCGCGGTTCGGCGACGCGACTGAGCCTGAATCCAAGTGATCCCGCCCGATCACAAGCGGCCCGATCTCGCCCCGCGCCACCATCTCGTTGAACGCAAGACCCAAGCGATGGCGTTGGCCGAGGCCCACCCAGCAAATGCGCGCGGGCAAACCCTGGAACGCAATGCGCTCCTTCGCCATGTCGAGCCAACGATGGAGATGCGCGTCGTTCGGGATCAGCTCTTTCACTTTCGCGTCGGTCTTGGCGATATCGTCCGGATTGCCGGTGAGCGCCGCCCAGCGGAACGGGCCGATGCCGCGGCAGAAAAGCGGGCGCACATAAGCCGGCACAAAACCCGGATACGCGAACGCATCGGCGACGCCATTATCTTTGGCGACTTGGCGAATGTTGTTGCCGTAATCGACCGTCGGGATGCCCATGTTGTGGAAGTCGAGCATCGCCTTCACATGCACGGCGATTGAAGCGCACGCAGCTTCGCGCACCGCTTCCGGATTCTGCACACGCGTCTTGTTCCAACGCTCGACCGTCCAGCCCGCCGGCAGATAGCCGTTCACGGTGTCATGGGCGGAGGTTTGATCTGTGACGGCGTCAGGGCGGATGCCGCGCTTCACCATCTCCGGCAAAATCTCGGCCGCATTGCCCAACAGACCAACCGAAATCGCTTCGCCCTTCGCGCACGCTTCGTTGATCATCGCCATCGCCTGATCCAACGTCTCGGCGCGCTTATCGAGGTAGCGCGTCTGCAGGCGCTTATCGATGCGATCGCTCTGGCATTCGATAGCGAGGCAGCATGCGCCCGCCATCACCGCCGCGAGCGGTTGTGCGCCACCCATGCCTCCGAGACCCGCGGTCAGTATCCACTTGCCCTTCCAGTCGCCGCCGAAATGCTTGCGGCCCATCTCGGCGAAGGTTTCGTACGTTCCCTGCACGATTCCCTGCGTGCCGATATAAATCCAAGAGCCAGCCGTCATCTGGCCGTACATCATCAGGCCCTTGCGATCGAGCTCGTCAAAATGCTCCCACGTCGCCCATTTCGGCACGAGATTGGAGTTTGCGAGGAGCACGCGCGGCGCATCGGGATGGGTTTTGAAAACACCAACAGGCTTGCCGCTCTGCACCAGCAGAGTCTCATCGTCTTCCAAGCGACGCAGTGTTTCGACGATTCTGTCATAACTCTTCCAATCGCGCGCGGCGCGGCCGATGCCGCCGTAAACAACAAGCTCTTCCGGATGCTCAGCCACATCCGGATCGAGATTGTTCATCAGCATGCGCAGCGGCGCTTCAGTGAGCCAGCTCTTGCAGCTCAGCGTCATGCCATGGGGCGCACGAATAACGCGCGAGTCATCGCGACGGGGATCCATGTTTTCCTCCGGAAATTTTGTTGAGGGTGTTAGCGCGGCGACGGCCCGAGGTCTATGCTGTCCACCGGTCATGAGCTTTGCACCCACGAAGATCGGGCTGATGCCAGCCAGTTTCACGGCGCTACGCGAAGCCGCGGAGCGCGAAGGCTATGACTTCCTCCGGCGGCTCGGCGATCGTTGGGATGGTGAGCGGTATCTCAACGATGATCTGGCGACGGTGTGGGGCGTGTTCGCGGGCAGCAAGCTAGTCGCAATCGGCGCGCAGACCTACGACGAGTACGACCCCTCGCCGCTGCATCGGCGCATCCGGCATTTCTATGTGCAGCCGGATAGGCGACGCGGTGGCGCTGGGCGCGCTCTGGCCCATTGCTTGATCGTGGACGCACACGCGCTGGCGCCGCTGCTGCACCTGCGCGCGACGCATGCGCTGTCGACAGCGTTTTGGGACAGCGTCGGGTTTGCGCGCGTCGTTGGGCGCGAGGATCGAACGCATGTGCTGGCTAGGCCCTAGACCAAGCGCCCGGCAAACACGCGTTCGCGCAACAACGGCGCGCCGAGCCAATAGCTCAATTCTGCCGGTGATTTGACATCCCAGACCGCCAGATCGGCGGCTTTGCCGACCTCAAGCGTGCCGGCTTCATCTAGCAGCCCTAGCGCACGCGCGCCTTCGCGCGTGATCCCGGCCAGCGCTTCTTCCGGCGTGAGACGAAACAGCGTGCAGGCCATGTTGAGCGCGGCGAGCGGCGATGTCATCGGCGAGGTTCCCGGGTTGCAGTCGCTAGCGACAGCCATATAGACACCGGCCTTGCGCAGCGCATCGATCGGCGGAAGCTGTTTCTCGCGCAGGAAATAGAACGCCCCCGGCAGGAGCACAGCGACCGTTCCCGCCTTCGCCATCGCGGCAATGCCGGCATCATCCAAATATTCCAAATGATCTGCGCTGAGCGCCTTGTGACGCGCCGCAAGCACCGAACCGTGCTGATTGCTCAGCTGCTCGGCGTGCAGCTTCACATCGAGCCCCGCCATCCGCGCGGCGGAGAAGACGTAGTCCGTTTCCTCGACAGTGAAGCCGATATTTTCGCAGAACGCATCCACGGCATCGGCCACGCCGGCGGCCGCTGCAGCAGGTATCATCACATCCGCAACCAGCTGAACGTAAGCCGCGCGATCGTCCTTGAACTCCGGCGGCAACGCATGGAGACCGAGAAACGTCCGCTTCACCCGGACGTTGCCGCGCCGTGCAAGATCGCCAGCGGCTTCCAGCATCTTCAGTTCGGTTTCGAGATCGAGACCGTAGCCGGATTTGATTTCAACGGTGGTCACGCCTTCCCGCGTAAGCCCAGCCAATCGGCGCGCAGCACTTTCGGTGAGATCTTCTCGCGTCGCCGCTCGGGTAGCGGCGACTGTCGAGACGATGCCGCCGCCTGCGCGGGCGATCTCCTCGTAACTCGCGCCCTCAAGGCGCAACTCGAACTCACGCGCGCGGTCCCCTCCGAAAATGAGATGCGTATGGCAATCGACGAAACCAGGCGTGATCCAGGCATTGCCGCAGCGGCGAACTTCGTGCGCGAGTTCGTCGGGCGGCTTCGGCAGGTCGGCGGCGTATCCGACCCATGCAATACGCCCGTCCTTCGCCGCCACCGCGCCGCGCTCGATCGCGCCATACGGCTTGCCCGGCGCCATCGTGGCGAGGTTCGCATCAACCCAAAGCGTGTCCCACATGCGCTCCACCGTTTCCCGGACGACGCGAAGCGGCGAGCCGGGACCCATGGGTGGTGCAACCTGGTAGAAGCAGCGTCAAGCCGGACAATGGGTCCCGGCTCTGCGCATGCTTCGCATGCTTGGCCGGGAAGCGTAGAGAGATGCCATGACAACCGACTCAGATTGCCGCTCCTGGTTCTCCGCCGCCGACTTGCTGACCCAGGACGCGACCGCGTGCGTCGCATTGATCGGCGCACCCTTGGGGCTTGGATCCATCACGCCTGGCCGTTGCGACCTAGCGCCGGAGACGGTGCGCGCCGCTATGAAGCGGATGAGCGTCTATGATCTGGAGACGGAGACCGATCTTTCGGCGCTGCGCGTGTTCGATGCGGGCGACCTCACGCTTCAGGCGCTGCAGCCGGCGGATGCGCTAGCACCGATGGTGGAAGGCCTAAGCCCGCTCGCGCGCGAACATCAGCTCACGATCGTGCTCGGCGGCAATAACGCCATAACGCGACCGTGTGTCCATGCGCTGGATCAGAGCCTCGCTCGCGTCGGCGTGCTGACGCTCGACGCGCACTTCGATCTCCGCGACACTGATTGCGGTCTCACCAACGGCAATCCGATTCAGGCGTTACTGCAGGACGGGCTTCCCGGCGCGCACATCGCGCAGATCGGCCTCCTCCCCTTTGCCAACACCAAGAAAGCGCACCAGAAGGCCAAGGACGCCGGCATCTATGTGGCGACGGCGGCGGCGTGCAAAGCGCGAGGCCTGGCGGCGATCGCCGCCAATGCGTTGGAAAGGCTGGCTGCACGCTGCGACGTGATCCACGTTGACTTCGATATCGACGTCGTTGAACGCCACGCCATGCCGGGTGCGCCCGGCGCACGGCCCGGCGGCGTCGCGGTGCAGGACTTTTTCGACGCGACGCGGCTGATCTGCGCGCACCCCAAAGTGCGCAGCGTCGATCTGACCGAATTCGATCCTTCGCTTGACGTCGCCGCCATCAGCGGACTGACGGCGGCGCGTTGGGTCTGCGAAGTTTTGACGGGCTTCCTGAAGCGTTAGTCTGCGAGGAATGTGTTCACTTCGCTCATGAAGCGATCAAACTGATCGATCATGATGAAGTGATAGCTGTCTTCGATCTTCACGAGGCGTGCGCTCGGTACGCTGGCGTAAGACGCGCGCATGAAGCCATCATATTGCTCTGGCGTCAGCGGCATTTGCGGCGGGATCACATAGAGCACCGTGATCGGCGCCGTGATGTTCGTGAGCTCCGGGCGCAGATCGGTGGTGATGAGCTCGTGGAAGGCGTTCGCGGTGACGCCGACATCACTCAAGCGCGCATGTTCGATAATCTCGGGACGCGCCGATTCGGTGCGCACCATCGTGTTGATCGTGGCCGTGGTCTGCTCAGACACGACGCCCTGCGGGGCAAGGCGCATCGCCGCACGAATTTGATCCGCCACCGGACGCACGCTGTCAGGCGTGGCCGCCGCCCCACCGAACATGTTGCCCATGAACGGGAACATATCGACGATCATTAGCTTGCCGACGGAGTCCGGATGGCGCGCCGCCAGCATCATGCCGATCGAGCCGCCCATCGAGTGGCCGATGACAGCCGGACGTTGCAGATTGTTTTCGCGAATATAGCGCGCGATCTCTTCTGCAACTGGCGCGGAGACGAGGCCTTGGCCATTAGCGCCGACGGGCGCGCCCGCGAAGCCATTCAGCTGCACAAGGTGGACGCGGTGGTTGTCGTCGAGCGCGTCGGCTGTTGTGTTCCAGATATCGCGCGATGAGCTGAGACCCGGAATCAAGATCACGTCTGCGCCGCTGCCGCGGGACACGACGCTAATTCTGTCCGAGTTGAAGGCCTGATGAGAATTGGCCAGCTCTGTCGGCGCACTCGCACACGCGGCTAGCGCCAGCAGCGCTCCGATCAGAAGTCCACGACGTATCATTCGTTTCTCCGGGTTTGAGGCGCAGTTCGCGCCTGATTGTCCCTTAACCGCCGCCGCCCTATTCGGCGGATGCACGCGGTGCAAATTTCGCGAAGGGGATCAGCATGGGCACGCGGCGGCGATAGCTGGCATAGGCCTCGTCGCCAAGGTCGCGGCGCAGGAAACGCTCCTCAAGCTTGGCGCGGAGCGAAATCGCGGCGACAAGAACCAACGCGCCAGCAATCGCCTCCAAGCGCCCGCCTTCAAGCGCGGTAGCCACCGCCGCGAGCAGCAGCCCCGCGTAGACCGGATGCCGCACGATACCGTACGGGCCAGTATCAACGATCCGATGATCTTCCGTCGGCGCCGACGTGCTCGACCATAGCGGCCCAAGGTGCAGCCGTGCGGCCCATGTGAAGCCAAGGCCAAGCACAACGAGGCCGGCCATCGCCCAGCCAATCTCCGGCGAAGCGATCCACAACACCGCAGCGGGGAGCGGCCAATACGACGCGAGGATCATCACGACAGCCGCGAGAGTCAGCACGCGGCTTGGACTTTCTGCGCCGAGATCGTGATGTGAGGCGGTTCGCGCACTCCAACCGGCAGCGAGAATCCAGGTCACAAGCCACACGATCCACACCGCCGCGATGAACGCGCCCGGCATCATTCCATCGTCACCACGAGCTTGCCGGTGGCGGTGCGATCCATCAGCGCGCGAATAGCTTTGCCGCCGTCTTTCAAAGGATAGCGCGCGGAGATGCGCGGCTTCGCTTTGCCTTCGGCGTAGAGCTTGAAGAGATCGCGGACGTTGCCTTTGTGCAATTCCGGTTCACGCGCGACGCTCGCGCCCCAGAATACGCCGACAATGGAGGAGCTCTTCAAAAGCGTCAGATTGAGCGGCGGCGTCGGGATACCCGCCGGGAATCCGATGACCAAATACCGCCCATTCCAGTTCATGGCGCGTAACGCCGGCTCGCAATAATCGCCGCCGACAGCGTCGTAGACGACGTCCGCGCCACCCCCGCAGGCCTTCTTGAACGCCTCGGCCAAATCCTTGCTCTGCTGCTTCGACATGCCGGAAGCGGGGTAGATCACTGCTTCATCGGCGCCCGCGGCTTTCGCAAACGCGGCCTTCTCTTCGGTCGAAACCGCGGCGATCACGCGCGCACCCATAGCCTTGCCAAGTTCAATCGCCGCGATGCCAACGCCGCCCGCAGCGCCGAGGATAAGCAATTGCTCACCGGCCTTCAGCTGGCCCCGATCTTTCAGCCCGTAATACGAAGTGCCGTACGTCAGCATGAATGCGCTCGCTTCGTCGAACGGCATCGCGTCTGGTATCGGTAAAACGCGCGCGGCTTGCGTTTTGACCTTCTCGGCCATGCCGCCCCAGCCGAGCGAGCCGATGACGCGCTGACCCACTTTCACATTGGTCACGCCAGGACCGACGCTTTCGATCACGCCCGCGATCTCGCCGCCCGGCGCGAACGGCCGCTCGGGTTTGAATTGGTATTTGTCTTCGATGATGAGCGCGTCGGGGAAGTTCACGCCCGCCGCTTTCACCGCGATTACCACTTCGCCCTCGCCCGCGACCGGATCCGGCGCATCGGCATATTCGAGAGCCTCTGGCGGGCCGACTTTGGTGCTGAGCAGCGCTTTCATGGTGTCTCCCAAGTGCGTGTGTGGTGCGTTGCGCTTTCTTGTAGCGGCTCGCGCGGCGACGGTCCAAAATTAGCTCATGACCCGACGCGGCTATTTTCTGCGCCTCGCCCTTTCCGTCGTCATCGACCTGTTCGACTTGACGTTGGGGCGCATCCCGGTTTTCGGCAGCGTCACGGAAGGCGTCGGCACCATCGTGCTGGTCGGCCTCTGGGGCCCGGCGGGCCTCGTGAACCTCTGGGAGCTGGCCGACTTTACCGATCAGGCCGACAGCTTCATCCCCACCGCGACATTGGTGGCGCTTTATGTGGGCTGGAAGGAAGGCATGTTCGGCAAGAGTTCCACAGCCGTGACGACACGCGATAGCGCGACGCCCAGCGAATAGGTCTATAGAGCGCCCCATGAGTTCGATCTGGGCGATTGCGCTTCATGGCGGCGCCGGCGCCATCGCCGAGCGCGCCTACAAGGCTGAAGAAGAGCACATGGCCGCCCTGCTCGACCGGGGCGCGGCGATGCTCGCCAAAGGCATGAGCGCGCTCGATGTGGTCGTCGCCATGGCAGCCGAACTTGAGGCGAGCGGGCTGCATGTCGCCGGCAAGGGCGCCGCGCCCAACGCCGCGGGCATTGTGGAGCTCGATGCTTCGGTCATGGAAGGCTCGACGCGCGCGGCCGGCGCGGTGGCGGCGCTGCAAGGGTTCATCTCCCCGGTGCAAGTCGCGCGCGGCGTGATGGAGAAGACATCACACGTTCTTCTCGTTGGCCAAGGCGCATGCGCGTTCGCGCGTGATCAGGGCTATGAGAAGGTAGACGACCCCAAGAGCTACTACGTCGCCGCCGAAAGCGGGCTACCCGGCTCCGGTACAATCGGCGCCGTGGCGCTCGACACCAGCGGCAAACTCGCCGCAGCTACATCGACGGGCGGTCTCTCCGGGAAAATGCCTGGTCGAGTCGGCGATACGCCGATTATCGGCGCGGGCTGCTGGGCCGATGAGCGCGCGGCGGTTTCGTGCACCGGGCTCGGCGAATACTTCATGCGCGTGAACGCGGCAGCCGACGTTTCGGCGCGGATCGCCTATGCGGGCCAAAGCCTGGCGCAAGCGAGCGCCGCTGTGATCGACGATGTCCGCAAACTCGGCGGCTATGGCGGCTTGATCGCGGTGGACGTCAAGGGCAACGTCACCGCGCCGTTTGCGAGTCAGGGCATGAAGCGTGGCCTCGCATCGTCCGCGGGGCTGCGTGAAGTGAAGACGTTCTAGTTGAGGTGACGCCATGAAGAAGTTTGCACTTGCCGCCGCCTTGCTCGCGCTTGCCGCGTGCGGAACGACGCCAAGCCAGCGCGGCGGCCCGCGCACCGATTGGCGTTGCGACGGCGGCGCGGCGTTCTCCATCCGCTTCCAAGGCACGTCCGCCGAAGTCTTCGCTGGCGGCCAGCTCTACAATTTGCCGGCGGCGCAATCTGGCTCCGGCTCGCGCTACTCGAACGGCTCGGTCGAATACTGGGAGCATCAAGGCCAAGCGACGCTGAACGGCGCGCGCGGCGGGCCGTATGCAAACTGCCGCAGGGGCTGATGCGCGGCTATTTCGGCATCGGAGCGGAGGACATCTCGAAGCCGATGAACCTCGGCGCGCTGATGCGCACCGCGCACGCGTTCGGCGCGAGCTTCTTTTTCACCATCAACGCCCATCCGAAGGTGCGCGAAGCCTACAATAGCGACACCTCCCGCAGCTTCGATCATGTGCCCTACTATCCGTGGAACGACGTCGATTCATTGCTGCTGCCAAAGGGCTGCGCACTTGTGGGCGTTGAACTGACCGACGACGCGGTCGAGCTGCCGCGCTTTCAGCATCCGCAAGCGGCGGCTTATGTACTTGGCCGCGAGCGCGGCTCGCTATCGCCAGATTTGCTGGCGCGGTGTCAGCACGTCGTGAAAATCCCAACGAAGTTCTGCGTCAACGTTGGCCTCGCTGGCGCGCTGGTCATGTATGATCGACTGCTTGCCCATGGCGGCTATCCCGCGCGCCCGATCATGCCAGGCGGCCCGCCGCCGGAAATGAACACGAAGCCGAAAGCGAAGAACTAGCGCCTCTCTTCACCCATCCCCGGATGCGAGCGCAGCGAGCAGTCCGGGGCCCATAACCCCAACGGCTTGCGCGTAACGCTTTGGCGTTTGTGTTTATGGGTCCCGGGCTCGATGCTTCGCATCGCCCCGGGAATGGGTGAGGCCTAACGCGGCGCGTAGACGTACTGGATGCGCGGGCGATCGGTGACGGCCCAGATCAGCGCCCAGAACCAGCCGATCACCGTCCAACCGAAGAAGAAGTTGAGCAGGAAGATTGCCAGCGCGTTGTGGCCGCGCGCTATGGCTATGATCGCCGGCAAAAAGAACATCGCCGTGAGGATGGTCAGCTCGATCATCGTCAGCTCCAGTGCTGCAAATAACCTATGCCTCCCTCGTCATTGCCGCAAGGTTATGGGCGTTGTGAATCGAAAGCGACGAGCGCAAGAACACGGCCATGACGGATTTTGGCGAAGCCCACGGAAGGCTCTCCGCGAATGTGCGGGGCGCGCTGTGGATGCTCGCCTCGGCGGTGACGTTCACTATGATGACGTCGCTGATCAAATATCTGGGCGACGATTACTCACCCGCGCTGCAAACATTCTACCGCCAAGCCGCCGGCATGATCGTGCTGCTGCCGCTCATTCTGCGCGATCCGGCTGGCTCGTTCCGGACAACGCGGCCAGGCATTCTCCTCTTCCGCTCGCTCGCCGGCACGCTCGGCATGATCCTGGCGTTCTGGGCATATCAGGAGATGCCGCTGGCCGAGGCCAACGCACTTTCGTTCACGCGCACGCTTTGGATCGTGCCGCTGGCGATCTTTGTGCTGGGTGAGAAAATCGGGCCGTGGCGACTGGGCGCGACGATCGTCGGCTTCATCGGCGTGCTGATCATGCTGCAGCCGTCCATCGCAAACGCCGTCGGCTGGCCGGCGGCGGCCGCGCTCGCGTCAGCGGCGCTGTTCGCGATGACCGTGACCGGCATGAAGATGATGACGCGCGATCACACGGTGACGGTCCTGATGGTGTGGTCAGCCGTGCTCGGACTGGTGCTCTCAATCCCCCTGGCGGTTCTCGAATGGCGCTGGCCGGCGCCTGTCGACCTGGCGCTCTTGGCAACGATGGGCGTGCTCGGGATCGCGACACAGGCCTGCTACATCAAGGGCATGGCGCTGGGCGACGCCGCGGCGATGGCGCCGATCGACTACACGCGCCTCGTGTTCGCGATCCTGTTTGGCTTGGTGCTGTTCAACGAAGTGCCGAACTGGATCACAATGCTGGGCGCGCTGATCGTGATTGGCTCGACCTTGGTGATCACGCTCCGGGAACTGCATTTCAAGCAGAAGCCCCCGCCCGTGCGCACCGAATAGCGCCCCCGCATTGCACTTAGTCAGCGTTGGGGATTGCTCCGGGCGCGTGCGCTCCCCATAACCCGGCTCGTGACCACTGCCCCCGCCTCCAAGCCTTCGCTGGCCGGCCTTTCCAAGGCTGAGCTGGCCGAGAAGCTCATTGCCGTCGGCGTCGAGCCGAAGAAGGCGAAGATGCGCGTCGAGCAGCTGTGGCGCTGGATTTACCATTACGGCGTGACCGATTTCGGCGCGATGACCAACGTCGCCAAGGAATTGCGCGCGACTTTGGCCGAACACTACACGCTGGCGCGCCCGGAGATCGTCACGCAGCAGATCTCGACCGACGGCACACGCAAGTGGCTGATCCGTCTTGGCCCGGGCGTCGAAGCGGAAGCGGTGTTCATCCCAGGCGTCGGCAAGGCGGGCGCGCTCTGCGTGTCGAGCCAAGTCGGCTGCACGCTGAACTGCACGTTCTGTCACACCGGCACGCAGAAGCTCGTCCGCAACCTCACCTCCGCCGAGATCGTGGCGCAGGTGATGATCGCGCGCGATGCGTTGGGCGAATGGCCCACTCAAGAGCGCCCGCTGAACGACGGCGACCGCCAGCTCACCAACATCGTGTTCATGGGCATGGGCGAACCGCTCTACAATTTGGACAATGTCGACACAGCGATCGACGTGATCTCCGACGGCGACGGCATTTCCATCGGCCGCCGCCGCATCACGGTGAGTACGGCGGGCGTGGCGCCGCGCATCCAGGAGCTTGGCGAACGCACCGGCGCAATGCTGGCGATTTCGCTGCACGCCACCAACAATGAGTTGCGCAACCAGCTGGTGCCGCTCAACAAGAAGTATCCGCTCGAAGAATTGTTCGCCGCGATCCGCTCCTACCCTTCGCTCGGCAACGCCAAGCGGGTGACGTTCGAGTACGTGATGCTGAAGGGCGTCAACGACTCGCTGCCAGAGGCGAAGGCGCTGGTGAAGTTGCTCGCCGGCATTCCGGCGAAAATCAATCTGATCCCTTTCAATCCATGGCCGGGCACGAACTATGAGTGCTCGGACTGGGCGACGATCGAAGCCTTCGCCGAAGTGCTGAACCGCGCCGGCTATTCCTCACCGATCCGCACGCCGCGCGGCCGCGATATCCTCGCCGCCTGCGGACAGCTGCGCTCCGAAAGCGTGAAACAGCGCGCAAGTGAGCGGCTGAAGGCGGAAGCCGCTCAGTAACTGCGAAGCCCCGGCAGCAATTGCTTCCGCCGCACACCGTGAACTGGTCCGTTGACATTATCCGGATTAATGACGGTAGTGTGCGCCGCTTGGGGCGTTGATGGAGGCACACATGCTCTTGCGTCGAACGTTTTGCATGCTCGCAGGCGTCGCCATGCTGCTCTGGCCGGCACACGCAACGGCGCAGGTCTACCAAATCAATGTCGGCGGATTGCCGATGTCTTGTTCGTCGTTCGCCGGCGAGCCGGTGATGATTATCGTCAACCCGAACGTGCAGGACGTTGGCGTTGCGCACCGCAACTATTACGGCGCGCCGGCCATCGAACTAAACCCCTACGTCCTCGGGCGCTTTTCGCCCATCGTGCAACAATGGTGGTTCGGGCATGAGTGCGCGCACCACGGCCTGCCACCACCCATGAACACTGAAACCAACGCCGACTGCTTCTCCGTCCGCCAGCTTCGCCAGTACGGCATTCTGAACAATCCTCAGCAGCTGATGGCGTTTCAATATGAGCTTTCGATGCTGCCCGGATCGCCAATGGGACATTTGCCTGGCCCGATGCGCGCTCAGAACATCATCAACTGCGCGCTGTACTGAAGGCCGGCATGACGCTTCCAACGCTTGAGACGCCGGGCGCGGTGTTGCGCCCGCTCCAACTCAGTGATGCGGAAGCGTTGTTCGCCGCGCACGGCGACCAACGCAGCCACCATTACTGGTCGGGCCCCGCTCATCGTGACGTGGAGCAAACACGCGCCTATATCGCCGACACGCTGGCTATGAGTGGCGCGCACGTCTGGGCGATCACCGAGGATGGCGGCGAGGCGCTTGGGCGCATCGCGCTCTTTGTGCAACGCCAAGGCGTTGGCGAGATCGGAATCATCATGGTCCCGGCCGCGACGGGGCGCGGGCTTGCCTCGAAGGCCCTAAGCCTCGTCGTCGATTACGGCTTCGGCCCTCTCGACCTACACCGCATCGCCGCCGACATCGATCCGGACAACAACGCCTCGATCTCGCTCTTCCTGCGCGGCGGCTTTCAGCGCGAGGGCCTGCTGCGCGGCAACTGGAAGACGCATCTCGGCATCCGCGACACCGTGATGATGGCGAAGCTCAGGGACTAGGAGCGCGTCTCGGCAGCGGAGCTACAGCTCTTCGATGAACTTCAGATTCCGGAGGCCGTCGCCGCTGCGTTCTTTGGCGTTCATCTTGCCGCTGCGGATGCCGTTGATGAGTTCAAGCGCGGACTTTTTGTTTGGCGGCAGGTCCGCGTCGCTTTGGCCGAGCGGCGTCACCCGGTCGCCCCAGCGGACGAGGTGCGCGCAAACTGTGAGACCGGCGCCGAAGGCCGGCATCAGGATGAGCGCGCCGGGCTTCACACGCCCCTCTTCCAGCGCCTCCGCCAAGGCAACAGGCACGGTCGCGGCGCTCATGTTGCCGTAGCGCTCAACGGTGAGCATCACCTTGTCGGACGATACGCCGCTGCGTGAAACGACCGCATCGATGATGCGCAGATTGGCTTGATGCGGAACGACGAGATCGATGTCGTCAGCGGTGACGCCGCATTTGGCCATGACGGCCTGGCTCGCTTGCACCATGCCGCCGACGGCGCGCTTGAAGATTTCCGGGCCGTCGAAATCCCAATCGGTGTCGCCATAGGTTATGCCGTGGTTGACGTAAGCCGTTCCCATGCCGCGCACGCGCAGGGTTTGACGGGCATCGGCGATACAGCCGAGTTGTTCGCCAAGAACACCTTCCGGCTTATCGGTCGCTTGCACGACGACGGCCGCACAGCCATCGCCGAACAGGACGGCGACGTTGCGGTTCTCCCAATCCATGAACGGCGAAATCCACTCGACGCCGATGACGATCGCGTTCTTCACGACGCCGGTGCGGATCATCGCGGTGGCGGTCGAGAGCGAGTAGAGGAAGCTGGTGCAGGCGGTGTTGAGATCCATCGAGGCCGCCTTCGTGGCGCCGATCGCGGCCTGCACGCCGGAGGCGGAGTTGGGCACCTGCTCATCATTGCTGCAGCTGCCGTAGACGATGAGGTCAACGTCCTTCGCATCGAGGCCCGCGCAGGCGAGCGCGCGTTTGGCCGCGACCACCGCCATCTCGCTGGCGGTGACGTGGCTCACGCGGCGCTCCCTCATGCCGGTGCGCGAGACGATCCATTCGTCATTCGTATCGAGAAAGGTGGAGAGGTCAGCGTTCGTCAGCGTGGCCGGCGGCATGCATTTGCCCCAGCCTGTAATTGCCGCATACGTCATTCGAGCGGTCCCTTGTTCTTGTGGCGCTACCGCTAGCAGGCGGCGCGGCGGGCGTCATCTGGGAAGCGATGCTGCGATGCAGCTAAGGGCCAGCTACTTGCGCACGTTCTTACCGAGAATGGCCACGATGAGAAGGACAAAGGCGGCGAGCCTGATCAGGTAAAGCCAGGAGCGCTCCTCATAGGGGAGCGACAGCAGGACGGTCAGCGCCGAGCTGATCGCGATCAACAGGAACGCCACCGAGAACGCCAAGAACAGATTGTCGGAGCTGCGTATCCAGAAGCGGAAGAAAAACGCCGAGGCCACGAAATAGCCCATCGTGATCATGCCGGCGAAGTATTCAGAGTGCGGAAACACTCACTTGATCTCCCAAAGGAAACCGTGAAGCAGCACGGCCACCGCCGCGAACGCGGCTATCTGGCGATAGACCAACAGATCCGTCTCCGGCGATGGAATCACATCGATGACGATGAGCCCATTCTGGATGGTGAGAAAGAAGAAGCAGAGAGCGCACCAGAACAACAGCCGCGCGCCGGAACGCTTGTAGGCCCGCGCCATCAAGAACGTGCAGACGGCGCACGTCAGCAGGCACAGCACATAGACGACAAGCGGCGCGATCACGTCTTCCGGTCTCGTAGCTTGAAGGCGTCGGAAAGCGGTTTGAGTTGCTCGGCCTCGCTTGGCCGCGCCGGGTATGACCAACTCTCCCCCAGCTCTCGATCGAAATCGGCGGGCTCAAAGCGGCAGAGCCCGGCTTCGGGCGTGAAGGTGAGCTCGCCGAAGAGCGGTCCCTTGGCCGTGTCGTAGAGATCTACGCGCAAGAAGCGGAACCCCCTGGCGAGCGTCTTCGCGGCATCAAGCATTTCGTCGAGATGCGGCGGCTTGGGCGCCAACTCCGGCGCCGCCGGATAGTTCATCTTGAGATCAAGGCGCTTCCATTGGTCCGTGTAGAACTGGCGCGTGTGCTTGCGGAAGCGCGCATGATCGACCTGAATGAAGCGCACATCGCCATCGACCACCCAGAACTTGTAATCGTCGGGCGATTCCTGGTCGCCGATGAACGGCTCGATCAGGATTTGGCGTTTGACGTTGCCGTACGCCCACTCGCGATGGACCATGTGGTGATCATAGTCACGCCAGCCGTTCGCTGTGCGCGCCGCTTCACGCAGGTTGGAATGGTCTTTGAGAAAAATGATCTGCGCGCTTGAGTGATTGGCCTTCATCACCGCAGGCTTTGGCACTTCGCGTAGGACCTCTTCGGTGACCTCTTCGCCGTGCCACAAGGTCGGGATCAGCCAGCGATCACCGAGCGCCTTAGAAACGTATTTCTTGACCTCAACCTTATCCACGAGCTCAGGCGCGCGCGCGTCATGTGCGTCCAATTTGAAGTGCTGCATCTTTTCCGAGAACAGCTGCGGATTCGCCAAATTGGGGAAACGGCCGAAGACGCGGAAATAGTCGAAACTCACTGCAAGGCGATCGGGAACGCGGCGAAGCAATTCCAGGTACGCGAGCTTGGCCGCCCACCGCAAAGAATTGCCCGACATGACCACACCCGTCGTTTCGCTTCAGCGACAATGCAAATTATGCGGATGAACCAGTTAACGAGTGTTCGCAAAGGGAATCTCGTTACGGCGCGTGAAGAAAGGTCGCAGGGCCGACTCATGCTAGCAACACGGGTATGGAACCTATCGCACAGGCAACCGCTATCGTTCTTGCTGGCGCTTCGCTCGGCTGGATCGCGCTCTTCTCGTTCGTGCTGGCGCCGGTGGCGTTCAAGCAATTCGACGCAGGCCGCGCCGAGCGCCTCGTAAAGCATGTCATGAATTCCGGGCACGGGATTTTGGGCCTGATCGCGTTCGCTTCGGCGATCGCCGCGCTTATGGCGGGCGCGATCGCTGGCGCTTCGGTGGCCGCAGTAGGCGGCGCCTTCGCGTTCATGTGCAAGTTCGCGCTCGCGCCGCGCGACGATAAGCCGATCAAAGGCCATCGCGTGCTGAAGACCGCGCGCATCGTGGCGTCCGGACTGACTGCCTTTATCGCGCCGGTTCTGATCGCCGCGATCGTGCTGACGATGCTGAAGATTTAAGCGGCGGCTGTCGCTTTGCCTTCCTGGATTGCGCGCTTGGCGCGCTCGATCCAGGTGGCGACGTCATCGGCCGTCGGCGCTGGCGCTGTGCCCCAGGCGCGCTGACCTTCATCCGACAAGCCCCATTGCGCGACGCCTTCGCACAATTGCACGGCGTCGCTCTCCGCCAAGTCCTGCGCATCCTGGATTCCGCACGCAACCAGGGCCTGCGCTTCGCGTGACCTCAAGCCGGGGACGGTGCATGCAAGTAGCGCTTGCGCTTGCCAATCGCGGATCACCTTGGCTGAGATGTGACGCGCATCGATCTGCTGCTCGCCCTCTTCTGCATTCATCGCCAGCAGATCGGCGATCGTCTTCACGCCAACAGCTTCGAGACGCTTTGCGGTCTTCGGGCCAATCGACGGCGCCTGCACAACCGGCGCACCTTCGTTGAGCGTGAACTTCGGCAACGTCTTCTCGCGCTTCGCCAGCGGCGCGCCTTCCGGTAGCTCACGCGGCATCTGCTGCTTCGTGGGCGCCGGCAGCGCGATCGGTTGCGGTTCGGACTTCGTCTCCAGTTCGATGGTGCGCACTGGCTTGGCGCGAGGCAGCGCTGGCGCCTTTGTCTTTGAGTTGCGCGGGGGCGCGCCCTCGCCCGCCTTCCCACCGATCTCGCGAGGCCACTTAGCGTCCAGCGAAGAAAGCGGCGTCTTCAGCACCTCGGCGGCGTGCAATTCGCGGACAAGCTTGTCGTCTTCGCCCAGCGTCGCCCGAACTTTTCCGGTGCGTTGGAACTCTTCGAACTGCGCCTGCACCTCGCGGCGCGAGGCGGCGTCGTCCAACGCCTTCAATACAGTCTGGATTGGGATTTCGAGCGCCAGGAAGAAGGCCTGCAAGTCGCCGCTCACTTTCGGCGGCCGAACCGCAGCTTCCTCGAACGCGCGATCGAGGATACGCGCAAGACCGACGGCCGCGTGGCCGACAAGCTTTGCAATCGTGTCCTTCAGTTCCTGATCGAGCCCGGCCGGCGGGTCCTTCACGCCCTTAGCGAAGTCATAGTGATCGATGACTGTTTCGTAGTGCTGGTTGGACTCGCGCGCCCCTGCGCGCACCATTTCCGCCAGCCAACTCTCGCCGCCGGGCGCATCCATCTTCGGATAGCCGCCCATGTCGTTCTCGAGAATCCGTTGGAAGGTGGCGTAGGACTTCGAGAAGCTCCACTCGACGGCGCGGTGAATGACATTCTCTTCTTCTGTTTGGTGGGTGTGGAACGGCTGAATCGGATCGACGTAATAATGGCTCATCACACCGGCCGACCATGCCGCCAGCTTCCAATTCTTCGCCGCCAGCGCGCGCACCGTGCGGCGGTACCATTCTTCGCAGCTCTCGATCGCCCCGCCCCACTCCTTTTCGCGCACGTGCAGGACGTGGTTCTTGAAATCCTTGAACTGCTCATCCGGCGCCTTTGCGCCAGCGAGGTAGTCGGCGTGATGGTGCAGCAGCAGGTTGCGCCAGCGCTCGGCGTCCGGGCTCTGCAGGTGTCGCAGCGCATCGACCGCCAAGCGGTGATGGTTTGACCGGCAGCGGCTCGCGAAAACGACCGCATACAATAGCGACATGACTTCCTTGCCCTCGCCCCAGGGATAAACGCGAGGTTAAGAAATCGGGCCGCTTTGGTTAGCGAGGCGTTAACCGCCCCGCACCAGCCCCCAATCTTCGCTGAGAATCCGCACCAGCCGCTCGTGACGCTCCTCGATGGCCTGAAGGGTCCATTCCGCAATCGGCGCGATGTCCTTGGTAAGGGCCAGGATCGGCGCGTTGGTGTCGAAATAAATCTTGCGCTTCTCCGGATAGGGCTTCACGTCGGCGGAGGCGTTCTGGTTGTAGGTAAGCAGCGTGAGGTTGCCGAGCAGATTGGCCAGTTCGCCGCGCAGCGCGGGATCGGGAAAACGCTCGTTCCACCAAGGGCCGCCGTTCTTCGGCAGCACGTGCTCAACCGTCGCGTCGTCCGTCATCCGCACGATGCGCCCACCCGGCATCGCCGCCTCCAAGCGCATCAGCAGCAAGCGGCGCTGACGGTCGCGCTTCCGCGAACGGTTAAGCGTGTGAAAGAACTTCATCTGCTCGGCGTCGGTGAGCAGCAGTGCGCGCTGCTTGCCTTCACCGGCATAGAGCACCTTGTCGTCGCTGACATATTTTATGATGTTGGCGTACCGCGCTTCGCGATCGCGGTTCTCGACGACCGAGAGTTCGCACGCAAAAGTGAAACGATCGAGCGCCTGGAAGAAACGGCGCGCGCGCTCATGTTCGGAAGCGTGCTCCGCCAGGAACGCGATGGCGCACGGCGCCCAATCCCACTGCTCCACTTCTTTCATGAGCGCGACGCGGCGGTTCACTTCGGCGCTGGCTGGGCCGACATCGATGGAGCCTGCGAAAATGGCGCGCAACGCGTGCGCGTAGCGCGGCAGCTGCTCGAACAGGAAAACACGCACGCCGCCCGCCCGCTCGACTGCGGTGCGGAATGAGGCCAAGTCTCCAGGCGAAAGCAACGGTTCGCCCGTTAGCAGGAACGGCATCATGTAAAGCAAACGCGCGAAGTTCTCACGCTCGAACAAATCTTCAGTTTGCTCCCACTTACGCGCGGCCGCATCCGCCTCGGTATTTGAGAGGCCGGAATTCTCCAGCAAGTCGCTCTTGATTATGTCCGCGCCCGAAAGCGGCGAACCGCGTTTATTTAGCGTGTTGAACACGGTTTGCGCGCAGCCGCGCTCATCAGCATCGACAACGTTCAGCGTACAGGCGCGCACGACGTACGACATGAACGCATCCAGCTCGCGATCTTCCGTGATCTTGCTGAGCTCAGACTCGATCGTGCGAGAGGCGCCGGCAATCAGATCCTTGGAGTCGACGCCAATCTCGGCGTGACGCGCGAGCTCTTGCATATGTCCCGGCTCTTGCACGTAGCCGAGATAGAAATTCTGATCTTCCTCACGCAGCAGCAAACGCGGCGTGTTTCCGTCCATGATCAGGGTTTGATATTGCTTCGAGCGGCCAGGAATTCGATCGCGCACATAAGCAAGCATCATCGTCAGCGTCGCGAGACGTTGTTGTCCGTCGGAGACTTCAAGCTTGCCATGATTTTTCACGAGGACGATCTGGCCAATGAAATAGAACGTCGCGCCGCGCTTGTAGGCGCGCCACAGATCCTGGATGAGCTCACGGACTTCGCGGTCGGTCCAAGTGTAGGGACGCTGGTAGCGCGGAACTTTGAGCTGCTTGCGCGTGAGCACCGCGCCCAGATTTAGGATTGTGGAGGTCAGCCCGAGGGGCGTGTCGCCGAAAGCGCCGGCCATTTATGTCTCCCCGCCAGATTTATTCTTGGACAGGAACGTACGCGGGCGGCGCATGCGCGCAATGCACGTGCTGGAATAACTCAGCCTGTGCGCGTCGAGCGTTTCCCAAAAAGCACGGCGGGCTAGCGCGATAGTCCCGCAACTTCAAAGTTCGGCGCTTCGCCGATCCGCGAAAAATCCGAGAAGCCTCTCGCCTCGAATGCACGCAAAGGTGCGCGCGCGCTATCTGCGCTTGTGAACCCTGCACGCCTAACGCGCACCGGCCCCTCTTCAGCAACCAAGACATGTGCGAGCCGGCGCGCGATCGCTTCGCCGGAATCCATCCACACGCATGGACGCGGCGCAGCAACCGCCAGGTCCGCCGCCAGCAGTGGGAAGTGCGTGCAGGCGAGCGCGACAACATCGATCTCGGCGCCGCCAGGGGCGCCAAAGAGACCTTCCATTGCATCTGTGATTGCAGATTTGTCAACAGCCTCGCCGCCCAGCTTCCGCTCCGCGGCTTCAACCAGTCCGGCGGAGCCAAAGCGGATCACGCGCTTTCCAGCCGCGAATTGGGCGATGAGGTCGTTCGTGTAAGGACGCTGAACGGTGGCCGGGGTCGCCAAGAGGCCGATAACGCCTGTGCGCGTGAGCGCCGCGGCCGGCTTTATTGGCGGCACAACGCCGACAACCGGAATGCTCAACGCCGCGCGAACCGGCTCCAGCGCAATCGTCGACGCCGTGTTGCAGGCTACGACAACGGCCTCCGGCTCCCACTGCGCCACCAGCCGCGAGAGCAAGGCTGGGACACGGGCGCGCAACTGCTCGTCGGTTTTCAGACCGTACGGGAGCCAGGAATTGTCGGCGGCGTAGTCCAGCTCGAACGCGTGCCCGGACGCGGCGATGGCATCCAGCACCGAGAGCCCGCCGACGCCCGAATCGAACACCAGAACGCGCTTTGCGCCGTTAACCATTTGGGCAATCAGACCGCAGCGAGAACGTTAACCAATGCGCTGATTTAGGCCCGCTTTTCCGTTTCGGCCAGCATACGGCGCGCATCTGTGGAAACCTCGCGTTAACCGACTTTGCGGGAATCATAAGCACGGGTAGCAACGCTGGAGTGGGGTTAAACGTCAACGCGCCGAATGGCGTGTTTCAGGATTCGGGGTCGGTACCATGAACGCCATCGGCAAATCGTCCGTCGTCTTCGTGACGCTGTCAGGCCTGTTCTGGGGCGGATGGGTGTTGGGCTCGCAAACGCCCGAAGGCCAAGAAGCTATCGCACGCGCTTACGCCGCGTACGCGGAGCAGCAAACCGCCGCCAACGAAGATCTCTTCGATTCAACCGCGCTTCGCGCCGTCGTCTGTGGCGGCAGCGAGAACGGCGCGCAGCAGCCCTGCCTCGCGGTTGTCGCAGGCGGCCGGCTCTTCATCGTTGATGCCGGCTCGGGAGCAGCAGAATCGCTCATTCAGCGCGGCGTGCCGATGGCCCGCCTGCAAGCGGTGCTGCTGACCAGCTCTGGTCTCCAGCAAATGTCCGATCTTAGCGAAATGTACGGCCACGCCACGCGCGGGCGCGACGATGCGCTGTTGCCGGTGTACGGCCCGGCCGACACGCAGCGCATGGTCGATGGCTTGAACCAAGCCGCCGGCATGGACGGCGCCTCGCGCGGCTTACAGGCCTGGGGCCCCTCGCCGGAGCCCGGCCGCTCGGTCATCGTGTTCGAAGGCGACGGCCTCACGGTCTCCGCCTTCACGACACAAGAAGACGCATTCACAGGCCGCGTCGGCTATCGCTTCGATTATCGCGGCCGTTCGATCGTCGTCGGCGGCGATGGGCGCATGATTGGCGCGGAAGCGGCCTTGAACGCCGACGTAGTGCTGCAGGGCGCGCAGAGCCAAGCGCTCTCGCATATCCGTCAGCAAGCCAGCATGACAGCGGCGGAAGTGGCGGCGCAAGCGCGCGGCTCGAACGCCGGCCTCGTCGTGCTCACCGGCGCGAACAACCAGGTCGAAGCGCAAGTGCAGCTCTCGGAAGCGCGCGCTGCGGGCTTCGACGATGTGGTGTCAGGCCGCGTCGGCACGCTGGTGGAGCTGCCACTCGATAACATGGAAATCAACGTCCGTCCGCTTTAACGCAGCCAGACAGACGCCAAGCGAAAGGGGAGCCGCAGGGCTCCCCTTTTTTGCTGCGCAAGCGCCGTTGTTACGGCGATTGAGGCTTGCCGCGGCCTGACGCGGCTCTAACACTTTCCGCCGATGCGCCTGTCATTTGCCTTCGCCGCATTCGCATTTCTGTTCGCGACGCCCGCGGCGGCGGATCGCTTTGCGCTGACCTATGATGGCCTGGGCTTAGGCTTTGTGCCTGTTGGCGGCGTCACCGTCGATGCAGACGTCTCCGAGGATAGCTACGACATCTCCGCTTCGCTGCAATCGCGCGGCATCCTGAACTTGTTCGAGCGCACAAACATTCAGGCCAACTCATCAGGACTGATAAATAACGGCACGGTGCGGTGGCAACGCTACCATTTGGATCACCACTATAGCCGCAAGCGCCGCGTCATCAGCATGAGCGCGGACATCGACGGCTCCATCACGTCGGAGATCGAGCCGATCTACCGGACCTGGGGCGATCCGGCCGCGACCGAGGAGCAGCGCCGGATTTCGCGGGACCCGCTCTCGAATGTCGTCGCCATGGCCATAGACGTAGGCCGCTCCCACCGCTGCGAAGGGACCTATCCAACCTTCGACGGCCGCTTTCATTACCTGCTGCAACTCAACGGCGGCGACGTCGATGATTTCGAAGGCGGCGGTTACGAAGGCGAGGTGCTGAAGTGCGATCTGGCCTACATCGCGGTCAGCGGCTTCAACCAACGTGACGCAGGGCGGCGGCGTGTTCCGGAAGGCGAAATCTGGTTCGCGCTGATGCCGGACACGACATTCGCGCCGCCGGTGCGCATCTCGACGCCGCTTTCCGCCGGTGGCGCGACGATCCGGCTCGCCAGTTTCCGCCGCGCGCGCGTTGACGTGGAGTACACGTCCGATACATCCGCCTCACCTTGACCGCCCGCCGCGCCGCCACCGATCTGCTTGTCGCCGTGATGGAGCGTGGCCGCGCGCTGGAAGATGCGCTCGCGGAAACCCCGAGCTTCAACGCACTCGAAGGCCGCGACCGCGCCTTCGCGCGCGCGCTGACAACAGCGGGTCTGCGCCGTCTCGGCGGCATCAACGCCGTGCTTTCGGAATTCCTCGCACGCCCCCTGCCCGACGACGCGGCGCACGCACGCGCACTGCTGCACCTCGGCGCCGCGCAATTACTGGTGCTCGGCACGCCGGCCCACGCCGCGGTGGGCGAAACGGTCGAGACCGCCAACCACATGCGCGAAGCACGCGGGTTCGCGAAGCTGATGAACGCGGTGCTGCGCAAGGTGGCGAGCAACGGTCAGGCGATCCTCGACGATCTGCCGCCTGGCGCGGACCTGCCGCAATGGCTCTACACGCGCTGGCGCGCGACCTACGGCGAAGCGGCGGCGCAGATTGCCGAAGCGCTGCTGAACGAACCACCCCTCGATCTCAGCGTGAAGCAGGATGCAGAGGGTTGGGCCGAACGGCTCTTTGGCGTGGCGACGCCGACAGGCAGCGTGAGGCTTGGCGAGCACCCGCCCATCGATAGCCTGCCCGGCTTCAATGACGGCGCCTGGTGGGTGCAGGACGCAGCGGCTGCGTTGCCGGCAAAACTACTCGGCGACGTGCGCGGCAAACGCGTGCTTGATCTCTGCGCCGCGCCCGGGGGGAAGACGCTGCAGCTCGCAGCGGCCGGCGCGCGAGTCACCGCCGTCGACAAATCCGAAGCGCGATTGAAGCGGCTCAAGGAAAACCTCGCGCGAACAAAGCTAAAGGCGGAAGTGATCTGCGCCGACGCCTTGGAATTCAGCGCCGAGCCATTCGACGCAGTGCTGCTCGACGCGCCGTGCACGTCGACCGGAACACTCCGTCGTCATCCGGACGTCGCATGGCTGCGGCGGCCAACGGACGTTCGCGCGCTTGCCGATCTACAAGCACAGCTCATTGAAGCCACGGCCAAGCTGCTGAAACCCGGCGCGCCGCTGGTGTATGCGGTGTGCTCGCTTGAGCCCGAGGAAGGTCCCGGCGTCGTTGCTGAAGTTCTGCGGCAAGGTTGGCGGCGCGCGCCGCTGAAGGATGAAATCCCAGCCGAGTTCATCACCGCCGATGGCGATATGCGAACCCATCCCGGCCACTGGCCCGAGATCGGCGGCCTCGACGGCTTCTACGCCGCCCGTTTGCTGCGCAGCTAACGCACGGGGAACCACCTCGCCTTGCGCCCACTCCCCCGCGCGGGGTACGACAAATCATGGCGCGGACGCTCATTTCACCTTCGATATTGGCGGCGGATTTTTCCAAGCTGGGCGAGGAAGTGCGCGCGGCTGAGGAAGCCGGCGCAGACATGATCCATGTCGATGTCATGGACGGCCACTTCGTGCCGAATATCTCGATCGGCCCTGGCGTGGTGAAATCGATCCGGCCGCACTCGAAGCTGCCGTTTGACGTCCATCTCATGATCGCGCCGGTCGATCCGTACATCCAGGCGTTCCGCGATGCCGGCGCCGACATCATCACCGTTCATCCCGAAGCGGGACCACACCTTCACCGCACGCTGCAAGCCATCCGCGCGACGGGCGCCAAGGCCGGCGTCTCGCTTAATCCCGGCACGCCGGCGGAAGCGATCGATCCGGTGATCGATCTGATCGACCTCGTTTTGGTGATGAGCGTCAATCCAGGCTTTGGCGGGCAGAGCTTCATCGAGACGGCGCTGCCGAAGATCGAAAAGCTGCGGAAGAAGATCGATGCATCGGGGCGCGACATTATCCTGGAAGTCGATGGCGGCGTGAACGCGAAGAACGCCGCGCGCGTCATTGCGGCTGGCGCGACGGCGCTTGTGGCCGGCACCGCAATCTATGGCGGCGATCCCACGGCGTACGCGGATAATATCGCAAAACTCAGAGCCGCCGCGTGAGCTGAATGAACGCGCCGGTCTCCCCCACCAACCGGCACGCGAAGCCGGTCGCGGCGAACGATCACTGGCGCGCGAATCCATTTCATCGCATGCGTCTCGGCGACGCCGCGCCCGACCGCATCGGTCGTTGGGGAAATGATCCACGCGTCGGCAACACAGAACGCGGCCGCGAAATTGGCCGAGGCATCTGGCGCATCGGCGCCGAACGATTGCACGGCGATCACCTCTTTCCGTGGTTGCCGGCGCACCCTTCGCGCCACTTCACCGCGCGGCTGCATTCGTTCTCGTGGCTTGTTGACCTGGCCGCTGTCGGGCCCTCTGCACATTCGTTCATCGCGCAACTGATCGATGCGTGGGTGAAAGAGCACGGCGAGTGGGACGACCTTGCCTGGGATCCCGAGATCACGGCGGAGCGTCTCTTCGCCTGGCTCTGCTGGGGACGCCCCGCATTCGAGCAAGGCGCACCGGAGCAACGCGCCTCGTTGTTGCGTTCAGCGGCGCGGCAAGCGCGTTTGCTGATGATGGCGCAAAGCGAGTTGAGCGAGCGCCATCTCGGATCGATCAAGGCAGGCGCGGCGCTGGTGCTCGCGGGCGCAGCCGATTTTCCGGAAGGAGAGCGCTTCGCCGAGCAAGGCGAGGAAATGCTCATCGAAGCCTGCGCCAAGCAATTTTATCCCGACGGCGGCCACCTCTCCCGCTCACCCGAAGCGCTGGCGGAAGCGTTGTGCGACCTCGTCACCGCGCGCGATGCCCTCGATGACCCGCCGCCAATCATCACCGACACGCTGCCGAAGCTCGCCAACATGCTGCGCATGCTGCGGCTCGGGGATGGCGGCCTGGGCTGCTTTCAGGGCGGGTCCGAAGCCTCCGCCGCCACCATCGACGCAACGCTCGCGCGCGTCGGCGGCGAGGTTCGCCCGTTTCAATTCGCAAACCACACCGGCTTCCAGCGTCTAGAAGTCGGCCCAATGCGAGCATTGCTCGATGTCGGCGGCGCGCCACCGCTCAACTACGCCGAACGCGCACACGCGAGCGCGCTGGCTTTTGAGCTATCGAGCGAGACGGAGCGCCTGATCGTCAATATCGGCGCCACGCGCGAGCTCTCGCCCGCCGCGCGCATGGCCGCGCGCGCCACCAACGCGCACTCAACACTCGTGCTAGCCGATGCGCTCTCGGCAAATCTCGACGAGCGCCGCGGCGGCTCGCGCCTCAGCGGCCCGCAGCTCGACGAAGTGCGCCGCTCCTCGGACGAAAGCGGCATCACCGTCCAGGGCCGCCACGATGGCTACAAGGAAAAGTACGGGCTCTGGCACCGGCGCTACATTTTCGTCGATCACGAAGGCAAAAACCTGCGCGGCATCGATGAACTGATCCGGCCTATGAAACTTAAATCGCCCAATCCGAAGAACGATATTCCCTACGTCGTCCGCTTCCATCTGCACCCGAACGTGCGCGTACGCATTTCCGAGCATCAGACGGCGCTGCTCGAAACACCCGGCGGTCAGCGCTGGCGCCTTCGCACTGACGCGCCGGCCATCGCCATAGAACCTTCGATCTATTGGGGCGGCGAAATCCCGCGTGAAAGCCACCAAATCACGCTCTCCGGCGAAGCCGACCCGATGGGCCACGGCCTCGCCCCGCCGAACCGCATCCGCTGGGCGCTGGCGCGCGCTTAAATCTTTCGCGCCACGAGGTATGTCCGCATATCCTTCTTTCCAGAGCCATGCCGCGCGCGTTCGATGATCTCGAATCCGGCTTCGCTTATCTCGCGTTCCAAAGCTTCGGCGGAGAAGAAGCCGACATAAGGCGCTTTGCCGAAAGCCTGCATAACCGGCACGAGAAGCCGGATGGCAAAGCCCATCTCGCTCAGCACCGGCGTCTTCGAAATGAAAAGCCCGCCTGGCTTCAACAAGCGATGCACGCCGCGCAGCGCCGCAGCGCGATCCTCGATCAAGTGCAGCAGGTTGAAGGCCATGGCGGCGTCAAAGCCCGCGTCGGGATACGGTGCGTCATTTGGCGTTGCGACAACGAATTCGACGTTGGCGCAATTCTCGGCCGCCGCCTTCTCGCGGGCAATGGCGATCATTTCCGCTGAAATATCGGTAGCGACGAGGCGCGCGACCGAAGGCGCGAGCTTCAGCGCCGTCGTGCCCGTCCCGCAGCCAAGCTCGATTGCGACATCCGTATTTTTCAGAAGGCGGCGCGCATGATCGAGCGTACGCTCATAGCCCTCCATATCCTCAATCGGACTCTTGGCGTACTTGCGCGCGGCGCGATCCCAGAAATGTGCGTTATCAACTGGCATGGGGCCGCCTAGCAGAGCAGACGCCAGTTTTCAAAGTAGCGCTGCTTGAGTCTGCTCTTCGCCGACAACGGACATTCGGGTTTATCCAAGTCGCTCAACGACGGGAAACCCTCGATATCGCTTTTCGCGATCAGCACGAGCGTCCTCCAGCGAAGCATAAAGCGTCCCGTCCATCTGAGGACGCCATCCCTGCTTCCCCACATCTTCATCGGGAAAGCCATGATGCTCGCCGCCCGGAATTGGAAAAAGATCAACAAAGGAATATCCGTGCGATGCCCAAGTGCTGGCGTAGAAGGTTGTGTTCGCTCGCAACGGCAGTTCTGGAACGACGAATTTCGGGCGAAAGAAAATGTGCACGAACGGTCGCCCGACCGTTTTCAGTAGTTCGTCCTGCACTTCCTCCACTCTCACCGTTTCGAAGGCGGTGAGATACTGAGGGCGCGGTTTATAAGCTTGGGTCCAGCGCTTCAATTCGCGCGGGTCAAGCGGTGGCGGCTCGTTGTCGTATTCGCCGACTATTCCGAAGAAGTCCTGCATCGAACATCACTTTAGCACGTCCAGCGGGCCATGTTTGTGATGTCTGCTCCGGGCCAAAAGCAGAATCTATCCCTCACAAAACCCCGCTCTCACCCAGCAAAATCAACGCCCCGCGCAAAATCTATCCAACACCTTCCCGCCACCCGTATCATGCACCCATCCCTCGCACGGGAGGCTCACCGGCTAGCCGAGCCAAGCGAGCGCGAGGGGCGCGATTGAGCGTGTAAGTGCTGTCCGTAATGCGCCCGGCTACCCGGGAGCAGCTGTGCGAAGTGCGAGGGGGCGCCCTCAAACCGGCGCGGCAATTCCTTCAGCAATGAAGGCGACAGAGCACACCGAAGCCCGCGGGAGAGCAGCGCAAGGCGCGAACCGCGGGAGGATACGGGGCTTCAAGGCAGAAGCCTCCACGCCATCGGGGACCGATCCAGGAGAGTGAAAAACCTCCCCGTGACGGCCCGGTGCACAACGATCGCAAAGGGCGCGTGGCGACACGCGGCGGTGCGTGAAGCATCGCACCTAGGCACTACCCAGCGCGTCCCCACGCGCCCTGCTCCCGCTTTCGCTTATGCGAAAGCCACCACCAAGGCGGCGTCCATCCTGCGGCGCGCGCCACTCGTCGCATGCGCTTTGCGGTTCACCCGCGCTCTTGGTCAGTTCGTCGCATGAAAACACTCGGTCTATGCTCCGCCCTCTTCCTGCTCGCCGCCTGCGCCACAGCGCCTGCCGTGGCGCAATCGCAAACAGCGGCGTGCCGGCCCGCCGGCTACGACCGCGCACGCCTCGATGCGCTGAAAGCCAATAGCTGGACCATAGCAGATGAGGCCGAACGCAACGCCGTCGCACTTGGTCTCGCCGAGTGCTTGGGCGATCCGGACCCGGCCGTTCGCGATGGCATCGCCTTCGAGGGCCTGCAGCACTACATGCGCAACAATCTGCTGACGCGCGATACGCTGACGGCGCTGAACGCCAATCTCCAGGCCAAGCTTACCGCGCCGGACCCGCAAGGCTTTCAGCGCCCGTTCGCCGCACTCGTGCTCGCGGACGTCGCCCGCACCGATCGCGTCGCGCCGTGGATGAGCGAAGCGCAGCGCGCGCAACTGATCGACGCCGCGATCGCCTATATGCGCAGCATCACCGATTATCGCGGCTTCACGCCCGGCGAAGGCTATCGCCACGCCACCGCGCACACCGCCGATCTGATGCTGCAACTGGTGCTCAATCCCGCCGTCGGCAAACCAGAGCTCACGCGCATCCGCGACGCCATCGCCGCACAGATCGCGCCAGCGGGCCATTCCTACATCACCGGCGAAAGCGAGCGCCTCGCGACGCCCATCCTCTACATGGCGACCCGCAACGTCTTCGATGAAGCCGAATGGACCGCTTGGTTCGCGGAAATCTCCGGCCCCGGCCCGCTTGGCGCGTCATGGGAAGGCTGGTGGCAGTCCGAGCAAGGCATTGCGCGCAAGCACAATCTGATGATGTTCTTGAACGTGATTCAAACCAACGTCTCGCTCAGCCAAAATGCCGCGTTCGCGCCGATGCGCCCGGGCGTCGCCGCTGCTATTCGCGCGATGCCTTAAGCGGCGCGCTTTGAACGCAACAGGAGCACCTGCCCCATCAACACAAGGACAACGCCGCCAAGGGCAAACAAACCCCAGCTCTTACCTTCCAGCAGCGCCGAAACGAACATAGCGAGCGGCGGCGTCAGCGCCGAAATGTAGGAAGCGGTCGCGTAGCCACGCCGCCGCGCGAGGCCGTAATAGAGCGCAAACGCGATCACCGACCCAACGACGGAAAGATGCAGCAGCGAGAGAATGTAGGGCGCGGTAAACTCGAACGTCCAGGCTTTGCCGGTCACCAATGCAAACGCGGCGAGCAGCACAGCACCGTAGCCCATCGCCCATCCCGTCGAGGCGATGACGCCCGCGCCCGCCAACTCGCCGCGCCGCGCATAGACATTGCCGATCGCCGCCGAAAACACGCCCGCAAGCGTCAGCCCGATGCCGGTCAGCGCCCGCTGGCTCATGTTTGAGGTGACGATTTCTTCCCAGGAAAGCAGCCCAACGCCAATGACGCCCAGCCCTGCCGCGGCCCAAGCCAGTAGCGGCGCACGCTGCCCGAACGCCACCCGAAACACAGCGAGGTTCACAAACGCCATCGCAGCGAAGACAACCGCGACCACCGCGGACGTCACCCGCTCTTCGGCCCAATAGACGAAGCTATAATCGATCGCGAACGTAAAAAGCCCAACGCCGAACGCAGCCAGATGTTGCGCGCGGTTCAGCGCCAAGCGCTCGCCGCGCAACGCACCCCACGCAAACAGCAACACCGCCGCCAACCCGAAGCGATAAGTAATGGAGACTACCGGATCGACGACGCCGAGTTGCAGCGTGATCGCGAACCACGTCGTGCCCCACGCCAGAGTGCACACAATGATCGACACAAGGTCGAACCATTGCGTGCGCGGCGGCGATTCGGCTGTGGCTGTTGTTGCGCTCTGTTCCGCGCTCATTGCGGCCCCCGGCGGCAACATGGTGGTTAAGTCAGATAAAGCAAAGCCGCAGTCTTTTCGCCATTGCGGTGCGTTGACCGCCACACATACGAGGCCTACCTTAAATGCATGGCATCGGGGCGCCTTCGGGGGCGGGCTCGGCCTCGAGAGCGCCGTGGTTTGAACCAAGGAGGCTCCTTCATGCGCATACAAGTCGCCGGACGGCAGATGGATGTCGGCGAAGCGCTCCGAACACGCATCGAAAATGAGCTCGCGAGCGGTGTGGGCAAATATTTCAACCGCGCGACAGATGCTGTTGTCACAGTAGCCAAGAATGGCGGCGGCGTTGGTGTTGCGGTGGATTGTTTGGTCCACCTGCCCTCTGGAATTTCCCTCCAAGCAGAAGGCCATGGCGGCGACGCGCACAGTGCCTTCGATGACGCGCTAGGCAAGCTCGAAAAACGTGTGCGCCGCTACAAAAGGCGCCTGCGAAATCATCACGCGGACAACAAATCTCCCCTTCCGGCTGAGGACGCTTCGTCCTATGTGCTCGCCCCGTTAGAGGAAGAGGATGACGGCGCGGAAACGCCGGCAAATGGCGAGGCGGCGCCCTTGGTGATCGCTGAATCCACGAAACCGGTGCGGACGATGACGGTGTCCATGGCGGTGATGCAGCTCGATTTAACCGAATCGCCAGCGTTGATGTTCAGAAACGCCGCCAACGGCGAACTGAACGTCGTGTATCGCCGGGCGGACGGGAATGTCGGCTGGATCGATCCAGGGCGCGGGAACCTGAAGAACGGCGCCTGAGTTGCTTGGCGCTGCGGCCCCGGCGCAGAGACAGGGTGAGTTGGTGAACGATCTAAGCGATTTGGTTGCGCCAGACGCAATACTGCCGCGCTTGCTGGCGACATCACGCCGACAAGCTCTGCAACTCATGGCCGAAGCGCTCGCGAAGAGCGCCGGCATCGATGCGCGCGCCGCGTTCGACACGGTGCTGATCCGCGAGCGGTTGAACGGCACCGGGCTTGGCGAAGGCGTCGCTACACCGCACGGCCCCCTGGCCGGGCTGAAACGCCCTATCGCGGCGTTCGCCCGCCTCGACCCGCCGCAAGATTTTGAAGCGATGGACAATCGCCCAGCCGATCTCGTGTTCATGCTGCTGTCACCGCCGGATCGCAGCGCCGACCACCTGAAGGCGCTGTCACGGATCGCGCGTTTTCTCAAGCACGCCGAGGTACGCACGGCGCTGCGCGGCGCGCGCGGTGCGGATGAACTTTACGCGCTTCTCTGCGGCGCTGTTCACAGCGACGCCGCATGATGACCGCGGCCGACAGGCTGTTCTCGTACTTCCCGCTGCTGATGACGGTGTTGTTGTTGGCGGCGCTGGGCGTGTTCGCGCAATGGCCATCGTTGTGGAGCGCGATCCTCGTTCTGTTCGTCACCTATATTTTGCCGCCGACCGTACAGCGCGTGATGCTGCGTTGGGCGCCGCTGAAGCAAGGCGTCAACCAGATCGACGGGCGCGTGTTCTCGCCGTGGCTGGCCACACATCACATTCAGGCCTTCTACGACGCGCTGCCCTATCTTGAGTCACTGCTGCGGGTGTTTCCGGGCTTCTATTCGATGTGGCTGCGCATGTGGGGCTCGCGCGTCGGCTATGGCGTCGAATGGCCGGTGCGCATGGACGTGCTCGATCGCAGCTTGATGGATATCGGCAACCGGGTTGTGTTCTCGCGCGAAGTCGAACTTGCGGCGCATGTGCGCAAGAAAACCGATGGCGGCCGCTCGCGCGTCTTGGTGCGGACGGTGCGGATCGGCAGCTACGCGTTTATCGGCGCGGCGTCGCGCCTTTGCCCGGGGGCGAGTGTGCCGTCGAACGCAAGCGTGCCGGAGATGACCAATATCGGCGTCAACGAAGTGTTCGGCGACGCCGTGCGCCATCACGAACAAGCGGAAGCCGAGTTCGCTTAGCTTTCCACAGCAATCGTATCCTACAGGCAAGAGACAGTGCGATACTCGGCGCATGTCGCGTTACTTCCATCTCCCTCGCCACTCTGGACCGCCGGCGCCCCCGCCGGCATACGCGCTGTTTGCAGATTGGAACGCGCGGCTCCTGCCGCGCATGCGGCGCAGAGCGCCGCGCTCCGCTTCCGCAAAGCTAGTCCTTCTCCAACTTCGCCAGCAGCACGCCTTCGCTGACCTGCGCGCCGGGTTTGGCGTTGAGTTCGGCGAGCTTGCCGTCGAAGGGGGCGGTGAGCGTGTGCTCCATCTTCATGGCTTCGAGCACAAGGATGGCATCGCCCTTCTTCAGTTTCGCGCCGGCTTTCGCGGCGACGGAGACGATCTTGCCGGGCATGGGCGAAAGGAGCGCGCCGTCGCCGGCGCTGGCTTCGTCAGCGCCGCGCTCGCCGGTGTCGAGAGTGAATTCGTAGACTTCGCCGCGATCGAACAGAATTAGAGCATCGCGGCCATTCTCGACGATATCGAACGGTGCGTAAGCTGGCGGAGCAGAATAAGCCTCCCCCCCCTCCCTCATGCGGACCATGCGACTGGGCTCAGCATTCAGCCGAAATCCTACGAGATGAGCCCATGGAGAATACTCGACGGGTTCGGGACTCGCAAAGCTATGGAGGCGAGCAAACTCATGCGCCGCAGCCTGCAATAAGGATTCGCTTGGTCTCGGCTTGCCGGTGAGAAGGTTCCCAGCGTTCGCAATCAAGCCGGTATCAACATCGCCGGAAGCAAACCTCTTGTCGCGTAGGCAGCGCGTGATGAATCCCAGATTCGTTTTGACTGGCCACACTTGGACCGCCGTCTCGCACTCTACGCGCAAGAAATGAATCGCGTCGGCACGGGTATCGGCGTGCGCGATCATTTTAGCGATCATAGGATCGTAGAACGGCGTGATCTCATCTCCTTGGCCGACGGCAGCATCAAACCTGGCAGCGAGATGTCCGTGCTCGAAGTGTGTCAATCGTCCTGTGGACGGTAAGAACCCTGTTTCCGGATTCTCCGCGTAGAGTCGCGCTTCGATTGCGTGTCCGTTGATGCGCAGTTCTTCCTGCTTCAGCGGCAGCTTTTCGCCGCTGGCGACGCGGAGTTGCCATTCGACCAAATCCTGGCCGGTGATCTCCTCAGTCACCGGGTGTTCCACCTGCAAGCGCGTGTTCATTTCCATGAACCAGATGCGGTCGCCGCGGAGGCCTTCGCTGGCGTCGGCGATGAACTCGATGGTGCCGGCGCCGACATAGTTCACGGCTTTCGCCGCGAGCACGGCGGCATCGGTGACGGCTTTGCGCGTCGCCTCATCCATGCCCGGCGCGGGCGCTTCTTCGATCACCTTCTGGTGGC
Source organism: Hyphomonadaceae bacterium (assembly GCA_050184605.1). Classification (GTDB taxonomy): domain Bacteria; phylum Pseudomonadota; class Alphaproteobacteria; order Caulobacterales; family Aquidulcibacteraceae; genus Vitreimonas. The sequence continues at coordinate 346,315 of JBFXAE010000002.1, read as the reverse complement.
GGCGCTGCAGCGAGCAATCACGCTCGAACAGATGCACGACATTGCCGTGCGTATCGCCGAACACCTGCACCTCGATATGGCGCGGGCGCTGCACATACATTTCGAGCAGCACGCGATCGTCGCCGAACGCCGCCGCCGCTTCGCGTTTGGCCGAAGCGAGCGCGGCCTTGAACTCGGCCTTCTTCTCGACCTTGCGCATGCCTTTGCCGCCGCCGCCGGCGACGGCTTTGATCAGCACCGGATAACCGATCGCGTCGGCTTCCTTCTGCAAGCGCTCTTCGCTTTGATCTTCGCCGAGATAGCCGGGCGTTGTCGGCACGCCGGCTTCGGCCATGAGTTTCTTGGCGGCGTCCTTGAGGCCCATGGCGCGGATCGAGTCCGGCTTCGGGCCGATCCAGATCAGGCCAGCATCGATGACGGCCTGCGCGAAATCGGCGTTCTCGGAGAGAAAGCCGTAGCCGGGATGGATCGCCTCTGCGCCGGTTTGCTTGGCGGCCGCGATGATCTTCTCGCCGCGCAGATAGCTCTCCTTCGCGGGGCTCGCGCCGATGTGCACGGCTTCATCCGCCTCGCGCACATGCAGCGCTTTCGCGTCAGCGTCGGAATAAACAGCGACCGTGCGCACGCCGAGACGCTTGGCAGTGCGGATGACGCGACGCGCAATCTCGCCACGGTTGGCGATGAGGACGGATTTTAGCATCGGGAAGCCGTTAGTTGTTGAATTGCATACATCGGCAAAACCGCTACCATTGCTAGTTGAACCGGGAGCACAATATCCATGCAAGCTGCGCCTGCTTTTGTCTTTGCACTTTTGACTTTTTGCGGGTCACCCGCATTTGCCGACGACCTTCTGCTCGCCTGTTCGGGCAGCGGCGATCGGACGACGACATCGAGTTCATTCGGCACCGTGACGTCGCCATACGGCGACACATACACGGGGCAAGGTACACAACTGCGTCGGGAAACCATTTCAGAACGCGTGATGGTGGAAATCACCGGAGACACAGCGCGTATCTTCGTTCCCGCGTCTTTGCTGCCGCCAATTCGCGGTGGATCCGATGCGGGCTGGCGTGCGCTTGATCGCCTGAGCATCACGGATCGTTCGATCACAGGTCGGTTCGATCTAAACATCTTCAACAAGCCAACTGTAGAGATTGATCGAACTACCGGTACGATCGAGATCGATGGATTCGGCAACACTTCCTACTCCGGAATCTGCGAGCGCGTTGAGGCGCAGGAACGTAGGTTCTGACTACATCCTGAACACGCCGAAGCGTGTTTCCGGGATCGGCGCGTTCAAGCTTGCACTAATCGCTAAGCCCAACACATCGCGCGTTTGCGCGGGGTCGATGATGCCGTCGTCCCATAGGCGCGCGGTGGCGTGGTAGGGATCGCCTTCGGCTTCGTAGCGGGCGCGGATTGGGTCTTTGAATTTTTCTTCGTCGGCTTTGGCCCAGCTCTCGCCTTTGGCTTCCATGCCGTCGCGCTTCACTTGCGCGAGCACGGACGCGGCTTGTTCGCCGCCCATGACGGAGATGCGCGAGTTGGGCCAGGTGAAGAGGAAGCGCGGAGAATAGGCGCGGCCGCACATGCCGTAATTGCCGGCGCCGAATGAGCCGCCGATCAGCACCGTGAACTTTGGCACTTCGGCGGAAGCGACGGCTGTCACCATCTTCGCGCCGTCCTTGGCGATGCCGCCAGCTTCGTATTTGCCGCCGACCATGAAGCCGGAAATGTTTTGCAGGAAGAGCAGCGGAATGCCGCGCTTGCAGGCGAGCTCGATGAAGTGCGCGCCCTTCTGCGCGCTTTCGCTGAACAGGATGCCGTTGTTGGCCAGGATCGCGACGGGATAGCCCCAGATGCGCGCGAAACCGGTGACGAGCGTCGGGCCGTAGAGCGGGCGGAATTCGTCAAGCTCGCTGCCGTCGACGATGCGGGCGATGACTTCGCGGACATCGTACGGCGTGCGGACGTCGTCGGGAATGACGCCATAAATGCTCTCGGCGTCGTACGCGGGCGCAATGGGTTCGCGAAGATCGAGGCCGACCTTCTTCATCGTGTTCAAATTCGCCACGATTCGGCGAACCAAGTGCAGTGCGTGCGCATCGTCTTGCGCGAGGTGATCAACGACGCCGCTCTTGCGCGCGTGCATGTCGCCGCCGCCGAGATCTTCGGCGCTGATCACTTCGCCGGTCGCGGCTTTCACCAGTGGCGGCCCGCCGAGGAAGATGGTGCCTTGATTGCGGACGATGACGGTTTCATCGCTCATCGCCGGCACATAGGCGCCGCCGGCGGTGCACGAGCCCATGACGCAGGCGATCTGCGCGATGCCCTCGCCCGACATGCGCGCCTGGTTGTAGAAGATGCGGCCGAAATGGTCGCGATCGGGGAAGACTTCGGCCTGGTGCGGCAGGTTGGCGCCGCCGCTATCGACGAGATAGACGCACGGCAGCTTGTTCTGCATCGCGATCTCTTGCGCGCGCAGGTGCTTCTTCACCGTCATCGGAAAATAGGCGCCGCCCTTCACCGTGGCGTCGTTGGCGACGATCATCACTTCGCGGCCGGACACGCGGCCAATGCCGGTAATCACGCCGGCGGCTGGCGCTTCGCCGTTGTAGAGATCGTACGCGGCGAGCGCGCCGACTTCGAGAAACGGCGCGCCAGGATCGAGCAAGCGCTCAACCCGTTCGCGCGGCAGCAGCTTGCCGCGCTTGGTATGCCGCGCGCGCGCTTCTTCGGGCCCGCCAAGCGCGATCTGCGCCGTGCGCTCGCGCAATTGCTGCGCCAAGCCGCGATGATGCGCGGCGTTCTTGGCGAAGGCTTCGGAGTTCGGATCGATATTGGATTTGAGTTTCATGCGCGACGGCCCCAGCCGAACAAATCATAGAGATACTTCCGTCCGAAATCAGTGCTTGAGGCCGCGCCGTAGGTTGCGAACGACAGCGGCAACGTCACGGCATAGGCCAAAACGTCAATCCACGTCGGAAAGTCGCCGCGCTGAACAAGCGCCGCACCGGCGCCGAAAACTCCGCCGATCAAGATCAACCTAGCCAAGGTGGTCAGCATTTTTATCAGGTGACGAGTCATCCCCCACCAATGATCTCCCGCCCGATCAGGAAGCGCCGCACTTCATTGGTGCCGGCGCCGATGTCGTAGAGCTTAGCGTCGCGGAGGAAGCGCTCAACTGGGAAGTCCTTGGTGTAGCCTGCGCCGCCGAGGGCTTGGATGGCCTCTAAGCCGACTTTGACCGCGCTTTCGGAGGCGTAGAGGATGGCGCCGGCCGCGTCGTGGCGCGTGGTTTTGCCGGCGTCGCAGGATTTTGCGACGGCGTAGACGTAGGCGCGCGCCGAATTGAGCGCGACGATCATGTCGGCGACTTTGGCTTGGATGAGCTGGAACGAGCCGATCGGCTTGCCGAATTGTTTGCGCTCGCGAACGTACGGTAGCACGACATCGAGGCAGCCTTGCATGATGCCGAGCGGGCCTGCGGCGAGCACGGCGCGCTCATAGTCGAGGCCGCTCATCAGTACGGCGACGCCGCGATTGAGGCCGCCCATGACGTTTTCTTCCGGCACTTCGCAATCTTCGAACACCAGTTCCCCGGTGTCGGAGCCGCGCATACCCATTTTGTCGAGCTTCTGGCCGACGCTGAAACCCTTCATGCCGCGCTCGATGATGAAAGCGGTGATGCCGCCCGAGCCGGCGCCGGGCTCGGTTTTGGCGTAGACGACAAGCGTATTGGCTTCCGGCGCGTTGGTGATCCAGAATTTCGTGCCGTTCAGCACGAAGCGATCGCCCTTTTTCTCTGCCCGCAGCTTCATACCGACAACGTCGGAGCCCGCGCCCGCTTCGCTCATCGCGAGCGAGCCGACATGTTCGCCACTGATCAACTTCGGCAGATACTTCTTCTTCTGCTCGGGCGTCGCCCAGCGGCGGAGCTGATTGATGCAGAGGTTCGAGTGCGCGCCGTAGCTGAGGCCGATCGAAGCGCTGGCGCGGCTCACCTCTTCCATCGCGACGACGTGTTCGAGATAGCCGAGGCCCAAGCCGCCATCTTCTTCGGCAACGGTGATGCCGTGCAAACCAAGCTCGCCCATCTCGGGCCACAGCTCGCGCGGGAATTTGTTGGTCGCGTCGACCTCCGCAGCCATCGGCGCGATGCGGTCGCTGGCGTAGGCGCGGGTCGTGTCGCGGATCGCGTCGGCGGTTTCGCCGAGCTGGAAATCGAGCTGGTAGGAGTCTGACATTCTCGGGCTCCGTGAACGCACGTTTCCCGGACGCGCGGCGCGCGATCCGGGACCTAGGGGCCACGATCTGAGCTGGCTGCTCCTGGGTCCCGGCTCTTCGCTACGCTCCGGCCGGGAAGCGTGGAGTTCTAATTGATTTGCGTCTCCAATAGAAATTGAACGTTACGAACAAGACTGATAGACAGCATATATGGATCGCTATCTTCTGCGCTACTTCCTCGCCGTGGCTGAGCTGGGCTCGTTCTCGAAGGCGGCGCAGCGCGTATCGGTCACCCAGCCGACGCTCTCGGTCGGCATCGCCAAGCTGGAGCAAGAAGTCGGCGCACGCCTCTTCGAGCGGACGACGCGGCGCGTGTCGCTGACGCCGGCGGGCAGCAAGTTCCTGCAGCACGCGCGGCGGATCACGCAGGAGTACGAAGCAGCGCTCCGCGAGGTCTCGAACACACCGCAACTGAAGCGGGTGCGGGCGGGCATTCTGTCCACTATTCCGGCGCGCGATCTGGAGCGCGTGGTTGCGGCTCACGCCAAGAACTCGGGCGGCGAGGCGTTGGAGATTTTGGATTCCACCGAGCGAGACATCGCCAACCGGCTCTCGGACGGACGCCTCGATGTCGCGATCACGATCCTGCGGCCAGGCTTGGAGAGCTTTGCGCAGGAAGAGCTGCGGAACGAACCCTATGTGTTGTTCGTCAGCGCTAACCACAAACTGTCGGGGGCGGAGGAGATCGAGGGCGGTGAGCTGGCGGGTGAGACGATGATCGTGCGCCGCCAATGCGAAGGCCTGCCCGAGATCAGCCGCTACTTCACCAATCGCGACGTGCGCCCCTCTTTCAGCCTGCGCACGCTCTCCGACGATCGCGCCATGAGCATGGTGGCGGCGGGCTTGGGCGTGACTGTTGCGCCCGCAAGTTTTGAAGCGCCAGGGCTCGCATCGGTGAATCTTGCCGGCCTCAACCTGAGCCGGGATGTCGGGCTCGTTTTCTCCGATCGCATGCGCGATCGAGGCGGCGCCTTCGTTGAGGCCGCGCGCGCGACTTACGGAGCTGGTCGCAAAGTAAGGTAAACGCTAACCACGCGCGTTGTGAGCAACAGCCAGTAATGTTACGATCCTGGAACGTCGGGTCACGTCAGGGTGTTTAAGGGTCATGGCGCCTCCAGCTCGTCCAGTTTGGACAGGGCACATTCGGCTCGCGCTCGTCGCGTTGCCGGTGAAGCTCTACTCAGCCTTGGATTCCAAGGAGAAGATCTCTTTCAACCAAATCCACGAGCCTTCTAAGCAGCGCATTCGCTACGAGAAGGTCGCGCCGGGCATTGGCGCCGTGGACAAGGACGAGATCGTTAAGGGCTACGAGTACCAGAAGGGCCGCTATGTGCTCTTCAGTGACGAAGAGTTCGAGGCGCTGAAAGTCGACTCCAAGAAAACGCTCGACATGATCCAGTTCGCTCCGGCGGACACAATCGATCCGATCTATTTCGACAAGCCGTACTACGCCCTGCCCGATGGCAAGATGGCCGACGAGCCCTATCGCGTTGTCTGTGAGGCGCTAAAGAGGACAAAGACTGTCGGCCTCGGCCAGATCACGATGCGCGGGCGCTCTTACATCGCGGCGGTGAAGCCGTACGAAGGCGGGCTGACGGTGGAAACCGTCCACTACGCTGACGAACTGCGTAAGGCGAACTTGTTCTTCGATGAGATTCCAAGCGGCAAGCTCGACAAGGATCTGATCGACCTCGCGGAAGAGCTGATCAACCGCAAGAAGGCCAAGTTCGACCCGACCAAGTTCGAGGATGAATACGCGATCGCCATCGAGCGTCTCGTGAAGAAAAAAATCGAGCGTCATGGCGAACTCATCCTCGAAGATCAGGAAGAGCCGTCGCGTGATTATGGCGACAACGTCGTGTCACTTGTGGATGCGCTGAAGAAATCTCTGGCGAAAAAGTCGAAGGTCGTCGGCGAAGACCAGGAAGAAGCGCCAGCGCCGAAGCGCCGGGCAGCGGCAGAACGCACAAAGACGCCGCGCGCGAAAGCGCCTGCTAAAGCCCCGGCGAAGAAGCGCGCGAAGAAGTAAGCCATGACATGGCGCGCAAAGCGGTAAAGGCGGGCGATAAGGTCGGCGATCTCGCCGAGTACAACCGCAAGCGCGATTTCAACAAAACGACAGAGCCCGCCGGCGGGACCGTAAAGGACGCCGGCGGCATGTTCGTCGTGCAGAAGCACGCGGCCACGCGACTGCACTACGATTTCCGGCTTGAGCACAACGGGGTGCTGATGAGCTGGGCAGTGCCGCAGGGCCCTTCTCTCGATCCGAGCGTGAAGCGCCTTGCGATGCGCACCGAAAACCATCCCATCGAGTACGGCTCCTTCGAGGGCGTGATCCCGAAAGGTGAATACGGTGCGGGCGCTGTCATCATCTGGGACACGGGTAAGGTGCACTGGCTGCTCGATCCCGATGAGGGCATGGCCAAAGGCGAGTTGAAATTCGTGCTCGCCGGTGAGCGGCTAAAGGGCGAGTTTCACATGGTCAAGATCAAGCCGCGCGAAGGCGAGCGAGGCAATCCTTGGCTTTTGTTCAAATCCAAGGACGCGTACGCCGGCAAGGAAGACCCTGTTGCTCGGAGCGTCACCAGCGTCATCTCCGGCCGTACGATTGAAGATGTTCGCTCGGGCGGCGCGCGCGTGTGGAGCAAGGGCGGTGAACGCGCGCCGAAAGCGACGAAGCCGCCGAAATGGGCATTCGTGGAACCGATGCTCGCGACGCGCGCGGAAAAGGCGCCAGCGAGCGACGCTTGGATTCACGAGATCAAGTACGATGGCTATCGCATCCAGGCGGCGGTGAGTGGCGATAGCGTGCGCCTCTACACCCGCACGGGGCTCGACTGGACCGGGAAGTTTCAAACTGTCGCTGACGCATTGGCGGCGCTGAAGCTGAAGGACGTATTGCTCGATGGTGAAATCGCCGTCGCGCAGCCGAGCGGTAAGACTGACTTTTCAGCGCTGCAACGGTCCCTCGAAAGCGGCGTAGCCAAAGGCGTATCCTACTTTGTGTTCGATCTGTTGGCCGAAGGCGCGAAGGATTTGCGCAAAACACCGCTGGGCGAGCGCAAGAAGCGTTTGGATACGGTGCTGGCGAAGGCAAAGGCGCCCGTTCGCGTGAGTCCCTACTTCGAAGGCAACGGACCGAATGTACTGGCGGCGTTCCGCGAGCAGGGTCTAGAAGGCGTCGTCTCGAAGAAAGCGACGTCGACCTATCAGAGCGGCCGCACGAGCGCCTGGCTCAAAGTGAAGCTCGTCAACGAACAGGAGTTCGTGATCATCGGCTATCAGCCATCACTGAAGGGGCGCGCGTTTGCGGCGTTGATGATGGCGGATCGTGTCGACGGAAAGCTCGTTTATCGTGGCAACGTCGGGACTGGATTCAATGACAAGATGCTAGCTTCGCTACACGAAAAGCTGAGCAAGATCGAACGCGCCAAGCCAGCGTTGGCCGTGCCGCGCGAAGCGGCAAAAGGCGCCAAGTGGGTTGAGCCTAGGCTCGTCGCGCAAGTGCGCTTTGCCGAATTCACGAGCGAAGGCGCCATTCGCCACGGCGTGTTCCTGGGGCTGCGGGGCGACAAATCGGCAAAAGATGTGCAGGCAGAACAGGCAGCGCCGGCAATGCGCACGCGCGTGCGGCTGACGCATCCGGAAAAAGTGCTGTTTCCGGACGCGGGCGTCACCAAGGCAGAGCTCGCCGCCTATCTCGACTTGGCCGCCGATCGCATGGGCGCACACCTTTATGGGCGGCCGGTGAGCCTCGTGCGCGCGCCAGATGGCGTCGGCAAGCAGACGTTCTTTCAGAAGCACGCCATGAAGGGCATGCCGAAGGAGATCAAGCTTATCCCAATCACGGAGAGCGATGGAAAGCCTGAGGAATACATCACGCTACCAGACGCCACGGCGATCGTCTCAGCCGCGCAAATCAGCGCGCTTGAATTTCACGTGTGGGGTTCGAAGAACAAGGATTTGGAACATCCCGATCGTCTGATCTTCGATCTCGATCCGGACGAGGACCTGGACTTTCAAATCGTTAAGCGCGCCGCGTTTGATATCAAAGCGCTGCTTGAGAGCGCCGATCTCAAATCGTTTGCGATGATAACTGGCGGTAAGGGTATTCACATCGTCCTCAATGTGAAGCCAAAGCTCGAATGGGACGCATTCAAAGGCTTCGCCGGAGATGTCGCCGAGCAGATCGCCGCGCTTGATCCCACGCGCTTCGTCGCGAACATGTCCAAGGCTAAGCGCAAGGGTCGCATCTTCATCGACTATCTGCGCAACGGCCGCGGCGCGACGGCGATTGCGCCCTACTCGCCGCGGGCGCGGGGCACAGCGCCGATCGCGGTTCCAGTGAGCTGGGATGAGCTGAAGACAGTTCCCGCCGCGAACGTGTTCAAGCTGAAGGACATGCGCGCGCGCTTGAACGAACCAGATCCGTGGGCCGACTACGCCAAGAGCGCAGTCAGCATCACCAACTCGACACGCGCGAAGCTCGGACTCAGCTGATCAAAATTGCGGCGCCTTCCGTGCGCAGTATAGTGGCGGAAACCGGAGACGATCCGCATGCGCCACGCCCTGCTCGCAGCTGCCGCCCTGCTTTGCGCGTGTGGCCAATCCGAACCGCCTCCGCCGCTTCCGGGGGCGCCGGCGCAAACCGTCACTCCCGCGTGGTTCATCTGCGATGCAGTCAATGCGCCTGTTCTGCTGGTGTTTGAGCGCGACGGACGAACCGCCCGCGTTGCCCAATACGCGAAGCCGACCGGTGAAATCGTTCAGCGAACGGAGTACGGCCTAGGTGAAGGCGATGGCGCGGCCGGCAGCATCCACACACCTCTCATCCAGAACGGCGCCGAAGCCGGCGCGATCCGGGAGATCAATGCGGATGCGTTGGAAACGCCCGGCTCCGCTTACACGCCGGTCTATTCCTCCGTCCGTCTCGGCGATCGCGAAATCTCCTGCCGCTGGCTGCCGCGCACGCGGCTGATGGGTTTCACCGGCCGCCGCACGATCGTGGTGAGCGAAGACGGCGATGGCGACCTTCTCTACCATTCGTACGACTTCGCGAGCGCGGCAGAGGCGCAACCGATCGAAGTGTCCGAAAACGGCCGGACGACCACCTTCTCGCTCGAAGTGCGCGATGGCGCCGAGACGCTGACGCCAGAGGGAACGCGCTATGCGTTTCGCGCCGATGTGGAAACCGATATCAGCGTCACGCTCGATCCGGCAGGCGTTGGCCGCGTGAGCGTGAGCCGGCATGGACCGGATGTGGTGCAAACCGAGGACCTGATCGCGTACGTCATCGGATCGGGCGCGGAGTAAGTTGAGCCTGCGTTGAAGCGCTGCTAAGGCACGGCCAGGAGATGTTCATGCGTATTGCCGCTGTTTTTCTGGCCCTGGCCATTGTTGGCTGCAACCAACAAGCCGAGGCGCCGGCCGCTCCCGAAGAAGAGCAGGTCTTCATGCGCGTGCCGCCGCCATGGTTCATCTGCGACTCGATCAATTCGGGCGCTGTGATCGTGTTCGATCGCAACCCGCATGGCGACGTGCGTGTCGCCGAGTATCAGAAATCCGATGGCTCGATCGTGCAGCGCATCGGCTATTTCGTAGGCGACGAAGAAGGCGCAGCTGGGAGCATCAACACCGAATTGGTGCGCGATCAGGGCTCTGATGGCTGGGTGCGCCAAACCAATGCCGGCATGCTTGAGACGCCGGGCTCGGCCTACACGCCACGCTTTGTCTCGGCGCAGCTCGACGGGCGCGACGTGCAATGCCGCTGGCTACCGCGCACGCGCGTGATCGGCTTCTCCAGCCGCCGCAGTTTCGTCGTCCACGAAGATGCGAACGGTGCGCTGACGTACACCGCTTACAATTTCACCGACGCCAGCACGCGCGCCCTCGATGGTGCGGAGAATGCGCGCACAACTCCCTCTTCGCTCGAGCTCACCGGCGGTGTCGCTGGGCACACGGCCGAAGCAACCACCTACACCTTCGAAACGCAAGGCTTCCGCTATGTGCTTTCGCTCAATCGCGACGGCACCGGTTCGCTGGACGTGACGCGCGATGGTGCGCCGCTGTCGAACGAACCTCTAATCGGTTACCAGCAAGGCACGCCGCCTGCCCCGGCCGCGGCTGCGCCGTAAATCCGCTCGCATAGTCACAAGGATTGATAATGACGTTCGCTACCTATGAAAAATCCGGCCGAGTGGCGGTCGTCACGTTGAACCGGCCCGAAAGCCGCAACGCCATCGCGACGCAGCAGGATTGCGACGACCTCGCCGGAGCGCTCTGGAAAGCGAACGACGATAGCGACATCAACGCCGTGATCCTCACGGGCGCCGGCAAATCCTTCTGCGCCGGCGGCGATCTGAAGGCGATCCGCGAGCGCAGCGGCATCGGCCCGCGCGCAACGCCGGATGGCACCCGCGCCAATTATCGGCGTGGCGTTCACTCCATCATTAAGGCGCTGGCTGACATCGAGGTCGCGACCATCGCGGCGATCAACGGCCACGCCATTGGTCTGGGCCTGGACATCGGCATCTTGTGCGACATTCGCTTGGCCGGCGCGTCGGCCAAGATGGCGTCGAGCTTTGTGAAGGTCGGCATCATTCCGGGCGACGGCGGCGCGTGGATTTTGACCAACGCGATCGGCGCGTCGCGCGCGGCGGAGCTGGTGCTCACCGGCGACACCATCGACGCGGAGGAAGCGGCGCGCATTGGCTTGGTGTCGCGGGTTGTCTCTGACGATGCGCTGATGGACGAAGCGCGGAAGGTCGCGGACCGCGTTGCCGTAAACCCGCCGCGCACGGTTCGGCTGGCGAAACGCTTGCTCCGTGAGGCGCAGCACGGCCGCCTGAGCGATGTGCTGGAACTTTCCGCCGCCTTCCAAGCGCTGGCGCACGAGACACGCGACCACAAGGAAGCGGTGAACGCCTTCACTGAGAAGCGCACGCCGAAGTTTACGGGCGAATGACATGACAATCCGCGTCGGTATCGGCGGTTGGAGCTTTGAGCCTTGGGAGGAGAGCTTCTATCCGCCCAAGCTGGCGGCGGCGAAACAGCTTGAGTATGCTTCCAGCAAAGTGACGGCGATCGAGATCAACGCCACGTTCTACCGCACGCAGAGCGCGACTTCGTTTAAGAAATGGGCGAAGTCGACGCCGGACGACTTCATGTTCTCGGTGAAGGCGCCACGCGCGGCGGTGCAGCGCAAGGACTTGCGCGAGGCGGCGCAATCGATCGAATGGTTCTTCAACAGCGGCGTCGGCGAACTTGGCTCTAAGCTCGGGCCGATCTTTTGGCAGATGGCGCCCTACAAGAAGTTCGACGCTGTGGAGATCAACGCCTATTTCGACATGCTCCCGGAGAAACTCGGAAAGCTGAAGCTCCGCCACGCTATCGAAGTGCGCCATGCAAGTTTCACTGATGATGCATTCTTGAAGATCGCGCGCGATCGCAACATCGCGGTGGTGACGGTGGAGTCGGAGAAGCACCCGCTTATCATCGAACCGACGGCCGATTTTTCGTACGCTCGCTTGGAACTCACACAAGCCGACGAACCGACCGGCTATCCGAAGCCGGCGCTTAAGAAGTGGGCCAAAACCGCGCGCGACTGGGAAAAGTCCGGCGACGTGTTCCTCTACTTCATCAGCGGCGCGAAAGAGCGCAATCCAGCCGCTGCTATGGCAATGCTGGACGTGTTGAAGGCGTAATTGCGGCGACGCCGGGCGCGCCTTGCCTAACGCACGCTACAGCCTCACATTACGAATCACGAGGGCGCATTAGACGCCGACGAAACAAACATGTCCGAAAACCGTATCGGCCACATTCGCCTGACTTCCCACCCTGGGGCCGGCGCTGCTGTGCGCTTTCCCATTCACTGGGGCGCGCCGACGGCGCATGAGCGTGGGCCGGTGATCGGCTCGGCGACGGCGGATCGCAACGTCATCGGCGCCTATGGCGGCGCCTACTCCATCTATCGCGCGCTCTCGGTCTCCGCCGGCGCGTTGAATCCGAGCGTGCGGCCAGATTTGAAAGACACCTCTCCTGTCGTGGAGATGGGGCCGTTTCCGCAATGGCGTGACGCCGGCAAGATCGTGTCGCTCGATCCTTGGGGGCATGTGGTCGCTGATGCATTCAAGACAGAGATCGATGGCGGCGTTGATATCCGCCCGACGATCGCGATCACGCGCGCGCGCTTGTCGTTGCCTGAGGTTCGCGAAGCCATCCGGCTTGAGCGACTGAAGATCGATGGCGCCGTCGTCCATGAAAGCGGCGACGTCGCGGTGACCAAGGCGGCGATTGATCCGGTGTGGAATCTCCCGGGCGTGGCGGCGCGCTTTGGCGTCAGCGAAGAGCGCTTGCGTCACACATTATTCGAGCAAACCGGCGGCATGTATCCAGAGCTGGTGACGCGGCCGGATTTGAGCGTCTTCCTGCCGCCGATCGGCGGCATCACGCTTTACATCTTTGGCGATCCCGCCGCGATCGCCGATCCCGCGCGACGGCTGACATGCCGCGTGCACGATGAGTGCAACGGCTCGGACGTGTTCGGCTCCGACATCTGCAGCTGCCGCCCCTATCTTACACACGGTATCGAAGAATGTATTCGTGAGGCCCAGAGCGGCGGCGCTGGACTCATCGTCTACAATCGCAAGGAAGGCCGCGCGCTCGGCGAGGTGACGAAATTTCTCGTCTATAACGCCCGTAAGCGTCAGCCGGGCGGCGATCAAGCGGCGACCTATTTCGAGCGCACGGAGTGCGTCGCAGGCGTGCAAGACGCGCGCTTCCAGCAACTCATGCCGGACGTGCTGCATTGGCTGGGAATCACACGCATCGATCGCTTCGTCTCGATGTCGAACATGAAGCACGAGGCGATTGCGGGCTCCGGCATCGAAATCGGCGAACGCGTGCCGATCCCGCCGGAACTGGTGCCGCCGGACGCGAGCGTCGAACTCGAAGCAAAGAAAGCCGCCGGCTATTTCAGCGCCGAGGCGGCGCCATCCGAAGAAGATCTGACTCGCGTGGTGGGACGTGACCTCAAAGACTTCTGAGATCGATCCGGTGCGCTCGCTGATGACAGCGCGCGCCGTGCGACAGCACGCCGAGAAAATGCTTGCACTGGCGGAGGCTGATCAACTCGAGAATTGGACGTTCCATCCTGACGCCTTGCCTGCGTGTGCCGACTTCGTGGCGGCTGTGGTGCGCAGACGCTATCCGACGCTTTCCGTACCGTTTCATGCGCGCTGGCGCCACTTCGTTTTCGGCGGCCGCGACTATTGGCAAGAGATCGCGCGAGAAGCGCAGTGGCGTGATCGCGACGCCAAGGCTCGAGCGTGCTTCGACCTGGCGATTACCTCGGCGCTGCTCGATGCCGGCGCTGGGTCAAATTGGCGTTTCCAGGATCCGGGGTCCGATCTCACTGCCTCACGCTCCGAAGGGCTGGCGCTTGCTAGTCTGCGCTTGTTTGAGTGGGGTGGCTTCTCGGCGGATCCCAGCGATCCGCTGCGCGCAGATGCCGAGGGTCTGGCGCGCCTCGATGAAGCTTCGCTCGGCGATGCTTTTCAATCGCGTCCGGGAAATGCGCTCGAAGGCCTCGCCGGGCGCGCACGTTTGCTCAATTGGCTAGGGCAAAGCGTGGATGCGCGCCCCGAGCTGTTTGCGCTGAACGATGCGCCACGGCCAGGCGGGTTGTTCGACGTGCTGAAGTCACGCCGTTCGAGCGATGGCACGCTACCCGCGCCGATCATTCTTGAGACGCTGCTCGAAGCGCTCAATCCGATCTGGGAGAACCGTCCTGCGTTGCTCGGGCGTCCGCTCGGTGACTGCTGGCCACATCCGGCCGTAGGATTCGTGCCGTTGCACAAACTCTCTCAATGGCTCGCCTATTCGCTGATCGAGCCCCTGCAAGAGGCAGGTGTACCCGTCATCAATATCGACGGGCTCACGGGCCTTGCCGAGTACCGCAACGGCGGCCTCTTTATCGACATGGGCGTATTGCAGCTCAAGCATGGTCCCACAGACCGAATCTACAACGTCGCGGATCAGGCGATCATTGAGTGGCGCTCGCTGACTGTCGCGCTATTGGATCGAATCGCACATCTCGTGCGCACGCGGCTCGACGTCACGGACGCGGCCTTCCCGCTCGCCTGCGTGTTAGAGGGCGGCACCTGGGCCGCCGGCCGCGAGATCGCGCGGCAAAAGCGCAGCGATGGCGGCCCGCCTCTTCTCATTCACAGCGATGGCACGGTGTTCTGATGCAAGACGTGACGATCGTCGATCACCCACTGGTGCAGCACAAGCTCACCATCCTGCGCGACAAGGATACGTCGACGCGTTCCTTCCGCGGCCTGCTGCGCGAGATCAGCGTGCTCATGTGCTACGAGGTTACGCGCGACCTGCCGCTTGAGGACATCGAGATCGAAACGCCGGTCGCCGCGATGCGGGGCAAACGTCTCGCCGGCAAGAAGCTCGTGTTCGCGCCGATCCTGCGCGCGGGCATGGGATTGCTAGACGGCATGCTCGAATTGGTGCCGTCAGCCCGGGTGGCGCATGTCGGCCTCTATCGTGATCCGAAAACGCTGAAGGCGGTGGAGTATTATTTCAAAGCGCCGAGCGATGTGGCTGAGCGCCTCGTCATTGTCATCGATCCGATGCTCGCAACCGGACATACTGCTGTCGCCGCGCTCGACCGCATTAAAGAGCATGGCGTTAGAGATATTCGCTTTGTCTGCGTCATCGCCGCGCCGGAGGGCATCGATGTCCTCCGCAGCCACCATCCGGACGTACCGATCTGGACTGCCTCGGTCGACGCGCGCTTGAACGAACACAGCTATATCGTTCCTGGCCTTGGCGACGCCGGCGATCGGCTCTACGGCACAAAATAGCTACTGCACGCGCGCCGCCGCGATGTATTCATCGATCTGCCGCTCAAGCACCGGAAGCGTGACCCCGCCATTGGCGAGAACAGCGTCATGAAAGGCGCGAATATCGAAACGATCGCCGAGCGTCGCCTCGGCGCGTTGGCGCAGCTCGATAATCTTCAGCTCGCCTACCTTGTAAGCCAAAGCTTGCCCCGGCCAACCTATGTAGCGATCGACCTCCGTGCGAACTTCATGAGTTGAAAGCGCTGTGTTCACGGTCAGATAGTCGAGCGCGCGCTGCCGCGACCAACCCATGGCATGCATGCCCGTATCCACAACAAGCCGGCAGGCGCGCCACATCTCATAGGTCAGCCGGCCGAAGCGTTGATAGGGTGTGTGATAGATGCCCATTTCTTCACCCAAACGCTCCGCATAAAGCCCCCACCCCTCGCCGAACGCATGGGGGTAGAAACTGTTGCGAAATGCCGGCAAGCCCTCTAGCTCACGCGCGAGCGAAATCTGCGTGTGATGTCCAGGTGCGGCCTCGTGCGCGGTGAGCGACGGCAGGACATAGAGCGGTCGCGTGTTGAGCGCGTAGGTATTGACCCAATATTCGCCCGCTTGACCCAGCCGCCCGCCACTATAACGGCCGCCCGTGTAGTTCGGCGCAATCGCCGCCGGCACTGGCCGCACAGTGTAGGGGCGGCGCGGAATGCGGCCGAAATAGTTTGGCATCTCGGCGTCAATCTCGCGTGTGATCCACGCGGCTTCGCGCAGCAATTGCTCTGGCGTCGTTGCGTAGAATTGCGGATCGGTCCGCAGGAACGCGAGGAATTCGGCGAAGCTGCCCTCGAAGCCGGAAGCCCGCATCTCCACTTCCATCGCGGCGCGAATGCGGGCGACTTCGCGGAGCCCAAGCTGATGGATTTGGCGCGGCGTCGCATCCGGAAGCGTTGTGTAATAGCGGACGAGATCGGCGTAGTAGGCGCGGCCGTCGGGCAGGCGGGTCGCCGCTATGGTCGTTCGCGCGCGGGGGGCGTACTCGGTCTCAAAAAACGTGCGGAACTCATCGAACGCCGGAATGACGCTGTTCGTGACGGCCGCGCGTCCTGCCTCACGCAAACGCACGCGCTCAGATTCCGGCACACTTGCCGGGAAGGTTGCGAAGGGCGCGTAGAAATTGGTCGCCTCTGCGTTCTCAAAGCGAAATCCTCCGATGACTTGGGAGACGCCGCCAATGATCTCCCGCGGCAGCGTAAAGCCATCGCGCAAGCCGATACGCATGTTCGCAATCTGCTCGCGGAAATAGCGCCGAACATCGTTGAGGCGCGCTATGTAGTTTTCGTAATCACTCACCGTGCGCAGCGTATGCGCATCATTGATCAGCAGGATCTCCGAATAGAAGCCGCTGTCGCTGGTAAACGGCAGCCGCCAGTCGTCATAGCGGGCGAACCGCACGCGCTGACCGATCATGAATTCGAAGAGGTCGTAGCTGACTTGCTCCTGATGCGAGAGTTGCGCGCGATCAATCGAGCGGAGCCGGTTCAGAAAGGTTTCGTTCTCACGCGCCTGTCGCGCCTGCGTTTGAGGCGTCACCAACGCGAGGCGGTCGTCGTAATCATGGATGCCGGCGCTCGTGGCGGAGAGCGGGTCTTCCCGATAAACGAATGCCCGCTCATCCGCGAAAAGACGTGCAAGATCGGCGCTCGCGGTCTGCGCGGCGGCAGGGGCGGCGTAGGCCAAGGCGGCCACAGCGATGAGGAGATGCTTCATGGCTCTACTCGTTCGCCGGAACCGCCGAAGGATCGCTCTTCGGTTTGCCCGAGAACGCAGCGCCAAGGAGCAACGTCGCCGCATACAGCACGACGACCACGACGCCCCAACGGAGCCATACAATCGGCAGCTCTTTAACAATGAAGGCTGCGATCAGCACAGCGGGTATGCCGCCGAGTGCGAGGCCCAACACCACGCGCAGATCGATGCGATCGGCGGCGATGAAGCGGAACCCGGTCGTCGGCATCAGGAACGCACAGGCGCCGGCCATGATCGGGAACGCGAGACGCGGATCGAGGCCGAGTAAGCTCAAGAGAATCAGCGACGGCGCATAAAGGCCGATGCCGAAGGACATCAGCACGCCCATAACGAAATGCGCGGCGACGGCGATGTAGAGATACGAGCCTTCAAGCGCTGTGGCTGAGCCGCCCATCGGAAAGAGCTGCAGATTGCTCATTGCGTAAAGTGCGGCGGCAATGATCAACGCCAGGCCCACAATGCCCTGAACGAAACGAACTGGTGCGCGCACAACGATCGGCGCTCCGACCAGGCCACCCATGACTGCCGCCACAATGCAGGCGACAAGCAACACCGGGCTCACATGCACGCCCAGGATCACAATGAAGATCGATGCTTGGGCGATCGTCGGCAGCGCATGGCCGACATTGAGCGTCGCGGGAATGAAACTGTCCGGCACCATTTTTCGGAACTTGAGCCACGCTGTCGTTGGCGCGAACGAGCCAATGCCGAGCGTGTCGAAAAAGTTGGTCACGGCGCCGAGGCCGATCGATTCCAAGTTAGGCGTCAATTGCTTGCGTTCGGCCGCCTTGCGGATGAGCGCGATCGTGAAGACCAAGCCGAGCGCCGCCAGCAGCCCGAGCAAAATGTATAGAACCAAGACGCGCCTCCCCTAGCGTTCCGGGTCACTGGACCATGTGCGCGCTGGCCGCGCAAGCCGCGTTAGACGACCTGGAAACCGTGTGCGAAGCGATCTTCGGTATCGATCCAGATTTCGTTGCGGCCAGTTGCGATCGCAGAGCCCTCGACCGACGGGATGATCGCCGGCTTGCCGCCAATTTCGGTTTCAGCTTCAACGCGACCGGTGAAGCGCGAGAGAATGTAGCTCTCGTGCACAAACGCCTCGC
Source organism: Hyphomonadaceae bacterium (assembly GCA_050184605.1). Taxonomy (GTDB): domain Bacteria; phylum Pseudomonadota; class Alphaproteobacteria; order Caulobacterales; family Aquidulcibacteraceae; genus Vitreimonas. The sequence goes on along the minus strand of JBFXAE010000002.1, from coordinate 328,257 downwards.
CCACCTTGAGCTTTCCCTTTGCATGAAGATGTGCCATGCGCGCCGAGGTGCCGGTGCCGCACGGGGAGCGATCAATGGCTTTGTCGCCGTAGAAGACGGCGTTGCGGCCATTCGCGCCCTCGCTCTTGGGCTTGTCCGCCCAGAGCACATGGCTAACGCCGCAAATGGTTGCATCGGCCGGATGCACCGGCTCGATCTTCTCGCGTACGAGTTGGCGGATGATCGGCGACAGCTGGAGAACGCGCGCGGCGCCGAGATCGTCTAGACCGGCATAGGCGCCCTGCGGCTCGATGATGGCGTAGAAATTGCCACCATAGGCGATATCGAGCGTGAGTGGGCCAAAGTTCGGCACGACGATCTTGATGTTCTCAGCAGCGAGATAACTCGGCACGTTGCGGATGCGCACGCTGCGGACGCGATCGCCTTCCTGGCTGTAACTCAACTCGATCCTTCCGGCGGGCACTTCTGCGATGAATCGGCCGGGCGTGCGTGGCTTTATCAGTCCGCTCTCAATGCCGAACGTGACGATGCCAATCGTGCCGTGACCGCACATCGGCAGACAGCCGCTGGTTTCGATGAAGAGGATGCCGACGTCAGCGTCCGGCGTCGTTGGCGGATAGAGGAAGCCACCGCTCATCATGTCATGGCCACGTGGCTCGAAGCAGAGGCCGGTGCGGATCCAATCGTAGCGCGCCATGAAGTCCTGGCGGCGTTCGCTCATGCTGCCGCCGTTCAGTTCCGGCTTGCCCTCGATCACGAGGCGCACCGGGTTGCCGGCGGTGTGGCCATCGATGCAGTGGAACGTGTGACGGCTCACGCGGCGGACTTAAGCTTAGGGCGCGTTGCAGCCGCCTGCTCCACCAAGGCAGTGACTTCAGCGCGGCGCGCCCCACTGAGCGGGTAGCGCGGCGGCCGCACACGTTCGCTGCCGCGGCCCATGATCTGCTCGGCGAGTTTGATGGATTGCACGAGATCGTGCTCGGCGTCCAAGTGCAGCAGCGGCATGAACCAACGATAGATCGCAAGCGCGGTTTCGAGATCGCCGCGCTTGTAGGCGTTGTAGAGTTCTAGGGATTCCTTCGGGAAGGCGTTGGTCAGGCCCGACACCCACCCCTTAGCTCCGAGAACCAATCCTTCTAGCGCAACGTCATCGAGGCCGGCGAATAGCATGATCTTTTCGCCAACGGCATTGTAGAGGTCGGTAAAGCGGCGGGTGTCGGGCGCGCTTTCCTTGAGGCAGACAATGTTCGGAATGTCGGCGAGCTGCTTGATCGCCTCGATGCCGACGCTCACGCGATAGGCTGGCGGATTGTTATAGAGCATGATCGGCAGAGCCGTTTGTGCAGCGACCGCTTTGAAGTGCGCGACAAGTTCAGCTTCAGCAGGCACATAGACCATGGCCGGTAGCAACATGAGGCCATCGGCGCCGAGCTTTTCTGCGTCGCGCGCGAAGGCGATGGCGCGATTGGTGTCAAACTCGGATACGCCGACGAGAACCGGCACACGTTTGCCGACGGCTTCAACAGCGGCGCGCAAAACGTCGCGCTTTTCATCAGGCTCGAGCGAATTGTTCTCCCCCACCGTCCCCATGATTATGAGGCCGTGGACGCCATCGCGGACGAGCGCATCCTGCACGCGCTGGGTCTCGGCGATATCGACCGAGAGATCGGGCTTAAATTGCGTCGTCGCCGCCGGAAACACGCCATGCCAATCGACTTGCATTGAGCCCTCGCTTGCCTAGAGCGCGAACTTATACGATCCGGTGGGGCGATGAAATCGATTCTGGTCATTGGCGGCGGGCTGGTTGGCGCCGCATGTGCGCTCCGGCTGCAAGCGGCCGGCGTGCAAGCGACCTTGATCGATCCGGGCGACAAGCGACGCGGTGCTTCCTATGGCAATGCGGGGCATATCGGATCGGAGCAAATCGCGCCCTGGTCGGCGTGGGGAAATGTGCTCAGAGCCCCGCGTTCGAGCTTTGGCGCGGGCGGGCCGCTCGATTTTCGATGGAGCGATGTGGCGCTGTGGACGCCCTGGGCCATGCGGTTTCTGCGTGCGTGCGACCCAATGCGGTTCGAACGCGGCCGTGAAGCCCTGACAGAACTGCTCGCGGACTCGCTTCCAGCCTGGCAGCGCCTTGCTGAGTTGGCTGGCGCGCCGGAGATCGTCATTCCGCACGGCCACGCGACGGCATGGATGACGCCACAAGGCGCAGACCTCGGACTAGCCGCCTTCGCCAAGGCAAAATGGGGCCGCACGACAAGCTATCGCGAAATGGATGCGGCGGAGCTTGAGCGCTATGACGGCGTGCTCAATCGCACGCCGCATGCGGCGGTGATTTTCAGCGGCACCGGCCAAGTGAGCGAACCGCAGGCGGCGCGAGATGCCATTCTGGCGTCGTTCGTGGAGCGCGGCGGCGAAATTGTTGTTGGGAGCGCCGTGCGGATTGAGGAAAGCGCGCGCGTGCTGCTGGCCGATGGCGGCGTGCGCAATGCGGATGCCGTGCTGGTCTGCGCTGGCCCGTGGTCGCGGGTGCTAATGGAGCAATTGGGCGCAACCACGCCGCTGATTAGCGAGCGCGGGTATCACTTGCAGAGCAGCGAAACCAACTGGCCGCGCGATCTACCGACGACGGTGTTTGACGAGAATTTCATTGCGGTGTCGCGTTTTACCAGCGGTTTGCGCTGCACGAGTTTCGTGGAGTTTGGCTCGCCGGATGCGCCGGGCGATGAGCGCAAGTGGCGGCGGCTGCGGCAGCGGATCGATGAGCTTGGGCTCAAGTTTGAAGCGAACCCGGATCGCTGGGTCGGCTCGCGGCCTTCCCTGCCCGATTTCATGCCGGCGATTGGCCGCTTGGAGCGCGCGCCGAAGGTGCTCTACGCGTTCGGGCATGCGCATCTTGGGCTGACGGAAGCGCCGATCACGGCGGAGATCATCGCGGCGATTGTGGCGGAGAAGACGCCGCCGGTCGATATTGCGCCGTTTAGGATTGAGCGCTTCTCCTGAAGCATCGGCCGAGACGCGCGGAAGCGTCCGCCGATGCGGTTTCATTGAAATTGCTCCGCAAAAGTGGGAGCCGGGGCGCGTGATCCGCGCTGAGTAGTCTCTGGTAGGGTGCGATATTGGTCTCCCAACATCGCGCGCGCTTCACGCGCCCCGTCTTGCCGATCGTTTTTCCCGGCTTGAGACCGAGGAGTTGTTCAAGGCGTAGCGCTTCTTCAGCTGCCTACGCTCGCCACCTGAACGATGGATGCTCCGGGACCAACCGCCATCGACGGCTCTTCCCCTTGGGGCTTAGCTCCATGCTCTTTTCGCCGGTGCTACGGGCAAGACTTCCGTTGTCTTGGGCGTTGCGGTTTCACTCCCCGCAACCAGAACCCCGCCGACCGTTGCCGCACATCTCAAAGTTTCGGACGTCTCTGAAATCTCCCGTGTGCGGCGGAGCCCAGTGTACGCTCGACTTCTCGCTGTAGGATAAGTTGGCGCGTATCCAACAAGATTGGGGCGCGGGCCTCCGGCCCGCTTTGGCGCTATTCCTTGATAGAGTTGAGGAAATGCGGGGCGGAGCCCCGCGCTCCAACTTGCAAATGGCGGCGCGTATCCATGGATAGCGTCCGGACCGCCGGCGCCCTCGCCGGCATTCGGTGCTTGAACCTGGGTAGCCGGTTCTAATTGGACCAAAGTTGCCGGCGAGGGCGCCGGCGGTCCAGACGCGGATCTTCGCTAGCGCAGGCTTGCGTTGATCTTTTCCAGGTCGGCCACGCTTGGAATGAGATCCGCGTCGGGCAGCTTGTTCAGCGGCGTGTCGACGGTGCCCATGGAGTCGTGCAGATCGTGGGCGTCCGGATCGACGTAGAGCAGGCCCGTCACGATCTCGCCTTCCGCCGCTTTGCGCGCGAGGTAGCCTAAGGCGGCGTTGCGGTCGGTTGAATCATAGTCGTCTTCAAGCTTGCGCAGACGCAGGATCGAGCCGTCGTGCTGGACGACCTCCTTCAGCTCACCCGGCTTGTAGTCGGCTTTGATCGGCGCGCGTGGAGTGATGACGTCTATGCGGTTCACCGCTTCGTTGTGCTCGCGCACATAGTCGAAGCTCTTGGTCGAGCCGACATGATTGTTGAACGCTACGCAGGGGCTAATCACATCGATGAACGACACGCCCTTGTGGCTGAGCGCGCCTTTGATCAGCGGCACAAGCTGGCTCTTGTCGCCCGAGAAGCTGCGGCCAACGTAGGTAGCGCCGAGTTGCAGCGAGAGCATGACGAGATCGATGGCGCTGTCTTTGTTTTCCGCGCCCTTCTTGGCCTTCGAGCCTTTGTCTGAGGTGGCGGAAAATTGGCCTTTGGTGAGGCCGTAGACGCCGTTGTTTTCGCAGATGTAAGTCATGTTCACGCCGCGGCGGACGGCGTGGCAGAACTGGCCGAGGCCGATCGAGGCGCTATCGCCATCGCCGCTGACGCCAAGATAAATCAGGTCCCGCGCGGCGATGTTGGCGCCGGTCAAGACGGACGGCATGCGGCCGTGGACGGCGTTGAAGCCGTGTGCGGGGCTGACGAAATAGTCCGGCGTTTTCGACGAGCAGCCAATGCCGGAAAATTTCGCGAGCCGATGCGGCGCGAGATCGATCTCGAAGCAGGCTTGGATGATCGCCGCGCTGATCGAGTCGTGCCCGCAGCCGGCGCAAAGCGTCGAGATGCGGCCTTCATAGTCGCGACGCGTGAAGCCCAGCGCGTTCTTTTCGAGCGAGGGGTGATGCAGCGGCGGCTTGGCGATGTAGGTCATTAGGCGATCAACACTCCAGGACGTTCAAATAGCCCTGTTTTCCGTATTCTAGCAATGCGCGGTCGCGCGTCACCACCGTGAAACCGTACTCACGGGCGGTCGCGGCGATGATGCGATCGGCTGGATCGCTCGATGGGAAATTGGGAAGTTCGGTGGACGCGATTAGCACATCCGGCGACAGCTCCGCGAGGGCGGCGCTCCGCAAGCTCATGAGGCGCTCGAACCAGCGCTTGGGCGTGAGGCTTGAGGCGAAGCGGCCCTTTCTCGCGAGGTTTCCAACCTCCCAGGCCGTGATCGGCGAAACATAGGTATGAAGCCCCGCTTCATCCGCCGCAACGAGCGCCGCTTCCGCGCTGGGCAGCATCGTGTCCGCCACAAGCCAAAGCGCAGCGCAGGTGTCGAGAAGATAGGGCTGCTTCATTTTTTGCGCCGCAAGCCCTCGTCAATCATGTCAGCGGTGCGGTCGAGATTCCCTTCCATTTCGGCCAGTTCGTCGTCATCGAGCGTCGAGCGCGTAAAATCCCATCCCGGCGCGATCGTGAAGGTGCCTTTGAGAGCGCCGGCCATAGGATGCTTCTTCACGGTCGACTTTACGGCCGCCGCCGATTGATGCTCGAAATTGCTTTGCGACACATCGCCCACTCCGTGGCGTTCGACCCGCACGAACTCCACACTCTGAGCGGCGAGGTCGACATTTTCGGTTCTGTATCCAGCCTCCAGCCAGGCCTTCGCCTGAACATGACTTTTTGCATCGTTCGCCCACCACGCGGGGTGCTGATAGGCGGACGCTGGAAGACTAATCCCGGCCCGTTTGCTCACCTCGCCGAACGAAAGCCGTATCCGCGGCTGACGCTGCAAGGCGAGATACGATTTCAGGGCAGTATATTTCATCCTCTTAGGATAGTATATCCTTTTTGAATGTCAACAGCCTCGCACCCGGCGTTACGCCTGCGTTGCTAGCCCGCTTTCTCACGCAGCGTCGCCGCGTGCGGGCCTTTTAGCTTTTCTGTGATCGCTTTGATGATGAAGCGCGCTGTGATCGGCGTGCCGTCATAGTGGAGCACGGACACGAGGTTGGCCGGATCGATGCCGCCCTCGTTCACAAGCAGAGACTTGAGCTGCCCGTCCCGGTTCTGCTCAACGACAAAGACCTGCTCGTGATCGCGGATGAACTCGAACACCTCGTTGCAGAACGGGAAGGCGCGAACGCGCATCGCATCGAGATGGATGCCGTGACCCTCCAGCGCGTGTAGCGCTTCCTCCATCGCCGGATCAGTGGAGCCCATATAGATCACGCCGTCGGGCGTCGCCTTCGAAGCCTTCCGCGTGAGCGGACCGGGCACATGGGATTTCATCGTCTCCCATTTGCGCAGAAGGCGCTCCATGCCTTCGGTGTAATCCTCGCCTTTCTCGGAATAGCGCGCGTCCTTGTCGTGGCTTGAGCCGCGGGTGAAATAGCTGCCCTTGGTCGGGTGGGTGCCGGGAAGCGTGCGATAGGGCACCGCGTCGCCGTCGACATCGCGATAGCGGCCGAAGGCGACGCCTTGCTCCAGATGTTCGTAGGTGAGCACCTTGCCGCGATTGAGGTGACGCTTGGCGTCCCACTTGAACGGCGGCGTCAGCCATTCCTGCATGCCGATATCGAGTTCGAGCATGACGAAGATGGTGGTCTGGAAGAAGTCAGCCAGATCGAACGCTTGCGCGCCCATTTCGAACGCTTCGGTTGGATTGCCCGGAAAGAGCATCGGATGCTTGGTATCGCCGTGTGAGGCGTAGGCGGCCAGCAAAAGATCCGATTGCTGAGTGCGGGTGGGCATGCCGGTTGAGGGGCCGCCGCGCTGCACGTCGAAGATCACGGCGGGAATCTCGGCGTAATACGAGAAGCCGACGAACTCGTTCATCAGCGAGATGCCAGGCCCGCTCGTGCAGGTGAAAGCGCGTGAGCCGGCCCAGCCGGCACCCATGACCATGCCGATCGAAGCGATCTCGTCTTCGGCCTGCACGATGGCGAAGCGGTTCTTGCCGTCAGGGTCCTTGCGCAGCTTGTCGCAGTATTTTTGGAAGGCCTCGGCGAGCGACGTCGACGGCGTGATCGGATACCAGGCGCAGAATGTGGCGCCGCCATAAACGGCGCCGAGCGCCGCGGCCTCGTTGCCTTCGACGAAGATGCGATCGCCGACCTTGTCGGCGCGCTTCAGCTTCAAACCAATCGGCGCGAGATGATCCTTGGCGAAATTGAACCCGAGCTCGAACGCCTTCAGGTTCGGCGCGATCAGCTTATCCTTGCCCTTGAACTCCTCGCCCAGAAGCTGCTTCACGACTTCAGTTTCGAAGCCCAGCAATTGCGCGAGCACGCCGACATAACAGATGTTCTTGAAGAGTTGACGCTGACGCGGATCGGTGAACTCGGCTGCGATCAGTTCGGTCAGCGGCGCACCGATGATGGTGATGTCATCGCGGAATTTCGAGGCGGGAAGCGGCTTTGACGAATCGTAGAGCAGATAACCGCCGGGCTCGATGCCTTTCACGTCGGCGTCCCAGGTCTGCGGGTTCATCGCGACCATGAGATCGATGCCGCCGCGGCGGCCGAGCCATCCGGCCTCCGAAACGCGGACTTCGTACCAGGTCGGCAGGCCTTGGATGTTCGATGGGAAGATGTTGCGGGCGCCGACCGGCACGCCCATCCGCAAAATCACTTTGGCGAACAGCCCGTTCGCGCTCGCAGAGCCCGAGCCGTTCACGTTGGCGAATTTGACGACGAAATCGTTGGTCGCGGCGAGTGGCTTGGCCATGCGTTGGTGCGGCGCTCATGTTGCCCACGGCAAAGCGGCCTGTCCGCCCGCGCAGGGAGGAACTTAGTAGCCGGTCGCGCGCGTTATTTGAAGAGCTTAGCCCGCCGCTGGGGGCCGGTTTGCGCTGAACACGATCGGCGGCCGTCGCCTACGGGGGGATGTGCGCGAACGTGCACGACACAAGGTCCCCCTGCCCTCGCGTTTGGGAGCCTCTACTTCGCGGGCGCTGGTTCGCGTTTGCGAGATGGCGTCTTGGGTTTGCAGCCTGCTTGGGTGATGTCGAGATAGAATTGCTGCATGTCCCACGCGCCGGTTGGGCAGCGCTCGGCGCAGAGCCCGCAATGCAGGCAAACGTCTTCGTCCTTGACCATGACGCGGCCTGTCTTCAGGCCGTCCTGGACGTAAAGATCCTGTGAGAGATTCTTCGCCGGCGCGTTAAGGCGCTCGCGCAGTTCGGTCTCTTCGCCATTTTCCGTGAACGTGATGCAATCCATCGGGCAGATGTCGACGCACGCGTCGCACTCGATGCACGCCGACGCTGAGAACACCGTTTGCACGTCGCAATTCAGGCAGCGTTGCGCTTCCTTGTAGCCAAGCAGCGGATCGAAGCCCTTCTCGACCTCGATCTTCACGTTGCGCAGCGCAACTTCCGGCTCAACCAGCGGCACCTTGTAGCGAAGGTCGAGCGAGATGTCGTTGTCGTAGGCCCACTCGTGAATGCCCATCTTGGTCGACATCATCGACACGCCCGGCGGCGGACGATCGCGCACATCCTTGCCTTGGCAGAAGAGATCAATCGAGACGGCCGCGTCGTGACCGTGGGCGACGGCCCAGATGATGTTCTTCGGACCAAACGCAGCGTCGCCGCCGAAGAAGACGTTCGGGATCGAGGATTGGAACGTCACTTCGTCGACAACGGGCATGTCCCACTTGTCGAACGTCATGCCGATATCGCGCTCAATCCACGGGAATGAGTTCTCCTGGCCGACAGCCATCAGCACGTCGTCGCATTCGAAGTGCACGTCCGGCTCACCGGTGGGTTCGAGCTTGCGTTTCCCGTCCCTTTCAACCCAATGCATCTTCGTGAAGACGACGCCTGTGAGCTTGCCGTCTTTGTGCGTGAATTCCTTGGGATTGTGGAAGTTGATGATCGGGATGCCTTCGTGCTGGGCGTCTTCTTTCTCCCAGGGCGAGGCCTTCATCTCATCGAAGCCCGACCGGACAACAACCTTCACGTCTTCGCCGCCCAAACGGCGCGAGGTGCGGCAGCAATCCATGGCGGTGTTGCCGCCGCCGAGCACGATGACGCGCTTGCCGATCTTGTCTATATGCTCGAACGAGACGCTCGAGAGCCAGTCGATGCCGATGTGGATGTTCGCGGCAGCTTCCTTCTGGCCCGGCAAGCCAAGATCACGGCCGCGCGGAGCGCCGGTGCCGACAAATACCGCGTCCCAGCCTTCGGCAAGAACTTCTTTGAGCGAATTCACGCGCGTGCCGAAATGCGTGACCGGCTCGTAGCTCAGAATGTAATCGACCTCTTCGTCGATAACGCTCTCGGGCAGGCGGAAACGCGGGATCTGGGTGCGGATCATGCCGCCGCCCTTCTGCTCCGCGTCATAGATGTGAACTTCGTACCCAAGCGGCAGCAGATCGCGCGCGACCGTCAGCGAAGCGGGACCGGCGCCGATACAGACGACGCGCTTGCCGTTCTTCTTCTTGGCCTTCGGCGGCAACAGGTGCTCGATGTCACCCTTATTATCGGCGGCGACGCGCTTCAGCCGGCAGATCGCGACCGGCTCGTCCTCGACGCGGCCACGGCGGCAGGCGGGCTCACACGGGCGGTCGCATGTGCGCCCGAGCACGCCCGGAAACACATTGGACTTCCAGTTGATCATGTAGGCGTCGGTGTAACGCTGCGCGGCGATCAGGCGGATATATTCCGGCACCGGCGTATGCGCCGGACACGCCCACTGACAATCGACGACCTTATGAAAGTAGTCGGGGTTCGCGATGTTGGTGGGCTTCAAGCGGCCTGCTCCCTGTCGGCGGCGAACCTAGCCCGCCTCACCGCTTTGCGGCAATCGCTAAGCGCTTGATTGCGCGGCGGCGGCTAGCGATGGTCGCGGCCGACATGAGTTGGCAATTCTGGATCGACCGCGGCGGCACCTTTACCGACGTTGTGGCGCGCGGACCCGGCGGCATCGAGGTGGTGAAGAAGCTGCTTTCGGTTGCGCCGGGGCGCTATGAGGACGCCGCGCTCGAGGCGATGCGACTCATTCTCAAAGAGCATGGCGGCGACTTCACCGGCATCGAGGCGGTGAAACTCGGCACCACGGTGGCCACGAATGCGCTGCTGGAGCGCAAAGGCGCCGATGTGGTGCTGGTCGTGACCGAGGGCTTCGGCGACGCGCTGGAGATCGGCACACAGGCGCGGCCGGACATTTTCGCGCTGCATATCGTCAAGCCCGACCTGCTCCAGAAACGCGCGATAGAAGTGCGCGAGCGCGTGACAGCCGAGGGCCAGGTGCTGACGCCGCTGGATGAAACACATGCACGCCTTGAGTTGCAACGTGCGCATGACGATGGCCTCCGCGCCGCCGCCATCGCCTGCCTGCATGGTTGGGCCTATCCGGCGCACGAACGGCGGCTTGCGGAGATCGCCCGCGAGATCGGCTTTACGCAGATCAGCGTCAGCTCCGAAATCAGCGGGCTCATCAAGTTTGTACCGCGCGCAGACACCACTGTCGCTGACGCGTACCTCTCCCCCGTTCTGCGCGCCTACATCGACGGTTTCGAGCGCGGCTTTGGCGGCAACGCCGAGCTGCTCTTCATGCAATCCAATGGCGGGCTTGCCCATGCGGACAGCTTTCGCGGCCGCGACGCAGTGCTCTCCGGGCCCGCTGGAGGCGTTGTCGGGATGGCGGCGGCGGCCGAGCGCGCGGGCTTCAAGCACGCGCTGGGCTTCGATATGGGCGGCACGTCGACGGACGTTTCGCATTATGCCGGCGCCTTTGAGCGGACGAACGAGACCGTGGTCGCGGGCGTGCGCCTCTCCGCGCCGATGTTACAGGTCCACACCGTTGCGGCGGGCGGCGGCTCGATCTGCTTTTTCGACGGGATGCGGCTGCGGGTCGGGCCACACAGCGCCGGCGCCGATCCGGGTCCGGCCTGCTATCGCCGCGGCGGGCCGCTGACGATCACGGACTGCAACGTGCTGCTCGGGCGGGTGCGGCCAGAGTTCTTCCCAGCAATCTTCGGACCGAATGCAGATCAGCCGCTGGATCACGATGTGGTCGAACAGAAATTCGCAGCGCTTTGCGCTGAGATCGGCGGCGGCATCACGCCAGAGCAGGCGGCGGAAGGCTTCCTGCGCATCGCCAACGAAAACATGGCCGAAGCGATCAAGAAGATCTCGATCCAGCGCGGCTACAATCCGGCGGAATATGCGCTCGTAGCCTTTGGCGGCGCCGGCGGCCAGCACGCCTGCGCGGTGGCGGACGCGGTCGGCGTCGAGACGATCCTGCTGCATCCGCTTGCGGGCGTGCTGAGCGCATGGGGCATTGGGCTGGCTGACGTGCGTACGGTGGCGGAAGAAACGGTAGAGGAAAAGCTTAGCGAGGCGAAGGGGCTGAACCGCCGCGCGCAGGCGCTGGCGTTGCGCGCCGCCGAAACGCTCGCGGGCGATAACGTCAAAACAATTATCACCGCGAATCTCAAATACGATGGGGCGGATTCGACCTTGCCCATCCGCTTTGCCGAGGCCGACTCTCTTAAGGCCGCATTCGAGCAAGAGCACCGCAAGCGCTTCGGCTTTGCCGATCCTGCGCGCGCTATCGTTGTCGGATCACTCTCGGCGGAAGCAGTGGCGAGCGCCGCTCTTGGACCGCCGGCGTCGCCGCCGGCATCTTCTTCGCAACCGGCGGAAGCGGCGCCCGCGTCTGACGAAATTGCCGGCGATCCAAGAAGTATCCCGGCCTATCGGCGCGATGCTCTGGCGCCTGGATTCGCGTGCGAAGGCCCTGCACTCATCATCGAGAACGGCGCAACCACCTACGTCGCGCCGGGATGGCGCGCACGGATGAACGAAAACCGCGATCTTGTCCTCACGCGTGTCGCCCACATCGAACGCAGCGCGATCGGCACACAGGCCGATCCGATCCTCCTCGAAGTGTTCAACAATCGCTTCATGGGCGTGGCCGAGGAAATGGGGCTGGCGCTGCAGACCACCGCCTCCTCCGTCAACATCAAGGAGCGGCTCGATTTCTCGTGCGCCGTGTTCGACGAAACCGGCGGCCTCGTCGCCAACGCGCCGCATATCCCGGTGCATCTCGGCTCGATGAGCGACAGCGTGCGGGAGATCATCCGCCAGCGCGGCGATACGATGCGGGCCGGCGACATCTACATGCTCAACGCGCCGCATGCTGGCGGCACGCATTTGCCAGACATCACCGTCATCGCGCCGGTCATTCTCGACGGCGAGGCGCGCCCGGCCTTCTTCACCGCCGCGCGCGGGCACCACGCGGATATCGGCGGCGTCACGCCGGGTTCAATGCCTCCGGATTCCAAACGCATCGAAGATGAGGGCGTGCTGATCGAGAACTTCCTGCTGGTTCAGGACGGACGGCTGCGTGAAACCGAAACGCGAGCGCTGTTCGCCTCCGGTCCACATCCGGCGCGCGACATCGACCGCAACATCGCCGATCTCAAGGCGCAAATCGCCGCTGTCGTGCGTGGCGGCGAGGAGTTGAAGCGGCTCGTCGAGCATTATGGCCGCGCTGGCGTCTCCGCCTACATGCAGCATGTGCAGGACAACGCAGAAGAGCAGATCAAGCGTGTCATTGACCGGTTGCAATCCGGTTCCTTTGAGGTGGCGATGGATTGCGGCGCCAAAGTGCGCGTCGCGGTGACGCCGAACCAGGAGCAACGCACGGTTCGTGTCGATTTCACTGGTACGAGCCCGCAGCAGGAGAATAACTTCAACGCACCGCTTGCGATCACGCGTGCGGCGACGCTCTACGTTTTCCGAACGCTGGTCGATGACAACATTCCGCTGAATGAAGGCTGCCTGAAGCCGATTGAGATCATCGTGCCGGAAGGTTCGCTACTCAACCCACGGCGGGGCGCGGCGGTCGTCGCCGGCAACGTGGAAACGAGTCAGGTCATCGTCGATACGCTCTACGGCGCGCTCGGCGCGCTCGCGGCGTCGCAAGGCACGATGAACAATTTCACCTTCGGCGACGAGAAGCGCCAGTATTACGAAACGATCTGCGGCGGCTCCGGCGCAGGACCCTCGTTTGACGGCGCAAGTGTCGTGCAAACACACATGACCAATTCGCGCCTCACCGATCCAGAAGTTCTGGAAACGCGCTTTCCTGTTTTGGTCGAGCGCTTCGGCGTGCGGCGCGGATCAGGCGGCGGCGGCGCGCACAAAGGCGGCGACGGCGCGGTGCGCCGAATACGCTTCCGCGAACCGATGATGGCGGCGATGCTGGCAAACCGCCGCGCGACGGCGCCGTTTGGACTGAACGGCGGCGGCAATGGCGCGGCGGGCGTCAACCGCGTGGAGCGCGCCGATGGATCGGTGACACAACTGACGGCGACGGGCAAAACCGAAGTGCTGCCGGGCGACGTGTTCGTGATCGAAACGCCGGGCGGCGGCGGTTACGGCAAAGCCTAGGCAGAAAGGCGGGGGAAACATGCTGGTGCTCTTGGGAATTGGCGTCGTCGTCCTGGGCTTTGTGCTGCGGGCCAACCCCCTGCTCGTGGTCATGGCGGCGGCGCTGACGACAGGCCTTGCCGCAGCGTGGACGCCCGAAGCGGAGCTTGCGATCTACTTTGAAGCCGGCCGCGACACGCTCGCGCAGTTCGGCAAGGCGTTCAACGACGCCCGCTACATCAGCCTCACCTGGATATTGCTCGCCGCCATCGGCCTGCTGGAGCGCGCGGGTCTGCAGGAACGCGCCCGCATCACCATCGCAACAGTGAAAGCAGCAACGGTCGGCCGCTTGCTTTGGGTGTACTTCGTGATCCGCCAGGCAGCGGCGGCGCTCGGTCTCACATCGCTCGGCGGTCATGCGCAAATGGTCCGCCCGCTGGTGGCGCCAATGGCCGAAGGCGCGGCGGAGGTGAAGTTCGGCGTCCTCCCCGATCGTGAGCGCTACCTCATCCGCTCGCATGCCGCGGCGGCGGACAATATCGGGCTCTTCTTCGGCGAGGACATTTTCATCGCCATCGCCTCGATCCTGCTGATCAAAGGATTTCTTGAGGCCAACGGAATTGTTGTTGAGCCATTGCAGCTCTCCATCTGGGCCATTCCCACCGCAATCGCAGCGCTTCTCATCCATAGCGTGCGATTGTGGATGCTGGACCGGGCGCTGAAGCGTGCGCTCGCGCAGCGTCCCGCCGGCGCCGCCGCGGAGGCCGCGCCATGATCACGCTCGACCACGCTTACATCATCGGCGGATTCTTCTTCGCCGCACTCGCCCTGCTCTCGGCGCTCGATCGCGAGAACACACGGCGGCTTCGCAATGCCGCCTTCTACGCTCTCTTGGCGGTGAGCTTTTGGGCTGGGCATCTCATTGGCGACCTTGGCAACGGACTGCTGGCGCTCGGCCTTGTGATCATCGCCGTTATGGGTCTCGGCCAAGGCAAGCCGGCCACGACGACTCAAGCGGCGCGCCGCGCCAGCGCTGAACAACGTGGCAATGCATTGTTCCTGCCGGCTTTGATCATTCCGGCCGTCGCTTTGGCCGGCACGCTATTGGTGCAATACACGGACTGGGGCCCCGCGTTCATTGCATCGAAGGACAAGACGCTCGTCTCGCTTGTGCTAGGCGTGCTGATCGCCATCGGCGTGCTGATGGTGTGGCTCAAGCCGCCGTTGCTGGCCCCGCTGGAAGAAGGCCGCCGCCTGATGGATTCCGTCGGCTGGGCGGCGCTCCTCCCGCAAATGCTGGCGGCGCTGGGCGCTGTGTTTCTGGCGGCGGGTGTTGGCGAGCAAGTCGGCGCGATTTTCACGCAATACGTTCCACTCGACACGCGCACGATGGCAGTCGCCGCCTATTGTATCGGCATGGCCTTGTTCACGATCATCATGGGCAATGCGTTCGCGGCGTTCCCGGTCATGACCGCTGCCGTCGGCTTGCCGTTCGTCGTGCTTGAACTCGGCGGCGATCCAGCTCGTGTTTGCGCCATCGGCATGCTCGCCGGTTTTTGCGGCACGCTGATGACGCCAATGGCCGCGAACTTCAATGTCGTCCCGGCTAATCTTCTTGAGCTGCCGGATCGCAAGGCGGCGCTGAATGGCGTCATACGCGCACAGATTCCGACAGCTATTCCGCTTCTCATCGCAAACATTCTGCTCATGCGTTTTCTGGCGTTTCCGGCATGACGACACTGAACCTCGACATTGCCGAAAAATTCGCGACGCTGGCGCTGGCGCACGTCAAGCGCGAGTTTCCGAACAAGATGGACCACGTGATGGCCTTGCCGGAGGATGTTATCGGCCCCCGCACCGCACACCCAATCTTCTTCGGCAGCTTCGACTGGCACTCCTGCGTGCACGGCTATTGGCTGTTGGCGCGTTTGCTGCGCCGCTACCCGGGCTTCGCGCCGGCTGCGCAGATCAACGCATTGTTCGACGAGATGATCACGCCGGCGAATGTATTTGCGGAATGTGCCTATCTTGCGCGACCGGAAGCGCGCGGGTTCGAGCGGCCGTATGGCTGGGGCTGGCTGCTGGCGCTGCAAGCAGAGCTCGATCAGCATAAGGATGGCGCCGGACCGCGCGCAGGCGAGCATCTGCGGCCGTTGGCCGAAGCATTCGCCACGCGCTTCAGCGCCTTTCTGCCGCTGGCGGACTATCCGGTTCGCACTGGCGTCCATACTTCAACCGCATTCGCACTGCGCTTGGCGGCGGATTATGCGGAGCCGAATGATCCCGACTTGTTCGCGCTGATGCGCGACAAGGTGATCGCCTGGTACGGCGCCGATCGCAGCGCGCAGGCATGGGAGCCGAGCCAGGATGACTTCCTCTCACCGACACTGATGGAAGCCGAATGCATGCGGCGCTTTCTGGCGCCTGCCGCCTTCCGCGCTTGGTTCGCGGATTTTCTGCCCCATGCGGCGCGCGGCGAACCGGCGACGCTGTTCACCCCTGCCCGCGTCAGCGATCGAAGCGATGGCAAGATCGCACATCTTGATGGTCTGAATTTCTCACGCGCTTGGTGCTGGCGCTCCATCGCGCGAGCGCTCGGAGATGCACATCCCGCGTCACACAGCGCGCGAGACGCCGCGAACCGCCATATCAATGTAAGCCTGCCTCATGTCGCCGGCGACTATATGGGCGAGCATTGGCTGGCGACTTTTGCGTTGCTGGCGCTGGAGGCCTAGCGCGCGATCGAGAATTGCAACGGCGCCAAGCCGTCAATGCCGCATTCCACGACATCGCCGGGACTAAGTGCGCTCACGCCGGACGGCGATCCGGTGAAAATCAAATCCCCTGGTTTGAGCTCCCACCAACGTGAGATCGCCGCGACAATCTCCGGCACACTCCAAATCATCTCGTTCGTGTTCGCATCCTGGCGCGTCTCGCCGTTGATCTTGATCCAGATGCGCGCATTCATAGCATCGCCGCTCTGCGCTGCCGGCGTCAGCGCGCTGAGCGGCGCCGAGTGATCGAAGCCCTTAGCCGTATCCCACGGCGTGCCGGCTTTCTTCGCTTCCGCCTGCCGGTCGCGGCGCGTGAGGTCGACACCGACACCGTATCCCCAAACATGGTTAACGGCCTCGCTTTCGGCGATGTCGGCGCCGCCTTTTCCAATGGCGATCACCAGTTCGACCTCGTGATGCAGATTCGAGGTGTTCGATGGATAGGCGATTGCGGCGCCGTTCTCGACCAGAGCATCCGCTGGTTTTGTGAAGAAGATCGGCGGCTCGCTTTTGGGATCGTTCCCCATTTCGCGTACGTGGTCGGCGTAGTTTCTCCCGACACAGAAAATGCGGCGTACCGGAAAGCGTACATCGCTCCCCACGATTGCAACGGATGGCGGTTGCGGCGGTGCGAAGGTAAATTGCATGGCCGGGTTTGAGCACGTTGTGTTGATGCGCGCAAACTCGCTTTGCCGGAGAAGCATCGCGCGTTGACGATGCAAAGTGTTGCGCCAGCCTTCGGCTGACGCGATCGTCGGTGATTGCTCGCGAGGGGCGGCGCGTCTTGGTTTGGCTTGTGGTAATTCCACTGGGGGTTTGGGTGTGGCTGCAGGCGCAGCGCATCGACGCTCTCGCGCGCCGGATCGCCGAGCTCGAACTTCAATTGTTCGCCTTGCGCGGCGGCGCCACGCCAGCGCCGGCTGAGGCGCCCGCCCCGGCGGCGCCAACCACCCCGAAGGAAGAATTGTTGCTCACTGAAGTCGTCCCGGACGATGTCCTGGTGCTCGACAATCCGCTGCCCGAGGCTTCGAACGACACGGACGCGGCGGCGCAACCGGCTGCGGCCGAGCCACCGCGCCCGCGCATGAACTCCCCGCTGCTGCTGGACGATCCCGTCGCTGAGCCGCCGCGGGCCGAACCCGAACGGACGGCGCCGCCGCCGCCAACGACTCCAAAACAGCCCTTGCGCCTTGATCGCTGGCTTGCGGAGAAAGGCCTCGCCTGGATCGCCGGGATCGCGCTCGCTGTGGGCGCGATCTACCTCGTCTCGGTCGTCTCGCAATCGGCGTGGTTTACCGCGCCAATGCGTTTGGCCAGCGCCGTCGTTCTT
Source organism: Hyphomonadaceae bacterium (assembly GCA_050184605.1). Classification (GTDB taxonomy): domain Bacteria; phylum Pseudomonadota; class Alphaproteobacteria; order Caulobacterales; family Aquidulcibacteraceae; genus Vitreimonas. The sequence goes on along the minus strand of JBFXAE010000002.1, from coordinate 310,929 downwards.
GGCTTATCGATGCTTGGCGCAAGCGAATGGACGCGCCGCATCGGGCTAAACGGCCAATCGGGACACCCGCTTGTCTCGGCGTTGCTCGCCGGCGCGGGGATTGTCGTGTTCTATGCGACGATTTGGGCCGCGCACGGCATCTACGGATTCATCGAATGGCCCGCGGCGGCGGCGCTGTTGATGCTCTGCGCTCTAGCGCTCATCGGGCTTTCGCTTCTGCACGGCCAAGCCCTCGGCGTTCTTGCCGTTGCGCTCGCATTGCTGGCGCCCGCGATCGCAAGCAGCACGCTATGGCCGTGGCTCGCGCTTACGATCTATGTGTCGCTCGCCGCCGCGGGCGGATTTGCGCTTTCCATCATTCGTCGATGGGCCTGGGTCGGGATCGCCACCATCGCAGCGCTATACTTCTGGTTTTTCGCCGCGATCAACGCCGATGACATTCGCCGTGCGCTGCTTCTGGCTAGCTTCGCCAGCGTTGGCGGCTTGTTGGCCGCGTTTCGTGCGCCTCTCCCGGACGACAACCGCAAGGGCCTCAGCTGGTCTTCCGTTCAGGCCTTGGGGCCGAGCGTCGCCATCAGCGTCTCGAGCGCTTTGCTGATCTGGGCTTGGCTGGTGGTTGCTTCAACGCCAATCGGCCTGACCGCAGGACCCGCGCTCATCAGCATTTTCCACGTTGGCCTTGCAGCCTACGGCGTCGGCGAGCGCAAAGTCGCGCCCGCAAGCCTCGCGGTTGCAACCGGCGCATTGACGCTCGGCTTCATATTGTACCTCGCGGAGCGGTTCACGACGCTCGCGCCAGATTTCTACTCCGTCATTCTGCTCAGCAGCATCGTGTGTATGCTCACTGCAGCCATCGCCAATCCGGAGCGCGGCGATCGCGGCTTGGTCGCCGCCGCCACCGCGATCGCCGCGACTGTCCTGACGCTGCTCGCCGCATCCTCACGCGCGGATTGGCACGCGCCTACAGCGTGGGCGCCACTCTTCGTGAACGCAGCTCTTGCTTTCGGAGTGGCCTGGTATTTCGAGCGAACTGCTGAGGACAAGAGAACCGATCTCGCCGTAACATGGTGGGGCGCGGCAGGCGCCGTGCTGCTGCTGGTTGCCGTTGAGTCGGCGTTCTCCGAAGAGACACGAACGCTTGGCCACGCGGTGGCGGCGCTTATCTTCGCCGGCGGTCTCGTCTGGCGAGGCTGGCGCGTGGCTGGCTGGGCCGCGCTCACGGCGGGCGCCTTCGCGGTGGGCCAAGCGCTCTCACCTGAATTGATCGGCCCGGCGCTCGCTGGCGCTCTGCCGCTTTGGGCGGCGATGCTGATCTTTGCCGGCTCTGCTGCTCTGCTCTTCGCGGCCTCCACCGTCATTCGACGCGGCGGCGCCGACATTTCCAGCGCTGAGGCGCTGAGTGCCGCGGCTATCATCACCGCATTGATCGGCGTGTTTGTTACGCTCCGCTGGATCGCCGCCGGCGGTGGCGGGGTTGCGCTCGATGCATTCACCGAAACATCGCTGCGCGTGCTTGCACTCATGGCCGCGGGCCTCACGCTCTTGCCGCGCATCCACGAAACGCCTGGCATGATTGGCGCCTGGCGCGGCCATGTTTTGCTGGGTCTTGGATTGCTCTACGCGCTCGTCGCCCCTGGGCTGGGCATCAATCCGTGGTGGGGCGGCGCCGGCCGTGCAGTAATCAATGGCGCACCGATCCTGAACGCGCTTGCCCTCGCCTTCCTGGCGCCGGCGGCCCTCGCGTTCATGGCCTCAAACCGCCTCTATATGCGGCAACGCAAGTTCGCCCGCGCCTATGCCGTGGCTGGCGGCGTGCTGGCGCTGATCTGGCTGGTGATGGAAATTCGCCACGCCTTCCAGGGTGCAACCATGGCGTCGCCGGAGGTCGGCCTGTTCGAGGCCGCCTGTTACGGACTTGCGATCCTTGCGTTCACACTCCTGATCGCGGTGGTCGCGCGCCTGCGCGCGCGCCGCAACTTGTTGCGGCCATTTACCGAAGACCTGATGGCGGCGATGCGCACGATCAGCTGGGCGGGCCTTGGCGTCAGCGCGTTTATTCTGCTGTTCATTCAGCATCCGATCTGGGGTCTGCACGACAGCACGCAAAGTAATGCGTTCTCGACAATGCTTGCCGTCCTCGCGCAACTCGTGGCGATGATCTTGGCGCTGGCGCTCGGCCGCGCGCTCTCGACATCGCAGGACGCCGAGCCGACGCGCTTTGCCGCCGCATCTGTTGCGGCACTGTTTGCGTGGAGCTTCGGTCATTCCACCATCCGCTGGCTGCACCATCGCGGCTACATGGATGACGCTTATCCGCCTTATGCTCTGGAAGGTCTGGCGCACGCGCTCTGGCCGCTGCTCCTGGTCGTGGCCGCAGCGCAGCTGACACGGCTCACGCCAGGCCGTGAAACAACGCGCGCCTATCTCTACGACCTGCAGGCGATTTGGTCCGCCGCGATTTGGCCGGCGCTTGGCTTCGCCGCGCTTGGGCTTTGGCTTCTTTACAATCCTTGGTGGGGCGTTTCACCCGCGGAGTTGTTGACCCCGCTCGGCGCGGCGTTTGGACTAACCGCTTATCTCGCCGCCGCCGCGCTGAGCTATGTCGCGCCAGACGTGCCGCAAGTGCGCGGCATGAAATGGATGGTGCCAACCGCAACGGTCGCATGCGCCACGCATCTTTTCGTCGCCGCGACGCTGGTCGTGCGCTGGCTGTATCACCGCGACGCAATGGCCACGGGCGTCTCCGGTGACGTCGAGCTTTGGACGCTCTCGGCGGTTTGGGCGGTGTTTGCCGCGATCGCGCTCGGTCTCGGCACGGTGCGCAACGATCCCGTTCTACGCTGGGTCGGTCTCGCCGTGTTTGCCGCAACGATCGTGAAAGTCTTCTTCCTCGATACGGCGCGGCTCTCCGGCGTCATCCGCGCGGCATCGTTCATCGGGCTCGGCGCAATTGCTGCGGCGGCAACTTGGATGGCGCGCCGCAACCGCCCGCCGCCCAGCCCCGGCGACCTGGTGACTGTTACGCCAAGCGCGCGGCGTGAAAGGCGACGTGTTCGGAGACGAACGTCGCAATAAAAAAGTACGAGTGGTCGTAGCCTTCTTGGCGGCGCAGGGTGAGATTTTGCCCGGCCGTACACGCCGCTGCTTCCAGCAATTCCGGCTTCAGCTGTTCAGCTAGGAACTGATCGCCCGTGCCCTGATCGATCAGGATGTCATCGAACGGCGCAGCCTTGCCGGCCTCGATCAACAGCGACGCGTCGTGCGCGCGCCACGCGTCCCGGTCCGGGCCAAGGTAGGCGCCCAACGCCTTCTCGCCCCATGGGCAGCGCGTCGGCGATGAGATCGGTGAAAACGCGGAGACGCTTCTGAACAAGTGCGGATGCTTCATCGCCAACGTCAGCGCGCCATGGCCACCCATGGAGTGGCCGAAGATCGAGCGCTTTGGCGCCAGCGGAAATGCCGCCTCGAGCGCAGCTATGAGATCGCGCGTGACATAGCTTTCCATGTTGAAGTGCGGCGCCCACGGCGCTTGCGTTGCGTCAACGTAGAATCCGGCGCCTTGCCCCAGATCGTAAGCCGGATCATCGGCCACCCCCTCACCGCGCGGGGAGGTGTCAGGCGCAACGATCGCCACGCCGTGTTTGGCTGCGGCGGCGTACGCGCCGGCCTTGGTCGTGAAATTGTCCTCCGTGCAGGTGAGCCCGGAGAGCCAGATCAAATATGGAAACGGCCCCTGGCCAGCCGGCTTAAACACGGAGAACTTCATCTCCGTACCGGTCGCCGCGCTTTGGTGCGCAGCGTAGGCAAGTTCGCCGCCAGCGACGCGATGCGTCTTGGCTATGTGCATTATTGTGTTGGCGCCTGAGGCTCGGGCGCCGGCATGCGGTCCATTTCAACCAAAGCGCGCTCAATTGCCTCGCTGATCGCGGCTTGTTCAGAGGGTGTCGGCTGGCCTCGCGTGAAACGCAGACGCAACTGGCGATCGGCGATTTCGAGGATAGCGATCCGGCCGCTACTGCGAATGAAGAGCGGCACACCGAGATCAGTGATCACGCGATAATCGACTGGGCCGATAAAGATTGATGTACGGTCGCACACCATAGCGTGCACCGAACCGGGCGGCGCGCGGAACGGCGGCGTCGCCGTCAGCACCGAGTAGCCCGGAAGCGGCGAGTACTCGACCGTCTCCGGGCTGGTGATCTGGAAGATGCCGCACAATTCGTGCGGCGGCGCAGCCATCTGTTGCTGCGCCATCGCCGGCAACGCTACGCAAGCCAGTGCGCACGCCATCGCCAAGGTCCGGATCATGAAATCTACCCTCTGCCCCTGCCCAAGGCCTTAGCGTCCCACCGCCAGGCTCTCCTATCCTGGGCGGAGGCTCTCAAGCAACGCTCCATGGCACAAATGCGACCGTCAGCGCGGGCGCGCGCCCTCCTGGGCGAATTCCTGCATGAGCGCGCCGTAGTCCGCAGGCGAAGGCCAGCGCTCAAAGCTGTGTTTTGCCCCGGTGGCGGCGCCCGGTAGCCTCTCCGCAGTCTGAGACTCGATGAACGGCACGACCCAGGTCGCGTCGTCGAGCATCGTCGCTCGGAAATTCAGAAAGCCCATCGCGGTGAGGTTCGGGCTCGTGGTGTAGAGCCAGCTCAGGCAGTGAGGGCAGTAATGGTGCTTGCTCTCATCGCGATGCAACGCCCCGATCTGCGTGTCGCCCTCAACCGAGAAACCGCTCGCCGGCAGCATCAGCGTCAATGAGTACGCGCCACCGGTCAGCTTCTGACATCCCGTGCAATGGCAAGCCATCGAGATCACGGGCGCTGCGCTGATGCGCATCCTTACACGTCCACAAAGACACGAAGCGTCCAAAGGCAATTTCCAGTCAGTCATGCGCCGCCTTCTCAATAAACGATCACGCTGCGGATGCTTTCCCCTTTGTGCATGAGATCGAACGCTTCGTTGATGCGCTCAAGTGGGAGCTTGTGGGTGATCATCGGGTCGATGGCGATCTTCTTGTCCATGTACCAATCGATGATCTTCGGCACATCGGTGCGACCGCGCGCGCCGCCGAAGGCGGTGCCTTTCCAGACGCGGCCGGTCACGAGTTGGAACGGCCGCGTCGCGATTTCTTTGCCCGCCTCCGCCACACCAATGATGATGCTCTCGCCCCAACCGCGATGACAGGCTTCCAAGGCTTGGCGCATGACGCTGGTGTTGCCCGTCGCGTCAAACGTGTAGTCGGCGCCGCCGCCGGTGAGCTCGACCAGATGCGCGACGATATCGCCGCTGACCGTCTTCGGATTGACGAAGTGGGTCATGCCGAACTTGCGGCCCCACTCTTCACGATCCGGATTGATATCGACGCCAACGATCATGTTGGCGCCAACGAGTTTTGCGCCCTGTATGACGTTGAGGCCGATGCCGCCGAGGCCGAACACGATGACGTTTGCCCCGGCCTCGACCTTTGCCGTGTTGATCACTGCGCCGACGCCGGTGGTGACACCGCAGCCGACGTAACACGCGCTTTCGAACGGCGCGTCCTTGCGGATCTTCGCGACCGCAATTTCCGGCAGCACCGTGAAGTTCGAGAAGGTGGAGCAGCCCATGTAATGAAGCACGGGCTTGCCCTTATAGGAAAAGCGCGAGGTGCCGTCCGGCATCAAACCCTTGCCCTGGGTGGCGCGGATCGCCGTGCAGAGATTTGTCTTGCGCGAGAGGCAGCTTTTGCACTGGCGGCATTCCGGGGTGTAGAGCGGAATGACGTGATCGCCCGGCGCAACGCTTGCTACGCGCGCGCCCACCTCGCGGACGATCCCCGCACCTTCGTGGCCCAGGATAGCCGGCCAGGCCGCCTCGCTGTCGAAACCGTCCAGCGTGTATGAATCCGTATGGCAGACGCCCGTCGCCTTGATTTCCACCAAAACCTCGCCGGGCTTCGGTCCCTCGAGATCAAGTTCGACAATCTCCAGTGGCTTCTTGGCCTCGAATGCAACCGCGGCTTTCGTCTTCATCGCAAAATGGCTCCTTCGGGCGCGCTTATAGCGCGGCGAAGCGGCGACGCTCTCGAAAAATGAGCCAAACGAGGCGCGGAGCCCGGAGACGAGGGAGACATCCGGGGATACGCAAGGCCGAATAAGTTAACATCCGCGCCGCGCACCAGCTGCAAGCAATCCCCGCGCCCCGCTGGATGCACGCGACAAGATGCGTCTTCGCCGGCGCCGTCAAGGCGCTCTCGTCTAAGTCGTACAAAATGTCATGTGACAGCAGATTGACGCATCGCACAAAAGAGCGCTCTGATCCGACCGCACTAAAGAACAAGCGGGAAGCGCGGAACTACGGGATCAAAAACATAATGGCACTCGAACCGCAGAAAGCGTCAGCAATCAATCAAAACGCGGCTTCAGAGGAGACACAACGAGGAACAGCAGAACAAAAGCAGCGAGTTCAGTCAGAGGTAGAGGAGACGGCAAAAAAAGAGGCGAAAACAACGAAAGCTGCGAGGGAGCAGCGTGATGTTCAGCCGGAGGTAGAGAAACCGCCTCAGGGGTTCACACCAATTGCGCTTGAGGCGCCGAAGGCGGAGGACGACGACGTGCGGAGAGTTTCGGATGAGTTCGCTTTGCGTTGGAGCCTCGAAGCCGAACAACATGTGAAGGGAAAGTCCGCCGACTATGTGCGCGCCGTCACGAAATCCGCCTATGAGCGGATCTACAAGGCCGAGCGCGCCCTCTGCGGTGAGACCGCGCTTGTTGTAATCGGGCGCGTGCCGCCGATCGAAAAGCTCGACAAGTGGTGGACGGCGTTCCCGGTCGACGATCTGTGGTTCGTGCTCAAGTATCACGACACCTACATCCGCGAGTACGAGTTGCTGCCGGCTGCCGGCCCAACGCCGGGCGATGGCGGCGATCCGCCACCTATGCGGCGCCAGCAGCGGCGTCCGCCGCCGGCACGGATCGGCCCGCGTCCCCGCGGACGCCGCAACCGTAGCGACCCGCAAGGTTCACGTGCGACAGTCGAGCGCCAACCGCCGCGCAAGATTGCCAAGAAAGCGAAGAAGAAGCTGCGCGACGCAAAGCGCGCGATCGAGCAGCTATATGATCGCGTTAGTTGGGAACTTCAGATGCGTAGCGATGATTTTAGTCACCGCGCCGCGCATCTGTGGCGCCAGAAATGGCCACGATTGCTCCGCAACATCGTGCGCGTGAAACACGCTAGCGGTACGCTAGTGCAGGCTTTGCGTGGTGTTTGCGCATCACTTGTACAAGTGCGACAACAGGCCGATGGGTTAGCCAGTCCTATCAATCAATCCTTTACCAGCTCCGCCAAGGCTGACACCTACAGCGCATCTGGGCGGTTGGAGCCGTGTGACGCGGGTCAAAACATCTTCTCGCGACTCCGACTTCAATCGTGGATATGGAACACACCGCCAATAGCTTGGAACGAGTATTTGTTTGGCGTTGATTGGACCTTGAATCCGTTCGGCGTGTTAGAGGAAGAACAGGCGTTTACATGAGATCAGTCCGAGAGCACCGCAAAAAAGCGGCGAGCCGCGCGCGTAAACCGAAGGGGGCGCCAGTCCTCTCAACGTCCGAGGCACGCGCAAATTTCGCGGAAGCTCTCGAGACCGCTCAGGTCGACAACGCCGTGATTGGTTTCGATCGTTACGGCCGAACCGTTGCGGCGCTTGTTCCAGTCGAAGCGGTCTACATGCTTGCCGGTCTCGGTAAGCACGTAGACGCCGACACCCGCAAAGAGATCGAGGAAGGCGCTTTGGCCTTCGCCAAGAACGTGCCTTACCGCTCGATGAGTCCGGAACGCCTGGCGGCGGCGGTAAAGGAAAAAACGCGCGGGCCCAGCAAGGTCCGATCGAGCAAGCCCGCGCCAAAGCCAGCGGCCCGCAAATCTACCTCCAGCAGGAAAACCGGCGGCGGCTAAATTTTCCGGAATGTGAGGGAACGGACGTCACGGACCGGTGTTCTCCCAACGGCGCCGACCTACTCCCCCCGCCCAGGCGCCACCGCAGCACGGGCCGGATCGATAGATCCGGCCCAACTGCTATTGGCTCAGAGACCCATGTAATGGCTGGCGATGCCGCCGCCCTCGGTCCATGCGTGGAGCATCCAGCCCGGCTGCTCGGGCGTGATCGGCGCGATCTGCTGGCCTTGATCCAGCGCCAACCCGTAGGTCCAGGAACTTGAAGGCGCCACGATCACCGGCGCATGCGCCGCCTGGCCGATCGCGACTCGGTGGTGATGGCCGCAAATGATCCGCAGCACTTGGCGGTGCCGAGCGATCACGTTGGCGAATTCCTCCGCGTCGCGAAGGCCGATCTGATCGAACAGCAAATCGTGGGTCATGAACGGCGGGTGGTGCAGCGCCACGATGGTGGGTTTGCCGCGTTCCACCGACAGCGCCGATTCCAGCCACTCGGCTCCAGACCGGCGCAGCAAGCCATAGGTCTCGCCCGCCACCAGATCGTCCAGCGCGACAATGCGCACCGGAAAATTCTCGATCGTGTAGTGCATCGCGCCATCACGCGGCAGATAAGTGTGCTGGGGCAACATGCGGCGCATCAAGCCGCGGTCGTCGTGATTGCCGGTCATGACATAGAGCGGCGCCGGCGGATCGGCGATCGCTTCGGCCAGCACTGCGTACTCATCCTCACGTTCATCGTTCACGAGATCGCCCGTGAGGAGAATGATGTCAGCGTCGTAATCTTTGGCTTGCGCGATAGCGCGCTTCAGCTGCGAAGCTGCTTTCCCCCCATCGTCCGCGCGGACATGGGTGTCAGAAATCTGCGCGAGGCGGAATTGTCCGCTCATGTGCTCCCTGCCCCAGCTTCTCTAGGCGTTTCCCTGAACGCCACATGAAGCAAGGCGCGAGCGCTGTCTGTGCCTCCGGTCACACTCCGGTCAGCTCAGTCGAGCGAGCGTGCGACGCGGAAGCCGATGCCCTGTGTGCGTGAGTTCTCTTCGGAGGAACGGCGTGCAGCCGCGCGCAGCACCGGCGCTTGATCGTTGTAGCTGCCGCCACGAAACACGCGGCGGCGGCAACCTTCGGCTTGCACCGCGACTCCATCGATCGGCGCGAGATCATAACTGGCGACGTAGCAATCCTCGACCCACTCACCGGCATTGCCGTGCATGTCGTAGAGATTGAACGCGTTGCCTTCATGTGCGCCGACGGGTGTTGTCTGACGCGCGCGGAACGTCGCCTGGGTTGCGGTCACACGTGGACCGAACGCGTACGCTTCGTTATGGCCAGCGCGCGCCGCGTACTCCCATTCAGCTTCGCTCGGCAACCGATAGCGCAATCCACCGGCTTGCGCGTTCAGCCAGTCGAGATAGGCCTGCGCGTCTTGCCATGAAATGCCCGTCACCGGGCGATCGCCACGGCCCCAACCGCCATCCGGCGGCGAATAGCCGTTGCAGCCGCCGCCGGCCAGGCATGCATCCCACTGCGCAAACGTCACTTCGTATTTGCCCATCGCGAATGGCGCGACTGAGACTTCACGCTGCGGTCCCTCATCGCGGCCGCGGCCAGGTTCGTTGTCGGGCGAGCCCATGACGAACAAGCCGCCGGCGAGCACAATCATTTCCGGGCAGCCGCTGCAATCGGTGAACGTGTAACCGGCGACGCGTGTCGGTATCTCTTCCACCGGCGATGCCGGTGTCTCTGCGGGCGCGTCCACCGCCGGCTGCACGGCGGCCTGCTGCTCGCTCTGCTGCGGGCGATTGCGCCAATACTCCATGCCGATATTGAAAAGCTGCGGGCTGAAATAGACCAGCACGCCGAGCGCGGCCGCCGCCGCGGTGAACCAACCAACCCGGCGCGAGGCGCGCGCGAATTTCTGGCGCTTCGAGAGAATCTCGAACGTCTGCACCCGCTGATCGATGTTATCGAGCGGCTTCTGACCTTTCGATTGGAACGCACTCTGCGGCGAGTTGCGCGCCATCGAACGGAATTCCGCCGAGACGAGCGCCGTGCCCGGCTCCGCCAATTCTTGCAGTCGCGCCGCGACGTTGACGCCGTGGCCGAGCAAATCGTCAGTGGCGGTGACGATCACATCACCAACGTGTGCGCCGACGCGGATCGGCGGCTCGCCCTTGCCGCGCTTGTCGAGAATTTCTTGGATCGCCCCGAGAGCCTGGCCCGCCGATGCGAATTCGAGCATGAAGCCGTCGCCAGCCGTATTGAACAGGCGCCCGCCGTTCGCGACCGCAACCCGCTCGATACGCGCGCGCAGATTTTCAACCTTGCGCGCGGCGTTGCGCTGATCGCGCTCGGACATGGTTGAGAAACCGACGATGTCGATCGACACGATCGACGCCAAACGGATAACGCGTTCTTCGCTCGAAGACTGATCGGTCACGGCCTAATTCCCCACCCCGGCAAGAATAGGCCCCTCGCCGGGACTTATCCAGCCTCCTCCTACTCGCCTGAATCGAGGCTGAGCAGAAGCGCGGACATGTTCTGGATGAAAGCGCCGGTCGAGATGCCCGTTATGGGCTGATCGGTCGTGTGCGGAGAGGTGTCGGAGGCATCGCCGACCAGCGTCTGCGAGAAATCGCCCCGCGCGGGAGTGGCCGAGCCATCGCCGATATAAGGATTGCTGGTCGCAGTGAGCGGCGTTGGCCAATAGCCCTCCGCGTTCAACGTAGAAATGAGCTCCTGCACGCGTTGTGACGATGGTCTCTGGACCGCGCCGGACCCAGCGTTGGAGTTCAAATCTGAGACTTCAATGTTCTGCGTCGTGAAGTAGCGTGGCAGGCGGAAACCCGCACTGCGCACGAAAGGCGACATCGATGCGTCGGGCGACAAATGCGCCAGCCGTTCGTAGCGCGCGTGCAGCGCTTCGACGTCGAGATTGCGCCACTGCGAGTAATGCGTGATCGGCTTCGCGACGTCGTAGTCCCAGTAGTATTCGCCGTTGACGGCGTTAGAGCCGCGCCGGTGATTGATGCGCGCGCGATTGGAGCCGATCTCGATGAAGGTCGGGTAGTGGCGGCCAGGGATTTGAACTTGGTCATCGCGCAGCCTGACCGAGTCGAGCCAGGCCAACGCCTCCGGCACCCGCTCGATGAAGCGGCTATCGCCCGTCCACTCGTAGAAGTTCATCATCTGCGCGATGTTGTTCGCGGTCGTGTGCGTCGTCAGCGCATCAGGTTCGTAAGAGCGCGCCCCAATGGGCGCCAACGTCTCGTTGTGGTGCTGCAAGCCCCATCCTGCCTGCGGCGCGGGTTGCTGGGTTGCGATAAACACTTCCATAGCGCGTCGAATTGCCGGCAAAGCGCGGTCATCGCCCAAGGTCTGGTGGACCATCAGCAGAAACTTGATGTTTTCGCCGGCGACATCGTCGTTGAAAGTGACGTAGCGCGTGTAATCCGGGCGCCCGTGCAAAGCCGGCGCATCGTCCACGAACGGGAAACGCTGTGGCCAGCCGCCGTTTTCGTACTGGCTATCGAGCACAAAGCGGATCGCCCGTTCGAGCGGTTCGCGCAGGCGTGACGAGCGGCGCTCCAAATACATACGCAACAAGAATTGCGATGCTTCGCTTGTCCCTGCATCGTCAAACGTCGCGTTGCCGTAATAGTGGTGGAATTCCTCGAGCCGCCAGCCGTTCTTGCCGATCGTATCGTACCAGCGCCGCGCGCTCTCCTCGCCGGCGAAGTCGTGATGATAATTCCAGCCGCCTGCCGGATGCTGCGCGGCGATCAGGCCTTCGGCCACGTCCATGGCGGCTTGGTAGTAGAACTCGTCGCGCGTCGCGTGAAAGCAATCGAGATAGAGATGCCCAACCGTCGCCGTGCCTGGCGGCTGTATCCAGATCATCGACGGATACGCCTCCATCTCGCCCCATCGGCGCGAGAAGTCCTGCGCGTAGCTCCACACATAGCCGCCGCGATAGGCCACGCGCTCACGCATGAAGCGCGCCGCGCGCTTCATCGTGCGCAACGTTTCGCGTCTCAGCTCGTTGTCACCGGTGTCAGCAGCCGGCGAAAAAAAAGACGCGCAGCCGCTCGTCAACACAGCGCCGGAGACGCCTGCGAGCAACGCGCGACGTGAAGCAAATCGCATGTCGGTCATGGTCTCGTCGCGCGCTCCCTCGTCGCTCAGCGCGCGGGAGAATTTCGCTCCGGCGTGAGCATGTGCTTTCTTATCTTGCCCGCGGCGGTGCGCGGAAACTCCTCCACGAACGTGACGTGGCGCGGCGTTTTATAACCAGCGACATTGGCGCGGCAAAACTGAATCACCTCAGCAGCGGTGACCGGCGCTGCATCGGGGCGCAGCATGATGAAGGCGTGGCCTACCTCGCCCCATTTTTCGTCGGGCACGCCAATAATTGCGGCTTCCAGGATCGAAGGATGTCTCGCGAGGACATTTTCGACCTCCGCCGGATACACGTTCTCGCCGCCGGAAATGTACATCTCCTTGATGCGGCCAGCGACGTAGTAGCAGCCGTCGGCATCGCGGCGGCCAATGTCGCCACTCTTCAGCCAGCCGTCCGCCGTGATCGCTTTCGCGGTCTCCTCCGGCTTATTCCAGTAGCCCGGCGTGAGGCCCGGTCCGCGCATCCAAATCTCACCGCTCTCACCAACAGCAACGTCGTTTCCGGCATCATCAACGATGCGCACATCGAGCAGCATCAGCGGCTTGCCGACAGATCCGATCTTCCGGAGCGCGTCCTCCTTCATGGCGATGAAAGCAGTCGGCCCTGTCTCGGTCATACCGTAGCCGTTGCAGACCTTCACGCCTTTAGCGGCGTAACGCTCCACCAGCACATCCGCCAACGGCGCACCGCCACAGCCCCACGAGCGCACGCGCGCGAGATCGGCTTTCTCGAAGTCCGCATGCAACGCCAGCTGCTGATACACGGCCGGCACGCCGAAGAAGATGTCGAGCCGCGGCATTAGAGCCAGCGCCCGCGCTTCATCGAAGCCCGGCATGATGACGACCGTGCCGCCAGCGATCAGCGTGGGCATAGTTACGAGCTGAATGCCGGCGCTGTGAAACAGCGGCAGAAAATTCAGAGTCGTATCGCCGTCGCGCAAATCGAACGCTTGGCCGACGTGAAACGCGTTCACCACCGACATTTGATACGTCTGGATCACGCCCTTGGGCTGGCCTGTCGTTCCCGACGTATACATCAAGAACCAAGTAGCATCGCCAGGCCAACGCCTGTCCGTCTTAAGCGGCGCAACGTTCGCTAATTCCGACTCGTACTCACCATCGAGCGCGAGCGACGCGATATTCAAGGCGCTTGCGGCTTCCGCGTCCTCCGCGCCAAAAATCAGCAACTTCGCTACGCAATCCTCGATCAGCGCCGCAAGCTCCGCCGCCGGTGAGCGCCAGTTCAACGGCACGAGAATGGCGCCAAGCTTGGCGCAGGCGAACATGATCTCGAAGAACTCAACGCGATTGCGGCAAAGGATCGCCACACGATCACCACGCGCGACGCCGCGCGCGACAAGCACCGCAGCCGCGCGCGCGCAGCGATCCTCGAGTTGAGCATAGGTGAGCGTCCGCCCCGTCAGCGCGTCTTCAAACGCGACCCGATCCGGCGTCAACGCCGCCCGCTTCGCCGTGATGTCGACCATGTCGACACCCATTGCTCACTCCCTCCGCGCGCGCCTTCGCTAGGACGCGTCGCCCTTATCACCTCGCGGCGCGAGGCCGTTGATCATCAAATCGGACGCCGCTTCCGCCACCGAAGCGGAGTCGGTGTCGGTGTCCCAGATGCCGTATCGTATGCCGAGAAAGCTCGAGGCGCCCATCAGCGCCCACACACGAACTTCGTCGTCTTGACCTTCGCTGATTTCCCCGCGCGACGCCGCCTGCGCCAGCTGTTGTCGGTAGGCGGCGGCGAAGGTGCGGTAGTAGTCGCGATAGGCCTCCGGCGCGACGAACTGCGCCTCCATAACAACCCGGTAGAGCGCCTTGTGCGAACGCACGAAATCAATGAATGCCTGAATGCCAAGGCGCTCCGCTTCGAGGCGGTCGTGCGCGCCACGGGTGCTTTCCGTCATCGCATGGCGGGTGCGCGCGCCCATGTCGGCGACTAGCGCGCGGAACACTTCTTCTTTGCTTTTGAAATAGACGTAGAACGTGCCCAGGCCGACGCCGGCGTTCTGCGTGATGTTCGAGATAGCGGTGTCGTGGTAGCCGCGCGCGCCGAACTCCTCGCCTGCGGCATCCAGTAACCGCCGCAGCGTGCGCCTGCCCCGCTCAGTCTTTGGTCCGGACCGCTCCTCGACCGCCTCAGGATCGGAACCTGAATGTTGACTCATGTTTCAAGTCTCCGATATAACCTGTCTCAAGACAACAAAAATCGGCCCGAGAAACGGTCCGAGGGGGGAATGCGAGGCACATGCCTCAGTGCGTTTTGCCAGACGGGGCGGCCATGTCCTACGCCGAGGCCGGCGCGGGCGCTCCCATCGTTTTGGTGCACGGCTGGGCCGCCAATGGCGCCTTCTTCCGCGACTTGGCGTCCGAACTTGCCAGGAACCATCGCGTCTACACCCTCACCCTGCGCGGCCACCCCGGCTCCGAGGCCGGTCAATCGCCGCTGACCATCGAAACCCTCGCTGACGATATCGCGCACTTCTTCGAGAAGCTCGACCTGCGCGGCGCGATCGCGCTCGGCTGGTCGATGGGCGCGATGGCGCTCTGGGCGGCGGCGCCGCGGATAGGCGCGCGCCTCAGCGGCCTTATCGTCGAAGATATGAGCCCACGGCTCATCAATGACGCGACGTGGACTCACGGCATCTCAAGTGGCTACGGCGCCGGCGATGTCGCCGGCAGCGTGCGCGAGATTGAAGCTGATTGGGGCGCTTACGTCTCTCGCTTCGCGCCGCGCATGTTCGCGGCATCAATGCGCGACGCCTACCCCGAACTTGAAGCTTGGGCCGCCGGCGAGATGGCTAAGTGCGACGCGCGTGCGATGGCGTCGTTCTGGACATCGATGGCCGTGCAGGACTTTCGCGCCGCCCTCACGCGCATCGCCACGCCGATGCTCGTGATCCATGGCGGCGACAGCCAAGTCTACGATGACGGCGCCACCGCATTCATCGCGCACACCGCGCAGAACGCCAAACGCGTCGTCATTCCAGGCGCCGGCCATGTGCCGCATCTCGAAGCGCCAGACGATTTCTTGAACCATATCGAGGCTTTTGTCCGTGAAACGCGGCGGCCCGACTTGAGGAGCGGAGGAGCAATTCCATGAAACGGTTTGGTGAAGGAGCGCGCATTGCGCTTTTGTTGGCGAGCGTAGCAGCTTCGCCGTTCGCGCTGGCTTCGCCAGCGTTCGCGCAGGACGGCGTAACGGAAGACGAAGAGATCGTCGTTACCGCCCGGCGTACGGAAGAATCCCTGCAAGAAGTGCCAGCTTCGGTTTCGGCGTTCAGTGAAGCACAGCTGGCCCGCATCGGCGCGACCGACGCCACTGGCCTGCAAGGCGCGGTGCCGAACTTGAACATCGTTCAAGGCCGCGGCTCCTCGAACGCCACCAACATCTACATTCGCGGCGTCGGCCAGCCGGACGCGCTGCAGACGTTTGACCCCGCGGTCGGCTTCTACGTCGATGGCGTCTACTACTCCCGCATCCGCGGCACGCAGATGGACTTGTTCGACATCGAGCGCGTCGAAGTGCTGCGCGGCCCGCAAGGCACGCTCTACGGAAAGAACACGATCGGCGGCGCTTACTCCGTCGTCACGCGCCGCCCGGGCCAAGACCCGCACGGCCTCTTCCAAGTGACGCTTGGCGATTATGGCCAACTGGAATCGCGCATCGCCGCGTCCGGCCCGATCACGGAGAACTTCGCCATCGGCGGCGCCCTCTTCGGCGCGGCGCGCGATGGTTACGTCACCAATCCGGTGACCGGCGAAGACTACAACAACCGCAACGCCTGGGGCGGCCGCTTCCAAGCCGCCTGGGACGTCACGCCGAACTTCAACTTGGATTTCGCGATCGACTACGCTGAAGAAGACAACGCGCTGACGATGGGCCAGGCGGTCAGTTCGCTGACGACGATCATCGGCGTGCCGATCCCGGCGGGCGCGGTTCCGGATCCGCTTCCCGAGTTCGATTTCACGGCCCAGGCAACGCCAGGCCTGCCAAACTCAAGCGTGATGGATCACGGCGGCGTTTCTTTGCACGCTGATTGGGAGATGAACTCCAATCTTACGTTGCGTTCGATTACGGCGTATCGGAACCTCAACTACACCGACTATGTCGATATCGACGCCACCGCGCTCGAACTTGGCGACGTGCTCGTAGACGTCGATCAGGACCAAACCAGTCAAGAGTTTCAAGCGATCTGGGAAAGCGAGCGCTGGACCACGATCGGCGGACTTTTCTACATGCGCGAAAACGTAGCGTCGCATCAGGAAGCCTATGCCGACGATCTGCTCGGCGGTTTCCTCGGCGGCGGCACGTTCCTGCGCACCATAGATGACGATCTCCAAACCACGAGCGTGGCCGCGTACCTGAACGCAACATATCAACTCACGGACCGGCTGAGCATTTCGGGTGGTCTGCGGTACACAGAGGAAGAGAAGGATTACTTCCGCACGACTTCGACGTTCTCGTCGAATGCGCTCTTCACGGCCGACCCCGCGCGCCCACCAGTGAACATCACCGAAACGTGGGATGATCTGTCGGGCCTCATCTCGCTCGACTATCAGCTAAGCGACGATTTCCTGCTCTATGGCCGCGTTGCACAGGGCTTCAAGTCGGGCGGCTTCAACGGCCGCGCCAACAATCCTGGCGAAGAAGCGCCGTATGATCCGGAAACCGTCACCTCTTACGAAGCCGGCTTCAAGTCCGACTGGATGGATGGCCGCCTGCGCGCAAACTTCGCGGTGTTCTACAACGACTACCGTGACTTCCAAGCGCGCGTCTCGAACCTGACCACCGATCCGGGCACCGGCTTGCCGAGCATCGAACTCACTGTGCTCAACGCCGGTCAACTCGAAATCTCGGGCGCTGAGCTGGAGCTCATCTACAGTCCGGTCGATGCCCTCAGGCTTGATGCGCAGATCGGCTATCTCAACGCCGAATATGGCGAGTTCGAAGACTTGCGCTTCGTCAGCTTCGGCAACAGCCGCGCCTTCCAGACACCGGCATTTTCGCCGGAATGGACGTCGCGTTTCGGCGCCGCTTACACTTGGGAGCTCGCCAACGAGGGTTCAGTGGTGCTTGCGGGCTCGGCGCGCTTCCGTTCGCGGATGGCGCTCGCTGTCGATAACACGCTGACCAACTCGGCCACTGAGATCGAGAATCTCTTCCAGGACGATTACTGGCTCTACGACGCCAGCCTCACCTGGAACGTCAACGACGTGTTCTCGATCGCGCTGCAGGGCCGCAACCTGAGCGACGAAGTCTACAAGACAGACGGCCAGGAGTTCTCGTCGGTCGGCAACATTCGCACCGTCTATTACGGCGCACCGCAAACGACGAGCATCGTGTTCACCGCGCGCTACTAGGCGCGGTTTCGGCGGCGGCGCTCCCTCCTAGGCGCCGCCGCTCTCCTCCTCTGTTTCGACCATGGGCGGCGCTCCTCGGGCGTCGCCCCTTTTTTTGGCGGCAACCATCAATTGCGGCGCATGCCCAGAGGCTGATGCGCGATCAATTTCGGGGCTTGCATATAACTGACCGTTCAGTTATATATATCTCGCATGGGCCGCACGTCCAAAGCCACCAATCCCTCCCCCCGCTGGCGCAGGCGGGCGGAAGCGCGGCCGGAGGAGATCTTAGACGCCGCCCTGGAGGAGTTCACCGCCCGCGGCTTCGATGCGGCGCGGATGGAGGACATCGCCAAGCGCGCCGGCCTCTCGAAAGCGGCGATCTATCTCTACTTCCCGAGCAAGATGGCGGTGCTTGAAGCGCTGATCGAAGCGAAGGTCGCCCCGCTCGCGGAGAGTGTTCAGCAGATCGCAGCCATGGGCGCCGGCGATCCGAAGACGGCGCTCCGCATGATGGCGACCGCGGCCGCCTACCGGCTCTCTGATCCAAGTCTCTTTGCTGTGCCGCGGCTCGTCATCGGCATTTCCGGACGCTTCCCCGAAATCGCGAAATACTATCGCGAGCATGTCGTCGAAAAGGCGCGCGGCGCGCTGGAAACCCTGATCGAAGCGGCGATGGCGAAAGGCCAGATTCGCCGCGCCGACACAAACGCCGTCGTGCGCGCCTTCATCGGGCCGCTGTTCTTCGAAGCGATGTGGACGCATGTCCTGGGCGGTGAAACCGCTCTCAACGACCCGCAAAAAATGATCGAACAGCAATTCGACGTCCTGCTCTCTGGGCTGGAGCCACGCGCATGAAGCGCTTTCTGATCCTTTCATTGATGGTGTTGGCCGCAGCGTGCGGGCGCGAAACCCCCGGCGTGCTCCAGGGCTACGGCGAGGCCGATTACATCTATCTCTCGAGCCAAGACCCGGGTGTCGTCGGTGAGGTGCTCGTCCGTGAGGGTGACGTCGTCGAAGCCGGCGCCCGCGTTTTCCGGCTGGATCCGCAACGCCTGAGTTACGGCGCTCAAAGCGCTGCCGCTCGACGCGCCGCGGCCGCCGCTGCGGTGCGCACGGCGCAGGCGCAAGCAACCTTGGCGCAGCGCAATTACGAACGCGGCGCGCAATTGGCCGAACGCGGCTTCTATCCCCGCGCACAACTCGATGCCGATCGCGCCGCGCGCGATGTCGCCAACGCACAATTGGCGCAAGCGCGGCGCGAGGCAGCAGCCGCCGGCGCCGAAACCGGCCTCGCCGAGGAGCGTCTGAACGATCTCGCCGGGGTCGCGCCCGTCGCGGGCACGATCGAACGAATTTACCACCGTCAAGGCGAGGTCGTCGCGGCGAGCGCCCCTATCGTCGCGCTACTGGCGCCGGAAAACATGAAGGTGCGCTTCTTCGCGCCAGAGGCGATGCTGGCCCAGTTCGCTGTCGGAACACGCGTCATGGTGAGTTGCGATGGCTGCGCTGAGCCCGTCGAAGCGCGGGTGAGCTTCGTCGCCGCCGAACCGCAATTCACCCCGCCGGTGATCTACTCGCTCGACCAGCGCGAGAAGTTGGTGTTCCTCGTCGAAGCGCGCTTTGAGGGTGCAACACCGATCCGGCCCGGCATGCCGGTGGATGTGCGGATCGCGGAATGACCGACACCGTCATCGATGTGCGCGGGCTGACCAAGCGCTTCGGCGATCGCACCGTCGTCGACAATTTCGATCTCAAAGTGCCGCGCGGCGCGATCTACGGATTTCTCGGACCGAACGGCTCCGGCAAGACGACAACGATCCGCATGGTGTGCGGTCTGCTGAAACCTGAGAGCGGCGAAGGCGAAGTTCTCGGCTTCGACGTTCTGCGCGAAAGTCCGAAGATCAAAGAGCGCGTCGGCTACATGACGCAGAAATTCTCGCTCTACGAAGACCTTTCGATTCGCGAGAATCTGGAATTCATCGCCCGCCTTTACGGACTCGATCGCCGCGCCGAACGGGTTGATCGAGCGCTCGCAGATCTGGGTTTGAGCGAACGTCAGACCCAGCTCGCCGGCAAGCTCTCCGGCGGCTGGAAGCAGCGCCTGGCGCTCGCCGCATGCATGATCCATGAGCCGGAACTGTTGCTGCTCGACGAGCCGACCGCCGGCGTCGATCCGAAGGCGCGCCGCGATTTTTGGGACGCGATCCGGCGCTACTCCGCGCAAGGCGTGACCACGCTCGTGAGCACCCACTATATGGACGAGGCCGTGCAGTGCGATTCCATCGCCTACATCGCCTACGGCAAAAAGCTGATCGACTCCGCCACAGCCGAAATCCCAAAACAAATTGGCCTTCATGGCTGGCGCGTCGCTGGCCGGCCGCTCATGCGTGCGCAGGAATTGCTCGAGGCGTCACCTGGCGTTGATCTCGTTGCGCGGTTCGGGGCCGAGATTCATGCGTGCGGCAAGGATGCCGCGGCGCTCGAAGCCGCCGTGCGCACGGTGAAACAAGCGCAGCCGCACGTTGAGATCGCGCCTATCCAAGCGGGCTTCGAAGAGATTTTTATCTACTTGATGTCGGGCGCGATGGACAATTTCCAATGAGCGCGCGCCGCTTCCCCGCTTTTGCCGCACTGATCGACCTTTCGTGGGCGCGCGTCTTCGCGGTGTTCCTCAAGGAACTCGTGCAGATGCGGCGCGACCGGCCGACATTCGCCATCATGATCATGATGCCGGTGATGCAGCTCGTTCTGTTCGGCTACGCCATCAACACTGATCCGCGCCACATGCCGGCCGTCGTCGAAATGCGCGAGGATGGCCCGATGACGCGCGCGTTCCTCGCGTCGCTCACTCAATCGAGTTATGTCGACATCGTCGCGGTGACGCAGCGCGCCGAGGACGGCGAGGCGATGATCCGCTCCGGCCGCGCCACCTTCTTCATCTCTATCCCCGAAGGCTTCGAGCGCCGCCTCGTCCGCGGTGAGCGGCCGCAAATCCTGATCGCCGCCGATGCAAGCGACCCGGTTGCGTCGAGCGGCGCCATAGCGGCGATCCAGCAGATCGCGGCGCAGGCGTTTGCGCCGGAGTTTCATGGGCCGCTCGCCTTTCTAGCGCCATCGCCGACACCGTACGAAGTTGTCGTGCACCGGCGCTACAATCCCGCCGGCGTCAGCGCCTTCAACATCGTGCCAGCGCTGCTTGGCGTCATCCTTACCATGACCATGGTGATGATCACCTCGATCGCGCTCACGCGCGAGACCGAACGCGGCACTATGGAGAACCTGCTCGCCACGCCAGTGCGGCCGCTTGAGGTGATGATCGGCAAGACGACGCCTTATGTCTTCGTCGGCGCAATCCAGGTCGCAATCGTCCTGATCGTCGCGACCTTGCTGTTCCACATCCCGTTCACCGGCTCGTTTATCGCTTTCCTGATCGCGGTTACGCTCTTCATCCTGGCGAACCTGATGCTCGGCTACCTCATCTCCACTGTCGCGCGCACGCAGATGCAGGCGATGCAGATGACGTTTTTCATATTTCTGCCGTCGATCCTGCTGTCCGGCTTCATGTTTCCCTTCCGCGCCATGCCCGGTTGGGCGCAAGCGATCGGCGAAGCGCTGCCTATCACGCACTTCTTGCGCATCGTACGCGAGATCGTGCTGAAGGGCGCGGGTTTGGGGGACGTGGCAGGCGATCTGTGGCCGCTGGCTTTGATCCTGTTGGTGCTTGGCTCGTTGGCGCTACTGCGATTCAGGCGGACGCTGGACTAGTCATCAAGCCACTCTCGCAACAACGCTTCCCATTCGTTCGCGCTGAGCGGCGAAGAAACAAACACGCGCTCGGTGGCCTCGCTCCAGAACTTGGCGCGCTGCCCATCGTCGGGGATGCGCCTTCCGGCGTCGCTGCGCACGCGGGCTGCGGCTTCGAGGAATGCGGGCAAACCTGCGGGCACGGCGGCGGCCAAGCGCGCGCGAATGGCCTCTGTCACCGCCCACGGCGCGCCGGGTGCGGCGACGCCCAAGGCCAGCGCGCCAGCGGCGCTAACGCCGCCGAGAACGACGTCGGAATTCTCGGGCGCGCCGAGCAGATGGAACACGGCCTGCTGCGCCCGCGCCGCAGTGCGGATGCGCGAAGGGCGCGGTTCTTCGGCGCTGCACACCACGAGAGCCGCACCTTGGAAATCGTCCGGCCGCCAACGGCGGAGCTTCAAACGCACGCTGCTCTGCAAGGCCCGCATCGCATCTGACGGCGCAGGATCAAACACCGAAACGCCCGCGCCCGCCGCAAGAAACTGCCGCGCGAGCCCAGCCATCGCCGCGTCAGCGCCGATCAGAACAACAGACCGGCCCGCCAAGTCGAGGAACACCGGATAATACGGAAAAAGATTAGCCACGGTGCAACGATGAAGCGCTCACTCATCAATTCGCGCAAGCGCCGGGGCGTACAAAACTTGCGGCGGCGCTCCACTGCCGTGCCGCCTAGCCACAAGCGCGGTAGGCTGTTATCCAATTCTCGGGACATGAAATGGAGGGGTTCATGGATCGGCGCGCATTGCTTGGCGGAGCGCTCGGCGTCAGCGTTCTTGCCGCGACCGGCGGTGCGGCCGCGCGAGAAAGCTCCTTTGACGCATTGCTAGCGGAACTTGAAAGCGATCCAAACCTCGTGGAAAGCGCTTGGACACGCCGCGAGCGGCAGGCGACGCGCAGCATCGGCCAAGGCACGCCCTCCTCGCGGCTGATTTCGCCGCGCGCAAGCGACATGATCGTACGCCTCGAAGTAAGCAGCCAACGCCGCTATGAGCGCTACTATACGCGCCCGATCTGGCCGGGCGGGCAGTCCGGCGTGACCATCGGCATTGGCTACGATCTCCGCTTCGCCAACGAAAATTTTCTCCTCCGCGATTGGGGCGAACTGCTCAGCGCCGAGATGATTAATACTCTGAAGTCTGTGCTCGGTCTCGGGCGAACCGACGCGCGCGACGCCCTGCCGAGCGTGCAAAGCGTTGAAGTGCCATGGGCGCCAGCGCTCAGCCAATTCGCGGCGTTTCTGCCCTATCCAACCAAGGAAACCGAAGACGCGTTCCCGAATTGCGCCGATCTGAACGACGACAGTTTCGGCGCGCTGGTTTCGCTGGTTTACAACCGTGGCTCCTCGATGTCGCCCAACAGCGAGCGCCGTCGCGAAATGCGTGAAATCCGCGATCTCATGCGCAACAAGGAATTCGCGCCGATTCCGGGTAAGATCCGCGAAATGAAGCGCATCTGGACCGATCCCGGATCACGCGGACTTGTGCTGCGCCGCGAACTCGAGGCGGTGCTATTCGAGGATGGTTTGGCGAACCAGGCCACAGAATAGGTCTCGCGATATGTGGCGTATAGCAGTCATCGCCATCATCGGCGCGCTGGTGCTGAGCAGCGCGTCGGCGCAACCCACGCCGCCGCCGCGAATCGCACTCGTGATCGGCAACAGCGCTTATTCAGTCGTCTCGCCCCTACCGAATGCGCGGGGTGACGCCGAGCTGGTCGCGGAGCAATTGCGGGAGCTCCACTTCGAGGTGGAATTCCATCCCAATCTTACGCGCACACGATTGGCGCAGGAAATCGAGGCATTTGGCGAACGATTACGGGCCGCGGGACCGCGCGCAGTTTCATTCTTCTATTATGCCGGCCACGCCGCGCAGGATCATCTGGGCGTCAACTATTTGATCCCAACGGACGCGACCGCCCGCACACCAGAGCAATTGCGCGCCGAGGCGACGCCGCTCCAGGCGGTGTTCGACGACATGGAGGCGGCAAACAATCCGGTAAACGTGCTGGTGCTCGACGCTTGCCGCGATTGGTACGCGGAGGAGCGCCGGCGCAATGCGATCGCTGTGCGCGGCCTACGCGACATGGGACGCCACGGCAATGTGTTCATCGGTTTGGCGACAACGCCGGGCAACACCACCGATGATGGCTATGGCGATAATAGCCCCTACACGACGCGGCTATTGGAGGCGTTGCGCACCAAGGCTGACCAGCCGCTTTCACTCGTGTTCGACGATATCGGCGCGTTGGTCTACGCTGACACGGACGCAAGTCTTACGCCGGAATTCTTGAACGGCTTGGTGCAGGCGCCGCGCTGGTGCCTCGTGGATGGGCCGAACTGTCGGACGCGGCAGACCCGCCCGAACGCTATCGTCATAACCAGCCCTTTTCTACGCAGCTTAGAGCGTGATCGCCTGCTCGCGTTTACCGAAAACAACATCACCTTCGTGGACACGCTGCTGTCGCGGCGCGATCTGCTTGCGGCGAACGGCATCGACTCGCGGCTGCGGCTGAAGCACTTCCTCGCCTCGGTGCGTTACCGCGCCGGCGTGAGACGGCTCGAGTTTCTCCGCTTTTCACCTTTCATTCTCCGCGCGGAACGCGACCGCTTCCCTACCGAAGAAATCGTACAGGAGTACGCCAACAATCCGGAGCGGGTGATGAACCGCATGTTCGCCGGACGCTACGGCAACGGCGACGAGGCTAGCGGCGATGGCTGGCGCTACCGCGATCGCGGCACGTTCTCGCTCGGCGGACGCAGAAATTACGCTGAAGCGTCAACCTGGATCGGCGTCGATCTCGTGGCTGATCCCGACTTGCTAAGCGATCCGGAGGTCGACCTTGCTGTCTCCGCCGCTCAATGGAGCCGCAACAACATGAATGCGCTGGCCGACGCCGACGACTCCGCGTCGATCAGGCGGCGCGTTCGCGGCACGGGGGATTACGACCAACTCGCGGCTGCGGCGTTGTATGCGATCGATCCCACGGCGCCCGCGCCACCTCCAGATGCCATGGACGACGATACGCCGCCCTAGATCGCGAGAACGCGGCTTTCCCGCTGGGCAATAGCCGCAAACAGAGAGGCTGCGATTCTCTCGTTGGCGCCATCGCGCGCGAGCGCAGCAAGCGTATCTATCGCGGCGAGCACGTCACCGAGCGGACGCGCCTCCGACGCCACCGCGATCACGCCCGGCGCGGGGTCGGCCTCGCGCCACTCACCCGCGGCGATCAGCGCTTCGTGCAGCTTTTCGCCCGGGCGTAGGCCTGTGAACGTGATGGGCACATCGATCTCTGGCCGGAAGCCCTCGAGCCGGACGACCTCGCGCGCGAGTTCGACCACCGGCAGTGCTTCGCCCATCTCGATCACCATGACGCAGCCGCGCGGCTCAGCCGCCAACCCCACGGCTGCTGCCTGAAGCAGAGCGTCGGCCGCCTGCGGAATAGTCATGAAATAGCGCGTCACCTCAGGATCGGTGACCGTCAGCGGGCGGCCTTCGGCAAGCTGCGCCTCGAAGATCGGCGTTACTGAACCCGCCGAGCCAAGAACGTTGCCAAGCCGCACGGGGATAGCGCGCTGCCGACCTTCGCGATCCAGCGCCTGACAATAGATCTCGCCCAAACGCTTGGACGCGCCCATGACACCCGACGGATCGACAGCCTTGTCCGTCGACACGAACATCAAATCGGCGCCAACGGCGCGCGCGGCTTCGGCGACGTTTTGGAGGCCGAGCACGTTGGTGAGGATGCCTTCGCTCGGGAAAGCCTCAACCATCGGCACCTGCTTCAGCGCCGCCGCATGGAACACGAGTTCGGGCCGCTCAGTCGCAAACCAACGGCCCATGGAACGCGGGTCGCGAATGTCGGCGAGCGCTTGCTCGGCCTTGGGCAGTTCGAGTCCGATCTTGTACAGATTATGCTCGGAGCTATCGAGCAGCGTGAGCCGCGCTGGCGACAGCGTGGAAATCCGACGCGCAAGCTCACTGCCGATCGACCCGCCGCCGCCGGTGATCATCACCCGCTTGCCGGTGATGACACGGCGCAGCCGCTCCGCGTCCACCTCGCGCAGCGCGCGGCCGATCAGATCATCGAGGCGCAGGCGGCGGAGCTTGCCGGCCGTGAGAATATAGGTCTTCAGCCCAACCTCGGCGGCGCTCGTGAGCACCGCGCGCTTTGCGGCGCCGTCCGCGGGCGGGTCCACCAGAATGACCGCGCCACCTTCGAGGCCGGCGAGGGCGAGCGCATCCCAAATCGGGGCGCGGCTCATCAGCGGCAGCGGCGTTTCGCCCGGCCCGATCAGCGCCGCGCCGCGCACGGCCAAGCCCGCAGGCGCCCAAGTGGCGCGCGCGTTCCAGGCCTCGCTGACGGCCGTGGCTGACCCCAAAAGGACCGCGTCTCGGAGCATCCCCTCACCCGATGAATTGGCCGCTACACTCTTGGGGCCATCTGCTGTCACTGTCTACGGGGCAACCGATGTTCCCCCATAACAACTTGCTGATGCTAACGAGCGTGGGGGCCTTATCCGTCGTTTGTGACGCTTCAATTACGAAAGTGAGAGGTGCGCGTATCAGTCCGGCAACGGCGCGACACCGTTGGACGCCGCGACTTCGAGGGGACGATCGAGCACCGCGCCCTCGATGCGCACGCGGCCGCCAGCCGCTTCGACAAGCGCGCAGCCCGCAGCAACATCCCAAATCATCGAGCCAGATTCGCGATAGGCCTCGGCCCGGCCAGCCGCGACATAAGCGAGCGCGGTCGCGGCGGAGCCGATCATGCGCACCTTCTGCCAGGTGCGGAGGCGCTGCTCGAAAGCCGTCATGGATTCATCGCTCGCACGCGAGGGGACACCTGTCTGCAAGATGCCCTTTGCCGGGTTCTCAATCGCTGAGACGCGCATTGGCTCGCCATTGAGCCAAGCGCCATGCCCGATGACGCCCGTAAAGCGCTCGCGCATCACAAAGCAATCGACCACGCCGAGGACCGGCCGGCCCTGGTCGAGCAGTGCGATGGAGACAGCACAGTGCGGGTATCCACGCAGATAGTTTACGCTGCCGTCGAGCGGGTCGACCGCCCACACAAAGCGATCGCCGCGCTGAAGGGCGCGCGCCCAGCCAGCTTCCTCTGAGATGATCGGAAATTCGCTTTCGCGCGCGATCGCCGTGAGCACGATCTCTTCGGCGTGCTTGTCGGCGCCGATCTTCACCTCCCGGCCCTGCTCGGCCTCGATCACGCCCCACTGGACGCGGTTCGCGAGCAAAGCTTCGCCGGCGGCGGCTGCGGCCGCGTCGGCAAGCTTCAACAAGTCTCTGAGATCGCTCACGGCTCCCTGATAGCCCGCGCTTGGCTCTTGGAGAAGCGCGTCATACGCGCTTTAACTACCGGCGGGAGCGGGCTCTATGGATGGAGGGCAGACCAAGCCCAACGCCGAACGCGCTGCGGCCAAAGCGCCGCAGGGCCTAAGCGCGTCCTCGTTGGACAAGAAACTCGGCCTGCGCAGACGCGCCCGCGAGGATGCGGCGCGGAACCTCCCCAGGCATGACGCGGATGACCTCTCAGACGCCGAAAAAGCGGTCATTGAGGCTGTCGCGGCGGAGCGGGCGCGGATCGATCAGGCGCGGACGAACGCCAAGGCTGACGCTGAACGGCGGCTTCGCACCTTGGCGCCGACGCCGCAAGACTTTGCCGGACCAGCGCTCGACGCGCGCCTAGCGCTGCGGCAGACCTCCGGCCGTTTGGCGCACGATTGGGACGAAGCGTCGAAGCGCGCCGCCGAGGCGCGCGAAGAGCTGGACGCGTTCAAGCGCAAGCATGAGCTGCGGCGCGGGGCGATCTATCCGAAATCAACGTTGCTTCAGTCTGGGCTGCTGTTCAGCGCCGCTGTATTCGAAGCGCTGTTCAGCGCTGCGCTCTTCGCGGAGGACGACGAGCGCGGGCTGCTCGGCGGCGCCATCACGGCCATCGGCCTCTCAGGCGCCAACGTCACGCTCGGATTTCTCGCGGGCTTTCTCGGCCTCCGCTACCTGCAGCATCGCCAATTCCCGATGCGGGCAATGGGCGCGGCCGCGTTCGCATTCATCGGCGCGCTGGCGTTGATGTTGAATCTGTTCGCCGCGGACTGGCGCGACCAAATGGCGGCGCTCAGCGGGCGGCAGCTGGACATGGGCTCCGACGCCAGCTTCCATTTGTGGTCGCTGCTTGCACTCGATTCACCGCAGGCCATCATTCTGCTGATGCTCGGCGCCGGCGTATGGGTGTTCGCCGCGCTCAAAGGCTATTCCGGCTTCGATGACCCCTACCCCGACTTTGGCAAAATGGATCGCACCGCAAAGGCGGCGACCGAGGCGCTATCTGATTTCCGCGCCGATGCACGGCTTGAGCTTGAGGCGCCGATAAACGCGGCCAAAGCGGCGCTTTCGGCGCGCCTCGAGAAAATGCGGGCCGAGTTTGAAGCCATGAATAAGGCCTTCGACGCCGCCGCAGTGAAGATGGAGGCGCTCGACGCCAAAGCGCGCGCGCTCGATGAGGCCGCCGCCGGAGCGGTTCACCTCTATCGGCAAGAGAACGCCACCGCGCGTACCTCGCCGGCGCCAGCCTACTTCAACTCACCTCCGCCCGCGGCAGGCCCGGCGCTGGACGCGCTGGCTGATGCGGCAGCTATGATCGATGACGCGCGCGCGCGCCTCGCCGAAGCGCAGGCTCAATCAGCGCGCTCACTGGAGGAATTGCTGGCCGAGCTCGATGACGCCACCAACCGCCATGGCGGCGGCGCGTGAGCCGGCGGCGCGGCGCGAGCGGGCGCAATGCGCTTGGCATTGTGCTGATTGTGTTGGCGCTCATTGTCTTAGGCGGCTTGGCCAGCGCTGCGCTTCTGCTGCGGCCGCCCCCGACCGACGCCGAAACACTTTGCCGAACTGACGCGCCGCTCAGCGCACACACGATCGTGCTTGTGGATTCGACAGATCGCCTAGAAGCGCGCCATCGCCGCAAGCTGCGCGCAGTCCTCGCTCAAGAACGTGCGCGGCTGGGCCAGTTCGACCGCCTCACCATCATGCGCATCAATGCGCGCAGGCCTCAGGAACCAGCGATTCTGTTTTCACGCTGCCTTCCGCGCCCGCCCGAACAGACCAACCCGCTGTTCGAGAACGCCCGCATGCTCCAGGCGGCGTGGGACGAGGATTTCGCCGGGGCCCTGGAGAGCGCGTTGCGCAGCGCCAGCTCAGACGGGCCGCAGCGTGCTTCACCCATTGTCGCGGCGTTGCGCGCCGTCGCGGCAGATCCAGACTTTGGCGCAGAGATTCCCAGGCGGCGGCTGGTGCTCATCTCCGATCTGCTCGAACACAATCCACAGGGCTTCTCACTTTATGTTTCGGGCGCGAATTATGCAGCGTGGCGCAGTGGAGCCCCGAACGGCCCCCCCGACTTCGCCAGGGTAGATTTGCGTGTAGTTCCAATAGATCGGCCCGATAGCGCCGAGCGACAGGCCGCCGCCATGGAGCACTTTTGGCCCGCCTTCTTTGATGCAGCTGATGTCCAATCTGTAAGCATCGACCCAGCGCCCTGACTTCCCCACCCGCCGACTCACTTTAGTTTGTGTCAGGTCGGTTTCGCCGGAGGGGCGCGTGAATACGTTCAATTGGCAAGGCGGCAGCGGCCGCTGGTTTGAGTTTGAAGTCGCCCGCGCGCAGCGTGACTGGGAGCCTGTCGGCGGCGTCTATATGTTCGTCAAACCACATGATCAGCCGTCGCAAGATTGGGGCGGGCCGATCTGTTTGTTCGCGGCGCAGACCGCCGATTTCTCAAGCTCGCTCAACCGTCACGACATGTGGCAAGCGGCGGAAAATCTCGGTGCGCGCGAGATTCACCTTCTGACGATCAAGGAAGCGCAGACCCGAGAGCGTGTGCTGAAGGACATCCTCGAAGCACAAGCGCCGATCCTCAACCGCAACATGCTGCGGCGGGTCGCGTAAGCAAGGTTCGCACAACGCATCTCACGATCCCTCCGCGCAAGCGGAGGGATTTTTAGTTGCGCGCCGCTACCGCCGCCGCAGGATCATCGCTGAACACGCCATCGACACCGGCCGCATAGAACGCGCGCAGCTCTGCATCGAGATTGCCATGTTGGCGCAGATGGTCCGCCGCGTTCGCATCGCCCGCGCGCAGGGACGCCGGCAGGAAGAAATTCTCCGGCCTGAACGTCCACGGGTGCACCACCAAGTTTGCGGCGTGGGCGCGGGCGACAAGATCGGTCGGACCGCCGAGATTGTTGTTGGGGTCGCGCGGAATGATCAGCTGTTTTTCCACGCCAATGCCGCGGGCGTACTCCGCAATACGCAACAGGCCATCACCAGCGAGCATCGACGCATAGGTTGTGTCGCGCTGATCCCACGGCCCCCCGTCGGCGGAGACAAGCTGCACGCACCGCCAGCGGATCGAGGACATCTGCGCCAAGGTGCGGATGGCGCCGACCTCGAAGCATTGCACATACATGATGTCCGCAGCGCTCTGGCCGCCCGCTTCGCTCACCGCGGCGATAAACGCCGGCGCCGGATCGACGCCCTGCTCACGCAGAAATGTCGGGTGCTTCAGTTCGGGGTAGATGCCGCGTCCATGCTGCTGCGCTAGCGCCAATGCCTCGGCGAAGGTCGGTATCGCTTCTTGGTCGTTGTAGTTCGCATTGCTAGGCCGGAGCTGCGGAATCCGCTCGCGGCAACGCAACGTTTTCAGCTCGGCGAGTGTGAAATCCTCAACCCACCAGCCAAGCGCCTCGACGCCATCGACCGTCTTTGCCTTACGGCGTTCAGCAAACTCCGGATGATCGGCAACGTTCGTGGTTTGCGAGATTTCGTTTTCGTGGCGGCAAACGAGGACGTGATCCTTCGTCATCACCAGATCGGGTTCGATGAAATCCGCGCCCTGCTCGATCGCGAGCTGATAGGCGCCAAGCGTGTGCTCGGGCCGATAGGCGCTGGCGCCACGGTGGGCGATAACGATCGGACGGCGCGCCGCGGACGTTTCACTCATACTTGCACATCCCGCCAGCGCCGCCGCACCCAGTAGAACGTCGCGACGATTCATATCTGCTCGTCCTGCGGCGCGAGCTTGGTCGTCCACAGGCCCATGAACAGGATCGACGCGCCGAACAGAAGCGACCAGGCGCCGAATGTCGCGTCCAGCGTCTCATCCAGGTTCGGGAACGCGTTGGGAAATTCGTGCGTCAGGAAACCGTTCAGCAAAAGCACCGGCAACGCCAGGCCGATTGCCGCTTCACCCTCATCGCCCGAAGCCTCGCCCAGAAGCTTCAGAAACACGAAGCCGAGGATGAGCCCAACAACCGGCGCCGAAAGGAACGTGATCATCCGCAGCGATTCGTCCGGCAGGAAGAAGTATTGCCCGCCAAACCGGAATGCGCCCGCCACCACGAGCCAAAGCACAAACCCGAAGAACATCGCGCGAATGATCATGTTCGCCCTCCCCTAAGCTCCAACAACTTGTCGACCACGACGGCGAGTTTGTGTTCGCTTACGGGGCAGGCAATGGTCTCCGCCGCGGTGACACGCAGATAGTCGGCGATCTCGGCGGCAGCCTTGCCTTCACTCAATAGCCGCAAAACCGGGCCGACGTAATCGTCATACTCATCTTGGGGAACGCCACAGCCGATCGGGTCCCAATCCTGCCAGAGGATCTTGCGCACCGATCGGAAATCGGCGCTCATTCCTTGAGCATTTCGCGCGAGACGATCACCCGCATGATCTCGTTGGTGCCTTCAAGGATACGGTGGACGCGAAGATCGCGCACGATGCGCTCCACTTCGTAATCGGCAAGGTAGCCATAGCCGCCATGGAGCTGGAGCGCCTGGTCGGCGACCTTAAAGGCAGTATCGGTGACAAAGCGCTTCGCCATCGCGCAATACTTGGTAGCGTCCGGCGCCTTTGCATCGAGCTTGCGCGCGGCTGCGTGCAACAATGCGCGCGAGGCGGCGAGCTCGGTTTCCATGTCCGCCAGCACGAATTGCGTGTTTTGGAAATCGGCGATGCGTTTGCCGAATTGCTTGCGCTCCTTCACGTACGCGAGCGCGCGATCGAGCGCATCTTGCGCGCCGCCAAGCGCACAGGCGGCGATGTTGAGGCGCCCGCCATCGAGCCCCTTCATCGCGTACTTGAAGCCCTCGCCTTCTGGTCCAACACGGTTCTCGACCGGCACGCGGCAATCTTCGAAATTCACGATCGCGGTCGGTTGCGCACGCCAGCCCATCTTGTCTTCGTTCTTGCCGAAGCTGAGGCCTTTGGTCCCATCTTCAACGAGCACCGTTGAAACGCCTTTGGGCCCGTCTTCGCCAGTGCGGCACATCAAAACGTAGAGATCGGAGAAGCCTGCTCCTGAGATAAACGCCTTCGAGCCATTGATCACATATTGCGAGTTGCCGTCAGGCTTGGCCGTGGTGCGCAGCGCGCCCGCGTCAGAGCCCGAGCCTGGCTCGGTCAAACAATACGAGGCGATCTTCTCCATCGTCGTCAGCTGCGGCAGCCATTGCGCGCGCTGCTCGGCGTTGCCGAAGCTATCGATCATCCACGCGCACATGTTGTGGATGGACAGAAACGCCGAGGTGGCGACGCATCCGCGCGAAAGCTCTTCAAAGATCAGCGCAGCATCGAGACGCGTCAGCGCCGAACCACCATGCTCTTCGCCCACATAAATGCCGGCAAACCCCAATCCGGCGAGTTCCTTGAGAACCTCGCGGCTTAGGCCCTCTTCTTCCCAGCGCGCCGCGTGAGGGCGCAGCTTCTCCAGCGCGAATCCGCGTGCGGTTTCGACGATAAGTTCTTGGTCTTCCGTGAGTTGCGCCGACATTGTTCCCTCGTTGCGCCGCTTATAGCGCCGTCGCGGCCGCACGCCAGCGTTCCGAGCCAGGAACCTGTCATGCACTTAAGTGTTGTCTGCTCTGCCGACCCGTTTCCGGGCGCGCAATTAGGAGACGACTTATGCTCAAGACACTTGCTACCGCCGCTGCGGCGGCCGCCATGCTGAGCTTGGCCGCCTGCGATGGCAGCGCCGAGAAGGCCGGTGAGAACATGGATTCCGCCATCGAAGAGGCGACCCAAGGCGAAGAAAATCTCGGCGATGGCGCCCTCGAACAAGCTGGCGAAAGCATCGACGAAGCCACTGGCAATCAACAGAACCAAGACGCCGCGGATGCGCTCAACGACGCAACCGACGGCGACGCCAGCACCAATCCGTAACGAGTACCGGATGCGCGCCATGCTGGACTAGGCGCTCAGACGGCCGCGGCGCCTGGCGACCTCGTCGCCGGCGCCGCAACTTTTTTCCGGAACCGTGTTAGCGGCGAAACGTTGAGATCCCCGGCGGCTCACACCGCCCAACGACTGGGACACTTCAGGAGAAACATTGATGTTGAAGTCATTGCTGGGCGCGGCTGCGGCCGTCAGCCTGTTGGGTGTTGTCGCCTGCAGCCAGGGCCCCAACGAAGAGGCCGGCGAAGCCGCCGATACCAACTACGAACAATCCACCACCGGCACGACCGATCTGGGCCAAGGCCCAGCGGAAGAAGCCGGCGAAGCGCTCGATGAAGCGCAAGGCGAAGCCGCTGAAGGCAATACGACGCCGCCGGCGACGACAACGCCGTAAGCAACGACGAATCGCAATTGCGATCGAACTCCCCGCGGGCCTAGAAGGCGCGCGGGGAGTTTTCATGTTTGCCCGTTTTCCGCCGGCGCTGGTGCTGACACTGGCGATTGTCGCCGGCGCGTCGATGGACGCGACGATCAAATGGCTTGCGCAAAGCAATCATGTACTTCTCGTCGCGTTCGGCCGCTATCTGTTCGGCGCGCTGTTTTCGCTGGCGATCTGGTGGCGGGCCGGCAAACCTGTCGTCACGCGAGAGATGTGGCGCGCCCACGGCGTGCGTGGCTTCGTGATCGCCACATGCGCGGTCACGTTCTTTTGGGCGCTCTCGGTGCTGCCGCTCGCGGAAGCCGTGGCGCTCTCATTCGTCTATCCGCTGATCGTGCCGTTCGTGGCTTGGGTCATCCTGAAGGAGAGAATACGCTTGGCGAGCATCGTCTGCGCCATCGTCGGCTTTGCTGGGGTCATCGTCGCCATGCAAGGCGCGCCGAGCGAAGCGGAATCGCCGCAGCACGATCTCGGGGTCGTTGCGGTGTTGGTCTCGGCGTTCTTCTTTTCGATCGCCATGGTGCTGTTGCGAGAGCGTTCGCAAAAAGATGGCGCGGCCATCGTGAGCCTTATGACCAGTGTCGTACCTGGGATCATCCTGGTAGCGCCCACCATCGCCTTTGCGACGCCGCCGACTGTCAGCGATTGGCCCTTTTTCCTGCAGATGGGCGCGCTTGCGGCGGTGTTCATGTATCTGATGGCGCAGGCCTACGCGCGTGCGGAGGCGCAGCAATTGGCGCCAATCCACTACACCGAGCTGATCTACGCCAGCATTATCGGCTTCGTGATCTTTCATGAGACGCCGCGCGTGGAAATTTACATGGGCGCAGCGCTGATCGTCGCCGCATGCTTGTGGGCGGCGTATGATGAGCGGCGGCTTTCGCTCAAACCGAAGGAAACGGCTTCATGACATTCGACACCTCGCTCATTCCCTTCGCAAAAACGCTGGGCATCGAGATCACCGAGGCATCGCCGGAGAGGGTCGTCGGCAAGCTGCTGGTGCGGCCGGAGCTCTGCACGTCCGGCGGTACGCTTCACGGCGGCGCGGTGATGTCGCTGGCGGATTCTCTTGGCGCCGTGGGCGCGTTTCTTTCGCTGCCGCCTGGCTCACGCGGCACGACGACACTCGAGAGCAAGACGAACTTTCTGAGCGCGGCGAAAGTAAACACCACCGTGACGGCCGAAGCGACGCCGGTTCATTCCGGAAAACGCACCGGCGTCTGGCAAACCAAGATCACGAGCGAAGACGGCAAGGCCGTCGCGCTCGTGATCCAAACCCAGCTTGTTCTGACCTAAGCGCCTCCGTTCGCCTGCGCCCGCTTTGCGACTTCATCGGCGCGCCGGCCCGTCACTTCGACCATGTGATCGAACTCCGCCTCGAACGTCGCCAAGCCTTGCGTCAGAGAACGCAGCTCGATGATGAAATTCTGCCGCTCGCTATGCGGCAGATAGACATCAACGCGATCCCAACCGGGCCAGCCTTCGCGCGGTTCGAAGCCCAGAATTTGGCCATTATGGGATGAAACGGCGGAGTTGATCTTCGGGGTGCCCCAGCTCGGCGTGTAGATCGAAAGCTTCTCGACGGGCTCGAGCAGAATCGTGCCGCACTGCTCGATCGCCTCCTGCATGCCGAGACGCCCTGCCTGTTGGAACGAGTGCTCGCTCGAATCGACCGAATGGAACGAACCATCGATCAAGGTGACGGACACATCCACGACCGGAAAACCAAGCGCGCCCTTCGCCATCGCGTCTTTGACGCCCGACTCAACAGCCGGGATCCACTGCCGTGGAATGGCGCCCCCAGTGATCTTGTCGACGAATTGGAAGCCCTCGCCACGCGGCAATGGCTTCACCTGGATGACGCAATCCCCGAACTGACCGTGACCGCCGGTCTGCTTCTTATGGCGGCCGCGCACTTCGGCGTTCTTGCGCAGGCTTTCCTTGTAGGGCGTCGATGGCGGCGCCGTGGAGACCTCCACGTTGAACCGCCCCTTCAAGCGATCGAGCACGCTGCGCAGATGCGGCTCGCCTTGGCCTTGCAGCAAGATCTCGTGCGTGCCCTGATCGTGCACGACGCTCAGGCCAGCATCCTCTTCGACAAGCTTCTGCAAAGCGCCAGACAGGCGCACGTCGTCCTTGCGATCCTTCGTCGCGATCGCGAGCTGATAGACCGGGAAGCGCTTCTTGAAGTTGAGCCTGATCTTCTCCGGCCCGCTGGCGCCTAGCAAATCGCCGGCGGCGACCGGATCGAGCTTGCCGATGGCGCAGACATCACCCTCTGGGATCCGCGATACTTTCTTGATCTGAGAGCCGTTGAGCGAAAAGAGCGCGCCCGGACGCTGCTGCGAAGCGTCGCTCAGTGTGAGCGTGTCGCTATCGTTGAGCGCACCGCCAAAATTGCGCGCGTAAGCGAGCTTGCCCGCCTGCCCCGCGTGCGAAATCTTCATCACGTAAGCGCCGTTACCGGAGAGGCCCAAGCGCGCGGCGGCATATTTCGGCTCCGGCGTATCGTGACGCAGCGCCTTCAGCAGCCGGCGAACGCCGTTGCCGTTAGCGGTCGAGCCGAAGAAGACCGGCGCGATCAATCCATCCCGCAACTCATTCACCAGGTCACGGAACACGGTGTCGCGATCGGGCGTGACGTCGGAGAGGAGCTTTTCCATCAGCTCATCGTCGAAATCCGCGAGCTGTTCGAGGAGATGGAAGCGCGCTTCTGTTTCGCGCTCGGCCAAGTCTTTTGGAATATCGATGATCTCAGACGGCTTGCCTTGCTGGTAGCGATAGGCGCGTTCGAGCGCGAGATCGACGAAGCCAGTAATTTTGTCGTCCTCCCAGATCGGAATCTGACGCGCGACCAGCGGCGTATTGGACACAGGCTGCAGCGCCTCGAGCAGATCGCGAATGCGCCCGCGTGCGGTATCGATCTTGTTGATGAAGAGCGCGCGCGGAATCTGAAGCTCTTCGAGCGCCTTCAAGAAAGGCTGCGCCAGAACGGCTTTGTCCGGATCAGGATCGGCGACGACGATGGCGAGATCGACAGCGGGTAGAGCGAAATCAGCGTCTGCGAGGAAATCGACTGCGCCCGGGGCGTCAATGAAGGCGTAATGATCGCCCATGAAGTCGATAGCGGTGAATTGGGTTTCGGTGGATTGGCCTGCCGCGGCCGGGGAAATTCCCGAACCGCCCGAAGCGGCTGAAGCCAGAGCTTGGATCAACGCCGTCTTGCCCGCTCCGGTCGGACCGACGACGGCAATAGCCCTCACAACGTTTGCAGATTTGCTTTCAGGCATGGCGCACACTCCCTTGTTTCCCGTGTTCGGGTTGGGGCGGCGCCAGCGGCGGGCGCCGCTTCTCGCTTATGCAGGTCTTTCCAGACCAGGGAGCACTGTTTCACGAACAGGGCTAGGCGCCAAGGCGGTGTGCTCGTTCCGGCGCAAAGTTAACTATCCACGCTTCCCGGCCAAGCGAACGCGCATCGTACGATGCGGGTGAGCGCAGAGCCGGGACCCAGGGGCCGCTTTAGCTCCAGCGTTTGCCCCTGGGTCCCGGATCGCCTGCGGCGTCCGGGAAGCGTGAGCGCCCTACTTCTTCAGTTTCTCGAACACGCGGCCCATGAACTGCCAGTGCGCCGGCGTCGTCGGCATTTGCCGCGACAGCTCGGGATCGGCCATCGCCTCGCGGTTCATGGCGCCGGCAGCTTTGAACAGCGCCGGATCGCCCTGGGTAAATTCCTGGATCAAGGCTTGCGCGCGACGGCCGATATCGAGCGCTTGCGGCGTTGATGGATCGGGATTGGGCCCAAGCGCATCAATGTCCGCATAGATTTGCGCCCACGCTTCGCCGACACGCTTCTGATCCTCAGGCGTAAAGCCACGCGAGCGAATCTCCGCCAATTGCTCCGGCGTGTAATGCTTCTGCGCCAACGCCTCCATTTTGTCGTTCCACTTAAATTCGGACACAGCCGTACTCCTAACGAGCTTTCCTAACTCGTCCGGTGAAAGGCGCTGTTGGCCGTTGAGCTTCGCACGCGCGGCGCGGATGAGCCGCAACGCCTCTTCCGCCTCGTCGCGGGCGTCCTCCAGCGCCGCTTCCTGCAGCGCCAAAGCCGCCGCAAGATCGCCGCTGCCGCGCAACAACTCACCGATGCGCTTCAGCGGCAAGCCGAGCTGTTTCAGCGCCAGGATGGCGGAGAGCCGCTCGATCTCCGGCTGGCGATAGATCCGCCAACCAGCCACCGTCCGCGCCGGCTTCAGAAGCCCTGCATCCTCGTAAACACGCAGCGCTTTGACCGAGACGCCAAAGCGCTTCGCCACCGCAGCTGCGGTCTCTTGGAAGACGTTAGGCTTCATCACCTTTCCTCGAACGGCCAGACTTATGCAGCCCGGACCTTAGGGACGGCTCAAGCCCTTTTTCTCACTGCTCCGGTAGCGGGATGAACTCCCTATCGTCGCCCGGCACCGTGCCGAAGCGGCCGGCGCGCCAATCTTCCTTGGCTTGCTCGATCCGCTCTTTGCGCGACGACACGAAATTCCACCAGATATGGCGCGCCCCGAGGTTCGCGCCGCCGAGTAACAGGAAGCGCGCCGGCGTCAGCGCCTTGATGGTGATGGCATCGCCAGGACGGAAGATCAGCATGCGGCCCTTCTCAAAGCGATCACCCGCGATCTCGATCTCGCCGCTTGTAAGGTAGAGCCCGCGTTCTTCATGCTCGGCCCCCAGCGGCACGGACGCGCCCGCGTCCAACTGGGCATCGGCGTAGAACATCTCAGAGTACGTCTTCACCGGCGATGCTTTGCCGTAGAGCGTGCCCGCGATCACGCGCACGACCTTGCCGCCCTCTTCGATCACGGGCAGCTCCGCGATGCCATGGTGCTTGAAGAATGGTTCGCTCTCTTCCTGCGCTTCCGGCAACGCCACCCAAGATTGAATGCCGCCAATCGGCGAGCCCGTAGCACGCAATTCTTCTCGCGTGCGTTCCGAGTGCGCGATGCCTTTGCCGGCGTTCATCCAGTTCACATCACCTGGCTTGATCGCCTGCGCCGAGCCCAACGTATCGCGATGGAAAATCTCGCCATCGAACAGATAGGTCACCGTGGCCAGATTGATATGCGGATGCGGCCGCACATCGAGCCCCCTGCCCACCGGGAAATGCGCCGGGCCAAACTCATCCCAGAAAATGAACGGGCCAACCGTGCGCTTCTCGATCGCGGGTAGCGCGCGGCGCACCATGAAATTATCGCCGAGATCACGCGGCTTGGGTTCAAGCGTGATCATGACTGCGTGCTGCTCGTCATCACACATTGGAGGAGTCTCGTCGCCTGGCCGGATGCTCATGCGCCTATGTTAGGCGCCTTATCGCGCGTCAGCCAAGTGGCGGCGGTCCAGCACACGAGCGCCCATGCGGCGCCGAGGCACCATCCAGCCAACACATCCGTCGGCCAGTGAACACCGAGATAGACGCGGCTCGCGCCAATCAGCAGCGTCAGCAGGATCGCAGCGCCCAGCACATAGCCGCGCAGCTGGCGCGAGTCCTGCGTACGGGCGATGAGCGCGCCCAGCGTCAGATACGTCACCGCCGATAGCATGGCGTGACCACTCGGAAAGCTCATGCTGGTGGTTTCGACAATGTGCGCAACGAGATCGGGGCGCGGGCGATTGAAGCCCATCTTCAGCCCTTCGCTGATCGCCGTGCCGCCAAGCGTGGCGGCGAGCAGCATCAGGGCGCCGCCCCAGCGCTTGATCGCCAGCAAATAGCCAACGGCCAGCAACGTCACCAACGCGAGCACGGCGAAGCCGCCGAGCGCTGTAATGTCCATCACCGACGTTTCGAACCAGCCTGGGCCAATCGGATCGGCTGGATCGCTCGTGCGCAGCGCCAAGAGCAGGCTCTCGTCGAACCAGCGCGCTTCGCCCTCGCCAACTTCATCGGCGATCTCGAAAAACGCGAGCACGGGCAATGCGATCCCGAGGAAAATCGCAATCGGCACGATCTCTTGCCGCGCCAAGGTAAGCCACGTTTTTGGACTGAGCGCCCGCATCAACTGTCTGTAATGCATGGCTCGCCGAAAAGTTCCATGCATCCGAATTGACGAGCCACAGCGCTTTTGCGGGTACTCGCAGCGCAAAGCTCTGCTACGTTCATCGCGCTGTGGTTCGGGGCCAATACGGAGACGGGAAATGAGACTATTGATTGCGCTCGCCGCCGCCGCGACGCTCGGACTGGCAGCCTGCACGCAGGCAGAGCAGAACGCCGCAGAGCAAGATGTGAATCAAGCCGCCGAAGACACCGGCCAAGCGCTTGAAAACGCGGGTCAGGAAATCGGTGAAGCCGCGCACGCAACGGGCGAAGCGATCGAAGGCGCGACGAATGACGCGGCCGGCGCCGTTGAACGCGCGACCGACGACAACGAGAATACGCAGCCGTAACGGGTGCGGGAAACGAATCGAAGGGCGGAGCGCGGCTCCGCCCTTCTTGCGTTAGGCCGCCGCCTTGTCGCTGGCGCCGTTGAAGAGGAAATCGTTGCCATCGAACGTGACGGTGACGCGATCTCCATCCTTCACGCGGCCTTCAAGAATAAGCCGTGCGAACGGATCTTGGATGTCCTTCTGAATCACGCGCTTCAACGGGCGCGCGCCCCAAGCCGGGTCATAACCGCGCTTCGCGAGTTCGCTCTTGGCGCGGCTATCCAACTCCATCGTGATGTTGCGTGCGCCCAGAAGCTTCTCCAAGCGCTTCAACTGAATATCGACGATGGCGCCCATCTGCGCGCGCTCAAGCCGCTTGAAGAGAATGATCTCGTCAATCCGGTTCAAGAATTCCGGACGGAAGCGAGCGCGGATTTCGTTCATCACCGGCCCGCGCACATCTTCGACGTCTGCGCCTTCCGGCTGTTCGGCCAAGAATTGCGCGCCGGCGTTCGACGTCATGATCAGGATCGTGTTCTTGAAATCGACCGTGCGACCTTGGCCATCGGTCAGGCGGCCATCGTCCAGCACTTGTAGCAAGACGTTGAAAACGTCCGGGTGCGCCTTCTCGATCTCATCGAACAGCACGACCTGATACGGCCGGCGGCGGATCGCTTCGGTAAGCGCGCCGCCCTCTTCGTAACCGATATAGCCCGGAGGCGCGCCGATCAGCCGCGCGACCGAGTGCTTCTCCATGTATTCCGACATGTCGATGCGGGTCAGCGCATGCTCATCGTCGAAGAGGAATTCCGCGAGCGCCTTGGTCAGTTCGGTTTTGCCGACGCCCGTCGGACCCAAGAACATGAAGGAACCAATCGGCCTGTTCGGATCCTGCAGACCCGCACGCGCGCGGCGCACCGCATCCGCCACAGCACGCAGCGCCGGCTCTTGGCCGATGACGCGGCTGCGGAGAGAATCTTCCATCGCCAGGAGCTTCGCCTTCTCGCCCTCGAGCATTTTCTCCACCGGCACGCCGGTCCAGCGCGAGACGACAGCAGCGATCGCTTCGGCGTCCACCACCTCCTTCACGAGGCCGGCGCCATCGCCGCTCGCTTTCTCAGCATCAGCGATTTGCTTCTCAAGCTGCGGGATACGCCCGTACTTCAGCTCCGAGGCGCGCGCGAGATTGCCCTGGCGCACGGCCTGCTCGTACTCAGTCTGCAGCTTCTCCAGCTCTTCTTTCGACTTCGAGGTCACCTGCAGCTTCTGCTTTTCGGCGGACCAGCGCGCCGTCAGCTCAGCCGAACGCGTCTCAATCTGCGCGATCTCGGCCTCGAGTTTCTGGGTACGATCTTTGGAAGCCGGGTCCTTCTCCTTCTTCAACGCTTCAAGCTCGATTTTGAGCTGCAGGGCGCGGCGATCGAGTTCATCCAGCTCCTCCGGCTTGGAGTCGACCTGCATCCGCAAGCGCGAAGCGGCCTCGTCCATCAGGTCGATGGCTTTATCCGGCAGGAAACGATCGGTGATGTAGCGATGCGAAAGCTGCGCCGCCGCGACAATCGCGGCATCCGAAATGCGCACGCCATGGTGCTGCTCGTAGCGATCTTTCAGGCCGCGCAGGATGGAGATTGAATCCTCCACCGTCGGCTCATCGACGAACACCGGCTGGAAACGCCGCGCTAGCGCCGCGTCCTTCTCCACATGCTTGCGATACTCATCCAGCGTCGTCGCGCCGACGCAATGCAGCTCGCCGCGCGCCAACGCCGGCTTCAGCAGGTTCGACGCGTCCATCGCGCCATCGGCTTTGCCGGCGCCAACGAGCGTGTGCATTTCATCGATGAAGAGGATGATGCCGCCTTCGGCCGCCGTGACCTCGCTCAAAACCGCC
The DNA here is from genome assembly GCA_050184605.1 of Hyphomonadaceae bacterium. GTDB lineage: Bacteria > Pseudomonadota > Alphaproteobacteria > Caulobacterales > Aquidulcibacteraceae > Vitreimonas. Next base: position 269,690 of record JBFXAE010000002.1, on the reverse strand, counting down.
TTCAAGCGCTCCTCGAACTCGCCACGGAACTTCGCGCCCGCGATCAGCGCGCCCATGTCGAGCGCCAGCAGCTTCTTGTGCTTCAAGCTCTCCGGCACGTCGCCGTTGACGATGCGCAGCGCCAAGCCTTCGGCGATGGCGGTCTTGCCGACGCCCGGTTCGCCGATCAGCACCGGATTGTTCTTGGTGCGGCGCGAAAGCACCTGGATCGTTCGCCGAATTTCCTCATCGCGGCCGATAACCGGATCGAGCTTGCCCTTGCGCGCCTCCTCGGTGAGATCTCGGGCATACTTCTTCAACGCGTCGTATTGATCCTCAGCGGAGGCGGATTGCGCCGTGCGCCCCTTCCGCAGCTCAGCGATCGCGGCTTCGAGCTTTTGCGGGGTGAGCCCCGCCTTCTTCAAAATCTCGGAGGCTTTGCCATCAGCAATGGCCAAGCCGAACAGCAAGCGCTCGGCGGTGACATAGCTATCGCCCGCCTTGGTCGCGGCCTGATCGGCCGCATCAAGCGCCCGATTGAACGACATCGCCGCATACATACGGTCGCCGCCGCCTTGTACTTTTGGAAGCGCCTGAACGGCCTTGTCGGCCTCATCGGCGGCCTGGCGCGCATTGGCGCCTGCGGCGGTCAGCAAGCTGGCTGCGAGACCTTCGCGGTCATCGAGCAGCGCCTTCAGCAGGTGCTGAGTTTCGAGTTGTTGGTTTTGTTCGCGTATCGCGATCGTCTGAGCAGCCTGCACGAATCCGCGCGCCCGCTCGGTGAGCTTTTCCATATCCATGACAGACCCTTACGGCGTCCCACGTTAACCCCCATTGCGGCGGATCAACATGGCATGAGTGTTGTTGTGCCACTGACTTAGTGTGGCGGCGGGGGCACACAAGGGTCCCCCAACTGATTTATCCGCGCATCACGTAGCCGTAGAGGCGGTTGCTGGGGAGGCCGCCTTACTGGCGGTACACAGCCTTTTCCTGGGTCAGCCGATCATGTGCCGCGATATCGAAGAGACGCACACTTCACCGGGCCGTTAGCGTCGCCGAGCGGTGCGAAGCCGTGCGCGCGCGCGCTCCATATCTTCCGGAATTTCCGGCCGGGTGAGCCGGTCTCTAGTGCGCCATCAGCAACGGCACGGTCGTTGTCCGCAGCAGGTCACGCGTGGCGCCACCGAAGACGAGTTCGCGCAGACGCGAATGCGCATAGCCGCCCATGACAATGAGATCGGCGTTGAGCGAAACGGCTTCATCGAGAATCGCCTGCGACGCCGAGCGCCCCATACTGTCGACGTTCTGCACTTTCGCCGGCAAGCCGCGGCGCGCCAGATGGCCGGCAATGTTGGCGCCCGGCTGATCGCCGTGGCCAAACATCTTCGGCTTGGCGTCAACGGTCACGACCGTAACGGCTTCTGCGAACTCCAACAGATCGTCTGCCTCCGAGAGCGCCCGCGTCGCCTCACGGCTTGCGTCCCAAGCCACCACGACGCGTTTGCCGATACTCGTTCCCTTCCAGTCCGGCGGCGCTATCAGAGCGGGGCGCCCGGAATGAAACAGCACGCCTTCGATAATCTCCTCGCGCAGTTCGACGCCGGCGCCCTCGCTGGGGCGCGTCATCACCGCAACGTCGGCATAACGCGCATGCACAGCAGCCACACGCCCAAGATCGCGCGAGAGCGCTTCGGCAGCGCGCAGTTCGGTCCGCGCCGCCGAGCGGTTTAGACGGGCTTCCACCTTCTTACGCTCGGCCTCCGCCTCTTGGCGGGCACGGCCCAGCAATTCCGCCCACACGCCCGCAACAACGGTCGGCTCGTACGCCAAAGGCTCGTCGGGTAGCGGCGTCAGGAAAGCGGCGGCGAGGTGGCAATCCTTGCATTGCCCCGCAAGAATTTCCGCCAACGCAATCGCTGGCTCATCCGCTTCGGCCTCGGACACGATGACCAGAATGTCTTTCCAGCTCATGGGCACCTCTTCGCGCTTCCTGCTATACGCCGCGACGACGCGGCGCGCCACTTTTCCCGAATGGTTTGGACCAAGGGCTTGAAGCCGCGTTGAGGCTGCGCAATGTCCTCATGACTTATTCAAGGAACACTTCAATGAGCCCATCGTTCCGTTCGGACGCCTATATCGACGGAAAATGGCGCGCGGGCGCGAAGCGCTTTCACGTCTACAACCCGGCGACACAGGAGGTGATCGCCGACGTACCCGATCTCGGCGCGGCTGAGGCTGAAGAGGCGATCGCGGCCGCGCATCGCGCATTCCCGGGCTGGGCGGCGAAAGCCGCGAAAGAGCGCGCGCAGATCATGCGCGCCTGGTTCGATCTGATGATCGCCGATTTGGATAGGCTCGGCCGCTTGATCTCCCTCGAAGGCGGCAAGCCGATCGCGGAAGCCAAAGGTGAAGCGGCGTACGGCGCGAGCTTTATGGAGTGGTTCGGCGAGGAAGCGAAGCGCGCCTATGGGCGCGTCATCCCAACGACGACCGCCACCCGGCGCTATGTGACGATAAAGCAGCCGATCGGGGTTTGCGCGGCGATCACGCCGTGGAATTTCCCGATGGCGATGATCACCCGCAAAGCCGCGCCCGCCATCGCCGCGGGCTGCACAATCGTGCTGAAGCCGCCGCATCAAACGCCGCTCACAGCCCTGGCGCTCGCTGAGCTAGCGGAAAAGGCGGGGCTGCCGCCTGGCGTGTTTAATGTCGTCACCACCGAGAACGCTTCCGCCGTGGGCAAGGTGATGTGCGAAAGCGAACTGGTGCGTCACTTCTCGTTCACAGGCTCAACGGAAGTCGGCAAGAAGCTAGGCGCCGCGTGCGTGGGTTCGACGGTGAAGAAGGTTGCACTGGAGCTCGGCGGCAACGCACCACTCATCGTCTTCGCCGACGCCGATCTCGATCTCGCCGTCAAAGGCACGATTCAGTCGAAGTTCCGCAACGCCGGCCAAACCTGCGTCTGCGCCAACCGCATCTTGGTCGAAGACTCGATCTACGACGCGTTCTCCAAGAAGCTCGCCGACGCCGTGGCTAAGCTGAGAGTTGGCCCGGGCGATCAGGAGGGTGTCGAGATCGGGCCGCTGATCGACCAGAAGGCGATCGAAAAAGTGGAGCGCATGGTGGCGGAAGCTCTCGCTTCCGGCGCCACCGCCCTTACCGGCGGCAAGAAGCACAATGCCGGCGCGCAGTTCTACACCCCCACGGTGTTGGCCAACGTCACCCGTGACATGCGCGTGAACACCGAAGAAATTTTCGGGCCGGTCGCGCCGCTGATCCGTTTCAAGACCGAAGACGAAGCCGTCTCCATCGCCAACAGCACCGAGTTCGGCCTCGCCTCCTACTTCTTCACCAAGGACGTCCACCGCGCCTGGCGTGTGGCCGAGCGCATCGAGAGCGGCATGGTCTCGATCAATGACGGCATCTTCTCAAACGAAGTGATCCCGTTCGGCGGCTGGAAAGAAAGCGGCCTCGGCCGCGAGGGCGGAATCGAGGGGCTGGATGAATACATGGAAGCGAAGTTCGTGAACTTCGGCGGGTTCTAATATGGACCGCCGGCGTCCTCGCCGGCATGCACCGGTGTTGGCCGGCGAGGACTCCGGTCCATATTGCACATGACGACTGGTGGTTACGTCTACGTCCTGGGCTCCGTCCGCGGCGCGGACCGGCGTACATATGTCGGCTGGTGCGTTGATCTTGATCAGCGCCTCACCGCGCACAATGCCGGCCGCGGCGCGCGATCCACGCGCGGGCGCGTCTGGGTTCTGCTCTATGCGGAACGCTACGCCACGCGCCGGGAAGCCATGAGTCGCGAAGTCGGCTTGAAGCGTGACCGCGCTTTCCGCGCCGCGCTGGCGAAGCTGCTATAGGCGACCCGAGCGCCCTCCACTAATGTGAGCGCATGAACGTCCCGCAATCCCTGCCCGCCTGGCTCTATACCGACCAGCGCTTCTTTGAGCTGGAGCGGCAGAAGGTGTTCGCGCAGGCATGGCACATTGTCGGCCACATCAACGACATTCCGAATACCGGCGACTATCTCACGCTCGACATATTGGGCGAGCGCGTTGTCACCGTGCGCGGCGAGGATGGCGCGATCCGCAGCTTCCACAATGTTTGCCGCCACCGCGCCGGCAAGATCGCCACCGAAGCGCGCGGCTCCTGCGGGCATCGCCTCGTCTGCCCATATCACGCCTGGAGCTACAAGCTCGACGGCTGCTTCGCCGGCGCGCCGAAATGGCAAGGTTTTGAAGGTCTCGATGCGAGCACGCTCGGCTTAAAGCCGGTCGATCAGGAGATCGCTTACGGTTTCATCTTCATCCGCTTCGCGCAGGGCTTGCCCAGCGTAAAAGAGATGATGTCACCCTACGCGGAAGAGCTTGAAGCATTCGAACTCGAGAAACTCGTTCCGAATGGTCGCGTTACGCTCCGCCCGCGTCCTGTGAACTGGAAAAACGTCGGCGACAACTATTCCGACGGCATGCACATCCCCGTCGCACACCCCGGCCTCTCGCGCTTGCTCGCGGGCAGCTACAAGATCGAAGCCAAGCCGTGGATCGATAAGATGTGGGGCTACGTTACCGAGACGCCATCCAATCATTGGCCGGAGCGCCAGTATCAGAAACTGCTTGGCACATTCGACCACATCCCAGCCGAGCGGCGCCGCTTGTGGGCGTATTACAAACTCTGGCCGAACGTCGCGTTCGATATCTATCCCGACCAGGTCGACTTCATGCAGTTCATCCCAGTCTCGGCGACACAGACGATGATCCGCGAGATCGCCTACGTTCATCCGAACGCCAGCCGTGAGATGAACGCCGCGCGCTATCTCAACTGGCGCATCAATCGCCAGGTGAACGCCGAAGACACCGTGCTGATCGAAGGCGTGCAGCAAGGCATGGAAAGCTCAAGCTACGCCACCGGCCCGCTGTCGCCATCGGAAGTGTGCTTGATCTCGTTCGGCAACCGCATGCGCGCGCTGATCCCCGAAGCCAACCTCGAACACGCGCCGGCCTAATATGGACCGCCGGCGTCTCGCCGGCATGCACCGGAGCCGGCCAGCGAGACGCCGGCGGTCCATATTGCTTGCGCACTTAAGTACTCATGACTATGTAGCGCCTCGCCTATGACGCCTGAGATTGCCTGACGCCGCGGGCCGCGTTCTCGTAAACGCCAGCCCGCTCTGAACCGCGCCGCTTCTGCGCGGCGCGAACACGCACGTTCAGACCAGGCGAATCCAAGTGAACATTTCCAAATACGAGCAGCGGACGCTGCACGCGCTAGCACAAGGCGGCGCGATTCATCACCGCAAGAACGAGGCTGGCCACATCGTCGAGATCGACTGCCTCAACCGCGATGGTTGGCGGCTCGATGACTGCACGATCTCAGTCTTCCAGCGCCTCCGACGCCGACGGCTGATCAGCAGCCAGAACGGCGGCCCCTATCGGATCACCCGAGAGGGGCTGGCGGCGGTGCGGGCGCAGCTCGATAACCGTTAGCTGCGCGCGACGAACGCCATCCGGCGCAAATCCGCTTGACGGGATCGTTTACACCTGTAATCAATAACACGATTACAGGTGTAAACATGCGCGTCAGTTCGGCGGAAGGCATTGTCATGGAGGCGCTTTGGCGGAAACAGCCGCTGAGCGCCGAAGACGTCGCGGCGGAGGTCGCGGCTGATCAGGGCTGGACGGAAGCCACCGTCAAAACTCTGCTCAACCGCCTGCTCTCAAAGGGCGCCATTGCCGCCGATAAGGACGGCCGCCGCTACCTTTATCGCCCGGTGCTGAAGCGCGAGGATTATGTGCTGGATGAGAGCACCAGCCTCATCGATCGGCTGTTCGATGGGCGTGTTTCCTCGCTCGTCACCCATTTCTCGGAGCGTGAGAAGCTGAGCGCTGAAGACATCACCGAACTGAAGCGCCTCATCGCGGAGCTCGACAATGAGCGCTGAGATTCTTCCCATCGTGCTCCGCGCTTCACTCATTGCGAGTGCCGCCATCATCGTTGTGCTGCTGCTGCGCCGCCCGCTGCGCGCGATGTTCGGTGCGGAAGTCGCCTACGCGGCATGGCTACTCGTACCAGCCGCGACGATTGCCGCATTCCTTCCGGCCCGCCGGATTTTCGTAAACACGCCCGTGATGAGTGACGTCGAGGTTTCCGTCGGAGGATCCGTCGAACCTGTTGCCGCCGCCGGCGATTCCATCATCAACACCGCGCAAACGGCGGCCGCGAACATCGAACCCACGCCGCTGCTGCTCGGCGTCTGGCTCGCAGGCGTCGTGCTCAGCGTGCTGATGCTGCTGCATGGCCAGCGCCGCTTCATGCGCAATGCTGACGAAGCCGGGCCTGCCGTCGTCGGCGTTATCGCGCCGCGCATCGTGCTGCCGAGCGATTTCGAGCAACGCTACACGCCCGCCGAACGTGATCTCGTCATCGCCCACGAACGCGCCCACATCGAAGCGTTCGACGCCCAGATTAACGCCACCGCTGCGCTGCTCCAGTGCCTCAACTGGTTCAACCCGCTCTTCCACGTCGCCCGCGCCGCCTTGCGCGTGGACCAAGAACTTGCCTGCGATGCGCGCGTCATGGCGCGCCACGGCGGCGCTAAACGCGTCTACGCCGAAGCCATGCTGAAAACGCAACTTGCAGCGCAAGCCGTGCCACTCGGGTGCCAATGGCCGCCAATCGGCGCTCAACCGCTGAAGGAACGCATCACCATGCTCGCCCGCCCCCGCCCTACGTCGCTTCGCATCGCGCTCGGCGCAATCCTGTGCGGGGCCGCCACGCTCAGCGCCGGCACGCTCGCTTGGGCGACTCAGCAGCCGCGCGTCGTGCACATCTCGCAACAGCGCGAAGCAACTGTCACCCCAACACAGCGCACCCTCGGACGCAGCCTCGTGAACGCTCTGCAGGAAGGCCAGATGGTCGAGGCGCGCCAACTGATCGATGCCGGCGCCGATGTGAACTACCACTTGCGCGGCGACGGTACGCCGCTGGTGATCGCAGCGCGCTTTGGTTCGCGTGACATGGCGCTGTACCTCATCGAGCACGGCGCCAACGTCAACGAACCGGCGCCAGGCGACGGCAATCCGCTAATCATGGCCTCGATGTTCGGCCACCTCGACGTCGCTCAGCTGCTGGTGGAACGCGGCGCTGACGTGAATGGCGTCGTTGAAGGTGATGAGACGCCGCTCATCAACGCTGCGCGCAGCAATAGACTAGATGTCGCGCGCTACCTGATCGCCAACGGCGCGGACGTCAACCTCGCCGTCATCGCGCCGACCATCGATGGCCGCGAACGGCGATCGCCACTCAGTGAAGCACGGCGACGCGGGCACGATGCGATGATCCGTTTGCTCCGCGAAAACGGCGCCACCTCCTAACCCGCACCATCAACGCAGGAATTTTCAACGATGGCTTTCATCGACGCCCGAGCTTTGCCTGAAGCAACCGAGATCGAGGCCGATCTCATTCTCATCGGCGGCGGTCTCGCCTCCATCTCAATCGCCAAACAATGGGCTGGCGCCGGTAAGACTGTCGCGATTCTCGAGAGCGGCGGCCGCGAGCGCGACATGGAAATTCAAGCGCTCTATGCCGGCGCCGGCACGATGCGCGCGCCGGGAAACCCCGACCGCAACATCGACTCGTATCTCGTCCAGTCACGCGCCCGCTGGTATGGCGGCTCCGGCAACATCTGGGGCGGCAAATGCGGGCCGCTCGATCCCGCCGATTTCGAGCGCCGCGATTGGCTCGACCGCACCGGCTGGCCCGTCACCCGCGCACAAATGGACGCCTATTACGATCGCGCCTGCGATCTGCTGCAGATCCCGCGTTTCACACGCGACTGGGACAATGATCCCGACGCCGCGCGCCCACCGCTCAACATCAACAGCGACTTCTTTTCCTCGCCACGCGTTTTCACCGCCCTCTCCGGCGAAGTCGACAGCGTCAAGTTCGACGCCTTCCGCAACGATTTCGTTGAAGCGTCGGACAACATCCGCGTTTACCTCCACGCCAGCGTCACCAATATCGCACTTCGCCGCGGCGACCGGGTGCAAGGCTTGGAAGTGCGCTGCCTCAATGGCCGCTGCCACACCGCCCGAGGCCGCAATTATGTGCTAGCCACCGGCGGCATCGAGAATGTGCGTCTGCTGCTGGCCTCCGGCGGCATCGGCAATCACAGCGATCTGCTTGGACGCTGCTTCCAGGGCCACGTCACCTTCGGCGTCTATGAGAATGCCGAGGGCCTCAACACCATGCTCTGTGTCAGCGACGGCCAGAACATGTCGCTCTACGCCGACAGCGGCCGCGCCAACGTGCATTGCGTGATCACCACGTCGCTCGAGGGCCAGCGCCGCTTCAGTACGGGCAACTTCACCACCACACTTTTCGATCCACGAGACCAGCCGCGCCCCGAAGACGCCGCCGTGCTCGCGCTTGCCGGCCAACTCGACGCCAACGGCTCAAGCGCGCGACATCATCCCTGCTTCTTCATGTCGGAACAGTTCCCTTATCTCGAGAGCCGGCTAACCCTCCTTCCCGAGCACACCGATCCACTCGGCATGCCGCGCGTCTATCTCGACTGGGTCTATTCCGAGCGCGACCTCGACAATCTCGAACGCTCCATCGCCGCGCTCGGTGATGCGCTCGGCGCCGAAGGCAAAGGCCGCGTCCGCTTTCCAGTGCCGCGCGAGCAACTTCTCTCGATACTCAACATGTCACGTCACCACATGGGCACGACACGCATGAGCACCAGCCCAGAACATGGTGTGGTCGATGAGAACTGCCGGGTTCATGGGATTCGCAATCTCTATGTCGCGGGCTGCTCGGTCTTCCCAACCTCCGGCATCGCCAATCCGACGCTCACCATCATCGCGTTGGCGATGCGTCTCTCCGATCATCTGAAACGCGACATGGGAGTCCGCACATGAACCCGAGCAAACGAGAAGTGCTGCTAGCGCTCGCGGCGCTCGCTACAACCGCCGCCTTGCCCGCCATAGCACAGGCAAGCACGCCTGATCTCTCGGCGGGCCGCGCCATCGGTCAGGCTTATATCTCGGCCAATCCAACGATCGATCTAGCCGCATTGCGAAATGATCTGTTGCCGGCCGGATTTGACGCCAGCGCCGCCTCGCGCCTTCGCGCGCGCGTTGCGGAGGATTTCCGCGCCACACGCGTGTTCATCTTCAAGGGCTGGAGATTATCGGAGACCGAAGCGCGATTGTTCGCGCTCCTCACCTGATCGGCACTGGCCGACGCCTCAAGTCGGCGCGAATTCCGGCGGTCCGAACGCTAAGCCCGTGTCGTCCTCGTCGCACGCCAACTCGAACGAGGAGCAGCAGCGCGCGCAGAAGGCCACGTCACCAACAATAGTGCGGAAGGTCGATGCGCGCCGTTGCAGCGGCGTCTGGCACGTCGGACAAGGTTCGCCAATACGTTTTTCGAGCATTGGGTGTTCTCCGAACGCCTTCATCCTAATGCATTAATGATGAACCAAACCTTGCTGACCCTGAGCTAACACTGAAGATGCACGCAAGCTCCGCACCGGACGCACGCCCGCACGCACATGTGATCGCAAGCGTATCGATTGAGCCCCGCTCACCTCGAGGTCGCGCAGCTTTAGCGTCGCATACCAAAACCCTGATAGGCCGGATTGTCCGGTTCGATCAGGCGCGCCTGTTCGAAGTCCGCCAGTGCGCGCTCCATCTCGCCCATCGCCTGATAGGTGCGGCCGCGATTGTTGTAGGCGCCGGCGTAACGCGGGTTGATTCGGAGCGCCGCGTTGAAATCAGCAATGGCGCGGTCGTACTCGCGTAGTTGCCGGTAGAGATTGCCGCGGTTGTTGTAGGCGTTCGAGTAGTCCGGATCGAGCTCCACCGCCCGCGTATAGTCGGAAATTGCCTGGGCGAGGTCTCCCCGATCGGCGTAGGCGCTGCCGCGGTTGCCGTACGCGCTAGCGAAGGCCGGATTGATACGAAGCGCCGCGTCGAAATCCGCCACCGCGCGATCAGGCAAACCGGCCGCGCGATTGGCGATGCCGCGGTTGTTGTAGGCATTGGCGTAAGTCGGGTCGAGACGGATGGCCTCGTCATAATCGGCGATGGCGGCGCCATACTCACGCACGGCGCGGAAAGCGTTGCCACGATTGTTGTGGACGATGGCGCGCTGCTCGGGCGTGCGGCCAGGCAAGGCCAGCTGGCGGGTGCAGGCAAGCACCTGCTCATCATGGCTAAAGCGCCTGCCAAGATTCACACACCGCGCGTTGAGCTCATCCGGCGTCTGCGCCAGAGCGGGCGTGGCCAGCAGCGCGGCAGCCCCGGCCAGCGCAAGGAGGCCCCGCCGCACGATCATCGGCGATCGACCGCCGCGATCTGATCGGGCCCCTGGCTGCCATCAGATTCGGCTAGTTCTGTCAGGCCCATCGCCTCTCGGGTCCGCGCACGATTGCGCAATGCATCAGCATATTGCGCATTGATCCGGAGCGCCTGCTCGAAATCTGCCAGCGCCAGATCGTCCCGTCCCAAAGCGCGATAGGCAATGCCACGGCCATTGTACGCGGACGCCAGCCGGTCATTCAGTTCGATCGCACGCGTATGATCCGCGATCGCGGCTTCAAAATTGCCCATCTCGGCATGGACGCTGCCGCGATTGCTGTAGGCGTTGGCGAACGCCGGATCGATCTCGATCGCGGTGGTGAAGTCAGCCAGCGCACGCTCCGGGTTGCCCGCCATACGCTCGGCAATGCCGCGATTGTTGCGGATGTTCGCATGGTTCGGCTGTAGGCGGATCGCCTCGTCGTAATCGGCGAACGCCTGCTCGAACTGGCGCATTTGGCGATAGGCGTTGGCGCGGCTCTTGAACGCCTGGGCCCGGTTGTTCCGCGAAACACCGAGCGCGCGCAGATACGTGTTGCAAGCGTTGACCTGCTGCTCCGGTGTCAGTGCATTGCCAACATTGGCGCACCGCTCGCCATCGGGATCGCGGCGCTGAGCCGAGGCCGGCGGCGCTGTCATGGTAAATGCCGCGACGAGCGCGGCCGCGAGCACAAGACGAGGCGTGGACATAGGGACGAAAAAACGCCCCCACATCCCCGTCCGCATCATTAATCACTTACCTGGCGAAACTCTCGCGCAGTTGAGCGGCGCTTAGCCCAGCCAGCTCGGCCGCTTGAACGGCTTGCCAAGATCGCGCGCGACAGCCTCATGCGTAATGGCTCCTTCGTAAACGTTGAGGCCATTGGCGAGATGCGGGTCGTCCTGCAGCGCCTTCTTGTAGCCCTTATTCGCCAGCGCCAGCGTAAACGGCAGCGTTGCGTTGTTGAGCGCGAACGCGGAGGTGCGCGACACGGCGCCGGGCATATTCGCTACGCAATAGTGGACGATGCCGTCGACGACGAAGGTAGGTTCCGAGTGGGTCGTCGGCTTCGAGGTCTCGAAGCAACCGCCCTGGTCGATCGAAATATCGACCAGAACCGAGCCCGCACGCATCGTCTTGAGCATATCGCGCGTGATCAGCTTCGGCGCCGCCGCGCCGGCCACCAGCACGGCGCCAACGACAACGTCGGCCTCCTTGATCGCTTCGGCGATCGCAGCGCTCGTCGAATACACCGTCTCCAAACGGCCGTTGAACTCGCGGTCGAGCTCTTCCAGGCGCGTCGGGTTCTTGTCGAACACCTGCACGCGGGCGCGCATGCCGACAGCGATCTGCGCTGCATTGTAACCGGAGACCCCAGCCCCGAGGATCACGACGCTAGCCGGCTGCACGCCCGGCACGCCGCCCATCAGCACGCCGCGTCCGCCATGAGCCTTCTCCAGGAAGTACGCGCCAACCTGGATCGACATCCGGCCCGCGACTTCCGACATCGGCTTCAGCAACGGCAAACGGCCATCGCGATCCGTCACCGTCTCGTAGGCGATGCATGTCGCGCCCGACTTCATCAGCCCTTCCGCCTGCGCCGGATCCGGCGCGAGGTGCAAATAGGTGAAGAGCACATGATGCGGCTTCAGCCGCGCGATCTCGACCGCCTGCGGCTCCTTCACCTTCACGATCATCTCAGCGGTTTCGAACACAGCGTCGGCGTTCGGCAGGATCTTCACGCCGACTTTTTCGTAGACGCTATCCGGCGCACCGATCCCCTCGCCCGCTTTCGTTTCCAGGAACACCTCATGGCCGGCCCGCACCAGCTCGGCCGCGCTCTCCGGCGTGAGGCCGACGCGATATTCGTGGACCTTAATTTCCTTCGGGCAGCCGACGCGCATGGGAATTCCTCCTCCTGCGCGGGGAAATATCCCGTTCGTAGCGCTTTTTCTTGGATATTTTGAGCACTATGGCGTTCCGTACGCCTAGTTTTTCGCGTATCAAGCCTCATGCCGCAACAAACTCCCGCCCAGCTCGACGATTTCGACCATAAGATCCTGGTCGAACTCGAACGCGATGGCGTGCTGACGGCGGCCGCCCTGGCCGAACGCATTGGCCTCTCACCCTCCGCGTGCCATCGCCGCGTCAAAGCCATGGAGGCCGCCGGCGTCATCGAAGGCTACGCCGCCATCCTCTCGGAAAAGGCGCTCGGCCGCAGCGCCACCGTGTTTGTCGCCGTCACGCTCGAAGATCAGCGCCGCGAAACCATGGCCAAGTTTGAACGCGCAGTCGCACTCTGCCGCGAAGTTCAGGATTGCCACCTCATGACCGGCGAAAGCGACTATCTCCTCCGCATCGTCATCGCCGACAATGACCGCTACGAGCGCATCCACCAGGAAACGCTGTCACGCCTGCCCGGCGTGCGGCGGCTCGTCTCAAACTTCACCATCCGCACCGTGTTTCGGCGCGCGGCCTCAGTCGCGCACTAGAACGCTGCGTCCCTTCTCCTGGTTAAGGAGAAGGTGGCCGCGCAGCGGCCGGATGAGGTTTACCGGCCGTCGCCAAGAGTGGCGTACGTTTCACGCTTTTCGCCGAAGGCGGACCTTTGCGATGTCACCACGACGCCCCTAGAGTCCGTGCGAATAGCGGAGTGAAGGCCGTGCCCTCCTGGCCTCTGATGGAAGTCGCAATTGAGCCAAGGTCGGCATCGGATGCCGATATTCTCAATGCCGCGCTTTCCCGTCTCGTCGCAAACGATGGGCAGCTTAGCTTCACCCGAGACAAGGAAAGTGGTCATTTCCTCCTCGGTGGAGCGAGCGAAGAAGACCTCGATGTCGCTCTAGCGCACCTGCGTGATAGCGGCGGTCCTCTCGTCACCATCGGCGCGCCTCAAGTCGCGTACCGCGAACAAATCGGGCGAGCCGTTCGTATCGACTACGCTCACAAGCGGATCATCGGTCCAATGGGCCAGTTTGCGAAGGTCGTTATCGACTTTGCACCTGCGAAGGCAGGTACAGGGTTCACGTTCGAGAACAAGGCAGGCTCCGCCGTACCGAGCGAATTCGTGCCCAGCGTAGAGAAAGGCGTAGAGCTTGCGCGTCAGAATGGTGTTCGCGCTGGTTTCCCGCTGATCGACTTTACGGCCACTTTAGTGGACGGCGCCTATCACGACATCGACTCCTCACCCCTAGCGTTCCAGATCGCTGCGCAAGGTGCGGTGCGTGACCTCAAAATGGCGATGTCCAACTCGCCGAACCCGTGATGACCGTCGAAGTGGTGGCGCCCGAAGAGTTCATCGGTCCGATCGTCACCGATCTGAACTCTCGCCGCGGTGTGATCCAAGATCAGCGTGCGAGCGGCGGAACCGCTACGCTCAACGCCGTAGCGCCACTGGCAAGTATGTTCGGCTACATGAACACCTTGAGCGCTCTGAGCGAAGGTCGCGCCACCTATACGATGCAATTCCGCGAATATCGAACCATCCCGCCACCCGACGATGATCCGCCGTTTCCGCCCGCCATCGGAATGCGAGCCTAGTCCCCGGGCCGTCCCGTTTGGGCCAGGAGCCGACCCGCCCATTTGGTCGTCCACAAGTAAACCTCATCCGGCCCTTCGGGCCACCTTCTCCTTAACCAGGAGAAGGGTTCGCGCTTGGGGGTGGGTGCTTGCGCTTCGCGCCTGCATCGGCGCAAATCCACAGCCAAAGAGGAAGCGCCCATGTCCGATCCCGTCGTCATCCCGGTACCAAAGGAATGGGAGGAGCGCGCCTACGTCGATGACGTGAAGTATCGCGCCATGCACGCAAGCGCGTCCGCGGACCCTGAAGCGTTCTGGGGCGTGCACGGTCAGCGGCTGGATTGGATCAAGCCTTACACCAAGGTCAAAGACACGAGCTTCAACGAGGCCGACTTCCACATCCGCTGGTATTGGGACGGCGTTCTCAACGTCTCCGCCAATTGTATCGACCGCCACCTGGAAACGCGTGGCGATCAAGTCGCCATCATCTGGGAAGGCGACGATCCGCACCAATCGCGCCACATCTCGTACCGCGAACTGCATGACGAAGTCTGCCGCTTCGCCAACGTGCTGAAAGCGCGCGGCGTTAAGAAAGGCGACCGCGTCACCATCTACATGCCGATGATCCCGGAGGCGGCCTACGCGATGCTCGCCTGCTCGCGCATCGGCGCCATCCATTCCGTCGTCTTCGGCGGCTTCTCGCCGGAGAGCCTCGCCAACCGCATCAAGGATTGCGAGTCGACCTGCGTCATCACCGCTGACGAAGGCGTACGCGGCGGCAAGATCATTCCGTTGAAGCACAATGTCGACGCGGCGCTCGAACACGCGAGCGGCGTCGAAACCGTAATCGTCGTCACCCGCACCGGCGCCGGCGTGCCGATGACGGAAGGCCGCGACATTGTCTACGAAGACGCCGCCGCCGACGTCAGCGCCGAATGCGCGCCCGAGCCGATGGGCGCGGAAGATCCGCTCTTCATCCTCTACACCTCCGGCTCGACCGGCAAGCCCAAGGGCGTGCTGCACACGACCGGCGGCTATCTCGTCTATGCGTCCATGACGCATCAGTACGTCTTCGATTATCACGACGGCGACATCTATTGGTGCACAGCTGACGTGGGCTGGGTCACCGGCCACACTTACATCGTCTACGGCCCGCTCGCGAACGGCGCGACAACGCTCATGTTCGAAGGCGTGCCAAACTACCCGAGCAATTCACGCTTCTGGGACGTGATCGACAAGCACAAGGTCAACATCTTCTACACCGCCCCCACCGCCATCCGCGCTTTGATGCGCGACGGCGAAGAGCCAGTGAAACGCACTTCGCGCGCATCCTTGCGCCTCATCGGCACCGTTGGCGAACCGATCAATCCTGAAGCCTGGCTTTGGTATTACCGAACAGTCGGTGACTCACGCTGCCCCGTGGTCGACACGTGGTGGCAAACCGAAACCGGCGGCGCGCTCATCACCAATCTCCCCGGCGCCACGGCGATGAAGCCGGGCTCCGCGACGCGCCCGTTCTTCGGCATAAAGCCCGCGCTCGTTGACGAACAAGGCCGCTTCCTCGAAGGCGCCGCCAGCGGCAATCTCGTGCTGCTTGATTCTTGGCCCGGCCAAATGCGCACCGTCTATGGCGATCACCAGCGCTTCTTCGATACCTACTTCCGCACCTATCCCGGCACGTACTTCACCGGCGATGGCTGCCGCCGCGATGATGACGGCTATTATTGGATCACCGGCCGCGTCGATGATGTGCTGAACGTCAGCGGCCATCGCATCGGCACCGCCGAAATCGAAAGCGCGCTCGTCGCTGATACGAAAGTCGCCGAAGCCGCCGTCGTCGGCTATCCGCACGACATCAAGGGCCAAGGCATTTATTGCTACGTCACCCTGAAGCAAGGCGTGGAACCAAGCGACGACCTCAAGCGCGAACTGATCCAAACCGTGCGCCACGAGATCGGCCCGACAGCCACGCCCGACATCATCCAATGGGCGCCCGGCCTGCCGAAGACCCGCAGCGGCAAAATCATGCGCCGCATCCTGCGTAAGATCGCGGAGAACGATCTCAGCAATCTCGGCGACACCAGCACGCTTGCTGATCCCTCGGTCGTCGATGACTTGGTGGCGAACCGCGCGAGTGCGTGATACTTGAGGCTATGACTAGCCTCTACATTTTCGCCGCCGTCGCACTCGTCGCGATCATTGTCATCGTTCTGTTCAACCAGCTCATCGCCAAGCGGCAGATGGTCAATAATGGCTGGGCCGATATCGACGTGCAGCTGAAGCGCCGCGCCGATCTCATTCCGCAACTTGTCACCACTGTGCAGGCCTATGCCGCGCATGAACGGCAATTGTTCGAGGATGTGACCCAAAAGCGCAACGCCGCCCTCGCCGCCGGCGACAATGCAGCCGCTCGCGGCGCCGCCGAGAGCGAGCTTTCCAAGCCAGTCGGCCGCCTCATCGCGCTCGGCGAAGCCTATCCCGATCTCAAGGCCAACCAGAACTTTCTCGATCTGCAGAACGAACTCTCGGACACCGAGAACAAGATCGAAATGGCGCGCCGCTTCTATAACGGCGCAGTCCGCGAACTGAACACGGCGGTCGAGAGCTTCCCCTCCAACCTCGTCGCCGCGCTGTTCGGTATCGGCAAGCGCGCCTTCTTCGAAATCACCGCAGCCGCCGATCGCGCCGTCCCGACCCTCGGGATCAACCCGCAATGAAGCCGCTTCGACTCTGCTTCATCGCGTTCGCCGCACTCTTCTTCGCCACTCCCGCGCTGGCACTCGAACAGATCACCATGTTCGACGTGCGCATCGAAGTGCAAACCGACGGCGATATCATCGTCACCGAAACCATCGACGTCGTCTCCGAGGGCAGCCAGATTCAACGCGGCATCTTCCGCGACCTGCCGCGTCTCTATGAGCGCGACGGCGCCCACCTCGCCTACAATTATGATGTGCTTGAGATCCAGCGCGACGGCCAGAGCGAGCCGTATGAAACCAGCACCGACGACAACGCCTATCGCATCCGCATCGGCGATCCCGATGTGTATCTTCCGAACGGCCCGCACCGTTATGTGATCCGTTACGAGGTCGCCAATCAGGTCCGCTATTTCGAGGGCTACGACGAGATCTATTGGAACGCGACCGGCAATTACTGGGCGTTCCCGATCCAGCGCGCACGCGCCATCGTCGAGCTGCCGCCAGGCGCCCGCATCACCGGCACGCGCGGCTATACCGGCGCGCTCGGCCAAGCCGGCGCTGATTACGAACATCGCCAGCAGGACAACTTGCACAGCTTCGTCACCACCCGCCCGCTCGCCGCCGGCGAAGGCCTCACCATCGCCGTCGGTTTCGAGAAAGGCCTGATCGATCCGCCCTCCGCCGCCGACGAATTCGGCCGCTGGTGGCAGCGATACGGCGCACTCGCCATCCTTGCGCTTGGCCTCGCAGGCATCGCTGCATTCCTGACGCAGAGCTTCAACAAGGTCGGCCGCGACCCGGTGAAAGCTCCGGTGTTTCCGCGCTATGAGCCGCCGGCCGGATACTCACCCGCCGCCGTGCATCACATTTACTATCGCAGCGTCGCCGGCCACCGCGCGCTCATCGCCACTTTGATGAATCTAGCCGTCCGCGGTCGTCTCCGTATCGACGCCGCCGACAAAAACATCACAGTGCTGACACGCCGCACCGAAGGCGCCAGCCGCGACGGCCTCGCCCAAGAAGATCTCACGTTGGAGAACGCGATTTTTGCGAGCGGCCGCACCAAGTCGCTCGGCGCCAGGTACGATGCCGGCTTCACCGCCGCCTACAATGCCTTCAATGCAACGCTCGGCCGGCGTTATGGCAGCGCCTACTTCCGCTGGAATCTGGGCTACACCCTCGCGGCCATCGCGCTCACCGTCGTGCTCATCGGCATTGCTGCGACGCAGATCGTGCAATGGACTCTCTGGCACACGATCGCGATCGTCGTGCTGCTGCTGCTCAACGCTCTTTTCCTCTATCTTATGCCGGCGCCGACGCAGAAGGGCCAAGCCATTCGCACCGAGATCGAGGGTTTCCGCCTCTATATGGACAAAGCCGAAAAGCTCCAGCTCAACGCCGTCGATGTCGGCCTCGAACAGCCGCCGCCCATGACCAAAGAGCGCTATGAGCGCTTCCTCCCCTACGCCGTCGCGCTTGGCGTTGAAGAGCCTTGGACTAAGCACTTCGAAAATCTGTTGCCGCAAGAAGCGGCTGCCTATCGCCCCGGCTGGACCAACATGTCCCGTTCGCAATCACTCGGCGCGCTCACTGGCGCGATGGTGGCGAATATGAGCTCCGGCGTGTCGAGCTCACTGCCGCAAAGCTCAAGCTCGTCCGGCTCCGGCGGCGGCGGCTCGTCCGGCGGTGGTGGCGGCGGCGGTGGTGGCGGCGGCTGGTAGCCGGAGCTAAAGCCTCAACTGCATTGCGCACCGCCGCTCACCAGGCAGGCCGTTGGCAATTTCGGAAGCCAACACTCCGCGCAGCCGCTCGTTCAAGCAACGCGCCTCCAAAATCCGAAATCCGGAGCGCGCATAGAACGGCGCGTTCCAAGCAACGTCCCGAAATGTCGTCAGTGTCACCTCACTCACATTGCGCCGATTCGATCACGGCATTGAGCAGCGCCCTCCCAACTCCACGCCCTTGAGCGTCATGTGCGACAGCCATTTGCCAAACATGCAGACCATCCGTCTCGGTGGCGGCGCTGATGAAGCCTACAAGGCGGGTCTCTGTTGCAGCGACCCAAACTCCTCCTGCCGCAATCAGCTCCGCGTGCTGCTCAGCGCTCATTACCGCATCGTCCGCGATCCACGCGAGATCTGGCAATGCGCGGAAGGCCTCGCCGGAGGAGCGCTCTATTTCAGGCAGATGCGCCGCGTCTTCAGCATCGGCGAGACGTATTAACACGGCAGGATTCACGCACTCGCTCCATCGAGCGCGGCCACGTCCGCCGCGCTCAGCGAAAGGTTCAGCGCGCCCATCAATTCGCTCAATTGCGTGACGTTGGTCGCGCTGGCGATCGGCGCGCCTGTCGGCAGCTTGGCCATGATCCAGGCCAGCGCCACTTGCGCCGGCGTCGCCTTGTGCGCGGCGCCTACCTCATCCAGCGCCGCGAGCACCGCCGGGCCCTTGCCGGCCATGTACGCATCCATGCGTCCGCCACGCGGGCTCTTCGCCTTGTCCGCTTCGCTGCGATACTTGCCGGTGAGATAGCCGCTGGCCAAACCGTAGTACGGCAGGATCGAAACACCCTCACGCTCACAAAGCGGCACGAGGTCAGCTTCTATAGCGCGGTTCATGAGATTGTATTCCGGCTGCTGCGCATCGAAGCGCACGCCACGTTTCTTGGCTTCGGCGATGCCTTCGGCGAAGCGACCCGGCTTGAAGTTGGAAGCGCCGAAGGAACGGATCTTGCCGGCCTTCAACAGCTCATCGAGCGCAGCTGTGTATTCTTCCGCGTGCGTCGCTTCATCATCGCGATGCAGCCAATAGAGATCGATCGTCTCGATCCCCAGGCGCTGCAGCGACTCCTCGCACGCATCGATGATGTTCTGCCGCTTGATCCCCAACCGCTTCGGCCACATGCCGACTTTGGTGCCGATCACCACCTGATTGCGCTTGCCGCTCTGCTTCAGCCAAGCGCCGATGACACGCTCGCTCTCGCCGCCTTCATGGCCGGGGACCCAGGCCGAATAAACATCCGCCGTATCGATCGCCTGGCCACCTTGCGCCACGAACGCATCCAGGATCGCGAAAGATGTCTTTTCGTCGGCGGTCCAGCCAAACACGTTGCCGCCAAGCACCAGCGGCGCGATCTTAATTCCGCTGCGTCCGATTTCGCGTTTCTGCTGCATGTTGCCGCTCCCATGCGCGTCATCTGGACGCCGCGCTTAGATTGTCGAGAATGCTTCTATCTAGGAGCGCTCATGCGTCAGCTCAATGTCTTTGCCGCGCTTTCCGGTGTCACCGCTCTCGTCATGCTCGTACTTGCCGCGCACGCACTCCAGCCGGCGCCTGAAGATTTGGAACGCATCCAGCTCGGCGCATTTCTGCAACTCGGCGCCGCGACGGCAGGCTTGGCGATCGCCAATCGCAGCGGCCGGCTCAATCTCATCGCCGGCGCAATGATCCTCGCGGGCGCTGCGCTGTTTGCGGGAACACTCTACACGCTCGCTGTGACTCACAGCCGCGCCATCATCATGCTGGCGCCCGTCGGGGGCATAACGCTCATCTTGGGGTGGATTACGCTCGTCTTCGCAACGCCTCGCGCATGATCGGCCTCGAAATCGCGTCCGTGCCGACTATTATCGTTTCCGCATGATCACAAACGCTCCACCGGCCTCCGCCGATCAATCCCTCAGCACGCTGACGCAACGCATCCAAGAGTTCGTGAGCGACGTTCTCTCGCTCGATCCGGAACAGGCACTGCTACGCGCAGGCCTCACATTCCTCGTACTAATCGGCGCCGCAATCCTGATCTGGGGCCTTCATCTCATGTTGAAGGCGCTGACCGAACGTATCGCGCCGAAGGAGAATGGCGCGCCGCGCCGCCGCGTCACGATCGGGCGCTGGACCATGCGCGTCGCGCGCGTGGTCATCTTTATCGCCACTTTGCTTATCATCTTGCGGGTCTGGGGCTTTGATTTCGCAAGCCTCCGCGACAGTCCGATTTATAGCGCGTTCCTGGTGTTGGGGCGGATCGCGCTCATCCTAATCCTCTCCCTAGCTGCCATTGAACTGGGTCAACTCGCCATCCGCCGCAGCTTCGATCGCGTCGCCTCACATGCGCGCGAGCCGCGCCGCGCCGCGCAGATCCGGACATTGGGTCCGGTGCTCTCTGGCTTGGCGACAAGCATCGTCGTCATCATCGCCGCGATGATGACACTCTCGGAAGTGGGCGTTGAGATCGGGCCGCTCTTGGCGGGCGCCGGTATTGTCGGTTTGGCCGTGGGCTTCGGCGCTCAGACCATCGTCAAGGACTTTCTGACGGGCATTTTCCTCATCGTGGAGGATTCTGTTTCAGTCGGCGACATTATCGGCGTCGGCGATGTCGGCGGCGTGGTGGAGGAAATGTCGCTGCGTACAATCAAGCTGCGCGATTTCGACGGCACGCTCCACATCTTTCCGTATAGCGAAGCCCAGGTCATCCATAACCGAAGCAAAGGCTTCGCATTCGCGGTCGTTGATCTCTCAGTTGATTATACGTCCAACATCCCCAAGGCGCTGGAAGTGATGAAGGTCGTCGGCGACGAGCTGCGGCGCGATGACGAGTATTCGTCTATGGTGCTGGAGGACATCGAGATCGTCGGTGTCGATCAGCTCGCCGACTCCGCTATCATGCTCAAGGCGCGCATCAAGACTTTCCCAGGGAAGCAATTTTCTGTCCGCCGCGAGTATCTGAAGCGCGTGAAGATCGCCTTCGATGCGGCAGGGATCGAAATCCCATTCCCGCACATGAAGCTCATTCCGCCGAGCTCAACCTAACTAGCGCAGACTGTGTCGAGCTCAGCCGCCATCGCGCGGCGGCTCGTCCTGCACGCCGGAACGCCGCTTCAGCGCATCGACATCGCGCTGCAGCTGGCCCAGGCGATCCAACACGGTCCACACCGCCACGCCCAACGCCACCAAAAGCACAAGAATGGTGTAATCCGCCGGCGTTCCCATGCACCTCTCCTAAGACCAGCAACATGCGCACGCGCCCTGCGCGAAGCAATGCTCGTCACCCTGCGACACTAGGCATCGCGTCAAAACAGGGTCCAAATGGGGCGAACCGAATGCGTCCCCGGCGCTTGGCTCGCGTTCGCAGGCTGGTTTGCAAACGCCTCCGCCTAGGCGTACACCGCGCACATATCCCGGGGGGCCGCCTTGCGCGGCTGAGATTGGGCATCCCGCCCTGACCCGTCGAACCTGAACCGGTTAGCACCGGCGGAGGGAGGAGCGCTTATGAACAAGCCCGAAAACCAATTCGTGGGTGACACACACCCATCCCCGCTGACTACGCTTGTTTCTGGGGCGGCGCATGATTCGTGTGTGTCACCCGCAGTCACCACGGGCCCCCTCAAGGGCTCGCGCAAAGTCTACGCCAGCGGCTGCGCGCATCCTGATTTGCGCGTGCCATTCCGCGAAGTCGCCGTCCATCCCACCGCCAACGAACCGCCCGTCACGATCTACGATCCGAGCGGTCCCTACACTGATCCCGACGCCACCATCGACATCAACCAAGGCCTCGCCCGCACCCGCGAAGCCTGGGTGAAAGCGCGCGGCGACGTCGAAGAGATCGACGGCCGTGAAGTGAAGCCCGAGGACAACGGCAACGTCAGCGCTGAAAAACTGACGCCGCCCTTCCCGAAGCAGCCGCGCGTTCTCCGCGCCAAAGCCGGCGCCTGCGTGACTCAGCTCGAATACGCCCGCCGCGGCATCATCACGCCGGAGATGGAATACGTCGCCATCCGCGAAAACATGCGCCGCGAAGCCATCTTATCCTCCCCGCTCCCGCGGGGAGGTGCTGAGCGAAGCGAAGCGGAGGGGCGCGCCACCGGCGACAACTCCCCCCTTCCCCTCGCTGCGCTCGGGACTTCCCCCGCAAGCGGGGGAAGAGAACGAGACGGCGAATCCTTCGGCGCCTCCATCCCCGACTTCGTCACGCCGGAATTCGTCCGTTCCGAAATCGCCCGCGGCCGCGCCATCATTCCGGCTAACATCAATCACGCCGAGCTCGAGCCGATGATCATCGGCCGCAACTTCCTGGTGAAGATCAACGCCAATATCGGCAACAGCGCCGTCACCTCCTCGATGGCCGAGGAAGTCGACAAGATGGTCTGGGCCATCCGCCACGGCGCCGACACCGTCATGGACCTCTCCACCGGCCGCAACATCCACAACATCCGCGACTGGATCATCCGCAACGCGCCCGTGCCCATCGGCACCGTGCCGCTCTATCAAGCGCTGGAAAAAGTGAACGGCGTCGCCGAAGACCTCACCTGGGAAATCTATCGCGACACACTCATCGAACAGGCCGAGCAAGGCGTCGACTATTTCACCGTCCACGCCGGCGTGCGCCTCGCTTACATCCATCTCACCGCCAAGCGCGTCACCGGCATCGTCAGCCGCGGCGGCTCGATCATGGCCAAGTGGATGCTCAGCCATCACAAAGAGAGCTTCCTCTACACGCACTTCGCCGAGATTTGCGAAATCATGCGCGCCTACGACGTGAGCTTCTCACTCGGCGACGGCCTGCGCCCCGGCTCCGTCGCCGACGCCAACGACGCCGCGCAATTCGCCGAACTCGAAACCCTCGGCGAACTCACCAAGATCGCCTGGGCGCACGGCGTGCAAGTGATGATCGAAGGCCCCGGCCACGTGCCGATGCACAAGATCAAAGAGAACATGGATAAGCAGCTCGCCGTCTGCGGCGAGGCGCCCTTCTACACGCTCGGCCCCCTCACCACCGACATCGCCCCCGGCTACGACCACATCACGTCAGCCATCGGCGCCGCGATGATCGGCTGGTTCGGCACCGCGATGCTCTGCTACGTCACGCCGAAAGAGCACCTCGGCCTCCCCGACCGCGACGACGTCAAAACCGGCGTCATCACCTACAAGCTCGCCGCCCACGCCGCCGACTTGGCCAAAGGCCATCCCTATTCGCGCACGCGCGACGACGCCCTCTCCCGCGCGCGCTTCGAATTCCGCTGGGAAGACCAATTCAATCTCGGCCTAGACCCCGACACCGCGAGAGCCTTCCACGACGAAACGTTGCCGAAAGACGCGCACAAAACCGCACACTTCTGCAGCATGTGCGGCCCAAAGTTCTGCTCGATGAAGATCACGCAGGACGTGCGCGACTACGCGAAGGCCAAAGAAGAAGCCGAAGAAGGCATGGCCGAAATGAGCAAACGCTTCCGCGAAGGTGGCGGCGAGATCGACGTCACGCTCAAAAGCTAAACCACAAAACCATCCCTTCTCCCGCATGGGCGGGAGAAGGTGGCGCGAAGCGCCGGATGAGGGTGGGAGCTTCAAGCACGCGCCACATCCTGCACCTCACCCCCTCACCCGCGCTACGCGCGACCTCTCCCCCTCACGGGGTAGAGGTGAGTGCACCGAGATAAGCCAACGCTTCCGCACCAGCGGCAGCGGCAGCGGCAGCGGCAGCGAAAGCAACGTCCACCCCACCAACGAAAAACGCGAACCGATCGACTAACTCGCTCCGTCGTCCCCTCTCCCGCGGTGCGGGAGAGGGCTAGGATGAGGGGGCTCGTCTCCGCAATCTTGCGTTGCTCTTATGTGACGGTAAGAATGGTGCCAAGGTGGGCGGAAGATGAACGATTGGCTCGAGCTTGCGGTCCTCATCATCACGATAGCCGGCTCGGCATACGCCGTCTGGCGTCATGGATTCAGCCAAGGGAAGAAAATTGGCGTCGCGCGCCTAGCAGAGCAGCGCGCGGAGATCGAGCAGATCAAAGCGCAACTTGACGCGGCACAAGAGGATCGCAAGGCTCAGGATAAGCAGCTCATTGCGAGCTTCTCATCGAGAGAGCGACTCTGGACCCGCTTTGCGCCGATCAAGCCTCCCGGATTCGACGCGGCGATCGCGCGAAGCAAAACCAAGGTCGTTACAATTGGCAACCTTAAAGGTGGCGTGGCCAAAACAACGCTTTCGATTAATTTGGCGGCATATTTTGCGGCACCGCCTCGTTCAAAACGCGTCCTAATTATCGATCTCGACTATCAGGGATCGGCGACGAACACTCTCCGCCAATATGTAAAGTCTCCTCGCCGCGAATCCAGCGTGAACGTGGTCTTTGAGAAGGACTGCACGACTGCGCAGTTCAAGGCGGCGTGCGAAGCTCTGCCAGAACTACCTCGCGTTACGCTTCTCGGAGCGGCTCAAGATCTCGACGACGTTGAGAGCAAAGCGATGATCGATTGGTTTGCGGACCAAGGCACCTTCGATGTACGCTACGATCTCGCGCGCTTCCTTTGCGATCCTGCGATACGAAACGAGTTCGACCTAATACTCATCGACACGCCGCCCAGGCTCACAACTGGAATGATCAATGCTTTGTGCGCGAGCACACATCTTCTGATCCCGACGAAACTCGACGTTACATCCGCGGAGGCTGTAGGACCATTCTGGAGCAAAGTGGACTCTCTCGCGACGGAGCTTAATCCGGCACTCAGATTGGCCGGTGTTGTAGGCACACTGACTCGCATCGACGGCTTGGAAGAGCCCGAGGAGGACGCGGTCGGTGTTCTACGGAGTCAGGTTCCGAGAGATGGGCCTGATGATCCACTTATTGCCAGAATTTTACCCTATAAAAAGGCAATCGCTAGCGAAGCGGGCTCCGGCATCGCATATGTTGCCGATAGCAACAGTAGGAAAATCTTCGCTGCTATCGGGGACGAGTTGGCAAAGCGGATTGAGATATGAACTTAAAGGCGTTCTGCGCGATCCTCACAGAAGTGGCCGCACTCGAGCGGACCCTTGGAGCGGGGAGTTTCGCGAACCAAGTTGACGTTCTCGTTGCGAGCCTCAAACCATATCACCGCCGCGCATTGGCGGGCTTTTTCACTCTTCATTCAACAAATCAGCCAAGTGCTCAGCGTCATTCGGACGATGAACTGAGCGCTGCAATGTTGGCTAAAGTACTTCAACAAACGTCGCGATTGTTGAGATCGGCGGGT
The DNA here is from genome assembly GCA_050184605.1 of Hyphomonadaceae bacterium. Taxonomy (GTDB): domain Bacteria; phylum Pseudomonadota; class Alphaproteobacteria; order Caulobacterales; family Aquidulcibacteraceae; genus Vitreimonas. The sequence continues at coordinate 244,137 of JBFXAE010000002.1, read as the reverse complement.
GCAAACGCCAAGGCAGCCGAACTAGCACAAGCCGCGACTGAGATTGCCAAACACGGCGATGCGCGCGCTAACGTGATCGTCGAAGGAGTAGAGGCGCGGGACGAGGCTGCGGCAGCAGTGACTGTCAGTGACTATGTGAAGCGACTCAACGAAACGGAACTCAACTCCACCACCTTCGAAAACGTCGTTCAAGAGATCGCGAAATTGAATCCACAAGTCGCGATAAAGATCGCTGCGGGATATGTGCAAGGACGTGCATCTTATCCGAGCCGACCAAAAGCTCTGACGGCGATCCGCAACAAGCGCTACGCTCAAGAACGCTTCCTCCACAAAACCGGCAAACTCTAAATCCGGCCCCGAATACGAGGATAGATCCCAATCTATCCGGTGGCCCCCAAACCACCCGTACACTCCCGCGCAAATGCCAACCGCGCCCGCCCCCATCACCTACGCACCCCTATGGGCGGCGGCGCGCGCGTTGAATCACTTCGCGCTCTCCGGCGATCTCCCTTCTCCCGCATGGGCGGGAGAAGGTGTCAGCCGAAGCCTTGGCGAAGGCTGACGGATGAGGGTGGGCGCCTGAGGCGTGAGACTCACCTTCCAACTCGCCCCCTCACCCGCGCGCAAGCGCGCGACCTCTCCCCCTCGCGGGGGCGAGGTGAAGAACACTCACACAAAAAATAAGTCGCTAGCCCCCCTGACAATCGCGCGCGGCGTCCCATTTCAGCGCCCATGCTCGATCTCATCGAGTTCCACGTGCTTCCACACGCGCGCAGCTGGTTCGACTATCTCGGCGCCCTGCCCGAAGGCGAAACACCAGAGTGATCCCTTCTCCCGCATGGTGGCCCGGAGGGCCGGATGAGGGTGGGCGGCTAACGAGCGAAGCTCACCTTCCAACTCGCCCCCTCACCCGCGCGCAAGCGCGCGACCTCTCCCCCTCGCGGGGGCGAGGTGAGTGCGGAGAAGCGGGGATACACACGCGGCCTATCCCACACCCCACGCCGAAAAATCCCAACGCCATCAAGCCCGCGCGCAAAATCAATCCGGCGCATGGACAATCGTGCTAAACTCCACCCGTCGTTCGTTCTGAAGAGCCAGTCGGATCCAACTGTTCAGCCGGCAACGAATGATGTGATTGAGCGTGAAGGTGCTGTCCGTGAAGCTTGCGGCTACCCGCGAGCGGCAGAGCGAAGTGAGAGGGGGCGCCCTCGAAACGAGCAAAGCCATTCCTCTTCGGAGGCGACAGAGCAAACACCGAAGCCCCGGGAGAGCAGCGTAAGGCGCTAACCGTGGGAGGAAACCGGAAGCCGCGCGTCTGAACACGCAAAGCTCCGCACGCCGCGATGGCGCGAGTTAGAGAGCGAGAAACCGCCCTCCCTCGCCCTGGCGATCAGACAATCACGGGGACGCGGGCCTTTCGCGTCGAACACGCGCCGAACCAACGGCGCATTCTCTTGGCGTGGCAGCCCCGCGTCCCCTTGGCTCTTGTGTGGAGCTTTTCTTCTCTTACGCGGACCGCTTCAGCGCGCCGCGCTCGACCGACTCGTCGAGCACACCCGGCGCATCCCAAGCGCCCTCGGGCCGCAGCAGCGTCATCGGCGGCGCGTCAAGCGTGATTGCATCCGCGCGCACGGCCAACTCCGCCACCACCTCAACATACTCACGATCCGAAAACCGAAACGCCGCCCGCCCCTCACGCAAACGAAAGCCCGCGCACCGCTCCCAAAACCCAAGCAGCCGCGGCTCGATATGACCCAGAATGTAGCGATACCCCTTCCGCGCCGCGATCGCCGCACTCGCTTCCCAAAGCTTGTGCGCCACCCCGCTCTCGCGATAGCGCCGCACCACAGCCGCGCGCTCCAGCTTCGCAAACCCCGCAAACCAGCGAATGCGAATAGCGCCCACCGGCTCGCGCCCAATCTTCGCTACAAGATGCGTCGCGCCCGAAAGATCGTTGCCGTCGAACTCTTCGTCGAACGGACAATCCTGCTCGCCCATGTAAACAATGCCGCGCAGCGCATAGATCTGCGGCAGCTGATCCAGCGTCCGCACAACGTCGACAACGATCGCGCTCACGCAGCCGCAGCTTTCGTATCGAGCCCGATCAGCGGCACGTCGCGCCCATCATATCGCGCCAGTTGCGGATCGCCGGGCACCGGCTTGAAACCAAGCGTGCCGAAAATGAGCCGCGCGCCATCATCCGTCGCCGCGCGCGTATATCCGGGCATCGCCCAAAACAGCGTCTCACGCACCGCGATCGAAGCTTTCACCGCGCGCCCTGCGCCTTTATCGGTCGAGCCAACAAAGCCCCACGCATATCCGCCCGCCGGTGTTTCGCGCGGCCGGCAGATAAGCTCCGGATCAGGGTGCAACGTATCAAAGCGCCCTTCATCGAGCGCGCGCATGCCCTCGGGCCGCACAAGAAAGAACGCCGTCATGCCGGTCACGACGCCATTCTCCCGCGCTACAAAAACGCTGGCGCCGGTAATGTCCTGCACCATACGCAGCGTCGCTTCGCTGACGACGTTCTCTGAAATCAGTCGCGCACACAGCGCCCGCGCCTGGGCGATGTCATCTCTCCCCGCTAGCGCCACCCCGCAATACGCCGCCACCGCATTGATCATGCGCGGGTCAGAGCAGCGCCCCTCGGGGTCGACGAACCGCGAAAAGCCAGAGAGATCCATGCAACCTGCGCCTGTCGGATATGCTCGTTATAGTTGTATTACTTATAACCCCTGGTTGCAAGTCAAATCTGGGTAGCTTGATCCAAGTGCGCGCCCGCCTCACCTAGTGCCGATGCTCGGGCTTGCGCCAAAAGCCAAAACCCAAACGCCGCCGGCCAAACGCTGGCGCAACTATTATCGCGTCTATCACGTGCTCGATCTCCATCGCCTCGGCACGATTTTCCCCGGCATCCACGCGGGCCCCGACGCGTTTCCGAGCCAAGAAATCGCAGAGCAACACGCGCGCGAGTTCCTCGCCGCGATCAATCCGCCAGGTCGCTATTTCATGGAGTTCGCCGGCGCCTTTCCAGAAGGCGACGCCGCGAATTGACGATGCTCTCAGTGCGATCACGCAGCGCCCGCCGGTAAGTGCATCCAATCGCGGCTGACCAGCATCTCAAGACTATGTTGAGACCACTACTTGCAGCGCTCGCCCTTTCCGCTTGCGCAACCGCACCTGAATCCTCCTCGCCCATTGGTCGTCTCTATCACTATGTGCGCTCTAACCAGGACGGCTCTTTGCCGGAACAAATCCATCAGTACCGCGCGAGCGAGACGCGCCTCGAAGTCGGCAAGATGGTCTCAGATTGCACCAACGCCGCGTTCGTCACGGCGGATCTCGACCTTGCGCGCGGACAACCGCGAGAGCTTGTTGGCGGCAGGCTCGGGCGTGATCTCAATCAGGAGGCGTTTGCATGGCTCACTTATGATGCGGCCGCGCGCGAGCTTCACGCCCGCATTCCGCAAGCGGACATCGACACGCGAGTCTCGGTCGATGGCGAGCCGTGGGTCATCTACGATTTCGACCTCTCAGAGTTGAATGCGCGCTTCGCCGGTCGCGCTCCTCTCCGAGAAGATTTCCGCTTCGCTGTGACGCTGATCTGGCCGGAGGAAGGCGCGGCAAACCCGTTCCGCAATCTCGGCTGGGCCGATGCACGCTTCGCGGCAGCGGAGCTGCATCTTGGCCGCGATGCCTTCCGTTTTGAGGTGAGCGGCGGATTAAACGGCCAGCTTTGGCTCGACGCGCACGAGGGTCATGTACTCGAAGCCAGCTTTGCCGAGCCCAATCACATGGAATACGAAAACTTCCGTCTCGTTCTGCAGCGCGTCGAAGATGACGGCGCCGCAAGCTGGCGCGAGAGGCGCGCGGCGCACTGGCGCGATTGCCCCTAAATTGCCCCGGCTCTGAAACGAAGGCGAAACACCAGCGCAACAGGGCGGGATTAGACCGGAGCCTCTTCGGAGGGACCGATGAAACGCCAAGCCGCATACCTGATCACGCTCCTGCTCGCGATCGCGCCAATTCTGCCCACGCTCGCCTCAGCCGCGACCGCCTGACCGGTTTCGCTTCCGCGCGAACACGCTTATGTCTCGCGCTGGAGGCGATGGATGGGACCGCTCGAGCGGATTGCACGCGAGATCAGATTTCTGGACGGCCTGGTGCGCACGCTCTTCTCTGTGCGCACCATCGATCCCGACTCCGATTTCCTCATCTGCGACGATTTCGAAGCCGCCGTCGACAAATACGCCGATCACACCGCGATGGTGTTCGAAGGCGAACGCTACACCTATCGCCAGCTCGATGCGCTCGCGAACCGCTTCGCGGCTTGGGCGGATGCACGAGGGCTGAAACACGGCGACACGGTCGCGCTGCTATTGCCAAACCGCGCCGAATACATCCCGGCCTGGGTGGGCCTCACCAAACTTGGCGTCGCGGCAGCGCTCATCAATAACAATCTGACCGGCGCTGCGCTCGCGCATTGCCTCTCGATCTCAAACGCCGACCACGTCATCACCGATACGGAAGGGCTGGCCGCAACGGAAACGATCCGCGCTGGCTTGGCGCGGCCGTTGAGCTATTGGGTGATCGACGCCGACTTTCAGCCGGCGCCTGATCGCCACGTGCTCGATCTGAAGGAGCCCAAGCTCGCGCCCGAGCGGCCGGCGAAAACCCGGCGCGCCGGGCTGAAGGCCCGCGATATCGCGCTTTACATCTACACATCGGGTACAACCGGCATGCCGAAAGCCGCCAAGATCACGCACATGCGTGCGCAGCTCTATATGCGCAGCTTCGCCGCCGCGACAAAGGCCAATGCCGAGGACAGAATCTATTGCGTGCTGCCGCTCTATCACGCGACCGGCGGGCTGTGCGGCGTCGGCTCGGCGTTACTGAACGGCGGTACGGTTGTGCTGCGGCGAAAATTTTCGGCGACGCATTTCTGGGACGATGTCGTCGACAACGGCTGCACGATGTTCGTCTATATCGGCGAGCTTTGCCGCTATCTGGTCAACCAAGAGCCCGGCCCGAAGGATCGAGCGCACAAGCTGCGGCTTGCGTTCGGCAATGGCTTGCGGCCCGAGGTGTGGGAAGAATTTCAAGCGCGCTTCGCCGTCAAGCGGATCCTGGAATTCTACGGCTCGACCGAGGGCAACGTCTCGATGTTCAATTTTGACGGCCAGCCCGGCGCGATTGGACGGGTGCCGCCCTACCTGCAACGCAGCTTCGCGGTGCGGCTGGTGAAGTTCGATGTCGAAGCCGAAATGCCAGTGCGCGATCAGAACGGCCTCTGCGTATTGTGCGCGCCCGGCGAAACCGGAGAGGCCGTCGGCCTGATCAAGGATGATGCACGGCATAATTACACCGGCTACGCCGACAAGGCCGCGTCGGAACGCAAGATCCTGCGAGATGTCGTCGAGAAAGGCGACGCGTGGTTTCGAACCGGCGATCTGATGCGCCAGGACAAGGACGGCTATTTCTATTTTGTCGATCGCATCGGCGACACGTTCCGCTGGAAAGGCGAAAACGTTTCGACGACAGAGGTGGCCGAAGTGATCTCACGCTATCCCGGCGTCGACGAAGCCAACGTCTATGGCGTCAAGATCGACAACATAGATGGCCGCGCAGGCATGGCCGCGCTGACGCCTGGCGAGGATTTCAAACTCGAAGGCCTGCGTGACTATCTCGTGCGCGAATTGCCTAGCTACGCGCGCCCGATCTTTCTCCGCATCACGCCGGCGATCGAAACAACTGGTACGTTTAAGTTTCGCAAGGTCGATCTCGTGCGCGACGGCTTCAATCCGGCGAAGATCGAGCACGCGCTTTTTTTTGATGACCCGGAAGAGCAACGTTATGTGGCGATCACGCCGGAACTTTACGCTCGCATCCAGGCTGGCGCTTTCAAACTCTAGCGTTCGAAAATCGCGGCGAAGCTTTCACCGATGCGCTCCAATCGCGCCTTGCATCCATAGGCTGCTTCGAGCGCCGCCGGCGTGAGCGCCGCATCCGGCGGTCCTTCGGAGATAACGTGGCCCGAATTCATCACGACAACGCGATGCGCCACACTTGCAGCAAGCGCGATGTCGTGGGTGGAGAAGATCACGCCTCCACCGCTCGCCGCGTGGCCGCGTACGATATCGGCAACAGCGAGCGCTTGCGCTGGATCGAGACCAGCGGTCGGCTCATCGAGCAGGAGCAAAGGTGCGTGCTGAGCGAGAGCGCGCGCAAGGTGGGCGCGGGCTTTCTCGCCGCCTGAGATTTCATCCATGCGCCGGCGTCGCAACTCCGTGAGCGCGCACGCATCTATGGCGGCGTCCACAGCCGCTTGATCCGAGGCCGCGAGGCGATCAGGCGCCGCCCCATGCGCGAAGCGGCCAAGTGCGACAAGCGCCTCAACCTTGATCGGCCAGATCGATTGAGGTCGCTGCGGCAGGTACGCCGAGCGGAGCGCACGATCCCGCGCCGAGAGCGCGCCGGGACGCGCACCGCCAAGCGTGATCTCGCCCTCTGCCGGGATGAGCCCAAGTGCGACGCGCAAGAGCGTCGTCTTCCCTGCCCCGTTCGGGCCGAGCAAAGCGACGATCTCGCCGCTTCTTATTTCGAATGAAACGCCCTCAAGCGCTTGAACAGCGCCGAGGTTCGCGCTGACAGCGCGCAACGAAAGCAGCGCGCTCATGAATCGCCCCCCCGCGAGGCCAAACGCGCAGCAATGAGCGCAAACACCGGCCCACCGATCAGCGCGGCGGCGACTCCGAGCTTAAGCTCGGTATCGGTCGGCAACACGCGCACCATGATGTCGGCGCAAACCAGAAGCGCGCCGCCGGCGAGCGCGCTCGGCAAGAGCAACCGGGCAGGGTCGTGGCCAGCGAGCGCGCGCACCAAATGCGGCGCGGCAATGCCAACGAAGCCGATCACGCCGGCGACCGCGGTTGCGCCGCCGGTACATGCAGCCGCGCCGAGGACAACCAACGCGCGCGTACTGGTGAGATCTGCACCGATTGCGGCGGCGGATTCCTCGCCAAGCGTGAGCGCCTGCAAGCCTCGCGCGGCGGAGAAGATCAGGCCCGCCCCAAGCGCCAGCAACGCGCCGGCGAGCGCAACATGTTCGAGCGACCGGCCCTCAACCGAACCGAGGGTCCAATTCACGAGATCGGCTAGTGCGCCGGGGTTCGGCGCCAAATTGAGCGCGAGCGCGATCAAGCCGCCGGCAAAGCTAGAAAGCCCGACGCCGATGAGCACTAAGCTTGCCGGCCCGCGCGACGCCCAGCCAAGCGTGGTGACGAGCACTGCCGCCGCAAGTGCAAAGACAACCGCCATCGCCGGTGCGAACGCGGCGAAACCGAATGCAAACGCGATCACAGCGCCGAGCGCCGCAAAGCCTGAAAGGCCAAGCACGCCGGAATCCGCCAGCGGATTGCGCAAGAGGCCCTGCAGCGCCGCGCCTGACAGGCCGAGCGCCGCGCCCGCCAGCCAGGCCGTAAGCGCACGCGGCAAGCGGATGTCCCAGACGATCGTTCTCGTCGCTGCGTCCTGCGCGAAGATGTCGGGCAACGCGACTGGGCCAAGGTAGAGCGCAGCGGCAAGCGCCAGGAGGCTAAGCGCCGCAAGCATAATCGAGATGCGAGCGCTGGCGCTCATGGTGCCCGCAACGCAGCAGCGATCGCTTCGGCAGCGTCGATTGCGTACCAGGCTTGGCAGGCGATCGATGCGGTGGGGAGCGTGACTGTCGGCGTGTCCGCAAGCGCACGGCGAAGCGCCGGATGCCGCGATGGCGACCAGGCGTTGACGCGATCGCGGCTCGTCTCGAAGAATCCAAGCGCGATCAGCGCCGGCGGCGTCTGCACCATGCGTTCAAGCGGCAACACTTGCCAGCCTTCTTCGGTGCGCACATTGCGTCCGCCCGCGGCGTTGATAACGGCGTCCAGCATCGTGCCTCGGCCGGCAACGGCGCCGCCGCCTGTGAGATACATCACCGGCGCATTCGTGCGGTGCGCCGAGAGACCAGCGAGCCGGACATCAAGATCGCGCGCAAGCGCTTCACCGCGTTCTGGATGGCCTATCGTTTGCGCGGCGGCGAGCAGATCGGCGCTGGCGGACGCGAAGTCGGGCGTATCGCCAACCTGGAGCACGGGCACGCCGAAACGGCCGTACACCTGCGCGGCGTCCCACGGGCCGCCCCAATTTCGCACGACAAGATCGGGCCGAAGCGCGAGCACTTCTTCAAGCGTGCCGCGTGTCTGGCGGATGCCACGCGCGCGATCGCGAAAGTAAGAATCATCGCGCAGCGATCCAATCGAGAGCGCGGCGATCTGCTCGCGATCGGCGAGCGCGAGCACGAACTGATCGGCGCAATAATCCAGGCTGACGATACGGCGCGGGTCGGCCTGCGCGGCTGTCGCGCAGGCGAACGCAATCGCTGCAATGATCCAACGCATCAGACCTCCACGGCCGCATCCCGGGCCAAAGGTTCAACGCCGGCAGGTCTTCTGGCTTGCGGGTCGATGCGCGCTTGGCCCCTTCCCGGATCGCTCCAGTGGTGATGGCCAACGCACTCGCCGCTTACAGCTGCGGGAGCAGCCGCGGATTTGAACCGCGTTCCCTTAACCGGCGGAGGATGTGTACGCGCGAGCGGCGCAACGTCAAAGGATTTCCTTCACGCGCTCCTTAGGACGCGCGAGCAGCGTGCCTTTGGCGGTGATGACGAACGGACGCTCGACAAGCACCGGATGCGCGATCATTGCGTCAAGCAGCTTTGCATCGCTGACTTTTGAATCCAGCAGGCCGAGCTCTTCCGCCTCAGCGGCTTTCGTGCGCAGCGCTTGGCGTGGCGTGACGCCAGCGGCGGCGAAGAGCTCCTTCAGCTGCTTCTTGGTCCAACCGGCTTTCAGATACTCGATCACTTCGGGCTTGTAGCCAGCCGCCTCAATCATCTCGAGCACTTGGCGCGAGGTGGAGCATTTTGGGTTGTGATAGATGGTGGCTTTCTTCGCCATCAGTAATCCTCCTCGTCTTCCTCATTCATCGGGAAAAACGAAAAGCCGTCATTGATGTCGAGCGGCTCAGCGACCTGTTCCACTTCTTCAAAGACGATTCGCGGCTGCAGATCGTCCCAGTCTCCCGGCGGCGGCTGCAAGTCTTCGTCTTCGAACAAAAGTTCGGAGCACAGCGTTTCAGCCTCACCTTGCGTCGGCGCTTCGACGTAGCGCGTCGTATAGAAACCGACGATCTCGACATTGTTGTCGATGATCACCGGAAAATCTTCACCGCAGGCGAAAAGACGAAACCAAGGCATTAGCTGAAGTGCTCCACTATAATGCGTGCAATCTCGGCGTGCGCGGCGTTGCGGGCGGCGGCGTCGACGGTGTTTGCGCCCAAGTACGCCGCAATGATGATCGGCGCGCGGTTTGGCGGCCAGGCGATGGCGACATCGTTGGTCGCGTTGTGCTCACCGTTCCAAGTGCCGGTTTTGTCGCCGACTCGCCAATCGGCCGGCAGGCCCGCGCGCAAGCGTCCGCGACCCGTCGGGCTCTCGACCATCCAACCAATCAGCATGTCGCGATGTGCGGGCGTGAGAACGCCGTCTTCGAGCAAGAAGCGCCGCAGCGTTCGCACCATCGCATCAGGCGTCGTCGTATCGCGCTCATCGCCCGGCGGCACGTCATTGAGTTCGATCTCATGGCGATCAAGCCGCGTGACGCCATCGCCGTTCGCGCGAAGAAAGCGGGTGAAGCCCTCCGGCCCGCCTTGAATCTCCAAAAGCAGATTGGCGGCGGTGTTGTCGCTCATGACAACGGCGCCGGCGCACGCTTCCTCGATCGTCATCCAGCCACGTTCCAGATGCTGGCGCGCGACCGGGGCGTAACTCAGCATATCGGACTGATTGAAGCGCACCTGCTCACCAAGCGGCGGGCCACCGTTCTGCGCCATATGCAACTGCGCCGCCGCAAGCGCCCATTTGAAGGTGGAGCACATCGCAAAGCGCTCCTGGATGCGGCGCCCGATCCAATCGCCGGTTTCGGTATTCCACGCTGCGACGCCAACCCGGCCACCGATGCGCTGCTCGATCGCGGCAAAACGCGGATCATCCGGTGGGGATGTGTAGGCCGTCGCGTTAGGCGCAGTTTGCGGCGCGCAGGCGGCGAGCGCGAGGCCGCTGAGAAGTGTGCCGCGGCGGGTGAGGTCGTGCATGTCGGCTACTCCGGGTCGATATCGAAATGCATAACGTCTTCGCGGCGGCCGAGCTTGGTATAGAGCGCGATGGCCGGCTCGTCGCCATAATCCGCCTGAACGTAGATCACCCAGGCGCCGCGGCCGACGGCGATTTCACCGAGCTGTTTGATCAGCGCCGTCGCCACGCCCTGGCGCCGGCACGCTTTATCGACGGCGAGGTCGTAAATGTAGATCTCGCTGCGCTCTTGCTCGAGCTTTTCGAGTTCATACGCGACCAGCCCGCCGATCACCTGCCTATTGCTCAGCGCAACCAACGCAATGATGCTCTCCTTCGAGAGCACCTTGGATGCGTAGGCATCTTTTGGCGGTTTCGCGATGTAGTTTTCATCGTCCTCGAACGCCTTGCCGAACAGCGCGTTCAGCGCGCGAAAGAGCGTGATGTCGCCGGCGGCGAGACGGTGGACGGTGAAAGCCACCAGCGAAGATTAGTCCTTCGCGCGCTCGACGTAAGAGCCATCTTCAGTCGAGACCACGACGCGCGTGCCGGCTTCGATGTGCGGCGGCACCATGGTGCGGACACCGATGTCGAGCATCGCAGGCTTGTAGGATGAAGAGGCCGTCTGCCCCTTGACCACCGGCTCGGTGCTTTCGATCGTCGCCGTGATGCGCGGCGGCAGTTCGATCGACAGCGCTTGGCCTTCGTACATGGTGAGATCGACTATCATTTCCGGCTGCAGATAGGCGATGCTATCGCCAACCATGTCGCGCGAGAGGTGGACTTGCTCGTAGGTCGTCGGGTTCATGAACACGAGGCCAGCGTCGCCGTCATCATAAAGGTAGCTGTGCTTGACCTGCTCGACGAAGGCCTTCTCGAGGCCGTCCGTGGTCTTGTGCACAGCCGTCGTCTTCACGCCATCGGTGATGCGGCGCATGACGATGGTGGTGGTCGGCGTGCCTTTGCCGGGACGGAAGGTCTCGTGGCTCAGCACCACATAAAGTTGACCATCTTCGTGCTCGAGCACGTTGCCTTTGCGGACGTCGCTGGCGATGACTTTGACCACGAAAACCTCACTTGCCGCCGGGCTGCCGGCGGTCCTGAAATACCCGAAAGGACCGGAATTGGGGGCTTCTCTAGCCAGATTTGAGCGTTTGGCAAAGCGCGACACTGTCTCCCCCTCCTCTCGAGAGGAGGGGGCCGGGGGGTGGGGTGTTGCTCCAGACCGTCCGGCTTTGGCGCTTCACCCCGCCCCTTGCCCCCTCCCCTCAAGGGGAGGGGACGAATGACCGCGTGGTGGCACAAAGACCGGCACGCTGACCGCCGCCCCTTCCTGACTGCGCGGGCGGCGATTGCGCGCGCGGTGCGGGAATGGTTCTGGGCGCAGGGCTTCACCGAGGCCGAGCCGGCGATGCTGGCGGTTTCGCCGGGGGCGGAGACGCATATCGATGCTTTTGAAGTCGGTGAGCGGTACCTGCACACGAGCCCAGAATTCGCGATGAAGAAGCTGCTCGCGGCGGGCGAGCGGAAGCTCTTCTTCCTGGGCAAGACCTGGCGGCGTGGCGAAACCGGGCCGCTGCATGCGCCCGAGTTCACGATGATCGAATGGTACCGCGCCAATGCGCCGTACGAAGAGATTATGGACGATTGCATCGAGATCGTGCGCGTGGCGGCGCGGGCTGCCGGGAGCGCGATGTTGCAGTGGCGCGAGCGCAGCTGCGATCCATTTACGGCGGTGGAACGGCTTTCTGTGCGCGATGCGTTTGCGCAACTCTGCCCCGTGCCGATGCCATCAGATAGCGACGCGTTCTCAGCGGCCTTAGTGCAGCACGTCGAGCCACAGCTTGGCGACGGCGCGATGACGTTGCTGACGGAGTATCCGATCAGCGAAGCGGCTTTGGCGCGGCGATGCGCGCATGATGCGAGCGTGGCGGAGCGATTTGAACTTTATGCGTGCGGTGTTGAACTTGCGAACGGCTTTGGCGAGCTGACTGATCCGGTGGAGCAGCGCGAACGTCTGGTTGCAGCCATGGATGAGAAGGCGAAGCGCTACGGAGCACGCTGGCCGATCGATGAGGATTTCCTGGCGGCGCTCGCGCACATGCCCTCTTCGAGCGGCGTCGCGATGGGCTTTGACCGCGTGGTGATGTTGGCGACGGGCGCGCGGCACATCAACGACGTGCTGTGGACGCCGCAATGATCCGCGACGCAACAGCCTCCGATTTCGCCGCCATCCGCCAAATCGTACGGCATGCGTTTGGGCAGGATGATGAGGCGAAGCTCGTCGAGCAGTTGCGTGCTGATAGCGACGCGCTGCTGGAGCTGGTCGCGGCCAGCGACATCGCAATCCAGGGGCACATTCTCTATTCGCCTTTGGCGATCGTGCGCGAGGGCGAAAAGCTCCGCGCCGCGGCGTTGGCGCCGGTATCGGTGTTGCCGGCATTTCAGAAGCAAGGTCTCGGCGGCGAATTGATCCGCGCCGGCAATGCGCGCTGCAAGGAGCTGGGCTGCGTTGGCGTCGTTGTGCTGGGCCACGCGGCGTACTATCCCCGCTTCGGCTTTTCCGCTGCTTTAGCAGAATCGCTTGAGGCTCCCTTCTCCGGACCGCACTTCATGGCGCTGGAGTTCGAGCCAGGCGCGTTCGCGGGCGGCGGCGAGGTGCAGTACGCGAAAGCGTTTGGGGTATAGTGTGAGCACGAGTGGCAACAGGTTGGAGCGCGCGCCTCCCCGCGCGCCTGCGGGGCGGAGCCCCGCGGTCCAACCTGCGGACACCTTGGCTGAAGTCGCCAGCCGCTACGCCGTCGCGATCACGCCGGCGATGGATGCGCTCATCGATCCGACCAATCCGGATGATCCGATCGCGGCTCAGTTTCGCCCCGACGCGCGCGAGCTCGAGGTTGCGGCCGACGAGCTAAGCGATCCCATCGGCGACGACGCGCACACGCCGGTGAAGGGCGTCGTGCACCGCTACGCCGATCGTTGTCTGCTGAAGCTGGTGCATGTGTGCCCAGTCTATTGCCGTTTCTGCTTTCGGCGCGAAATGGTCGGCCCGCAGGGCGACGGCACGTTGGCCGGACCTGAGCTTGAGGCGGCGCTCGGCTACATTGAAAGCCAACCCGGCATTTGGGAAGTCATCCTCACCGGCGGCGATCCGTTTCTGCTCTCGGCGCGGCGCGTGCGCGAGATCACGGAGCGGCTGGCAGCGATCCCGCATGTGAAGATTATTCGCTGGCACACGCGCATCCCTGTCGTCGATCCGATGCGGGTTACACCGGACCTGGTGAACGCTCTGCGCGTCGAAGGCGCGACGACATATGTGGTGCTGCACACCAATCACGCACGTGAACTGACCGAGCAGGCGCGCGCAGCGATCGCGCGGATTGTCGATAGCGGCGTGCCGATGTTGTCGCAGACTGTGCTGCTCCGCGGCGTGAACGATGATGTGGAGACGCTTGAGGCGTTGATGCGCGCTTTGGTCGAGGCGCGCGTTAAGCCGTATTATTTGCATCACTTGGACAAGGCGCTTGGCACGTCACATTTCCGCTGCTCGATCGAGCGCGGCCAGGACTTGTCGCGCGAGTTGAACGAGCGTGTGTCAGGCTTGGCGCAGCCGACTTACGTACTCGATATTCCAGGCGGCCATGGCAAAGCGCCTTTGGCGTCGCAAGCCGTGCGCAAGCTAGGCGACGCTTACGATGTGCGCGATCGCAACGGCGTCTGGCGTCCGTACAAGGACTAATCAGCGCGCGCTTTTGAAGGCCTCTTTCGCCGGCTCGCCAATCGCCACGAATAGCGCCGCAAGAATAAGAGCCGCAGCCACCGCGAACGGCGCTCCAGATCCCAACTGATCGAACACAACCCCCGCGCCGAGCGGCCCGGCGACGCGCCCAAGCGCCGATGCTGATTGCGAAATGCCCATCACCTCGCCGCGCTCGCTCTCGCTCGCTTGCGCCGCGATCAGTGCATTAAGCGCGGGTGTCGAGAGACCGATGCCAACCGTCAGCGCCGCAAGCGAGACGGCCATCGTTGACACTTGGTGCGAAACGGCGAGGCCGGCGAAACCGGCGGCGAAAAGCGTAAGTCCGATCAGCAGCGTCATGCGTTCGCCAAGCACGCGCGCCGCCCTGCCCGCGCCGCCGCCTTGCAACAAGACCGCGCCGGCGCCAAGGGCGGCCAACGTCCAGCCGACTTCGCGCGGGCCCCACTGCAGCTCGGCGTCCGCCCAAAGGCCGAACGTAGTTTCCATCAACGCCTGCGCCGTAATGGCCAAAAACATCACGATCACGAAACGCAATAATGTTGCGCGTGAGGTCAGCAGCGCGAGGCGGCTCTGGTGTTTGTGGCCGCGCTGAGTCCGCGCTTCCGGCGCAAGACTTTCGCGAAACAGCAACACCCCCGCCAAGGCGGCCAATCCAGCGAGCACGGCGGACGCGTAGCAAACCAGCGCGAAACTCTCGCGCGTCGGCGCTTCACCGATCAGCAAGGCGCCAAGCGCGGGGCCGCCAATGAAGCCGAGGCCCACCGCGGCGCCGAGCAGTCCCATGTTCCGCGCGCGGGTCTTATCGTCAGCCAGATCAGCCGCGGCGGCGAACGCCGCGCCGATATTGCCGGCCATCAGACCTCCCAAGAGTCGCGCGGCGCCGAGATCGTAGACGCTGTTGGCGTGCGCGATCCAAAGGTAGGAGATCACGCCGCCGAGCAGGCCGGTGATGAGGATCGGCTTACGGCCAACGCGATCGCTTAGCCTGCCCCAGAGCGGCGACGAAATCAGTTGGCCGAGCGAGTAAGCGCCCATGGCGATGGTGGTGGCCGTCGGCGTCGCGCCAAGTTCAAGCGAGAGAAACGGGAAGATCGGCAGAAAAATGCCGAAGCCGGTCATGCCGATCAGCACGACGCCAGCCAGCGCGATCATCGATCCGGTGCGCGAATCCATGGAGCGCTGTTACCGCAATCGCGCCGCCAAGAGCAGCGCGACATCTCCACCCATCAAACCGCGGCGCGGATCGGCGCGGGTGCGGCCGGGTTCAGGTAAGGCCGAAGATCGCTCCACGGGATGGTGACCTCTATGCCGCCATCCGCGTGCGAACCACCGAACGAAAGCGGCGGAAACATCAGGACGAGGCCTTGCTCGGTCACCAGCCATAGGTGCGGTTTAGTTGCAGTCTCAAACACGTCCCTGCGCGGCGGGAAGTTCGAATAGTCTGGGAATTCGCGCGAAATACGCTGGACGGCGCGATCGGTGATAAAGTCCTGCCAACCGGAATCCGCGCGGAACACATCAGCCTCGGTGAGCAAGCGCCCGCCGTCGCTCATGACAACCGTGACCGCCTTCACCGTGTTGGTGACGTTGGCGGCAGCGACGGAATCAGCGCTGACGACAAATTTGACCGAGATCAGTTCCTGGCCGGCATAGGCGATCGTATAGCTCACGCGCTCATTGGTCGCGTCGCCGAGTTGGAATTGCGGCTGCTGCGCGACGAGTTCGTTGAAACGGCGGATCTCCGGCGTCTGCGGACCGTCAATGCGCGGGAAGCGGATGTCGCGCTCTACCGCGACCGGCGCCGAGGCGTCCATGCTCGACGCGATCTCAGCCGTCACCGGCGTCGCGTCGACCAATTCCATGCGTTGGAACGTGTAGCCGCCGATTTCTTGCACCGCGTTCTGCGCATCTTGCGCGCGCGCGCGGAAGGCCGCTTCTAGGCAGCGCTGCTGGGTGGCGTCCGGTGGCGCATCAGGATCGATGATGCCGCACGAAACACGCGCAGCCTCACGCCAACGGTTTTGATTTTGAACGAGCAGCGTTGCGCCCGCATCGGAGATCGCGGCTGACTCTGCGACCAGTGTCTCGCGAACCTGCGTGTCCAGTTCGGCTAGCGGGCGATTGGCGCACACGTTCTGCGCGAATTCGTCGCCGGCGCCCTCCGTGCACATATCGAGCGCTGCGGCGACGCGCGCTGCGGAGCTGCGCTCTGTCTTCGCGCCATTCGCGCTATCGGTGCACGCGACAAGCGTGGCGAGCGCGAATGCTGCGCCAACAAAGCTCAGAGTATGCGCCGACATACTTGCCACGACCTTCCGTCGCCCCCGCAAATTTGTGCCACAAACCACCGCGCGCGTCACGGCCCATCGCGCGCTCCGCGCATGACTTCTTCGCCGCCCAGGCCTAGATGAAGCGCATGCCCACCACGGCGCGTTACCGGCCCGATCCTCTCTTCGCACAACTCGGGCCGGAATTTGCCGATCCGGTGACGGCGGCGAGATTTCCACAGCGCGTATTGCGCTGGCGGAACCAGCGTTGGGCAGAACGCGTCGGGCTCGGAAAGCTCAGCGCGGCGGAGTGGGAGGCGCACTTCGCGCGCTTCGAGCCGCTGCCGGGCAACATGCGTGAGCCATTGGCGATGCGCTATCACGGGCATCAGTTCAGGACTTACAATCCGGATATCGGCGACGGCCGCGGCTTTCTCTTCGCTCAAGTCCGGGATGGCGATGACAGGCTGCTTGATCTCGCGACCAAGGGCTCGGGGCAAACCCCCTATTCCCGCTTCGGCGACGGCCGGCTGACGCTGAAGGGCGGCGTGCGCGAGGTGCTCGCAGCCGAGATGCTGGAAGCACTCGGCGTCTACACCTCCAAGCCGTTTTCGTTGTTCGAGACCGGTGAGCAATTGACGCGCGGGGATGAGCCCTCGCCGACACGATCCTCGGTGCTGGTCCGGCTCGGGCATAGTCACATCAGGTTTGGGACATTTCAGCGCTTGGCGTTCTTCGAGCGGCCGGATCTGATCCAGACGCTGATCGAACACTGCTGTGCCGCTTACTATCCGCGCCACCTCAATCTTGAGAGCGAGACGCGCGCAGCGGCGCTCTTTGGAGAAGCCGTACAGGCGAACGCGCGGCTGGCGGGCAGCTGGATGGCGGCGGGGTTCGTCCACGGCGTGCTCAACACCGATAATCTGAACATCTGCGGCGAGAGCTTCGATTACGGCCCCTGGCGCTTCATCCCGGTCAGCGACCCCGCCTTCACCGCCGCCTATTTCGACGAACGCGGGCTTTATGCCTTTGGTCGCCAACCGGAAGCCGTCTCGTGGGCGCTGGCGCAACTCGGCGGGGCGCTTAGCCTGGTCTGCCCGCCCGCGCTGCTTGAGGCTGAGCTGGAACGCTTCGCGCACGGCTACCAGACCGGGCTGCGAGATGGCGTCTTCGGGCGGCTCAATCTTCTTGAGCGCGAATGGACGGCGGACATTGAGTTCCTATCGGAGCTCTTCGGCTGGCTCACGGAGTCGCGCGCCGGCTGGGATCAGTTCTTTCACGACTGGTATTGTGGCGAAGCCAGCGCTGCGCGCGCGGCTGCCAGCCCCCAAGCCGCGCTTTATGCCGATGCGTCGTTCACGCCGATCCGCAAAAGTCTCGAAGCGCGCACCGGAAGCAGCGCCGGCCAATTCCTGCGGGATGCTTATTTTCAACGCGCACAGCCGGTGACGATGCTGATCGATGAGGTCGAAGCGTTGTGGGTGCCGATTGCCGAGCGTGACGATTGGTCCATGTTCGAGACAAAGCTCCGCGACGTTGCGGCGCTGCGCGAGGCGCGCGGACCTTCATAGGAGTGTCGCAACGCTCACTTAAGGCCGCGTCGAGCTGGACGGGGCCTCAACGTGACGAAGCACATCAACGAACTGGTTGCCTCTCGGCGCGCGCTGCTCGGTGGCCTGGCGGGATTGCCGCTACTGAACTTGGCCGCGTGCGCGACGACGCCCACAACAGGGGCCGCCGCCGCCGGTGGCTTCGCCTCGGTCCCACCGACCAACGCCGACACGCTGACATTGCCGCGCGGCTATTCCTGGAAAACGCTGATCGCCTGGGGTGACGCGTTGTTCGACGGCATTCCGGACGCGCCCGATCTCGACTCGATGACGCGCGCCGATCAAGAGCAGCGCTTCGGCCAGAACAACGACATGCTGGCATTGTTCGCGAACGAATACGCGTTCCCGCCTCCGCGCGGCCAGGATCGGCTGATCCTTTGCGTCAATAATGAATACGCCTCGCTCGAGCTCGCCTACCCGGCGCTGCGATCGCCTCACGATGTGACCGCGTCACAGATCGAAGCCTTATACGCATCAACCGGCGTCAGCATCGTGGACATCGCCCGAGATGGCGCGGGCTGGCGCGTGGTGAAGAGCAATGTTTCGGCCGGACGCAACCGGCGCATTACACCGTTCTCGCCCGTTCTCTTCAGCGGGCCCGCGGCGCGGCATCCTTGGATTGTCGAAGCGGGCGCTGTTGTGAACGCGTCCGAGCCGGCGGCGCCCAACGCGCCCGCTGACGCAATCCGCTGCGGAACCTCCGCGAACTGCGCCGGCGGCCTGACGCCGTGGGGCACCTATCTCACGGCGGAGGAAAATTTCGACGGGCTTTTTGTCGGTTCGCTCGACGCCAGCGCGCAGTTCGACGATCCCGCGCTCGCGTTGGATGCAGCGTCCTTCGGCTATCCAGGCGCTGGCTTCGCTGACCGTACGCCCCGCCAATTCAACTTCGCCGAGAACCCCCGCGGCCCATCGCTTTATGGCTGGATCGTCGAGATCGATCCATACGATCCAAGCTCTGCGCCGAAGAAGCGCACGGCGCTTGGCCGCAAGAAGAATGAGTGCGCGACGACCGCGCTCGCGTTGGATGGGCGCGTCGTCGTGTATATGGGCGATGATCAGCGCAACGAGCACGTCTACAAGTTCGTGTCGCGGGGACAATTCGACCCGAACAATCGCGCCGCAAACATGGATTTGCTCGATGACGGGCAGCTCTATTGCGCCCAATGCCATGAAGACGGCAGCGGACGCTGGATTGCGATCACGCTAGACGCGGCCAACGCGGCCGCCGCGGCACTTGATTCACCCATCCGCTTCCACGATGAGGGTGACCTGCTGATGCGCGCGCGTGATGCAGCGCGCCTTCTCGGCGCCACGGCAATGGATAGGCCCGAGGATGTGGAAGCCATCTGTGACGCTGCCTGGCGCGGCCTCGGACCCGTCCTCATCGCTTGCACCAACAACAGCGAGCGCGGCTTCGCGCGGCCCGGCAGCCCGCGCCGCGAGGACCCGGAGCATCCGAACGCGGCGCAAAGCAATCTCGCCGGCCACATCCTGCGCGTCGACGAAGCCGGCGGCGATTGCGGCGCGGAGAGTTTTACCTGGGACGTCTTCGCCATGGGCGGCGACCCGAACGCACAGACCGCAACTGTCCGCACACGCGGCAGCGGCGTCCCTGCGTTCATTGCAACGACTTATGCCGGCGCGCCGACAATCTCCGGCGATCGCTTTGCCTGCCCCGATAATCTCTTCATCGATTCCACCCATCGCGTGTGGATCGCGACCGATGGCGGCGACTTCGTGTTTGAGGATTGCAACGATTGCGTGCTGATGACGCCAACCACCGAGGAACGGCCGCGGCCGGTGAAGCGCTTTCTGGTCGGCCCTGTGGGCGCCGAGATTTGCGGGCCGCTGATGACGCCGGATGAGCGCGCCTTCCTCTGCGCGGTTCAGCACCCAGGCGCCAACAACGTGGCTGGCGTCGATTACGGCGTGCTGCGCTGGCAAGGCGTACAACCCACGTCGCACTTTCCGGACGGCGGCAATGCTTGGCCACGCTCCGCCGTCGTGATCATTACAAAAGACGATGGCGGGCGGATCGGCGACTAGGTGCGCGGGACGAAGCCGTCCTTGTGCATCAAACGCGCGACATCCATGGCGGCGCGCACCTGCACGACATCATTGTTGCGTTCCGCTTCATTAAGCTGATCCCAGCCGACTATCTTGTCATGCGCCATCAGATCGTTGTTGCGCGCTTCCCCGGGAGCAGTCGGCCGCCAACCTGACATGAGCCGCTCCGCCATCCAGCGATCATGCTCGCGGCGCGCCATCTTCTCCATCAGCTCCTGAGGCACGGTAATCGTGGTTTCACCCTTCTCGCCTTTCGCGGCGGCGCGGAAGCCAATGTCCCAGACCTTTACCATCGCCGCATCGGCGACAGCGCGATTGGCGGCGCGATAAGTTTCGAGCACGTCGCTCCAATCCTTCATCGCAGATTGCAGCTCGCGCATGCTCATCGCGCCGCGCTGGCCTAGCCCCTTGTTGTAATACTCGTGCGCAATGGCGGCGCCTTGATCGAGCGCGCCATCGATGACGCGCGCGCGCGTCGAGTTCACTTGATGAGCGCCGAAGGCCAGCAGATAGGCGTCAAGCTCCGGCGTCTCGTCGCCCCTGGCGTATTGCTGCGAGAACTCCGATTGGCTGGTCTCGCGCATATAGATTGGCACGGGCCAGCGTTGGCCGTTGTTGCACAGGCGCTTGAGCGCGATCGAGAGATGGATGTTGCCCGGATCGGCGCCGGTGGAGACGACGATCGCCGTCGGCTTGCCGCGCGCTTGCTCAACGCTGTCAATCACCTCCGCCCCAACGGAGGCTGTGTCCCAATCGAAGGGCAGGAAAGCAATGTCGGCCGCCCACACGCCGGGATTGGCGAACGCCTCGCGATGGCGAGCACGGAAGCCCGCCTCTGCCGCCTCGTGGTCCGGCGACAGAACCGTGAGCCTCGGCGCTTCGAAGTGGACAGACCAAAGGCTCATCAGAATCCGTTCGGCCACCGCTTCGGCGACGGCGTCGAAGCCGAAGAACACAAAGTGCAGGCGATCTTGGCCCAGCTGCTGCGCCAATGAGAGCAAAGTCGGGCTCTCCTTCTGCACTAAAGCGCGCGCAGCCATTTCTTCAAGCGAGAACGGCTTTGGATCGATCGGCGGCAGACCTGCCTTCTTCTTGCGCATCTGCGCCGAGCGCATCTCACGCGCTTCCCTCAACAACATCGCTGAGCGCGTCGCGACGTGCACGCCGATCGGCGGCTTACGCTTCGCGTCGCCAACGAGACGGCGCACGGCGGCTTCAATTTGCAGATTCGCGGTATCATCCGGCTCGTAAGCGATCACATGGGCGGCGTGATGGGCGCGCGCGGTACGCAACGTTTCCAGATGCGTGGCCTCGCCTTCCAGCACGATGACGCCTTTGCGGCGGAGCCCAAGCGCCGTTTCCCCGGCCAACCCATCGGCGATCAGAATGACGGAATCTTTGCGCTTGCGGCAGTCCAGCGCGAGCGAGAGTGCTGCGGCGCTATCGCCTGCTATGACGACATGACGCGCGGCGCCGAGATTGAAAATGCGTGCGAGCGAACGGCCAAGCTGACCCGAGAACGCAAACAACAAGCCCACAACCGGCGCGGCCAAAGCAGAATAGCGCACAACTTCGCGCATCGGCTCGTTGGCGTTGAAGTATTCGTCCCACATGCTGACGGCGCTGAAGGTGCGATAGAACGCCTCCGAAGTCGGCAACTCACGCCACAGCCAGAAACCGCCGACGAACCACACCGCCGTGAGAATAATGAGCACGCCCCAGCGAAAGACCCCGGCCTGCGTGTGCGAGAGCGCGGTCAAGCTGGCCGCTGCCCGCGACCAGACATTGGCGTACTTCTGCGCCATGAACGGCGTCTCCCCGTGTGCTGCCGCGCCCCGTCTAATGATGCGCCCGGGCTGGCGTGCAAGTCCAGCCTTCAGGGCGTGCAAACAGGTTGCGGCGGGTGCGCTCTTTCCTTAGCTCTCCGCTCGGTAGGCTCCGTAGCTCAGCTGGATAGAGCGGGTCCGTCCTAAGGACACGGTCGGGGGTTCGACTCCCTCCGGGGCCGCCACCTACGCCCTCACGGCGTAAACTTAGTGACCAGCATTGCCCCGCGCCGCCACAGCTGTTTGACTGGCCGCAACGGTGAGGGATCGATCATGGCCTACTTCAATGCGCGACTACTGGCGGCGGCGCTGTTTGGCGCGGCGCTGTTGGGCTCAAGCGCTACCGCGCAAGACGCACCAGCACGCGACCCGAACTTTGGCCGAGGCGAACGGGTTTCGGGTGAAACGTTCGCGACGCGCTCACCTGTGATTGCACCCCATGGCGCCGCAGCGACGGCGCATCCGCTGGCGACGCAAACGGCGATTGATGTTTTGCGCGCTGGCGGCAGCGCCATGGACGCCGCGATAGCGGCCAATGCGATGCTGGGTTTGGTCGAGCCCACCGGCAACGGCATCGGCGGCGACATCTTCGTCATCGTTTGGGATCCGCGCACGCAGCGGCTCTACGGCTACAATGGCTCCGGCCGGACGCCGCAGGGCATGTCACTGGCGCAGATGCGCCGCGAAGCGCGCCGGCGCGGCAACCCGAACGCCGTGCCAAGCTTTGGCGCGGCAAGCGTCTCGGTGCCGGGCACCGTCGACGGCTGGTTCGCGTTGCATGAACGTTTTGGCCGCACGCCGATGGCCGATCTGCTCGCGCCGACAATCCGCTACGCCCGCGAAGGCGCGCCGATCCCGCAAACGATTGCGATGTATTGGGCGAACAATCAGCGGCGCTTGGAGGCCGAGTTCGCGGCGGGCCGTTTGCAGGAAATCGCCAACGCGCGCGCCACCTATTTCTGCCAGGAGAATTGCGAAGAGTACCGGCGGATGCCGGACGGGCACGGCCTCTTCCGCAATCCCGATCTCGCTAACACGCTTGAGCAACTCGCCACCGGTGGGCGCGACGCCTATTATCGAGGGCCGATCGCGCGCACGATCGACAGCTATATGCGGCGCATTGGCGGCTGGCTGCGTTACAGCGATCTAGCAGCGCATCAAGGCGAATGGGTCGATCCGGTCTGCGCGCCGTATCGCGACGTCGAAGTATGCGAGCTGCCGCCGAACTCACAGGGTGTGGTGGCGCTGCAGACGCTGCGCATCCTGGAAGGCTTCAACCTGCGCGAAATGGGCTTCCTTTCGATCGACTCGCTGCACACCCAGATCGAAGCGACGCGCCTCGCATTTGCCGACCGCGCGCAGTTCTACGGCGATCCGGCCTTCACAGGTTTCGACGTGCGCCGGCTGTTGACGGATGAATACACGGCCGAGCGGCGCGCCATGATCAACATGACCAGCGCGATGCCGCCGCCGCCACACGCCGAGCTGCGCATCGATGGCGACACGACCTATCTCGCGACCGCCGACAGCGACGGCATGATGGTCTCGCTGATCCAATCCAATTATCGCGGCATGGGCTCCGGCCTCGTGCCCGATGGCCTTGGCTTCATGCTGCAAGATCGCGCCGAACTCTTCTCACTGCAAAGCGGCCACCCGAACGTCTACGCGCCGGGCCGCCGCCCATTTCAGACGATCATTCCAGCTTTCGCGCTGCGCAATGGTCAGCCCTGGCTCTCGTTCGGCGTCATGGGCGGAGACATGCAGCCGCAGGGCCATGTGCAGATCATTGTGAACCTGGTCGACTACGGCCTCGATCTGCAGGCCGCAGGCGATGCAGCGCGCTATCGTTTCTATGGCGGCGCAGAGCCGACGGGCGATGAGCCCGATGGCGTGGGTTTTGTGGCGATGGAGAACGGCATCCCACCGGCGGTCCGCGCCGAGCTTGAGCGGCGCGGTCATCGAATTCGCCCGGCTGATGGTTCGTTCGGCGGCTATCAGGCGATCATGCGCCATCCGAACGGCGTCTATGAAGCCGCCACCGAGATGCGGAAGGACGGAACCGCCGGCGGCTACTGATGCGCCCGCTCCTCTTCGCCGCGTTGCTATCGCTCGCCGCCTGCGGGCCGCAGATCGGCGAACTGGAGCGCGGTGAAGAAGGCCGCGTCGTGCGCGTATTCGCCGGCGACACGCTGCTGCTCGAAGACGGCACGCGCGTTTTCCTGGCCGAAATCGATGCACCCAGCGGCGACGCGCCGTACGCGGCGCAATCACAAGGCGAACTCGAGGCGCTAGCGCTGCACCGTGACGTTCTGCTCACTTATGGCGGCGAACGGCGTTGGGTTGGGCGCCAGCGCGAAGGCGAGGACGCGCCGCGCGAAGCCGCGATCGCGCATGTGTTCGTCAAAAGCGAAGGTGGGCGTTGGTTTTGGCTGCAGCACGAGCTCGTATCGCGCGGCGCTGCCTTTGTGCGGGCGCGGCCGAACAACCACGCGCGAACGTCAGAGTTACTCGCACTCGAACAGCGGGCGCGCACGGCAGAGCGCGGCATGTGGGCCCAGCGCGCCTACCGCCCGCTCAACGTCCGCGCTGCATCCGCTGCGGCGATCGAGGCCAACACGAATTGCCTCCGCGGCGATGCGCCGTTCCGGATCATGGAAGGCCGCATTGCTGACGCACGCGTATTCGAGCGCCGTGCGTCATTGCGGATGGAAGGCGCAAACGAACCGCCCTTTTCGCTTGTCGTGTTCGGTGAAAACTTCCACGCCTGGGATGGGCCGCCGCTCGCCTCACTGACCGGCGCGCGCGTGCGCGCACGCGGCCCGCTCGGAATCTACCGGGATGAGCCTCAGCTCTGCTTGGAGCATTCGAGTCAACTTGAAATCTTGACCGACTAGCCGACGTAACCGGCGGCAACCGGATCGCCCACGCGCGCGATCAACGCGCGGCGCAATTTTTCCAACGCGTTGCCCTCGATCTGGCGGACGCGCTCTTTGGAGATGCCAAGCCGCTCCCCCAACGCCTCCAACGTCATCGCGTCTTCTTCAAGCTTTCGCTCTTGAATGATCAGCCGCTCACGATCTGAGAGTTCGCGCATCGCGTCATGCACAAGCTCGGCGCGCGCGACATCGTCATGGGCGATCATGACGTCCGTCTCAGGTCCAGCGGCGTCATCGGCGAGCAAATCCTGCCACTCGCCGTCGCCCTCGTCGGTCAGCGGTGCGTTTAGAGAGCGGTCCGGCGTGGAGAGCCGCGCCGCCATCGATTGAACATCGTCCTCCGACACGCGCAGCGCTTTCGCGACCTTCGACGTCGCTTCCGGGCTCATCACCGCGTCGCCGACATCGCCGATGCGCGCGCGCAGACGGCGCAGATTGAAGAAGAGCGCCTTCTGCGCCGAGGTCGTCCCGGTGCGAACGATCGACCAATTGCGCAGAACGAAATCCTGCATCGCGGATCGAATCCACCACGACGCATAGGTCGAGAACCGCACCTCGCGATCCGGCTCAAAGCGCATCGCCGCCTGCATCAAGCCAACATTGCCCTCCTGCACCAGATCCGACAGCGGCAAGCCGTAATGGCGAAAGCGCGACGCCATGGCGACGACCAGGCGCATGTAAGCCATCGTCAACTCGTGCAGCGCGTGCTCATCACGCTCGTCGCGCCATCGGCGCGCCAGCTCCCGCTCATGATCAGCAGCAAGCATCGGCGTCTTCATCGCTGCGCGCAGGAAGCGCTGGGCGCCGCGTTGAAGTTCGGAGGTTTCGGAAAGCGCCATATCTAAGTGTACGCTCCAGCTGGTGACAGGATCACACGCGCGGCGCGCTTGGCGCGACGTGTTCAGATCACGAACGCTTGAGCAGGCGGTTTGGCGCCAAAGAAAAAAGGCCGGGCATGCAGCCCGGCCTTCTCCGTAGTCAGTTTGGGCCGGTTAGGCGGCGGCTTGCGCCTGCTTCTTCGAGGCCAGCGAAGCGGTCAGCTTGGCGACCGCGTCATCGCGGGTGACCTTTTCCACGGCCGCGAGTTCGCGGGCCATCCGGTCCAGCGCGCTCTCATAGAGTTGGCGCTCGGAATAGGATTGCTCTGGCTGGTCGCTGGCGCGGTGAAGATCGCGGACCACTTCGGCGATCGAGACGAGGTCGCCAGAATTGATCTTCTGCTCGTATTCCTGAGCGCGGCGGCTCCACATCGTGCGCTTGATGCGGGCGCGGCCCTGCAGGGTCTTCATCGCCTGATCGACAACTTCGCTCGAAGCGAGCGCTCGCATACCGCATGAACGCGCCTTCGTGGTCGGCACGCGCAGGGTCATCTTGTCCTGCTCGAACGAGATCACGAACACGTCCAGGGCGATGCCGGCCACCGATTGCTGCTCGACGCCCATCACACGGCCAACGCCGTGGGCCGGATAGACGATGTGGTCACCCGGGCGGAAAGCAATCGACGGTTGGGCGGTCTGCATATTCGGATACTCCGTGTCCCACAGGTTGTTCTTCGGACAACTGGCGTCTTTCCGTCGCGTCACAACCACCCGCACAAGGCAAAAAGACCCGTTAGGCCCGTTTTTGACCCCGTGTTCCCCTAAACCGAGCGGAATTATCGCGTTTGGATCGATCCAATTGCCAGGAACGCGCACGCGCGCTCCCATTTGTGAAACATGTATATCACAGTTTTCGGTGATTTTAAAGCGGGGCAGCCGGAGAAGCTCAGTCGCCGCTCCCGGGCTCCGGACTGAAGTATTTCTCGAATTTACCCTTCTCGTCCTTGAAGGTGTCGGCGTCCGCCGGCGCGGTTCCTTTGACGGTAATGTTCGGCCAGACCTTCGAGAACTCGGTGTTGACCTTCAGCCACTTGCCGTCCGGCTCATCTTGGCTGTCAGGTTTGATCGCATCGACCGGGCATTCCGGTTCGCAGACACCGCAATCGATGCACTCGTCGGGATGGATGACGAGGAAGTTCTCGCCCTCGTAGAAGCAATCGACCGGGCAGACTTCGACGCAGTCCATGTATTTGCAGCGCACGCACGCGTCGGTGACGATGTAGGTCATTGGTCCAAGTTCCGCTTGAGCGCTGAAATGACGAGAGCGGCCGCGAACGTCAAGCGAACGCCTCTGCGTCAAGTTCGCTGTAGAGCGCCCGCGCCTCCGCCGCCGGCCCACGCCGGGCGCCGAGCGCCTCCACTTTTATCGCTACGAGCTTGCCGCGTAGCGCGAACAGCAGCGCATCGCCAGCCGCCACCTCCACAGAGGGCTTTTCCAACCGGCGCGGCACGCCGTCATGGACAAGACGAACGCCGCCTTCCGAGACGAGCCGAGACGCCGCAGCCCGCGTCTTCACGAAACGCGCGCGAAAAAGCCAGACATCGATGCGTTGCCGCTCGCTCAAGACGGTCCGCCCCGGCGCCGCCGCGGCGGCGCATTGGTCGGCGGCAAAAGATTGGCGAGCGCGGAGAATGCATTGTCTGTGGGCGCGCTTGCCTTGCCCTTGCGGCGCGGCCCGGCGCGGCGCCAACGCTTCGGGGCCCCCTCTTCGCCGGGCGCTTGGCGATAACCCAGCGCATGCAGCACGCCGGCGAGATCGCGCACTGGGCGGCCGATCAAGCGCGCAAGCGCAGCGTCGTTTGGCGGCGCCTCGCTCTCGATAGCCTCCGCAAGCTTTTCCACCAAGTCGAGCCGCACGGCGATGTGTCCGCACGCGCGATAGCCGGCCGCGGCGCACTCGCCCCATTCCCGCTTGTGGTCGAGCGGCGCGGAGAGCGCGCCTGGTCGCGCAAGAAACAGTGATTGCCCAGCGTTGGGGTGCGCAGCGCGCCAAAGCAGCGCCAGCGTGTGCGCAGCGCGCGGCTTCACCAGCGCGGGCAGGAACACGGTGTGGCGGCCAATGCGGACGCCGTAGCGGCGGAGTGCGTTGCAGGCGGCCTCGCTCATGTGGTCCAGATCACCCGCGGCGCGATCGAGCGCGCCAGCATTTTCAATCAAGCGAAACGCCAGCCCCCGCGCGTCCGGCGGCAAGCGCCCCTCGCGCCAGGCATTCTCCAACGCCAGCAGCGGACGCAGATCATGCGCCACAAGCTGCGCCAACCAAAGCTCCAGCCGTTCGCGGGCGGCGTTGCGTTCAAGGTCAGAGGCCTGTTCGGCGCCGATCAATTCGAGCCTCGGCTTCAGCACAGGCGCGCCCTGCGCGAGCTTGGCCACCGCCGCGCGGCCAACCTGGATGCGGCCATCGCGGCCGAGTGTGATCTCTTCGTCCGGCGCGCGCGCGATCTGAGCCAATCGGCGCGACACTTCCGGCCGCAACGCCCGAAGCGCGGCGTTGCGCACGGCTTTGCCTTCGAGGCCAGACGACGTCCGCGGATCGGGCTTGAATTCCAACCCATCCAGCTGACCAACAAAATGGCCTTCGACCGAGACCTCGCCGTCCTCGGTAATCCCCGCCAGCAGAGCATCTTCGCGCTTCAGCCCCTTAAGCAGCGCGCTAGTGCGGCGATCGATAAAGCGCTGCGTAAGCGCTTCGTGCAGCGCATCAGAGAGCTTGTCTTCGACTTCGCGGGTCTTGGCGCGCCAATCCTCCGCATCTTCCAGCCAGTCGGCGCGGCTGGCGGCGTATGTCCACGTCCGGATGTGGGCGAGCCGCGACTGCAGCACATCGAGATCGCCGGCGGTGCGATCCAGCTTCTCAATCTCGGCGCTCACCCAAGAGCTTGGGACGCGGCCTTTCGGCGTCACGATGTGGCCGGCAATGCGGAGCGCCAGCTGCACGTGCTCGTCCTTCGAAAGCTTGCGGAAGTCCGGCAGCTGGCAGGCTTCCCAGACCCGACGCACATGGTCGGGCGTTCGCACGCGATCCATCAGATCGGCATCGTCCAGCGCCCGCCGCAGCACCAATTCGTCATCGGCGCCGCGCACCCGCAACAGGCCATTGCGGTTCGGCGGCGTTTCCAGCGAAGCGACGAGCGCCTCAAGGCTGTTGAATTTCAGCTCGGAACTGCGCCACTGCACAGCCTCGATTGTCTCGAACTCATGCGCCTCGACCCGTTCGACGATCTCTTCGTCAAACGGCTCGCACTCACCTGTTTCGCCGAACTGGCCGTCACGCGTGAAGCGGCCGGCGCGCCCGGCGATCTGGGCGATTTCGTCGGGCCGGAGGTCACGCCAGGAATGGCCGTCGAACTTGCGCCGCGAGGCAAAGGCGACGTGATCGACGTCCATGTTGAGGCCCATGCCGATCGCGTCGGTGGCGACGAGAAAATCCACCTCCCCGCTCTGATAGAGATCGACTTGCGCATTGCGTGTGCGCGGGCTGAGCGCGCCCATGACCACCGCCGCGCCGCCACGATGGCGGCGGAGCAATTCGGCGATGGCGTAGACCTCATCCGCCGAGAATGCGACCACAGCCGAACGCTTCGGCAGTTTGGTGATCTTTTTCGGCCCGCCATACGCCAGCGTCGACATCCGTTCGCGGTGGGTGACCTCCGCGTCCGGCAGCAGCTTTCTGATCATCGGCCGCATGGTGTCGGCGCCCAAGAGCATCGTCTCGCCGAAGCCACGCGCGTTGAGGATGCGCTCGGTGAAGACGTGGCCGCGATCGAGATCGCGGGCGACCTGGATTTCATCGATGGCGACGAACTCGACCGCCTTATCCAGCGGCATCGCCTCGACGGTGCAGACGAAATAGCGCGCGGTTTCCGGGACGATCTTCTCTTCGCCGGTGATCAAAGCCGCCAGCGCCTCGCCCTTGGCGGCGACCACGCGGTCATAGACCTCCCGCGCCAGCAGCCGCAGGGGCAAGCCGATCATGCCGCTGGCGTGACCGAGCATCCGCTCGATCGCGAGATAGGTTTTGCCGGTGTTGGTTGGTCCCAGGACGGCCTTGGTCCTGGCGCGCGCAGTCATGCAGCGACGATGGGTCCCGGCGGTGGCGAATTCAAGCCGAAGCCTCTCCGGAACAACGCTCGGGCAATATTACCTGGAGTTGTTCGAAAAGAAGAGAACAAGAACGAATCACTCGAGAATTCAGCTCGATTGATTCGTTCTTGCGCCGTTCACGGCCATATCTTGTGCTTAATACATAAGTAACACACAAGACTGCATCGCAAGGCAGCGGCTCCTACCCATAGGGCGAGCCGCTGGAGCGCTTAGGTTGTGCTACCGAAGCCGGGTCCCATTGACCGTGAGCCGGCGCGCTTCGAGGCGCACCACACCGACGCCGTCAGTCGGCATCTCGATCGTCACAGGCGCCCAGAGGCCGCTGTCGGTGCGGGCCAACAGGAAGGTCAGCGTCGCAGGCTCTTGCGGGTCGCCGAAGCCGGCGATCGGGCGGAATTGGACGCGGCAGCGCACGCCAGGCCCCCGATAAGCGCGGCTATTGATTGTCACGTTGCCGTTCGGGGTCAGCACGAAATCGAAGCGGGCGCGGCCGTCCATGTAGATGCGGAGCGTGCGTTGGCAGGGATCGCCGGAGGCTGTCGCCATGGCGGCGATGGCGGTGATCTGATCGATCGTATTGCGGCGCTGTTCCTGCGTGGCCGGCGGATCGCCCATGTTGGCGGGCCCCGGCGTCGCCGTGGTCACTACGTCATTGGCGCTAAAAACCGCGCGGATCAGCCGGCCATTTGGCCGGTCTTCGCGGCGGCGGCCGCCTTGGTGGGTGTATTGGGTCGGGCGCAGCGTGCCATCGGCGGCGACGGTGCCGCTGACGCTATAGGTGTAGTCTTGGCTGCGGTTGAGCGCCGCCCCGACCCAGCCCTTCATCTCGCGATTGGCGCTGGCGGTGTAGGTCGAGCCCGTCTGTGTGAAATTGTAGGTGAAATCGCCGGCCTCGACGCCGCGTGCGTGGACCGAATAGGTGGCCACGAATGTCCGGTTCGCGCCGGTCTGCGCCGTGGCCGAGCTGGCCATTGCGGCCATGCCGATCGCGAAAAGGAGGCCTTTGGCAGCGCCGAACGTCCTCATGGTCCCACACCTTCCTGCTTACGAAGCGGGCTACTCATAAAGCGCGCCCACTGATCCAGACATGAACCAAATGGGGCTGTTTGATGGAATGGCCTGCCGTATGGCGCGATTCCCCCGCCCGGTCGCCTTGACCCTGGCGGGGCCTTCGCGTAAGCGTCCGCGCTTCATTTTCACTGGTTTTCCGAGAGTCCCATGTCCCGCCGTTGCGAACTGACCGGCACCAACCGCCAGATCGGCCACAAGGTCAGCCACTCCAACATCAAGACCAAGCGCGAGTTCCAGCCGAACTTGGTCAATGTGACGCTGGCGAGCGACGCTCTGGGCCAGAACTATAAGTTCCGCATCACGGCGGCGGCTCTGCGCACCGTCGATCATCGCGGCGGCCTCGATCAGTTCCTGCTTAAGGCTGACGAAGCCGAGCTCTCGGCGCGCGCCGCCAAGATCCGCCGCGATCTGAAGAAGAAGCTGGCGGAAACCGCCGCCGCCTAATCGGCAACCGGCGTTTCAATCACATCGAAAGCAAGCAAGAGCGTGCGTTGCTGCGCGCTCTTATTGTTGTCCGACACGATGTAGATGCGTGTCGCGCCATCGGGCATGCGCACCGCTGAGATGCCTTCGAAATTGTCGGTCGGAAATGGCGGCGCGATCGACGCGAGAAGCTCGGGCTCAACAGCGCCGTCTGCGCTTGGCGCCGCGAAGCGGGTGATGCGCGCGCGCGGGCCAATTACCGGCGCATAGAAGCGCTCGAGCGCGACGAAGCCGCCATCGGGCGCGCGGTCGAGGCCCGTCAGCGAGAAGCCGCCGCTCAGCGGATACGAGAAGCGCGACGTGACCGGCGTCTGTTCAGCCAGCGGCGCGAGCCAAAGCTGCGTCAATGGTTCGCCGCCGCCTTCGGCGCCCGCGAGCAAAGCTTCGTCCATCGCCGCAAGCGCTTCTATGCCAGCGTTCTCAGGCAGACGAGCGACACCGTCCAAGCGCGGGCCCATTTGGGCCGAACCGAACGGGCCGTCGCGGTTGAGATCATAGATGCGAATGACGTGGGTGCGCTCGAAGCTCACAGCGAAACGGCCATCTGACAATTGCGCCAGACCTTCGGAATCCGACTCGCGCTTGCTGCGAAGCACCCGCCCGCGCTCATCCCGCATCAAGGCGGCGCGCACATTGGTGAAGCCGTTGAGATTGCCGCTCTCATCGAACGTCAGCTGCGCTTCGATCCAATCGCCCTCGTCGCTGATGGCGAGAATGCGCGCGCCGTCCAACACCTCGATGGCCGAAAGGCCTACGAACATTGGATTGGAACTGCGCAGTTCGACTCCGCCGCGATAGATCAAGCGGCCGACCGTCTCGACGCCGGCATCAACCGGAATGACTTCAACCGCCACCGCTTCCCATTGATCGTCGTCAATCGATGCGTGCGGCGACTCGCATGCCGTGAGCGCCAGCGCGCACAACGCCGTTGCAAGGAAACGGATCACAGCGCCGCCTGCGCAGCGCGCTGTTTCAGTTCGCGCGGCGAGCGTGGCGGCGGATTATCGTCGCCGGCCGGTTCGTCAAATAGCTCAGCCAGTTTCTCCGTCATCACTCCACCCAGCTGCTCGGCGTCTGTGATCGTCACGGCGCGCTTGTAGTAGCGGGTCACGTCGTGACCGATGCCGATGGCGATCAGCTCCACCGGTGAGCGCGTTTCGATCCAGTGGATCACGTTGCGCAGATGGCGCTCGAGATAATTGCCCGGATTGGCCGAGAGCGTTGAATCATCCACCGGCGCGCCGTCACTGATCACCATCAGAATGCGGCGCTGTTCCGGGCGCTCAAGCAAGCGGCCATGCGCCCACATCAACGCTTCGCCGTCGATGTTTTCCTTGAGCAGCCCTTCGCGCATCATCAGCCCGAGATTGCGCCGCGCGCGACGCCAGGGCGAGTCGGCGCCCTTGTAGATCACATGCCGAAGGTCGTTGAGCCGCCCCGGCTGCGGCGGACGGTCCGCCTTCAGCCACGCATCCTTGGATGAGCCGCCTTTCCACGCGATGGTCGTGAAACCGAGAATCTCGACCTTCACGCCGCAACGCTCAAGTGTGCGCGCCAGAATGTCGGCACACAACGCAGCCACCATGATCGGGCACCCGCGCATCGAGCCGGAATTGTCCAGCAGCAGCGAGACGACCGTATCCTTGAACGGCATGTCCTCTTCTTGCTTGAACGAAAGCGCCGCCATCGGATCGATGATCACGCGCGTCAGCCGCGCCGTGTCGAGCAGCCCCTCCTCAAGATCGAAGGTCCAGGCGCGGTTTTGCTTGGCAAGCAGCCGGCGCTGCAGGCGATTTGCCAGCCGGCCAACAACGCTCTGCAAGGGCTTCAGCTGCTGATCGAGATAATTGCGCAGCCGCGCCAGTTCTTCCGGCGGGCAGAGATCCTCGGCGTTGATCACCTCGTCGAAGGCGCGCGTGAACACTTTGTAGTTGGCGTTCGGATCGTCCGGCTCATTGCGCGGCTTCGGACGCATCGGCTTTTCGCCGGGATCGTCGATCTCTGTGTCTTGCTGATCATCCGCATCGACGTCGGCTTCGACGGAAATCGTGCGCTCGTCGTCGGTTTCGACGTCGCCGTCGATCATTTCCATCTCGGCGGGCGCCTGATCTTCCATATTATCTTCGCCGTCGGAATCGTCGCTCTGAGGCGGCGGCGGCTCGTTGCCGGCGGCTTCGTTGTCGTCGTCGTTGGTTTCCTCGACGCTGAGTTCGTCGCCCATGCCAAGATCGTTCAGCACGTTGCGGAACTGCAGCGCGAATTCGCGCTGATCGTCGATGACGGCGGCAAGCTTATCGAGATCGGCGCCGGCGTTCTTTTCGATATCGGCGCGCCAAGCATCGACCAACGCTTTCGCGTTCGCCGGGGGTGCAAGGCCCGTGAGTCGCTCACGCACCATCAGCGCCACAGCGTCCGCGATCGGCGCCAAAGTGCGATCCTGCATGCGCGCCGCGCCCCGGCGTTCAAGCGAGTCCGTCAACGCTGCGGTGAGGTTGCCGGAGACACCCTTCAACGCGTTGGCGCCGAGCGATTGCACGCGCATCTCTTCGACGGCGTCGAACACCGCACGGGCCTCCGCGCCTTGCGGCCGCAACTTCGCATGTTCGCGATCGTCGTGATGCGCCAAGCGCAGCGCCAGCGCGTCGGCCTGGCCGCGAATGCGCTCCGCCTCTGGATCGGAAATCACGCGCGGCGGATGCGGCAGCACGATCTTGCCCGGCGAGAGCCGCGGCCCCTCCGCCCCGAACGTCACCTCCAGCTCCTCGTCCGCGCCAGCCAACGCACGCGTCGTCTGCGCGAGCGAGCGCTTGAACAGTTCAGCGGGGGTTTCTTTGGCGGACATTGCGCTCTGGAATCTTGACTTAGCTAAGTCGGTTAGCTAAGCTTTAGCTGTGACCAAGGTGACCATCCACGCGGCCAAGACCAATCTCTCCAAACTCATCGCCAAAGTCGAGGCGGGTGAGGAGGTGGTGATTTGCCGTGGCGATAAGGTGGTCGCGAAACTTGTAGCGCCAACACCGGCGAACGATCGTTCCACGAAGCGCAAACCAGGCCGCTTCAAAGGAAAGTTCACCGTCGATGACCGCTTCTTCGAGCCGCTGCCGAAAGCCTACTTAGGCGTTCAGGAAGAATGAGTCTGCTGCTGGATACTCATATCCTGCTTTGGTGGCTGGACGGTGACCGCCGACTCTCCAAATCCAACCGGGAATCCATCGCTCTCGCTGATGAGATTTTTGTGAGCGCCGCGTCGGCCTACGAGGTGGCGCTAAAGGCAAAGCTTGGAAAGATCGACTGGGATATCGACGCGCTTCGCGTCGCGATAGGACTCGAGGGCTTTCGCGTTCTCGATCTCAACTGGAGACACCTAGCCCTCGCGGGCGGCCTCCCCACCAAGACGAACAAAGACCCCTGGGACCGGATGCTCGTCGCTCAATCCATTCTCGAACAGATGCCGCTGGTCACAAACGATTCTGATCTGACGACGCTCTACATCGAGGCCAAGGCTCATCTGGGCCTTGCGTAGCGCGCCTCGCATCACGCGCGTTGGCAGAGCCCGCCACCGTTGGCGGTTTCAGCCGGCATCGCCGAGAATCTTTGCGCCCGCGAATTACTGTCGCCGCTCGCTCACACCCCGGCAGCGCGTGCGCGATCGCGGTTGATGACGATCTGCACCTTGTCGCGAGTCACCTGCTCAGCGATGGCGTCGCCAACGCCCAACGTGTCGTAACGGTACCATTGATCCTTCAACAGCGATGTCGCCACGATCGCGAACGGTTTTGGCATTGTAAGCGCATAGGCAACGAACATGAACACGAACGCCGCTAGCGTCAGATGCGCCAGCGCTAGCAGGACCGACCCACGCGTCGGCAGGACCTGAGGCACGACCGCAGTCACAACCGCGACAAACGTCAGCACGCCGATGCAGATCAGGACGCCGAGCACCCGGTAAAGCGTCGTATTGCGGCGAATCTGGAACATCGTGTTGCGGACGATCATCTCCTCGAGGAAGAGCCGCACGCCGATCCAGTGATAGGCGAGCGTCCATGACCCGGAGAGCCTTTTGATCTCATCCTTCTGCGTATCGGCCAGTTGCGTCTCAGCTTGCAGCGCCTCGCGCTGCGCGACGCGAAACGCGTTGTTGAGCCTCGCGAATTCCGTGGTGATGAAGACGTTGAGGCTTAAGGCGTTCGCGCGCTGAATGTGCGTGTAGGAGAACCAATAGACGAACGCAGCGAACACGACGCCAACGCCGACAGCGATGCCGCCAACGGCAAGCCTGGTGGCCTCTTCAGACGCAACCGAGCCCATGAATTGCGTGAGGGCGAGCTGCTCCACGAACAACAGCGTGACCGCGTACGCCGCAAGCACCAACAGCAAGACCATCGGCGTAATCTCGCAGAAAAGCATGCGCGTGTTGTCATTGGTGATCTTGCGCGCGGAATCGAGCGTAGCGAGGAATTGATCCTTCTCGCCAGCGTTATCGATGCGCGTCACCTTATCGATGAACGCTTCCTCGACCTGCTCGTAGAAGATGTCGTCGGGCGGAAAGAGATCGGCGCGTAGCTTGTAGAACTCATTCGCGCGTCCAGCCATTTCCATCGCCACCGGCACGTCGTTCGGTCCGATCGTCGGCTCATCGCTGTCTGGGCAGGTGAAGATTTTGAAGAACACGCCGTAGCGGACGTCGATCAAATCCTGCGCTTTCACCGTGCGCCCCACGGCGCCGACGGCAGGTGCGCCGGCGGAGTGCTCCGCGCCCCTCGCGCGCCTGAACAGCCGGTTCGCCAGCATGATCGGCAACCGCACCGGCAACAGCAGCAGCATCAAGATGCGTACAAAGAGCATGGCGACTCCCCCGAAAGCGCCTTACATGCCCGTAATGGTTAACCAGATACGGTAACGACGCAAGGGAAAGCGGTAGGTCGCTCTGGAGCCAAGATCTGGCGAAGCGTGAATTCACTCCGCTACCTGGTTCGTTTGGACAGGCCGCTGGGCGACCTGCCGATCGGACACGGCGACCCGTTCGAACGCCGCTTCGCCGCGCCAGCCGGCGAGTTAGGTGTGAGCGCCCAACCTACTGTAGCCGAAAGTGAATCACGGTTCCCGCACCTTCGCAGACTGACTCCCTGGGCGCATATCGCGCGATCTGCTGAGTGCGCACGCCGGCCTCACCAAAGCCCTGGCCGGTTGGCATCTCGTCGACCACCGTTGGATCAACGACCGAACCATCGGGCGCAATCGAGAAACGCAACACCGCCATGCCGGATTCGCCGCGACTGAGAGCGGCAGACGGATAAAGCCGCGACGTCGCCTCACTCATTTCTATTCGATTGATCGGCCCACTCTCCTCGCCGCAATACGCGCCCACGCGTCTTGACCTCAGGAGATCAACTGCAGCGGCGTTGAGGGGCGGAACAGGGGGCGAGGATGTCACAATGCCGCTCAACACGCCATCGCGGTTTCCGTCGTACACCCGAAACTGAAGCCGCGCCCTCAGGCTTTCACAATCTCCCATACCTTCCGGAAAGACAAAGTTGTTGGCGACGATCAGCGCAACATCGTCAAAAACACCAGCGGGATCGGCAGCAAAAACGCGCGCATTCGTTATGGAGAGCACACCCGCGTCATCGACCTGGGTATCGAAAGTGAGCAGCACATCGCCGGAAACTTCATCAGCCAATGCGTCAGCGGGATATTCGAAGCTACGACCGCGGTACCGGCCAAAGTATTTCGTCTCGCATGCATGGCCGTTCGCTGCTTGCTCCCATTGTCTGAGGGTGTCGGCAGAAAAACGTTCCTGCGCCCAACCAGCGCCAGAAGCGCACATAAGTGCGGCAAATAACGCAATCCGCGCTAGGGCAAGCGCGCCCCTCACGCCACCTTCACCCGCGTCGCCGCTTCCGGCAGGTCTGCCCCGAACGCGCGCTGATAAAACTCCGCCACAGTCGGCCGTTCCAGCTCATCGCATTTGTTCAGGAACGTCATCCGGAAAGCTAAGCCGACATCGCCGAAAATCTCGGCGTTCTGCGCCCAAGTGATCACCGTGCGCGGACTCATCACGGTGGAGATGTCGCCATTCATGAACGCGTTGCGCGTCATATCCGCGACACGCACCATCGCCATGATTGTACGCTTGCCTTCCGGATTGTTGTAGCTCGGCGCCTTGGCGATCACGATGTCCGCTTCGGCATCGTGATCGAGATAGTTCAGCGTCGTCACGATAGACCAGCGGTCCATCTGGCCTTGGTTGATCTGCTGGGTGCCGTGATAGAGCCCCGTTGTATCGCCCAAGCCGATCGTGTTGGTCGTCGCGAAAAGGCGGAAGAAAGGGTTGGCGCTGATGACGCGGTTCTGATCGAGCAAGGTGAGCTTGCCGCTCGCCTCCAGCACGCGCTGGATCACGAACATCACGTCCGGGCGGCCCGCGTCGTACTCATCGAAGCAAATCGCCACTGGCCGCTGCAGCGCCCACGGCAGCATGCCTTCGCGGAACTCGGTAACCTGCTTTCCGTCCTTCAGCACGATCGCGTCCTTGCCGACGAGATCGATACGGCTGACGTGGCTGTCCAAATTGATCCGCACCATCGGCCAATTCAGCCGCGCCGCCACCTGCTCGACGTGCGTCGACTTCCCCGTGCCGTGATAACCCTGCACCATGACGC
Organism: Hyphomonadaceae bacterium; assembly: GCA_050184605.1. GTDB lineage: Bacteria > Pseudomonadota > Alphaproteobacteria > Caulobacterales > Aquidulcibacteraceae > Vitreimonas. The sequence continues at coordinate 206,304 of JBFXAE010000002.1, read as the reverse complement.
GCCGGTTGTGCGCAAAGCCCGCCAGGATCGCCAAAGTCGTCTGCGGATCGAAGCGGTAGGCCGGATCGATTTCGGGAACGTATTCCGTCTTCTTCGAGAAGGCGGGCACTTTCATGTCGCTTTCAACGCCGAACTCGCGGGCAGAAATTGTCTTGTCCGGCTTGGCGGAGAGGAGATCGTCAGCAGCTGTCATGAGGGAGATGTGGCCTTGGAGGAGTTCGGAAGCCAGCTTACGGCGCCGTAGCGCGTCAGGAAAAGCGGCAATATGACGAGTCGCTCAGACGAGGCCGCCGGCCTTTAGCGTCTGATAGGCTTTGATCGCCTTTTGCAGATTCTGCTCTGCCCCACGGTCACCGCCGTTGGAATCGGGATGCCAGCGTTTCACCAGCTCCGCGTACTTGGCGCGGATCTGCGCCTTGGTTGCGTTTTCCTCGAGCTCCATGGCCTCAAGCGCCAGCGCTTGGAGGCGCGTCAAGCGGCGGCGCGCCTTCACCGGAGCAGCGCCCGGATCGCCGCCAAACATGCCGAATGGATCGCTAGCGCCGCCGACGCCCCTGCCGCGGCCCGCGGCAGCCAGGCGATCGCCCCGTCCGCCACGGAAAGTCCAGGTAGGGCGATGGCCGACTTCTTCCTTCTTGCGATACTCGTCGAGCTCGGCGTCGGTCATGCCCCTAAAGTAATCCCACCGCTTATTGTACTCAGCGGCGTGCGAGGCACAGAAATGCCAAAACTGGTTGGCGTGCTCGCGGCTCTTCGGCGCACGATGGAGCCCGGCGCCTTTGCATCCTATATGATCACAGGGGCGCTCTTCCGGCTCACGCGCCTTCGTCGCCGCGTCAGGCTTCTTGACGCGGATGTCGACGAACTTCGGACGGTAGGCGAACGTCTCTGACATCGGATGGTCGAGTATGGGCGCCAGAGGTTAAGCGGACAAGGAATTGACAGACAACAAAACGCATCTTTCGCGCGCCGAACGCATTGAATCGCAGCTGCGCGAACGGTTTGAACCCGTTCACTTTGTCTTGACAGATCAGTCGGCCTCCCACGCCGGCCATGCCGGCGCGCGTCCCGGTGGAGAAACGCACTACCACCTTGCCATGCGCGCGAGTGCGTTCGAGGGCCTCTCCCGCGTCGCGCGTCAACGCTTGGTTTACGATACACTTCGTGAAGAATTTGACACGGGCTTGCACGCTTTGACGCTCGTCCTCAAAACACCGAACGAGGTGTAAGTTCGCGGCGTGGGGAGCGGAATGCTGCGGCGAATATTGGCATGGATCGGCGCTGTGATAGCGGGCGTTACGCTCGGGCTGGCGTCGGCCTGGGCGGTGCTGCAATTCGGCAACGCGGCCTTCACCGAACGATACGGCAATTGGGTCCATAGCCGCGCGGCGGGATCGAGCGCTGCCGATCCGTATACACGCGCCATCATCGCCCGCGCCGGACTGCTGGCGCTGTCGGCGCGCGAAGCAGTCTATTTTTCGCTCGATCGCGACGAGCACGGCCGCCCCCTAAACGAAAGCTGCATTTATGAAATTCAGGGACGCCCGCTCGACGCGCGCTGGTGGTCGGTAACGCTCTACGCGGACGATAACTTCCTCGTCCAAAATACCGACCGCGCACATTCCGTCGACGCCTCTCGCGCCGGCAATGACGCGCCGTGGGCAATCCGCGTCTCCCCCGTTCGCGGCGATGCAACCCACTGGCTCTCCTCGCGCGAGGCGCGGCGCGGCTTCATTGTCATGCTGCGCGTCTATAATCCGCAGCGCGATTTCCGGCCGAGCGAGCAAACGCTGCCCCGGCTCACCACGGTCTCGTGCGCGGGAGAACCGGCATGAGCTGGGGCAAATATGTTCTCGGGGCGCTCGTCATCGCGGCGGTGGTGCATTTCGCGGCGATCTTCGCGGCGCCGCGTGTGATCATGAACGTCGCCATCGAGCGCATTGGCGCCGCCGGGGTGAACACCTGGCATATGAGCGAGCGCGTGACAGCGGCGTCGCGCCAAATCGTGCGGCCCTCGCCTGACTTTGCCTATTCCGCCTGCGTTTTCGATCTCAGCAACGGGCCGGTTATCATAACCGCGACGCCATGGGAGGATTATTGGTCGCTCTCGCTCTACGCCGCCAATAGCGACAATTTCTTCGTTATCGACGATCGCGAAGCGCATCACGGCGCCGAGATCACTCTGATCCGGCGCGGCGCCGCGCACCCTGAAGGCGCCTCGACTATCGTCGAAAGCCCAAGCATGCGCGGCATCGCTCTGATCCGCCGGCTCGCACCAACGCCAGGCACATATGACGCCGCAAAAGCCGTCGCCGCCGAAGATGTTTGCACCAGCGCGGCGCGGCCAGTGGGCTAAAACTCCGCGGCACGAAGCGCCGCCAGCCGCGCGAACAGCAGCGTCACCGCCTTGCGCCGCGCGCCGGCGAGCGGACGCACCGGGCTGTCGCGCAGAATTGCTCCGCCAAAGCCATCGGCGACAATCAGCCCGCACTCCTCCGGAATAAGCTCGCGCGGGAACGTCTCGGTCACGCCGAAGAAAAAGCGGTCGCAGTAATCGACGTACTCAGGCCACTTCGAGTCGCTGGCATAGTCCTCCAGGCACGACTTGTTTTCGACGATCCAGATTTCGCCTTGCTGAGTCAGCGCCATCACGTCCGCGCGCCGGCCATTCGCGAGTGGAACTTCCAAGATCGGCGCGAGGCCACGCTCCACCAACATGCGCGTAACGCCGCGCGCCAGAGCCGCGGTGACGTCCGGCCGAGAGAGCGGGAGCGCGTCATCCATGCGCCATTCTCCCATTCCACACACGCGGGAACAAGCGTCCGGAACTGTCATGGCCGCGCACGCATCCGATGACGGCAGCGCGCACCCGCGCCGAACGGCTAATCCTCGTCCGCCACGAACAAAAACGCCCACTCTCGCGAGTGGGCGTTTTCAGTTTGCGTACGGTTCGGACTTTACTCGGCGGCGACCGCGGCGGCTTTCACATCACTCAGCGCGCCAGTGTTGATGCCGAAATTGATCGTCTTCAGATATTGGATGCCTTCGTCGGCGATCGCATCGCCGACCATTTCTTCGCCTTCGGCCTTGAACTCATCGAAGTTCACGTAGGTGGCGTAGAAGCCGCGGGTGCGCTCGGTGATGATGCCGGCGTTCCAGAGCGTCTTCACCAGCACGCGGAAGATGTTGGTGCCTTCCCTCATGTTCTCACGGCGCATGTCGTCGGTGACGGCGGCCTGGAAGCTCTCCATCACCTTCTCCGGGTCCATGCCAAACTGCACATAGATGGAGGTCATCTGGTGCGGCGCGACCAGATTGAACAACAGCGTCTGGAAGCAATGCGCCGCCCAGTTCTCGACGATCTCATGCTCTTCAGGCGAGAGCTTCGGAATGGTGCGATCGGCCCAGATCTTCCCGAACTTGTGGTGGAAGGCCTCGTCCGTCATCACGAGCTGAGTCAGCTTCTTCGCCAGCGGATCGTTCCACTCTTTGAAGATCGTCGCAAAGGCGCCCATGGCGAGACCTTCGACCAGCATCTGCATGCCGATGATCTTTTTATAGACTTCAGGCGCGTGCACGATCTCTTGCAGCAAGCCGGCAAGAACGGTGCCGCACGGCAGCGGCGTGCCCCAGCGCGCGATGATGTACTTGGCGAACGCGGTGACGTGGCGGCCTTCTTCGCGCGTTTGGTTGGCGGCGTATTCTTGCGCACCGGGATCGCGCAGCACGTGGCAGAGCGAAGCGGAGAGGTTCAGCGCGCCCTGCTCACCGTGCAGAATCGAGCTCATCACCCAGCGGCCAACCTGGCTCTTGAAGCGAATGCGCTCAGCCGGCTTATCCTTGAAAAACGCCTCGACGTATTCGGTCTGCAGCGCCGGCACCATGACGTCCGGGATGAAGTCGGTCGTGTCCGGATCGAAGTCGTCGTTGAAGTCGATGTATTTCTTGTCGAGCGGATCCCAGAAGTGATCGTGGGTCGCCGAGATGATTTTATCGAACGCGGTCGAACGGTTCAGGTGGCGATCGATTTCCAGCATCTGGCTGAAATCGGTCGGCGGGACGGCGTCATAGACTTCGTCCTTGGTGATCTGGCGGATAGGGGCGGCGGAATCGGCCATCGCGTCGTCTCTCCCGGGGGTTCTGGCCCGCTGGCTACGCGCGGGACCTCGTTCTGGATGATCCCACCCTAACCGAAGGGACGTATCGTTTCAAGAAAAATGACGGGGGCGTCAACTTAGCAGGTGCAGCATTAACTGCCCCCGCCCTGAGCGCCTATATCCAGGGACCATGGCGCAGCTCCCTCCTTCTCTCGACGATCTCGACCGCATGGCGCGCGAGGCGTGGGCGGCGCTGCCCGCAAGCTTCCGCGATCTTGCCGGCGATGTGCTCATCCGCGTTGAAGACTTCGCCGACGAAGACGTGCTCGCCGATCTCGGTATCGATGACCCGTTCGAACTCACCGGGCTCTATTCAGGCGTCGATCTCACGCAGCGCTCGATCATGGACCCCGCGCCGGCGCAGCCGATGGTGTTCCTCTATCGCCGGCCTATTCTCGATGAATGGATCGAACGCGGAGACGTCGATCTCGCCGAACTCGTCGCCCACGTCCTCATCCACGAAGTCGGCCATCACTTCGGACTGAGCGACGATCACATGGACGCGCTGCTGGGAGACTGACTGCAATTGAACGGCGCGTTCAAGCGCCGCTCATGTAGGCGCGATTACCTTTGCACTCGTTGGATCGCTCGCGAGGGAAGCGCGTAGTCCACGGGAGCATAGATTATGAAACGCCTTCTCTCAGCCGTGGCTGCGGCTGCACTTCTTTCATCTCTCGCTGTCGCGCCGGCTGCTGCGCAAAACCGCACGGTTGTCGCGCAAAGCGGTACGGATAACGGTGTCGCCGCGTATCAGGACGGCCGCCGCAACCAAGCCAATATCGGCCAGAACGGCCGCCGCCACTACAGCCGCGCTGTTCAGTCCGGCTACAACAATTTCCTCCGCATGGAGCAAGGCGGCACGCGCAACGAAGCCGTCACCGAACAGAATGGCAGCGACAACGTCGCCGTCACTGGCCAAGAGGGCCGCAACCTCGCCGGCGGCATCTACCAAAGCGGCCGCGGCAACATCTCGGGCATCGCCCAGATCGGCAACGGCAGCATCGCCACCACCGATCAGGTCGGCCGCAACAACACCACCGGCGTCATTCAAGTCGGCAACAACCAAGATGCCAACGTCGTCCAACGCGGCAACGGCAACATCACCGTCGTCATCCAAGGCGGACAATAACGCGTCGGTTTTGGGAAGGGCGTACGCGCCCTTCCCGCCCCTCGCACGGGAGCAACTGCGATGAAATCGCTCTTATTTATTGGCCTTAGCGCGCTCACCATGGCGTGCGCCGCAAACGCCAGCCCGGCCCCGCAAACGCTCGCGGAAGCGCAAGCTCACGAGGCCGTCTCTTATGCGCCGCAAAGCCTGACGTGCGACATCATCCGCACCCGCACGTCGCAGGGCGTTGAATTACGCGCCGTTGCTTCAAGCGATGTCAGCGCGTTCGGCGAATACGAATTCGTTATCACCAAGCGCGACCGCGGCGGTTCGTCCGACATCATGCAATCGGGCGAATTCGATCTCTCTAACGGCCAAAGCGCCGATCTCGGCAGCGCCGAAATCAGCGTCGCACGCGGCGGCGGCTACGATGCCCGCCTCGAACTGATCAGCGCCGACGGCGAAAGCTGCGTCGCGGAGGAAAGCAGATGAAACGCAAACAGCTATTTGTCAGCGCGATGGCGGCTACATTGATGATGACCATCGCGTCCGCGCACGCGCTCCCTTTGCGCCTACGGGCCAACCAAGTCACGGTCGAGCAGACGGGCGTGAACAACGGCGCAGCCGTTGCGCAAACCGGCCGCGGCAATCGCGGCGTCGTCACGCAAAATGGCGTCGATAATCTCGGCGTCGTGCAGCAGAGCGGCAACGTCAACTCGGGCGGCATCCGCCAAGTGGGAACGGGTCACACCGCGACCTTGACCCAGAACAACAACAATAACACCGGCTGCATCGTGCAAAGCGGCACGGGTCACAACGCCAACGTCAATCAGAATGGCGGCGAATACACTGCCTTCATTCAAACCGACCGCGGCGTGCGCCCGATCTCGGGTTGGCTCGCCAACCGCCTCTGCCGGCGCTGATTAGCGCCGGCGGCCGATCGGCACCGCGGTGCGTCCCGACATGCCGAGCGAGGTGGAGCAATATTCTTCAGGCGTCGTCAGTTGTGGGCGCATCGGGTCGCTGTCGAACGCGCTCTGCACCTGCATGACGCACTGATCCCAGGCGCGGATATCGGCGCGGCGCTCCTCATTGGTGCGCGGATCGCCGGCCGGCGGCGGCACCTGCGTCGTCACTTGGCCCGGCACCACAATATCTTCATCGGCTGAACGCGGGCGCGACGGCGCTGCCGTTTCCTGCGCCGGCGCCGGCGCTGGCACACTCACTTGCGGCGCGGCTGCGGGCGGCGCCGTTGGCTGCGTGCGCTGAGGCGGCGGCGTGGTCGCGACTGGCGCCGGCTGTTCGCGTTGCGCCGCCGGCGGGACGGTGAGCTGCGGCGCCTGTTGGGGGGCCGGCGTTGTCGCCTGCGGCGGCTGGCTTGTTTGAGGCGGCGGCAACGCTGCCGTGCGCTGCGGCGGCGGCGCGGACGCTGCCGGAGCCGGTCCAGACGAACGCGCGTTGCGCCCCGCAGGCTCGAGCCCGGCGCAACCCGCCAGACCCACGGCCAAGGCGACAATCGCCAAACGTCCTATCATTTCGCCTGCTCCTCTCTTCGCCACGAATTACATTAGCCTGAAAACGGCGCCCGCCTAGCCCGCGACGGCCACCATTTCCGCAACCCAAGCAGGTACTTGCTCGCTTGCTTTCCCGTAACGTCCGAGATTGAAGGCGTGTGCGTTTTCCGAGGGTTCAAGATTTATTTCCATCGTCGGAATGTCAGCCGCGCGCGCGGCTGATACGAACCCCGCTGCTGGGTAAACATTACCGGACGTGCCGATCGAGACAAACAAGTCGGCGGCCGCCAAGGCTTCGTAGATCTCATCCATGAACAGCGGCATCTCGCCGAACCACACCACGTGCGGACGCATGCCCCCGGTCCGTCCGCACGCCCCGCAACCGAGGTCGAGTGAAAGATCACCGTCATAGGGCGCGAGCGCTCCGCAATCGTGACACCGCGCTTTGGCGATTTCGCCGTGCATATGGATGACGTTTGCTCCGCCTCGTTCATGGAGGTTGTCGACGTTCTGCGTGCAGATCGTGACGTTCCCCCCGCGCGCGGCCCAATGGGCCTGTAATTGCCCAAGCGCGATGTGCGCCGCGTTCGGTTCGACGCCGCCATGGGTGTTTCTGCGCATGTTGTAGAAGTTGAGCACCTTCACAGGATCGCGCTCATAGCCTTGAATCGAGGCGACTTCTTCGATGCTGTATCGGGCCCAGATGCCCCCCTTGTCGCGAAACGTCGAAAGCCCGGACTCCGCCGAAATCCCGGCGCCGGTCAAAATGAAGATGCGCTTCGCGATCATGGAACCTCCGCCGCTGCTCAAAAGGCAGCCAGACATAGGATTCCCCGAAACCGCGACAAGTGTTGACGCGTTTTCCCCGATCCGCTTTGGGGTCCTGCGGGGGCAAACAGAGGGAAAGGCGCCAGAATGCGCATCGCTTCAATCTTCGCCGTCGTGGCCCTGGCCACGCTGGCAACGGCCTGTGCGAACCGCACCGGCGACATGACCATCGCTCAGTGGTGCTCGCAGGACGCATCGCGCGGCAATACCGATATCTGCAAGCAGCATCGCGACACCGAAGAAGTCCGCACCAGCCTCGGCAGCCGCATCGCCGAAGTTTTCGGCGTCGCCAACCGCGCCCAGGAAACGGCTGACCAAGCCATGGCGCGAAATGTTGTTTGTGTCACACGTACGCTCAACCGCACGCGCGCTGGGACCTGCGATCCGGGCTACACGCTGACCGGCTGCACCCAGACCCGCTACACGCATCGCGCTGGCGGCATGGCGATCCTGCGCCAAATCAACGACACCGAATGCCGCTTCAATTCTCAAGTTCTTGAAGTGCAAGTGCGCTGTTGCGCTATGGGTCCGAACCCGCCGCCGGCGACGATGGTGCGCGACACCGCCCCGCCCACGCCCGAAACCCCGCAACCCGCGCCGGTTTCGTAAGCTTCAGCGCCTAACCCGGTAACGGATACTCCGCTTCGAGCCTATAAAGGCTCGGAGCGGATTTTCGCGTGACGCTCGAATAGAGCCCAAAGCTCTCCACCCGAAACGGCGGCGCTTCAAACAAGCCCCACCGCGCCTCGAATGCCTGCACCCGATCAAGTGAGGCGCCGCTCAGATACGCCAGCGTCACGTGCGGTGTGAATTTGTGCGCCTCCGGCTTGAGCTTCACCCGCCGCGCCGCTTTCTCACACGCCGCCGCCAACTGTTTCAGCGCATCACTTTCCGCCACGCCGATCCAGAGCGCATGCGGATCGGCGCCGCCGAATGACCCCGCCCCTTTCAGCTGCACCTCAAACGGGCCAAGGCCGCGCGTCGCCGCTTCAAGTTCGCTGTCGAGATCTTCCGCCACGGGCTCGATGAGTTCGCCGAAAAAGCGGAGCGTAAGATGCAGGTTTTCACGCGGCCGCCATTTCGCACCGGGCACGCCTTTCATCAGCGCCAGCAAACGCGCGGCGGCGTCATCCGGAATGGCGAGAGCGGCGAAGAGGCGAAGCGACATCATCAGGCAATTGGCAGTAGGCCGCGGCAATCACAACGAGTGATGCGCGATTCTTCTGCTGCCCATTGCCGAATGCCTACTGCCTCCTTCACATGCAAAAAAGCGGCGACCCAGTTGCCGCTTTGTTCGAGCATACATCACCATACGCTGTAACGTCGCCTGACGCCGGCCGAGACGAAGTGGCCCGCTTCCCTTGCAGCACCATTGCTGCGCGCGGTGTTTTCATCGGACGGGAAGACAACTCAGCGCGCGCCGTGGCCCTGGTGTTGTGTGCTGCATGAGCAATGCGAGCGGGAACCGGCGGACGGCGCCGATGTCTTCCGACATGCCGATGGAATACCCATCGCGTGGTTGCGTCAAGCTCGGAACACCAATTGTGATCGCATTGAAATGTGCGCGCAGCTGCACGCACATCTCACGCGCGCTTCACTCCGCGGCGCGCGGCACTGTTGCGATGTAAGCGGCAACCGCGCGCGCGTCCTCTTCATTCAGACGATATGGCGGCATCGGCGGACGCGTGTGCGAACCATCGGGACGAACGCCGGTTTGCAGGAACGCGATAAACTGCTCTTCGGTATAGTTCACCGGTCCTCCCGCCAGCGGCGGGGCATAGCTTGCGAAGCCCGGCGGGCCCGCGCCGATGTCTGCGCCGTGGAGCGCCTCCGCAGTGAGCGGCTCGCCTCCAGCGCCCCGTGGCGTATGGCAATCGCCACAGAGCACGACGCCATTCACGAGATAATCTCCGCGCGCGACCAGCGCGTCGCCTTCCAATGGCGCCGGCGGCTGTTGTGCGCACGCGCCGAGCACGGCCAACGCGGCCGCTCCAAGAACCAATTTCCGCATGACCCACTCCCCAGTGTGTTGCGACGAAGAGCAGTAGCGCCGCGTTCCGATCCGCTCAACGGGAAAACGAACCACAAAGACGGCGTTCGCCTCCACACAAGACGCGGCGGCGTAAGTCCGGCAAGTTAGAGCGCGTCGATCGGCAGCTTCAAATAACGCACGCCATTGTCTTCCGGCGGCGGCAACTCGCCGGCTTGGATGTTGACCTGGATCGAGGGCAGGATCAGCGCCGGCATCGCCAGCGTCTTATCCCGCGCCTCGCGCATGGCGACGAATGCATCCTCGGTCACGCCGTTGGCGAGATGGATGTTCTTGGCCCGCTCCTCGCCGATCGTCGTCTCCCACTTATATTCGTCACGACCGGGCGCCTTGTAATCGTGGCACAAGAACACGCGCGTCTCGTCCGGCAGCGCCAGCAATTTCTGGATCGAGCGATAAAGCGTGCGTGCGTCTCCACCCGGAAAGTCAGCGCGCGCTGTGCCGTAATCCGGCATGAACAACGTATCGCCCACAAACACCGCATCGCCAATGCGATAGGTCACGCACGCAGGCGTGTGGCCAGGCGTGTGCATCACCTCAATACCTAAGGCGCCCAGCTCCAGTTTTTCGCCGTCACTGACCAGCTTGTCGAATGGTCGCCCATCCGCCGTGACATAGCCAAGATTGAACACGCGCTTGAACACCTGTTGCACGGTTCGGATGTACTCACCGATCACTATGGGCGCGCCTGTCGCCTGCTTCAGAAACGGCGCCGCGGAGAGGTGATCGGCGTGCGCGTGGGTCTCCAGCAGCCACTTGACGCTGACGCCTTCCGCCTTGGCCGCATCGAGAATGGCCTGCGCTGAATCCGTGCCGGTGCGGCCGGACTTCTGGTCAAAATCGAGCGCGCTATCGATGATCGCGCCATGTTTTGTCGCGCTATCCCAGACGAGATAGCTCACGGTGAAGGTCGGCTCATGAAAGAAGGCGCGAACCTGGAGCGTTGTCATGAATAACTCCTATCGGCCTCTATATTAGTGCTTGCTAAATTACATTCAACGTCTATATGTGCGACACGATGACGATGACCGATCTCTCCCGAGGCTGAAAGTCATGCCATGGAATCGCTCTAGCGTGCGCGCGTGACCACACCGGACATCCTCGCCATCCTCAGCGGCGCCGCCGTCGGCCTCATTCTGGCGCTGATCGGCGGCGGCGGCTCGATCCTGGCGACTCCCGCTCTGCTCTACATTGTCGGCGTCGCCAATCCGCACGTCGCCATCGGCACCAGCGCGCTCGCGGTTTCGGTCAACGCCTTCGCCAACTTCCTGAACCACCTGCGGCGCGGCAATGTGAAATGGAAGTGCGCCGTCGTCTTCGCCGCCGCCGGCGTTGCCGGCGCCGCCATCGGCGCGGCCATCGGCAAGAACACCAACGCTGACATCCTGCTGCCGCTCTTCGCCGTGCTGATGATCGTCGTCGGCATCGCCATGCTGATCCCGCGCAAGCACGAGGGCGACGGCGACGTCGTGCTCAACGCCAAGAACGCGCCGAAGCTCATCGGCTACGGCCTCGGCGTCGGCTTGCTTTCCGGCTTCTTCGGCATTGGCGGCGGCTTTCTCATCGTGCCCGGCCTCATCGGCGCCACCGGCATGACCATGATCCAGGCGATCGGCTCGTCGCTGTTCAGCGTCGGCGCCTTCGGCGCCACCACCGCCGGCAGCTACGCCTTCGACGGCCTCATCGACTGGCGCATCGCTTTGCTCTTCATCGGCGGCGGCCTCGCCGGCGGCCTCATCGGCGCCAGCTTCGCGACGCACCTCTCCAAACAACGCGGCGCGCTCCATCGCGTCTTCGCCGGCGTCGTCTTCGCGGTGGCGGCCTACATGCTCTACCGCAGCCTGCTCGCGCCGTAGCCGCTCAGCCCACTCCGCCGCAGATCAAAATCGAACGAGCGCACGCGCGGCCCTTCACCACCATTCATCAGCGCCGTCAGCGCCCACACCAGCGCATCCGCGCGATCGAGCAAGCCTTCGCTCTCACTCACGCCCAGCGCCAGCAGCTCTTCCTCCAGCGCCACAAACGCACCGCAATGCGTCACCCGCCCCTGCTCGTACAAAGCCGCGATCGGCTCCGCCCGCGCGCGCTTGCCGCGCGACGCATGCACGAGCCGCACAGCACACGGCGCACCCGCTTGCGCCAGAGTCGCGCGCACCATGTCGCCGCCCTGGTTCGCCTCGGCGACAATCTCCGTCGCGCCAAACTCACGCGCCGCCTCACACACACGCTGCGCCCACCCAAGCGGCGATAACCCCAGCGCACTCCGATCCGCCAGCACGAACGCTTGCCGCCCCACGCGCCCCGCCACCACGATCCCGCACGCAGACCCGCCCGCGCCCGCCGGCGGATCGACGCCGACCACCACGCGTTCGCAACGCTCCGGCGCAACACCACCACGCGCCCGCTCCAAATCAGCGACAGACCACAGCGCCCCATCGCCATCGAGCAAGCGCCCTTCCAGCTCCTGCTCCGCCAACCGCGTGCCGCCATAGAGCGCACTAAGCCCATCCAGAAACGACGGCGCCAAATGCGCCGCGTTCACCTCCGTCGCCGCCTGCGTCACCACGCACGAGCTCTCCGCCCGCAACACCCGCAACGCCGGCAACGGCTTCGGCGTCGTCGTCACCACCAGCTGCGGCGCATCGCCCAAGCGCAACCCCATGCGCAAAATCGCCAGCGTCTCACTCGGACGCGGCCAAATACAAAACTCATCCGCCCACGCCGCCTCGAATTGCGGCCCGCGCAGACGCTCCGGCTCCTCCGCCGAAAACGCGTACGCAATCGAGCCGTTCTGCCATAACAAGCGCCGCCGCGAGCGCTCGTACCAAGGCCGCTCGCGCCCCGGCAGATTGCGCAAGCCGCTCGGCCCATCGACCATTACTTCGCGCACGTCATGCTGCGTCGGCCCCACCAACGCATAGAGCCCAGGCTTCGCTTGCGCCCGCGCCGCCAACCATTCCGCGCCCGCGCGCGTCTTGCCCGCACCGCGGCCACCCTGAAACAACCACGTCGACCAAACACCGCCCGGCGCCCGCTGCGCCTCATGCGCAATCTCATCCCACAGCGACGCAAACTCCGCGTCGCCAACCTTCACCGCCTGCTCCGGATCGGGAAACGCCAGCAGCGGCGCCGGCGGTTTCTGCGCCGCCACATGATGCGCCTTGCACCATTTCTGCAGCGACGCGCGCTTGCGCAATGCGTCAACGGTCACGCCATAATGCTTTGAACATTCGCTGGCGGTGAAGCCGCCAAGATAATCGCGCCGCACCTGCGCCCAGGTTTCTTCGCTATGATGGCGGCGGATGCGGATCGTGCGTTTGGGCTTAGCGTCCTCAGCCAATTTTCAGCGCGTCCACCGCCTTGGCGAACTCCTCAAGCGTGCCCGCGATCACAACTGAATCGCGCCCGATCGAGCCTTCCGTGTAATTGATGCGCACGCCGCCCTCGACTTCGACGGCATGAAAGATGTTGCACGTATTAATAACGCGCCCGCGCCCTTGGCGAATGTCGCGAACCATAATGAGTGCCATGTCTTCCTCCTAAGGTTTCAGAGAAAGACATCGTAAGCCCGCCCCAGCGCGGTCGGATTGATTCAGCCCCGATGCTTGGTTTCCAAGGACAATTGCCCCGAAAACCATGGATAGCCAATCGACCAATCCCCGCTTCAAACAAGTTGGAGCGCGGGCCTCCGGCCCGCATGCACGCGTAGAGACACGCCAACAACCGAACGACCAGCGCGGGTGGTAAGACCCATGCGGGCCAGGAGGCCCGCGCTCCAACCTGCCAACGCAAGCGCCCAGACCTCCAGCTGGAAGTAGCGCCAACGCTTACAAGTTGGAGCGCGGGCCTCCGGCCCGCATTCACTCTCAACACCAAGAACCAACAAGCAAACCAACGTCACCCACCCATGCGGGCCGGAGGCCCGCGCTCCAACCTACAAACACCCCGCCAAATAACCCCGCCGAGCCTGCGCCCAGACTTCCGGACTATGATGCAGACGCTTGGTGATGGTGCGCTTGGGTTTTGGTTCTGGTGTCACGCAGCCATTCTACGCCCGCTGCGCGCTCGGTCGGATAGAACGCGATCTATCCTATTTTTTTTCGACCGGATCTTCGGAATCGTCGCCGCTCGCCGCTTGCGCTGAGTCCTCCCGCGCTTCTTCGAGTGCTGTACGACGAGCAATGGGATTGAAAGCGAATGATGCTCTCACGAGGTCAACGAGAGTCAGCCCCTGAAAAATGATAAGGATCACCGCTGCACCGTTGAACGCCGCTTCGAAGCGCGGACCGGGCCAGCTCGCCAGGGGTTTCACAATCGCAATTGCTAGCGCGATAAACAGTGTCCAAAGCAGCGCGTAAACGGAGTCTTTGACGTCCTTTTTTGAGTTCGGAAAAATCTCTGCGCCTTCGCGCTCCTCCATCTTATTGAGTTCAATGTAGAGGTTGCTCGCTGTGGCAATTGATATTGTCACCACGACACCAATGAAGCTCAGGAGGTTCTGATTTACGAAGTCTCGTAGGAACGTGTTGTGGTTGCTTAGTGTCCAAGGTGCCGCCGCGACCAGAATGATCACGGTGGCGACCGACACCACGAAAATCGTCAGGGACGACGAGCTACCCACGGTCCAAGATCCGACTGACTATCTCAACCAGACGGGTCACGAGCGGCCTACCGCTTTCGTCCTCGGGTACGATCGCCGTCCGCCGCTTGTTCTTCGAATCATATGTTCTTCGGGGCCGACCGGCCTTTGCTTGTCCTTTGACGCGTCCGCTGCCAGATTCCGCGTACGCCACATAATCTCGGACGCTCTCATCGTTCAGATTGAGACCTTCTGAGCTCTTTAGTGTGGTGACGACGCGTTGCGCACCAACCTTCTCCTTCGGAGTGCGTAGTTCCTCCCGGACATTTCGTTCGGACGTCCAGAGGCCGTTCGGCACGACGAGGTCAAAAGTAACGCTAACCACAGCGCCCTTGTTCTCTTCGGCCCACTCCCAGAAGTCGCCAGCATTGAACAGCGGCTCAATCGCCAGGAGATAACCCGCGCTAGAATTCGCTTCGTTGATGGCCTTCACGAAGGAGTCGAGAATGGCCTTAGGCTTGCCGACGGAGTCGTTGCGCTCCATCGCGAGCTTCTGGCCGTCAGCGTGATCGGTGGGGTCCACGACCGTCATCGCGGACTGCCACCCAACATGCGGCTCAGGTACGAAGCCATCTGGCGTTGGCGGCGTTTCGACCGTTTCACGCTCTCGCCCAAACCCACCCACGATCAGACCGGGCAGAGTCGATTCCGCATATGGCAAGTAGCGAAACTCGCGACCCATATGGTTGAAAGTGAAGTCAGCGCTGAATACGCGGCGAATGAACTCGTAAGGTGTGGGCTCCGGCCATTCCAAGAGATCAGGCTGCGGACGCTTCAGTAGCGAGATACGAAATTGCTCGAAGGTCGCCGGCAACGCAGCCTCCTCACGCCAAGGCGCCACAATGGCTTGCGCCGTGTAAATGGACAACTACCGCGCGAGCACGCCGAACCAAAACGGCGATAAATTTCCGATTTAGCAATACGCGCATGCCGAAGATAATCGCCCTCGGCCCAGAGAGCATCCGATGACCTTCAAACGTGATCTTTGGAAGGAGAAATTTCACTCCTTACCAAGTTGGCCGTGCCCCACTTGTCGCGACGGTCGTTTGGTCGTTGTGAAACCATCTGTTCTGAGTGTTGAGTCAGATCTCTCGAAAGCGGGGCGTGCCTACGATGAGTGGGAGCCGGACTGGATCGTCAAGCGCTTCACGGCGCACATGACATGCTCTGACTCGTCATGCGGAGAGCGCGTCGCAGTAGCTGGCGTTGTTACAACAGAGATGGACTACGACTATGACAACGATGGGCACACCGTCGTCGCAGTTACTGATCGGTTTCATCCCTCTTCGATCTCACCGCCGCCGCTAGTCATAGAAGTGCCCCGGGGCACGCCCGAGAACGTTGTCGGCGAGCTACAGAGAGCCTCGGCGGTCATCTGGCTCGACGTAGGCTCTAGCGCAAACAAACTGCGCTCCGCCGCGGAAGAACTTTTGACGGCGTTAAAAATACCACGGACCTACCTGGCAAGTGTGAAGGGCGGAAAGAAGGAGCGCCGTCTCCTCTCTCTCGCGAAAAGAATAGATCGGCTCCGAATAAAGAATGCCGACGCGGCCAATCTCCTGGAGAGCATTCGGTGGCTGGGTAACGTCGGTACGCACGACGGTCTGGATCAGATTGATCGCAATGACCTGCTCAATGCATTCGAGATCTTCCAGCACGTGCTGGAGCAGATATTCGATCCCAAGCACAAGCGCCTAGCGAAGGCCGCCAAGGACATCGCTAGGCGGCGAGGTAGAAAGCCACCCCGGAAGAAAGCCCGGCGAAAGAAGACCAAAAAGCCCTAAGCGTCCACGTCCGCTTCCAGCGCAAATTCCTGGATGAACTCGCGCCGCGGTTCGACCACGTCGCCCATCAGCTTCGAGAACATCTCGTCGGCGTCGTCGGCGTGATCGACCTTTACTTGCAGCAGCGTGCGCACGTCGGCGTCGAGCGTGGTTTCCCAGAGTTGCTCGGCGTTCATTTCGCCCAAGCCTTTGTAACGCTGGATCGAAACGCCCTTCTGCCCCGCGCTTTCGATGGCGTGTAGCAAAGAGAGCGGCCCGTTGATGTCGGTGGTTTCCGTGCCGCGTTTCAGAGTCGCGCGGGTCAGATAGGTTTCGCGCAGAGCGGCGCTGCGATCGGCGAGACGGCGCGCGTCGGCGGAGCTCAAGAAGAGCTTGTCCAACGTCGCGCGTTCGGCAACGCCGCGCACGATGCGCTCGAGCACAAGCGCGCCATCGGGATCGAAGCGGCCGCTCCAATTGCCTTCGCCCTCTTCGGCGATGGCGTTGAGGCGTTGGGCCGCTTCCGCCGCTTCCTTATCGGTCGCGCCCTGCGCAAACGCGCCGGCGATCGCGGCTTGTTCGAGCACGCTATCGGGCACGCGCGCGTGCAAGCGCTTGATCAAGGTTTCAACCGCGATGGCTTCGCGCGCCAGGCGCTTCAAATCATCGCCCGCATATTGCGCGCCGCCGGCTTCAAGCACGGCGCCGGCCGAGCCCTCCTCGATCAGGAAGCTCTCGAACTCGGCTTGATCCTTCAGATAACGCCCGCTCTTGCCCTTGGTGGCTTTATAGAGCGGCGGCTGGGCGATGTAGAGATAACCGCCATCGATGATCTGCGGCATCTGCCGGTAGAAGAACGTGAGCAGCAGCGTGCGGATGTGGGCGCCGTCAACGTCGGCGTCCGTCATGATGATGATCTTGTGGTATCTGAGCTTGTTGATATCGAAATCATCGCGGCCGATGCCGGTGCCGAGCGCGGTGATCAGCGTGCCGACCTGTTCGCTCGACAGCATCTTATCGAAGCGCGCGCGTTCGACGTTCAAGATCTTGCCGCGCAGCGGCAGCACGGCTTGAGTTTCGCGCGCGCGGCCTTGCTTGGCCGAGCCGCCGGCCGAGTCACCCTCGACGATGAAAAGTTCGGACTTGGCCGGATCTTTCTCCTGACAGTCGGCGAGCTTGCCGGGCAGCGAGGAGATATCGAGCGTCGACTTGCGACGCATTTCGCGCGCCTTGCGCGCCGCTTCACGCGCGGCGGCGGCTTGCACGATCTTGCCCATCACGGTTTTGGCGTGGGCCGGGTTTTCTTCGAACCAGGAATTGAGCGCATCGCTCATCAGGTTTTCGACGACGGGCCGCACCTCGGAAGAGACCAGTTTTTCCTTTGTTTGCGAGGAAAATTTGGGGTCCGGCACTTTGACGCTGAGCACACAGGTGAGGCCTTCGCGGGCGTCGTCACCGGTAATTTCGACCTTTTCCTTTTTGGCCAGCCCTGAGGATTGCATATAGGCGTTCACCACACGCGTCAGCGCGCCGCGGAAGCCGGCCAAGTGCGTGCCGCCATCCTTTTGCGGGATGTTGTTGGTGAAGCAGAGCGTGTTCTCGTGATAGCCGTCGTTCCACTGCATGGCGCATTCGACGGTCATGCCGTCCTTTTCGCCGATGACGTAGATGGCTTCGGGAATGAGCGCGGTGCGGCTGCGGTCGAGGTGGTTGACGTAGGCTTTGACGCCGCCTTCGTAGAAGAGCGTTTCCTCGAACGGCTCGGGGCCGCGCAGATCCTTGAAGATGATGCGCACGCCGGAATTGAGGAACGCGAGCTCGCGCAGGCGATGCTCGATGGTCTTGCGGTCGTACTCGGTCATCGTGAACGTCTTCGGCGACGCCAGGAAGCGCACCGCCGTGCCGTTCTTCACCTTGCCATCGTCCATCGGCGCGGGGCCGACTTCAGCGAGCGGTGCGACCGCATCGCCGTGCACGAAGCGCATGTAATGCTCTTTGCCGCCGCGCCAGATGCGCAGATCGAGCCATTCGCTCAGCGCGTTCACGACCGAGACGCCGACGCCGTGGAGGCCGCCTGAGACCTTGTAGGAGTTCTGGTCAAACTTCCCGCCCGCGTGCAGCTGAGTCATGATCACCTCAGCCGCGGACACCCCCTCCTCCGGGTGAATGTCGGTCGGAATGCCGCGCCCGTTGTCGGTGATCTCCGCGCTGCCATCGGGATGCAGGATCACCTCAACCCGCGTCGCATGCCCCGCCAACGCCTCGTCGATCGCGTTGTCGACCACCTCATAAATCATGTGATGGAGACCGGACCCGTCATCCGTATCCCCAATATACATCCCCGGCCGCTTCCTAACTGCGTCTAAACCTTTGAGAACTTTAATGGAATCGGCACCATAGTCGGGCGTGCTCGCCGGTGCGTTTTGAGGCGGGTTCATGGGTCTCGAATCGAGCTGAAAAAGACCCGCTGAATATAGGGATGAATGGGGAAAAAGTCGCGGTTTTGGCGCCACGTTGGACGGAAAAAACAGCGGCCAAAACATGAGTTAAATCAAGGGATTGTTGGGGCATTGAGCGCTGGGCATGGCGGTGGTCCCTAGAGCCAGCCAAAGCCCGCCGCGCGCCACCATTCCGAGGTCGAAAAACACCACCGCCAACGCCGCTCAGCGTTGCACGGACGCCAGACTTTGGGGCGCCAATCAGGCGCTGATGCGCACCGGGAGCGTTTCGTAGCCCTTCACAAACGACGAATAGACCCGCTTAGGCTCCCCCACCACCTCGATGTGGTCGAAGCGTTTCAGGATCTCTTCCCAGACGATGCGCAACTGCATTTCGCCGAGGCGATTGCCCACGCAGCGGTGGATGCCGAAACCGAACGAGAGATGCCGGCGTACATTCTCGCGCTCGATGTCAAACGCATCCGCGTTCGGGATCACGTCCGTGTCGCGATTGCCGGAAACGTACCACATCACGACCTTGTCATGCTTCTTGATGAGCTTACCGCCGAACTCAACATCCTCAATCGCCGTGCGGCGCATGAAGGCGAGCGGCGTTTGCCAGCGAATAGTCTCGGACACGAGGTTCGGGATCAGGGCTGGATTGGCCTTCAGCTTCTCAAACTGCTCCGGAAATTTGTTGAGTGCATAGACGCTGCCGGTGATCGAGTTACGCGTCGTGTCGTTACCGCCAACGATGAGCAGGACGAGATTTCCGAGGAACTCCTGGCGCGGCATGTTCTTGGTGCTTTCGCCGTGCGCCAGCATTGAGATCAGGTCATTGCGCGGCGGCGCAGCGACGCGCTCTTCCCAGAGGCCGTTGAAGTATTGCAGGCACTCCATCAGCTCCATGCGGCGCTGCTCGTCGCTCTCGACGATCCCCGATCCAGGCGCCGCCGTCGCCACGTCCGACCAGCGCGTGAGCTTGCGGCGATCTTCCCAGGGAAAATCGAACAGCGTCGCCAGCATTTGCGTCGTCAATTCGATCGAAATTTTGTCGACCCAGTTGAACACCTCGCCGCGCGGCACTTCATCCAAGAGCTTGCCGGCGCGTTCGCGGATGATCGGCTCGAGCAGCGCTAAGTGGTTCGGCGCCACGATGGGCGAGACAGTCTTGCGCTGGACGTCATGCTTGGGCGGGTCCATTGCGATGAACATCGGCAGCGGAAAATCCTCGTCCGGATCGAACAGCACGATCGACGGCTCGGACGAGAAGCGCTGGTGATCGGTGTCGATCGCCATGATGTCGTTGTACTTGGTGATGGACCAATACGGGCCGTTGATGCTGTCCGGGCAGTAGTGGACCGGATCCTCCTTCCGCAGACGTTCGAAGAACGGCCAGAAATTGTCGTCGCGAAACCGCTCGCCGCGGCTCATGTCGAGCGTCGACAGATCGGTGGACCACGCGTCTTCGTTCGGATCGTAATTGAAGACGTAGTCCTCGTTGCGCTTCGCGACGTAGTCCGGGTTCGCCATGGCATTTCCTCTTTGGTAATACGTCAGCAAATTTCGGCGCTTTTGTCACGGTTGCCGCAACGGGACGTGGCGATCAACACTGCGGCAATGCGAATTCCTCGCGACCGCGTTAGCGCGATCTTAGCGCCCGGCGATGTTTAACAGCCGAGAACCACTCGGAAAGCGTTCCCTTCATGCTTCGCGTCCTCGCCTGCATTACGCAGGAGCACAACCTTTGGCTCTTGGTGCTCGCCGCGCTGATATGCGCGATCACCAGCACAAGCGCCTTCCTGATGCTCGGGCGCAGCGCCGGGCGCCAAGCGATGGTCGCGCGTATCTGGGCGATCGCCGCTGGCTTGACCGCGGGTCTAGGCGTGTGGGCCACGCACTTCGTCGCGATGACCGCCTATGACGTGGGCGTGCCGCTGAGCTTCGAACTTAGCTCCATTTTCGGCTCGCTCGCGATTTCGCTCGTGCTGCAAACCGGCGCGTTCTGGCTTGTCCACTGCATCAACCGGCCCCACGCTTGGGGATTCGCCGGCGCGCTCTCGGGCATCGGCATCATCGCCATGCATTATGCCGGCATGGCTGGGATCGAAGCGGCGGCGCTGATGCGCTGGGATATCGGCCTCGTCAGCGCGTCGATCGTGATGGGCGCGGTATTCGCTGCCGCAGCCTTCATAACTTTCTACGCGCTCTCCAGCACATGGCGCGCGCTGCAGGCAGGCATCGTGCTGGTGGTGGCGATCTGCGCACTCCACTTCACCGCCATGAGCGCTGTAACGCTGATCCCGTTCGGCGTTGGCGGCGACGTCGATGGCATCTCACAATCGATGCTCGGTGTCGTCGTTGGTTTCGGCGCACTGCTCTGCTTGATCGCGGGCCTCGCGGCGGCCATGGCCGACATCTACCTCTCCGACCGCCAGCGCCAGGAAAACCAGCGCCTGCGCGAGACGGTCGCGACACGAACCGCCGAGCTTATGAAACTCGCCGAAGAACAAACCGCGCTCACGGCGCGCGCCGAGGCGGCGAACAACGCCAAGTCGGTCTTCCTGGCAAACATGAGCCACGAACTGCGCACGCCTCTGAACGCCATCATCGGCTTCGGCGAACTCATCGCCGAAGATGCAACCGAGCCGACCTCGCGTGAAGATGCGGGACGTATCGTGACGGCCGGCCGGCACCTCTTGGCCTTGATCAACGATCTCCTTGATCACGCGAAGGTGGATTCGGGGCGCGTCGATCTCGAGAGCATGCCGTTTGATCCCGCCGCACTCACGCGCGACACGATCGACACAGTTCGACCAATGGCGGACGACCGCAAGGTGAAGCTGCATGCCGATGTCGCGGAAAGCCTTGGCCATGCCGAGACCGATGGTTTCCGCATCAAGCAATGTCTGCTTAATCTGCTCTCGAACGCCATCAAGTTTTCGCCCGAGGGCGCAGTCACGCTGCAGACGCGTCGGGAGAACATGGAAGGCCGTGACTGGCTCGTGTTCGCCGTACGCGACACCGGGATCGGCATGAACGACGAACAGATGGCGCGATTGTTTCAGCCGTTCGCGCAGGCGGAGGCGAGCACGACGCGGCGATTCGGCGGCACTGGCCTCGGCCTCGCGATCAGCCGCGGCTACGCACAACTCATGGGCGGCGACATCACTGTTGAGAGCAAGCAGGGCATGGGCTCGACGTTCACACTGCGGGTGCCGGCGTTGCTGAACTCAACCGAACTGCGCCAAGCCGCCTAAGCGGCGTAAACCTGCCCGTCGCGCACTTCGAACATCTGCGCGCGGCCGCCAAAGGCTTCGAACAGATTCTGATCCGTGCCCGTGAGCCAGGCTTGGCCTTCATTGGCCAGCAATTCGTCGAATAGCGCGGCGCGCCGTACGGCGTCGAGATGCGCAGCCGCCTCATCGATCAGGATCAGCGAGGCGCCAGCGCCTGGGTCGCCGGCAAGCGCGCGCGCTTGCGCCAGCGTCAGGCCCACGAGCAGCGCCTTCTGTTCGCCGGTGGAGCATTGGTCAGCGTCCATGTTCTTGGCGGCGTGACGCGCCTTCAGGTCACTACGGTGCGGCCCATCGAGTGCACGGCCGGCGCCCGCATCACGGCCACGCACGTCGCGCAGAAGCTCGGCGAAATCTTCTTCGACGTCGGCGCTCTTGGCGCCGTTCTCAAAGCGCGCTTCTAGCAAGCCTTCAAGCGCGAGAACGGCCTTCGGAAAAGCGCCGTCTGGCCGCGTATCAATTGCTTCTTGGAGACGATGCAGCGTCTCGACCCGCGCCGCCGCGATCGCCGCGCCGTGCGCGGACATCTCGCGCTCGAGCCCACCGAGCCACGCATCATCGAACACGCGCTCACCAAGCAAGCGCTGGCGTTCACGCATCGCGCGCTCATAAGCGGCCGCGGCCGTGCCATGTTGCGACGCGCGCGCTAGCGTGAGGCGATCAAAGAAGCGGCGGCGATCCCCCGCCGCGCCCGACCACAGCCGATCCATGGCCGGCGTCAGCCACGTCATGCGCGCGGCTTCGCTGAGATCAGAAGCCGTCGCTGGCTGGCCATCGCGTCGCGCCACGCGTTTGACGCCGCCTTCCGGCGTACGCTCGGCGCCGGCGCCAAGCACTGTCTCTTCGCCGTCGTTCATGATGCGCGCCGACACCGCCCACGGCTGAGCGCGGAACTCATCCGTCTCGCTCGCGCGCGCGACGTCGGTAAGCGAGGCGCCGCGCAGGCCGCGGCCTGGGGCAAGCATGGTCAGCGCCTCAAGGATATTGGTCTTGCCGGCGCCGTTGGGGCCGAACAAGCACACGGGCCGCGCGTCGAGCACGAGATCGAGCGCAGCGTGATTGCGGAAATCGGTGAGCGTAAGCCGCGAAACGTGGAGCGCGTGCATTACACCCGTAGCGGCATCAGCACATAGAGTGCGGCGTCGTCGGCTTCATCGCGCACCAGCGTGGGTGAACCGGAGTCAGCCAACTCGAACACGGCGCTTTCACCTTCGATCTGCTGCGCAACATCAAGCAAATAGCGCGCGTTGAAGCCGATCTCGAGCGCATCGTCGCGATAGTCAGCGGCGAGATCCTCGGTGGCGACGCCAGCGTCCGGGTTGTTCACGGTCAGCGTGATTTTGTCCTTATCGAGCGCCAGGCGCACCGAGCGCGAACGCTCGGCCGAGACCGTGGCGACGCGATCGACGGCTTCGGCGAAGGCCTTGTTGTCGATCTTGAGCTTCTTCGAATTGTTCTTCGGAATCACGCGCGCGTATTCCGGGAACGAGCCGTCGATGAGCTTCGATGTCAGCACCGCATCGCCGAGCGCGAAGCGAATCTTTTGCGGCGAGACCGAAATCTCGACGAGATCCGATGCGTCATCCAGCAAGCGCTTGAGTTCATTGATCGTCTTCCGCGGCACGATCACGCCCGGCATGCCGGTTGAGCCTTTTGGCGCGGGATGATCGGCAAGCGCCAAGCGGTGACCATCTGTTGCGACAGCGCGCAGCTTTGCGCCATCGGCGTCAACCGTGTGAAGAAAAATGCCGTTCAGATAATAGCGCGTCTCTTCGGTCGAGATGGCGAAGCGGGTCTTGTCGATGAGGCGACCAAGTTCCGTGGGCTCGACTTCAAACTTCGTCTCGAATCCATCCGATGGCATCGACGGGAAATCACCGGCAGGCAGAATCGGCAGATGCAGGCGCGACTTGCCCGCCGAGATGAAGAGCCGCGGATCGTCGCCGTTCACATCGAGCTTCACCGCCGAGCCATCCGGCAGCTTGCGCACGAAGTCATAGAGATAGTTCGCCGGCGCCGTCGTCTGCCCGGCGCGCTCCACTTCGGCCGATGCGCTCTCGGAAATCTCGATGTCGAGGTCCGTCGCCGTGAGCTTCAGGCTATCGCCTTGCGCCGACAGCAGCACGTTGGACAGGATCGGAATCGTATTGCGCCGTTCAACGACGCTTTGGACGTGATTGAGCGCTTTCAGGAGCGCCGAGCGCTCGATCGACAACTTCATTCCGCGACCCCTCGCCCCGCGCGCCGCTCTAGCCGGGGGCACATAAAAACACCCCCTGCGGGCGCCTGAGTCGGCCACCGCAGGGGGTGCGAAATTAGCAGAAGCCGCGCGAAGCCCAAGCCCCAATTGCAAGACTTAGGGGCAACACGGCGAGGGATGACCCAGGATTAGGGCTCGCGGCGGACGGCGCGCGCGATGCCTTCAAGCTCTGCTTTAAGGTTCGCATCGGTTTCGGAGAGCGCGGCGATACGATCGCGCGCGTACATGATGGTGGTATGATCGAAACCGCCGAAGCGCTGGCCGATATCCGGCAGCGAGGCGTGCGTCATCTTGCACGCGAGGTACATGGCCACTTGGCGCGGGCGCGCGATTGAGTGACGGCGCGTGCGCTCAAGCAACTGCTGCACGCTCATATTGTAGTGACGCGCAACAACCTTCTGCACGAGCTGCACCGTAATGCGGCGCTCCGCACCTTCGGCGAGTTTGCTTTGCAGAGCGTTTGCGGCAGCTTCTAGCGTCACTGTTGTCCCTCCCGAGATCTTCCATTCGATGAGAAGTTGGCAGACCGCGCCATCGAGTTCACGGCCAGTAACGTGCATCCGATCCGCGATCATGTCGAGCGCTTCCGATGCAACACTGAAGCCCGGATTCGCACGCGCATGGTGCGCAACGCGGGCATCAAGAATCTTGCGGCGCAACGGCGCATCCGGTTCCGAAATCTCGCTGATCGCCGCGCCTTTCAACTTTGCGCGCAACGTATCGTCGAGACCTTCCAATCCATCAGGACCGTGGTTGGCTGCAAGCGCAATCTGGCCGCCGCGACGTGTAAGTTCATTAATGGTGTCGAACGCTTCTTCCTGCGTCGCGCGCTTACCGCAGATGCGATGGAAATCGTCGATAATCAGCAGGTCCGGCGCGCGGACCATTTCCTTGAACGCCGACGAGTCACGCTTCTTATGGAGTGCGGATTGAAAGCATTCGAGAAATTCTTGGCCGGTCATGAACAGGACCTTGCGGCCCCTCGCCATCGCTTCGTGCGCAGCGGCGTTCAGCAGGTGAGTCTTGCCGCAGCCCGGCGGTGAGTGGACGAGCCAGACCGGAAAGGTCACGCCGACGCCCGCGCCGATCATTTGCGCGACCGTGTAAGCGTGAAAATTGCTCGGGCCGTCCGCGAACGTCTCGAACGTGAGCTCAAGCGGCCGCGCCGGCGCCGCCTCAGGCTGACGCGCTTCTTCGATGCGCGCATCAGCAAGGGCGCGCACGTCCTCGGGAATTTCGTGTTCCAAGAGAATTTGGATTTTGTCGACGCGCGGCTCATACGCGCTCATCAGCGCCGCGAGACGACTGACAACCTGTTGGTTCAGGCGCTCTTTTGCGACCCGCGAGCCGGCCCGAAAGAGAAGTACGCCGTTCAATTCGGCCACCAGCCGCAGCGGGCTGATGTAGGAACGATAGAAATCAGCGCCGTACTCGCCGACCAATTCCTTCTGGACCAGCTCGAACGCACGCGCCGCCCCGATACCCGCCGTTTCCCGGCGGGCTTCTTCGCCCTGTTGTTCCATGCAGCCCCCGCTTAGAACATTTGTGTTTTTAGCCGCCCCGAAGACAGGCACACCTCTCCCGTTCGAGCCAAAAGTGCTTTTTGGCCCGATGCTTACGCACCGGCGTCACTGGGACTGTCGACCGGGCGAGCCGTGCTCGCCTGACCCGCGAAATTTGCGCCGTTCCACAGGCGTCGTCAACAACACTTTGTTTACGATTTCGCCATTTTCCACATCGAAATGATGTTGGCGTAAAAGTTTGATTTTATGAGATTTTATCGGCCTATGCCAAAATGGGTGGTCGTCCGGACTCGGACAATAACTCACCACTTATCCGCAGTTTCGTTGCGGATTCGCACTATGGAGATTCGTGAGAGTTTGGCGACAGAAAAACGACAGCCGCCGGCCGCCGATCAGGCCTTCTTGGCGCCTGAAAGCGTAGCGATGCGCTTGGAAAGTCGGGAAACTTTTCGGCTCGCAAGATTCTTGTGAACTACGCCTTTGCTAGCGGCCTTCATGGTCGCGGACTCAGCCGCGCGCAGCGCTTCCTGGGCTTTCTTTGCATCGCCCGAGGCAATGGCCTCTTCAACCGAACGCCACGTCGAACGCATCCGAGTGCGGCGCGCCTTGTTGACCGCCGTGCGGCGGGCAATCACGCGGGTCGCTTTCTTTGCGGACTTCGTATTCGCCATGGTTTCGGTGTTTCCAGATCGTGGTTTCGGATGCGAAGCGCGGGGCTATAGCCGTGCTGTGAGCAGCCGTCAAATGCTCAGCGGTTTTTAAATTCGGGGGGCCGCTTTGCAATGAAGGCCGCCATCCCCTCCTTTTGATCCTCGGTCGCAAAAAGGCTGTAAAACAGCCGCCGTTCGAGCCTCAGTCCCTCATTCAGGGGGGTCTCAAAGGCCGCGTTAACCGCCTCCTTGTTGGCGATGGTCGAGAGCGCGCCGAAGCCCGCGATCTTCTTTGCCGCGGCCATGGTTTCTTCCATCAGCTTGTCGGCCGCGACGATACGCGCGACGAGCCCGCAGCGTTCGGCTTCCGCCGCGTCCATCATGCGGCCAGTCAGGCAGAGATCCATCGCCTTGGCCTTGCCGACGGAGCGGGTCAGCCGCTGCGAGCCGCCCCAGGCCGGCATGACGCCAAGCGTGATCTCAGGCTGACCGAATTTCGCGGTGTCTGCTGCGATGATGAAATCGCACATCATTGCGAGCTCGCAGCCGCCGCCCAGCGCATAGCCCGCAACCGCCGCGATCAGCGGCTTCCGCGTCCGCGGCACACGCTCAAGATTGGAGAACGGATCGCGCGCGTAGAAATCGGCAAACAGGCCTTCCGCCATCTGCTTGATATCCGCGCCGGCCGCGAACGCCTTTTCCGAGCCGGTGATGACGATGCAGCCGATGGCGGCATCCGCTTCGAATGCATCGAGCGCGGCGCCAAGCTCCGCGATCAGCGCATCATTCAGCGCGTTAAGCGCCTTCGGGCGATTGAGACGAATGACGCCAACGCCGCCATCGGTTTCGACGAGAATATTTTCGTAAGCCATGGCCGCGTCTTGCGCCGTCAGACTCAGAAAATCAATCGTTCGGCGCCGAACGAGAGAAGAGCAGCACGTTCACCTGGAGCTCTTCGCCACGCTGGCGATAACTCAACGACAATTGCTCCCGGCCACGCATATAGGTTGTTTCGTTCTCACCACCGCCGCCGACCAAAAGCGCCCAACCAAGCGGCGGCAAGCTCGCGTCGTAATAGGCGCGAACATGCTCGGCTTCGGCGCGTCCACTTGCCGACGATCCGACGATCCGAACATCCGCGCTTGAAAATTCTGTGCGGTCGGCGGTCTCCGCAAGGCCTGGCGCGACCGGGAGATCATCGATCTGAGCAAAGTAAGACGTCTCGGCGAAGGCCGGCGAAGCGCAGAGCATCGCGGCGACAAATGTAAGCGCTCGACTCATTGCCGCATATTAGCTCTGATCGCGGCGTATCGGGAGCATCATGATGCGTACTTTTGTTTTGCTGTTCGCCTTTGCCACGATCACCGCCTGCGCGACGCCGGCGGCTGCCCAAGACGCCCCGGACCCAGTCGCTACGTGCCTGGCAAACGCGGCCGAACCCGAGGACCGCCGCGCCTGCATCGGAGAGGTTTCGGCGCAGTGCATCGACGAGCCGGGGGGCGAGACAACCAGCGATATGGTCAATTGCTTTGCCCGCGAACGCGATCTGTGGTCGACTCAGGTTGCCACGCTCACGGAGCGTCTTCGCGCGCGAGAGAGCCCAACTCAACTTCGTCAGCTCGACGCAATGCTCGCGGCACATGAAACCTGGATGCAGCAAAAGTGCAGCTATTCGGCCTCAATCTTTGAGGGCGGTTCGCTAGCGCGCGCCATCGCCGCGGCATGCCTGCGCACGACAACGGCTGAGCTTGCGCTTGATCTCTTGGAACGCTTTGACCAAGGCTAACGCTGGCAGCGCGGGCACCAAAATGTTGAACGTCCGCTATGCACGGCGCGCACGATCGCGCCGCTGCAAGTCTTCGTAGGACACTTCTCGCCTTCGCGATCGTAGACACGGAAGCGTTGTTGGAAGCTCCCTTGCGCGCCATCGACGGCGGCATAGTCGGAAAGCGTTGAGCCGCCGGCTTCGATCGCTTCTTCGAGCACAGCGCGGATGGCGTGATAGAGTTTGTCTAAGCGTTGCGCTGAAATGCGGCCCGCTGGCTTCTCCGGCGAAATGCCGGAACGATGCAGAGCTTCGACGACATAGATGTTGCCCAAGCCGGCGACGACCCGCTGGTCGAGCAACGCCGCTTTGATCGGCGCTTTCTTGTTCGCGAGCGCCTTCTTCAGATACGGTTCGTGAAACTGATTGCCGAGCGGCTCCGGCCCCATCGCCTTGAAAAACGGATGGGTTTCGATGGCGGTTTCCGGAATGAGATCCATATAGCCGAAGCGGCGTGGATCGTTGAATTCGAGCCGCCCGCCCTCCTCCATATCTATGATTACATGTGTGTGGGTGGGATCGGTCGGTTCGGCGTAATAGAAGTCGCCGGGCTGACGTTTGGCGCCGATCACGCTCCAGCGCCCGGTCATGCCGAGGTGCGTAACCCAGACGTTTCCATCATCAAGGTGCGCGAGCAGATACTTTGCGCGGCGTTCCAGCGCATCGACACGCCGCCCGCTCAGTCGCGCCGCGAACCGCTTCGGAAACGGAAAGCGCAGATCGACGCGCTTGGTCCGCGCGCGCTTGATGCGCCGGCCCACCAGCGCAGGCGCCAAGCCACGACGCACCGTTTCCACTTCTGGCAACTCAGGCATGCGGCGAAATGTCGGAAAGCAAAGGCAAAACCATTGCCGCCCGATATAGCCCCGCCCCGGCCCCGCCGCTATGGTCTGCTCATGAGTGACGAGACTGCATCCTTCGGATTCCAGGACATACCGAAAGCCGAGAAGGCCGGGCGCGTGCGCGAGGTGTTTTCCTCCGTCGCCAGCAAATACGACCTGATGAACGACGCGATGTCGGGCGGCATGCACCGGCTCTGGAAAGACGCCGCCGCGGCGAAGCTCAATCCGCAGCCGGGCGAACTCATCCTCGATGTCGCCGGCGGCACCGGCGACATCGCGCGCCGCCTCAAAAAGCTCGGCGATGGCGCGGCGCAACGGCGCGGACTCGAACCGCCGGAAATCCACGTCATCGATATCAACACCGAGATGCTCGAAGCGGGCCGCGCGCGCGGCGAAGCCGGCCTCAACTGGCACGAGGGCGACGCCGAGAATTTACCTGTCGATGACCATGTCGCCGACGCTTACATCATCAGCTTCGGCATCCGGAATTGCACCGATGTGCCTGCGGTTCTCCGCGAGGCAAAGCGCGTCCTGAAGCCGGGCGGGCGGTTCTTCTGCCTGGAGTTCTCGCGCCTGGCGGTTGGCGGGCTCGAGCCGGTTTATGATTTCTATTCGTTTAACGCGATCCCGGCGCTGGGGAAATTGCTGGCGAATGACGCGGATTCTTACCGATATCTGGTCGAATCCATCCGCCGGTTTCCGGATCAGGAAACATTTACGGCTATGATCCGTGAGGCGGGTTTCGCACGCGTGGCCTATCGCAACATGGCCGGCGGCGTTTGCGCGCTGCATTGGGGTTGGTCGGTTTAGTGCTTTCGTTCTTCATCGTCCTTTTCGTCATCGTGGCGATCGCGGCCGGGTTCATCTCGGGCGTGTTCGGTCACATTTGGCGTTTGCTGCGCGTGGCGATGACGCTCGTGCGCTACGATGTGCTGCTGCCGCAAGAGTATTACGACCAGTACTCGACCCCGCTCCAAGCCACGCACACGGCGCTCTCGATCTTCGCTAAACGCCGGCGCGGCAAGACCGTGGGCGAGCGATTGGCCAAAGCGCTGGAGCGGCTTGGCCCGGCCTATGTGAAGGTCGGCCAATTCCTGGCGACGCGCCCCGACATGATCGGCGTGCAGACGGCGCAGGAACTCGGCCGCCTCAAGGACCGCCTGCCGCCCTTCTCGCGCACCGAAGCGCTCGACACGATCAACAAGGAACTCGGCGGCACCGAAGGGCTGTTCACGGGCATCTCGGAAGCGATGGCCGCCGCCTCGATCGCGCAAGTGCACCAGGCGATCGTCGATCGTCATGGCGTCGTCGCGATCAAGATTCTACGTCCGCGCATCGAGAAGAAGCTCGCCAAGGAAATGGGCGCGCTGCGCTTCCTGGCGCAATGCATCGAGTTCTTCTCCAAGCGCTCGCGCCGGCTTGAGCCGGTGCAATTCATCGACACCGTCGCTTCGGCAACCGAGCGTGAGCTTGATCTGCGCTTGGAAGCCGGCGCCGCCGCCGAGTTCCGCGAAGTCGCGGAGAAGGACGGCTATCTCACCGTTCCGCAAATCGATTGGTCGCGCTCCGCCAAGCGCGTGATGACGCTC
The DNA here is from genome assembly GCA_050184605.1 of Hyphomonadaceae bacterium. Taxonomy (GTDB): domain Bacteria; phylum Pseudomonadota; class Alphaproteobacteria; order Caulobacterales; family Aquidulcibacteraceae; genus Vitreimonas. Next base: position 175,822 of record JBFXAE010000002.1, on the reverse strand, counting down.
GACTGGATCGACGGCATCCCGCTGACCGACGGCAAAGCGCTCGACAAAGCCGGCGCCGACCGCGGCGAACTCGCTATCGCCATCACCCGCGGCTTCCTGGCCGCGGCGCTCGATTACGGCTTCTTCCACGCCGACATGCACGAGGGAAACCTCATGTACGGCAAGGACGGCAAGCTCTGGATTGTCGACTTCGGCATCATGGGCCGCATCGGCCACAAGGAGCGCCGCTACCTCGCCGAAATTCTATATGGCTTCCTGCGCCGCGACTACCGGCGCGTGGCGGAAGTTCACCAAGAGGCCGGCTATGTGCCGGAGAAGTTCACGATCGAGGAATTCGCGCAGGCGCTGCGCGCCATCGGCGAGCCGATTTTCGGAAAGACCGCCGACGGCATCTCGATGAGCCGCCTGCTTCTGCAGCTCTTCGATGTCTCCCACATGTTTGGCATGCATCTGCGCCCCGAACTGGTGTTGCTGCAAAAGACCATGGTGCAGGTCGAGGGCGTCGCGCGCGGCCTCGATCCCGCGCACGACATGTGGAGCGCCGCGCGCCCGATTGTGGAGCGCTGGGTGCAGCGCGAACTCGGCGCCGAGGCGGTGGCCAAGCGCGGCATTGACGAAGCCGCGATGGGCTTTCAAGCCATGCGCCGCCTGCCCCACACCCTGAACGCACTTGAAGCCGCCGCGCGCAAAGTGGCGATCGAAGCGCCGCGCGAAGAGCGCAAATGGTATCAGATGCCGGCGTTCTGGATTGGCCTCATCGGCGGCGCGCTTATCGTTCTGGTGTTTGGCCCGAGAGAAAGCGCCCCGCCCCGCCAGCCGCCGCCGACCAGCGCCATTGAAACCCCCGCCCAACCTGATGCGGAACCACTTCCGCAGGTCGACGCGGACGCCGATCTCGCGCCTGTTGCGCGCGAGCCGGAGCGCACCACGCCGCCCGCGGAGGCGACGCCATGAGCAAACGGGTTCTTCTGATCATCGGCGGCGGCATCGCCGCTTACAAAAGCCTCGAACTGATCCGCCGTCTGCGCGAGCGCGGCGCGTCCGTCCGCGTGGTCATGACGGAGGCAGCGCAACGCTTCATCACGCCGCTGGCCGCGGGCGCCATCGCCGGCGAACGCGTGTTCACGGACCTGTTCGACCAGTCGCAGGAATTCGACGTCGGCCACATCCGGCTGGCGCGCGAATGCGATCTGATCATCGTCGCGCCCGCGACGGCGGATCTCATGGCGAAGATGGCGCATGGCCTGGCCAACGATCTGGCCTCCGCGGTGCTTCTCGCGACCGATAAGCCCGTGCTGATCGCACCGGCGATGAACCCGCATATGTGGGCGAACGCCGCCACGCGACGCAACTTCGCGACGCTGCAAAGCCAAGGCCTGCGCTTCATTGGCCCGAACGAAGGCGAGATGGCCGAGAGCGGCGAACGCGGGCTTGGCCGCATGGCCGAGCCGGAGGAAATTCGCGACGCGGCGCTGGCGCTGCTGAGCGATGGCCTGCTGAAGAGCAAACGCGCGCTCGTTACTGCGGGTCCGACGATCGAAGCGATCGACCCGGTGCGATTCCTTTCCAATCGGTCGAGTGGCAAGCAAGGTTACGCCATCGCCGCCGCTCTTGCTGAGCTTGGCGCGGAAGTCACGCTCGTCTCCGGCCCGACCAACCTGCCCGCGCCGCAGGGCGTGAAGCGCGTGAGCGTTGAAAGCGCGCGCGAGATGTTGGAGGCGAGCGAAGCGGCGCTGCCGCTCGATGTCGCCGTAATGGTCGCCGCTGTCGCGGATTGGCGTCCAAGCAAGGAAGCCAAGGCCAAGATCAAGAAAGACGCGGGCGGCGTCGCCGCCATCGCGCTACAGGAAAACCCGGACATCCTCGCGACGCTATCGAAAGCCGGCAAGAAGCGCCCAAAGCTCGTCATCGGCTTTGCGGCTGAGACGAACAATGTCGAAGAGCACGCCCGCGCCAAGATCGCCAAAAAGGGTTGCGATTGGATCGTCGCCAATGACGTCTCGGGCGATGTGATGGGCGGCGCGGAAAACGCGGTCATCCTGATCACGAAGGATAGGACCGACGCGTGGCCGCGCATGGCCAAGGAAGCCGTCGCGCGCAAACTCGCGGCCGAGATCGCCGCGGCGCTGAGCTCGAAGGCGCCAAGCCGGAAGAAATGAAGCTCTCCGTCGCCATCGTTGGCCCCGGCGCGATTGGCGGCACGATCGCAGCGTGGCTTGCGCAGAATCCGAACATCGAGGTCACGCTGTGCGCCCGCACGCCGCTCACGAGCCTGCGCATAGAGACACCGGACGGCGTCATCGAAGCCACGCCGCGCGTCGTGCTCGATACCAACGACGCCGAGCCGGTCGATTGGGTGCTGATCGCGACGAAAACTTATGACTCGGAAGCCGCATCCGATTGGCTGATCCCGCTCACCGGCATCAATACGCGCGTCGCCGTGCTGCAAAACGGCGTCGAGCATGTCGCCCGGTTCGAGCGCTACATCGCGCCGTCGCGCATCGTGCCCGTGATCGTCGATATCCCAGCGGAGCGCCGCGGCTCCGGCGATATCCGTCAGCGCCGCTACGGCTCCCTGCTCACGCCGCAAACTGAGAACGGCGCGGCTTTCGCAGAGCTCTTCGCCGGCACACGGATCGCGGCGTCCACGACCGAAGATTTCATCACCGCGCTTTGGAAGAAGCTCTGCATCAATTGCGGCGGCGCCATTTTCGCGCTGACGCGTCAGCCATCCGGCGTCGCGCGACGCGACGACATTCGCGAAGCGATGCACGGCCTGATGGAAGAATGTGCCGCCGTTGGCCGCGCGGAAGGCGCCAATATTGACGCAGCGTTCGTCCGGAACGCCGTCGACCGCTACCGCGACGGCCCGACCGATTCCGTAAACTCGATCCTGGCCGACCGGCTCGCCGGCCGGCCTATGGAAATAGACGCCCGCAACGGCGTCGTCGTCCGGCTCGGCGCTAAACATGGCATTTCGGCGCCGCTCAACGCTCTTGCGGTGGCCCTGCTCCAAGCAAGTTGAAACCGCGGCGTCACCTCGGTTGCTGGGAGTTGCGGCAAGTGACTGCGTACTCCCCTCTTGAGCCTGCCGTACACGACGCTATGTAGAGCGCCTTACACGCCCTCCTTTTCGTTTCCGACGCCGAACGCTGTTCGCGCGCCCAGGAGCCCGACTGCATGAGCTTCCAAAACCACAACGATCGTCGCGAAGCCGCTCTAGCCGCCAAGAAGGCGATGCTTGAAAAGTTCAAGAATAAGGCGCCCACGCAAGTCGATCCGCAGGAAGCTGCAGCGCGCATGAAGGCTGCTCAGGAAAAAGAAGAAAAGCGCATCGAGGCTGAGAAGCGCCGCCGCGAGCGCGTCGAGATGGAAAAGCTCGAGCGCAAGATCGCCGCCGAAGCCGCGGCGAAGGCCGAGCGCGAGCGTCAGGCGCGTGAAGCCGCCGAAGCGGCCAAGCGCCGCCGCAAGGAAGCCGAAGCCGCAGAGCTGAAGCGCTTTGAAGACGAAGCGCGCCGTGACTTAATGGCCGCGGCCGCGCGCCGCCGCCGCTAACCCGAGCGTTTCCGTTTTTTCTTGCCGCGCGCCACTTCGGTGGCGAGCGCGTCGAGCTTCGTCTCCCAGAAGCCGCTAAATCTCTGCACCCATTCGTCCACTTGTTTGAGCGGCGTTGCGTCAACGGTGTAGAGTCGGCGTGGGCCTTCGGCGCGCACATTGGCAAACCCGCTCTCCCGCAGCACCTTGAGATGCTGCGAGACGGCCGGCTGGCTAATCCCGAACTCCGCTTGAATTACATCGACGATTTCGCCGGACGCCTGCTCGCCCTCGGCGAGCAATTCGAGAATCCGGCGGCGCACGGGATCGCCGAGGACGTCGAAGGCGTGCATCAGCTTTCGCCGCTGTAGAACTTCCGGGTTGCTTCCGCGACCGCGCGCGCGTGCTCCGCTTCCGCGCCACCGGCGATATCGGCGGCGCCCCAGCCTTCCGCTGACGCGCGGATGAATTGCTTGGCCGGCGGTGAACCGAACCAGGCTTCGTCCGCCTCGGGCGGTCGCGGAGCGCCTGGATCGGCGAGGTGTTTATCGAGTCCCATCAAGCCAAGCTCCCAGCCAATGCCAACGGCGCCTGGCCCGTATTTGTCCCAATGTTCCTCCGGGTGGGCGATGTGGCGGAGCTCCAGATGTGTGCTTTCACCCTCCGGCCGCAGACTCACTTCGACCCAACTCACGCCGCCGCCGAACTCCCATGTCAAAGCCAGCTCACGCGGCGGCTCGCAGCGGGAAATCGTGCCGCTGGCGTTGCCCTGCACCTTGTATCTGCCGCCGAGTTTGAAATCGCCTTCGACCGGCGCAAACCAGCGTGGCAAGCGCTCGGCGTTGGTGATCGCATCCCACAAATCTTCGACGTCCGTTTCATAGAGGCGCGACACGACAACGACCTTCGCGGCTTTGCCCTCGTAAGTTTCGTTTCGCACTTCGCGCGTCACCGCGCCGATCAAGCGCGCAATGTCATCTGTCATTTGGGCCTCGCGTTTCGCGTCTAATCATATAAGTGTGTACTTATATGATTCCGGCCCCGGCGCCAAGTAGATTTGCTGCGGCAACAGAATCGCAGCAGGGCCGGTTCCATGAGCACAGTTACGATCCAGGTCGCACCGCTGCCGCATTTTGAAGGCCTGCAGTTGCCTGCCTATGAAACCGCGCTTTCCGCCGGCATGGACCTTCGCGCCGCTGTTCCCGAAGACGAGCCGATGGTGGTGGCTCCCGGCCAGCGCGTTCTGGCGCCAACTGGTCTTACCATCGCACTCCCCGCAGGCTACGAGGCGCAAGTGCGCCCACGTTCGGGCCTGGCGCTGAAGCACGGCATCACCTGCCTCAACACGCCGGGCACGATCGACGCGGATTACCGGGGCGAAGTGAAGGTGATCCTGATTAATCTCGGGCAAGAGCCATTCACGATCAAACGCGGCGAGCGCATCGCGCAGATGGTGATCGCACCAGTGACGCAGGGCGCGTGGGATGTGGTCGAGGTCTTAGGCGAAACGGCGCGCGGCGCGGGCGGGTTCGGCTCTACTGGCCGCGGCTAACGGCGCGCACGCAGCCCAATAAAGCTCGGCCGCCGTTTGCGGCGTGGCGTGGTTTCGACCTGCTCTCCCTCTTCCTGGCCTTCATCCGGCGCGTTTTCGTTCGAGTTCTGGGCCGCACGCTCGATCGCTTCACGATCATCGTGGGCCAAACGAACCTGGCCGCCCGTATCGGCGCGTGCGGCCTCAATGGCTCGGCGGAACGCCACCGGATGCGCCATGGGCGGGAACACAATCACCGCGTCACCCGTGCCCGTCACGACCACTCGGCCATATCCGAAGATCCGCGCGATGATTGATTGATCGAGCGACACACCCTCAACGCTTTCAACCGCCAGCTCCTGTGTCCGCCGGTTCAACCATCCGCGCTTGAGGATCACCCGGCGATTGGTGACCGCGAAGTCCGTCGTCTTCATGATGATGGCGGAGCGGACGAAGATGAAAACGCCGACAACAATAATCCCGAGCAGGACCAACGCCGCCCATGCGCCGAACCAGAAAATTCCGGGCCATTCGCCGCGTTGGATTATGGTTTCGCCGTCCGCTAGGCTGGCATCGATGTAGCGCATGGGTTTTGCCTCTCATCGTCCAACGCCGATCACCCATGCGCGTTCCATTGTGGAACTTTTGAAGGCTTGTCCGTAAGCTGTTCGCGTGAGCTTCACAGACGACGAACGCGAGCGCTACGCGCGCCACATCCTGCTGAAGGAAATCGGTGGGCCGGGGCAACAGCGCTTGAAGGCGGCGACGGTGGCGATTGTCGGCGCGGGCGGTCTCGGCGCGCCTGCGGCGCTCTACCTCGCTGCTGCGGGCGTCGGCCGCTTGCGCTTGATCGACGACGACACCGTGTCGCTCAATAATCTGCAACGGCAGATCATTTTTCGCGCGACAGATATCGGCGCCGCCAAGGTTGAGCGTGCGCAGGCGGCGCTGGCGGCGCTCAATGACAATGTCACGGTGGAGATTGAGAATCAGCATCTGACCAGCGCGAATGCTGCCTGCCTGCTGCGCAGCGCTGACATTGTACTCGATGGTACGGATGATTTCGAAACGCGTTTTGCGGTGAACGCCGCGACGCGCGAACTCGGCCTGCCGCTCGTTTCAGGCGCCGTTGGCCGTTGGGACGGGCAGGTTTCGGTGTTTGCCCGAGGCGGCCCTTGTTATCGCTGCTTCGTCCCGGAAGCGCCGCCGGACGCCGAGACCTGCGCGCGCGCAGGCGTAGTTGGCGCACTGACAGGCGTCATCGGTTCGATGATGGCGTTGGAAGCAATCAAGATGATCACTCAGTCCGGCAAACCGCTGCTCGGCCGCGTGTTGCTATTCAACGGCCTAGAGGCTGAGGCGCGCACCATTGTTCTGAAGCGCGATCCTGCCTGCCCGGTTTGCGGCGATGAGTGAGAACTGGGGACCATTGCTGACCGAGGCTGCGCGGCGCGACCTGGAAACGCGCGCTCGGCTGGCGGCGAGTGGAGATTTGTTCCGCGGCTATCATCCGGAGATGGAAGCCGTGCATAACGAGAACGCCGCGCTGCTAGCGCGCGTGTTCGATGCCGTCGGTTGGCCCGGCCGGCGCGACTTTGGTGACGATGGCGCGGGCGCAGCATTCTTGATACTGCAACACGCCATCGGCCATCCCGATCTGCAACGGCGCGGACTCGTGCTGATCCTCGACGCCATTCCTGAAGGCCAAGCCAATCCACTAGACGCAGCCTACCTCTCCGATCGCATCGCCATCTTTGAGGGTCGCGAACAAACCTTCGGCACCCAATTCGACTGGGATGCAGACGGCCAGCTTTCACCCGCGCCGGTGCGCGATCCTGAGACATTGGACGAACGCCGCGCGAGCGTTGGCTTACCGCCTATGGCGGAGACAATCGCGCACATGCGCGCTACAGCCGCCGCCGAGGGCGACACCGCGCCAACAGACCTAGCCGAACGCCGCGCCGCTTATGAGGCATGGGCGCGCAAGGCGGGCTGGCGCGCTTGACCTTCGCCGCCGTACGCGCACTGTGGCGCGCGGACGGAGGGGTGGACATATGCTGCGTTGGATTCTGGGTGGGCTGCTCGCGCTTGTTGGCCTCGTTGCGCTACTCGGCGCCGGCGCCTATTTCGCGTTAAAGCGGCCGGATATTCCGTACGAGACGCTCGCGGCCCGGTATGAGAGCGCGGCCTCGCGATACGTCGAACTGCCCGGCGGCGTGCGCGCGCATTATCGCGACGAGGGCCAAGCAAACGGGCCGCCTCTTCTGCTTATTCATGGCTTCTCCGCCTCCTTGCACACTTGGGAGCCGTGGGTCGCACGCCTTGGGGACGAATATCGCGTCATCTCACTTGATCTGCCTGGCCATGGCCTCACACGCGCGCCTGCCGGCTACGCTGCTTCAATCGAAGCCTTTCGTGACGTTGTGCGTGAATTCGCGCGCACCCAGGGATTGACCCAATTCGCGCTCGCCGGTTCTTCCATGGGCGGCAATGTCGCTTGGGAGTACGCGCTGGCTTACCCAGAACAGGTCAATGCGTTGATCCTCGTTGATGCATCGGGTTGGCAAGACACGCGTCCTGAGGTCGCCGACGAGCCACAGGTGTTTAAACTGCTCCGCAACCCGACGCTCGGACCGATCATGATTCAGCTGGATAGCTCGCGGCTTGTGCGCCAGGGGCTGGAAGCATCCTTCTACGATCCAGCACTTGTCGATGACGCGATGCTCAACCGCTACGTCCAACTCGCGCGCGCTCCGGGACATCGCGAAATTCTGCTGCAGATGACGCTCGATTTTCGCTCTCGCAATTTTGCGACACCCGAACGGCTCGCGGCGCTGCAAATGCCAACGCTCATCATGACTGGCGACACCGATCGCTTGGTGCCGCCCGAGCACGCCCAGCAGTTTCACGACGCCATTGCTGGCTCAGAGCTGGTGACGTTTGAAGCCACTGGGCACATTCCGCAGGAGGAAAAGCCCGAGGACTCAGCGGGCGCTGTGCGCGATTTCCTCTATCGAGTCATTGAGGGCTCGGCGCTCGCGCCACTGCCGGAAGTCGACTGCGATACTGATCCCCGCTGCTGAGGCTTCGCCGAACTGACACACATCGCAGCTAGGACCGCGCCCATGCTGATCGCCCGACGTGGACTATTGCTTGCAGGCGCCACCGCGGCGATGGCGCGGCCGGCGTGGGCGCAATCGCTGGCGCAGGGCGTGTTCACACACGGCGTCGCCTCCGGCGATCCGCTGGCGGACGGCGTTATTCTCTGGACACGCTTCGTCGGCGGCGATGGGCGGATCGCGTGGGAGATCTCCGAGGACCAGTCTTTTGCGAACGTCGCCGCGCGCGGCGCGGCGCAAGCCAGCGCGGCGAGCGATTTCTGCGTAAAGATTGATGTGCGCGGGCTCGCGCCGGGACGCCCTTATTTCTATCGTTTCCTCTCCGGCTCCGGCCCCTCTCTCGTCGGCCGCACAATAACGGCGCCAGCCGATGCACGATCGCTCACGGTCGGCCTCGTTTCGTGCGCCAATTATGGCTTTGGCTACTTCCACGCCTACGGCCACCTCGCTGCGCGCGACGATGTCGATCTCGTTCTGCACACGGGGGACTACATCTACGAGTACGGCGACGATGAGTATCCGCGGACGGAACTCATGATTCCGGGACGCGCATTTGATCCCGATCACGAGATCGTCTCGCTCGATGACTACTACCGCCGTTATCAGCAATACCACACAGATCCGAACCTTCTCGCGCTGCGCGCGGCGAAGCCAATCGCGGCGGTTTGGGACGACCACGAGATCACCAACGATGCGACGGCGACCGGCGCTCAAAATCACCAGCGCAACGAGGGAAGTTACGCCGACCGCGTCGCCGCGGCTTCAAAAGCGTATTTCGATTGGATGCCGATCCGCCGGCCCGATCCAAACGCCGTGCGCCTTTATCGCGCGCTTGATTGGGGCGATCTGGCGAAAATTATCCTGATCGACACACGCTATATCGGCCGCACCCGGCAACTCGATTACAGGCGCGCGCTCGGCCTGCGTTTGCTATCTGATGGCGCTGGCACGCAAGCGGCGGCCGAAGAATTCCGGCGCACTCAGTTATCGGACCCCGCGCGCACGTTATTGGGCGCCGAGCAAGAGGCGTGGCTTGCTGACACGCTCGCATCTTCCAAGCAGCGCGGTCAAACTTGGCAGATCGTGGCGCAGCAGATCGCGATGGGTGAACAACTGGTCGGCGTGGGCGCTTCCGCAATGGTTCCGGCAAGCGCACACAGCAACACGCGCCGGTATGTAACCATCGGTGAGCGGCTTGGGCGTTTGGGCCTGCCTTGGAACCTCGATGCGTGGGATGGCTATCCCGCCGCGCGCGCGCGCTTCCTGCAGGCCTGCGTCGCCAATGCCGCCAACGCCGTGGTGCTGGGCGGCGACAGCCACAATACTTGGGTCAACAATCTTGCCGCGCCCGACAATGCTACACGCGTCGCCGCGCTTGAGTTTGCGGGGGCGAGCGTCACTTCGCCAGGCCTTGAGCAAGCCTTGTCGGCTGCCGCGCCCGGCGCGCGCGAAGCGATGATGCAGAGCGCGAATCCGCATCTCGCATGGTGTGACGTTTCCAATCGCGGCTATGGCGTGTTGAAGTTCACGCGCGATTCGTGTGAAGCGGAATGGGTCGCGTTCGCGAATGTGCGAGAAGCGGAGTCCTCCGCGCCTACGATCACACGCTTCAGCGCGGCGCCGAGTGCAGCGAGCGGCCCTGGCGCTTGGGTAGTCTAGCCTTCTGGCAAGTCAAGCAGACGATTCACGGTCTCGCGGCAGGCGCCAAGGATGAGAAGCGTCTCGATCGTGAGCGGTATGATTAGTAGCCTCACGAGATCCCCGTTCCAGATGTCTTCGAGCGCCCAAGCCGACGAGAAGGCGGTGACCCACGAGCTCCAGAACTCATCACCAACGCCAGCCGCGCCGCTCAAATAGCCGGCGACATTCCATACAATATGAAGGCCGAGCGCCGGACCGATATTGCCGAAGTGAAGTGTAAGCACTGCCGACGTGACGCCGAAGATAAAAGTCGAGACGAACATTACCAAGGCGTCGAGCAGCGGCTGCCCGGCATAGATATGCCAGAGACCAAACAGCAGCGCGCTGACGATAATTCCGGTCCGGACGCCGTAACGCGCACACAGCATGCCGAGGAGCACGCCGCGGAAGAGAATCTCTTCCGCGCCCGCTTGAACGACCGTAACGGGCGTCAGTACGGCCAGGCCCATGCTATACTCGGCGTAGTTCGGTCCGCTCATCATGATGGCGACGATGTGAGGCGCAGCCGTCAAGAGGCCGGCAAATGACCAGATGAGCGCCAAAGGAACCGACGCTGCATCCAAGCCAATGTCGCGCAAACCGCGATTGTCGAACTGCTGCGAAAGCCGCAACGCCACAACTGCGACGATCGCGGTCGGTACGAGAAGGAAAAGCAGATTGGCGGCGACATAAGTATTGATCGGGTTGGCGTCGAAGAAACCTGACGCCAGAGCGACACTGGCCAAACCAGGCGTTAGCGCTGACGCCTGCCACATGAACCATTGCGCTACGACGACAGCCGCAAAAGCCGTAACCCAATGGTGCGGCCTCGCGGGCTCCCTACCCAGCGCTGCATTGCCATCGATTTGGAGAAAGCCCGTCCTCATAGCACCCCGCGCGCCGTTGATAAGCTAGGAGCGCCGTGACGCCAATGGATCTAAGGCGGCTCCCCGGACCAGGAATCCGGTGGGTGTCGAGACTGCAAAACAAATCTCGCACCACGGGTTGATTCGAGCGTGCCGACTGTTCACGCTTCGAGTCATGACTGATTGGCTCCGCGGCGCGGTAATCTATCAAATCTATCCTCGCTCCTTCCGCGACTCGAACGGCGATGGCGTCGGCGACCTTGAGGGCATCGTCGAGCGGCTTGAGCACGTCGCCAAGCTTGGCGTTGATGCGATCTGGATTTCGCCATTCTATCGATCGCCGATGAAGGATTACGGCTACGACGTGGCCGACTATGCCGATGTCGATCCGATGTTTGGCGCGCTTGGCGATTTCGACATGATCGTGAGGCGCGCTCACCAACTCAACCTGAAGGTCATCATCGACCTCGTGTTCTCACACTCCTCCGATCAGCACGCCTGGTTCCAAGAGAGCCGCTTCAGCCGCGACAACGCAAAAGCCGATTGGTACGTTTGGGCGGATGCAAAGCCTGATGGTTCTCCGCCGAACAATTGGCAGGCGATGTTTGGCGGCTGCTCTTGGACTTGGGATTCCCGCCGGCGCCAATACTACTTCCACAACTTCCTTCCCGAGCAGCCCGATCTGAACATTCGTAATCCTGAAGTGCAAAGCGCTTTGCTGAATGCCGCGCGCTTTTGGCTAGCGCGCGGCGTCGATGGATTTCGCCTCGATGTCGTGAACTTCCTCGCGCACGACGCGCAGCTTCGCGACAATCCGGTGTTGCCGCTCAAGCGTCCGGCCGCGCGACCGCACCAATTTCAACGCCACCTCTATGATCGGACGCAACCCGAAGCGCTCGCATTCGTGGAGCAATTGCGTGCGCTGCTGGATGAGTACGGCGCGGTAGCCGTGGGTGAGATCGAGGACGAGGATCCGCTCCCCGTTCAGCGCAGCTACACCGAGGGCGAGAAGCGGCTGCATTCGGCCTACTCCTTTTTTCTGCTACGCGCGGCGGCGGCGACGCCTGAACTCTTCAAGAAGGCCCTGCAGGGCTGGGATGAAAGAGCCGGTTGGCCGTCGTGGAGTTTGTCCAACCACGATGTCGTCCGTGTTGCGACGCGGTTCGCGAACGATGATCCGCAGCGGGTGAAGCTGTTGCTCGCGATTTTGCTTAGCTTGCGCGGCACCGCCTTCCTCTATCAGGGCGACGAACTCGGGCTCCCGCACGCCAACGTCGCATTCGAGCGCCTGCGCGATCCGGAAGCGATTGCGTTCTGGCCGAACGGCATCGGGCGTGACGGCGCGCGAACGCCCATGCCCTGGACAATCACCAAGCCAATGGTGGGGTTCACGATCGGTGACGACGCCTGGCTTCCGGTTGATCCACGCCATCGTGCGATGGCTGTCGATGTGCAGGAGGACGATCCAGACTCCGTCTTGCACTTCACGCGCGCGCTCATTGCAGTGCGGCGTGCGAGCCCGGCCTTGCGCGAGGGCTCCTTTGAAGCGCTCGAGGCGCCCGAGCCGGTGTTGGCGTTTGAACGGCGTCTTGGCGACGCGCGGACGGTGTGCCTCTTCAATCTGGGCGCTGAATCGGTGCAGTTGCCGATGAGCGATGGGACTGTGCGGCTCGAAATCGGCGAGGCCGAATTATTGGGTGGGATTGCGGCGCTGGGCGCGTATTCAGGCCTATTGGTCGAAACCTGAGGCCACTGATTTCATTGGGATTTGCGTTAACCCTGAGTGATACAGTATAACATCGGCATGTTCACGAGGGGCAGAAGCCGCGAACCGGTGGGGGCGGCCGCAATGCGGCCATGGCGCCCTGCATTTGCGCTTCTCGCGATGTTGGCCGTCTTCCTTCAGGCCTTTGTCGTTCAGACCCACGTTCACGCGCCAGTCGCGCCGCTCAGCATCGGTTTCCACCAAGCCGCTCGCGCCCATGATGACGCTGCGCATGTGACCGCGAGGGACCAGCATCAGCTCGTTTGCGCCATTTGCCAGACGGTGGCGGCTTCAAGCTCGGCGCTGCCGCCCAGCGCGGCGGTTGCGCTTGTCGCGGCCCAAACCAATTCCCTTGCCGTCATCGCGCTATCGATCGCGCCGCGCGCGACTTCCTACTCCTGGCGCAGCCGCGCGCCGCCGTCATTCCTCTGAGCACTGACGCGCTTTTCTGAGCGCACCATTCGTACGCTTGCGCGTGCGCGCTTTCATTCATGCTTCGAGGCAATTCCATGTCGTTTCGTATCAACGCGCCTGCGCGTGTTCTTTCTCCCTCCCACCTCCCAATCGTGTTCGCCGTATTCGCCGGCGTGCTCTTCCCCTCCACGGCGCTCGCACAAGATGATGGCGACGAGCAGGAGATCGTTGTCACCGCGCCGCTTGAAGGATCGCGGATCGAGAGTTTGCAAGGCGCAGAGGTGCTGCGCCGCGACGATATCGTAGCGCAACTCAACGGCGGCCTGGGCGATACGCTGGATTCCACGCCCGGCGTGGCGACGACGTTCTTCGGCGCAGGCGCAAGCCGGCCAATTATCCGCGGCCTGGGCGAGGATCGCGTGCGGGTTCTGCAAAATGGCATCGGCGCCATCGATGCGTCCACCGCATCGCCGGACCACGCTGTAACCTCCGACGGCCTCGATGCCGAACGCATCGAAATCCTGCGCGGCGCAGCAGCCTTGGCCTATGGCGGCAACGCCATCGGCGGCGTCGTCAACGTCATCGATCAAAGCATCCCAATGCGCGCTATCGACGGGATAAGCTTCGAAGGTTTGGCCGCTTACTCAACCGTCGATGACGGCGCCCAGGGCGCGGCGAATGTCGGCTTCGGCGCCGGGCCGTTTGCGCTGCGTTTGAGCGCATCGGCGCGTGACACCGATCCCTATGAGACACCGATCGGCGAAGCGCTCAATCAATGGACACGCGTGCGCACTTATGGCGCCGGCGGCTCGTTGCTCGGCGATTGGGGCTTCGCGGGCCTCGCCGTCAAGAACACGCAGGATGAGTATGGTCTGCTGCCTGAAGATCCGTCCGAGCCTGGCGGCCGCATCGAACTCGAACAGACCCGTATCGAGTCACGCGGCGATTTCCGCGTGAACTGGGGCCCGTTCGATCGGCTCGATTACGGCGTCCAGCACTCTGACTATGAACACACCGAATTCGAAGGTGATGGCGCGCCGGGCACGCAATTCACCAGCGAAGGTTGGGAAGGCCGCATCGAGCTGCACCACGGAAATGATCGCCACGACGGCGCCTTTGGCGTGCAGTTCAGCGATGTCGACTTCGCCGCAGAGGGTGACGAAGCCTTCATAACCGCGACGAACACGCAGGATTCCGGCGTATTCCTGGTCGAGCGCTACGACCTTGGTTCGTGGGGGCTCGAAGGCGGTGTCCGCTTTGAGCGCCGTGAGATCGACAACGTGACATTCGGCTCGCGCGAGTTCGACAATGTGAGCGGCTCGCTAGGCATGTTCGTGCGTCCAGCTGAAAACTGGTTTGTGGGCGCGACCTTGGCGCGCGTCGAGCGGGCGCCAACGGCAATCGAGCTGTTCTCTGACGGCCCGCACCTTGCCACCGCGAACTACGAGGTCGGCGATGCCAATCTTGAGCAGGAAATCGCGACATCGTTCGAGGCTTCGGCCCGTTATCAACGCGGGCCGCTGCGGTTCGAAATGAACCTCTACGGCATCGAATTCTCCGACTACATCGCACTGGTTGAGCGTGGCGATGTGTGGTGGGTGGACGAGGACACCGACACCAGCGGCTTCGCAGCTGACGAAGCGAGCGCGCCTTTGGATGCGGACGAAATTCTGCCGGTGTTCAACTTCGTGCAGCAGGACGCGACGTTCGTCGGCGGCGAGATTTCGGCCGCCATGCAGCTGGGCGAGATCAACGGCTTCGCGATCACCGCCGACGGCTCGCTCGATATCGTGCGCGCGTCGTTCGTGGGCGGCGGCCATCCGCCACGCATCCCGCCGCGTTCGCTGACGTTAGGCCTCGAAGCGGAGAATGACCATTGGCTTGCGCGAGTCGAAGCCGTCGATACGGCGAAGCAGGATCGTCTAGCGGCGTTCGAGACCGAGACCGACGGCTACACCTTCATTAATGCCGGCCTCGCCTGGCGCCCGACGGAGACGTGGACAATCCGGCTCGATGGGCGAAATCTCACGGATGAGTTGGGCCGCGTGCACAGCTCGTTCCTGAAAGATGACCTGCCGCTGCCGGGACGCAACTTCCGGCTTACGCTGCAGACGCGATTCTAGAGCCCAGCGTGGCGTCACCCTGGCCGAACCAGGGCGACGCCATAGCTGTCCCCGCTTGATTGATCCGGCGAAGCGCAGAAGATCGCGGCGTTCGGAGAGAAGAAGATGGCGGACAAGCCGCGCCTGCCGGTTGCACAATCCTGGGATTTCGGCCGCGATCTGCGCGGTTACGCGTGGCCCGCCGCGGAGCCGCGCGCGAACTTGCTGCTGACGCACGGCTTCGCTGAGTACGCGGAGCGTTATGTCGAGCACTATTACGGGCTGGTCCCGCGCCTGAACGATCTTGGATTTGATGTTTATGCGTTCGATATGCGCGGGCATGGACGTTCTTCCGGCCCGCGCGGCGTCGCTGACATCGGCCGCACCGTGGAAGATCACCGCGCCGCGCGGCGCGCCTTGGCGCCGAACGGCAAGCCGATATTTCTGTTTGGCCATTCGCTTGGCGGGTTGGTGACTGCGGCGAGCGTGGCCGGAGAGCCAGGCAATGTCGCCGGCGTCGTGCTGAGTGCGCCCGCGCTGTTGATTGAAGCGCCCGCCCATCTGCGGCTGATCGCGGGTGTGTTCGCGACGCTGGCGCCGGGTTTGCGGCTTACGCCTGCGATAGAAGCAAGCGCGATTTCTCGGATTGATTCGGAGGTCGAGGCCTACAACCAAGATCCGATGATCAGTAGGCTGAGCATACCGGCAAAGTCGGGCGCTACCGCGATCGCCGCCGCTGAGAAAGCGTGGACGCAGTATGGGCGCTGGACTGCGCCTGTGCTGGTTGTGCACGGCGAGAAAGATACGCTGACTGACGTGAACGGCAGCAAGCGTTTCATCGAAGCCGTGGGCGCCAAGGATAAGAAGCTCGAGCTCTACCCTGAAGGCCGCCACGAACTGCTCAACGATCTCGATCGCGACGCAGCGTGGGGTGTCATCTCAACTTGGCTGAGCGCGCGCGTTGGGCGTTGATCCGCCCTTCTAGCATTTACGCAGGCCGGCGAAGGCGCCGGGGCCTATATTAGAGCATTGCCGGAATAACGCGATCCGGCGGTTTGTGGCCGTCGGCGAAGGTCTTGATGTTGATGATGACCTTCTCGCCCATGTCGATGCGGCCTTCGATGGTGCCGGAGCCCATGTGCGGCAACAGCACGACATTGGTGAGCTTCTTCAGCTTCGGATTGATGGCGGGTTCGTTCTCGAAAACGTCGAGACCGGCGCCGGCGAGTTCGCCCTTCTCCAACATGCGCGCGAGCGAGCCTTCATCGATGACCTCGCCGCGGGCGGTGTTGACGATGTAGGCGTGCGGTTTCAGCAGCGCGAGGCGGCGCGACGAGAGCAAGTGATAGGTCGCAGGCGTGTGCGGGCAGTTTACCGACACGATGTCCATGCGCGACAGCATCTGATCGAGGCTATCCCAATACGTTGCGTCAAGTTCGGCTTCGATGTGCGCGGCGACCTTGCGGCGGTTGTGATAATGAATCTGCAGGCCGAACGCCTTGGCGCGGCGCGCGACGGCCTGGCCGATGCGGCCCATGCCGATAATGCCGAGTCGCTTGCCGGTGATGCGGCGGCCCATCATCCAGGTCGGCGACCAGCCGGTGAACTTGTCCTGCTCGATGATCTTCACGCCTTCGACGATCCGGCGCGGCACGGCGAGGATCAGCGCCATGGTCATGTCGGCGGTGTCTTCGGTGAGGACGCCCGGCGTGTTGGTGACGGTGATGCCGCGCTGCACGGCGGTGGCGACATCGATATTGTCCACACCCGCGCCGAATTGCGCGATCAAGCGAAGCTTGTCGCTTGCGCGCGATAGGATGCGGCTATCGATGCGATCGGTGACCGTTGGAACCAGCACGTCGGCGCGCTGCACGGCGGCGGCCAGATCCTCGGCGGTGAAGGGCTTGTCCTCAACGCTGAGCTCGGCGTCGAACAATTCCTTGAGCCGCGTCTCCACGGCATCCGGGAGACGGCGGGTCACGACGACTTTGAGCTGCTTCGACGACATTCAGCTTCCATAAACCACGCCGCGCCGGGCTCCAAGCGAGGCGCGTAAAGGCAGCGTTTAATCTAATTCTTAAGCCCGCTTTCACGGCGCCTCGGCATGATCCGCCTTCCCTCCCGGCATGGCCAGGAGGCGAAGGTTCAAGAGTTGGGTCAATGCGCCGTGGGATTCTTGCCGCGTTTGTCGCGGCAGCCGCCTTGTTTTCATTGAACTCCGCGACAGCGGAGGCGCCGGCGCGCTACATGAGCTTGCGCGGCGATGACGTGGAAGGCCGTCAGGGCCCCGGCGCCGACCAACGGATTGCGTGGCTTTACCAGCGTGCTGGCTTGCCAGTGATGGTGTTGGCCGAGCGAGAAGGCTGGAAACATGTGCGCGATCCCGACGGCGATGAAGTCTGGATGCGGAGCGAAGACCTCGAAGCGCGCCGCACGGTCTATGTGCGCGAGCAAGCGACGCTGCGCCGGAGCGCACGCGCCGGTGGACAAGTGGTCGCCTATCTCATGCCCGGCGTCATCGGCGCGGTGACCGCGTGTGACGGCGATTGGCGGCGCGTCGCCGTCGGTGGGCGCATTGGCTGGGTGCAGAATTCCGCGCTCTGGGGCGGCGAATGCACGGGCCTGGACAGCGCAATTCGGCCCTGACGCGAAAAGCGTAGACACGGCTCCCCAAAGCCTTTCCCTTTAACCCTACTCGAGTGGGCGGGAGGGGGAATCCGTGCGTCATTTGATTTTCGTAGCAGTTTCGGCTTTTGCGCTGGGCGCATGCGAGACCATGCCGAATGCGTTCGCGCAGAGCGGAACAACGCCCGCGGCCACAACGGCGACCATCAACACCGCGCCGGCGGTGTTCACGCCGCCGCCGGAGCAGCAGCTCCTGGAGCTGGAACGTCAGCTCTCGGCTACCGCGCAGACAGAAGGTCTGGGCGGCGCACTGGCGCCTGCCATGCACCCGCAGGGCATGGTGATCCGCCCGGGCGCGATGCTCACCGGCACTGAAGAAATCACGCGAGGCCTCGCGCCGCCGGCCAATGCCGGGCCGATTTATTGGCAGCCCGATCGTGTCGAAGTTTCGGGCTCCGGCGATATGGGCATGACCAGCGGCCGCTACGTCCAGGTCATCACCGGCGCGGAAGCGCAGCAAGGCCGTTACGTCGTGGTTTGGCGGCGTGACGCTGCTGGCGATTGGCGGGTCCTGACAGAGACCCGGATTCCCGACCCGCCGCGCAGCGTTCGCCGCCGCTGAGCCATCGTCCTTGCCTTGCCCCTGACCTGCCCGGCCTGTAAGCCGGGCGGGAATTTTCCCCTATTTGGCAGAGACAAAGCATGGCCGAGCGCCCCTCGTCTTATTCCTACGAAGACCTGATCGCCTCCGGCGAGGGCCGGCTTCACGGCCCCGGAAACGCGCAGCTGCCGCTGCCGCCGATGCTCATGTTCGACCGCATCACCAAGATGACGGCCGAGGGCGGCGACCACGGCAAGGGTGTCTTTATCGCCGAGTACGATATCACGCCCGAGCGCTGGTTCTTTGAGTGCCACTTCAAGGGCGATCCGGTCATGCCGGGCTGCCTCGGCCTCGACGCGATGTGGCAATTGACCGGCTTCTACATGGCTTGGGCGGGCTCACCGGGCCGAGGCCGCGCCCTTGGCGTCGGCGAGGTCGAGTTCCGCGGCCAGATCACGCCGCACACCAAGCTCGTCACCTACGAAATTCATCCCAAGCGGGTCATCCAACGTAAGCTGCACATGATCGTAGCGGACGGGGTCACCAAGGCCGATGGCGTCACCATCTATACGGCCAAGGATCTCAAGGTAGGGCTGTTCTCGCCGGAGCAGCTTGAAGCGCAGATGAAGTCGTAAGGGAGCGAAAGCATGCGTCGCGTCGTCGTCACGGGCATGGGCATCGTCTCGTCCATCGGCAACAACCAGAACGAAGTGCTCGCAAGCCTGCGTGAAGCCAAGAGCGGCATCAGCGCCGCGCCCGAATACGCTGACAAGGGCATGCGCTCACAGGTTCACGGCGCACCGTCTGTAAAGCCGGAAGAAGTCGTCGATAAGCGCAACATGCGGTTCATGGGCGAAGGCTCGGGCTGGAACTTCATCGCCATGGAGCAGGCGATCCAGGATGCGGGCCTGACGCCAGAAGAAGTCTCCAACCCGCGCACCGGCATCATCATGGGCTCGGGCGGCCCCTCGGCGCGCGCGATCGTCGCCGCCGCTGATACCGCGCGCGAAAAAGGCGCAAAGCGTGTTGGGCCATTTGCGGTGCCGAAAGCGATGAGCTCGACGGCGAGCGCGACTTTGGCGACGCCCTTTGAGATCAAGGGCATCAATTATTCGATCAGCTCTGCCTGCGCGACCAGCGCCCACTGCATCGGCGACGCCTACGAGCAAATTCAGAACGGCAAGCAAGACATCATGTTTGCCGGCGGCAGCGAAGAACTGGATTGGACGCTCTCGGTGCTGTTCGACGCCATGGGCGCGATGAGCACCAAGTATAACGAAACGCCGCACAAAGCCTCGCGCGCTTACGATAAGAACCGCGACGGCTTCGTCATCGCCGGCGGCGCCGGCGTGCTGGTGCTGGAAGAATATCAGCGCGCGAAAAAACGCGGCGCGAAGATTTACGGCGAAGTCGCCGGCTATGGCGCGACCAGCGATGGCCACGACATGGTGGCCCCGTCGGGCGAAGGCGCCGTGCGCTGCATGCAAATGGCGATGCGCTATCTCGATCGGCCGGTCGATTACCTCAACACCCACGGCACTTCGACGCCGGTTGGCGACGTGAAGGAAATGGAAGCGGTGCGGGCTGTGTTCGGCTCGAAGCCGCCGCTCATCTCCAGCACCAAATCGCTGAGCGGCCACTCGCTCGGCGCCGCCGGCGTGCAGGAAGCGATCTACTCACTGCTGATGCTGAACAACGGCTTCGCCTGCGAAAGCGCCAACATTGAAGAACTCGATCCTGCGTTCGAAGACCTGCCCATCCTTCGCAAGCGCGAGGACCGCGAACTGAATTGCGTGCTGAGCAACTCTTTCGGCTTCGGCGGCACCAACGCGACGCTGGCGTTCACACGCGTTGCGGCCTGACTTCAGCGCGCCAGCACCCTCTTCGGGGTTCCGGTTTGCCTGCAAAGAGGCTATTGGCTCCCTTCAAACAGGAGTTCTGAACCATGGCCGACGAGTGGGTGTTTCCGAAGGGTGAGCTGATGCGCGGCAAGCGCGGGCTCGTCATGGGCGTGGCAAACGACAAGTCGATCGCCTGGGGCATCGCGCAACAGCTCGCGGCGCAAGGCGCCGAGATCGCCTTCACATACCAGGGCGAGGCGCTGGAGAAGCGTATCCGGCCGCTAGCCGAGAGCGTCGGCTCTCAAATCGTGCTCGAATGCGATGCGACCAATGATGCGCATCTCGATGCCGTGTTCGACCGTCTGAAAACGACGTGGGGCAAGCTCGACTTCCTCGTCCACTCGATCGCCTTCTCCGACAAGAACGAGCTCAAGGGCTCGTTCATCGAGAACACGAGCCGCGAGAATTTCCTCCGCTCGATGGACATCTCGGCGTTCTCCTTCGTCGCTGCCGGCAAGCGCGCGGCGAAGCTGATGGACCGTGGCGGCTCGATGCTGACGCTCACCTATCTCGGCGCCGAACGGGTGCTGCCGAGCTACAACGTCATGGGCGTTGCGAAGGCGGCGCTTGAGGCGTGCACGCGCTACATGGCGCGTGACCTTGGCCCCGAGGGCAAACGCGTCAACGCGATCAGCGCCGGGGCCATGCGCACACTCGCCATCGCCGGTATCCAAGGTGGACGCGGCCTCATCAGCACCGGCCGCGAATGGTCGGTGATGAAGGAAGATACCAGCATGGAAGGCATCGCCGGCTGTGCGCTGTGGCTGCTCTCCGATCTTGGCCGCTCGACCACCGGCGAAGTGATCCACGTCGACGCCGGCTTCCACATCGTCGGCGTGCCGAGCACGGGTGATCCGAACGAATGACGTGCATCCCGGGCACGCAAGGCTATAGCGCCGAAGCCCCGGATTTGCTTGAGCGTTACGAACGGATGGGCTTCGAGGGCGCGCACTTCGCCGTGCTCGATTTCATCGCGACGCCGCCGCTTGACGTGCTCGATATCGGCGCGGGCACCGGGCGTGACGCGGCTTGGTTTACGCGGCGCGGTGACCGCGTGACCGCCATCGAGCCGACGCGGGAGATGCGCGAAGGCGCGATCGCACTGCATCCTGAACCGAACATCGAATGGATCGACGACTGTCTGCCGGATCTCACCTCGGTTCGCGGACGAGCGTTCGATCTTGTATGGATGTCCGCGGTGTGGATGCACTTCGATGCCAGCGAGCGCGCGGCGATCATGGCCACTGTCGCGCCTTTGGTGCGTCCGGGTGGTTCGCTGATGATCAGCTTGCGGCATGGGCCGATACCGGAAGGGCGGCGCATGTTCGATGTGGACCCGGATGAGACGACAAAGCTCGCGCAAAGCTCCGGGCTTGAGATCGTGAGCGCAGCGCGTTTTGACTCCCCCTACGCGCCGGGCGTCACCTGGGACAGGCTCTGGTTTCGAAAGGCGGTATGATGCAGCTCGCCCCACTCAAACGCGTTCTCGCCGCGCTACTCGGCATCGGTGGCGCCGCGAACGGCGTCTTCATGCTGGCAGCGCCCCCGCTTTGGTATGACAGCGTGCCAGGGCTCGCGCATACGGGCCCGTTCAATCCGCACTTCGTCATGGATATTGGCGTGGCTTATCTGGTCGCCAGCCTGGCGCTCATCGCACGCGCGTGGCGGCCACGTTACTGGCCGGCGGCTGTGGCGGGCGCGGCGTTTATGTGCGGGCACGCGATCATCCATGTCATGGATGTCGTCGCCGAGCGAACGGGGAATGTGGGCGTCGATGTGTGGCTCGTCATTGTTCCGGCGCTACTCGCCGCATGGGCCTCGTCACCGGCGAGAGCCGAACTAAGTTCGAAAGCATGAATTTCGTGCTCTGGACTGCAATCGGTATCGCGATAGGCGCTGGCATCGGCGCGGCGCTTAACAACATCGGGATCGGAATTGCCATCGGCGTCGCGATGGGGGCCGGCCTCGGCGTGGCCACCAACGCGTCGAACGGCAAAGACCCGCCAGATGAACCGCCACGGACTTAAGGTTCGGTCTGCGCCTCGCGCAGGATCCCCCGCGCCTCCTCCGCATCGTCCTTGTGCGCCAACAGACGCCAGCCGTGTTCCATCATGGACGGATCGTAGTCTGCCAGCAGCGCGTTGAACTCTGGCATCAATGTCTCGATGCCCGCGCTGCGCAGGAGCGATTGCGCGACTGTAGCTTCCGGGCGCGAAGCGAAGCTGGCGATGAGCACAAGATCGGACATGAGCCAACCTTAGACGCAAGCGGATTTCACGCCAGCCGGCTACGCAGCGCGCTAAACCTCGCGCCAACGATAAAGCCGCACCGGAACCGCCCAAACCCAGAACCAGCCAAGCAGGAACGTCAGGAGTAGATGCGGCACGATGACGTGCTGTTTCGACAGGCGCTCTCCCTCGAGCAATGGATTACTGCGGGCCTCGTCTAGGACCGCAAGCGCGCCCTCAACGTCATCATCGCAAACCGTGATCTTGTAGCCGTCGTAGGCTATCTCATGGAACGGATTGATGTTGATCATCTCCGCGCCAAACACCCAGTGCGGGATGCCAGCAGCCTCAATGCAGCTGCTCATGACCAGCGCTTCCGAACGATCGTACAGACGTGCAATAGTCCGCAGCCCCATGGCGTCACCTAAGCAAAAAGCCCGCCTCTTGCGAAGCGGGCTTTCCGTTTTCTATCCAGCCTAGGACTTAGTCCTCAGCGGTCTCGCGGCGCGGGCGGTCGCCGCGGTCACGACCGCCGCCGCCGCGGCGCGGGCCGCGATCGCCACGGTCGCTGCGCTCACGGCGCGGACCTTCGTCCTTCGCCTCGTCGCCGAGCTCAGCGCTGAGGTCGGCGCCGGTGGCTTGGTCGACAACCTTCATCGAGAGGCGAACCTTGCCGCGATCGTCGAAGCCGAGGAGCTTCACCTTAACGGTGTCGCCTTCCTTCACGACGTCGCCCGGCTTCTCAACGCGCTCGCGCGCCAGTTGGGAAACGTGAACGAGGCCGTCCTTGGCGCCGAAAAAGTTCACGAAGGCGCCGAATTCCATCACCTTCACGACCTTGCCTTCGTAGATCTGGCCGACTTCCGGTTCAGACGTCAGCGACTTGATCCACTTGATCGCCGCTTCAATCGAGTCGGCGTTGGCGGAAGCCACCTTCACCGTGCCGTCGTCTTCGACGTTCACCTTCGCGCCAGTCTTCTCAACGATTTCGCGGATGACCTTGCCGCCGGTGCCGATCACATCACGGATCTTATCGACCGGAATCTTGATCTGCTCGATGCGCGGCGCGTTCTTGCCGACTTCGCCGCGCGGGGCGTCCATCGCCTTGTTCATCTCGCCGAGAATGTGCAGGCGCGCGGCGTGAGCACGATCGAGCGCCACTTGCATGATCTCTTGCGTGATGCCGGCCACCTTGATGTCCATCTGGAGCGAGGTGATGCCATTGGCGGTGCCGGCGACCTTAAAGTCCATGTCGCCGAGGTGATCTTCGTCACCCAGGATGTCGGTCAGAACTTCGAAGCCGTAATCCTCGAGGATGAGGCCCATGGCGACACCGGCGACCGGCGCCGAAATCGGCACGCCCGCATCCATCAACGCCAGCGACGAACCGCAAACCGTGGCCATCGATGATGAGCCGTTCGACTCGGTGATCTCGGAAACGAGGCGCACCGTGTACGGGAATTGCTCGGCTGACGGCAGAACCGCCTTCATGGCGCGCCACGCCAACTTGCCGTGGCCAATTTCGCGGCGGCCAGCGCCGCCCATCCGGCCGGTTTCACCGACGCTGTAGGGCGGGAAGTTGTAGTGGAGCATGAAGCGCTCTTTGGTCGTGCCAGAGAGCGCGTCGATGAATTGCTCGTCTTCGGCGGTGCCGAGTGTGGCGACCACGATCGACTGCGTTTCGCCGCGGGTGAACAGCGCCGAGCCGTGCGTGCGCGGCAGGATGCCGACTTCACAAACGATCGGACGAACCTTATCGACCGGACGGCCGTCGATACGGCCCTTCTCCTTGACGATCCGGCTGCGAACGACGTCGCTCTCGACCTCCTTGAACACTTCCTTGATCACGTTGGCGTCGTAGCCATCGGGATTGGCGTCAGTCTTTGCGAGCGCGGCTTTCACTTTCTCACGCAGTTCACCGACCTTGCCGTAACGCTCTGCCTTCACCGTGATCTTGTAGGCGGCGGCGAGATCGGTCCCGACCAGTTCCTGGATCTTGGCTTTGAGCGCCGAATTGTCCGGCGGCGTGAACTCGAACGGCTCTTTGCCGGCCTTTTCAGCCAGATCGATGATTGCATCGATCACCGGCTGCATGCCCTTGTGAGCGAGCGCCAGCGACTCGAGCATTTGCGCTTCTGAGAGTTCCTTCACCTCCGACTCGACCATCATGATCGCGTTGGCGGTGCCGGCGACGACGAGATCGAGGTCCGATGTCTTCATCTGCTCGATCGTCGGGTTCAGGACGGCCTTGCCGTCGATCCAGCCCACGCGCGAAGCGGCGATCGGGCCCATGAACGGCACGCCGGAGATCGTCAGCGCGGCGGACGCCGCAACCATCGCCAGCAGGTCGGATTCGTTTTCGTTGTCCCAGCTCAGCACCGTGATGATGACTTGGACTTCGTTCTTGAAGCCATCGACGAACAGCGGACGGATCGGGCGGTCGATCAGGCGCGACAGCAGCGTTTCGCGTTCAGTCGGGCGGCCTTCGCGCTTGAAGAATCCGCCAGGAATGCGGCCCGAGGCGAAGTACTTTTCTTGGTAGTTCACGGTCAGCGGGAAGAAGTCCTGACCGGGCTTCGCTTCCTTCGCATACACGACAGTGGCCAGCAGAGCGGTCTCGCCCCAGGTCGCATAGACGGCGCCGTCAGCTTGGCGCGCGATCTTGCCGGTTTCAAGCGTGAGCTTGCGCCCTGCCCAATCGAGGGAAACGGATTTCACATCAAACATACATCTAACTCCAGACGCCGAGGCCGGTGCCTTGCGTCGTGTGCGTACATCGCAACGGCGGATTCCGTTGCGCTTCGTCGTTCCCCTCCTCTTGAGAGGAGGGGCTAGGGGTGGGGTGAAACTCGACGTTTCGGATTTGAGCGCGCGAGCTTGCGCGAACTTATCGCCGGAGGAGGTTCACCCCGCCCCCCGGCCCCCTCCTCTCGAGAGGAGGGGGAGAATTTGCGCCTTAGCGGCGCAGACCCAGCTTTTCGATGATCGCCTGGTAGCGGGCGACATCGCGGTTTTTCAGATAGTCGAGCAACCGGCGGCGCTGACTGACCATCTTCAGAAGGCCTTGGCGCGAGTGGTTGTCTTTCTTGTGGGTCTTGAAGTGCTCGGTCAGGTTGGCGATGCGCTCGGAGAGGATCGCAACTTGAACTTCCGGCGAACCAGTGTCGCCCTTGCTCTTCGCGTTGTCTTTAATGAGCGCGGCTTTGCGCTCTGCGGTCACCGACATCGGTACTCCTTTTAATCTGCGATGTTGAACACGCGGCTGGGCTCAAAGCGCCCGGCTCGCACGTCACCCAGCGCAACAGCCTTGCCCTCATAGAGAGCGACAGCCGCTCGGGACGCGTCGACACCGCCAATAAAGCGATCTCGAAACTGCGGCTTCAGCGTCTCCACCACATGCGGGAGGAGGACGATGGGCCGTCCCTGTCTGAGCTTGAACGCGTCCTCGCCGTTGATGGCCAGTGCCGGGATGTCGTCCAGCGCGGTCTCAACGGGCTTCAGGCGTTCTGACGCGGCGCCCTTCTGACCCAAAAGCTGCAATTCGTCCAGTGTGACGCTTTCAGCCTCGGTAAAGGGGCCGACTGCCGTGCGGCGAAGCCGCCAGACATGGCCCTCCGCGCCAAGTTTTGCCGCCAGATCACGGACCAAGGCGCGGATGTAGAAGCCTTTGCCTGACCTGAACTGGAAGGTGGCGAGGTCATCGCCTTCGGTTCCAACCAGCTCGGCTTCGTAAACGGTGACTTTTCGGGGCTCGAGCTCGACCGCCTCGCCGGCGCGGGCGAGGTCATAGGCGCGCTCGCCATCGACCTTCACGGCGCTGAATTGGGGCGGGATCTGCTCGATCTCGCCAATGAAGGCTGGCAGCGCGGCGCGGATGGCCTCGGGCGTCGGGCGAACGTCGCTCTCGGCGATCGACTTGCCTTCGCGGTCCTGCGTGTCGGTCGAGACGCCCCATTTGATGGTGAAGAGGTAGGTCTTCCGGGCCTCCATCAGCCAAGGGACTGTCTTCGTCGCCTCGCCGAGCGCAATCGGCAGGATGCCTGACGCTAGCGGATCGAGCGTGCCGGCGTGGCCCGCCTTTTGGGCGTTGAAAATTCGGCGAACAGCGGAGACGGCATGCGTCGACGTCATGTCGTCAGGCTTATCAAGCACGACCCATCCGGAAACGTCATCGCCCTTCTTGCGGCGGCCCATCAACGCTTCTCCTCATCGTCGTCGTGATGGAGATCGCGCGCGACTTCAGGGCTGGCGAGCAGCTCGTCGATGTGGCGGGCTTCGTCGTAGGAGACGTCAGGCTGAAAATGCAGCTCGGGCGTGAACTTGAGATCGATGCTGCGCGCGAGCCTGCCGCGCAAGAACGACGCGACGCGGGTCAGACCATCGGCGATCTCATGCGGATTGCCTGGTCCGAGCGAGGAGACGAACGCCGTCATGTGCTTCAAATCCGGCGATGCGCGGACTTCACCGATGGTAATGTAAGCACCCTTCAACGCGGGATCGCGTAGTTCTTCGCGCTGCACGATGTCGACCAGCGCATGGCGCACGAGTTCAGCGGCGCGCAACTGGCGCTGCGAGGGGCCGCGCCCCTCATGTCCGCCGCGAGGCCTGCGTTTCATTTTACTGCGCCGTGTACGCGTAGGCGTTGCAGAGTTGCGGATCGGAGCTCGATGGCGGCTGAGCATCGCCACTAAAGGCCGCGATTTTGAACACCCAGCGCCCGGCGCCATCGACGAACTCGCTGACAGCCAGATAGCGCGAAACGGCTTCGCCACAAAGGCCGCCGCGCGGCGCGCTCGGCGTCACGTTCTCGGAGATCACGCGATAGAGATAGACCTGAACCCGCGGATCGCCGCCCAGCACCGCCGCGAAACTTTGTCCGCCAACGCCGGAGCGCGAATCCGCCGGCACGACATTGTAGGGTTGCGCAGTTACGGTCACGCCGGTCGCGAACGCGAACACGAGCGGCCCCCCGCGCCGCGCCTGCAAGCTGACGCGCAGATTGCCGGTGACCGCGCGCGCATCCTCGTTGGCCGCACGCCATTGCGAGCGCGCGATCGCCGGCTCTTCCTGCGGCACCGTATCGACGCGGGTTTCCGCTTCGACGATAGTCTCAGGGCGTTCGCCCGGCACTGTTGAGGCGCTTCGATCGCGATCGCAGGCGCTCACGCCGAAGGCCAATGCAGCGAGAGCTGTCAGGATAATCTTCCGCATGTCACGCCTCAGAGCGAGCGCTGCACCACTTCGACGTTGAAGCACTCGATGACATCGCCTTGCTTGATGTCCTGGAACTGGCCGAAGCTCATGCCGCATTCCTGACCCATCTGCACCTGGTCGACCTCTTCCTTGAAGCGCTTCAAGGTGGTGAGCGTCCCCATTTCCTGAATGACGATGTCATCTCGCAGGATACGGACTTTGGCGCCCTTGCGGACGACGCCCTCGGTGACCTTCACGCCAGCGACCTTGCCGACCTTGGAGATGTTGAACACTTCCAGGATCTCGGCATTGCCGAGGAAGGTTTCGCGCGTAAGCGGCGCGAGCATGCCCGACATGACGCCTTTGATGTCGTCGATCAGGTCGTAGATGATGTTGTAGTAGCGGATTTCGACGCCTTCGCGCTCGGCCAGGTCACGCGCCTCTTTCGAAGCACGAACGTTAAAGCCGATGATCGGCGCGCCCGAACCCTTGGCGAGTTGAACGTCCGACTCGTTGATGGCGCCGACGCCGGAAAGAACCACCCGCGCGCGCACCTCTTCATGCGCGAGCTTTTCGAGCGAGCCAACGATCGCTTCGGCCGAGCCTTGCACGTCGGCCTTGATCAAGATCGGCAGCTCCTTCGCCGTCGAATCCTTGAACTTCGCCATCATGCTCTCAAGCGAAGTGCCGGTGCGCGACGGACCGCCTGATGCCTTCTGTTTCTTGGCGCGCGCGCGATAGTTCGCGACTTCACGGGCGCGGTTTTCGTTCTCGACGACGTTCAGCACATCGCCGGGCTCCGGCACGCCTTCGAGGCCCATGATCTCGACCGGCTCGGACGGGCCCGCGCTTTGCAGCTGCTGGCCACGTTCGTTGGTGATGGCGCGAACGCGGCCAATTTGAGCGCCGACAACGACGATGTCGCCACGCTTCAGTGTACCCTTCTGGACGAGAACCGTCGCGACAGTGCCGCGGCCCTTATCGAGCTTTGACTCGATAACCGTGGCTTCCGCCGCGCGATCCGGATTCGCCTTCAAGTCCATGACTTCGGCTTGCAACAGGATCGTCTCGACCAATTTGTCGAGGCCGGTCTTCTTTAGCGCCGACACTTCGACCGCAAGCGTATCGCCGCCGTGCGCTTCGGTAATGATTTCGTGCTGCAGGAGATCGGTCAGCGCGCGTGTTGGGTTCGCTTCGGGCTTATCGATCTTGTTGATCGCCACGATAATCGGCGCGCCGGAAGCGCGCGCGTGATGAATGGCTTCAACCGTTTGCGGCATGACGCCGTCATCGGCTGCGACCACGAGCACGACAATATCGGTGACCCGGGCGCCGCGGGCGCGCATGGCGCTGAAAGCGGCGTGGCCGGGCGTATCCAGGAAGGTGACCCGCTGGCCGTCCCTCACCCGCACCTGATAGGCGCCTATGTGCTGGGTGATGCCGCCATGCTCGCCGGAGACGACGTCTGTCTCGCGCAACGCATCGAGCAGCGAGGTCTTGCCGTGATCGACGTGACCCATGACGGTCACGACCGGAGGACGCGGCTGCAAATTCTCGTCAGTATCGACTTCGCCGGAGAGACCCTCTTCGACGTCGGATTCCGCAACCCGCTTCACGCTGTGGCCGAATTCCGTCGCGATCAGCTCGGCCGTATCGGCGTCGAGTTCATCGCTCTGCTTCAGCATCTGGCCTTGGCGCATCATGTACTTGATGATGTCGGCCACGCGGACAGCCATGCGATTGGAAAGTTCCTGAACCGTGATGGTTTCCGGGATGGTGACTTCGCGCTTGATCTGATCGCGCTCGCCGCCGCCCATAAGTTTGGCCCGGCGCTCTTTTTCCTTCTGCTGCGCACGGCGATAGGCTGCAAGCGAACGGACGCGGTCGTCATCGCCCGCCACTTCGCGCTCGACCATGTCGAGCGTGAGCTTGCCTTCGCGGCGCTTCGGCTCGCCCTTCTTGGCGGGCTTGACCGGCGCCACCGGCGCCGGCTTGCGCGCCGACTTCACCCGGCCGCCGAGCTCATCGAGCAGCGACGGGCCAGCGGCGGCGGCGGCGCCTTGTTGCTGCGCGGATTGCGCGGCGGCGCGCGCAGCCGCGCGCTCGGCGGCGGCTTGTTCGAGTTCTTGTTGTGCCTGCTCGGCGCGGCGGCGCGCCTCGGCTTCCGCTTCGATAGCGGCAAGCTCGGCGGCTTTGCGGCGCTGGGCGTCGTCAAGCGCACGGCGTTGATCTTCCTCAGCGCGCAACTTCTCTTCGCGCGCTTGGCGATCCGCCATGGCGCGGTTCACGGCCTCTTGGCGGCGCCGCGCTTCTTCATCGCTGATCGCGCCAGGAGGAGTCGGGGCCTTCGGTGCGGGCTGGAGCGGTTCCGGCGCGGGGACGGCGCGCGCCTTGATCGGAGGCGGCACGCCAGGGCCGGGCGCCCCAGGCGCAGTGGGCGAAGCGCCCGGCCGGTTGATCGAGCGCTTCTCACGCACCTCAACGGCGACTTGCTTGGTGCGGCCATGGCTAAAGCTCTGACGCACCGTGCCGGCGGCGGTGGTGCGCCCCGACAGCGTCAGCGGCTTGCGGCCGGAAGGAGTGTCTTTTTGTTCGTTGCCGTCAGACATGCAGTGGTGTTGCCGATCCTAAATTCATCTTCACGCGCGGTATTCTCAAACGTCTTCTTGCCCGCCGCGGCTCTGGTCCATTGAAGGTCCAGCGTCCGCGCCGCCCAGTCCCAGACCAATAGAGCGCCAGGGTGTGGGCCAAGAGGTCGGAACGATGGGACGGAAACCCGAAAGGCGGCCAATTTCAGCCGCCCAAACCGAAGCCAAGCGCTCTTGAAGCAGGCAAGCGTGTATCACACGTTCCCGCCCCAAGGCCACGCCCAAATCCGAAGAGCTGAAGCACCCAACGGCCGCAGGCGGCCGGCCCCAGAGCCCTATATGGAGGCTCATCAGCTTTTCGCGACCCTCTTCGGCGCCATCTTCGGCTTCGATCAGCAAAAAAGGCGGCTTAGAGCGAATCGCGGCGTCGACTTGCGTTGCACCGACAGCAATCGCGCCAGCGCGCTGGGCCATACCGAGCTGATCGAGACAGCGGCGTGACAACAGCGTTTCCACCGTGTTCGCCACGCCTTCGGGAACCTGGACCTGCGTCTTGAAGGCGCGCGCAAAGGCGCCCTTCTTGACCGCCAGCTCTATCGTGGCGCGGTCGGCGCGCACCCACGCGCCCCGCCCCGGCAGCTTCGCTGCGACATCCGGCGTCACGACGCCATCGGGCGCCAGCGCGAACCGGATCAGGTTTGCGCCACTGTCGTGATCACCACTGACTATGCAGCGCCGCTCGCGTTCGCGGCGCGGCCCCTTAGCCTCTATCTGGGAAGACGCTGGCGACATCGTCGGCGTCTCCTTCGGCTTCAGGTTCGGGCTCCGGCTCCGGCGGCGCTTCGATCCAGCCAGCGGCGATGCGCGCGTTCAGTACGAGCGCGTCCGCCTGCTCAGCTGTCAGCTGATAATCTTCGAGCACGCCCGGTTCGCGCACGCGCTCGCCGTTCTTGGTTTCGAAATAGCCGCGGATGTCGTCGCCAACCAGGCCGGCAAAATCCTCGAGCGTCTTCACGCCCTTCTCGCCCAAGGTGACGAGCATGGGACCCGTGAGGCCGGGGACGTCCTTCAGCGAGTCCTCAACGCCAAGCTCAATACGCTTGGCTTCGAGTTCGGCGGCAAGCTTTTCGAGATAGTCTTGCGCGCGCGCCTGGAGCTCTTCCGCGATCTCGTCGTTCAAGCCCTCGATC
This sequence comes from Hyphomonadaceae bacterium, assembly GCA_050184605.1. Lineage (GTDB taxonomy): Bacteria > Pseudomonadota > Alphaproteobacteria > Caulobacterales > Aquidulcibacteraceae > Vitreimonas. Next base: position 144,485 of record JBFXAE010000002.1, on the reverse strand, counting down.
GAAGCCAGCTCGATAGAGTCGACATAAGCGATTTCCTCGACCGTCTCGAAGCCCTCCGACGCCAGCAGCTGAGCGAACATTTCGTCCACTTCCAGCGCCTTGATGAAAAGCTCGGTGCGCGCAGCAAATTCCTTCTGGCGCCGCTCGGATTCTTCGGCTTCCGTCAGAATGTCGATCGACCAGCCTGTGAGCTGCGAAGCGAGGCGCACGTTCTGGCCACGGCGACCAATGGCCAGCGAAAGCTGCGATTCGCCAACAACCACTTCGACGCGCGCCTCTTCCGGATCGAGCACGACCTTGGAGACTTCCGCCGGTTGCAACGCGTTGACGATGAACGTTGCCGGATCGGGCGACCACGGAATGATGTCGATCTTCTCGCCCTGCAATTCGCCGACAACCGCCTGCACGCGCGCGCCGCGCATACCGACGCACGCGCCGACCGGATCGATTGAGCTGTCGTGCGAAATCACCGCAATCTTGGCGCGCGAACCCGGGTCACGGGCGGCGGCTTTGATCTCGATCACGCCTTCATAAACTTCCGGTACTTCCTGCGCGAACAGCCGCGCCATGAATTCCGGCTTGGCGCGCGACAGGAAAATCTGCGGGCCCTTGGTTTCACGGCGCACGTCATAGACGTAAGCGCGGGTGCGATCGCCGACGCGGAGGTTTTCGCGCGGAATGCTCTCTGACTTGCGGATCACGCCCTCGGCGCGGCCGAGATCGACGATGACGTTGTAAAATTCAACGCGCTTCACAACACCGTTGATGATCTCGCCGATGCGATCTTTGTACTCACCGTACTGGCGCTCGCGCTCAGCTTCGCGAACTTCGTGATTGATCACTTGCTTAGCCGTTTGCGCGGCGACGCGGCCGAATTCGATCGGCGGCAGCAACTCGACATACTCCTTGCCGAGCACCGCTTCCTTGTCCGACTTCAGCGCCACATCGAGCATGATGTCAGTCGACGGATTGAACGGACGGGTTTCCGGATCGAGAACGCTATCGTCCACCACCGTCATTACGCGCTTCAGCTCCATCTCACCGGTCTTCGGGTCGATGGTGGCGCGGATATCGTGCTCGGCGCCGTAGCGTGAGCGCGCGGCCTTCTGCAGCGCGTGCTCCATCGCCTGGATGACAATCTCCTTATCGATTGACTTTTCGCGCGCGACCGCGTCGGCGATCTGCAGAATTTCCAGCCGGTTTGCTGAAATGCCGGTGCTCATACTTCTTCCTCTCTTCGAGCCCCCTCCTCTTGAGAGGAGGGGGTTGGGGGTGGGGTGATGCGCCAACCTCGCCAATCCCAGCGCGAACGGTGCATCGCCGACCTTTTGAGGACGAGGTTCACCCCGCCCCTAACCCCTCCTCTCATGGGGAGGGGAATTGTTCATTCCTCTTCCACTTCAACACCTGCGGCTTCGGCCGCCTTGGCGCGTCTCAAATCGTCTTCGATCAGCTTGTCGGTCAGCACCAGGCGCGCGTCCGACAACGCCGAAAACTTCAGTTTTGCTTCGCCGTGTTCGGTCGCGAGCGTGATGTCGTCACCGTCAACAGCTTGGATCACACCCTTCCAGCGGCGCTGGTTGTTGACCGGCACGGCGGTTTCGAGTTTGGCGTCGAAGCCGACGAAACGCTCGAAATCCTCAATACGCATCAGGGGCCGATCGATGCCGGGCGAGCTGATTTCTAAGTCGTACTCCCCCTGCACCGGGTCCTCGAGATCGAAGACGGGGCCGAGTGCGCGCGAGAGTTTGCTGCAATCGTCGATGCCCATTTGGCCGTCGCTGACGCGCTCGGCCATGATCTGCAGGCGCTTGCGGCGATTACCGGAGAGACGCACGCGCACGATCCGGTAACCAAGGCCAGCGGCCGTCGGCTCGATCAGCGCAATCACGCGCTCTTCAACAGGGTTCGTCGCGCGCAGTGGCGGCTCCCGAGGTAAACAAAAAGCGGCGGAGCTTGTGGCCCCGCCGCTGAACCCTCATCGAGGGCATCAGCGATGTGTTGGATGGGGATATAGCGGGTCTTTGGCTCTACGCCAAGCCCCTACTTCTACCAGGCTGACGGCATCAGCGACGGGCTAACCATTCCTGGAAGCGCCCCGCCCAGCTCGCGAGCTGCTCGTCTGACACGGTCTCGTCAGAGCGCAGCGGCCGACGTAATGCTTCCTCACTCACCGTGAATTCATCCAATAACGCGCTCAGCGTTGTGGCTGTCCGGGACACATGAATTCCGAAGGTCAAATGCTGAGAGATGCTATCGCGCGTCTCGACCGTATGCACCACGCCAGACGGCACAAACAGCACGTCGCCCGCACGCATGTGCACGATCTGCTTAGGTTCTGTTTGCGACGTGAAAGGCGCCAACTCGCGCGGATAGCGCGGATTCGCCTGACCGAAGAGCTTCCAGACCTTTTCGCCCTTAACCTGGACGGCGATGGAGTCTTCAAGGTCGTAGTGCAGCTTCAGCCCCGGACATTGCGCCGGGGTGATATAGAGGTTCACGAACGCTTCGCGCCTCAGTACCTCGCGGAGCAACCGTAATTGCTGCGCGCAATTGGGTTCGAACCGGCTGACGCCAAAGATGCGCAAAGTCGCACCTTGGCTCAACGCGGCAGAGATGGCTGGGAGCGATGCATTCGTCTTTGCATCAATGAAGGCGCGGGTATGGTTCGCCGTACCCTTTTGAATGACATCGAACTCGAAGCCTCCGATGTCATGATTGTCGAGCAGCGTGGCTATATAGGGCCACCAATCAATCGTCGTCAGCCGGTTTCGCTGCGCACCACCCGGCACATGCAATGCGACTTCGTCGTCGACAAATTCAAAGAGACAGCGGGCCGCTGCGCGGTCCCCCCGAAAATACAGTTCCGCTAACGCGTCTTGCGTCATCGTCGCCCCGCCCTCGGCAAATTGATGGCGCATCAGCAGAATGCCCGCCACTAGAATAGCCACTACACATACAAGTGTTAGGTTCTTACCGAGCGTAGCCAGACGGGTGCGCAGTCGCCCAACTCTTTGGCTTCGTAGCGCGTGGTGACATGTCCAAGCCAAGGCAAGCGCCAATCGATGGCGCGTTCAGCGAGCCAGCTAAAGTGCGGGTGACGAGTGAGATGCTCCAAAGTCCAAGCCGCGTAGTTTGCCCAGTCTGTCGCGAAGCGCAGCTCCGCGCCCGGCTTCATAACCCGTGCCAGGTCATCCAGAAACTCTGGCTGGATCAGACGGCGCTTGTGGTGACGCGTCTTGGGCCATGGATCTGGAAACAGGATGTAGACCAGATCCAGTGAGCCATCCGGCAGCCGCGCGATGACATCGCGCGCATCGCCATTGTGCAGCCGGATGTTCTGCGCGTTGGACTTCTCAATGTGCCGCAAGCACGAGGCGACGCCGTTTAGGAACGGCTCAACGCCGATGAAGCGCGTGTCCGGATGCGCCGTTGCTTGGGCAACAAGATGCTCGCCGCCGCCGAAGCCGATTTCCAACGCTACTCCCCCTCCTCTCGAGAGGAGGGGGGCGGGGGGTGGGGTGAGACTCGATGCAAGGAGGTTCGCCCCACCCCCTGCCCCCTCCCCTCGCGGGGAGGGGAGAAATAGCGCATCGACATCGATCGGCCCCTCCTCCGGCACAGCCAGATGCGGCAGCAAACTCTCCATCAGCCCGGCTTGGCGCGGCTTCAGTGTCCGCGCTTTGATCCGGCCGAAGGTTCTCAGGGGGCGGTTGTCAGGTGTCAGGTGTCAGCTCCAGATGCCGTCGCGCGAACTCGCCGCCGCTTCCTATATCTGTTAGGCGTTTCTAACACCCGATACCTGACACCTGGAGCCTGCCCATGCGCGAACAGCTGAACTTCTACATCGACGGCAAATGGGTCGCCCCGGCAAAGCCGCGCGCGCATGACGTGATCAATCCCGCCAACGAGGAACCGGTCGGCCGCATCTCGCTGGGCTCGTCGGCTGATGTCGATAAAGCCGTCGCCGCCGCGAAGAAGGCGTTCGAAACCTGGTCGCAGACCACGATCGATGAGCGCAAAGCAATCCTCGACAAGATCATCGCCATCTATCAGCGCCGCCTGGGCGACATGGCCGAGACCATCTCTTCCGAAATGGGCGCCCCGATGCCGCTGGCGCAAGCCGCGCAAGCGCCGGCCGGCCTTGGCTACCTGATCGACGCGCGCAAGCAGCTCGACGACTTCACGTTCGAAAGCGATTACGGCAACGGCCGCCGCATCATCAAAGAACCGATCGGCGTTATCGGCATGATCACGCCTTGGAATTGGCCGCAAAACCAGATCTGCGCCAAAGTTGGCCCCGCGCTCGCAGCCGGCTGCACCATGGTGCTGAAGCCCTCCGAGCTTGCGCCGCTCAACGCCATCGTCTTCGCGGAAATCCTTGACGAAGCCGGCGTGCCGCCTGGCGTGTTCAACCTCGTCAATGGGGATGGCCCCGGCGTCGGCATCGCCCTCTCCTCCCATCCGGACATCGACATGGTGAGCTTCACCGGTTCAACCCGCGCCGGCACCTCGGTGATGGAGAACGCGGCCAAAGGCATTAAGAAGGTGGCGCTCGAACTAGGCGGCAAGAGCCCAAACATCATTCTGGACGATGCTGACCTGCAGAAAGCCGTCACACGCGGCATGATGCACATGGCCATGAATACTGGCCAATCGTGCAACGCGCCGTCGCGCATGCTGGCGCCGAAGGCCAAGTACGAAGAAGTGGTGCAGATCGCTGCCGCCACCGCAAACGCGATCAAGGTGCAAGCGCCGGACAACGCCGAGAAAGGCGCGATCGGGCCACTCGCCAACGCCAACCAATTCCAAAAGGTGCAAGGGCTCATCCAGAAGGGCATTGACGAGGGCGCGCGCCTCGCCGCCGGCGGCGTTGGCCGCCCGGAAGGCTTCAACCGCGGCTATTATGTGAAGCCAACCGTGTTTGCCGACGTGAACAACAACATGACCATCGCGCGCGAAGAAATATTCGGCCCGGTACTGGTGGTGATTCCATACGAGAGCGAAGACGAGGCGATTAAAATCGCCAACGACACGCCGTACGGTCTCGCCGCTTACGTCCAAGGCTCCGAAGAAAGAGCGCGCAAGGTCGCGCGCAAGCTCCGCGCCGGCAACGTTCACATCAACGGCGCCCAAGGCGGCCTCGGCACGCCGTTTGGCGGCTACAAGCAATCCGGCCTCGGCCGCGAAGGCGGTCACTTCGGCTTGGAAGAATTCCTCGAAGTTAAGGCCGCCATCGGCTGGGGCGAGCAGCAAGCGTAAACGCAACGCAAACGCGCGTTTCACGGCCCATTAGGCATAAGCGGGCAGAGTGGCGGGATCATGGTTCCGCCACTCGACCCCTTTTCTCAGAAATTCGACTCGATTGAGGTCGATCCCGCAAACACGCCAGCGCGTGAGGCGATCGAGAGCGCCATGGCGCATGTGGCGCCGCGCGATGAGATGCTTGCCGCCTCCGCCGCCGCGCCGGATCTGCCTGCGCCGGGCTTCTATCTCTTGGATGACGCCAACGGCCGCTTCGCCGTCGATCGCGACATCGGTATTGTGACGCTTGCGGATGAATCGCTCCTGCAAGCCGAACGCAACGCCATTCATTCCGTGAAGCTCCGCGTGATCGAGCCGTCGGGCTCGACCTACGAACTCGACATGAAGCTCCGCATCACCGGCCGCGTGCCGCAGATGATCGGCGCCGAAGAGTTCGCGGCCATCGCCGGATTGACAGACGAAACCATTCTCGTCGCGCCGCGCGTGCCGGTGCTGGTCGTCCCGAAGGATGAGCCGGAAAAAACAATCATGGCCGCAGCGCCCGCCACACCGGCTTCATGGACCCGCTTCGCTGTGGCGCAAGGTCATCAGGCGCGCGCGCCACGCGTGCAGCCGCGCCGCAGCTTCATCGCACCGGAACTTCCGGCTACGAATGAGGATGTGTCGCTGACGTTCGAAGGTCTGCCGGCGGCGTTCTCCGCGCACCTGCCCTGGTCGCTCTGAGCGCTACTGCGCGGGCGGATCTTCTTGAATTGAACGCAGGTACTGGATCAGCGCATCCGTGCCTTGCGGATTGAACTGAAATTCCGGCATCGGGTGCGATACACGGATGCCTTCGATCAGCTCCTGCTCCAGCACATCCGCCTGATAGCGCTGGAATATGGTGCGAAACACCGGCGCGTTCGGACTTGGGCTCGCACCGTACTCGCCAACCGCATGGCATCCCGCGCATTGCGCTTCCGCAATATCGCGCCCGGACTCCGCCAGCTCATCAAGCTCCGACGCAGCATTCGACGACGCCGGGTTTGACGCTGGGCCTTCATGCGCCGCGCATGACGCTAAGGCGACCAGTGCCGCCGCCACAAAAATCCGCCGCATCATCCTACTCCTCCAGCCTTAGCTTAGCGCAGCCGGAAGCATCTCTATATAGAAAGCGCATGTCGATTCCCGCGCCGCGCCCCGATCCCGCCGTTGCTGAAGCGCTGACCGCAATCAATGACCGCACGCCGGTTGTGATGCTGATTGGCCGCGCGGGCACGGGTAAGAGCCATTTCATCCGCAGCCTAGTCGAGAGCAATCCCGGCTATCCACAAGCGCTGCTGGCGCCCACCGGCCTCGCCGCCATGAACATCGGCGGCCAAACCGTGCACTCATTCTTCGGCTTCCCGCCGCGTCCGCTCATCGGCAATGCCGAGAAGCCAAACTACTTCTTCACCCGCACGGCGCGCGCGATCTCGCGGCTGATCATCGACGAAGTCTCGATGCTGCGCGCCGACGTGCTCGATGCGATGAACAGCCACCTGCAGATCGCGCGCAAAAGCTCACGCCCGTTCGGCGGCGTGCAGATGCTGCTCGTGGGTGACTTCTACCAACTGCCGCCGGTGGTACGTGGCGATGAGGGCCAGCTTCTCGAAGACGCCGGCTATGGCAGCCCGTACGCATTCTCCGCCCATTGCCTGCGCGACGCGCCGATCGCCGGCGTTGAGCTCACCGAAGTCCACCGTCAAACCAACCAGGACTTCATCCAAATTCTCTCTTCGATCCGCGAGCGGCGCGGCGTGGAAGAAGCGGTGACGATCCTCAACACTGTCTGCCTCGATCGCTCGCTGCCGAAGCGGCCTGTCCTGCTCTGCGCAACCAACGCAGTGGCGGACAATTACAACGCGCGCGGCCTCGCCTCGCTCGAAGGCGCAGCGGCCCGCTACACCGGCGGTTTCGAGGGCGAGGCGCCGAAAGCTCAGGGCGACCGTTTCCCCGCGCCGATGGAATTGGTGCTGAAGCGCGGCGCCCGCGTCATCTTCACGCAGAACGATCCCGAAGGCCGCTGGGTGAACGGCTCGCTCGGCACAGTGTTCGCGCTCGATGACGACATCGTTCAAGTCGCGCTCGACAATGGCGAAGAAGTCGATGTCGAGCGCGCGACGTGGCCACAAGCGCGCTGGACCTGGAACGCCAAGGAGAACCGCATGGAGGTGAAGGAGGAATTCAAATATGTGCAATTCCCCCTCGCCCCGGCCTGGGCGCTCACCATCCACAAAGCTCAGGGCATGACGCTCGATAGCGTCGAAATCGATCTCGGCCGCGGCGCTTTCGCGCCAGGCCAGACCTATGTCGCGCTGTCACGCGCGCGCAGCATGGAGACGTTGCGGCTGACGCGGCCGATTTCCGCGCGTGATGTGCAAGTTGATCCGGCGATCGCGGACGGGCTGCGCCGGATCGGCGTTTGATCACATAAACGGCCGGCGCGGGCTGGCGGTGTGCTCGGCCCGCACCGTGCCGCTATCATCCGCCTCAACCAGCTTCACGTCATAGCCCCATAGATCGGCGACGTGCTGGAGCACCTTGTCCGTATCGCTCTCTTCCAGCGTCATGCCGTCAAGCACGCGGTGCGAGAGGATCAGCTTGCGGTCGCCGGCGAGGTCAACGTCGACAATCTGAATATCTGGATCGCGGAACGCGATGTCGTATTGCTTCGATAGCCCACGGCGAATCTTTCGATAACCGCGCTCGTTATGAATGGCGGAGACGTTCATGTGCTCCTCCTCTTCGTCGTCATGGACATTGAAGAGGCCGAAGTCGCGGATGCATTGCGGCGAGAGGTATTGCGAAACAAAGCTCTCATCCCGGAAGTTCGCCCAGATGTTGCGCAGCGTCCCGTAGGGATCGCCATTTCCGGCAATATCCGGCATCCACTCGCGATCTTCGTCCGTCGGCTTCAGGCAGATGCGCTCGATATCGCAGCACATGGCGAAACCCAGCGCGTAGGGGTTGATGCCTGAATAGCGGCGATCATCGAAGTCCGGCTGCATCACGACGCTGGTGTGCGAGTGCAGGAATTCCAGGAAGGCGCCGTCGTCGATCTGACCCTTTTCGTGCAGACGGTTCATGACGCGATGGTGCACATAGGTTGCGCAACCTTCGTTCATCACCTTGGTTTGGCGCTGCGGGTAGAAGTACTGATTGATCATCCGCACCATGCGCAGGATTTCGCGCTGCCAAGGCGCGAGCCGCGGGGCGGTCTTCTCCAAGAAGTAGAGGAGGTTTTCTTCCGGCAGGCCAAGCAACGCCTTGCGGCGCGCATCATCGTCCGCGCCGGGCTTGCGCTTGCCCTGCGGCACCGTGCGCCAGAGATCGTTGAACAGCTGCTCACCGTGGCGGCGGCGCTCTTCTTCACGCTTCTGCTCCGAGCGCAAATCCGCCATGCGCTTGCGCGGGAAGCGATGGATACCGTGGCTCTGCAGCGCATGCGCTGCGTCGAGCACGCGCTCAACCTCTTCCTGGCCGTAGCGATCCTCGAACTTCGCGATAAGTCCGCGGGCGAATTCGAGATAATCGAGGATGCCATCCGCATCCGTCCACTGCTTGAACACATAATTGTTCTTGAAGAAGTGGCTGTGGCCGTAACCGGCGTGCGCGATCACCAGCGTCTGCATCATCGCGGAGTTCTCCTCCATGATGTAGACGAGGCACGGATTGGAGTTGATGACGATCTCGTACGCGAGGCCCTGATAGCCCTTGCGATAGAGCGCCTCGTTTCGCGCAAATTCCTTGCCGAACGACCAGTGCCGATAGAAAAGCGGCATGCCCGTTGAAGCGTATGCGTCGAGCATCTGCTCGGTCGTGATAACTTCGATTTGATTCGGGTAAGGATCGAGACCCATCTCTTTGATCGCGATCTCGCCACACGCATCATGGACGCGGCGAATGAGATCGAAGTCCCAGTCGGGCCCTTTGAACAGCAGCTTCGAGTCAGGTGCGAGGATCGTCATTGGGCGCCATCCGCTGCAACGCCTTCCGGGCGGCGGGCGAACAATTCGCGGAACACAGGATAAATGTCGCGGCGATGCTTGACCTTGCGCATCGCGAACGGCGCATCCACCGAAACACGCCGATAGGCGCGCCAGAGATTTGTGCTGGGCTCGCCAGCGCCCGGATGATCGTCTTCGTCATCCATGCCGACTTCGACATAAGCGTAATATTGGCAGATCGGCAGAATTACATCGCGCAGTTGCGCCAGCACGACCGCGTTATCGCTCGACGTGTTATCGCCATCGCTCGCTTGCGCCGCGTAGATATTCCACTGATCGACCGGATAGCGGTCGCGCACGATCTCGGCCATCTTGAACAGCGCTGTTGAGACCACGGTGCCGCCGGTTTCGCGCGAATAGAAGAATGTCTGCTCGTCCACCTCCGACGCCTCATGCGTATGGCGGATGAAGACGACATCGACGTGCTCGTAGCGGCGATTCAAGAACAGATAGAGCAGCGAGTAAAAGCGCTTCGCCAAATCTTTCATGTGCTCGTTCATCGAGCCGGAGACGTCCATCAAGCAGAACATTACCGCCTTCGCGATCGGCTTGGGATTGGACTCCAAGCGGCGATAGCGAACATCGACCGGGTCGATGTACGGAATGCGTTTCGAGCGAGCGATGATTTGCTCAAGCTGCTTGCGCTTCTCCACCAACGCATCGAACCGGCCGCCTTCCCGCTCCAGCTTTTCGATTTCTTCGCGTAGCGCGTTGATCTCTTCAGCCTTCGGCCGCTTCAACGCGATCCGGCGCGACATCGAATGACGCAGCGTACGCGGCACAGAAAGCCGCGACGGCGGACCGGAAACAGAATATCCGGCCTGGCGCCACAGCACGGACGCAGCGCCCGTCACCTGGCGCTTGGCAAGATCGGGCAGCTCTAGATCTTCCAGATAGAGATCGAGATATTCCTCGTCGGTCAGCGCGAAGCGAAACTCGTCCTCGCCTTCGCCGCTATCGCTCGCTTGTGAACCTTGCCCGCCGCCTTGCTCGGGCCGCGCGATGGAATCGCCTTCAACGTATTTCTTGTTGCCCGGCAGAACGTAATCGCGCACGCCGCCCTCCCGCGAGCGATGCAGATGCGGCTCGTGAACGCCACCGCTCGGAATCGAAACTTCGCCGCCCTTGCCGGCATCCTTGATCGAACGGCTCGACGAAGCCTCCCGCACCGCTTTGCGCACCTGCGCACGCGCGCGGCGCAAAAAGCGCTGACGGTTGGCGAAGCTTTTCCCGCCCGGGTTAAGGCGCCGGTCGATGATGTTCATGGACGGCCGCCTTACCCCGCTTGCTTGACGCGCATGTACCACTCGACCAGCCGGCGGACTTGCCGCTCGGTGTAGCCGCGCTCGACCATGCGCAAAACGAACTCCTCGTGCTTCTTCTCGGTCTCGCCATCCTTCTTCGAGCCGAAGGTGATGATCGGCAGCAAGTCTTCGACCTGGCTGAACATGCGCCGCTCGATGACTTCGCGGATTTTTTCGTACGACGTCCACGATGGGTTCTTACCGCCATGGCCGGCGCGCGCGCGCAGCGTGAACTTCACGACCTCGTTGCGGAAGTCCTTCGGGTTGGCGATCCCGGCCGGCTTCTCGATCTTCGAAAGCTCCTGGTTGAGCAGTTCGCGGTTGAGCAATTGGCCGGTGTCTGGATCCTTGAAGTCGATATCTTCGATCCACGCATCGGCGTAATCGACGTAGCGATCGAACAGGTTCTGCCCGAAGTCGTGATACGATTCGAGATAGGCCTTCTGGATCTCATTGCCGATGAATTCCGCATAACGCGGCGCCAGATCAGCCTTGATGAACTCCAAGAGCCTTGCTTCTTGCTCTTGGGGGTATTGTTCGCGCCGCACTTGCTGCTCGAGCACATACATCAAGTGCACTGGATCGGCGGCGACTTCGGTGGTGTCGTGATTGTAGGTCGCGGCCAGCACCTTGAAGGCAAAGCGGGTCGAGATGCCTTCCATGCCTTCATCGACGCCGGCGGCATCCTTGTATTCCTGCAGCGTACGCGCCTTCGGATCGACCTCCTTCAGGCTCTCGCCGTTATAGACGCGCATCTTGGCGAAGGCGTTGGAGTTCTCGTGCTCCTTCAGCCGCGACAGCACCGAGAAGCGCGCCAACATTTCAAGCGTGCCCGGCGCGCACGGCGCCTCTGAGAGCTCCGAACCGCGGATCAGCTTCTCGTAGATTCGCTGCTCTTCCTGAACACGCAGCACATACGGAACCTTGATCACATAGATGCGGTCAATGAAGGCCTCGTTGTTCTTGTTGTTCTTGAACGACTGCCACTCGGCCTCGTTCGAGTGCGCCATGATGATGCCAGTGAAGGGAATCGCGCCGATATTCTCGGTGCCGACGTAATTGCCCTCCTGCGTCGCCGTCAGCAACGGGTGCAGCATCTTGATCGGCGCTTTGAACATCTCGACGAACTCGAGCATGCCCTGGTTGGCGCGGTTCAAGCCGCCTGAATAGCTATACGCATCGGGATCGTTCTGCGCGTGCATTTCGAGCTTGCGAATATCGACCTTGCCGACGAGCGAGCTGACATCCTGGTTGTTGTCGTCGCCCGGCTCGGTTTTTGCGATCGCAACCTGGCGCAAGCGCGAGGGATTCATCTTCGCGACGCGGAACTTGGTGATGTCGCCGCCAAATTCATCAAGGCGCTTGATGCACCAGGGGCTCATCAAGCCTGTGAGGCGGCGTTGCGGAATGCCGTAATCGTCTTCCAGACGCTGACCCCACACAGTGGGGTCAAACAGGCCGAGCGGATGCTCGAATACCGGCGAGAGCTCATCGCCGGCCTTCAGCACATAGATCGGCTGATCTTCCATCAGCGCCTTCAGACGCTCCGCCAGCGAAGACTTACCGCCGCCAACAGGACCGAGCAGGTAGATAATCTGCTTGCGCTCTTCCAATCCCTGCGCGGCGTGACGGAAGAAGGCGACGATCCGCTCGATCGTCTCCTCCATGCCGTAGAACTCCGCGAAAGCCGGGTAGAACCGCATCGTGCGGTTCATGAAGATGCGGCCAAGACGCGCGTCCTTCGACGTGTCGACCATCTTTGGCTCGCCTATGGCGGCGAGCAGGCGCTCATGCGCGCTCGCGTACGCCATAGGATCGTCGCGGCACAGGCTGAGGAAGTCCTGCAGCGACATTTCCGCTTCTCGACGCTGCTCAAACGAGCGAGCGTAACTGCGAAAAAGATCTTCAGACATCGTGCCTCCGTCCGCGTCTCGCCAACCTTACATAAGAACTCCGGTCCCGAGACGCTTAACAAAAAGCCATGCAAATCTGGCGGCGATAAGGTGAGGTTTGTGACGCCGCGCACGATCCGCCCAAACAACACGCACAGGATGACATGATTTGCGGCGCTGTGGCCGGAAAACTCGGGAAAAATTCAGCAGGCGTCATAAGTGAGCGAAAGCTGAACGAATTGTGGCGCATGCGCTTCGATGCGCGACTTTAACGAAGACAAAACCTTCGATTTTACGCGGCCTTAAGCACGTTGCGGCATCCCATTGGGGCTGGGGACCGCAAGAGGCTGACCAATGAGTGACAGTGCATGGGTGCTAAAGGGCATCGACCCTGAGACCCGCGACCGCGCGGTCGAAGAAGCACAGCGCTTGGGCGTCAGCCTGGCTGACTACCTGACCGACAAGGTGTTGAAGAGCGCGCTCACTGAGCAAATCGGCGTGATCGCAGCCGTCGCCGAACCCGCGCCGCCGGCTGAGCCAAGTGATTTTGGTGTTCGCCATCGCTTCAAGACCCTGGAACGCCGCCTCGAAGGATCGGTAAGCAGCCTGGAAGCGGCACTTCATGCCCTCGACAGCTCCCTATTCGACGTCACTTCGCGGGTCGGCGAGTTGGAAGGCTTGGCGGGCGATACCGCCCACGCCCTTCAACAGGCGCTGAACGAGATGGCCGGCCAGCTGGCCGCCATCCGTCTCCACATCACCGACGTGGAGGAGAATTCCGTTGCGCGTGACGAAGAAGGCTCCGCCGCGCACGCCTCTCTCACGCAGGCCTTCACCGGCCTCAACTACCGCACCGAGACGATTGGTCAACGCGTCGATGACATCGAAGTCGTCGCTCGCCGGGCCGACACCAACGCCGCGGTATTGGCGGATGCGCACGAACAATTGAAACACGCCGTCGCCGACGATTTCAGCGCCTTTGCGCAAGATATCAACGAGCGTCTCGGCCACGGCCTGCGCGACGTCGCCGCCGCTGCCGACGAAGCCGCGGCCCAGGCCGACGCCGCTGTCGCCCATCTCATTGTCGAACTGCGCGGCGTCCGGGAATCGCTTGAGCAGAGCGTTGCCGATGGGGTCGATGAAACCCGCCGCCGCATCCACACCGCCTTCAGCGAAGCTGCGGAGCGCATGGACGCGTTATCCGACCGCGTCGATCAGGTTGAGATCGTCAGTCTTCGCGCCAACGAGCAACTCCGCATCCAGATCACCGACGTCGAGGACGCCGCGCAAACCGCGCTTGAGGAGACGGCCGAAACGCTACGACAGGCGGGCGATGCACTCGCCGCCGATTTGCAACGCTCGGTCCAGGAGAGCCGCGCCGCCCTGGAAAGCGTCCACAACGACCTCGCCAGCGAGATCGCCGACTTACGCGAACGCCAGCAAGCCGGTCTCGCGCGCCTGAAGCAGGTCGATGCAGCCGCCAACAACACCGCTAACGGTCTGTCTGCGCTGCGTGAAACCCTGCTGCGCCGCATCGGCGAAGCGGAAACTGGCGCGGCTGAACTCGTTGCACGCGTGCAGAGCGAGCTTGGCGAAGAACTCGACACCCTCACCTCACGCTTCACGCGCTACGAGCGCGACAGCGCCGAAACCCATTTCACGCTACGCGCCGAAACCGAGCGCGTAGAGACGGCCGTCATCGCCTCGCTTGAGAAGCTCGCTAGCGACATCGCCAAGGGCGACGCCGCCAATACATCGCTGATCGAGGATCTTCGCCAGCGCCTTGACGGCGAGCTCAGCGCCCTCAACGAGCAGCAAGCCGGCGCCGCCGCGCGGCTCACGGTGATCGACCTCGCGCTTGGCGCGCAGACACAGTTGGCGGAGCGCATTGCCCAACTCGAAGCCGCACACGCTGACGGCGCCGGCGAAATCAAGCTGGCCTCGGTTGAAGCCCAGATTAGCACGCTGACCAAAGCGCTGGCCGAACGCACCGACGAGGAATTGCTCCAGCGCATCGAGGAATTACGCGGCCGCCTCTCGGCTTACGAAGCTCACGCCAGCGCCACCGCCGATGGCGTCAACGACCTGGTTCGCATGCTTGGCCGCGTCACCACGCAAAACGCCGAGACCGCCGCCAAGGCCGAGGATCGCGTCCACAAGCTCGAGCTAGCGCTGGCCGACCTGAAGCTCGCGCACCTGGCCTCGAGCGACAAAGCCGTCGCAACACCAGAGGATATCGCCGCCCTGCAACGCCGCATTGGCGCCATCGAACAACGCCCCGCACCAGCGGCCGCCACGCCGGATGACCTCGCCGCCCTGCAATGGCGTGTGAGCGCGATCGAGCAACGCCCGGCCGCGCCGGCTGGCGCGCCGATTGAAGCCATCGCCCTCATCGAACAGCGCATGGGTCAAATGGAAAGCCGGCAAGCCGAAGCACTCGAAGCACTGCGCGCCGACATCGTACGCTTCGTCACCGACAACGATCGCCGCCTCGCCGCGCTCGAACACACGGAGGTGGATTACAACCTCGCCGCCGAGTTCGACGCGCTACGTCGCCGCGTCGAGGAGCGCATCCTCGGCATCGAAACGCGCAGCGTTCGCACGCTGGAACAAGTGGCCGACACGGTTCAGATGCTGGAAGAGCGCTTCATGAGCCGAGACGGCGGCGAGCGCCAAACCGCCTAGGTGAAGCGTGGCGGCTGCAGCGCAGTCTCGTCAATGGCGGCGTCACGCCAGAGCAGATTGTTGGCGGCCTCAAGCGAACGCAGCGCCATGTCTTGGGCCAGCGCGATAAGCAGCGCGCGCCATCCTTCCGGCGCAACGGCCCTTCCACTCTCCACCGCGACGATCTCCGCTTCCGTCACGTCGAACGCCTGCGCCAGCGCCGCGCGCCAGCCCGGGCCATAGAGGGTTTGGCCGGTCGCCGTCAGTTCTTGCGGCGAAAGCAAAGGGAAATCGGTGTCAAACACGCGAAGATGGAAACACGAACGTGGTTGGGGAGCCTTTAAGGCAACTGCAATTTCTTGCTCTGCCGCTCGCGCGTTCACCACCTGGTAACGCCTTGAGCCCCTGGCTTCCGCCATGGCGTTCTCAAAATCAATCCGCACCGGCGTCGCCGCTTTCGCAATCGCAGTCGCGATTGGCGCTGGGTTGCTATTCGTCACATCCGATCCGACGCCTCACGCCGTCGCGCAGACGACGCAACTCGCGAGCGCCGAGGCCCCGCGCGGCTTGCGCGGGCGCAGCAGCGCCGTGGCCGAGCGCATGCGCGTCATCGACGGCGACACGCTCGAAGACATGCGCGACGAGATCACCTATCGCATCGTCAACATCGATACACCCGAGACCGGCTCACGCGCGCGCTGCCCGGCCGAACGCGATCTCGGCAATCGCGCCACTAACGCCGTGCGCACCCTTCTCTCCGGCGCGGAGCGGCTGGAGCTGCGCCCCACCGGACGCACCGACCGCTACGGCCGCACAATTGCTTTCGTCCTGATCGACGGCCGCGACATGGGCGAGACGTTGATCGCCGAGGGCCTCGCCCGCCCCTGGCGCGGGCGCCGCGAGCCCTGGTGTGACGCCGACGGCAACCTCATTCCGTAGGGCAGCTATGGCGAGCACGTGCTTGTAAGCGCTGCCGCCGCGCCATAAAGCCGGGTGCTCCTCCCCAAGCCTGAAAGCGCGCCCCATGTCCGCGATGGACGATCTCATCAACATCCTCACGCTCGAACCGATCGAGGTGAACCTGTTCCGCGGCGTCTCCCCGCCGGAGGAGCGCCAACGCATCTTCGGCGGTCAGGTCGTCGCCCAAGCGCTGATGGCCGCCTACAAAACCGTCGGCGACCAGATCTGCCATTCGCTGCAGAGTTATTTTATCCGCCCGGGCGATCCATCGATCCCAGTTCTCTACCAGGTCGAGCGCTCACGCGACGGCAAGAGCTTCGCCACCAGGCGCGTTATCGCCATTCAGAAGGGCGAGCAGATCTTCAACATGGCCTGCTCGTTCCAAACCCAGGAAGCCGGCTACGAGCACCAGAGCGACATGCCGGAGACGCCCTCCCCGGACGAAATCGGCAAGATTGTCGAAGCCTGGCTAAAGAGCCAGCCAGAAGAAAATACGCGCTGGTGGCGCAACGCACCGATTGAAATGCGCGCCATTGACCCTGTCGACGTCTCCAAGCCCGTTCCCAAGGCGCCGCAGCAAAGCGTGTGGCTTCGCGCCCGCTCAAACGCCGGCGATGGCACTGCACTGAACCAAGCTCTGCTCGCCTACGCGTCCGACTATTCGCTTCTGGGCACGGCCATGCGTCCGCACGGCGTCAGCTGGCAATCCGGCGTGCAAACAGCGAGCCTTGATCACATCATCTGGTTCCACCGTCCGACCAACTTCTCGGAGTGGCACCTCTATGTGCAAGACAGTCCGAGCGCCTCAGGCGCGCGCGGCTTCAATCGCGGCGCTATTTATCGCAACGATGGAACTCTTGTCGCGTCGACGGCGCAGGAAGGCCTGATCCGAAAGCGCTGATGCATTTTGCGGAATGTTTTACCGCAACTTTTGCGTGTGATTTCAGTTTCACTAACGCTGCATTAGCAATACTGCGTTTAGCGTCGCGCGCGCGATGAACCGCAAATGGGTAGATAACGAGGTCTATTTCGGACCTGACCGGCGCAAAGGCGGCCTCGGAAAGCGCTGGGGCGACAAGCGCACCTACGACGATGCCGGTGAGCCGCCGCCGCTCGGCGCCGTGATGCGCCGCCTGCGAATTCAGCTGAACGGCATCACAACCCCTGATGAACGCCGTCGCGTTTACGAGCTCGCGCGCTTTGCCGCGGCCGAGGCTGAACGTCAGCATCTGTCCGAGTGCGCTGATCATCTCCGCAATGTGCTCAACGCCATCACTTCTGGCGACTTCACCCGCGCTGACGCTGCGGTGATGCAGGCGCAAGCCGCCTTCAACGGGCCCCGCTAGGGCGCATAGCCGTATCGCTCAGCCCAAGCTGTAAGCCCCGGCAGCACAGGCGCGAGTTCCCGCTCATAGCGCCGCCAGCGCCCGATCGAGCGATTGTAGAGCGGCTCGATCACTTGACGCGCACTCGGCGTGGCGATCTTTCGCGCCAGCGCCGTCTCCCGATAGTTGAGCATCGATACCTCAAAGGGCGCGCCAAGAAACGAGCACAGCGCCCGCGCCGCGCTTTCAAGATCGCTGACGACATCCTCGTAGCGCACTTGATGCAGATCGAGCGCCAGCCGTTCGCGGCAGAGCTCGAACAACGACATTACCCGATCGTAGTAAGCGCCGGCCCTACCGAGTTCGAGAAACTGCGCCATCCCGACATTGATCGCGAAGCGCTGCTGATAGCAGGACAGCACGACATCGCGGGGATCGCGCAACGCAAAGATGATCTTCGCGCCAGGAAACACCCGTCTAATCAGCGGCAACACCACTATGTTCAGCGGATATTTGTCGACGACGATGGCGCCGTCCGGCGCCTTGACGCGCCGCCAATAACTCTCGCGCACTTGGGCAAGCTCGGCGGCGCTGAGCGACACGACCTCCAGCGCCCGCGCCGGCTCAGCGACAATCTCATTCAGCGCATCGCTGAAATGCTCGCTCTCCTCTAAGCAGACGATGCCGGAATGCGACGACAAGATTTGATCGAGCAGCGTCGTGCCCGAACGCGGAAAGCCAATCAAAAAGGCTGGCGCCCGCCCCTCAGCGCTCGGCCAGTCCGAGACATCGAGCCGCGCGACCCGTTCGGCCATGCGCCGGATGCTTTCGGGATGGTAGAGCCGCTCCGTGGCATCGAGCAAAGCGCCATGAATCTGCAAGGAGAGCTGGTTCGCCGCGGTGAAGGCCTGGAACGCACCGCGCGCATCTTCACGCCGATCACGCGCATCGCCGATCAAGCCCAGAGCCTGGACGCGCTGATCCGGCGCTGCCCGCGGGGCCTCAAGCACCGGCGCTACAGCCGTCTCCGCGCCGGCAAAGTCCTTCTCGCGCATCAATACGCGCGCAAGCGCCAACCTCGCCGTGACGTTCGCCGGATCGCTTCGCAGTGCGGTGTTTGCATGCTCCTTGGCGCTCGCAACGTCGTGACGCGCTTCCAGCGCCCGCGCCAACCCCGCATGTGACGCCACATCATTGGGCGCGAGCGCAAGCGCGCGCCGGTACGCGGTGATCTGCGCCTCGCCCTTTTCGATCACCGCCAGGTTGCGCCAGCCGTCGATCAGGCCGAGTTCCCCCGCGCGCGTGAACGCCGCGCGTGCAGCTTCGGCGTCACCCAGCCGTTCCGCCGCCACGCCGATCATGTTGAAGGTCGCCGCGTTTGGCCGCGCTAAGTTGGATGCTTCCAGATGCCTGCGCGCACCCGCGAAATCACCGGCGTCGAGCGCGATAACGCCAAGGATCTGCAGCGCCGTCGCCTCGCCCGGCGCCTGTAGCAGCACCTGTCGCGCCAGGAAGGCCGCGCCAGCCTTGTCACCGCCAGCATAAGCGCGTTTTGCGGCATCCAAATGCCGCGCTGCTTCGGAATCGTTCAACACGGTGGACCGACTAGCAGAGAATCCGTCGGCGAGGCGATCCGGCTGTCGCTCTCAAACCCGGCCGCGAGCGCCTATCGCGCCCATGCCCGGCCCGAAGGTCAGGCCGCCGGGGAGATCGCCACGCCGCTCAGCGCCGCTGCACGTTCGCCGGTGTTTGCCGCGCTCAGCGGAACACCCAGATGATTGCGAACACGAGAGCAGCAATGACCAGCGCCTGCCGCCGATAATCGGCGAGCCCCCTCCGCGCGACGCCAACAGCGCCTGCGTAGATGAGGTTTTCCGTCCGCTCTCGCGCCGGTGGCGCGGTTATGACGGCTGCGACCGCGCCGAGCAGCAAACAGAATACAGTGGTTAGACCGGCGACAATGGTGAAATGCGGCAGGCCATCTTCCACGCCTTGCGCCTGCGTCCAGATTTTCCACCCGAGCACGGCGACGCCGACGCCGTGTCCCGCAACAAGCGTCGCGATCGCGGCCTTACCGGTCATGCGCTTCCAGAACACGCCGAGCAAGAACACAGCGGCGATCGGCGGCACGGCGTAGGAGAAGACTTGCTGGATGTAGTTGAAGAGGCCCGGAAAATCGCGGATCACCAGCGGCCAGAGTGCTGCAACGACGATGAACAGCACCGTCACGAGCCGCCCGGTGGCGACGATCCGTTGCGGCGACCAGCCGCGCTCATCGGCCTTTACGAAATCGTACATCACAAGGGTCGACGCCGCATTCAGCGTCGAGTCGATCGTCGACATGATCGCCGCCACCAATCCCGCGATGACAAGCCCCGCCAAACCAACAGGCAGGAAATTGGCGATCATGGCCGGAAACACCTGATCGCCGCTCTCGAGCGAAGGCAGCAGCGCAAACGCGAGCGCCCCAGGTATCGCCATGAGGAAGAGCGGCGAGAGCTTGAGCGCCGCAGCCAGCATGGCGCCCCACCGCGCCTGCTCAAGCGAGCGCGCGCCCAAAACCCGCTGCATGATATATTGATTGGCGCCCCAATAATAAAAGCCGAGCACCGGCAGACCGAGGATAACGCCCAGCCAAGGCAAGTTCGGATCATCGAGCGGTCGAATAAGCGACAAATGCTCGGACGGAATTGCCGCCTGCGCCGCTGCCCACGAGAAATCGAACTGCGCAAAAATTTCGTAGGTGATGACCCCCGCGCCAAGCAGAAGCACAATTGCTTGCAGCACATCGGTATAGACCACTGCGCGCAATCCGCCCGCGGCCGTGTAAAGCCCCGCAAACACCGCCAACCCGATGCATGCCGGCAAGAACGGCGTGCCGGGAACCAGAACCTGCAACACCAAGACGCCGGCATAAACGCTGCCGGCGGTGTCGACGAAGATCGATAGAAAGATCGTCAGCGCCGAGACGTACTTGCACGCAATCGGCCCAAAGCGCTTCTCCAGGTACTCCGGGATCGTGGTGATGCGCGCGCGCAGGAACACCGGAATGGTGAAGATCGCCATGAAAATCAGGATCAGCGCGGCCATCAATTCGTAGTGGGCGACACTGATCCCGCTCACATAGGCCGCCCCCGTCACCCCAATCAAAGTGGTGGAGGAAATGTTCGACGCAAAAAGCGAAAGTCCGATCGCCGCGAACCCCAAACTGCGTCCGGCGAGAAACAGCTCCTCGCCCGAGGCCGCCGCCCGGCGCGAAACCGCAAAGCCGATAATGAGAACGAGCGCCAGATAGACGCCGATCACGCCAAGATCGATGGGGTGCAGCACGGCGGCGCCCGTCAGGCCGCGGTTTTCGTCACTGGCGCGGCCGCGGGCGTGATCGCATCGAAGCAATCGCGCACATGCCCTGCCCAGTGATCAACATCCCAGCGCCGCACGCGTTCTCTCATGGCCGCTGCGCGCCGCGCGCGTTCGGCGTCGTCCATATCGATCGCAAGATCGAAGGCGGCGTCCATCCTGCGTTCCGAATAGGGATTGACCAGCACCGCTTCCGGCAGCTCCACCGCCGCGCCCGCGAACTCCGACAGCACAAGCACGCCTGCATCATCGCCTTGGGCGGCGACGAATTCCTTCGCCACCAGATTGAGCCCGTCTCGCAGCGGCGTCACCAGACAAACGTCCGCCGCGCGATAATAGCAGACCAGCTCCTCGAACGGGACGCCGCGCGTCGAGAGCATAATCGGCGTCCAGCTCAAATTGCCGTAGCGCCCATTGATTGCCCCGACCAGGCGCTCGATCTCCCGCTGCGCGCTGCGATAGGCGCTCATGCCTTCGGCGGGCGCGACGCAAACGCAAAACAGCTTGACCTTCTCACGCAGTTCCGGCCGGCGTTCGAGCAAGCGCCCAAAGGCCTCAAGCATTTCCTTGGTGCCTTTGACGTAATCGACGCGGCCGACAGAGACGAAGAAGCGGCGATCGCCGATTTCACGTTCTATCTCCGCGACGCGCTCGCGCGCCTTCTTATCGGCAAGGTGCTTATCGATGAGTCCAGGATTGGCGCCTATCGGCCACACATCGATCGTGACCTTGCGTCCTTTGTACTGAAGCGCAGGGGTAATCATCGGCTCGGCCAAAGCCACACCTTTCGGCTCGAACGGCGACTGCGCCGGGAGCGAAGGCTCGCGCTCCGCACCCATCATCGCGCATGCTGTGGAGGCAAAGTTCTCGCCGTACCGCGGAATGTGAAAGCCCACGACATCGCAGCTCAGCAAGCTTTCGAGAATCTCCTCTCGCCAAGGCAGAACGTTGAACACGTCGGGCGCCGGGAACGGCGTGTGATGGAAGAAAGCGATACGCGCGTCCGGTTTCATCTGACGCACATAAAGGGGCACGAGCCAAAGGTTGTAGTCGTGCACCCAAATCAGCGCATCGTCGGCCGCCTGCTCGCACGCTGCCTCAGCAAAGAGCCGGTTCACTTCACGAAAATTGTCCCAATCGGCCGGGCCATAGTTGAAGCGGCCCGGAAAAGAGTGGAGGATCGGCCAAAGCGCCTCTTTCGACGTGACATGATAGAACGCCTTCACCTGCTCGGCGGTGAGCGGCAAGCGCACCACGTCGTATTCGCCGTAAGAATCCTTAATCCGCACTGTGCGCTCGAAGGCGGGCTTGCCCTCCGGCGGCGCGAGCTTCCACGCCACCCAAACCGCGTCGTTCGCGCTTGAGAAGAAGCCCTTGAGCGCCGGCACGATGCCGTTCGGGCTTTTGTTCTCGCGCAGCACGGGCTTGCCGTTCTCCACGCCTTCTTCGTAGGGCTGGCGGTGATAGACGATGACGAAAGAGGATTTCTTGGCGTTGGTCATTGGTGAGCCTCAACCGTAGCAGCGGGCAAGAGTTGGAAATGGCTAAGCGCTTCGAAGATGCCGCCCGCGCCGTGGCGCCGCGCGCTATAGACGTTGTCGAGACGTGCAATTGCTTCGCGCAGCGCGGCCTCGGCATTGCCGACAGCGACACTGCGCAAGCCCGTCTCAAACAATGAGAGATCGTTCATCGTGTCACCGGCGCACAGCACCCGTTCGGGTGCGAAGCCCTCATGTTCGATCAGCTTGAGCAGCGTGGCGCCCTTGTTCACGCCGGGCGGCAACACATCGAAGAACACGTTCGCCGACATGAGAGCTTGATAGCCCGCGGCTTGGACTTCGGACGCCGCGCGCGCGGCGTCATCGTGGTTAGAGTAAAAATATGAGAGCCTTCGACCGCCGAATATGCGTTGCGGCGCGAGACAAGCGCGGCCTTCCAGAAGCAACGCGGCGCGCTCCGGCCCCGGCCAATTCTCATCGATCCAGCGCTCAACTTCAGCATGAGGCGTCCAGTCCGGCGCGACCACGACGCTGGTTCCGACATCGCCGATAATGATGTCCGGCGCGGGCGCCTCGCCATGCCGGGCAAGCCCCGAGGCGAAGGCTATGTCGCGCCCGGTGACGAAGACGAGCGCGATATTGCCGCGATCGCGCGCAATCAAATCGTAGAGCGCGCGCCGGTCATCGGCCGAGCCGCCTAGAAACGTGCCATCGAGATCAACCGCCAGCAGCAGGTCGCGCTCGCGTAAGGGTTTCGCGTCCAATTGATTCATGCCGCGCGCGCCGCCTCTGTCGCGCGGCTGAGCCGCCAGGCAAAAGCCGCCTCCACCGCTTCACGCGGCTGGCTGCGCCCGACGAGAAGCGCGCTCACCGCGCTCGCCAGCGGCGCATCGACGCCAAGCCGGCGCGCAAGGCGCACTAGACTTGCGACATTGGCCGCGCCTTCGATAGTCACGCCCGGCGTGATGCAGGCGACGCCGCCGCCGAGGCGATAACCGAAACTATAGTTTCTCGACTTGGCGTCCGTGCAGGTCAGCGCGAAATCACCGAAACCCGCCGGACCCAGCAACGTGTCGACACTGCCGCCGACAGCGCGCACGACGCCCGCGGCTTCGCGCATAGCTTCACTCATCAGCGCGGCGCGCGCATTCGCGCCGAACGCGAGGCCATCGCTGACGCCGCACAGGATCGCCGCCACGTTCTTGAACACGGCGGCGATCTGCACGCCGGCGACATCGCCACTGGGGCAAAGGACGAAGTCGCCATTGGAGAACCGCTCCGCCAGTTTGGCGGCCAGCGGCGCCGGCCCCGCCAGCGTCAGAATGGTCGGCAATTGCTGCGCGACTTCGTCGGCAAAGCTTGGACCCGAAAGCACAAGCACGGGCCCCTGCCAGACCAAGCCGACGCAATCGGACAAAAGCGCGCCGCGATCGCCAAGCCCTTTGGCGCAAATGATGATCGGCGTGCCGGCGCGTGTGGCGCGCGCTGCGGATTCCGCCAGAGACGTTGCGGCGTCGCTTGGCGCGGCAAGCAAGACGGCATCGGCGCCATCAAGCGCTTCTTCCATCGACGCGGTCGGTTGAATGCGATCGCCGAACGGGTGGCCGCTGAGGTGCTCAGCGTTCTGATTTTGCGCCACCATCGCGTCGGCATGGGCCGAACGCCACGTCCAGAGCCTGACATTGATGCCCGCGCGCGAAAGCGCCAGCGCAAGCGCGGTGCCCCAGGCGCCCGCGCCAAGCACGGCGGCGGTTTTGAATGAAAGCGGTTGGGTTTGGCGTGGCGTCATGCCCCTCTCTCCGGTTGAGGGGCAAGTAGAGTCGCGCCGACGATCAAGATCAGATCAAGTCGAACTTAAGTACGCCACAGGCGTTGCGAGGAGCCCCATAAATGTTGCACTGCAATATATAGCGAGACCGCCCAAAGATCAACCCTCGGAACCGTGCAATGTGTGAGGGAACTCGCCGCGCAAGACCACAGAAAAGCTCGAAGTGCGCCCCAGACGCCTGACTTTATACCTATTTTTTGTTGGAACTCGAAAATCGGCCAACGCTTACGTCTTCAAGTATTCGGATTGAGAGCCGTTCCAACCGCACACGCGGCAGCGACCGCCGCGAAAGTCGTGCGCGCAGGCGGGATAATCGTAGAGCCGATGCGCACACTCAGCGCACAAACCGGCCATCGGCGAGCGTTCGGCAAAAAAGCCGCTGCCGCATTCGTCGCAGCGACGTTCCATTGATTCATCACCCATTCCGTTGCCTCGCACCGAAGTCAACGTGGGGCAAGGTTGGCAAGGAGGCGAAGCGAACTTGCATCAGCCCGCGAGGCCGCCACGCCGACGCGGGGCAACCGCGCCGAGACGCGCTTTGCGCGGTTGGCTCACACAGCAATTCCGAGTGGGTTTACATGGAGCGGGCGATGAGATTCGAACTCACGACCCCAACCTTGGCAAGGTTGTGCTCTACCCCTGAGCTACGCCCGCATCCGTGGGGTGGCCCGGAGCTGACCCCGGGCTGAGGGGCGGTCATATCGCAGAGCCCCGCCCCGGAAGCAAGGGGGCCGAGCGCCCTTATTCAGCCCGCAAGCGCTGCGCGGGCGAGGTTTCGAAAATCCAAGCCACGCGGCCAACGAGATTGTCCATCGGCACATAGCCAACGAACGCCGGTACGCGGCTGTCAGCGGAATTGTCCCGGTCGTCACCGAGCAGGAAAATGTGGCCCTGGGGCACGACATATTCCGGCGTGTTGTCAAGTTCGCCCTCACCCCGGTCGAGCACGACGTAAGCGCCGCCGCCATCCGGCAAAGTTTCTCTGAAACTGCGCGCGTTAATGGTCGCGCCGTTTTCATCGGTGAACGAAACCTCGCCCAAGTCCTCGCGCGGAACCGGCGCGCCGTTCAAATGCAACACGCCATCGATCATCTGCAGGCGGTCCCCCGGCAGACCGATGACGCGCTTGACGAAATCACGATCCGGCTGCGGCACGGGGCGAAACACGACGAGATCGCCACGGCGGGGATTGTTCGCGAACAGACGCCCGCCGGGGACGCCCGGAAACGGCATGAACGAATAGCGCCCGTAGCCATAAGACCACTTCGTCACCACGAAATTGTCGCCGGCATAAAGCGCCGGCTGCATGGAACCGGAAGGCATGCGGAACGCGCGCACGCCAAATCCGAAGGGCAGCATGAACAAGCCGGCCAGCATGCCGGCGATGACGATCATGATCGTCGGGAACCGCCCTCCAAGCTTCGGTGCATCTGCGTCGCTCATATCGCCCCCACCCGGCGAGCTTAGCCCTCGCATGAAGTTGTAGCGCTGGCTTTACTCGCCGGCTTTACTCGCCAGGCTCGGCCTTACGCGGCGGCTTCAGGCGGCGGCGATTGACGTGGCTGTCCGGCGCCAGATGGCCCTCCGGCGTGCGGCCGCGGAAATAGTCGCGCTGCCAACCGTGCTTCACCGCCTCGGCGTCCTTGTCTGCCAGCTTATCGAGGAAATTGGTGCGGCTCGCGCCCCACGCTTCGTATTGGCGCTTCAGCTCAGGATCGGACTCTAGCGATTTTACGATTGGTTGGATCTCGTCCATCTTCTCGTGCGGCAACGGATAGACGAAACAGAACGGCTCGCCCTTCTTGAACGAAACCATGCCCGGCCGCGTGAAGCGCCAGTTCATCGTGAACGGAAACGGCAGCCAGTATGTCTCGATCACGCCCGCCAACGGCTGGATGCCATCCTTGATGTGATTGGGCGGCCCGCCGGCCCACAAATCCCAGCCCGGCTCAGTGCGGAAGAGCCAGCCGGTATGAAACGTCAGCACGCCGCCGGAGAAGTGCGAGACGGCCCAGCGATCGAGCAATCCACGCGGCGTGCCGTCGTCCGGATCGAGGCGAATGTCTTCGATGCGCGGCCCGCCAGTCCAGGTGGCGGTGAAACTCACGGGCGAGAGCAGCGCCCACCCCGTCGTGTTCGCCACCACCAGCGGCAAGCAGCGATACGGATGGCGATCCGAGAAACGATCCATCCATTCGCGATCGGGCGACCCCGGCACCATCTCGGCCGGCTGCGGATCGACTTGATAACAGGTGAGTTTCATCCCCTCCCTCCTAGACGCTCGCGCGCGCTTGCGCCAAGGGGATGCGCGTAATGCCCGCGACGGAAGCTGATCTTTTCGCCCGCTTCGATGCCCTTGGCATCGCGCATGTGACGCACCGGCACCGGCCGGTGTTTACCGTCGACGAGGGCGCCGACCTGAAAGCCAGCATGCCCGGCGGCCACACCAAGAACCTGTTCCTCAAGGACAAGAAGGGCGCGATCTTTCTGATCTCGGCCATTGCCGACACCGTCATCGACCTCAACGCGACGTCGAAACTCCTGGGCGCTGGGCGCTTTTCCTTCGGTTCGCCGGAACGGCTGATGCAGCATCTAGGCGTCGAGCCCGGCTCCGTGACCGTTTTCGCTGCGATCAACGATCCGGAGCGCGTGGTCACACTCGTCCTCGACGAGGCCCTGTTCGCGCACGACCTCGTGAACTTTCACCCGCTGAAGAACGACGCCACCACCGCGATGAGCCCGGCGGACCTGCTGAAATTCGTCCGCTCGCTTGGCCGCGAGCCCATTCGGCTGAGGTTTGACGCCCACGGAATACCGGCGAGAATTGAACCGGACGCGGGCCCAGCCCATCTTTAGGCGCGAACGAGGGAATGCATGACCTTTATTGACGGCGCGGCGCCGCCTGCTTCGGACATCGTGAAAGAGGGCACCGACCAAGGCTTCATGGCCGACGTCGTCGAGCAATCACGCGAGACACCCGTGATTGTCGATTTCTGGGCGCCGTGGTGCGGCCCCTGCCGCACGCTTGGCCCCATGCTGGAAAAAGCCGTGCACCGCGCCGGCGGCAAGGTGCGCATGGTCAAGATCAACATTGATGAGAACCCCGGCGTCGCCGGCCAGCTTGGCGTGCGTTCGATCCCGGCCGTGTACGCCTTCGATCAGGGCCGCCCTGTCGATGGCTTCATGGGCGCCATTCCCGAAAGCCAGATCAAGCTGTTCGTCGACCGCCTCGCCGGCGCCGACATGACCGCCGAAATCGAGCCGCTGCTTCAGCAAGCGGCGGAGTCGCTGAAGCTCGGCGACACCGGCGGCGCCGCGCAGGCGTTCACGGCGGTGCTGCAACTCGATCAAACCAACGTCAAAGCCATCGCCGGCATGGCGCGGCTCGCGATCAGCACCGGCGACCTCGCCGACGCGGAAGAGATTCTCTCGCTGGCGCCGCCCGAAAAGGCCAACGATCCGGACATCGCCGGCGTCCGCGCCGCGCTTGAACTTGCGGCCAAAGCCGGCGACGCGGGCGACAATGACGAACTGGGCGCCAAGGTCGCCGCCAACCCAAACGATCACCAAGCCCGCTTCGAATACGCCGAAGCGCTCTCGGCGCGCGGCGATCTCGAAGGCGCGAGCGAACAGCTGCTCACCATCATCGAGAAGAACCGCGATTGGAACGAAGGCGCAGCGCGCGCGCAGCTCCTGAAGATTTTCGAGGCCGCAGGGCCGATGTCCGACGTCACCAAGAACGGGCGCCGCAAGCTTTCGGCGATTCTGTTCTCGTGAGCGCGTTCGGCTATCGCAAGCCTGCGGACCTGCCGCAGACGATCCCGCTCTTCCCGCTGGTCGGCGCCATTCTGATGCCGCGCGGCGTGCTGGCGCTGAACGTGTTCGAGCCGCGCTATCTCAACATGGTCGATGACGCGCTTGGCGGCGAGCGCCTCATCGGCATGATCCAGCCGGCCATCGGCGATGAAGATAATCCCGCGCCCAGTCTCTCCGACGTCGGCACAGTCGGGCGCATCACCGCGTTCTCGGAAACCGACGATGGGCGCTATCTGATCACGCTCACCGGCATTTGCCGCTTCGGTCTCAAGCAAGAACTCGAGACCGGTACGCCTTATCGACAAGCTTTGGTCAGCTTTGACGCCTTCGAGAACGATTTCGCCCAAGCGCGCGGTGAGCGCATCGATCGCGACAGCTTGATCAAATCACTGAAGACGTACGCGGCGCTCCACGGCTTCGTCGTCGATTGGGAGTCGGTCGAGCAGGCGCCGACGGAAACCATCGTCAACGTCGCCGCGCAGATCTGCCCGTTCGATCCCGCCGCGAAGCAAGCCATGCTGGAAGCGGTCACGCTCGAAGAGCGCACGCAAGCGCTGCTTGCGCTGCTGGAATGGGACCGCGCCGCCGGCGACGATCAGCGGCCGATCCAATGAGCGAGGTCGATCCCAAGCTTCTCGAAGTGCTGGTCTGCCCGTCGTCGCGCAAACCTTTGCGCTACGACCGCGAGCGCCAGGAACTGATCAGCGAAAGCGCCCGCCTCGCCTATCCTGTCCGCGACGGCGTGCCGATTATGCTGATCGACGAAGCCCGAGAACTCGGAGCGGATGAATGACTCTTCACGTTTCCCGGCCAAGGGAGCGCGCATCGAAGATGCTGGCGAACGCAGAGCCGGGACCTAGGGAGTGACAAAGCGCGGCGCTTGAGGCCC
This sequence comes from Hyphomonadaceae bacterium, assembly GCA_050184605.1. Lineage (GTDB taxonomy): Bacteria > Pseudomonadota > Alphaproteobacteria > Caulobacterales > Aquidulcibacteraceae > Vitreimonas. The sequence goes on along the minus strand of JBFXAE010000002.1, from coordinate 115,655 downwards.
TGGATCCCGGCTCGCACTGCGTGCGTCCGGGAAGCGTGAGGTGTAAGAAGCAAACATCATGACTGCAGAAGCAATCACCCCACGCCCCTGGCCCACCGATCTCGTGTTCGACCGCGAAGCCCGCGCGCTGATGATCGCCTTCGATGACGGCGAGACGTTCGAGATCCCGTTCGAACTGCTGCGCGTCGAAAGCCCGAGCGCCGAGAACAAAGGCCACGGCGGCAACGTCCCGCCGCCCGTCACCGGCAAAGCCAATGTCAACGTCGTGAAAGCCGACGCCGTCGGCCGCTACGCCGTCCGCATCAGCTTCGACGACGGCCACGATACCGGCATCTATAGCTGGGACCTTCTCTACGAGCTTGGCCGCGAGAAGGACGAAAAACTCGGCGTCTATCGTGAGACGTTGCGGCTCAGGGCGCTGCGGGATGAGGCTTAACGTCTGGTCTTCGCCGACAACGGTCATCGGCCAAGCCACTTCGGCATTTCGAGACTCTACCCCCCGCAAGCGAAGCAGCCGGACTTGAGGCGCATCACCGCCGCAGGACACTACGACCGCCGTAGTGCTGCTATGATCTGACCGCCGACAATCTCGTCACGCCAGCGGGTCCAGATCGCCCCCTGACCATAGTTTCCGCCAGTGATGACAACGACCAAGTCGTAAGCGGGCACGACGATTAGAAGCTGCCCGCCATTGCCGCTGGCTTCGTAACTCTCAACGCGACGGTCACCGACCCGCACGCCGTAGCGGTGCCAGGCAAACCCATCCGCACCGCGGGTGGCGATTGCCGCAAAGCGTTCTGCGTCCATGCCGGTGGTCGCTTCATTGATTTCAACTTGCGCAGCAATAGAGCGCTCGACCCAAGCGCGATCCAGAATGCGTCGGCCGTTCCAAACGCCGTCATTGAGATAGAGCTGACCAATCTTGGCGAGATCGCGTGGGCGCATGTGAACGCCGCCCCCGAGATAGCCCTCGCCCGTCGGCGTCAGATTCCAATGATAGCGGCCGAACTCCAACGGTTGCGCGACGCGGCGGTGGAATAGGTCAAAGACATGCTCGCCGGTCGCTGCAAAGAGTGCAGCGCCCACAAGGTTCATGCCCGCGGTGCAGTATGCGTAACGCTCACCCGGGCCGTGAGCCATCGGCAGGTCGAGTGCAAAGCGCCACCAATCCGGTTGATCGCTTTGGCTTTGCATGGCCCCTTCATTACCCGGCGAATTCTCGTTGTTGTCGTCGCAATCCAAGCCGGATGTGTGCGTCATCAAGTGTGCGAGGGTGATCCTCCCCCGGCGCGGATCGTCGTCCCAGGGGTGGACGCCCGCCGCCTCATAAATCCGGGTCTCGGGACTGATGTTGGCGCCAGCTTGCATCGCGGCGCCAACAAGCAGCGAGGTGAATGTCTTGCCGGCGGATCGCAGATCGTGCGGCGTGTCGCGATCGTAGCCGTGGAAGTATTCTTCGAGCACAAGGCGCCCGCGCCGCACCACAAGTATGGAGTGAATGAGATTCGGCCGTTGCGCTGCAGGATCGCCGTCAACGACGCTTTGCACAAAGGCCGCTAATGCCGCTTCGTCAAAACCGAGGCTGCGCGCGCGCCGCGTGCGCCAACCGTCGTCGAGCACGGGTGGCGGCGCATACACATAGGCGCTGCGCGGACGCGGCAAATAATCGATTGGGCTCTCGCTCGGTCGCGTCAACTCAAGCGTTTGCGGCAGCGGCGGCCAATTCACTCTGAGCCGCTCTCCGTCCAAGACCTCGATCTCGCGCACAACGTCGCCAGCACGATTTCGCACAAGGATGCGTCCATCTTGATCAAGCACAGAAAGGCGAGAAGCGCCGCCGTTCATGTTGAACTCCGGATTGCGGAACGCGGCTAGCCAGTTGCCCTCCTCGCCGCGCAACAGCGCCAAGTGCAGCGTGAATGTTTGCGGCAATGGCTGTACGACGCCATATAGGCTTCCGCTCGGTCCGGCGTGTAGACCCACTGGCGTGGCATAGGAGACGCCCGACAGCCCGGGAGGTTGAATCCACCAACCCCAATCTCCACGGCCCTCAAAGCGCCCGCCATCATTCGCGAAGGCAAATTGCAGATCTTCTGAGCGCACCTCATTTCCGCCAATCACGGCGCGCCATCCGCCAGCCTCGCGATGGATCGACAGTTCACCATGCAACTCAGGCCCCATGTCGAGCCGGGTCGTCCAGACACCCTCCAGTGAGGCCAAGTCGCTCTGCGCATTTGCCGGCGTGACGCCATACGCCAATGCGAGCAGCGCGATGCAAAAGCAGCGGATGATCAAGCTTTTCTCTCCCCCATTTTGCGCGCCGCCAGCCACGCCGCGATCGTCGGCTTGGCGCTACTCAGATTTGAGTACAGCGCCGCACAGGCGTCACCCAGCCGACCCGCGCGCAGGTGCTGAATGATCAGGGCATGCCCATCGTTCGCGGTCTCTGCGCTGTCGGCTTCGCGCATCCAAGCGAGTTCATAGCGCTTTGTACGCACCATCATGTTTTGAATGAGCTCGATCAGGACGCGATTGGTGCAACGGTCGATCAGCGCAAGGTGCCACTCATCGTCGAGCGCCATGCGCGCAGCCGCGGTTTTAGCGCGCGCGATGCGCTGGTTTAGGCGCTCCAACACTTCAATCTGCGAAGGCGGCGGAAGACCCGCCAAGCGAAGCGCCTCGGGATCGAGCAGCGGCCTTATATCGTAGAGCTGCTCAAACTCTTCGAGCGTAAGCGGCTTAACGAAGTAGCCGAGTCGAGGTCTTGCTTCGACCGCGCCCTCGGCCATCAAACGATTCAGCGCTTCGCGGACCGGCGTGCGGCTTACCCCCAGTCCCGCGGCTAGGTGCACCTCATTCAGACGCACTCCCGCCGACAAAGAGCCATCGACGATCATGCCGCGAAGTGTCGCTTCCACGGCATCGTTGAGGTTTGCTCGATCGACATGCGCTAATTGCATACTGTATACAATATAACAAATCCGGCGCGTTGGCAATTGTCCGTTGGTGAGGGTCCAATTTGAGCCGACAGCGGACTCACCCCGTGACCCGCGTCACAGCGACAAGGCTAACCTTCCCCTACCTTCTCCTCATGGACGCGGGGCACACGCCCCGGACCCAAGAGGAGCAAGAGCAATGACCAAGTTTTATTCCCTGATGTTGGCGGCGGCTTTGTTGGCCCCGATGGCGTGGGCGACGCTGAACCAAGCCGCTCAAATGGTCGCCTAAGCGATCACCCCGAAACCCGAAGATCAGAGATCACCAATGACCAAGTTTTTCGCCCTCATCGCTGCTTGCGCCGTGTTTGCTCCGGTCGCCATCAGCGTGATGACCCAAGCCGCGCAGATCGTCGCTTAAGCTCCCAAGCAGCACGATCTCCATAGCCCCAAGTACGCGCGGCCTGGAAATAGAACGGCGCGAAGGTTGCTCCCCCTTCGCGCCGTTCGTCTTTTCTGAAATCAAGCTAACCGCTACACAATACCTTAGGCTGCGGCGCATCCTGATTGGTGCGGTTCATGCCGCGAAACCATGATAAGACGCCCGCATGCGCGCGCTGAGCATCGGGGGGACGCACAATGAAATTGCTCGCGACTTTCGTGTTCGTCGCCTGCTCGGCTGTCGCGTCCTCGGCTTTTGCGCAATGGGGCCAGCCGTTCGACCGCCGCGGGCTGCAACATTTCGATCCGACAGCGATAAGCACCGAATGGCGCGCGTGCACCAACGAAGACTACCGGTTTTCCGCTCAGGACGTGATCGCCGGGTGCACGGGCGCCTTTGAAAAAGCTACCAGCAGTGACGAGCGTGCAAGCGCCCTTTGGTGGCGCGCACTCGCCTACGAACGCGCCGGCGATCTGCAGTCGTCCACAGTGGATTTCAATGCAGCGCTAGCCGAGTTCGACACCTGGATCAGCGACGAGCCCAGCCTGCTCGAAGCGCGGTTTCAGCGCGCTAGCCTCCTCATTTCCATGCGAGAATACGATCAAGCGCTTGAGGCATTCGAAGAGGTCGATCGCAGGCGTGCCCGCCAACCGAATGTCCGCGCAAGTATTGGCCGCATCGCCTTTCTGCGCGGCGACTACGAAGTCGCCATCGCCGAATACGATCTCGCCGATCGCCTCGCCCGCCGCAGCAGAACCGCAGGGATCGTTGCACACAACAGATGCGAAGCGCGCGCCGCGGCGGGTATCGAGCTTGACCTTGCGCGCACGATTTGCGATCGCGCCGTTCGTGACTCACAATACCACCCGGCGGTTTTGGTCGTGCGCGGCTTCCTCCGATTCCGGCAAGACGACATGGCGGGCGCGATGGAAGACTTCGAACGCGCGCTTCAGCGCGAACCGAACCATGCAGGAGCGCTTTACGGCCGCGCCACCGTCGCTGCGCGCAACGGGCAAGATGAAATCGCCGCCGCCGACCTCGCACGTTCACTTGAGATCAATCCGCGCATGGCGGAATATTACAGCGCCGCCGGCATGCGTCCGTAGCTAGGCCGCCAAGCTCTCGCCGCGCAGCAGCTTCGGCAGATCGCCGGCCCCGCCGCCGGCGTATTTCATGAAGAAACGCCGCGCCGGGCCAACCGCATTCACCGCCGCTAGACCCAACGTCCGCGCCGCCCGCAGCGGCTTGATGTCGTTGGAGAACAGCTTGTCAAAAAACTCCATGCCCAGCGCCATCGTCACGTTGTCGAAGCGCCGCCAGCGCTGATAGCGCTCAAGGATCGAGACATCGCCCGGATCGAGCCCCAGCGAAACGCCATCGGCGATGCACTCCGCCAGCGCCGCGCAATCCTTCAAGCCGAGATTCAAACCCTGCCCCGCCAGCGGATGAATCCCGTGCGCGCTATCACCCGCGAGCGCCACGCGCTGATCAATCATGCGCTCCGCCAGCTGCAATGAAAGCGGATAGCCAAAGCGCGGCCCCTCAAGCGAAAGCTCACCCAAGAACGTGCCGAAACGCTTGCCAAGTTCCGCCAGGAAATCGCGCTCGTTCATTTTGAGCAGCGCCTCAGCCGCCGCGCGCGGCTCAGCCCAGACGATGTTTGAACGATTGCCCTTCAGCGGCAAAATCGCGAACGGCCCATTGGGTAGGAAGAATTCGTGCGCAACCGCATCGTGCGGCTTCTCATGCGCGATGGTCGCGACAATCGCCGTCACCGGATAGTCCCAACCGATGGTGCGAATGCCGACAGCGCCACGCACGAACGAACGCCGCCCGTCCGTACCCACCAACAACGGCGCCCGCAGTTTCGAGCCGTCAGCCAACGTCACCGTCGCACCCGCCGGATCGCGCTCGATCGCGCTCACTGACATCGGCTGAATCATCCTGATGCTCGGCCGCGCCTTGACGCCGCTGTCGAGCGCCATGCGCACATGCCGCGCTTCCAGCATCAACCCGAGCGGCTCGCGGACCGCCGGCATCTTGCCGGCATCGTCTGTTTGCCGGCTGGAAGCCGGCGGTCCAAGTTCAGCACCATCGAAGTGCAAATGCAGCAGCGACGGCCCGCGCCCGAGCTTGCCGTCCGTCACCATGATCTGCTCGATCGGCTGCGCGACGTCATCGAGCTGATCGCCCAGCCCCAACGCGCGCCACATCCGGTACGAGGCGAAGGCGATCGCGAACGCCCGCCCGTCAAACGCCGGCGCCAACGTGTCCGAGGGCTTCGACGCATCGATCACCGCGACCGACAAGCCCGCCTGATCCAGCGCCAAGGCCAACGTCTGCCCCACCAGGCCGCCGCCGGAGAGGATCACGTCAGCATCGAAACCGCGTTGATTGCTCATGCCGAACGATACCCCTGCGTGAGCGACACCGTCGATGCGGCGCTGGCGCGCAAGCAAGAGGCAGGGCGCCGCTTTTTTGAGCGAAGCCGCTGCAGTGCACAAAGACGCCGCCTCATTGCCTTGCCGGATGGCGCAGCGCCTCGACCAATCCACGGATCAATCGTTCGAGGGAGCGGGGCAATGACAACATCCAAGGGCCTTTGGCGCTCACTGCGCCTTGCGGCGTTGGCGCTGGTGGGCGCGGTAGCGCTCAGCGTGGCGGCGCCGGACATGGCGTTCGCACAGGAAACAACAGCGGCTGTCGAAACGGCGGCGCCGGAAACGGCAATCGTTGAGGAGGTCGTTGAAGAAGCAGCTGCGCCGATCGTCGATAAGGGCGATGTCAGCTGGATGCTCATCTCAACCGTCATTGTGTTGCTGATGATCATTCCGGGTCTTGCGCTCTTCTATGGCGGCTTGGTGCGCGCGAAGAACATGGTCTCGATTTTGAGCCAGGTCTTCGTCGTCACCGCCATCGGCATGGTGATGTGGCTCTTGGTCGGCTACTCGCTCGCCTTCACCGATGGCGGAGGCCTGAACCGCTTCGTTGGCGGCTTGGACAAAGCCTTCCTCGCGGGCGTCGATACATCAACGCTCGTCGAAACCTTCTCTGTCGGAATCGCCATTCCAGAGCTGGTTTTCGTAGCATTTCAGATGACGTTCGCGTGCATCACGGCGGCGCTTGTTCTCGGCGGCGTCGCCGAGCGCGTGAAGTTCAGCACCATCGTCATCTTCGCCATTCTGTGGCCGGTCATCGTCTATTATCCGATGGCGCACATGGTTTGGTGGTGGGGCGGTCCGATCATGGCGTCGGACCCCGCCAATGCTGAAGCGCTCGCGGCCGGCGCTGGCCTCATCTGGTCGTTCGGCGCACTCGATTTCGCCGGCGGCACCGTCGTGCACATCAATTCGGGCGTCGCTGCACTCGTCGGCGCGTTGCTGCTCGGCTCACGCACTGGCTATCGCAAAGAGCCGATGCCACCGCACAATCTCACCTTCACCGTGATCGGCTCCGGCCTGCTCTGGGTTGGCTGGGTTGGCTTCAATGCCGGCTCCAACCTCGAGTCAAACGCCTACGCCGCGCTGGCGCTGGTCAACACGTTCGTTGCTCCGGCTGGCGCTGCGCTCTCATGGATGCTCACCGAGTGGCTCACGAAGGGCAAACCCAGCCTGCTCGGTCTGGCGTCAGGCGCGGTTGCGGGTCTCGTCGCGGTCACGCCGGCGGCTGGTTTCGCCGGCCCGGTGGGCGCGCTCATCCTCGGCCTCGTTGCGGGTCCGATCTGCTTGTTCGCCTGCTCGGGCTTGAAGACCTGGCTCAAGTACGATGACAGCCTCGATGTCTTCGGCATCCACGGCATCGGCGGCATCGTCGGCGCCATCGGCACCGGCATCGTCGTGGCCCCGGCTTTCGGCGGCGCCGGCATCGTCGATTACGCAGCGGGCGGCGCGGCCGTTTATCCCGGCATCGTTCCGCAAGTGATCAGCCAGCTCAAAGGCGTCGCGGTAACACTTGTCTGGTCGGGCGTCGGCTCACTCATCGTCTGGGTGATCGCGCGTGGCCTCACCGGCGGTCGTGTCTCGAAGGAAGTCGAGGCCGAAGGCATCGACTACGCCGAGCACGGCGAAGTCGCTTACCACTCTTAACGGCAACGTACGCTCCCTCACCTTCAGAGCGCGGATCATTGCGATCCGCGCTCTTTTCTTTTTACCAATATTAATCGGAACTTCCGCGCCTCACATGAATGCGTGGGTAACCCTGTTCGCAGCCGAATCTTCATCGCTCGTTTACCGGGAGAGCCAATCTTCCTGGCTCGAACTCCGCACCAAAGCGAGCGCTCAAAGTTAATGACAGACGACGCCTACACCGAACGGGGAAGAATCCCCGCGCCGACCAGTTCCGCCGCCGCACGCCTGGCGTTGAAGCGCGCCACGCTTGCGATCGGAGCGCTCGTCATTGGCGCTTATGGTTTAGGCGCCGTCCTCACCTATTCGCCGGAAGATCCGAGCCTCAACACCGCCGCTGACGGCGTGCCGCACAATCTGTTCGGCGGCCCGGGCGCTGTGATCGCCGATCTCGCCATTCAAGCGCTCGGCGCCGCTGCGCCCTTGATGATGGCCGCGCTGCTTGCTGCTGGAATCATTCGCGTCATGCGCCGCCAACTTGTCATGCGCATCGACAAGCGCCGCGTTGGCGCGGCCGCAGGCGGCATCCTGCTGCTCGCCGCCGCCGCAACCACGATCCCGACGCCCGAAGGCTGGCCGCTCGCGACCGGCTTCGGCGGCATGTTCGGCGACATGATCGCCGGCCTCATCTCCGGCCTCGCCTCGATGCCCGGCCTGCCGTTCCCGCGTGTGCTGACCGGCATCGTCTGCGCCATTGGCGGCTTGCTTGCGGTCGGCTGGTCTTTCCAAGTGCGCGCCGAAGATGTGCGCAACGCCAGCCAAGTCGTGCGCCGCACCGTGCAGGGCGGCGCGCAAGCGACACAACGCGCCATCGGCTACGTCTCGGAGAAGACGCGCCGCGAACCCGAGGCCGAGGAAACGTCCTACCGCCGCGCACCGGCCGTCGGCCGCGACGAAGAAGCACCGCGCCCGCGTCCGCGTCCCGCGCGCCCCGTTCCGCAAACGCGCGAGCCGCAAGAAGCCCGCGCCCGCGCGCCCGAGCGTCCGAAGCCGCCGAAGAAGGAGCGCCAGCACACGGCGTTCTCCTTCGGCCGCGACTTCGATCTGCCCGACACCGATCTGCTCACCACGCCGAAGCAACGCGTCAACCAAACCGACGCGCAGACGCTGCACGCCATGAGCCGCCAACTTGAAGGCGTGCTCGCCGACTTCGGCGTGCAAGGCGAAGTGCTCTCCGCCCGCCCCGGCCCTGTCGTCACCCTGTTCGAGTTCGAACCCGCCGCCGGCGTGAAATCCTCGCGCGTCATCGGCCTTTCCGACGACATCGCCCGCTCGATGTCGGCCACCGCCGCGCGCGTCGCGGTTATCGCGGGCCGCAACGCCATCGGCATCGAATTGCCGAACGCCAAGCGCGAAACGGTTTTCCTGCAAGCGCTGCTGAACAGCCCGTCTTTCGTCGGCACCCAAGGCGATCTGCCGCTGGCGCTCGGCGAAACCATCGAAGGCGACCCCTTCGCCGCCGATCTCACCAAGATGCCTCACCTGCTCATCGCCGGCACCACCGGCTCGGGCAAGTCGGTCGGCATCAACGCGATGATCCTGTCGCTGCTCTACAAGCACACGCCGGACGAGTGCCGCTTCATCATGATCGACCCGAAGATGCTGGAGCTCAGCGTCTACGAGGGCATCCCGCATTTGCTGCACCCGGTCGTGACCGATCCGAAGAAAGCCGTCGTCGCGCTCAAATGGACCGTGCGCGAGATGGAAGATCGCTATCGCCGCATGGCCAAGCTCGGCGTGCGCAACATCACCGGCTACAACGAGCGCGTGGCTGACGCGCTCGAGCGCGGCGAGCGCCTTGAGCGCACCGTCCACGCCGGCTTCGATCCCACCAGCGGCGAGCCGATCTACGAAACCCGCGAACTGCCGCTCGAGCCGATGCCCTACATCGTCGTCGTCATCGACGAGATGGCCGATCTCATGATCACGGCCGGCAAGGAAATCGAAGCCGCCGTGCAGCGTCTCGCGCAAATGGCGCGCGCCGCCGGCATCCACGTCATCATGGCGACGCAACGCCCCTCGGTCGACGTCATCACCGGCACGATCAAGGCCAACTTCCCGACCCGGATCTCCTACCAGGTCACCAGCAAGATCGACTCGCGCACCATCCTCGGTGAGCAAGGCGCCGAACAATTGCTCGGCCAAGGCGACTTGTTGTTCATGGCCGGCGGCGGCCGCATCCGCCGTCTGCACGGCCCGTTCGTCACCGACGCCGAAGTCGAACGCGTCGTCGACATGCTGAAGGCGCAAGGCGCGCCGCAATATCGCCAAGACGTCACCGCCGAGCCGAACGAGAACGCCGGCGACGAAGACAATCCGGAATTGTTCGCCGACGGCGAAGGCGGCGGCGACGAGCTGTTCGACCGCGCCGTCGACATCGTCCAACGCGACCGCAAAGCCAGCACGTCCTACCTGCAACGCCGCCTAAGCATCGGCTACAACCGCGCCGCCACGCTCATCGAAAAGATGGAAAAGGCCGGGATTATCTCGGAGGCGAACGCTGCGGGTAAGCGGGATATCCTGGTCGACGTGATCGACGAGGATTAGGGGTTTGCGCGCCTAGCGTGCGCCCCTAGTATCCCGCCTCTGGGGGCCATACGTGACATTGGTTGAGGATTTCATAGGCGCAGTCATCGCGACCTATAACAAGAGTAACGCCACCGAGCACTCCTATCGCCCTGCCCTGCAGGAGCTGTTCGATAGCCTCGACGCGGGCAAAGTCTCGGCCCTGAACGAGCCCAAGAAAGAAAAGGTCGGCGCGCCGGACTTTTCCATCAGCCGCGGCGATATCGTCATCGGCCACTGCGAAGCCAAAGACCTGAACGTCGACCTGAAGGCGATGAAGGACGCCAACCTCGCCCAGAAAAAGCGCTACGTCGGCGGCCTCCAGAACTTGCTCTACACCAACTGCCTCGAATGGATTTGGTATCGCGACGGTGAGCTAAAGCACGAAGTCCGCATCGCCGATTTCCTGATGGGCGTGCAGCCGATCCCGGATCGTTACCCCGCGCTCGAAGCGCTGCTGCGCGAATTCATCACGCAGACGCCGCAAACGATTACGTCATCACGCGCTCTAGCCGAGCGCATGGCCGGCAAGGCGGTGCTGATAAAGGACATCCTCGCCAACTCGCTGATGGAGGATGACAAAGGCGAGTCAGAACTCAAAGGGCAATACGAAGCCTTCAAGGAGCACTTGATCCACGATATCTCGATCAAGGACTTCGCCGACATCTACGCCGAGACCATTACCTACGGCATGTTCGCCGCCCGGCTGCACGATACTTCGCTCAACACGTTCAGCCGCCAGGAAGCGCTGGAGCTACTGCCGAAGTCGAACCCGTTCCTGCGGAACCTGTTCGGATACATTGCGGGGCCGAACCTTGATCAACGCATACGCTGGATCATTGACGACCTCGCGCTCGTTTTCCGCGCCTCGAACGTCTCGGCGCTAATGGAGAAGTACGGCAAAACCACTCAGCGCAACGATCCGTTTCTGCACTTCTACGAAGACTTCCTCAAAGCCTACAATCCCGAGAAGCGCGACGCGCGCGGCGTCTGGTACACGCCAGAGCCGGTGGTGAACTTCATCGTGCGCGCGGTGGATGATGTGCTCAAGACTGAGTTCGGCTTGGCCGATGGCCTCGCCGATACGTCGAAAGTCACCATTCCCTGGGACACTGGGCAGAAGGACAAGAAGGGCAAGCCAATCCTCACGCAAAAGGAAGTGCACCGCGTCCAGATTCTCGATCCGGCCACCGGCACCGGCACCTTCCTCGCCGAAGTGATCAAGCAGATTGCGCCGCGGGTAATGCACAAAGCGCACGGCATATGGGCGTCCTACGTCGAAAAAGATTTGATCCCGCGTCTGCACGGCTTCGAATTGCTGATGGCGTCCTACGCCATGTGCCACATGAAGCTCGACATGGTGCTGCGCGAATACGGCTACCAGCCGACAAAGGACCCGCCGCGCGTTTCCGTCTATCTGACCAACTCCCTGGAGGAAGGCGAGCCTGCCAACCAGACGCTGCCGTTCGCGCAGTGGCTTTCCAACGAGGTGAAGGAAGCTAACAAGATCAAACGCGACATGCCGATCATGTGCGTGATCGGCAATCCGCCTTACAGCGGCATCTCGCAGAACAACGATCCGTGGATCGATCGACTGATTGGCGACTATAAGGTCGAACCGGGCGGCACTGAACGCCTTAACGAGCGGAAGCACTGGTTGAATGATGATTATGTCAAGTTCATCCGAATGTCGGAGCAAATGATCTCGAAGAATGGTTCGGGTGTGCTCGGCTTTATTTCTAACCACGGATACATTGTGAATCCGACATTCCGAGGTATGCGCTGGCATCTTATGCAAACATTCGATGCGATCTATGTGATCGACCTTCACGGCAATTCCACAAAGAAAGAATCAGCGCCCGACGGCAGCGCAGACCGCAATGTCTTCGATATCAAACAGGGCGTCGCGATCATTGTCGCGATAAAGAAGCCGACTGTGGGAGAAAAGCAGCCGGCTGTGGTCAAACATCTCGATCTCTGGGGCGCGCGCAACAGCAAGTACGACTTTCTCTGGTCGAACTCGCTTAATGGCATCAATGGCTGGGTGCCCCTGGCGCCGGCTCTGCCTCATCTGATGTTTTATCCGGTCAACGCAGAGCTGCTTGCAGAATATGATAGCGGCTTTTCACTTGGCGCATTCATGCCGGAGAATCAAAAGGGCATCATAACCGCGAGAGACCATCTGGTCGTTGATGTCGATCGGGAGGGCCTGATCGACAAACTCAAAGCCTTCGTCGATCCGGCCAAGTCCGACGGCGAAATCCGGACGAAGTTCTTCGGCACTAAGAAGGAAGGCAAATACCAGCCAGGAGATACAAGGGGATGGAGTCTTTCTGAGGCGCGTAAGCGAGCGCGTCAGACTGATTTCACCGCGTGCATTAGGGAAATCGAGTATCGTCCTTTCGACACGCGCTTCAGCGCGTACTCAGAGGTTTTTGTTGATTGGCCTCGTACAGATTTCATGCGGCACTTCACCGCCGGGCCCAACATCGGCCTCGCCTTTAACAGGGGGATTGAAGAGGCCCGTCCGTTTTACGACGCGTTTGTGTTTAGCAAAATCATTCAGCACCACTCCCTGAGCAACAAAGAGGCAAACAACATTGCGCCTCTTTATCTCTACCCGGAGCCATCAGAACTCGACCAAACGCGCCGAGTCAATTTCGATCCTAAGCTCCATGCCAAATTGCGCAAGCTTGCGACGCATGATCAGCGCGGTGCGCCCGATGAAGTCGCGGTGTTCGATTACATTTACGGTGTTTTGCATTGCCCATCTTACAGAACGCACTTCGTTGAGTTTCTGGAGATCGATTTCCCGCGCATCCCCTGGCCCGCGTCGCCGGATGTGTTCTGGGACATTTCCGACAGAGGCGGGCAATTGCGTCGCCTGCATCTGATGGATGCTGACGTCATCGGCGAGACGCCATTCCCCTTCGTCGGAGAAGGCGATGGCAAGGTCGAAAAGCCCGAGTTTCGTGGCAGCGCGATCTGGATCAACAAGCATCAGCGCTTCGAGAACGCGCCCGAAATCTCCTGGGGCTTCTATATCGGCGGCTATCAACCTGCGCAGAAATGGCTGAAGGATCGCAAAGGCCGCACGCTCGATTACGAGGACGTGCAGCACTATCAGCGCATCCTGAAAATTCTCAGCGAAACAGATCGCATCATGAAAACTATCGAGATGCCGCTCTCGTAAAAAAATCTATCCTACACCCCCCAAACCACCCGTATCATGGCGCTCACCCCATGAACGCCGCCGCCCCTTCCGCCCCCATCCGCCACGCCCCGCTCGCCCTCTGGCGCGCGGCGCAGGCGTTTTTGGTGGTGCTGCACATGTTGTTTGGCGCGCCGGAAACGGTCGCCGCCAAACACACGCTGACGGGCAAAGCGCACGCGCACATGGCCTCCTGGCTGCGCTCGGCCGAGGCGATGCTGCGGCGTTTGTTGCTGATCGAGGCGAGCGCCTATCCCAAACCCAACACGCGCCCTCTCCTCCACACGCGCCGGCCACGCACGCGGAAGCTGATGACGTTCAGCCCCGACGCGCCGGAAGCCTGGCGCGTGAGGTTTCGCGTGTTCAATCTTCCCCCGCGTCGCGGGGGAAGTGTCGAGCGCAGCGAGACGAAGGGGGAAGTCGCCCCCTCCGACGCCTTCGGCGTCTCCTCCCCCGCACGCGGGGGAGATAAGAAACGCAAGCGCCTCTCCCGCGAGGAACGCTGGTGCGCCGAATATCTTGGTCAGCCGGTGACATTCCGCTCGGCCTGGCCGCTGGCGGAGCGTTACGAAGCGCTCATCCGCGTCTTCAACGATCCGGCGCCTTACGCACGCCGCTTAAGCAAGCGCCTCCACGCCACGCCGCATCGCTTACGCGAAGTGCTGCGCGCGCCGCCGGAAGCGGCCGATCGTGTCGATGATTTCGAGGAATGTCGCGAGTGCGCCGAACAAAGCTGGCGCCCGCATTTCAGCTCAGCCTGAGCCTACTCAGCTTTAGCTTTTTTCTTGGCCGCTGCGCGCTTTTCAGTAGCTGCGCGGCGCGTCTCGGCCTGCGCGGCGGTTTTCGCGGCGCGGCGTTCTTCCAAAGCTGCGCCAAGCAGCGGCAGCATCTCTTCAGCTTGCTGCCGCTGTTGGGTCGAGCCGGAGTCCTTCAGACGAAGCGCGTTCGTGTGAAGGCTCTCCAACTCTTTGTCGGAGAGATCAGGGATGCGATCGCTGATCCCCATGGCCTTTAGGCCGCCTTCAGGTTGATCGCGGAATCGCGGCCTTGGCGATCCTTCTCGAGATCGAAGCTGACCTTCTGGCCTTCGTTGAGGCCAGCCATGCCAGAGCGCTCAACCGCGGAAATGTGCACAAACACATCCTTGCCGCCGCCGTCTTGCGCGATGAAGCCGAAGCCCTTGGTGGAATTGAAAAACTTTACAGTACCGACAGCCATTTGCCGTCTCCTAGTCAGAATTGCCAGCGTGGACCTTCCACGGCAGGCGGCGATTTTTCGAAGAGACGAGCAAACATCCGGCGCGAGCGCGAGGGATCAGAGCGTGACGCGACGAGGATCGATGGCATGGGTGTAGGCGCTTTGCGGCCGAAAGTCCAATCACGCGGCGCAGCATGGCAAATGCGGCGTTCACGATCCTTACTGACGAGTTCGCAAGACATCCGCGCCAAGGTTGCTGCGGGGGTGGTTTTGACGACGGCAGACTTGCGTCTTGTTCACTGCAGCTCAGAAGGCAAAAGCGCGCGCTCGTCAGCGCACCAAATTCGCGGCAGCCGCGAACGATAATATCGTTCACCTGCCGCTAGAGCTCACCGCCGGCGATGTCGTCCGCGAGGACGATGCCGATGACGCGCCGTTCACGCCGCCGCCGGTCGATGACATTTTCGGCCTCGGCGAATGCGAAGACGAAGAAACCATCTTCGTCACCGAAGCGCCGGCGGCAAAGGAGGAGCCGCCGGAAGACGACATCCCCTTCGATCCGCCCGAGTTCGAAGAGGAACCGGTCTTCTCCGCGCCGCCAAGCGCTCAGATCGATCCAGTCGCGGCCCCTACGCCGAAGCCCGAACCGCCAAAGCCAGCGCCGGCGCCTTCGCGCGAACCGGAACGCTGCCGCCCTTTGCCGGCGATTTCCGTGCACATGAGCTGGGATCGCCCCGAGGCTGAAACGTTGCTGCGCGAACTCGCCGCCGATCCGCGCCTCGCGCGCGCCGAAATCGCGCTCCGCCGCGGCGGCCTCGATAGCGCCATACACAACAGAGCCGATCTCTTCGTGCTCGACTCCAATCTCGAGGGCGCCGCCATGCTCGCGGCGCTTGATCGTTTGCGCGCCGCGAGCCCCAGCGCCTGCATCGTCATGCTCGGCGCCATCAATGACATCACGCTCCTGCGCGAACTCGCGGCGCGCGGCGTCAGCGATTACATCGTGCTTCCAGCCCAAGCCGGCGATGTCGCGCGCTCGCTTTGCGCGCTGTTTGCCGACGTCGCGCCGGCGCAAGTGATTGCCGTCATCGGCGCGCGCGGCGGCATCGGCGCGTCGACCGTAGCGCGGAACGTGGCCTGGTCGATCGCCGAACGTCAGGGCCGCAAAACGACGCTCGTCGATCTCGATCTTTCGTTCGGCTCTGTCGCCGCCAGCTTCCAGCGCGAGCCGCAGCTCTCAGTCATCGACGTGATCCAGGCAGAGGATGCTGAAGCAACCCTAACCCAAGCGCTTAGCCCGGCGACCGAACGGCTGCGCTTGCTGGCGGCGCCGGCGAAGACCGCCAGCCTTGAGCTCGAACTGATGGAGTTCGATGCGCTGCTCGCCAATGCGCGCCGGACAGCGTCTCATGTCGTGCTCGACTTGCCGCATGCATGGGAGCCGTGGGTGCGCGCCGCGCTGCGCGAGGCGGACGAGGTCGTCGTGGTGGCGGGCCCCGATCTCGCCAGCCTGCGCAACGCCGACAACATGCTGAAACTGCTGCGCTCGGAGCGCGACAAAGTCAACGCGCCGACAATCGTGCTTTCGATGACTGGCCTGCCGAAGCGGCCGGAAATTCCGCTGAAAGACTTTTCGCAAGCCCTCTGCGTCTCACCGGCAATGACTTTCGCGTTCGAGCCGGAATTGTTTGCGGCCGCGGAGGCTGATGCGAAGACGATTTACGAGGTGATGCCAGACTCTAAGGCGGCGCTTCAGCTCGATAGGCTCGCGACCCTACTGACCGGTCACGAAGCCGTCGTGCGGCCAGCCCCACGCGCGCGGGCGGCTCCAGCGCAAGCGCCAGCGGCGGCGTGCGAGCTTCCCGTGCTTGAACTTGCGACGCCTGCACCCCCGTCGATTCATGCTCGAACGAAGCGCAAGCCGCGCGTTGCGCGCTCGGGTTTTATTGCGCTGCAGGAGCCGCTCGCGCCGCAGAAAACCAAGCCCACCGGCCTCGTGCGCATGCTCGCGGCGATGGCGGCGCTTGTGGCGCTTGGCGTTTGGTTCTTAGAGCATCAGCGTGAGCCTGGCGCGATGCCGGCGCCGACGACGACGTTCCGCGCTTAGCTACTCGACTTCCCAGTCGAGCTCGCCACGCACTTCCGCCGGCACGTTCTCGCAAAGCGCCGCCGTCAGCTGTGCTTGTGTCTTGTTGCGTGGCGCGCGTAGCACGAAGGTCACGCGGTTCTTCGCGAATGCCCGCTCCTCACTGATCACAGTGCAGCCGAGTTGCACGAGGTTCGCGCGATAAGCATCTGACGCTTCCTTGAGTCTGCCCTTCGGCACCTCATGAACCTCGAGTTCGCAAACCGGATGTCCGTCGAACGCATAGATAAGCACCCATGCAAACGCGGTCGCCATTACGGCGAAGTGCGGTAAGTTGAGGCCGGCGATCAGGCCGATGAGCGTGACCATGATGAGGCGGCCGGTGTCGCGTGTCGTTGCGGCGTCGGTGCGGAAACGCATGAGGCCGCCGAGGCCAAAGATCACGAAGCCGACGACCATGCCGTACTCGAGCACGATCTCGCCCACCACCGCGCCGACAAGCGCGTACATGATGAGCACCTTTGGCAGCTCCGCCTCCGCGCGCGTATCGACGGTGCGAACTGTGGTCGGGTGAAACGCGATGACGGCGCCGAGGAAGATCGCCAGAACGAGCGAGATAAAGGAGACCGTTAGCGCTTCGGTATCAAGGAAGCCCGCCCAACCGACCGACGGCAGCTCCCGCGTCATATCGCTAAACATCGTCACCGCCCCCGCGAATCGTTGTTCTGATCAGGCGCTTGGGCGAAGCCAAAGCCAACCCTGCTCTTCGTCTAGATGAACAGAACCTGAGCCGAAAAGGCCATTTCTGGGCAAACTGAACCCTTTTTTCCGCCATGCGTTTGCGGCACATGACCCTCATGAACAGACGTTTCGCCCTTTTGGGCCTTTCCGCCCTTGTGCTCGCTCCGGCAGCTTATGCGCAGCAGACGCCCGTCGTGCTCGATGGCGCGGCGCGCGCTGAAGGATTGGCGCTGGCGAACCGCTCTCTGAACGCGGTTCAACGCCTGCAGGGCCGCTTCGTGCAAACCTCGCCAGGAGGCGGCCGCGCCAGCGGCATGTTCTACCTGCAGCGGCCGGGCCGCCTGCGCTTCGAATACGATCCGCCCGCGACCATGCTGATCGTTGCCGATGGCAGCGTCGTCGCCATGCGGGATACGGAGTTGCGCACCACTGAGCGCACGCCGATCCGTTCAACACCGCTCAACATCATTCTCGGCGAAACCATCAATCTCGAGCGCGACGCCCGCGTACTGCGCGTTTCACGCGCCGGCCCATGGCTCATGATCACCGCGCGCGACCGCCGCGGCCAAACCGATGGTCAGATCACACTGCAATTCCATGGGCCTGACGCGCAGTTGCGCTCGTGGGATGTGATCGACGCCACCGGAGCGCGCACGCGGATTACGCTGTCCGACATCACCCAACCCGCGAGCTTTGATCGCAGCCTGTTCCGGCTTGAAGACATGTTGTCGCCGCGCCGGCGCTGACTGAACTAAGGCAAAGCAAGGCAAGTAATTTTAGTTAGCCAAACCTTGATTTTTTTGCCCCTGTGGCGTATATGCAACGCAAGCCGCTGCTCATCCCCCTGGATGGCGTCGTCCCCCCCGCTGACGGATCCAGCGCGGCGGCCCTGCCGGACTCCCCTGCCGGCGAAAAAGCGCCCCCCTCAAAGGCGCGACATCGAGGCCCGGTCGCTGAATGCGACCGGGCCTCTTTGAATTTCCGGGCGCGAGACGCCACACACGGGCCCGATGCTGAGAATCGCGACCTGGAACATCAACTCCGTGCGCCTGCGCATTGGCACTGTTTGCCGCTTCCTTGCGGAGGCGAAGCCAGACGTGTTGTGCCTGCAGGAGATCAAATGCCGTGACGGCGAGTTTCCGTCGAAGGCGTTCAAAGAAGCGGGCTACAAACATATGCACGTCGTCGGCCAGAAGGGCTGGCATGGTGTCGCTATCGTTTCACGCGTGAAGCTGGAGCCGGTTGAGGCGCCGGGGATCTGCCCGAAGAAAGAAGCGCGCATTGCGGCGGCGTTGATCGACGGCGTTGAAGTGCACAATCTCTATGTGCCGGCGGGCGCGGACGTGCCGGAGCTGACGAACCCGAAGTTCGTCCATAAGCTCAACGTGCTCGACAAAATGAAGACGCTTTACAAGAAGCGCAAAGGCAAAACGCCGACCGTGCTGGTGGGCGATCTCAACGTCGCGCCGGGCGAGTTCGATGTTTGGAGCCACAAGCAATTGCTCAACGTCGTCTCGCACACGCCGGGCGAAACCGATCGCCTGAACGCGGTGCGCGATCTTGGCGGGTTCGTCGATCTCGCGCGCACGCACAAGCCAGACCCGGAGAAGCTCTTCACCTGGTGGAGCTACCGCAGCCCAGACTGGACGAAGAATAATCGCGGCCGCCGGCTCGATCATATTTGGGCGACGAGCGATGTGGCTGTGACCTCACAGGCTTCGGCGTTTCATATCCATGTGCCGTGCCGCTCATGGGAGCGGCCCAGCGACCATGTTCCCGTGGTGGCGGGGTTCAAGCTTTAGAGCATTCGTCGCGGACGGATTGAGACGCCGGATTGCGCCGCTACAGTGCGAAGAAAGCAATACGGGGATCGATCATGAGCATTTCTCGACGCGGCGTTCTCGGCGCTGGCGCAGCAGGCGTTGCGGTCCTTTCGGGCTGCGCTTCGAGTGGCGCATCGGCCGGCGACGCGGCGTTGGCGCCAATCGAGCAGTTGAACGCGGTTCTCGATAGCGCGGTTGCGAATGCGTTCCGCCGCTCGCCCGAGCGCTGCACGAGCTTGGGGCTTACGGAAGAGCGCGCCGGCTATCGCTTCATTGATAAAGTGAGCGACCCGTCGAAGGCGGCGGCGCGCGAGGCGCGGGCGCAACTGCAGCAATCGTTAGCAGCGCTACGCGCCGTGGACCGCGAAGCGCTCGAACCGCGCGATCGCGTGACTTACGATGTCGTCGAAACATCGTGGGTGAATAGCCTCGACAGCAGCGCGTTCGAGTTCGGCGGCGGCGCGGGATTGCCGTATCAAGTGACGCAGCTCACCGGTTCCTATCGCTCGATGCCGAACTTCCTGAACGAGCAGCATCCGCTGCGCACGGTGGATGAAGCCGATGGCTATCTGGCGCGCGTCGATGGCTTCGCTGGACAGCTGGACGCGGAAACGCAGATCATCGCGGAGGACGCAGCAGCCGGCGTGATCCCGCCGGATTTCGCGATCGATAAGGCCATTCTACAGCTGGGCCGTTTTGCGGAAGGCGAGCCGAACCAGAACATTCTTGTGCAGTCACTGGTGCGGCGCCTGCCCGACGCCGCGGCGATTCCGGAAGCGTCACGCGCCGGATATATCAGCCGCGCTGAAGCTTCGGTGCGCGAGCGGGTGATTCCGGCGGTGCAGCGACAGATCGCGGCGCTGCAAAGCGTGCGGCCGCGCGCCGTACATGACGCCGGCATCTGGCGCTTGCCGCAAGGCGCGGAGATGTACGCCGTGGCGCTGCGTTCGCGGACGACGACGAACATGTCGCCGGATGAAATCCATGATGTCGGCCTTGAGCTGATCGCCCAGTTCAATGCGGAGATGGATGCGATCCTGCGCGCCGAGGGTATGACCCGCGGCAGCGTCGCGCAGCGTGTGCAGGAGCTCTCGCGCCGCCCTGACCAGCTCTATCCGAACACGGATGCGGGCCGCGAGCAGATCCTGGCGGACTTGAACCAACAAACGCGCGAGATCGAGGCGCTGATGCCGCGCGCCTTCAACACGCTGGCGCAGGCGCAACTGGAAATTCGCCGCGTGCCGCCCTTCACAGAAGCCGGCGCGCCGGGCGGTTATTATCAGCGCGCGGCGCTCGATGGCTCGCGTCCGGGCGCGTACTTCATCAATCTGCGCGACACGCATGAATGGCCACGCTTCACGCTGCCAACGCTGAACTATCACGAAGGCGTGCCGGGCCATCACTGGCAGATTTCGATTCAGCAGGAATCAGGCTCGATCCCGTTCATCCGCAGCGCGATGCTGGGGTTCAGCGCGTTCAGTGAGGGCTGGGGCCTCTATGCTGAACAACTCGCGGACGAGTTGGGAATTTACCAGAACAATCGCTTGGGCCGGTTGGGCTATCTGCAGTCGGCGACATTCCGCGCGTCGCGTCTCGTGTGCGATACGGGTTTGCACCACAAACGCTGGACACGCGAGCAAGCGATCCAATCGATGATGGAAGCGACGGGCGATCTGGAATCTTCGGTAACGACCGAGATCGAGCGCTATTGCGTGAACCCGGGCCAAGCCTGCGCGTACATGATCGGCCGCCAAGCCATCAACAGCATCCGGCAGCAAAGCATGGCTGCGCTTGGGGCGCGATTCGACCTGAAGGCGTTCCACGACACGATGCTGGCGAACGGCGCTGTGCCGCTCTCAGTGCTCGAGCGCGTGCTCGCGGCTTGGACGTCGGCGCAGAATTAACCTTCGCCGCCGTTTCAAGCACGTTCTAAGCGTGCGCGTTTCGAGGGCGCCAGCTGCGCATTGCTGTCCTTCAAACGCGATTGCTACCGGTGTCATAGGCGAGTGGGCGGGTACGTCACAGTGGTCCGAAGAACGCGTTTGACATAAACAGCCCACACCAGACCTTTGGGATGAAACGCTACTGGAGCGCCGCGGAACGATGCGGCGCCTGGAGGGATTCCGTGACTGCACAAATCGCCGGCCTGCACCCGGCCCCGACGAACCACAAGAAACTGATCGCCTGGGTCGAAGAGATCGCCGCGCTGACGAAGCCGGATCGTGTCTATTGGTGCGACGGCTCGGAAGCCGAATGGAAGCGTCTGACGGCGGAGCTCGTCGCGGCTGGCACGCTAAAGCAGCTCAATCCGGAAGCCCGTCCGAACTCGTTCTACGCCGCGTCCGATCCGAAGGATGTCGCGCGCGTCGAGAAGCAGACCTACATCTGCCCTGAGAACAAGGACGACGCAGGCCCCACAAATAATTGGATGGCGCCGGCTGAAATGCGCGCCAAACTCGGTTCGCTATTCGATGGCTGCATGCGCGGGCGCACGATGTATGTGGTGCCGTTCTGCATGGGGCCGCTCGGCTCGCGGATTTCGCAGCTTGGCGTCGAGATCACGGATTCCGGCTACGTCGCCGCTTCGATGCGGATCATGACGCGCATGGGTAAGGGCGCGCTGGACCAGCTGGGGGAAGATGGGTTCTTCGTGCCTGCGGTTCATACGCTCGGCGCGCCGCTGCAGCCTGGCCAAAAGGACGTCGCCTGGCCGTGCAACGAAGAAAAGTGGATCGTGCACTTCCCGGAAACGCGCGAAATCTGGAGCTATGGCTCCGGCTATGGCGGCAATGCGCTGCTCGGCAAGAAGTGTTTCGCGCTGCGGATCGCTTCGGTGATGGCGCGCGATGAGGGTTGGCTCGCCGAGCACATGCTCATCCTGAAGCTGACGAACCCGAAGGGCGATGTGAAGTACATCGCGGCGGCGTTTCCCTCTGCCTGCGGCAAGACCAACCTTGCCATGCTGCAACCGACGATCCCCGGCTGGAAGGCCGAGACGATCGGCGACGACATTTGCTGGATGCGTTTTGGCGACGATGGCCGCCTCTACGCCATCAATCCGGAAGCCGGATTCTTCGGCGTGGCGCCCGGCACCGGCGCGAAGACGAACAAGTCGGCGCTCGATACGCTCTACGCGAACACGGTGTTCACAAATGTCGCGCTCACCAAGGACGGCGACGTTTGGTGGGAAGGTTTGACGAAAGAGCCGCCGGCTGGTTTGACCGACTGGCAAGGCAATCCGTGGCTGCCGGATTCGAAGTTCCCGGCAGCGCACCCGAACTCACGCTTCGCCGTGCCCGCAGGCCAATGCCCGGTGATCGCGCCGGAGTGGGAAGATCCGGCCGGGGTGCCGATCGATGCGATCCTGTTCGGCGGCCGCCGCGCCACGGCGGTGCCGTTGGTGACGGAAGCGTTCGATTGGGCGCACGGCGTGTTCCTGGCTTCGAACGTCGCCTCCGAGGGCACGGCGGCGGCAGAGAACAAGGTTGGCGAGCTGCGCTACGATCCGTTCGCGATGCTACCCTTCTGCGGCTACAACATGGGCGATTACTTCGCGCACTGGCTGAAGATCGGTGAGCGCAAAGACGCGAAACTGCCGAAGATCTTCTTCGTCAACTGGTTCCGCAAAGACCAAGACGGCAAGTTCATCTGGCCGGGGTTCGGCGACAACAGCCGCGTGCTGAAGTGGATCAGCGATCGCCTCGACGGCAAGGCCGAAGCGCGTGAAACCGCGATCGGCTTGGTGCCTGCGAAGGGCGCGCTCGATACGAGCGGGCTGACCATTAGCGACGAGGCGATGCACACGCTCACCAATGTCGATCTCGACGTGTGGGGCGAAGAAGCTGACCTGATCCCGGCGCACTACGAAAAGTTCGGCGACCGCCTACCGCAGCGCTTGTGGGATGAGTACGCCGCCCTTATCGAGCGCCTGGGTGAAGCGCGTTCTGGCAAGCCGATGAAGGCCGCCGCGGCGCGCGCGGCTGCGGGTCCGCGCCAAGTGGCGGATCGCCCGGCTGCTTCGTAAGCGCCACGTCTGATCGGCAATTAGCCTTCCGCGGATCAAGTCGCGGCGGGCTTGCCGCGTCGCATAAGGCGGGGCAGCTCGGTGCGCGCCAGACGCAGCGAGTCCGCCATTGTGGAGCGGCCGCGCTTGAACAAAGCGATTGTTCCCCACGCGGCGGCGTAAGCGACGACGGCGCTTACAGCGAGTTGGACGAAATCGCTCGGGAACGACAGACGTTGCACGGCGCTGAGCACGATGAAGGCGACACCTGCGCCTGCCGCGAAAGGCGCGGCGCTGGCGTAGAGATCCAGCATTCTGATTGGGCCACGGCGCGTCACCCACCACCAAAGCACCGGCATACGCAGAAGCAAATCGCTCAGCGCGAATGCTGCGGCGACACCGATTGCGCCCCAGCGTAGGCCGATGAAAAAGGCGGCGAGACTAGTGACAGTGCTGAAGGCGCTCCAGATCAGGTAATCGCGCGTTCGCGCCTGGCTGATGAAAAGCATGTCCATGGTCATGCTGACGGGACGGTGCAACGCGGCGAGCGTGAGCCAAGCGAAAATCGGAGCGGCCGGCGCCCATTGCTCGCCGATCACGAACGGCACCAACACCGGCGCTGTGACGCCTACCGCGACAACGCCGGGGGTCATGAACAGCATGAGCTGGCGAATGACGCGCAGATAAGCGTAGCGATAGCGCTCCCCCTCCTCATTCAGGCGCGACAGGATCGGCAGCAGCAATTGCTGCAGCACCGTTCTGATGCGATCGAGCGGGATGATTGCGAGCTTGTTGCCACGATCGTAATGGCCGAGGCCGACATCGCCGACGGCGCGGCCGATGAGAACGCTATCGGCGTCGCGCGCCATAACCACCGCCGCGTCGGCAAGCATGATCGGGCCGCCAAATTTGTAGAAACGCAACAGACCTTTGAAGACCGGCTTCTCCCGCGGAATCCAGCCGACGCCCAGCCAGTTGCCGATCAAGCTCACCACTTGCTGAACGCCGAAGCCGAGCACGAGCGACCAATATCCGGCGCCCATCAGAGCCGCGGTTAAGCTGGCGCCAAAGCCAAGAGCCACGCTGACGGCGCTGATCATCGCCACCCAACCAAACTTCATTTGCCGGTTGAGCAGGGCCTCGTGGATGTTGGTGAAGCCTGTGAGAACCAAGAAGATCGATGAAACCGCCGCCACCAAGCCGACGCGCGGATCGTTGTTGTAGAACGCCGCGATCAGTGGCGAGCTGGCCAGCATGATCGCACCAGCGGCAAGTCCGGCGACGACCGTGATCCAGAACAAGCCCGCGACCTGAGGGCGCTGCAAGGCCGGCGCTTGGATCACAGCCTGGCTGATGCCGAAATTGAGAATGAGCGCCGAGACCGCGATTAGCGGATCGATCATCGCGTAGATGCCGTAATCCATCGGCTGCAGCAGGCGCGGTAAAACGAGGAGCGAGCCGATCTGAAACGGCAGCTTGATCAGCTGGGCGATGCCGATGGCGAGCGCGCCATTGACGGCGTGGGCCTGCATCGACCCTGCTCTCGGTTCAAATATCGGGTCGCCACCGCTCATGCGCGCTCAGTATAGCGCGCCGCGGTTCGCGCGTGATGTGGGCGCAAGCCGTGGGAGATAGCGGCAAAACGACAGCGCTTGTGCGGTGTGATACGGTCGATCACCGGCTGCGGCCTCTTGCAAGATTATTGAAGGGCTCGCGCACATTCTTCGTTGAGGTGCCGGAGGGCCAATCCGTACTCGCGAATCTCATCTGATAACGCTTCATCGCGCTGCTCCAAGACAGCGGCCGCGTCATGGTAGGCTTCCGCCTTATCGCGCACGCGTTCCGCTGCAGTTCGCAACTCGGGAGGACCAAGCAAAGAGAGCATCCCCAAATACTGGCTAACGCGCCGATCGACACCAATCGCCAGATCAGTTGCGCGCCGGTATGCATCAAGGTCGTTCTCGGCGATGGCACCTTCGATGCTCGTCACTGCTGTCACAAATTCCGATGCATCACTTTGGATCGCGATGCATACACGCAATCGTTCCGTCATTTTGAGTTGGCTTGGGTAGGCGTTTAGGGCGCTCCAGGCGACAGCTAAGCTGGCAACCGACACAATCGCGGAGACCACTGAAATCAGCACGCCTAAACGTCCTCCGCCTCGCGTCGGCTCCACGTTCTGGTGAGGCGTCGGTCCATCTTCTATCGTCATCGTACAAGCTCCAATCCGTTCAAAGCCTCGCCAGTCAGCGAGGGCTTCGGCCTGGGTTTGTCAAATACAGCACTGTGACCGCGGGCACAATATTGTAGTTGACAAACCCAGCCCCAATCCCTAGATTGAGGCCATGGCAAAGTCAGTTCTCGCCGCCGCGCACTTTCACGATGAAGCCGCCGCGTTCGCATATCTCGAAGGCAAGCTCTGGCCGCAAGGTCCGGTCTGCCCGAAGTGCGGCGGCGAAGGCTACGCGCTGAACGGCGTGAAGGACAAAAAGGGCCGCGAGCGCCTTGGCCTCAAGAAGTGCCGCGCGTGCCGCGCTCAATTCACGCTGCGGATCGGAACGATTTTCGAAGACTCGCACGCGCCGCTGCACATCTGGTTGCAGGCGATCGCGCTCATGGCCGCTTCGAAGAAGGGCATTAGCTCAAACCAGCTTTCGCGCGTGCTTGGCGTGCAATTGAAAACCGCTTGGCACATGAGCCACCGCATCCGCATGGCGATGGCGCCCGCGCGCGGCTCGCTCCCGCCTATGGGCGGCGCGGGCCGCGTTGTGGAAGCGGACGAAACCTATTTCGGCAAGTCCGAACTGCAAACGGACGTGCGCCTTGATGGCAAGCCAATGAAGCGCCGCAAGTCGAGCCACCGCAACCGCCGCGCCGTTGTGGCGCTGGTAGAGCGCGGCGGATCGGCGCGCACGTTTCACGTTGACGACGCCAACATCGCCACCGTGCAGAAGATCATCCGCGAGAACGTTGACCGCCAATCGCGTCTGCAAACCGACGCCAGCCCGCTCTACACGGCGGTCGGCAAAGAGTTCGCGGAGCATGACTCAGTGCGTCACACGATGGGCGAGTATGTGAAGTACCGCGACGGTGAAGCGATCCACAACAACAGCGCGGAAAGCTACTTCTCAGTTTTCAAGCGCGGCATGAAGGGCGTCTATCAGCACGTCGCGGAAAAGCACCTGCACCGCTACCTCGCGGAATTCGACTACCGCCATAACACCCGCACTAAGCTGGGCTGGAGCGACCAAGAGCGCGCGGACCAGTTGATTGCTCAGGTTGTCGGCAAGCGTCTGACCTATCGAACAGCTGATCGGCCCGCCCAGTGAGCGGATACGCTTCGCTCGCTGGCTGAAAAGTGTGCGAGGTGACTTGGCGCGGCTGCGTAAACGCATGTTAACCGCACAAGGCTCTTAATGCGCGGAAGGCGCGCCCTCTGACCGGCGCGCCTTCCAACCACCAAGGCGATGGTGGCTCCAAGCTGGAACGCCGTTCTGTTGGCGTTCGCGGCTTAGATCAACTGTCGCCCAGAATATCGAGGCGACGATGAACACCGACAGTGACGAGAAAGCGTATGCCCACCCGATCTGCCTCAAGTGCGGGGGCACGAAGGGCTTCCGGGTTGAGGACACGTCCTCCAATGATAGCGCCGTCTTCTGCGAAGGCTGCGGCGCTCAGTTCGGCGAGCGCTGGGGCGAGTTCAAGCTCGCCGCTGCTCAGGCGGTTCTGGACAGCTTGAAGCGCAACTAACGGGAATCCAATCGCGGTAACTTTCACGGTGCGAAGAATTTGCGCCGTGCACCTTAAGCTTTTGCGAATCCTCCGCCCTGGACCGTTGGCGCGAACGGCCATAGCGTGCGCCCATGGCCGCAAAGAAACCACCCAAGAAGGGCGAGAGACCTCAGCGCGAACGCTTCATCGAGGCAGCGAAAGCGGCGGGCGTTGACAGCGAGGCTTTTGAGCGCGCGATGGACAAGCTCACTCCGCCTCGTCGCCCGCCTGGGGCGAAGGCCACTCGGAATAGTCGCCGCGAGGGCGGTAAAGCATAGCTGGCGTAAGCTTGTTATAGAGCGGCTCTGATTTCTCCTTGCCGCACATGTGACGCTTGATAATGAAGGCGCAGATATCCGCGAGTTGGAGCGGCAGCGAGTCTTCCTTGTTGGCGAAGTGAGCAGTTTCCACGATGCGCTCAACGGGCAGAAGCTGCGTCCAGTCATCGTTCAATTCAGGATCGTTCACCAAATTCGCGACATTGGTGCGGTTTCGCATCCAGTTGTGTAGCTGCTTGACGGGCTTATTCGCTGGGCCATGCTCTGCGATGAGCAGCGCCACCTCGTCGTCCTGTGCGTGATCACGCATTAGTTTTTCGACCTGCATGGCACACTGGAAATAGCAGGACGCTTGCTCTGCGATTATTTCGTCAGCAGGCGCGAGTGGATTGACGCCATCACCGTGCTCTGGGCTGCGGAAGTGATGTTCGCGCCGATCAGCCACTCCAAAAACGATAGGTAGAGAATAGAGCGCCGGTATCGAGACCAGTTGCTCCAAAATCTTCCAGCGCTGGTCGCCGGTGAACCGGCCGCCATTTTCTGGCTTTGGGAAGTGACCGTCTTTGTTTCCGCTCCAAAGGTCATAACCGCGAAAATAGAAACCCTCCGGCGGCCCATCGGGAAAGATGTCGTCGATCATGTCGCTAAGGTAGCGATCAAGGCCCTTCCATTGCCCGTCAGCGTGTAGAACGAAGCCCGCGACGACGCACCAGGGCTCTTGGTCGAGGTTCGAAATTCCGGCCTCGTCCAAATAGACAAATCTGGTCATGCGCTCGCCCACCAAGTCAGCGCCACCAAGCGCGCGCGGGCGCGAATATTCAGCCGCCCGCATCAGTGTGACCCTCGGTCGGGAACATCACACTTGACCCATGTATAGCGCTGGGTTTGCCAAGTGCAATATTGTGACCGCGGGCACATTGGTTCGCGTGCGGGCTTCCCACTTGCTGTTCATCAGAGGCGGGGCGGCCCACCACAGATTCGAACCCAGTCCGCTCCGCTTCAGTGATTTCCCGGTCAAACCGGGCCAGCTGGTTTTCAACCGCGCAAAGGCTGGTTCGGATGCGACCCAATCGGAAGTCAGAAGGCCCGGATTTGCTCCGGGCCTTCTTATTCGGAGGACAATGTGACCGGTCTGCAGATATTTCTGCTCATCGTTTTCCCGCCGCTGTTCGCCCTCGTTGTTTGGCTGACGAACGCGGCCTACCGCGAGATTCGCCTATTCTATCGCAAACCATGGAAACCGCGCCGGTCGTGGCGCGAATGGTGAGCTAGTGCGCGTGCGGCGCAGCCGGGGCACCCGGCTGCTCTTCGTAATACCAAGGCGTCGGGCCGTAGTCGGGCTCCGGCATGGCATAGAGCCAGCGGAGCGCGTCGAGGGCGGCGGCGTGGTAGATGGTGGCGTGGGTTTCGGTGGCGCTGCGGTCGCTGTAGCGCCAGGTGACGCTGCCTTGCGGGGCGGCTTCGAGCAGCGCCAAGAACCGGTTCATGCCTGCTTGCGTTGCGCCGCCCTCGTTGGCGATGGAGAGATAGAGGCGCGTGTTGGACGCTGCCCGCCCTTCGAGATCGTGGCCGCCATGACGGGCGAAATGCTGATCGTCCCACCAGAGGCTTGGGCTGATGGCGATGTAATCGCGGAAGAGCGCCGGCCGATGCAGGAAGGTATCGACCACGAAAAGTCCGGCGAGTGACTCCCCCATCAGCGCTCGGCCCTCGCCGGTGCGATAGTTTGCTTCGATAAGCGGGATCACTTCGTTGGCGACGAAATCCTGAAAGCGGCGCGCGCCGCCGGCTTGCGGAAATTCGGCGGCGTGACGCGCATCGTGCGGGCGGCGCGTGAGTTCTGCGCGGCGATCCTTGGTCTGGATGCCGACGACGATGAGCGACTCATAGGTCCAGCTCAGCGCGCCGAGTTGGCCGAGGCCTGCGATGTGTTGGAAATCCTGATCGAGCGCGCCGTCGAGCACGTAGAGCACGTTGTAGCGGCGGTTGGCGTTTTCGGCGGAGCCATAATCAGCGGGCGTCCAGACATTGATCTGGCGATCGTCGCCGAGCGTCGCGGAGTGCAGCGTGTAGCTGGAGCCGATGGTGATTGGCGCGCCGGTAAGCGGCGCTTGCTCGGCTTCAGACGCCGAGGTCGCGCACGCGCCGATGAGCGCGCAAAGTCCGATCAGCCAGTTTTTCATAGAGCTCACACTTGCAGGCGATAGCCGCCGGTCTCCGTGATCAGGAGCTTCGGGCTTTGTGCGTCCGGTTCAATCTTCTGACGCAGACGATAGATGTGGGTTTCGAGCGTGTGCGTGGTGACGTTGGCGTTGTAGCCCCACACTTCGCGCAACAACTCTTCGCGGCCGACCGGCTTTTCGCCGGAGCGATAGAGGTAGCGCAGGATCGATGCTTCCTTGTCGGTCAAGCGGACTTTCTTCTGCGTCGGATCGACCAGCAGGCGCATCGCCGGGCGGAATTCGTAGGGGCCGATTTTATAGACGGCGTCTTCGCTGGCTTCGTGGCTGCGGAGATGCGCGCGGATGCGGGCGAGCAGCACCGAGAACTTGAATGGCTTCAGCACATAATCATTGGCGCCGGCGTCGAGGCCTTGGACTTGCTGCTCTTCTTCCTGGGCCGCGCCCGTCAGCATAATGATCGGGGCCTTGACGCCCTGGTCGCGGAGCTGCTTGCAGGTGGCGAAGCCGTCCATGTCGGGGAGGCTAACGTCCAGCACAACGGCTGCCGGCTTGTGCTCGGCGGCGGCGGCGAAGCCCTCCGCAGCGGTGGCCGCGCCAACGGCGCCGAAGCCCTCCTCCAGCTCAAATTGCTCGACCAGCGCCTGACGGAGGTCGGCGTCGTCGTCGATCACCAGGATGGTCGTTTCGCGTGACATTGGGCCCCGAGTGTTGGGCTTAAAGCCTACCCAAACGGAAATGACCATGGCCGATCACGCCTTTGCAACCTCAGACGCCCGTCCGGACTGATCACGGCTAGGTCAACGGACGGGCCCCGAACAGGGCTGAGCCGACCCGGACATGGGTGGCGCCGAAGCGGATGGCGGTTTCGAAGTCGTCGCTCATGCCCATGCTCAGGACGGGTAAGCCGTTGCGGGCGGCGATCTTGGCCAGGAGCGCGAAGTGCATCGCCGGCTCCTCATCGACCGGCGGGATGCACATCAGGCCGTTGATTGGGAGGCCATAGGTTTCGCGGGCGGCCTTGATGAAGGCGTCGGCTTCGCCTGGGGCGATGCCGGCTTTTTGCGCTTCTTCGCCGGTGTTCACTTGGATGAGGATTTCGGGGTTCTTGCCCTGCTTCTGCGCTTCGGTGGCAAGA
This sequence comes from Hyphomonadaceae bacterium, assembly GCA_050184605.1. Taxonomy (GTDB): domain Bacteria; phylum Pseudomonadota; class Alphaproteobacteria; order Caulobacterales; family Aquidulcibacteraceae; genus Vitreimonas. The sequence continues at coordinate 85,160 of JBFXAE010000002.1, read as the reverse complement.
GCAGCGGCGAGCTTGGGACGATCCAGGCTTTCGATTACATCGAACAACGCGACCGCATCAGCGGCTTTGTTCGATTGAAGCGGGCCGATCAAGCGCAGCCGCAAATCCGGGTAGCGTGCGCGGCGCTCACTCCAGCGCGCCTCAGCTTCCTGAACGCGGTTTTCGCCGAACACACGCTGGCCGGCCGCGAGCATGGCCTCGACACGATCGTCCGGCTGTTGTTTGGAGACGGCGGTGAGCGTGATGCTCTCAGGCGCGCGGCCCGATGCGGCTGCGGCTTGGGCGATGCGGCCCAGAACGGCGGCGCGCGCCGCGGCGATGTCGGAAGGAACGCTCATGCGGTCGGTCCATGGACTAGCGGCGACGGCGGCGCGGCTCAACCGCGACGCGGGCGCCCCTGCTATTCCGTCGCTGTTTTTCTTCACTGATCCGGAGCGGACGCCTGATCCCGAGGCCGTGGCGCGGCGACTGCCGCGTGGAACGGCTGTTGTTTACCGGCATTTCGGCGCGGAGGGTCGCGGGCGTGTGGCGCGCAGGCTGGCGGCGCTCTGCCGGTCGCGCGGGCTGAGCTTGCTGATCGGCGGCGACCCCGAACTCGCGGCGGCATGCGGCGCCGATGGCGTGCATTGGCCACAGCGGCTGATGCCGGAAGAGCGCGGCAGCGCGTTTCGGTTTGTCACAGCGGCGGCGCACGACGCGGACGCGATCGCCAAAGCAAGCGCGGCGCGGCTCGATGCATGCGTGCTGAGCCCTGTCTTTCCGAGCCGCAGCGCCTCAGCCTCGCAAGAGCTCGGCCTCTTTCACGCCAGCCAATTGGCGCGCGCGAGCGCCATACCGGTCATCGCGCTGGGCGGTGTGAACGCGCGCAACGCGACGCGACTCGCCGGACGCGGCTTTGCCGGCGTCGCTGCCATTGATCCTTTTATCGAAGCTTAGAAGCGGAACGCCGACTCGATCCGCACGTCGGCGCGGGGCTCATCGCCGTCGCGGCGCACCGGCGCGGCGCCCGGGACCGGCGTGGTTTCCAGATTGAACTGGCCGCCAACGCTGATGTTCGGCGTGAACTGGTAGTAGGCGCCGACCGAGGTCTGATCGCCGTGACCGCCGTCCGGCGCGCGTTCGATCCGCTGGGCCTCGCGAACGTCCACTGTAACGCCCCAACGCTGGTTCAGCGTCCAGGCTGGAGCGAGCAGGCCCGACTCTTCGTTGCCCGTGATGGATTCGGTCACGCCATTCGAGGTGGTGAACCTCTGGTACCAGGGTACCGCCGATTGGGTGGCTTGAGCGCTGGGCACCGGCGCGGCGACGCGTTCCTGCGCCTGCGCGACGCCGGACGTCGCCAGGATGGCGACCCCCGCGATCAGAGCTGCAGACGCTTTAGACACGACTTCCTACCCTCAGCACCACTTTCAGCCTGCCAATATAACGCAAGCCGGACTGATCCGCAGTGAACTTTAGGACACAGCTCCTGCGAATATTGAGGCGAAACCTAGGCGCAACTTGTGGATAAACCAATAAGGGGAGGCCGCGCCACAACATAGCCGGGTTCGCAGTGGACCCCTGGCCCCGTCCGAAGCCCATGATATACGGGCGGGCGCGACGCGCCGGGGATAGCGCGGACGACGGCGGAGGAACGACGAATGATGCAGGCTGGGCGCACACTTCTGAAGGGCGCGATTTTCATGGTCGCGGCCGTAGCGCTGGCTGGCTGCTCGATGTTCCGCGGTGACGACAGCGGCCAATCGCGCGCTGACGACAATGCCGGCCGCGGCGGCGGCGTGACCATCTTCGGCGGCGGCGGCAACAACCGCGGCGGCGAAGACGGCATCGGCGTCAATTCGTATCTGTGGCGGGCGTCTCTCGACACGCTGAGCTTCATGCCGCTGCAATCGGCCGACCCGTTCGGCGGCGTTATCATCACCGATTGGTACTCGGCTTCGACGACGCCGAACGAGCGCTTCAAGGCGACCGTCTACATCCTCGACACGCGCCTGCGCGCCGACGCGCTGAACGTCTCGATCTTCCGCCAAACCAACACGGGCGGCCAATGGACTGACGCGTCGGTCGATCCCGACACCGAGATCCAGATCGAGAACGCGATCCTGCAGCGCGCCCGCGAGCTGCGACTTAGCAACGTCCGCTAGACAACAACGAGCGTTTGCAGTCTTAAAACGCTCCAACGAACGGGGCGTGAGTAAGTATGTCGTCCAGGTACAATCATCGCGAAGTCGAGCCGAAGTGGCGCGAGCGTTGGGCCGCCGCCGGCATCGATCGCGCGCTTTCGCCCGATGAAGCGAAGGGCAAGAAGAAGGCCTATGTGCTCGAGATGTTTCCGTACCCGTCGGGACGGATTCATGTCGGCCACTCGCGCAATTACACGATGGGCGATGTCATCGCCCGCTTCCGCCGCTCGAACGGCTACAATGTGCTGCATCCGATGGGCTGGGACGCGTTCGGCCTGCCGGCGGAGAACGCAGCCATCGAGCGCGGCATCCATCCCAAGGGCTGGACCTACGATAATATCGCGGCGATGCGCGAGCAGCTGAAGCTGCTGGGCCTGATGATCGATTGGTCGCGCGAACTCGCGACCTGCGATGCGAGCTACTACAAGCACCAGCAAGCGATGTTCCTGGCCTTCTGGAAGAAGGGCCTCGTCTATCGCAAGAAGCAGAAAGTGAACTGGGATCCGGTCGACAACACCGTGCTCGCCAACGAGCAGGTGGTGGACGGCAAGGGCTGGCGCTCCGGCGCGCCGGTTGAGACGCGCGAGCTTGAGCAATGGATGTTCAAGGTCACCGCGTATGCGGAAGATCTGCTGGCTGCGATCGAGAAGCTGGAGAAGTGGCCGGACAAAGTCCGGCTGATGCAGACGAACTGGATCGGCAAAAGCCAGGGCGCGAAAATCTGGTGGGACATCGTCGAGGCGCCCAGTTTCCTGCCGCCCTCACCTCCGGGCGAGCCGAACCACGCGCGCGATCCGATCGAAGTTTACACCACGCGGCCAGACACCCTGTTCGGCGCGAGCTTCCTGGCGCTGGCGCCGGATCATCCGCTGACTAAAGCGATCGCCGAGCATAATCCGGCGGTGGCGAAGTTCATCGAAGAGTGCGCACACCTCGGCACTTCCGAGGCGGATATCGAAAAGGCCCCGAAATTCGGCGTGGACTTGGGTGTTCGCGTGCGCCACCCGTTCGATCCGAATTGGATTTTGCCGGTTTGGGGCGCGAACTTCGTGCTCTCGACCTACGGCACGGGCGCGATCTTCGGCTCGCCCGCGGGCGATCAGCGCGACCTCGATTTCGCGAGCAAGTACAAGCTGCCGTTCAAGCCGGTGGTGCTGCCGCCGGGCGCTGATCCAGCGACGCATACGATCACGACCGAAGCGTTCACCGATGACGGCGTCATCTATAACTCGCAATTCCTAGACGGCTTGAGCACGCGCGACGCGATCAAGGCTGCGATTGCCGAGCTGGTGAAGCTGGGCAAAGGCGAAGCGACGACGCAATGGCGCCTGCGCGATTGGGGCGTTTCACGCCAGCGCTATTGGGGCTGCCCGATTCCGGCGATCCATTGCGCGAAATGCGGCGTCGTGCCGGCGCCGGAAGACAGCCTGCCGATCAGACTGCCGGAAGACGTCACGTTCGATAAGGACACGCCAGGCAATCCGTTGGATCGCCATCCGACGTGGAAGCACACGACGTGCCCGACCTGCAACGGCCCAGCCACGCGTGAGACCGACACGCTCGATACATTTGTCGATTCGAGCTGGTACTTCGCGCGCTTCACCGATCCGAACAACGAAAGCGCGCCGTTCGACAAGAAGCTGGCGAGCTATTGGCTGCCGGTGGATCAATATGTCGGCGGCGTCGAGCACGCGGTGCTGCACTTGCTTTATGCGCGCTTTTTCACGCGCGGCATGCGCGATTGCGGGCTGCTGGACGGGCCGGCGGACGGCGAGCCATTCCGCAGTCTGTTCACGCAGGGCATGGTCGTTCATGAGACCTACAAGTCTGCCTCCGGCGCGTGGCTGCTGCCGGAAGAGACGGATGTTAAAGACGGAAAGCGCTTCGAGTTGAAAGGCGGCGCGGCGGTTGAAGTCGGCGCCATCGAGAAGATGTCGAAGTCGAAGAAGAACGTCGTCGATCTCGACGCGTTCGTTAACGATTACGGCGCCGACGTCGCACGCTGGTTCGTGCTCAGCGATTCACCTCCGGAGCGCGACGTCGAGTGGACAGCCTCGGGCGTCAAAGGTTCATGGAACTATGTGCAGCGTGTTTGGACGCTAACGGAGGCGCACGGTAGGCCTGCGCCGAAGCCAGGCGCTCAAGCGCCTGCGGCGGCAAACGAAGGTGAAGCGCTGGCGCTGCGCCAGCTCGCGCATCGGGCCACCCAAAGCGTCACCGACGATATCGAAAACTTCCGCTTCAACGTCGCGGTCGCGCGCTGCTACGAGCTGGTCAACGCGATCGCCAAGCTGAAAGGCGATGACGAAGGCGCTGTGTTCGCGCGCGGCGAAGCGTTGCGCATTCTGGCGCAGCTGATCTCCCCCTTCATGCCGCACCTGGCGGAGGAGTGCTGGGAGACGCTGGGCGGCGAGGGCTTTGTCGCAACCGCGCCCTGGCCGGTGGCCGATCCGGCTTTGGCGGCGCGCAATACGGTGACGCTGCCAATCCAGGTGAACGGCAAGAAACGGGCTGAAATCGAAGCGCCGAAGGGCGCCGCCGAGGCCGATGTGCGCGAGTTGGCGCTGCAACATGCGGCTGTGAAACCCTTTTTGGAGGGTGTTACCGTCCGCAAGGTGATTGTCGTTACCGATAGGATCGTCAATATCGTCGCCAACTGATTGCGGCGGAGAAACCCCTGATGCGCGTATTGATTGCGAGCCTTGCGCTTCTCCTGGCGGCCTGTGGCTTCCAGCCCATGTACGCGCCTGGCGATGGCGCCAATGCGATCGGGCCGGTGCAGATCGCGGAGATCGAAGGCAAAGCCGGACATGTGCTGCGCACGGAGCTCTCGCGCATCCTGGCGGTCGAGAATGACGGATCGCCGCCGGCAAACCTCGAAATCACCCTGACCGAGCAAGTCACCCCACTCGGCATCCGCCGCGACGAATCGGCGACGCGCGCCGAACTACGGCTGACCGCGAACTACATTCTGACGCCGGCGCAAGCTGGCGCGCGCGTCATGCGCGGTTCGGTGTTCACGGTGGTGAACTACGATATCCCGACCGCCGCGTTCGGCGAAATCGCAGCGCAGGACGACGCCCGTGAACGCGCCGCCGAGACGATGGCTCAACGCTTCCGCGCTGAACTCGCGCTGCGCATCGCGCAAGCGCGCCAAGGCTAGGACGTGGCCCAACTCAAAGGCGCCTCCATCCGGCGCTTCCTCGATAAGCCGGACAAAAGTGTCCGAGCTGTTCTTCTCTATGGTCCGAATGAGAGTTTCGCGCATGAGGCCGCGCAGAAGCTTTCAGCCTGGGCGCTCGGCAAGTCCGACGATCCCTACGCGATCACCAAGCTCAGTGAAGATGAAATCAAGCGCGATAGCGCCAAGCTCGCCGATGCGTTGGCGGCGCAATCGCTGCTTGGCGGCCCAACTATCGTGTGGGCGCGGATCAGCGGCAAGGGTGCGGATGGCGCCATCCTGGATGCGCTCGCCGGCATCGAACGCGGTGAGCCGAGCGGGTATCTGATCGTCGAGGCCGGCGATCTCGGCGGTTCAGCGGAACTCGTGAAGAAATTCGGCGCGGCGACAAACGCCGCCGTCATCGCGTTCTACGAGGAGACCGACGCCGAGCGCGCCGTCTATGCCAAGGCGCTGGCGAAGGAGCTTGGCATCCCGTTCGATCGCGACGCCGAAGATTATTTCCTCGCCACCCTGCCCCCCGATCGGGGCCTTGCGCGGCAAGAGATTGAAAAGCTGGCGCTCTATGCGCATGGCCTCGGGCGCAATGTCAGTGTGGAAGACCTTGAGGCGCTGATGGCCGCCGAAGCCGAGAGCGCGCTCGACGCGGCGAGCCTCGCAGCGGCGCAAGGCAAGGCAGCGCAAGCGGTGGAATCACTGGCGCGGATCGATGCGCTTTCCGGAGTCTCGGCGCTGCGCGCTTTGCTGCGCCGGCTGCATCAGCTGCGCGAGGCGCGGACCTTGATCGATGGCGGCATGAGTTCAGACGACGCGATCGCAAAGCTGCGGCCGCCCGTATTCTGGAAGGAGCGCGACGCGGTTGCGGCGCAAGCGCGGCTGTGGACCGCGAAAAAGCTCAACGCAGCTTACGATGTGCTCTGGACCGCCGAAATGCGCAGCAAAACCGCCGGCGCGCCGCAGGAGCTGATCGCGGCGGATGCGTACCGGAGCGTGGCGAAGCTGGTGGGTGGCTGAGCCGCTTGCGATAGCACCCCGCCCCGCTAGGCTTTGCCCCCCGGAGGGCGGGTTCGCCATTCGTGCGCCGCTTCAGCTGAGTTTCGGTTGATCGCTTGGGCCGCCGCAGCTAGCGAGGCTCTTACACAATAAGAACCGAGGGCTCATGGAAACGACCAAAGGCGGCATCCCATTTTGGGCGCTCATGCTAGCGGGCTTCACTATCGGCTTGGGGCTCGGGCTCTGGGTCAATCTCGGCGTCGGGGCAGAGACGCCCTGGGTGCAAGCGGTGACGTCGAACATCACTGGGCCGATTGGGCAAATCTTCCTCGGCCTCCTGTTCATGCTGGTGCTGCCGCTGTTGTTCAGCGCCATCGTCGTCGGCGTTGCCGAAATGGGCGATCTCGGTTCGCTTGGCCGCGTCGGCTGGAAAACATTGCTGATGACGATCGTCATCTCGACGATCGCGGTGTTGATCGGGCTTGGACTCGTCAACGCGCTGCGGCCCGGCGACGGCGTCGACGCGGCGCTCGCGCAGCAATTGCTCACCCAATACGCTGAAGGCGCGCAGGGCATCGTTCAAAACGCGCCGGCGGAAGTGAACATCGGCCAATTCTTCCTCGACCTGGTGCCGCGCAACGTGTTTGGCGCGGCGGCGAACAATCAGATCCTGCCGTTCATGGTGTTCTCGGTGTTTTTCGGCATCGGGCTGGTGATGGTGAAAAGTCGCGCCACCGATCAGCTACAGCTCGCGATCACCGGCATCTTCGAAGTGATGATGCGCTTGCTGCGCGTCGTCATCAGCCTTGCGCCAATCGCTATCGCTTGCTTGATGTTCAACCTAGCCGCCCTCTTCGGCTGGGATTTGCTTGCGCGGTTGGCGGCGTTCGTAGGCGTCGCCGTCGGCGCAATGGCGCTGCACATGTTCGTGGTTTACCCGCTTGTGGTAATGTTGTTTGCCGGCAAAAACCCGCTGGCTTTCTTCGCGCAGGCGCGTGACCCGATGGTCGTGGCGTTCTCGACCGCCTCGTCCAACGCGACACTACCGATCTCGCTCCGCGCTGCGGAAACTGAGCTCAAGCTGCCGCGCAAGATTTCGCGCTTCGTGCTGACCGTCGGCGCCACCGCCAACCAGAACGGCACCGCTCTCTTCGAGGGCGTGACGGTGCTATTTCTGGCGCAGTTCTTCGGCGTCGATCTCACGCTGCAGCAGCAGATCGTGGTCATGCTGGTCTGCATCTTGGGCGGCATCGGCACGGCTGGCGTGCCGGCTGGATCGCTGCCAGTTGTCGCGATGATCCTCGCCATGGTCGGCGTACCGGCGGAAGGCATCGGCCTCATCCTCGGTGTCGATCGTTTCCTCGATATGTGCCGGACGACGCTGAACGTCACCGGCGATTTGGTGATTGCGACGGTTGTTTCGCGCGGTGAGAAGGACCCGGTTGACGCGCCGGCAGAGCCCATCGCGCCTGTATCGCCCGCTTAGAGCAACGCCCGCCGCGCTTTGATCAGCGCTTCGGCGCCGCAGTCGAGCGTCTCGTCGCGTTTCGCGAAACAGAGCCTGACGAGCGCTGGCGAATTGGGCTCGGCATAGAACGCCGAGAACGGAATTGTCGCGACGCGGTGTTCGATGGCGTGCTTGGCGAATGCCTCGTCGCTCATCTCGATGCCGGATGCTGCGAGATCGATGCTCAAGAAGTATGCCCCGCGCGCGGGTAGGGTGACAAACCCCTCCCCCGTGAGCGCATAGTTCAAACGATCGCGCGACCGCCGAAACGCCGCGCACATTTCATCGAAGTATGAGCGCGGCTTGCCGAGCGCGTAGGTGACGGCGCGCTGCAGGTTCGGCGGCGTGGTGAACGTCAGGAACTGATGTGCCTTCGCAAACGTCTCCATCAGCTCCGGCGCGCCGCAGGCAAAGCCGACCTTCCATCCAGTGAGCGAAAACATCTTGCCGGCTGAACCGATCTTTAGCGTCCGATCGCGCATGATCTCCAGCATCGAAAGGTGCTGAGCGCCATCGAAAAGAACGTGCTCCCACACTTCGTCGCTCACACACACCGCGTCGTGTTTGCGGCAGAACTCCGCGACAAGCTCAAGTTCGGCGCGGCTCACGACGCTGGCGCTCGGGTTCAAAGGCGTATTGATTATGACGACGCGCGTCTTGGCGCTGAATGCCGGCTCAAGGCGCTCGCGCTCATAGCGCCAGTGCGGAGGATCGAGCCGCACAAGGCGCGGCACGCCGCCTGCCCTCCTGACCATAGGCAAGTACGCGTCGTAGAACGGCTCGAACAGCACGACTTCATCGCCGGGTTCGATGAAAGCGAGCAGGGCCGCAGCAATTGCCTCCGTGGCGCCGGATGTGATCGTCACCTCGCGCTGCCAATCGAGATCAACGCTCTGATACGCGCGATAGTGCGCGGCGACAGCTTGGCGAAGCTCGGGCAAACCGCGCGATGGCGGGTATTGGTTCGGACCTTCGAGCGTGGCGCGAGCGGCGACCTCCAGAATGTCGCGCGGGCCGTCCTCCTCTGGGAACCCCTGCCCCAGATTTACCGCGCCTCGCTCAGCCGCGAGGCGCGACATGACTTCGAACACAGTCGTGCCGAGCGAAGCGTAGGTGTTGTTCATCGCATAGGCTCCGGCGCGCAGGCGCATTTGCATCCAAAGCATGGTGTTCCGGCGTCCTCTCATGTGGAGGCAATGGATGAAACACTTAATTCTCGCGGCAGCGGTGACGCTGGCCGCTATCGCGCCCGCTGCGGCGCAAAATCGGCCTTTCGATCCGCGTGAGTACCAGGGGCGCCACGTTGGGCAACCGACGCAAATATTGGTGATCGGCACCATGCATCTGAGCGGAACGCCGGACACGTTTGATCCGGCCGTGCTTGAACCGCTGCTTGAGCGGCTTGAAGCATTCCGTCCGGACGCAATTGCGATCGAGGCGTTACCGGGCCGTACAATCGATCAGCTTTGGGAATGGCGGGAGAGCTATCCGCAAGCGGCCCAAAGTTATGGCGGCAGGTCGATGGCGCTCGCGGGCATTACACGCGGCTTGCTCGGCCTCGACATGCCGGCGGCCGATGCGGAGATCCGTCGGACTCTCGCCGATTGGCCCGCCTCCCCCACGCCGGCGCAACGGCGTCGTCTTGCCGCTCTTTTTGTGGCGGCGGGCGATCCCTCGTCAGCGTTGGTGCAGTGGTGGCGCCTCGACCCAAGTGAGCGCATCGCCGACGACAACGTACCGAGCTTGTTGGTCGAGCAACTCGCGACCTACGACACGGCGGCCCGGCGCAACGAGAACCATCTGATTGCGTCACGCCTCGCCGTTCGCCTTGGTCACGAGCGCGTGTATCCGACCGACGATCAAAGCGATGATGCCGTGCCTAACTTCGAACGGGATATGACCGCCTTCATGGAGGAACCGTGGCTGCAACGATTGCTGGAAGATCCCGGCTTCAAGGCCCTGCAACAAGCAGGTCAACACGTTTCAACGCCTGAGGAAGCGCTCGCGACATATCGGATGCTGAATAGCTGGCGCGCGGGGCGCACCGACGCGAATGGCCAGTGGCTCAATATGATCAACCGCATCAGCCCGAATGACATTGGCCGCGCGCGGGTTGCAGCATGGGAAACACGCAACCTGCGGCAGGTCGCGAACATCCGCGAAGTGTCCACGAGACATCCCGGCGGGCGGATATTGGTGATCGTCGGATCGGCGCACAAACCTTGGTTTGACGCCTATTTGTCGATGATGAGCGATGTCGAGGTCGTCGATGCGGCGCGGATACTGCGTTAGCTCTACCACTAATGGTGCGTGGCAGATCGCACACTGTGAGCATCGAATCGCCGAGCGACTGACAGAACGGCTTCTCGCCGCCGATTAAGGCTCGTAAAGATAGTGGCGGTGCCGGGGGGCACTTCGCTTGGCTAGCACAAGCGCGAACGGCTCTTCCGCGAGGAAGAGCCGTTTTCGTTTCTAGAAGCCGCCGCGCAGACGGCGGATCACGTCGTCGAGTTGCTCGAGCGTCTTGTAGGAGATCTTCACCTCCCCTGCGCCGGCCTTGTCGTTGATCGTCACTTCGAGGCCCAGCGCGTTCGAGAGCGATTGCTCCAGCGCGCGCGTATCGGCGCTCTTGCCTTCGGCCGACGAGCCGCCCGGCGTGACGCGGGGCCCATGCTTTTCGTCCTTGGCTTGCTGCGCCAGGCGTTCGATGTCGCGAACGTTGAGGCCTTCGCTGATCGCGCGCTGCGCTAGGCCGCGCGGATCAGGCGCCGTCAGAATGGCGCGGGCGTGACCGGAGCTCAGGCGGCCATCGCGCACCATCTCTTGCAGATCGTCCGGCAGCTGCAGCAAGCGCAGCATGTTGGCGATGTGCGGACGCGACTTGCCGACAGCGTCGGCGATCTCTTGTTGCGTGCGGCCGAAGCGATCGATCAGCGCTTGGAACCCTTGCGCCTCTTCGATCGGGTTCAGATCCATACGCTGAACGTTTTCGACGATCGCGATCTCGAGGACCTCAACTTCGTTGAGCTCGCGAATCACGGCCGGGATCGTGTGCAGGCCAGCGCGCTGCGCGGCGCGCCAACGGCGCTCACCGGCGACGATCTCGTATTTGCCGTCCGCGATGGGACGAACAAGGATCGGTTGCAAGATGCCGTGCGTCTTGATCGACGAGGCCAGATCGTTGAGCTCGGCTTCGTCGAAATGCTTGCGCGGCTGCTGCGGGTTACGCTGCACCAGTTCGATCGGGACCGAACGCGGGCCAGCGGAGTCTGCCGCTTGCACGGGCGCGGACGCGACCGGAGCGGGCGTTGCAGCCGCAGGCGGCGCGACAGGCTCATTCGCAGGCGCCGGCGTTGGTGCAGCTTGCGTGATCGGCAGCTCGAACACATTGCGCGGCGGCTCTATCGGCGCGCGCGGCTGTTCGGGTTGCGGCTGAGGCTGTCCGAACGTGTTGGCGGGCCTCGGCGCTTCGGTCTTCACCGGCTCGCCCAGCAGAGCGGAGAGCCCACGGCCCAATCCCCTCGGTCTGATATCGCTCATTCGTCGCCCTCGTCTCTGACCCGACCCGATTCGGTATGCTTAACAATTTGATGGGCAATCCTTGCCCACCGGTAAAAATTTCCGGCCTCTTACCTATGCAGCGTTGAGCATCCGCTCCCGCTCGATCAGCTCTTTGGCAAGCTTGATGTAGGCTTTGCTGCCAGTGGCGTTCTGATCGTAAATGATCGCGGGCAGGCCGTGGCTCGGCGCCTCGCTGATGCGGACGTTCCGCGGGATCACGGTCTCATAGACCTTGTCCGGGAAGTGCGCCCTCACCTCTTGCGCAACCTGATCCGAAAGCGTGGTGCGCTTGTCATACATCGTGAGCACGACGCCTTGGATGTCGAGCGTCGGATTGAGGTTCACTTTCACCGCGTTGATGGTGGCGATGAGCTGCGCGAGACCTTCGAGCGCGAAGTATTCTGTTTGCAGCGGCACCAGCACGCCATCAGCGGCAGTGAGCGCATTCACCGTCAGAACGTTCAGTGACGGCGGACAATCGATCAGCACATAATCCACGCCCAGCGTGGATTCCGCGCGGAATTTCTCGATTGCATTGCGCAGGAAAAACTGCGGCTGCGACTCCCCCATGAGTTCGCCTTCAACGCCTGACAAACGCGCGTCGCCGGGCGTGATGTACAAGTTGGGCACCTTCGTCGGCAACACCGCTTTCGAGAGCTGCAGCTGACCAACGAGCACGTCGTAGCTCGTGACATTGCGGTCGTGCGGATGAATATCCAAGCCCGTCGAAGCGTTGCCTTGCGGATCGGTGTCAAAGATCAAGACGCCCTTGCCGGCAGCCGCTAGCGCGGTGCCGAGATTGATCGCCGTCGTCGTCTTGCCTACGCCGCCCTTCTGGTTGGCGATCGCCAGTACGCGCATGTCCCCAAAACTCCTTTTCGGAGCCTCAGGAACGCGCAGCTGCTTTCGTGACACGAACAATGCGGCCGCGCGGATCGCTGAGGCTCTCCAGCACATCTGCCTGGTACGCCCCACCCTTTAGGACGTTAGATGCGGCGGTCAGCTCGGCGTCTAAGTCTGCGCCTTTATGGAAGAGCCCGATCGCGCCGCGATCCAGAATCGGCTTCGCATAGGGTATGAGTCGGTTCAAGGGAGCCAAAGCACGGGCGGTAACCACGTCATACGGTCCTTCGCCGGCCCCGAACGCCTCGATCCGCTGGTTGAAGACCTTGATCGGCAGCCCCGCCGCCTCGCCCACGGCACGGAGAAAAGCGGCTTTCTTTCCAGTGGATTCCACCAGGTGGACGGCGGTATCGGGTTGATCGGCCAGGAAGGCCGCCACCACCAAAGCGGGGAAACCGGCCCCCGACCCCAGGTCCACCCACCTTTTCGCCTGTGAGGCGAATTTAATGAGCTGGGCGCTGTCCAGGGCGTGGCGGGCCCAGAAAAGCTCCAGCTCTTTGGGCCCGACCAGGTTCATCCGCTCGGACCACTCGGCCAGAAGCCGGTGGTGGGTTTCGAGGCGGGCGATTGTTTCACGGGGAACGGTGAAACCGAGGTCCCGCTGGAACTCGTCGGGACCGTAGGTCACGACCAGCACCAGTGTTTGTAGGTTGGAGCGCGGGCCTCCTGGCCCGCACCTTTCGGCTTGCGGCCAATGCGGGCCGGAGGCCCGCGCTCCAACCTACAACTAGCCGGGCTCACGGATGCGGCCCTGCTCCGCCGTATGTGGCGGCGAGATAGCGTGTGATGGGCTTGGGCTCATCTAGGAAGAAGCGGCCCTCAAACTGCTTCGCATCGGACGGCGGCGTCGAGCCATCGGCGAGCACGAGCACCGGCATGGATTGATTGTCTTCGCCGATCAGATTGATGATTTCCGTGCGCGGACGCGGAAACCCACTGCGGCGAACATCGATGCGATTGGCCCAGTGCGGATTCGCGAGCAGCGCGCCTTCCATGGTCGCGCATGACGTGCAGAACCATGTGCCATCCATCGCGGCATCTTCGAACGGCGCCTTCAGGATGAAAAGCGTATCGCGACTCAAGCTCATGCACGTTTCCTCTGTTCGCGCTTCACATGCGCCAGCAATGCGGTGAGTGCGCCGGGCGTCACGCCTTCGATGCGCGAGGCTTGGCCGAGCGTCACCGGACGCGCGTTGCTGAGCTTTTCACGCACTTCGTTAGAGAGACCGCCGACGGCGGCGTAATCGAGATCAGGCGAGAGGCGCAGATCCTCGTCGCGCTTGAAGGCCTCAACATCGAGGGCTTGGCGTTCGAGGTAGCCCGAGTAGAGCGCATCGATCTCAAGCTGCTCGCGGGCTTGGCGGCTAAGTGCGTTGAGCTGTGGCCAGATGCCGGCGAGTTGATCGAAGCTGATCGAGGGATACGCGAGCAGCGCCAGCGCATCGCGGCGCTGGCCATCTTGATTGACCTTCAACCCACGCGCTTCGGCCTGCGCCGGCGTCAGATTGAGCGTGTGCGCCAGGTCGCGCGCCGCTTCGATTTCCCGCATTTTGTCGGCGAATTTGCGCGTGCGCTCGGCGCCCACGCACCCGAGCTCGATGCCCTTTGGCGTGAGGCGTTGATCGGCGTTGTCGGCGCGGAGGCTTAAGCGATACTCGGCGCGGGACGTGAACATGCGATAGGGCTCGGTGACGCCCCGCGTGACGAGGTCGTCGATCATCACGCCGATATAGCCCTCGGCGCGCGTGATCTCGAACGGCCCTGCTCCGGACGCCGCGCGTGCCGCGTTGAGGCCGGCGATCAGGCCCTGCGCGGCAGCTTCCTCGTAGCCGGTCGTGCCGTTGATCTGGCCGGCGAGGTAGAGGCCTTTGATGCGCTTCGTCTCCAGCGTCGGCATCAGTTCGCGCGGATCGACGTAATCGTACTCGATCGCATAGGCGTGGCGTTTGATGACCACGTTCTCGAGCCCAGGGATCGTGCGGATGAAGCGCTCCTGCACATCCTCCGGCAACGAGGTGCTGATGCCGTTCGGATAAACCGTGTCGTCATCCAGCCCTTCGGGTTCGAGGAAGATCTGGTGCGCGTTCTTCTCGGCGAAGCGCACGACTTTGTCTTCGATCGACGGGCAATAGCGCGGCCCTCGCCCGCTAATCGCGCCGGAATAGACGGCGCTCTTCGAGAGCGACTCTTCGATGATCTTGTGCGTTTCCACCGTCGTGTAGGTGACGCCACAGGTCACCTGCGGGTTGGTGATCTTGTCGGTCAGGAATGAGAACGGCGACGGCTCGTCGTCGGCATGTTGCTTCTCCAGCGAGGCCCAGTCGATGGAGCTGGATTGGAGCCGCGCCGGCGTGCCGGTCTTCAGGCGTCCCATCGCAAAACCCGCGCCGTACAAGCGATCCGAGAGCCCGATGGCCGGCGCCTCGCCGTGGCGGCCAGCGGGGATGCGCTTGTCGCCAATATGGATGACGCCCTTCAGGAACGTGCCGGTGGTCAGGACGATGCGGGGGGCGGAGAACTCGCGACCGTCAGCGGTGATGATGCCCACCACGGCGCCATCGGCAAGGATCAGATCCTCAACCGCTGCCGCCTCGATCGCCAACCCCTGCTGGGCCGCCAGGGCCGCCTGCATGGCCTCCCGGTAGAGCTTGCGGTCGGACTGGGCGCGGGGGCCGCGGACGGCTGGACCCTTGGAGCGATTGAGCAGTCGGAACTGGATGCCAGCGGCGTCCGCCACCCGACCCATAACGCCGTCCAGCGCATCGATCTCTCGGACCAGGTGGCCCTTCCCGAGGCCGCCAATGGCCGGGTTGCAGCTCATCTCACCGATGGTCTCGAGCTTGTGCGTCAACAGCAGCGTGCACGCGCCCAGCCGCGCGGAAGCCGCCGCAGCCTCGCAGCCAGCGTGGCCACCGCCGATGACGATGACGTCGAAGGAACGCTCAGAACTCATGTGTTGCGGGGCTTCATATAGGACGCGCTGCGCGGCGTCACCGATCGGCGGCGCGCCGCGTGCCGACATAGTCAGTGAGGATGCGCCAAGCGTGCGGCGTAAGGCGCTCCCTCTCCACCGAAGCCACGACAGCATCAACGATGCAGTCCCCCACGCGCGCGTGCTCATCGAACGCCAAATGCCACTGCAGCGCGACGTCGCTCACAACCACGACACCGCGACCGTAGACGGCATCGGAGTAACGATAGGTCGTGCAGCCACTCTCGCTATCGGCCGCCACGAGCCCGCAAACCCGGCGCGCTGGGAGATAGTCGGCGCCAACGAACGCGCTGTTGATTTCTATGCATCTCGCGCCATCCACGGAACCTAGCGATGCAACAAAGAGCGTTGGGTTCACCCCATCCGTATCTTCCCAGTAGCGGACGTCTTGGCCGATCTCCGCTCCGACGCTGGGCAGATGTGGGATGTTGGTATAGCCGGCCATGACGACACCGTTCGTATCAAGCATGACAAGCCGAAGCGGTGGTCGCGGCATCTCATTCTGCGCGCCGGCACACGCGCCGAGCAGAAGAGAGATCAGCGCCAAGAGTATTGTTCTTTTCACGTGCAACCCGCTAATTTCAGTTCACCAGTTTCGCGTGAAACGGCCGTATTCCATGCGGGTTTTCACGCAATTTCATTTGCCGATGCAGAAGCTCGAAAAGATCTCGCCGAGCAGATCTTCGACATCGATGCGCCCCGTCAAACGCCCGATCTGATCAGCCGCAACACGCACATCTTCCGCTGCCAATTCGGGGCCAACGTTGAGCGCCGGGATCGCGCGCACTAACGCTGCCCGCGCCTCTTCCACCAGCCGTCGATGCCGCGCCCGCGTGAGCACCGGCGCCTCTTCGCGGCCGAGCGCGTGAGCAACGTGCAGACTGATCATCTCGGCCAGCATTTCGACGAAGACCTCGTCGCGGACAGAAAACGGCGTAGGCCACGGCATCATGGGTTCGGGCGGATGGGGACGCTCGATGCGCTGGTGTCCAACCTTCGGCATCGCCGCCCACTGCCGCCGCGCCTTTTCGCGCTCAGCCGGGGTTTGCTTCCACAGGTCGAACTTGGTCTGGAGCCAAATATCGCCGGGCCGCAAAACCTCTTTCGCCATCGCTTCGCCGTCGGTACCGAACTCGACCGCCAGGACGCGTAGGTCGGCCTCTTCGGCTCGCGCCAGCGCCCTGCGCACGCCTTCGGCTTCGATGGCGTCGGCGGCTTCGCGGAGGCCGGCTGTGTCGGCGATCCAGACCGGGAAGCCGGCCAGCACCAGACGGACTTCGACCACGTCGCGGGTGGTGCCTGGGATGTCTGAGACGATCGCCGCCTCGCGCTGCGCCAGCGCGTTCAGGAGGCTCGACTTGCCGGCATTGGGTGGGCCGATGATGGCGATGCGGAAGCCGTCGCGGATGCGCTCGCCGCGGTGGGCGTCATTGAGGTGCTGGCCCATGTCGTCGGCAAGGGCTTGGAGGATGGGCCCAGCCCGCTGCGCCAGTGCGCCTGGCAGATCCTCGTCTGGGAAATCGATCTCGGCTTCGATCAAGGCCGCCGCCTCGATCAGGCGCCCGCGCCAGCCCTCGTAGACGGCGCTCAGAGCCCCGCGCCGCTGACGCAGCGCTTGGCGACGTTGACCCTCGGTTTCGGCGTCCACGAGGTCGGCCAGGCCCTCGGCCTCGGCCAGGTCCAGCTTGCCGTTCTCGAAGGCGCGGCGGGTGTATTCGCCGGGCTGGGCTGGGCGGACGCCAGGCTGGCTCAGAGCCGCGTCGACGACCGCCGCGATGACGGCCGGGCCGCCATGGACGTGGAGTTCGACGACGTCTTCGCCGGTGAAGCTGTGGGGTCCGGGAAACCAGAGCGCCAGGCCGTCATCGAGCGAAACGCCGGTGCGCGGATCGCAGAACGCCTCGCGTGTCGCCATGCGCGGCTTGGGCAGATCACGCGCCGTCAGCGCGCTCAGCGTCGGGCCGGCAGCGGGCCCAGACAGCCGGATCACCGCGACGCCGGCGCGGCCAGCGCCAGTCGCCAGCGCGACGATGGTGTCCGGTTTCATGTGAAAACGCCTAAGACCGGATTAGGGCTTTTCACGTGGAGCAGTCGCGGCCGCGGCGGCGCTGACGCCCGAGGTCATCAGCTTCACGAACGCGTCCTGGGCCTGCGTGCCGACGCTCATCCATGAGTTCATCATGGCTTCGCCGCTCATGAGCTGGAGGTTCTTCTCCATGCGCTTGCCCATCTCTTCGACCAGCTTCTCGTTGATCGGCGTGACGTCCGGGAGACCCATGAAGCGGCGCGCTTCCTCGGGCGAGCATTCGACATTGACGGTGAACTTCATAGGTCCAATTCCTTCGCGCAGAGTGCGCTTTGCGGGTCTATACCGCGCTGAGAGCTAAGGAGCGAGCTATGGGTGAGTGGGTTGAAGTCCAGGGTCCGGACGGGGCGTTCAAGGCGTACGTCGCGCGGCCATCGGGAACGCCCAAGGGCGCGGTCGTGGCGATCCAGGAGATCTTCGGTGTCAACGCCGTGATGCGCGGCAAGGCCGATTGGCTGGCGCGCGAAGGGTTCCTCGCGGTATCGCCGGATCTCTTCTGGCGGATCAAGCCGGGCATCGATCTGACCGATCAGAGCGAGGCTGAGTGGAAGCAAGCGCTCGACTACATGAACCAGCTCGACAAGAACGCCAGCGTCAGAGACGTGCAGGCGACGCTGACGTGGGCGCGCTCACAAGGCGTTAGCAAAGCCGGCGCGCTGGGCTATTGCATGGGCGGCTACATCGCGTTCCTGGCGGCATGCCGGACGGATACGGACGCGACCGTTTGCTACCACGGCGGCGGCATCCACACGGCTTTAGATGAAGCCCGCAACATCAAGAAGCCGGTGATGCTCCACAACCCGATGAAGGACGGCTTCATCCCGGTAGAAGCGCTCAACACCATCCGCGAGACACTGAAGGGCAATCCGCTCGTCACCGTGTGCGAGTACGCCGAGCAGGATCACGCGTTCACGCGCGAAGGCGGCGCCCACTACGACGAAGCGGCGAAGCAACTCGCTGACGGGCGGACAATCGAATTCTTGAACAGGGCGCTCGCATGAAGCGGGCGCCGTTGATTGCTGCGGCGTTTGCGCTGGCGGCCTGCTCTGAGCAGGCGCCGGGATCGCTCAGCGTCGAGAGTGCTGACGGGTACGTTGAAGGCTCATCCAATCCGCCACGAAGTTTGCCGGCGTACTTCGACTGCTTGCGCGAGCGCGGGTTCACGGCGATCTCGGCGCATCGCGGTGGGCCAGCGCCCGGCTTCGCCGAGAATGCGATTCCGACCTTCGAGAGCACGCTGCGCGAGGCCCCCGGAGCCTTCCTCGAAGTCGACGTCTCGCAAACCGCCGATGGCGTGCTTGTGCTGATGCACGACGATCGGGCGGAGCGCACGACGACAGGCTCCGGCGCGATTGCGGAGATGGACATGGCGCAGCTGCTGAGCTTTCAGCTGGAAGACGAGCGCGGCCGCCTGGTCGATGCGCGTGTCCCGACATTGGCGGAAGCGCTGGAGTGGGCCGATGGCAAGGCGGTGCTTGAACTCGATATCAAGCGCGGCGTCGCGTACGAGGACGTGATCACCGCGGTCAGCGCCGCCAACGCCATGAGCCGCGTGATCTTTGTCACCTACAGCATCGATGGCGCCGCGCGGCTGGCGCGCTTGGCGCCGCAAGCGATGATCTACACGACCATCTCGAACGTCCGCGAACTCGATACGCTGGATCGGCGGGGAGTTGATCTCACACGCATCGTTGCTTGGGCCGGCACGGACACGCCGCCCGCGTCGCTGGTTGAGGCGCTGGCTGCGCGCGGTGTCGAAACTCGGTTCGGCATGTTCGGCGCAGGGCGCGACTATACCAACGCGTTGCGGGCGCGCGCGCAGATTGTGGCCGTTGATGATGCGCGCGAGGCCGCGCGCGACATCGACGCCGCCGACGGCGAGGGGGGCCTGGCGTCGCTTCAATGCGTGCGCGGATGATGACGAGGGTGGCCTTCGTTCCTAAGTCTGCCCTCTAACGCGCGGAGCCTGCCATGAAAGCGATACGTCTCGAACAGAACGGCGGACCCGAAGTTCTTGCCCTCGCCGATCTGCCCACGCCTGAGCCGGGCGCTAATGAGGTACGCGTTCGCCATCATGCGATCGGCGTGAACTTCATCGACACCTACCAACGCTCCGGTCTGTACAAGATCGGCTTGCCGAGCGGCCTCGGGCTAGAAGCGGCTGGTGTTGTCGAAGCCGCCGGCCTCAACGTCACGCGTTTCAAGACGGGCGATCGCATCGCCTATGCAAGCGGACCGATCGGCGCGTACGCAGAAAGCAATGTCGTGAACGAGGCGCGTGCGGTGAAACTACCCGACGCTGTTTCGTATGACATCGCAGCCGCCTCCCTGCTCAAGGGCATGACCGCGCGTTTCCTTTTGTGTAAGACGTTTCGCGTGGAACGTGGCCATGACGTTGTCATCCACGCGGCCGCTGGCGGCGTTGGTCAAATCGCCGTGCAGTGGGCGAAGCATCTTGGCGCCAATGTCATCGCTGTTGTTGGCAGCGATGCGAAAGCGGAAATCGCGAAATCCCTCGGAGCCGATCACACGATCATCACTGCGCGCGATGACATCGCCAAGCGCGTGCGCGAGATCACCGGCGTTGGCGCCCACGTTGTTTATGATAGCGTCGGCAGGGATACGTTCGAAGCGTCGCTCGATAGCTTGCGGCCGCTTGGCATGATGGTCAGCTTCGGCAACGCATCGGGACCGGCGGGTGCCATCGCGCCATCGGAGCTGCAGCGTCGCGGCTCGCTGTTTCTCACGCGGCCAACGCTGTTTCACTACACGGCGACGGTAGAGCAGCTGGACGAAACGTCGGCTGACTTGTTCGACGTAATCGCATCAGGCGCTGTGAAGGTTGCGCCACCAACGCGCTACGCGCTCGCCGACGCCGCGCAAGCGCATCGTGATCTCGAGGCGCGTAAGACGACCGGAAGCTTGGTGCTTGTGCCGTAGCTACTTCACAGCCGCCGCGCGCTGGAAGGCTGGTCGTTGCCAGAGGTTGTCGACGTAAGCGCGCACGGGCGCGGGGATGTCCGCTTCGATACCGGCGAACTTTGCGCCGGTGACGATGTACGAGACCGAGATATCAGCGGCGGTGAAGCGATCGGCGGCTATATAGGGTTTGCCGTCCAAGCAAGTGCCGACGAACTCGAGCCGCTTTAGGATCGCAGTCTTCAGATAGCCTGCGGTCCAGTTTTGTTTTTGATCGTCCGGCGCCATGAAGCGGGTGGCGACGAGGGGATTGCCGTACGCCGCAACGCCTGCTTCGCCGAACAGCAAGAACTGCAGGTAGGTCGCGTAGCCGGGCTCGTTCGGTTTCACTTCGAGATCGGTCGGGCCGTACTTCGACATGATGTAAATCATCATGGCGACGGACTCGATCATCTTCACATCGCCGTCGGTCATCGCCGGCACGGTTCGGAGCGGGTTCACGGCTTTGAACTCTTCGCTCGGTTTGAAGAACGAAGCTTCGGCCGTTTCATAGGGCACGCCCATCTCTTCGCAGAGCCAGAGCACGCGCAGCGAGCGTGCGCCTTGCGAGTGGTAGATTTTAAGCATGAGCATCCCTCCTGGCGCTCAACTAGCATCGCTAACCACACCCGTCATCCCGGCCCAGCGAAGCGAAGAGCCAGGAGCAAGGGCTCCCAGCGCGACTTGGCCCCTGGGTCCCGGGTTCTCGCTGCACGAGCCCCGGAATGACGTAGAGGGTGAGCCAAAAGCAAAGGGGCGCAGCTCACGCCACGCCCCTCGACGTTCGAGCGTTGCTCTCGATTAGGTATTCATGCTCTGGAAGAAGTCGTCGTTGTTCTTCGAGGACTTCAGCTTATCGAGCAGGAACTCGATCGCGTCCTGCGTGCCCATCGGCGAGAGGATGCGGCGGAGCACATACATCTTCTGCAGGTGCTCTTTCGGCGTGATGAGTTCGTCCTTACGCGTGCCGGACTTGAGCACGTCGATGGCCGGGAAGATGCGGCGGTCGGCGACCTTGCGGTCGAGCTGGAGTTCGCTGTTACCGGTGCCCTTGAACTCTTCGAAGATAACTTCGTCCATCCGCGAGCCGGTATCGATGAGCGCCGTCGCGATGATGGTGAGCGAGCCGCCTTCTTCGAGATTACGCGCTGCGCCGAAGAAGCGCTTCGGGCGCTGCAGGGCGTTGGCGTCGACGCCGCCGGTCAGCACCTTGCCGGAAGAGGGCACGACGGTGTTGTAGGCGCGGCCTAGGCGCGTGATCGAGTCGAGCAGGATCACGACGTCCTTGCCATGTTCGGCCAGGCGCTTCGCCTTTTCGATCACCATTTCAGCAACCGCGACGTGGCGGGTGGCCGGCTCGTCGAAGGTCGAGGAGACGACCTCGCCCTTCACGCTGCGCTGCATGTCGGTGACTTCTTCCGGGCGTTCATCGATCAGCAGAACGATCAGGAACACTTCCGGGTGGTTTGCTTCGATCGCCTTGGCGATGTTCTGCATGATGACGGTTTTACCCGTCCGCGGCTGCGCGACGATAAGCGAGCGCTGGCCTTTGCCGATCGGCGCGACGATGTCGATGACGCGGCCGGTTTTGTCTTTGACCGTTGGATCGTCCAATTCCATCTTCAGTCGCTCCGTCGGATAGAGCGGCGTCAGGTTGTCGAAGTGGACTTTGTGGCGGACACGGTCGGGATCTTCGAAATTGACGGCGTTGACCTTGGTCAGCGCGAAATACCGTTCACCGTCCTTCGGCGCCTTGATCTGGCCTTCGACCGTATCGCCGGTGCGGAGTCCGAATTTACGGATCTGCTGGGGTGAAACGTAAATGTCGTCCGGGCCGGAGAGATAATTCGATTGCGGCGAGCGCAGGAAGCCGAAGCCGTCCGGCAAAATCTCGACGACGCCTGCGCCGCCGATTTCGACGCCGCGCTCGGCGACTGACTTCAGAATGGCGAACATCATGTCTTGGCTGCGCAGCGTGTTCGCGCCCTCGATCTCGAGGGATTCCGCGAGCGCCAGCAATTCCGCCGGCGGCTTACGCTTGAGCTCTTGCAGCGTGAGTGAGGTGAGCTCTTCGAGTGCTTGTGTTTCAGTCATGGTTTTCTCGGGGTGACCCTGGACCCCGGGCGCACTTAGGGCGCGGGGAGGGACATCAGATAGAAAGGAAATCCGGCGGTTAGGAGAAGTTGGCTTGCGCCGCCGTCGCGAGCATGCCGAAGCATGCAAGGACAGCCACACCACACCGCGCGGGGAGCGTCAAGCTGCCGAGCGTTCGGGGAGGCGTTTAGGGTTCCAATGTGGCCAGAAGAACCACTGCGATGGCTACGAGGAACGGGACCTCGCTCATCAGCCGCCAGTAACGTTCGGAGTGCCGCCGTTGCCCCGCGGCAAGCTTGCGACCTTCTGCAGATAGGAAGCCGTGGTAACCGGACAAGCCTAACACAAGGATAAGTTTGGCCCAGAACCAGTGCGGCACTGCCGCCACGAGTTCAGGGACTGGGCGCGCCCAGTCCGAGACCAGATAGGTCGCGAACAGGAAGATGCCGAACGCCCAGGCGAGGATCATGCTCGGCGTCAGGATGATGGCCCGCAGGTTTTTCGCCGCCTTGAGCATGGTCTGCTCAAGCTCGCCGCCGCTCTGTGACGACGTGATGTAGGCGTAGAAGCGCGGTAGCATCAGCAGACCCGCCACCCAGGCGATCACCGCGATGATGTGGAGGCCTCTGGCAAGATCATAGCCGATCACATGTTGCATCAGCGCGGCTTCCCTAGTTCAGCGCCCGTGCGCGCAAAATCCGTGCACGGCGGGGCAGAGCCTGCCGCCGGATTCGCTTTGCACCTTACCCGGAGCGGCCAGCGCCCGCTCTACCAAATCCGCAAGCGCGTCGATGAAGCGCGGGTGCGTGCCGAGCGCGGGCGCGCGGAGGTAGAACGGCAGCTGCAAGCTCTTCGCAAGTTCGCGGTATTCGATGTCGAGCTCGACCAGCGTTTCAACGTGCTCGGACACAAACGCGATCGGTGAGACAATCACGCCAACACCGTCTGCGCTGGCGCTATGAATTTCTTCTTCGGTTGAGGGGCCGATCCACTTCATCGGTCCAACGCGTGACTGGTAGCAGATGCGCATCTCCCAGTCCGCCGGAAGTAGTTTCCACACCGCCGCGACGCTTTGCTCGACCTGCCACTGATAAGGATCGCCGCGGTCGACGACGCGTTGCGGCAACCCGTGCGCTGAGAAGAGCACGCGCGGTCGCTCGGGAGAACCAGCGTCTCGCCATGTTTGAAGGATAGCGTCAGCGTGCGCCTGCGCGAACTGCACACCGGCAGGATAGCAACAGATCGTCGACGCGGGGAGGGCTGACGCCGCGCGCCATGCCTTCAGTGATGAAGCCGTGGTGGTCGTTGAGAACTGCGGATAGAGTGGCAGCAGAATCGCGTCCGTCGCGCCCCAGGCTTCCGCGGCTTTCGCCGCGTCCGGTGTGAAGGGCGACCAATAGCGCATTGCCGGAAAGCACTTGAACGTCACGTTGCTCACGCGCGCTGCAATCGCCGCTTCGAGCGCTTCGGCCTGCTTCATCGTTTCCGGCAAGATCGGCGAGCCACCGCCCATCAGCGCATAATTCGCCTTCGCCAGTTTCTCGCGCGTACCGGAGATGAACTTCGCCAAGAAGAAGCGAAACGGCTGCGGCAAACCAATAATGGCTTTGTCATTGAACAGATTGAACAGGAAAGGCTTCACCGCTTCCTGTTTGTCCGGCCCACCGAGATTGAACAGGATGATCGCCACCCGGCGCGATGTCATCACGCGCAAGCCTGGCCCATCGTCCGTTTCAGGGGAGGGCGTTTGTTCGAGCGGCACAGCGCTCATACGCTGCCTTTCACCACTCGGATCAGACGCGACATGTTCTCCGGCGTCGCCTCGGGCGTGATGCCATGTCCCAGATTGAAAATGTGCGGCGCATCACGGAAGCCGGCGAGCACGAGGCGCGCAGCCGCGTCCATCGTCTCACCGCCAACGATCAAGGTCTGCGGATCGAGATTGCCTTGCAGCGGCATGCCGAACGGCGCCGCATTGATCGCGAACCGGGCAGGAGTCTGCGTATCAACACCAAGCGCGGTGACGCCGGTTTCCCCGGCATAGGCGCTGAGCATCGCGCCGGCGCCGCGCGGGAAACCAATGATCGGCGCGGTGACGCCGAGTTCGCGGACGCGATTCACCAGCCTTTGTGTCGGACCAATAATGGCGGTTTGGAACTGAGCCGGTGTCAGCCCCTCCGACCAACTCTCGAATATCTGCAGGCAATCCGCGCCAGCCTTCGCCTGAGCTACCAGATGCTGCGCGCTCATCTCGACCAGCGCGTCAATCAACGCCGCGAAATCATCAGGCCTCTGGTAGATAACCCGCCGCGCGCGTTCCTTATCGCCGCCTTCGCCCTGCAGCATGTAGGTCGCCACAGTCCATGGCCCGCCGCAGAAGCCGATCAGCGCGATGTCTTTCGGGATTGCGGCCTTGATCCGCTCTACCGCCTCATAGACCGGCGCCAAACGCTGCAGCCCGCGCTCAGGATCATCGAAGCGCCAGTTCTCTTCCTCTATGAGCGGGTTCAGCCGCGGCCCTTCGCCCTCGACGAACCAAACCTTACGGCCAAGAGCATCCGGCACGACCAATATGTCCGAGAACAGGATCGCCGCATCCAGCGGAAAACGCCGCAATGGCTGCATCACGGCTTCGGTCGCCAGAGCAGGGGAGTAGCAAAACTCCATGAAGCTCTTCGCTCGGGTCCGGAGCTCCCGATACTCCGGCAAATAGCGTCCAGCCTGTCGCATGATCCAAACCGGAGGAGGATCAAGCCTCTCTCCGTTCAGAACGCGTAGCAGTGCGGGAACCTCCTCCCGAGCAGACATTAGCCTCTTCCCAACTTCTAATTTTGAATCGTGGTTAATGGGGACTCGTTGTTGATGCGACTTTGTTTGCGGGACAAGATTCTTGCCCACAGCTTATCCCCCGACTTGTCCCTTTCGCGATGCGACGGAATTGTCTTCTGTGCGAATGGGTTGAGGGGTGCGTGAGGCGTGTCCGATTCCTTTTCGTCCACAATGTCGCGCTGTGAGCAAGGTTTGGAGGAATCGCCCGGGAGGGGAAGCGAAATCGGGGGCGTGGTGGCTGTTCGTTCTCTTTCGGCCGTTCTCCAGGGTCTCACCCAACAGCTTGTCCACAATCCGAACTGGCCTGATATGTGAGCGATGACGCGCCTCGGCATCTTTGCGAATTTTCACCTCGTCTCCGACTCAACAGGGGAGACACTGGCTGGCGTCCTCCGCGCTACCTGCGCTCAGTTCGACAATATCATGCCGGTTGAGCACTCCTACTTCCTCGTCCGCTCCGCCCGGCAGCTGGAGCGGGTGATCTCCGAAATTGAGGCTGCACCCGGGGTGGTGATGTTCACGCTCTCGAACCTTGATCACCGGGCGCAGCTGGAGGAAGCCTGCCGAAAAATGAACATGCCCTGCGTAGCGGTTCTCGATCCCGTTCTGGACATGACGTCCCGGTATCTGGGGGTTGAGCTGAACCACCGGGTCGGCAATCCGCGCAAGCTCAATGCCGAATATTTCAAGCGGATCGATGCGCTCGATTTCGCCATGTACCACGATGACGGCCAGCAACACGTCGATCTGGCCGAGGCTGATGTCATTCTGGTCGGCGTCAGCCGCACCTCGAAAACGCCGACCAGTGTCTATCTCGCGCACCGCGGCGTGAAGGCGGCGAACGTCCCAATAGTACCAGGCGTGCCGCTGCCGCCTGAAGTGTTTATCAAGGATGGCCCGCTTGTCGTCGGACTGCTGATCTCCGCCGACCGGCTCATTCACATCCGCCGCAATCGTCTCGCCTCGATGAAAGAAACCCGCGCCGGCAGCTACACCGACGAGGACGCCGTGCGCCGCGAGGTGATGGAAGCACAGAAACTGTTCGAGCGGGAAGGCTGGCCGACGATCGATGTGTCGCGGCGCTCGATCGAGGAAACCGCGGCAGCCGTGCTCAACTTGCTCGCGGAGCATCGCGAGCAGTGAGCCTGATCCTTGCTTCCGGGAGCGCCGCGCGCCGCCAAATGCTCGAAGCTGCGGGGCTGGATTTTGCGGTCGAGGTTCCTCGTGTTGATGAAGAGGCGGCGAAAGCCAGCCTTCGCGCCGGCGGCTTGAAGCCGCGCGATCAGGCGGATGCGCTGGCTGAACTCAAGGCGCTCAGCATCTCACGCACACGGCCGGATTTCGTTATCGGCGCCGACCAGATGCTCGCTCTTGGCGGCGAGGTGTTCGACAAACCCAAGGACGCAAACGAAGGGCGAGACCATCTGCTGCGTCTGCGGGGCCAAACGCATGAGCTCATTACCGCTGCGGTGGTCGCGCGCGAGGGCGTGATTATTTGGCGCCACATCGACACGCCTAAGCTGAAGATGCGCAGTTTCAGCGATGCGTTTCTCGAGGACTATCTTGCGCGGGCAGGGGACAACGTCCTCCGCTCGGTTGGCGCCTACCAGCTCGAAGGACTGGGCGCACAGCTGTTTGAGCGTGTTGAGGGCGACTACTTCTCCGTGCTCGGCCTGCCGCTGTTGCCGCTGCTCGCTTTCCTGCGCGAACACGGTATTGCGCGGCCATGAACATCACCGCCGCGACCAAGGTCTACGCCATCATCGGCAACCCCGTGGAGCATTCGCTCTCGCCCGTGATGCAAAATGGCTGGATCGCCGATCATGGGCTGGACGCTGTCTATGTGGCGTTGCCGCTGAAGAGCGACGATCCCGTCGCAGCCATCCGCGCTCTCAGCGGCTTCGCCGGGCTGAACGTCACCGTTCCTTTTAAGGAAGCTGCGGCCGAGGCCGCGGCGCGGAGCGAGAGTGCAGTTGCCAACGTCCTACGGCGTGAGGAGGACGGAACGTTCTCCGCCTTCAACACCGATGGCGCCGGATTTCTGGATTCGCTGAGCGAAGGCGCCCCGGATTGGCGCTCGAAGGTTCGCCGGGTGCTGATCCTCGGCGCCGGCGGCGCCGCGCGCGGTGTTGGGCAAGCGCTTTCGCCGTTCGTCGACACCATCCACTTCGCCAACCGGACTGCCGCGCGCGGCGAGCAGGCCGCCGCGACCATTCCCAACGGCCGCGCCACGCGCTGGGATGATCTTGAGCGCGGCTTCGGCCACGCCGATCTCATCGTGCAAACGACAACGCTCGGCATGGCCGATCAGCCTGATATGGAATGGCCGGTCTCATTCTGCCGACCGAACGCAATCATCGCGGACATCGTCTATCGTCCGCTTGAAACGCCACTTCTGGCGGCGGCGCGAGCGAGGCAGCTCACCACCATTGATGGCCTCGGCATGCTGATCCACCAGGGCGCGCGCTCGTTCGAGATATGGTTTGGCGTTAAGCCCGATGCCGCGAAGGCGCGACAACGTTTGCTGGCGGCGCTGGCATGATCATCGTCGGCCTCACCGGCTCGATCGGCATGGGCAAATCGACGGTTGCCGCGATGTTTGCGGAGCAGGGCGCGCCGGGATTCGACTCGGATGCCGCCGTGCACGCGCTTTATGCGCCAGGCGGCGCCGCGGTCGCGCCAGTGGAGGCTGCGTTTCCCGGTGTCGTCAAAGACGGCGCGATCGATCGCGTTGCGTTGTCGAAGCAAGTCGTCGGCAACGCCGCAGCGATCAAGCGCCTGGAAGAGATCGTTCATCCGCTCGTGCGCCAGGCGCAGATGCAGTTTCTGCAGAACCAACGCGATGCGGGGACGGCGGTCGTCATTCTGGATATCCCGCTGCTGTTCGAGGGCGGCGGCGCACAATTGGTGGACAAGACCGTTGTGGTCTCGGCGCCGCCGGATGTGCAGCGCGCCCGCGTGCTGGGGCGCCCTGGCATGACGGAAGAGAAGTTCGAAGCGATCCTGGCTCGCCAGATGCCGGATTCCGAAAAGCGCGCCCGCGCGGATTTCGTCATCGACACCAGCGGGTCATTTGACGACACCCGCGCCCAAGTCCGCGCCGTGCTGGACGCTCTGCGCGAAGCAGTTTAGCGGGAATTCGTGCGCGAAATTCTATTCGATACGGAAACCACAGGCGTCTTCCCGGATCACGCAGATGAGAAGCTGCGCGACCGGATTGTCGAGATCGGTTGCGTCGAAGTGTTCAACCTTGAGCGCACCGGCCGCGAGTTTCACGCCTACTTCAATCCGGATCGTGATGTTCCGGAAGAAGTGGTGCGCGTGCACGGTTTGCGCCGCGAGTTCCTGATGAACCACAAACGCTTCGGCGAGGTGGTGCAGGAATTGTTGGAATTCATCGGCGACGCACCGCTGGTCGCCCACAACGCTGCGTTTGACCAGGGCTTCCTGAACGCCGAACTGCGCCGCTGCGGGCTACCGCCGTTTGGTGACGAGCGGTTTGTCGATACCCTGGCGATTGCGCGCAAGAAGTTCCCAGGCGCTTCGAACTCGCTGGATGCCCTGGCGAGGCGCTTCCAGCTCGATCGCTATGGTTTCGATCTCGCCGCGCGCAAGGGCGCTGGCGGCCACGGCGCGATCGTCGACTCGCGCATTCTGGCCGAGGTCTATCTCCACCTCAAAGGCGGTCGCGAACAGACTTTGGTGTTCGATGCGGGTGAAGCCGTCGTTGAGGACGCCTCAGTCCTGCGGCCGATCGAGCTCACGCGCCGCACGCCGCGCGCAACACCGCTGCCAGCGCGCCTTACCGAGGACGAGCAGGCGGCACATGCAGCCTTCATAGAGAAGCTCGGTCCGAACGCGATCTGGCTGAAAACCGGTTAGCCGTTGCTGGCCGCCGCGAGCGGAACGTCGCCTCGCGCCTCGCGCGCGCGCAGCTCCTGATAATAGAGCGGCGTGAAGTCGATCGGGTTGATCAGCAGCGGCGGGTAGCCGCCTTCGCGCGTGATCTCGGCAAGGATCTGACGGCTGAACGGAAACAGAAGCCGCGGGCACTCGATCCAGATCATCGGTTCGATATCGTCAGGCCGCACATTCACGAATTGGAACATGCCGGAATAAACGAGGTTGGCCGCAAACATCGGCTGGTCGCCGCGTTTAGCTTGGACGCTGATGCAGAGATCGACCTCGGTCGCCTCGCCATTGTTAATGGGGCGGGACTTAACCTCGACGCCCATGTCGATGGCCGGCTGGATGTCGAAGCCCGATGTCGCCGCCAGGGCGTTCTGGAATGACAGCTCCTTCACGTATTGCGCCAGGACGCGCAGGTGAGGGGAATCCGGTGGCGAAGCGCCGTCATTTTGCGTGTTCATGCGCCATAAACTCGTGCTGGGGGGCCCGAAAAATCGGCGGTTAACATGCTGCGGCGTTGGGGCCAAAGCAACCGCGCTGGCAGAACCCGCCTGTTGGCATTATCTTAAATCCGCGCATACCACCACGCACCGCCAAGGAGCGACGTTCGTTGGACCAGAGCATGATCGAAATACTCGTCCTGGCCTTCATCGCAGGCTTTGTGCTTTTCCGGCTCTACACGACGCTGGGCAAGCGCACGGGTGAGGAACGGCATGAGCCGGCGCCGGCGCAGGGTGAGTTCCCGCGTGGTCCGGTTCAGGCGCCGGCGGCGCCGCATGTTTCCGTAGGCGCGGCGGGCGAAGGTGTGGCCGCGATTGAGCGCGCCGATCCGAATTTCGACGCTGGCTATTTTCTGCAAGGCGCGCGCGCGGCCTACGAGATGATTGTCGGCGCCTTCGCCAAGGGTGATCGCGACACACTGCGCGGATTGTTGACCCCGCGCGTGTATGATTCTTATGTTGCCGCGATTGAAGCCCGTGAAGCACAAAATGGCGCCGGCCCGGAAATCGTGCGCCTGAAGAGCGCCGATATCGCTGACGCCGAGCTCATCGGCGACACCGCGCGTGTTGTGGTGAAGTTCGAGGCGGAGTTGGCGGAAGGCGCGACCGGCGTACGCGACGCCCGCGAACGCTGGACTTTCGAGCGAAATGTCCGCTCTTCCGACCCGAATTGGCTGCTCTCGCGCGTTCAGGCGGCGTGAGCAAAAAGCGGCGCGAGCTCACCGCAGATGAGAGGGTGCTGTGGCGACGCGTCGCCGCGAGCGTGAAGCCGCGCCGGCCTTTGCCCGCCGCCGATGAGGAAGATGCCAACGAGGCGCTTCCCGCGCCGACGCGCTCAGCGGCGCCAAGCGCAAAGAGTCCGCCGCCGCCCGCGCGCGCGAGGACCGCGCCGGCTCCGCAAAATCGTGGCAACGAAAAACGCGTGCGCCGCGGCAAGCTCGAGATCGGAGCGAAACTCGATCTGCACGGCCATAGCCAAGACACAGGCCGCGCCGCACTGGCGCGATTTCTGCGCGCGGCCCAGTCGCGTGGTGAACGCACAGTGATCGTCATCACAGGCGTCGGCCGTGGCGGGGAGGGCATCCTGAAGCGGCGCTTGCCTGAGTGGCTGGCGGAACGGGACATCCGTGCGCTCGTGACCGGGTTTGCGCCCGCCCACCGCTCGCATGGCGGCGCGGGCGCCTTTTACATCTTCATCAAGCGGAGCGAGTGAAAGCTCTGCTTCATCAAGATCACCAAAGCGTTCCCGGGAACTGCATCTAACCCACGGAAAATAGCTGATTTTTCAGCTCCCGCTAACCAAACCAGTTCAAGTCTCCCTCGCGCGCGTGCGTCCTGCGCGCTCTGGAGTGACGATGAACTTGCGCTTCCCAACCCTTGCCGCCTTCAGCCGTCCGCGCGGCTTGCAGGCGCGCGCCATCGCATTCACGGCGGCGTTGATGGCGATCACGGCCGCAATGTCCGCCGCCATCGTTATCTTCGGGGCGCAAACGGAGGGTGAGCGCCAGCAATTGGCAATAACTCACGACCTCACCGAGCATCTGGCGGGGCGCGCAGGCGATGTAATGGCGCGAGGCAACACCCGCATCCTCGACATGATGATCCGCGGCTCGACCCAGCAGCGCAACGTGCGCGCGATCTCAATCCGCGACGGCGAAGGGCGGGTGCTGGCGCAGGCCGGCGGCGATGCTCAAGACAACGCGACGATGAGCCAGCTAACGTCGCGCGCGCTTGCTGACGGCATGCTGGTCTACAGCCGCACAGATGGCGCGGTCGCGGTCGCTGCGCCGATCATTCGAGAAGGGCATGTCATCGGCGTCGCGCTGCGGATGTGGGAGGATGACGCCTACAAGTTCGATGCTGTTCCTTCGCTCGCGCCATTCCTGCTGATCGTCGCTTGCCTAGCTCTTGCGGCAATACCTTTAACAGCTCGCGCGGTGAGGCGCGCCATCGCGCCTCTCGACGAGTTGGCGCGCTATGCCGAACAGGTGGGCGAGCAGGGGCAGGCATCGCCGATCACCATTCGTACCGGCGATGAGTTCGAAACCCTCGCTAACGCCTTCAACAATATGACCAGCCGCCTCGATGCGTCGATGCGTCAGATCCAAGAGATAGCGTTTGTCGATCCTGTGACGCGCATGCCGAACCAGGATCGTTTCATACGCGAGGTTGAGTACGTCATTCTGCAAGGGCAGGGCGGCAAGACGGCTGCAGCTGTTGTCGTTATTGAGCTTACGCGCCTGCCGCGCCTGTTGCAGACGCTTGATCCCGATGCCGCCCGTGAGTTCTTGCGCGTCGTTGCTGATCGCATTGTATCGGCAGTGCGCACCGTGGACCGAGTTGTGCGTGTCCGCGCGCAAGGTGAGCGGCCAGCTATTGCCGCGCGGCTTAGCGCTTCAGAATTCGGCGTGCTCGCGCCCGATATTGGCTCGACCTCCGATGCCGCGCGCTTTGCGCAGCATTTGAATGCAGCGCTCGACCAACCGTTCGATTGGCGCGGGCACAAATTCACGCTCGGCGCCTGTTGCGGCGTATCAATCGCGCCGCGCGACGGAAAGGACGCCGATGCCGCCATCCGTCACGCGCGCATGGCGATGGCCGCGGCGCACACGGCGCCCGCGCGCGTTAAGATCTATACGCAGTCTCTGGATCGTGAAGCCGTGGCGCGGTTGACACTGGAACGTGAGATGCGCGGCGCGCTGGAGCGCAATGAGTTCCGTGCGTATTTCCAGCCGAAGATCAATCTGCGCACCGGACGCATTGAAGCATGCGAAGCGCTGGCGCGCTGGATTAGGCCGGATCGCACCATTATCAGCCCGGGCCGATTTATCCCGGTCGCGGAAGAAAGCGGCCTGATTGGCGCGCTTTCTGATGCGATCATGCGCGAGGCCTGCTGGAAAGCCGCGTCGTGGGCGCGGGCGGGGCAGCCGACGAAGGTCGCGGTGAACGTCTCGGCGCTGCAGTTCCGCAGTGATCGCTTTGCGGAGAATGTGCTGCGAGTTGTTTCACACGCCGGCCTCGCCCCACAGAACTTGGAGCTGGAGATCACCGAGACGGTCATCATGGCCGATCCCGAGCGCGCGCTGCGCATCATTAAGCCGCTGCGGGAGGCCGGCGTCAGGCTCGCCATCGATGATTTTGGCTGCGGCCATTCCAGTCTCGCGGCGCTCACCCGGCTTCCGTTCGACGTCATCAAGATCGATCAACAGTTCATTCGCGCTTTGGAGCGCGGCGAGGCGCGCTCGGCGGAGATCGTCGAAATCATTCTGGCCTTCGCGCGCACATTGAACATGGAAGTCGTCGCGGAGGGCATTGAGCGGCGCGAGGATATGGAATTCGTAGCCGCACGCGGTTGCCACTGGATTCAGGGCTTTTTGTTCGGCGCAGCCGTCTCGGCGCCCGAATTCGCCGAATTGCTGCGCCGTCAGGCCGGCGACGACGTGAGCGCCGAAGACGCGGCTTGATTGGCGGCTCCGGCTCCGCCACATCAGAGACATGAGTGATCAGCCAGGGTGGCACGGCACCACCATCGTGTGCGTGCGCAAAGGCGGCAAAGTCGTGATCGCCGGAGACGGACAAGTCTCCGCCGGGCCCACCATTCTCAAAGGCAACGCGCGCAAGGTCCGTGCTCTGGCGAACGGCGAGGTCATCGTCGGCTTTGCCGGGGCCACGGCGGACGCCTTCGCGCTGTTCGAGCGACTCGAACAAAAGCTTGAGCGTTTTCCGAAACAACTGGCGCGCGCCTGTGTCGAGCTGGCCAAAGATTGGCGCACGGATCGCGCGCTTCGCCGTCTCGACGCCATGCTGATCGTTGCGGACAAGAAGGAGACGCTGCTGCTGACCGGCGCAGGCGATGTTCTGGAGCCGGAGCATCAGGTGATCGCCGTGGGCTCAGGCGGCAATTTCGCCTTTGCAGCTGCGCGCGCGCTCTACGACTATGTCGACGATCCTGAGGCTATTGCTCGCAAAGCAATGGAGATCGCGGCGCAAATTTGCGTATATACCAACGGTAATCTGACCGTGGAGAAGCTCGATGGCTGATCGTGGCGCATTGGAGGCGGCTGCGGCCGCCGGCGTGATCAAGGCAGAACAAGTCGGGCCGCTTCACGATTTCCTGGCATCCGGCGCTGCAGGCGTTTCCGCGGCGCCGAGCGGTGAGGAGGATCTCCGCTTCATCCGCAATTTCCACGATGTCTTCCTGGCTATCGGCATCATCTTGCTCGCCATTGGTCTGTCGATCGGCGTCACGGTGTTCGTGACCACATCCGGCCTCGAAGGACCGCAGGCCGCGGCGATCACCACGGGCGCTTTGTTTGCCGGCTGCGGAGCCGTGATGTGGGCGCTTGGCGAAATTTTCGCGCGTCGCCGCCGGCTGTTTTTACCCGCCATTGCCATCGTTTGCTCGCTGACGATCTTCAGCGTGATCGCGGCGGCGTTGCTCTATACAGGTGTAATTGTTGGCCGTGGTTTCGAGGGCTCCGGGCTTGATCTTTCGACGATGCCGCCTGAGCTACGCGTTGGCATTCTGATCGCGACCGCGCTGGCGTTCATCGCGCCATTCGCTTTCTACCTGCGGTTTCGCCTGCCTTTCTCGCTCGGGCTCGCGGGCGGCGGCTTGGCGTTTTTCATCATCGTTCTGGCGATGGTGACGAACTTCGATCTGACGATGCAGTTTATCTCGCCGCTCTACCTGACCCTCGGCATCCTTCTTTTCCTTGCCGGGGTCGCCTTCGATGCGCGCGATCCTGCGCGGACGACGCGGTTTTCCGACAACGGATTTTGGCTCCACTTCGCCGCCGCACCGCTCATTCTGAACGGCGCCTTCGGTCTCATCGGCCAGCTTTTTGGTTCGTCAAATGGCCTAACGTCATCTGGTGCGCTTGTTATGTCCGCCTCGGAAGGAGGCGGCGCCGCTACTGCGCATGCGGCGCTCACGCTCGTTGTTGTCGTGCTGCTTGGCGTGATCTCGCTTCTCATCAATCGCCGCGTTCTCATCGTTTCGACGTTGATCACAACCGGCGTCGCCATCGGTATCCTCATGAACGCGCTAGGCCTCGGTGCGGGCGCGCTCGCGGCGTCGGTACTGATCGTGCTTGGCGCGTTCGTGCTCATCCTGGGCGCCAGCTGGCACACGGCGCGGCGCGCGTTGCTCGGATGGGTCAAGCCTGACGGAGCGTGGGCGCGCATTTTTCCGCCTGAGACGCCCGCGGCTGCTTAGGGCGCGAGACGCCGCACTTCACGGGGCGCGTCTGGTTGCCTAGATCAGGCCAAGCCATGACCCACTTCTCGCCCCGTGAAATTGTTTCCGAACTCGATCGCTATATCGTCGGTCAGAACGACGCCAAGCGCGCCGTCGCGATCGCCCTTCGCAACCGCTGGCGCCGAAAGCAATTGCCCGAAGACCTCCGCGAAGAGGTCACGCCCAAGAACATCCTCATGATCGGTCCGACAGGCGTCGGCAAAACCGAGATTGCGCGGCGGCTGGCGAAGCTCGCGGGCGCGCCGTTTCTGAAAGTGGAAGCGACGAAGTTCACCGAAGTCGGCTATGTCGGCCGTGACGTGGAGCAGATCATCCGCGATCTCGTCGAAGTTGCGCTCAGCATGGCGCGCGAACGCCGTCGCCGCGAAGTTCGCGCTCGTGCTGAAGCGGCGGCGGAAGAACGTGTGCTGGACGCGCTGGTGGGGCAGGGCTCAAGCGCTGCAACCCGCGACTCGTTCCGCAGACGATTGCGCAACAATGAGCTCGGCGCCTCCGCCGTCGAGATTGATGTTGAAGATACCGCCAACCCGATGGGCAGCTTGGATATCCCTGGTCAGCCAGGCGTTGGCGTTGTGAACATCGGTGAGATCTTCGGTAAGGCGTTCGGCAAGCGCACCAAACGCGTGCGCATGACTGTCGACGAAGCCTTCGAGCCGCTGGTGCGCGAAGAGAGCGACAAGCTGATTGATCAGGACACTTTGGTGAAGGAAGCACTCGCGCTGACCGCCGAGGACGGCATCGTTTTCATCGATGAGATCGACAAGATCGCGTCACGCTCGGAGCGTGTCGGCGGTGGCGATGTCAGCCGCGAAGGCGTGCAGCGTGATCTGTTGCCCTTGATCGAAGGCACCATTGTCACCACCAAACACGGCCAAGTGAAGACAGACCACATCTTGTTCATCGCGTCCGGGGCGTTTCACGTCTCTAAGCCGTCGGATCTGTTGCCCGAGCTGCAGGGCCGCTTGCCCATCCGCGTTGAGCTGCAAGCGCTGACGCGCGAGGACTTCCGCCGCATTCTGACCGAACCCGAAGCAAGCTTGGTCACGCAGTACAAAGCGCTGCTGAGAACCGAGGGTGTCACGCTCGACATCACCGATGACGCGGTTGAAGCCATTGCCGGCATCGCCGCCGACGTAAACGGGACCGTCGAGAATATCGGCGCTAGACGCTTGCAGACGGTGATGGAACGGCTGCTCGATGAGGTCAGCTATTCAGCGCCGGATAAAAACGGCGAGACAGTGCTGATCAATGCGGAGTACGTGCGCAAGAATGTCGGCGATCTGGCCAAGAACACCGATCTCAGCCGCTTTATTCTCTAGACGCTGAGGCCGTTTCTCTGTGCCAACTCGCGCAGACGGACCTCTGGCCGCGGGCCCATGTGCGAGATCACTTCTGCCGCAGCCAGAGAGGCGAGGGCGCCGCACTCGGCCAGTGATTTCTTGCGCGCGTAGCCAAACAGGAAGCCCGCCGCGTATTGATCGCCAGCGCCGGTCGTATCCACGACCTTGGCCACAGGCGCGGCTTTCACCTCGATCGTGTCTTCCGGCGTCACAACGAGAGACCCGTGCTCAGAGCGCGTAACAGCGACCAGCGGGCAGGCTTTGCGAGCGCTCGCGATAGCATCGCCGAGGTCGCTACTCTCGTAGAGAGAGAGAATCTCGGATTCGTTGCAGAACAGAATGTCGACGTGACCGCTAACGAGATGACGGAAGCTATCGCGGTGGCGGTCGACGCAGAATTTGTCGGAAAGCGTCAGCGAGACTTTGCGGCCGGCGGCGCGCGCGATTTCCGCCGCGCGCACGAAAGCGGCCTTGGCTTCGTCGCGGTCGAACAGATAGCCTTCCAGGAAAAGCGTCTCGCCGCTCTGAATGAGGCCCGCATCGAGATCGTTGGCGTCGAGCAGCGTCGAGGCGCCGAGATATGTGCTCATCGAACGCTGGCCGTCCGGCGTTACGGCGATCAAGCAGCGCGCGGTTCCGGGCGGCGCGGAGCGCGGCGCGGTGTTGAAGGTGACGCCGGCAGCGCGGAACTCCCGCGTGAACTGCGCGCCCAGTGCGTCGTTTGCGACCTTGCCGATATAGCCCGTTTTGCCGCCGAAGCTGGCGACGCCGGTCATCGTGTTGGCGGCCGAGCCGCCCGCGGCGACCACCGGATCAGCGAGCCGTGCGGTCAGGTGATCCGCGCGCGCTTCGTCGATCAGCGTCATGCCGCCCTTGGCGATGTTCTCCTCAGCCAGGAAGCTGTCCGGCACGGATTTCAGAATGTCGATAATGGCGTTGCCGACGGCGACGACATCGTAAGTCGAGCGTGTCATGAATTAACCCTTCGCCGGGGCGTTTAGGGGGGCGGGGAGGGCGTGGCAAGCATTGCGGGCTGCCCGGAGCGGCGGCACATTCGCACGCATGCGATTCATGGTTCCACTCACCGCGCTGCTGCTGCTCACAGCCTGCGCCACAGCAGCACCGACTGCGCCTGCCGCGCCAAATCCGAGCGCGAGCGCGCCCGCCGCCGTTTCCTCCACGCGCCAGGCTCAAATGCTGCGCGCAGCAGGGAGCGCCGAGGCCCCGTCCGTGCAAGACATCGAGCGTCTGTTCGGCCAAGCTGACATTACCCGCCGTGATGGCGCCGGCACGGCTCTGACGTATCGCTTTGATACTTGTGCGTTGCTGCTGCTGTTCGCGGCCGACGGCCGCAACACGATGCGCCTCGCCGAAGCGCATCCGAGCGCGCGCCGCGCCGATGTGGCCGCGCCCTCGTTGGAGCAGTGCGCAGCGGAAGCGGCGACGCGCCGCTCCTGATGGCGCGCGTCGCCTATCTCACGGCGCGCTCCTATCGCGGCACGCCGCTGCCGCCGGGCGTGGTGCCGCCGCTCGAGGAGAGAAGCCGCGAGCTCATCCTTGCGGCGGGCAAGTCGCGCGGCATCGCGTTTGAGATCGTCTACTGGGACGAGATGGATCTGCCGCAGCGCGGCTTTGACTTGGCGGTGATCCGCACGACCTGGGATTATCACGAGCGGCCGGATCAATTCATCGCGGCGCTTGAGCACCACGAGCGTAATGGCCTTCGCGTTCTCAACCCTTCGAGTGTCGTGCGCTGGAATATGCGCAAGACGTATCTGCAAGAGCTCGGGCCTTCTGCGATTGAGACCGTGTGGACTGAAAGGGCCGACGCTCACGTCGTCGCTCAGGCGTTTGATGCGCTTGATGCGGCGGAAGTGGTGGTGAAGCCGCAGGTCGGCGCCGGGTCGATCCGCACGGTGCGCCTGAAGCGCAACGCCTGGAGCGAAGCTGATCTGATCGAAGGGCCGCTCGGCCCGGCGATGATCCAGCCGTATCTGCGGGCGATCGAGACGGAAGGGGAGCGTTCGCTCTTCTGGTTTGGCGGCCAATATTCTCATGCCGTGCGCAAGGTGCCGGCCGAGGGCAACTGGCTCGCCAACGTCTCCGGCGCCCGGTTCGTTTCCGAAGCACCGCCGCAAGCGGCGATTGATGCTGCAGAAGCCGCGCGTGCGCGGGCGCCCAAAGACCTTCTATATGTCCGCATCGATCTGGTGCTCGGCGACGACGGCGCCTGGCGGGTGATCGAGATCGAGGCGATCGAGCCTTACCTCTTCTTCGACTTCGCGCCAGAGGGCGCCGACGCTTTTGTTGGGGCAATCGCGCGCGTCTTGGGCTTGTAGAGGCATAGGTCCGAAATCACACAGCGCGGGCACGCCGGCGTACGCGCCAGGCATGTGTAGCGGCCATGCAGGATCAGCCAATGATGTGCGCCGTGCAGATATTTCCGCGGGGTGATGCGCATGAGTTGTTCTTCAACCTCGGCCGGGGTTCTGCCGCTGGCGAGACCAGTGCGGTTGGCGACGCGAAAGACGTGCGTATCCACGGCGATCGTGCCTTCGCCGAAGATTTCCATCAGCACGACGTTCGCGGTTTTTCGACCGACGCCGGGGAGCGCTTCGAGCGCTTCGCGATCCCGGGGGACCTCACCCTCATGTTGATCGATCAATGCCTGTGAAAGGGCGATGACGTTCTTGGCTTTGTTGCGCCAGAGTCCGATCGTCTTGATGTGATCCGCGACTTTCGCTTCGCCGAGCTTCAGCATCTTCGCCGGCGTATCCGCGATCTGAAACAGCGGTCCGGTGGCGCGGTTGACGCCCTTGTCAGTCGCTTGCGCAGATAGAACGACGGCGACCAAGAGGGTGTAGGGGTTCGTGTATTCCAGCTCTGTCTTCGGATCGGGCCGGACATGCGCGAGCCGCGCGTAGAGCTCTTCGGCTTTGGTTTTCGTCAGGCGCTTGGCCACGATGCTGTCTTCCCTTGGCGCCTGAAGCGGCTCGGCTAAGCTTAGCGCATGACGCCCACCTGGGAACGCTCGCCGGACGCGCCGCATCTCGATGGCCCTATGCTTATGGACGCCGTGTTGCGGCCACACCGCAGCCTGAGCCACAAGGCGTTCAAGCTCATGCTGATTGCGGTCATCTCCGTGAATGTCGTCGTGGCGGTGTTTTTCTGGGTCCAGGGCGCCTTTCCGGTGGCGGGGTTTCTCGGTCTCGACGTACTGGCGCTTTGGCTCGCATTCCGCTGGAACTATCGCTCCGGCCAGGCGGCCGAATATGTGCGCATCGCGCCGGGGAAGGTGCATGTGGCTGCCGTTGATAGGTACGGCGTCGCGACGCATTGGGTGCTCAATCCTGTGTGGGCGCGGGTGGCCCGCGATGGTCGCGGCGTGTTGATCCGCGAACGTGAAGGGCAGATGCGGCTCGGTGCGTTCTTGTCGCCGAAAGAGTGCGACGGGTTCGCCGAAGCGTTGAGCCTCGCCCTGCATAAGGCCAAACGCGGCGGTTAGAGTCCAAGCACGTCGCGCATCGAGTACAAACCCGGCGGCTTGCCGGCCACCCAGAGCGCTGCTGCCAGCGCGCCGTCTGCGAAGACCGCACGATCGAGCGCTTGGTGTGAGAGCGTCACGACCTCACGCTCGGCGATGAAGCGGACGTCGTGCTCGCCGACGATGCCGCCACCGCGAATGGCGGAGAAGCCGATGCCGCCTTCCCTACGCGGGCCGGTGATGCCGTCATGCGGTTTGAGGCGCGCTTCGGACAGTTTCACGCCGCGGCCGTGCGCTGCGGCTTCGCCGAGGAGCAGGGCGGTGCCCGATGGCGCATCGACCTTGCGGCGGTGATGCGCCTCGGTGATCTCGATATCCCACTCGGGGCCCAGGCGTTGTGCGGCTTGTTCGACGAGCGCAGCGAGCAGGGTCACGCCCAAGCTGAAATTGCCGGAGCGGACGATGGCGATGCGCTTGGCGTGCTCGGCGACCTTCGCTTCTTGATCGGGCGTGAGGCCGGTGGTGCCGATCACGGCTGCCTTCACGGGCGTGCCCACGAGTGCATCGAGCGCGTCGATCGTGCCTTCGGGCGAGGTGAAGTCGATCCAGACTTCGGCTTTGTCCGCCGCGAGGTTTGCGGTCTCGGATGTGTTCATCATCAGCGGAGCGATGCCCGCGAGCGCGCCCAGATCGATGCCGAGAAATTGGCCGTCGCGCCGCTCGGTGCCGCCGCAGACGAGGAAGCGTGAGTCTTCAGAGGCGGCGCGCACCAGTGCGCGGCCCATACGGCCGCCAGCGCCGGCGATGGCAATGGAAAGCGTCATGCTTTCTTCCATGGACTTTCATGCCGTCAGCGGCAAGCGCCACTGCGGTTGGTCGTGCTTGCTCCCCTCAAAATGGGAGCCGGGGCGCGCGATCCGCGCTGAGTCGTCTCTGTTGGGATGCGAAGCTCATCTCTGAACTCCGCCGCGCGCTTCGCGCGCCCCGTTTTCGCGATCGTTTTTCCCGGCTTGAGACCGAGGAGTTGTTGAACGCCGGCTTTCGCCGGCTCGCCACCTGAACGATGGATGTTCGGGGACCAACCGCCATCGACGGCTCTTCCCTCTGGGGCTTAGCTCCATGCTCTTTTCGCCGGTGCTACGGGCAGAGCTTCCGTTGCTCTGGGCTTTGCGGTTTCACTCCCCGCAAACATTCGACCGATTGCTCGATCTTCCCGCCGACCGTTGCCGCACATTCCAAAGTTTCGGACGTCTTCGAAATCTCCCGTGTGCGGCGGAGCTCAGTGTACGGGCGTTTTTGAGGTGTTGGATAAGTTTCGATCTATCCCACACGGTTGGAGCGCGGGCCTCCGGCCCGCACTGGGCGCAAGTGCTTGAAAGCTTGAAGGTGATGCGGGGCGGAGCCCCGCGCTCCAACCTGCAAACGGTGGCGTGTATCCCTGGATAGGACCTCCAGCGGTCCCAGAGGTCGCTAACGCGCGGGCGGTTCGCTGTTAGGAGCGCGGGCCTCCGGCCCGCACTGGGCGCAGGCGCTTGAAGATGATGCGGGGCGGAGCCCCGCGCTCCAACCTGCCAACGTTGTCGTGTATCCCTGGACAGATTGGACCTTCAGCGGTCCAAGAGGTCCCTAACGCGCGGGCGGTTCGCTGTTGGCGGCGAAGAAGCTCTTCATATTGTCGAAGAAGCCCTTGGATTGCGGGTGGCATTCTTCGCCGCAATCTTTGGAGAATTCTTCGAGGAGCTTCTTCTGCTTCGCCGTTAGGTTCACCGGCGTTTCGACCAGGAGCTCGACGTGCAGATCGCCGCGATCCTTGCCGCGCAGGTGCGTCATGCCTTTGCCTTTGACGCGGAAGCGGCGGCCAGTTTGGGCGCCGGCCGGAATGGTGATCTTGGCGCGTTCGCCGTCGATAGTTGGAATTTCCATCTCGCCGCCGAGAGCCGCCTTCACCATCGGCGCGGGCGCGCGGCAGTAGAGATCGGCGCCGTCGCGTTCGAACAACGCATGCGGTTTCACGGAGAGGAAAAGGTAGAGATCGCCGGGCGGGCCGCCGCGCACGCCGCTATCGCCTTCGCCGGCGAGCCGGATGCGCGTGCCGTCTTCCACGCCGGCCGGGATCTTCACCGCGAGCGTACGTTCCTTCTGCACCTGGCCTCTGCCGCCGCAAGAGCGGCACGGTGTTTTGATCGATTGGCCGCGGCCATGACAGGTAGGGCAGGTGCGCACCATCCTGAACATGCCTTGCTGGGCGCGTACTTGGCCGGCGCCTTGGCAGGTGGCGCACGTCTCAAGCGGCGCGTTGCCTTCGGAGCCTGAGCCCTTGCACGGCTCACACGTTTGCGCGCGCGGCACGACGATTTCGCGTTCGTTGCCGCGGAAAGCTTGTTCGAGCGTGATCTCGACATCGTAGCGAAGATCGGCGCCGCGACCGGGGCCGTTGCGCGGTCCGCGTGCGCCGCGCGTAAACATTTCTTCGAAGCCGCCGCCGAAGATCTCGTTGAAGAGGTCGGAAAAATCCGCCGCGCCGCCATGGAAGCCGCCGCCGCCGGGGCCGCCGCCTTGGAACGCGGCTTTGCCGAAGCGATCGTAAGCCGCGCGCTTTTCCGGATCGGAAAGCACGGCATAGGCTTCGCCCAGCTCTTTGAACTTTTCTTCGGAAACTTTACAGCCCGGGTTCTGGTCCGGGTGCAGCTTCATCGCGAGCTTGCGAAATGCCGACTTGATCGTCGCCGCGTCAGCATCGCGGGCAACGCCAAGCACTTCGTAGTAGTCGCGGCCAGTACTCATGGTGCGACCCAGATGAGAAAGGGGCGACCCCCTCGCAAGGAGGGGAGTCGCCCGATTTCAGTTTGAGAGAAGCGCCGCCGCATAGGCTGACCTCAGTGCTCGGTTGAGACTTAAGCGCTCTTCTTGCCGTCGACTTCTTCGAAGTCGGCGTCAACGACACCTTCCTGATCCGGGCCGCCGCCGGCGTTGCCGCCGGGGCCTTGGCCACCGCCGGCGCCGCCATAAAGGGCTTCGCCAATTTTCATCGACGCTTGCACCAGGGCCTGCGTCTTGGCCGCGATGGTTGCGGTGTCGCCGCTCTCGAGCACGCCACGCAGATCGGCGATCGCCGCCTCGATGGCTTGCTTATCGCCGGCCGGGATTTTGTCTCCGTTCTCTTGAAGCTGCTTCTCGGTGGCGTGAACCAGGGCTTCGCCTTGGTTCTTCGCTTCGGCCAACTCGCGCCTCGACTTGTCTTCGCCCGCATGTTCTTCAGCTTCGCGGACCATGCGCTTGATGTCGTCGTCGGACAGGCCGCCCGACGGCTGGATTCGCATGCTCTGCTCTTTGTTGGTCGCCTTGTCCTTGGCGCTGACAGAGACGATGCCGTTTGCGTCGATGTCGAAGGTAACTTCGATTTGCGGCATACCGCGCGGCGCGGGGGGAATGCCGACGAGATCGAACTGGCCGAGCGGGCGGTTGTCCGCCGCCATTTCACGCTCGCCTTGGAAGACACGGATCGTCACCGCGCTTTGGTTGTCTTCCGCGGTCGAGAAGATTTGGCTTTTCTTGGTCGGGATCGTGGTGTTGCGCTCTATCAGGCGCGTGAACACGCCGCCGAGCGTTTCGATGCCGAGCGAGAGCGGGGTGACGTCGAGCAGGACGACGTCTTTCACGTCGCCTTGCAGAACCCCGGCCTGGATCGCGGCGCCGACGGCCACGACTTCATCCGGGTTGACGCCCTTGTGCGGTTCGCGACCGAAGAACTCCTTCACGACCTGCTGGATCTTCGGCATGCGCGTCATGCCGCCGACGAGCACGACTTCCTTGATGTCGGAAGCGGAGAGGCCGGCGTCCTTCAGCGCGGCTTTGCACGGCGCGATGGTCTTCTGGACGAGATCATCGACGAGGCTTTCGAACTTTGCCCGCGTCAGCTTCATGTTGAGGTGAAGCGGGTTGCGGTTCGAATCCATGCTGATGAACGGCACTGAGACGTCGAACTCGGTGCGCGATGAGAGCTCTTTCTTGGCTTGTTCGGCCACTTCCTTGAGGCGCTGCAGGGCGAGCTTGTCTTGGCGAAGGTCGACGCCGTTCTGCTTTTTGAACTCGTCGGCGAGGTAGTTGAGGATGCGGACGTCGAAGTCTTCACCGCCGAGGAAGGTGTCGCCATTGGTCGAGCGCACTTCGAAGACGCCGTCGCCGATCTCGAGGATCGAAACGTCGAACGTCCCGCCGCCGAGGTCGTACACGGCGATGGTCTTGGTGCCGGAATCCTTCGACTTGTCGAGGCCA
Source organism: Hyphomonadaceae bacterium (assembly GCA_050184605.1). Classification (GTDB taxonomy): domain Bacteria; phylum Pseudomonadota; class Alphaproteobacteria; order Caulobacterales; family Aquidulcibacteraceae; genus Vitreimonas. The sequence continues at coordinate 41,105 of JBFXAE010000002.1, read as the reverse complement.
TAGGCGAGCGCGGCCGCCGTCGGCTCGTTGATGATGCGCAGCACTTCGAGACCGGCGATCTTGCCGGCGTCTTTCGTCGCTTGGCGCTGTGCGTCGTTGAAGTAGGCCGGAACCGTGATGACGGCCTGGGTCACCGGCTCACCGAGATAATCCTCGGCCGTCTGCTTCATCTTCTGCAGTACGAAGGCGGAGATTTCGGACGGCGCGTATTGCTTGTCGCGGCCTTGGATCCAGGCGTCGCCGTTCGGACCTTTGACGATCTTGTAGGGGACGAGCTCGGCGTCCTTCTTGGTGACCGGATCGTCATAGGAGCGGCCGATCAGGCGCTTCACGGCGTAATAGGTGTGGGTCGGGTTGGTGATAGCTTGGCGCGCGGCCTGAATGCCGATCAGGCGCTCGCCGCTATCCGTGAATGCAACCACGGATGGCGTGGTGTTCGAGCCCTCAGCGTTGACGATGACCTTGGGGTGGCCGCCTTCCATCACAGCGACGCACGAGTTCGTCGTGCCCAAGTCGATGCCGATCACTTTGCCCATTGCTTAGTCCTCGTTCCTTTCAGCGGCGCGGTTTCGTCTTTGGACCCAAATCTGGCGTCCGCGAAGCGCGCGTCCTGTCCTTTGTTCAAGCGATTAATCGACCTGGCGCCCCGTCCCAAGCTCCAAGCCGCTTCGTTCCGGGTTCATGTGGTGTATCGACCTCAAGGTGCAAGACTTTCAGGTCTGCTATCCTCATTCGTCGCAGGGAAATAGTGCACTGGCTGGGGAGCCTTGATCTCGCTCAAGTTTCCGGACGGAACAAAAAAGAAACCGAACACCTACATAGGCGCTAGGAAATGACCCGTCCCGCCTCAGACCTCGACGGCTTCCGGCTTTGGCCGGGCCTCCTGGATCGCGCAGCCCAAGAGGCGCTGCGCGATGAGGTGTTCGCGCGCATGCGGGAGGGGCCGTTTTACATTCCGCGCATGCCGAAATCGGGTGCGCCGATGAGCGTGCGGATGACCAACTTCGGCCCGCTCGGCTGGGTGACCGACAAGGAGCGGGGCTATCGCTATCAGGCGACGCATCCTGAGACCGGCAAGCCCTGGGCGGCGATGCCGCCGAAAGTGCTGGAGCTTTGGGAGACGCTCAGTGGTTATGACGCGCCGCCGGAAGCGTGCTTGGTCAATCTCTACGAAGGCGATGCGCGCATGGGACTGCACGTCGATAGCGATGAAGACGCGTGGGATGCGCCGGTGCTCTCTATCTCGCTCGGCGACACCGCGCTCTTCCGCATTGGCGGTCACTTACGCTCAGACGCGACGCGCAGCGTGCGCCTCGCCTCCGGTGACGTGTGCATGCTCTCGGGACCGGCGCGACGCGCGTATCATGGCGTTGACCGCATCATGACCGGCACGTCGCGCCTCTTGCCGAAAGGCGGGCGGCTTAATTTGACGGTGCGGCGGGTGACGGTTCCGCAGTCGTCGCCGGCGCCTCCGCAGGTTCCGGCGTAGGCGCGGCCGGTTGTTGGCCTGCAGTACGTGCGCGCACGAAGTCAGGGACCCAGCCCGGAGGCGGGCCGCCCGGCGTGTTCGGCAAGCGGCCGGCGGCGATTTCATGCGCCTTCCAGACCATCGCGTTGTGGACGCGGTTCCAGCCCGACGGGTGCGTATAGAACCACCATTCCTCGAACGGCGCCGGCTCCATCTTGCGATACTCGGACAGCAGGATCGCAGCTTCGGCGAAGCCATCCGGTTCGCGCGCGGCGTTCAGACCGAACATATCGGCCTGTTGTTCGTTGAAGCGGGTCAGATTGCGCTGCAGCGGCGCTGTGACGAGGCCGATGACCGCAAGCAGGATTAAGATCACCGGTAAACCGGCGGGATCGGCGATATCGCGAACGCCCCAGCGCTCGTTCTTGACGACGGCTCGGAAGCCGAAATGCACGGCGGCGAACATGAATAGTATGAGCAGCGTATTCATGATCAGGCCGGAATAGACGTGCCCCAGCACATAGTGCCCGATCTCGTGCGCCATGACGGCGCGCACCGCTTCGGGGCTGCCGCGTTCGAGCAATGTATCCGCGAGCGAGATGCGCGTCGTGGCGCCAAAGCCGGAAACATTGGCGCTGATCGAGTTCGTTTGCCGCGAGCGGTCATAGACCATGACATCCGTCGCCGGCACGCCATTGGCTTGCGCCATCGCGATGATGTCATCGCGCAATTCGCTCTGCGCCATGGGTTCGTAAGTGTTGAACAGCGGCGCGATGTAGACGGGGAACAGCATGCCCATCACGGCGGCGAAGGCGATGGTGACGGCCGAGCCCCACACCCACCATGTGTTACGCGCCGCGCGAATGATGATGTAGATGACGGCGATAAAGACAGACCCGATCAGCAGCCCAAGTCCCGCGCCGATCAACTGCTCGCTAAACCATTCCGGAAACGTTTGCGTCAGTAAGTTGTACTGGTGCTCACGCACGAAGCCGACATAGTAGGTGACCGGGAAAGTGATGACGGTCGAAACTAGGTTGACGAAGAACGCGACGCCAAACGCGACCAGCGGAAACCACTTCACCGTGTTCTCAAGCCAAGTGCGCACGCCCCGCGCCCAGCCCAAAAGCAGAATGAGCCCTGCCACCAAGATGGAAACCGCCGCCGAGGCGTATTCGATGATGTAGCCGCCCTCGAAGTACGAGTTCGAGCGTGCGGTTGCTTCCGGGCCCATCGTATCCAGCCACGCGCGGGTGGCTTCCTCCGGATTGAAGGGCAGGGCCGCGGCCATCGCCGGTCCCGCAACTGCGAACGCCGCGGCGAACGCGGCCAAGCCAAGAATGCGCATTGAACCTTCCCCCGAAGATTTGCCAGAGTTTTGACTGGCCGGAAGCCTGCGCCCGCGCCAGATCACACGCAAGGGGACGCGCGCCGGGCGCGTGTCAGGAGGAGACGAAGCGCATGAGACTCGACACGCCGGAAGGTAATTTCCCGCCCACGCGCCGCGCCATGGCCGCTTCACTCTTCTTCGCCGGTTACGCACCAGCCGCACTCTCGGCCTGCGCCAGCCCTGTGACCACACCGAGCGACGAGCTGATTACGGAAGACGTGCACTTCACCGGCTTCAACAACTATCAGATGCCCGCTTACGTCGCGCGCCCGGCCGCACGCGGGCGCTGTGGCACAATCATTGTCGTGAATGAGATTTTCGGCATCCATGATTACATCAAGGATGTCTGCCGCCGCTTCGCCCGCGAGGGCTATGTCGCGATCGCGCCGGACTATTTCGACCGCGCCGGCGATCCGGCGACGATGACGAGCTTCGATGAAATCAGGCCGATCGTCGCCACCGCCAACTACGAACAAGTCATGGGCGACACCAGCGGTGCGATCGACTGGATCCGCGCGCAATCGTTCACGAATGGCGACATCGGCATCACCGGCTTCTGCTGGGGCGGCACGGTTGTTTGGATGGCGGCGGCGCATATCGCGCACATCAAAGCTGGCGTCGCCTGGTACGGCCGCGTCGTGCGTCCGGCGCCGGGAAGCTGGGGTTCGGAGGAGGCGCGCCCGTGGCCGCTGGATTCCGCCGCGGACCTGCGCAAGCCGGTGCTCGGTCTTTATGCGGAGCTCGATAACGGCATTCCGCTCGAAGGCGTTGAGCGTTTCCGCGCTGCCTTGAACGCAAACGGCAATCCATCGCGCTCGGAGATCATCGTTTATCCGGGCGTACAGCACGGATTCCACGCGGATTATCGGCAGAGTTACAACGCCGAAGCGGCGGCCGACGGCTGGACGCGATGTCTCGCTTGGTTCCGCGCAAACGGTGTCAGCTGAGGCGAAAGTTGATGAGGGCGCCTTTCCGGAGGCGCCCTCCGTATATAAATAGCGTCCTGAGCACTGGGCCTCTCCGCCCAGAGGACGATCCACATGCGCTATCGCAAACTCGGCCGCACCGGCCTCGCTGTTTCTGAAATCTGCCTCGGCACCATGACATTCGGCGGCGATGGCATCTGGAAAGCCATCGGCGCGCTTGAGCAGGAAACTGCGACCAAGCTGGTGAAAGGCGCCTTCGATCGGGGCGTCACCTTCATCGACACGGCCAACGTTTATTCGAACGGCTTGTCCGAGCAGGTGACGGGGCAGGCGATCAAAGGTCTGCCCCGTGATGAGCTGGTAATCGCCACTAAGGTCTTCGGGCGCATGGGCGCCTACAATCCGAACCAAACACCCGAAGAGCAACGTCGTTACAACAACACCAATCTCTGGGGCCTTTCGCGCAAGCACATCATGGACTCGATTGACGCGAGCCTGACGCGCCTGCAGATCGATCACATCGATCTCTATCAGGTGCACGCGTTCGATAGCGTCACGCCGCTTGAGGAAACGCTCGGGGCGCTCGATGAGCTCGTGAAATCCGGCAAGGTGCGCTACATCGGCCTGTGCAATTTCGCCGCCTGGCAGATCGCGAAATCGCTTGGCGTTTCGGCGCAGAACGCGTTCGCCCGCTTCGAGTCGCTGCAGATGTACTACACCATCGCCGGCCGCGATCTTGAGCGCGAGGTTGTGCCGCTGGCGAAGGACCAGAACCTCGCCATTCTGCCGTGGAGCCCGCTCGCGGGCGGCTTCCTCTCCGGCAAATACACGCGCGCAACCGCGCCGACGGATGGTTCGCGCCGAATCGCCTTCGACTTCCCGCCGATCGACAAGGAGAAGGCATACGACATCATCGACGTGATGAAAGAGATCGGCGATGCGCGCGGTGTTTCCGTCGCCCAGATCGCGCTGTCGTGGCTCCTGCACCAGAAGCACGTCACCAGCGTTATCATTGGCGCGAAGACGGAAGCGCAGCTCAACGACAATCTCGCGGCGACGAGTGTCGAGCTTTCGAGCGATGACCTGAAGCGTCTCGATGATGTTTCGAAGCTGAAGCCGGAGTATCCGGGCTGGATGCTGGAGCGCCAAGGCGGCGAGCGAACCACCGGGTTGAGCTAGCTCTACGGCCTCCATCGAGGAGGAGTTAGCGCGCAGAAGAAAGCGGCGGCGCTCTTGTCCAGCGCCGCCGCCCCTGCGTGCGTCCCCTTAAGCGTTTCCGCTCACCGGCGCACGATCTTGACCTCGTAGTCGCCGGTCGAGTTGGAGAGACCGCTGACCTGGATGAGGAAGTCGCCAGAGTTTTCCGGGCGGAAGCGCAGGCGCGCATCCAAGCCGGGGCCGCTATCGTCGTCGGAGGCCACGCGCGTGCCGCCATCCCGGATCATCGCCGCGTCTGGTCCTTCGCCGTGATGGTGATCCATCATCATTTCCTGGATCAGGGCGACGAACGGATCGGCGAGAGGCGTCGCGCCTCTGCCGTTGACCTGAATCTCGTAATTGACCCCAGCCTCAAGCGTGACGCGGTAGACATCGAGATCGCCTGCCATTTCGATGCGGCTGACGCGGCTGTCGTCGTTCGCGTCGAGCAGTTCGTCAGTGTAGGCGTGGCCCGGCACATCCGTATCGACGGCGCGCAGCGCATAGCGGCCGGTGCTTTCGCCATCGAAGGACGAGACCGCCGCGAAGTGAGTGCCGCCCGTCGGCGAGGCAAAGTAAAGATACGAATTCAAGCCGCGGCCGCCATCGTCGTCCGCCGCCACTTGCGTGCCGGTGGAATCGTAGAGCGTCAGCATCGGATCCGCGAGCCCGTCCGGCTCGAGGCCTTCCAGATTGAAGCGATAGGGGCGGCCTTCGACCAACTCGATCGCAAACCAGTCCACATCGCCCGCCGCGCCGACAAAGCTCATGCGCGCATCGCCGTTGGCGACCAATGCTTCGGCGGTGTCGTAGCTGTTGCCGATTTCGCCGGCGGTGACGTTGAGAGCGTAGCGGCCCGCAGCGTCCTCGGTGAAGCCGCGCGCTTCAATGAAGTATGTGCCGGCCGCGGCGGCCTGATATTCGAGCCAAGCATTGAGGCCGTCGCCGCCGTCGTCATCACGCGCGACTTCTGCGCCATCCGGACCGTAAAGAACGAGATAGGGGTCGCCGATGCTGTCGGGCGTGCCCGTCGCGGTCATCGAGACGCGGACGCCTTGGCCTTCAGCAAGCGTGATGCTGTACCAGTCGCGATCGCCCGCGGGCGCAAGAACGCCCTCGCGATAATCGCCTTCGGCACTGAGGCCGACATCGGTGCTGGCGTCGGCGGGGATGTCGCCTTCGCGTGCGCTGAGCGTGTAGCCGCCGGTGGCGTCGCCGGTGAAGGATGTCGCCTCGACGAAATAGTTGCCGGTGCTCGGCGCCGTGAACTCGAGGTAGGAGTTGAGGCCATCGCCGCCGTCATCGTCCATCGCCACTTCCTGGCCGCGCGAGTCGCGCAGGCGGATCAGCGGGTCACCGATCGGATCATCGCCGGAGCTGTCGAGCGCGAAGCGGTAGGACTGACCCTCTGTGAGGCGGATACGATACCAATCGGTGTCGCTCGGGAAATCGAGCGTGCCGTTGACGGTTTGGCCGGCATTGATGCGCCCGCGCGTCGACGTTGAATTGGCGATATTGTCAGTAGGCAGGCGCTCGGAGGTGATGTTGAGCGCGTAGCGGCCAGTGTAGCTGTCGCCATAGCCGCGGGCTTCGATGAACACGTCGCCATTGGCGGCGGGAATGAACTCAAGCGCCGAATTCAGTGAGCCGTCGCTGTCATCATTGAATGCGAGTTCGTTGCCCTCACCATCGACAACGCGGAGCAGCGGATCGCCGAGGCCGCCTTCGCCCGCGCCTTGAAGCGTGATGCGATAGCGGTTTCCGGTTCGCGCGGCAAAGCGATACCAATCGACATCGCCTTCATATTCGATATTGCCGGTGGTGGTGCGGCCGGCTGCTGCACGCGAACGCGTGCTGCTGTCGTTGCCGGCGTCATCGGGCGGCACTTCTTCCGAGGACACGCCGAGGCGGTATGCGCCAGTCGCTTCGCTGCTAAAGCCGCGCGCCTCCACATAAACGACACCGCTCGCCTGCGGCGCATAGCGCAGCGCAGAGTTCAGCGTGCCATTGGCGTCGTCGTTGAACGCGAGTTGATTGCCTTCGGCGTCATAGACGCTGAGCATCGGATCAATGGCCTGGCCTTCGGCGTTCTCAAGGCCTGCGAGCGCCAGATTGTAGCGGCGGCCGGTCTCAACCTCGAGGCGGTACCAATCGACGTCACCGGCAGGAGAAATTTCGCCGTCGACATTGCCAGTGAGCGTGGCGGTCGTCGACGCGTCGCCCGGCTGATCCGCCGTCTGTGCCGAGGCTGGAGAGAAACCAAACGTCATCAGCGCGGCCACGGCCGCGCCAAACAAAAGCTTTCCACGCATTTTTTGGTCTCCCCTCATTTCACTGACGGACATGGTTAACAATCCGTCATGTCAGACGCAAAGCGGAATTCAGGCGAATTCCAGCCTTTTCGCTTTTATCGACCCGCATCGACGCAGAGCGATCGCTTCGGTTGGCATAGCTGGCAAAGCGCCAGAGCGCGAGGAAAAGCGGCGTGTCAGACCTTGATGTCGACGTTGTGAGTAGGGGGTGCGCCGGCGGGGCCGGCCGAGACCAGCACCATGGCCGCCCGTAACGTACGGTCACCCAGTACATAGCCGGGCTGCATCACTTCCTGGACCGTTCCTGCCGGTTCATCGCCCGGCGCCTGCGCTACAGCCTGATGGACTTTTGGATCGAACATCTCGCCCTTGGCGCCGACACGCTTCAAGCCATGACGCTCGAATGCATCGATCAGAGCCCGCTCAGTGAGCTCGACGCCGGTCAACAGGTTGCGAAAGCCCTCGTCCTGATCGTCGCGCGGCGCCGTTTGCAGGGCGCGTTGCAGCGTGTCGGCGATGGGCAGCAAGTCCAGCGCGAAGCGATCAATGGCATAGGCGCGCGCTTCAACGGCTTGGCGCTCAGCACGACGGCGGGTGTTCTCGGCATCCGCCAACGCGCGCAGCATGTCGTCCTTGGCTTTCGCCAGTTCAGCTTGCAGCGTCGCGACGTCGAACGCCTCGCCGGCCGGATCGGGCGTTGCTTCCGGTTGTTGGGGATTGGCTTCGTCCGTCATTCCATCCTCATCGTTCGCCGCGTCCGTCGAGCACTCTGCCGACAACACGCGCGGTATAATCCACCACGGGAATAACCCGTGCATAGTTGAGCCGGGTAGGGCCGATCACGCCCAACGCCCCGACCACCTTCCGTTCCGCGTTCATATAGGGCGAGACGATCAGACTCGACCCCGAGAGTGAAAATAGCGGGTTTTCCGAGCCAATGAACACGCGCACAGCGTTCCCAGCTTTGGCTAGATCGAGCACCTGAATGAGTTCGCGGGTTTTTTCCAGGTCATCGAACAGCTTTCGCGCGCGCTCCAGGTCGGCGATCGCTTGCTGATCTTGCAGCAAGTTCCCGCGTCCGCGGACGATCAGCGACCGCCCAAGCATCGGATCTTCACCCGACCACTCGACCAATCCTTTTTCGACCAGTCCCGCCGCCGCCTGATCCAGCGCTGCGCGATCGCGCGCGAGCGCCTCGGCGGCTGCGACCCGCGCCTCGGCAAGCGTGCGCCCCTTGAAGCGGGCGTTGAGATAGTTGGCGGCCTCGCTTAGCGCGCTGGGCGGCAGATCGGCGGGGGTGTTGATGATGCGATTCTCGACCTGATTGTCTTCGAACACCAGCACGAGCAGCGCTTGCCCCGGGCCGATGCCGACAATCTCCGCATGCCGCACCGGCGCGTCGCGCTCCGGCGTCACCACAAGACCCGCGCCGCCGGCGAGGCCGGAGAGCAAATCAGAAGCGGCGCCCATCACGTCTTGCGGGTTCGACCCTGCTGCGGCGATGCGCGCGTCAATCTCGCGCTTTTCGTCCGGCGGCACATCGCCGAGCTGAAGCAGGCTATCAACGAAGAAGCGCAACCCGATCTGCGTTGGCTGCCGGCCCGCCATGGCGTGCGGCGCCTCGATCAGGCCGAGGCTTGCCAGATCGGCCATGGTGTTGCGGATCGAGGCGGGCGAGAGCCCCATCCCGCCGACCTTCGAAAGGGTTCGTGATCCAACCGGCTCGCCGGTCGTCAGATACGTTTCGACGATCTCCCGGAAAATCTCGCGCGCCCGGGCGTCGAGCGAGGAGAGGTCGGAGGAAGTCGGCTGCGCCATAGCGGCCTCTAGGTAGCGAAGGCGCGCCAAGGTGCAACCCGCGCTTATGGCTTGGCGGTTCTGCGCCTCGAGGCGGGCATAGCGCGGCGCGTGTATTCGTCGAATTTCGGCACCGTAAAGCCGATCAGGCCGCGCTCCGGCGAATACGCCATGTCGGCCTAACAAGACCAAACTTTGCGATAGAGAACCTTGATTTCGCCAGGTTCCCCATCGACTAGGCGGCCATGTTGCTCCGAACCTTTGTTTTGCTGGCCACCCTCTGCCTGGCCACGCCGGCGCTGGCCCAGACCTCGATCACGCTCGATGTCGCGCCGGTCGCCATTATCGATGCGCGGATCAACAATCGCCACGTCCGCCTCGAAGTCGATCCACGCATGCCGGACATGCTGGTGCTATCGACACCTGCGGCGGAGCGCTTGCGCGTGCGCCGTTTGCCGTTCGCGCAAGTGCGCGTCGGTGTCGACGGCGGCGGCAGCATGGACGGCCGCATCGCCCGGCCGAACATTCGCTTCGGCGAACGCACGGCGCGCAACTTCGCGGGTATCTTCGCCGTGCCGGTTACCGCGCGTGCCGATGGCGTCATCGGCCCAGGATCGCTGCCGTACGACATCGTGACGCTTCGTCTCGCCAGCGAAGCTGCCAGCACGCGCGATATCGTCATGCCGCTCGAAAACCCTGACCTCTGGTATGCGCAGACCGATGTCGGCGGCCAATCACTGCGGCTTGTCTTCGATGTCGCCAACGACGCCAGCATCTTCAATCGCCCGGCGGCGCGCTTGTTCGACCGGAGCGGCGCCATCCCTGCCGCCGGCGAGCTCGCCGAGAGGCCGCTCATCCTTGGTCTCTCGACCTTGATGCAACCGGTATCGACCGAGCTTACCGTCCATGGCCTCGCGCTGGGGCCGACGTTCGCACGCACCGTCTCGCCATTGCTCGGCGCGCTTGAGGAGGACGCCATCATCGCTGAGGGCGAAGCCAGCGATACGCCGCCGACGCTCACGCTCGGGCGCCAAGCTTTGCTGCAGGCCGGTTGTTCCTCAATCAGCGTCAATCGCCGCACGCGCCAGCTGACATTGCGCTGCGCCGCCTAGACGCGCCCGCGCTCTTCGTTCATGAGCGCAGCACAAATCATCAAGGAGTTTCCATGCGTCCCTCAGGCCGCGCGCCCGATCAATTGCGCGACGTCACGCTCGAAATCGGCGTCTCGCGTTACGCCGAGGGCTCGTGCCTCGCGCGCTTTGGCCAAACGCATGTGCTGTGCACCGCGAGCGTGGAGCAGGGCGTTCCCGGCTGGCTCAAAGGCCAGGGCCGCGGCTGGGTGACCGGTGAGTACGGCATGCTGCCGCGCGCGACGCACACACGCGGCCGCCGTGAAGCGGCGCAAGGCAAGCAATCAGGCCGCACACAAGAAATCCAACGCCTGATCGGCCGCTCACTGCGTTCCGTCGTTGATCTGAAGGCGCTCGGCGATCGCACCATCACGCTCGATTGCGATGTGATCCAGGCTGACGGCGGCACGCGTACGGCGGCCATCACCGGCGCGTGGGTGGCGATGGCGCGGGCGTGCAAGTATCTGGTCGACGAAAAGGTCATCAAGGAGGGCCCGATCACCGGCCAAGTCGCCGCTATCTCGTGTGGCGTGTTCGAGGGAACGCCGGTGCTCGACATCGATTATGCCGAAGATTCCAGCGCCGAAGTCGACGCCAACTTCATCCTCTCCGGCGATGGCCGGATGATCGAGTTGCAGGCCACCGGCGAGAAGCGCCCGTTCAGCGACGAGGAGTTCAGCGAGCTGATGCGCCTGGCCAAGCTCGGTTGCGGTATCTTGTTTGAGAAGCAGCGCGCTGCTGTTGGCTGAGCGATGATCGAGCAACTGATCAACGCTGGCGCGATCAAGCGGATTGCACGCGTGGGCTATCCGCCGTTTGAGGGCGATGATCCTATCGAAATCACCTTCGCCAACGGCGCCGTGTTCAGCATCGATGTCGGCTTCGAGGGCGCGACCGATATCAGCGTCGGGGCAGGGACCTTGCTCGAAAACGCTTATGGCCATCTGCGCACCGAGGAGCCCGACACGTTCGCGGCGATCGAGCGTGACTGGTCGAGTGAAGATATCGATCTGCCGTGGCTCATTGGCGCGACGCTTTCGAACCCGCGCCGGCTCGTTATGACCAACCCGTATCGGGTCGATGTCGGCTATGTCTTCGATGCGGGCGGGCGCCAGTTCGCGCTGTTCGGCGAAGCTGACTACATCACGGCCAACGAATTGAGCGATGAAGAGAACGAGAGCTTCCGCTTCGAGATCGGTGCGCCTTATTCGGCTGCCTGATCCGCGGCTTCTTCGAGCGCATCGTCCTCGCTCGGTTCATACGTCAAAATCTCGCCCGGCTGACAATCCAGCACGCGGCAGAGTGCGTTCAGCGTCGAGAAGCGGATGGCCTTCGCTTTTCCTGTTTTCAGGATCGACAAATTCGCCAGTGTCACGCCAACCTTCTCGCTGAGGTCGGTCAGCGACATGCGGCGATCCAAGAGGATGCGGTCGAGGGTGACGCGGATCGCCATCAGATCGTCAGCTCCTGCTCTTCCTTGAGGCGCGCGCCTTCGCGGAAGACTTCAGCCAAAACGATCACGATGAGGATCGACATCCAGTTCGAGAAATTGTCGCCGTCGATGCTGAAGGAAGCGCTGCTGACTGATTCAGGAGCGCCGAACACACCGAACATCACGCCAAGCAAAGCGAGCAGCGCGTACCGTGAGACCTCGATGGCGACCATCGTGATCCAGATTACGCGAAGGTGGGTGGCGTTCTCACGGCGGAATGGGTCGCCGGTGCTGAAGCTGTCGAACAAGCGGCGCAGGCGCCCGACGATGATGAGCGAACCGCCGATGGTGACGCCGCCGACCAGGATGGCGGGCGCTAGGATGTGCCAATCCGTCCATTTGAGTTCGCTCAGCGCGCCCGGATCGATGCCCTCGATCTGGATATGAAGGTTCTCGTTGCTATCGATGGCGGGGATCGTCGAGGCGTCGATGACCCCGACGCTCGAGAGCAGGAGAAAGACCAAGTAGGACGCCGCGACCGCTGCCCAGGCGATGAACAGCACCCAAAGGACAATCCAAGCGACCGACAGCCCAAACTGGACGATCGACGCGATTGAGCCTTTGCCGAGAGCCTTCATAGCGGCGCGGAACCTCTTCCCGGACAGAGCCTAGCCCGATTTTATTGATAAACGATATAGACCGCTCCACCCCTAGTCAAACAAGTGTTGCAACCATGCCCCGCCTGACCGGCCGACTAGTTGTCGCTTCCCATAATTCGGGAAAAGTCCGTGAGATCGCGGCCCTACTGGGCCCGCTCGGCCTGGAGCCGGTCTCGGCTGCCGAACTGGGCCTACCCGAGCCGGAAGAGACCGAGACCACCTTCACGGGCAATGCCGCGCTCAAGGCCCGCGCGGCCGCCGCCGCGTCCGGCCTTCCCGCGCTCGCCGATGACTCGGGGCTCGAAGTGTTCGCGCTTGGCGGCGACCCAGGCGTCTATTCTGCCCGCTGGGCTGGGCCGGGAAAGGATTTCGGCGCTGCGATGCAGCGTGTGTGGGAGCTGCTCAGCGCGAAGGGGGACGATCACAGCGCGCGTTTTGTCTGCGCGCTGGCGCTCGCGCAACCTGACGGCAGCGTCGAGGTGTTCGAGGGGGAGGCGCGCGGCGTGATCGTGTGGCCTCCGCGCGGCGACAAGGGGTTCGGCTATGATCCGATTTTCGAGCCGCAAGGCCTGAAGCGCACGTTCGGTGAAATGACGCACGAAGAAAAGCTGCCGCTGACCCATCGCGCGCGCGCGTTCGAGAAGCTCGTCGCGTCGCTCAAATGAGCGCCACCGGCATCTATGTGCACTGGCCGTATTGCAGCGCCATCTGTCCGTACTGCGATTTCAACGTCTACCGCGCCCGCGGCGCCGATAATGCGCCGCTGCTCGAAGCAGTCAGCACTGATCTCGAAGCACATGCGCACCGCTTTGGCCGTCGCGACATTGTCAGCCTGTTTCTAGGCGGCGGCACGCCATCATTGCTACGCGGCGCCGAAGTCGAGCAGATCATTGCTGCCGCCAACCGCGTCTTCAACCTCAGCGCCGATTGCGAGATCACCATCGAGGCTAATCCAGAGGACGCGCATCTCTTCGCCGAACAGGCCGCAGCCGGCGTCAATCGCTTCTCGGTGGGCGCTCAAGCCTTCGAAGACAGCGCACTGAAAGCGCTCGGCCGTAAGCACGACGCTGCGGCCTCTCTGCGCGCCGTGGAAGCCGCCGCTGCGACCGGGAAACGGGTATCGCTCGATCTCATCTACGCCCGCGAAGGGCAGGGCGTGGAGGCGTGGCGCGATGAACTCGCACAGGCGCTCATGCTGCCTGTGGAGCATGCCTCGCTCTATCAACTCACCATTGAGCCAGGCACCGCTTTCGCGCGCCGAGTAGAACGTGCGCAGCTCATCCCGCCGGGCGACGATCTTTCGGCCGAGCTCTACGAAGCGACGCAAGCGGTCTGCGACGCGGCCGGTTTTCCTGCCTATGAAATCTCGAACCACGCGCGCTCGCAGGCCGCGCGGTCGCGCCACAACGCTCTCTATTGGAACAGCGAGGACTGGATAGGCGTCGGCCCTGGCGCGCACGGGCGCGTAACGCATGAGGGTGTTCGTATCGCCACCGAAGCTCAGTTGCGGCCGGCGGATTACATCGACGCTGTGATGGAGCGGGGCTTTGGCTGGATCAGGGAAGCGCGGCTGACGCCGGAAGAATCCGCCGACGAAGTGCTGCTTATGGGCCTGCGCATCGAAGAGGGCGTGGAACTCGCGCGCGTCGAGGCGCTTCGCGGCGCGCCGCTCAACGCCCAGGCGCTCGCCTGGCTGGCGGAACAAGGCATGCTGACGCAAGATAACGGCCGCATTCGCCTGACGCGAAGCGGCCGTTTGCTTTCAAACCGTATCGTCGCCGAGTTGGCGTCCTAGGTTCCGCTATTTCGGAAGCGGCGCGGCGCGGCGTCGAGCACGGTGTTGGTGCTCTGGCCGACTTGCATGATGGCGAGTCCGCGTTCGATGGCGCCGTTTGCGCCGAAGCGAAAGAGGCCGTCAGAACCCGCAAAGCCTTCGCGATTTTCGATTGCGCTACGCGAAATGCCATTGGCGCCGCGATCACGCGAGAGCAGCGCCGCAAGCGCAACAGCGTCATAGCCCAAGCTCGCCAAGCGCGTCGGCGATTCGCCGAACGCGGTGCGATAGCGATTTTCGAACTCAACACGCGCGCCTGGATCCGGCGCAACGTACCAGCCGCCGGCGAGCGAAGGTTCACGTTCGGCTTCGCCAGCCCACACGCTCGTGCCCATCAATCGCACCTGCCGCGTGTCGACGCCCGCTTGCACCAGCGCCGTGCCGACTGCGCGCAAAGGCGAGCCGCTATCGGCGATGATGATGCCCTGTGGCGCCGCGCCGGCGGCGAGCGTGCGCGCCGCTGTTGCCGCGTCTGCATCGGTGCGGTTGTAAAGTTGCGAGGTCACGACGGTGACGCCGTTGCGCTGCGCTTCCGCGCGCAAGGCGCTTTCCACCCGCCGTCCGTACTCGTTCGCCGGCGCCAGCAGCGCAATTGAACGAATGTTTTGCGACGCCGCGTAGGAAACAAGCCGCGAGACTTCGTCTTCAAGTTGGAAGCTCAACAGATAGACGCCGTTGCCGCCCACGGTCCGGTCGGACGAGAAGCCGATCACCGGCACGTTTTGCGCAGACGCCGCGCCAGCCGCGCCCGCGACGCCCTCGCGCAGCACCGGGCCAACGATGATATCGGCGCCGTCCGTCATTAGTGCGCGCGCAGCCGCGTTAGCGGAAGCTTCGGTCGAGCCCGCATCGCGCGGGATCAGCAACGTGTTCTCGTTGCCCAGCTCGAACAGCGCGAGCTCGGCTGCATTGTAGAGCGAGGCCGCATCTTGCGGGCGGAGCGAGAAGGGCAGCAGCAGGCCCACGCGCACGATCTCGCGCCCGCGCATGAACGGCGGCGTCACGCCTTCGGCGGTCTGCACAGGCTGGTCGGGCGTCGTCACCGGCCCGGGCCCGGGCGGCGGGGTCGTTGGCCCTGGGCTCGGCGCGGTGGCGCAGGCGGCCATTAAAGCCGCAAAGCTGACCGCAACCGTCGTCTTCAGGCTTGGCGCAGCGAGCGTACGCGCCGATGATTTGGCGGAAGCCATGAATAACCCTTCGTCGAACCCCGAAAAGAATGCGCGCGAACGTATCGGCGCCCGCGAATCCAGTCCACCGCTGGAAGCGGGCCTTTATGTGGTGGCGACGCCGATCGGGAACCTCCGCGACATCACGTTGAGGGCGCTCGACATTTTAGCCACAGCCAGCCGCGTCTACGCCGAGGATACGCGCGTCGCCATGAAGTTGATGGACGCCTATGGGCTGAAGCCCAAGCTCGGCGCCTATCACGAGCACAACGCCGAAGCGATGCGCGAGACGATCCTCGAAGCGTTGGCCAAGGGTGAAAGCGTTGCGCTCATCTCTGACGCGGGCACGCCGCTTGTGTCCGACCCGGGCTTCAAACTTGCGCGCGCCGTGATCGAGGCGGGCCACCGTGTGTTTCCTATTCCCGGCGCTTCGGCGTTGCTCGCGGGGCTCGTCGTCTCCGGCCTGCCGACCGACCGCTTCCTGTTCGCTGGCTTCTTGCCGCCCAAACAGGGGGCGCGCCGCGCCGCGATCAGCGACGTGGCGGACGTCGACGCGACGCTGATCTTCTACGAAACCGGCCCGCGCCTGGCGGAGTCGCTGGCCGATATGAGCGAGGTGCTTGGCGCGCGCCCGGCGGTCGTCGCGCGTGAACTCACCAAGATGTTCGAGGAGGCGCGTCGCGCCCCGCTGGCGGATTTGGCGGCGCACTACGCGGAGGCCGGCGCGCCGAAAGGTGAGATCGTCGTACTTATCGGCCCGCCTGAGGCAAAGGGGGAGGTGAGCGATGAGGCGCTCGATGCATTCCTGATCCGCGCGCTGCCGCGCGGCGTGAAGGAAGCCGCCAGTGAAGCGGCGCGCGACCTCGGCGTGCCGCGCAAACGCGCTTACACGCGCGCACTCGAACTGAAGGACCGCGCGTGAGCCGCCGGCAGGCCGAGCGTCGCGGACGCACGGCGGAGTGGGCCGCGATGCTCTTTCTCATGTGCAAAGGTTATCGGATTCTCGGTCACCGCTTGCGCACGCCGTATGGCGAAGTCGACCTTGCGGCGTGGAAGGACAACGTTCTCGTCATCGTTGAAGTGAAGGCGCGTAAGACGTATGACGCCGGCGCCCATGCGGTCACGCCGATGGCGCAGCAGCGCATCGCGCGCGCCGCGCGAACGCTCGCCGGCCGCTGGCGGCTGACATCGGCGCCCATCCGCTTTGATCTAGTAGTGGTTGGTTCAGGTCTATTGCCGAGGCATGAACGCGGCGCCTGGTTTGATGAGCGTTCGCGCGCCTGATCTTAAGCGTGCCGAAACGATCAGCGCGCAAAATCCGCGCATTATGCGTGCATTTGCTCTTCTCCTCGCCGCCACCGCTTCGCTGAGCGTGAGCGGCTGCATGACTGCGGCCCTCGGCACCGCCGCCAGCGTCGGCGTGTACGCCGCGCAGGATCGCACCATCGGCGAGGGCATCGACGATGCGTCAGCGTCACAGCAAGTGAAGATGCGCCTAATGGCGGCCGATAGCGTCGCGTTCCAGGAAGTCGACGTCGAAGTCGCCAATCGCAACCTGCTGCTTTCGGGAACAGCGCCGACGGCCGAGCATCGTCAGGCCGCCGAGACCATCGCACGCAGCATTCGCACGGTCGAGAATGTCTACAACGAAATCGTGATCGGTGAGCCTTCGAGCTTTGTACGCAGCGCCCAGGATGAACTGATCACGGCGCAAATCCGCGCGCGCCTCACCGCGAGTCCCGCCGTGCGCGCGATCAACGTCAATATCGAGACGTTCCACGGCAACGTGTACCTGATGGGCTCGGCCCGCTCGCAGCACGAACTCGAACGCGCCGCCGAGATCGCCAGCGTTGTTGGCGGCGTCCGCCGCGTCGTCTCGTTCATGCAGGTGCGCGCGCCGAACACGCCGTATTACGCGCAGGCGCCAAACACGGGCCCTGAGTATCGCGGCTACGATGGCGTCCCCGACCTCGCCGGCGGCCAGAACTAATTTTCTCTTAAATTCCCTCGATTTGGATGGCGTCGCGCCGCGGCTGGGAGTAAATCTGGGTATCGCTTCGCGCAGCGCGCGATCGCGTTCATTTTTTGTTGCCCTTTTGTTCTAATTCTGTACGATATCCCGCATCGGTACTGTCTCAGTTTGAAAACTGAAACTTTGTGCTTAGCGGGTAAGTGATTGATCGCGCGCAGTTTTTCGGCGCTTTGACCCCGATCAAGCGAGCGAATAATTATCCACAGGTTCTAAGTGGCTGATTCAACTCGGTTTGTTCCGGGTTCCTCACATCCACTGCACATCGTCAGCTTTCCCCGCTTGTTCACCTTGCGGAATCCTGGCGAGCTTGCTCGTGCGGTAACCGATTCTCGCTGGTGTTTGGGCTGAAGGCGCGAGCCCGACGCTTGGCGGCGTCGGGCTCCGCACGCGCATGTAGCTCAACTGCACAGAGCATCGGTCCGCTAAACTGAAGGTTCCGGGTTGGAGTCCCGGCATGCGCGCTTAGCAGTCGAACTACAGCACCCAGAGAATCACGCCGGGATACCCAGTGTCTAGCGGCGATTCCGTGGAGAGGGGTTTAACTCACCCCGGCGAGTAGTGTGAGAGATACGCGACTGCCAGCGCGACGACCACCACGGCGCCGACGATCTCCAGCGCGGTCTCCCATAATGGCTGCCGCCCTCGCATAGGGCCTTATAGCTTCGTTTGGCCGGGGGAGGCTAACACCCGCCGCGTTCTGCGGCGGGCCGGTGTCACCTGGTTGGCCCTAGCGCGTCGCGCGCCAGCTCCGCTGCGATCTCCAAAACCTTGGCTACGGTGGGCAAGTGCTCGCGTGCGAGCGCGGCGAGCTGTGCGGCCATCTCGGCCACGTATTGCAGTACGTCTTCCTTCGGCATGTTGGCCCCCTCCAATCAGGGCGGGGTACCGCTAGCGGCTGCGAGCCAAGCTGTGATCACATTTTAGTGGCGCGAACTACGCTTGTCTGCTCACATGGTTTTTACAGAGGTAACCATTTTAATAATTTGGAAAGCAGAAACACATCCTGTATATACAGTGTTGATACGGCTCACCATGCGGGGTGGTGTATGTGGCCGTATGGAGAAGTCCAAATGCAAACCGCGATCATCGCGAAGTGGGGTAACAGCCTAGCGCTGCGCCTGCCGCGCCATATCGTCGAGAGTGTGAGGCTTAGCGAAGGGGCTTCGGTCAATCTTTTTGTAGAGGACGAGACGTTGTGTATCCGCCCTGCGCGGAAGCGATACAAGTTGGCCGACCTGCTCGCCGCCCACGACCCATCACACAATCAGACCGAAACTGATTGGGGCGAGCCTGTCGGGAAAGAAGAATGGTGAGCGCTTGCGAGAGACCTACCAGCCAGACAGAGGTCACTTTGTCTGGGTAGACATGAACCCCCAGGCAGGTACGGAGCAGGCCGGACGACGGCCTGCTCTAGTTCTGTCTCCGAAGGCTTACAACATCGCCACGGGACTGTTTCTGATCTGTCCGACCACAAACCAAGTCAAAGGTGGTTCATTTGAAGTGCCGATCCCAGCAACAGGTAGGGTGACTGGAGCGGTGCTAGCAGATCAACTGAAGTCAGCAGATTGGCTTGCGCGCAACGCGCAATACATCAGCGATTGTCCACAGGACACGATGTTGGAGGTGCTCGCCAGAATAGAAGCGATCCTAGAAATCGACTGCGGATAGCGTGGGCTCAATGGCGCTACTCAATCGGACAGATGGTCTGTTCGAGACTGGAGAGCTCCACAATGGCTATCTATCATGTGTGCTATGACCTGCGTCGGCCGGGTCAAAATTATCAGCCGGTTTGGGATTTGCTGGGCGGCATTGGCGTCAAAGCAACTGAATCCGCGTATCTCATCGACACTCCATCAACCGCTGTTCAAGTGCGCGACGCGCTTATGCGCATTGTAGACGCGAATGATCGGATTCTGGTGACGGAGCTATCGGGCTCTAGCTGGGCGTCGCAGAACCTTCTCCCAGGCGCTCTGCAGTGGCTAAAAGCCCGCCGTCCTTAGGGATTCGGCCGTAAGGGATTCCGTTGACTTTCACTGCCACGCAGAGCGCTCGTGACAAAAGGTCGATGAACCAAACACGCATAATCGTCTCCTCACCAAGGGAGACGATTATCGCGTTTAGTCAGCGGAAGCGGGCTTGCGCTTTTTGTAAGCGCCTCGCGCCTTCGGCTGGTTGACCCGAATGTCTATGCGCTCCGCGATATCCTCCATAGACCACAAGCGATCGGTGAGGCCTGCGGCCATCGCCGGCGAGAGTTTGTGCGCCTTGTGTTGGCGTACGAAATTGTAGTGCATGAAGAAGAGCGCAAGCGCGTAAACGTGGTTCGCGTACTTCTTGGAGTGCGCGTTGGTGAGGCGCGTGAAGCGGCGCATGCCCATCCGCATAGTCAGATTTGCGCGCTCAACGTGAGACGTTGAGATCTTCGCTTCGTCGGGATTGCCTTCGCGCACGACCTTGTGCGCGCCAGTGCAGACCGGGGGAGAATACTTGCGCTCAGGGCCAGCGCCAAAATCAGGACCGTAGGTTTTCACAAGCTGCGCGAAGTCCACGTTCTTGCCGAACGCTACGCGCACCGCGTTGGGATACGCATTGAAGCCGTCTGTAGTGACTTGCGGGCGGCCGGTGATGCGGCGGGCCACGTCCTGCATGAAGGCTTCAGCGGCCGAGCCTGAGCGGCTGGAAGCCATGTAAGAAATCATCAGCTTGGAGTCCGCATCAAGTGCGGTCCACGTCCACACGTCGCCAGCTTCAGCGGGCGCCGCCTTCGCGGTCGGGACGTTCTTTTGCTTGGCGTAGCAGAAGCTCCAAATCTCATCGCACTGCACGTTCTTGGCTTCGACGTGCGTAACGAGCTGGTCGTGGAGGTCTAGGCACGTCTCGCCAGCGTCCACCAAGAGCTTGGATACCGTGTTGATGCTGACGCCGACCAAGCGGCTGATCGCCCGGAGGCTCACGCCCTCGTTGAGCATATTCAGGATTTGAACCCGTTTGGTGAGCGACAGCTTGTTCATGGCGTCTATGCAACTCTATACAAGTGTGTATAGCAGCTTAGGCAAGGCTATACAAGTGCCATATGCAAACAAAATGCTTGCATAGGAGCCTATGGTGGCGTATATAAGCTTGTATAGGAGGCGCTATGCCCATAACCGAGGCCGAATTGGCTGCCATAGAGCGGGTTCTAAACGAGCGCCCCGATGGCATCTCTATGGGCGATCTGGTGGGCGCTGGCGCGTCCGAAACCGAGCGCAGCGCAATGCGCTCTCGCCTCACCAAACTAATCAAGGCGGGCCGGGCCAGAAGCGAGGGCTCCCGTCGCTGGACGCGATACTACGCGGTGACGCCAGGCGCGCCGCCCAAGCCGTCGCCTCCGGTGCTGCTGAACAAAGACGAGGCCCACCTCGAAGCTGAGGGCGGTCTGTTCGTCCCGGTCTCCGAGGCGGGGCGCATTTTGCAGGAGGTGTTGGCGCGTCCGCAGGGCGAACGAAAGCGCGTGGGATACAACCGTGATTTTCTCGCCGCGTACCAACCGAACAAGACGTTCTTTCTCTCACCTCGGGAGCGGAAATATCTCGCCGAGGTTGGCGTCACCGGCATGAGCATTGAGCCCGCCGGCACATACGCGAAGCACATTCTAAACCGCATCCTTATCGACTTGTCGTTCAACTCAAGCCGCCTCGAAGGCAACGACTACTCTTTACTCGATACAATCGTCCTGCTTGAGCAAGGCAAGGGAGTGGAAGGCAAGAGCGTCCGCGACACGCAAATGATCTTGAACCACAAAGACGCAATCGAGTTCTTGGTGGAGTCAGCCAACGAAGTGGGTTTTGACCCACGCACCATTAGAAATTTACACGGCCTTCTCTCAAACAACTTGCTTGCCGACCCGATGGCATCAGGTCAGTTGCGACGTAAGGAAATTGGGATCGGCGGCTCTGTTTATGAGCCGCTAAACGATCCTCACGTTCTGGAAGAGTGCTTCAATGAGATGCTGCAAAAGGCAGCGGAAATTACCGACCCGTTTGAGCAGTCGATCTTTATCTCTATCCAATTGCCCTATCTTCAGCCGTTTGAAGACGTGAACAAACGGGTCTCGCGTCTCGCTGCGAACATTCCTTTCATCAGGGGAAATCTCAGCCCGATATCATTCATCGACGTTCCGGAGACAACTTACGCTCAAGCGATGCTCGCCGTGTACGAACTCAACGCGACTGAGTTGGCGCGGGACATGTATGTGTGGGCATACGAGCGATCAGCTCGCCGCTACGCGGCAATCCGACAAACAATCGGAGAGCCAGACAAATTCCGCCTACAGTATCGCGAGCAGTTGAAGGGGATAATTGCTCAAGTGATTAGGGACCGCCTCAATAAGACAGAGGCGTCTAAGGCAATCGCTGATTTTGCACTGGATAGCTTCACCGGCGATGACATCGCGCGCTTTGTTGATGCCGCTGAGGGCGAACTGGTAAGCCTGCATGACGGCAACTTCGCCCGGTATCGCGTCCGGCCTTCCGAATTTACGGCGTGGAAAGCCGTTTGGGATGCTTAGCCCTCACTCAGCGGGCCGGTTCACCCACTCCCGAACGCCAAGATGTCCGGAGCACGTCCCGCGCCGTTTGGGTGAGCGCGATATCCAGCCGTCGCGACAGAAGGCCGTTATGTCTTGCGCGTCGATACCAACAATTGCGTTTTCCGATTGCGGCGGAAGTCCAGCGGTTGGGTCCACCGCGTAAGGATCGGTCGGCGACGGCGCGCACGCCCAAAGCAACGCGGCTAGCGCTAGCGCTCTCACTTCTTCTTCCAGCGTTTAGCAGCGGCCTTCTTAGCGATCTTAGAGCGGGCTTCAGGAGAGAGAGACTTGGCGCGCGCGGCGCCGCCCTTCTTCCCCATAGCCTTGGCGTTCGCGTCTTTCCCGTCAGGCTCTACAGTGTCCTCCTCATCGCCCACGGCAATGCGGGCAACCTTTATGGCGTTGCCGATAACGTCTGCTGGTCGCTTCTGTCCTGATGGGCCTTTAGGCACGCCAAGCCTCCAAAATGCTTAGCGCTAAGCATGGGCCGGAGCGCCCCCGCCTTCAAGGAGCTATGCAGTCATTCTGATTTCAAACTGAGACAGTACCCCCGCATCGCTTGTGGATAAAGGGCGGTCGCGATGCAGACCTGCGCCAACGCAACCACCGTAGCTTTTGCCGGACTCGAAGCGCGCCGCGTCGAGGTTCAAGTGCAGATGACGGGCGGCACGCCTGGCATTGTCATTGTTGGCCTGGGCGACAAGGCCGTCTCTGAATCGCGCGAGCGTGTCCGCGCTGCTTTTGCTTCGATCGGCCTCGCGATTCCGGCTGGGCGTCTCGTCGTCAATCTCGCGCCCGCCGACATGCCGAAAGAGGGGACGCACTACGATCTGCCGATCGCTCTGGCGATGATGGCCGCGATCGGCGCGCTGCCGCATGACGCGCTCGATGGCGTGGTGTGCTTCGGCGAAGTTGGTCTCGATGGTTCGCTTGCGCCGGCGCCGGGTGCGCTGCCCGCAGCGATGGCCGCGCATTCCATGGATGCGGCGTTTATTTGCCCCGAAGCGTGCGGTGCGGAGGCGGCTTGGGCGGGCGGCGAAGTGATCGCCGCGCCCTCTCTGCTTTCGCTCGTCAACCACTTCCGCGGCGGCGCCTCGATCAAGCCGCCGGAGCGCGGTGATTTGATTTCAGGCGCAAGCGTGCCTGATTTGCGCGATGTGCGCGGGCAGGAGCAGGCCAAACGCGCCCTCGAAATCGCAGCGGCCGGCGCTCACAACATTCTCTTCGTTGGCCTGCCAGGCGCCGGCAAATCGATGCTGGCGCAACGTTTGCCGGGCCTTTTGCCGCCGCTTTCATCAGAAGAATTGCTCGAAGTCTCGATGCTGCATTCGGTTGCGGGATTGCTTGAGCGCGGCCGTCTTACGCGCACGCGGCCGTTCCGTGCGCCGCATCATTCCGCCTCGATGGCCGCACTTGTCGGCGGCGGATTGCGTGCAAAGCCGGGTGAAATCAGCCTCGCGCACCAAGGCGTGCTTTTCCTGGACGAGCTGCCAGAGTTCTCGTCACAGGCCCTCGATGCTTTGCGCCAGCCGCTCGAGACGGGTGAAGTTCTGATCGCCCGCGCCAACCATCACGTCACATACCCAGCGCGCATTCTGCTCGCCGCCGCGATGAATCCGTGCCGGTGCGGAGGAGGGCCGGGCGCGGGCGCGTGCCGCCGCGGTCCGCGCTGCGCTATCGAGTACCAAGCACATCTCTCTGGCCCGCTACTCGACCGGATCGACATTCAGCTCGATGTGCCGCCCGTCACCGCCGCAGATCTCACCCTGCCACCGCCCGTGGAAGGCACCGCCGAAGCCGCCGCGCGCGTGTGCCGTGCGCGTGACGCGCAATCCGCACGCGGCGCCGGCCTCAATGCAATGCTTGATCTGGAGGCGTTGGAGAGGGTGGCGGCGCCGGATGCGCCTGGCGCGGCCCTGCTTTCGAAAGCGGCCGAAACGCTGGCGCTATCGGCGCGCGCTTACCATCGAACACTGAAGGTCGCGCGCACCATTGCCGATCTAGACGGTTCAGATGCGCTCCGGCGTATCCACATCGCCGAAGCGCTCAGCCTGAAACGCCAATGGGCAAGCGCAGATCAGAGCGGTTTCGCTAAGGTTTCTTAACCGCCGCAGCTTCTGATCGGGCCATGGGTCAGCCGGCGGCCACACATGCGTTCGATGCTTTCGACGCACTGCCCGATCCCGTCGCAATTCTTGCGGCGGATGGCTCATTGTTGCGCGCCAATCCGACCTTCCGCGCCACCTTCAAGCATTGGATCGGTCCACAGCGGCCGCCATGGGGCAGGGCGCAGGCGCCAGAGTTCGCGGGCGGCGAGCGGCGCTTCGAAGCGCCCGCGCCGGACGGGCGTCAGTTCGAATGGGCCGAGCGCAAGCTGCCCGATGGCGCTAGCCTTGTCATCGCCCGCGACATAACTCGTCACGTCCGCGCCGCTGAAGATGCGCTGCGCGCCAAGACTACCTTGTTCGCAACGCTCACGCACGAATTGCGCACGCCGCTCAACGGCATTCTTGGCATGGCCGGCTTGCTCGAAACCGGAAAGCTGGAGCCGAACGCGCAAAGCTATGTCGACGCGATCAAGCAATCGGGTGAGCTGCTGCTCGAATTGATCACGGAAATTCTGGACTACTCGCGTCTCGAAGCGGGACGGGTCGAACTTGAGTCCGCGCCGTTCGATCCGGAAGCGACGATGCAAAGCGTCGCCGAATTGCTCTCGCCGCGCGCGCGCGACAAGCATCTGGAGATCGCCGTATCCGTGCGCGGCGACGCGCCAACGCGCGTGATCGGCGATGATGGCCGGCTGCGCCAAATTCTGTTCAATCTCGCCGGTAACGCGGTGAAGTTCACCGAGACGGGCGGCGTTGTCATTGAGATGGCGCCGCGCCCCAATGGCCGGTTGCGCTTCAATGTGCGCGACACAGGCCCAGGCGTTGCGCCGGAGAAGCAGGCGTTGATCTTCGAGGAATTCACGCAAGCCGATGCCGGCGTGAACCGCCGCCACGGCGGCGCGGGCCTCGGCTTGGCCATCGTGAAGAAGCTGGCGCTCGCCATGGGCGGCGAGGTTGGGCTGGTGTCGCGTCCGGGCTTCGGCGCGAGCTTTTGGGTTGAGCTGCCGCTTGCAGTAGCGCCAAACAGCGAACCGCCGCCGTCTCTCAGCGGCGTGCGCATGTGCGTTGTCAGCCCATCCTTGTTGCTCACGCAAACGCTACGCGCCGTAGCGACCTCGCTCGGCGCCGTCCCTGTCGAGCGCGGCGACTACGCCGACATCGTGCTGCTCGACTGGCATGATGGTGTCGACGGTGAGGAGATCGACGCGCTGCGCCGCAGTTCGCGCGCCGTGATAGCCCTGGCGCCGCAAGAGCAGCGGCAGATCATTGAGGCGTGTCGCGCAGCCGGGATCGAACACTATACGCTAAAGCCAGTGCGCAGAGGCTCGCTCGCCGAACGTGTCCGGGCCGCGCTTGGCGACGAGACCGCGCGCCCGCCGCCTGCGGTGATACGGGAGGCGCCGGTGGAGCGGCTGCTGCTCGGCCTTCGCGTGCTGCTGGCGGAGGACAACCCGATCAATGCGTTGCTCGCGCGCACGCTGCTCACCAAGGCGGGCTGTAACGTCACTAGCGTACAGGACGGCGAGGAGGCGGTAGCGGCGGCTTCGGCCGGCGCCTTTGATCTCATCTTGCTCGACATTCGCATGCCGCGGCTCGACGGTTTCGAGGCCGCCCAGCGCATCCGCGCCGGGAGAGGGCCCTCCGCCGCCGCGCCGATAATCGCGCTGACAGCCGACGCCGGCGATGAAGAGCGCGCTCATGCCGCCAAGGCCGGCATGGACGATTTCATCACCAAACCGATCGACGCGAACCGGCTGCTACAAGTCGCGGCCCGCTTTACCGAGCGCCCGAACCCCGCCACGTTCGCCGGCACATAAGAGCGGCGGAGAGCACGCATGTCAGAAACCGAAGCCGCGCCGGCGCCAAAGCGTTCAACCTGGGAAGCGCTGAGCGTTTTCCTGGAGAGGCGCAGCATCATCATGTTGCTGCTTGGGTTCTCGGCGGGCCTGCCGAACCTGCTGCTCTACGACACCATGTCCGCCTGGATGCGCCAGGCGAAGTTGCCGCTCGATGTCATCACGCTCTTCAGCATGGTGACGATCATGTACGCCATCAAATTTCTTTGGGCGCCGATCGTCGACCGCGTGAAGATACCGGTCTTGCACCAGCTTCTTGGTAAGCGCCGCTCGTGGATGCTTCTGGCTCAAGCCGGCGTGATCTTCGGCATCTGGATGATTGCTGCGAGCATGCCGGCTGTCTCCGCCGCCGTCGCCGGCGGCGTCGAAGGCGCCGTGCAGCCGGATCCGGATTTGAATCTCATTGTCATGGTCGCGGTATTCGCGACCATGACGGCGTTCTTCGGCGCGACGCAGGACATCGCTATTGACGCATGGCGCATCGAAGTCGCTGCGGTCGAGCGGCAGGGCATTATGGCTGCGATGTATCAGTGGGGCTATCGCTTCGCGGTAATCGTCTCGGGCGCCGCGCCACTCTTCCTTGCTTCCCGCATTGGCTGGACCGCTTCCTACTCTGCCATGGCGATCGTCATGGGCATCGGCGTGCTCGGTGTGATGTTCGCGCCGCGCGAAAAAAGCGTTGAACCCAAGCCATTTCCGCCGCAGCAGACTCCGGTTTGGGCCGAGGCGCTGGAATGGACGCTTCGCATTGCGCTTGTCCTCTTCGGCGCGTGTTTCATTGGCGCGGGCATTTCAGGCAAAGCCGAACCACTCGCTTTCATGTTGCCGTGGATCGGTATGGAAGGGGCGGTGGCCGGGTTTAGCGAGTGGTGGACCGGCAGGCCTTGGGGCGCGGTTTGGCAAGTGTTCGGTGTCGCGATCGGCCTCGGCATCGTCGGCTTCGCGACCTATCCGATGTTCAAGTCGCGACCGAGCGCCTACTTCGCCGGCACGCTCAAGGAGCCGCTTGAGGACTTCTTCAAGCGCCACGGCAGCACCGGCATGCTCATTCTCGCGATGATCTGCGTCTATCGCATCGCCGATTTCGTGCTCAATTTGATGACGGCATTCTACGTCGATGTCGGCTTCTCGCTCGATGAAATCGCCGGCGCGCGCAAGTTGTTCGGTGTTGTCATGTCGATGCTGGGCGTGGGCCTTGGCGGCTGGATGGTTGCACGTTTCGGTCTGCTGAAGTCGCTGCTCGTCGGCGCTATCGTTCAGCCACTGTCCAACATCGCATTCAGCGGCCTGATCTTTACTGGTCCGTGGTTGCCTGGTCTCTACGCGTGCATTGCGATCGACAATATCTCCGCCGGTATCGCTGGCACGGCGCTCATAGCTTATATGTCGAGCCTCACAAGCCTGGGCTTCACAGCCACGCAGTACGCGCTCTTCTCGTCGCTCTACGCGCTTCCAGGCAAGATTCTTGCGGCGATCTCTGGCCGCATCGTTGAAGGCGGGACAGCGGCCGCGGCGGCTGGCGAGAGCAATTGGTTGCGCAGCTGGTTCACAAACATTGCGCCGGATTCGTTTGCGCACGCCGCGCAGGAGTATAACAGGCCCGCCGAGGCCTTCGCCGTCGGCTACATGACCTTCTTTATCTACTCCGCAGTGATCGGCGTCTTTGCGCTGATCTTCGCGCTGGCCGTGATGCGTAAAACGCCGCCGGTGACGGAAGTGAGGGAAGAGCCCGCGCCGGCTTAGGGCTTCGTCTCGCCCTTCGCCTCCGCCGCCTGGAACGCGGCAAGGGTCGCGTAGCTGACGATGTCCGATACCGTGCCGCCGAGCGGCGCGATCTGGATGGGCTTGGAGAGCCCGGTCAGCACCGGCCCGATCACGGTGGCGCCGCCGGCCGTGGTCAGCAGGCTGGTTGCGATAGAGGCTGAGTGTAGCGCTGGCATCACCAGCACGTTAGCAACATCCGTTAGCCGCGAGAACGGATAGAGCTCGCGCATGTCCGGGTTGAGCGCGACATCGACGTTCATCTCGCCCTCGTACTCGAACTCGACGTCCTCGCGCCGATCGAGCAGCGTCACGGCCTCGCGGATCTTCTCCGAGCGCTCCATCTTCGGATTGCCGAAGGTCGAATGCGAGATCAGCGCCACGCGCGGCGTCACGCCGAACTGCC
Source organism: Hyphomonadaceae bacterium (assembly GCA_050184605.1). Taxonomy (GTDB): domain Bacteria; phylum Pseudomonadota; class Alphaproteobacteria; order Caulobacterales; family Aquidulcibacteraceae; genus Vitreimonas. Next base: position 13,064 of record JBFXAE010000002.1, on the reverse strand, counting down.
TCGCCATCGCCGCCGATTGAAGGACGATTTGCGCCAGCTCCGGCGGATCGGGAAACTCAGCTACGGCCGTATCGCTGATGAACAGCGTCCGGCCCTTCATCAGCACAACGGACATACCCATGACGCGCTCGCGCGGGGCAGGGTCGATCACCTTCACGATATCATCGAGCGCGGTGGCATAGTTGCGCGTCACGCCGGTGACCATGCCGTCGGCGTGGCCCATCGCCACCATGCAGGCGCCGAACACATTTCGATCGAGGTTCACCAGGCGCTGCGCATCGCGATGCAGGAAGCCGAAGCGCTGTAGGCGCTTATAGAGAAAGTCCGCGTAGAGGCCGTTATTCTCCGAGAGGCGCGCATTGACGATTTGGAGTTCGGCGTTCTCAGGCACGCCAACGCTCGCCATGTTCGCGCGCACTGTTTCCTCGCGCCCGACGAGCACCGGGTTGCCGAGCCCAAGCTCGCGGAAGGCATAGGCCGCGCGGATGACCGAAGGTTCTTCGCCCTCGGCAAACACGATGCACTTTGGTTTACGGCGCACGACCGTTTGGACGCGCTGCATCATCGCCGCAGTCGGATCGAGGCGTTGCGCGAGGCTATGCTTGTAGGCCTGCATGTCGGGAATGGGCTTCCGGGCCACGCCCGTATCCATCGCTGCTTGCGCCACATAGGGCGGAATTTCCGAGATGAGCCGCGGATCGAACGGGGCCGGGATGATGTAGTCCGGCCCGAACTTCGGCCGCCGCCCATGATACGCCGCCGCCACCTCATCCGGAACGTCCTGCTTCGCCAGCTGCGCCAGCGCGCGCGCGGCGGCGACCTTCATCTCCTCATTGATCGTCCGCGCGCGCACATCGAGCGCGCCGCGGAAGATGTAGGGAAAGCCCAGAACGTTGTTGACCTGGTTCGGATAGTCCGAGCGGCCCGTCGCCACGATCGCGTCTTTGCGTACTTCGTGCACGGCCTCCGGCGTGATCTCCGGGTCGGGATTGGCCATGGCGAAGATGATCGGCTTCTTCGCCATCGACTTCACCATCTCTTGCGTCACCGCGCCGGCGACGGAGAGGCCCATAAAGACGTCGGCGCCTTTCATCGCGTCAGCGAGCGTGCGCGCTTTGGTGTCGATCGCATGCACGGATTTGAACTGATCCATGCCTTTCTCGCGGCCGCGATAGACAACGCCCTCGCGGTCGAGCGCGATGACGTTCTCATGCGGCACGCCGAGCTGCTTGATGAGCGCAATGCAAGACAGCCCGGCGGCGCCGGCGCCGTTCACGACAACTTTGATGTCCTCAAGCCGTCGGCCCGTAAGCTCGCAAGCGTTGAGCAATCCGGCCGCCGCAATGATGGCCGTGCCGTGCTGATCGTCGTGGAAGACGGGAATATCGAGATCGTCCCTTAGACGGCTCTCGATGATGAAGCACTCTGGGCTCTTGATATCCTCAAGATTGATGCCGCCGAAGGTCGGCCCAATGTTGCGAACGGTGGTGATGAACTCCTCGACATCCTGCGTCGTGACCTCGATGTCGATCGAATCTACATCGGCGAAGCGCTTGAACAGAACGCTCTTGCCTTCCATCACCGGCTTCGAGGCCATCGCGCCGAGATTTCCCAGCCCCAGGATCGCGGTGCCGTTCGAAATCACGGCCACCATGTTGCCCTTGGAGGTATAATCGTAGGCGAGGTCCGGATCGTCGGCGATGGCCTTCACAGGAACCGCAACACCCGGCGAGTACGCCAGCGAGAGATCACGCTGCGTCGCCATCGGTTTGGTCGGCAGGATCGAGATTTTCCCCGGCGTTGGGTGCTTGTGGAAGTCAAGCGCCTCGGCATCGGTGAACGTTTTTTTGGAGTCGGGCATGGGGCTCGCGAGATGTGCGGAGATTTGAGCCGCACCCTAGCTTTGAGGGTCAGTCCGTCAATGGAAGTCCGTCGCCCGACCCGCTAAAGGGGGCTCGTGGCTGATTCCTCTCACCCGGCGCCGAAAGTGACGCCGTTCATGGCGCAGTATCTCGCCGCCAAAGCAGAGCACCCCGACGCGCTGCTCTTCTTTCGCATGGGTGATTTCTACGAGCTGTTCTTCGAGGACGCCGAGAAAGCTTCCGCGGCTGTCGGCATCACGCTTACCAAGCGCGGGCAACACGGCGGCGAACCGATACCGATGGCCGGCGTGCCGTGGCACCAGGCGGAAAACTATCTCTCGAAACTCATTCGCGCCGGCCACAAGGTCGCCGTCTGCGAACAGCTTGAAGATCCAGCGGAGGCGAAGAAGCGCGGCGGCAAGTCGATCGTGCAGCGCGGCGTCGTCCGCGTCGTCACGCCGGGCACGCTGACGGAAGAGGGGCTGCTTGACGCGCGCGCCGCGAACCGGCTTGCGGCCGTAGCGTTCAGCGGCGAAGGCGCCGCGATCGCGTGGGCCGATGTTTCAACCGGCGCGTTCGAAACGCGATCGTTCAAGCATCACGAAGCCGAAGAAGAGATCGCCGCACTTTCGCCCGCGGAGCTGCTCGTGACGGATGCTGACGCTCAGCATGTCAACGAAGCCGCGCGCATCACAGGCGCCGCGCTGACCATCCGCCCCGCCGTCAAAGCAGATGCCAAGGCAGCCGCGCGCCGGATCAAGGCAGCGTTCGAAGTCGCCGCGCTTGATGCCTTCGGCGACTTCAGCAATGTCGAGCTCAGCGCCATGGGCCTGCTGCTCGATTACATCGAGCTGACTCAGGCCGGCGCAGCGCCGCGCCTCATGCCGCCGCGCCGCAATGCCGAGCGCGCGTTCATGGCCATCGACGCCGCCACTCGCGCGGCGCTGGAGATCGAACGTTCGGTGCGCGGGAGCAGGGAAGGCTCGTTGCTCGCCTGCGTTGATCGCACTGTCACATCCGCCGGCGGGCGCATGCTGGCCGAGCGCATCTCGCGCCCGTTGACGGACGTTGCCGCGATCAATGCCCGTCTCGACGCCGTGCAATTCTTCCTCGACGCCCGCGATCGCCTCGACGGTGTCCGCGAGGAGCTCCGCGCCGCGGGCGATCTCGCGCGCGCCTTGACGCGGCTTGCGCTCGGCCGCGGCGGCCCGCGTGATCTCGCCAGCTTACGCGATGGTCTCATCGCTGGTGATCGCGCCGCCGCGCGCTGCCTTGGCCTTTCAACCGAGGCGCCGGCGGAAATCGCCCGCGCCTGCGCGGCGCTGTCACTTAGCGCTCACGCCGAAAGCGCAGCGCTCGCACAGACGCTGACCCGCGCCCTGGCGCCTGATCTGCCGCTGCTTGCACGCGACGGCGGCTTCATCGCCGCCGGCTATGACGCGACGCTCGATGACGCCCGTGCGCTCCGCGACGATAGCCGCAAAGTTATCGCCGCCCTGCAAGCGAGCTACGCCGAAGAAACTGCCATCGCCGGCCTCAAGCTCAAGCACAACAATGTGCTCGGCTATCACATCGACGCGACGACGAAGCAGGCCGAGGCCTTGATGGCGCCGCCACTCAACGCGCGCTTCATCCATCGTCAAACCAATGCCGGCTCGGTCCGCTTCACGACGACGGAGCTTGCGGAACTCGACGCCAAAATCTCTCGCGCCGGCGAAGCCTCGCTCGCGCGCGAGCTTGCGCTGTTCAAGGATTTCGCCGCGCGCGCCGCCGCCATCGAAGCGCCGATCCGTGCGGCCGCGGAGGCGCTCGCATCACTCGATGTCGCCGCGGGCATGGCCGCGTGGGCCGAGGAAACCCAAGCGACGCGACCGGAGATCGATGAAACCTTAGCGCTTCTGGCGGAAGGTGCGCGCCATCCGGTGGTGGAAGAGGGCGTCCGCCGCGACGGTCAGGGCTTTACTCCGAACGACGCACGCCTCGACGCCGAAGGAAAATCCGGCCCGCGCTTGTTGGTCGTTACCGGGCCGAACATGGCGGGCAAGAGCACCTATCTGCGCCAGATTGCGCTCCTCGCCATTCTCGCGCAGGCCGGCGCCTATGTTCCCGCGCGCAAGCTTCGCCTCGGCATTGTCGATCGTGTCTTCGCCCGCGTCGGCGCCTCCGATGATCTGGCGCGCGGCCGCTCCACTTTCATGACCGAGATGGTCGAGACCGCCGCGATCCTGAACCAAGCCGGCTCGCGCGCACTCGTCGTGCTCGATGAAATCGGCCGCGGCACGGCGACCTTCGATGGCCTCGCCATCGCCTGGGCGGTGGCCGAGCATCTGCACGAAGGCAACAAGTGCCGCGCCGTTTTCGCCACGCACTATCATGAGCTGACGCGCCTAGCCGACAAACTGGAAGCCGGCGCCAACGCGCATCTGCGCGCCAAGGAATGGAAAGGCGATCTCGTCTTTTTGCACGAAGTCGCGCCCGGCGCCGCCGATCGCTCCTACGGCATTCAGGTCGCGAAGCTGGCGGGGCTCCCTAAGTCCGCTGTCGAGCGCGCGAAAGCTGTGCTGCAGCGCCTCGAAACGAGCGGCGGCTCGACGCGCGTGGAGATCGCCGAGGACCTGCCGCTGTTCGCTCAGGTGATGGAAGAACATGCGCCGTCAGCGCTGGAAGCAACGCTCAGCGATATCAATCCAGATCACTTGTCGCCGAAAGAAGCTCTTGAGCTTCTCTACAAGCTTAAGGCTGTCTCTCAGCAGGATCCCTAAGCGCCGGATCGCGCTCATCAACACGCTGGCGCGCTTGCTCGACCGCCATGCCGCGCGACACCGCTTCAGATGCCAGCGGCAAGGACGAGTCCATCGCCACGAACATCATGTAGGCGCCGAGAATGCCGCCGAGCACGAGGCCGGTGACGCCCCAGAGCGAAGCGGCAAACCAGTAAGCCGAGGAGCGCTCGCTCTTGATGCGCTGCGCGAAGAGCTTCTGGTCCATGATCGCTTCAAGGCCGGCACGGGCTGGATGATCGGTGACATGATCATCGTCCACCGGATTGAGGCGGATGGTCTTGCCGCTTTTGCGCATACGTCAGCACTCCCCGGAAACGAACGTTCCCGTTACACTTCATGGCTGTGCCCGCGAAATGAGGCAAGGTTTCGACGTGCGGATAACCAAGAAGTCAGAGATGACAGCCCAAAACAGTGGCGCCGACGCCCCAGGATGACGAAATTGCAATGAGATGGTCGCGTCACGGCTGAAACCCGCCCGCATCGAACACGTCGTCGACGGCCTCCGGCTGCGCGCGCAACTCAGCGCGGCCTATGCCGCCGAGGGCGAGAACGCGCGCGGCGCCGTGCGCAACCTTCTGCACGGCGCATTGTTTCGGGGCCGTATGGTCGCGAAGGAGCGGTTGGAGGCCGGCGAGAACGGGCTGGCTGTCGCGCGCCTGCTTGCGCAGGTGGCCGATGAAGTCGTCTCCGCGCTCTACGATTACACGACGACGCATATATTCCGCGCCCGCAACCCAACCGAGGGCGAGCGTTTCGCGGTCGTTGCCGTCGGCGGCTATGGCCGCGGCGAACTCGCGCCGTCGTCCGATCTCGATCTCCTCTTCCTGCGCGCCTACAAGGCCACGCCTTTCGACGAGAGCGTGACCGAGTACATGCTCTACATGCTCTGGGACATGGGGCTGAAGGTCGGTCACTCGTCCCGCAACGTCGATGAATGTCTGAAGCTTGCACGCGAGGATCACACGATCCAAACCGCGCTGCTCGAAGCGCGGCGCATCGCCGGCGATGAATCGCTTGCGACTGAACTTTTCACGCGTTTCCGCAAAGAGGTGGCCGATCGCGATCACGCCGCCTTCATCGCCGCGAAGCTTGCGGAGCGCGATGAACGACACGCGCGCGCCGGCGCCTCGCGTTACATGGTCGAACCCAACATCAAGGAAGGGAAGGGCGGCTTGCGCGATCTGCACACGCTCTTCTGGCTCGCGCGCCGCCGTTATGGCTTCGAGCGCCCGCGCGATTATGTCGAGGCCGGCGTGTTCACCAACGAAGAACGCAACGCCTTCCGCCGCGCCCTCGAGTTTCTGTGGACCGTCCGCTGCCATCTGCACTTCGTTACCGGCCGCGCCGAAGAACGGCTGACCTTCGACCTGCAGCCGGAGCTGGCCAAGCGCCTCGGCTATGGCGCGCGCGCCAACAACAGCGCGGTCGAGCGTTTCATGAAGCGCTACTTTCTTGTCGCCAAGGAGGTGGGCGCGCTCACTCGCACGCTCTGTGCGCGGCTTGAAGCAGATCATGCCAAGCAAACGCCGAAGGGCTTGCAGCGTCTGTTGAGCAATGGCCGCAAGCGCCCCGCGCAAGTCGAGGCCGGGTTTGTCGTTGATGGTGGCCGCCTCAACACGGAAAGCGAGAAGGTGCTCGAAACGCCGTCGAATGTGCTCCGCCTTTTTGCGATCGCCGAAAAGCTAGACCTCGACATCCATCCGGACGCCTTCGGCCAAGCCTCGCGCCGCGTCCGCGCTTTTGACCCGGCCTGGCGCAAGCAGCCTGAATCACGCGCGGCGTTTCTGGAGGTGTTGACATCCAAGCGCCACCCGGGCGCCGCGCTCCGCCTGATGAACGAAGCCGGCGTGCTGGGAAAATTCGTGCCGGAGTTCGGCCGCATCGTCGCCCAGATGCAGTTCAATATGTATCACCACTACACCGTGGATGAGCACACATTGCGGGCGATCGACGCGATGTCCGAGATCGAGCACGGGCGTCACAAGGATAAGCACCCGCTCGCCAGCGAAATCTTTCCGAAGATCATCAACCGCCGCGCGCTCTATCTGGCGATGCTGCTGCACGACACCGGAAAGGGCGACGGAGATCAGCAGGTTGAAGGTGCGAAATCGGCGCGCGCCGCCTGTGAGCGCTTGGGCTTGCCGCAGGAAGAAGTTGATCTCGTCGCCTGGCTGGTCGGCAATCACCTGGTGATGAGCGACGTCGCCCAGAAGCGCGATATCGGCGATCCGCGCACTGTCGCGCAGTTCTCCAAAATAGTTGGCAACGTCGAACGCCTCCGCCTGCTGTTGGTTCTCACCGTCGCGGATATCCGCGCCGTCGGCAATGTCTGGAACGATTGGAAAGGTCAGCTGCTCCGCGATCTCTACCGTCTCACGGAGGCCGCGCTTCACGGCGGCCGTTCGGACGAGGAGGGGGTGCGCGCGCATCTGGCGGAGATTGCTGGCGAAGCGAAGACGCAGCTCCTCAAGGATATCGGCGGCGCCCGAGCGGATGTGCTGCAAGCTTGGCTCGATGCGCTCGATGACGGTTACTGGCTCAACCACGACGCTGACGCGCTAAAATGGCACGCGCTTGAAGTCATGCGCGCGCGCACCGAACGCGCCATTCCTCATGTCGCGGCGCGCATCCGCGAAGCACAGGGCGTCAGCGAAGTGCTGGTCTATGCGGGTGACCGCGCCGGGCTGTTCGCGAGTCTTGCTTCGGCGATCTCCGCCAGCGGCGCCGATATTGTCGGCGCGCGTGTGCATACGTCAAAGGATGGGGCTGCGTTCGACGTGTTTTCGATTCAGACCACCGGCCACAAGCCGTTCGGCCTCAACGATCCGCGTGCGCTCGAAGCGCTGATGCAAAAGCTCACACGCGCCGCCATCCACGATCACGCCGCGCCGCCAGCCGCGCCGCCATCGCGCCGCACCGCCGCGTTCACGATCGAACCTTGGGTGCGCATCGACAACGACATCACCCCGCACGCTACCGTTATCGAAGCTTCGGGCCGCGATCGTCTCGGCCTGCTGGCCGATCTCGCGCACGTGTGTGCTGAAGCCAAAGTCTCAATCGGCAGCGCGCACATCGATACGTATGGCGAACGAGCCTCGGACGTCTTCTACGTGCAGGAAGAGGAGGGCGGTGGACAAATCGCCAATCCGCGCCGCATCGCCTCCGTACGCGCCAAATTGGAGGCCGTTCTCCGCGCCGCGGAACCGGCCGCGCCGGCCGATCCGGCCAAGGCGCCGCTTGCAGTGGCGCCCGCCTCGACGGCGCGCTAGCGGCGCGCTACGCCCGTAGCCTTCAACGTTGAGTCGCCCGTCCGCATGAGCCTTGCCCGCAACACCGCCGTCATCGGCGGCTTGACCCTGATCTCGCGCCTCTTCGGCTTTGCGCGCGATGTGGCGCTGGCGGCGGCGCTTGGCGCCGGGCCGGTGGCGGACGCGTTTTTTGCGGCGCTGCGTTTCCCCAATCTCTTCCGCCGCTTGTTCGCGGAAGGGGCGTTCAGCCAAGCCTTCGTGCCGGTCTATTCGAAGATGCTCGCGGCTGAGGGCGAGGAAGCGGCGAACCGCATGGCGTCACAAGCGCTCTCGGTGCTGCTGCTGATGACCGGCGTTCTGAGCGCGATCGCCATTTTCTTCATGAGCTGGATCAATCGTGCACTCTTTGCCGGCTACATCGACAATCCCGAGACCTTCCAACTCGCCACGCTGCTGACGCAGCTGGCGATGCCGTATCTTGTCGCCATGTCGGCGGCGACGCTGTTTTCCGGCGTTCTCAATGCGCACGGCCGCTTCTTCGCCGCTGCCGCCGCGCCGATCCTGTTCAATCTTTGCCAGCTCGTCGCGCTATGGCTCGTCCACGATACGCCGGAGCGCGCGGGGCTCGCCGCTATCGTCGCGGTTTCTGTGTCCGGGCTCCTGCAAGCGCTCTGGGTGTGGTGGGGCGCGCACCGCTCCGGCACGAAGCTAAGCTTCCCGTTCCCGCGCCTGACGCCCGAAGTGAAGCGTCTCTTTGTGCTCGCCGCGCCCGCGGCGATCGCCGGCGGCGCTCTGCAGATCAACGTTATGGTGAGCCAAGCGCTGGCTTCGTTCGAAGAAGGCGCGATCTCCTATCTCAACGTCGCTGACCGGCTCTATCAATTGCCACTCGGTCTCATCGGCATTGCCGTCGGCGTCGCGATGCTGCCGAGGCTTTCGCGCTTGGTGCAGGAGGGCGATGAACCCGGCGCGCGCGGCGCGCTCGATGAAGCGGTCGCGCTCTCGATGGCGTTCACGCTGCCGGCCGCCGCGGCGATGCTGGCGATCCCGTTCTATCTGATCGACGGCCTCTATTCGCGCGGCGAGTTCACGGCGGCTGACGCTCAGAACGCCGCGCTTGCGCTTATTCACTATGGCTGGGGTGTGCCGGCGTTCGTGCTGGCGAAGATCTACGCGCCGGCCTTCTTCGCGCGCGAAGATACCAAAGCGCCGATGCGCTACGCCATCACCTCGATGATCATCAATATCGTGCTCGGCGCGGCGATCTTCTTCGGTCTGCGCGCGATGGGCATGCCTGGCTTTCAGGGCCTCGCCATCGCGACCTCCATCGCCGCTTGGGTGAACGTGTTGCTGATGATCCGCACGCTGACGGCGCGCGGCGCCTACAAACCGACGCCGTCGGCGTTTGCGCGGCTTCTGCGCATTTGTCTCGCCTCGGCGATCCTGTTTGTGGTGCTGTGGTTCGGAAACGCCAACCGCGACGCGCTTGAGGCGACGCTGGGGTCCAAGGAGGCTGCAATCGCGCTGCTCATCCTCGGTGGCGGCACATTCTATTTCGTCGTCGCTTTCCTGGTGCGCGCAGTCACCATTTCCGAAGTCCGCGGCGCATTCCGGCGCGAACGTGGGCCTGCCGGTGGGGGAGGCGGCTTGCCGCCGGGCTTGGACGGCTGATAGAAGCCCGCCATGAACACGAGAACGTACCTCTGGCGATGGCGGGCCTGACCTGACGCCGCTTTCCCGCGCCCCCAAGAGACCTTTCTTGGCGCGCCCGTTCTCATGTTCCGGAGTTTCCAATGACCGACGCCGCCCAGCCCCAATACAAGGGCCCACAACGCGTATTCTCAGGCATGCAGCCGACCAACGGCCTGCATCTCGGCAATTATCTCGGCGCGCTGCAGAAATGGGTGAAACTGCAAGACAGCTACGAGTGCATCTATTGCGTCGTCGATCTGCACGCGATCACCACCGGCCCCGATCCGGAAAATCTCGCCAGCCGCTGCCGCGAAGTTGCTGCCGCTTACGTCGCCGCCGGTGTTGATCCCAAGCGCTCGATCATCTTCGTGCAATCAGCCGTGCGCGAGCACACTGAGCTTGCCTGGATCTTCAATTGCGTCGCGCGCATGGGCTGGGTCGAGCGTATGACGCAGTTCAAGGATAAAGCCGGCAAGGACGCCCAGCGTTCATCCGTAGGGTTGTTCGATTATCCGGTCCTGCAAGCCGCTGACATTCTGCTCTATAAGGCGACGCACGTTCCCGTCGGCGAAGATCAGAAGCAGCACTTGGAGCTGTCGCGTGACATCGCGCAGAAGTTCAACAACGATCACAACGCGCCGAACTTCTTCCCGCTGCCCGAGCCCTTGATCCAAGGCCCGGGCGCGCGGATCATGTCGCTGCGCGATGGCTCGAAGAAGATGTCGAAGTCCGACCCCTCCGACATGTCGCGTATCAACATGACCGACGACGCCGACACGATCCTGCAAAAGATCAAGAAGGCGACGACTGATGCGTATCCGGTTCCAGAGTCGAAAGTGGGCCTCGAAGGCCGCGCGGAGGTCGAAAATCTCGTCGGCATTTTTGCAGCGGTCACCGATCGCACCGTCGACGATGTGCTCACCGAGTTCGGCGGCAAGGGCTTCGGCGTTTTCAAGCCGGCGCTGGCGGAAACGCTTGCCGCCAAGCTCAGTCCGATCGCCGCCGAAATGCGCCGCCTTAACGCCGATACCGCCGCCCTTGACGCCATCCTTAGGGACGGCGCCGAGAAGGCGCGCGCTGTCGCCCAGCCGATCATGGCGGAAGTCCGCGATGTCGTCGGCCTCTGGCGCGCTTGATGGCGCTCCGCGTTTGAGCGAGTGTCGCGCGCCATGAGCAAAGATCTGAAAGCGTTCAGCTGCCTGGTCATCGCCGACGAGAGCGAAGAGTTCCCGGACGCGCTGATCTATGCGGGCTTACTTTGCCGCTACACGGGCTGGCGCATGCTAATGCTGCGCGTGATTGAGCCATCGGACCCAGCGCCGTGGGCATCGATCACCGAGGAGATGCGCCGTCAGTCGCGTGACGCGGCCGAGTCGCTCACCCAACGCTTCGCGGCTGAAGCCTGGGCGGAGTGCGGGGTGACCGCCGAACCGATCCTGCGTGAAGGCGATTTGAAGCCTGAGTTGCGCAAGCTTTTACAGGAAGACACCTCCATCAAGTTGGTGGTGCTCGCGGCTGCGACCCCTCCCATGAGCCCCGGCCCGCTGATTACCCAGCTGGGAAAAACCGGCGGGCTATCGCCGCGCCCGGTGCCTGTCGTGGTCGTGCCGGGCGCGTTGTCGCGGGACGAGATCCGCGCCATTGCGCTGCCCATGGCCGCCGCCGTCTCTGTCGAAAGCGAAGACGAGGAGTCGCCGGCGCCGTCGTCACCGGCTTGACCGCCTTCCCCGCAGGGCCCACCTGACCCCCATGTTTATTCAGACCGAAGCCACGCCGAATCCGCGCACGCTGAAGTTTCTCCCCGGCCGCGACGTGCTGGGACAGGGCAGCCGCGAGTACGCCGATGCCGACGCCGGCCTGGCCTCGCCGCTGGCGACAGCGCTTTTTGGCGTCGACGGCGTCGAGCGCGTCTATCTCGGCGGCGATTTCATCACCATCACCAAATCCGAAGCGATCGAGTGGCCGCATCTGAAGCCGCATGTGCTCGCCGCCATCATGGATCACTTCACCTCCGGCCGTCCGGTGCTCGGCGACGCCACGGCGTACGCGGACGAAACCGACGAGGCCGACATCGTCTATGAAGGCGACGCGGCCGGCATCGTGAAGGAGATCAAAGAGATCATCGACGCGCGCGTGCGCCCCGCCGTTGCGCGCGACGGCGGCGACATCACCTTCCACTCCTGGGACCATGAGCACGGTATCGTCCGCCTCAATATGCGCGGCTCCTGCGCCGGTTGCCCGTCTTCGACGCTGACGCTGAAGCAAGGCATCGAAAACATGCTCCGCCACTACGTTCCGGAAGTGAACGCGGTGGAGCAGGTGGTGTGAGTGAGCGCGCATGATCGTGCTCGGCATCGATACATCGTTGGATGCTTGCTCCGTCGCCATCGTCCGCGACGGCGAAACACTCGCGCACTTCTCCGAAACAATGAACCGAGGCCAAGCCGAGCGTTTGGCGCCGATGGCGCGCGAAGCAGCTGAGCAAGCCGGCATCGCATTCGCGCAACTCGATCGCGTCGCCGTTACCACGGGTCCGGGTTCGTTCACCGGCGTCCGCGTCGGCCTTTCATTCGCGCGCGCACTGGCGCTGGCGCTCAACAAGCCCTGCATCGGCGTCTCGACGCTCGAAACGCTGGCGCTGGAAGAGGGTGAGGAGGGCGCGCGCGCCGCGCTCATCGAAACGCCGGGCGCCTCCTACTTTGCGCGCTACGTAAACGGCGCCGCCGACATCGCGCCGCGCAATATCGAACGCGGCGCGCACGAAGCTCTGCTCGCTGGCGCGCGCCTCAAGGGTCCGGGCGTCACGGTCAATGCTGCGGCGCTTGCCGCTCGCGCCGCGCGGCTCGACCCGGCGCACTATCCCAGTAATCCAACCTATCTGCGCGCCCCGCACGTGACGTTGCCGGTGGGTTCATGATCGAAGCCGCGCCGCCCACGGCCTGCGAACTGCTCGCATCTCTTCACGCCCGCGCGTTTCCGAAACCATGGTCCGCCAGCGAGATCGCCAAGCTCATGGAAAACCAAGCTGTCTTCGCGCTGATGCACGGCAATGGCGCCGAGCCCAACGGGTTCGCTATGGCCTGGGCCGCTGCTGGTGACGCCGAGCTGCTGACCGTCGCCGTCGTTCCCGAAGCGCGCCGCAAGGGCGTGGGCGCAGCGCTCGTCACCTCGGCCGGTGTAGCGGCGCTCGTGCGCGGCGCCGCCTCGATGCACCTCGAAGTCGCGGAGACCAACGAAGCCGCGCGCGCGCTCTATCGGAAACTTGGCTACGAAGAGGCTGGCCGCCGCGCCGCCTATTATGCGGGCGAAGGCGGCTCGGTTGACGCCATTGTCATGCGCCGCACGCTGCCGCGGCCGGTAGTTTAGTCCGCCAAAGGTGGACATCGCCCCGCGAGAGGGGGTATCTGACGCCCATGGATCGCATCGAAAAACTCTGCGTCGAGAAGGGTATGCGCATGACCGAGCAGCGCCGCGTCATC
>JBFXAE010000001.1:0-1094537 GCA_050184605.1 Hyphomonadaceae bacterium | reverse complement strand
AACGAAACGTGACGGAATTCCTCACGCGCCGCGGGGTTGGAGAGGTGGGTCTCGATCACCGGAACGCCGATCGCCTTGATGGCGTCGTGCAGTGCGACCGAGGTGTGGGTATAGGCGCCCGCGTTTAGAACAACAGCGCCCGCTTTGTCGCGGGCTTCCTGCAGCCAGTTCACGAGCTCGCCCTCGACGTTCGACTGGCGGAAAACGACGGACCGGCCGAGCTGCGCCGCCCGTTCCGCGCACGCCTGTTCGATCTCGGCCAGCGTCACCCGGCCATAGATTTCAGGCTCCCTGGTCCCCAACAGGTTCAGATTGGGGCCGTTCAGCACGTAGATTGGCTTTGCGTCCGGCATCGTCCCCAAAAACGTACCTTGCGCGGGCGGATGGAGGCCCTGCGTTGAACCCCGGCTCAAGGGGTTCTAAGTCGGGCGGATAGGAAGGCTCATGCGTCTGATCGTCAATGGAGAAACGCGAGAGGCGCCCGATTCCGCGACGCTGGCGGAACTCCTCGCCTCGCTGGGGATCGACGGACGCCGGGTCGCCGTCGAACGCAACCGCGAAATCGCCCCAAAATCGCTGTGGTCTCAGATTGTTCTGGCTGAGGGCGATCAGCTCGAAATCGTTCAGTTCGTGGGAGGCGGGTGATGCTGCTGACACGCGCATCACATCATCAGAACGCGCGACTCCCTCCCCCCTTGCGGGGGAGGGTTGGGGAAGGGGGGCGTTCAACCACGCCGCTGATCGCGCAAACGCGCACGACCTTCTCCGCGTTCTTTGAATCAACGCGCGCTGCGCAACGCCCCCCAACCCCGCCCCGCGAGGGGGCGGGGAGTCGATACGAGTTCGCACAATGAACGACGACACGCTCACCATCGCCGGCAAGAGCTACAACTCCCGCCTCATCATCGGCACCGGCAAGTATAAATCCTACGCCGAGAACGCCGCAGCACTCGAAGCCAGCGGCGCCGAGATCGTCACCGTCGCGGTGCGGCGCGTGAATCTCTCCGATCCGACCAAAGAGCGTCTCACCGATCACATTGATCCGAAGAAGACGACCTTCCTCCCCAACACCGCTGGCTGCTTCACCGCCGACGATGCATTGCGCACGCTCCGCCTCGCGCGCGAAGCTGGCGATTGGAAACTGGTGAAACTCGAAGTCCTCGCCGATCAGAAGACGCTCTATCCTGACATGGAAGAGACGCTGCGAGCCGCCAAAATCCTCGTCGCCGAGGGCTTTGACGTGATGGTCTATTGCAGTGACGATCCGGTCTATGCGCGCAAGCTCGAGGATGCCGGCTGCGTCGCCATTATGCCGTTGGGCTCACTCATCGGCTCCGGTCTCGGCATACAAAACCCGGTGAACATCCGCCTCATCGTCGAACAAACCAAAGTGCCTGTCATCGTCGACGCCGGCGTCGGCACTGCGAGCGACGCAACGGTGGCGATGGAGCTCGGCGTCGACGGCGTCCTCATGAACACCGCCATCGCCGAAGCGAAGGACCCCGTGCGCATGGCCCGCGCCATGAAGCACGCCGTGATTGCCGGCCGCGAATCCTACCTCGCCGGCCGCATGCCCAAGAAAAAATACGCCGACCCAAGCTCACCGCTTGGAGGCTTGATTTAGGCGGCGCGTCCGTCCCTCGCGCGGTCTTCGAAACGCGCCAATTCGACGAACCCGATGTCGTGGTCCACTGCGCTGATTTCTTCGGCAGTGAGAAGATCGGCAGCGTCCTTGAGATCGGCGACCAGCATCAAGTCCGCGCCTTGGCCGTCGCGCGAATGTCGATCTTGCAGCCAATACTCGACTATCCGGCACGATACCGCATCGCGGCACACCCAAACCGCGCGCCGTACGAGAAAGAGTTCGAGGCTCTGATGTAGCGCGCGATAGTGCTGACGCAGCACGTCGAGTTTGGCCTCGGTCAAATCGGACAGGTCCGAGCCTTCTTCGACAATGTGAACCGTGTCGGCGGCCGCCCAATCGGGTTGTTCGCGATGGCGGGCGCCCAACGCGCAAAGCTCGTTGAAGGTTACGCGATCCCGGAAGCGAATGACGTGGAGCTTCATGGCCTCATTCTCGGTGATGATGATCGCCATTGGCAGCCCCTCACGCCGCACATGTCCCAAAAGCCCCAAATATCGCGTTAAGAAAGTCCAACTATAGTCGGTTCGCCACGCGTCGAGGTCCGCCGGCGCCAGTTCCACCCCTTGTAACCCCGCCCGTACCGCCCATGTGCTGAGCGGGCCGTCCCGGCCTCGTGAGAGTTCCGAACGATGATCGACGACCCGAACCTGCCACCTCCGGTCATTGAAGATGACGCGACCGCCAAACCGGCAGCGACAGAGCCCCTGAAATCCGTCCGCCTCAACAGCAACGCCGAAGATGACGAGCGCGACGCACTAACCCCGGCGGATTTCGCCGCCGCTGGCGTCGAGGCGCCCGACTGGGCCAATGACCCGATCCCCTCGATGGAAACCTGGCGCAAATGGCGCGCCGCCGAAGATGCCGCCATCGCCCACAAGCGTGCGCGCGCCGGCAAGGGCTAAGGCCGGGCCACCGCAAAATCTGTCATCGGCGCCGCCCTCATTGTCGCGCCTGCACATTCCGTCGCCCTTAAGCGACGGAAATCTCAGGCTGGGCCGTTTATCGTCTTGAAGCGGATCGGCGCATGGTAAATCTCAGCGCCCGCTGAAGCGGAAGCTTGGGGCAGAGAGGGCTTGGGCGCGCTTGATGCACGATCCGGATGCGGAGCTGATGCGGCGAGCCGGCGCCGGCGAGACGAGCGCGGTCAACGAGATCGTGCGCCGCCATGCCGAGCGTATCGTGCGCGTGGGCCGGCGCATGCTGGGCGACGCCGCGGAAGCGGAGGATGTCGCGCAGGAAGTGTTCCTGCGCGTGTGGAAGCAGGCGGCGACCTGGAGAACCGGCGAGGCGAAGCTCGCGACATGGATGCATCGCGTGACACTCAACCTCTGCACCGACCGTTTGCGCCGACGTCGCGAAATGCCCGATCCCAACGCTGGCCTGACATTGGCGGATCCCGCCGCCGGCGCCGAGGAGGGGTTGCACGTGAGAGAGCGGTCAGCGCGCGTTCACGCGGCCTTGGCGCAATTGCCCGAGCGCCAGCGCGCGGCGATCGCGTTGTGCTACTTCGAAGAGGTGAGCAATATCGAGGCGGCGGACGCGATGGAGGTCAGCGTCGAGGCGTTGGAATCTTTGCTCTCCCGCGCGCGGCGTACGCTCCGCGAGCGTTTGAGCGATGAAGCAGGGAGCCTGTGATGGACGCTGCGCGATTTGAACAGCTCGTCGCCGCCTACGGCGCCGCGCCGCGCCGTTGGCCGCAGGGCGAGCGCGCGGCGGCTGAAGCGTTCGCAAAAACGGATGCCGGGCAGCGCGTGCTCGCCGAAGCGTGGACGCTCGATGCCGCATTAGAGGAGGCGAAGGACGAGGCGCCCATCAGTCTTGAACTGCGTCGCAAAGTGTTGGCTTCGGCGCCTAAGCCGCAGGCGCCGCCCTGGCGCGCAGTCGCGGCGCTGGCGGCGTGCGCGGTCTTTGGCGTGGCGCTGGGCGTCGGCGGCGCCCAAAGGATGGGCGATATCCGCGCCGCCGACGCCGCACTCGCGCTCATGGCCGATACGGGAGAGATATATTGAACTGGCGCGTCGCCTTTCTGATCTTGGCCGCGATCAATTTACTCGCGCTTGGCGCCGTGGCGGGTTTTGCGCTGAACGGCGGCTTCGACACGCGCCCGGCCACGATGGAGCAGGATGTGGCCGCGCCCGCGACCATGCTGCGCGCGCTGCCGCCGGGATCGCGTGCGCAAGTCCGTCGCGCGCTCGCGGCAGGCTGGCGCGACACCCAAGCCGAGCGCGCTGCAGTCCGCGCGGCGCGAGAGGAAACGGCGCGTCTCATCGCGGCAGAGCCGTACGACGCTACTGCCGTCCGCGACGCCCTGGCGCGACAGCGGCAAGCGAGCGAGCGCGTGATGGCGCGGCTCCACGAGCACGTGGCGTCCGCTGTCGCTGATTTGACGCCTGAGCAGCGGCGTCAGTTGCTCACGGCGCTGCAGAGGCGCGTCAACGCTGAGGAGTCTGGGATCGTCGCTCCGGAAGAAGCCGAGAGCGGGTCTGAAGAACAGCGCTTGCCCGCAACCCGCGAAGACCGCCGCGAACGCTTCCGCGAGAAGCTACGCCAGCGTCGAGAGCAGCGCGGCGACTAGCCGAGTGTTCGCTGCTCGCCGCTTGCAGGCTTGATCGAGAGAACCCTCTCCCCGAGAGGGGAGAGGGTAGGGTGAGGGATGGCACAGCCGCCAACCAAAGGCATACTCCGAGACCGCGCCCGAGGCATGCGCAAACAGCCAAGCCGCGCTGAACGCGCCGTTTGGGAAATCGTGCGCGACAATCGTCTTGGTTTTAAATTTCGCCGCCAACGGCCGATCAGCCGTTATATCGCTGACTTTGCCTGCATGGAGGCGAAGCTGATCATCGAAATCGATGGCCCATCTCACGATGTGGCTGGTCAAATCGAATACGATGCCGAGCGCACCACGCTGCTCAACAGCCTCGGCTGGCGTGTTCTGCGCATCCGCGATGCGCTTGTGCTCACTGATGCAAGCGCCGCCGCCGCGCTCATCCTCGAAGCCCTGCGCCAACCCTCACCCTAACCCTCTCCCCTCGCGGGGAGAGGGAACGACGGTGCGAAAGCTTCTCGCCTTTGGCGGTTCAGACTAAAGAACCCTCTCTCCGATGACATCCAACCACCCCGCCAAATCACTCAGCGCCCGCTCCGCCAGCGCCAGCTTCTTCGCGCGCGAGCGATCTTCGCCCTTTAGCTTCTTCCCATCCGCGCCATGCGTCGGCGCTTCGATCGGCGGAAACAGCCCGAAGTTCACATTCATCGGCTGAAACGAGCCTTTGCCGTCTCCGATGTGCCCGCCGGTGACATGCGCGATCAGCGCGCCAAACGCTGTCGTCGCCGGCGGCGGCTCAACCGCGCGTCCCAAACGCTCCGCCGCCGCAAAGCGCCCAGCCATCATCCCCATCGCGGCGCTTTCGACATAGCCTTCAACGCCCGTCACTTGCCCCGCAAACCGTACACGCGGCTCCGCCTTCAAGCGCAGCGTGCTGTCCAAGAGCTTCGGCGAGTTCAAAAACGTATTGCGATGAATGCCGCCCAGCCGCGCAAACCGGGCGTTCTGCAAGCCTGGGATCATCCGGAAAATCTCTTCCTGGGCGCCGTACTTCAGCTTCGTTTGGAAGCCGACCATGTTGAACAGCGTGCCAAGCTTGTTGTCCTGGCGAAGCTGCACGACCGCGTAGGGCCGCTTGCCCACGCGCGGGTCCATCAGCCCGACAGGCTTCATCGGCCCGAACCGCAACGTCTCCGGCCCGCGCTCGGCCATCACTTCGATCGGCAAGCAGCCTTCGAAGTAGGGCGTGTTCTTCTCCCACTCACGAAACTCGGTCTTCGCGCCGTTGTTCAGCGCATTGATGAATGCATTATACTGCGCCTCATCCAGCGGGCAGTTCACATACGCCGCCTTGTCGCCGCCTGGGCCTTCCTTGTCGTAACGCGATTGCTTCCAGGCGATGTCGAAGTCGATCGAATCGGCATGCACAATCGGCGCAATCGCATCGAAGAACGCCAGAGAGTCTTCGCCGGTCAGATTGCGGATCGAATCCGCCAAGGACGGCGAGGTGAGGGGGCCGGTCGAGAAGATCACCCTCTCGTCGTCACCCGTCAGCAGCGCATCGAGGGACTTCACTTCGCCGCGCTCAACGCTCACTAAGGGATGCGCCGTCAGCGCCGCCGTCACCGCGTCGGAAAAAACATCCCGATCCACCGCCAGGGCGCTGCCCGCCGGCACCTGCGCCGGCTCCGCGCTCGCCATCACCAACGAGCCCAGCCGCCGCATCTCCTCGTGCAGCAGGCCCACGGCATTGCCGCGCCAATCGTCGCTGCGGAACGAGTTCGAGCACACGAGCTCTGCGAACTTCTCCGTATGGTGCGCATCGGTTTTCACCACAGGCCGCATCTCGTGCAGCACCACTGGCACGCCCGCGTTCGCCAGCGCCCAGGCCGCTTCCGAACCCGCAAGGCCGCCGCCGACAACATGAACTGGTTTCATAAGCGATCACATGCCGCGCCAAGGCCGCTGCTTCAAGCTCGCAGGCGCCGGCAAATCGCGGCATAAGCACAGCCAAAGGAGCCTGAAGACATGTCACCAGGGGCAGTTCCAGTCCGTGAAAGCGTCGGCGCGGCCTTGCGGTATGTGCGCGAGAACATCCGCTTCATCGCCATCGTCGCGGGGATCTTCGCGGCGGCCTCCACGCTCGTTTCCGCGTTTGCGCTTGCCATGCCGCAAGCGGGCATCCTCACCATGGTGGCGAACGGCATCATCCAGGCCTTCTGCTACGGCGCGCTCGTCGCCGGCGCTCTCTATGGGGTGGAGGCGGTGCGCGCGCGCTGGTCGCAAGAAGGCTGGCGCGTTTGGTCGTCCATGGTCGTCGTCGGCTTCTTCATGGCGATCGTCGTTCTTGTCTTTTCGATCCCGGTCACCATCACGCTCGTCGCCGGGCCGATGGCGCGTTATTCCGCCGACCTGCAGGCGGCCGGCTCCGATCAAGCTGCGGTCATGCAAGTCATGACGCGCTTCTTTGAGGAGAATCCAGGTTCTGTGTTGGCGGTGGTTCTCTTCTACGGCGCAGTGTGGCTCTTACTCACGTCGCGCCTCTATCTCGCCGCGCCCGCGAGCGTCGATGCGCGCCGCATCCTGACGTTCGAGACCTGGAATTGGACCAAGGGCGCGATGTTCGCCATCACTTGGGCGCGGATGATGTTGCTCGTTCCGGCTTACATTCTGATGTTTGCGATCACCATGCTGCTCGGGCGCCTGTTTGGCTTCAACATGCTGGACGGGGCCTCGTTGCAAGCGGCGGTTGCCGCCAATCCGGTTGGCCTCATCATTTTCGAGTTCATCAGTTCGTTCGTGGTCCTGGCGCTCTATGCCTCACTGGAGGCAGGGCTCTCTTCCTATCTTTATCGCGGTTTGAAGCCTGCCGACGCACCCGCAGCATCTCCGCCCACGCCAGAGTCCTGAGTCTCGACCGACTCACGCGCCTCGGCTAAAAGCGCGCCTCCCAATGGCTCCCAGACACTCTTTCGTTGCGCCTTTGTTGCGCATTGCCGGACCCGTCGCGCTTGCGCGTCTGGGCATTATCGGCATGGCGCTGGTGGACGTCATCGTCGTCGGTCAACTCGCGCCGGATGAGCTTCCGCACCAGGCGCTCGGCTGGGCGCCAACCGCTGTGTTTCTTGTCGCCGCCATTGGCTTGCTGCAGGGCGTGCAAGTGCTCGCCGCGCGTTCGATCGGCGAGGGCAACAAGCAGGGCGCGGGAGTCGCGCTGCGCCGCGGCCTCATCCTCGCGCTGATCGCAGGCGGTGTCTCCGCCATCGCCATGTGGCTGGCGGGCGTGAACATGTTCGCAATTTTCGGCATCTCGTCGGAGCTCGCGGCGCCATCGACGCCGGTGATGAATATTCTGGCGCTCTCGATCCCGCTGCATTTGCTTTACATCGCAGGCACTTATTTCCTCGAAGCGATCAAGAAGCCGGGCATCTCCACTGTGGTGATGTGGCTCGCGAACGGCGTGAACCTCGCGCTGAACCTGTGGTGGGTGCCCGAACACGGTGCGCAGGGTTCGGCTTGGGCGACAGTTGGCGCACGCGTATTCCTCGCCGGCGCCTTGCTCATCTGCATCTTCATGCTGCGCGACGCCGCCACTTACGGCGTACGCAAGAGCAAGGGTGCGAAGGGGCCGACTTATGGCGGCCTGCTTGGCGTCGGCGCCGCCGCGGCGGTGAGCCAAGCCGTGGAAGCGGGCGCCTTTTCGGCGATGACCGTCATCGCCGGTCGCATCGGCGCTGAAGTGGTCGCGGCGTATCAAATCCTGCTCAATCTAATGGCCTTCGTGTTCATGATCGCACTCGGCCTTTCCGCCGCAACCGCAGTTCTCGTCAGCGAAGCGATCGGCCGCCAAGCGCCGCACGAATCCGCGCGCGCCGGCTGGACCGGTATCGCTCTCAACGCCATCGGCATGCTGATCGCGGCCGTGCTCATTCTTGTGCTCAACGAACCGATTGGGCGCGCCTACACCGCCGATCTCGCACTTTCGGCGATGATCGCATCGCTGATGTGGATTTGCTCGCTGGCCCTGCTGCCCGATGGCACCCAAGTCGTGGCTGCCTCGGCCTTGCGCGCGCGCAGCGACAATTGGTTTCCCACCTTCAGCCACATCCTCGCTTATGCCGTTGTGATGCCCATTCTCGGCTATTGGCTGGCCGAGCACCAAGGCATGGGCGTCGCCGGATTGCTGTTCGCGATCGTGTGGTCGAGCGTGCTGAGCGCGGCCGTTCTGCTTTGGCGCTGGTGGGCCATCGCCGAGCGCCCCGCGCCGGGGCAGATCCCAGAAGCGCCTGTGCTGGGTTTAGCCGAAGGCGAAGTCCGCGACCGCTAAGCGTTCGCGCCCAGAATCCAGCCTTCTTCGCGCTCCACGACCTCGCGGCGTTTGTCGTCTTTTGCCGGCCCGAACACGGCGCCGAGCTGAAACTTCTCATCCAGCGCATTGAAGCGCTCGCAGGCGCCGCGCACCTGCGCCTGATCCTTGATCTCGCCGGGCGCGGGCTTTGCCGCATAGAGCGATGGATAAATCTCCGCGAACACCGCCTCGATGTCGGCGACATCCGCCGGCGCCAGCGCATTCCATCCGGTTTCGAACGGCCAAAGCTTCACGTTGCGGGCATCGTGCAGGCGTTTGACGACCGGGATGCCGGTGATCGCCTGGCCGCCAACCGAGCCCTGGTAATAGAGCTTCCAGATCGAAGAGGCGCCCTTTGCCGCTTCGTCCGCGTAACGCAACTCCGGCAAATCATCCGGCCCATGTTCGCGCGGGCGCTTCGCCGAAAGCATCGTCTGTTCATCACGCGCAGGCGCGCCCCAGAACGGAAACGCCTCGCCCGTCATCAACCGGTTCATCTTGGCGCCGACTTGGAAGCGGTTGTTGGTGTTGTCCGGCTTGTCCTTCACTTCCTTGGCAAGGAAGTCCATCAGCGCCCGCCACGGATCGCCGGCGAGCTTCAGCGCCGCCGCCGTGCCGCGTGGAAACCCAAGCGGAAAATCGAACCCGACAAGCGCGCGTTCGCCCTTGCGTTTCAGATCATCGAGCACGCTATTGAGCAGCTTCTCCGCCTCAACCCGCGTCGACGGATTGTGCGCCTCGAACGCCATCTGAAAGCGCACGTTGCGCTTCAGCACGCCGACCCAGATCGAATCCGGGCCGGTTGTCGGCTTGGAAGCAGCGCTCCAGTCGACCATGACGTACGCTTGAAACAGACGTTGAGACATATCAGCCAAGTTTGACGAGCATCTTGCCCGTGTTTCCTCCGCTGAAGAGGTTGAGAAACGCTTTCGGGGCGTTCTCAACGCCGTTCTCTACGGTTTCTTCCCACTTAATCTTACCGTCACGTACCCAGCCGCCCATCTCGGCGTAGAACTGGTCGCGCATATCGGCGAAGTCGGAGACGATGAAGCCCTGCATCTTGATGCGCTTGCCGACGATGTAGCTCATGTTGCGCGGGCCGGGGGCGGGCTCTTTGTCGTTATAGATCGAGATCATCCCGCACTCGATAAAGCGCGCGAACGGCCGCGCCACTTCGAGCGCGACCTCCAAATGATCGCCGCCGACATTATCGAAATAAATATCGATGCCCTTTGGCGCCGCAGCCTTCACGTTGTCGAGCAGATTGCCCTTCTTGTAGTTCACCGTCGCATCGACGCCGACGCTCTTCAGCCACGCGAGCTTTTCATCGGTGCCGGCGGAAGCCACGACGGTGCAGCCGCGGATCTTCGCGATCTGGCAAACCGCCGAACCCACAGCGCCAGCCGCACCCGACACGAACACCACATCGCCGGCCTTCGGCTCACCGATGCGATGGAAGCTCGTGTAGGCCGTCATCCCCGGCATGCCGAGCACGCCGAGATACGCTTGCGGCGGCACGCCAGCCGGCAATTTGTTCAGCCCCGAACCCGGCGAGACATACGCCTCGCGCCAGCCATTGAAGCTCTCCACCAAATCGCCAGGCGCAAACTTCGGATCGTTCGACTTCACCACCGTGCCAACAGCGCCGCCCTGCAGCGGCTCACCGATCTGAAACGGCGGCACATAACTCGGCCGGTCGTACATGCGCCCGCGCATGTACGGATCGACCGACATCCACTGGTTACGCACCAAAACTTCGCCCGGACCCGGATCGGGAATATCGACCTCCGCCACCTCGAAGTTCGACGCTTCCGGTAGCCCGACAGGGCGGCTCTTCAAACGAACTTCGCGCGACTTGGTCGCCATGGCGGTTGCTCCTGAAAGATTGCGGGCGACCATAGACGAAAACGTTTCCCGGCCAAGCCGCATCGCGGCGCAGAGCCGGGACCCAGGGGCCATGTGCGTGACATTTGCCCCTGGGTCCCGGTTCGTGCTGCGCACGACCGGGAAACGTAGAGTGGTGAAGCTGGACAGGTGAGGGCGCCCCGCCGCATAACCCGCCGCTTCCAGCAACGAGTCCTTACGTAATGTCCATCCGCCTCCGTTTCGCGCCGTCCCCCACGGGACGCATCCATGTTGGCAACGTCCGCACGGCGTTGATGAACTGGCTGTTCGCGATCCCACAGGGCGGCTCGGTGCTTTTGCGCATCGACGACACCGACCTCGCTCGCTCGACCAAGGAGTACGAGCAGAGCATCGTCGACGACCTCGCCTGGCTCGGCCTCAAATGGGGCGAGCGCGCCAATCAATCGCATCGCTTCGCCGAGTACGAGAAGGCCGCCGAGAAACTGAAAGCGGCGGGCTTGCTCTATCCCGCGTACGAGACCGAGGAAGAACTCGATCGCCGCCGCAAGATCGCGCAAGCGACAGGCAAGCCGCCCGTTTACGATCGCGCCGCGCTGAAGCTCACGGCGGAAGACCGCGCCAAGCTCGAAGCCGAAGGCAGGAAGCCCCACTGGCGCTTCAAGCTGTCAGGCGCGCGCAAGGAATGGGACGATCTCGTCCGCGGCCACGTCTCAATCGACACGGCATCGCTTAGCGACCCCGTGCTCATCCGCGAAGACGGCGCCTTCCTCTACACGCTGCCCAGCGTCGTCGATGACATTGACTTCAGGATCACGCACATCGTCCGCGGCGAAGACCACGTCACCAACTCTGGCGTGCAGATCGAAATCTTCGAAGCGCTCGGCGGCCCGGTTCCGAAGTTCGGCCACTTCCCGCTTCTCGTCGGCGCCGACGGCAACGCGCTCTCCAAGCGCATCGGCTCACTTGGTGTGGCCGAACTCGCCGCCGAAGGCTACGAGCCGATGACGGTGCTCTCGCACCTCGCCAAGATCGGCACCTCCGATCCGGTCGAAGCGCGCGCCTCGCTCGAGCAACTTGCCTCGGAATTCTCGTTCGACAAGATCGGCCGCGCCCCCGCGCGCTTCGATCCCGAAGACCTGAAGCGCCTCAACGCGCAACTCCTGCACCAATACGACTACGCTACCGTGAAAGATCGCCTCGCCAAACTCGGCGCCGATAAAGGCGAAGCCTTCTGGAACGCCGTTCGCGCCAACCTCGTCTTCTTCAAGGACGTGCAAGATTACGTCCGCATCGTCGATGGTCCGATCGATCCCGTCGTTCCCGACGCTGCATTCGCCGCCGCCGCCGCCGAAGTGCTGCCCACCGGCGCCTACGACGCCACCTCGTGGCAAACCTTCACCAACGCCGTGAAGGAAAAAACCGGCGCCAAAGGCAAAGCGCTCTTCATGCCGCTCCGCCAAGCCCTCACCGGCATGGACCACGGCCCCGAAATGGCCGCGCTCTTCCCGCTGATCGGCGAAGAACGTGCACGCAAGCGTTTGCAGGGGCAGGCGGCTTGACCCTCGAACCCTTGCCCGCGCGACATGACTGGACGCGTGAAGAGGTGGAAGCGCTGTTCGGCCTGCCGCTTAGCGATCTCATTCTGCGCGCGCAGGCTGCGTTGCGCGCCTATCATGATCCCGCGCATGTCCAGCGTTCGCGCCTCTTGAATATCAAGACCGGCGGTTGCGCTGAGAATTGCGGCTATTGCAGCCAGTCGGCGCATTTCCCTACAGGCCTCAAGGCTTCGAAGCTTATGGAGACCGCCGAGGTCGTCGCGGCCGCTGAACGCGCCAAGGCCGGCGGCGCCGAGCGCTTCTGCATGGGCGCCGCTTGGCGCGAACTGAAGGATCGCGACATGCCGGCGATCGTGGAGATGGTGAAAGGCGTAAAGGCGCTCGGTCTCGAAACCTGCATGACGCTGGGCATGTTGACGGAGGCGCAAGCAGCCACGCTCGGCGAAGCAGGCCTCGATTACTACAACCACAACCTGGACACAGGTCCGGACTACTACCCAAGCGTGGTATCGACGCGCACATATCAGGATCGCCTCGATACGCTCGGGCACGTCCGCCGCGCTGGCGTGAAAGTCTGCTGCGGTGGCATTTTCGGCATGGGCGAGCGGCACGAGGATCGCGCTGATCTGATCGTTGAACTGGCGAAACTGCGCCCGCACCCGGAATCGATCCCGATCAACCAACTGGTGCCGATCGCCGGTACGCCGCTCGGCGACGCCGCGCCGATCGATGGCATCGATTTTGTCCGCTGGATCGCCGTGGCGCGCATCGTGTTTCCAGCCTCATACGTCCGCCTCGCCGCCGGCCGCGATCAGATGAGCCAGGAACTGCAAGCCATGTGTTTGCTCGCCGGCGCCAACTCCATCTTCATAGGCGACAAGTTGCTGACGACGCCGCTTCCCGGTGAAGCGCGCGACCGCGCACTGCTTGATCAGGTGGAGCGCTCTTAAGTCCTCGCCGCCCGATCCGGCGCCAGATCGCGGCGAACCCGACCCGAGTCCGACGCCGGCCCGGAATACGCCCAAGCGCGCACGTAACGGTGCGGGGTTCGCGTGTGCCGTCTTGGGCATGTACTGCGCCGGGAGAGCGCTTGCGCGAATTTATCTGACGGCAAGCGTAGCTGGCGCGCCGGTCGAGGTTTGCCGGCTAAAACGGAGACCGGCGGCGATCTATCCGGCGGATAGAATCTGCCCGCCACGCGCGGCGCCGCAGCCCATTCCGCCCGAAGTCCAAGCCATAATGGCCAATGCGTAGTGCAGCCGCGCTCCAACCTGCGGGCGAAATAGGGGGATAGAACCCAAACAATCCGGTGGGGTTGCGAATGGGCGTAGGATGGCCGGGCCATGAAGCAGCCCCCGCAACCGATCATCACAGAAAGCCGCGCCGAAGCGTTTACAGCTTCGGCGTGGCGTTTTGTCTGTTGGTTGTTCGGTGTCGTCGCGACTTTTGGTCTGACCGGCCAAAGCAGGAAACTCCGCGACATCCTTCGCTTTGCCGAACGCGCGGTCGAGGATACGTTATTCCTGCACGCGGTGGCGCGCTTGGGCGCCGTGCCAAGGAAAAAGCAGCGGCCTGCCTCGGCGCCTCCGGGCTTTCGCGTGGCGCCGACGACGTTCAAACTCTTCTACAAGCGCGCCAAGGTTCGCGCCCGCAAAGCCAGCGCCATCGATCGCATCTTCGCTTTGATCGAGGCGCTGCAATATCCGGAACGCGCCATCGCCTATTTCTCGAAGCGCATCGCCAAAGGCCTGCGCGGCCGGCGGCTCGTGATCGCCGCGCCCATCGCGGAGGCAGTCCTCTCCGCTCCCGTTGCGAGCATCCCCCACTTCGCGCTCGATAGCTCCTAAGCCCAACGGAGTCGTGCGCTTTCCTCCCCGTGGCCGGGGAGGAAAGCAGATCGTCATCGTTTGCCACCGAAGCCCCGCTTCCGGCGGGCGCCGGCGCACGCGCTTAGCTTTCGCGCGCCGCATCCACTGCAGCGATCTCCGCATCGAGTTTCTTCACCGCATGCGCGTTGAGCCACCAGATCACAGCGAACACGGCGGCCATCAGTCCGAGCCCGGCCAGGAACACTGTCAGCCGTGCGGCAAGCGGCGCCGGGTTCGCCTCGGTGAACGAAACGCCCGCCAGGAACACCACCATCCCCGGAATGAACGGCGCCAGATACCAGCTCCACACCGTGCGCAACGCTTCACGCTGGCGCACGAGTTCGGCGCGATGGAACGCCACCCAGCTTTGTGCGCCGGCATTCATCTCGCTCCGCGTCGCCGCCCGGCCAAGCTGGTAGAGTTTCCAGCACACATAGAGTGCGCCGAGGACGATCAGCCCCGCACCAAATTGTACGATCGGCTCCGGCACGGTCGGGATCATCCATGCGAAGAACGCGATCACGCTCGCCGCCGCCACATACTCGATCATGTTGCGCGTGCGGATGCGCGATTGGAAACGCTGCGCATGCAGGTGCACGTCGGCGAGGCTCATGGTGAAAGGCTCCTGAGTTTGCTGTGTCCACAGCTTTTGAAGGGGATCGTGATCAGACATTTGCGTTCTCTTGAAACATGCGGGCGAGCTGCGTCTTCAAGCGCGACACACGCGTCGCGATGGCGCCGGCCGATAGCCCGGTGACGTCGGAAATGGATTTGGCGTCGAGGCCTTCGAGATAGAGCGTGATAATCTGCCGGTCCGGTTGACCGAGTTGGCGGATGATCGCATTCAGCCGCGCCACGGCTTGGCTCTCTTCAACCTCGGATGAAATGTTCTCGCACGAAGGCATGTGCTCGATCTCATCGAGCGTCACCAACGGCGCGCGGCTGCGCCGTTCCCGGTCGACATGGCTCGCCGCCACATTGTGCGCGACGCGATAGACCCACGTCCGCAGCGAGCAGCGCTCGTCGTAAGAGGCAAAGCTCCGCCACAGCGCCACGTGCATATCTTGCAGCAAATCGCGCCGCCGTTCGGGGTTCGCCTCCGTTGCGGAGGCCAAACGCTGCATCGCGCCACCATGCTCAGCGGCGGCCGCGAGATAGCGTGCGTCCTGGTCGGGATGAGCCCTCATACCCCCATAGTCACCCGGGGCTGGGGTTTCTTACAGAGCCTAGTGCGCCCAGCCCGCCAAAACTCGTATGAAGCGCCAGGTTCAGGCCGGCGCTTTAACGCCCAGCGCCGCGAAACAATCTTCGATGGACGAAGCGTTCACCACGCTTTCATTGAAGGATGCCGGCGTCAGGTTCGCATCGACGGTGTGCTGGATCAAAGTGAAGAACGGCGCCCAGAAGCCGTCCTCGGAGAGAAACACGATCGGCTTTCGATGCAGATCGAGCCGCCGCCACGAGAGCGTCTCGACAGCTTCCTCAAGCGTGCCGATGCCGCCCGGCAGCACCACGAACGCATCGCTTTCGTCGAACATGATGTGCTTGCGCTCATGCATTGTGTCGACCATTTGGTGCGGCACGTCCTGATAGGTGATCTCGCGCCGCTCCAGGAAGCGCGGCATGACCCCAAGCACATCGCCGCCGCCTTCATGAACCGCCTTGGCCACACGCCCCATCAGCCCAACCGCGCCGCCGCCATAGACGAGGCGTAAGCCCCGCGCCGCCATCGCCGCGCCAAAGCGCGTCGCCAGATCCAAATACTCAGGCTTGGTCGTATTGGATGACCCGCAATAGACGCATACGGAGCGCACTTGCGGCAGGGGGGAGCTGGAATCAGCCATGGGCATTGAACAGCTTTAGCCAATCAGGCGGCATTGCGGGGAAAATTCCCCGACCTTAAGTGCTGCCTTCAAGGATTGTTCCAAATGGCGCGTGGTGAAGGCAGGACAGTGTCGAAGGCGGAACCAGCCGCCGATGTCGCGCCGCCGCTGACGCGCACGATCGCGCAACTGCTTACTTTGATTGGCGGATTGGATGGTGCGGGCGTGCGGCTGCGCCTCGCCGCGGCGTTTTTGCTGACCCTGGTCAGCAAAGTCCTCGCCGTCGTTTCGCCGCTCGTACTCGCCGACGGCATCAACGTTTTGTCGCGCGGCGACGCCTCCGGCGCGCTGCCAACCTTTCTTGGCCTCGCCGGCTTCTGGGCGGCGCTCCGCTTCGCCTCGACCGCCGGCCCCCAGGTTCGCGACGCCATCTTCCAGCCGGTCAGCGAAGAGGCCCAGCGCCGCGCCGGCACGCGTGTGTTCACGCACGTCCACACGCTCTCCGTCCGCTTTCACCAATCCAAGCGCACAGGCGCCGTCTACCGCACCATCGAGCGCGGCATTCGAGCGATCGATTTCCTGCTGCGCTTCCTGGCCTTCAACATCGCGCCGACGGTGATCGAACTCCTGCTCGCCGCCGCTGTGCTCGGTTTCAAATACGGTTGGATGTTCTCTTTGATCGCGGCCGGCACCGTGATCATCTACGCCTGGGCAACGTTCGGCGTCACCGAATGGCGATTGAAACACCGCCGCGAAATGAATGAGGCGGACACCGAAGCCGCCGGCCGCGCCGTGGACTCGCTACTCAACTTCGAAACCGTAAAGAGCTTCGCCGCCGAACAACGCGAAAGCGAACGCTACGATCGCGCGCTTTCTTCGTACGCCGATGCCGCGGTGAAGGCCTACACCTCGCTCGTCATGCTCAACGTCGTGCAGGGCCTAATCATGACCATTGGCCTCGTCGCAATGGTCATCGGCGCGGGCTGGCTCGTCGCGCGCGGGCCGATGGGGCCGGGCGACATCACCGCCGTCATCCTGATAATGACCAACCTCTACGCGCCGCTGAACATCCTGGGTTTTGCCTACCGCGAAATCAAACAAACCAGCATCGATATGGAGAAAATGTTCGCGCTTCTGGATGAGGCGCCCGATGTCGCCGATGCGCCGAATGCCGCCAAGCTCAACCCCAAGGGCGGCTCGGTCGAGTTCGACAATGTCAGCTTTGCCCACGAGGGCAGGGACGTTGGCCTCGATCGCGTGAGTTTCACCGCGCCCGCTGGCAAGACCACCGCGATCGTCGGCCCCTCAGGCGCCGGCAAATCCACCGTGCTGAAACTGCTCTATCGCTTTTACGATCCCAGCAGCGGCGCCGTCCGCATCGATGGACAGAACTTGCGCGACGTGACGCAGCAATCGCTCCGCAGCGCCCTCGGCCTGGTGCCGCAGGATGTCGTCCTCTTCAACGACACGATCCGCTACAATATCGCTTACGGCAAACCCGAGGCCACGCAGGAAGAACTCAACGAAGCCGCCCGCAGCGCCCAGCTTCTCGATTTTATCGAAGCGCTGCCGCAAGGCTGGGACACGCGCGTCGGCGAGCGCGGTCTGAAACTCAGCGGCGGCGAAAAGCAACGCGTCGGCATCGCCCGTGTGGTTCTGAAAAACCCCGCGATCCTCATTCTCGATGAAGCGACGAGTTCGCTGGACTCCGCCACCGAAGCGGAAGTCCAAGCCGCGCTCGAAACCGCAAGCCGCGGCCGCACCACCCTCGTCGTCGCCCACCGCCTAAGCACCATCGCCGACGCCGATCAAATCGTCGTCCTCGAAGCCGGCCGCATTGTCGAACGCGGCACACACGCCGCGCTCATCGCCAAAGACGGCCTCTACGCAAGCTTGTGGAAGCACCAAGCCGAAGAGCCAGCAGCGATCGCGGCTGCCGAATAGTGGGGCCTGTGTTCCGCGAGTTAGAGGACGGAAGACAGATATCTCACGCGTAACAACAAATACGGAAATCACGCCTGCGCAGCTAACTTTCGTTTACCTTTTAACGCCAATCCTTCGCTCGCCATGAAACCGGAAATGACCACCAAGGAATGCGCCTGTGGCGCGCAGTACGAGCGCGAAGTGCGCACGTTGCCGATCAAGGATATCGGCGTGTTCGAGTGCGTCGATTGTGGCGCGCGCCTCGAAATCTGGAGCGGCCGCAGCGTGCCGGTATTCAAGCGCATCAAGGCTGAAGCCGCGCACAAGCGTAGCGCCTAGCGCAGCGCCCCGGTTCGAAAATCACGCTTTACAACTTGCGCCGCATTGTGGCCTGGCGCGCCGGTCACGCCACCGCCCGGATGCGTGCCCGAGCCGCACATATAGAGCCCCTTGATCGGCGCGCGATAATCGCCGTGCCCCAACACGGGCCGCGCGCTGAACAACTGATCGAGCGAGAGCGCGCCGTGCATGATGTCGCCAGCGACAAGCCCGAACGTCCGTTCCAAATCGAGCGGCGACATGATCTGGCGCGCGATCACGCTCGCCTTGAACCCCGGCGCGTACTTATCAACCGTCGCGATCATCAGATCCGCGACCTCCTCGCGGTGATCGTCCCACGACCGCCCGCCCGAAAGCTCAGGCTGCACATGCTGGCAGAATAGCGAAGCCACATGCTTGCCCGCCGGCGCCAATGCATCATCCAGCGTCGAGGGAATAAGCATCTCGACGATCGGCTCACGCGACCAGCCAAAAGCGCGCGCATCGTCATAAGCGCGCTCCATGTATTGCATCGACGGCGCGATGATGATGCCGGCCGTCAGATGATCGCCAGGCTCAGGCTTGCAGGTGAAGCGCGGCAGCTCATTCAGCGCCACATTCATCCGGAACGTGCCGGAGCCGACCTTGTAGCGCGTGATCCGTTCGCGGAAATCCGCAGGCAGGGCGTCGGGTGGTACGATGCTCTGATAGAGGAGCTTCGGATTGAGATTGGAGATCACCGCCTTCGCCCGCAGCGTCTCGCCATCTGCAGTGACGACGCCTTCAGCGCTCGGCTCCGTCACGCCAGGCGTGAACGGCGCCAGCAATAGCTCCTTCACTGCAACGCCGGTGCGAATTTCAACGCCGCGCTCACGGCAGCATGCGGCCATCGCCTGCGTGATCGCGCCCATGCCGCCGATGGCGTGGCCCCAGAGGCCCTTCTTGCCGTTCACCTCGCCGAAGACGTGATGCAGCAGCACATAGGCGGAGCCGGGCGTGTAGGGGCTCGCGAAATTGCCGACGATAGAGTCGAAGCCGAACAGCGCCTTGATCGGCGCGCTCTCGAACCACTGGTCCAGCCACTCGCCCGCGGACTTCGTGAACAGATCCAAGAGATCGCGCTTGCCGGTGATGTCGAGCTTGTTCAGCCGCCCGCCCAGCGCAGCCGCGCGCATCGCTTCCTCGATGCCGCGCACGAAGCCGTGCTCCACCAAATTTGGCGGCTGCTCCAACAGGAGCGCCCGCACCACGTCGGCGACCACCTCAAGCCGGCGCTCATACTCCGCAAGCTGCGACGCGTCGCGATTGGAAAACTTCGCCACCTCCGCCTGCGTGATGCCCGGCGCGGACATGAAATAGGACTCGTCGTTCAGCGGCAGAAAATTCGAAACCTTGCGCTCGACGACGCGCAGTCCGTGCCGATGTAAATCCAGATCAGCGATCACTTTCGGATTGAGCAGCGAGACCGTGTAGCTCGCCACCGAATTGCGAAAGCCCGGGTGAAACTCCTCCGTCACCGCCGCGCCGCCGACGACATCGCGCCGCTCCAGCACCAGCACCTTCAACCCGGCCTCAGCCAGATACGCCGCGCACGTCAGCCCGTTATGGCCCCCGCCAATGATAATTACGTCGTGCATTGGGCCTCCCGCCGCTCTCATGCCCTGGCGGCAGCCAAAGCGGAAGCCTTGCGCCCATTCTCGACGCGCCACACCGCTGGGAATAGGCTCTCGCCATGACCCTCACGAACCTCAATCCCAACGTCGCCGCCTCGCTCGAGAAATGGCACGCCATGGTCGCGAGCAGAGATCTCGCGCACCTCGCCGCCATCATTCATTCCGACGCGACCTTCCGTTCGCCGATGGCGTTCAAGCCGTATCAATCAGCGCAAGCCGTCACCCTGTTGCTCAGCACGGTGATCCAGGTGTTCGAAGACTTCACCTATCATCGCCAACTCGCCAGCGAAGATGGCCTCAGCGTCGTGCTCGAATTCAGCGCCCGCGTCGGCGACAAGAACCTCAAGGGCGTCGACCTCATTCAGTTCGACGCCGAAGGCCGCATCACCGATTTCGAAGTGATGATCCGTCCCTTCAACGGCCTCCAGGCCCTAGGCGCCGAAATGGGCGCGCGCCTCGGCCATCTGTTGCCGGCGTACAAAGCGGGCGCTTGAGCAAAACAAAAGCCCGCGGGCCTTGGCCTGCGGGCTGAGTGATCCAACCAACAATGAAGAAAAGAGAATGGCTCCCCGGGTTGGGATCGAACCAACGACCATCCGATTAACAGTCGGATGCTCTACCGCTGAGCTACCGAGGAACATTCTCTGTCGGCCGAAGCCGAGAGAGCGGGTCTCTATCAAGTTCGGCGCCAGGGGAAAAGACCCTGATCGCTGTTCAAATAGTGACACCCAAATCCTGCCCAAAGGAAAACGAGGGCCCCTTTCGGGGCCCTCGAAGGCGTTGGGTATGGTGGGGTGTCTCCAAGGGAAGACGAGGGTGAATATGATGCTAACAGGTAAAGAAGCCGTTAATGGCAAACGCCAGCGTAACGAAGCCTGCGAAAGCGTTGATGTGTAGGGGATTTATCTGGTCGGGAAGAATGGAGGCCTCGCCCGGAATCGAACCGGGGTGCAAGGATTTGCAGTCCTCTGCGTAGCCACTCCGCCACGAGGCCTCAGCCGCCGCTATATGGTCGCGGGCGGGCGGCACTCCTAGGCGTGTCCGACGGAATCGGTCAAGGCGCTCCGTTCCCCCATGCGCATTTTAGGCATCCTTAAACCGCCCTCGAAGGCCGAGCATGAGCGCGCCCGCATCTGGGCCGCCTCGGCGTTGGCCGCCTTGGCGCTCTTGATGCTCATGCTGCTGGTCGGTTCGCCGCCGCCGGAAGAGGCCGATCTGATGCCAGAAGCGCTGCGCGCCTCGCGTCTCGATGACTTCGCCACCGACGTCGCCGCATGCCGTTCAGCCCTTCGCGGCGCGGGCTTTCAGACCGAGCCAGCGCCCGACGTGAGCGAAGCCAATGGCTGCGGTTATCGCAACGCCGTGGAGCTGACGCAGTCTGTGCACGCCTATTCCGGGCCGCTCGCCAGCACCTGCGCCGCGGCGGCCGCGCTGGCGCTTTGGGAGCGCGATGTTGTCCGCCCCGCCGCCCAGCGCCGGTATGGCCAGGAGATCGCGCGCATAGAGTTGGCGGCGCCCGCCTATCAGTGCCGCCGTATCGCCGGACGCCGCGACCGGCGCCTCAGCGAACATGCCCGCGCCAACGCGATCGACATCAAAGGCTTCACGCTGGCGAACGGCCGCACCGTCACCGTCGAGGCCGGCTGGCGCGGGCTGGAGCGTGACCGGCTGTTCCTCCGCGATGTCCGCGACGGGGCCTGCGACTATTTCCAAGCCGTGCTCTCGCCCGACTACAACCGCGCCCACCGCGACCACCTGCATTTCGATCTCGGCCGCGACGACATGTGCCGCTAGGGCGCTTGCCCCCCGGCCCGGGGCGGCTTAACCGGTGCCAAACTGGAGTTGTCGATGGATTTCGCCCGCGCCCGCGATTTCATGGTTGAGAGCCAGGTCCGCCCCTCGGATGTGACCGACACACGCATCATCCACGCCATGCGAACGCTGCCGCGTGAACGCTTCGTGCCTGCGGCCAAGCGGACGCTTGCCTACGGCGATCTCGAGGTGGAGGTCGCAGAGGGCCGCACGCTGCTGCGCCCCCGTGATCTCGCGAAGCTCATTCAGAATCTCGCGCCGCAATCCGGCGATCGCGCGCTCGAGATCGCAGGCGCCACCGGCTACGGCGCGGCGGTGCTGGCGGCGTGCTGCAAGGAAGTAATCACGCTCGATCCCAATCCCGATCTCTCGTTCGCCGCGCAGGCTGCCCTTGAATCGGCGGGCGTCACCAATGCGAAAGCGGTGTCGACAGCGGCGGTTGATGGCTGGAAGGACGAGGCGCCTTACGACGTCATCCTGCTTAACGGCTCAGCTGAAATTGTGCCGGACGCGTGGCTCGCACAGCTGGCGCCGGGCGGCCGCCTCGGCGTGATCGTGCGCCAAGGCGCTGCGGGTTCGGCGCGCATCTACACCAAGAGCGAAGACGCCAGTGCGTACCGCATCGCGTTCGACGCAGCGCCGCCGGTTGCGCCGGGTTTGACAAAACCGCCTGCATTCGCGTTCTGACAACGGAACAACGCGGCGCTCGCGCGCAACATTAACGTTCCCTTATTTCATCGCACACACGATGCGCGGAAGAGGGCGATACGAGTCGCCTGTGCGTGTGCATGCATAAGCGCGCTCAGGTGGACCCGAATCGCCGCGATCAATAACCTTTGAGTCGCAAGCGACTCGTTTGTGAAATTCCGCGGGGCTGGAAATGGCGCTTCAAGACCAACAGGCCGAACCTTCAATGGAAGAAATCCTGGCGTCGATCCGCCGGATCATTTCCGAAGAAGAGCAGACGCCGAATGCGGCCCCTGTGCTCGATCTCACGCAGACTGATGAGCCAGCGCCTGCGCCTGCTCCGGTTCAACAAACCGTCGCGCCGTCTACGCCGGATGACGAC
Source organism: Hyphomonadaceae bacterium (assembly GCA_050184605.1). Lineage (GTDB taxonomy): Bacteria > Pseudomonadota > Alphaproteobacteria > Caulobacterales > Aquidulcibacteraceae > Vitreimonas. The sequence continues at coordinate 1,072,091 of JBFXAE010000001.1, read as the reverse complement.
ATTGTTTTCGAGGCGGTCGAGCAGGCCGTAGCTGAAGAGGAAACGCCAGTGCCCGAACCCGTCGTCACCGCGCCGCAGCCGCGCCCCGTCGCGGCTGACCCGCAGGCTGATGTAATCCTCTCGACCCCGGTGGCGAGCCAAGCCGCCGGCTCGCTCGCGCGCCTCGCGGGCACGCTGCGTATCTCGGAGGCGCCTGGCCAGACGGTTGAAGGCGTTGTCCGCGAACTGTTGAAGCCGATGCTGAAGGAGTGGCTGGACCGCAATCTGGCCGCCATCGTCGAAGCTCGCGTCGAGGCGGAACTGGAGCGCATCGCCCGTATGTCGCGCTAAGCGGCAACGACAGAAAACATGAAGCGCCCCGGTGGAAGCCGGGGCGTTTTGGTTTGCGCGCTACCTCACACGCTTCCCGGCCGCAGCGAAGCGGAGAGCCGGGACCTAGGGGTCAGCACCGGACCGGTTGCCCCTGGGTCGCGGATCGCACCCCGGCTCAAAGCCGGGACTGCGTCCGGGAAACGTGGGGGTGGGCGCATTGTGCGCTTGCGAGAACGCATCTCGCCCTCGCCGCCGCCCGCCTGCTATATGCTTTGAAATGATCGAAACGACGTTCAATCCAAAGCAAGTGGAGCCCCTCTGGTCGAAGGCCTGGGAGGAAAGCGGCGCGTTCAAGCCAAAGACCGATCCGAAAGCGGACCCGTTCTGCATCGTGATCCCGCCGCCGAACGTCACCGGCTCGCTCCACATCGGCCACGCGCTCAACAACACGCTGCAGGACATCCTGGTCCGCTTCGAGCGGCTGCGCGGCAAGAGCGTCCTCTGGCAGCCGGGCATGGATCACGCCGGCATCGCCACGCAGATGGTGGTCGAGCGTCAGCTCGCTGCGAACGGCAACGAGGATCGCCGCTCGCTTGGCCGTGAAGAATTCCTGAAGCGCGTGTGGGCGTGGAAGGACGAATCCGGCGGCATGATCTTCAATCAGCTGCGCCGTCTGGGCGCCTCGTGCGATTGGTCGCGTGAGCGCTTCACCATGGACGAAGGCCTTTCGCAGGCGGTGCTGAAAGTTTTCGTTCAGCTCTACAAGGAAGGGCTGATCTACAAAGATAAGCGCCTGGTGAACTGGGATCCGCATTTCGAGACCGCGATCTCCGATCTCGAAGTCGAGAACCGCGAAGTGAACGGTCACTTCTGGCATTTCAAATATCCGCTCGAGAACGGCGAGACCTACGAGTTTCCGATTGCCTACGACGAGGACGGAAAGCCGACCGAATGGGAAACGCGTAACTACATCGCCATCGCGACGACGCGTCCGGAGACAATGCTTGGCGACGGCGCTGTCGCCGTGCACCCAAGCGACACGCGCTACGCGCCGATCGTCGGCAAGCGCGTGCTGCTGCCGCTGGCGGATCGCTACATCCCGATCATCACCGACGAGTATCCTGACCCGGATTTCGGCTCGGGCGCGGTGAAAATCACCGGCGCGCACGATTTCAACGACTATCAAGTCGCGCGCCGCAACAACATTCCGCTCTATGTGCTGATGGATACGAAAGGCCGCATGGCCGACGCCGAGCATGTGCCGGCGAAGTATCGCGGGCTTGATCGCTTCGAGGCGCGCAAGCGCGTGGTCGAGGACATCGAAGCCATCGGTCTGCTCGATCGCATCGAGAACAAGAAGATCATGCAGCCGTTCGGCGACCGCTCGAATGTCGTCATCGAGCCGATGCTGACTGACCAATGGTATGTGAACGCCGGCGAATTGGCGAAGAGCGCGATCGCTGCCGTCGAAACCGGCAAGACCAAGTTCGTGCCGGAATCCTGGACGAAGACCTACTACCAGTGGATGCGCAACATCGAGCCGTGGTGCGTGTCGCGTCAGCTTTGGTGGGGTCATCGCATTCCGGCTTGGTACGGGCCGGACGGGCATACGTTTGTCGAAGAGAGCCAAGCCGCAGCTGAGAGCGCGGCGCGCAAGCATTACGGCAGAGCGGTTGAACTTCGCCAAGACGAAGACGTGCTGGACACCTGGTTCAGCTCGGGCCTTTGGCCGTTCTCGACGCTGGGCTGGCCGGAGAAGACGCCTGAGCTGAAGAAATTCTATCCGACCTCAACCCTCGTCACCGCGCACGACATTATCTTCTTCTGGGTCGCGCGGATGATGATGCTCGGCATTCACTTCATGGAGGAAGTGCCGTTCCACGAGGTTTATATCCACGCTCTGGTCCGCGATGCCAAGGGCCAGAAGATGTCGAAGTCCAAGGGCAACACCATGGACCCCTTGGAACTGATCGACAAATACGGCGCCGACGCGCTGCGCTTCACAATGGCCGCGCTGGCGGCGCAGGGCCGCGATGTGAAACTCAGCGAGCAGCGCATCGAGGGCTATCGCAATTTCGGCACCAAGCTCTGGAACGCCGCCCGCTTCGCGCAGATGAACGAATGCGCCGTGTGGGATGAATACGATCCGCGCTCACCCGAGCAGACGGTCAACAAATGGATCGTCGGCGAAACCGCTAAGGCGGCGGCGGCCGTGACGCGCGAACTGGAAGCGCGGCGCTTCAATGAAGCCGCGGGCGCGCTCTATAAGTTCGTCTGGAACGTCTATTGCGACTGGTATCTTGAGTTCATCAAGCCATTGCTGAACGGCGACGATGAGAGCGCCAAAGTCGAGACGCGGCGCACGGCGGCGTGGGTGCTGGATCAGATTCTGGTCATGCTGCATCCGTTCATGCCGTTCATCACTGAAGAACTCTGGGCGCGGACAGCGGAATACGGCACGAAGCGCAAGGGCATGCTGATCGTTGAAGCGTGGCCGGAGCTCAGCGCCGACCTGATCGACGCGAACGCCGAAGCCGAGATCGACTGGATGGTGCGCCTTATCGAAGAGACACGCTCTACCCGCTCCGAGCTCAATGTGCCGGCCGGTGCGAAAATTCCGCTACTGCTCATCGGCGCGGACGCGGCGACACAGGCACGCCTTGAGCGCTACCAGGATTTGATCGATCGCATGGCGCGCCTCGAATATTCGACGAGCGCAGACGCCGCGCCAACAGGCTCGGTGACGTTCGTTATCGACGGCGCGACGGTGGCGCTGCCGCTGGAAGGCGTCGTCGATCTGCCTGCCGAAGCGGCGCGCCTGACCAAGGAGATCGGCAAGCTTGAGAGCGAAATCGCCAAGATGGACGCCAAACTCGGCAACGCCTCGTTCATCGAGAAGGCGCCGGAAGAGGTTGTCGATGAATTGCGAGAGCGGCGCGAGGATGCGGCGTCCTCCGCGGCAAAGCTCTCGCACGCGCTGAAACAGATCGGCGGCTGATGCGTATTTTTGTCACCGGCGCTTCGGGTTTCGTCGGCGGCGCGGCGACGCAGGCGCTGGGATTGGCCGGGCACACGGTGCGGGCGATGTCACGGTCGGCAAAATCCGATCCTGTGATTGCCGAGCGCGGCGGCACGCCAGTGCGCTGCGATCTCGAGGATGTCACCGCCGCGCATCTCGGCGACGCTGAGGCGATCGTTCATTGCGCCGCGTTCGTCGAGCAATGGGGCCCGGTGGAGGCTTGGAAGCGTTTCAATATCGATGGTACGGCGCGCATGTTGGCGGCGGCGCGCGAAGCGGGCGCCAAACGCTTCATCCATATCAGCACGGAGAGCGTGCTCTGGCGCGGGCAACACCTCCGCGGCGCTGATGAAACTTATCCGCGCGCGCCCAACTCGCCCTATCCGTATTCATGGACGAAGGCGCGGGCGGAGGAGTTGGTCGAAGCGGCCAACACGCCCGACTTTCAAACTATCATCCTGCGCCCGCGCTTCATCTGGGGCCCGGGCGATACGACGCTGTTGCCGGTGATCGAGCACATGGCCAAGAGCGGCCAGTGGCAGTGGATCAACGACGGGCAAGCCAAGACATCGACAACCCACATCGCCAATCTTGTCCATGCGATCGAACTGGCGCTGACCAGAGGTCACGGTGGGCAGGTCTACTTCATTCTCGATGACGGCGTTCGCACGATGAAGGAGATCATCTCTGCCATCGCAGCGACACGCGGCATTACATTGCCGAACAAAAGTGTGCCGTCGTGGGCGGCGGATACGTTGGCGGCGGTGGTGGAGGGCGCGTGGCGCACGTTCAACCTCAAAGGTGAGCCGCCCGTGACGCGCTTCGGCGCAATGATTATGTCCCGCGATAGCGTGCTGATCGATGCCAAGGCCCGGCGCGACATGGGCTATGCGCCGGTGATCAGCGTCGAGGAAGGCTTGCGCCAGCTGAGCGCTTAAGTGCCTGGTTGGACGTAGGGCACTTTGGCGAACAGCTCTCGCTCGGCGCGGCGCGGATCATTCTCGACGCGCGACGCAGTGTCGAAGATCATCGTAGCGCGCTGCGGGAGCGTGTAGGGCGCCCAGCCCGGATCGCCGGTGCGCGCGAAGCGAATGAACGTATCCATCATCGTGCGCGACATCGCTTCGCCGTCGGCCGTGCGTTCGCCAATGTAGCTGGAGGCTTCAAGGTTGCCGAAGACAAGCGGGATATCGAGCGTGTGCGGGGCGCCGAAAATGCCGCCCTCGGCGGGGGCTCGCCAATCGAGCTGATAGGCAAAGGCCGGCGCGTTGGCCTGCGCCCGCGCCTCCAGTTCGATCAACGCGCCGCGCCAGGATCGCGCTGCTGTCGAAGCGGCGAAATAGACGTCGCTCGGAGAATACTGCGGATAGAGCTGGCGATAGGTCGTGATGACCTCTGCCGGCAGAATATCGACGCGCATGGCCCCGGCGAGCCGTGCAGGGAGATCATCCCAGTTCAAGGCAAACGGCGAACGATCGGCGCCAACGAAGCCGCGTGTCTCGTCGCGGGTATTGCCGATCATCATCGGAATGGAGAGCGATTGCGGCGCGGCGTCGGGATAGAACGGATGGCGGGTGAGATGGCGCTCGTCCAACACCGGGCCGAAATAGATCGAACCGAACCCGAGCACCGGGTCGGTGGGTTGAAGCGCTTCGACCAGTCGCGATGCAGGCAAGGTCGCGATGGCGCGCGCATTGTTGAGCGGGAGATCGAGGGCGCCGAGATAGGCGGCCGTACGGCGCGTGGCGTTGAGCGGGCCGGAGGCTGTGACTTGTTGGCCGCTCATCGTCGCGGCGCGATGGAAGAGCCCCGCCGCCGCCGGCATCGCCATCAGCGTTGCGATCTTCGCGCCGCCGCCGGATTGGCCGAAGACAGTGACGCACGCCGGATCGCCGCCGAACGCGGCGATGTTATCGCGCACCCATTCGAGCGCGAGGATGAGATCGAGTTGGCCGGCATTGCCGCTGTCGGGAAAGCCGTGCGCGGCGAGATAGCAATAGCCGAACGCGTTAAGCCGGTGATTGAGCGTGACCACCACCACGTCGCCATGCGCCGAAAGCCTTGCGCCGTCTGTGACAGGGTCTGAGCCAGAACCGGTGTTGTAAGCGCCGCCATGAATATAGACCAGCACCGGCCGGCGCCCGCTCAGCGCGGGCGTCCAGATATTGAGGAAGAGGCAGTCCTCGCTCTGCGCCTCGCCTTCCAGCCCGCGTTGGGGGCACGCGGGGCCGTAGTTCAACGCACTGCGCACCCCGCGCCAAGCGCGCGGCGGCTCCGGCGCTTGGAAGCGCCGTGTCGGCGCCCCGTAGCGAATACCTTTGAACGAGAGCACATCGCCCGCTTGCGCGCCGCGCACGCGGCCGTACGCCGTGTGTGCGATCGGCGAGGCCTGTGCGTGCGCCGGTGCGGCGGTAGCAGTCAGGACCAGGCCCGCGCCGAGGAGCGTTCTGCGATCAATCATGATCGCAGTCTTGCCGCGCCGTGGTTTAGTTGCAATCGCCTGGCGGCTTGCGCAAGGTCCGCGCATCGGAGGAATCGCGTGACACAAGCGTCGGAAGCCGTTGACCTCGCCCGTCTGGACGATGCGGCGTTCGAGCGGCTCTACAGAGAGCGGATCGAGCCCTGCTTTGTCGCCAACGAGGGCGATCGCGTCGCCGCTGTGGCCGCGTTCAAGAAGCGGGCTCTGATCGGCGGCGGGATCGTAGCGGCGCTTGCGATTGGCGCGTACCTCTTCTGGCAAGCGTGGGACATTATCCCGATCGTGCTGTTGATGGGCGGCGTAGTCGCCGGCGTCATCGCCTACCAGCCGCTGGCAAAAGTCGGGAAGACGCTGAAGCAGCAATATTGCGCGGCGATCGCCGATGCGATCGGCGCCGACTTCAAGATGGGTGGATTCCAGGCCCCCGCGTTCGATCGCCTGCGCAGTTTGAACCTGGTTCCGAGTTTTGCGCGATCGAACTTCGAGGACTTGTTCAGTGGGACCTATAAAAGCTCATCGTTCGAGCTCTACGAGGGTCACCTCGAACAGCGCAGCACCGATAGCAAGGGCCGGACGCGCTACACGACCGTCTTTCGCGGCCAGCTCATCCGCATGCATTTCCCGCGCGAGTTCTTGGGCGTGACGATCGTGCGGCGTGATGCGGGCGTGTTCAATGTCTTCGGCGGCGGCAAAGCGCAGGAGCAAAAGCTTGAGCGGGTCCGCTTCGTGGATTCCCGCTTAGAAAAGGCGTTCGAAGTTTGGGGCACCGATCAGGTCGAGGCGCGCTATCTGCTGCATCCGGTGATGATGGAGCGGCTGTTGGAGCTCGAGACCAAACTGCACGGCAAGCGCCTACGCTGTGCGTTCGAGGGTGGCGATTGTTTGGTCGCGGTTGAAGGCGGCAATCTATTTGAGCCCGGCGATCTGTTTAAGCCGCTCGTCGATCCAGCGCGGGCGCGGCGGATCGTGAATGAAATTTCCGGCGTCTTCGGCGTGATGGATCAAGTGCTGACCGCGCAGGCGCAGCGGCCGCCGGCGAATGGATAGTCTGCCGATCGAACCGGCGGCGTTGGCGCCGTTCCTGATCGCGGTGCTTCTCATCGAACTCACGCCCGGCCCGAACATGGGCTACCTCGCGGCGCTGAGCGCTTCGCAGGGACGTACGGCGGGGTTCAAGGCGGTTGCGGGCGTTACTCTCGGCCTTGCCGTCTACATGTTGTTGGCGGTGCTCGGCATCGCTGAGATTCTGGCCGCGGCGCCGCTCGTGTATGGCGCGCTGCGGTGGGCGGGCGTGGCGTACTTGCTCTACCTCGCGTGGGAAGCTTGGCGTGGTGCGAGCGAGACTTCGCCAGGGCATGCGCGCGATGTCGATCACGCGCCGTTCTGGCGCGGCTTGATCGCAAATGTGCTCAATCCAAAGGCGCTGGTGTTTTATGTGACGCTCTTGCCTGGCTTCATCGCTGCCGATCATGCGCCGTTCTGGGTGCAGGCGTTGATCCTGGGCTCTCTCCATCTGCTGGTCAGCCTCATCATCCACGGTCTGATCGTGCTGGGCGCGTCTCACGCCGGCGCCGTGATCGCAAAGTCGCGCGGCGCGGCGCCGGTGCGGCGCGCGCTCGCCATCGGAATCGCGTTGATCGCGGTGTGGCTGGCGTGGGAGACGCGCTGATCAGACGGTGATGATCGCGCCGCGACCGGCTTCGTCGGCGAGGGCGATGTGTTTGCCGTCCGGCGACCAAGCGAGCGCGCTTACTGCGCCTTCGCCCGCTTCGTCCAATTCCATGCCGAGAGAGTCCGCAAAGCGCACGAGAATGGCGGCGCCATCGGAATAGCCGATGGCGAGCACTTCTTCATTCGGATGAAAGGCAACGGCGGTGACGAGCGCCTCGCCGCGTTCGCCGGGCTGCAGCGGCGGTTTGCCCTGGGGCCCGAGCTTGCCGACGAAAGGCCAGACGATGGCGGCGTTGGCGCCGGAGGTCGCCAGCCAACGGCCGCGTTTGTCCCACGAGAACGATTTGGTTTTCGCGGGATAGCCGTCCATGCGCAGATCCGTTTTCTCTGGCAAGCGCCAGCCGTGCAGGGCGTTTTCCTGCATGCCGGTGATGACGTATTCGCCTTCGGGTGATTGCGTGATCGCCAGATGTGATCCGGCCCATTTGAGGGCGTTGCCTTTGTCATCGGCCGCCAGCACGAGGCGCATGGTGACGCCGCCATAATGGCTCACCGCAAGACGGCGGCCCTTGGCGTCGAGCGCGATGCCGCCGATGGTCGAGGGGTGCGTGAAGCGGTGGGCCTCCTTGTCGCCTTTGAAGACGATCGCGTCCCTGCCGACGCCGGCGACGATCACGCCGGACGCCGGGTTCGAGACGAGATGATCAACCCACTTGCGGACGTCTCCGAGCGTGATGACTTCACCATCCGGTGAGATCGCCTTGATGGCGCCGTCATCGCCGCCGGTGACGAGGCGCTTGCCGTCCGGGTGCAGCGTGGCGCTGAGGATGACGCCGTCATGGGCGGTGATGCGCCGTGTTTCGCCTTCACGCGCCGCCGCGAACACGCTGCCATCGCTCAGCGAAAATAGCGCTTCGCCGCCGATCCAGTGGACCGACGTTGCGCCCGGGCCGATCGCCAGGCGGCGGCCGTTTTCGTAGACTTGCGCTGTCACGCCGCGCACGCCGCGAAGGCGGTCTCCAGTTCGGCGCGATCGAGGTTCTTGCCGATGAAGACCAGGCGCGAGATGCGCTTTTCGCCCTCTTTCCAGTCGCGCTGGGTGTCGCCTTCAACGATCATATGGACGCCCTGTACGACGAAGCGCTTCGGTTCATCCGGGAACGCGAAAATGCCTTTGAGGCGGAGAATATCCGGGCCGCGCGCTTGGGTGATTTCGTTCAGCCAAGGCAGCAGCTTCTCTGGGTTGATCAATTTCTCGGTGGAGAGCGAAACGCTGGTAATGCCGCTGGCCGAGACGTGATCGTGGTCATGTTCGTGGTGGTGATGATCGTGGCCGTGGTGGTCGTGATCGTGATGTGCGCAGGCATCGTCGCAATCGTGATCCGGAAGGAAGTGCGGATCGATTTCGGTGACGCGATCGAGTTCGAAGGCGCCGAGGCCCATGATCTTATCGAGCGCAATATCGCCGCGCTGCATTTTGTGCAGGAGCGCTGTCGCGTTAACCTGACGGATGGCGCGTTCGACCGCCGCGAGTTCGTCCTTCGAGACGAGATCGACTTTGTTGAGAAGGATTACGTCCGCAAACGCGATCTGCTCGCCCGCTTCCTCATTGTTCTTCAGCTGCTCAAGGACGTGCTTCGCATCAACGACGGTGACGATCGCGTCGAGCTTGGTTTTGGCGCGCACGTCGGCGTCCACGAAGAAGGTTTGCGCAACCGGAGCGGGCTTCGCCAAGCCGGTTGTCTCCACAAGGATGGCGTCAAAGCCGCCCTTACGCTTCATCAAACCTTCAATGATGCGGATCAGATCGCCGCGCACGGTGCAGCAGACGCAGCCATTGTTCATTTCGAACACTTCCTCGTCGGCGTCGACGATCAAGTCATTGTCGATCCCGATTTCGCCGAACTCGTTCACAATGACGGCGTACTTTTTGCCGTGTTGCTCGGTCAGGATGCGGTTCAAAAGGGTGGTCTTGCCCGCGCCCAGGAAGCCTGTGAGCACGGTAACGGGAACTGGCTGGGTCATGGCCCCCTAGATAGCTATTCCGGGCCGATCCGCCAGCAGCTAGGGTGCGGCCAAACGGTGGGGATGCCGCATGAGCTGGAAGCGGATAGCGATGATCGTGGTGGGGAGCCTCGTGGCGCTCCTGATCATGGGCGCGGGGCTGTTGACCTATCTCGTGCTCCGGCTGGACGTGCGGGGCGAGATCGAGCGCAATGTGGAAGCCGCTACAGGCCGGGACCTCACCATAAATGGCGCCGTTGGTGTTAGCTATTGGCCGGTGCTGGGTCTCAAGGCCCAGGACGTGACGTTGGCCAATGTCGAGGGCGGGCGCGCGCCGGCGTTTATCGCGGCAGACGAAATCGACATTGGCGTCGAACTCCGCCCGCTTCTTGACCGGCAGGTGAACGTGCGCCGCCTGGTGTTCCAGCGCCCGCGTGTAGCGCTTGAAGTCGACGCCGAAGGTCAGCCAAATTGGCTCCTGCGCCCCACGCCGAGCACCGCGCCGCCGCCGACCACGCCGCCGCCGGAAGGTCCAGTCGAAGTGCAGCGCACAAGCCTGCGCAGCGTGCGTATAAACGATGGAGAAGTGAGCTTCTTCGATGCGCGCCAGGGCGCCGGCTGGGTGGCCGGCGATGTCGACATCACTACCGCGCTGACCGGTCTGGAAGACCCCATGCGAGCGCGCGGATCGGTTCTCTACAATGATCGCGAAGTCGAAATCGACGCGAGCATCGCGCGTCCTGGCGCGGCCGTTCGCGGCGAACTCACGCAACTTGTCCTCAACATCGAGAGCGAGCTGCTTACGGCGGAATTCCGTGGTCAGACGGTCGCGACATCGGGCGAGCTTGCCGGAACGGTGCGCGCCTCGGGCCCCAGCTTGCGCCAACTCGCGGCATGGAGCGGCACGCCACTGCAAAACGCGGTGGGGCTCGAACAATTCGCGGTCACCGGACGCCTCACTGTCGGCGGCGGCGCGTATAGCTTTTCGAACGCAGGTTTCGCTGTCGATCAAGTGCGTGGACGCGGAGATTTCGTGCTCTCGGAACTACGCGATAAGCCCTATCTGAGCGGGCGCCTCGAACTGTTTGATTTCGATCTGAACCCCTACATTTCAGGCCAAGCGCCGCCGCCGGTGACTGAAGAGCAGGCGGAAGTCGCCGCCGCCATGCCGGACGCAGGGCAAGCGCAAGCGACAGCGGAGATCGCCACCGTGGAAGCCGCGCCTCGCGCGATTGATGTGCGCGAAGCGCCGAGTGAGACGCCGATCGATTTTGCGGGTCTGCGTGCGATCAACGCGGATCTGGAACTCGTCACCCGTGCGGTGCTGATCCAACACATGCGGATCGATGCAAGCCGTGTGAACCTCGTGCTCAATGACGGCTTCATGGCGGCGACCGTTCACAACGTGTCGCTCTATGGCGGCTCGGGCCGGGGGCGTTTCGAGATTGATGCACGTCAGCCGGAGACGCGCATGGCGCAGGATTTGGCGTTCACAAATCTGGACGCACGCCGCTTCCTCACCGACGCCATCAATTATGACGGCATCGAAGGGCGCGCGGAGCTTTCTTTGAATGTGAGGGTGCAGGGGCTGACGCAAAGCCAGATGATCAATAGCGCCGACGGGTATGCGCACATGGAGGTTGTGTCCGGCATGTTGCATGGCGTCGATCTCGGCGGCGTGGCCACGACCATCCGCAACGCGTTGCGCGGCGAACTCATAGCGCCGGAAGCGCGGACGCCGTTTCAAGGCTTCTCAGCGACATTCGCAATCGCTGACGGCGTGCTCGCCTCGGACTCACTCTCCTTCAACACAACGGATTTGCGCATCCCCGGCGTCGCGGTGATTGATCTGCCGAACCGGCGCCTCGACGCACGCCTGGCGCCGCGTTCACCGCGCGGGGGCGTGGTGGTGCCTTTCGCGGCGCGCGGACCGTTCGGCGAGTTCACCTATGCCCACGACATCAACGGTAACGCGCTGGCGCAAATCAGCGCGCGGGTGGCTGAGGTAGAGGCGGCGTCACGGGCCACGGCCCGGACGCAGTAGGTCGCCCCCGCATACGCACAAGCGCGCCGCTTCCTTGCAGATTCGATGGCTGACGGTGAGCTGACTGCGTGCGATGCTAAGGCGTGGAGCAACTTGCTGTTCGGCGCCTGGGCCTCACGAGAATGGATGATCGCCTCGTTGCGCTGATCGATGAGATTTACGCGCTGATCAAGAACCCTGCTGGGTTGCAGGATCTGGTTGGCCGCATCGCCGATTGGCGGGGCGCTGACATGGCGCTGCTCACAGCGCCGCCTCTGCCTGGATGTGCGCCGGTTCCGCTCATGGCCTACAGAATGGATTTCACGCCGGTGCTGGCGCGGCCTGATTTGCTCATGCGGCCGGAATTCACCTCCCGGGCTGTGGCGACGGGGCGTGCGCCCGGTGTGTTCACGCTGGAAGAGCTCATGCCTGCGCAGGAGCAAGAGACCAACGAATATTGGCAAGGCATCATGGCGCCGCTAGGCATCACGAGCGGCATGTTCGCGATTGTCCGTACCGCTCAAGACAATATGCGGCCGGTTTGCCTCAACCTTTTCCGGCGAGCGTCATCAAAGCCGTTTGATGCTGAAGACGCGCAAGCGATGGTGACGCTCCTGCCGCATATGCGCTGCGCGCTAGGCCTTTTGCTCGATGCGCCCAAGGGCCTCACAAGTTTCGAGCAGGATATGGATTTTAGCGCCCTCAACACGCCGGTGTTCTCACTCGATCAGTCCGCCACCGTCGTTCGCTGCAACGAAGCCGCGGAACGTTTGTTGGAAAGCGACGATGGGCTCGCGTTGCGAGGCGGTCGCCTAACGCTGCGCGAGGGTGATCTGCAGCACACGCTCGACGCTGCGCTGAAGCGCGTGATCGGTGATGATTGGTCGACGAAGTTTCGCAATAGCGTGGAGGTTTTGGCCCCTCGTCCGAGTGGTTTGTCAGCGCTCTCGCTGGTGGCGGTCCCGATCGGGGCCGATAATCCGATCGCCGCCGTTGCCGCACCGATCCGGTGCCTGGTGTTCGTCTATGGCGATACGCGTACGACCGAGCAGAGTGCCGGGCGCGATGAGACGGCGAAGCCGATGGATCTGCTAAATTAAGGGTGGGCAGGGAGTGGTGCTGGGGCCGGAATCGAACAGACCCGCTAACGACCTGTTTTGGTGCGTTACTTTGCCTAGTGCCTCGAACTCGTGCCGTCAATTTGCCGTCTTCGAGCTTCGTGGCCACAGGCGCCGCCGCACCAGAGGATGACGTTACACCTTGATGGAAGAACGCGGAAGAACCTGGAAGCGAATGAAAGCACGCGAGGTCGTGACGCCCCCCAATGTCTGAATGAGAGTGGGGAGCGAGGTTCGATATGCTGATGAGGCTCCCTGACGTGATGCGCGAAACTGCGTTGTGCAGATCGTCAATTTACGCGGCCATCAGCGAGGGCCGGTTTCCGGCACCGGTGAGAATTGGAAAGCGTGCCGTGGCGTGGCGTCAGGAAGAGATTGACGCCTGGAAGGCGAAGTTGAAGCGCGCGGGCCCCGCCTTATGAGAGAGGGCCAAGGGGGCCGATCTTCGTATTGGCAATTAGGCCACTGGCACGGTCACACCCGGGCCCTGCGGTCGACGCCGCCGGCAGGCGTCGCGCCATGTACAAGGAAGGCGACCTCATCGACTATCTGCGCCAGCAATGCAGTGCGCCGCGTCAATCGTCGAGCGACCCTCTTCAGCCTGTATCGAACGACGATCTTCCGTTTCCCGCGAACGACACGGGCGCCAAGTGATCAGTCCCTGCTGCTGGCCGGTCGTCAAGGCTGGTGCCAATAGGAACAGCAGGGGCACGGACGCGCCAGTCATGGTCAAATGTCAGTTGTGCGCGACCGGCGCCAGTTCGCATTTGGCGGCGCGGGGCCCGCGCCGCCACGGGCAACATCTAACTGGCGGTGGTCACTGCGTGGTGAAGGGACAATTGTCGCTTCATGGCTCCGGTTCACGCGCCGCAATCAACTGCCACAATGGCGCGTGGCGCGTTGGACCGTGAATTGTTGACACGAATTCTGGTGCCTTGTCGGGGGCCTGTTGGACCGTGACCGGATTAGCACGCCGAGCGCGCGAGCCGGTCACTTTCGAGCCTCTTCCGCGTCGCCGCTCTTGACCGACAGCGCGCTTGGCCAGAACCTGTAAAAAAAAGACCCCGGTCCACAAAGGAACCGGGGCTTTGAAGCGAACGCAGCGGCCTGGGAGGGCACGACCGCGCCGTTTTGGGCGGCTCCGTCTGACGGAACCGCCCAAGCTCGAAAAATCAATAGCGAGCCCGAAGGGTCACCCCGTACGTTTGTGGTTCGCTAGGATAGATGACGTAGGTGTTTTGCAGCGTCGCCTGGAAGGCGCCCACGTAGTAGAATTCGTCGGTCAGGTTGCGGCCCCAGAATTCCACTGACCAGCGTTCGTCCTGAGGCCCGATGCCAATCCGGCCGTTGAACGTCGCGTAGGCTTCGTTGTCCGTCCGACCCAGCGGATCACGGCCAAGCGTTTGCGTCCGATACTCGCTATTCCAGCGGCCATCCAGGTAGAACAGCGCGCGCATGTCGCCGCTCAAAGGCATCTCATAGGCGATCGCCGCAGTAGCCGTCCATTCTGGCGAGAGCGCGAGCGGGTCACCGGCGAATACGGCGTTCGGATCGCTGGCGCCCAAGCCCGCCGTCAGTGGATTGAAGCGAACTTCGCTGTCGAAGAACGCGTCGATGTAACTCACGCCGCCACTGATCGTGAGGCCCTCCATCGGGCTCGACGACATTTCCAATTCCACGCCTTGCGAGACGACCTCTGGCACGTTGCGCGTGATGAAGTTGAAGCCGTTGAACGCGTTGAGCTGATAGTCGTGGATCTGCTGGTAGAAGGCGGAGAGGTTGAGCGTCGTCGTGCCGCCAAGGACGGTAGATTTCAATCCGATCTCGTAGGCGTCTGTGAACTCGGGATCGAAGTGGGTCTGCTCGATGTTCAACGTCGCTGCGCTGGTCGTGTCGGGACGCAGCGCCATGCCCTGGCGGTCCAGATTATAGCCGCCCGCCTTGTAGCCGCGAGAATAGCCGCCATAGAGCATCAGGTCGTCTGAGAGGTGATATGCGAGCGAGGCGGTGCCGCTAAATTCATTCTCCTCGGATGAACCTTCCCAATGCCCATTGCCCATCGGATTGACCGCAGGGCTGCACGCTATGTTCATCAATCCGCCCGCGCTGGCGGTGGATTGAAGTATCTCAATGAAGCCCACGCCGTCGGCGGCGCCGCCGAAGAAGGGGTCGGTGCCAATTTCAATGGCGCGGAGTGCATCGCACGCCGGCGACACGGAGAAGAGATCGGCCGTGACATCTTTCGTCTCAGACGTGTAGCGGCCACCGAGCGTCAACACGAGTTGATCGCTCAAATTGATTTCATTGTGCGTGAAAACCGACCAACTCTGGGTGTCGGCCTGCCAGTCATCGCGTTGCTGGCCTGCCCCTGCCACGTTGCCTTGCAAATAGAAGCTGGCGAGCGCCGGGTTGGGATCGAACACGAGGGGCGTCGCGGGATTGTCGCTAACGCAATAGAAGAACGATGGGATTGAGTCCGGCTCAGCGTTCGGCGCGCCGGAGTCGAACAATTGGCAACCGGCCGCCGGGCCGCCAATAGCGGCAAGCGGCGCCGTACCGCCTTGCGCCAAAGCGTTTGCGTAAAGGTTTGCGTGGGCGCCAATGCGAATGCGGTCGTTGTTGGTGACGGTTTCATCGGAGTAGAAGACGCCGGCGAGCCAGTTGAGACGTCCGGCTTCACCCTGCAGCCGGAACTCTTGGGTAAAATTCTCGACGCCCACTTCGACGCCGTCACGGTAGGCTATGTCGATGAGGTTGAAGTCGATATCTTGACCGCGCGTTTGCTGCCAGTCGCGATACGCCGTGATTGAAGTCAGGTTCACGCCGCCAATGTCCCAATCGAGTTGGGCGGAGAAACCCAAATCCTCGGTGACGTCCGAGAGATCGCGCGCATTTGTCTGCGGTTGAGCGGGCAAGCCTGGGCCCAATGACGGCAGACCTGGCAAAGCGCCCGTCACCGTCATGAAACGTCCCTCGGGATTGATCGCGGGTGTACCCGCAGGCCCGACGATTGCGGTCACCGCCGCTTGAGTGGAGCCATAGATGAACGGCGTCACACCGCAGCAGACCTCGTCTGCTTCGGAGGCGTCAATGATGACCCGCAACGTTGCGTCTGGACTGATATCCCATTCCATTTGCCCCCGCGCCGTCCAGCGGTCGCGCGTGTTGAGGTCGTCGCCCGAAATTAGGTCCGTGATATAACCCGAACGTGCCCTGATCGCGCCATCCAGCCGGAACGCCAGGCTATCATTTACGGGGATGTTGACGCCCGTGCGCAGCCCAGCCTCTTCCAAATCGTCAAGGCCGAACATGCCTTCGATGTACATGCCTGGCTCGTGGTCGGGGCCCGCTGAGACTACGCTGATCGCACCGGCGGACGTGTTTCGTCCGAACAAAGTCCCTTGCGGTCCCCGCAGCACCTCAATGCGCTCCACGTCTGGCAGGTCGGCAAGCGCCGCGCCCGCGCGTGCGCGATAAACGCCGTCGATAAAGATGCCCACGGCCGACTCGAAACCGACATTGTCGCCTCCGGTGCCGATGCCACGGATGCGCGCCGTGCTTGCAGCGATTGATTGGCCCGTGCCGAGCTGAAACGATGGCGCGAGTTGAGTGACATCGCGCAGGTCTTGGACGCCGGCATTTGTGAGCTGTTCGCCGCTGACTGCCGTGACGCCGAGTGGAACGTCTTGGAGGGCTGCGGTGCGGCCCGTCGCGGTGACGACGATTTCGTCGGACGCCTCTGGCTCTTCTTGTGCGAAAGCTGGGCTGAACGCCCCGAAAGCAGCGAGCGACACGCCTGATAGGAGCGCGAGTGTTGACTTTGTTCTCATGACAATCCCCCCTCGTCCTCGGTTCGCGCCTGCGTCCGAGGTTATTAAAGGTCTTTACAATGAGGCAGTTTACATATGTCGCGACGCCCGGCAAGTCCTAGACCCGGCGGCAAGGCGCGCGTTTTCGAGCATGAGGCATTGTCGCCACAGGCTTTGTTGGGTTTTGCGCTGGCGGACGTGACGCGCCTGCTGCGAACAATCTACGATGCACGCTTAAGCGGGAAGGGGTTGAGCGGCGCCAGTTGGCGCGTGCTCGCCTATCTCTATCGCGAAGACGGATTGACGCAGACCAGACTGGCGGATCTTTTGGAAGTCAGCCGACCCGCCATTGGCGAGATGATCGATCGGCTGGAAGCGAGCGGCTTCGTAGAACGTCGTCCCGACCCCTCTGATCGCCGCTCCTGGGGGGTCTACCTCAGTCCGCAATCGCACACGAAGGTGGAAGAACTCATGCTCGCGTCACGCGCAATTGAGGCCGAGTGCTTCGAAACCCTCAACGAGAAAGATTTGGCGATACTGGCTAAGCTGGTTGATCGCTTGCGTTATCACCTTGGGGCGCTTCCAGGCGTTGCGCGCAAGGGCGACGCAAGGGGCGATTAGTGCCCGTCATCAAGCCGTGACAGAAAGTCCGCCACGGCTTCGCAGAAGGCGTCGTTTCGATCTCCGGCAACCATATGGCCCGCGTCTGCAATGTCGCTGAAGTGCGCGCTGGGCGCGGCCGCCAGGAAGGACCGCACGGCGTGCTCGGGCACGAGTTCGCTCATGCGTCCTCTGACGAGGTGCAGCGGAAGTGTCAGCTCCGTCAGTCTCTGTTCAAATTCTGCGAGATTGTGCTGCTGTCGTGTTTCGCGAACGCTTGCGACGAATCGTGGGTCCCAATGCCAACGATAACGTCCATCTGCGCCTAGGCGGAGGTTTTTCGATAGGCCGCTGAGGTCCCGAGGCTTCGGCCGATGCGGCAGATAGGCGGATATCAATGCGCTCGCCTGCTCGACGCTGGAAAATCCGTCATCGGCATGCTCGGCCATGAATGACATGATCCGTTCTACGCCGCTCGCGTCCATCTGCGGGACTATGTCGACAAGTGTGAGAGACGCGAAAACACCTGGCGCCACATGGGTCTCGACCATGAGCCCAGCCAAGCCGCCGAGCGATGCGCCCACGAGGTGCGGGCGCCGTGTGTTCGTAGTGAGGGCTTTGCCGACTGTCGCGAGATCATTCGCGAATGCACCGAGGCGATAATTCCCGCTCGCGGACCAGCCGCTCTCCCCATGCCCCCGTAAGTCCAGTGAAACGACTCGCCAGTCCTGTCCGGCAAGGCGCATCGCAGCGCCAGCCCAGGCGTGGCGCGTTTGGCCTGCGCCGTGGGCGAGCAGGACCGTTCCGCGTGCTCCACTCCCCCGACAGTCGCCGAGCAGCTCAACGCCTTCTGCACCGGCGAAGCGAACATTTTCAGGGACCATCGGCGTTAAAAGCTTCTTTTGGAAATCAGATTATAGTAAAGGGCTTTACAGAGTTCGTAACGGGGAGGCAAGATCATGCGCATGCGCGCCCTAACTGAGGCCGAGTTGGTGGAGACGCGTTGGGCGGGATTGGGTTTTGCGATTGCCGAAGCCACCCGGCTTATGCGCGGGGCGTTTGACCGACGCATGCGAGTGGCAGGTTTGCGCGGATCAAGTTGGCGCGTGCTTGCTTACCTGTATCGACAGGATGGGCTCAGTCAGACCGAATTGGCTCAACTTCTCGAACTGACGCGGGCCGGCGTCGGCCAAATTCTGGATCAACTCGAAGCGAGTGGCCACATCGAGCGGCGAGACGATAAGTCGGACGCGCGCCGCAGGCGGGTGTTTTTGTCAGCGCGCATGCGCGCTGAAGTCGGCCCGTTGCTCAACATTGTGCGTGAGTTTGAAGATGAACTCAGCGTCGCCTTCTCCGATGACGAGATCGAAGCGTTGCGTGGTCTGGTCGACCGCTTGCGCGAACGGGCGGCGATCATGATCAGCGAGTCCGCGGAGGCATCGTGATGGACGCCCAAGCGCCAGCGGACGCCGAAGAGGCGGCGCCAAACCTGATTGCGCGGTTGCGGGCGCGATTAGTCGGTAGGACCCGGCTGATCGTCATGTATGGCGTGCCGGCGACGGCGCTCATTGTGTTGCTTGTGATGATGCTGACGGCAGGGCGTTTCCAGGAAACCGACAACGCCTATGTCCAAGCAGCGCGCGTGCCGATCAGCACGAGCGTCACCGGCCGCGTTGTGGAAATGCTCGTAGCGGAAAACGAGCGAGTGCGCGCCGGCCAAGTCTTGTTCCGGCTGGACCGCGCCAATCCCGCCGCTGATGTGGCTCAGTTCGAAGCCGCGCTCGCCACGGCGCGGGCAAGAGTATTGTCGCTTCGCGCGGATTATCGCGCGCAGCTGGCGAACGTCGGAGCCCGGCGCGAAGCGCTCTCGTTCGCGCTTAGCGAATTGCGCCGCGCCGAAGAATTGGGACGTGAGGGAATAGCGTCGCGACAGGATGTTGATCGGGCAACGAATGCACTCGACCAGGCGCAGGCACAAGAGTCAGCTTCCGAGCAAGCGCTCGCGGCGTCTCTCGCCGCGCTTGGCGGCAACGCCAACGTGGACGTAGAAGAACACGCCGCCGTGCGGGAAGCCGCGGCGCGCCTTGAGCGCGCGCGGCTGGCGCTTTCCTACACCGAAGTCATCGCGCCGCAGGACGGGATCGTAACCCGAGTGGACCAAGTCCAGGTGGGAACGTTCGTCAATGCGGGCCAGCCGCTGTTCTGGTTGATTGGCGGCACGCCTTGGGTCGAAGCGAATTTCAAGGAAAGCCAGATTCGAAACATGCAACCTGGCCAACTGGCGCGCATCCGGATCGACACATTTGGAGGTCGGCACTTCGAAGCGCGCGTCGCCAGCTTCAGCCCTGGCACGGGCGCTGTGTTTTCGCCACTGCCTGCCCAGAACGCGACCGGCAATTGGGTCAAGGTCACCCAGCGCGTGCCCGTGCGGCTTGAATTTGTCGACGCGCCCGAAGACCTGATTCTGCGCGCGGGCCTCAGCGCGCATGTCCGTGTCGACACCCGTTCGACCCCGGATCGTTTGCGGGGGCGGTGATCGTGGCGGAGGCTTCGGCACACGGCAATATTCAGCGCCTCCCGCTGACAATTTCGATCATGCTCGCCAGCGCGATGTTCATGATCGATAGCACCATCGCGAACGTGGCGTTGCCGCACATGCAGGGGGGGCTCTCGGCTGGACTCGATCAGATCACGTGGGTGCTGACATCCTTCATTGTGGCGCAAGCGCTCGCGACCCCTCTTGTTGGTTGGGTGGCTATCCGCATGGGGCGCCGACGTCTCATGCTCGCGTCTATTGTGATGTTCACACTTGCCTCGGTTGCTTGTGGTCTAGCTCAAAACCTGGAGCAGATGATTCTGTTTCGGGTTCTGCAGGGCATCGGCGGGGCCGCCTTCATTCCGGTCTCGCAGGCGATCCTGTTCGACATCAATCCGCCGGAACGCCATGCGCAGGCGATGGCTGTCTTCGGCGCCGGGATCATGCTGGGTCCAATCATCGGTCCCGCGCTCGGTGGTTTGATCACGGAGACCCTGAACTGGCGGTGGGTGTTCCTGATCAATCTGCCAGTGGGCGTGCTTGCGTTTCTGGGGGTGTTCGCTTTTCTTCCAAAAGCGCCGCTGCTGAAGCCGCCACGATTCGACTTTCTCGGGTTCGCCGCGCTGTCGATTTTTATTGCGGCCTTGCAACTCATGCTCGATCGCGGGCCCGGAGAGGATTGGTTTCAATCCTGGGAAATCCGAATCCAGGCCGTGCTTGCATGCAGCGGCCTTTATGTCTTCGCGCTGCACACGTTGACTGCCAAGCATCCGTTCTTTGACAGGCGGCTTCTGTCCGACGCCAACTTCGTGATGGGCGCTATGGCGAGTTTCGTCATCGGCATGCTCATGTATGCGTCGTTGGCGTTGCTTCCTCCGCTTATGCAGAATCTCATGGGCTATCCGGTGATCGAAGCTGGGCTCATCACTATGCCGCGCGGCATTGGCATGTTCGTCAGCATGATTGTCGTCGCCAGGCTCGTTGTGCTGGTGGACCCGCGCATCATTATGGCGATGGGTTTTGCGTTGAACGCGCTGGCCGCATGGCAGATGACCCTCTTCAGCCTGCAGATGGATGAGACCCTCATTGTCGTCTCGAGCGTCATTCAAGGATTCGGACTGGGGCTCGTCTTCATACCTTCCAACACACTTGCGTTCGCCACTGTGCCGGGGGAACTCCGCACCGAGGGCGCATCGCTCACCACGCTCGTCCGTAACATCGGCTCGTCCGTTGGGATCTCCGTGATGCAGGCGCTGTTCTTGATCAACATGCAGGCCTCCTATTCCGAGCTCATCCAGAACGTTCGGCCGGACAATCCGGTGTTGAACAGTGTGCAACCGGCGGGTGGCCTGGAAGAGATGCTCGCTTGGGTTCCCGAGGTGGCGCGTCAAGCGGCGATGGTGTCGTACGTCAGCGATTTTCACCTCATCATGATCTTGACGATCGTGGCCACCCCGCTCGCGTTTCTGATGCGGCCGGTGCGCGGAGTTCCGCAGTCCGGAGGCGTCCATGCAATGGACTAACGCCGGAAGCCGATCGGCTGTAATGTCGGCGGTTTCGCTTGGCAGCTGCATGCCTAGAGCTTTCTACATGCGCCCTTTGCGCAGGGCGCCGTCATCGGGAGCCTCGCATGCGTTGGAGTAAGACAGCGTCTTGGCTGCTGCTGGTTACGACGACAGCTCTTTCAGGATGCGCATCGGTTGGCCCCCAGTTTGCGCCGTTGCAGGTGGAGACTCCTCCGCACTTTCCTGAAGCAGGAACAACGGGCGACGAGGCGCACGTCACTGAGCGCTGGTGGAGTGCGTTTGGGGCTTCGCAGCTCGACGCATTGGTGGACGAAGCCCTGCGCAACAATCCATCGGTCGCAGAGGCCGATGCAGCTCTCGATTCGGCGCATGCCGCGCGCGACGCGGCGTTTGGGGGCGCCTTCCCAAGGATTGATGCTGTGACAGGCGGTGAGCGCGCCCGTGTCAACGCCGCCGCCTTTGGCTTTGAAGGGTTCCCGACCGTGGAGGTGTCGCGCTACACGGCCGGCCTCGGCGTGAGTTACGACCTTGATCTCTTCGGCGGGCAGCGCCGCACGCGCGAGTCCGCCGTTGCGCGGCTTGAAGCCGAGTTTTTCCGCAATCATGCCGCTCGGCTTACGCTTTCGGCGGATATCACGGCGACGGCGATCGAAATCGCCGTCGCGCGCGCTGAATTAGAGGCGATCGAGCGCATCGTTGAAGACGATGCACAGACGCTCGATCTTGTGGAGCGAGCGCTGGCGGCGGGAGCTGTCGCCAACCTCGACCGCATCCGAGCGCAAAGTCAACTTGCGCAGGATGCATCCGAAATTCCACGAGTGCGCAGCCGCCTTGCGGGAGCGCAGACACAACTTTCTATCCTCGTTGGGCGAACGCCGGGAGTTGTCGCGCCAGTTGTGTTCGCCTTGGATGACTTCGAGGCGCCGCTCACGCCGCAAACCGTGCCTTCGGCGCTCCTGCGTGGACGGCCTGACATTCTTGCGGCGGAAGCCGCACTTCACGCCGCGACCGCCGACATTGGCGTGCGCGTGGCCGATCTCTATCCGCAGATCCGTCTTTCCGGTGACTATACTCAGACCTCGCTCAGCCCGGACACTCTGTTTCAATATTCATCGGCGGGTTGGAGTCTGGGGCCAACCATCCGCTTGCCTATTTTCAACGGCGGCGCGCTTCGCGCCGAAGTTCTCCGCGCCGAGGCGGAAGCGCGTCGCGCCGACGCGCGCTATCGAGCGACAGTGCTGCGCGCTTTCGGCCAGGTGATGGACGCTTATGTTGAGGTCGCCTTGGCGGCCGAGCAACGTGACCTTCTCCGGCAAAGTCTCGTGTTGGCAGAAGAAAATCTGCGTTTGAGCCGGCGGGCCTATGAAACTGGCGCGGGCACGCTGCTCGGCGTCATCGACGCCCAGCGGCAGGCCAGTCTTGCGCGCCGGGCCCACGTGCGCGCCGTCGGCGCTCACTTAATTGCCATCGCAGCACTGTACAGTGCTGTGTCGACCACCCCTAACGGCTGAGAGGGCATCGACTAGCCGCATCAATGGCTTCTGTGGTAAGTCAATTCCTAAATGGATGCGCACATGCCGACCCAAGCGCCTGCATCCCCTCGAATTGCGTTCGACCGCGGCATCGCGCGGCGACGCTCTTTCCTAGAAGCTGCGCTGAACGCGTTTTGCGAGCGCGGCTACGCAGGCGTCAATGTCAACGACATCGTGCGCGAGGTCGGCGGCTCGCTGGCGACCTTGTATTCCCAGTTCGGCAGCAAGGAGGGGTTGTTCGTAGCCGTTCTTGAGGAGTGCAATGCCCGTTTCGCTGGCGCGTTATGTCCAGTTGCCGACCCTTCACTCGATCTGCGGGAGGGCCTGCAGCGCATCGGCGAGCACTATCTTCGCCGGGCCATG
The DNA here is from genome assembly GCA_050184605.1 of Hyphomonadaceae bacterium. GTDB lineage: Bacteria > Pseudomonadota > Alphaproteobacteria > Caulobacterales > Aquidulcibacteraceae > Vitreimonas. The sequence continues at coordinate 1,049,099 of JBFXAE010000001.1, read as the reverse complement.
GCGCCGGAGTCACGGCGCTTCTTCAGAATGATCTGCGCGGCAAGCTGCGAGTTCCCTGCAGCGGCGAAAGAATGTCTCAGAGTGGGACCCAATCGCGTGGCTGAAATCGTCGCCGACTATCTCCGCGTGCGAGCTGCGGCCGAGCGCTTGAGCTTCGAGGATTGCAACGCGTCGGCGCTTGCCTTCTTCGCATTGGTGCGTGGTCCTCACCAATATCGCGCCACGCTTGAGGACGACTACGCGCTGTCTGACTATCAAATCACTCAGCATGTCGGCCAAGCGGTGCGCATCATACTTGCTGCGAGGTGAAGTGCCTGATGTGAATTAGGGTTGGCAGCTCAAGCATGTACAAACGAGGCGAGTCTCATTGTGTGCTTTCGACGGCAGCGCCGCCGGCTGGTCGCCAAAGCCGGTGCAATAGATTGAGCAGCAGAGGCGCGGACGCGCGAGTCACGATCAAATTCCAATCGTGCGCGATCAACGGATGAATCGGCCGTTCGCAACGCTCGATGCGCCCGCTCAGAGCCACGGCATCGTGAACCCTCAGTGCGCGCTCCAACCGCAGGCTCAGCGCGTCGTGTTTGCAAAGGCATGGCGCGAAACAGAGATCGAGATGGCGCCTGTCAAACAGCTCCACGTATCGACATTTGAGCACCAGGTGCAATCCGTGCGCGACGCGCCGTATGGCGCAGACGCGCCCCGACGCGCGCCACTCTGCCATGTCACGCGGATCGCCGCGCCAGCGCGCGCAGATCGCCGATCGCGCTCGTGAGTACACGGTGCGCGCTCGGGTAGTCGTCCGGCTCCATCGCGCCTGCCACGACGCTGAGCTTTGCAGCCGCGCCCTCCACCGTGAGCGCGGGCACGGAGCGCAGCCGCCGCATCACCCGCACGCCCTCGCGCGTGCAGCGGTCATATTCCTCATCGATGGCGTAGAGCCCTTGCGCCTCCGGCAGCGCTCTCTGGGCTTCCTTGCTCAGCGAAAACCAGTTGCGGTGCTTCGCCAACCACGCCTCGCGGTCGCCCCAGCGCCGCATCAGCGCTTCCTGACGGCGCAAGAGGTCAGCATAGTGCGCGCACAGGAGGAGAACCGGATCAGCCTCCGCCTTCGCCAGCTTCGCTTGCGTCAGAAGCGGCACTGACCCCATACCGGCGACAACCTTGCGGCGGGACAATCGCGCCATCAGCGCGCCTCCCGCGCTCGGCGCAAGGCGCTGCGGGATAGGTCAGTGAGAAGGCCGGCCACGATGACCGCGACCGCCATGCCAGCGGCGACGCTGTTGAGCGCGCTGCCGATGAAATGCCCAGCGGCGGCGCCCGAGAAAGCTGGCGGTCCGAGCACCAGCAGCGCAAGCAGCCAAAGCCACAGAATGCGCAGGGCGACGACTGCGAGAGAGAGCATCAGCGCGAACGCGAGAAACGAACCCAAGTCCATCACTCACGCGCCGTGCAGCGCGCGATAGTCGCGCAAGACGCTCGAGATCAACTCGTGTGCTTCGGGGTGATCCTCCGGGCACACCACAAGCGCCGCCACTGCGAGCTTGCCGCAGATGCCGGCGTCGGATGTCGCGACAATCGCGGGCAACGAGGCGAGCAGTGTCTCGTTCTCGCCGTGCAGCGCGTCCATGCGATCGTAGAGGTCGTCCATCTCATGCTTCTCGCGGAAACGCTTGCGCTGCGCGCGCGTGAGACGCGGCCAGTTGTGGTCCTTGAACAGCCGGTTCTCGATCTGCTGCCAGCGTTTGCCCAGCCGCTCGTGCTCGGCGTGACGTCCGAACCATATCTCGCACGCCGATGCGGCTGGATCGGTTGGGCCTCCCACCACTAGTGGCGTGGCGGCAGCGCCAAGGACAAGGCGGCGCGTTGGGGCGACCGGGCGCACGCTCGCGTTCGCCGCCGGAGGCGGTCGTCGGGACATTTCTAACCCTTTTCATCTATAATGATCGAAAAGCTAACAGGCAGCCGAGTCGCCGTCAATCTAAATAGAACATAAGTGCGAAAATGGAACTTACAGCTGGACAATTGAGGGCGGCGCGCGCGCTCGTGGATTGGAGCCAGGCGAAGCTGGCTGAAAAAACGAAGCTCTCAGTCCTAACCATTCGCAGGATGGAAGGCGCTCGCGGGCCTGCGGGAAGTACAGAGGCCAATGTTGAGGCGGTGCGCCGTGTGCTTGAGGGCGCGGGTGTGATCTTCCTGGAGTCGAAGTCAAATAAGGACGGTGGAGTTGGTGTTCGCTTGAAGCGGTGAGTTTGCCGTTGGGCGATTTCAGTCACTCACCACGCAACGCACTAGCGTCGTCGCCACACCGTCCTTGTCGTAAAGCGTGAGACGGTCGCCGTTTGGGCGAAATTCCCATTGCTCGCGCGTGCCCGATTCCGACGGCGATGTATCGCGCGCAACGATGACGCCGTTTTCGGCGGCGACCACTTGGCTGACGCTCTCGAATCCCACGCCGGCGGCAGTGATGCGGTCAAAGCCGTCATCGCCGCGTGCAACGCTGTACCGCACCACATCGGTGCAGCCGCGATCTTGGCGACCCCACTCTCCGACGACGCCATTGAGCAGGCGCTGGCGTGCTTCGGCGGTGAGCTGGACGGGGTCGGTGGCAGCCGCTTGCGAGGGCACTATTCCCCAATCAAGGCAGGCTTGATTGATGGCGCTCAGCCCACACACGGCATTGCGCGCGCCGGCCAAATTCGAGACAAATCCAAGCGCCGCCGACACGCCAATGAATAGCTCAGTCAGCACTCCCCAAGGCGCCCGCTTTCTCGGCGCATGGCCGACGCCTTGACGAACGCGCCTGCCTGCGTACATCGCGACCTCAAACGACGGAAGGCCAGTCGTCGAGCCTAACGCTGAGGACTTGGACCGGCTGGAGCGTAAGCTTGCCTCTATGCGGGCCGACATCGCGGATATTGAGAACGACAGCTAGATACGTTGCGAGGACGACACGTGAGTTGCGGCCACTATAATCGTTCGAGCCTAGCAGGCCGCTTTGGCTCGCTCGACGAGCGACGCGGCGCTGACACCTGCGCCGCAAAGTACTCATCCAGATGCGCCTTCCGGTACATCGCGCGCTCGCCGACGTGTGTGCAGAGCGGTCCAGTGCCCTCGTGAAATTTGCGCGCCAGCGTCTGCGCCGCCGTCTCCAGTCCAAGAGCCGTGAGATAGCGCGCCGCGTCCTTGCGGGAATAGAGTCGATCCTGATCTTTGACAATGCTAAGCGGTGCGTCCTGCATGCTCTGCCTTTCCGAGCTTTTCCGCGCAACAAGGCGAACACCGAGTTGCTGGTGCGTCAATGCGCGCGACCCATCGCGCGAATTCGCGCATCGCGCGCGCCCGGTGGCAACGCAGGGAAACAGGAGGTGACAGGCCCCATCTTGATGATCTTCGCTGCTTGAGCGCGGATCAGATGGGACTCGTTGATCGCGCGAAAGTCGCGACACCTCGCCGCAATCGCATGAGCAGATCGTCACCGCGTCGCGCTATCGGCGCCAACACCCGGCAACGCCGGGCAACATCGCGCAACTCTAGCCACGTCCGCCGATGTCGAGCCCCAGCACCTTGGTGATCTCTTTCTCGACGCCGCGTCCGTACTTGAAGTCGAAATTCATGCCTTTGACTTGGCCTGCAACGAATTGATTGAGCGCGCGGTCCATCGCTGGCCGCCACGGCGCAAGCGTCGCGGTGCGGTCATGCTCGATCAGCGCGAAGCTCTGTTCAGCGAGATGGATGCGCCCGGCGTAAAGCCCATGCACGCGTTCGCCGTCGCGTGCGAAATGCGCGACTCGCCCGGTGTCGCGCTCGATGCGGTCGCGTAAAGCTTCTTGCTCAAGCGAAGTCAGGCTGTCGCGCCAGCCCGGCGCCGCCTGGAAGCCGTCGCGTCCGCGCTCGGCCAGGCCTAGTTTCTCCAATGTCGTTTCCCGCTGCTTCCAGGCTTTGCCGATCTCAGCGCCAAAGCCTTCGCCGCGCATCTGACTTCTGTCTGCGTGGCCATCCGCGACGCGGTCTAGCCAGGTCGGGCCCGGATATTCGGCCTGCCGTTCAAGCGCATGCGGATCGATCAACGTCACGCGCGCGCTTTCGCGTCCGCCCCGCCCTTCGCGCACTGCGACCTGGGTAGGGTAGTCGTGGGGTAAATAGAACGTGCCGTCGCGCTCGCGGCTCACCACGCCGTCGCGCCGCAGCGCTTCCAGTCTCCGCTCATGCATCTCGATGTAGTTCGCGCGATCGGTCGGACGCGCTCGCCGATGCAGGGCCGCCGAGTAGGTCAGATCGTTTTCCTGCGCGATCTCCCAAATGGTGCGGTCGGATGCCTTCAGGCCGGGTGTCGCGCGTTCGATCTCGACGATGGCGCCACGCTCGACGCCGGTGAGGCCACGCAGATCTTCGGGGCCACCCACGCGCGCGGTCCAGAATCTGCCGTCGATACCTTCCACGCCGATCAGCTGCGGCCCGCGCGCGTCTTCGCCCAGACGTTCAAAGCCAATTAGGCGCCCGGTGACGCGCTGGCTCGAATGCGCCGCTTCCAGTTCTCGCGTGCGCTCGGGTTCCAGCCCGCGTTGCTCCTGCGCCAGCAGCCGCGCGGTCGCGCGCTCGCGGTCGCGCCGATCGCCCAGGCGGATGAGTTTCTCTTCAAGCTCGGCATCGAGCCTCCACACGCCGGGGCGGCCCGGTTCGGCCAAGCCCAGCTCTTCCAGCCGGTTGAGCCGCTGCACCAGCCGGGCGGCGCGAACGCCATCGTCGGGCAGCGCGCTCATCGCGATCTCTTGGCCGCGCGAGCGTGCGACGAGCTCGCGGTCAAGCTCGGTGATCGCAGCGCGCGCTTTTCCCGCCTGGGCGCAGACCCACGCGCACGGGCTCTCGCCCACGCTCAGCGGCGAAGACATCGCGCTCACCGTCGCGCGCATGCATCTCAATTTGGAAGGCCGCGCCGGACATGCCGTCGGCATCAATGGCACGGTGCCTGGGCCGCTCATCCGTTTGCGCGAAGGCCAGAACGTTCGCTTGCGCGTCGACAACCGGCTCGATGAAGACACCTCGATCCACTGGCACGGTCTTATCTTGCCGTTTCAGATGGATGGCGTGCCGGGCGTGAGCTTTCCGGGCATTCGTCCGGCCTCAAGCTTCATCTACGAATTTCCGGTCCGCCAGTCGGGCACCTATTGGTATCACTCCCATTCGGGCCTGCAGGAGCAGGAAGGCCATTACGGTCCGATCGTGATCGATCCTGCGGGCGTTGATCCAATCGCCTACGACCGCGAGCATGTGATCGTGCTTTCCGACTACAGCTTTCTTCACCCGCACACGATCTTTGCGCGGCTGAAACAAGAGCCTGGGCATTTCAATATGCAGCGCGAGACCATTGTGGGCGCGCTTTCCGGGCGCGACCCGCCGCTTTCCGACCAGATGGAATGGGCGGCGATGCGGATGGATCCGACCGACATCTCCGATGTCACCGGATCGACCTATACCTTCTTGATCAACGGCCACGGTCCCGCCGACAATTGGACCGCGCTCTTTGAGCCCGGCGAACGCGTGCGTCTTCGCTTTATCAACGCCGCGGCGATGACCATCTTCAACGTCCGTATTCCAGGCTTGCCGCTCACCATCGTGCAGGCCGACGGACAGAACGTGAAGCCGGTCGAGACCGATGAGTTTCAGATCTCGGTCGCCGAAACCTATGACGTCATCGTCGAGCCGCGCGAGGATCGCGCCTTCACGCTGGTGGCGGAGGCCGTCGATCGCTCGGGCATGGGGCGCGCGACTTTGGCGCCGCGTCCAGGCATGAGCGCGGAGATCCCGCCGTTGCGCGCTCGCCCGCGCGCCACCATGCGCGACATGGGCATGGACATGTCATCGATGACGATGGCCTGGCCTGGATCGCCGGAAGCAGCTCAGCAAGGCGCGATGGACCATGGCGACATGTCGATGCGCGACGGCGCCAATGCCCCGCAAGTGACAATGGGCCCGGGCGTGCAATCGATCGCGGCGATGCCGGTGGACCGTTTGGGCGATCGCGGGCAAGGCCTTGAAGACGCCGAACATCGCGTGCTCGTCTACACCGATCTTGAAGCGCTCGACGCCAATCCCGACACGCGCACACCAACGCGATCGCTGGAACTTCACCTGACCGGCAACATGGAGCGCTTCATGTGGTCGTTCGACGGCGAGCGCTTCAGCGAGATCGTTGCCCCCATTCCGTTCCGCCGTGATGAGCGCGTGCGCGTGACGCTCGTCAATGACAGCATGATGGCTCACCCCATTCACTTGCACGGGCACTTCTTCGAGCTGTTGACCGGGCCCGACAACAAACGGCCGCGCAAGCACACCGTCAATGTGCTGCCGGGCGGCAAGGTTACGTTCGATCTGACAGCAGATGCGCCCGGCGACTGGGCGTTTCACTGCCATCTTCTTTATCACATGCACGCCGGCATGTTCCGCGTTGTAACCGTGCGCCCGCTCGATGAGACGCGCTCATGAACTGGCGCATGTTCATCGCCTTTGCCGCGCCCTTGGTGATGGCGGCGCCTGCGTTAGCGCAGACGCCGGCGCACACAATGGAGATGCCGGCTACGCCTCAACCCGCTCCAGCCGCTACACAGCAGGAGGCCGTCGATCATTCGCAGATGGATCACGGCGCCACCCAACAGCAAGACGCCGCGCCTGCTCAGATGGATCACGGCGCCATGGACCATTCGCAGATGGACATGAGCAGCAGCGCCGCTGAAGTCGGCAATGAGCCTGCGCCCGATGCGCCCAGCGATCACGCCGCCGAACGGTTTTATAGCGCCGAAGAGATGGACGCTTCGCGCGGCCAGCTTCGCCGAGAACATGGCGGCGCCATCGTATCGACCGTGCGGGTCGATCTTGCCGAATTCCAGTTCAACGGCGACGACGCGGTGTTTCGTTGGGAAGGTGAGGGCTGGATCGGCGGCGACATCAACCGCTTTGTCTTTAAGACCGAAGGCGAAGTCAATGACGATGGTGTAGAGCGCGCTGAAGTGCAGGCGCTCTATTCGCGCGCCGTTGGGCCTTACTTCGATCTTCAGGCGGGCGTCCGCTACGACGTCGAGCCTAGTCCAAACCGTGCCTATGCGGTCGTAGGCTTCGAAGGCGTTGCACCTTATTGGTTTGAAACGACGGGTGCGCTCTTTGTGTCGGACGAGGGTGAGGTCAGCGGGCGTCTCGGCGGCTCGTACGACGCACGGCTGACGCAACGCCTCATTTTGCAGCCGCGCGCCGAGATCAACTTCTCCGCTGACGACATTCCTGAACTGGGCATAGGCGACGGCGTGACCGACGCTGAGCTCGGCTTACGCCTGCGTTATGAAATCCGGCGCACCTTCGCGCCTTATGTGGGCGTCTCGTACGAGAGCAAGCTTGGCGACACCGCCGATTACGCGCGCGCCGATGGCGAAGACGCCAGCGACACGCGTTTCGTCATCGGCGTGCGGACCTGGTTCTAGGCTAGGACGCTCCGCTGATCGGCGAGGACGACCAATGGATGTGGACGATGCGCCATTGGCCATGCGTGCGCCGCAGCACCATGGTTTCCATGGAGTTGGAGTGGATTTGGCGGTCGCGATACTGGCCGTGAACCTCGGATCGTGAAATCACCGTCGCCATATCGCCATCGACGATGACGTCGCGCTGCTGAAGCGTGAACGCGACGGCGGCGGTGAACGCCATGTCGCCCGGCAGGTGATGACCTGCGTATTCGTCAAACGAACGCTCGACACCGCCGCTTTCCGCGATGATCACGTCCGGCGCCATCAGCCGTTGCACTGCCGTCGCGTCGCCCGTGCGTAGAGCGGCGGAGAATGCGTCAACGACGGCCACCGACGCCGCTTCATCCTGCGACGTAACCAATGGTGCGGCCCCGCTCGACGTGGCGCACGCGCCTAGAGGTGTCGCAAGCATAAGCGCGGCGGCGGCCGCAAGACTCCAGCGCGATCGGCTGATCATGGTGTTCTCCCCCGTTGCGGACTACTAGCGCCCGACTCCAATACGCACAGGCGCGCCTTATCACGCGGATTACCGCGCGAGCCCCTTTGGGGCTCGCCCCAGATGCCGGCGCCTTGTTGATGCGGTCCAAGGCAACACTGCTGATGCGCAGAGAGCCGTCGCCGTAGGGTGGCGGCTGCGTCACCGCGTACTGCGGGAAACGCCTTGCTTGTCTCGCCGCGGCCCCATATTCGCGATGATCGCCTTCAAGAAGCGGTAAGAAACGGGCGTTAAGACTGATCCGATGGTCGTGCTTCGTCGACTCCTTAGTGGGCTGCTCGTGGTCGCTTTGGCGCAATTTGGCGTCGTAGCGGCGGCGCCGGCGCATGCCCATGAAGGCGGCTCCGGCCATGGGGTGCGGGAAATCGTGCTCTCCCACGGTCATGCCGACATCGAGATGTCGAATGGTGAACATGGCCACGACGTGGATGGGCATCACGACAACGACAGCCACAACGACAGTGTCGATGTCGCGCTTGGCGCTGAGGGCGCTGCTCCAGAGCCAAATGATGCTGGACATGGCGAACACGCCCATGTGCATGCGTTCCAACAGTTTGCCGCTGCCGATGAAGCGACGGCGCCTTACGCGCCCTCAGAATACGCGGAAGTAATGCGTCGGTGGGAAACGACAGCCGACGTACGCCATTCGAGCTTCCCGCCACTGCGTCCTCCGCGCGCCAGCCTCTGATCCGACCGCTTCGCACGCCCTTGGGCTGTGCGTGTTTGCGACAGAGGAGAGGTCTGCTTGTCTACCAATGTTGTCGCGGCCCTTTTGGGGGTCGCAAGCATCGCGGCGTTTGCCAGCGAGGCTGTCGCTCAGGCGCAGACAGCGCCGTTGACGCGAGAAGACGTGCTAGCCCGTGCGCTTGTGGACGATCCCAATATCGCCGCAGCGGACGCAGCAGAGGACGCGGCTGACGCCAATCTGCGTCAGGCGGGACGTTGGAATAATCCGACGCTCGAAATTCAGCGTGAAAATTTCGAGGGCTCTGGCGTCTACACCGGGACTGAGCGGGCCGAGACGACGTACTCGCTACGCCAGCCGCTAGAACTTGGCGGAGATCGTGGCGCCCGTCGTCGGATTGCCGAGAGCGAACGAGACTTGGCTCGTATCGGCGCCGGACTTCAGCGGCTCGATGTTGCCGAAGAGGTCGAGCACGCCTTCGTTGACGCGCAGGCGGCGGAGGCTGTCCGCGTCGTGGCCGAGGAACGGCTGGCGACCGCTCGTGATCTCGCTGAAGCCGTCGATCGGCGTGTTCGAGCGGCCCGTGACCCGTTCATGGCCGGCTCGCGTGCTCAGGCTCGACTGGCCGAGGCGGAGATTGAAGCGGAAAGCGCGCGTCGCTCTGCTGTCGCTGCTCGAAATAGATTGGCCAGTTACTGGAATGGCTCAGGCGACTTCACCGTCGAACTCGCCTCCTTCGATGTTGCTGGGCAAGCAGCCCTGAACGATGGGCCTGCGCCAGACCTTCGCTTGGCTGAAGCGCACGAGAGTAGGGCTGAAGCACAGCTTCGCCTCGAACGCGCCCGGCGCGTGCCGAACATCGACCTTCAGGCCGGCATGCGTGAGTTCAGCGAGACAGATGACGCGGCGCTCGTCGTGGGCATCGCTGTGCCGCTTCAGGTGTGGGATCGCAACGCCGACAACGTCAGCCGAGCACGAGCCGAACGTGATCGCGCTCGACATCAGCGGGAAGCGTTTGGGCGTACGATCGCTCGTCAGCGGGCGGCGCTTGTCAGTCAGGTTGAAACGTCACGGCTCGAAGTCGAGGGCCTCGACGCCCGAGTCATTCCCAGCAGCGAAGAAGCGCTTCGGTTTGCACGAGACGGCTACGCTCGCGGCGCTTTCTCCTACATCGACGTTCTCGAAGCTCAGCGCGCCCTGTCTGAAGCACGTTTGCGGCGGATCGCCGCGCTTCGTTCCTATCATCGTGCGCTCGCTTCGCTTGAGCGCCTTGCCGGCCATCACGCCGAGGAGATCACCCAATGATCCGTAATCGATACACTTGGCTGCGTGCAGCTTTGGCTGGCGCCGCATTGACCCTTTCCGCTGCTTGCGGCGGTCCAAGTGGCAATGCCGAAGCTGAACACGAAGCGGCCGCCGAATACGAACGCGGTCCGCACAACGGACGGATGCTTAGGGATGGCGAATTCGCCGTTGAGATGACCATCTTCGAAGACGGCGTACCGCCCGAATTTCACATCTACGCTTACCGCAACGATGCACCGATCAATCCGCAAGAGGTTCAGCTAACGGTTTCGCTCACGCGACTTGGTGGGCAAGTCGATAGCTTCACGTTCACGCCACAAGAGGACTACCTGAAGGGTGACGGCGTCGTAACCGAGCCGCACTCGTTCGATGTTGCGGTTCGCGCCGTCAGCGGCGGCGAGACGCACGACTGGGCTTATCAGTCGTACGAAGGGCGGACCACGATCGGCGCCGCTCAAGCGGAGGCCGCCGGCATTCGAGTCGAAGCGGCGGGGCCGGCGACGTTGGAAGAGACGATCGCTCTAGCAGGGCGTGTCGAGCTTCAGCCGCAAGGACGAGCCGACATCACGGCGTGGTATCCGGGCCGTATCGTTCGAATGAACCGGGCCATCGGTGAACGGGTGCGGCGTGGTGAAACGCTTGCGAGCGTGACGTCCAGCGAGAGCCTTCAGACGTACGCCATCCCGTCGCCGATCTCGGGCGTTGTGATGTCACGCAATGCCAACGTTGGCGACGTCGCCGGCACAGCGCCGATCTATGTCATCGCTGACGCCACACAGGTTCACGCCGAGTTCTATGTCTATCCACGTGATGCCGAACGGCTTCGAGCGGGACAACCCGTGATGGTTCGTAGTCTGAGCGGCGATCACAACGCCCGCTCGGACATCGAGGCGATCCTTCCGACCGCTGACATGATGACGCAAACGATCGTCGCACACGTCGATCTCCCGAATGCTGATGCAACGTGGCGGCCCGGCCAGGCTGTCGAAGGCGCCGCCGTTGTGAGTCAGCAAGAAGTCCCACTCGCCGTACGCACACGAGCGTTACAGCGCTTCCGGGATTTCACCGTCGTCTTCGCTCAAGTGGGCGACACGTATGAAGTTCGAATGCTCGAACTCGGACGACGGACACCTGAGTGGACGGAGGTTCTGGGCGGACTGCGCCCGGGCGAAGTCTACGTCAGCGACAACGCATTCCTGATTCGTCAGGACATCGAAAAACTCGGCGCTAGCCACGATCACTAAGGGAGGACGACAACATGCTTGATCGTATCGTTCACCTTGCCATCCGGCATCGCTGGGTGGTGCTGGTCCTGGTGCTGCTGAGCGCCGGGCTTGGGGTTTGGAGTTTCCAGCGTCTTCCTATCGACGCGACGCCGGACATCACCAACGTCCAGGTTCAAATCAATGCTGAAGCTGAAGGCTATTCGCCGCTTGAAGCTGAGCAGCGTCTGACGTTTCCCATCGAGACGGCGCTCGCCGGCATTCCCGGCTTGGACTACACGCGCTCGATCTCACGCTATGGCCTAAGCCAAGTCACGGTCGTCTTCGAGGATGGCACGGACGTCTATTTCGCTCGGCAACTCGTGAACGAGCGCCTGTTGGCTGTACGCAGTCAGCTTCCAGAAGGCGTGGAGCCGGAGCTTGGCCCGATCGCGTCGGGCCTGGGCGAAATCTTCATGTACACCGTGGAGGCCGAAGAGGGCGCCCGGAAGGCTGATGGCTCGGAGTGGACGCCGGAAGACCTGCGAACGCTGCAAGACTGGGTGATCCGCCCACAACTTCGCAACACGCCGGGCGTCACTGAGGTGAACACGATCGGCGGCTACCAGCGTCAGTACCATGTCACGCCTTGGCCCGATCGACTCGCTGCAGCGGGACTGACGATCGACGATGTCGTTCAAGCGCTGGCCGAGAACAACTCAAACGTTGGAGCAGGGTACGTCGAACGCTACGGCGAACAATTGCTTGTACGCAGTGAAGGTCAAGCCGGCGGCATCGAAGACCTTCAACGCATCATCGTCGCCAACCGCACTGGCGTGCCCGTTCGCATCGTCGATGTGGCCGACGTCATCATGGGCGAAGAGCTTCGCACGGGCGCAGCGACAGAGAATGGTCGGGAGGTCGTTCTCGGGACTGTCTTCATGCTCATGGGCGAGAACAGCCGTCAGGTTGCTCAAGCCGTCGCTGAGCGGTTGGAGGTCGCGGCGCGTGCTTTGCCGGAGGGTGTGATCGTCTCGCCGGTCTACGATCGGACAGAGCTCGTCGATCGGACGATCGAGACGGTTGAGAAGAACCTTCTTGAAGGCGCTCTTCTCGTCATCGTGGTTCTCTTCCTGCTGCTAGGAAATATCCGAGCGGCGCTGATCACGGCGGCGGTCATTCCGCTGTCCATGCTGCTGACGATCACGGGCATGGTTCAGAACGACGTGTCGGGCAACTTAATGAGCCTAGGCGCTTTGGACTTCGGCCTGATTGTCGATGGCGCCGTGATCATCGTCGAGAACTGCCTCAGACGCTTTGGCATGGAGCAGCACCGGCTTGGTCGCTTGCTGACGCATGACGAGCGTTTCCAGGTTGCAGAACAGGCGACGCTCGAAGTGATCAAACCCTCCATCTTCGGCGTGCTGATCATCGCACTCGTCTACGTCCCGATCTTCGCGCTCACTGGCGTGGAAGGTAAGATGTTCCATCCAATGGCGTTCACGGTCGTGTTCGCTCTCACGGCGGCGTTGCTGTTGTCGCTGACCTTCGTGCCGGCTGCTGTCGCGATGTTCGTGACTGGCAAGGTCGATGAGCAGGAGAGCCGTGTCATGCGCACGGCTCGTGGCTGGTACGAGCCGGCGCTCGAATGGGCGGTGCGATCGCGAAACATCGTTGTCGCCGGCGCCGTTGGCCTTGTTTTGGTGTTCGGCATCGTCGCTTCCCGAATGGGGTCAGAGTTCATTCCCAACCTCGACGAAGGCGACGTTGCGCTCCACGCACTGCGTATTCCCGGCACGAGCCTTACTCAGGCCATCGCTATGCAGACGCAGCTTGAAGCTCGCCTTCGTGAGTTTCCGGAAGTGGAGCGTGTCGTGTCGAAGATCGGGACGGCGGAGGTCGCGACCGACCCGATGCCGCCGAGTGTCGCTGATACGTTCATCTTCCTGCGTCCGCGCAACGAATGGCCGAACTCTTGGCGGTCACGAGCCGATCTCGTGGCGGAGATGCAAGCAGCGGTCGAAGAAATACCGGGCAACAATTACGAGTTCACCCAGCCGATCCAAATGCGGTTCAATGAACTGCTTTCGGGCGTTCGTGCTGATGTCGCCGTAAAAGTGTTCGGAGACGATCTCGACACGCTCCTCGCGACGGGCGCCGAGATCGAAGACATCATGGCCGGCATCCCCGGCGCACAGGACGTGAAGGTCGAGCAGATCACCGGTCTGCCTGTTCTTCAGGTTACGCCGGATCGCGCCGCGCTGGCTCGGTTTGGTCTCAACGTGTCTGATGTTCAGAACACGTTGAGGGCGTCGCTTGGCGGCGCTGTCGCGGGCCAGATTTTCGAAGGCGATCGCCGCTTCGATGTTGTCGTCCGTCTGCCGGAGCAGATCCGGCAAGATGTCGATGAGATCGGGAGGCTTCGCATTCCATTGCCGGGCGCCGCAGATGGCGTCCGTGGTTTTGTGCCGTTGCAGGAAATAGCGACGATCGAGCTTTCGGTTGGTTCAAACCAAATCAGCCGAGAGAACGGTAAGCGTCGTGTCGTCATCACTGCGAACGTGCGCGGACGCGACCTCGGGTCGTTCGTGCAAGAAGTGCAACGGCGGGTCGGCGCGGAAGTCGAGCTTCCATCCGGCTACTGGGTCTCGTACGGCGGCACCTTCGAACAACTGATCTCAGGCGCTCAGCGGCTGGCGTTGGTCGTGCCGATGGCGTTGCTGCTCATCTTTGGCTTGCTCTACGCGCTCTTCCGCTCGTGGAAGGATGCCGGGATCGTCTTCTCCGGCGTGCCGCTCGCGTTGACGGGTGGCGTGCTGGCGCTGTTGCTTCGTGGTCTGCCGCTTTCGATCTCGGCGGGGGTCGGCTTCATCGCACTCTCAGGCGTGGCTGTGCTCAACGGCGTCGTGATGCTCACCTTCATCCGATCGCTGAGGGCGGAAGGGCGACCAATCGATGAAGCGATCAGAGAAGGCGCCCTGACGCGGTTACGGCCCGTTCTCATGACGGCGCTCGTGGCGAGCTTGGGCTTCATCCCGATGGCATTCAATGTCGGCGCCGGGGCAGAAGTGCAGCGACCGCTCGCAACGGTTGTCATCGGCGGCATCATATCCTCGACGATACTGACGCTTCTGGTTCTGCCAGCGCTCTACCGGATGGTTCACAAGCCGGTGGAGCGTGACGACGAGACCTGGGAGCAAGCGCCGACCGGGAGCCCGGTTCGAACATAATCGCCGGCGGCTTGTCTCGATGAAAGATTTGGATGGGGGCTGGACACTCTATTGAGGCCAGCGGCGATGCAGATCGTCGATAATGTACTCGTGCGTGTGAGCGCCGGACGTCGCCGCAAGATGGGGATGGTCAGCGGGGAGATCGTTATGCGAGTGCTCCACGCTGGCGTCCTCGCTGGCCGGCCACATTACTGCCGTTGTGATCGCCCCGACGGCACACAGGCCGGCGAGGCTCCAGAACGCAGCCGAAGTATCCGCCGAGGCGCTCACATATCCCGCCACGGGATACGCAATCAGCCAACACGTATGCGAGAGTGCGAACTGGGCGGCGAACAACGCTGGACGATCCTCGGCGTGGGCCGAACGGCGAAGCACTCGGCCAACGGGGGTGAGCGTCAACGAATAGCTGCACCCAAGGATGGTCCACAGAACGAGCAAGCCTGGGTAGGAGGTCGCCGCGGCGGGACCGAATGCAAGGCCGATAGTCAATGCGATAGCCCCGCTCAGAACGACTGTTCGATCAGGGATGCGATCAAGCAGCGGCGGCAAGGTGAGGGCAGCCGTCATCGAACCCAAGCCGAATGCTGCAAGCGCCCAGGCCGTGGCCTGCTGGCTCATGTCAAAGTTGCTTTGAACGATCACCACAGTGTTGACGAAGACCATGGCGCCGCCGGCGGCGCTTGCCACCGACAACGCAACAAGGCCACGCAGACGCGGCGTGTGCATAAACAGGTTCACGCCACTCGTAAGTCGCCGGAAGAACGGCTTTTGCGCCGCATTCCTCGTCGCTGGCAATACGGCGAACAGCACCAAGGCGGCCGAAAAAACAAAGCCCAATGCTGTGCCAGCGAACAATTCATGGAAGTTCAGAACCGTTAGCAGCAACGCCGCAAGAACCGGGCTAGCGACGCTCTCTAGATCGGCTGCAAGCCGGGAGAGCGACAACGCCTTCGTGTACTCTCGCTCGTCTGTGAGCACATCTGGGATCATCGCTTGGAAGGCAGGCGTGAACGCGGCGGAGGCGACGTAGAGCGCGGCCATCAACGAGTAGATTTGCCACGGCTCACTCACGAACGGCAGCGACACAGCGATTGCGGCTCTCACCAGATCGAGGGCGATCAGCAATGTCTTCCGAGGCGCATGAGCGGCGAGAGCGCTGGCGATCGGGGCTACGCCGACATACGCGATCATCTTTATAGCGAAGATAGCCCCGAGGATTTCACCAGCACTTGCCCCGGCGATCTCGTGAGCGAGCAGTCCGAGCGCCACCGTGGCGAGACCCGTCCCAAGTAAGGCTGCCACCTGAGCGCTGAAGAGGCGGGCGTACGTAGTATTCTGCAGGGGCGACCACATGCGACGAACGTACCCGATGAGAGGGTGCTATTCCATCAGTTCTCTATTGTGCGCAGCCGGACGCCGAGCCGGTCGCTGGACTTCTTCGCGGCGCGATCAAGCGCGCTGGAAGCGGTTGTGGGAATAGAGCGCGAACACCGCGTTGGGTTCGGCGATCTCGAAGATCTCGTCAAAAGCATCGGCGCCGTTGAAGGCATAGGTTTCTCGGGCGCGAAAGCCTGGCGGAATATTCTCGATCGACTCTGAGTCCACTTCGAGGCGGCTCTCGGTGAAGTCCGCCGTCGTCGCGGCGAACTGGTTGACGAAGCTCTCTTGATGAAATTGTCGTAGCACGAAACGTCCGCGCCCCCGGTCCAAGCTCCAATAGGCGATGTGATGATGCACTTCGCCTGAGACATAGCGCGATGTGTTGCGCTCTTCTATGAACCTGCCGCTGAGCACCGGCGTATATGTGCGCTCAACTGTTCAAGTTCCTGGTTCGCCGCTGATCGTGCCGCGCCAGCTGCCGACGAAGCGCGCTAGCGGCGTCAGCCGCTGATCCAGCGCTGGCGGTGTGGCTGGCTGGGCTTGTGGTGCGCTCGCGCACGCGCCAGCGCCCGCAACCAAGCCAAGACCCAAAAGCCGGCGTGTGATGTTGGCGCCCATGCCGACCTCGCTTTGTTGTCGCTCGCCAGAGCTTACGCGCGCGCCGCCTGTGGCGCCCACGAAAAATGCTATGGTCGGAGCATGGACGGAGCGGAATCACTCGACCTCATCTTGCGGGGCCTCGCCATAGGCGCGCTGATTGCGACCGCGGCAGGCCTCTGGCGCGGTGGCAAGGGGCATTCCGCGCGGGTCGCGGGCGTCTTGTTTTCCCTCTCCGTCATTGCCTACACGCTGCAATCGTCGGCGTTCGCACGCGCCGCGATCGGGCCGCTCGAACCTCTAGCGCATTTGATGGCGTTGGGCGGCAGCGGTCTCTTCTGGCTCTTCATTGTGACCTTGTTCGACGATCGCGCGCTGTCGCCGGCGACGTTTGCGCCGTTCGCGGGCCTCACATTGCTTGGACTTTTTGGTTGGCTCGGGCCGCGTGCGCTGCAGCCCGGCGTTTGGATTGTTCACAATCTCATTGAAGTGGGTCTCGCAGGTCACGCGCTCTTTGTCATTGTGCGGAGTTGGCGCGGCGATCTTGTCGAAGCCCGGAGGCGTTTGCGCGGACCGTTCCTGGCCGCTGTCACGCTCTTTGTGGTGGTGCTCGCCGGGTTCGAGATCGGCGAAAGCTTCGGCGTCGAGGCAGATTGGTACGAACTCCTGGGCGCCGTGGCGCTCGCCATCTTCTGCGCCGCCGGCGCGGTCGTCTTCCTCCAGGCCCAACCTTCGCTGTTTGGCGTGGCCGAGCCGCAAGCGCCCGACGAGCTCAATCTAGACGCCGGCGACCAGCACACATTGGCGCGGCTCGAAGAGGTGATGGGCAAAGGCGAGGCTTGGCGGCGGGAGGGGCTCACCATCGGTTCGCTGGCTGGGGAGGTGGGCGTGCCTGAGCACCGCTTGCGGCGCTTGATCAACGACCAGCTGGGACATCGCAATTTCGTTGCGTTCGTGAACGCCTACCGGATCGGCGCCGCCAAAGAGCGTTTGGCCGACCCGGCCACTGCGCGCACGCCGATCTCGACGATTGTATTTGAACTGGGCTTTGCTTCGCTCGGGCCGTTCAACCGCGCTTTCAAGGAAGCCACCGGCCAAACACCCAGCGAATGGCGGAAAGCCCCAGCTCGCAGGCTCTCCGATTCCGGAAAATCCGCGCTGATTTTGAAACTGAGGGGGGTTTTTCGGCACTGGCGAGACGTGAGGGCCGGGCTTGTGACGATGTCGTCCTCCTTCGAGGAGGATTTCCATGCCCGCCGATCTTCAGGCTTTCATCGACCGCTGGGTCTTGAGCATCACCAGCGACCTTACCGACTACGCCATCTTCGCGATCGGGTTTTGGTTCGTGCTCTGGATCGTCCTGGCGCGCCTCATGGCGTCGCGAAAGCTCCGAGCCGAGCGGCCGCCCGGCAAGCAGCTTCTTCTGGAGTTCGCGGTCTCGCTGCGCTCGCTCGCGATCTTCTCCACAATCGGGGCAATGCTCTTCATGGTCGAGCGGGCAGGGTATTTGCCAGGCCCGGCGCTGGCGGCGAGCTGGGGCTGGCCATGGGCCGTTGCTTCATTCCTTTTGATGGTGGTCGGCCACGATGCCTATTTCTACTGGACGCACCGGCTGGTGCACGACCCGAGATTGTTTCGGACGTTCCATCGTCGGCATCACCGCTCACACAATCCATCGCCCTTCACGGCCTATAGTTTCGACGTCGCCGAAGCCGCGATGCAGGCGCTCTTTGTGCCGATCTGGATGTTCATCGCGCCCACCCAATGGGCGATCGTAGGGCTCTTCATGCTGCACCAGATCGTGCGCAACACGATGGGACACTCTGGCTACGAACTCTTTCCCGCGCGCGGCGACGGCAAGCCGCTGTTCGATTTCCTGACGACGGTCACGCACCATGACCTGCACCACGGCGAAGCGCGCTGGAATTACGGGCTCTATTTCACCTGGTGGGATCGGCTGATGGGCACTGAGCATCCGGAGTATCATGCGCGCTTTGAAGCGGCGACCCGCCGCGTCCGCAAAATGAAAACTGCACCGGTCAAGACGGGTGCGGCGGCGCTGTTGATCAGTCTCTTTTTGGTGGGCGGCGAAGCGCGCGCACAGCAATCAATTCACGACGATTGGGCGACGCCGGGACTTGGCGGCGTGGTGCGGCTTTCGCCATGCGCGAATGCGGCGCTGCTGTGCGGACGGCTCATCTGGGTGTGGGACCCCCATGATTCCGGCGGCGGCGCGGTCGGCACGTTGATCTTGCGCGACTTCGCGTTTCGGAACGGGACGTGGAGAGAGGGAAGCGTCGCCAATCCCGAAGACGGCCGCACCTATCGCGGTACAATCAATCTCGACGGCGATGTGTTGCGCTTGCGCGGGTGCGCTGGGCCGTTCTGCCAGACCCAGGTGTGGCGGCGCTTGAGTTCGGTGCCGCGGCCATGACATTGCGCGATTGCGTTGCAGCGCCCACCTCTGGCTCAGGTGATAAGGAAAGTTCGTCGATGACCGATGGTCACTGGGATCGCGTCTACACCGAGAAGCGCGCCGAAGAGGTGAGCTGGCGCCAGGACGAACCTGAACTCTCGCTGAAACTCATTCGGCGCACCGGCATTGGGCCGGATGCGCCGATCATCGATGTCGGCGGCGGCGCCTCCACCTTGGTCGACCATCTGCTGTTGGGCGGCTTTCGCGATCTCACCGTGCTCGACATCGCAGCATCCGGTTTGGCGCAGGCGAAGGCGCGGCTTGGCGATCGCGTCAATGAAGTCAATTGGACTGTAAGCGACGTCACCACGTGGCGGCCGGCGCGCAAACATCGGCTCTGGCATGACCGCGCCGTGCTGCATTTTCTGACCGAACCCTCACAGCAGGCGGCTTATGCCGAGACGCTGCGCGCGGCGCTCGACCGCGACGGCTGGGCGATCATCGCGGGCTTTGCACCGGGCGGGCCTGCCAAGTGCAGCGGGCTTGAGATCGTCCAGCACGATGGCGTCAGTCTCTCAAAGCTGCTGGGCGACGCGTTCCAATTGATGGAAACGCATGGCGAAATCCATCTGACGCCTTGGGGTTCGGAGCAGGCGTTCCGCTATCATCTCTTCCGGCGCAACAGCGCGAGCGGCGCATCATGAATCTCTATGAGCGTCTCCTGTTGCCCACGCTGGTGACCGGCGCATGTTCGTGTTCGCCGATCGACAAGCAGCGCCAGAAAATTGTGCCCGGCGCCGAAGGCGTCGTGCTTGAACTTGGCTTTGGCGCGGGCCTTAACCTGCCGCACTATGATGCTTCGAAGGTGCGCAAACTCTATGCGCTTGAGCCTTCGCCGGGCATGGTAAAGCGCGCACGCAGAGCGGTTGCGCGTTCGCCGATCGATGTCGAGATATTGGCGGAGACCGCCGAGAGCTTGTCGCTCGATCCAAACAGCGTCGACACTGTGCTTGTGACCTATTCGCTCTGCACCATTCCGGACGCGGTCACGGCGTTGGAGGCCGCGCGCCGGGCCTTGAAGCCTGGCGGACGATTGCTCTTCTGTGAGCACGGCCTTTCGCCCGACCAAGGCGTGCAGCGCTGGCAGAAGCGTATTGAGCCGCTGTGGAAGGTGATTGGCGGCGGCTGTCATCTATCGCGCAATATTCCAGGGCTCATCAAATCCGCTGGCTTCAGCATCGACACGCTCGACACGATGTATCTGCCGAAATCGCCGAGATGGGCGGCATACAATTATTGGGGTTCCGCGCGCGTAGCTTAGTTGCGCTCCTTGGGCTCGCGCTTCAATGCAGCTTGCGCCAGCGCGGAAAGCCCATCGAAAGGCCCGGACCTCTGGTCGAACCAGGGCAGGCGCTCCTCGCCAAAAAATGCGCCGGTCGGAACGAGATCTGACGCGCGCTCGAATGCGCCGATGTGGAAGTGCGTTTCGTTCGGCAGCTTCATGTTGCTGCAGGTGAGGGTGGATCCGCAGCGTGCGCAGAAGCCGCGCTCGACGCCGGGCGAGGAGGTGTAGCGCTTGATTGCGCCCTGCGTAATCGAGACGGCGTCATCCGCAAACGAGACAAACACGGACGCGGGCGCGCCGCTATGCCTGCGGCAGCTCTCGCAATGACACCAGAGCACCCATTTGGGTTTGCCGTTCGCTTGGAAGCGCACGTCGCCGCATAAGCAGCGGCCTTCGAATTTGTCGGTCATGGCGACCCCGGAGTTATTCTCCCCTTTATCGCCGGTCTGCATTCCGGAGCCAGAGAGTTCGCATGCGGACGCAGCGGATTCCCACCCGCCCACCCCGTGACGGCACGCTAGTGAGTTGGTGAAATCATGCACTGCGTGTGCGCCGCAAGATGCCGCAAATTCGTGTTTCGATTGCAAGGGCGATCCCATCGGCCTCGCCGACGGGCCGGGCTGTCGTGCTTCGCACCGAGCCCCGAGGGTCTCGGCCCTTCGGGCTTCCATCCCTATCGCGAGACCCACCCACCCGCCCCGGATGAATTGAGGTGAGGCGGCTACGCGCATGCGTTTCAGTGCTGACATGCGCGCCATTCTTTCGAAGCTCTGGCTCGGCGGCGCCGTAGCGGCGATAGCCGCGCTCGTCTTTGTGAGCGGTATAGCCGGCCCAGATGTCATACTCTTCAATCACAGCCCGTCGGTTCCAGTTGGCTTCTACGTTCGAGGGGCAGGCGATCTTGAACGAGGGATGTTCGTAACCGTGCGCGCCCGCGACGTTGCTCCCGCCGAAGCCGCGGCGCACGATTACGATGACGAAGGCGACCGCTTCATCAAACGCCTGGCCGCAGTGGCGGGCCAGCATGTGTGCAGTGATGGCCGCATGCTCAGCGTCGATGGCGTTGAAGTTGCGATGGTGCAAAATCGCGCTGACGCACCACAGGGATGGGTCGGGTGCCGCATTCTAGCGTCTTCCGAAATTCTCCTCTTGGGGGACAGCGCGGACTCGTTTGATGGACGCTATTGGGGCCCGATCCGTAGCGATCTCATCGAAGGTGTCTGGTGTCCGCTGTAGGATTTTTCCAACGTCGGGAATCGCGGCGTAACGCGCGGCAACGAGTCGATCACGTTCATGCTTGCATGCGAATGGAAGTGCAAAAGGCGCGAAGTGTTAGGGGTGCGGTGGAAAGCAAGATTAAGAGCGCCGCAGGTTTTCTTCTGAGACTTGTGAATCCTGGCGTTTTCGTGCGGCAAGGTTGATCATCGCGCGGTGAATGCAGCAGCATCGCTGCAGTTTCAACGTGGCGTGACGCGGCAATGGCCAAAGCATCACTCTCCGAGCGCCTCAAGACTTCCGCTCTCGTGCGCCCGAGCGATGTCATGCACAACATCGCCGCCGTGCGTGACATGGCTGTCTTTCGTGACGAGGACGGTCTCGTCGGCAAGGTCCACAGGACGCGCGCTTTGAGCGACCGGGCGCGAAGCGGCGCGCTTGGCGGGCAATTGTCCAAGCTGCTTTCCGGACGCCGGCCTGGTGGGCGCTTTCGCGCAAAAGGTGCGAATGCGGCATTTGCGCAGGACGGACGCCAGCGCGTTGTGGTGACGGTGTTCTACCAAGGCCATGGCGGGAGCGGGGCAGGCAAGCTGATCGCGCACGGGAAGTATCTCGAACGTGACGGCGCGGGGCCGGAGGGAGAGCCAGGCCAGTTTTACGATCACGAACAGGACCGCGCGGAGGCGGGGCCTCGGTTGGCCGAGTGGGCGGATAAGGACAAGCGCCACATGCGCGTGATGCTGGCCCCCGAGAGCGGCGCTCGCATCGAAGATCTGAAAGACTTCACACGAGCGACGATGGCGCAGATGGAGCGCGATCTTGGCATGCCCTTGGAGTGGGTCGCGGTCGACCACCACAACACCGACAATCCTCATGTGCACGTGATCCTGCGCGGTCGCCGGCGCGATGGACCAGATCTGATCATCCCACGTGACTACGCCACCCGGGGCTTGCGCCATGCGGCCCGTGAGGTGGCCACGCAGATGCTGGGCGATCGCGGTCGCGATGACGAACGTTTGGCGCTTGAACGTGAGACGCGCGCCGAGCGGTCGACTCGGCTCGATCAGCTGCTGGCGGCAGAACTGACGCCCGGCAAGGTGCATCGCATTCAGTCGATCGGGCGCATGCTTGAGCCCACGCTCAGAGCGGCGCTTCGAAACCGCGTTCGCGAATTGGTGCGCTTGGGCCTCGGCCGAGAGGAAAAGCGCGATCGCTTCCGTCTCGATCATGACTGGACGTCGCGACTGGAGGAGATCGGAAGGGGCATCGATCTTCGCCGTCATTTGGGCCGCGAGCTTGAGCCAGGCCAAGGCCGCCTTAAACTCTATGAGCCTTCAATGGGGCGCCTGACGGGGCCCGTACTAGAAGCCGGCAGGCGCGGCGAGGCGGGCAAGGCTTATGTGATCGTGCTCGATGGCATGAAGCGCCCGGTGCTCGCCAATGTGCGCGAGCGTGATGCAGCAGGTCTCCAGCCGGGGGCGCTCGTTGCGATCGAACCGAAAGTCCATAAGGGGGCCGGGACGCGGGTTAAGATCGACCGGCTTTCGGAAACGCCGCTCCTCACACAAATCGAGGCGCCCGCCGAAACAGAACTCGATCGTGAGATCGGGCGTCAACTCGCGGGCGAGCCGCCACGACTGCCGAACACGCGAGAGGTCCGCAACGCCATCACCGAGCGGATTGGATGGCATCAGCGCGAGGGGAATGGCGGGCGTGATCTCACGGGTCGCTTTGAGTTCAATCACGGCGCGTTGGAGCGTCTGCGCGCCTCGGAGCTTTCGCGCGCCGAGGATGTGCTCATGAAGGCCACCGGCAAAAGGACGATCAACGCTGGGGATGGGCTGGAGCGCGAGTGGCGCGTGCGCGGCTTCGTTCAGCTTCAGCAGGGCAGGTTCGCAATGCTTGAGCGTAACGACGGCGTGGCTTTGTTGCGCGTTAAGCAATCGCCTTTGCTGAACCAGGGCAAGGCGTACTCGCTCTCAATCACGAACGGCAAAGTCAAAGCGACGCCATCTCTCGGCTTGGATCGCTAAAGAGCTTTTCTCGCGAGGCGCGAATTTCAGGAACTTCTACCAGCAACATGGGGCAACGCTGTGCAACGCCGTTGCGGACACGATGGGCAACGGTGTGAGCCTTCGGGAAATCTGAATCAGACTTGCGTATTGGATGATGTTGCATCCGGCCCTTGCCGTTGTGTGCCGATCGACGATGGCTGCTCTCAACTCAGGGACTAATCAGCTTCGAAAGCGCAATGATCGCGCGCACCATGGCTCACCAAAACGCGGTCGATAGTCATGAAGTTCGCTCGCAAATCAGCGCGTCACACATCCGCCGATCAACTCTCGTTTCTGTTCGCGGAAGCGGCGCCGCTTGTTCAGACGCCGGTGCTTGAGGCGCGGGCGCGTGAGCGTTCCGTGGAGCCTTCCGCGTTCGTTCTCGCGAAACCTGCGAAGCGGCCAGCACCGGCTAAGAAGCTCGTGAGACAAACCGCGTCCGCCCTCGGATACGAAGATCGACGGCTAACCGTGGACGAGGCGGCGCAGGTGCTTTGCGTCAGTGTAAAAACATTGGAAGCTTGGCGTCGTCTGGGCAAAGGCCCAATGTTCGTGAAGCTCGGCCGCGCCGTGCGTTACACGATGCGCGATCTCAATCAGTTCACACTCGCACGCACTGTTCGCAACGCAGCAGAGGGCCGTCTGCTCGATGGGCGTCGTTGATCGGGGCTTCCCTACGGCGCCCTATGGCGCACTTTTTACAGTTACCCACAGAAATGAGAGCGGAACGGGATGCCAATTCGCGCTCAGGCATAAAACGCTGATGTTACACGGCAAAAGCGCGGCATTTCTCTCTGACGTTATACATGTCCCGCAAGCTACGAACCCTACGCAGCGCTCGCGCACGATTGGGACGCGAATGGGATGTGAAACGCGCACGTTCGAAAGCGATTGAGTTTGTTCGTGAAATTCGCGCGATCTTCGCAGACGTTGAACCAGGCGGCGCGGGCGCGCGCGGCAACGCGCTCTGAGCTGACAGCTGACGGCGGGCAATACATCGAACTCGCTTCCGCCGAGCGCTTTGGTCGGCGTCTGCTTACATCGCCTTCGAATTTGTCTTCGTCATCCATTGCTCGCGCCTTCATTAGCAGCGCTAAGCGGCTCTCTTCGCCTTGCCGCACTTTGCGGCGGCGCACCTCAGGGTGCGGTGGAAAAAAAGATGTGCAGACAAGCCGCTGTGCGTCCAGCACTGTGGCGCATTCTATCTTGCCTCAACCCCTTCGTCCTTTTCCGCGTTATTCCGACTCATGCTTCGTGATCGTAGGGGTCAAGCGGCGAACAACTAAGGTTGCGTCTTCCGTGCTCCGCCGCGCTGTATGTGGCGTGGCCGAAGCATCGCCGTGCTCTGCTTCCTTGTGGGCACAATGGAAACGCGAGGAAACGTCTGCCCTGATGCGGTTGCCTTCCGCGTGTCGCGGTGCGGACGCCTTTCGCGCATCTCTGGTGTGGCCGTGCTCGCTCGGAGTAGATCAATACGATTAGACCACCAGGTCATCATCCGCACGCGCTCTTCCCAATACTCCGCCCGAGCGTACGCCCGCCGGACCTCATTGGAGTCGCTGTGCCCGAGCTGACGCTCAATTGCGTCAGAATGCCAAAGCCCGCTCTCGTTGAGCAGCGAACAAGCCATCGCTCGGAACCCGTGCGCAGTCATCTCGGTATTATCGTAACCGAGCCGCCGCAGCGCTCCATTGAGGCAATTGTCCGACATGGGGCGCTCCCGGCTCCGAAGCGACGGGAACACGTAGCGTCCGTCGCCCGTCAGCTTCTGCATCGACCGGAAAATGGCGACAGCCTGGTGGGTCATGGGCACCTTTAGCGCGCGCCGCATCTTGGTCTTGGCGGCGGGGATGCTCCAGACAGCAGCATCGAAATCAATCTCTGACCATTCGGCAGTCCGAAGCTCTCCTGGGCGAACGAAGACATGTGGCGCAAGCCTAAGGGCGCCGTGGGTCGCCGGGTGGCCGCCGTAGCCCTCGATCGCGCGAAGCAATTCGCCCGCCGCCTCAGCGTTGGTGATCGCCGCATAGTGGGCGACTGGAGGCGATATCAGCGCGCCCTTCAGGGCATAGGTCGGGTCCACGACAGCGCGCCCGGTGGCAATGGCGTATCGGAACACAGAGCCGATGACACTGCGTAGCCGGCGCGCCGTCTCGTACCGGCCCCGAGCTTCAATCTTACGCAGCACCG
Source organism: Hyphomonadaceae bacterium (assembly GCA_050184605.1). Taxonomy (GTDB): domain Bacteria; phylum Pseudomonadota; class Alphaproteobacteria; order Caulobacterales; family Aquidulcibacteraceae; genus Vitreimonas. The sequence continues at coordinate 1,023,473 of JBFXAE010000001.1, read as the reverse complement.
ACAACACCTCGGGTGCAGTTATCTCAGCGACCGGTCTGGACCCCATCTGGGGGCGCGCGAAGTCGATGAGCCAGCGTGTCTTGGTAAGCGTCGCCTCCGCGCGACCCTCGCGCTCCATTTTGGCGATCAGCTCGTCAGCGATCAGCGCGAACGTGGTCCCGCGCTTCAATTCGGCTTCGATTTGCTGAAGGCGCTTGTGCTCCAGTGGATCAATGTCTGAGCGAAGAAGTCTGCGCGCTTGGTCGCGCGCTTCACGCGCCTCGCTTAAGCTGACAAGTGGGTACGGGCCGATGCTAAGCGTGCGTCGCACGCCGCCGAAACGATAGTCGAAGCGCCAGTGTTTTCCGCCGCCCTTGGCAACGAGAAGATAAAGGCCGTGCGCATCGCTGAGCTTGTATGCAGCGACTCCAGATTTCGCATTGCGTACAACGACATCCGTTAGATTTGACGGCACAACTTCCTCCGCTCACACGGCGTGTCCGTCAATTTGCCGTCAAATGCCGTCGCTGTGAACGTACGGCTCTGGACGGCGTTGGACGGTACGCGCCTGAAAAACAAACGTTTTTGGACGTTAGCGGAAGTCCCCGGATGGGGTTCTGGTGCCTGGGGCCGGAATCGAACCAGCGACACGCGGATTTTCAATCCGCTGCTCTACCAACTGAGCTACCCAGGCGACCGGAGAAACGGACCCTGAGGTTCCAGGGCCGCTTTCGGAGCGTGGCTCTATAGCGGGGCGGCCCTGGCCTGTCCACGCCGGGTTGAAGCGAGCCCCACAGAGCCGAAACGGCCTCTTGCCTCCGCGGCCCCGAGCCCGAAAATAGGCTTCTAAGCGAGGCGGTGGACGTCACTCCAGGAGGACAACCCGAGATGTGCCAACAATTTTGCGGAAGGGACGCCGTCCATTCTTCCCTCCACTACCTGGACCGGCGTGGGCTCCTAAAAGGCGCCGCCGCCGGTGCGGCGGTGATGGCGCTCAGCGCCTGCGAGACAATCACCAATCCGGAAACGGGCCGCGAGCAATTCATCATCGTTGATGAGGCTCAGCTCGCGCAGGCTTCGTTGCAGGCATGGGCGCAAGTGCGCCAGCAGACGCCGGAATGGCGCAACGCGGCGGCGCAGCGGCGTTTGGAGGGTGTTGGCCGCCGCATCGTGCAAGCAGCGGGTCGTGGCAATCAGAGCTGGGAATTCGTGCTATTTGACAGCCCACAGAGAAACGCGTTTGTGCTGCCAGGTGGGCAAGTTGGCTTTTATCGCGGGCTTTATGAAATCAGCGAACGCGACGATTGGATTGCGACAGTGCTTGGCCACGAGACCGGCCATGTCACTGGCCGTCATGCGGCAGAACGCTACAGCCGCGAGTATGCGACACAATTGGGGTTGCAGGTGGTGGGCTCGCAGGTGAACAGCCAACTCGCGATGGCCGCACTTGGGCTGGGCGCGCAGATTGGTGTGTCGTTGCCATTCTCGCGTTCGCAGGAAGCTGAGGCAGACATATTGGGCATCCGCTACATGCACGCCGCCGGCTATGACCCGCGTCAGGCGATCCCATTCTGGCAACGCATGGCTCAAGGCGGCGGGTCGCGTCCGCCGGAGTTCATTTCGACTCACCCGGATCCGGATAATCGCATTCAGCGCATCCGTGACTATATCAACGCGCAGGGCTGGGGGCCGGTCTAAGCGGGTAGAAACAATGGCTTGCGCCCGCCTTGCTTCGGCCAGGACGTGGCGCTAGGTTCCGCGCCCCGAGCAGGATGCCGCCTTAGCTCAGTTGGTTAGAGCACTGGTTTGTGGAACCAGGTGTCCCCGGTTCGAGCCCGGGAGGCGGTACCATTGCCATTGGGCAGCCCATCAGGTCCGAGTTTGCTCAGCCCGCAAGCGCGCTATGCGCGTGCGGCGGCGGAGGCGTGCGGCTATGCGTTTCGCTCGCTTGATGGCGCTGACGGGTATTTGTTTGAGGTGCGCGACGGCGCGCGCATTGCGACATTCGCCGCAGGTGCGGGCACACCCTATGCGTTGAACGATGCGCGAGGCGCCTCGATCGCGCGCGACAAAGCGTTCTGTGCGGAAGTCCTGCGGCAAGCCGGCGTGCCGGTGGTGCCGGGTGAGCTGTTTTTTGTGACGCCGCGGTGGGCGGAGATGCGAACGCCAGGCCGCGAGCTTGACGATGCGCGCGCATTTGTGACGAGAGCCGAATTTCCTCTGTTCTGCAAACCGCTTTCGGCTTCGAATGGGCTTTATGCGGAAGTGATCGAGAGCGCTGAGGCGTTCGACGACTACGCGGCGCGTGTTGCGCGCGAACATTTCGCCATCCTCGTGCAGCCTTATGTGAGCGCGGCGGAATATCGTGTGTTTGTGCTCAGGGGACGGGCGCTGTTTTCCTATCGCAAGCTTGCCCCGCATGTGACGGGTGATGGGCGGCGGACGCTCGCCGAACTTGTGGCGGCGATTGCGCGAGAGCCGGAGGCGCCGCCTCTCAAAGCGCGCGGGCGTGATCCACGCGGCCGCCTCTTGGCTGGAGGTGATGTGCCGCGCGATGGTGAAGTTGTCGTGCTGGAGGGACCGGCCAACCGCGCCGCGGGCGGCGGCGCCAATGGCTTGCGCGATGGCGCGCCGGAGACGATGGCGCGGGTCGCAGTTCAAGCCGCGGACGCGATCGGTTTGTCGCTCGCGGCGGTGGATCTGTTCGATCTCTCGGGCGCTGGCGCGGAACTGGCCGTCATCGAAGTGAACTCCAACCCGATGATTGCAACCTTGGAAGAGAGCGGGCGCTGGGATTTGATCATCGAGATCTGGCGCGCAAATTTCGAGGCGGCGCTCAGATGAACATCTGGCGCGTGCCCTATCCGAAGTTTGGCGCGGGGCCGGGGTTGGAGCGCTGCGCTGCGGTGGCGGCGAAGCTTGGCGTCAATCTTGGCGCCTTCGGCGCGCGCGGCGCGGTTGTCGTCGGCTCGAACGGCAAGGGCTCTACGGCCGCCATGTGCGCCGCGTTGCTGCGGCAATCGACAGAGCGCGTCGGACTCTTCACCTCGCCGCATCTGTTTGCGCTGAACGAGCGCTTTCGCATCGACGATAACGACATTGGCGACGATGAACTCGGCGGCCATTGGGAGCGCGTGCGTGCTGCGATCGGCGCATGTGGATTTGAGAAAACGATCGGCGGTTTTGAGTTTCTGTTTCTGATCGCAGCCGATTGGTTTGCTGCGCGCGCATGCGAGCATACGATTTGGGAAGCGGGGATTGGCGGGCGGCTTGATCCGGTGAAACTGATCGGTGCACGCAATGTGGCGTTGACGGCGCTCGATTTCGAGCACACGGCGTTGCTTGGCGATACGCTTGAGCAGATCGCGCTTGAGAAGATCGCAGCGGCGCCAGAGGGCGCGCGTTTGGCGGTGAGTGAGGGGGCGGCGCCGCCGGGCTCCGAGGTGCACGCGCAGATCGAGCGTTATTGCACGGCGCACAGCATTGAAGCGGTGTTTCGCGCGCCTCTCGCTGGCGATGCCCCATTGGCGGGGGTGTTCCAGCAGCAAAATGCAGCGCTTGCATTGGAGTTGGCGACGGCGCTCGCGCCGCTTTCGTCCGAACAGGTCAACCGCGGGTTCGCATCGGTGCGCTGGCCAGGGCGTCTGGAGACGATCGACGACGACCCTCTGGTGGTGATCGACGTCGGGCACACGCCAGATGGCGTGAGCTCAGCGCTGGAGGGCTTCATTGCGCTGCGTGGAGAGCGCCGGGCAGTGTTGGTGTGCGGTGTCTCGCAGGATAAAGATGCGGAGGCCATCATTGCGCGCTTGGCGCCGGCGTTCACCGAGATCATTTGCGTGGCGGCACAGCACAAAGGGGCGCCGGCGGCCATGATCGCGGCGCACGCGCAGAGCGCCAATTCGAGCGCGGAGATCACGCTAGCGGAATCCGTCGCCGACGCGCGGCGTCTCGCGTTGGCAAAGGCGCGTGGCGGCGCGGTCTATGTGGCCGGGGGGCTCTTCCTCGCAGCAGAGTTTAAGGCGCTGCATTTTGGTCGCGATCCGGCGACGTTGGTGTTCTTTTAGGCTCTCCGAGCGGGCGAAGCGGTTTGCGGTTTTCTAAAGAATTGTTGCTAAAGTCTCAGGATGGCTAAAGCCGCCAAGGCAAAAAAGGTCGCTCCCGCGAAGGAAGCGGCCGCGGACTACTTCTCCTCGCGTTCACACAACGCGTGGCGCAAGCGGCTGCTGGAAACCAATCCAGAGCAACGCGGTAAGCCCCGCATGCGCCTGCGCGGCGGCGTCATGGTTGACATCAATAAACCATGGGCGAAGCTCGATCCGAAAGCGAAGGCCGACAACAAGCGCGCCGCTTATGACGCGTACGACGCTGTGATGCGCTTTCCCGATGATCGCGAAGCTGCGGCAAACTATGTGCACGAACGTTGGATGGCGCGAAACAAGGGCGATGCGAGCCAGCCGAAGGCGCTGTTCAAAGCATACGCAAAGCTGCCTGAAGTGGAGAAAGACAAGGACCGCGCGCACGTGGATCGCATGAAGAAGGCGATCGCGGCAACAAGCCCGAAGAAGAAGGCCGTAAAGAAGACAAAGGCCAAGGCTGCCTACAAGACCGTGCGGGTTGAAGCGAAAGCTTGGGCGCGGCTCGAGGCGGCGGCGAAGGATTTGTCCAAAGTGCTCGGCCGCAAGGTCACACCGGAGGCGCTTTTCATTGCGGGCGTTGAAGCCGTGGCCGCGGCGGCGAGGAAAGCTTAGCGCCGACGCGGCGTCCGGTCGCGCCGCCTTGCGCGCGCCCTCTTTTCGTTAGACATGGCCGGGCATGAAGGACGTGATCGTCGTTGGCGGCGGCGTAGTTGGCTTGTTTTGTGCGGTGCGCCTGCGCAAGGGCGGCGCGCGCGTGTGGCTGCTGGAAAGCGGGCCAGAACATCCAACCTACTATTCGCCGATCGCTTCAGCTGCGGCCGCTGGGATGTTGGCGCCGATAAGTGATGCGCCAAGCGCGCATGAGAACGTGGCGCTGGAATCCTTCGATCTCTGGAAGCAATGTCGCGAGGGCGCCGAGTGGGCCGATGGCGTGCGCTTCGACGGGGCCGTGGTTGTACGGCCGAGTGCGGCAGAAGCGTCTGCGTTTGCGGCAAATGTGACGCGTCTCGGGCAGAAAGCCTTTGCGCTCCCGGCGGGCGAGTTTCGCAAGCGCACCGGCTTTCGCGCGAAGGTGGACCATGGGTTGTTCATCGAGGCGGAAGGCGTCGCCGATCCTTTGCGCGTGCTGACCGGACTTGCGATGCAAGCGCACGCCCTGGGGGTGCTGCGCCATTACGATACCGACGCTTCGGAAGTGACGGCGACGCGTGTCGCGACTCATGAAGGCAAGGTGTTCGAAGCAGATGCTGTTGTGCTGGCGCCGGGCGCGTGGGCGACGGAGAAACTTGCTGCCGTCGCTCCGGCGCTGAAGCAGGTGCGCGCCGGCAAAGGTATTGTCGCGGCGGTAGAGTTGGAGAGGCGGTTGGGGCCGAATTTGCGCGCGGGGGAGTTCTATCTCGCTCAGCGGCGCGAAGACGCGGTGCTCGGCGCGACGTTGGAGTTCGACCGCTTCGACCGCAAAGTTGATCGCGCCAAAGTCGCCGAATTGCACGCCGCGGCTGAGCGCCTATTGCCAGGTGAAGTAAAGCTCACGGAAAAGGCCTGGGCCGGCATCCGGCCCATGTCTCCGGACGGGTGGCCCATGATCGGGCCTTCGAGCCAGGGCGTTCTGCTCGCCGCTGGCCATTCGCGTGACGGCTGGCTCATGGCGCCTATTACAGCCGAGATCATAACCGCGTATGTGTTCGGCAACGAGATTCCGGCCCGCTGGGCCGCGTTGTCGCCTGAGAGATTTGAGCCATCATGACGTTCGCCCTCGACCTCACTGAAGAGCAAGCCGCGATCAAACACGCGGTCGAAGAAATCTGCGCGAAGTATGACGACCATTATTGGCTGAAAACCGATAACAGCGGCGACTTCCCGGACGCGTTCGTCAACGACATAGCGGAAGGCGGCTGGCTCGGCGTTGCAATGCCGGAAAGCGTTGGCGGCGCGGGGCTTGGGCTCACCGAAGCGGCGCTGATGATGCAGACAGTGGCGGAGTCCGGTGCGGGTTTCTCCGGCGCGAGCGCGATCCACCTCAATATCTTTGGCCTGATGCCGATCGTTAAGTTCGGCACGCCGGAGCAACAGCAGCGCTTCCTGCCGCCGGCGATCAACGGCGCGGACAAGGCATGCTTTGCAGTCACTGAGCCGAACTCAGGCCTTGATACATCGAGCCTGGAGACGCGCGCCGAGCGCACCAACAGCGGCTATCGCATCACCGGCCGCAAGATTTGGACGACGAACGCTCAGCGTGCGAACAAGATTCTGATCATCGCGCGCACGACGCCAAAGGATCAGGTGAAGCGGCCGACGGAAGGGCTTTCGCTCTTCTACGCCGACTTCGATCGTAAACACATCGAAGCGCAGCCGATTCCGAAAATGGGCCGCAAGGCGGTGGAGTGCAATACGCTCTTCATCGAAGACCTGGAAGTCTCGAACGCCGAGCTGATCGGCGAAGAGGGCGCTGGCTTCAAGATTCTGCTGAGTGGGCTCAATCCGGAGCGCGTTCTGTTCGCGGCGGAAGCGATCGGACTTGGACGTGCGGCGCTGAAGCGTGCGGCGCAGTACGCCAAGGAGCGCGTCGTGTTCGGACGGCCCATTGGTCAGAACCAGGGTATTCAACATCCGCTGGCGAAGGCGTGGGCGGAGCTCGAAGCCGCCAACCTGCTCACCTTCAAGGCGGCGGCGCTTTATGACGCCGGCAAGGATTGTGGCGCGGAAGCGAACGCCGCAAAGTATCTGGGCGCCGAAGCGGGTTTCCGGGCGTGCGAGTCGTCCGTGCTCGCGCACGGCGGCATGGGCTATGCGAAAGAATATTTCGTCGAGCGCTATTTCCGCGAGGCGATGATTGCGCGCATCGCGCCGGTGAGCAGAGAGATGATCTTGAACTTCATCGCCGAGCGCGTCCTCGGGCTGCCGAAGAGCTACTGACGTTGTAACGGGCAAAAGGTCGCATTGCTGGCGGCAGGTGCGGGTGTTCGCTCGCGGCCATGAAACTGCAAGCTCTGGCCTCATGGACCCACAAATGGCTCGCCCTGATCGTGGGCGTGCAGGTGCTATTCTGGGTTGGGTCTGGACTTCTCTTTGCGATCTTTCCGATTGAGCAGGTGCGGAGCGAACATCGCATCGCTCACCAGCACGCGGCGCCTCTCAGCGCGCCGGTGCAAGATGTGAGCGCGCTGTTGCCGGAGGCGCCGACGCGCGTAACGTATGAGCGCGACGCGGCGGGCGAGCCGGTGGCGGTTGCCGAGTTTGCAGAGCGCCGGCCGATCTTGATCGATTTGAACGATTGGGAAGCGGCCTCGCCACTGACCGCTGACGCCGCTGCGCAGATCGCACGCGCTTACACCGCGGGCAGTCCGCGCGTGCGCGAGCGTATCCTGGTGACGGAAGAGAGTCTGGAATCGCTGCACGCATGGCGGGTCGCGTTCGAGGATGCTGAAGGGCGAGCCGTGTATGTGGCCGCCGACACCGCGCGCGTCACGGCGCGGCGTTCGGATCTCTGGCGTGTCTATGATGCGCTCTGGGCGCTGCACATCATGGACTGACGCGACCACGAGAATTTCAACTCCGGCCTGCTGATCCTCACATCTTTCACGACGCTGATTGTCGTGCTCGCAGGCTTTGTTTTGTTTCCGTACCGAATGGGTTGGGTAAGACGTCGCGCGGGTTAACGTCGCGTTTACCAAACTGGCTGACGCCGAAAGCCATGACAAGTCCGATCGCGCCAGCGGGTCAGGAGACCGTGCACGCCGCGATCCGCCGCGCTGCGGATGCGACGGGCGTGAATTTCTCGCTGCTGGTTGAAACTGCGCGCCGCGAAAGCGCGATGAACCCCAACGCGCGCGCCTCGACGTCGAGCGCGACGGGGCTGTTTCAGTTTATCGAGAGCACTTGGCTCGACATGGTGCGCCGGCATGGCGCAGCGCATGGACTTGGCAAACAGGCAAACGCGTTGCGCAATGGCGCAAATGCCGAAACACGGCGCGAGATCCTCGCGCTAAGAAGCGATCCCGAGCTCTCAGCGCGGATGGCGGGCGAGCTTGCGCGCGAGAACGCGACGACGTTGCAGGCGCGATTGGGCCGCACGCCAACAGCAGGCGAGCTCTACGCCGCGCACGTTATGGGTCCAGGCGGCGCGTTGCGCTTGATCGAGGCGGCGCAGCAGGGCGCGCCCAACGCGGTTTCCCTGTTTCCGCGCGAGGCGGCCGCGAACCGTGGTCTGTTTTACGCCAACGGCCAGCCGCGCAGCGCTCAAGGTTTGCTGGACCGGTTGCAACTCGACGCAGACGTCGGCATGGGCGCCGCGCAGCCGAACGGTGGCGCGCGGCCTGAGCATGGCCGCGAAGGCGAAGCGATGTCGCCGGCTTTGGCGCAGGCTCTGTTCGCGTTCGCGCTTTTGCCTTTGCTGCGCGGCGGCGAGGATGAGCAGACCAATCAGCGCAACCCGCTGGAAGCCCTTACTGCGTACGCGCGGACGAGTGGGACTTAAGCCGCGGCGCCGCTGGCGTACATGGCGTCGATTTCGGCGTCGCTGTAGCCAGCCGCTAGCAAAACGGCGCGCGTGTGTTCGCCGGCACGCGGAGATGGTCCTTTCGGCCCGTCGTCAGCGCCGGGAAAGCGCACGGGCCCCGCTGGGGCATTCATCACGCCGCCATCGTGTTTTGGTGTTTGCACGACGCAACCGGCGGCGATGGCCTGCGGATCGGCGATTGCCTCGGCGGCCGTAAGCACCGGCGCCCAGATCATTTCTTCGGCGTCGAGTGCCGCGGCGATCTCGTCGAACGAGCGGGCGGCGAACGCCTCATCGAGAAGCGGCACCAGTTCGGCGCCGTTCTCGCGCCGAACGCGGCCATTGGCGAAGCGCGGGTCGTCGACGAGATGCTCGACCTTCAGCGCACGCGCGAGCTTCGGCCAATCCTTCTCGCCTTGACGCTGCAGCAAGCTGATCCAATGACCTCCGCCGGTCTGGAAATAATTGATCAGCGGATTGGGCGTGTTTTTGCGTGGACGGTTCGAAGCGATGCGCCCGCGTGTGTGTTGGATCGCGAGATCGCTCGATCCGACATAGTGCGCAGCGCGCAGCAAAGATGCGTCAATGAGCCGGCCCTTGCCGGTTTGCTGGCGCTCATACACCGCCGCCATCACCGCGCCGACAATCGCAAGCGATGCGACGTGGTCGCCGAACGCAGTGCGCAACATGATCGGGTCGCCGCCCTTCGGACGAAACATCGCGGCAAGGCCCGAGCGCGCCCAGAACGCCGCCTGATCCATGCCCGGCCGATCGGCGTCGGGGCCTTCGAGGCCATAGCCGGTAAGCGTTGTATAAATGAGGTTCGGACAGCGCTTCAGCACGGTGTCTGGATCGAGCCCTGCGCGCGCCAAACCGCCGGGGCGGACGTTGGTGAGAAAGACATCGGCGCCGTCGAGCAATCTCAGAAGTGCATCGCGGCCGGCGGGCTTCGAGGTGTCGAGGATCACGCCGCGTTTGCCGCGATTGTCCATGTCGAAGACCGGGTTCATCTGCTCCTCGACGCCGAGTGAAGAGAAGAACATCCGGATCGGGTCGCCGCCGGGCGGTTCGACCTTGATCACATCGGCGCCCCAGTCAGCCATGATGCCGCCAGCGCCGGGGGCGGCCACATAGGTGGCCATCTCGATGATCTTCAGTCCTTCGAGCATGAGCCGTTTCCCTCCCGCAATGTACGCAATCAAGGCTTCGTTAAGGGACGCCCGCGAGGCTGGGCCTAACGGGTGCGGCGGGAGTCGCCGCCCGCCTTGGAGCGTAAGCGCCATATGTCGATCGTAACGATGCGCGCCAATCTCACCGATAGCGACATCCGGTCTCTGATCAAGGGGCCGAGTGAGGATGAGCGCGCGCACGCGGCGCACAAGATTTGCCGCTGCATTGAAGAGGCAGAGCTTTCCCCAGAGGAACGCGCGCACGCCAACAGCATTATCGCCATCATGGCGCAAGACGCGGCGGTGCTCGTGCGCCGCGCGCTGGCGATTGCGCTCAAGAATTCACCGAAGCTGCCGCGCGAGATCGCCAACAAGCTTTCGCGCGACGTGGACTCGATTGCGCTGCCGGTGATCATGAATTCGCCGTCCCTGACGGACGAGGACTTGGTTCAGATCGTTCGCGCGTGCCCGCCCAACAAGCAGGTGGCTGTTGCGAGCCGCGAGAACATCAGCACAACCGTAACGGGCGCGATCTCGGCTTACGCCGTGTCGGAAGCCGTCGAACGCGCTTTGGCGAACGACAATGCGCTGTTCGATGAGGAAGGGCTCGAGACGGCTCTCACCCGCTTTGCAGGGTTATCGTCGATCACGACGGCGATGGTCTATCGCGAGCAGTTGCCGGTGGGCGTTACTGAAAAGCTCGTGTCGATGGTGACGGGTGAGCTGTTCGATCATTTGGTCAACAACCACGAACTGCCGCCGCAAATTGCCATCGATCTCGCCATGGGCGCGCGCGAGCGGGCGACGCTGGACATCGTCGAGCAAGCGGGCCGTCAGCGCGATTTACCGAAGTTCGTGCAGCAGTTGAACCTGAATGGCCGCCTGACGCCGTCGCTGATCATGCGCGGGTTATGTTTGGGGCAGATCGATTTCGTCGAATACGCCATGGCGGAGCTCGGCGGCATCGCGCATCAGCGCATGTGGCTCTTGATGCACGATAGCGGGCCACTTGGCCTGAAGGCGGCGTTCGACCGCGCTGGTTTGCCACCGCGCCTGTTTCCGTCTTTCCGCGCCGCGATTGAGGTCTATCACTCGATCGACCGCGAGGGCATCGCGCGCGATCGCATCACATTCCGCAAGCGTATGCTCGAGCGTACGCTGACGCTGTTCCAATCGGTGCCTAAAGACGATCTCGACTATCTGCTTGAGAAGCTCGATGCGTCCGGCCTGCAGGCCGAGCGCGTCGCGATCTAACGCAAGCCGGCTTCAGCGAAAGCCCCGCCGCCGCGATCAAAGCCGGCTATGGCCAGCGTGCGCGCGTGCGACGCCGTGAGCACTGTTTCCGCCGTGACGACGAGCCCTGCGCCTTTGGCGGCGAGCAGGCGCCGGCCAAGCGGTGAGCGGTCGCCATCCTCGATGGCCAGGAACGGATCGGGCAAGGCCGGGGCCTGGACGACGAGTTCGCAATAGAGATTGCGGGCGCGGGCGCCGAACGGCAGCGGGCACGCCGGATCGCCGCGCAGCACCACGTTCCAGCCACGGGCGCGCAGATCTTCAGCCAGGGCCGGGCCCGCGGTGACGAGTTCACGCTCATTAAGCTGGAAGTTGAAGTTGCGCCGGGTGCAGCCGGCTTCGATGGCCGCTTCGCTCAGCATGTCAGCTTCGAGCCGATTCTGGGCCTCGGCGGGTACTGCGAGCGTGAGCGCCGCATGTGCGCCGCGTTCGAGCCACGCCATGCGCGCGCCGCGTACGAGGCGGGCCAGATTTGAGTAAGCAAAGGCGTCCTCAGCCTCGCCCAGCGGGCGCACGACGCCTGCCGCAAGCGCACCCACGCGCAGATCAACGCGCGCGCCAATCGCGAAGGCAAGCGGCTCAGCCTGCGGCCGCGGACGGAACGGGATCACGTTCATGGAAGACGCGCTTATCGCACGCGCACGGTTAAGGTCAGGCGGACGAAGACGGTAAAGTAGCGTTCAGATTTCAGCGCGGCGCGACGCCGAGTTCCGCCACACCCGTTTCCAAAGCCTGAAGGACGGCCCGTCCGACCGGATGATCGGTTGAGCGGATGCCATCGCGAACGGAGGCGCGAAGCGCATCGATATGTGCGCGGGCGAGCGCCGGGTCGCGCTGAGCTAAAGCCTTACCGGCGTCGGTTTCGATGAGGCGGCAAAGCGAGGCGGCGATCTGGGTGGACAGCACCGAGCCGTAGGTCGCACCGAGTCCTTTCAGATCGTGCGCAATGGCGTACACGTCTTCCTGCGCGAGCGGCGTCCAGCGCGCCTGGTCGGCGCGCACGCGCGCGGCTTGCAGGCGCTCAATGTCGGCGTCGAGCCAGACCTGCAATTCGTCGCCCATGGCTTCAAGTGCTTGGTCCGCGCGCGCGACGGCCCCAGCGTCGAAAATGGGCTTCTTCAATTCGATCGTACGCAAACCCTGCTCGCGCGGGTTGATCATTTCCGCTTTGGCCATCGGCTGCGCTCCAGCGGCCCGCCGCGCAAGCAGTGAGGTCGTTGGGTTTAGGCAACGAGAAGCGCGCGGGTGGGTCATCAGCGCTAGCTGACCCGCGCTTCATGAACAGAGGGTTGATGTCGCCGGTCAGACTTCGAATTGTTCGCGGACAATGCGTTCGTCCAGCGCGTGGCCAGGGTCGAACAGGAGTGTGAGCGCGGTGGCAGCGTCTTCTCGGATCTCCACGGCGGTGACGTCGCGCGTTTCGACGTTGTCTGCGGTGGCGCCCACGGGGCGGCGATCGGCTTCCAAGACTTCAACGCGAACCACCGCGCGATGCGGCAACAGCGCGCCGCGCCAGCGTCTGGGCCTGAAGGCGCTGATCGGCGTCAGCGCCAGCAGCCGCGAGTTGATCGGCAGGATGGGGCCATGGGCGGAAAAATTGTAGGCGGTCGAGCCGGCGGGCGTCGCGACCAGCACGCCGTCGCAGGAGAGCTCCGGTAGCCGCTCCGCGCCGTCGATGCAGATGCGGAGCTTGGCTGTTTGGCCCGATTGGCGGAACAACGAGACTTCGTTGAAGGCGCGCTCCTCGACGATCCCCGCCGCCGTTTCGCACTTGGCGACGAGCGGGCGCACGCGGATCGGCTCGGCCTTCTGGACCCGCTCGGGCAGATCGGTTTCGCCGAACTCATTCATCAGAAAGCCTACGGTGCCGCGGTGCATGCCATAGACCGGCTTCTTGTCCTTGAGACGCCGGCGGAGGGTGTCGAGCATGTGGCCGTCGCCGCCCAGCGCGACGATCACGTCAGCGTCCTCGCCGGCTTCCCCATAGGTATGCCGAAGCCGCCGCAAGGCCTCTTGCGCCTCGGGACGGGCGCTGGCTGTGAACGATAGCTTCATGGGGAGGTCGGATGCTCTTTGCTTATCGCCCGGTCGGGCCTAGAGTTTACTAACACAGTCAGGAACGGAGCGCGACCAATGGCCGATGACGCCGGAACATCATTGAAGGGCCGGGTGAGCGCGGAGGAATGGCAGGCGCGTGTTGATTGCGCTGCCTTGTACCGCCTGGTCGCGCTTTACGGCTGGGACGACATGATCTTCACCCACATTTCGATGCGCGTGCCGGGCCCCGAGCATCACTTCCTGATCAACCCCTACGGGATGTTCTTCGAAGAGATCACCGCCTCGTCGCTGGTGAAGGTCGATCTCGACGGCAACATCGTCGCGCCGACGCCGTACTACATTAATCCGGCAGGCTTCACGATTCATTCCGCCATTCACGCTGCGCGCGAAGACGCACTCTGCGTGATCCATCTTCACACGGACGCAGGTGTCGGTGTTTCAGCGCAGAAGGAAGGCCTTTTGCCGCTAACGCAAAACGCGCTGCTGATCATCCCGAACATCGCCTATCACGGCTACGAAGGTGTCGCGCTCAATCTCGATGAGCGCGAGCGGCTGGTGAAGGACATCGGCGATAAGAATCTGATGCTGCTGCGCAATCACGGCACGCTGGCTGTCGGTTCATCAGCGGCGGCGGCTTTCGTTGGCATATTCTTCTTGGAACGCGCGTGCGCCCAGCAGGTCGCAGCCTTGAGTGCGGGCCGCGAGAATGTGTTGATTGCGCCAGAAGCAGCGCAAGAGGAAACGCGCAATGGTCCGGCGAAGGCCATGAGCGGGGTATCGGGGCTGGCGTGGCCGGGGCTGAAAAGAAAATTGGATCGCGAGCTGCCGGGCTACGACTCCTAGGCATCATCGCAGCACTATCTCCCGCACCGGCTGCGGCCGGCGCCTGGGTCGCGCCTGAGGGAGGCCAGTGGATCAACACCACCGTGCTCGGTCAGCGCGAGGACGAGACCTTCTTTAGCGAGGGCTCCATCTACTACGAAGCGCCGGTGCGGCCGGACACATCGGTCGTGTTCGCCCCGTGGGTCGAGAGCAATCACCAGGTAATGGAAGGCTGGCGCGCCGAGGCGACCCTCGGCGCCAAACACGCATTTTATCGGACGGAAGAAAACGTGCTCGCCATTCAAGCGGGTGCGTTGTGGGTGTCCAATCCGGACGAGGGCTGTGACGAGGGCGGCGCCGAGGTGCGGTTTCTTGGCGGCCGTACGGTCGCCGAAGGCCGGGGGTTCTTTAACGCCGAGATTGCCGCCAGAGCCTTGAACGGTGGGTGTGAGGGAGGCCGGGTCGACCTCACGGTCGGTTACCGGCCAGGCCAAAACTGGCTTGCGATGGGGCAGGTGTTCCTCGATTCCCCGGTCGAGGGTGATGATGCCCTGAAGGCTCAGATTACCGTGGTGCGGTTCGGTCGCAGCGGCCGGGGCATCCAGGTCGGCCTGCGGGCGCGTATAGATGGGGGCGAGCCCGAACCTGCCGTTGTGGTAGGCCTTTGGGGGCGGCCCCGTGATTGATCGCGAGTGATGTGGACTTTCGACACAACTGGTCACACATCAGCAAAACTTGGCGTGTAGGAACCGTTACAGAATGTTGGTGGGGCTCTTCAGGCGATTTGGCTTTGCGGCGGTTGTCGTCGTCGGCCTTGCGCTGATGCTCGTTGTGGTGGTCGGCAAGTCGGCGACCGACGCGGTATTCGGCGGAGATGGCGGCGCGGCGACGGCTGCGCCTGGGCCTGGCGGCGGCCGCGGCGGCCCCGGTAGTGCGCCGACAGTTATCGCCGTCAGCGCGGCCATGCACACGTTTACGGATGGCCTCCAGGCGATCGGCACCGCGCAGGCGCGTGAGAGCATCGTGCTGACGCCGAAAGTCGCCGACACCATCCGCCGTATCCGCTTCGAGAGCGGCGATCGCGTGAGCGCCGGTCAAGTGCTCGTCGAGATGTCGAGCGTCGAGCAAGCGGCTGATCTCGCCGAAGCGCGCGCTGCCAACCAGGCCGCGCAAGAAGATCTGCGCCGCACCCAAGAATTGTTCGATCGCGGTTTCGCCTCTCAGGCACGCCTCGACACGGTGCAGGCGGCGG
Organism: Hyphomonadaceae bacterium; assembly: GCA_050184605.1. GTDB lineage: Bacteria > Pseudomonadota > Alphaproteobacteria > Caulobacterales > Aquidulcibacteraceae > Vitreimonas. Next base: position 1,008,263 of record JBFXAE010000001.1, on the reverse strand, counting down.
CAGAGGCCGCGGCGGCGCGCCTCAACGCGGGCGGCTCCCGCATCGCCGACCGCACCATTCGCGCGCCATTCGCCGGAATTGTCGGCTTGCGGCTCGCAAGCCCAGGCCAATATATGCGCCCCGGAGATCAGATAGGCACGCTCGACGACACCTCCGAGATCAAACTCGATTTCACGATCACCGAGACGCAGATCGCGCGCGTGACTGAGGGGGTCGAATTGGTGGCGCGTACCGCCGCGTACCCCGACCGCACATTCGCGGGTACGATCGCCAACGTCGATAGCCGCGTTGATCCTGGCACGCGCACCGTTCGTGTCCGCGCCATCCTGCCCAACTCTGACGGAACGTTGCGGCCGGGCATGCTGATGACGGTCGACGTGCGCTCAAACCCGCGTGAAGCGTTGGCCATTCCCGAAATCGCAATCCTCGATCAAATCGACGGCGCCTATGTGTATCGGGTCGTCACCAATGAAGGAACGCAGTCGGTCGAGCTTGTCCGCATCCGCACAGGTCAACGCTCCGGCGGTATGGCGGAGGTGCTGGAAGGCTTGAACGCCGGCGATCAGGTGATCACTGAAGGCGTTCAGAGCGTGCGGCCCGGGCAGCCCGTTCTGCTTGGAGCATCGCAACCACCCGCCGCCGCAGAGGGGGCGACGCTCCCGCTGCGTCCGCGCGGCAGGTAAGCGTCTACGATGACGTTGTCGGATCTCTCCGTTCGCCGCCCAGTGCTGGCGACGGTGTTCTCGCTGATCATCATTGTTTTCGGCCTGATCTCGTTCACACGCTTACCACTGCGAGAATTGCCGGATGTCGATCGCCCGGTCGTCTCGGTGAACGCGACGTATCCGGGTGCGTCCGCGCAGGTGGTTGAAAACCAGATCACGCGGATCATTGAAGGTCAGCTATCCGGCATCGACGGCATTGATACGATCAATGCGATCAGCCGTGACGGCCGCTCCTCAATCAACATCGAGTTCACACTCGATCGCGATCTCGAAGACGCCACCAATGACGTGCGCAACGCGGTGAGCCGCGCGCGCGGCCAGTTGCCGGCGGACATCGACGAGCCAACGATCCGAAAGGCCGACGCGGACGCCGACGCCATCATCTGGTTCAGTTTGCAATCGACGACGCTCGATCGCATGGCGCTGACCGATTATGCCGACCGCTACATCGTCGACCGGCTCGCCGTGCTCAATGGCGTCGCTAACGTGCAGATTGGCGGCGGGTTTCGCCGGGCCTTGCGCATCTGGCTAGACACCAACGCCATGGCCGCGCGCGGCATAACCGTGCAGGACGTCGAAAACGCGCTCCGCTCACAGAATATCGAACTCCCCGCCGGCTATGTGCAGAGCCAGGAGCGCGACTATCAGGTGCGTGTCGCACGCGCGTTCGAGACCCCTGAGCAGTTTCAACGCCTGCCGATCGCCGGACAAGGCGGACCGGAAACCGCGGTGGTTCGCCTAGGCGATATCGCGCGTGTCGAGATTGAACCGGAGGAACGCCGCAGCCTGTTCCGTGGCAACGGCGTCGAGCAGGTGGGTTTGGGCATCGTGCGCCAGTCACGCTCGAATGCGCTCGATGTCGGACGCGTGGTCAAGGCCGAGATCGAGCGTATCCGGCCTACGCTGCCCGAAGGCACCGATATCGTCGTTACCTATGATTCCACAGTGTTCATCGACCGCGCCATTCAACGCGTAGGCCTCACACTGCTTGAAGCAACGACACTCGTCGTTCTCGTGATTTTCCTTTTTTTGGGCTCGTGGCGCGCGGCCTTCATTCCTGCAGCCGTCATTCCCGTCTGCTTGATCGGCGCGTTTCTGATCCTGATGCTATTCGGGTTCTCAATTAACCTGCTGACGCTGATGGCGCTTGTGCTCGCGATCGGTCTGGTGGTCGATGATTCCATTGTCGTGCTCGAGAATGCGCAGCGGCGCGTTGATTCTCTAGGTGAGCCGCCCTTGGTCGCTGCGGAACGCGGCGCGCGGCAGGTGTTTTTCGCGATCGTGGCCACATCTGCGGTGTTGGTTGCAGTGTTCTTGCCGCTTCTGTTCGTTGGCGGCTATGTCGGCAGGCTTTTCGTCGAACTGGCGGTGACGATCGCGGGCGTGATCGTGATCTCGGCGTTCGCAGCGCTCTCTCTGTCGCCGATGATGTGCTCGAAGCTTATCAAGCCGGTGAAGACGAGCACGAGGCTCTCCCGTTTCATCGATGGCCTGCTTGATAGCATGCGCGCCTCCTATCGGGCATCGCTGCAGGCGGCGATGAATGCCAAGCCTTTAGTGTTCGCGGTGTTCGGCGGCGTCGTGCTTCTTGGCGGTTTTCTGTTCACGCAGTTGTCTTCCGAACTGACGCCGCCGGAAGATCGCGGAAACCTGATTGTCTTCGCGCAGGCGCCGGAAGGATCGGGCTTCGAATACACGAACCGGGTGATGACACAGGTCGAGTCCATTCTCATGAGTTACGTCGAGAGTGGCGAGGCGCAACGCATCATGGTCGTCGCGCCTGGCTTCGGCGATGCGGGCACCAACCGCTTCTCCTCGGGCATTGCGCGGGTGTTCCTGACCGATTGGGAACACCGTCACCGCAGCGGCGCGGAAATTGAAACCGAGCTAAACGCGCGCTTTGCCGAGATTCCCGGCGCAACGGTGCGCGCGCGGATGCAAAACCCATTCCAAGGCGGCGGCGGTGCGGACGGCGCTTCGATCGTCCTGCTGGGGTCCACTTACGAAGGGCTTGCGGTTGTCGCAGAACGCATCATGGAGCGGATGCGGCAGAGCCCGAACTTCCAGCGTCCCCGAATGAATTACCAGCCGACTTCACCACGCGTGCTGGTCGATATCGACCGCGAGCGCGCGGCTGCGTTAGGCGTGTCAGTACAGGCGATTGGGCGAACTCTGGAAGCCACGATGGGCGCGCGGCGGGTGAACACAATCACTGATCGTGGTGAAGAATATTATGTCTACTTGCAGGCGGAGCGAGACGAGCGCTCCGACATCGCCGACCTTGCCAATAAATACGTGCGCTCGGACCGAACTGGCGAGTTGGTGCCGTTGGCGACCTTGGTGAACCTCAACACGGTGGGCGATTCCGCCGAGCGGCGCCGCATGAACCGGCAAGCATCGATTACGATCTCGGCGTCGATCGGTGGCGATTACGCGATCGGCGATGCGCTCAATGAACTCGAGGCGATCGCGCGGACGGAAATAGCCAGTGAGCCCATCACGATCGACTACGCCGGGGCGGCGCGTCAGTACAAGCAATCGACAGGCGCCATAGCTTTTGCCTTCGGGTTCGCCCTGATCGTGGTGTTCCTCGTGCTCGCGGCGCAGTTCGAGAGCTTCGTGCACCCGCTGGTGATCATGCTGGCGGTGCCTTTGGCGCTTACAGGCGGGCTGTTCGGCTTGTTCTTGTTCGATGAGACATTGAATATCTACAGCCAGATCGGTCTCATCATCTTGATTGCACTCGCGGCTAAGAACGGCATTCTTATCGTCGAGTTCGCGAACCAGTTGCGAGATGAGGGGCGCACTATCCGGGACGCGATCATTGAAGCTTCAGATTTGCGCGTTCGTCCGGTGTTGATGACGTCGGTCGCCACTATTGTCGGCGCGATCCCGTTGATCGCGGGCCATGGCGCGGGTTCCGAAAGCCGCTTCACGATCGGGGTCGTGATCTTCTTCGGGCTGCTGGTTGCAACGCTGCTGACGCTATTCGTCGTGCCGGTTTTTTACGATCTCCTGGCGCGCTACACGAAGTCGCCGGACGCGACGGCGAAGGAGATCGAAGCCTACGATCACGATGACGCCATGGCGCGCCCGGCGGAATAGCTACTCCGCAGCTGCTTCAACCATGAGATACGCAATCAAGTCGCGGCGTTGCGTCTCATCGCGGACGCCAGCGAACGCCATGCGATTTCCAGGCAGGAAGGTCTGCGGATTCTGCAGCCAGTGATCGAGGTGATCAGCGTCCCACACAAAGGAGGCATCTCGCACGGCTTGCGAATAATTGAAGCCTTCCGCCGTTCCGATCTCGCGACCGAATACGCCGTGTAGGTTTGGGCCGACCCGATGCGATCCGCCAGCTTGGATCACGTGGCACGATCTGCACTGCGCAAACACGCGCCGGCCAGCTTCGTAGTTGGCTGTATTATAAGGTGCGGGCAGGGCGGCGATGGCGGCTTGCTGCGCGCTGGCGCTGGTTTCGCCGCCACCGGTTGCAGGCGTGTCGGAAACCTGCGTTTCCTGCGAACCGCAAGCTGAAAGTGTGAGCAAAGCGGCGATCAGCAGAATGCGCATGGAAGTTCCCCGGCCAAGATGTTCGACTTTCGCGCCGCTTCTCGAAGATCCGCAACGGGGCGAAGCGCCTCATCCGCCACGGAAAGGGGGAAACCGCCGCAAAACAGCGCGTTAGTGGCGGTGCCGCCAGAGGGACTCGAACCCCCGACCCCCTGATTACAAATCAGGTGCTCTACCAGCTGAGCTATGGCGGCGCGCGGAGCGGGCTTTTGCCACTTTGCAAGCGTCCGGGAAAGCGGCGAGTTCGCCCTTATGTGGTTTGCCCGTGGCCTTAGAAATGGCTAATGCGAACCGCTGCCTATGTGGGGCGCCGCCGAACGCGGTGCGTGGCTGACTGTAAAAATCGGGGATTCGTATGAGCTTCTGGGACTCAGTTTTCCGCGCAATCTTTGGCACTCGCGGCAGCTCGCGCCCCACGTCTCCGCCGCCACCGCCGCCGCCGCGCACGCCGCCTGCGCCGCCGCCACCACCGCGAACGCCACCTGCGCCCCCGCCGGCGACGCCTCCGGCGCCGCCCCCTGCAACACCGCCCGCGCCGCCCCCCGCGACACCACCCGAGCCGCCACCCGCAACGCCGCCGGCGCCGCCGCCGGAGCCGCCGCCAGCGGGCCCGCCGCCTGGCTTCTCGCTTGATGCGCTTCGGGCGCAAGACGCGACACGCGTGCCAGACGCCGAGATCAGCGCGTTGGCGGAGCGGTTTGGGGCAGATGCCAATGTCGTCAAAGCGATCTTGCGCGTTGAAAGCGCGGGTCCCGGCTTCTCAGGCGGCAAGATCCTCATTTCATTCGAGCCGTTCTATTTCAGCGAGCTGACGGGCCATCGTTTCGATGCTTCGCATCCTACGATTTCGAGCAGCACCAGCCGCGCCCCCATCGCGGGCAACCAAACCGCGCGCTGGGCAAAGCTTGCGGAAGCCTACGCGCTCGATCCAGCCGCCGCGCTCGGGGCCACGAGTTGGGGCGTGTTTCAATTGCCGGGGCGCTACTTCGCGACCGCGGGCTACGCCAACGTCTTCGCATTCGTGGAGGATATGGCGAAGTCGGAAGCGCGCCAGCTGGCGGCGTTCGAGGCTTATGTCAGCCGCGCCGGACTCGCAGACGAACTACAACGCCGTGATTGGGCCGCGTTCGCGGGCGAATACGAAGGCGGGCCGAACGCCACGTCTTACGCAAATGCGCTCGCCGCCGCTTACGCTGCGCTGCCTCCGAGCGGCGATGATGGCTACATCGCTTCGCTGAAGGCGCAGAACAACGCAGCGCTCACGCGAGCGGACTTTGAAGCCGCTGCCGCACAACTCGGCTGCGAAGTCGAAGCGGTGCAGGCGGTGGTCGAAGTGGAGAGCGGGCGCCTAGGCGCCTTCGCGGCGGATGGCCGCCCGATCATCCTCTACGAGCCGCACATCTTCTCGCGCCGCACCAACCGCATGTACGACGCCAGCCACCCGACGATCTCGTACCCGACTTGGGATGCTTCCAAGTATCCGCGCACGCAGGAAGAACGTTGGAACCAGTTGAAGGCTGCGTACGCTCTTGATCCGCAAAACGCGATCGCGTCGGCGAGCTATGGTCTGTTCCAGATTATGGGCTTCAATCACGCGGCCTGCGGCTTCCCCGATCCGAAGTCGTTCGTGGCGGACATGTCCAAGAGCCAGGCGCAGCAGCTGAAGGCGTTCACCGCTTTTGTGCGCGCCAACAATCTGGCCGACGAACTGGTCCGCAAGGATTGGGAAGGGTTCGCGCGCGGCTATAACGGCTCAGGCCAAGTTGAGCGCTATGGCGGCTTGATGCGCGATGCGTACAACCGTCTGAAGGGCGTGGCGTAGCCGCGCCTTGCTGGCGTCAAGGAAGCGTCTTAGGTAGCGGGCTCCATGGCCCGCTACCTCATCACGTCCGCGCTTCCGTATATCAACGGCATCAAGCACCTCGGCAATTTGGCCGGTTCGATGCTGCCCGCGGATATCCATGCGCGCTTCCGGCGGCTGCAGGGCCACGAGGTGTTGTTCATCTGCGCAACCGATGAGCATGGCACGCCAGCTGAACTCGCCGCCGCCGAAGCGGGGCAGGACGTCGCCGCTTATTGCGCCGATCAATACAAAATCCAGAAAGACGCGTGCGACGGCTTCAAGCTTTCCTTCGATCACTTTGGCCGCTCGTCGAACCCGCCAAACCATAAGCTCACCCAGCATTTCTGCGAAGTGCTCGAGAAGAATGGGCTGATCGAGGAGCGCGTCTCGAAGCAGATCTACTCGATCGACGACAAGCGCTTTCTGCCGGATCGCTATGTTGAAGGCACATGCCCGAACTGCGGGTTCGAACGCGCGCGCGGTGATCAGTGCGACAATTGCGGGACACTGCTCGATCCGATCGAGCTCAAGAATCCGCGCTCGAAAATCTCCGGCTCAACCAATGTGGAGCCGCGCGACACGGCGCATCTCTTCTTGAAGCAACCCAAGATGCAGGATCGGATCCGCGCGTGGGTCGATAAGGCGACAGAGTGGCCGCCGCTGGCGCGTTCGATTGCCTACAAATGGCTCGATGAAGGGTTGATCGATCGTTCGATTACGCGAGACCTCTCGTGGGGCATTAAGGTCATGCAGGACGGCAAGCTGCGGCCGGGCTTTGAGAACAAGGTGTTCTACGTCTGGTTTGATGCGCCGATCGAATACATCGGCTCAACTGTCGAATGGGCGGAAGCCACCGGCAACGACTGGGAGCGTTGGTGGCGCGAAGATAAGGGCGCCAAGGACGTCACCTACATCCAGTTCATGGGCAAGGATAACGTTGCCTTCCATACGGTGAGCTTCCCGGTGACGATCATGGGCAGCGGAGAGCCGTGGAAGCTGGTTGATCGCTTGAAAGCGTTCAATTGGGTCACCTGGTACGGCGGTAAGTTCTCAACCTCCGAAAAGCGCGGTATCTTCATGGATCAGGCGCTTGAGATTTTGCCGAGCGATTACTGGCGCTGGTACCTGATGGCGAACGCGCCGGAGAGCTCCGACGCCGCGTTCACGCTTGAGCAGTTCCAGCAAACGATCAACGCCGATCTCGCGAACGTGTTTGGCAATTTCGTCAATCGCATCACGCGCTTCGCCGCCTCGAAGTTCGATAGCGCAGTGCCTGATGGCGGGGAGCCGGGCCCGAACGAGGAAAAGCTCTATAGCGAGTTCGCTGAGCGGCTCGCCGCGCTGACGCAATTCCATGAGCAGATGGAATATCGCAAGGCGGCGGCGGAGTTGCGCGCGATTTGGGTCGCCGGCAATGAGTACCTGCAAGCGGCGGCGCCCTGGACGGCGTTGAAGACCGATCGCGATGCGGCCGCCGTTGGCGTCCGCACCGGCCTGAACGCGTGCGCGCTCTTTGCGATCCTCGCGCAGCCCTTCATTCCCGACGCGGCAAAGGCGGTGCTCGACGCGATCGGCGTGCCGGAAGCAAATCGCATGTGGCCGAAGGCGGACGATAGAGGCGCCTGGGACGCGCTGCCGCGTGGCCACAAATTCACGCCGCCGGACGTGCTTTTCAAGAAAATCGAGGACGAGCAAGTCGTCGAGTGGGCCGCGCGGTTCGGCGGCGGCGGCGCGGCGTGATTGTCCGGCAACTAAAAGCGGGTGATCTCGCGGCGTATCGGGCGCTACATCGCTTCGGCATGGCGGAGTCACCGCAGGGTTTTGTCGATGTCGTCGAAACCGACGCGGCGCGATCCGACGAGGTGGTCGAGGCCATGCTCTCGCGCGGCGAAGGGTGGGGCGTGTTCTACGGCGAGCGGCTGCTCGGCAAGCTCACGATTGATGCGCTGCCGTACCCTTCGCTCGCCCATACGTTCTGGATTCACGCGGTTTATGTCCATCCGGACGCGCGAGGGATCGGCGCGAGCGTCAAACTGTTGCAAGCAGCTATCGATCACGCGCGCGGAAACGGCGCGCGTCGTGTGGCGCTTTGGGTCAACGGGGTAAATCCGCCAGCGCGCAAGCTTTATGAGCGTTTGGGCTTTCGGGAGACCGGGCGCATCCCCGGCGGCATTCAGGTCGCTGGAGAGTTTGTGGACGACGTCCTGATGACGCTTGAACTGGCTTGATCGGTCTGGACGGAACCCGGATGGGCGCCTAACAATCTGCGCCGGGCCCTGGGGAGGGCCGGGACAACGCGGAGGGGCGCTCATGGAATTCGTCGATCAAGCCATTGCCTACATGCGCGACGGCTTCGGCATCGTGAACGGCGATTGGCGCAATCTGGTGCTCGCCCTTATCGCCGCTATCTTCATGAGCAGCTGGAAGCAGTGGGCGCCGTTTGCGGTGCTCGCCGTGATTGCGCACGTCGCGATCGAACAGCTTGCGCCGGTATTGGCGGGCGACGAAGCGTTCAGCTTGCCGCCGATCATGGAAACGGAATTCTGGATTCGTGCTGGCGTGCTGGCGCTCGGCTACATGATCACGATTGGCGTGTTCTTCCTGATCAAGAGCCTGATCTTCAGACGTTCCGCCGCGCACTAACGCGCGCGTTTGGCTTCATAGAGGGCAATCGCGGCCGCGACGGAGACGTTCAAGCTTTCGATCGCAGGCGCAATAGGAATGCGCGCGCGTTTCTCGCACGCCTCTGCCACGCCGGGGCGCAAGCCCTTGCCCTCGGCGCCGACGACAATCGCGGCAGACCGCGAATCCGAAAGCGCATCTGCGAGGCCGAGTTCCGCTTCACCCTCGAGCGCTACCGTAAGATAGCCCAACGAACGGAGCGTCTCGACGGCGCGCCCAAGGTTCACGACGCGTGCGTGCGGCACCAGTTCAATCGCGCCGGCGGCAGCTTTCGCCAGCACGCCAGTGAGCGGTGGCGATTTGCGGTCCTGCAGGATCACGGCGCGCGCGCCGAAGGCCACAGCTGAGCGAAACGCTGCGCCGACGTTCTGCGGATCAGTGACGCCATCCAGCACCAGCACGCTGCGGCCATCGGGCGAGGCGCAGATTTTTTCCAGGTCCTGCGCCTCAAGCGGTGATGTGCGCACCGCCAGCCCCTGGTGGACGGCGCCTGGAGGCAGCATGCCGTCGATCGAGTCCGGATCGAGAATTTGAACTTCGGTTCCTTCCGGAAGGCGTGAGGCCGCGTTCCGAGTCGCGACGATGCGGTCGATCCGCCGGGCCGGGTTCGCCAGCGCGGCAAGCGAGGCGTGCACGCCCCAGATCCAGGATGGTCCACCCGCCTCCGCCTCAAATTCCCGTCGCGGAAGCGGGTTGATCGGCCGCGCACGGTCCGCCTGGAGTGGGGGATTACCGTGTGGCGGCTTTGCGTGGGGAGGGCGGCTCACTTTTGCTTGCTCATCTGGGATGCGAGGACGGCGTCAGCCATCCGAAGCTCGCCTCTGGAAGTCCTCCTCCGCCCAGGCTTCGGAGGACACTCATCCCTACCCTCGCTCCGCGAGCGTAGGATGGTGGAAGGGGGTGGATTCGAACCACCGTACGCTCGCGCGGGCAGATTTACAGTCTGCTGCCATTAACCACTCGGCCACCCTTCCAGCCGGAGCGCGGCTTCTAGCGGGCAAGTTCGGCGGGGGCAAGAAGGCAGCGCTCAGGTCTTTGCAAATCCTTCCCGCCTCGACGAAGCCGAAATCTGACGTTAATCAGCCTCGCTCTCGCGGGTATAGCTCAATGGTAGAGCCGCAGCCTTCCAAGCTGAAGACGAGGGTTCGATTCCCTCTACCCGCTCCATTTCCCACTTCTTGTACAACAGCCGCGCCGTGACGCTTCGGTAATGTCGGCGCGCGACGCGTTGCCGCTTAGGCGGTCAGTGCGCCCAGTTGCGCAGCGTTGATTGCCTTTTTCCCCGGGAAAGCGAACGCCTGAGGCGCGCGAGTGTTTGCTGCACTGCGACAGTGGATAATAGTGAGATCTCGTGAAGCCTTTGACGGGGAGGCCTCTATGACGCTGGCAAAAGCGATCCGCCGAACGGTGCTGGGTTCGTCGGCGCTGATGCTTGGCGCCTGCGCAGGCCTGGGCGATGTGCCGACGCGCGACGAGTTCATGCGCGTGCCGCGCGAGATCCGCACAGGCGTCGCCGAAAGCGTGATCGAGCGTGTGGAAAGTAGCGTCGACCCCGCCGAGGTTGCCGCCGCCGTACAGGCTATCGTCGCTGCGGCGCCGCTTTGTTACCCTTGGCCGGGCCTTTGGCTCGACGCCAGCGACCGCCGCAACGTCTATTTCGCCCGCTACGACCTGATGTTCCGTGACTGGGGAGATGAGGTGACTTCAGTCAGCCAGCAGCGGATGCGTGAGTTCGTCGATCTGGGCTTTCTGATTGCGCGCGATCGGCCAGACATCGGGCCAGGTGTCGTTGAATACGTTCTCAGCAGCGATGGCGTCGCGTTTCTTCGGGGCTCCCCATACGGCGGCGCACGTCCTCAGTTCTGTCCGAATTCGCAGCGCCGCGTGAGCGAAGTCACGAACATGGAATTCGGCCAGTTTGAGTGTGGAAGCCTGCGCGTGACGTTTACGCACGTCGCCGATACTTGGCCAAGCTGGGCGCGCACCGAACAAGCGCGTCAGCGGGTCGACGCAACTTGGGCGCCGCCAACCATTCCGCTGACCGGCCAAGTGACGCTTGGCCGGCAATGGTTCCGCCAGGGCGCTGCGCCTCCGGGGGTTCAGAGCGGTAGTCTCCGATCGCTCTGTCTCGACGGCGCGCGTCAAGTGATCGGCGACGATCTCAATATGAACGCCCAATAATCAGGCGCGGTCAGTTCAGAACGAACGTCACCTTCATGTTGACGCGCCACTCGCTGATTTTGCCGTTCTTGGCGGTGACCTTGATGTCCTGAATCCAAGCGCCTTCGACATTCTCAAGCGTGTCTGACGCCTTCGCCATACCTTGCTCGATAGCGTCCTCCAGTCCCTTTTTCGAACCGGCGGTGACTTCGATCACTTTCGCGACTGCCATGACGTCCTCCTGTTTTGGACAGGAGGACGCTAGGCCTAAGGGGTGTGTTCGCCTAGTTGGAACCGGCGCGGAGCCGCAGCCCGACCGTGATCGCGCGCGGCGTACTGGTGACGCCGTTGGCGGCTTCGTAGGTTTCATCGAGCGCATTATCGGCAGCAACGTATGCCGACACGTTCGGTGAAAACTCATAACCGAGCGACGCGCGCACTACATCGTATTCACTGACAACGCCGGTGTAGGGCGGTCCGGCGGCGCCGAAGCTGTCGTCGCCGTAGAGAAAATCCTGCCGGTCACCGACGCTGCGCCAGGAAAGGCGACCGATGAAGGCGCCTTGCGTGATGTTCGCGGACGCCGTCCAGACATCTTGGGGCCGTCGCAGCAATTCGGTGTTCGTGACCGTATCCTGCGCATCCGTGTAAATGTAAGCGCCGTGCAGCGTTAGCCACGAGGTCGGGCGGATGGCGGCGCGCACCTCCGCTGTGTTGATTTCGGCTTCGTCGATGTTGGCGTAGGTGAAGCCGAAGAAGTCGATCATGTCTTTGAGGTTGGTGTGGCGGTAGAGCGCGTTGAGTTCGAGGCCGAGGTCTTGGCCGAATGCACCGAAGCGCAGATCGCCGCCGAGTTCCCAGCTTTCGCCCTGTTCCGGATCGAGGTCGGGCACGCCGGCGCTCGAATAGCGTTCGTAGAGCGAGGGCGCTCGGAACGACGTGCCGTAGGCGCCGTAGACGCGCGCCATCTCGCTGAGATCGAACGAGGCGCCGATCCGCCAAGTCGTTTGCGTGCCGAAGCCTTCGAACTCATCGACGCGCACAGCGCCAGTAAGGCTGATCGCGCCAGCGCGGCCCTGAGCGGTGACGAATCCGCCCGTTTGATCTTGCTCGGCGTTCGTGAACGAGAACGGTGGCGGGAAGCCGAACCCTTGCGCGATGTGTGCTTTCTCGCGTTCGCCCACGACGCCCGCGATGATGGCGACATCGTGCAGGCCACCGACATTGCCGGCGCGCCAATTCAGGGTCAAATCGGCAAAGCGCCGCTCGCCGGTGAAACTGTCCGTGAGCGCGCCGAACCGGTTGGAGACGCGGTCCTGATCAACGCCGCCCACGCTGGCGCGGAACGATAGTACGTCGCTCAGGTCCCACGTCGCGCCGAGGCGCGCGACGGTCACGTCATTTTGCCCGATCTCGGCATCCGCGGAATCGACGCGTGTCTCGCGATAAGGCGCGACGAACTCGAAGTCGAAAACGTCGATTTCAGCGCCCGACCTGCGATGACGCGCAAGCAGATCGACTGAGAATCTCGGCGTGACTTGGAGGTCGAAAACGCCGGTGAAAGCCGACGATTCCGCGCCGTCTTCTTCGCCCGTATGGGTGACCATGCGCTCAGGCACGAGGTCGAAACCATCGGTGACAAAGCCCTCGCCGGTAATCGCATAACGGAAATTCCCGAGCGTTCCATCGATGCCCGCTGCAACGCCCACCGTTTCGAATGAGCCCGCCACGAAGTCGAGGCGTGCGTTGAGCGAACCATCGCCGCCGCGCCGCGCGATCATGTTGACGACGCCGCCAATCGCATCCGAGCCGAACACAGCGCTCATCGGGCCTTCGACGACTTCGAGTCGCATCAGGCCGTTGATCTGATCTTGGCCGCCGTCGAACGACGAGTTCGGCGTCGACGGATCGTTGAGGCGAATTCCATCGAACAGCACGAGCGTGTGATAGGAATTGGCGCCGCCGGCGAAGATGCTTGTCTGCTGACCGAGGCCGCCGCTCGACACGACGCCGAGGCCGGGCGCCTCCTCCAGGGCTTGAGCCAATGTCGTTTGGCCGCGTGAGAGAGCGTCCGCAACGTCGATGACTGTGACATCGGCAGGCAGGTCGCGAACCGGTGTCTCGACGCGGGTGGCGGTGACGACGAGATCGTCCGCGTCCTGAGCGTAGGCTGGGGCGGCCAAGGCTGTGGCCGCGAGCAGCGCAATCCTGAACTTACTTTGCATGGGTGGTCCCCGCTTTTGCGGCGCACCCCGTCCCCACGGGCGCGCGAGTACAGCGACAAGCGGGGCGTGAAATCACGCGGGGCCGCCCGCGTCGCTGCAGCGGAGAGTTCCGGTTCGACGGCTGGACCCGGCCGGGCGAACGAGCGACTTGCGGCGGCAGGTCTCCTGGCTCACGGCTCAAACGCGTTCCCGCCGCCTTCCCAGGCCGTTTCAGACCCAGTGGCATGATGGCGGGAGCGCTCGCCGCTTACAGTTGCGGGCACAGCTGCGGACTGGAGGTTGGAAACCCCGCACCGCATTCCCATTTCGCGTCCTCGTCGGACGACCGTCGCGGAATGACCATTAGCCGCGCCGGATCAGCATTCCAAGGCTTTGCAGGGCTTGACGTGCGCGCGGGTGCGGCTAAAGACCCGCACCTTACGCGCGCTTCGGCTTGGCCTGAGCGCCGACGATCTATTTTAGATGCCCGGAGAGACAGGACCTCAAGATGGCCAAGGAAAAGTTTGAGCGGACAAAGCCGCACTGCAACATCGGCACGATTGGTCACGTCGACCACGGCAAGACGACGCTCACGGCGGCCATCACCATGACGCTGGCGAAGAAGGGCCAGGCGAAGGCCATGTCGTACGCCGACATCGACGCCGCGCCGGAAGAGAAGGCCCGCGGCATCACCATCAACACCGCGCACGTCGAGTATGAGACGGCCGATCGCCACTACGCGCACGTCGATTGCCCCGGCCACGCCGACTACGTGAAAAACATGATCACGGGCGCCGCCCAGATGGACGGCGCGATCCTGGTTGTGTCCGCCGCTGACGGCCCGATGCCGCAAACGCGTGAGCACATCTTGCTCGCCCGTCAGGTCGGCGTTCCGGCGCTGGTCGTGTTCATGAACAAGGTCGACATGGTCGACGACCCGGAACTCCTCGACCTAGTCGAGATGGAAGTTCGCGAGCTGTTGAGCTCCTACAACTTCCCGGGCGATGAAATTCCGATCGTGAAGGGCTCTGCTCTTGCGGCGGTCGAAGGCCGCGATGCGCCGATCGGCGAAGACGCAATCATGAACCTCATGACCGCGGTCGACACCTACATCCCGCAACCGGCGCGTCCGCTGGACATGCCGTTCCTGATGCCGGTCGAAGACGTGTTTTCGATTTCGGGCCGCGGTACGGTTGTTACGGGCCGGGTCGAGAAGGGTGTCGTGAAGGTTGGCGACGAAATCGAAATCATCGGCATCCGTCCGACCACGAAAACGACCTGCACGGGCGTGGAAATGTTCCGCAAGCTGCTCGATCAGGGTCAAGCCGGCGATAACATCGGTGCGCTGCTCCGCGGTGTCGACCGTGACGGTGTTGAACGTGGCCAAGTCCTTGCCAAGCCGGGCTCGATCACGCCGCACAAGAAGTTCGAAGCCGAAGTCTACGTTTTGACGAAGGAAGAAGGCGGCCGTCACACGCCGTTCTTCACCAACTATCGTCCGCAGTTCTACTTCCGCACCACCGACGTCACCGGCATCGTTCAATTGCCGGAAGGCGTCGAAATGGTCATGCCGGGTGACAACATCAAGATGACGGTCGAGCTGATCAACCCGATCGCCATGGACCAAGGTCTCCGTTTCGCCATCCGCGAAGGCGGCCGCACGGTTGGTTCGGGCGTTGTGGCGAAGGTCATCGAATAGTCTGAACGCCTAGGCGACACGACGAAGGCCCCGGAGATCGATCTCCGGGGTCTTTTCGTTTGGCCCCTTCGCGACGGGTTTGGGGTATCGCGAGACGTCGCATGCGGGCCGCGTTCGAATGCTTGCATCCGCCGGCCGGGTTGGGCGCATCTTAGGGGCAAGCGAGCCAGCCCGTCAGGGCGTGAGGGAGGCGTTTGGATGGAACGGTTTGTGTTTGTGGCGGCGATCGCCTTCGCGATCATTTTTGGCGTGTTCGCAGCGTTCGGCGGCCCAAACTGGGTTCATATGGAGTGGGATGGCGAAGAGGGCGGGCGCGGCATCGCCTCGGTCGTATCCACCAGCCCCGGCTCCATGCCCCCGGCCAGCTTCGAGGGCGGCGAGCTCCGCATTCGCAATATCGCGGCTCACGTCACCATCACGCCCGAGGACCGGACGGACTTTTCGATCGAAATCGACAATCAGGCCGGCCAATTGCCGATGCCGACTGTGGCCGCTGAGAACGGGCGTGTGCTGATCGATGGCCAATTGCGCGGCCGAGTCCGCGGTTGCGGTGAGGATGGCAGCGCCACGGTGCGTGGCTACGGCGATGGCGAATTGGAAGCAGCCGAGCTGCCCCGGATCACGATCCGCGCCCCTCGCACCTTCGATCTTGACCGCAGTGGCGCGGGCACGACTGAAATTGGCGCCACGCAATCGCTCGAGCTTGAGGTCAGCGGCTGCAGCACGACAATCGCAGGCGATGTGGCAGGTGCTTTGACCATGGACCTGGCCGGCTCCGGCAACGTGAATGTCGGCGCCGCGCAAAGCCTGAGCGCCGACATCGCCGGTTCGGCCGACGTGGTGACCGGGGCAATCGCCAACGGTGCCACCATCGACATCGCCGGCTCGGGCACCGTCACGATGGCCTCGCTGACCGGCGAGCTGAACTCCGATGGCGCAGGTTCGGGCAGCGTCACCGTCCGAGGCGGCGCAATCACCCTGGCCAGCATCGATTTGGCGGGCTCGGGCGACGTCTCGATCGCGGCTACGGTTCAGGATCTTAACGTCTCGATCGTGGGTTCGGGCGGGGTCGAAGTCACCGCGCCAGTCGGAAATATCGACGCAGAGATTGCTGGTTCGGGCAGCATCACGGCCCCGTCCGTCACCGGCTCAATCCGCCAGGAAGTCTGGGGCTCGGGCGAGGTGACGGTGGGCCAGTAGGCCGACCCAGTGACCGCTCCGTCCACTTTGGCGCGGGGCGGACACGTCAGCGCGAGGATTGTCGCCCTGCATGTGGCGCTGAGCGGCAGTTGAGACATGCGCGAAACGCGCCTTGACGCCCCGGTTTCACCTCTGTAGGACACGCCCCTTCGAGCCGGCCGTAAGCTTCTGCTTAGACGCGGTTCGCAAGCTACGCTGCAGCTTCCTCGGACAAGCGGGGTTGAGCGCGCGGGGTCGAAGGCCCCGCAAGATCAGCGTTTTTTGCGATCCACGCTTTCAAAGCGCCGTCCTGCTCGGGGCGGCGTTTTTCTCGTCGGCGAGCTTCAAAAGAAGCGCGTCGCCGAATTTTGCGTTCAGCGATGCAAGTCGCGGCGCAGGTGAATTTGGGAAGACTTTGCGATGATGCAGCAAAACATCCGGATCAGGCTCAAGGCCTTTGATCACCGCACGCTTGATCTGTCGGCGAAGGAAATCGTGTCGACGGCTAAGCGCACGGGCGCGACGGTCATCGGCCCGGTGCCGCTGCCCACGCGCATTGAGAAGTTCACGGTCAACCGCTCGCCGCACGTTGATAAGAAGAGCCGCGAGCAGTTCGAAATTCGCACGTTCAAGCGCGTGCTCGATATCGTTCAACCGACTCCGCAGACGGTCGATGCGCTGATGAAGCTCGATCTGTCCGCAGGCGTCGACGTTCAAATCCAAGTGCTGGGTTGATAGCGATGGCTAAAGAACAATCCCGTCGCACTGGCGTGATCGCCAAGAAGGTCGGCATGATGCGCGTCTTCGGTGAGGACAACGCGCACATTCCGGTCACCGTGCTTGATCTCGCCGGTTGCCAAGTCGTCGGCCGCCGCACGGTCAACGCCGAAGAGTACAAGAACGCGGAAGGCGAGACGGTCGCACTGAAGCCGAAGAAGTCGCGCAAGAACGCGAAGGGCGCCGCGCCCGCGCGCGAAGCGAAGGGCGATGGTTACAACGCCGTGCAGCTCGCCGCTGGCGCCACGAAGGCGAAGAACAAGACCGCCGCTGAGCGTGGTCAATTCGCGCGCGCCAAGATCGAGCCGAAGGCGATCGTTCGCGAATTCCGCGTCAGCGAAGATAACCTGCTGCCGGTTGGTGCGGTGATTTCGGCTGAACACTTCGTTCCGGGTCAAAAGGTTGATGTCGCCGGCATCAGCATTGGTAAGGGCTTCGCCGGCGCCATGAAGCGCTGGAACTTCGGCGGCCTGCGCGCCACGCACGGCGTCTCGGTCTCGCACCGCTCGCACGGCTCGACCGGTCAGCGCCAAGACCCGGGCAAAGTTTTCAAAGGCAAGAAGATGGCCGGTCACCTCGGTGACGAGCGCGTCTCTGTTCAGAATCTGCAAATCGTCCGCGTCGATGCCGAGCGCGGACTTTTGTTTGTCCGTGGCGCAGTGCCCGGCGCCGAGGGCGGCTGGGTTGAGGTGCGCGATGCAGCGAAGGTCGCTCTTCCGAAGGAAGCGCCGAAGCCAGCTGGCATCCGCCAAACACAAGCCGCGGCTGAGTGAGGGCGGATATGAAACTCGACGTTCAGACACTCGATGGCAAGAAGGGCGGCTCTGTCGATCTCGACGAGACGATCTTTGGCATCAAGGAAGTCCGCAAAGACATCCTGCATCGCATGGTGAAGTATCAACTCGCCAAGCGTCGTGCGGGCACGCACAAGACTCAGTCGCGTGGCGAAGTCTCGCGCTCTCACTCTAAGTTGTACAAACAAAAGGGTACGGGCCAGGCGCGTCACGGCGCGGCGAACGCCCCGATCTTCCGTGGGGGTGGTCATGCGCACAATCGTCTGCCGCGCGACTATTCGCACGATTTGACGAAGAAATTCCGCGCGCTCGCGCTGCGCCACGCTCTGTCGGCCCGCGCCAACGCCGGCGACATCATCGTGATCGACGCGCTGACGGTGAAGGACGGCAAGACCGCTGCTCTGCAGAAGTCGCTGACCAACCTGAAGCTCGAAAAGGCGCTCTTCATCGCCGGTGACAAGGTCGATGCGAGCGTCGCTCGCGCGGCCCGCAACCTGCCGCATGTCGATATCCTGCCGAACGCCGGCCTCAACGTTTATGATGTTCTCCGCGCCGGCAAAGTAGTGCTGACGCAGGACGCCGTGAACGCCATCCACGAGCGCTTCAATGGCAAGACCGGCGAAGCCAAAGCCGCGCCGAAGAAGCGCGCTGCGCCGAAAAAGAAGACTGAAGAAGGGGCCGCGGCATGAGCGCGCTCAAGAACAAACACTACGACACCATCCTCGCGCCGGTGATCACGGAAAAGGCCACCCTGCTTTCCGAGCAGAACAAGGTCGTCTTCCGCGTGCCGCTCACGGCGACGAAGACGGACATCAAGGACGCTGTTGAAGCTCTTTTCAAAGTCAAAGTGGGCGCGGTGAACACCATCGTCCGCAAAGGCAAGACGAAAAACTTCCGCGGCACGCCGGGCAAGCGTTCCGACCATAAAAACGCGGTCGTGACCCTGCTCGACGGTTACTCAATCGACGTGACGACGGGGCTCTAAAGATGGCGTTGAAGACTTTCCGCCCGACCTCGCCTGGCCGCCGTCAGCTCGTGATCGTTGATCGCTCAGAGTTGCACAAGGGCAAGCCGGTGAAAGCGCTGACCGAAGGCCTGACGAAGTCGGGCGGCCGCAACAATGTCGGCCGCGTGACTGCGTTCCGCACCGGCGGCGGACACAAGCGCTCCTACCGCAAGATCGACTTCAAGCGCCGCAAGTGGGGCGTTGAAGCGAAGGTCGAGCGGCTTGAGTACGATCCGAACCGCACGGCGTGGATTGCTCTGATCAAGTATACGGACGGCGATCTGGCTTACATCATTGCGCCGCAGCGTCTGAAGGTGGGCGACAGCGTCGTCGCCGGTGAGAAGGTCGATGTGAAGCCGGGCAATGCGATGCCGCTGAAGTCGATCCCGGTCGGCACCATCGTTCACAACATCGAACTGAAGCCGCTGAAGGGCGCCCAGATGGCGCGCTCGGCCGGCACTTACGCGCAAGTCGTTGGCCGTGATTCTGGCTTCGCTCAACTCCGCATGGCCTCGGGCGAAGTGCGCATGGTTCAAGACGTCTGCATGGCCACGATTGGCGCCGTGTCGAACCCCGACAACATGAACGAAGTCTGGGGTAAGGCTGGCCGCACGAAGTGGTTGGGCCGCAAGCCCAGCGTGCGCGGCGTCGCCATGAACCCGGTCGATCACCCCCACGGCGGTGGTGAAGGCAAGACCTCTGGCGGCCGTCACCCGGTGACGCCCTGGGGCAAGAAAACCCGTGGTCCTAAGACCCGCAAAACCAAGCCGTCGGATCGTTTGATCATCCGTCGTCGTCACTCGAAGAAAGTGAGCTAAGCGAATGCCGCGTTCTGTTTGGAAAGGCCCGTTCGTTGACGGTTATCTGCTCCAGAAGGCTGAGAAAGCCGCTGGCGGCGGCCGTCGTGAGCAGATCAAGACGTGGTCGCGCCGCTCCACCATCATGCCGCAATTCGTCGGCCTCACCTTCCAAGTTCACAACGGCAAGCAATTCACGCCGGTGCTCGTGAGCGAAGACATGGTCGGCCACAAGCTCGGCGAGTTCGCGCCCACGCGGAACTATTTCGGCCATGGCGCCGATAAGAAGGCGAAGAGGAAGTAAGCCATGATCGCCGCCTCACAAAAGCAGCGCACGCCGGACGGCAAGAATCGCCGCCGCGAAGCTTCGAATGAAGCGAAGGCGGTCCTGCGCACGCTCCGCATTAGCCCGCAAAAGCTGAATCTGGTCGCTCAGTCGATCCGTGGACTGTCTGCCGAGAAGGCCGTGAACGAGCTGCGCTTCAGCCAGAAGCGCATCGCCAAGGACGTGCTGAAGTGCCTGAAGTCGGCGATCGACAACGCCGAGAACAATCACAGCCTCGATGTCGACAGCCTCGTCGTCGCGCAAGCGCATGTCGGCAAGAACATCACCATGAAGCGCATGCACACGCGCGCTCGTGGCCGCGGCGTTCGCATCGAGAAAATGTTCTCTCAACTCACCATCGTGCTGCGCGACACCTCGAAGCAGCCCGAAAAAGCTGAGGCCGCCTAATGGGTCAGAAAGTCAATCCGATCGGTCTGCGCCTGGGCGTGAACCGCACATGGGATTCGCGTTGGTACGCCAACACGAAGGACTATGCGCGTCTCCTCCACGAAGACATCAAGATCCGCGCGTTCCTGCGCGAAAAGCTGGCTGCCGCCGGCATTTCGAAGATCATCATCGAGCGTCCGCTGAAGAAGTGCCGCGTTACGGTTCACACCGCAAAACCTGGCGTCGTCATCGGCAAGAAGGGCGCCGACATCGAGAAGCTCCGCAAGGAACTCAGCAAGATGGCTCCGGGCGCCGAGGTTCACCTGAACCTCGTCGAAGTCCGCAAGCCGGAAACCGATGCGATGCTGGTTGCCGAAGGCGTTGCCCAACAGCTCGAGCGCCGTGTTGCGTTCCGCCGCGCCATGAAGCGCGCGATGCAATCGGCGATGCGCCTCGGCGCGCAAGGCATTCGTATCAACGTGTCGGGCCGTCTCGGCGGTGCGGAAATCGCGCGTATGGAATGGTACCGCGAAGGCCGCGTGCCGCTGCACACGCTCCGTGCTGACGTCGATTACGGCTTCACCGAAGCGGATACTGCGTACGGCAAGATCGGCGTGAAGGTCTGGATCTTCAAAGGCGAGATCCTCGAGCACGATCCGATGGCGCAAGATAAGCGTTCGCTGGAAACCGGCGAGAGCCGCGAGCGCCGCGATCGCGATGACCGTGGCCCGCGTGGTCCGCGTGAAGATCGTCCGCCGGGCGATCGCCCGCGTCGCGGCCGCCGTCCTTCGCGTGACGAATCTGGCTCAGAGTCGGAGGCATAATCCACCATGATGCAGCCGAAGAAGACCAAGTTCCGGCGCGCCCATAAGGGCCGCATCAAAGGGAACACCAAGGGTGGCAGCGCCCTGAACTTTGGCCAGTTTGGCCTGAAGGCGCTGGAGCCGAACCGCGTGAACGCGCGTGAAATCGAAGCTGCTCGTCGCGCGATTACTCGCGAGATGAAGCGCCAAGGTCGCGTGTGGATCCGCATCTTCCCGGACGTGCCGGTTTCGCAGAAGCCGGTCGAAGTCCGCATGGGGAAGGGCAAGGGCGCGGTTGAGTTTTGGGCCGCGCGCGTCGCCCCTGGCCGGATCATGTTCGAAGTCGACGGCGTGCCGGAGGCAGTGGCGCGTGAATCGCTGCGCCTCGGCGCTGCGAAGCTGTCGGTTCGCACCAAGATCGTCGCGCGGATTGAGGGCCTCTGATTATGGCAAGCCAAGACATCAAGACCGTCCGCGATAAGGACGCCGCCTCTCTGAAGGACGAACTCGCCTCGCTGAAGAAGGAGCAGTTCAACCTGCGCTTCCAGCAAGCGACCGGTCAGCTCGAAAAGTCGTCGCGCATCCGCCAAGTCCGCCGCGCCATCGCCCGCGTGCAGACCGTGCTGCGTGAGAAGTCACCGAAAGCGAAAGTTTAAGCCGATGCCCCGCCGTGTAATGACCGGAACCATCGTGAGCGATAAAGGCGACAAGACCGTCGTCGTGCAGGTGGAGCGCACCTATCTGCACCCGCTGCTGAAGAAGACCGTTCGTCGGTCGGCGAAGTTCCACGCCCATGACGAAACCAACGCCTTCAAGACCGGCGAAAAGGTCGAGATTCAAGAATGTCCGCCGAAGTCCAAGCTGAAACGCTGGGAAGTCGTCGGCCGCGTCGGAGCATAAGCTCATGATCCAGATGCAAACCAATCTCGATGTCGCCGATAACAGCGGCGCCAAGCGCGTGATGTGCATCAAGGTGCTCGGCGGCTCCAAGCGCCGTTACGCCACCATTGGTGACACGATCGTCGTTTCCATTAAGGAAGCGATGCCCCGTGGCCGCGTGAAGAAGGGCGATGTCCGCAAGGCGATCGTCGTGCGCGTGTCGAAGGACATCAAGCGCAAGGACGGCTCGACCATCCGCTTCGACTCGAACGCCGCGGTTCTGATCAACAACACTGGCGAGCCGATTGGCACGCGTATCTTCGGACCGGTGCCGCGCGAACTGCGCGCGAAGAACCAAATGAAGATTATCTCGCTCGCGCCGGAGGTCCTCTAATGGTCGCCCGTATCCGCAAGGACGACACCGTCATCGTCATCGCCGGCAAGGACAAGGGCCGCTCGGGTCGCGTCCTGAAGGTGCTGCCGAAGGAAGACCGCGTGGTCGTCGAAGGCCTTAACTTGGCGAAGCGTCACACCGCACCGAACGTCACGCATCCCAACGGCGGCGTAATCTCTAAGGAAGCCTCGCTTCACATTTCCAACGTTGCGCTCCGCGACCCGAAGACGGGCAAGCCGACGCGCGTTGGCTTCAAGACGAACGACAAGGGCGTGAAGGTCCGCGTGGCCAAGGGCTCGGGAGTTGAGATCGATGTCTGAGACCGCCGCTGAGAAGGGCGCGAAGGCGAAAGCCGCTGCTGCGGAAAAGAAGGCAAAGGCCGCTGCCGGCGCCTCGAAGCCGCGCGCGCCGAAGCCGGCTGACTACACGCCGCGCCTAAAGGAGCGCTACACCAAAGAGATCCGCGCCAAGCTGAAGGAAGAGTTCAAGTACACGAACGAGATGCAAATTCCGCGTCTCGAAAAGATCGTGCTGAACATGGGCGTCGGCGAGGCGACCGCTGACTCCAAGAAGCTCACGTCGGCGATTGAAGCTTTAACCGCTATTTCCGGTCAAAAGCCGGTGGCGACAAAAGCCCGCAAGTCGATCGCCGCCTTCAAGCTGCGCGAAGGTATGTCGATTGGCGCCAAGGTCACCCTTCGCAAGGATCAGATGTACGAGTTCCTCGATCGCCTGGTCACGATCGCGCTGCCGCGCGTGAAGGACTTCCGTGGTCTGAATGGCAAGAGCTTCGATGGTCGCGGCAACTACGCCATGGGCATCAAGGAACACATCGTGTTTCCCGAAATCAATTACGACCAGATCGATCAGATCTGGGGTCTCGACATCGTTGTCTGCACCACCGCACGCACCGATGCCGAAGCCAAGGCATTGTTGAAAGAATTCGATTTCCCGTTCCGGAACTGATCGCGACAGCGATCCACCCCAGAACGCACCGGGAGAGAGTAGAGAGTATGGCCAAGACCAGTTCTATTGAACGCAACAAAAAGCGCGAGCGCCTGGCGAAGCAGTACGCTGCCCGCCGCGCGAAGCTGCGCGCCGCGGCACTGAACGAAGACCTTCCGCTTGAAGAGCGCTTCGAGGCCCGCCTCAAGCTGGCGCAGCTGCCGCGCAACTCGTCGCCGACGCGCATCCGCAATCGTTGCGAGCTGACGGGTCGTCCGCGCTCGTTCTACCGCAAGCTGAAACTCTCGCGTATTGCGCTCCGCGAACTGGCCTCAAGTGGTCAGATTCCGGGCATGGTCAAGTCGAGCTGGTAAGGGAGCGTCGATAGATGAACATCAACGATCCCGTCGGCGATCTGATCACCCGCATCCGCAACGCACACCTGCGTGGCCGCTCGAAGACGCTCTCTCCGGCGTCGACGCTGCGCGCCCGCGTGCTGCAAGTCCTGAAGGACGAAGGCTACATCCGCGACTTCCGCGAAATCGAGAACGAGGGCCGCAAGGAACTCGAGATCGAGCTGAAGTACTTCGAAGGTACGCCGGCGATCCACGAGATCACCCGCGTTTCGAAGCCGGGCCGCCGTGTCTATTCGTCGATCAAAGATCTCCGCCTCGTGCGCAACGGTCTCGGCATCTCGATCATCTCGACCCCGAAGGGCGTGATGAGCGATAACGCCGCCCGTGACGCGAACGTCGGCGGCGAGATCCTCTGCGAGGTCTATTAAGATGTCCCGCCTCGGTAAAAAGCCGATCCCCGCTCCCAACGGCGTCACCATCACGGTGAAGGGTCAGGACGTGAGCGTGAAGGGCCCGAAGGGCACGCTGAACTTCCGCGCGCACGACGATGTTGAAGTCGCGTTCGGCAACGGTGAGCTCTCAGTAAAGCCGCGTTATGAAACCACGCGCGCCCGCGCTCTGTGGGGCACGACGCGCGCCGTTCTCGCGAACAACGTGAAGGGCGTCACCGAAGGGTTCGAGAAGAACCTCGAAATGACCGGCGTCGGCTATCGCGCGGCTATGCAGGGCAAGAACTTGCAGATGAACTTGGGCTACAGCCACGAGATCATCTACCAGCCGCCGGAAGGCATCACGATCGCGGTTCCGAAGCCAACTGAAATCAAGGTGAGCGGCATCGACCCGCAAGTGGTCGGTCAAGCCGCCTCCGAAATCCGCTCCTACCGTCCGCCGGAGCCCTACAAGGGTAAGGGCGTGCGTTATGTCGGCGAATACATTCGCCGCAAGGAAGGCAAGAAGAAGTAAGCCATGGTCCGCAAGCTTAACCCCACCGAGCGCCGCGCGCAGCGCAACCGTAGCCGGCTGAAGAAGCTCGCAGGCGAAGGCCGCCTGCGCCTCTCCGTGTTCCGCTCGTCGAAGCACATTTCGGCGCAGCTCATCGACGACGAGAAGGGCGTGACCGTCGTTTCCGCTTCGACGCTGGAAGAAGCCGTCAAGGCGAAGAGCTCGAACAAGGAAGGCGCCGCCGCCGTCGGCAAGCTGATCGCTGAACGCGCGCTCGCCGCTGGCAAGAAGGCGGTCGTGTTCGATCGCGGCCGTTATGTATTCCATGGCCGGGTGAAAGCCCTGGCCGACGCCGCCCGTGAGGGCGGTCTCGAATTCTGAGGACGTTGAGATGACGGACGAAACCGCAGGCGGCCCGCCGGCTGACGCTCCAGGTGCAGATCGCCCAGCTCGTGGCTCGCGTGGTCCCCGCCGTGGTGGCCCGGGTGGCGGCGCTGGCCGTGGCCCAGGTGGCGCAGGCCGTGGCCCGCGCCGCGATGACCGCAACCGTAACGCCGCGCCGGAAGAGCGCGCTGATGGCGAACTCGTTGATAAGCTCGTCGCCATCAACCGGGTCGCCAAGGTTGTGAAGGGCGGTAAGAACTTCGCGTTCGCGGCGCTCGTCGTCGTTGGCGATAAGAAAGGTCGCGTTGGCTATGGCCACGGCAAGGCGCGCGAAGTGCCGGAAGCGATCCGCAAGGCGACGGAAGAAGCCAAGAAGTCGCTCGTCCGTGTTCCGCTCCGCGAAGGACGAACGCTGCACCATGACGGCAACGGCCGTTGGGGCGCAGGCAAGGTCATGCTGCGCGCGGCCCCGGCCGGCACAGGCCTCATCGCCGGCGGTCCGATGCGCGCTGTGCTCGAAGTGCTGGGCGTGTCTGACGTCGTTGCCAAGTCGAAGGGGTCGTCCAACCCGTACAACATGGTGCGCGCCACGATGGACGCGTTGAAAGAACAAAGCTCGCCGCGTCAAGTTGCCAATCGCCGTGGCCTGAAGGTTGCCGATCTTGTCGCCCGTCGTAAGGACGGCGCGAGCCTCGGTGAAGTGCCGGCGGAGGGTTGATAGATGGCGACCGC
Organism: Hyphomonadaceae bacterium; assembly: GCA_050184605.1. Classification (GTDB taxonomy): domain Bacteria; phylum Pseudomonadota; class Alphaproteobacteria; order Caulobacterales; family Aquidulcibacteraceae; genus Vitreimonas. The sequence continues at coordinate 982,677 of JBFXAE010000001.1, read as the reverse complement.
AAAGAAAACTGCGAAGGCGAAGTCAGGTGCGACCGTGAAGGTAAAGCGGATCGGGAGCCCTATCCGCCGTGAGTTCGATCAACGCAGCACGCTGCTGGGCCTCGGCCTCAAGCGCGCCAATCAAGTCGTTGAACTTGAGGACACGCCTTCGATTCAAGGCATGATCCGCAAAGTCGCGCACTTGGTCGAAGTAGTGAAATAACGAGACGGCCTCGCCGTCGGAGCAAGTACGATGAAACTAAACGAACTGGCCGATAATCCTGGCTCAACCAAGAAGCTGATGCGCGTTGGCCGCGGCGTCGGCTCGGGCAAGGGCAAGACCGGCGGACGCGGCGTGAAGGGGCAAAAGTCCCGTCGCGGCGTCTCGATCAATGGTTTCGAAGGCGGTCAAATGCCGCTGCACATGCGTATGCCGAAGCGCGGCTTCAATGCGCTGAACGGCAAGAAGACGCAGTGGATAAACCTGACGACGCTGCAAAACGCCATCGATAACAAGAAGATCGATGCGTCAAAGGACATTACCGAAGACACGCTGGTGGACGCCGGCGTGCTACGCCGTAAGAAAGATGGCGTGCGCCTCCTTGCGCGCGGGGAGCTGAAAGCCAAAGTGAACATTACCGTTTCCGGCGCTTCGGCAGCGGCGATTGCCGCTGTCGAAAAGGCTGGCGGTAAGGTGACACTGCTCAATCCGCCTGCAGCGGACGAAGCAGCAGCCTAAGGTTCGCTCTCCGGACGGGGAGTTTTCCGGCCTCGCCGGATGAAAGTCGGAGCAGCGCGCCCACATGGCATCAGCCGCAGAACAACTAGCCGCGAACATCAACTTTGCGGCGTTCGCAAAGGCCACAGAGCTTCAGAAGCGCATCTGGTACACGATCCTTGCGCTGATCGTTTACCGCGTCGGCACGTTCATCCCCATTCCGGGCATTGATCCGGCTGCTTTCGCGCAAGCCTTCCAGCAGCAGGCCGGGGGCATCCTCGGCATGTTCAACACGTTCTCCGGCGGCGCCGTGGAACGCATGGCCATTTTCGCGCTGAACGTGATGCCGTACATCTCGGCGTCCATCATCATGCAGCTCTTGTCGACGTCGATCCCGTCGCTTGAGCGTCTCAAGAAAGAAGGCGAAGTCGGTCGCAAACAGATCAACCAGTACACGCGTTACCTGACGCTCGTTTTGGCCATCGTGCAGTCCTACGGCATCGCCATGGGCCTGCAATCGAGCACCGGCGTCGTCACCAATCCGGGCTGGTTCTTCGTGGCTTCCACCGTCATTACTCTGACGGGCGGCACGATGTTCCTGATGTGGCTCGGCGAACAAGTGACCGCGCGCGGTGTCGGCAACGGCATCTCGCTCATCATCTTCGCAGGCATCGTCGCGGAAATGCCGCGCGTCATCATGCAGACCTTGGCGCTCGCGCGCGCGGGCGACGTCAACATCTTCGGCGTCGCCATGCTGACAGCTGTGCTGCTGGCCGTGATCGTCTTTGTTGTGTTCATCGAGCGCTCGCAACGGCGGCTCGTGGTTCAGTACCCGAAGCGCCAGCAAGGCAACCGGATGTTCATGGGCGAGAGCTCGTTCCTACCGCTCAAGATCAACACCGCGGGCGTCATTCCGCCGATTTTCGCTTCATCGCTGCTGTTGTTGCCGACCACGATTGTCAGCTTCGCCGGCATGGGGGCGAACACGCCGGAATGGGTGAACCAGCTACAGGGATATATTGGCTACGGTCAGCCGGGTCACATGGTGCTTTACGCGCTCGGCATCATCTTCTTCTGCTTCTTCTACACCTCGATCGTGTTCAATCCGGAAGAGACCGCTGACAATTTGCGTAAGTACGGCGGTTTCCTGCCGGGCATCCGGCCGGGCAAGAAAACTGCTGAGTATCTCGATTACGTGCTGACCCGCCTGACCGTTATCGGCGCGGCGTACATCACGGCGGTCTGCTTGCTGCCGGAGATTCTGATCTCCTACTACAGTGTGCCGTTCTATCTCGGCGGCACTTCGATCCTGATCGTCATCTCGGTGACGCTCGATACTGTTGCGCAGATCCAATCGCACCTCGTCGCGCACCAGTACGAAGGACTCATCAAGCGCTCGAAGCTCCGCGGATCTGGCGGCGGGATCGTCAAGAAATGAACCTGATCCTGTTCGGCCCGCCGGCCGCCGGCAAAGGCACCCAGGCCAAGCGGCTCACGGCCGAACGGGGCTATGTTCAGCTCTCTACGGGCGACATGTTGCGTGCGGCGCGCAAGTCGGGCTCTGAACTCGGCCAGAAAGTCGCCGCGATCATGGACTCTGGTTCCCTCGTGTCCGATGAGATCGTTATTGCGCTGATTGAGGATGCGCTGGCGCGAAACGAAGGCGCGCCAGGATTCATCTTCGATGGTTTTCCGCGAACAGTCGCGCAGGCCAAGGCGCTTGACGCGATGCTCGCGCGCCACGGCAAGCAAATCGATCGCGTCGTGAGGTTGGAAGTCGATTCGCAAAAGTTGATGGATCGTATCGCCAAGCGTTTCGCGGAAGAGGGTAGGGCCGACGATAATCCGGATGCCTACAAAGTGCGGCTCGACGCCTATATTGCGCAGACGGCGCCACTGGTGCCGTATTATGAAGGCCAGGGAAAAATGCGCAGCGTCGACGGCATGGCTGACGTCGAAACTGTCGCCAAGGGCATCGCGACGTCACTCGACGCCTAAGAGAAGCCGCCACGCGTTTTTTGCGCACGGCGGCTTCAGTTCGAATCTTGCACGCGGCTAAAATTTGAGAGCCGGCTTGCGTAACCGCGCGATCCAATCCGCGAATTTCGCTACGAAGTCTTCAAGCAAGCCAACGAAGCTCGCATCGGTTATCTCGCCATCGACGATTAGGCCGTCGCGAAAGTTCAGGTAGATCTCCGGCTGAACCGTCAGCGCTGCGCCAGTCGCGCTAACGACCGAGCGGAGCTGCGATTGCGCTGCAGCGGTGCCGACCGCGCCGAGGGTGGCGCCAGCGATCGCGGTGGGCTTGCCTGCCCATGAATTTTTGCCCCAGGGGCGAGAGCCCCATTCGATCGCGTTCTTGATGGCGGCAGAGAAGGTGCGGTTGAACTCGGGGGTTATGAACAGGACCGCGTCCGCGCTCTCGACCTGCTGTTTGAAGCGTTGCACGGTAGCCGGAAGTTCGCCTTCAAGATCCTGGTCATAGAGGGGCAGGTCGCCGATCTCCACGATCTGGAGGTCAAGTTTCGGGCGGGCGATCTTGGCCAGCGCCTGGGCGAATTGCCGGTTCACCGATCCTTTGCGAAGGCTGCCGACGATGACGGCGACTTTGGTGGTCATTCTTGATCCCCTAGTAACGGTTAGTAACCAGGGCTATATGAGTGCCTATGAAAGCCGCTCAAGAACGCACACAGACAGCACCAGGACACACCCGTGTGTCTGACATCGAGTCCCACGACTGCCGGGCCGTCAGCGGCATTCTTCAACGGATCGGCGATAAATGGAGCGTCCTGATCATCCAACGCCTGGGTGAGGGGCCTAGAAGGTTCAACGAAATCAAGCGGATCATCGGTGGAATTTCGCAGCGCATGCTGACCCTCACACTGCGCAACCTCGAGCGCGATGGCCTCGTCAGCAGAACAGTCACCCCGACGGTCCCGCCGCGGGTCGATTACGCTCTTACGGACCTCGGCCGGGACCTTCTGGTTCCCGTGTCAGCGCTCGGCCAATGGGCGATCCAGCACACCCCTTGTATTGAGGCGGCCCGCGCCCGATTTGACGCTTCCGAGGCGGCCGAAACGCCGCAACAGGATCGCGTTTCCGCCGGTTGACGCGGCATTTCGCCCCGCTATAACCGCGAACTTCGCGAACACCCAACGCGCGATGTCCCTACCGGCCAAGCGGCCGGGCGGCGTCGCGCCTATTGCGTTTTGGAGCACCGCCAACATGGCTCGTATCGCCGGCGTAAACATTCCGACCCAGAAGCGCGTCGTCATCGCGCTGCAATACATCCATGGGATCGGCCAGCACTACGCCAAGGAAATCATTGAGAAGGTCGGCATCGCGCCGGAACGCCGGGTCAGCGAACTCACCGACGCTGAGGTTCTCCAAATCCGCGAAACCATTGACCGCGACTACACGGTAGAAGGCGATCTTCGCCGCGAAACCGCGACGAACATCAAACGTCTTATGGATCTCGGCTGCTATCGCGGTCTGCGTCACCGCCGCGGGCTGCCGGTTCGCGGTCAACGCACGCACACCAACGCGCGCACGCGCAAAGGCCCGGCGAAGGCAATCGCCGGCAAGAAACAAGCGACCAAGAAGTAAGGATACGCCGCAATGGCTAAGGAAGCTGCCCGCGTTAAGAAGCGTGAGCGTAAGAACATCGTCACGGGCGTCGCGCACGTGAACGCGTCGTTCAACAACACGATGATCACGATCGCCGACGCCCAAGGCAACACGATCTCGTGGTCGAGCGCTGGCACGATGGGTTTTAAGGGCTCGCGCAAGTCGACGCCGTACGCCGCGCAGGTTGCCGCCGAAGATGCGGGCCGCAAGGCGATGGAGCACGGCATGCGCACGCTCGAAGTGAACGTGTCCGGTCCGGGTTCGGGTCGTGAAAGCGCGCTGCGCGCTCTGCAAGCTGTTGGCTTCACCGTGACGTCGATCCGCGACGTGACGCCGATCCCGCACAATGGCTGCCGCCCACCGAAGCGCCGCCGCGTATAATTGGAATTCCAGGAGCGCGCGTCCTCCCTTCGGCGCGTTCGTTGATGGATGGACTGAATGTCGATCGAAAAGAATTGGCTTGAACTGATCCGCCCGAAGAAGCCCGTTATTGAGCACGCGTACGACGCGTCCAAGCGCGCCACTTTGATCGCGGAACCGCTGGAGCGGGGCTTTGGCCTGACGCTCGGCAACGCTCTGCGTCGCGTGCTGCTCTCTTCGCTGCAGGGCGCAGCGATCACGTCGGTGCAAATCGACGGCGTCGTCCACGAGTTCAGCTCTATCCAGGGCGTGCGTGAAGACGTCACCGACATTGTGCTGAACCTGAAGCAAGTCGCCATCCGCATGCGCGGCGAAGGTCCGAAGCGCGTGATGCTGACGAAGACCGGCCCAGGCGAAGTGAAGGCCAGCGACATTCAGACGGTTTCCGACATGGAAATCCTGAACCCCGACCACGTGATCTGCACGCTGGACGAGGGCGCGAACCTGCGCATGGAATTGACCATCAACAACGGGAAGGGTTACGTCCCGGCCGAACAAAATCGTCCTGATGACGCGCCGATCGGCCTCATCGCCATCGACTCGATCTACTCGCCGGTCCGCCGCGTCGCCTATCGCGTCGAGAACACCCGCGAAGGTCAGGTTCTCGATTACGACAAGCTGATCATCGAAGTTGAAACCAACGGCGCTGTGCGTCCGGAAGATGCGATCGCTTACGCCGCGCGTATCCTGCAGGACCAGCTGCAGGTGTTCATCACCTTCGAAGAGCCGAAGCAGAAGAAGGAAGGTGGCGACAAGCCGGACCTCCCGTTCAACCCGGCTCTGCTCAAGAAGGTCGACGAACTCGAACTGAGCGTTCGTTCGGCCAATTGCTTGAAGAACGACAACATCGTTTACATCGGCGATCTGATCCAAAAGTCGGAAGGCGAAATGCTTCGCACCCCGAACTTCGGCCGCAAGTCGCTGAACGAGATCAAGGAAGTCCTCGCATCGATGGGTCTCCATCTCGGCATGGCGGTCGAGAACTGGCCGCCGGACAACATTGAAGATCTTGCCAAGAAGTACGAAGACCAAATCTAACGGAGAGCCGGAGCTGATCCGGCGGGGAAAAGACAATGCGTCACGGTTCAGGACATAAGAAGCTCGGCCGCACCGCCAGCCACCGCCAGGCGATGTTCGCCAACATGGCGGCCTCGCTGATCAAGCACGAGCAAATCGTGACCACGCTGCCGAAGGCGAAGGCGCTTCGCCCGGTCGTCGAGCGCCTTGTGACTCTGGCGAAGAAGGGTGATCTCGGTTCGCGGCGTCTCGTGCTCGCGCGTATGCGCGACGAGACGCAGACCAAGAAGCTGTTTGAAACGCTCGCGCCCCGCTACAAGGCGCGCGCCGGCGGCTACACCCGCGTGCTGAAGGCAGGCTTCCGTCATGGCGACAACGCCCCGCTCGCGGTGATCGAGTTCGTGGATCGCGACGAATCGGCGCTCGGCCAAGACAGCGGCCCGCGTCCGGAAGCGGCTTACACCGAAAACTGATCTTGCTGGGATCGTGATATTGGGCCGCTCACACGGGCGGCCCTTTCATTTGACTCAATACTTGGCGATATGCAAAAATATTGCGGGTATGGCAAAGGAGTCGCCAGTGTCTGATCTCTACCGCCCAAAGGGCCTGTCGAGCGCGATTTGCTACGTCGACCCGAAAGCTGCGTTTCGCTGGCTGGAAGAGGCGTTTGGCTTTGAGCCGCTGATGGTGATCCTCGATGAGAACGACAACATCGCCCACTCTGAGATGAAGTACGGCGAGAGCGTCGTGATGATCGGCAACGAGTGGAGCGCCGATCACAAGAGTCCAAAGTCCGTGGGCGGGAAAAACACCCAAACTGTGCATGTTCAGTTGGCGCGTGGCGAGGATATCGATGCGCATTGCGAACGTGCGCGGCGCGCCGGCGCCGAGATCATTCAGGAACCCGCGACGCAGTTTTACGGCGACCGCACCTACCGCGCGCGTGACGCAGAAGGCCACATCTGGACGTTTGGCGTAACGCTGCAAGAGATGTCGCCGGCCGAGTGGGACGAGGCTGCTGGCGGCGGATTGCGCACACGGACACGCCTGTGAGCGCGAAGCGCGGCATAGATCGAACCTTGGCTGCACTCGCCGATCCCCAGCGCCGCCGCGCGGTGGAGTTGCTTGGGCAGCGTCCGAGGCGCGCCGGCGAACTGGCGGATGCGCTGGGTTTGCCGGCCCCCGCGATGAGCCGTCATCTGCGGATATTGAAGCAGAGTGGGCTGGTTGAAGAAACGCATCCCGAGTTCGACGCCCGCGTTCGGATCTATACGCTGAGGGATGGCGCAATGGCCGATCTGAAAAAGTGGCTCGCCGATACCGAACGCCTGTGGGCGGATCAGCTGGCATCGTTCAAGACGCATGTGGAACGCAAGCGCAAGTGAGCGCGGTAATCGTCTCTGTGCGCGTGAAAGCGAGTCCCCAAGAAGCGTTCGAGGTTTTTACCCAGGACATCGCTGTTTGGTGGCGCCCCAACGGGCTTTTTCAACTCACGCCCCGAGGCGATGGAGCGCTGCGCTTCGAGCCCGGCGAAGGCGGCCGCTTGGTAACCGACCTGCCAGGTGGGAAAACGTTCGAGATCGGCCGGATAACCGACTGGCGTCCCGGCGCTCACCTCGCATTCACTTGGCGGCAAGCGACCTTCGCGGAGGATCGGGTGACTCACGTCAGCGTTCGTTTTGAGTCCTTGGACGGAGAGACGCGCGTTACCGTCGAGCACCGTGGCTGGGACGCGATCCCGCAGGAACATGTCGCGCGTCATGGCTTCCCGTTGCACGTATTCCAAATCCGCCAGGGCGAGCATTGGCGGGCGCTACTGGCAGCCTTGGCTGAGGCTGCAGGAAAGCGATAAGCGGCGCTCCTGGAAGCGTCGGCTGCCCGTCTTTGAGGCCCGAATGCCACGTTTTTGCCCATTCCCGGAGCGAAAGCCGTGGCCGCGATTTAGACGAGGCAGGCATGAAGATCACGCGCGCAACCTTGTTGAAGGCATCCCCGTACGCGGCGCTTATCGCGGGGTTTGCAGGTGGGGCGTTGGCTGTATCGCCGTTGGCGACGCAGCGTGAAGTTCCGGCGGAGAGCGGCGATCCCTACCTGCAGCTCGTGCAGGCGGAGCCGCTGGTGCGGACGGCGCCGTCAAATCGGGGCGAGGTGCAACTTTCCTTCGCGCCGGTGGCTGCGCGCGCAGGCCCCGCCGTCGTCAACGTCTATGCTCAGCGCGTTGTCCGCTCGATGGCGCGGGACCCCTTCTTTGGCCGCTTCAGCGCGCCGCGGGTTGAGAACTCTCTGGGTTCGGGCGTGATTGTGCGCGAGGACGGCATCATCGTGACGAACAACCACGTCATTGATGGCGCGCAATCTCTGAAGATTGTGCTCTCGGACCGGCGCGAGTTCGACGCCGAGCTCGTTCTGGCCGACTCCCGAGTCGATCTCGCCGTGCTGCGTATCAATACGGGTGGTGAGCGGCTGCCAACCCTGGCGTTCGCGAACACGCAGAGCGGCCTACAGGTCGGAGACCTCGTGTTGGCGATCGGCAATCCCTACGGCCTCGAGCAGACAGTAACGAGCGGCATCATCTCGGCGCTTGCGCGCACCGATGTCGGAATCTCTGACTACGCGTTCTTCATTCAAACCGATGCCGCCATTAATCGTGGGAACTCCGGCGGCGCGCTCGTGGACATGAGTGGTTCGTTGGTGGGCATCAACAGCGCCATTTTTTCTGAGACGGGCGGCTCCAATGGCATCGGTTTCGCCATTCCGTCGGAAATGGTCCGGCGGGTCGTCGAGTCGGCGGTCTCCGGCGGGCGCACGGTCGTGCGCCCATGGCTCGGCGCGCGTCTGCAGGCGGTAACGCAAGATCAGGCGCGCGCACTCGGCCTGCCGCGTCCCGAGGGCGTGTTGGTTAGTGACCTCTATCCGCGCGGCGCCGGTGAGCGTGCAGGGTTGCGCGCAGGTGACGTAATCTTGCGTGTGGCTGGCGTTGACGTCCGTGATGAAGGCGGCGTGCGATACCAGTTCGCGACCCAGCGTCCAGGCGCGCGCGTGCCGCTCCTCGTCTTACGGGATGGCCGGCAGATAACGCTGACAGCCAACGCTGAGGCGCCTCCGGGCGGTTCGCCCGATCCGCGCGTGCTGCAGGGCCGCCATGTGCTGGTGGGCGTGCAAGTGGTGACGCTGACGCCTGCGACTGCCGAGGCTGCGGGGCTCGACCCGTTCATGACCGGGGTCATCATCCAGGACATCGATCGGCGGGCGCCGGCCGCGCGCATCTTGCGGCCGCGTGACGTGATCTATGCGGTCAATGGCCAGACTGTCCGCGATGCAGCGCAGCTCGATCGGCTCATGGCCCAGAGCGCCTCGGGCACGATCAGCATTGATCGCGGCGGGCAGCGGGCGGACCTTCCGTTCTAGCGGATGCGCTACTGCTCTCCGGATACCGGCGGCTGCTGTGGCGCTTCCGGATGCGGCGCCTCGACGTTCAGCCAGCTGAAGTACTTCTCGAGGCATGCGCGCTGCTTAGGCGGCATGTACTCGAAGTTGCGTCCGCGGTCTGTGATTTCCCAGAAATCCTTGTTGGCCACGTTTTCGAGTTGCCGGCGAATGAGAGTTAAGCGCTCGACCGGTTCCTCGCGCATGTCGTTAGCAATGGAGCGGGCGCGTTCGTCTTGTTCGGTGAGGATGTAATAGGCGGCGAGCTTAACTTGCGCCTTGCGAACGCCCATCAGCGCCCTGTCGCTTCCGCGTACGAAAGGCGGACGGTCGAGCGAGAGGAATTCGTCGAGGATATTCTTCTCGGTTGGCGAGCCGACCTGATTTGCCAATTGCGCCAGAGCCGAGACATCGTGCGCTACGGTTTCGGTCACGAAGTGCAAGTCCATATCGAAGGCGACGAGGCCGTAGTACTTAATATGACGGACGCATTCCAAAGCGGCCTCGTGGTGGCCGTCGAGCAACATGAACTCGCCGAGCTTCCGGTACTGGTTCAGCACGTTGTAGGTCGTTCGCACGTCGCGTGCATTCAGCGTCGCGCGCAGGAATGAGTTGAGGAAGCGGAAGACCAGTTGAACCAGTTCGTGGTCTTGGGCTTTTGCCGCAGCTTCACCGACGTAACGGGTGTCGATCGCGATCAGATAGTTGATATCGCGCATCGCGCCAAGCGATTCATTGTAGATGCTGAGATACTGACGCAACACCTTCCACTCGACCCAGGTGTGCCGCTGCTCAAGATCGCGCAGAGACTCAGGATCCATAGCCACGAAATCGGGGTTGAGCCGGATCTCCGGGCCAACCTGAAACCAGATCGGCGATGCTTGCGGCTTCACCCGAATGTACTCAATCGCCATGTCTCGCAGCGCGTCGACCGCCGCGCTCGCGATGATCTTGTCTTTGCCAGATATTGAGTTGCTGGTTATGTCCGTCAGCTCTTCGAGCGCATCAATGATCTGGGCCTGGGCTGCGCCGGAGAGTTTCGCGTCGGTTTCGAGCGCTCCATTGGTCGCGACCCGGAGCGCTTGCCCGCGAATGCGCGCGATGAGATTTTGCGGCTCCAGAAACCAAAACACGTAAGCGAAATATGGCACCATCAGCACAATGCCGCCGGTGGTGAGAGAAAGCGCTAGGACGACCGTGATCGGCGGCACGTATTCCGGTTGCATCGCGCCCGAGAGCCAAACGCTGACACAGCACGCCACGACGTAATACGCGCCGACGATCATATTGGCGCGATCGCGTAGGAAGAGTCCGGCGACGCCTGTGTAGCGGTCCGCGGTCAGTTGAACGATGATGCTGCAGACCGTGATGACGATGCCGAACACGGCCGCGTTGACACCGGCGAGCGATGAGATCGGGTTGTTGATGCTGGGCGCGTCAAAACTGAAAAAGCCGGAGAACGGGTCCGGGCCTGCATCTGTCTTGCCGCCAATCGCTGTGTGAATGAAGAAGTCGGCGATGTAGAAGGCCCAGAACACGCCGACCGCCAGGCACGCCAGAACGGCGGCCCGCATCGCAAACATCCGAAGCGCTTCGTTGCCGCCGCCATTGAGCATGCTTGATCCTGTGGCGGGCGATTGAGTCCGCAGCGGGCAGAATAACAGGTCTGCTAGATTGGCAAGGGTCTGCCTTCGCGCGAAGCGAGCCTTGCCCGCCCACCGGTTGAATATTTCACCAGCGCCGCGTCAGAGATCGTGGTTGGACGGCAGCGGCGGGGCTTCGCGCAGAAGCGTGATCGCGATGCGACGGTTGCCGGGCAGCGTCGGATCGTCTGCGAAAAGAGGCTCGCTGTCGGCGCGGCCCGCAACCTCATAAATCCGATCGACCGGGATGCCCTGCGCCTGCAAGATCCTGCGTGCTTCATTCGCGCGCGCTGAGGAGAGTTCGAAATTCGAAGCGTAGCGGCCGCCTGGCGCCGTCCCGTCCGTATGGCCGGAAATCGTCAGCCGGTTGGGAAGCTGAGCAATTCCAGTGGAGACGGCGATCAGCAAACGGCGGGCGCGGTCATTTGGCGCGGAGTCGCCGGGGTTGAACATCGAGCGGCCTTCCTGATCCACGATCTGGATGCGGAGGCCCTCGGGCGTTTGCTCAATGATGACGTTGCGGGAGAGCTCGGCAACGTCGGGCATGTCCTGCATGGCCTGACGGATCGCGATCTCGGCCCGCGCGAACTCGGCGTTCTCCCGGATCGTGCGAGCGCGTGAGAGGCTGTCCTGGTTCGGATTGGTTTGGCCGCCGGCCTCGGGGTTTTCTTCGGCGCGGTTCTCGGCGCTGGCGGTCGATGTGTTTTGTGGCTCGGCGGTGGCGGCCACGGGCGCCGAGTGGCCGTGGCGCACGCCTTCCTCGGCGAAACTGGTCCCCTCAAGAAGGCCCCCGGCGCCTGAGGAGACGCGGCTGACGCTGGCCGGCGCAAAGAATTCGGCAATACCCCTTCGCTGTTCCGGGCTTGTGGTGTTGATCAGCCACATCAGCAGGAAGAAGGCCATCATGGCCGTCACGAAGTCGGCATAGGCAACCTTCCAAGCCCCGCCGTGGTGTCCCCCACCGACGACTTTCTTGACCTTCTTGATGAGGATAGGGCGTTGATTGGTCGCAGCGGCCATTGTCCGTCCGTTCTGGCGGAGAGTGGCGCACCATTGGGCGAACAGCGTTAATATCACGTTGAACAAAAGCGGAGCAGGCGTGGAGATCGACCCCGAACAGAGCTTCCGGCGAGCCATGGGCGCTTACGCCACCGGCGTCACCGTGGTGACCGCGCTGGACGCAGGCGCCGCGCTGTGGGGAATGACAGTCAATTCGTTGACCTCGGTTTCGCTGGAGCCGCGCTTGGTGCTGTGGTGCCTGGGTGACCGCTCGGCGCGCTACGAGCCGTTCGCTGCCGCGGACACCTGGGGCGTCACAGTGTTGAGCGCCGACAGTGAGGATGTGGCGCGGCGCTTTGCGCGGTCACAGGCGCAAAATGTGCGGCCGGAAGAAGCGGAGGCGCTTGCCGGCGTGGCGGTTATACGCGGGGGGCTGGCGCAACTGGCTTGCCGCACCCACCATAAGACTCAGGCAGGAGATCATCTGATTATTATCGGCGAGGTGCTGGACGTACGCGTCCGTACAGGCGCCGCGCTGACATTCTTCCGTGGCGACTACGGCTCGATCGCCGGTCCCACGGAGTAAATTCGGGAGTAACTTGCATGGCGAAAACCGCATTCATCGGGCTGGGCGTCATGGGCGGGCCAATGGCTGGCCACCTCGCGCGCGCCGGGCACGACGTCGCGGTTTACAACCGCACGGAAGGGAAGTCGCGCGACTGGGCGCAGAAGCATAGAGGCAGGACGTACACGTCCGTCGCCAAGGCGGCGGAAGGCGCGGACATCGTGTTCTCGTGCGTCGGCAACGACCGCGACTTGCGCGAAGTGTTCGACGCAGCGTCCTCCGCGATGCGCAAAGGCGCGATCTTCGTCGATCACACGACAGCGTCTGCGGAAATCGCCCGCGAGCTGGCAACAAAGGCCGAAGAGCGGGGTTTGGGCTTTCTCGACGCGCCAGTGTCCGGCGGGCAGGCCGGTGCCGAAGCCGGCAAACTCACCGTGATGGCCGGTGGCGAGCCCTCCTGGTTTGCGGAGGCGCAACCAATCATGGCTGCTTATGCGGCCAACATGACGCTGATCGGCCCTGCTGGATCAGGTCAACTCGCGAAGATGGTAAACCAAATCTGCATCGCGGGCGTGCTGCAGGGACTCGCGGAGGGCCTGCACTTCGCCAAACGCGCCGATCTCGACGTTGAGAAGGTCATTGCAGCGATCTCCAAAGGTGCGGCGCAGAGTTGGCAGATGGAAAATCGTTGGAAGACGATGAGTGAAGGCCGCTTCGATTTCGGCTTCGCAGTCGACTGGATGCGCAAGGATCTGGGGCTTGTGCTTGATGAGGCGGAGCGCAACGGCGCGCGGCTCGATCTCACGGAACTCGTCGATCGCTATTACGCGGATGTGCAGGCGATGGGCGGCAAACGTTGGGATACGTCGAGCCTCATCGCGCGGTTAGAGCCTCCGAAGACGTGAACGTGGTGAGCGCCGCGTTAATCGGGAAGCTGAATTCGTAATTGACGTTACGAGCACGTTTCAATCTCTCTTAAAGGCTGTTGTGTAAGGTGCGCGCTTCGCTGGGCGGGAGCGTTGTGCCTTGGACGTGAAGAGCTGGACCGTTCTGGTTGTCGAGCCGAACAAGTTCGAAGGTCAGATCATTCTTGACCTGCTTCGGAATGCAGGCGTCGACAAAGTGAAGGTCGTCATGGACCAAGCTGCGGCGTTGGACCTGCTCGAGGTTTACAACGCCAATGTTGTGATCGCGTCGTTCGAGATGGGCCCGCTCGATGGCGCGGCCTGGACGCGCGTTTACCGCCGCAACCGCAAGCTGCCCGGCCGCAAACAAGCGATCTTCATTACATCTGGCGCCTTCTCGCTCGCTATGGCCGAGCAGTGCCGCCACGCTGGCGCAAATGCGCTCATCGGCAAGCCGATCTCGGCCAAAGTGCTGATGGCGACGATTGCGAAGGTTCTCAGCAAACCGCGCGAGTTCATCGATGCGGAGGGCTATGTCGGTCCGTGCCGCCGTGCCGGCATCGTCACCGCAGGCGCGCCCAAGAAGCGCAGGAAGGTGGACGGCGAAGCGGCCTCGCAGGTTGATCCGAGGACCGTGCAGACGGTGGTCGAAAGTCTTGTTGCTGCTGCCGCGGCCTACGCGCTGGACGCCAGGAAGCTCGAGCCCTGCGAAGCGGCGCTGCGTCAGGTTCAGGCCTATGCTGTGAACGCTGGCGATGGGCCGCTGATGCGGGCGTGCGCGGCGTTTGCTCTGCAGCTCTCCTCGGCCAAGGGCCTCCGTCCGGAAGCGGTTCGTGCCTCGCTGGAAGTGTGCGTCAACGGTGTGGTCAAGCTCGTCTCTCTGGGCGCCGATCAGGGCGCGCGGCGCGAAGAGATCGCCGAAGGCGTGCGCCAGGCGGTCGGAAAGGCTTCAATGCAACGTGCGGCCTAAGCGCCCAGAAGTTCTGCAGCTTTTGGCGCGAAATATGTAACGACCCCGTCGGCGCCGGCGCGTTTGAACGCCGTCAAGCTCTCAAGGATCGCGCGTTCCTCGTCGAGCCAGCCGTTCGCGCTCGCGGCCTTGATCATTGCGTATTCACCGCTCACTTGGAACGCATAAGTCGGCAGTGCAAACTCGCGCTTCACCCGGGCGACGATATCGAGATACGGCAATCCCGGCTTCACCAGCAGCAGGTCGGCGCCTTCGTCGACGTCCATGGCGACTTCACGCATGGCTTCGTCGCTGTTGGCGAAGTCCATTTGGTAGGTGCTCTTGTCGCCTGGGTTGGCGATGTCGCCTGACCCGAGCTTTCCCGAGCCGATCGCTTCGCGATAAGGGCCGTAGAAGGCTGACGCGTACTTCGCCGCGTACGACATAATGAGCGTGTTCTGAAAGCCCACTTCATCGAGACCCGCGCGAATGGCGCCGATGCGCCCGTCCATCATATCGGACGGCGCAACAATATCGGCGCCCGCGCGCGTTTGAACGATCGCCTGTTCAACAAGCACTTTCACTGTCTCATCGTTGGCAATGCGGCCGTCCTTTAGCAGGCCGTCGTGGCCATGATCCGTGAACGGATCCAGCGCGACATCGACCATGATCCCGACGTCAGGCGCCGCGTCCTTCATCGCGCGCACGGCGTTGCAGACCAGGCCGTTGCCATTCAGCGCTTCCTTTCCGGTCGCATCCTTCTTGGCGCTGTCGATGAACGGAAACACCGCGATCGCTGGAATGCCAAGTTTCTGTGCACGCTTCGCCGCCTTTGCCGCAGCGCGCACCGAAAGCCGCGCCGTGCCCGGCATAGCCGAGACGGTGATTTCGTCCTCGCTACCTTCATGGACAACGAGCGCCCAGATGAGGTCGTCGACGCTCAAGCGATGCTCGCGTGTGAGCCGGCGCACCCAATCGCTTTGGCGAAGCCGGCGCGGCCGAGAATTCGGGTACTTTCCAGTGTAATTCATGCGAACCGTTCGCAACTGCGCGTCGCCGGATACGGTTTCGCGCCTCAGTTACCTAAACCATGGCTTCAGTTACTTTGAGCCATCGCAATGTCCTATAACACAGGCTAGGCCAAGAGCTGACGCCCGTGAGATGATGCCGACGTGAGAGACGCCGACAAAGAAGTGTTCGAGAACGCCGTCGCGAGCATTCGCGACGAGGGGCGTTATCGCGTGTTTGCGGACATCATGCGTGAGCGGGGCCGCTTCCCGCACGCAACGCTGAGGCGCGCCGATGGCACGACGCGCGACATCGTTGTCTGGTGCTCGAACGATTACCTCGGCCAGGGCCAAAGCCCCGAAGTGCTCGATGCGGCCCATGCGGCTCTCGACAAGGTCGGCGCCGGCGCCGGCGGGACGCGCAATATCTCCGGTACCACGAGCTACCACGTCGACCTCGAAGCTGAACTTGCGTCATTGCATGGCAAGGAAGCGGCGCTGCTCTTCACCTCGGGGTATGTCTCGAACGACGCGACGCTTTCGACACTGGCAAAGCTTTTCCCGAACTTATGGATATTCTCGGACGCGCAGAACCATGCGTCCATGATCGAAGGCATCAAGCGCGCACGCTGCGAGTGCCGGGTGTTCCGTCACAACGATATACAGCATCTCGAAGCGTTGATGAACGAAGCTCCGGCGGATGCGCCGAAGCTGATCGCATTTGAGAGCGTCTATTCGATGGACGGCGACACCGCGCCGATCGAGGCGATTTGCGATCTTGCCGAAGCCTACGGCGCGATGACGTATCTCGATGAGGTTCACGGAGTCGGCCTTTACGGGCCCACGGGCGGCGGTGTCGCTGAACGTGACGGCGTCATGCATCGTGTGGACTTCATCGAAGGCACGCTCGCAAAAGCATTCGGCACGATGGGCGGCTACGTCACCGGGCCGGCCGCCGCAATTGATGCAATCCGTTCCACGGCATCGGGCTTCATCTTCACTACCTCACTCGCACCATCGGTGGCGGCGGCGGCGCTGGAAAGCGTGCGGATCGTGAGAGAATGTCCGCATTTGCGCGATCGCCTGCAGGATCGCGCCGAACGTTTGAAAGCACTGTTGCGTGAGGCCGGGCTACCGGTGATGTCGGAAAGCACAACGCACATTGTGCCGGTGCTTGTGGGTGATGCGGCGCGCTGCAAGAAGATTTCGGACATTCTGCTCGAAGATCACGGCATCTACGTGCAACCGATCAATTATCCGACTGTACCACGCGGCACCGAGCGCTTACGCATCACGCCCAGCCCCTTCCACGACGACGAGCTGATGGATCGCCTCGTCGCGTCGCTCAAAGCCGTTTGGGCGATGTGTCCCGTGCATTTGACTGCGTGAGCGGCGAAGACCGGGAAGTCATCTTCGAAATCACCCGCATAGGGGACGCGCAGCGCGTCGCCGCAATTGATGTCGCGAGCGGTGTCGAAGTCGTGGTGCAGGCGCCAGCAAGCGCTGCGCTGGCGGATGTGCGCGCGTTGGCGTTGCGGAGGCTGGTGCGCGCTCTAAGCGAGAATGGCGCCGCCGGCGATGGCCGGCGCGGAAAGCTGGTTTAGCCGTCCTTGCGGCGCACGCCCTTACCCAAGCCGATCTTCTTTGCGAATTCGGAGCGGCGCGCAGCGTAAGCAGGCGCCACCATGGGGTAGTCGGCGGGAAGGCCCCAACGCTTGCGATACTCGTCCGGGCTCATGTTGTAAGTCGAGCGCAAGTAACGCTTCAGCATTTTGAGCTTCTTGCCGTCTTCCAGGCAGATGATGAAGTCATGTTGTACTGACTTGTTGATTGGCGCAGCTGGCTTTGGACGCTCTACCGGACGCTCGATCGCGCCGCCTGAAAGTGTCGCCAAAGTGCTGTGAACCGAGCGAATTAGCTCGGTCAGCTCATCAGGCAACAATTTGTTGTTGGCGACGAAGGCCGCCACGATGTCGGTGGTCATGCGCATCGCGTCACCTTTATTGGCGACGTCGAGCTCATCCTCCTCCCCCATCTAGCACGCCTTATTTCTAGCCGAATACAGTGAAGTCTGCCGCGTATAGGCGTTAAAGCATAGAACCGGCAAGTATAACTATTGGCCTAGGCCATATTCCTGGCACTTTTGTTCCCGATTACGCGAGCAGTTCAGTAATTTTGCTTACGAGCGGCGAGCGAACTATGTTGGCAGAAGATTCCAACACCTGTAGTTGTGGACCCCGATAGATGACCCAGGCAGCCGGCAACGCCGCTGAACGCGACCGTTTTTTCGAAGCGCCGCTCGATCGCGCCGATCCCGACATCAATGCGGCCATCGCCGATGAACTGGACCGCCAGAGAAAGCAGATCGAACTGATCGCTTCGGAGAACATTGTCTCGAAGGCGGTGCTGCAGGCGCAGGGCTCGGTGCTCACGAACAAGTACGCCGAAGGCTATCCCGGCCGTCGTTATTATGGCGGCTGCGAATTTGTCGACGAAGTCGAGCGTCTCGCCATCGATCGCGCCAAGCGCTTGTTTGATTGCAAGTTTGCGAATGTGCAGCCGCATTCAGGAGCCAATGCGAACCAAGCCGTGTTCTTCGCTTTGCTGCAACCTGGGGACAAGTTCCTCGGCATGGACCTCGCCTGCGGCGGCCACCTCACGCACGGATCGCCGGTGAACATCTCAGGCAAGTGGTTCAACCCGGTCGCCTACGGCGTGCGCGAGGACAATCATCTGATCGATATGGACGAGGTTGCTGACATCGCGCGCCGCGAAAAGCCGAAGCTGATCTTGGCCGGCGCGAGCGCTTATTCGCGGCAGATCGATTTCAAACGCTTCCGCGAGATTGCCGACGAAGTCGGTGCATTGTTGATGGTGGACATGGCCCACTATGCGGGACTGATCGCGGGCGGAGCCTATCAATCGCCGCTGCCGCACGCGCATGTGGTGACGACAACGACGCACAAGACGTTGCGCGGCCCGCGCGGCGGCATGATCCTGTCCAACGATGAAGACATCGGCAAGAAGATCAACTCGGCGGTGTTTCCTGGCCTTCAAGGCGGACCGCTCATGCATGTGATTGCGGCCAAGGCCGTGAGCTTTGGCGAAGCATTGCAACCGGAGTTCAAGGTTTATGCGCAACGCACCGTCGAAAACGCAAAGGCGTTGGCTTCGCGACTGATCGAGAACGGTCTCGCGGTTGTTTCCGGCGGCACCGACAGCCACCTGATGCTGGTCGACCTCAGGCCCAAGAAAGTCACCGGCAAGGCGGGCGAGCAAACGCTTGAGCGCGCGCTCATCACTTGCAACAAGAACGGTATTCCGTTCGATCCTGAGAAGCCGATGGTCACGTCTGGCATTCGCCTGGGCTCGCCGGCGTGCACGACGCGAGGCTTCGGTCCCGCGGAATTCCGGCAGGTGGCGGACTTGATCTGTGAAACCCTGGATGGCTTCGCGAAGTCAAACGGCGACAATTCGGCGACGGAAGCCGCGGTGGCCGCGAAGGTCGAGGCCCTCACGGCGCGGTTCCCGATATACAATTAGTGGTGCGGCAGCGCTGATTCGGGCGCGACCGCAGGGAGTTCGCCGAATGCGCTGCCCGTTTTGTCAGAACGAAGACACCCAAGTGAAGGACAGCCGTCCGACCGAGGACGGCGCTGCGATCCGCCGACGCCGGCAGTGCGACAAGTGCAGTTCGCGCTTCACGACATTCGAGCGCGTGCAGCTCCGTGACCTTGTGGTGCTGAAACGTTCGGGGCGTCGTGTTCCGTTCGATCGTGACAAGCTTGCGCGCTCGGTGGCGATCGCGTTGCGCAAGCGTCCGGTCGACGAGGAGAAGGTCGAGAAAATGATCTCGGATATCGTGCGTAGGCTCGAAAGTTCGGGTGAAAGCGAGGTCACGTCCGGCGTGATCGGCGAGATGCTGATGGCGGGGCTCCGCGAACTCGATTCCGTGGCGTACGTTCGCTACGCCTCTGTCTACAAGGATTTCGCCGAGGCGAGTGACTTCGCCGACTTCATCGAGGGCGCGGAAACCTCTCCCAGGGGTAAGGGCTAGGCGAGCGCCCTAGACCGGGCGACGCGCTGCGCGCATGTAGAGGCGCATGAACCGGCCGCAGGTCACGCTGAAATTGGCGACTTCGCTCGACGGGCGTATTGCGACCGCCGCGGGCGAAAGCCGTTGGATCACCGGCGAAGCATCGCGCGCTGAGGTGCAGAAGCTGCGCGCCGCGCACGATGCCGTCTTGATTGGATCCGGCACGGCGCGCGCCGACGACCCCGAGTTGCTGGCGCGAACCGTGCCTGCCCCAGAGCGGCAGCCGGTGCGCGTGGTGTTGGACACCGAGTTCTCGATTGCGCCGGGCGGGCGTCTCTTTGAGACGCTGGACCGTGCGACGTTGCTGATTATCGGCGCCGCCGATGCGGATTGTGGGCGGCGCGAAGCGCTGGAGCGGGCTGGCGCACGTACCGCGGGTGTCGCGCGCGGGCCGGCTGGCATCGATGCGGAAGCGGCCCTGGGCGTCATGGTCGGGCATGGCATTGAGGGCGTGTTGTGCGAAGGCGGCGGCAAGATTGCCGCCTCGCTTATTGCGGCGGAGGTTGTGGACCGGCTTGAGTGGTTTAGGGCGCCGATCGTGCTCGGCGCCGAGGGACGCTCAGGCGTCGCCGCATTAGCGTTGAGCAGCCTTGCCGACGCGCCACGGTTCAAACGCGTTGCATTGCGTGAGCTTGGACCCGACATCTGGGAAAGCTACGAGCGGGTTTCCTGATGTTTACGGGCATTGTCACAGCGTTGGGCGAGGTGAAGTCGGTGGAGGCTCTGCCGGGGCTGACGCGCCTCACCATTGCGGCGCCGTATGCGAGCGCCGAAATTGGTGCGAGCATTGCGCACGACGGCGTGTGCCTCACTGTTGTTGAAACCGAGACACACCAAAACGGCATGAGCTATGTCGTCGAAGTGGCGGCCGAGAGCCTGGCGCTCACCACAATGGGAGATTTGAAGGCCGGCGATCGTGTGAACTTGGAGCGTTCGCTCAAGGTCGGCGACGAACTCGGAGGCCATATCGTCCAAGGACACGTCGATGGCCTCGGTGAAGTGTTGTCGGTGCGGCAGGACGGCGAGGGCTGGCGTATCCGGGTGAAACCGCCGAACGAGATCGCCCATCTCATCGCGCAAAAAGGCTCGATCGCCATTGCCGGCGTTTCGCTGACGGTGAACGAAGTGGACAGCGAGGGCTTCGGCGTCTTGGTCATTCCGCACACGTGGGCAGTGACGACGCTGTCAAAGCTGCGGCCCGGCGATAGAGTGAACCTGGAAGCCGACATGATGGCGCGCTATGCCGCGCGTCTCGTTGAAGCGCGGAGAAATCAGTAATGGCGGCCAAGCCGTCCCCTGTGGATGAACTCAAGCGCGCGATCTCGCCGATCCCGGAGATTATCGAGGAGGCCCGCGAGGGCCGCATGTTCATCCTCGTCGATGAGGAGGATCGCGAGAACGAAGGCGATCTCGTTATCCCGGCGCAGTTCGCGACGCCGGAGAAGGTCAACTTCATGGCCCGCTATGGCCGTGGCCTGATTTGCTTGGCTCTGACGCCGGAGCGCACCGAGGCGCTGGGGCTTGACCCAATGACGCCACGGAACCAGACCCGCATGGGCACCGCATTCACCGTTTCCATCGAGGCGCGCGAAGGCGTCTCCACAGGGATATCTGCGCACGATCGCGCGCTGACAATCGCAACCGCGATCGATCCTACCAAAGATCGCCGTGATATCGTCTCGCCCGGCCACGTGTTTCCGCTGACGGCGCGCGAAGGCGGCACGCTGGTGCGTGCGGGGCACACGGAAGCGAGCGTCGATATTGCGCGCGCTGCGGGGCTCAACCCCTCGGCCGTGATCTGCGAAATCATGAACGACGACGGCACAATGGCCCGGCTGCCGGAGCTGATCGCGTTCGCGCAGTTTCACAATCTGAAGATTGGCGCGATTGACGAATTGATCGCGTGGCGGCGTGTGAATGAGCGCTTGGTCGAGAAGGTCACCGAGGCGCCGTTCGAGACGCGCGCCGGCAAGGGCTTCAAGCTCGTTGTGTTCCGCAACAAGCTCGATGGCATCGAGCACGCCGCTCTGGTGAAGGGGGCGATAGTCGCCGACAAGCCGACGCTCGTGCGCGTTCACCGAATTGACTTCGGCGCCGATGTCATGGGCGGCTACGGCGCCCGCGCTGGCTTGATCGAGCGCGCCATTGCCGAGATCGAGCGGGAAGGCGCGGGTATTGTCGTGCTCCTTCGCGATCTCGTGCCCGACGTAATTTCGCGGCGCCTTAAAGGCGAGCCGCTCGAGGTTGAGGCGGATGATATTCGCCGCGTGATTGGGTTGGGGTCACAGATTCTGCGTGAATTGGGGGTTGGTCGAATGACGGTGCTTGGCGCGCCGCAGAAGATCGCTGGGTTGGATGGTTACGGCCTGACCATCGAAGGCTGGCGCGAGTTCAAGTCGTGAAGAACGTCGGCGATAAATCACCGGCGCCAAAGGTGCCGGGCGCAAAGCTGCTGCTTGTGGTTTCGCCCTATTATCGCGGCGTAGCGGACATGATGCAGCGTGGCGCGGAAGCGGCCGCTGAGCAGGGCGGGGCGACGCTCGACCGGATATTTGTGCCCGGCGCGTTCGAGATTCCGGCGGCGATCGCGCACGCCGCGAAGGCCAATCAGTACGACGGGTTTGTGGCGCTCGGCTGTGTCGTTCGCGGCGAAACGAGCCATTACGATTATGTCTGCGGCGAGAGTGCGCGCGGATTGATGAACCTCTCGACGTTCGAAGGGCTCGCGATTGGCTATGGCATCCTGACTGTCGAAACACTTGGGCAGGCCGAGGTCCGCGCCGATCCCGCTCGTGGCGACAAGGGTGGCGAGGCGGTGAAGGCCGCGCTCTCGATGGTTGCGATCAAGCGTCGTTTCGCAGGTGGTCAGCGATGAGCGCCAACACCAATCTGTCGCGAAGCGTCGCCCGCTTGGCGGCGGTGCAGGCGCTCTATCAGATGGAAGTATCGGGCGCCACGACGGCCGATGTGACTGCTGACTTTACTGCGGGTAAACTGCCGCGCGAGACGGAGGGCTCCTACACCGACTCCGAGGGCGACTTCGATTTATTCAAGGTACTTGTAGAGAAAGCCGTTGATCGTCAGGCCACTTACGATCGCGCGATTGCGCGGCATTTGAGCAAGGGTTGGCGTTTGGAGCGTATCGACGCCGTGGCCCGCGCCATCTTGCGCGCAGGCGCCGCGGAGTTGGAGCAACGTACTGATATTCCAGTTGCGGTCGTGATCGACGAATATGTCGAGATCGCAAAAGCCTTCTTCGAGGGACCGGAGCCGGGCTTCATCAACGCCACATTAGATGTTGCAGCGCGCGACTTGCGTCCGACGGAACAAGGCGCATAAGCGGCGGCATGTCCGCTGACGAATTCGCCGTGATTCGAGATTTGTTTGCACCGCACGCCACCGCTGCAGGCGCACGCGCCCTGCGCGATGACGCGGCCGTGCTCGAAGCGCAGGGCCAACTCGTTGTAACGACAGATACAATAGTCGAAGGCGTCCATTTCCTCGCGACCGATCCGATTGAGACGATCGCGATGAAGGCTCTCCGCGTGAATGTGTCCGACATTATCGCGAAGGGTGCGCGACCGTCAGCGGCGCTTCTGAACTTGGCCTGGAGTGACGCGCGGCCGTCCTCCGAGATCGCGCCATTTGCGGAAGCGTTCGGCCGCGATCTCAGGTTCTTCGGGGTGAGCCTGATCGGTGGCGACACGACATCGACGCCTGGCCCGCTGACCGTTTCCGTAACCCTTTTCGGCGAACCGCTGGGAACGCGCGTGCCGGCGCGGGCGGATGCGCAGGTCGGCGAAGATGTTTGGCTGATCGGCGGTGAGATCGGATCGGCATGGCTTGGATTGCAGCTACGCACCGGCGCATTGGATCTGGCGCGTTTGCGACAGGGACGCGACGATATGCAGGCGCAGATGGATTCGCGGGCGTTGTCGCCGCAAATGCCCGACTATCTGAAGCTGCCAAACGAGGATTTCGATGCGGAAGCCGCTTGGCTGATGACCGCGTACCTCGCGCCGTTCGTGCGCCCGGAGTGCGCGAGTATAGTTTCCAAGTTTGCCTCGGCGTCTATGGATGTTTCGGACGGGCTCGTTGCCGACGCGCGCAAGCTCGCCGATGCCTCAGGCGTGGCGCTGAAAATCGAGATCAACGCAGTCCCGTTCTCAGTTGCCGCCGAGCGTTGGGCGTTTACGGGCGGCGATGTCCGCAAGCTAATCACCGGCGGCGATGATTATGTGGTGTTGTTTACGGCGCCGTCTGAGCTGCGCACCGCGATAGAGGCGGAAGAAGGCAGCCAAGCGCTTCGTCTTGCGCGCATTGGCGTTGTCGAGGCCGGACACGGTGTGGCCGTGGTTGACCTCCGGGGACAGATCGTCGCTATCTCCGAAGCAGGCTACGCGCACAAGCTCGGCCGCTGAGCGCTGCCGAAACATTTACGCGGCGCTAACCATTGTGGCGGAGGCTCCCGCGCATGAAGAAGCAGCACGCCGTCGCCCGCGCAATCGCAGCGGCCATGATCGCTTCGACCTTGCTTGCCGGGCTCGCGAATGCGTCGGGGCCATCGGCGAAAGGCAAAGCGAAGGGTGAGGCAGAAGGGGGCGAGCAGCTCTCATCGCGTTCAATGGATGCGCCGTATCTGGCCGTTCCGGTGGTTCGTGATGGCCAGTTGGTGAACTACCTCTTCGTTTCGATCCGCATTGAAGTCAGCCAGGGCGTGGATCTGTGGCGAACGCGCGAGCGGGCGCACTTTCTCCGCGACGCGTTAGTCCGGGCCAGCCATAGCAACGATCTGACGGACCCCAACGATTCCAATGCGTTGAACGAAGCGCGCGCCATTGAGGTGTACCGAGCCGCGGCAATTCAAGCGCTAGGCGAGAACGCCGTCGGGCCGGTTACGGTCATCGCGACCTATTCGAGCCAAGGTTCCGGCATCTAAGACAGCAAGGCTGCCCCGCCATTGCGGAATCTAACGAGTTTTGGCAGTAACCGCGCCACCTGAGGGGGAAGCGTTTCCGCAGACGGACTGTCGCGGGGCGGCCAACCCAATTCCCCAACCCGGCGCCGTCTCGATGGCGCGCGCCCAGGACCTCAAAAATGAGCAACGAACTCATCTTGTGGTTGGTCGTCATCGCCGGCGTTATCGCCGCGCTTTACGGCTACCTCGAAACACAAGCGATTACGAAAGCCAGCGCCGGTTCGGACCGGATGAAAGAAATCGCGGCGGCGATTCAGGAAGGCGCTAAGGCCTATCTGAACCGTCAGTACCGCACGATCGCGATCGTCGGCGTCGGCGTCGTCATCGTTCTGGCGATCCTGTTCAAAGGCTGGGAAATCCCAGTCGGCTTCATCATCGGCGCGGTGCTCTCGGGCGCGGCCGGTTTCATCGGCATGAACGTCTCGGTGCAAGCGAACGTGCGCACGGCGGAAGCGGCGCGCCAGTCGCTCGCCGGCGGCCTGAAGATGGCGTTCAAGGCCGGCGCGGTGACGGGCATGCTCGTCGCCGGCGGCGCGCTCTTCGGCGTTGCCTTCTACTACGCGATCCTCACGCAAATGCTCGGCCTGGAGCCGACGAGCCGCACGGTTGTGGACTCGCTCGTCGCTCTCGGCTTCGGCGCTTCGCTGATCTCGATCTTCGCCCGTCTCGGCGGCGGCATCTTCACCAAGGGTGCGGACGTCGGCGGCGATATGGTCGGCAAGGTCGAAGCGGGCATCCCGGAAGATGATCCGCGCAACCCGGCCACGATCGCCGATAACGTCGGCGACAACGTTGGTGATTGCGCCGGCATGGCCGCCGACCTGTTCGAAACCTATGCGGTCACCGCGGTCGCCACGATGGTGTTGGGCTCGATCCTCTTCCGCGAAGCCGCGGAAGTGGCTGATGTCATGTTGCTGCCGTTGGCGATCGGCGGTCTCGCCATCGTAGCCTCGATCATCGGCACCTACTTCGTGAAGCTCGGCCCGTCGAACAACATTATGGGCGCGCTCTATAAGGGCCTGATCGCCGCCGGCATCCTTTCGGCTTTCGGTCTCGCGCTTGCGATCCACCTGACGGTGGGTTGGAGTGCGATCGCGCCGAGCCTCGGACCGACTTCCGAACTCGCCGGCGTTACCGGCCAAGATCTGTTGGTTTGCGGTCTAATCGGCCTGCTCGTCACGGGCGCGATCGTCTGGATCACGGAGTACTACACCGGCACGGGCTTCCGTCCGGTGAAGAGCGTCGCTGAAGCCTCGAAGTCGGGCCACGGCACAAACGTCATCCAAGGTCTCGCGGTCTCGATGGAATCGACAGCGCTGCCGGCGATCACCATCGTCGCGGGCATCGTGGCGTGCTTCACGCTGGCCGGCCTGTTCGGCATCGCGATCGCTGTCACGACCATGCTCTCGGTCGCGGGCATCATCGTAGCTCTCGACGCGTTCGGCCCGGTGACGGACAACGCCGGCGGCATCGCCGAAATGTCGGAACTGCCGAAGGAAGTACGCGTCACCACCGATGCGCTCGACGCCGTTGGCAACACGACGAAGGCGGTTACCAAGGGCTACGCGATCGGTTCGGCCGGTCTGGGCGCCCTGGTTCTGTTCGCGGCGTACTTTGAAGATCTGCGCTACTACGCGGGAAACGCCGCCGAGTATCCGTTCTTCGCGAACGTCGTGCCGGACTTCGCGCTCAACAATCCGTATGTGATCGTCGGTCTCTTCGTTGGCGGCTTGCTGCCGTATCTGTTCGCCGGCTGGTCGATGACCGCGGTGGGCCGTGCGGCGCAACAGGTCGTCGAGGAAGTCCGCCGTCAGTTCCGCGAAATCCCGGGTATCATGGAACGCACCGCCAAGCCGGATTACGGCAAGGCCGTCGATATCCTGACGCAAGCGGCGATCAAGGAAATGATCGTCCCGTCAATGCTGCCGGTGCTCGCGCCGATAGCGTTGTTCTTCGTGGTCTGGGCCATCGCTGGCCCGAGCCAAGGCTTGGCCACGCTCGGCGCGCTGCTTGTCGGCGTGATCGTGACGGGTCTCTTCGTCGCCATCTCGATGACCTCGGGCGGCGGCGCTTGGGACAATGCCAAGAAGCTGATCGAAGAAGGCCATCACGGCGGCAAGGGCTCTGACGCCCACAAGGCCGCCGTCACAGGCGACACCGTCGGCGATCCCTACAAGGATACGGCGGGCCCCGCTGTGAACCCGATGATCAAGATCACAAACATCGTCGCACTTTTGCTGCTCGCGGTGCTGGCGCACTGGAACGGCTAATTCAGCGACACGCTGAAAAGCAAACGCCCCGGCAGCGATGCCGGGGCGTTTTTCTGTCCTCGCTCTCGAAAGAGAAATCTATTGGTTCGGGCGTCCGCCGCGCTCTTCCATCTGGATCGGCGGTGCACGGCCGACGTTGCCGAGCAATTGTTCGATGACGCCGAGCTCGCGGCCACGCGTCGGCGTGATTTCATCGCTATAGGCGACGAGTCGGCCACGCTCGAGGCCGTACTTCTCGACCGCCGAAACCGTGTCGCCATCAAAGCGAACGACCATCACGCGGCGCTCGGTGATGCGCGGCGTGTAGAACGCGACGCTCTCCTGTACCGAACTAACGTAGTACCAAGCGGTCTGGTCGAAGACCGCAGTGGTCGACGGCGAGCCGAAGCGCTGCACAACCGTGTCTCGGGTATCAACCCCGACTTGCGGATCAGGGATCTCCTGATTGTTGCGGTCGGGCAAGAAGCCATTGTAGGTGTGCGTCGGCGCGCACGCCGATGTCGCTGCAGCGGCAGCAACGAGAGCCGCTGCCGAAAGACGCAAAAGTCCGCGCTTCATCCGTCACCCTTTTGGGCGTCATGCCCGCGTGGAACGGGGTACGGCGTGCCGGGCGGGCGGGCAAGAGGGGAGCACAGGGCAGGACATGCCGATCTGGCCTTTTCACCGGTCACGGGCGGACGCTGACGCCGAAACCCTGGTTTCGGCCGTAACGGCGGCAAGCCGCCGCCCCGAGTTTTATGCGCCTGGGCGTGTTCCTGACACCATGGAGGGCCGGTTCGAGCTGATGACGGTTCATGGCGTTCTGGCGATGTTGCGCCTCCAGGCGGACCCCGCCCTGAAGCCTCTGGCTCAGAGCTTCATAGATCGCCTGTTCAGCCTCTTTGATGCGGGGCTCCGCGAAGCGGGCGCCAGCGATACCGCAGTGCCGAAACGCATGCACAAGCTCGCTGGCGACTTCTACGGCAGGTTGGACGCTTACGGCGCGGCCTTGTCGGACCCGCTTGCGCTGGAGGCTGCCCTCGCACGCAACGTTTGGCGGCTGGAATCACACCCTTTCGCTCCCGCGCTGGCGGCGTACGTCGCAAACACGGCGCAAACTCAGGCTGCCGCCCCGATTTCAGCCATGTTCTCCGCGGAGGGCTGGCCTGCGCTGTGAGGAGGGCCGTTTGGCTTTCCGCTAGGGCGGGACTATGGTCCGGCCACTTCGCCAGAGCCAGGCGCAGGGACGATCAGGACAATCACAAGCCATATGACGAACGGTCTCGTTCTTTCCATTGACGGGATGGGCGGCGATTCCGCGCCGGACATCGTCGTCGAAGGCGTCGATATTTTCGCACGCACACATCCTGACGTTCGCTTCCTTGTGCACGGTGACGCCGCGCGCATCGGCGCGTTGATGGAGAAGTACGCCGCTGCGAAGGCGGCCTCCGAAATCGTGCCGGCCGAAAAGGCGATCGGTATGGAAGTGAAAGCGAGCCAGGCGCTGCGCCAAGGCAAAGGTTCAAGTCTCTGGAATGCGGTGCAGGCGGTTGAGCACGGCAATGCGCACGCTGTCGTCTCAGCGGGCAACACCGGCGCTTACATGGCGATCGCGATGTTCCGTCTGCGCACCATGGATGGCGTCCATCGGCCGGCGCTCGCGACGCGATGGCCGACGATGAAGGGCGGATACACGGTAATGCTTGATGTCGGCGCGAATGTTGAAGCCGATGCCGAGCAGCTCGTTGAGTTCGCGATCATGGGCGAGGCATTCGCCCGCGCGGTCTCGGACGAAGCGCGCCCGAAGGTGGCGCTGCTGAATGTCGGCGCCGAAGATCAGAAGGGCCACGAGGAAATTCGCGCAGCCGCCAAGCTCATTCGCGAGACTGGGGTAGACATAAATTTCCAAGGTTTCGTCGAGGGCGACGACATCTCCAAGGGCACGGCTGACGTGGTCGTGACAGATGGCTTTACCGGCAACATCGCGCTCAAAACCGGTGAGGGCACCGCACGCCTGGTGGGCCAATTGCTGCGCGAGGCTCTTACCAGCGGACCCCTCTCGCAGCTCGGCGCGCTGATTGCCTATCCCGCTCTCAAGAAGCTTCGAACGCGTATGGATCCTGGCACCTTCAACGGCGCATTGTTCCTCGGTCTCAATGGCCTCGTGGTGAAGAGCCACGGCAGCGCCACGGGCCCTGGGTACGCGGCTGCAATCGGCGTCGCAGAAAAACTCGCACGCAGCCATTATCGGGAAGAGGTTGCGGCCAACATCCAACGCTTATCGCAAGCCAACGCGAGCGCCGCCGCCGCATCGGCCGGAGACGCGCAATAATGGCGCTGCGTTCCGTTCTAACGGGAGTCGGCTCGTACCTGCCGGCGCGCGTGCTTTCGAATGCCGAACTAGCCAAGCGCGTCGATACAAGCGACGAATGGATCGTAGAGCGTACCGGCATCCGCGAGCGTCATATCGCGGCGGACGATGAGTGGACTTCCGATCTCGCCTGTGCGGCGTCCATCAACGCGCTGAAAGCAGCGGGTCGTGACGCGAAGGACATAGATCTCGTCATCGTCGCGACCACCACACCCGACCTCACTTTTCCGGCCACAGCTGCGCGTGTCCAAGCCGAGCTCGGCGTGGCTGAAGGCGCGGCGTTCGACCTTCAGGCCGTGTGCTCCGGCTTCATTTTCGCACTGGCGACGGCTGACAACTTTCTCGCGCGCGGGCAGGCGAAAGCGGCGCTGGTGATCGGCGCCGAAACCTTCTCACGCATTATGGATTGGGAAGATCGCGGTACCTGCGTGCTGTTCGGCGATGGCGCCGGCGCGGTCGTGATCGAGGCGCGCGAGGAAGTCGCCGATCGCGGCGTGATCTCCACCTTCCTGCGCACCGATGGGCGCATGCACGATCTGCTCTACGTCGATGGCGGCCCTTCGCAGACGCAATCGGTCGGCAAGGTGCGGATGGTCGGCAATGCCGTGTTCCGTCAGGCGGTGGAGCACATTTCCGGCGCCATGTTGGAAGCATGCGCCCGTGCGGGCATCCCGCTTGATGAGGTCGATTGGTTCGTCCCGCACCAGGCCAATCAGCGTATTCTCGATGGCGTGGCCCGCAAGTTAGGCATCGATGTGGATAAGGTCGTCTCCACCGTGGCCCAGCACGGAAACACGTCGGCTGCTTCAGTGCCCTTGGCGCTCGACGTCGCGACGCGGGATGGGCGGATCAAGAAGGGCGATTTGGTGCTGATGGAAGCGCTCGGCGGAGGGCTGACATGGGGCGCGGCGTTGGTCCGGATGTGAACGTCTCCGCAACAATTGACCTAAGCTACAGAGACGACTAGCTTTTCCGGGCGCATGAGGTGTGCGCGGCGGAGGGGGCTCCGGTGACAGGCAAGACCGTTACACGCGCCGATCTCGTCGAAGCGTTGGCGAAACGCGCCAATATGCAGCGCGCCGACGCTAACCGCCTTCTCACCCGCATGCTCGAAATGATGCAGGACGCGCTCGTCGAAGGCGAAACAGTTAAGTTGTCGCGCTT
Organism: Hyphomonadaceae bacterium; assembly: GCA_050184605.1. Classification (GTDB taxonomy): domain Bacteria; phylum Pseudomonadota; class Alphaproteobacteria; order Caulobacterales; family Aquidulcibacteraceae; genus Vitreimonas. Next base: position 952,564 of record JBFXAE010000001.1, on the reverse strand, counting down.
CGGGAACTTCAACGTGCGCGCAAAGCGCCAGCGCATCGGTCGCAACCCCAAAACCGGCGAAGAAGTGCCAATCACGCCGCGCCGCGTGGTGACCTTCCGTCCGTCTCAAATGCTGCGCGAGTTTGTGGAAAAGGGCGGCCGCGGGCGCGCGAAGACCTGAGCGCGCGCGAGCGCTTGATCTTTTTATCGCAAGGCTATGTTCTGCCTCCCGAGACTTACGCTCGGAGGGTGGGATGTATCTGAAATCGTTGATCGGCGCTGCTGCGCTCCTGGGGCTCGGCGCCTGCGCGACGCTCACCGGCGGGGAGGAGGGCGCGCCTGCGCCGGCCTTCAACGCCGCCGCCTGTGTCGAGAAGGATTTCGTGATCTACTTCGATGAGAATTCGAGCGAGCTTACTGAAGAAGCGCGGCGGATCATCGATCTGCAGGCGCGGGACATTCGTGGGTGCACGATCGATAGCGTGCGCATCATCGGCCTTTCTGATCAGGAAGAGGGCAACGCCGAATCCGCACGCGCGCTATCCGTGCGCCGCGCCGAAGTGTTGGCGGATTATCTCGCTGGCCGCGCAAGCTGGCCGCGGTCGCGCTTCCAATTGTTGGCGACAGGCGCCCGCGGCGCGACGACCGCAGAAGGCCTCGACGTTCCCGTCCACAACCGCGCCCGCATCATCGCGGCGGCACGGGCCCCGTAATCGGAAAAATTGGTCGGAGCGGCGGGATTCGAACCCACGACCCCTAGTCCCCCAGACTAGTGCGCTAACCGGGCTGCGCCACGCTCCGACCGTCCGCGGGCGCTTGGGCCGCCCGCAGGAGCGGTGTCTTTAGCTGTCCCGCCGCGCACTCGCAACGCGCATATTTCAACCTTTGGCGGGCGCGCCCGCGCGCGTAGCCCAACGATTGTTGCGACGATAAATCCAGGTCGCGACACGGCAAGTTTCCGGCCGTCCGCGCCGTTGCGTAACCAGCGCCGACGCTGGCCCTTGCAGCGCAACCGTCGAGCTTTCTTTTTGCCAATGTGTGTCAAACGCCTCGTCTGGCGCCCGATGGCGCCATTGCGGAACGCTCGCGAAACACATGCTCAGAACGAGTTCAGTGGCCGCGCGTAAGCTCCTCGACAACGAGATGAACGAGGTCTCGTCGGAAGGAAGGAGCACACTATGGACCGCTTTAAGACATTCGCGCTCGCCGCGTTGATCGCTGTGGGTCCGCTCGCAGCGACGAGCGCCAATGCGCAGCAATACAATGGCCGTGATCGCGGCCATCAGGCCGATCGCAACCGCGACCACGATCGCAACGATCGTGGTCGCTGGAACCAGCGCAATCACAACGGCTATTACATCGGCAACCGGTTCTATTACGGCCAGCCGACGCATCAGCAGATGCAACGCCGCGATTATCGCGCCGGCTATCAGCAATGGCGCCGAGGCGATCGCCTCCCGAGTTACGCGCGTCAGCACTATCGCGAAGTCGATTGGCGTCGCGAACGTCTGCGTCAGCCGCCGCGCGGCTACCACTACGTCCGCGATGATCGCGGTGAGATCTTGCTCGTTGCCGTCACGACTGGCGTGATCCTCTCCATCCTGCTGAACAACTAAGGTTGGGAAAGCACGATGCATTGCCGTCCCGGAGCCTCGCTCCGTTACGGTTTATTTTTATGGGCCGCGATTGATCCAGGCGAAGAGCGGCTTCAGCGGGAAAATCCAAACGATACCGGCCACCGCGTAAAAGATGAGCTGAGACCAAGTCGGGATAAGCGGAACCAGGGCGACGCCGAGAGAGGCGGCCAACACTGTATAAATCGCAATGTAAGCTAACAGGATGAAGCAGCCGAGCGCCTTGCGCGTACGAATCTTCATGAGGTTTTGGGCTCCCGCGCGGCGGCGCGCCGCGTTTCCGTCACGCTCGCTGCGTTCTATGGGAGGCGCGAAGGGACGAAAGCAAGCATGTCAGCAGAGGACATTTGGCCGCCGCGGCAGCGATTGGTGGGCATCTGGCTCCTGATTGTATGCGTCTTCGTGTTTGCGATGATCCTGGTCGGCGGCGCCACGCGCCTTACCGATAGCGGCCTTTCCATTACCGAATGGAATTTCATGAAGCACTTCGTCCCGCCGATGAGCGAGGCGGGGTGGGCGCAGGAATTCGCGCTTTATCAGCAGACGATGGAGTACCAGGCGCAGAACAACGGCATGAACCTGGAGGAATTCCGCCAGATCTACTGGTGGGAGTGGGGGCATCGCTTTCTCGGCCAGACGCTTGGGCTCGTCTTCGCTGTTCCGGCGCTGATCTTCTTCTTCACTGGCCGTTTGCGCGGACGTTTTCGGGTGACGCTGCTGCTGTTTTTGCTTGGCGGCATGCAGGGCGCGATTGGCTGGTGGATGGTCACCAGCGGATTGTTCGACCGGCTTGACGTCAGCCCGTTCCGCTTGGCCATCCATCTCGCGATGGCGTTCCTCATTCTAGCGATTGCGCTCTGGACCGCGCTCGGCGCGTTCGTGTGGCCGTCACAAAAATCACAAGCAGGGGTGTGGCGCTGGGCGCCATTTGCACTGATGGGGCTGATCTTCGTGCAAGTGATGCTCGGTGCACTGCTCGCGGGCAGTGATGGCGGCAAAGCATACGCGGATTGGCCCATGATAGGCGGTGAGTGGGTTCCGTCGAGCGCGTTTGGGCTCGAAGGGTTTTGGGCCAATCTCACGGAAGAGCACGCCACGCAGCACCTGCTGCATCGCACGCTCGGATATGTCGTGGCGCTGGTGGCGCTGGTGCTAGCGGCCGTCGGCTTGGTCCGCGGGCAGGGCGAGGCGCGCTGGGCGCTGGGGCTGGTTGGCCTCGTGGCTCTGCTTCAGGCGGGCTTAGGAGTTATCACGGTTCTCGCAGTCTCGCCGTTGTCGCTGAGCCTTCTCCACCAGGCGGGGGCGACCATCCTGTGGATGACTGCTCTGGTTGCCGCCCGCGCCGCATGGCGGTAATGGCGCGACTTATCCAAATACCGCCAGTGTAACTGACGGAATTTTATGCGAAAAAATGAAGACTATTGACGCCGATTCTGCGCTGCAATAAACGCGCGCCTTCGTTTTTGTCAGGAACCTCCCAATGCGCACCCTTTCGACGCGCTCGGCCAAGGCTTCGGAAATCACCAACGGCTGGATCGTTGTGGATGCCGAAGGCGTTGTGGTCGGCCGTCTCGCTTCCTTCATCGCGCTGCGCCTTCGCGGCAAGCATCGCGCCGATTTCACGCCGCACGTTGATACCGGCGACCACGTTGTCGTCATCAACGCCGAGAAGGTCGCGCTGACTGGCAAGAAGATGACGGACAAGGTCTACTACCGTCACACCGGCCACCCGGGGGGCATCAAGGAGCGCGTCGCGGGCAAGGTTCTCGCCGGCAAGCATCCTGAGCGCGTTCTAGAAAAGGCTGTTGAGCGGATGATGCCGAAGGAAAGCCCGCTGGCGCGCAAGCAGCTAGCGAAGCTTCGCGTCTATGGCGGCAGCGAGCACCCGCACGCCGCGCAAAACCCTGTCACGATCGACTTCAAGTCGAAGAACCGCAAGAACTCGAGGATCGGCTAACACATGACCGACACGACCCAAGGCCTCGAGTCACTCGGCCAAATCGCAGGCGTTCCGCAGGGAGCCGGCACTGAACACATCGCCATCGCGCGCGAAAAGAAGGTCGACAAGTTCGGCCGCGCCTACGCGACCGGCAAGCGCAAGAACGCGGTTGCCCGCGTTTGGGTGAAGCCCGGCAAGGGCAACATCACGATCAACGGCAAGACCAGCGACGCCTACTTCGCGCGCCCGGTTCTGCGCATGATGATCAACCAGCCGTTCAAGGTCACCGAGCGCGAAGGCGAGTTCGACGTGATCGCGACCGTCACCGGTTCGGGTCTCTCGGGCCAAGCCGGCGCTGTGCGTCACGGCATCTCGAAGGCGCTGGCTGATTACGAGCCTGCGCTTCGTCCGGCGCTGAAGCACGCTGGCTTCATGACCCGCGATAGCCGCGTGGTTGAGCGCAAAAAGTACGGCCGCAAGAAGGCCCGCCGGAGCTTCCAGTTCTCGAAGCGCTAATCGCTTCACGAATATGGGTTATGGGACGGGCGCTTCGGGAACGAAGCGCCCGTTTTGTTGTTGGGATTGGTCGCTTGATTGTTGGGGTTCTTGCTGTCGCGTTTGCGGCTTTTGTTGCGCTAGCGTCCGTGTGGGCGCTCATCAAGATGCTTGGCTCTGGGACTACCCCAACGTTCACCAAAGGCAGCCTCATTCAGCGCAGTGAACGTCCGGCGCTGTTTTGGTCAATCGCGGTCGGTCGAGTACTTACATTCGCGATATGTGTTTGGTTCGCGGCGGGCGTGATTGTCGACTTCAACCTCGTGAGACTTATGGATGCCCGATAAAGTTTTCATCGATGGCGAAGCCGGCACCACGGGCCTTCAGATCCGCGAGCGTCTCGAAAGCCGTCGCGACATTGAGCTTGTCTCAATAGATCCCTCCAAGCGTAAAGACGTGGATGAGCGCAAGCGAATGCTCAACAGCGTCGATGCCGTGATCCTGTGCTTGCCGGATGACGCAGCGCGCGAAGCGGTGTCGCTCATTGAGAACGATGCGGTGAAGGTGATCGACGCGTCGACCGCGTATCGCGTTGCGCCGGATTGGGCATATGGCTTTGCGGAGATGAGCAAAGATCAGCGCGCCAAGATCGCGGCTGCAAAACGCATCTCCAATCCTGGCTGCTATCCGACCGGATTCATTGCGCTGACGCGTCCGTTGGTGGAGGGGGGCGTCATCCCGCGCGACTGGGCGCTCTCGGTGAACGCTGTCTCCGGCTATTCCGGCGGTGGTAAGGCCATGATCGCCGAGTTCGAGAACGAGAGCGATCCAAGTTATACGCGCGCGCCGTATCGCATCTACGCGATGGCGCAAAAACACAAGCATGTGCCGGAGATGCAGAAGTACGCGGGCCTCGCGCGCGCGCCGATCTTCGCGCCGAGTGTGGGGCGTTACTACAAGGGCATGATTGTGGAAGTGCCGTTGCCGCTGGCGGCCTTCGCCAACGGCTCAAAGCTCGAAGACGTGCACGGCGTGCTCGCACAATTCTATAAGGGTGAGCGCTTCGTCTCAGTCGCGACGCTGGCTGAATCCGCAGCTCTGAAGACGCTCGATCCGGAAGGGCTGAACGGCACCAATCAGCTCAAGCTCTTCGTGTTCGGTCACAACGAAGAGGCGCGTCTCGTCGCACTGCTGGACAATCTCGGCAAAGGCGCCAGCGGCGCAGCCGTGCAAAACCTGAACATTGCGCTTGGTCTGGACGAGGCGGCGGGCCTCTAGCCGTCGTTAATTTGCTCCAGGCTTTCGTCCTCACCGGCTTGCCGCGTGGAGAAGCGAAAACGCGAAGACGCCATCACGCCGCGCTTGAGCGTACCTTCACATATTCGCCTGGCGCATCGCCAAGCGGTTGCAGTTCGCCGTCGCCAGGCTGACGCGCATCCACATCAGGTCCGCTGATTTCGCGCAGCCACGCATCCCAGTGCGGCCACCATGAGCCAGGATGCTCGGTCGCGAAGGCCTGCCAATCCTCAAGTGCGCCTTTGAGGTTGGGATTGGTCCAGTACTGATACTTATTGGCGGCAGGGTGATTGATGACGCCCGCGATGTGGCCAGAGCCGGCGATGATGTATTCGACCGGCCCCCCGAATGAGAGCGCACTGCGATAGACGCTGGCCGCCGGCGCGATGTGATCTTCCCTTGAGCTCTGCATGAAGATCGGGATGGTCACATCTTTCAGCGAAAGCTTCTCGCCGAGAAGCTCCAGCTTGCCTTCCGAGAGCGCATTGTCGCGATAAAACTTGCGCAGATAGAAGAGGTGCAGCGCTTTCGGCATGCGTGTCTGATCGGCGTTCCAATAGAGCAGATCGAAAGGCGGCGGTTGCTTGCCGACGTAGTAATTGTCGACAACGTAATTCCAGATCAGATCGTTCGAGCGCAGTGAGTTGAAGGTGTCCGCCATCGTCTGCGCGTCAAGCACGCCGCCGGCCTGGTCCATCTTGTCTTCGAGAAACTTGATGGCTTGGTCGTCGGAGAAGACCAACAGATCGCCGGCAAGTTTGAAGTCGGCCTGCGCCGCGAAGAAGGTTGCGCTCTGAATGCTGGTGTCGCCGCTCTTAGCCATGTGCGCGAGGCTCGCCGACAGCAACGTGCCGCCGATGCAATATCCGACCGCATTCATGCGATCGACGCCGGCTGCGTCCTTCACCGCCTGCGTCGCCGCGTAAACGCCTTCGCGCATGTAATCTTCGAAGGTGGCGTCAGCCATGTCCTCGTCGGGATTGACCCAGGAGACGAGGAACACCGTGTGGCCCTGGTCGGTGAGCCATTTGATCATCGAGTTCTTCGGTTGAAGATCGAGGATGTAGAATTTGTTGATCCAGGGCGGGAAGATCAGCAGCGGGACCTCGTGCACCTTCGCGGTCGTCGGTGCATACTGCAGTAACTCAAAAATGCGATTGCGAAATACGACCTTGCCCGGCGTGGTGGCGACATTTTCACCAACGCGATAAGCGTTGATGTCCGTCTGCGAGATGGCGAGGTTGCCTTTGCCGCGCTTCAAATCCTCGGCGAGGTTCTCCACGCCTTTGACCAAGCTTTCGCCGCCCGATTGGAAAAGCGCCCGCAACGCGGCGGGGTTGGTCATCAGGAAGTTCGAAGGTGATGCGGCATCGACCGCCTGCTTGATGTAAAACGTCGCCTTGCGCTTCGTCGCTTCGTCTACGCCTTCGGTGCGGTTGACGAGATCGGTGATAAACTCGGCCGTCGCCAGATAGGATTCCCGCAGCATCGAGAAGGCTGGGTTGGAACGCCACTCCGGATCCTTGAAGCGCTTGTCGCGGACAGGCCCCTCATCGGCCTGTTGTCCGGTGAGCATGTAGGTTGCGTGCTTCTGCCAGATATCGGCGTAACGCTGCCAAAGCGCTGCGTGTGCTTCGCGTAGTGTTTCCGGCTGTGCCGCGAGATGACCCCAAACATCGTTGAGCGCCGCCTGCATGCCGAGCGGATCGGGTTGCCAGTTGGCGGCGTCCTTAGTCTGATCGACAAAGGCTGTGGAGATCGCGGCGTTCGCGCGCGTCATCGCCTGGGTCAGATTGGCGGAGAGAGCGGCCAAGCTCTCGGCCGTCTGCGCCATGATCACTTCGTTGAGGGGCGGCGGCGCCTCCGCTGGCGCCTTTGCGGCAGGCTTCTGCGCCTCCGCGACGGGCGGCGGGGCCGCTTCGGCGTTGGGTTTGGCGGCGCGCTTGCGCGGCCGCTTCGGCGCCGGTTTCACCGGTTCTGCGCCGTCCGTGGAAGGCTTTGCGCCCTCGGCATCCGTCATCGGATTCTCCCTATTGGCGCGATTGTAATGCCGCTTCGCGTGGTGGCGCAAAGGCAGGCTCTGGTATAGGAAACCAGATAGGGCCGGAATCGCGCCCAGGAAGACTATCGATGCGTGGAGCCCTGGTCCTCACAGCGCTGGCGATTGCTCTCGGCGGGTGCGTGAACACGCCCTACGGCGAAACCCCGGCCTGGGCCGACGCCGAAGGCTTTCCGAGCCTTCGGGAAGTACCGGAGGGCGGGACATCCGCCAACACCAGCGCCACGCACTGGCGTTCAGTAGAAGCAGACCTGCTGCAGGCGCGCGCGACGGCGCAAGCCAATCCGCGCGCGCAAGATCCCGAGACGCAAGAGGACCCTCAGGCGTTCCTCGATGAAGCGCGCCGCGATCTCGAAGCCACGCGCGCTGCGCACGACCCGTACTGATCGCACCCGGCGTGCGCTCATGAGTTCGTCCGAGTTCCACAAGATCCGTCGCTTGCCTCCGTATGTGTTCGAGGAGGTCAACAAGCTGAAGGCGCGTCTGCGTGGGCAGGGCGTCGACATCATCGATTTCGGCATGGGCAATCCTGACCTGCCGGTGCCGCAGCACATCGTCGATAAGCTCTGCGAGACGGCCGCTAAGCCACGCACCAACCGCTACTCCGCGTCGCGCGGCATTCCCGGACTGCGCCGCGCCATGGCTGGCTATTACGACCGGCGCTTCGGCGTGAAGCTCAATCCCGACACCCAAATCGTTTCGACGTTGGGCTCCAAAGAAGGTTTCGCCAATCTTGCGCAGGCGATCACAGCGCCGGGTGACGTGATCATCTCGCCGAACCCTTCGTACCCCATTCACGCTTTCGGATTCATCATGGCCGGCGGCGTCATCCGTTCTATCGAAGCGCATTCGCCAGAGCAGTATTTGCGCGGCATCGAGCGCGCCGTGCGCCATTCGGTGCCGCCGCCGATCGCGATGGTGGTGTGCTATCCGGCGAACCCGACGGCGCAGACAGCCGATCTAGATTTCTACAAAGACGCCGTCGCGATGGCGAAGAAGTACGACATGTTCCTGCTCTCGGACATGGCGTACTCGGAGATCTACTTCGAAGGCGAGCCGCCGCCGTCCGTACTGCAAGTGCCCGGCGCGACGGACGTCGCCGTGGAAGTGAACACGCTCTCGAAGACCTATTCGATGGCCGGCTTTCGTGTAGGCTTTGCACTCGGCAACGAGCGTCTGATCGCCGCCTTGGCGCGGGTGAAATCGTACCTCGACTACGGCGCATATACGCCCGTGCAGGTCGCCGCCGCCGCCGCCCTCAACGGTCCGCAGGATTGCGTCGAGGAGATGCGCAACACCTACAAGCACCGCCGCGACGTGCTGCTCGACAGCTTCGCCAAGGCTGGTTGGCCGCTGCCGAAGCCAAGCGCCTCGATGTTCGTGTGGGCGCCGCTGCCGGATCAATTCAAGCACCTCGGATCGGTGGAGTTTTCGAAGCGCCTCATGGAAGGCGCCGAGATCGCTGTCGCGCCCGGCGCGGGCTTTGGCGAGTACGGCGACGGCTTCGTGCGCATCGCGCTGGTCGAGAACGAACAGCGCATCCGTCAGGCTGCGCGCAATCTGAAAAAGTTCCTTCAGTCCAACGCCGCGCCCGCGGCAGCGGAGTAGAGCATGCTCCGTGTTGGCATCGCTGGTTTAGGCACGGTCGGTCGCGGCGTCGCGAAGCTCTTTGCTGACGGCGCGTCGCGCCTCAATGAGAAGATGCAGCTCACGGCGGTCTCGGCGCGCTCTTCCAACCAAGATCGTGGAGTCGATCTCAGCGCTTACCGTTGGTTCGACGATCCGGTAGCGCTGGCCTCCGACTCCGGCGTCGACGTTTTCGTGGAGTTGATTGGCGGCGCCGATGGCGTTGCCAAGGCAGCCGTTGAAGCGGCGCTTGCTCGCGGGGCCCACGTCGTAACCGCCAACAAAGCGCTCGTCGCAGTTCACGGAACCCATCTCGCCGAGCTCGCAGAGCGCAACGGCGCTAAACTCCTGTTTGAGGCGGCTGTCGGCGGCGGCGTGCCTATGGTGAAGGCGCTGAAGGAAAGTGTCGCCGGATCGCGCGCTAGCAGCGTGGCCGGCATCCTGAACGGCACCTGCAACTACATCCTCACCGAGATGGAAAATTCCGGCCGTTCGTTTGAGGCGGTTCTCGCGGAAGCGCAGCGTCTGGGTTACGCCGAGGCCGATCCGACCACCGATGTTGGCGGCTTCGATGCGGCGCACAAGCTCACCATTCTCTCCGCCATCGCGTTTGGTGCGCGGCCCGATTACGATCACGTCCGCATCGAGGGCATTGAACGCGTTTCGCTGACTGACATTCGCCTGGCCGCAAAGCTCGGCTATCGGATCAAGCTCATCGCCAAGGGTACGCTAACCGATGGCGCCGTTGAAATGCACGTTCGCCCCGCGTGCCTCGCATACGATCATCCGCTCGCGAATGTCGGTGGATCGCTCAACGCGCTGGTGGTGGACGCGGAGCCGTCCGGACAACTCACGTTCATCGGCCGTGGCGCGGGTGAAGGCCCCACCGCCGCGTCCGTGGCGTCCGATTTGATCGATCTCGCGGAAGGCCGCGCCGGCTTTGCGTTTGGCAAGCCGCTCAGTCAGCTCGCTGCGGCGCCCCGCGCGACGCCCGCTGAGCGTGGCCGCTACTATCTGCGTCTGCTGGTGCAGGATCGCCCCGGCGTCGTTGCCGCCATCTCCGACAGGCTCGCGCATGAAGAGATCTCCATTGAGAGCTTCCTCCAAATGCCGGTTCATGAAGGCCCGGCTGTCCCGATCGTGCTGACGACGCAAACGTGCGCGCGTGCGAGAATGGAGGCCGCCGTGCGCGCCATCGAAGCGCTTGACGTTACGGCGGAACCGCCGTTCGTGATGCCGGTCGAACCTGCGGGGCCCAGCTGGAGCCGCTCATGAGCAACGTCATAAGTGACGAGTTGGCGCTGGCTCTAGCCAGGGCGCCCATTAGCGCCGCCATCGCCGCCGCACGGCTGGTTGGGCGCGGCGATGAGCGCGCTGCCGATCAGGCGGCGGTCGACGCCATGCGTTCCGCGCTCAATGGGTTGGGCATCAAAGGCCGTGTCGTGATCGGCGAAGGCGAGCGCGATAACGCCCCGATGCTTTACGTCGGTGAGGCGGTTGGAACTGGCAAAGGCATTGAACTCGACATCGCCCTCGACCCGCTTGAAGGCACCACCCTGGCGGCGAAGGCGAAACCCAACGCGCTTGCGGTGATGGCCGTCGCGCCGAAGGGCGGTTTGCTGCACGCCCCTGACACGTACATGGAAAAAATCGCCATTGGTCCAGGCTATCCCGACGGCGTCATCGATCTCGATGAGGATGCCGCGGAGAATGTGAAAGCATTGGCGAAAGCCAAAGGCGTTAGCGCCAAGGAGATTGGCGTCTGCGTGTTGGATCGTCCGCGCCATGGCGCCATTATTGAAGCGCTACGCAGTGCTGGCGCGCGCGTGCACCTGATCGGCGACGGCGACATAGCCGGTGTCATCCACTGCGCAAAGCCCGAGACCGGCATCGACATGTATGTTGGCTCAGGCGGGGCGCCCGAGGGCGTCTTGGCTGCGGCGGCGCTCAAATGCGTGGGGGGCCAATTTCAAGGTCGCCTCGTCATTCGCAACGACGAGGAACGCGAACGCGCCCAACACGCCGGCATCGAGGATTTGAAGCGGCGATACGATCTGAACGATTTGGTTACCGGTGAGGCGGTTTTCATCGCCACCGGCGTGACCTCTGGCTCATTACTTGATGGCGTTCGGGCAGGCGGCGGCGCCTTGCACACCCACACCATGATCCTCAACGCCGCTACCCGCACGGTTTCCGAGTTGCGAATGCGCCAGCCAATCTAGGTCGGGATAAAGGGCCTTCGAGAAGCCACATCCTGTGCGATGCTGGAGCATGAGACTCGATTCGGACTCGAAAGAATGAGCGCCGCCCGAAAATTTGAAGACGCCGGCGCTTTTCTTGGCGTCGAGCGTTCGATCACCGGCCGTCGTTGGCGCACGCGCGAGGCGGACCTCGCGCTCGTCGAAGCGTTTCGCCGCCGCTTCTCATTGCCGGAGATCGCCGCGCGTCTGATGGCGGTGCGCGGGGTTTCGCTGGATGACGCTGAGGCGTTCCTGTTTCCGACGCTCAGAACGCACTTCCCAGATCCATCGAGCTTCGCCGACATGGACGAAGCCGCGCGCGTGATCGAGGACGCGATAGTCAGCGGACGTTCGTGCGCTGTGCTCGCCGACTATGATGTTGATGGCGGCTCAAGCGGTGCGCAGCTCGTGCGCTACTTTCGTGCGCGCGGTCGCGAATTGAAGATCTACGTGCCGGATCGGATGAAGGAGGGTTACGGCCCATCCGTGCTGGCCTTCGAGAGATTGAAGGCTGAAGGCGTCGAACTCGTCATCACTGTTGATTGTGGTGCGGCTGCCGAAGGGCCGCTCAATGCCGCCGCCGATCTTGGCATCGATGTTGTGGTGCTTGACCACCACTTGATGGCCGGCCCGCCGCCAAAAGCGCGCGCGGTCGTCAATCCAAACCGGCTGGATGACACGTCAGGCCAGGGCCACCTTACAGCCGCCGGCGTCGTGCTGGTGACGCTGGCTGCCGTGAATCGTGAAGCGAGGCGTCGTGGCTCGCCTGGCTCAAACCATCTCCCCGACCTCATGCAGATGCTCGATCTCGCCGCGATCGGAACCGTGTGCGATGTCGCACCGCTGACAGGCTTCAACCGCGCCATCGTTTCACAGGGTTTGAAAGTTCTGCGTAACGGCAAAAACGTTGGCATGGTCGCGCTGGCGGAGAATGCGGGGCGCCGGGGCTCGGCCACCGTTTACGACTTCGGGTTCATTCTCGGTCCGCGCATTAATGCGGGAGGACGCGTCGGCGACGCCTCGCTAGCAACCCGCTTGCTATCGACGGAGGACGAAGACGAGGCCCGCGAACTCGCGGCCACGCTTGAAGCGCTGAATGCGGAGCGCCGCCAGCGCGAAGCGGAAATGTTGGCGGAGGCAGAAACGGCCGCGATCGCTGAAGCAGAACGCCGCGCCGTCGTAATTGTGGGCTCGCACCGCTGGCACCCCGGCGTCATCGGCATCGCGGCGGGGCGTCTCAAGGATCGTCTGCATAAGCCGACTATTGTGCTCGGCGGCGTCACTGAAGACGAACCGGCAAAAGGCTCGGGCCGTTCGACCCCCGGCGTAAATCTCGGCGCGGCGGTTGCCGCGGCAAAAGAAGCGGGCTTGCTCATCAATGGCGGCGGTCACGCCGCCGCCGCCGGCCTCACGGTCGAATGGGACAAGGTCGACGCGTTGAAGGCGTTTCTCTCGGAGCGGCTCGAGCCCGAGTTGGCGGCCGCTGCGGGCGAAGCGCGTACGCTGACCGTGGATGCGGTCGGCGGAGTCGGCGCTGTCGATGTCGGCCTCATCGATGCACTCGATCGTATCGGTCCGTACGGGCAGGGCCATCCTGAACCCGTGTTTGCGCTTACCGACGTTCGTGTCGCTTTCGCCAAGCTGGTGAAGGAGGATCACGTCCGCTTCACGCTTGAAGATTCTCGCGGCGCCCGCGTTGGCGGCATCGCCTTCCGCGCGATGAAGAGCCCGTTGGGCGAGGCGCTGATGAAGAAGGACGCGCTCTATCACGCCGCCGTGCGGGTGAAGAAGAACGAGTGGAACGATTCGATCCGCGCCGAAGTAGAGATCGTGGATCTTGCGGAGGCGCGCTTAGGTTAGGCCGCGCCGAAGCCAGCACATCGACATTCGAAAGTGTCCCATCGCCGCTAAAACCGACCTGCGTGCTCATGTCTGGGACGCGAACGTGCTTAAACCCGTGCGTTGGCCTGTCCCGCGCGCCGTTAGTCGAAAAGCGTGTCTGGCAATGTCATCGGGACATCGCATTGGCGCGCGAGTCTCACCGCCCAGGCCTTGGTGACCGCAACCTCACTGGCGTGAGCTTCGTCAAGCGCATCGTTCTGAGCGCGATGGGCTGCAGCGTCGAATGGCGCCAGCGGTTGTTTGGCGTGCTCTCGGAAGACCGGCCCGGCGGCAATCTCAGCGCAGCGTTCTGCGTCGAGCGCTAAACTAAAATGTTGTGCCAGCGCTCTCAGCGTACGCGCGGGCTGGGCGAGAAAGGTATCGCTGTTGAGAACGCGAATGCGCGTGGAGCCGTGGCGGCGTATCACCGAACCCAAGAACGCCATCTGCATGAGCCAGACTTGCGCCGCCAGTTGCAGGTCGGTTTGAATGAGAAGCTCTTCGCGCGAGAACGTTGGGTCGAGCGGGATGGCGTCGGCGAAGCCTTGGAACACCTGGCGAGCAAAAGCTCTGCCCTCTGCGCCGCGGCGAACAATGGCCCCGAGAAATGTTTCCAGCCCGGACCAAAGCACGAGTGCTTTCGCGTCTGGCCGAAGATGAAAAATCTCAGGGATGAGATGCGTCGCGACGTTGCTGGGCTTCACGATCTGGGTTTCGCCAGGCGAAAGCGGGCGTGAGAGCAGATCGAGCGTCACACTAAACGCGTCGAGCGCGCCGGGCGTTTGACGAGCGTTCGCCCAATGCTGCGCGAAACTCACTAACACGGCCGGTTCCTTTATGCCCATGGAGACGCCGGGAATGTCGAGCGCGCGCGTCAGCAGCGTCGAGCAGCAATAGGCGGTGTGAAAAATAAAGTGCATCGGCGCGCGCGCGCGGCGAACGGCGTCGTACGACAGCTCTGAGAGCGGCATGGGGAGGGATTGCTGCGAGTGTCCGACAAAGCGGCGATCAACGAAAACGGCACGACGGTGCGCATCGCGGGTGAGGCGGGCAAAAACAAGGGTATCGGCGCGCGCATCGTAGAGATGAGGCATCCAAGCCGGGTCCTGGACGTACGGCAGCCAGTCCACTGGCGCGGCGATGGTTTGCACGCGGATCGCTTTCGTAAAGGGCGGAACGTTGTCTGCCGGAGCGAAGTGTAGCGCAAGTTACACTTATCTTATGGAAGCGCTCGTTCGTCGCATTTCCGCGACCGCTGATCACGCCCGGGGCGGGCGGATAATGCTGCCGCCACGGCAGCCGCGCCGACGGGACTGAATCTCGCTAGAAGGCCCGGCGTGCCTTCCTCGCGCGCCTTCACGACACTGGATTTGATCCAGCTGATCTCGATCGCGCTCATTTGGGGCGTGAACAACATCTTGGCGAAGATCGCCGTCGATACGCTGCCCGCGATGATGACGGGAGCGGTGCGCTTCGCCTTTGTACTGGCGGCGCTGATTTGGTTCATTCGTATGCCGCCGCGGGCCGTTTGGAAGCCGTTCGCGCTAATGCTGGTATTCGTCGGGCCGTTGCACTTCGGCGTCCAGTATGCGGGGCTAAAGCTCGCCACCGATATCGCGCCGATGGTCGTGGCGATGCAATTGTGGGCGCCGGCGTCAGTCGTGTTCGCGGCCCTGTTATTGAAGGAAAGCGTGTCACCGCTTCGTTGGGCCGGCGTCATTGTCGCGTTTCTCGGCACCGCTTCGATGACGTTTGATCCAGCGGTGTTCGCCCAAGGTTGGGCGTTGTTCCTCGTCGGGCTAGCGTCCGTGTTCTACGGCCTAGGCGCTGTGATGGTGCGAAAAATCGCTGGAACGGACGTGTGGGCGACGCAAGCCTGGATCGCCCTGGCGATCGTGCCAACCATGGTGGGCGGTTCTCTTTTGTTCGAAACAGGTCATGTTGAAGCCGCCGCTAGCGCGCACTGGCTCGTTTGGGTCGCTTTGATCTTCGGCGGCTTGGTTTCCTCGATCGTCGCCAACGCATTCTTGTTCAAGCTGGTGCAGAAGTATGAGGTGTCACGCACGACGCCGTACCTGCTGATGACGCCCGTGATCTCGTTCGCGCTGGCCGCACTTGTGCTGCACAATCAGATCACGCCGCAGATTCTGTTCGGTGGGGCGCTGACCATTGGCGGCGTGCTTCTGGTCGCGATCGCCGAGCGCCGCTTCAAGGCAGTGGCGTAAGCGCGGCGCAGGCAATCCGCGCGCCCGCGTTGCCGATTGGCTGCGCCTCGTGATCGTCCGCGTCAGCGTGGATCAGCAGTGCTGCGCCATCGCTGTCGAGCAGTGGGAGGCGGTTGCCGATGCGGGCGCTGTGGAGCGTCACATAGGGCGAAAACACCTCGGCGCCGAAACTACCGCTTGGTGACGCGTGAAGGTTCGGCAGATCGCCTGCCTCGGGGCCGCGGCGATTGAGTAAGCCGTGCTGCACGCGGTGATTGAGGGTGACGTGAGCGCCCGAGGCGCGGAAGCCGCTGGCGAAGTCGCTGCAGTCGCCGCGGTCGTGCAAATGCAGGCCATGCCAGCCGGGTGGGAGTCGGTCTTCCAAAAATTCCATACGAATCAACACGCCTGTCGGCGCTTCGGTGAAAGTCGCCTGGCCGACCGCTTGGCCGTCGCCACCGACGATCCACACGGTGCGCGGTGTGAGTTCCCGCGCCAGCTGCACGCTGTCTGGCGTGCTGGAGCAGGCGGCCATCAGGGCTGCAAAAACGAGGGCGGCGAGAGAGCGCATGAGCTGGTCCTTGGTTTGCGACGAGGCCTTCACAATGTTAGTTTCCGGCGGAATCGAGGCCAGTTTTTTCTGGCTTTTTCTGTCTCCAGAAACCGCTCGCTCCGAGCCCTAGAAGATAGACCGGGTCCCGTGTCAGACACGTCCGATCCCGCCGAGAACGGCGGACCATCCCTCCCGAAAGGCGTTCAGCTGATCAGCGTCGAGGACGAGCTGAAGCGCTCATATCTCGATTACGCGATGAGCGTTATCGTTTCGCGCGCGCTGCCTGATGCGCGCGACGGGTTGAAGCCGGTCCACCGCCGCATCCTCTACGCGATGGATGAGGCGGGCAACACGCACGACAAAGCGTATCGCAAGAGCGCGAAATCAGTCGGGGACGTGATGGGCAATTACCACCCGCACGGCGACCAAGCGATTTACCTGACGCTCGTGCGCTTGGCGCAGGACTTCTCGATGGGGCTTACCTTGGTCGATGGCCAAGGCAATTTCGGTTCGATCGACGGCGATATGCCGGCGTCGATGCGTTACACCGAAGCGCGGTTGGCGAAGGCGGCGCGCGCGCTGCTCGACGATATCGATGAAGGGACCGTCGATTTCCAAGACAACTATGATGGCACGGTGCAGGAGCCGACGGTTCTGCCGGCGCGGTTTCCGAACCTTCTGGTCAATGGCGGCGGCGGCATCGCGGTCGGCATGGCGACGAACATTCCGCCGCACAATCTCTCGGAGGTTATCGACGCCACGGTGGCGATGATCGACAATCCGAACATCTCCGACCTCGACTTGCTCGATATCGTTCCCGGACCCGACTTCCCGACAGGCGGCGAAATTCTCGGTCGCGCTGGCGCGCGTCTCGCGCTGATGACCGGCCGCGGTTCGGTGTTGATCCGCGCCAAACATCACAACGAAACCATCCGCGGACGCGAAGCGCTGGTGTTCACCGAGATCCCGTATCAGGTGAACAAGGCCGAGATGGTGGAGAAAATCGGCGAGCAGGTGCGCGAGAAGCGCATTGAGGGCATTGCCGAAGTACGCGACGAGTCGAACCGCCTGGGCGTGCGCCTGGTCGTTGAACTCAAGCGCGATGCGGTGCCTGACGTGGTGCTGAACCAGCTCTATCGCTACTCGTCGCTGCAGACGTCTTTCGGCGTGAACATGCTGGCCCTGAACCAGGGCAAGCCTGAGCAGATGGGCTTGCGGAAGATTCTAGATATCTTCCTTTCGTTCCGCGAACAGGTCGTTACTCGCCGCACTAAGTTCCGCTTGGCGAAGGCTCGTAAGCGCGGTCACGAAACCGTCGGTCTCGCCATCGCCGTCGCCAACATCGACGAAGTGATCAAGCTTATCCGCGAAAGCCCCGACCCGGGCGTGGCGCGTGAGCGCTTGATCGCGCGCGATTGGCCGGCCGGCGATATGATGCCGCTGATCGCGCTCATCGCCGACCCGCGCACAGTCGTCGCTGACGGCGATAAGGTGCGGCTCTCGGATGAGCAAGCGCGCGCTATCCTTGCGTTGACACTGTCGCGCCTCACCGGCCTTGGCCGCGACGACATCGCGAAGGCGGCGAACGAGATCGCGCAAGAGATTGAGGAACTGCTCGAAATCCTTGGCTCGCGCGAGCGCATCCTTGACATCATTCGCGGCGAACTGACCGCCGTGAAAGAAGCCTTCGGCGTGCCGCGCCGCACGGCCTTCTCGGAGTCAGAAGGCGACATCGACGACGAAGCTTTGATCCCGCGCGAGGAGATGGTCGTCACGGTTACGCACGGCGGCTATGTCAAGCGCACGCCGCTTGCCGCCTACAGAACGCAGCGTCGGGGCGGCAGGGGCCGCGCCGGCATGCAGATGAAGGACGAAGATTTCGTCACGCGCGTGTTCGTGGCCTCGACGCACGCGCCGATCCTGTTCTTCTCGTCGTCGGGCATGGCCTACAAAATGAAGGCGTGGCGTATTCCAGCTGGCGATCCGCGCACCAAGGGCCGCGCGCTCGTGAATCTGCTGCCGCTTGGCCAAGGCGAGACGATCACGTCGGTGATGGCGCTGCCGGAGGACGAACACGACTGGGATAAGCTCGACGTGATGTTCGCCACCAAGTCGGGCAACGTCCGCCGGAACAAGCTTTCCGACTTTGTGCAGGTAAACCGCAACGGGAAGATCGCCATGAAGCCCGATGAGGGCGATGGCATCGTAGGCGTTCAAATCTGCACCGACGAAGACGACGTGCTGCTGACGACTGCGAACGGTCAGTGCATTCGCTTTCCGGTGACGGACGTGCGCGTGTTCTCAGGCCGCACATCGACAGGCAACCGCGGGATCAATTTGGCGGACGGCGACAGCGTCATCGGCATGAGCGTGCTGAAACACATCGAGGTCACCCCAGCCGAGGCCCGCGCCTACTTCAAATGGGATTCGGGGTCGCGTGACGCCGTGGATGGCGAAGCGGAGACCGACGCGGAAGCTGGAGACGACAACGGCGAGGTCGCGGAAGTGCCGTTTGAACGGCTCGCTTGGCTCAAAACTCAGGAGCAATTCATCCTGACAGTCACCTCAGGCGGTCTCGGCAAACGCGCGTCGTCCTACGAGTACCGGATTACAGGCCGCGGCGGCAAAGGTCTGCGCGCGCACAAGCTGACGGGCGATGCACGCATCGTGGCGTCTTTCCCGGTGCTCGACGAAGAAGAGCTGTTGCTAGTTACCGATAAGGGTCAGCTTATCCGCACCGCGGTCGACCAAATCAGGATTGCGGGTCGCGCGACGCAAGGTGTGATCTTGATCAATGTCAGCGATGACGAGCATGTTGTTGCGGCCGAGCGCCTCGAAGCGCTAGGCGGTGAGGCTGGTGGAGCTGAGGGCGCGGCGAGCGGGAGTGAGTGAGCCTGCCGGACTGTCGGCGCCCTGGCCGACCGGCGCCGAGCTCAGCCGGCCAGGGCGGCAGCGGTCCAAGAGGGGCGGTGTGTGATGACGAAGACTGTCCGTGTTGGCCTCTACCCAGGCACGTTTGATCCCCCAACCAACGGCCATGTGGATATCATCTCCCGCGCCGCGAAGCTGGTGGACAGGCTCGTCATCGGAGTCGCCATCAATCAGGACAAAGGCCCGCTCTTCAGTCTGGACGAGCGGGTCGATATGGTCCGAGAGCAGTGCGCCAAGATCAAAGGCGAAGCCGAGATCGTCATCCAACCTTTTGACACATTGCTGATGTCATTCGCCGAAAGCGTAGGGGCGCAAATCATCGTCCGGGGACTTCGAGCGGTCGCCGACTTTGAGTACGAGTTCGCGATGGTTGGGATGAACCAGAAGCTAAACCCAGCTATTGAAACAGTTTTTCTCATGGCCGATCCGACGCACCAGGCGATCGCGAGCCGGTTGGTGAAAGAAATCGCGCGACTGCAAGGAAGCGTCGCGCACTTCGTGCCCAAAGAAGTAGAAGGACGACTGAAGGCGAAGTTCGGGGTGTCGTAATGCTGCGCTTTGGAAAGTTTTTGGCTGCGGCGGTGCTCGCGTTGGGCCTCGCTGGCATGTTTGACTCGGCGTCCGCCCAGACGCCTGACCCGCGCAATTGGCGCCAGGTCGATCCGGAGAACACGCTCTACATCGATACCGTCCACGGGCGGATCGTGATCGAACTCTACCCGGAAATCGCGCCGCGTCATGTAGAGCGCATCCGGACGTTGACGCGGCTTGGCTTCTACGATGGCCTAACCTTCCACCGCGTTGTCGATGACTTCATGGCCCAGACAGGCGATCCGCTCGGCACTGGGGAGGGCGCCTCGTCTCTGCCGGATCTCCGCGAGGAATTCATGTTCCGCCGCGGGCCGGAGATGCCGTTTATCCAGGCGGCCGAGCAAAGCCGCGCGCGATTGGGCTTCTACAAGGCTCTCCCGATTGAATCTCAACCCGATGCGCAGATGGCGGTCACAAGCGATGGCCGTGTCGCAGCCAATGCGCTGCATTGCCAGGGCGTCGTCTCAATGGCGCGTGCGGACAATCCGAACTCCGCCAACAGCCAATTTTTCATCATGCGTCAGCCGAACACGGCGCTGGATAAGCGCTACACGATCTTCGGCCGGGTCGTCTGGGGACAGCCCGCGGTGATGCAGATTGCCGTTGGCAACCCGCCGCCAAACCCGGACCGCATGATCGCCGTACGCATCGCTGCCGACTTGCCGGAAAGCGAACGCGCGCCAATTTACATCCTGCGCACCGACGGTCCGCAATTCCGCGATTTGATCGAAGAAACCCGCCGCGCACGCCGCGCTGATTTCTCGGTCTGTGATGTTGAAATCCCCGCGCGCGTGCCGCGCAATCCGAATAGAGAGAGAAGCTGGTGGTCGATAATTCCTTTCATACCCTGACGCTCGAACTCGAGACCGGCACGGTGAAAATCAAGTTCCGTCCGGACCTCGCGCCGAACCATGTTCAGCGCATCGGCGAACTCGCGAACGAGGGCTTCTATAATGGCGTGCCGTTTCATCGCGTTATCGAGGGCTTCATGGCTCAAGGCGGTGACGGCGGAAATTTCAACGGCACCGGCGGCTCCAAGAAGCCAAACCTGAAACAGGAATTCAGCGCCGAACCACATGTGCGCGGCGTCTGCTCAATGGCGCGCACGAACGATCCGAACTCCGCCAACAGCCAGTTCTTCATCTGCTTCGACGACGCCCGTTTCCTCGACAGGCAGTATACGGTCTGGGGCCAGGTGACATCCGGCATGGAAGCCGTCGACGCGCTGCCAAAGGGCGCGCCGGGCTCGGGCACGGTGGCCAATCCGGGAAAAATCATCTCGGCCCGCGCCGAATAGCGAGCGTGGGACGGGCGCGCTAGCGCGCGTCCCGTAGGGCTTGGCCGTCGCAGGACTTCGTTTCCTCAGGCGGAAACGAATCCGAGTGGGCGATCCAGCAATCGTCGAAGACAGAGCAATAACATGTGCTCATGGTGATGCGGCCATTTTGGCGCGCCGCGTCCAAAGCCGTCCAGAGCGCGCCGTTCTGCTCCGTGCGCGGCCAGATGATCGCGAAGACTTCGCCATTTGGCGCGATGAAGCGTTCCGGCACCGGTGACGACAGTTCTTGTCCGAGCGCGCCGGCTTGGCTGCCGCGCGCGCGATCGACAGCGGCGTCGAATTCAGCCTCGCAACAGGCTTGCAGCAGCCGGGTTAGCAAGTGGCCGCCCGGCGGCAGCGGCTGACCGTCGACCAGCATCTCGAATGTATGGATGCGTGCAGGGCCAGTCCCAACATTCGTGATCGCAAAGGTGAGCTGTGGTTCGCCCTCGGCGCCAGCGTTGCCGCTGCCGATCTGGATGAAGGGCCAGGCGCTCGCACGGGTGAGGCGTTCCATCGACTGATTGCTATTGTAGGCGACAAAGATCGAGACCGTCGAAATCAACAGGGCCGACAGCGCCACGACCATGTCGAGCCAGCGCTGGCCGGTACGCTTCGGATCGTTCGGGTTAGAGGGTGCCGGCGGTGTGTCGTCGGACATGGGCTACTCTCTTGCACTCGCGGAGGAAGATGTAATGGAGGCGTTCGGTTTCTACGACGAGCGCTTTCGTCTCTGGAGTCTTGATGCGGGTCGATCTGTTCGATTTTGAGTTGCCCGAGGGCCTGATTGCGCTGCGGCCGGCCCGCCCGCGCGATAGCGCGCGGCTGCTGTACGTGCCGGCGGGCGGCGCCTTTGAGGACCTCACCGTGCGCGATGCGCCCGCGTTGTTTCGGCCTGGTGATTTGCTCATTTTCAACGACACGCGTGTCATTCCGGCACGGCTCAGCGGCGTTCGTGTGCGTGACGAGTCTAACGTCTCGGTTGAGGCCACGCTCTTGAAGCGGCTGTCGGGGTCCTCTTGGACGGCGCTGGCAAAGCCCGGAAAGCGCTTGCGCGAGGGGGATCGCATTCGTTTCGGCACGCTGGATGATCGTGCATGTCTGCTTGGTGCTCTCGACGCCACTGTCGCCGCCAAGGGCGAAGACGGCGAAATCACACTCGCCTTCGAGCTGGCTGGCCCCGATCTGGATGCCGCCATCGCTGCTGCAGGCGCCATGCCACTGCCGCCCTACATCGCCGCCAAACGAGCGCCCGATGAGGTTGACCGCGAGGATTATCAGACCATCTATGCCGACAAGGATGGCGCTGTCGCCGCGCCCACGGCCGGTCTGCACTTCACAAGCGCACTGTTCGCGGCATTGGACGAAGCTGGCGTCGAGCGCGCGCACGTAACGCTACACGTCGGCGCGGGCACCTTCTTGCCGGTGAAGGTGGAGGATACCGCCGCGCATGTCATGCACACCGAGTGGCGCGAAATCTCCGCGAGCACTGCCGAGGCCATTAATCGCGCGAAAGCGGAAGGGCGTCGCGTCATCGCTATCGGCACCACGGCGCTGCGTTCGCTGGAATCTGCGGCGAACGAAAATGGCAGCGTCCGTGCTGAATCGGGCGGCACGGATATCTTTATCACGCCCGGTTATCGTTTCCGCGTCGTCGACGGGCTCTGGACCAACTTCCACCTGCCAAAGTCGACGCTGTTCATGCTCGTTTCAGCCTTCGCTGGCCTCGATCGCATGAAGGCGGCCTACGCGCACGCCGTCGCCGAGCGGTACCGCTTCTATTCCTATGGCGATGCCAGCCTGTTATGGCGGGCCGAATGAGCTTTCCCTTTGAGATCAAAGCGCGCGACCGCGCCGCGCGCACCGGCGTCCTGCGCACACCGCGTGGCGATATTCGGACGCCGGCCTTCATGCCCGTTGGAACCGCCGGCACGGTGAAGGGGCTGACGGTCGATCAAGTCGCGTCAACCGGCGCCGACATCATTCTGGGGAACACATATCACTTGATGTTGCGCCCTGGCGGCGAGCGTATGGCGAAGCTCGGCGGACTGCATCGCTTCATGCGCTGGGACAAGCCGATCCTAACCGATAGTGGCGGCTATCAAGTCATGTCGCTCGCGCAGTTGCGCAAGCTCGATGCGGATGGCGTCACGTTTAGAAGCCATGTCGACGGCAGCCAGCATCGTTTGACGCCAGAGAGCGCGATGCATATCCAAGCCGATCAGATTGGCGCCGACATCGTCATGCAACTCGATGAATGTCCGGCGCTGCCCGCGCCGCGCGACGATGTCGAAAAGGCGATGCGGCTTTCGCTTGCCTGGGCGAAACGTTGTAAGGTCGCCTTTGGTTCGCGCGAGGCCCAGAACCTGTTCGCGATCGTGCAAGGCGGTGTCGATCCGGAGCTGCGCCGCATCTCTGCGGAGGCGCTAGTCTCGGAAGCTTTCGACGGCTACGCCATAGGTGGTCTCGCTGTTGGCGAAGGCCACGAAGCCATGCTGGCGACCCTCGATGTCACCACACTGCTGTTGCCGCAGGATCGGCCGCGCTACCTGATGGGTGTCGGCAAGCCGATCGACATCGTGGAAAGTGTCGCGCGCGGCGTCGATATGTTCGACTGCGTGCTGCCAACTCGCTCTGGCCGCCACGGCCAAGCATGGCTCGACACAGGCGCGATCAACATCACGAACGCTCGCTACGCCGAGGATGAGACGCCGCTCGACCCACGAATCGATTGTCCGGCGAGCCGCGACTACTCGAAAGCGTATCTGCACCACTTATTCAAGGCAGGCGAGTTGCTCGGCCAAGTTCTGCTCTCTTGGCACAATGTCGCGTACTATCAATTCCTGATGGCGCGCCTGCGTGAGGCGATCGCCGAGGGAGGGCTCGCGCACTTCGTGGCAGACTTCAAACAGAAGAGCGAGACCGTCTAGTTCGTGCGCTGGCGCGCGGCTGGCGGTGGCGGCGGAATGATGCTCGGACAGCCAAGCGACGCGCCGTAGCCGCGCAAGAAAGTGCGGCGCTGTTGGCCGTTGGCAACGGCGCGCAGCGCATCGCGTTCAGCGCGGCTGGCCCCGCTGATTCGGCGGACCCAAGATCGGAACGGAATCAAATCGGACGCGGTGTTCTCCGCCGCCTGGATCGCTTGGTCTTCGACAAAGTCGCCGCTGCGGTCCCAAATGTTGCGGTTCGGACCGGGTTGATAGCTCTCCGGCCCGAGCACGGCGTCGAGCTGACTGATCTCGTGGCTCACCGCCGCGCAATCAGTCAGTGTCGCCGTGGAATATGGATACTGCAGATTGCGCAGCAACAGCGGAATCTCCGGCCGCATCAAACCAACATCGCGCAGTGGAATGGAGGCAGCGCCTGTGACGCCGCGGCGGGTGTCGGCGGTGCGCCCGGTTGAGCAAGCCACCACGCTCACGCATGCGGCGATTACAACCGCGAATTTCCCCAAAGTGCGCATGCGCATTGTCCAGCTCCCGGCTCCGGCGGCCACCCTATACCTTCGCCAACCTGCCGCGCCAATGCGGCGAGACATGGACAATGGCGATAAGCTAGACCCGGCTCATGCTTCCGGTCGAGGACGTTCTTCCACAGCTGCTTGCGGCGCTAGAGAGGCGCGGCGAGGCGGTGCTGGTCGCGCCTCCGGGCGCCGGCAAGACGACCCGCGTCGCGCCGGCATTGCTGAGCGCGCCCTGGATCAAGGACGGCAGGGTCATCCTGCTTTCGCCACGCAGGCTCGCGGCGCGGGCGGCGGCTTCGCGCATGGCGTTCGAGCGTGGCGAGCCGGTTGGCGCGACCATTGGCTATCGCGTCCGCCTCGATTCCAAGATCAGCCGCGCCACGCGCATCGAGGTTGTGACCGAGGGCGTGTTCACGCGCATGATTCTCGACGACCCAGAACTTCGCGGCATCGCTGCGGTCGTGTTCGACGAGTTTCACGAGCGCAGCCTCGATGGGGACCTGGGACTCGCCCTCGCACGCGACGCGCAAAGCGCACTCCGTCCGGATCTGAAACTCGTGGTGATGTCGGCGACGCTGGACGCGGCGCGTGTCGCATCGTTGCTTGGTGAAGCGCCGGTGATCGTGAGCGAAGGCCGGATGTTTCCTGTGCGCCACATCTATCGGCCGCGCGACACGCGGGCGCGACTCGAGGAGGAGGTTGCTGCGGCTACGCGCGCGGCGCTGGCTGCTGAACAGGGCTCGGCGCTCGTGTTTCTCCCTGGCGTCAGCGAGATCAACCGCACCGCCGAGCAGCTGCGCGCGACGATCCGTGACCCGAGCATTGATATCCTTCCGTTGTTCGGCGCCATGAACGCCGCCGAACAGGATGCTGCGATTTCGCCCGCGCCGCCCGGGCGCCGCAAAGTCGTGCTTGCGACCTCGATCGCCGAAACGAGTTTGACCATCGAGGGCGTGCGGATCGTTATCGATAGCGGTCTCGCCCGTCGTCCCAAGTTCGAGCCGGCCCTCGGACTGACGCGGCTCGAAACTGTACGCGCGAGTCAAGCGGCGATCACGCAACGCGCCGGCCGCGCAGGGCGCTTGGAGCCCGGCGTCGCGTGGCGGCTGTGGAGCGAGGGCGAGACGCGTGCGCTGCCGGCGTTTGACCGTCCGGAAATCATGGACGCCGATCTGAGTGGGTTGGCGCTCGATCTGGCGGCCTGGGGTGTCAGTGATCCGGCGGCGCTTGCTTGGCTTGACCCGCCGCCCGCGCCTGCTTGGAATGAGGCGATCGCGTTGCTTAAGCGCATCGGCGCGCTCGACGCCGATGGCCGCCTTACTCCGCACGGGGAGGCGATTTCAAGACTTCCTCTACCGGCGCGCCTCGCGCACATGGTCATCACCGCCGCGCGCAATGGCGAGCCGCTGCTCGCCGCGCGCATCGCAATGGTGTTGACCGAGCAAGGCCTAGGCGGGCGCAGTACGGACTTGCGTCAGCGTTTGTTCACTTTCGCGCGCGAGGGCGGACAGCGCGCGATGGGCGCCCGCGCGCTCGCGACGCGTATCGCGCGGCTGACGGGCGCCGAGTTCGAGGAGGTCAATGACGAGAACGCCGGCCGTGTTCTCGCGATCGCCTATCCAGATCGCATCGCCAAGGTACGCCAGGGCGGCGTTTCGCTCGTCAATGGCCGTGCGGCGTCGATTGAAGAGACGTCGCCGCTCTTGAACGCGCGGTTCGCGGTCATCGCCGACATGGCGGGCGCTGCAGGCCGTGCGCAGGTCATCCTTGGCGCGCCAATCGACTTCGCAGATGTCGAGGCCATGTGCGGCGATCAGATAGAAACGCGTGTCTCAGCGACAGTGGACGCGGCAAGCGGCGCGCTCCGGGCGCGCAGGGTGCGCCGGCTCGGAAAATTGGTTCTCTCGGAGGCGCCCGTGGAGCGGCTCTCAGGGGCGGAGCTAAAACAAGCCTTACTGGATGTGGTCGCGGACCAAGGGCTCGGATATCTCGATTGGGACGAGACGGCGAAGCAAACGCGCGCGCGTGTTCAGTTTATGCGCTCGCTCGAGCCTGACGCCTGGCCCGATTGGACCGATGATGCCTTGCAAGCCGAAGCGCACGCGTGGCTGGGGCCGGCTTTGGACGGAGCGTCGTCTCTGAAGCAGGTCAACGTATCCCAGGCGCTGCTCAATGCGCTGGATTACGATCAGCGCCGGCGGCTGGCCACTGAAGCACCAGCGAAGT
The DNA here is from genome assembly GCA_050184605.1 of Hyphomonadaceae bacterium. Taxonomy (GTDB): domain Bacteria; phylum Pseudomonadota; class Alphaproteobacteria; order Caulobacterales; family Aquidulcibacteraceae; genus Vitreimonas. Next base: position 926,129 of record JBFXAE010000001.1, on the reverse strand, counting down.
TCGAGACACCCGCTGGCTCATCGCTTTCGATCGATTATGAGAGTGACGGAGGTCCGGCGCTCGATGTGCGGTTGCAGGAGATGTTTGGGCAGGACAAGCATCCCACAATTGCGGGTGGCCGCGTGCCGCTAAGCCTGCGTCTGCTCTCGCCAGCGCACCGGCCTGTGCAAACCACAAAGGACCTGCCCGGCTTCTGGCGTGGTTCCTACGCGTCGGTGCGCAGCGACATGCGTGGCCGCTATCCGAAACACCCCTGGCCCGACGACCCGCTTACCGCCCCACCGACACGCCGCGCCAAACCAAGAGGCTCCTAATGATCCCGACCATCGAAGATGTGAAAGCCGCCGCCAAGCGGATTGAAGGCATCGCCGTAAAGACGCCTCTGATCCGCAACGACGTGTTGGATGAGATGACCGGGGCAAAGGTCTGGGTAAAGGCCGAGAACTTGCAGCGCGGCGGCGCCTTCAAAATGCGCGGCGCCACCAACGCCATCGCGGCGCTGGCGCCGGACGTACGCGCCAGGGGCGTAATCGCCTTCTCCTCGGGCAATCACGCCATCGCGGTGGCGACGGCATCGAAGATATTCGGCATCAAGGCCACGATTGTGATGCCGACCGATGCGCCGAAGATAAAGCTGGAGACCACGCGCAGTCTCGGCGCCACGGTGGTGACTTACGATCGCGTCGGCGAGAGCCGCGAAGAGATCGGCGCCCGCTTGGCTGCCGAAGGAGGTCTCTCCTTAATCAAACCTTTCGACGATCCGTTTGTGCTGGCGGGGCAGGGGACTGCCGGTTTGGAGATCTCTGAACTCATTTCGCCGGACATCGTTTTCGTGCCTGCAAGCGGCGGCGGCTTGGCCACCGGCACGGCGCTCTCGTTGCCGAAGGCGCGCGTGTTCGCGGTAGAGCCGGAGGGGCACAACGACATTCAGCGCACACTCGAAGCAGGATCCATACAGCGCAATGCGCCAGGCATCCGATCGATCTGCGACGGCCTGCTTACCGAACAGATGGGCGAAATCCCCTATGCGATCGCGCGCGAGCGTTTCGAGCGTGTGTTCGTTGTGTCCAACGAAGCCGTGCTCCGTGCGATGAAGGTTGCGTTCCAGCGCCTGAAGCTGGTGCTCGAACCTTCGGGCGCCGCTTCGTTAGCGGCGCTGCTTGAAGGCGGCGCGGACGTGCGTGGTCAGACAGTCGCGATCATCGCCAGCGGCGGCAATGTTGACTCCGAGACGTTCGAGCGCGCGCTGGCGGCTTAGCCGCCGCGCCTAAGATCGCGCTCAAGCGTAATTGGCGTCGGCTCACCCGCCAGCCGGTAGCGATAGACTTGCAGGTTCTCGGTGACCCGCTGCACATAGTTGCGCGTTTCCGAGAACGGGATGAGTTCGATCCAATCGACGACATCAACGGACGGCGAGCGCGGATCGCCCCAATCGGAAATCCACTCGCGCGCCCGATGTGAGCCGGCGTTATAGGCCGCGATCGCCAGCACATAGGAGCCGTTGAAACTATCGACCAGGTCAGCCAAGTGCGCCGAACCCAAGGTCATATTGTATTGCGCATCAGTGGTCAGCGCGTTGCGCTGGAATGTCAGGCCTTCGCGGCGCGCCTGCGCCTGCGCCGTCGACGGGATAAGCTGCATCAGGCCGCGGGCGTTCGCGCTGGAGATTGCGCCGACATCGAACTCGCTCTCCTGCCGGATGATCGCCAATACAAGAGCTGGCTCGATCCGGTTCTGCGAGCGCACCGTCTGGGGCAGATCGATCAGAGGGTAAGCTGCGCTGGTTGCGACCACATTACGGAACAGGCCGGCCTTAGCGCTGCGCAGCGCGGTGCGGTGATAGCTCTGCTCGCGTGCGAGCTGTGAGAGCAGTTCCATTTCCATCGGATCGTCGAGCGTGTCGTCGAGATAGAATGCGATGGACTCGAAGTCGCGCTGGGCGCCGACCTCGGCCATCAGCCGCAGCGCCCGCACCAGTTCGCGATTGTTGAAGCGGTTGCGTGCGGCGTCGGAAACTTGCTCCGAAGCCGGCAGCGACAGCATCGCAGTGCGGTCGCCGCGCGTTGCCGCGAGCTGACCGTAATAGGTGAAGTTGAAGCGCGCGGCCTCGTTGAAGAGACGTTCCGCTTCAGAACGATTGCCCAGCGCCTGCTGCGCCTCGGCGCGCCAATAGAGTGCGCGTGACAGGCTAACTGGCGACGACACGTTTTCGCTCAGATGCGAGAAGTGTTCGGCGGCGCGTTGCGGCTGGTTGAGATAGCGCAGGCTTATCCAGCCGGAGAGCCATTCGGCGTCGGCGAAGGATTCGCCGCTCGTCAGTCCGTGGTTGGAGACGAGCTGGTACGCGAGACTATAATTGCCGGCGCGCATGGCGCGTGGGAGGTAGATGCGCCGCTCTCGGAAGATTTCCGAACGCGCCGCCATGGGCGCTTCGCGCGCATCGATCCGCGCCGCCATCTGCATAGCGTCGATCGGCTGATCGGTGCGGCGGCGATATTGGGTCCGATCGAACAACAGGCCGGGATCGTTCTGACGCGAAGCCGGTACCGCGTCGATTGCCGCCTGGAGGCCGCGCCGCGCGCGTGTCTGAATGGCGATGCGCGCCTGCGCCAGCGCGCGATCGGCTGGTGAGATGCGCGAGAACAGGCGTTGCGCCGCCGTGCGCTGATCGCGCCACAGGAGCCCGCTCACACGCGCGGCATGATCTTCCTGAGTAAAAACGGAGCCGAACTCTTGCAGCGCCCGGTCTTCGCCGGCGCTGGTCAACGCGTCGTCGCGCCAGGCGGCGCGTGCGATCTCGTTGGCCTCTGCACGTTGGCCGGAATCGCGCAGCGCCATGGCAAGCGCGATGCGGCCGTCGCCGGTGAGCGGCCCGCCGTCCTGGCGTAGGAACGCGACCCGTTCAGCTGGTGTCAGACGGCTGTCCAGGATCGCCTGCTCGGCGCGCTGACGCATCGCCGTGCGGCCCGGCCAGCCTTGCAGATCGTCGAGCGCCTGTTTGATGTCGGAGAAATAGAGCGGCGCCTCCGTCGATGACGCCCAGCGCCATTGCAGCATCCGGCGCACCAGCGGATCGCTAGAACTGTCGCGCAGTGATGCCAGCCCGCTCCAATCGCCAGACTGAGCCGCAGCCAACCCATCGCGCAGGCGCATCCGCTCCGCGGCCGACGGCATTGGCGGCGCCGGTGCATAGCCAACGGCTTCGGCGCTGACCGGCAGGGGTTGCACCTCCTGCTGGCCGAGCGCGCTGGAGGCTACCAGGGCGGCGCTCGCAGCGCCGGCAATGGCGCATGCACGGATCAGATTGGGTCGGTTCATTTACCCGCCTCGCAATGAAACAGCCTGCGGCCCGCAAACCAGGGTCGGCGGGCCGCTATTTAACCTCGCCCGACACTGTGGCAGGAATCGCGCCAACTCTACCCCCAAACGGACGTTGTTCATGGTTCATGGCTCGATTCCTGCGCTCATCACGCCATTTCGCAACGGAATCGTTGATGAACAGGCGTTTCAGGCTTTGCTCGAACGCCAGATCGCTGAAGGTTCGCAGGCCCTGGTTCCCTGCGGGACCACCGGCGAGAGCGTCACGCTGAGCCTCAAAGAACACGTCCGTGTTGTGGAAATGACTGTGGAAGCCGCCGCCGGTAAAGTGCCGGTGATTGCCGGCGCTGGCTCAAACAATACCGCACACGCCATCGTACTGGCCGAACATGCAAAGCGCGTTGGCGCCGATGCGGTGCTGGTCGTCGCGCCGTACTACAACAAGCCGAGCCAAGACGGGATGCTCGCTCACTTCAAGGCGATCAACGACGCCGTCGACATTCCGATCTATCTCTACAACGTGCCGGGCCGCACGGTGGTCGACATCTCGGCACAGACCTTGGGTAAGGCTGCTCAGCTCAAGAACGTCGTCGGCATCAAGGATGCCTCAGGTGATCTTGGCCGCGTCGCCCTGCATCGCGCGTTCGCCGGTGACAAGTTCATTCAGCTCTCCGGCGATGATCCGAACGCCATCGGCTTCATCGCTCAAGGCGGGCGTGGGTGCATCTCAGTGACGGCGAATGTCGCGCCGAAGCTTTGCGCGCAAATGCAGGAGGCGGCGCTTCGGGGCGCGTTCGACACGGCGCGCGCAATCGATGACAAGCTTGCGCCGCTGCACAAGGCGCTCTTCTGCGAGCCGTCGCCGGCGCCGACCAAGTATGCCTGCTCGCTGCTCGGCCTTTGCACCGATGAGGTGCGGCTGCCGATCATACCATGTAGTGATACGGCGAAAGCGCAGATTCGCTCGGCAATGACGCATGCAGGGCTTATCTAAGCGCCATGGCCAAAAAGAAAGACGATCCCCGTAAGCTGATCGCGGAAAATCGCCGCGCGCGCTTCGATTACATGATCGAGGAGACGCTGGAGGCTGGCATTCAGCTCGTCGGCACCGAGGTAAAGTCGCTGCGCGGCGGGCGCGCCAATATCGCTGAGAGCTACGCCAGCACCGAAAAGGGCGAACTCTGGCTGATCAACGCGACCATCCCGGAATATCCGCCGGCCGGTCAGTTCAATCACGAACCGCGCCGCCCGCGTAAGCTCCTGGTCCGCGGCCGAGAACTGAAGAAGCTTGCGAGCGCTGTCGAGCGCGAGGGCCGAACGCTCGCCCCGCTTGAGCTTTACTTCAACGATCGTGGCATCGCGAAGCTGAAGATCGCCCTCGCCAAGGGCAAGAAGGCGCATGACAAACGCGAAGCCACCAAGGATCGTGAGTGGAAGCGTCAACAAGGACGGTTGTTGCGGGACAAGGGATGAGAGCCGCGTTCGCCATGGTGCTCGCCGTCTGCCTCGGCGGCTGCCTGCCGCCGGTGAACGCGGAGATAGCCGAACTTGCTTGGGAGCGTTGTGATGGGCCGGGCGACTCCGCCACTCGGCTCAGCGAGTGTTCGAGTGTCATTAATTTTGAAGGCACATCGCCCGAGCGGCGGGCAGCCGCTCTCATTGTGCGCGGTTCGATCCGCTCGAATGATGGTGATTACCCGCGGGCGCTAGCTGACTTCGGCCGGGCGCTGCGCATCGATAGCAACAATGCGCAAGTCTACTTCGAGCGTGGCGTCCTTTATCAGGCGCGCGGCATCTACGAAAACGCGGCGCGTGATTTCGATCAGGCGCTCGCTTTGGAGCCCGGCTTGCGCCCGGCGTTGGATCGCCGCGCCGAGATCATGCAGCAAATGGCGAGCGCGTATCTTCGCGAATTGGAAGCGCTCGACAATTACTTGCGCACCTCGCCCACCGACGCCGATTTGCTGAACAGCCGCTGCTGGATCCGCGCCGTAAACAACGACAATCTCGATCTCGCGCTGGCGGATTGCAACGCCTCGCTGTTGGCGGAACCGAACGATGCGAACGTGCATGACAGCCGCGGCCTCGTGCACCTTAAGCGCGGCGATTACGCCGCCTCACTTGCAGATTATGAGGCGGCGGTGCGTCTGGAGCCGGAACGCGGGCATTTTCTTTACGGGCGTGGGCTCGCGCGCATCGCGCTCGGACTGACCGCGGAAGGCCATGCGGATTTGACGCGCGCTGAAGAATTGGAGCCCGGCGTCACCGCCGATTACGCGGGCTACAATATCGAGATGCCGATGCTGGTTGAGGCGCCCAAACCGCCGAAATAACTAAGCGCGGAACGCGAGTTCTTTCGCGCGCGTCATCACCGCTTCGAACATCTCCGTCGTCAGCCGCCGTGTCTGCGTGTTGTAGCGCGAGCAATGGTAGCTGGAGACGAGCGTCTTTCCGGTGGGAAGCTCTGTTTCGACGGCGTGGCCGAACTTCGAGAATGTCGGCTTCAAGCCATGCGCGCGCAGCACGCTGTCATGGGCGATGGAGCCTAAAGCCAGTATTGCGGCGACCCGTGAAGACGCCTTGATGCGCGACGACAGGAACGGCCGGCAGGTGGCGATTTCCGCTGGCGTCGGTTTGTTTTCCGGCGGCGCGCATCGCACCGCATTGGTGATCATTGCGCCTTTCAGCGTAAAGCCATCCTTCGGATCGGCCCCGTACTCCCCTTCCGCCAGGCCAAGCTTTTTGAGGGTGCCGTAGAGCAGGTCGCCGGCATAATCGCCGGTGAAGGGACGGCCCGTGCGATTGGCGCCCGTCCGGCCGGGTGCGAGGCCAACGATGAGCAGGCGGGCGTTCGGATCGCCGAATGAGGGCGCCGGGCCATTGAACCATGTAGGCTCGGCGCGTTGGTTCGCTTCACGATAGGCGACCAGCCGGGGGCATAAGCGGCAGTCCTTCGGCGCTTCGGGTGGGGTGGTGCTCACCTGTCCTCGTCTAGGCGTTGTCAGAGCGGATGTCCTAACCAACGCTCCCGGCGCGTGTAAGCCTGGAACGGACGCGCGCCGACGTTCATAAGCGGCTGACTTTCGGCATGCGCGTAGTGGTCTAAGTGGGTTCAGCACGGGTCTTTGTCGCATTGGGCGCCAACATGCCGTTCGAAGGCGTGCAGGGGCCGCAGCTGTTGGCCCGCGCCGTGAGGGCGATGCAGGCTGCTGGCTTGGCCCCGCGAGCACTCTCAGGCGTCTGGGAAACTGAGGCGTGGCCGCAAGGCAGCGGCCAGCCCGACTATTACAACGCCGTAGCCGAACTGGACGGAGCTGGCCTCGAGCCGGAGCCGCTTTATGACGTGCTCCAACAGATAGAGCGCGCCTTTGGCCGCGAGCGCCGCGAAAGGTGGGCGCCGCGTACGCTCGATCTCGACATCGTGGCCATGGACGATTTTGTCGGTGAGTTCGGGGCCGTCACGCTGCCGCACCCGCGCATGCAGGACCGGGCCTTCGTCCTCGCGCCGCTGGCTGAACTGGCCCCCGATTGGCGCCACCCGGCGAGTGGCTTGAGTGTCGCCGAGCTGCTTGCAGCCCTCTCCCCCGGATACCGTTATCAGCGTATTGGTGATCTTTCCTCGGCATCTGCTGTCGGCTAGAGGCCATGCCGCATTGCGAAAAACCGCGAGCCCCACTAGGTTGAGGCTCGATCCGACCCTTTTTGTTCCTGAGGAAGCACGCCTTGGCTCGCGTAACCGTCGAAGATTGCGTAGAAAAAATTCCAAACCGGTTCTCGCTGGTGCTCTTGGCCGCGCATCGCGCGCGCAACATTTCTTCAGGCGCCGAGCCGCTGGTCGACCGCGACCGGGATAAAGACCCGGTCGTCGCTCTCCGCGAAATCGGCGATGGCGCCATTACCCCGGAAGAGCTCCGCGACAGCTATGTGATGCTCTACCAGGACGTGCAGCCGGCGGCTGCGGCCGAAGAAGAGCAGGATCGCCTGGCCATCGCCGCGCCGGTCGAGACCAGCGAAGAGGACGTTTTGCGCGCGCTTCAGCAAGAGGCCGAAGCCCAGCGCGACGAGCGGTACTAAGCTCATGTCAGGCGGTGACGGAGTCGCCGCCAAAGACCCGGCCAGCCAAACGCAGGCAGGCGCGGGCACGCAGCCGCGCAAGAGTTACCTCCGCCAGTTCGAGCTGGTGGAGCGCGTGCGCGATTATGATCCGTCCGTCGATGAGAGCCTAATCAACCGCGCCTATGTGTACGCGACCGCGAAGCACGGCAGCCAGAAGCGCCATTCCGGCGACCCGTACTTCGCGCACCCGATTCAAGTCGCCGGCATCCTCACTGAGTACAAGCTTGATGCGGCGACGATCGTCGCCGGCCTCCTGCACGACACGATCGAGGACACCGACGCGACGACGGAGGAGATCACCAAGCTCTTCGGCGCCAACGTCGCCGAATTGGTTGAAGGCGTCACCAAGCTCTCGCAACTTGAGATTCAGAGCGAAGAGAACAAGCAGGCGCAAAACCTGCAGAAATTTATTCTCGCCATGTCGAAGGACGTGCGCGTTTTGATCGTGAAGCTGGCGGACCGGCTGCACAACATGCGCACGCTCAGCCACATTCCCAAGCCCGAAAAGCGCCGCCGCATTGCGCTTGAGACGTTGGAAATTTACGGCCCGCTCGCGCGCCGCATCGGCATGGAAAAGATGGCGCGCGAACTGGAAGGGCTTGCGTTCCATGAAGCCTTTCCGGAGATGGAAGCGACGATCAACGCCCGCCTCGCGACTTTGCGCGTGGAGAAAGGCGCCAACGTCGCGATCATCGTCCAGACCATCATGGAGGTGTTCGAGTTCGCCGGGATCGACGCACGCGTTTATGGCCGCGAGAAACAGGCCTATTCGATCTGGCGCAAGCTCCAGCGCAAGAGCATCGAATTTTCGGATCTGGCCGACGTCTATGCGTTCCGCGTGATCGTCAACAATCCCGACGATTGTTATCGCGCGCTCGGCTTGGTGCACCAGACTTGGCGCTGCGTACCCGATCAGCTCGAAGACTTCATCTCCAACCCCAAACCCAACGGCTATCGCTCTATCCACACAACCGTGATCGGGCCGGGCAACGTGCGCGTCGAGATCCAGATCCGCACAGAAGAGATGGATCAGATCGCCGAGAACGGCGTCGCCGCGCATTGGCGTTACAAGAACGAGTCTTACGGGTTTGATGAAGAGACGGCGGCAAACGCCGGCCTCGATGCGCGTGAAGCGACCCGCTCATTGCTTGAACTCGCCGAGCACGGCGGCGAAGCCAACGAGTTCCTTGAGAATGCAAAACTCGAGATGTACTCGGATCATGTGTTCGCCTTCACACCGAAGGGCGCGCTGATCCCGTTGCCGCAAGGCGCGACGCCGCTGGATTTTGCATATGCTGTTCACTCCGGCATCGGCGATCGCTGTACCGGGGCGAGGATCAACGGCATCGAAAAGCCGTTGCGTACAGTGCTGCGCAATGGCGATGTCGTTGAAATTCTGACCAGCGATAAAATCGCGCCGGTGCCGGGCTACGAAGCGCTGACCAAAACAGGCCGCGCAAAAGCGGCCCAGCGCCGCCTGGAGAAGCAAGCTAAGCGCGAAGAGTTCGGGCGTCTCGGCCGCGATCTCGTACAACACGCGCTTCACCGTTACGGTCACGAACTCGCGGAAACGTCTTTGACCCAAGCGGCCGAGACACTCGGCAAGCACGATGAAGAAGAGTTGTTCATCGCTGTCGGCGAAGGCTCGATTAAAGCCAGCGCCGTTGCGGTTGCCGCGTTCCCAGGCCTCAAGGAGAAAGTTCGCAAGGACGAAGGCCGGCGGCCGATGGAGCTTGAGAAGGCCAAGCTCTATGTGCGCGGCGGCGATCTAACGCCCGGCGTGGCGCTGCATTTCGCCGAATGCTGCACGCCGATCCCAGGCGACCGGATCATTGGCGTCCACACGCCTGGCAAGGGCATCGTCATCCACACGATCGACTGCGAAACCTTGGCTTCACTCGAAGACAGTGGCGGCGAATGGATCGATCTCGCCTGGACGCCGACGGCGCTGAACAAAACGCTCGCCGTCGGCCGCATTGTCGCGACCGTCGAGAACAAGCGCGGCGTGCTGGCCGAGCTCTGCAGCATCATCGCCGAAAACCAGGGCGATATTCTCAATCTGCGGCTCGCCAAGCGCACCGTCGATTTCTTCGACATGATCTTCGACATCGAGGTCGCTGACGCCCGCCACCTGGTGAACATTCTGGCCGCGATGCGCGCGAGCAAGTCTGTGAAGGAAGCCGAGCGCGTCAAAGGTTAGCCGTTTTCGCGCTGAGTTTCGGGTGCTACATCGGGCGCATGAATCAAGATCAGGTCCTCGACGAATTCCGCGCCGCCGGCGCTCTGCTGGAGGGGCACTTCATCCTCTCGTCCGGCCTCCATTCGCCCGTATTTTTCCAGAAGAACGCCGTGTTCATGGATCCGGCGCGCACTGAGCGCCTGTGCAAGGCGCTCGCGGAGAAGGCGCAGGCTGCTTTCGGCAAAATCGACGCCGTAGTCTCGCCCGCTGTCGGCGCCATCATCCCTGGTTATGAGACCGCGCGCCATCTCGGCGCCCGGGCGATGTTTGTGGAGCGCGAGAAGGGCGAGTTTCAGTTGCGGCGCGGGTTTGAGATCAAGCCGGGCGAGCGCGTGCTGATGGTGGAGGACGTCGTCACCACGGGGCTTTCGTCGCGCGAGTGCCTCGACGCCATCCGCGGCCATCCAGGCGAACTCGTCGGCGCAGCGTGTTTGATCGATCGCTCCGGGGGCAAGGCCGACATTGGCGCAAAGCTCGTGTCACTCGCCAGCGTCAGCGCCCCGGCATATCCGGCAGATCAGCTTCCGCCTGAACTCGCCGCGCTGCCGGCGATCAAGCCGGGCTCACGCGGACTGGCGGCATGATGCTTTTTCCGAGGCCTGAGCTTGTCGAAGGCCAGTTCCCCGCGACTGTCCGCCCTTCGACGGGCTCAGGGTTCGCAGTTTTGAAATGCCGGAGTCTTCGATGACGAAGCGCGTGCGGCTTGGCGTGAACATCGATCACGTCGCCACCATCCGCAACGCGCGCGGCGTTTCGTACCCCGATCCCGCGCGCGCTGCAGTCGTTGCGCTGGAAGCGGGGGCGGATGGCATCACCGCGCACCTGCGCGAAGATCGCCGCCATATCTCGGACGCTGATATCGAACATCTCGCAGCGATGCTGCGCGAGCGTGGCAGGCCGCTAAATCTCGAAATGGCCGTCACAAGCGAAATGCTCAACATCGCGCTGAAGCATAAGCCACACGCCGTTTGCCTGGTGCCGGAACGCCGCGAGGAGCGAACGACCGAAGGCGGGCTCGATGTCGCAGGCGGGCACAATTGGATCACGCCGTTTGTTGAGAAGCTCAGCGCCAACGGCAGCCGCGTGTCGCTCTTTATCGGCGCCGATCCGCTGCAGATCGAAGCCGCAAGCCGCACCGGCGCCGCGGTGGTTGAGCTCCACACTGGCGCCTATTGCGACGCGGCGCGTGACGGCGACGTGGACGAAGCGGCGAAGGTTCTCGTCGCCCTGCAAACTGCAGCGAAGCAAGCCGCGTCACTAGGCCTCGAAGTTCATGCCGGCCACGGCATCGACTACGAGACGGTCGCGCCGATCGCCGCCATCCCCGAAGTCGCGGAACTCAATATCGGACACTTCCTCGTCGGCGAGGCGATTTTCATCGGTCTCGGCCCCGCCGTCGTTGAAATGCGCCGCCGCATCGACGCGGCGCGTGCGGGCGCCTAGAACCGCACCATGATCATCGGCATCGGCTCAGACATCATCGACATTCGGCGCATTGAGCAGACGCTGGCGCGTTTCGGCGACCGCTTCACCAATCGCATCTACACCGAGAAAGAACGCGCCCGCGCCGAACGGCGCCCCGAGCAGCGTGCGGCGACCTACGCCAAGCGTTTCGCCGCCAAGGAGGCGACCTCCAAAGCGCTCGGTACAGGTCTGAAAAAAGGAGTTTTTTGGCGCGACATGGGGGTCGCCAATCTGCCCAGCGGCCAGCCCACGATGAAGTTGACCGGCGGCGCCTTGCGGCGCTTGGAACAATTGACCCCGCCGGGCCATGTCGCCCACATCCATGTAAGCCTTACGGACGACTACCCGCTGGCTGTCGGTTTCGTCATTATTTCGGCGGAGTTGGCGCCGATTCAGCCCACACCCGGCGAATGATCCGCGCGAGTGGGGAAACACATGGCCGCGCCGGGGGCGGCCCAGTCAGTACAGCCACGGCGGCCGAAGGGTCATTAGCGAGAAACGCATGAGCATGACGACGACGAGTTCTTCGACGCCTGCGATGGACGTCTTCTGGGATAACGTGAAGACCATCCTCTACGCGCTCGCGCTCGCCATGGTGCTGCGTTTCACCATTGCGCAGCCGTTTCGCATTCCCTCGGGATCGATGCAGCCGACGCTTGAGGTCGGCGACTATATCGTCGTGACCAAGTGGTCTTACGGCTACGGCCGTTATTCGTTCGCACCGCTTGAAGGGCTGTTGCCGCATGGCCGCCTCTTCGGCAGCCAGCCACAGCGTGGCGACGTGGTCGTGTTCCGCCCGCAGCCTGAGCCGGATCGCGACTTCATCAAGCGCGTCATTGGCATGCCGGGCGATCGTATCCAGATGATCAACGGCCTGCTGCATATAAATGGCGAACCGGTGCAGCGTGAATCTCTGGGCGTGCAGCCGTTCGAAAACGAACACGGCGTCGTCGAACAGATTCAGACCTATCGTGAGACGCTGCCGAACGGGGTCAGCTATATCACCTTCGACAAGGGTGCGACTGAACTCGACAACACGCGCGTCTATGAAGTGCCGGCCGGCCATTACTTCATGATGGGCGACGATCGCGATAACTCCGCCGATAGCCGTGTGCCGTCGGTGGTGGGCTTTGTGCCGTACGACAATCTCGTCGGCCCGGCGCAATTTGTCGTCGTCTCGTTCGACAACACCACTTCGATCTTCCGGCCGTGGACGCTTTTCACCGGCTTCCGCGGCAATCGCTTCTTGAAGCCGGTCGAATGAGGCGCGGCCCATGAGAGGGCCGGCTGCAAACCACGACGCCAAGCTCGCGGAGCTAGAGCAGCGCATCGGCTACGCTTTTAATGACCGCGCCTTGCTGCGCGAGGCGGTCACGCACGGCAGCGTGCATGAGGGCAAGAAGCAAAAGCGCGATTACGATCGGCTCGAATTTCTTGGCGATCGTGTGTTGGGGCTCTGCGTCGCCGAGCGTTTGCTTGCCGAACATAAGACTGAACAGGAAGGCGAGTTGGCGCCGCGCTACAACGCGCTCGTGAACAAGCACGCGTGCGCCCGCGCCGCACGCGCGGCGGGTTTGGGTGAGGCGATCGTGCTTTCGCCGGCCGAGGAAGCGCATGGAGGGCGGCAAAAGGAAGCCATTCTTGGCGATGTTTGCGAGGCGGTGATCGCCGCGCTTTATCTGGACGGCGGCCTCGAAACCGCGCACGCCTTTATCACACGCTTTTGGGGCAATGCGTTCGAGGACGCGAAAGGCGTACGCCAGGACGCGAAGACCGCCTTGCAGGAATGGGCCGCGGCCAGGAAGAAGCATCTGCGCTATGTCGAGGTCGGCCAATCCGGCCCCGAACACGAGCCGCACTTCATTATCGAGGCACATGTGGAAGGGTTCCAACCGATGCGTGGCGAGGGCGGCTCCAAGCGTGACGCGCAACGCGCCGCCGCTGAGGCGTTTCTGAAAGCACGAGGCGAACGTGACTGAGCAACGCTGCGCGGTTGTTGCTGTTCTTGGCGCGCCAAATGCCGGCAAGTCGACGCTGGTGAACACGCTGGTCGGCGCCAAGGTCGCGGCGGTGACGCAGAAGGTGCAGACGACGCGCGCCATCGTGCGCGGCATCGCGATGCGTGACGAAGTGCAGCTCATCCTGATCGACACGCCCGGCGTGTTCGCACCGAAGCGCCGCTTGGACCGCGCCATGGTGGCCGCCGCCTGGAGCGCGCTTGAGGGCGCTGACGCGATCATCCACGTCGTCGATGCCGCCGCGCATGTTTCTGGCGCGAAGGGCGCCGATGCTCACGCCGTCAGCGACAGCGCCAGCATCGCCGCGAAGCTGAAGGAGATGGAATTGGCGTCCATCCTTGTGTTGAACAAGGTCGACGCTGTCCCGCGTCCTGAGTTGTTGGCGCTGACAACGAAGCTCGTCGAGGACGGTCTCTACACCGACGTTTTCATGATTTCGGCGCGCACGGGCGATGGCGTCGAAGATATTGCGAGGGTGCTGACCGAGCGCGCTCCTGAGGGGCCGTGGCTGTTCCCCGAGGATCAGACGATGGACGCGCCCGCGCGCGTGCTGGCGGCGGAGATCACGCGTGAGAAGGCGTTCCTGCGTTTGCACGAGGAGCTGCCGTACGAACTGATCGTCGAAACTGACACCTGGGAAGAGCGCAAGGACGGCTCGGCCAAGATCGATCAGACAATCTTTGTCGCGCGCGAGAGTCAGCGGAAGATCGCCATCGGCGCCAAAGGCCAGACGATCAAGACGATCGGCGAACTGGCGCGCAAGGAGATGGAAGCGGCGTTCGACCGGCGCATTCATCTCTTCCTGCATGTGAAGGTGGATGAGGATTGGACTGAGCAGCGCTCGGTGTACCAGCGTCTCGGACTGGACTTCGAGGCATAGGCCATGGTGATGCTGGTGCATGTCACCACAGCTAAGCTTGAGCCGAAAATCAAGCGCAGCGGCCTGCGCGCGCGTTTCGGCGTTTATGCGTTTCCGGTTCTGCCCAGCTACACGCTCACGCATCAGTGGACGCGGGAGCTCTCGAAATGGACGCGACAGCCGATGATCGGCGTCTATTTTCGCATCCCAGATGATGAGGTCGTGCGGTTTGGACGCTACGGGCAAGTGATGTGGACTTTGCCGGCGGCGCGCGCTGTCGGTGAGATCAGCAAGCTTGCCGACCCGCGCGGGCAGCAGGTGGTCGTTGATCGCACAATCAGCGCGCGCGAGATCACGCGTATTGCCGCGATCCGCGGCGTGCTCGGCTGGCGGCACATGCCCGACGCGCATGGCAAGAAGCCCTGCGGATGTCCGGCCTGTGTGGCGCGTGGCGAACCCGGAGCCCGCGCGCTGCGGCGACGCTATGACAGCGGCGAGCTCTGATGGAATGGGTTGATGACGCCATTGTGCTCGGCGCGCGTCCGTTCGGCGAAGGCAAGCTCGTCGCCGAAGTGTTTTCGCGTGAGCATGGGCGCTACGGCGGCGTCGTGCACGCGGGACGCAAGTCGCAACCGATCCTGCAATCCGGCAATCTCGTCCACGCTGGCTGGAAGGCGCGTCTTTCCGAGCAACTTGGTTTCTACAATCCGCTTGAACTGGTCGAGCCGCACGCCACGCGACTGCTCGATGATCCGATCGCGCTTTCGGGGCTGTCGTCCGCCGTGTCGCTGATCCGTAGCGCGACGCCGGAGCGGCAGGCGTACCCGCAACTCTACGATGCGCTGATCGTGCTGATCGAAGCGATGCCGCACACAGATATCTGGCCTGCGCTCTACACGCGCTTTGAGTTGGGTTTGCTCTCGGCGATGGGCTACGGCCTCGATCTGACGCGCTGTGCGGTGACGGGCGAAACTAAAGGCTTGGCCTGGGTCAGCCCGCGCACCGGCCGGGCCGCGACCGCCGAAGCGGGCGCGCCGCATGCTGACGTTCTCCTCAGATTGCCGCCGTTCCTGGTTGATCCGGAGGCGGAACTAAAGTCAGGAGATGTCGCTGATGCGTTCGCTTTGGCCGGATATTTCCTGGAACGGCGCGTGTTTGAGCA
The DNA here is from genome assembly GCA_050184605.1 of Hyphomonadaceae bacterium. Lineage (GTDB taxonomy): Bacteria > Pseudomonadota > Alphaproteobacteria > Caulobacterales > Aquidulcibacteraceae > Vitreimonas. Next base: position 910,953 of record JBFXAE010000001.1, on the reverse strand, counting down.
GCGCGGCGAGGGCATGCCGGACCAGAGGCGGCGTCTGATTGAGCGTTTAGGATTTGCGGGACGACTCTGATTTAAGGGCGTTGCCGCGCACCCTCTCCCTTGCGGAGAGGATCACCGCGAAGCGGCGGGGTGAGGGGCGTTCCGGCATGCAGGCGTCTGCGTGTTTGAACGCCCCTCATCCCCTAGCCCCTTGTCCGCGAGGGAGAAGGGGAATGACGGAGCTAGAATGGCTGACGACGCAACACGAAGCCCGGAAGAAGGCGGGCGCATTGTAGATGAGCCGATCGGCGAAGCGCTGGCCAAGCGCTACCTCGCGTATGCGCTCTCGACGATCACGAGCCGCGCGCTGCCGGATGTGCGCGATGGTTTGAAGCCAGTGCACCGCCGCGTGCTCTACGCGATGAAGCGGCTGAACCTCACGGCGGACGCTGCGTTCCGTAAGAGCGCGAAGGTCGTCGGCGACGTGATGGGCGATTATCACCCGCACGGCGACCAATCGATCTACGACGCGCTCGTGCGCCTCGCGCAAGATTTCAACTCGCGCTACCCGCTGATCGATGGCCAAGGCAATTTCGGCAACGTCGACGGCGATAACCCCGCGGCGATGCGCTACACCGAAAGCCGCATGACCAAGGCGGCCGAAGCGCTGCTTGAAGGCATCGACGAGAACGCGGTTGAGTTTCGCCCGAGCTATGACGGCTCGAAGGAAGAGCCGGTGGTGCTGCCGGCGGCGTTTCCGAATTTGCTCGCTAACGGTTCGTCTGGCATCGCGGTTGGCATGGCGACGAACATTCCGCCGCACAATGTCGCCGAGCTGATCGATGGCTGCTTGGTGCTGATCGAGAATTCGAAGGCGACGACCGATGATCTGTTGAAGGTCATTCCCGGACCGGATTTCCCAACCGGCGGCATCGTTGTTGAACCGCCGGAAGCGATCCGTGAAGCTTATGATACGGGCCGTGGCGGTTTCCGCGTGCGCGCGCGCTGGCACACGGAAGATCTCGGGCGTGGCATGTGGCGTATCATCGTCACCGAGATTCCGCACCTGGTGCAGAAGTCGAAGTTGGTGGAGGCGCTGGCGGCTGTCATCGAGAATAAGAAGGCGCCGCTCCTGGGCGATGTGCGCGACGAAAGCGCCGAGGACATGCGCCTCGTGCTTGAGCCGAAGTCGCGCACGGTGGAGCCCGAAATCCTGATGGAGAGCTTGTTTAAGCTCACCGCGCTTGAGAGCCGCATTTCGCTCAACATGAACGTACTCGACGCGACGGGCGCGCCGCGCGTGATGAGTCTGAAGGACGTGCTGCGCGCCTTTCTCGATCACCGGCGCGACGTGTTGCAGCGGCGGACGGCGTTCCGGCTTGAGAAGATCGCCGCGCGTTTGGACGTCTTGGCCGGCCTTCTGATCGTTTATCTCAATCTCGATGAAGTGATCCGTATCATCCGGAATGAAGATGATCCGAAGGCCAAACTGATCCAGCGCTTCAAGCTGAACGAGACTCAAGCCGAAGCCATCCTCAACACGCGCTTGCGGCAGTTGCGCAAACTGGAGGAGATGGAAATCCGCCGCGAGGACGCAGAGCTGCGCGCCGAGCAGGCGGAGCTGCAGGGCCTCCTCGAAGATACGCGCAAGCAATGGCGCAAGGTTGGCGCGGAGCTTAAAGAAACGCGCAAGCTGTTTGGACCGGGTACGCCGTTCGGGAAGCGCCGCACGGAATTGGGCGAGGCGGCGGCGGTTTCGACGGAAGTCGATATCGAGGCGTTCGTTGTACGCGAGCCGGTGACGGTGGTGCTTTCGGAGAAGGGCTGGATCCGCGCGCTCAAGGGCCACGGCGATCTTGGCAATCTCCAGTTCAAGGAGGGCGACGGGGCCCAGCACATCGTGCGCTGCGAGACGACGGACAAGTTGCTGGCCTTCGCCTCCGATGGGCGCGCCTTCACGCTCGATGCGCACAAACTGCCTGGCGGCCGCGGTCACGGCGAGCCGATCCGGCTCTCGATCGAGCTTGGCGACATCGACGAGGTGGTGGCGTTGTTCAAGTATGAGGAAGGCTCGAAGCGCCTAGTGGCGAGCCACGAGGGCTACGGCTTCGTCGTGCCCGAGAGCGAGATGCTGGCGACGAAGCGTTCGGGTAAGCAAGTTCTGAACGGCCGCGCGATGCAGGCGGCGAAGGTTGAAGGCGATCAGGTGGCGGTGATCGGCGAGCGCAAGAAGCTCCTGATCTTCCCGCTGAGCGAGATTCCGGAGATGAACCGCGGCAAGGGCGTAAAGCTGCAGAGCTATCACGATCGCGGGCTTGCCGACGTGAAGGTGTTCGATAAGGCGGAGGGGCTTTCCTGGGAGGACAGCGCCGGTCGCATTCGCGCCGTGCCGGAGTGGAAGGATTTTCGCGGCAAGCGCGGCGGCGCCGGCAAGCTGGCGCCCAAGGGCTTCTCGCGCTCGGGCCGGTTCAGCGACGTGATTGGATAGCGTCGGCCAAAAGGTTCCGCTAAGAGTGATGCGTTCGTCCGGGAAAGGGTCTCCATGACTTTGATTATCGTCCTCATCGTCATCGCCGTTCTGGCGGTGCTGCTGATCGGCATTTACAACCGCCTCGTCGCGCTTCGTCAGAACTGCAACCAGGCTTTCGCCGACGTCGACGTCCAGCTGAAGCAGCGCCACGATTTGATCCCGAACCTGGTCGAGACCGTGAAGGGTTACGCTGCACACGAAGCGGGCACGCTTGAAGCCGTCATCCAAGCGCGCAATGCGGCGGTGAGCGCCGAGCGCACAGGCGATCCGAAGGCGATGGGCGCGGCCGAAGGCATCCTGGGCCAAGCGCTCGGGCGCTTGATCGCGCTGTCGGAAGCCTACCCGGACCTCAAGGCCAATACGAACTTCCAGCAGTTGCAAGCTGAACTCTCGGATATCGAGAACAAGCTGGCCGCGGCGCGCCGCTTCTTCAACAACGCCGTGGGCGAGTACAACACCGCGCGCGAACAATTCCCGGCGGTGATTTTCGCTGGCATGTTCGGCTTCGGCCCGCGTGAGTTCTTCGATGTCGGCGAAGATAGTCGCGCGTCGATGGATGCTGCGCCGCCGCAGGTTAAGTTCAACTAAGGCGGATCGCGCGTGGGCGGCGCCTACGGCCTCCAGACACACATCTGGAACAACAACTGGAAGACCGTCCTGCTCATGGCCGGTTTTCCGGTCCTGTTGTTGCTGCTGACCTATGCGCTCTTCCTGCTGTTCGCGGGCTTCGCCGGTATGTCGGTCGGCAACGATCCGGTGGCCGGTTATTTTATCTGGGCGGGTGAGGCGCTGGCGCAGGCGTGGCCGTTCGCGATCGCGGGCGCCATTCTGTGGTTCGGGATCGCTTACGCTTTCTATCAAAACATTATCGATGCGGCGACAGGCGCCAAAAAAGTCGAGCGCATCGCTGAACCCAAGCTCTACAACCTCCTAGAAAACCTTTGCATCTCGCGCGGGATCACCATGCCTGCGTTGCGGATCATGGAGACCGATGCGCTGAACGCCTTCGCGACCGGGCTCCACAAGGGACAATACTCGATCACCGTGACCCGGGGATTGATGAACACGTTAAATGATGAAGAGCTTGAAGCCGTGCTCGCGCACGAACTCACGCACATCCGCAATGCCGATGTGCGGCTGCTTGTGATCGCGGTGATCTTCGTCGGTATATTCTCCTTCGTCGGCGAACTCGGCTTCCGAAGCCTGCGTTTTGGCGGCGCCAGCGGTTCGACGTCGCGGCGCTCCTCCGGCGGGCGTGACAGCGGCGGCGGCGCCATCATCGCGATCCTGGTGGCGCTGGTGATCATCGCTATCGCCTATGCGCTCGCCATCGTGATCCGCTTTGCGCTTTCTCGGCGGCGGGAATATCTGGCGGACGCGGGCGCGGTGGAGCTGACTAAGAATCCGGACGCGATGATCTCGGCGCTGCAGAAGATTTCCGGCAACGCGGTCGTCACGAATGCCCCCTCGGAGGTGCGCGAGATGTTCATCGAGAATCCGCATTCGGATTTTGCCAGCATTTTCGCGACGCATCCGCCGATCGAGAAGCGGATCGAGGCGCTGGCGAAGTTCGCGGGCGGGCGCGTCGCTGCGCCTGCCGCGCCTGCGCCGTCATTCGGCAAGCGCGGACCCTGGGGGTGAAGCCGCTTCTGCGCAGGTTCATGCTTGGCGCGGCAATTTTTGCGTCGGTCGCCGTGATTGGCGTCGGCTGGATCGTACTCTCATTTAGCGGCTGCGATTATTGGCTTATTTATGCGCGGCCATCGCCGAGCGATCGCTACGTGGCGGCGCTCTATGCCGCCGAATGCGGGATGGCGGAATCCGGCACGCTGCTGATTTTGCGTGATCGCTCCGCGCTTGCTCTGCGCAGCGTGGAAGGCCGGCCCGCGGGGACCGCAATCGCAACCGGCATCGATGCGAGCGATCCGCGTAGCGATGTCTTCTGGGAGACCGAGGGGACGCTCGTGGTACAGTATAGCGGCGATGATGCGCCTGTGTTTCAGCGCAACGAATGGGGCGGTGTTCGCATCGTGGCGCGGCAGGCGGCGCATCAGCCGTAAAAAAGAGGGCGCGACCCGGGAGTCGCGCCCTAGGCTATGGAGCTCGAAAGTTCAGATCACCAGTGGCGGTCCCAGTAGGTGACGAAGTCGCGGATGACGACGTAGCCCTGTTCCATGAAGTCGCGTGCGTCCGGCGAATAGATCCAGGCGAAGGCGCCGACGAGCACGACGATGGCAAGCGTCGCGAGGCCATCGGTGGCGCCGCCGGTGCGGCGTCCGCTGAGCGTGGCGTAGGAGGTGCGCTGCAGCGCGCTAAAGGGCGACGAGATTGCGGCGTAGGCGATCGCGAGGACGACCAGCACGAGCCAGGTCGGCACATCGCCGGGCGGTGTCCAGCCGAAGATCGAGCCGCTGCTCAGGATCGAAAAGAACGCGATCAGAAAGGCGATCAGCAACGCGGCGGTTATGATCGAGAACACGAAGGCGAACAGCCCCGCGAACATGCGCTCGGCGTAGCCAACGGGCTGGGCTGGCGCCATCGCGGCCTGTGCGGACGCGGCGCCCCAACTGGATTCCCAGGCGCGCTGTTGCCGGCGCATGGAGCGGCGCCAGCGGCGTTCCTCGCGGCGCCAGTTTTCGCCGCTGCTCTCGGCGAAGCGGCCGTATTCGCGCTTGGCGCGGTCGATCACCTCTTGCGCGTTGAACGGTGCGCCATGTGCGGCGGCCAGTTCTTCGCTGGTTGAGGCGACAGGCACCGCGAAGATCAGCACCAGATAGATCAATGCGGTGAAGCCGCCGGTAAAAATCGCGCTCAGGATCCAGAACACACGCACCCAGGCGACATCTATGCCGGCATAAGCGGCCATGCCTGCGCTCACGCCTGTCCAGGCGCCGTCGGAATAGATGCGATAGAGGCGGCGTGCGGGACGCCACGGCTCATGCTGGGGGCCGGCGCTGCTTTGCTGTTGCTGCTCCGCGCCGGATTCAGCTTCGCCTTCGACGGGACCCATTTCCTCGAGCACGCGCGTCATCTCAGCGGCGGAGACGACCGTCTTGCCTGGTGAGAGGCGGGCGGCGCACTTGTCAGCGATGGCTTGCTCGAGATCGCGGACGATCTCAGCCTTATCGGGGTTCTGGCCCAGAGCGGCTTCGGCGCGTGACATGTAAGCGCGCAAGGCATCGTAGGCCGGCTCTTCCAGCTGATACGAGTTGCCGTTGAGGTTGATCGTGACGACGCGTTCCATGAGCTTCTATCGCCCCAGGCTTTCGAGTGTGGAGGTGAGGTGACGCCAGTAGGCGGCAAGTTCATCGAGGCGGCCGGCGCCTTTTTCGGTGAGCTGGTAGTATTTGCGGGGCGGACCCTGGCCGCTCTCGACCCATTGGTAATCGACGAATTCCTCGCGCCGGAGCTTGGAGAGGAGCGGGTAGAGGGTGCCCTCCTGGGTCGCGAACGGAGTGGGGGCGAGCGCCTCCAGAATGTCGCCGACATAGGCGCTGGTCCGCCCCGACACGAAGGTCAGGATCGCGAATTCCAGAAGGCCCTTCCGGAGCCCGGCAAATTGTTCGTCAGCGACTGGCATAAGCTACCTTGGAATAAAAAGGTATAGGCGAACACAAAGGTTGTCAAGGCCGGCAAGGGCGGCGGTGGAGGGCGGGAACGCGCGACGCTCGCGCGGGCCGAAAAGGGAGGGAGGCGCTGGGCGCCTCGCGTTCCCGCGATCGATTTTTCGTCAGCGTTGGGGCGGGTGGAGCTATTCACTCCGTCGCCTTCCGCTTGCGATGAGCGAGACCTTCCATGTGTCCCGGACCTCACGGTTTCAGCTCCCCGTCAGCAGATAGTCCTCACTTCGATCGCATTCCGCTTCGCAAGCCGGGCTGGATATCCGTTGAGCCCCTCCGTGATGCGGAACGGGGAGACTCTAACTCAGGCTGGAAGCGGTCGGATTGATTGGGCTCTATCCAACGCCTCCACGTTTCCCGGGCGAGCGCAGCGAGATGGGCTAGCACGCTGAGTTTGTACGCCCCCTGGGTCCCGGCTCGGCGTTCGCCCGCATCTGACGATGCGCGCGAACTTGGCCGGGAAGCGTAGGTAAGTGCGCGGATAGATTGGCGGTTCGGGCATCGTCTGGCGCGCGGCGACCCCTTATGTTCGGCCCATGAGTGATTTGTTCGAGGCTGCGGGCTTGGATCAGGGTGCGCCGACGCCGCTGGCGGAGCGGCTGCGTCCGCGCAAGCTCGATGAAGTCGTCGGCCAGGATCACTTGCTGAAGTCGGAAGGTCCGATCGGCCGGATGGTGGCGCAGAAGCGGTTGGCTTCGATGGTGCTTTGGGGGCCGCCTGGTGTCGGCAAGACGACAATCGCACGGCTGCTGGCGGAAGAAACAGGTCTCGAGTTTCAGCAGATCAGTGCGGTGTTTTCCGGCGTTGCAGATCTGAAGAAGGCGTTCGAGACGGCGAAGGGGCGGCGCGCTTCGGGTAAGTCGACATTGCTGTTCGTGGACGAAATCCATCGCTTCAATCGCGCGCAGCAGGACGGGTTTTTGCCTTATGTGGAGCAAGGCGTGGTGACGCTGGTGGGCGCCACGACCGAGAACCCAAGCTTCGAGATCAACGCTGCGCTGCTCTCGCGCGCGCAAGTGTTTGTGCTGAAGCGGCTTGATGAACCGGCGCTTGAATTGCTGCTGCAGCGGGCCGAGGCGTTACTCGGCAAGAAGCTGCCGCTGACGGATGATGCGCGGATTGCGTTCACGAATTTGGCGGATGGCGACGGGCGCTATCTGCTAACGCTGAGCGAGGAATTGTTCGCCTTGCGCGCGGCGGCGGCGCTCGATGCGAAGGCGTTGGGCGAGATGCTGCAGAAGCGCGCACCAGCGTACGATAAGGATCGCGAAGAGCACTACAATCTGATTTCGGCGCTACACAAGAGCATACGCGGCTCCGATCCGGATGCGGCGCTCTACTGGCTGGCGCGCATGGTGACGGGCGGCGAGGATTTGCTGTTCATTGCGCGGCGTTTGGTGCGTGCGGCGGCAGAGGATATCGGCCTTGCCGATCCCACAGCTTTGCTTATCGCGAACGCGGCGAAGGACGCCGTGCACTTCATTGGCCCGCCGGAGGCTGAGTTGCATCTGGCGCAGGCGGTGATCCATCTGGCGACGGCGCCGAAATCGAATGCGGCCTACACGGCATGGAAGCAAGCCAAGCAAGCGGCCCAGGAAACCGGGACGCTCGGTCCGCCCATGCACATTCGCAACGCGCCGACGAAGTTGATGAAGGACCTTGGGTACGGCTCTGGCTATTCGTACGATCACGACGCCGAGGGCGGCTTCTCCGGCCAGAACTATTTTCCGGACGGCATGAGACGGCGGAAATTCTACACCCCGGAAGGCCGGGGCCGCGAAGGCGCGATCAAGGAACGGCTCGAGCACTGGGCGAAAGTGCGGGCCGAACGCAGCGGCGGAGGCGGTGATGGCGACTGACAAGATCGAGGTCGAAAACGTCAATCATCCAGGGAAAACCAGTCGCGTCGATGCTGAGAAGTACAAGGCCGCGCGGACAGCGATGCTGAAATTTCTGCCGAAGAAGCCGCCCGGCATGACGCAGCACGAGATGATGCTTGCGATGCGCGACGCGTTGCCTGAATCAACGTTTCCAGGAACGACGACGTCGTGGTGGATGAAGACGGTGCAACTTGATCTCGAAGCTAAAGGGCTCGTCGCGCGTGATGGCGGCAAGCCGTTGCGGTGGCGTAAGCTCTAGAGCGCAAGAACTCCCGGTGAGCGCCTGGGGCGGAGTTGAACGTGGTCAAAGACAAACCTGAGGCAGACATCACGGCATGGCGGGCGCAGCCGTGACGCGTTCGCTTTCCGCCGACGACATCGCGTACGCACGCTCGCTGGTAATCGGCGAGGACAAGCATCTGATCGTCTTCAACAAGCCGTCCGGCCTTGCGGTGCAGGGCGGCTCGGGCGTGGCGTTAAGTCTCGAAGACTTGCTGGCGGTATTCGCGAAATCGAACGGCAAGCGGCCGAGGTTGGTGCATCGCTTGGACCGCGAGACCTCGGGCGTCATCATCGCGGCGAAGACGCAGCCGGACGCCGCGTTCTTCTCCGAAGCGTTCGCGCGGCGGGAGGCTAACAAAACTTATCTCGCGGTCGTCTGCGGCGGCGCGGCTGATCCTCGACAGGGCGAGATTGACTTGGCGCTAAAGAAATCGTCGCGCCGGGGGCTCGACGTGATGGAGGTCGCCAAGGATGGTCAGGCGGCGCTGACGCGTTACCGCACAATGTCTGCGACACCGGAGGCGGCGGTGCTGGAACTCACGCCGACGACGGGGCGGATGCACCAGCTGCGCGCGCATATGGCGGCGATCGGGCGGCCGATCGCGGGCGATGGCAAATATGGCGGGCTCTATCGTATTGGCGGAACGGAGATTCCGCGCTTGCTCCTGCACGCGGCGGTGCTGGATGTCCTGTATCCGGATCGAACGCGGCAGAGCTTCTCGGCCCCGGCCCCTGCGGATTTCGTCACGGCCGTGCGATCACTCGGGCTTGAGACGCCCATTGGCTGAGATACCTGCTAGAGTGGCGGCGAGGGATTCCAGAGGAACGACTATGATCCGAGTTCTGACCTTGGCTGCGGCGGCCTTCGCACTGGCTGCCTGCGCGACGACACCGGCCGCGCCGCCTTATGCAGCGGCGGCATCGCCGACGAGCGCCGGCTATTCCGAGACGCAGATTGAATCGAACCGCTATTTCGTGACCTATCGTGCGCCGGAAAGCGCTGAGGTGGTGCGGCTTGAGGATTATGCGTTGTTGCGCGCGGCGGAGCTGACGATTGCAAACGGGCGCGACTGGTTCTGGGTCGATCGGCGGACAATCGATCAGGAGCAGGACAGCCGCACTAGCGGGCCGAGCATCGGCGTCGGCATTGGCGGTGGTTCTTACGGGCGGCGCAGCGGCGCCAGTGTTGGCGTCGGCATGACCTTCCCGCTCGGCAACCAAGACCGGCCGGCGCGAGCGCGCGGCGCGACCTATGAGATACGCTTTGGCGAAGGTCCGAAACCGGACGAGCCGAATGCTTATGATGCGCGCTCGACCGCTCAGGCCATTCGCGCACGGATCGCCGCCGCCGGATGATGAATCTATTGTTGGTGGCGGCCGGCGGGGCAATCGGCGCACTCGCGCGTTATGGGGTGAGCGTGGGCGCGGCGCGTTGGCTCGGACTGGCGTTTCCTTGGGGCACATTGGCCGTGAACATCATCGGCGGCTTCGCCATGGGCTGGCTTGCAGCGCGGGTTGGACCGGAGCATGAGGCGCTTAGACTTGCGCTTGGCGTGGGTGTTCTGGGCGGCTTCACCACGTTTTCGGCGTTTTCGCTGGAGACGGTGAGGCTCATCGAGCATCAACCTGGCCACGCGGCGCTTTACGTTGCCGCTTCAGTGGTGTTGAGCGTCGGCGCCTGCTGGTTAGGCTTCTTTCTGGGACGTGCATGAGGTCGGTTGAGACCATCGAAGTCAGTGAAGACGATGGCGAGCCGCGGATCGACCGCTGGCTGCGCCGCCGTTATCCGCAACTGACACAGGGGCAAGTGGAAAAGCTCCTGCGCACGGGCCAAGTGCGCGTCGATGGCGCGCGCGTGAAGGCGTCCGATCGCGTGGCGCCTGGGCAGAGCGTGCGGATTCCGCCGTTGCCGGATGCGCCGGCGCGCCGCGACCCTAACGCGATTTCGCAGAAGGACGAGGATTACGTCCGCTCGCTGGTGATCCATCGCGACGACGACGTGATCGTTCTGAACAAGCCGCATGGGCTCGCGGTGCAAGGCGGCGCCAAGACGCCGCGCCATCTCGATCTGTTGATGGAAGGTCTGAAGTTCGACGCGGAGAAGAAGCCGAAGCTCGTGCACCGTTTGGATCGCGATACGTCGGGCTGCCTGGTGCTGGCGCGCCACCCGCGCGCGGCGGCATTTTTGGCCGAAGCGTTCCGTGACAGGGATACGGACAAGATCTACTGGGCCATCGTTGTCGGCTCGCCACGGCCGAAGGTCGGCGAACTGCGCTCATGGATGCGCAAGGCGCCGGGACCGCGCGATGCCGATCGCGAGATGATGGTGCGGGCGCTGCAGACCGAGGAAGGCGCCGTGCACGCCGTGACGCAATATGCGGTGATCTCCGAGGCGGCGCAGCGCGCGGCTTGGGTGGCGCTCAGGCCGGTGACGGGGCGCACGCACCAGCTGCGCTTTCACATGGCCGAGATGGGTCACGCGATTGCCGGCGATCCGAAATACAAATGCGACCGGCCGACGCCGAACGATCTCGGCGGCGCGCTGCTTCTGCATGCCCGGGCGATCCGCATGCCGCACCCCTCCGGCGGCGAACTCAAAGTCATCGCCAAATTGCAGGGGCACATCAAAACCGCGTTCAACACGCTGGGGTTTGAAGAGAGCGATGCGCGCGATCCCTTCGCGCCGTTCGAGGGAACGCGATGAAGAACGCGTTCGAGGCCGATGCGTTCGTCAATGCCGCCCGTGAGTTGCTGAACACAAACGATGCGGTGGGCGCCGAGCGGATTCTTTCGCCTGTGCTCAACCAATTCAAAGCCGACGCGCCGGTGCAGCATCTGATGGGCCAGATCAAGAAGGCGCAGGGGCAGCTCGCTGAGGCAGAGCGCTACTTCCGCGCCGCCATCGCCCATGACCTTAAGTCCGGGCAGTACTACAACGAGCTCGGCCTAGTTCTCCAAGCACGCGGCGCCTATGAGGAGGCGATCAAAGTCTTCCGCGCAGCTTCGGCGCTTGTGCCGAGCTTTCTGATGGTGCGGGTGAGCATCGTCCGTTGCTTGATGGCGATCGGCGATCTTGTTGAGGCCGAACGCGAGGCGAGGGAATACATCGCGATCTCGCCGGGGCCTGAGAGCCTCACCCTATTAGGCACTGTGCAGCGGGCGCAGGAGCGTCATCAGGATGCTCTCGTGACAGCGGGGGCCGCGTTGAAATACGGGCCCACGCTCCGCGGGCTCCGCTACAATTATGGGACTGCGCTCGACAATGTCGGGCGCGGGGCCGAGGCGCTGGCGGTCTTCGAAAAGTTGGCGGAGCAAGAAATCGACACGCCCGATCTGGCGCTGCACTATGCCCGCGCGCTCTATGCCGCGGGCCGGAGAAAGGACGCTGAACTCGTCGCGGAGCGAGGCGTCGCGGTCTGGCCGCAGGTGGTTGCCCTGCAAAGCGCGCTGTCGCGTATGCGCTGGCTGCGGGGCGAGGGCGAGAAGTGTGTCGCTGCTAATGAGGCGGCGATCCTTGCGCGCCCGAATGATCTCTCTTTGCGTTTGGCGTGCGCCGATGCACTGCATCGGGGCGGTCATAACGCCAAGGCGCTGAACGTGCTCGATGAGGCGTTGCGCTTGGCGCCGGATACGCCGGCGCTGCTGACGGCTGCGGGGGTTGTACTCGATGAGCTGGATCGGCCTCTGGACGGATTGAAGGTCTTGCGCCGGGCGGCGGAAGTTGCGCCATCGCGGGCGGCACAGCGGAATTTGCTCTCTACGCTGTTGCGCGCGGGGCAACCCGAAGAGGTGCTGAGGATTGTAAACGATCTCCGCAAAGAGCAGCCGCACGAGCAATACCTTATCGCCTGCGCGACGACGGCAATGCGGATGCTGGAGCATCCCGAGTATCGCGTGTGGTGCGACTATAATCGCTTTGTGCGGACCTATGAGATCGCTCCACCGCACGGTTTCTTCACCACGGAAGCGTTCAATGCGGGCCTAGCGGTGCTACTCCGCACGCAACACAAGACCAACGCCCACCCGCTCGATCAGTATATTCCGAACGGCTCGCAGACGGGCCGAAATCTGCTTGGGCTCGATGAGCCGGTGATCAAGCATTTCCTCGCCGCCATGGATATCGCGCTCCGTGACTATGCCGGGCGGCTGCGTGAGAACGATCCGATGGGTGCGCGGCGGACGAAAAGCTCCTACTATTCGAGCTTGTGGTCGGTGCGGATGACGGACGGCGGCTATCAGCCGAGCCATGTGCACGATCGCGGCTGGATCAGTGGCGCGTATTTCGTGTCAATCATGCCGGGTGAGCGGCCGAGCGATCCGCGCGCCGGCTGGTCGAAGTTCGGCGAGCCCAACCGTCCGCCGGCGGGATGCGGGCCGGAGAAATTCGTGGAGCCGCAGCCAGGCACGCTGGTGCTGTTTCCCTCGTACATGTGGCACGGGACCGTGCCGTTCGAGGGCGCCGAGTGGCTTAGCCTGGGCTTTGACCTCGTCCCGAGCTGATAATGCGGCGGTGCGTCCGGATGCGCGCGCGCGGCTGATCGGCTAGAGAAAAGCGATGAGCTTGCCCCCGTCCGAAGCACCAAGTCTGCCGCGGCGTTTCTACAAGACCGCGAGTGTGGTGGAGCGCGATGGCGGATTTGGCATTGCGTTGGACGCCCGCACGTTAAGAACGCCCGCCGGTGCGGTTTTCGTCGCGCCGACGCGTGCGCTTGCTGGTCTATGCGCCGAGGAGTGGGCCGCGCAGGGCGAACACATCTCGCCACCCACCATGCCGGCGAGCCAGATGGCGTTTGCGACATTAGATTGGACGGCGAAGAACCGCGACAAAGTCTGTGACTATATCGTCGGCTTCGGCGAAACCGATCTCTGCTGCCACCGTGCCGAGACGCCGCTGGATTTGGCATGCCGACAGGCGGGGTTGTGGGATCCAATCGTGGCGTGGGGCGCGCGTGAGCTTGGCGTGGCGCTGCCGGTGGTGTCGTCTGTTATAGCGGCGCGGGTTGAAGCGGAAAAACTCCACACATTGCGTGCGCACGCGGAAGTGCTCGATGACTTCCGATTGACCGCACTTTCGCAAGCTACGGGTTTGGCGGGCTCTGTGCTTATTGGCTTTGCCGTGGTGCGGGGGGCATGGGATGCTGAGCGGGCGCATGAGGCGGCGGCGCTCGACAATCTATGGAGCCTCGAAAAATGGGGCGAGGATGAAGAGGCGCGCGCGCGTCTGGATCGCCAACGGACTGAGTTTAAAGCGATCGAACGCTATATCGAGGCTTTGCAGTGAGCGCCGAGGCGATCAAGCGAGCGCGCGCGGCGGCGGTCGCCGGCGATTTTCGCACTGCTGAGCACATTGCACGGGCTCTGACGTCGCAAACACCAAGCGCCGAGTCGTTTGAATTGCTGGCAAGCGTCCTGCGGGCGCAGGATCGATTGGAAGAAGCGTTGGCGGCGGCGGATCAGGCGGTTGCGTATGATCCACGTCACGCCGCGGCGCTTCATACGCGCGCCTACATTCTCGGCCGCCTTGGGCGTTATGGCGAAGCGCTGCCACTCTATGATCAACTTCTGGCCCGCGGCATCGTGCAGCCGGTGCTTTGGCTCAACCGCGGCATGGCGTTGCTGGGACAGGCGCGCGATGCGGAAGCGGAAATTTTCTTTGCCGACGGCGTGAAGCGTTGGCCTCAGGATCAAGGGCTGCAGAACGCGCTGGCGAATGTGCGCTGGATGCGCGGCGCCGGGGAGGCGTTTGCGCGGGATTATGAGGCGGCGGTTCAACGTCAGCCTGACTCGATCCATCTGCGCATAGGCTGCGCCGATTTGCTGCGACGCGCCGAGCAACGCGCCCGGGCTGAGCAAGTCCTGCGCGATGGCTTGCAGCGTTTGCCGGGCAACGGCCCGCTACAGGGCTCGCTTGGTGTTTTGCTGGACGAGATGGATCGCACAGAAGAGGCGCTGCCGCTTTTGCGCGCGGCGGTAGCGGATGCGCCGCACGTGCCGTTCGTGCGCGGAAACCTAGTGTGCGGTTTGCTGCGGCTTGGGCGCGGTGATGAGGCGCTGCGAGAGCTGGCGCCGCTGCGCAACACGCAGCCACTCAACGGCGATTGGATTGCTTATGAGTCGATGGCGTTCCGGCAAACCGGCGACGCGCGCTATCATGAGATTTGCGACTACGACTTGATGGTGCAACCCTTCGATTTGGAGGCGCCAGCAGGATTTGCAAACATTGCCGCGTTCAATGCAGCTCTCAAAGAGAGCCTCGATCGCCTGCATGTGCTCGAAACTCATCCGCTCGATCAGTCCTTGCGACACGGCTCGCAGACAACCCGGAGCCTGCTCGCGGTCGATGATCCTGTGATCAAGCAATATCTACACGCTCTGGAAGAGCCGATCCGGGCTTACATCGCAAACATGCAGAAGCCGAACCATCCTTGGAGCGGACGCAAGACGGATCGGTTTAAGTTTTCCGGATGCTGGTCAGTCAAACTGAAGCCGAACGGTTTTCATGTGAACCATCTGCATCCGGCCGGCTGGATCAGCTCAGCGTATTATGTGTCGCTGCCTGAGGTCACAAAGTCGGGTGAAAGCCAGGAAGGCTGGATCAAGTTCGGCGAGCCTCGCTGGCCGACGCCGATGTGTACGGTGGAGAAGGTGGTGCGGCCTCAAGAGGGGCGGCTGGTGCTTTTCCCCTCTTACATGTGGCACGGCACGATGCCGTTCTCGCAGGGCGAACGGATCACCGCGCCGTTCGACATCGTGCCGGCCTGACGCATCCGCTTGTGCTGGCGCGTCCGATGCTGCAAACGGGCGCGGACGGAGACTGAAATGAGCCACGAAGCGACCCTCGACCAAGCGGAACTCGCCATTAAAAACGGCGATCCAGCCAGCGCCGAGCGCGAGCTGACAAAGACATGGCCGGATATGTCGCGCGCGCCGGGTGAGGTACAGCATCTGATGGCGATGGTGCGCATGGCGCAAGGCCGCGTAAAAGAGGCCGAGCAACTTATGCGTGGCGCCATCAACGCAGACCCCTCTTCGCTTCGGCATCACATTGCCCTGGGCCACATTCTCACTGAGACGCGCAATGACGCGGGCGCCGTCGAGGCCTACAACAATGCCGCGCGCATCGATGCGACGTGGCCCGGATTGTTTGTGGCGCTGTCGCAAGCCTATTATCGCAACGGACAATTCGATGAGGCCGAGCAAGCTGGGCGTTCGGCTGTCGCATTGCCGAATGCGGCCGGATGGGAAGCGCTCTCTAACGCGCAACGGGCGCAGGGCAAGATGCAGGAGGCGCTGGAGTCCGCCGAGGAGGCGCTCAAATGCGATTGGCAAGATCCGAACGCGCAGCATGCCAAGGCGGCGGCGTTGATGGGGCTGGGGCGTCCGCAAGAGGCGCTGGCTATCTTTGACGATCTGCTTGGGCGCGGCATCGATCTGCCAGTTCTGCACATGAATCGCGCGGCCGCGCTGGAGGCCTTGGGCCGCGGCGCCGAGGCCCGTGCGGTTTATGAAGAAGCGGCGCGGCGTTGGCCAAACCTCCCCAACCTGCAGGACCGCGTCGCGCAGGCGCGCAAGCGCGTCTAATGCGGGCGCTTGCCTAGCGCGGGAGCGCCCGCTACCCCCTGACGCGAGAGATTTGCGCCGGGAGCCCTTGCGCCCATGAAAGACATTATCGCCAAGCTGGAAGAAAAGCGTGCAGCCGCGCGCGCGGGCGGGGGTGAGAAGCGTCACGCGGCGCAGCACGCCAAGGGCAAGCTGACGGCGCGCGAGCGGATTGAGCTTCTGCTCGATGAAGGCTCGTTCGAGGAGTTCGACATGTTCGTCGAACACCGGAGTCATGAATTCGGCATGGAGAAGACGAAAATCCCCGGCGACGGCGTCGTCACCGGTTGGGGCACGGTAAACGGCCGCCTCGTCTATGTGTTCTCAAAGGACTTCACCGTGTTCGGCGGTTCGCTCTCGGGCGCGCACGCGGCCAAGATCTGCAAAGTGCAGGACATGGCGATGAAGAACGGAGCGCCGATCGTCGGCATTTTCGACGCGGGCGGCGCCCGGATTCAGGAAGGCGTGGAATCGCTTGCGGGTTACGCCGATATTTTCCAGCGCAACATTCTGGCCTCCGGCGTCATTCCGCAAATCAGCGTCATTATGGGGCCGTGTGCGGGCGGCGACGTCTATTCGCCGGCGATGACCGATTTCATCTTCATGGTCAAAGACACGAGCTACATGTTCGTAACCGGGCCGGACGTTGTGAAGACGGTGACGAACGAAGTCGTGACGGCCGAGGAACTGGGCGGCGCGCGCGTGCATGCGTCGAAGTCAGGCGTCGTCGATGGCGCTTACGAGAACGATTTTGAGACGTTGACGCAGATGCGCCGCCTCATCGATTTCCTGCCGCTCTCGAACCGCGAAAAGCCGCCGACGCGGCCGCACTTCGATGACGTGACGCGCGAAGAAACCTCGCTCGATCGCCTGATCCCGGACAATCCGAACAAGCCCTATGACATGAAAGAGCTGGTCGAGAAGGTCGCCGACGAGGGCGATTTCTTCGAGATCGGTTCGGAGTTCGGGAAGAACATTCTGACCGGCTTCGTGCGGCTCGATGGCTCGACCGTCGGCATTGTCGCGAACCAGCCGATGGTGTTGGCGGGCGTGCTGGACATTGATGCGTCGCGCAAAGCGGCGCGGTTCGTGCGTTTCTGCGATGCCTTCAACATTCCGATCGTCACGTTTGTCGACGTGCCGGGCTTCCTGCCAGGGACCAAGCAGGAGCTGGGTGGGCTCATCAAACACGGCGCCAAGCTCCTGTTCGCCTACGGCGAAGCCACGGTGCCGAAAGTCACCGTGATTACGCGCAAGGCTTACGGCGGCGCATACGACGTCATGAGTTCGAAGCACCTCCGAGGCGACGTGAACTACGCCTGGCCGAGCGCGGAAATCGCGGTGATGGGCGCGAAGGGCGCCGTCGAAATCATCTTCCGCGCCGACATCGGCGACCCCGAAAAAATCGCCGCGCGCACCAAGGAATATTCCGATCGCTTCGCCAACCCGTTCGTGGCGGCGAGCTTGGGTTACGTCGATGACGTGATCATGCCGCGCGAAACCCGCAAGCGCATCATCCGCGCGCTCGGCACGCTGAAGAACAAGAAGCTAGAGAACCCTTGGAAGAAGCACGACAATATTCCGTTGTGAGCGGCGTGTCGCCAGCAAGATGGGCAGAGGCGCCAAAGCAACTGAGCTTCTGTTCGTTGTCGAAGCGATCTGCACGATCGGGCTTCTAGCGTCGCCTGTCATCTCAGGGGTGTGGTGGTTAGGTGGTGATCTGGAAAGTGCGCGTCCTCTGGGACAGTATTCTTTCCGTCGGTGTGTTTCTTGTGGTTGCGATTGGCCTGCTGCTGATTGCTCGTGAGGATGACTAGGCGAGGTTGAACCCTCTCCCTCCTTTGGGAGGGAGAGGGCAGGGTGAGGGTGGAGCGCGGGCGGAGCGTGATTAGCGCCGCGCCAATGCTTGCAGACTTCCGCGCCGCACCCTCACCTAGCCTCTCCCGCAAATGCGGGAGAGGGATCCGGCGGCGCTTGAAATCTCTCGAGCGCACGCTCACGGTGCAGACCATGCTCACGAGGGGGATGTTGCGCGATCGCGCGCGAGGCATGCGCAGGCAGACAAGCCGCGCAGAGGAAGCGGTGTGGTCGCTGCTGCGGGGCAGGCGGATCAGCGGCGCAAAGTTTCGTCGACAGCATCCTATCCCGCCCTACATCGCAGACTTTGCCTGCGTGGAAGCTAAACTGATTATCGAAGTGGATGGCCGTTCTCACGATGAGCGGGAGCAACTGGCGCACGACGCCGTGCGGACTGAAGCTTTATCCAAGGCAGGTTGGCGTGTTTTGCGCGTGCGCGACGACGAGGTGTTTGCTGATGCGCAGTCGGTCGCGGCTAAGATACTGGAAGCTCTCGCTCGATGAACCCTCTCCCTCCTTTGGGAGGGAGAGGGCAGGGCGAGGGTGGAGCGCTGGCGGGGCGTGACTAGCGCAGCGCCAGGCTGGGAGGATTCCGCGCCGCACCCTCACCTAACCTCTCCCGCAAATGCGGGAGAGGGACGACGGAGTGAATCTTGATCGTTGCCGCATCCTTCCCCACCGATCTCCCCGCGATCACCCAGCTCTTCCGCGCCTACGCCGCCTCACTCCCCATCGATCTCGGCTACCAGGGTTTTGACGAAGAGCTCGCGTCGTTACCAGGCAAGTACGCGTCGCCAGCAGGCGCGCTTCTCAGTGCGCGCGATGCAAGCGGCGAAGCGCTCGGCTGCGTCGCCATGCGGCCGCTGGATGAGCCGGGCGTCTGTGAGATGAAGCGGCTCTACGTATCGCCAGCGGGCAGGGGCCAAGGCCTCGGCAAGCAGCTTGCGCTCGCGATCATCGAGGCGGCGCGCGTCGCTGGTTATCGCGAGATGCGGTTGGATACCTTGGCGACGATGCAGGACGCGCGAAGGCTCTATCGCGCACTCGGCTTCATTGAAATCGGCGCCTATTACGAAACGCTGATCGAAAACACCGTGTTCATGAGCCTCGCGCTTTAGCGACGGATGCCGTGCCTGGACGGACGAGGCGACAAAACGGGGGTGTTTTGCGATGGAGGGCGGTCGCGTGGACGCCGACCCGAGCGTAGATAACGGCTATGCGTTTCGCTGTCGTTCCCGCGCTCCTTCTCGCGCTCGCCGCGTGTACGCAAGCGGTCGCGCCTGATTCGGACGTGGCGGCGACCGCAGAGGCCGAGCCGCACGCGACGCTCAGCGGCGACTACAAGCCGTCCTCCAACACGGCGCGCGCGATCACCGGCGCAATGGTGGTGCAGCGCGGCGGCGTAACCTTCGCGAACGGCGTCGTCCTCTACACGCGGGTGCTGAACCCACGCCGCGGCGGCGATCTCATTGCCAAGAACGGCGACAGCTTCGCGGCGGCGGTGCTGGGGCCGGGCACGCTGAATGTCGAACTGCGGCGGGTGACGGAGCAGGTCGTGCCGGATGGCGTGATCGGGCTCTGTGGGGCCGAGCGCCCGCAATACATTGCACTCGCGTTCGATGAGCGCGCGACGACGGTGTCGATGCTGGTGTTTGCGGGTGACGAGCCGCCGGGGCCGGACGCACTCGATAGCCGCGTCTGTGCACGTTTCGGCTATGCCGCGCCAGAGGGCGCGCGGACGCGTGAGGGCGTGGTGCTCTAATCGGGCTTGCCGAGCGGCTTGGTGGGTTCGCCCAATTCGTAGAACTCGGCGCCTCTCTCGGTTTGCATGAGCAGATAGCGTTTCTGGAGTTCGGGGTAGGAGACCACGTCGATCGGCTTGTCCTCGCCACCCATGAGATAGACGCACTCCTCTTCGAACGTGTTGCGCAGGAGGTGAGGGACGCTGGGGGTTGCGAAACCCATGAAGTCGCCCGGACCGACCTCGCTGGTCTTGCCGTCAATTTCGGCGATGGCGCGGCCGGAGATGATGTAGATCCATTCCTCTTCGAGCATGTGGGCGTGATAGGCGAAGCTGTCCTTGCCGGGCGGCAGGCGCACGAGGCTGACATGCGCGCGGCTCATGCCGGCGAGACGTGAGAGACCCGCGGCGCGGAAAAGCGAGTTCGGGTTGAGCTTTTGCGTGAACGGACGGAACGCCGCTTGCTGTTCGGAGGCGCGCCACAAGGGCTTCTTGGACTCGGGCATGCTCAACCTTGGACCGCCGGTATCCTCGCAGGCAAGGATGGTTGATCTTCGACGGACGGTGCGAATTGAAACGTCGCTGCCGGCGAGGACGCCGGCGGTCCAAGAAACTAGAACTGCACCGGTTCGTAAGGGCGCCACTCGCCGCCGAGCAAAAGCTCCAGCGGCCGGAACTCGGCCTTGTAGTGCATCTTGTCGGACCCGGGGATCCAGTAGCCGAGATAGAGATAGCCGAAGCCCGCGGCGCGGGCCTGCTGGATGTGGTCGAGGATGATGTAGACGCCGAGGCTGCGGCGGCCCTCGTCCGGATCGAAGAACGAGTAGACCATCGAGAGGCCGTCGCCGAGCGCATCGACAAGCGCGGCAGCGGCCAGCTCGCCTTTGTTGGGCCCGTCGCTGAAGCGGTATTCGACGATATGCGTGTGGACGGCGGATTCCTCGACCATCGCGGCAAAGTCGGTGAAACTCATGTCGGCCATGCCGCCATCGGCGTGGCGTGAGACCAGATAGCGGCGCAGTAGGAAGAACTGTTCTTCGGTAGCCTCGGCCGGGCGAAGGGCGCGTGTGAGATCGGCGTTGCGCAGCATGATCTTGCGCCAACGGCGGCTGAACTCGAATTTCTCAACCGGCACGCGCGCCGAGATGCAGGCGTCGCACGCATCGCAGGATGGCCTGTAAGCGATGTTTTGCGAGCGGCGGAAACCGGCGTTGGTCAGAACGTCATGCAGCTCGGTGGCTTCGATGCCATCGAGCGCGGTGAAAACTTTGCGTTCTTTCCGGCCCGGCAAATAGGGGCACGGAGACGGCGCTGTCAGAAAGAAGCGCAGATTCTTAGTTGGAAATGGCTTCGTCACGTCAAAGGCATGGTCGCCGAACCTTTCACGGCGTCAAGACAGCTCACGCATTGCACGCTGTTAGACTTAATGAAGCCTTGTCGGTTCCGTCTCCGGTCTAAAAAACTTTCCACACACCACGATTATCTCTCCGAATTGGGGAAATCTCTGTATCGTCTCGTCATCTGCCGTGCGGACTGGGGGAGCTGTTCGGCCCGAAGCAGACGGAGAGCGTCCATGACGCAGCCTGTGACGGCCATTTTATCGCGCCAAGGCGAACTTGCCGCCAAGGCCCGCCAGTTCACGAACGACACCAACGAGGCCAGCCTGTTGGTGGGGCGGGTGGTTTCCCGCGCGCTAAGCACATTCAAGGGCGCCGAAACAGACGAGGTGATCACGCACGCCATGCGGCGCGATCTGGATCGGCTCATCGAACAGCTAAAGAAGGCGCGCCACTAAGCGGCTAAGCGCTCCGCGCGGCCGAGCGGATCCGGCAGCGCTTCGCCATTGGCCACGAATTGCAGCGATACTGAATTGATGCAGTAACGCAGGCCGCCAGCTTGGCGCGGGCCGTCTGGGAAGACGTGGCCTTGGTGGCTGTCGCAGCGGGCGCAGCGGGTTTCGATCCGGCACATGCCGTAGGAATTGTCCTCGACGCCGATGACGTGCTTGGGATCGAACGGGCCGGTGAAGCTGGGCCAGCCGGTGCCGCTTTCGAATTTCGCGTCCTGGCGGAAAAGCGGCAGCCCGCAGAGACGGCAGCAATAAACGCCCGCATTCTTCTGATTGAGCAGCCCGCCGCAGAACGGCGCCTCGGTGCCATGATGCAGCAGCACGCGGCGTTCTTCCTCGTTGAGCCCCGCCTCGAGTCGCGCGCGCTGTTGCGCCGTGGGCGGGGTGAGATCGAAGCCGGAAGCAGAAAGGGTCATGCGCGCCTATGTGGTGAACGGCGTCTAATTCGTCCAGTGCGTTGGCCGAGTTACACGACGCCGTCGCTACCGCCGTAGAGCTTGCTTAGCTGCGTTACGAGGCTCTTGGCGCCGGCGCTGATCTGATCGTCGCTGAATTTGGTGCGGAGCTGGCGCGTGGCGTCAGCAAGGCCCTTGGGCTGATAGCTCAGCTTGCGTTTGTACTTCTTGGCGATGTGCTCGATCAGCAGGTCGGCCTTCTCCTGAGCGGGGCCAAGGATTGGCTTCAGCGTCTGCTCAAGTTCGCGGACCAGCGGGTCGCCTTTCGGTTTCGCCTTCTTCTTTGGCGGCAACGCCGCGGCGAGCAGGATGCGATCCGTGTTCGCGCGGGCAAGTGCGAATATGCGCTTAAGTTCTGCGCGCGGGCGTCGGCCCAAGGCCGCGCGGAGCAGTTTGGCGTCTGTTGGCTTCAAACTCATGGCGCGGCCCGGCGGAGAATGGCGGCGGCGGCGCGGGTGAGCGCCTCCTTCGCCGGGCGTCCACCGACGCGCATCATCGCGGTGACATTGATCGGGTTGGCGGCGAAGCGCTCCGTGGGCGCTGAGCGCAACACAGCCGAATACGGGACCTCGTCCGGCAAGAGTGCGCTGCCAAAAAAGGGTGCGTTACTAATTTCCGAGCGTGTCAGCGCATTGGCGTCGCCAGTTTCTCCGGATCGGGTGCGGTCGTTCACACCGTTTAGGAGGACGGAGAATTCCTCGCTGCGCAACGGCCTTCCCCTGACTTCACGCACCACATGCTCCAGCATGTTCAAACCGGTGAGCGAGTATTTCTCCGGACGCACAGGCGCGACGATGTGATCGGCAGTGGTGATCGCCAGACGGGTGAGGAAGGTGGCGCAGGGATTGGAGTCGATGATGACCGCGTCGGAGCGCGCCCGGAGAGCGGCAATGAGTGCGCGGAAGCGGGTGAAGGCTTCGGCCTTGTCGCGATCCGGGCGTGTGTCGAGGGTGAATTCGAACAGGCGCTCGTCGCCGGCTACGAGTTCGAAGTTCGGCGCCTTGGCGCTGCGGCGGGCGCGGTTGAGCGGGATCGAGATGGCGCCGAAATCAGCGCGCGGGGTCGAATGATCGCCGCGTGCGTTCAAGATGCCATAGAGCGTGTGGTTGCGATCACGGATGCGGTTTCGTTCGCCGGGGGAGAGAAAATACTGGGTGAGGTTGTGCTGGGGATCGAGGTCGATGAACGAGATCGCGCGTTTATCGGCCAAGTGCGCGGCGGCGAACAAATTGGCCGCGAGCACAGTCTTGCCGACGCCGCCCTTGATGTTGAGCATGGCGATGACGCGGCCGCGGCTCTTTGAAGCGCGCGCCTGGTCGACGATCTTCGCGAGCGCCTCGGAGCGCGCGCCTAATCGGAGATCGACAAAAGTCGCTGGGTCGAGGGTTTGGTTGAACCAGGAGTCAGCGGCGAGATCGGCGGTTTTTACCACGACAATGGTGCGGCCGTTGTTCAGCGCAGCCGCGACCTCACGGCGGATCCAGGCGCTCTCCTGGGCCGCAGGCGACGCGAGGACGACGACGACAGCCGCTTGTCCTATGGCCTGAACCAGCGCGCCGAGCTTGTCCTGAATCCGAAACTCGGGGCCGGAGCGTGACACCGCCCAGCCGTGATGTTCGAGTTCGGCAGCGACGGCATGGGCGGCATCAGCATCGTCCGGTTCGAAGGCGAGATACGCCGCAATTGCCATGAAGTGTCCGTTTACCTGTCTGCGGGGAACCTAGTCGGGCGTATTACGCCTTGGCAATCTGCCGGGGCTCCCCTTTGGGGCGCGGCGCGTTGGCAGGAACCCAGGCGCCACACCAAGACTTGGCCGACGATGCCCGATCCGCTTCTCCTCGAAATGTTCCAGCGCCTGGCGATGGCGCTTGGAATTGGCTTCCTGGTGGGGGTTGAGCGCGGCTGGAAGCACCGCGATGCGCCCGAGGGTGCGCGTGCGGCCGGATTGCGCACCCATGCCGTCTTGGGCCTGACGGGCGGGATCGCGGGCGCTCTGTTGCCGTTGACGGGCGAGGCGGGTTTTGCGGCTTTGGTGCTCGTGGTTGGCGCCGCGTTCGTGGTGTTCAAAGTGCGTGAAAGCCAGCACGACAATGACCTTTCGGTCACCGGGACAATCGCGGGGCTCCTGGTGTTCGCGCTTGGCATCTATACGATGTGGGGCGACCTGCGCATCGCGGCGGCGGCGGGTGTCACGCTTGTTGGGCTGCTCGCGTTCAAGAGCGCGCTGCACGACTGGCTAGACAAGCTCACTTGGAAGGAACTGCGTTCGGCGCTGCTGATCCTGGGCGCCACCTTCATCGCGCTGCCGCTCTTGCCCGACCGCACAGTCGATATTTGGGACGCGATCAATCCGCGTGAGCTTTGGCTGCTTACGATCCTCGTCGCGGGCGCTTCGTTTGCCGGTTACCTCGCCGTGCGGGTGCTGGGAGATGACGTTGGCGTGCTGGCTGGCGCTGCAGCTGGAGCGCTGGTGTCCTCGACCGTGGTGACGGCTGAGCTGGGACGGCGGGTCAAGAGCGGGGAAACGCACGCAATGGTCGGAGGGGCGGCAGCGGCGATCGCGGCGGCAATCAGTGTCGGCCGAGTCGTCGCCTTGCTGGCGATCACAGCAATGCCCGTCGTGCCGGAGGCTGGGCCAGCGCTCGTGGCGGCGGTATTGGTGTTCGTGGGCGCGGCGTTCGCCATGCGCCACTTCGACCGCGAAGACGACGGTGCGGACTCGGCTGAAAAACTAAGCAGCCCGCTCAATCTCGTCTCGGTATTCAAGTTCGCGGCGTTCCTTGGCGCGGTGATCATACTTGGCCGCATTATTTCGGACGCCTATGGCCAAGCGGGACTGCTGCCGTTCGCGGCGACAGCCGGTCTAGCGGACGTGGACGCGGTGACTCTCGCGGCCAGCAGCCTCGTGCGTGGCGGGCTTGACCCGGCCATCGGCGCCCATGCGGTGATGGTCGCCGTGTTGGTGAACACGCTGGCCAAGGGAATTATCGCCCTTTTCACCGGTGGCTGGCGCTATGCTTCCCTGTATTTCGCTGCGGCCCTAGCCGCGACAATTGCCGCAGCGGCGGTTTGGTTCTTGGTCACCCCGCTGCTCGCGCCCATGTTTATTGAGCAGGTGCAGCAAGGGGCCTCGCTTGCGGCCGCGATGTTCGGCTAGGGTCTGATGCAATGAAGGACAAATGGACCCCAGCCGGCTGGCGCTCGCTTCCCGCCAAGCATATCCCAACGGATTATCCCGATCCGGCGGCGCTCACGCGTGTCGAGCAGCAATTGCGGACCTATCCGCCGCTCGTGTTCGCAGGCGAAGCGCGCAAGCTGAAGGCCGAACTAGCGCAGGTGGCGGCCGGTAAGGCGTTTCTGCTGCAGGGCGGCGATTGCGCCGAGAGCTTCAAGGAATTCCACCCCGACAACATCCGCGACACCTTCCGTACGCTGATGGCGATGAGCGTCGTGCTGACCTTCGCGGCTTCGCGACCGGTGGTGAAGGTGGGCCGGATCGCGGGCCAGTTCGGCAAGCCGCGCTCGGAGCAGACCGAGACTCAAGGCGGCGTGACGCTCCCTTCCTATCGCGGCGACAATATCAACGGCATGGAATTCACGCCGGAATCACGGCTGCCCGATCCGGAACGGCTGATAAAGGCCTATTCGCAATCGGCGGCGACACTGAACCTCATCCGCGCGTTCGCGAACGGCGGTTACGCCGATCTGCACAACGTGCATCGCTGGATGGTCGGCTTCGTCGCCGATAGCCCGCAAGGCAAGCGCTATCATGAGATCGCGGATCGCATCTCAGAAGCCATCGCCTTCATGGAAGCCTGCGGGATCACGCCGCAAAGCGTGCCGCAGGTGCGCCACGTCGATGTTTATACGAGTCACGAAGCGCTGCTGCTGGGCTACGAAGAGGCGATGACGCGCGTCGATTCAACGACTGGCGATTGGTATGACACCAGCGCGCACTTCGTTTGGATCGGTGATCGTACGCGCCAGCCGGATGGCGCGCACGTTGAGTTCGCACGCGGGATCAAGAACCCGATTGGTTTGAAATGCGGGCCATCGCTTGAGCCGGATGAGCTCTTGAGGCTGATCGACATTCTGAACCCGAGCGATGAGCCGGGGCGGATCACTTTGATAGCTCGGTTTGGTTCGGAGAAGGTCGAAGCCGGGCTGCCGAAGCTCGTGCGCGCAGTGACCAAAGCTGGACGCAACGTTGTTTGGTCGTGCGATCCGATGCACGGTAATACGCTGAAGACGGCGAGCGGCTTCAAGACACGGCCGTTTGATCGGATTCTCGCAGAAGTGCGCGCGTTCACGGATATTTTGCCGGCGGAAGGCGCCTATCCGGGCGGCGTGCACGTCGAGATGACCGGCCAGCAAGTGACGGAGTGCCTGGGCGGCGCGTCGGCGGTGACGGAGGAGAACCTGTCGAGCCGCTATCACACGCATTGCGATCCGCGCCTCAATGGGCAACAGGCGCTTGATCTTGCGTTTCTGATTGCTGAGCAGCTACGAGGCGCACGCGTCAACGGACGCAAAGCGCAGGCTGGCTAAATGAAATCGCTCCGCATTGCTGTGCAGATGGACCCGATCGAGAAAATGATCGTGAACCATGACACTTCGCTTGCGCTGATGGTCGAGGCGCAGGGGCGCGGGCACCAGGCTTGGTGGTGGGCGCCGAACGATCTGTTCTACGAACTCGGTGTCGTGAAGGCGAAGGCGCGGCGCGTATCGGTGAGCTTTGAGCAAGGCGCGCACTACACGACGCATGAAGAAGCGATCCGCCCCGTTGATGATTTCGATGTCGTGCTGGTGCGGCAAGACCCGCCGTTCGACATGGCGTATGTCACCAACACCTACTTGTTGGAGCTCGTCAAAAAGGCGCGCGTGATCAATCCGCCGCAGGGCATTCGTAACATCTCCGAGAAGTGTTCGATCCTGCATTTTCCGGAATTGACGCCGAAGACATGGGTCGGGCGCGATCTGGAGTCGCTGACGGCGTTTGCGCGGCGCTTCGATCAGGTTGTGCTCAAGATACTTTTCATGATGGGCGGCGAAGGGGTGATCAAACTCTCCGCCAGCGATCCGGACTTTGAAGCGAAGGCCAGCGCCTTCCTGGCGGCGACAGGGCGCGAGCCGATCCTGGCGCAAGAATTTTTACCGGCGGTGTCCGGCGGCGATAAGCGCGTGTTCGTACTGAATGGCGAACCGTTCGCGGCGCTGAAGCGCTTGCCGAAGGCGGGTGATTTCCGCGCAAACCTCGCCGTTGGCGGTCAGGCGGCAGCCGGCGAACTGGACGACCATGATCACCGCATCGCCGCGGCGGTTGCGCCGTTGCTTAAGCGTGAAGGCATCGTGTTCGCGGGGCTCGATGTGATCGCGGGCAAGCTCATCGAGATCAACGTGACATCGCCAACCTTGGCGCAGGAGTTGAAACGGCTCTCCGGGCTCGATCTGCCGAAGGCGTTCTGGGACCGCGTCGAAAAACTGTTCTAAGCAGCAAAGGTCATGATCAGCACGATCGCCGCGATGTTAAGGCCGAAGCCGACTGTCAGCATGCGTTTCAAAGTGAGAACGCCGGACGAGTAAGCGATCGCGTTCGGCGCCGTCGCAACCGGCAGCATGAACGCAAAGCTCGCGGCAAGCGCCACGGGGAAGGCCAATTGCTGAAGGGGCGTCGCGGTCGCGGTCGCGACAGCGGCGACGACGGGCAGCATCGAAGTGAGCGTCGCGACGTTGCTGGCGAGTTCCGAGACAAGGATCGTCGTCACCACGAGGATCGCCACAAGCGCGAAGGCTGAGACGCCGTCGATGCCGGCGATCCATCCGCCGATCCACGCGGCGAGGCCGGTCGCTTCCATGCCGGCGGCAAGTGCGAGGCCGCCGCCAAAGAGCACCGCAATGCCCCACGGAATGCTCTCGGCCGTCTTCCAATCAATGAGCTTCTCGCCGTTGCCGCGTCCCGAAGGCACGAAGAACAGCAAAAGCGCGCCAAAGATGGCGACGCCGGTGTCTGTGAGGGCGCTCAGGCCAGGCAACTTCACCAATTCGGTGCGCGTCATCCAGGCGATGGCGACGAGCGCGAAGATGAAGCCGATGCGGACCTCTGGCCGTGTGATCGGGCCGAGAGCTTTCAGTGCGTCTTTGACGACTGCGCCGATCGCTTCATAGCGTTGATGCCCCTTGCCGAAGAGCGGCCAACACAGAAGCAGCCAGGCGACTGGCATCATAAGCAGCATGATTGGAATGGCGCTGGCCATCCAATCGATAAACGCAATCGGCTCGCCGGCGCGCTCAAAGAAGCCGATAGCGATGAGGTTGGTTGGTGATCCCACCGGCGTGCCGATGCCGCCGATGGTGGCGGCATGCGCAACACCAAGCGTCAGCGCGCCGCCGAGCGCGAGATCGGCTTTGCCGCCGCCCGACATGGCGCGTGCGGCGCCGATGGCGATGGGCGCAAGCATGAGTGTCGTGGCGGTGTTTGAGATCCACATAGAGATCAGCATCGAGGCGATCATGAAGCCGCCAACCAGAGCCACGGGTCGCCCGCCCGCAACGGAAGCGATGGAGAGCGCGATGCGCTCGTGCAGGCGCCAGCGTTCGACGCAGGCAGCGAGTATGAAGCCGCCGATAAAGAGGAAGACGATCGGGTCGGCGTAGGGTGCGGCGGCGTCCCGCATCGACGTTGCGCCGATGAGTGGAAGGGCGACCAGCGGAATGAGCGCGGTGGCCGAGATCGGGATCGCCTCGGTGACCCACCAAACGACCATCAGCGCCGCGAGCGAGACCACGCGCCAGGCCTCGGGGGAAAGACCTTCCGGCGGCGGGAGCAGCTGGAGCCCGATAGCGAGGGCCGGTCCCAAAATGAGCCCGATCCAGCGGCCAACGCGGCCAAAACCGGTGTCCTCACCGGCGATTGTCTCGTCGGTCATGCATTTCCCCCGCACGCCGGATTTGACACCGGCTTTGTCGCCTCATACCTGACGGCCTCGTCTTTGGAAGCCCCAGTTGCCCCTGTGGTGGAATTGGTAGACGCGCCGGACTCAAAATCCGGTACCGCAAGGTGTGTCGGTTCGACTCCGACCGGGGGCACCATCCTACGCTCGCACACGCAAGCGTCGGATGGCTAACGCCAGAGAACGTTCACTATCCGAAAGCAGTTTGCGACATCGCCGCCGCATGACGCTGTGGCCCGAAGCGTGCTAGCCGCGAAGCCATGCTGACCGGCCTTAAGACCAACATGATGAACGCCGCGCGTTCTCCCAACGCGGAGCGGGCTCTGTTTGTGGTGTCATTTGCGGAGAGCTCGTTCTTTCCGCTGCCGCCGGATTTGATGCTTGGGCCGATGGCGGCGGCGGAGCCAAAGAAGTGGCTGCGCTACGCAATCGTTTGCACCATCGCCTCGGTGTTGGGCGGTTTGGCAGGCTACGTGATCGGCATGTTCCTGATGGATCAGGTCGGGCGTTATATTCTCGACTTCTTCGGTTATTCTGGCGAACGCGAGATGGAGTTGCGCGCCTTCTACGATCAGTACGGCGCCTGGTTCATTTTCCTGAAGGGGCTCACGCCCATTCCGTACAAGCTGGTGACGATCCTCTCCGGCGCACTCCACTTCTCGATCCCGATTTTTATCGCTGCTTCCGTGGTGACGCGCGGACTCCGCTTTGCGGCGGTGGCGTGGATCTTCCAGAAGTTCGGCCCGCAGATCGCGCCGATCATGGAAAAGCGGATGGGGCTGGTGCTGGTCGTGGTGGCGGTGGTGATCGTCGCCGTCGTCTTGGCGCTGCGTTTCATCCCCCATTAAGCGCGGCGGCGCGCCGCAGACTCCGGCCGCAATTTCCGGCTAGGATCGCCCTATGATTGCCCGCCTGCGCCCGATCTGGCCGCTTTTGATCCTGCTTGCTTCCGCTGCGATGTTGGCGACGGCGGTGTTCTACTTTCAAGGCTACATGGGTCTGCAGCCATGCCCGCTTTGCTTGCAACAGCGCTACTGGCACTGGGCCGTGATTGGTGTTTCGGCGCTGGCGTTTATCGCGACACGCATTCAGCCCAAGTGGATCAATTGGGCGATCGTGATTGTCGGTCTGGTACTGCTCGGCAGCGCGGCGATGGGCGCCTACCATGTCGCGGTTGAGCAGAAGTGGGTCGTGGCGCAGTGCGATGTTGGCGGCGGGGCCGTTGATGCAAGCCAGCTTGGCCTTGGCAATCTGCCTGACGGCGATCTTCGTCCGCCGCGTTGCGATGAGGTCGTGTGGTCGTTCATCGGCATTTCGATGGCCGGCTGGAACGCGATCATCTCGTTCTTCTTGGCGCTCGCCAGCTTCTATGTGGCGCTGACCGGAAAGCGCGAACCATGAGCCGTGCGCATCCGCCGATGCCGGGTGAGAATGTCACCAAGCGGCGCTTGGACGAGATGATCCGCGTCGATCATGCCGGCGAGTACGGCGCCGTCCAAATCTATCGCGGCCAGAAAGCTGTGTTCAGCCGCATTGGCAGCAAGTCGCACGCCGCGAAGCTTATTGGCGAGATGGAAGCCGGTGAGCAGGAACACCTCAAGACGTTCGATCGCTTGATCGCGGAGCGCCGCGTGCGGCCGACCGTGATGGCGCCGGTCTGGCGCGTAGCCGGCTTTGGGCTTGGCGCAATCACGGCGTTGATGGGTGAAGAGGCGGCGCATGCCTGCACGGAAGCGGTCGAGGAAGTGATCGAGAGGCACTACGGCCATCAGAGCGATGAGTTGGAGGGTGTCGATACCGAGTTGAAGTACGTCGTCGACAAATTCCGCGAGGACGAGATCGCCCACAAGGACACCGCCGTTGAGCAGGGTGCGCACCAGGCGCCTGCCTATCCAGTGCTTTCCGCCGTGATCAAATTCGGCTGCCGCGCCGCAATCCGGATCTCGGAAAAAATATGAGCGCTCAGGTGCGCGTTGTGCGCGCGGATGAGCTGGACACAGCCGCCGCAGTGCTCACGGATGCGTTCGTCGACGAGGCGGGGCTCAATTACTGGCTAAAGCAGGACGCAACGAAGGATCGCAAGCGGCGCAAGTTCTTCAATGCTGTCGTCCGGGACATGCTGCATCCCAAGCGGGATATTTGGATCGCGGAGAGCGGCGACGTGATGATGGGCGCCGCGGTTTGGCTCGGCCCGGGACTGAAGGCGTTCGATTTTCCGTGGTGGCGCGAGCTTTTCTACACGCCGCTGTTTCTTTCCATCGGCGGACCTGATGGTTTGAAGCGCGCACAGGAACTCGGCGCACGGCTTACATCATGCCACCCCGCGGTGCCGCACGCACATCTGCAGTTTCTCGGCGTCTCCAGTGCAGCGCAGGGGCAGGGTGTGGGCTCGGCGTTGTTGAAGGAAACGCTGGCGCCGCTCGATGCGAGCGGGACGGTCGGGTATCTGGAAGCGTCGACGGAGCGGAATGTGGCGCTTTATGCGCGGCATGGTTTCGAAGTAACGAACGAGTTCGATCTGCCCGGACTGCACTTTTGGTGCATGACGCGGATGCCGCGCTAATCGCCAGGCTTCTCGCCGGCGCTTTTCTCTTCTGTCTTTAGCGCATCGGCCAGTCGCATCTTGGCGCTGCCGGGCTTTAGCGGCTTCTGCTGGCTTTCGTGCGGCGACCAACCGGTGGCGGTGAGGATTTCGAATGTGGCGCGGACGCGGCCGGCTTCGGAATAGCGTTCGCTGTAAATGTCGAACGCACGGGCGAGGATGCGGCGGCTCAGCGCGCGCGGGCTGCGTTCGCGGAGCGCGGAGGTTTCGCCCATGGCGCGGAGATCGGCGAGCAACCTCATCGGCTCGGCGTAGCGGACTGTCACGACGTCGCGGTCGGCGGCTGGGAGTGCGAATCCGGCGCGCTGGAGCAGGCCGGCGACATCTTGCAGATCGGCGAATGGCGAGACGCGTGGACCCGCGCCGCCGGTGAGCTCGGATTCGGCTTCGATCAGGGAAAGCCGCAGTTCATGCAGTGTCTCGCCGCCAAATAGCGAAGCGAGCAAAAGGCCATCGGGTTTCAGCGCTAGGCGCAACTGGATCAGCGCTCCAGGGAGATCATTGATCCAGTGCAAGGCGAGCGGCGAGACGATCAGTTCGAACGATCCGGGGGCGAACGGCAGGTGTTCGGGGTCGATGAAATCGAGATCGGTTTCGAGGATGGCGCCTATTCGGGCCGAGAGTTCGGGGCGAGCGCGGACTTGCTCGGAGAAAAGCCCGCCGCCGCCCAAAGCCAGCACACGCGGGAAGGGTCGCGGGATCGCTTCCAGCCGATCCGCCAGGTCAGCGGCCACGCGCGAATGCAGAAACGCCGCGTTCCGGAAGGTCGCGCGTGCGCGGCGCTTGCGCTGGCGCACAAGCCGTGGCTCGAATGGACCCAGCTGGGGATCGCTCATGGGTTCATCCTATCGCGCGGCAGGGGCGTTCCGGAAACGCGGCGTGATCTCGCGGCTGTCGGACGTCATCTGGCCGCCGCGTTCGCTGCTCTCCGAGACAATCGTAGACCGCCCCGGCGTGATCGAGGCCGAGCTTTGGGGCGAGCTCAAGTTTTTGAGCGACCCGCAGTGCGCCTGTTGCGGCTTCCCGCTGCCGGAGGGCGGATCGCCCGGCGACATTTGCGGCGCGTGTGCCGGGCGAAAACCGGCCTACGACACGGCGCGGGCGGCGCTAGCATACGAAGATCACGCGCGGCGGCTGATCCTCGATTTGAAGCGTGGCGGCAGGCGGGATGGGTTGCCGGTGTTTGCGAAGTGGATGTCGGCAGCCGCCACGGAGCAGCTGGCGAAGGCGGACTTCGTCACGCCCGCGCCGATGCACTGGACACGGCTGGCCGCGCGAAGCTTCAACCAGGCCGCGTGGCTGGCGCAGGCGGTGGCGCGCGCTGGCGGCAAGCCGTGGAAACCCGGAGCGCTGACTAGGGTTAAGCGGCGCAAGAGCCAAGCTGGCCTATCCGCATCGGAACGGCGCAGGAACGTGGGCGGCGCCATCAAGGCGTTCGGTAATCACAGAGGCAAAACGGTCCTCGTGGTGGACGATGTTTTCACCACCGGAGCGACTTTGGAGGCGTGCGCCCGTGCATTGCGTAAAGCTGGGGCTGCAGAAGTGCATGCAGTGACCCTGGCGCGTGTTGTTAGGCCGATTGATATTTCTATCTGAGATCATGAGTCGGACATGGCCCAGGTAACCGTCTACACGCGCGCCTTTTGCCCGTACTGCACGCGAGCCATCGCGTTGCTGCAGCGCAAGGGGGTCGAGGTGAAGGAGATCGACGCAACCGGGTGCCCGCTCACGCGGCAAGAGATGATCCAGCGCTCGGGCCGTTGGACGTTCCCGCAGATTTTTGTCGGCGATACACATGTCGGCGGCTGCGACGATTTGCATGCGTTGGAGCAGCGCGGCGGCCTCGATCAGCTCCTGGCGGGCGCCTGATGCGTAAGTTGCGGGTAGCGGCGGTTCAGCTGCGTTCGGGCATCGATCCAAAAACCAATCGCGAAGCGGCGATGCCGTTGCTGCGCGAGGCGGCCTCCGCAGGTGCGCGCTTTATCGCGACGCCAGAGTGCACGATGGTGCTCGATCGCGATAAGCCGCGGATGCTGAAGACGATCGGCTCCGCGCAAATCGAAAGCGAACTCAAAGCTTGGGGCGCGGCGGCGCAGGAGCTTGGCGTTTGGTTGCTCTTGGGATCGGGCTCGATCGACGCGGGAAACGGCAAAGTGTGGAACCGCTCGTTCGTGTTCGATCCGAGCGGCAAGGTCGTCGCCAAGTACGATAAGATCAATCTGTTCGACGTGACGCTCGGCGGCGGCGAGATGTATCGCGAGAGCGACTCATTCGAGGGCGGCTCTGAAGCGGTGCTGGTCACCGGCCCGATGGATGCGAAGATCGGGCTGACGATTTGCTACGATGTGCGCTTCGCGCCGCTCTACAGTG
Source organism: Hyphomonadaceae bacterium (assembly GCA_050184605.1). GTDB lineage: Bacteria > Pseudomonadota > Alphaproteobacteria > Caulobacterales > Aquidulcibacteraceae > Vitreimonas. The sequence continues at coordinate 877,239 of JBFXAE010000001.1, read as the reverse complement.
CGCTGGCGCGCGGCGGCGCGGAGGTGATCGCGGTGCCGGCGGCGTTTACGGTGCCTACGGGGCAAGCGCATTGGGAAACACTGCTGCGGGCGCGGGCGATCGAGACGCACTGCTATGTGATCGCGCCAGCGCAAGGCGGTAAGCATGAAGATGGCCGCTCTACCTACGGGCATTCGCTGATCATCGACCCTTGGGGCAAGGTGATCGCTCAGCTCGATCACGACGAGCCGGGTTACATTGTCGCCGATCTCGACCTAGATGCTGTGTCTGTAGCGCGGGAGAAAATCCCTGCGTGGCAAGGCGGACGCAACTTTACTGGGCCATGATCAAGTACGACCTCCGGTGCGATAACGGCGATGAGTTCGAAGCCTGGTTTGGCTCGATCTCCGACTACGACAAGCAGGCGGAAGCGGGCTTGGTCGAATGCCCGCACTGCGGCTCCAAACATGTCAGCAAAGCGCCTATGGCGCCTTCGGTTCAGACGGCGCGCAAGAAAGCTGAACGCAGCGAACGCGCGGTCGCTATGGCGATGGCGGCGAAGGTGCGCGAGCACATCAAGGACAATTTCGACTATGTCGGCGACAAGTTCGCTGACGAAGCGCGCAAGATGCACACAGGCGAAAGCGAAGAGCGCGCGATCTGGGGCGAAGCGACGCCTGAGCAGGCGCAAGAGCTGGCGGACGAAGGCATTCCCGCTTCGCCGCTGCCGCCGGAGCTTGCGCCGGTGCAGCCGAAGAAGCTGAACTAGAACTAGCCCTATAGCAAATCGAAGACTGCATCGGGCCAGAGGGCTATTGCGCTGGCGAGAACGAGCGTCAGGACTGCCGCGCCAACACCCATCCACAGCACAATACGACCGTCCCGTATCTGGCGGAACCGCCAACCAATAGCCGCTACTGCTACGGCAAACAAAAACGGCGGCCCCATGTGAGATACGACGGATGCAGCGTCCATGGCCTACCTGATCTTCCGCCCAGCCATCATGTAGTTGACGTCCGTATCTCGCGAGATCGCCCAGCCGCTGCCGAGCGGTTGGTAGGTGATCCCGACCGGTTCATCCCATTGCAGGGCCGACGCACCGGTGCGGATTTCTTCGGGCGTGACAAGCTTGTCGTAATCGTGCGCGCCTTCTGGGGCCCATTTGAGGATGCGTTCGGCGCCGGTAATCGCGAGCGCGCGGGCTTTCGGCGTGCGGTTGATGGTCGAAAGGACTAGGAGGCCGCCGGGCGCGATGAGGGCGCTAGCGGCGGACAGGAAGGCGTTTACGTCGGAGACGTGTTCGATGATCTCGAGCGCCGTCACCAACTCGAACTGCGCGCCGCGTTCGACGAGCGCCTCGGCGGTGGTGTTTTGGAAATTGATGTCGAGGCCGGCCTGCTCAGCGTACGCTCTCGCCGCGCCGATCGCTTCGGCCGAAGCATCGATTGCTGTGAGCTTGGCGCCCATGCGCGCGAGCGGCGCAGAAACCAGACCGCCGCCGCAGCCGAGGTCGAGCGTGCGAATGCCTTCGAGTGCGCGTCTCTTGTGTGCTCCCCCGCGCGCGGGGGAGCTGTCAGCGAAGCTGACTGAGGGGGCGGCGCGCGCGGCTGTCGGACTGACCCCCTCCGTCTCGCTGCGCTCGACACCTCCCCCGTAAACGGGTGACGAGAAGTGTCGTGTGGCGACATCGCGGATGTATTGGAGGCGCACCGGGTTCAGGCGGTGCAGTGCGCCGAACGGGCCTTTGGGATTCCACCACTCAGCCGCGAGCGCGCTGAATTTGGCGATCTCGGCGGGGTCGGTCGTGGCGGCCATCTGCTATCCAGATCGGCGCGGGAACGATGCGGGTCAAGGCGTATCGCCAAGGCCTGGAAGCGTGCTAATGCCGCTGGCAACGCTTCGGAAAACGACACGCTCCTCCCATGTCTCGATTGGTGATGAAGTTTGGTGGCACGTCCGTGGGCGACGTGGACCGCATCGCCCGCGTCGCGCGCATCGTCGCGGCTGAGAGAAAGCCCGGGTTGGGGCTGGCTGTCGTGGTCTCCGCCATGTCTGGCGAGACTGACCGCCTGGTCGGCCTGGCGCGCGGCGCTGCCGGCGAAGGCGGCAACGGCGCGCCGATGTCGGCATCGGATTTCAACGACGAATATGACGTGATCGTCTCCGCCGGCGAACAGGTGACAACGGGTTTGCTGGCGTTGGCGTTGCGGCGGATTGGCGTGCCGGCGCGCTCCTGGCAAAATTGGCAGATTCCGTTTCGTACCGACGCCGCGCACTCCAAGGCGCGGGTGTCAGACATTCCCGAAGAGTTGATCGGCAAGTCGATGGACGAGGGGGTCGTCGCCATCGTGCCGGGTTTCCAGGGCATCACCGACGACAACCGCATCACGACGCTTGGTCGCGGTGGTTCGGATACGTCTGCGGTTGCACTGGCCGCCGCGCTCAACGCCATTCGCTGCGATATCTACACCGACGTCGATGGCGTCTACACGACCGACCCGCGCGTGGTGTCGAAGGCGCAGCGGATCGAGAAGATTTCTTACGAAGAAATGCTCGAACTCGCGTCCGCCGGCGCCAAGGTGCTGCAAACGCGTTCCGTCGAACTTGCATTCGCCAAGCGTGTGCCGGTGCGGGTGTTGTCTAGTTTCGTTGAGCCGGGGGCGCCCAATCCCGGCACGCTCGTATGTCCTGAGGATGAGATCGTGGAAAAGCAGGTTGTTTCCGGCGTCGCGTATTCACGCGACGAAGCCAAGGTGACGCTGCTCGGCGTCGAGGATCACCCGGGCGTCGCTGCTGAAATTTTCGGCAAACTGGCGGACGCCAATATCAACGTGGACATGATCGTCCAAAGCGAAGCGCGCCAACCTGAACGGCAGAACATTCTGTTCACTTGCCCCGACCGCGACGCGTCGCGCGCGGTTGAGGCCATCGAGACCATCAAAGCCAAGATCGGGGTGGAGGAAGTCCACGTCCGCCGCGATGTCGCCAAGGTTTCGGTTATTGGCATTGGCATGCGCAGCCAGGTCGGCGTGGCGCGGGCGATGTTTGCGGCGCTGGCGCAAAAGGGCATCAATATCGAGGCAATCGCGACGTCGGAGATCAAAATCTCTGTTCTGATCGATGCCGCGTACACAGAGCTTGCCGTGCGCGCGCTGCACACAGCTTATGGTTTGGACGCCGCGTGAGCGGTGATGTTGGAGGGCGCTGAACCGCGATGGTTGGACCCGCGAGCATTGGCGGATCCCGGATACTCCTGCGCAAGTTGCGGGAGATCATGGAGACAGGCGCGGAGCCGCAAGAGCGGCTGAACCGGCTCGTCACCATGGTGGCGTCAACCATGGTCGCGGATGTTTGCTCCATCTATCTGACGCGCGGCGGCTACAACGAACTCTTCGCGACGCAGGGCCTCTCGCCGGATGCCGTGCACAAGACGCGGCTGAAGCCTGGCGAGGGTCTCGTTGGCTTGGTTGCCGAGACAGCGCAGCCGCTGAACCTTGCCGACGCGCAGCATCACGAGCGGTTCGCGTACAAGCCGGAGACCGGCGAAGAGCCGTTCAACGCCTTCCTTGCAGTGCCGATTGTTCGCTCCGAGCGCACGTTCGGCGTGCTGGTGGTGCAGAACCAAGTCTCGCGCCTCTACGGCGAAGACGAAGTCGAAGCGCTGCAGACTATCGCCATGGTGTTGGCCGAGATGGTCGCCTCTGGTGCGTTCGGCGATCTCACGGGCCTCGCCGAAGTCGAAGCCGTGCCAAGCCGGCCGGAATTGCTTGTCGGTCGGTCATTTTCGGACGGCATCTGCATCGGCACCGCCGTCCTGCACGAGCCGCACGCTCCGCTTGGGCGTGTGATCGCGGACGATCCGATCAAGGAAGAAGACCGGCTTAACGCAGCGCTCAGCCAAGTGCGCCGCGCGCTGGAGGATATGCTGGAAGGCGATCCTGGCCGCATCTCTGGCGTGTCGCGTGAAGTGCTTGAGACGTTCTTGATGCTCGCCAACGATCCGAGCTGGGAGCTGAAACTGCGCCAAGGCGTGCGCGCGGGGCTTTCGGCGGATGCGGCGGTGGAACGCGTGCGCGGCGAGCACCGGGCCAAGTTCAATGCGACGCGCGATCAGTATTTGCGCGAGCGGCTGCATGATCTCGAAGATCTCGACAACCGGTTGCTCCGCGCTCTGGCCGGCGTGGAAGCAGGCTCAGCACAATCGTTACCCGAGGACGCCATCCTTATCGCCCGCGAACTCGGGCCGGCGGAGCTGTTGGATTACGGCGCGCGGCTAAAGGGCGTGGCGCTGGAAGAGGGCGCCAACACCGCGCATGCGGCGATCGTGGCGCGCGCGCTCGGCATTCCGATGGTTGGCTTGTTGCCGGGTTTGCTGTCGCGCGTCGAAGCGGGTGATCGCATCGTGCTTGATGGCGAGCGCGGGGAAGCGCGGCTTCGGCCGGAGCAGGCTTTCGTTCACACTTACAAGCAACGTATCAACTTACGCTCGGCTCGTGCTGAGGAATTCGCGCGGCTCAAGAACATTCCGCCGGTTACGCAGGATGGCGAACGGGTGACGCTGCTGCTGAACGCAGGCCTCGCGCTCGACGTGCATCACCTCGATGAAGCCGGCGCCGAGGGCATCGGCCTTTTCCGCACCGAGTTTCAGTTCATGGTCTCCGAGCAGCTGCCGCGGCTGGAGAGCCAGACGATGCTGTACCGGGATGTGCTGGACGCGGCGGGCCTGCGGCCTGTTACCTTCCGTACGCTCGATCTCGGCGGCGATAAGGTGCTGCCGTACGTCTCGGCCGAGCGCGAAGAGAACCCTGCGCTTGGCTGGCGGGCGGTCCGGATCGGGTTGGATCGCCCGGCGCTGCTGCGCTACCAGCTACGCGCACTGATCAGCGCCGCCGCTAACCGCCGCCTGCGGGTGATGTTTCCGCTGGTCACAACCGTAAGTGAGTTTGATGCGGCGCGATCACTGGTGGACCGGGAGTTGGAATGGTGCCGCAAGAACGGGCGGACGCCGCCGTCTCTGGTCGAGGTGGGTGTCATGGTGGAGGCGCCGGCTTTGGCCTTCTCGATCCCCGACCTCAAAGGCCGCGCCGACTTCATCTCCATCGGCACCAACGACCTGATGCAGTACTTCTTCGCCGCCGATCGTGGCAATGCGCGGGTCTCCGACCGCTACGACATTCTGAGTGCGCCGGCGCTGCGTCTGCTTAAGCGCATTCGCGACGATGCGGATGCCGCGGGGCTGCAGGTCTCCATTTGTGGCGAGGCGGCGGGGCGCCCGCTCGAGGCGATGGCGTTCACCGCGCTGGGTTTCCGCAGGCTCTCCATGCCAGCCTCGGGCATCGGCCCTGTGAAGCGGCTGATCCTCTCCATGGAAGTGCATGCGGTGGAGCGGGCGCTGTCGCGGTTGATGAGCCGCAACCGGCCTTCGATCCGTGACCAACTCACAGAATTTGCGGTGGCCGAGGGCTACGCGCTGTAACGCGTGTAGGGCGTGCGTTGAGCTATGCTTGATTCGTGATTAGTCTTTTTTAGTGGCTCAAAATTTGCCTTTGTAAACGTATGGTCTCCTAGGAGTGACCGCACACGCGATGCTGCAACCCGTACCCACCGATCCGCAGCCGGCAGGCGATCAAGTCGATGCGCGTGCGCAACGTCAGGCGCCGAAGCCGCCGCCGCCGGCGCTCGATCAGGCGTGGCGGGCTGGCCGCAAGCTCTCTGAAGCGCGCCGTCAACGCGGTTGGACGCTGGATGAGGTCGCCGACCGTATCCGGGTGCGTAAGGAATTCCTCGAAGCGCTCGAGGAGATGAACGTCAAGCTGTTGCCGGGTAAGGCATACGCGCTGGCATTCCTTCGCTCCTACGCCCGCGAGCTTGGCATCGAAGAAAAGGCCATCGTCGATCAGTTCCAGGATGAATGCGCTCTCACGCGGGACGACGCGCCCAAACCGGCCATCCGGACGCCCAGCTCCAGGCCCAAACAACGGCCGCCATGGGCGGCGGCTGCGGTGCTGGTGCTGATCGCGGCAGGCTTTGTCGGTTGGCGCGCGGTGGAGTCGCAGCTGCGCGCAGAGAGCGAGCAGCAGGTTGCGGTGACTGCGGATCCAGGCAGTGTCGGCGCGACGCCGGCTTCCACCGCTCCGGCGCCGCAGCGTGTGGTTGAAATCCGGGCCTTGTCCGACGCTTGGCTCGAAGCCCGGGGGCCGGACGGCACGGTGTTCCTGTCGCGGAACCTGCGGGCTGGCGATGTTTACCGCCCGGACCCGAGCCCTGGCTGGACGCTCCATGCCCGAGATGGCGGTGCGTTTGAGCTTTATGTGAACGGGGCGACGGCGGGTCTCTTGGGGACGGCCGGGATGCCGGTGTTGGGCCGCTCGATCGATGAGATCCAGCCGCTGACCCAGGCGCAGGCGGGCAACTCCCGCAGCTAAGCCGCAGTTCTTGGGGCTGTTGGAGGGCGCCCAGGCGCGCTATCTCCGGTCTGAAAGGACGTTTGCTCTCATGGACGGCGCTCACGGCGACCTTCACCACCTCCGGCCCTGGCGCCGGATCGAGCGCCGCCGCTCGCGCAAGATCCGCGTGGGAACGGTTGAGGTGGGCGGCGACGCGCCGATCGCGGTCCAGTCGATGACGAACACCGTCACCGCCGACGCCAATGCGACCATCAATCAGATCAGGCAACTCGAGGAGGCAGGCGCGGATATCGTACGCGTATCGTGCCCGGACGAGGCCTCGACCGCGGCGTTCAGCCAGATCGCGCGAGCGGCTAAAGTCCCCCTGGTTGCCGATATTCACTTCCACTACAAACGCGCGCTTGAAGCCGCCGTGGCTGGCGCGGCGTGCCTGCGCATCAATCCCGGCAACATCGGCAACGCGCAGCGGGTGAAGGAAGTCGTCCAGGCCGCGAAGGATTACGGCTGTTCGATCCGCATCGGCGTGAATGCGGGATCGCTTGAGAGCCATCTGCTGGAGAAGTACGGCGAGCCATGCCCCGAAGCGATGGTCGAGAGCGCACTTTATCACGCCGCGCTGCTCGAGGAGCATGATTTCCGCGAGTACAAGATCAGCGTCAAAGCGTCGGACGTGTTTCTGACGGCGGCGGCGTATCACGCGCTTGCCGAAGCCACCGATGCGCCGTTGCATCTTGGGGTCACGGAAGCTGGCGCGTTGCGTGCGGGAACGGTGAAATCGTCGATCGCGATGGGCTCGCTTCTGTGGGCCGGCATCGGCGACACGATCCGCGTGTCGCTCGCCGCTGATCCCGTCGAGGAGATCAAAGTCGGCAACGACCTGCTGAAGTCCCTCGGCCTACGCCAGCGCGGCGTGACCATCATCGCGTGCCCATCATGCGCTCGGCAGGGGTTCAACGTCATTGCTACGGTCGATGAACTGGAAAAGCGGCTCGCGCACATTTCAGAGCCGATCACGCTCTCAATCATCGGCTGCGTCGTGAACGGGCCAGGTGAAGCGCTGATGACCGATCTGGGCTTTACCGGCGGCGGCAAGGGCGCGGGGATGATGTATGTCTCCGGAAGGCCCGACCATAAGGTCGACAATGCAACGATGATCGATCATATCGTTGGGCTGGTTGAGGAACGCGCTCGCACGATGCGCGAAGCGAAGGGCTGAGCGATGCTGCAGCGCCACCTGCAGGACACATATCAGTACCTGTTCGATACCGCGCACACGGCTCTCAAACAGGGCGGTTCGTTTGCACCGTTCGGCGCCGGCATCCGCAAGACGGGCGAGCAGATTCATACCAACGTTGATCTGCCGATCGATCGCTCCGCCCCGCAAGATCACATTTCCGGCCTGATCGCGGGTTTTCGGCTCGACGAAAAAGAAAATGGCTTGATCGCCGCTGGGCTCGTGTTCGATGGCCGCTCCGGCGCCGACAACGCAGCGGCGCTGTGCTTCCATCTCGAAGTGGCGAACGGCCAGGCTGTGGAAGTGATCGTGCCATATGCTCGCCGGGCGCCCGATGAGATCGCGTTTGACGATCCGCAACTCTCGGAAGTGCAGCCCGAGATTTTCGCCGAACTCAGTTAGCCCATGTCCGCGTACGATAGATTGGAACGGCGCCTGTCGCAGGCGGTCGATCGGTTCGAGCGTATCGAAGCGCGCTTGGCCGCAGCGAGCGATGGCGCGGAAATTGTGAAGCTGGGGCAGGAACACGCAGAGCTGAAGCCATTGGTGGAAGCCGTCGCCACGGTGCGCGCGGCCCGGGCTGAGATGGTCAATCTCGAAGCGATGTCACGGGACGGCGACCGCGAGATGGCGGAACTCGCCGCTGCCGAATTGAGTGACTTGCGCGACCGGCTGCCGGAACTGGAGCAAGCCGCGCTTCTGCTGCTCGCACCTAAGGACAAGGACGAAAGCGCGTCCGCGATCCTGGAGATTCGCGCCGGCACGGGCGGCGAAGAAGCAGCACTCTTCGCGGGCGATCTGCTGCGCATGTACCAGAAGTACGCGGGCAAACGCGGCTGGAAATTCGAACTCGAAGATATCTCCGAGACCGGCATTGGCGGCGTGAAAGAAGCAGTGGCGAGCGTGACCGGTAAGGGTGTGTTCGGACGTTTGAAATTTGAAAGCGGCGTCCATCGCGTGCAGCGCGTGCCGGAAACGGAAGCGGGCGGGCGTATCCACACATCGGCCGCGACGGTTGCCGTGCTGCCGCAGCCGGAGGGCGATGTCGATATTGTCATCGATGACAAGGATATCCGCATCGATACGATGCGCGCCTCCGGCGCCGGCGGACAGCACGTCAACAAGACGGACTCCGCTGTGCGGATCACGCACATCCCGTCGGGGATTGTTGTCGTCAGTCAGCTCAAGTCGCAGCACCAAAACCGGGCGCAGGCGATGTTGATGCTGAAAACGAAGCTCTATGACGCGGAACGCGCACGACAAGACGCCGAACGCTCGGCCGAGCGGAAAGGCCAGATCGGCTCCGGCGATCGCAGCGAGCGCATTCGGACTTACAATTTCCCACAAGGCCGGATCACCGATCACCGGATCAATCTGACGCTCTACAATCTCGCCGAGGTCATCGAAGGCGCGCTCGATCCCGTGCTCGATGCGCTCGCGGCGGAGGAACAGGCGCAGAAGCTGGCGGCGATGGAGCAGGAGGCGTGAGCGAGACTCTGGTCTCGCTCTGGACGGATGTTCGCAAACGTCTTGAGGCGGCCGGCGTCGACTCGCCGGTGTTGGATGCGCGCTTACTGCTTGAGGCAGGCGCTGGCGTTTCGCGGCTTGAAATTGTCACTGACCCACGCCGTGAGTTGAGTGACGCGCAGGTGGCGGCAGTCAACGCGTTGACGAAGCGGCGCGAGGCGCGCGAGCCGGTGAGTCACATTATCGGACGCAAGCATTTCTGGACGCTCGAACTGGCGGTGAACGCAGATGTGTTGACTCCGCGGCCCGAAACGGAGTTCGTGGTTGAAGCCGGTCTTCGGGCGACGCTGCCGGCGAATGCGCCGCATCGCATCCTCGATCTCGGCGCGGGTTCCGGCGCAATCATCCTGGCGTTGTTGCGTGAGCGCCCAAACGCAACCGGCGTCGCGATTGATGTGAGCTCGCAGGCGTTGGCGATGGTGCAGGAGAACGCCGAACAACTCGGCGTCGCCGACCGGCTTGATATTCGTCAGAACGATTGGGCCAGTGACTTAGATGAACGGTTCGATCTCATCGTTTCCAACCCGCCTTACATCCGCAGCGGCGACATCGATGCGCTAGCGCCGGAAGTTTCGCGCTATGAGCCGCGTGTTGCGCTCGACGGTGGTGAGGATGGATTAGTCGCTTACCGCATCATCATTGCGGCCCTGCCGCGTTTGCTGAAACCGGGCGCCGCATTCGCGCTGGAAGTGGGGCTAGGTCAGGCCGAGAGCGTAAAGGCGCTGGCGGAAGAGGCTGGGCTGATCACGGCTGAGCCGGTGCGGGACCTATCGGGTATTCCCCGCGTTGTTGTCGGACATGCGGCATGACCTCCTGCCTGGAAAAAGGCCTTGGATCGGGCGAGGCGAAGCATTAAGTTCGGGGCCGGAATCGATGGCGGAGGGGCTTTGTCCGTCGGTTCAATGGGCTGGCAGGCGTTGAAGCGCCGCTGGCGGCTCCCTCAGTAAGAGGTTCAATCGCGGCGCTTGGCGCTGCTTGGAACGGCCCGAACCCTAACGAACGGGCATATGAAACGAGGCGCATTTCGCGGATGGCCCTTGGCCACGCGCCGTCGCCCGAACCGGAAATCAGAGTACAATGGTGAACTTCCAATGAAGCGTCAGCGGGGCCGTGGCCGTAAGCCGGGCGGCGGTGGTGGCAACTTCCATCACAACAATCAGGGCGGGCAACACCACCCAAACCGCCAACTCGAGACCAATGGTCCGGACATCAAATTTCGCGGCACCGCCTCGTACATTCACGAGCGCTACCTGCAGCTCGCGCGCGACGCGCAGAGTTCGGGCGACCGGGTGCTTAGCGAGAACTATCTCCAACACGCTGACCACTATTTCCGCCTCGTGCGCTCCATGCAGCCGGCCGTGCCGGTGCAACAGCAGCAACAGACCTTCAGCGAAGGCGCTGAGTACGATGGTGATGAAGACAACGCACCGGAAGGCGAAGCTGCCGAAGCTGAAGCGCGCGGCGAAGGCGATGAACAGCCAGACGCCGATTATCAGCCGCAAGGCGAACGCCAAGCAGGCGGCGAACGCGCCGAGGGCGATCGTGGGCCGCGCCGCGGTCGAAACCGCCGTCGTTTCCGTTCTGATGGCGAGCGCGAAGGCGGGTTTGAAGCGCGCGAAGGTGAAGAGCGCGAGCCGCGCCGCGAGCGTCAGCCGCGCGAAGACCGCGACTCCGGCGGTCGTGAAGGTTTTTCGGATGGCCCGAAGCCCGCTTTCCTCCGCAGCGGCGGCGGCGAATAATTAGCGCTTAGATGTCGGCGGGCGGGGCGGTGCTGCAAGGCGCCGCTCAAGGTAAGTGCGCGCATGCGCCTCGACTTCGGCGAGGTGATCTTCGCCGGGATCGCGGCCGCGGAAGAAGTGATCCGCGCCTTCGATCGGGGCGCCATCGACCTTGATGTTCTTCTGCGTGCGGATGCGGCCGATTACGCGTTCCATGTCCTGTGCTGTCGTGACGCTGTCGCGGGTGCCGTAGATGATGACGCCAGACGCAGGGCACGGCGCGAGGAACGAGAGGTCGTAGTGGTTGGCCGGCGGCGCGACCGCGATGAAGCCATCAATCTCAGGACGACGCATCAGCAATTGCAGGCCGATCCAGGCCCCGAACGAATAGCCGCCGACCCAGCACTGTTCGGCATTCGGATTCATCGCTTGCAGATAATCCAGCGCTGAGGCGGCGTCTGACAACTCGCCCATGCCGTTGTCGAACACGCCCTGCGAACGGCCAATGCCGCGGAAGTTGAAACGCAGAACGCCGAAGCCCTTGGAGGTGAAGAGCTTGTAGAGCTGGACGGTTACGCGGTCCTGCATCGAGCCGCCGGCGCGTGGGTGGCCATGCAGGATAAGGGCGATCGGCGCGCCTTCCTTTGAGGGCTCCTGATAACGGCCTTCCACACGCCCGGCTGCGCCCGGGAAAATCACTTCCGGCATTCGTTCTTAGACCCCATCCGCCCCTGGAACGCCGGGCGGCTTATTCTTGACCAAAACACTCGGGTATCTTAGCTGACAGCGTAAGAGGCCCGGCCCCAAAGGGGGCGGCTTCTAGCACTCAATTTGGGGGCGGGCGAGGGCGCGGGAAGGGACAGGTATGCGTTTAACGTCGAAAGGCCGCTATGCGGTGATGGCGATGGCCGATCTGGCGCTTCACGGCGGCGCCGAACGGGCCGTGCCGCTGCAGGAGGTGGCGCGCCGTCAGGAGATATCGCTCTCCTACCTCGAACAGCTGTTCGCGAAGATGCGCCGGGCCGGTTTGGTCTCGGGCGTGCGCGGCCCGGGCGGCGGCTATCGCCTGGCGCGGGGGGCGGATCTCGTGACGGTGGCGGAGATAATTGAAGCTGTGAACGAGCCGATCAAAGCCACGCGCTGCGACACTGAATCGACCAAGAGCTGTATTGGCCGCAATGGCCGCTGCATCGCGCACGGGCTTTGGCAGGAGATGGGCGACCGCATCCAAGTCTTCCTTGCTTCGGTGTCGCTCGCAGACGTGCTCGAGCAGCGGTTCGACGGCGGCGCGCGCGTCGCTGCGGAATAGGTTGATGACCAAGACGCCCGTCTATTGCGACTACAACGCTGGCGCGCCGATCCGTGCGGAAGCGGCGGTGGCGATGTCACGCGCGCTGGCAGCGGGCGGCAACGCGTCCTCGGTGCACAGCGTCGGCCGGCGCATGCGCGCGATGATCGAAGACGCGCGCGAGCGCATCGCAGGCGCGCTCGATGCGAGCGCCGAGAATGTGGTGTTTACCTCAGGCGCGACGGAAGCGCTGCATCTCGCCCTCACGAGCACCGGCGCAGCCTCGCTCATCGTCACCGCCGTTGAGCATGACGCCGTGTTCGAACATGCCGCGCGCGCATTGAAGGCCGACCATATCGCTCGCGTGGACGCGAACGGACTGATCGATTTCGCGGCGCTCAATCAATTGCTCGCAGCAGCGCCGAAGCCGGCTTTGGTCGCCGTGCAGCTCGCGAACAACGAGACTGGAATCATCCAGCCGATTGCGAAAGTCGCCGCGCTGTGCCGTGAACATGGCGCCCTGCTGCTCGTCGATGCCGCGCAAGCGTTCGGGCGCATCCCCGTGAGCATCGCCGATCTGGACGCGACCTACCTCGTCGTCTCCAGCCACAAGCTCGGTGGCCCGCCCGGCGCGGGTGCGCTCGTTTTGGCCCCTGGCGCGCCATTCGTGACGACGCGGTTCGGCGGTGGTCAAGAACGCGGCCGGCGGCCGGGAACAGAGAACGGCGCTGCGCTGGTGGGTTTTGCCGCCGCCGTGGAGTGGGCGCTGAAGGATCGCGACGCTGAAGCGGTGCGCGTCGCGGCCCTGCGCGATCGCTTTGAAGCGGCTCTGCCGAAGGACGCGGTTGTGTTCGGCGCCGATGCGCCGCGGCTGCCCAACACCTCAAACTTCGCGCTGCCGGGGCTGACCGCTGAAACCGCCGTCATCGCGATGGACCTCGAAGGCGTGGCGATCAGCTCGGGGGCCGCTTGCTCTTCGGGCAAAGTGCGGGTGAGCCGGGTGCTCTCGGCTATGGGCGTCGCGCCCGACCTCGCCAAGGCGGCGCTGCGCGTCAGCTTTGGCCACGAGTCGAAAGGGACTGATGTCGATGAAGTACTAAATGCGCTTTCGAAGCTGCATCGCACGCGTGGGGCGGCGGCATGAGCGCGGTAAAGGAAACCATCGACAAAGGCACGGTGGAAGCCGCGCGCGCGCTTGAGGCCGAGAAGTACAAGCACGGTTTCATCACCGAGCTCGAACAAGAGCTGGCGCCGCCCGGGCTGAACGAGGACATTGTCCGTTATATCTCGGCAAAGAAGGGTGAGCCTGAATGGATGCTGGCGTGGCGCTTGGAAGCGTTCCAGCGTTGGCAAACGATGGAAGAGCCGACATGGGCGCTCGTCCGCTACCCGCCGATTGATTATCAGGCGGCGCGCTATTACGCGGCGCCGAAGGCCGGCGCGAAGTACAAGAGCCTCGAAGACGTCGATCCCGAAATTCTCGAAACCTATAAGAAGCTCGGTATTCCGCTGAAAGAACAGGAAGTGTTGCTAGGCGTCGAAGGTGCGCCGCGCGTGGCAGTGGACGCGGTGTTCGACAGCGTGAGCGTTGTGACGACCTTTAAGGATGAGCTTGCGAAGGCCGGCGTAATTTTCTGCTCGATGAGCGAAGCGGTGCGCGAGCATCCCGAACTGGTGCAGAAGTACCTCGGTTCTGTGGTGCCGACATCGGACAATTTCTTCGCGACGTTGAACAGCGCTGTCTTTTCCGATGGCTCATTCGTCTATGTGCCGCCGGGTGTTCGATGCCCGATGGAGCTCTCCACCTATTTCCGCATGAACGCGCAGGGCACTGGCCAGTTCGAGCGCACGCTCATCATCGCCGACAAAGGCGCGTACGTTTCCTATTTGGAGGGCTGCACGGCGCCGATGCGTGATGAAAATCAGCTGCACGCGGCCGTGGTTGAGCTCGTCGCGCTCGATGACGCCGAGATCAAGTATTCCACGGTCCAGAATTGGTGGCCCGGCGACGCCGAGGGCAAGGGCGGCATCTATAATTTCGTGACTAAGCGCGGCGATTGCCGCGGAAAGCGCAGCAAGATTTCGTGGACCCAGGTCGAAACTGGCTCTGCGATAACTTGGAAATATCCGAGCTGCATCCTGCGCGGCGACGAAAGCTCGGGCGAGTTCTACTCGATCGCCGTCACCAACGGGCGCCAGCAGGCCGACACTGGCACCAAGATGATCCACCTTGGCAAGAACACGCGCTCTCGTATTATCTCTAAGGGCATTTCCGCCGGGCGCTCGTCCAATGCCTATCGCGGTCTGGTTTCGGCGCACGCGAAAGCCAAGGGCGCACGCAACTTTACGCAATGTGACTCGCTCCTGATCGGCGATCAATGCGCGGCGCATACGGTCCCGTATGTCGAGACACGTACGCCCGACGCGCAGTTCGAGCACGAAGCGACAACGACAAAGCTCTCGGACGATCAGCTGTTTTATCTGCGCTCACGCGGCATTCCGGAAGAAGAAGCCGTGGCGCTGCTGGTGAACGGCTTCGTGCGCGACGTGCTGCAGAAGTTGCCGATGGAATTTGCGGTGGAAGCGCAAAAGCTTTTGGAAGTCAGCCTCGAAGGGAGCGTCGGATGAGGGTGTGGCGTTATGCTTTGGCTGCTTGTGTCGTTGCGCTCGCTGCCTGCAATCCGCAGCCGCAGCAAGAGGCGGAAGGTTCCGCCCCGCCGATCGACACGCCTTCGGAAATCCCCGAAGCGCCGCGCGCGGAGCTGGCGCAGGTTGACCCGGCGCTGCTCAGCGCGCCGAACGGCGCGTTCACGGCAATCGAGCCCAGCGAAGTGGGTGTCTTCGGCGCGCCGGCGGTGATGGAAGCTCTTGAGCCGTTGCTCGGCCCCGAGGTCGTTGAAGGCTCTAACCTGAGCCTTAGCGTGCGTGAGAATGGCGATGACGCGATTGCCGACATCGTCCGCACCGATTTGCAGGACGATTCGGTTTCCGGCGGTCACATCCGCATCGAGTTCCGCCGCGAAGCCGATGGTTGGTTTCCGGTGAATGCGTATCGCCGCACACAATGCGCGCGCGGCGCTGAGGCGGGACAGTGGACATCGGGGCTCTGCCCATGAGCGAACGTGAATACTGGTTTGCCCGCCGTTTCCCGCTGAGCGATTCACGGCAATCAATCGCGCCGATAAATTGGAAAGGCTACGCCGTTTCCATGGTGTTCGTGCTGGCGCTGACCGCGGGGGCGGTGGCGTTTGCCTGGCTCGGCGCAAGCGGCGACTTGTTCATGGGCGTGATGGCGTTTGCCGGCATCGCGATCGTTGCCGGCGCCTGGTTCGTGCTGACGGCCAAGGCCAATGGCGATCCGATCCGTACGGTGGCGGACTACAAGAAGGACAAGCAGCAGCGTGTTTGACGTCAAAGACCTCCATGTCGCCGTTGGCGGCGCCGAGATCATCAAGGGCCTGACGCTGAGCGTTCCAGCTGGCGAAACGCACGCGATCATGGGCCCGAACGGTTCGGGTAAATCGACGCTCGCCTATTCTTTAAGTGGTCGCGACGGCTATGAGGTGACAAAGGGCGAAGCCACGCTTGGCGGTGTCGATCTGCTCGAGCTCGAGCCGGAAGAGCGCGCGGCGGCGGGTCTGTTTCTCTCCTTCCAGTATCCGGTGGAAATCCCGGGTCTCTCCGCGATTGCCTTTCTGAAGGCGGCGCTGAATGCGCAGCGCAAGGCGCGCGGCCAAGAGCCGATGCCGGCGCCGGCTTTGCTGAAATTGCTGCGCGAGAAGGCCGAGGCGCTGAAGATCGATCAGGAGATGCTCAAGCGTCCGCTGAACGTTGGCTTCTCGGGTGGTGAGAAGAAGCGGTTCGAGGCGTTGCAGCTTGCTGTGCTCGAACCAAAGTTCGCCATTCTCGATGAAACGGATTCAGGTCTCGATATCGACGCGCTGAAGATCGTCGCGGCGAGCGTGAACGCAGCGCGTGCGCCGGATCGCGGGCTGCTGGTGATCACGCACTATCAGCGGCTGCTCGATTACATCAAACCGGATCGCGTGCACGTGCTGGCCAAGGGCCGCATTATCACTAGCGGCGGCCCGGAGTTGGCGCTCGAACTTGAGCGCGAAGGCTACGACAAATATCTGAGGGCGGCGTGAAGGTCGCCGAACTCCCCAATCGCCGCAACGAGGCGTGGAAGTATTCCGATTTGCGTGCGGCGGTCGGTGATGCGCTGCCGCCTTTGGCGCAAGCGCCCACGAGCGCACCACCTGCCGGTAAGCTCTTTCGTGGCTTGAAGCCGATCGAGATCGTCTTTGAAAACGGACGCATCGCGCATTGGCCGGAACGCAATGTTCGCAAGGGGCCGCGTGTTCTCTCAAAGACTGATGCAGTTGAGCCACGCAACCCCACTCAGCTGGGCGCGTGGGCCGCGGAGCTTTCACCGGACGAGTGGATGCCGATCATCGAGGCGGGTGAGGACGAACGCCCTGTCTGGCTTAGAATGATCGGCGACGCGGCTCCGACGAGCGGTCACGCGCGCATTGGCCTGCTCGTTCGCGCCGGGCGCACGCTGAATTTGATCGAAACATACGAAGGTCCGGCAGTCGGCTTCACGAACGTCTTGATCGAAGGGTTCGTGGAGACGGGTGCAACGCTCAATCGCACCGTGATCCAGGATGCAAGCGAGAAGGCCGTGCTGGTTTCGACGGCGCAACTTCATTTGGAACGAAACGCTCGTCTGTCGCAATACGTGTTGGCCCTCGGCGCGAGACTTGCGCGGATCGAGACGCATGTGAAGGCGGAAGCCGAAGGCGCTGAGGTGACGTTAAATGGCGCGTATCTCGCGGATGCTGATCGCCACGCGGACCTGACGTCGGTAATGGAGCACAAAGGGCCGGGCGCCGTGACGCGACAGCTGATCAAGGGCGTAGCGCGCAAGGGCGGGCGAGGTGTGTTCCAAGGCAAGATCGTCGTCGAGCGCGCTGCGCAGAAGACGGACGCGCGCCAGCACCACCAAGGGCTGTTGCTTGAAGACGGCGCCGAAATCTTCGCGAAGCCGGAACTGATGATCTATGCCGATGACGTGCAGTGCGCGCACGGCAATACGGCCGGTGGATTGGATGAGCGCGCGCTCTTCTATATGCGCTCGCGCGGGATTCCGGAGGCGGAAGCGCGGGCGTTATTGATTGAGGCGTTTCTGACGGAAACGATTCCGGAGGGGATATCGGAAGCGCTTCGCGATGAGCTTACGGCGTCTATCCGCAACTGGTTGGCGGGAGCGTCCTCATGAATGCGCCGCTGGTCCGCCCGTTCGATGTGGACGCCGTCCGCGCGCAGTTCGCCATCCTTGGGCGAACGGTCAACGATCGCGCCTTGGTCTATCTCGATAGTGCAGCCAGCGCGCAGAAGCCGGAGGCGGTGATCGAGGCGATGGCGGCGCAGATGCGCGGCGCCTACGCCAACGTTCACCGCGGCTTGCACACGCTGGCGAACGAGACGACTGAGGCGTTTGAGGCGGCGCGCTCTA
Organism: Hyphomonadaceae bacterium; assembly: GCA_050184605.1. GTDB lineage: Bacteria > Pseudomonadota > Alphaproteobacteria > Caulobacterales > Aquidulcibacteraceae > Vitreimonas. The sequence continues at coordinate 859,568 of JBFXAE010000001.1, read as the reverse complement.
CGGTGGCGCGCTTCATCAATGCGCCGACAACCGACAGCATCATTTTCACCAAGGGCGGGACGCAAGCGATCAACATTGTCGCCGCCGGCCTCGATGTGAAGCCCGGCGATGAGATCGTGCTTTCGGTGATGGAGCACCACTCCAACATCGTGCCCTGGCACTTCCTGCGCGAGCGCAAGGGCGCTGTGCTTAAGTGGCTCGATATCGATGACGATGGCGGCATCGATTTGGCGGCGCTGGATGCTTTGATCGGTCCGCGCACGAAGCTGGTCGCGATCACGCATATGTCGAACGTACTCGGCGCCAAGACGCCAGCCGCCGAGGTCGCACGCATCGCGCATGCTAAAGGCGTGAAGGTGCTGTTCGATGGTTGCCAAGCGACGGTGCATGGGCACGTTGACGTGCAAGCGATCGACGCTGATTTTTACGCCTTCACCGGCCACAAGCTTTATGGGCCGACCGGCATCGGCGTGCTTTATGGCAAGCGCGATCTGCTGGCGGCGATGGCGCCGTTCGAAGGCGGCGGCGAGATGATCGACATCGTCGAGCGCGAGCGGGTGACGTATAACGACCCGCCGCATCGGTTCGAGGCGGGAACGCCGCCGATCATCGAAGCGATTGGCCTGAAGGCGGCGATCGATTGGCTTAGTTCTCAAGATCGCAGCGCCATCGAAGCGCATGAAGCGGCGCTGCGCGACCGGGCAATGAGTGCGCTCCGCGAACTGAATTGGGTGAAGTTGTATGGCGCCGCGCCGGACAAGGGCGCGATCGTGGCCTTCTCGGTGGAAGGCGCGCATCCGCACGACGTGGCGCAGATACTAGACCGGCAAGGCGTCGCAATCCGTGCTGGACACCATTGTGCGCAGCCGCTGATGCAACGCCTCGGTGTAAGCGCGACGGCGCGGGCGAGTTTTGCGTGTTATAATCGGCTTGAAGACGTCGATGCGCTGGTCGAGGCCTTGCACAAGGCGCGAAAGCTTCTGAGTTAGAGGATGATGGACGGTTCCGTTCCCCCACCGAGCGCTCTGCCGAAGGCTGAGCTTGACCGCATCACCGATGACCTGGTGGCGCAGTTCAAGACCGTATTCGACCCGGAAATCCCGGTTGATATCTATGAGCTCGGGCTCATCTATAAGGTCGACATCAACGATGAAGGCTTTGTCGATATCGAGATGACGTTGACCGCGCCGGGCTGCCCGGTCGCTGGCGAAATGCCGGGATGGGTGGAAGCGGCGGCGCGCAAAGTGCGCGGCGTGACTGGCGCGAAAGTCAATCTGACGTTCGATCCGCCGTGGACGACGGCGCGCATGAGTGATGAAGCCAAGCTCGAACTGAACATGTTGTAGGCCATGACGCGTAGACCGAGACCAAAGATCGTAACGCTCACTGAGGCCGCCGCCGCGCGGGTCAAGGACATCGTGGCGAAAAGCGACAAACCTTATCTGCGCGTCGGCGTCGTCAATGGCGGCTGTGCGGGCATGGAATACACGCTCGACTATGCCGCTGAGCCAGCGCCGTTTGACGAATTGGTCGAGGACAAGGACGTGAAGATCCTGGTGGCGGCTGACGCGGTGCTGTTCTTGCTGGGTTCCGAGATCGACTACGAGACCACGCGCCTCTCCTCGAAGTTCGTATTCCGCAATCCCAACCAGACCGATGCCTGCGGTTGCGGCGAGAGCGTCACCATCGTGCCGGCGAAAGCCGAGGCGTAGAGGTGGCGGGCGACAGCTTCCACGAGTTCGTGAAGGAGCTGTTCGCTGGCGTCGGCCCCGTTCAAATCAAACGCATGTTCGGCGGCGCCGGCGGCTATGCTGATGGCGTTATGTTTCTGCTGCTTGCGGACGACACGATCTACTTGAAGGTCGATGACGCGCTGAAGGCTGAGCTTGGCGCTGAGGGCTGCGGTCCATTCGTGTGGGTGCCGCAGAGTGGGCCGCGCGCCGGTGAGAAGCTCGATCTCGGTTACTGGCGTCTGCCGGACAGCGCGCTAGATGATCCCGAAGAAGCGGCGGTGTGGGGCCGCAAAGCGTTAGCGTTCGCCAAGGCCAAAGCCGCGGTGAAGAAGCCGAGAAAGACTAAGCGCTAGAAGTCTGGCGTCCCGTCCTTGTCGAGATCGCGGGCGCGTTCGGCCCAGCCCTCGTTCGGGTCCGCCGGATCGACGCCAAACCACAGGGCCAATGGCGTTTCCCGCCATTCTGTCGTGCCAATGCCAACCGCGATGAGCGACGAGGGGACAAGCACGGCGGAGAGGACGGCAAGCGCGATAAACCCTTGCGAAGCCTTGATCTCCGCCCAGGTTCCGCCTTCGAGCCAGATGCGGATCGGCTCCAGAAGCCACGCAACCTCTTGCATGGCATGAGCTTAACAGAACGCGGTTAAGCGCCTTTGAAGTTTGCAGAACGCTTCTGAAAGAAAGCTTGCACGCCCTCGCGAAAATCCTCGGTGCGGCCGGCGAGTTTCTGCGCCTGACGTTCGGCGTGAACTTGCTCCTCCCAGGAATTGTCCAACGACGCCCAGCCGAGCCGGCGGATCATGCCGAGTGTTTTCGTGGGGCCGTTGGCGAGTTCGAGGGCGAGCGTCTTGGCCGTCGGCAACAATTCGGAATCCGGCACGCAACGGTTAATGAGGCCCCATTCATAAGCTTGCTTCGCCGGAATGCGTTCGCCCAGCAGCATCATCTCCATGGCGCGGGCGCGGCCGATCATGCGCGGCAGGTGATAGGTGGCGCTGCCATCCGGCACGAGGCCGATGCGGCGGAAGGCTTGGAGGAAGTAGGCGCTCTCGCCCGCAACAATCAGATCGCCCAGCAACGCGAACGAGCAGCCAATGCCGGCTGCGGCGCCGTTCACCGCGGTGACGTACGGGATTGGCAGATCGCGCAGCTTCTTCACGAATGGATTGAAGGTTTGCTCGAGACGCGCGCCGAGATCGGGTTGGCCATCATCGGCGAGGGGCGGTGCGCCGCTGGCGAGGTTGGCGCCGGACGAAAAGCCGCGACCTTCGCCTGTCAAGATGATGCAGCGCGCCTCGCTGGAGGCGCGATCAAAAAGGACGTTCAACTCTTCCGTCATTTCTACGGAGATCGCGTTCAGCGTCGCCGGATCCGACAGGGTGATGAGCGCGACGCCGTCCTGCAGTTCATACTTGGCTTTAGCCATTATTCTCTCCCACGCCTGAGCGCTGAGAGCAGTCTAAACGAAGTCGTGGGGCCGGGGATACGCTGCCGGAACGTCAGCCTAAGCCACGTAAAGCACCGGCGTGGCGTCCGTGGTCGTTTGATTGCGGCCGTTGCGTTTCGAAGCGTAGAGGCAGGCGTCCGCGCGCTCGACGAGGCCCGCTGGCGTGTCGCCTGATTGAAGGCGCGCGATGCCGATGGACACCGTCACTTGTCCCAGATCCTCATTCGTCGAGCGGCGGCGTAGGCGCTTCGCCTGAATGGCCTCACGCAGCGCTTCGGCCGTCTGCTGCGCGACGCGTGCGCTCATGCGCGGCATAATCACGGCAAACTCTTCGCCACCGTAACGGGCGACGAGGAAGTCTGGCCGTGCATGCGCCTGCAGGGCGCTCGCCAGGAAACGAAGGATCTGATCGCCGGTGTGATGGCCCCAGGTGTCGTTAAAGCGCTTGAAATAATCGATGTCGCACAGAAGCAGCGAAAGCTCGGTGCGCTGCGCCTTGGCTTCTTCGATGCGCATACGCAGCGTTTCGTCGAACATCCTGCGGTTGGCGAGGCCGGTCAGGCTGTCGGTCAGCGACTCCATGCGCACGGATTCGAGGCTTGAGCGCAGCGTGTCGATTTCCGCCGTCGACTTCTTCAGCTGCTCGTTGAGGGTCTGATTGTGATTGGCCATGTCGAGCGTCGCCGCCGCGAGGCTCGATACGATCTGACGAATCTGCTCGGGGCCAAGCCCCTTGTTCAAATCGGTCGCGGCGCTTTCGAGTGTGCGCCCGTAATCGCCACTCTTGCTCTCAGCTTCCCTGAGGAACGAGACAACATGCCCGAGGTCGCGGGCGATCTTTTCACCAGCCAGCACGATTTGGGCTGAAGCGCCGAGGTCGGTGAAGAATTGTTCGTGGAGCTGTGCGTTCTCCTCCGCGGTAAAAACAGTGCCCGCGCCGATCCGAGAATCGATGGCCTCGCGCAGCTGCTGATTGCGCCCGAGCCGATAGGCCAACCAAACCTCATAATTTGCGCTGGTGGGCGGCACCCCGTGAAGGCGCATGAGATCGAGCGTCTCCAAAGCGACATTAGCGCCGCCGGGGCCCTGCATCAGGATATCTTGGTCAGTCACGCAAAACCCGCAGAATCTGCAATCTCAGCGACGCTAGCGGGCAGGATATGGACGAGTGGTAAATGCCGCTCACCATCGATAAAAAATGAGTAGTTGCGCTTACGTCCACGGTAAGCGGTAGACATAAGCCAAAGGCCTTGGGAGGCGCGAAATGAACCGGCCCGTTCAGCCGTCGATCGAAGAGACCAAATCCAAAATGGTCGCGATTCTGGAGCTGCAGAAGCGGCTGCAGACGAGCAAGGGCCCGCCGGACGCGAGATTGCGCAAGGACAGGCTGACGCGAGCCATCAATCTGGTGCTGGCCCACAAGGATGAGTTCCTGGATGCGCTGAACGAGGATTTTGGCGCTCGCTCGCGTGACATGTCGCTGTTCACGGATATTTCGGGAGCGATAGGACCGCTCAAGCAGGCGCGCGCAAATCTTGAGAAGTGGATGGCGCCGCAGAAGCGTGGCGTGACTCCGGCCGCGCTAGGACTTTTTGGCGCGCGCGCCGAAGTGCGTTACCAGCCCAAAGGCGTCGTCGGCGTGATCTCGCCGTGGAATTTTCCGGTGTCGCTTGCGTTCGATGCGATCGCCGGGGCGTTCGCCGCAGGCAATCGGGTTATGCTCAAACCGTCCGAGTTCACGCCGGCGGTGTCAGCGCTCATGGCGCAGACGATCGATCTCTATTTCGATGAGGACGAACTCGCCGTGATCCAAGGCGGGCCGGACGTGGGCGCCGCATTTGCCGGGCTCGCATTCGATCATCTGATCTTCACCGGCGCGACGAATGTCGGGCGTCACGTAATGCGCGCAGCGGCTGACAATCTGGTGCCAGTCACGTTGGAACTGGGCGGCAAGTCGCCGGTCATTATCGGTAAGAGCGCTGATTTGACCAAGACTGCGGCGCGCGTGATGACCGGCAAGACGATGAACGCCGGCCAAATCTGCTTGGCGCCGGACTATGTGTTGGCGCCAAAGGAAAGCGTGCCCGAGTTTGTGGCGGCTTCGAAAGCGGCGGTCGCGAAGATGTACCCGACGCTGAAGGACAACGCCGATTACACCTCGATCATCAATCAGCGTCACTATGATCGCATCTCTGGTTTGATCGCCGACGCGAAGGCCAAGGGCGGCGAGATCGTCACCATCAATCCCGCCAACGAGGATTTCAGCCAGCAAGAGCACCGCAAAATCCCGCCCACGATCATCTTGAACGCGACGGACGATATGCAGGTGATGAAGGAGGAAATCTTCGGTCCCGTATTGCCGGTGCGAACGGTGGAGTCTGTTGATGCGGCCATCTCCGAGATCAATGCGCGGCCACGACCATTGGCGCTCTACTATTTCGGTGAAGACAGCGCCGAAAGCGAAGCGCTGCTTGAGCGCACGCACTCGGGCGGCGTGACGATCAATGACGTGATCTTCCACTTCGCCATGGATGAGCTGCCGTTCGGCGGTGTCGGCCCATCCGGCATGGGCGCCTATCACGGCCATCGCGGCTTCATTGAGTTCAGCCACGAGAAGGCGATCTATCGCCAGATTTCGTCAGAACTGTTGGCGATGCTGCGACCGCCGTATGGCGCAGCCTTCCGCAAGCAGATGGCGGCGCGGCTGAAGCCTTGATCAGAATCGAGGCCTGAGCTTGTCGAAGGCCGGTGGGCGCGCTGCGTCCTCCCTGCGACGGCTCAGGGCTCGCGATAGTGCGGGTCTCTACTTCTTCGGCCGCAGGAACGCCGGCGTGCTGTCGCCGAAGCCGGTGACGGCGGGGCCGTTGTCTTCGCGCTGTGGGCGGCGCTCTTCGCTACGCGGGCGATCGCTGCGGCGCGGACGGTTTTCGCGTTTTGGCTCCGCATTGCTGTCGCTACGCTGAATCGGTTCGGTGGACGCAGTCGGGCGATCTTCGTCGCGCTTCACATATTTCTGCTTCTTCTCGGAGAGGCGGCGCGCGTGCTCTTTCTTGAGCTCCTCGGCGCGACGCCCGCGGCCGCCGCTGTCACGCGGATCGCCAAGCGCGGCTTCGGGGAGGCCTTCGATCTCGGCTTTCTCGATCGTCTTACCGGTGAGCTTTTCGATCGCGTCCCAGCTCTTTTTGTCGCCGGGGCCCACGAGCGTGAAGGAGGCGCCGAGGCGGCCGGCACGGCCGGTGCGGCCGATGCGGTGGACGTAGTCTTCGGCGTGGCGTGGCGGCTCGTAATTGAAGACGTGGCTGACGTCGGGAATGTCAAGACCGCGCGCGGCGACGTCTGAGGCCACCAGATATTGCAGATCATTGGTGCGGAAGCGGTCGAGCGTTTTCATGCGCAGCGATTGATCGAGATCGCCATGGAGCGGGGCGGCATTGTAGCCGTGGCGCTTCAGCGAAAGCGCGACGACGTCGACGTCTGTCTTGCGATTGCAGAAGATGATGCCGTTCTTTACTTCGCCGCTGGCGTTGATGGTTGCGCGCAGCGCGGCGCGCCGCGTACGCGGATCGCCGCCGGGAAGCATCACGACTTTCTGCGTGATCGTGTTCGCCGTGGTGGCGGGGCGCGAGGCTTCGATGCGCTTCGGGCTGGAGAGAAATTGCTCGGTGAGGCGCGTGATTTCCGGCGGCATGGTGGCCGAGAAGAACAGCGTCTGGCGTGTGAATGGCGTCAGTTTGAAGATGCGCTCGATGTCAGGGATGAAACCCATGTCGAGCATGCGGTCGGCTTCGTCGACGACCATGACTTGCACGCCAGTGAGCAGGAGCTTGCCGCGCTCGAAGTGATCGAGCAGGCGGCCGGGCGTTGCGATCAGCACGTCGACGCCGCGTGCGAGCAGTGCGTCCTGGTCGCCGAAGGAGACGCCGCCGATCAGCAGCGCTTTGGTGAGCTTCTGGTACTTGCCGTATTTATCGAAGCCTTCGGCGACCTGCGCGGCGAGCTCGCGCGTCGGCTCGAGGATGAGCGTGCGCGGCATGCGCGCGCGGGCGCGGCCGGCAGCTAGGATGTCGATCATCGGCAGCGTGAAGGCGGCGGTCTTGCCGGTGCCGGTTTGAGCGATGCCGAGAATGTCTCGGCCTTTCAGCACTTCGGGGATCGCTTGCGCTTGGATCGGCGTCGGCGTGTTGTAGCCGGTCTCTTTCACCGCGCGGAGCGTGTTTTCGGAAAGGCCGAGATCGTCGAAGGTGATTTGCGGTTGTGGTTCTTGTGCGCTCTCGGGCGCGGAATTTTCGGAGGACATTCAATCTCACTTGGGGGCCGCTTGGCTCGCGCGAGGCGCGAAACCGGCAGGCCGCTTGGTTGGCGCTATCGGCCACGCGTCTCCGAATTGAGATAGGCGGGCGTCCAGCAGGAGCGAGCACGCCCCAGGGCGCGCACAACGGACAGCGCGGAAATGGGGGGATTTGTGGAAAAAGTCAATGTTTGGCATGGTGCTCGTGGGGGAGGCTTGAGCCATGCGCATCATTCTCGGCGCGTTAGCAACGTTTGCGGCGTTTGTTCTCTTGGCGGGCTGGGTGGCGCTGTGTTCGACGGTGTTCTGGTTAGCGCTTTCCGTGACACCCGAAGGGATCACCAGCCAGTCGCTTCAGAACCTGGCATGGCCGTTTGTGACGGTCTTGATCGCCGTTCCAATACTAGCGGTGATCATTTTGGGCGGCGTCCGAGTGGTTGGACAGCTTCTGGCGCTTCGCGCGTTTCTCAGTGAACTCCCAGGCCAAGTAGATGCGCTTCAAGCGCTGGCGAACAATATGGCCAAGAGTCGTGAGCTATTCGAGTCCTCGAAGGACCTGATCTCCGACGCCGCATCTGCAATTGACCAAACGACCAGCCAACTCGCCGACGTTGAAGCTCGGTTGAAACGGGTGACCGCTCCCACGAGTGGCCCGGGGCAAATCCAAGGTGCCGATCTGGTCTCAGAACTCTCCGACCACTTGGAGCGCGCAAAGTCGCTGTTCGACGAAGCGGCGACGCTGCACGCGAGGCACAACGCTCAGGGAGTGCAACGTGTTCGCGGGTGGATATTGTCAGAGTCGGTGACGGAGTTGCGGAACTCCGGCTACCTAAGCAGTGCTGCTGCCGAGTATGTGGAAGCAGCGCTCGAAATTGATCGCAAGACGAGACGCGCGGGTCGTGCGAACTTAGAGCAGGCTGATATTGATCGCCTCAATCGGTTGCGGCCCTAAACGTCCACGTCCTCAACGAACTTCGCGTTCGCTTGGATGTAGTCGAAGCGCTTCTCGGCTTTTTTGCCCATCAGTGTTTCGATCAGGACTTCGAAATCCGGCGCGCCGCTTTCGTCGAGGACCACGCGCGCGAGGGTGCGGGTGGCGGGGTTCATGGTCGTGTCTTTCAAATCGGCCGGCATCATTTCGCCGAGGCCTTTGAAGCGTGAGATCTCGGTTTTGCGGCCTTTGAACTCGCCGTTGAGCAGCGCTTCTTTGTGCGCGTCGTCGCGGGCGTAGATGCTCTCTTTGCCGGCGGTGATGCGATAGAGCGGCGGCATGGCGAGGAAGAGGCGGCCCGCGCGAATGAGCTGCGGCATCTGCTTGTGGAAGTAGGTGATCAGCAGGGAGGCGATGTGGGCGCCGTCGACGTCGGCGTCGGTCATGATGATCACGCGCTCGTAGCGGAGATCATCGAGCTTGAACTTCGCGCCCATCTGCACGCCGAGAGCGAGGGCGAGATCGGCGAGTTCTTGGTTGCCGCTCATCTTCTCGGCGCCGGCGCTGGCGACGTTCAGGATCTTGCCGCGCAGCGGCAGGATGGCTTGCGTCTCGCGATTGCGCGCTTGCTTGGCGGAGCCGCCGGCGCTGTCGCCTTCGACCAGGAAGATCTCGGTGTCCTTCTCTCCGGCGCGCGAGCAATCGGCGAGCTTGCCGGGCAGGCGCAGCTTACGCGTTGCGCTTTGGCGGGAGACTTCCTTCTCCTTGCGCCGGCGCATGCGGTCTTCGGCTTGCTGAATGCACCATTCGAGCAGCCGCGTGGCTTCCTGCGTGTTCGCCGCGAGCCAATGATCGAACGGGTCGCGCACGGCGCTTTCAACGATCTTCGCCGCTTCCGTCGAAACGAGCCGGCCCTTGGTTTGGCCCTCAAACTGCGGTTCGCGGATGAACACCGAAACGAGACCCGCGCCGGTGTTCATCACGTCCTCTTGCGTGATGATGGCGGCCTTCTTGTTGTTGCGGAGCTCCGCGTAGGCACGGAGGCCCTTTGCGATTGCCGCGCGGAAGCCGGCTTCGTGAAAGCCGCCGTCCGGCGTGTAGACGGTGTTGCAATAGGAGCGGAGGAAGCCGTCGGCTTCGCCGAAGCCGTCACTCACCCAAGTGATCGCCCATTCGACCCGGCCGTGCGGCCCATCTTTCTCGCTGCGTCCCGCAAAAGGCTCAGCGACGACGTTGCGCTTCGACCTGGTGAGTTCACCGAGGAAGTCCGCCAAGCCGTTCGGGAAGTGCAGCACCGCTTCGGCAGGCGTTTCGTCTTTGATCAGTTCAGGGGCGCACTTCCACCGGATCTGCGTGCCACGCTGCAGGTACGCTTTCGAGCGCGCCATTTGGAAAAGACGCGCGGGCTTGAAGGCGGCGCCTTTGCCGAAAATCTCCGCGTCTGGATGGAAGCGCACGGTGGTGCCGCGGCGATTGTGGGCGGGGCCGACTTCCACGAGCTTGGATGTCGGCGTACCGCGCGAGAAGGTTTGGCGATAGAGTTTGCGATCGCGCGCGACTTCGACCTCGACTTTGTCGGAGAGTGCGTTGACGACCGAGACGCCGACGCCGTGCAGACCGCCTGACGTGTGATAGACCTTGCCCGAAAACTTTCCGCCCGCGTGCAGCACCGTCATGATGATTTCGAGCGCGGATTTCTTCGGAAACTTCGGGTGCGGATCGACAGGCATGCCGCGGCCGTTATCGGTCACGCGCAGCGTGCCATCGGCTTCGAGTTCGACCTCGATACGATCAGCAAAGCCGGCGACGGCTTCGTCCATCGAGTTATCGAGCACTTCGGCGAAGAGGTGGTGCAGCGCGCGCTCATCGACGCCGCCGATGTACATGCCCGGCCGCTTCCGAACCGGTTCGAGGCCTTCGAGAACCTCGATATCTTTTGCGGTGTAGGCGTCTTTCGCGGCGGCGGGCGGCGGATCGCTCTCGCCGAACAAACTGCCGTCCCACAAATTATCGCCGTCTTTGGGCATCGAAGATTTCTTCTGCGCTTGCGCCATGGACGATCCTTAAGGCGCTTTGCGCGCCTCCATCAATGCTTCGGGCTGCCGATGAACCGAACAGAGTTCGGTATCCGGGGAGTAAATGACCCATTGTAGGGGAATTTAGTGTCTCAAAGGTCACGCGCTGGCTGGCCGGGCAGCGAATGGCAGCTTCTAACGAAACAACGCCACGTCCTCGCCGTTTGGCACCAGTCAACGGCATGCGGGGGCCGCTCTCTAGAATAAGACGAGGAGCAGCAAGCATGAAAAAGTTCGCAATGATGGCCGCAGTGGCCGCTACGGCGCTCATGGCCATTCCAAGTGTTGCGCACGCGGAATGGTACGCCGGCGCGGCGTACACGCAGTTCGATTTGGACGGCGCCGAAGTCGGCGGCGCTACAGGCCGATTAGGCTACCGCTTCAGCCCGAATTTCGCGGTTGAAGGCGAAGGCTCGGTGGGTGTTGATGATGATGCGGGCGTGGAACTCAACCACGCAGTCGGCGCCTATGCCGTCGGCATCATCCCGTTCGGATCGTCGGGTTTTTCGGCGCACGGACGCGTCGGCTATGCCCAGGCTGAAGTCGACACGCCGCTCGGCGACACGGACGATAGCGGCCTTTCCTATGGCGCGGGTCTGGGCTGGAACGTGACCCAGAACGTTGGCATTCGCGCCGACTATACGCGCTTTGAAGGCGACAACGACGCGGATGCGATTTCGCTCGGCGCCTCCTTCAACTTCTAAAGCTTCAGCAGAATGTGAAGCGCAGCGGGCCAGGGCTTATGCTCTGGCCCGCTTGCTTTGCGCCGGGGGAGGTCCGTAGGTTGCCGCCTCAGGGACACCCAGTTTGGAGTAGGCGTGATGAGATTGATCTTGGCGGCGGCGATGTTTGCAGCGGTCGCGGCGAGCGCACAGGCGCAGGAAACCACGACGGCGCCTGCGATTCCGGGGTCGGCCTGTCCCGCATTCGTTCAGTCTCCGGCGCCGCCGGATGGCGCAACGGCGACACAAGCGCAGATGGCCGCCGCCGCGGCCGCGTTCGAAGCTTGGCGCGTGACCGAACAAGCAACGCTTGATTGTCGCCGCGCGGAAGCAGACGCATTGCGCTTGCAAGCGCAAGCGCGGGCAGATGAGTACCGCGCCGCCCAGGCGGAGAACACGGCGCGCGCCGCAGCGTTTCAGGCGCAGATCGACATCTTCCAGGCGCGGCCCGCGCGTTCGCGCCGCTAACGGCTTTTCAGCGCACAAAAAAGGGCCGGAGATTGCTCTCCGGCCCTTCGTCTTTTTGCGGCGTGGTGATTACGCCTTGTAGTACATGTCGAACTCCACCGGGTGCGGGTGGGTTTCGAAGCGATCGAGCTCTTCCTTTTTCAAGTCGATGTAGGCGTCGATGAGATCGTCGCTCATGACGCCGCCCTTCAGCAGGAAGTCGCGGTCGCGATCGAGCGACGTGAGCGCTTCACGCAGCGAGGCCGAGACAGTCGGGACGTCCTTCAGTTCTTCCGGCGGCAGATCGTAGAGGTTCTTGTCCAGCGGCTCGCCCGGATGGATCTTTTTCTCGATGCCGTCGAGACCGGCCATGAGCAGCGCGACGTATGTCAGGTACATGTTGCCGGCTGGATCGGGGAAGCGGACTTCCACGCGCTTGGCCTTGGCGCCGGTGCCGTGCGGAATGCGGCAAGAAGCGGAACGGTTGCGCGCAGAATAGGCGAGCAGAACCGGCGCTTCGTAGCCAGGCACAAGACGCTTGTATGAGTTGGTCGTCGAGTTCGAGAACGCGTTGATCGCCTTCGCGTGCTTGATGATGCCGCCGATGTAGTAGAGGCAATTTTCGCTGAGATCGGCGTAGCGATCGCCGGCGAAGGTGTTGTTATTGCCCTTCCAGATCGACATGTGGACGTGCATGCCCGAGCCGTTGTCTTTGAAGTAGGGCTTCGGCATGAACGTCGCTGACTTGCCGTACGATGCAGCCACTTGGTGGATGACGTACTTATACAAGTTCATGTTGTCGGCCATCGTCGTCAGCGTGTTGAACTTGAGGCCAAGTTCGTGCTGGGCGGGCGCGACCTCGTGGTGATGCTTTTCGGGATTGAGGCCGAGCTGGCCCATGATTTCCAGCATCTCGCCGCGCATGTCTTGCAGCGAGTCGATCGGCGGCACCGGAAAGTAGCCGCCCTTCGGGCCCGGACGGTGACCGAGATTGCCGCCCTCATAGGCGCGGTTGGTGTTGAACGGCAGTTCGGTTGAGTCGAACGAGTAGCCGGTGTTGTTCGGGTCCGTGCTCCAACGCACGTCGTCGAACACGAAGAACTCAGCTTCCGGGCCGAAATAGGCAACGTCGCCCGCGCCCGAAGATTTTACATATGCTTCCGCCTTCTTCGCGATGCCGCGCGGACAGCGCGAGTAGGGCTGCAGCGTGCCTGGCTCAAGAATGTCGCAGAACAGCGCGAGCGTGGTCTGCTGATAGAACGGATCGATGTGCGCGCCTTTGGGGTCAGGGCGCATAACCATGTCGGACTCATTGATCGCCTTCCAGCCGGCGATGGATGAACCGTCGAACATCGTGCCTTCGGTGAAGATGTCCTTGTCGATCATCGACACGTCGAAGGTGACGTGTTGCATCTTGCCGCGCAGATCGTTGAACCGGAGGTCAACGTACTGGACTTCCTTGTCCTTAATCAGCTTCAGAATTTCTTCTGACATCGGAAACTCCCCCGAGCTTTTTTGTTGATGTAGTCCGGCGTGCGCGCGCGTCTCGGTCCGCGGCGGCGCCTAGAATCAGTGGCGCTAGCCCGCGATCAGACCGCTGCGGCGCCGGTTTCGCCAGTGCGGATACGCACGACATTGCTGACATCGAGCACGAAGATCTTGCCGTCGCCGATCTTGCCGGTCTTGGCGGCCTTCTGGATGGCCTCCAGCGCGCCGTCGACTTGGTCGTCGGAGACCACGACTTCGACTTTCAGCTTGGGCAGAAAATCAACGACATACTCGGCGCCGCGATATAGTTCGGTGTGCCCCTTCTGGCGGCCGAAGCCTTTGGCCTCGACGACGGTCATGCCCTGCAGTCCAATTTCCTGGAGCGCCTCTTTGACGTCATCCAATTTGAACGGCTTGATGATGGCTTCAATTTTCTTCACCGCAGCACCCCTTTAATCCACATGGCGTTGTCGCGATTTCGGCCCCTCATGGACCGCCGGGCATGAGTCTGGAAGTTAACCCGCTGCGGGTGTCGGGGAGGGGAGCGATGGCGCCTCATTCGGAGGCGCCGGTGCTCATTCAATCGGCTGGCGCAGCTCCGGCGGTAGCCTAAGGTTCGTGGCATGACACGTTTGTTTCTCATCCGACATGGTGAGCCCGAGGCGGCCTGGGGCGGGGGGGTCGACGATCCTGGCCTCTCCGAAGCCGGGCGGGAGCAGGCGCGCATCGCGGCGAGACAGCTCGCTGAGATCGGCGCCTTTGACGTGGTTTCGTCGCCCATGAAACGCTGCCTGGAAACCGCCCAGTGTTATGCGGAGCAAATACTGTCGCAGAGCGCCATCGAGCGCCGGGTGAGCGAAGTCGTCGCGCCCGCGGGCGTGAGCGATAGGCGCTCATGGTTGCGGGAGAATTTTCCCTGGGACTCCGGTGTGCAGCGCCGCAAATGGAGCGCGGTTGATCCGGCATTGCGTCAGTGGCGCGACAGCGTCATTGCATGCGTGCTGGAGTTTGAGCGCGACACGGCGATCTTCTCTCACTTCATCGCGATCAACGCGCTTGCAAGCGTAGCTATCGGCAGCGACGAGACGATCGTTTGCACGCCCGGTTATGCCTCGATCACCGAGTTCGAGCGGCGCGACGGCAAGCTGGTGCTGGTGCGTCACGGGGAAAGCATGGTGCGAGGCGAAGTGCGTTGAGCCACGAGATCATCACCGTCGAAGAGATGCGCGCCATCGATGAAGGGAGCGCCGCGGCTGGCGTGCCGACGCGCGCTCTCATGGAGAATGCTGGCCGCGCTGTGGCGGAAGCGATCGTGCAGCGCTTTCCGCAGCAGCCAACGGCGGTTTTGTGTGGGCCGGGCAACAATGGCGGTGACGGCTGGGTCGCGGCGCGCGCGCTGCGCGAAATGGGTTGGCCGGTTTGGGTGGAAACGCTGGCGCCGCGCGAGACGCTCAGGGGCGATGCTGCAGACGCCGCGCAAGCGTTCGGCGGCGACGTGTATGTGCTCGGCGAAGACAACCCGATGGCCGACTTGTTTGTCGACGCACTGTTTGGCGCGGGCTTGTCGAAACCCTTGCAAGGTGACGTGGCGCGTTTGGCGCGGTTTTCCGCGCAGTTCCCGCAGCGCATCGTGGCCGTGGATGTGCCCAGCGGTTTGTTGGGGGACTCAGGGCAGCCCGCTGGAGAGGATTGTTTTCACGCCGCGCTTACCGTGACGTTCGTACGCAAAAAGCCTGCGCATGTATTGATGCCGGGCCGCGAGTGGTGCGGCGAGGTTGTCGTCGCCAACATCGGCGCGCCGGGCTCTGTTGTCTCTGCGCAGAACATCTCGCTCCATGAGAACGACCCGAGTTTGTGGGGGATCCCCTGGCCAGAGACCGATGCGCATAAGCATGAGCGCGGGCATGTGATTGTCGCCAGCGGCGGTCACACGCGCACCGGCGCGGCGCGTCTATCAGCGCGCTCGGCGCTGCGTGCCGGTGCGGGCTTGGTGACGGTGCTCTCTCCGGCAGATGCGTTGACCGAGAACGCGGCGCAGTTGACCGCGATTATGCTGCGCGAAGCGGAGGCCGAAGCAAGCTATGCCGAAGCCGCACGCACAGCGCAGGCAATGGTGATTGGACCGGCCTTCGGAACGAGTGACGCGCACTACAAGTGCTTGTTGGCCGCGATGAATACACAGCCGCGCTGCCCGCTCGTGCTCGACGCGGACGCGATCACTTTGCTCGCGCCGCTCACGCACGGTCTCGACGCGCACGACGTTATGACGCCGCATGTCGGTGAATTTCGACGCGCGTTTCCGGGCATTTGGAGCAATACGCAGAGCCCAATCGATGCTGCGCGCACGGCGGCGGCTTATGCGCGCTGTGTTGTACTACTCAAGGGACCGTCCACCGTGATCGCCGCGCCTGACGGCCGCGCAATCGTCAACACGACGGGTACGCCATTCTTGGCGACGGCGGGGTCGGGGGATGTTTTGGCTGGGCTCATCGCGGGCCTGATCGCGCAGGGCATGGCAAGCTTTGAAGCTGCCTCCGCTGCCGCATGGCTGCACGGCCGCGCCGGCGAGCACGCCGGTCCGGGCCTGACCGCGGACGAACTCCCCGACATTTTACCACATGTATTCAATGCATTGGCGCCGGAACACCTGAAGCGGACGCCACTGGGTTGATCGGACCTGTTTTGGGCCCAGTTTTTGCGTTAACCCTTGAGATTGGGACACACGATCGCTCCGTGAGGGGGAAGAATTATGGTTTGGTGGTGGTGGATCATTCCGGGCTTCGTGGCCGTGATCGGCTTGGCGTTCGCGCTGAGCGGCCTCGGCTGGATGTTCCGTGGCCGGCCGGTCAAGGGTGGGCGCGGCGTCCTCGGCGGCGCGGTGCTCCTCGGCATCGGCGCGATCGTGGCTCTGTTGGGCCTCAACGTGCAGAGCTACCACCGGCTAACCTATGAGCGTCCGGTGGCGACCATCGAGATCACCCAAAAAGGCCCGCAGCTTTTCGAAGCGACGGTGATTGAGCCTCCGACCGAGCAGGACCCGGAAGGCATCACTCGCGTATTTGAGGTTCATGGCGACGAGTGGCGTATGGAAGCGCGTGTGCTCCGTTGGAAGCCGTGGGCCAACGTCCTGGGCTTGGATTCTCAGTATCGCCTCGACCGCTTTTCCGGCCGCTACACAGACACCCAGCAAGAGCTGAACGCGGAACGCAGCGCCTACGATATCCGCCCGACCCGCCAGTCCGGCATCGATCTGTGGCCGCTGGCGCGCGAATACAGCCGCTACGCCCCGCTGGTGGACACGCTCTACGGCTCTGGCGCCTACATGCCGATGGCCGAAGGCGCCCGCTATGAGGTGCGGATCACGCAGAACGGCCTGATAGCCCGCCCGACCAATGAAGTCGCGGCGGAAGCGTCCTCAAGCGGCTGGAATTAAGCGGGCGGGCGCTGGACGCCCGCTTCCGCACCCCCTAGAGCACGCGCCATCCAGCGGACGTGGCGGAACTGGTAGACGCACTGGATTTAGGTTCCAGCGCCGCAAGGCGTCCGGGTTCGAGTCCCGGCGTCCGCACCATCCTTCGCTTTTGGGGCGACCCGTGATCCAACCATGGTCTCCAATCCTAGAGGCAAACCAAGGCACCCTCTCGGTTGTGGCGCTCGCCCTCGCGCTCGGTGCGTTCATCTGGGAACTCTATCGGGCGAACACCCAGCATCTTCGCGAGCAAGAACAGGAAATCCAGGAGGCGATCACCCTTATCGAAGACCTTGAGCAGTATGCGCTGGAGGCAGCCGACGGGCCGGAGTGGCAACCGCACGAAACCGGCATCGATGAGATGGCGATCATGGCGACTGCCATGCGTGCTCTGGCCGCCGCGCATGTAAAGAAGCCAACGGTCTCACTTCCGTTGCTCCGTGCCGCGCACCTCGCGGAGTACATCCAAAAGCTATCTCAGGATGAACTGGATGCCCAAGGAGAAGACTTAGCCGAGTGGCTTTCGGCCACGAGGGCCGAGGTCGAACGAGCCCTAGAGGTGGCGAAGCGACGTGTAGTGTTTAGGCGAACCGAGGAGCGGAAGGTGCGTAGGGCGACCGCCAGGGCAATCCGGGAAAACTGGCGAAAATCATGATCTCGACTCTGGCCCCCAAAGAAGGCTTCCGGCCGAGGTCCACTTTGCCGCCCGCCCGGGCCGTGGACTCTGCCCGGGCCTAGTGCCATAAGCCCGCCTTTCCTGAATTCAGCGCCGCGGCAGGAGATTTGCAGCCCCGGCGCGCATGTCGAAAGCACGTCTTATGCAGCTCACCGAGAGCCGGTCCGAAGGTCTTCTGCGCGTTTACGATGTCGTCATTCCGGCGGCTGACTTGCAGCAAAAACTCAACGCCAAGATCGCGGAAGTGCAGCCGCGCGTGCGCATCAATGGCTTCCGTCCGGGCAAGGTGCCAGCGAGCCATATCAAGAAGGTGTACGGCCCCGGCATGATGCAGGACATCATCAACGAGGCTGTCCAGAACTCGACCAAGGAAGGCCTCGCCAATGTGCGCGCCGCCTCCGAGCCGTCGCTCGATGTGAAGAGCGACATGAGCAAAGTTATGGCCGGGGGCGAAGACCTCAAGTTTGAGCTTTCGCTTGAAATCATGCCGGACTTCGAGCCGGTCGATCTGAAGACAATCACGATTACGCGTCCGACCGCCGAAGTGACGGAAGAGCAGGTCAATGACGCGCTCAACGAACTCGCGAAGGCGCAGCGCGGCTTTGAAGAGAAGACGGGCGCGGCAGCGGACGGCGATCAGTTGGTGATCGACTTCCTCGGCCGTATCGACGGCGAAGCTTTCGACGGCGGTGCAGCCACTGATGCGGAAGTCATTATCGGTGCGAACCGCTTCATTCCTGGTTTCGAGGAGCAGCTCGTCGGCGCCAAAACCGGCGACGAGCGCACGCTGAAAGTTACCTTCCCGCAGGACTACCCAGCGCCGGGCCTCGCGGGCAAAGCCGCTGAGTTTGAGACGAAAATCAAGACGGTGCGCGGTCCGAAGGAAGGCGCGCCGGATGACGAGTGGGCCAAGCAGCTCGGCTTCGACAGCCTCAACGCTGTGAAGGACGCGCTGAAGGAACGCATCGAGGCGGACCACAAGCAGCAATCGCGCGCCAAGGCGAAGCGCCAGCTCTTCGATCAACTCGACGCCACGCACGATTTCGAACTGCCGCCGCGCATGGTCGAAGCGGAGTTCAATCAGATCTGGCGTCAGGTCGAGCAGGACAAAGCGCAAGGTCGCGCCGACCCTGCCGATGAGGGCAAGTCGGAAGACGATTTGAAGGCGGAATATCGCGACATCGCCGAGCGCCGGGTGCGCCTCGGCCTGTTGCTCGCGGAAATCGGCCGCCGTCACAAACTCGAAGTTTCGGACGAAGAGGTGGGCCGCGCCATCGCCAACCAGGCACGCAACTTCCCGGGCCAGGAGCAGCAGGTGTTCGACGCCTACCGCCGTAACCCGCAGCTGGTCGCCCAGGTGCGGGCGCCGCTCTACGAAGAGAAGGTCGTCGACTACATGATGGAGCTGATTAACGTCACCAATCAGACCGTCAGCCGCGACGAACTCTTCGCCGATGACGACCCGCCGGCGGCTTCCAAGCCGAAGAAAGCTAAGAAAACCAAGGCCGCGAAGGCCGAAGACTGACCGTTAAGCTTTGGTGCAGTAGCTGGGGCTTGCGAGGCGCGTCCAAGCGTCAAATATGAAGCGCGCCGGGATCGTTTGATTCCGGGCGCTCCGAAAGGCACCCATGAAGACGTTCGATCCTATCGCCACTTACGCCAACCTCGTTCCGATGGTGGTCGAGCAGACCAGCCGCGGCGAGCGCGCCTTCGATATCTTCTCGCGCCTCCTGAAGGAGCGGATCATCTTCGTCACCGGCGGTGTCGAGGATGGATTGGCGAGCTTGGTGACGGCGCAGCTGCTGTTCTTGGAGTCCGAGAACCCGAAGCGCGAAATCGCCATGTATATCAACAGCCCGGGCGGCATCGTCACCTCGGGCCTCGCGATTTACGACACCATGCAATACATCCGCAGCCCGATTTCCACGGTCTGCATCGGCCAA
Organism: Hyphomonadaceae bacterium; assembly: GCA_050184605.1. Classification (GTDB taxonomy): domain Bacteria; phylum Pseudomonadota; class Alphaproteobacteria; order Caulobacterales; family Aquidulcibacteraceae; genus Vitreimonas. The sequence continues at coordinate 840,350 of JBFXAE010000001.1, read as the reverse complement.
GCGGCCTCGATGGGTTCATTGCTGCTGGCGTCGGGTGAGAAGAACTTGCGCATCGCGCTGCCGAACGCGCGCATTATGGTGCACCAGCCGTCGGGCGGCTTCCGTGGCCAGGCCTCGGACATCGAGCGTCACGCCGAAGACATTATCGCCACCAAGCGCCGCTTGAACGAGATCTATGTGAAGCACACCGGCCAGCCGTACGAGAAGGTCGAACGCACTCTGGACCGCGATCACTTCATGACCGCCGAAGAAGCTCAGGCCTTCGGCATCGTCGATCGCGTCTATGAGAAGCGGGAGCTGCCGGAGGGTGGGCTCTCGGGCGCGGCCTAACGCTCGTCGCGCGTCACGGCCTTTTTATCGATTATCAACAAAGGTAACTGGCATTCGATCCCGCGCCGACGCAAGTTGGCGCGGGTTCAATTTGTATGAGGGTAGCCATGCTTCGACGTTTCATCGCGGCAGCTGCATTGGCGGTCTGGGCGCCAGCGTCCGCAATAGCTCAGGACAGCCAGAGCGAGCCCGATATCGTCGTCGTCGGCGAGCGCCTGCAAGAAATGGTGCGCTCGTTCGTGGGTGAAGTGGCAGAAGCTCCTGGCAGCGAACAGCAAATGGCGCGCTGGGATCGCACCATTTGCCCGCTCGTCGCCGGCCTGCCGCAACATCAGATGCAATACATGGCCGACCGCATCGCGCAGCGGGCGCATCAGGTCGGCCTGCGAACGGAAGGCCCGGGCTGCCGCGCCAATATCCTGATCTTTGTGACGCCCGACGCGAGCGTGCTCGCAGAGGGCATCGTCGACGAGTATCGCACGCTCGTCGCGTTCTACTCCACCAACGGCGTCAATACGCTTGGCCGTGGGCCCCTCGAAGAGTTCACGACCTCAAGCGCGCCCGTGCGCTGGTGGCACGTCAATCAAACAGTCTCAAGCGATGGCCAGGCCATGGCGGGTGACACATCTGGCTCAATTGTGATGCGTACGACGCAGCAGCCAGGTCGTTTACGCCGCGCCACGCGCCAAGATTTCCTGCGTGTCTTGATTATCGTCGATGCGCGCCAGGCCCACGGTGTCACCTTCCAAGCGCTGTCCGACTATCTGGCGATGGTCTCGCTCGCGCAGCTGGATCCGCAAGGGGAAACCACGGGCACGCCTAGCATTCTCAATCTCTTCGCGGCGCGTGACTCCGGCGGGCCTGTCCCCGCGGCGATGACGGAATGGGACGAGGCGTATCTTGACGGCCTATATAACGCCCGCCGCACAGCCCCAACGGATCTCTGGCAGCGCCGCGACATTGCTGAACGGATGGTTCAGGCCCTCGATCCCGCGAACGCCTCAGAAGGCAATTAATTACGAAGACTATTCCTGTGGCGGAAGCGGCGCCGACATGGGCGTTCCAGGGGTGAGGCGGTCCCCCGGTTCTATGGCAGCCGCGACACGGGTTGATTAGACGGTCAACGCGGGCCATCTGGGCATAAATCCGGGGGGTACCCCCAGCTGAGGCCGTTTTCGGGGCATTCCAGCGAGGCGGATGCAGTTAACGCTGCGGCAACCGCGGCTTGCGGCCCCAACCTTGCATGATCGTATTCACCGGCCGGGGCGGCCGGGCGGTGCAACGTTTTTGAAAGGGATCGTGGTCAACCATCTGTTATGAGGGGTGCTTTCGGGGGGCCATGAGCCCGCCGCTTTCAGTCCTTATATATTTGGTCCCAGAAGGCCCCTTGAAGGATCGCGTATGAGCAAAGCCACGACCAGCGGAGAGTCCAAGAACACTCTCTATTGCTCGTTCTGCGGCAAGAGCCAGCACGAGGTGCGCAAGCTGATCGCGGGTCCGACCGTGTTCATCTGCGACGAGTGCGTCGAACTCTGCATGGACATCATCCGTGAGGAGCACAAAACCTCGCTGGTGAAGTCGAAGGAAGGCGTCCCGTCTCCGAAGGAGATCAAGGGCGTGCTCGACGACTACGTCGTGGGTCAAGATCACGCCAAGCGCGTGCTCTCTGTCGCCGTGCACAACCACTACAAGCGCCTGAACCACGCCTCGAAGAATAGCGATGTCGAGCTGGCGAAATCCAACATCCTGCTGATCGGGCCGACGGGCTGCGGCAAGACGCTGTTGGCGCAAACACTGGCGCGCATCATCGACGTGCCGTTCACGATGGCCGACGCGACGACGCTCACTGAAGCCGGTTATGTCGGTGAAGACGTCGAAAACATCATTCTGAAGCTGCTACAGGCTGCCGACTATAACGTCGAGCGCGCGCAACGCGGCATCGTGTACATCGACGAAGTTGATAAGATTTCGCGCAAGTCTGACAACCCTTCGATCACACGCGACGTGTCGGGCGAAGGCGTGCAACAAGCGCTGTTGAAGATCATGGAAGGCACGGTTGCCTCGGTGCCTCCGCAAGGCGGCCGCAAGCATCCGCAGCAAGAGTTCCTGCAAGTCGATACGACGAACATCCTGTTCATCTGCGGCGGCGCTTTCGCGGGCCTCGACAAGATCATCAGCCAACGTGGCAAGGGCACCTCGATCGGCTTCGGCGCGACGGTGCGCGATGAAGAAGATCGCCGCACTGGCGAAATTCTCCGCCAGATCGAGCCGGATGATTTGCTCAAGTTCGGCTTGATCCCGGAATTCGTCGGCCGTCTGCCGGTGCTGGCGACGCTCGAAGATCTCGATGAGCCGGCTCTGATCACCATTCTCACCGAGCCGAAGAACGCGCTGGTGAAGCAGTACCAGCGTATGTTCGAGATGGAGAACGTGAAGCTCTCGTTCCCGAACGAAGCGCTCAGCGCGATTGCGAAGAAGGCGATCCAGCGCAAGACTGGCGCGCGCGGTCTGCGTTCGATCCTCGAGAGCATTCTGCTCGATACGATGTTCGAACTGCCGTCGATGCGCGGTGTGGAAGAAGTGGTTGTTTCGGCCGATGTCGTCGAAGGCCGCGCCAAGCCGCTGCAAATCTACTCCGAGCGTCGCGACGGCGCCGGCGCTGCCGGCTAGATGTAAAGATCCTAGGCTTGAACCCGTAGCCCCCGGCCGATAGGCCGGGGGCTATGTTTATCCGCGTCCGAACGGTTCTACTTTCGCTCTTTATGCTCGCTGGCTGCGCAACAGCTGATGCACCGGCTGATGACGGCGACATTCATCTCGCTGCAATCGAACACACGATGCCGGAGATTTCGCTGGCCGGCGAAGTGCCGCTCCGTTTGACGCTGACCCAGTGGATGGAAGCGCTGGCCGTTCCGGGCGTAAGCGTTGCGGTGATCGACGATTATGAAGTGGTGTGGGCGCACGGGTTCGGCGTGGCCGATGCCGCCACGCGAACACCGATGAGTGCGAACACCGTGCTACAGGCGGGCTCAATCGCCAAGCCGCTCACCGCGATGGCTGCGCTACAAATGGTTGAGCGCGGCCAGCTCTCGCTCGATGGCGACATCAACGATGCGCTGACGAGTTGGCGAGTCCCCAACAGCGAGTTCACAACACAAGAGCGCGTCACGCTGCGCCGCCTCGTGTCACACACCTCTGGGATCACGCCGGGCGGCTTTGAGGGCTACGCGCCCCACGCTGAACTCCCAACAATTCAACAGATTCTTGATGGAGCGCCGCCCGCGAACTCGGAGGCCGCGCGGGTCTTGGCGACGCCGGGAACAACGATGGCTTATAGCGGCCCGGCTTATACGATCGTGCAGCTGGTTCTCACCGAGCGGACCGGCGAGGCATTTCCGGACTTAATGCGCAGGCGGATTCTTGCGCCGTTGAGTATGCGCAACAGCACGTACGAGCAGCCATTGCCGGCGCGGTTTGTGCGCGATGCCGCGAGTGGTCACACCTTTGGCGGCGGCGTGGTGGAAGGGCGCTGGCGCATTCATCCAGAAATGGCGGCGGCGGGTTTGTGGACGACGCCAACGGATCTCGCACAGGTCGCGATCGAAATGGCGCGTGCGTGGCGTGGAGTGTCTGCGCGCGTGCTCTCGCAGCACATGGCGGTGCGGATGCTGACGGAGGAGCGCGAGTCCTCTGCGCTCGGCTGGATGCTTGGCGACGACAACGGGATGTTCTGGCACAATGGCGGCACACAAGGGTACCGCGCCAGCATGCGGATGAATTCCGAGACCGGCGATGGGATCGTGATCCTCACCAATTCCGACAACGGTCTAGAGATCATGCCCGCGCTCATGAACGCCGTGGCTGTGCATTGGCAGTGGAGTGTCTACACGCAGCGGGCAGTCTCGCCCGTCGTGGTGGCGAAACTTATTGCCAGCCAGCGCGGCATTGAGCGCGGGCTGAGCGAGTATCGAGCCTTGCGCGAAAGCCAACCGCCGCGATTCTTCGGCCCAGGCGACCTCAACGGCTGGGGCTACATGTTGCTGGAACAGCGCCGCTTCGAGGACGCCCTGCGCGTATTCTCAGAAAACGCCCGCTATTATCCGGACAACGCCTACGCCCATGACGCCCTCGGCGAGGCTCAGTTGGCGACTGGCCAGCGGGAGCAGGGCATCCAAAGCTATCGCCGCAGCCTTGAACTGGACCCAAGCAATACTAACGCGGCGGAAGTTTTGGCGCGCATTGAAGCTGAGGCGCCCTGATCCCATGTATCGTTGCGCGGAACGACGAATTTGGGCCGTTTGCGCAACATGAATCCCAACTGAACGTTAGGAAGAATCGGCCGCAATCCACGCTGGAATGCGGGCGGAACCTTCGGGCCTCCGGCGTTCCACATGGACGTGTCTGGCCAACACTTGAAGCGGCCCCCGAACGCTTCCACATTTTCATCCGTTAATGCCGGGACACCGCGGGCTTCTTTGAGACGCGGCGTCAGGCAAAGGAGCACTAAATGGCCGAGAGCCGTGTTTTCCCCGTCCTGCCGCTTCGCGACATCGTCGTGTATCCGAAGATGGCGGCGCCGCTGTTTGTGGGCCGCGAGAAATCGGTGCGCGCGCTCGACGAGGTGATGCGCAAGGACAAGCAGATCCTCCTCGCCGCGCAGATGGACGCGTCCGAGGATGAGCCGAGCGCGGATCGTATCTTCACCGTGGGCACCGTCGCCACGGTCGTGCAACTGCTGAAGCTGCCGGACGGCACCGTGCGCGTGCTGGTCGAAGGCGCCTACCGCGCGAAAATCACGAAGTTCCATGAGAACGACAGCTACTTCGAAGCGGAAGCAGAGGAGCTGCCGGACGAGAACGCCGATACGGCCGAGGCGCGCGCAGTGGCGCGAGCCGTTGTCGATCAGTGGGACAATTACACGAAGCTGTCGCGCAAGGCGCAGCCGGAAGTGCAGCAATCCGTCAGCCAGATCGCCGAGCCGTCGCGTTTGGCTGATAGCGTCGCCGCCCATCTCAGCATCAAGATTCCGGACAAGCAGGCGCTGCTTGAACTCGCCGATGTGCCGCAACGCCTCGAGCGCATTCTTACGCTGATCGAAGGCGAAGTCGGGATGCTGCAAGTCGAGCGGAAGATCCGCAATCGCGTGAAGCGTCAGATGGAGAAGACGCAGCGCGAGTATTATTTGAACGAGCAGATGAAGGCGATCCAGCGCGAGCTGGGCGACGGCGACGAAGGCCGTGAAGACATCGCCGAACTCGAAAACCGCATCAAGAATACGAAGCTGTCGAAAGAGGCCAAGATCAAGGCCGAAGCGGAGATGAAGAAGCTCCGCCAGATGTCGCCGATGTCGGCGGAATCGACGGTTGTGCGGAATTATCTCGATTGGCTGCTCTCGCTGCCCTGGGGCAACAAGAAGAAGGTCAAAAAGGATATCGATGCGGCACAAGCGGTGCTCGACGAGGACCACTATGGCCTCGACAAGGTCAAAGACCGAATCCTCGAATATCTCGCGGTGCAGGCGCGCACCAATAAGCTGCGCGGCCCGATCCTTTGCCTCGTCGGCCCTCCGGGCGTCGGCAAGACCTCGCTCGGCCGTTCGATCGCGAAGGCCACGGGACGCGATTTCGTGCGCATGTCGCTCGGCGGCGTGCGAGATGAAGCGGAAATCCGCGGGCACCGCCGCACCTATATCGGCTCGATGCCGGGCCGCGTCATTCAGTCGATGAAGAAGGCCAAGAGCGCCAACCCACTCTTCCTGCTCGACGAAATCGACAAGCTCGGCGCCGATTATCGCGGTGACCCGGCGGCGGCTTTGCTCGAAGTGTTGGACCCGGAGCAGAACTCCTCATTCAATGACCACTATCTCGAGGTGGACTACGATCTCTCCGACGTGCTCTTCATCACCACGGCCAACAGCTTGAACATGCCGCAGCCGTTGTTGGACCGCATGGAGATCATTCGCATCCCTGGCTACACCGAGGATGAAAAGCTTGAGATCGCCAAGCGCCACCTGCTGCCGAAGCAGTACGAGAACAATGGCCTCAAGAAGAACGAGTTCAGCGTCTCGGAGGACGCGCTGCGCGACCTGATCCGCCGTTACACGCGCGAAGCCGGTGTCCGTTCGCTCGAACGCGAGATCGGCAATTTGGCCCGCAAGGCAGTGCGCGAGCTTGAGCAGAAGAAGGCGACAAAGGTCGATATCACCGCCAAGAACCTGCCAGATTACGCCGGCGTCTGGAAATATCGTTTCGGCGAAACCGACGTTGACGATCAGATCGGTGTGGTGACGGGCCTTGCTTGGACTGAAGTCGGCGGCGATTTGCTGACGATTGAAGCGGTGGCGATGCCGGGCAAAGGCGCCATGACTGTGACCGGCAATCTGCGTGACGTGATGAAAGAGTCGATCTCGGCTGCGTCGTCTTATGTGCGCTCACGCTCGATCGCGTTCGGTGTGAAGCCGCCCGTGTTCCGGTCACGCGACATCCACGTCCACGTTCCGGAAGGCGCGACGCCGAAGGACGGCCCATCGGCCGGTGTGGCGATGGCGACGGCGATCGTCTCGGTGCTGACGCAAAACCCGATCCGCAAAGATATCGCCATGACCGGCGAGATCACGTTGCGCGGCCGGGTGCTGCCGATCGGCGGTCTGAAGGAGAAGCTTCTCGCGGCGCTGCGTGGCGGCGTGAAGACGGTGCTGATCCCCAAGGACAACGAGAAGGATCTCGCAGACATCCCGGATAACGTGAAAGCCGGCCTCGAAATCGTGCCTGTCTCGACTGTCGATGAAGTGCTGAAGCGCGCGCTTACGCGTCCGCTGACGCCGATCGAATGGTCCGAGGAGGACGAGCTAGCCGAGACCCGCCGCGCCGAAGGCGGTGGGGACGGTGGCGAGGGCGTGCGCCCCCACTAAGGCTCGGGAACCCGTTTTCGCAACGCAACAATGCCGCGTTTTGCTTGGCGCTAGGGGCAAATGCCCCTAGCGTCGCCCGCGATGCAGCCGGAATCGGCGCGCTAATACTCCCAGCGGGATAGGGGCATTTCCTCATGAACAAAGCAGAATTCGTTGCAGACGTGTCCGAGCGCATCGGCGAGTCCAAGCAACGTGGCGAAGAAGTCGTCAACGCAGTTTTCGAAGCTCTTACGGCCGCCCTGAAGCGCGGTGACGAAGTGCGCTTGCCGCAGTTCGGCGTGTTCCTGGTTTCGCAAACCAAGGAGCGCAAGGCGCGCAATCCGCAGACCGGCGAAGAGGTTGTGGTGCCGGCGGGCAAGCGTCCGAAATTCCGGCCGGGCAAGGCGCTCAAAGAAGCGATCTGAGCCGGTTGCGGCGAAATGCGAGAGGGCGGCTCTGTCGGGCCGCTCTTTTCATTTCGGCCGCACGCGTGTAGCCACCGCTCACGAGGTCAACGCGCATGCTGGCGAAAATCTACCGCCCCGCGAAGAACGCAATGCAGTCTGGCAAGGCGGCCACCAAGAAGTGGCGCCTTGAGTTCGAGCTCGCGAATGCGCCGCACCCGGACGCGCTCATGGGGTGGATCAGCGGCGCTGATACCAACGGGCAAGTGCGGATGACCTTCGACACCAAGGAAGAGGCCATCGCATTCGCGCGCAAGCACGCGATTCCGCACCAGGTTTTCGACACACCGGAACCCAAGCGCCAGATCAGAGCCTATAGCGATAATTTCGCCTTCAAGCGCCGCGAGCCCTGGTCTCATTGAGAGGCAGTGGGCAATGGGCGGTTGGCAGTCGATGCTCAGCGGCCTGGACGCTCTTGACCCCTCTTGCCGACTGCCTAATGCCTACTGCCCACGCGTAGCGCCGACCCCGTAGCTCAACTGGATAGAGCAGCCGCCTTCTAAGCGGCCGGTTGCGTGTTCGAGTCACGCCGGGGTCGCCATGCTTCAGGCGCTGGTGACGACCTTGGTTTCCGGATGCCCGCCCCATTCGGCCCAGGAGCCGTCATAGACGGCCGCGTCCCAGCGGCCAGTGCGGGCAAGCGCCAGCGCGAGAACCGCCGCGGTAATGCCTGAGCCGCAGCTGCAGATGGGGGCGGCGTTGCCCTTGAGGCCTGCCGCCTCGAACAACGTCTTTAGATCAGCCGCCGCCTTCATCGTGCCGTCAGCATTAAGCAGCGATCCAAACGGGACGTTGAGCGCACCCGGCATATGACCCGAGCGCAGACCCGCGCGTGGTTCGGGCGCCTCGCCATTGAAACGCGGGGCGGCGCGGGCATCGAGGATGGGCGTGCGATTGCCGCCATCGATCGCGCGCTGTACGTCGGCAAGCGTACGCACCAAATCGTTGCGCACACGCGGCGTGAAGTGGCGCTCCATGCGTTGGCGCGGCGCGCCGGTCTCGATCGCGTAGCCAGCGCGCTCCCAAGCTGGAAAACCGCCGTCCAGCACCGCGACGTCCTCGTGGCCAAAGACGCGGAACGTCCACCAGACGCGCGCGGCGCTCATCAGGCCGTGATTATCGTAGATGATAACGCGCGTACCATCACCGACGCCGGCCTTCTTCATGCGCGACGCGAACTTTTCTGGCGGCGGCAGCATGTGGGGAAGATCGCTGGAAGTGTCGACGATCTCGTCAATGTCGAAGAAGATCGCGCCCGGAATCCGACGCTCGGCGTAGAGCGCCTTGGCGTCGCGCGGGTCGTTTGGCATGAACCAGGTCGCATCGATGACGCGAATGTCGGGCGCGTCGAGGCGCTCGTTCAGCCACGCAGGGGAGACCAGGGGATCTTCAGGCAAACCGCTCATGCGCGGACGCTAGGCCGCTGCGCGCCGCGCTTCAACTGCAGTCGCGTAAGGTTAGGCGGGCTTCGCCAGCTCAAGCTGGACGACGTTGGTGCGGCCGGTCCGAAAACCCGCTTCGCAATAGCTCAGATAGAACAGCCAAAGCTGCTTGAAGCGCTCGTCGAAGCCCAAGGCGCGAATGTCGCTCCACTTGGCCTTGAAGCGCCGCGCCCATTCGGCCAGCGTCTCGGCATAGGACTGCCCGAACGCCTCTGCACGGCGCCAAACGAGACCGACCTTTGCGGATTCTTCCTGTAGCCGCCCGATGCTGGCGAGCATCCCGCCGGGGAACACATAGCGCTGGATGAAATCCGCGCGGCGGCGATATTTCTCGAACAGCTTCTCGTCGATGGTGATGATCTGCAAGCCGGCCTTGCCGCCGGGCTTCAGCACGTCGGCGATCTTGCCGAAATAGGCGGGCCAATACTTTTCGCCTACCGCCTCAAACATCTCGATCGAGGCGACTTTGTCGAATTGGCCTTCGACATCGCGATAATCCTGGCGGCGAATCTCAACGCGATCCGCCAGGCCAGCCTTCTCCATGCGCGCGCGCGCATAAACGAGCTGCTCGTCGCTAATTGTTATGCCGGTGACGCGCGCGCCGTACTCGCGGGCTGCGAACTCAGCGAACCCGCCCCAGCCGCAGCCAATTTCCAGGACATGATCGTCTGGCTTCAGCTCCAGATGCTCTGCTAGCGCCTTGTACTTTGCGCGCTGACCCGCTTCGAGATCGCGCACCTGCGCATCAAAACGGGCGGAGGAGTAGGTCATCGAGGCGTCGAGCCAGGCGCTGTAGAACTCGTTGCCCAGATCGTAGTGGGCCAAAATGTTACGACGCGCTCCGCGTTTCGTGTTTGCGTTGGAGAGGTGGCGAAGCCAGTGCACTGCCTTGCCGATGGGGCCGCCTTCAAGCAAACGGGTGAACCGCTCGACATTTGCGGCAAGCAGCGTCAGTAGCGCCGAGAGGTCGTCGCTCTCCCATTCGCCCGCCATCAGTCCCTCGGCGAAACCGATGTCACCGCTGGTCAGCACGCGGCGGGCGAAGCGGAAGTCCTTGATCCGGAAATCGACCTCAGGGCCCGCACCGTCGCCAAAGGCGAGTGCGCGCCCGTCTGGGAGGGTGACTAAAGCGGTCCCGCCTCGCAGCTGCAGCAGCGCCAGCAAAACAGCCTTGGCGCTCGCAGGCGCCTTGAGGCCGGCGACTATCGAAGATGTGGCGCGAACCGAGGCCACGGGGGCGTTCTTTTCGGGCATGGGCATTGATGTAAGCATAGAAACCCGTGGATTAAAGCGCCGTAGGACGCCGCTGGTTCCGCTTACGCGCCACCCCTGATTTTGGATGAACGGCTAATTCTTGCCGGCTTTCGCCTCATCGCGGCGACGCAGGTAGATTTCCAGCATCTTCGCGTCTTTGAGCCAGCGGCCGTGTGCGGCGATGTTGGCGACCGCGAAGCCGTACCAGCCCTCGCGCCAGAGCCCGCGGCGGACGTAATGGTTCAGAAAATAGAACGGCCGCGCGAAGAGCAGGCGCAGCGCGACGTACCAGAATGACTTCAGCGTGGCGTTCTTGGCGCGTGAGGACGAGGTCTTGTTGAACTTGTCTTGAAGTTGCTCCAGCCCAGTGAAGGAGACGTGCAGGATCTTGTGTTTGAATTTGCCGACCTTCATCCCCGGCGGAATCTCGAGCTGATCCCAGCCGGCATGATCGCGCGCGCGGATGACCCGGCGATCGTAGAAGCGATTGCGCTTCACCACGCTTGCATTCCACCACGGCTCGCCCACGGGCGGCTTGGTGACAAGTTCAAACGTGTAGACGGGAAAGGGCGGCTCTTTGCCATCAGCGAACAACGCGCGGATCTCTTCCGCGAGCTCCGGCGTGATGATCTCGTCTGCGTCGAGATCGAGCATCCAATTGTGCTTGGACGCGTCCTCGCCGAGCCGCTTCTGTTTACCCCCGCCGAGCCAGGGGGAGGGCACCACGCGCGCGCCGGCGGCTTCGCTGAGCGAAATAGTTTTGTCGGTTGAGCCGCTATCGATGACGACAACTTCGTCCGCCACCTGCAGCGCGGCCGTGATCACCTCGGCGATCAGGCGCTCCTCGTTCTTGGCGCGGATGTAGCAGGAGATGGGCGGATTGGGCATGGCGGGATGAAGCGCGCGGACGAGGAGATTTCAACCCAAGAAGTGCAGCGCGGGTTTAGTATTCCGACATAGAACCATGTGGCCCGGGAAAAGGTTGTCCGTCTACTGCAATCCCGAAATCGCTCAGTTCACTGGCGATGCGTACACCGGATGGTCGAACGCCGTCGCGCCATGGGAGACGGCCCCTTAACTCGATCGAGCCGACCGCGGGGATGACGGCGTGACTCGGGAAGACCAGATAGTGGCCATCTTGAACCCCACGATAGACGACACATAAGGCGGGAACAGGAGAAGTGCGGCCATTGCGGTTGACGACGCGACCTTCAAGCCAGGACTCCCCGTTGCCGGCCAATATCATCTCGTCGGTGAGAAAGGCTGGTTGCCAACCGGGTCCGCCTACGACGAGTTCATCGTCGGGCCCTGCGAGTATTTCCGCGCCGAATATCGCGCGATCAAGCTGCTCCCAACGAGTACCATCGAGAGATGGTTGGCTGCGCTCGCGCAAACTTCTTAGCAGATCTCGCCAACGGCGGGGCGCGTCTCCCAGATAACTTGAAAGCTCACCGGCGTTCACGCGGCCAGCGCACATCAGGCCGCCTGCCTTCTGAAAGAACGTCATGATGGCGAACAGCGCCGTTTCATCGTCACCGCCGCCTCCGCTCATCCGCAGTTCATAGGCGCGCTGGCGCCTTTGTCCTTGTCGTGATGAACGTAGGTGTCGCGTAAGCAGTGTTTCTGCAGCGATCGCCTGAGGTTGGCGCTCCAGCCACTCAGCGAACAGTGCTTGCGCTTGGTCTGAACGCTTTACGTCGTGGATCGCTCTAAGATCGCGCGCGTGATTGAATTCGCTGAGAGCAAGGCCAGCCGTCAAACCCAACCCGGTGCTCACGCCCACCCAAAGCAGACGCGAGCCCCAACCTTCATTGTCAGCCATTTCGCCCCGCGAATGATTCGGTGGCCCAACCGCCGTGTGATATCACAGTTCCGCGCTAGCCAGAGCGCGCCAATTCTGCCGCATCGGCGTAGCCGAAAAGGGAAAGGACCAGGCGGATGGCCTCGCCGCGGGGGGACTTAAGGTCCGGGTCTCGTTCGACGGCCAGCCGCGCTTCCTTATCCGCCGCGCCTAGCATATCCGCGTGAGCGTCCGGACTCACGAGCCGGAACGGCGGCAGCCCTGATTGCTGCGTGCCCAGCACGTCACCGGCGCCACGGAGCTTGAAATCAATTTCGGCGATGGCGAAGCCGTCTTCGTTGCGCCGGATCGCGTCGAGCCGGGTCTTGGCGCTTTCGCCGAGCGGCGGCTTCCAGAGCAACACGCATGAGCCTTGTTTGTCGCCACGGCCAACGCGGCCGCGAAGCTGGTGAAGCTGCGCCAACCCGAAGCGCTCAGCTTGCTCGATCACCATGATTGTCGCCTCCGGCACGTTGACGCCGACTTCGATGACGGTTGTAGCGACCATCAGGAACGACTCGCCGGAGCGAAAGCGATCCATCGCCGCTTCGCGCGCCGCGCCGCTCATTTTCCCGTGCACGATCTCGACGCCCTTGCCGAAATACGCCTGTAACGCTGCGTGCCGATCAAGCACCGCTGGGAGATCCACCGCTTCGCTTTCTTCGATGAGGGGACACACCCAATACGCACGCTCGCCGCGTTTGGCGGCGTCGCGGATGCCCGCGATCACCTCATCGATCCGCGAGGTCGGCATCGTCGCCGTCTTGATCGGCTGGCGTCCTGGCGGCTTCTCATCGAGCACAGAGAGGTCCATGTCGCCATGAATGGAAAGCGCCAATGTCCGCGGAATGGGCGTGGCGCTCATCACCAGCACGTGCGGCGCGAAGCCTTTGGCCACCATGCGCATGCGATCTGACACGCCAAAACGGTGCTGTTCGTCGATGACGATGAGGCCGAGGTCGTGGAATGTCACCTCGTCTTGAAACAATGCGTGCGTGCCAACCACGACGTGAATGTCGCCGGAGGCGAGGCGTTCAAGGATCAGCTTCCGCTCCTTGGCCTTATCGCGCCCGGTCAGCACGGCCATCTTGATGCCAGCCGCGTCCAGCAGGGGCTCAAGCGTTGCCCCGTGCTGACGCGCGAGCAGATCGGTGGGCGCCATCATGGCGCTCTGCAGGCCAGCCTCAGCCGCACGCGCCATCGCAAGCGCCGCAACCAGTGTTTTGCCGGAGCCGACATCGCCTTGCAGCAAACGGAGCATCGGCGCCGGTTCGCTCATGTCGGCGTAGATTTCGTTGACCGAGCGTCGCTGCGCGCCGGTTGGCGCAAACGGAAGACTCGCGATGATCTTGTTGCTGAGGCTGCTGTCTCCAAGCACGGCGCGGCCCGGCTCTTTACGTCGATGCTGACGGCGTAGGCGTAGCGCGCACTGGCGTGCGAACAGCTCGTCATATGCGAGACGCGTGCGGAACGCACTTTGTGGCAAAACGTCATCGGGCGAGGCCGGTCGATGAATATGTTCGAGCGCGGTACGGAAGTCCGGCCAATCGTGCGCCTTCACCGTCGAAGGTTCGAGCCATTCCGGGGCCTCGGGCACCGTGTCGAGCGCAGCCAGCAATGTGCGTGCGAGCGTGCGCCCGGCCAAACCCTGCGTGAGTGGATAGACTGGCTCCACCGCAGGCGGCGCTTCACCCTTTGCTGGATCGACGACATGATCGGGATGCAGCATCTGGCGCATCCCGTCGTACATTCTGATCTCGCCGCTGATCAGGCGCGTCTGGCCGATGGGCCACATGCGCTTCAGCATCTCCTCGTTGCCGCGGAAATAGGCGACGGTCAGAAATCCGGTTTCGTCGCGAAGCCTGATCCGATAGGGCAGGTTCTTGTAGCCAGGCATGTGGCCATCGACTTCCGCTTCGATGGTGGCGATGTCGCCTTCGTTGGTCTCGCCAATCGGCACGCGAAGGCGCCGGTCAATGGCCGAATTGGGCGGCAGGAAGACGAGGTCGCGCACCAATCGCCCGCCGGCGACTTTCGCGATCAGATCAATGGTGTCCTTGCGAGCGCCCTTGAGGGTGCGTACGGGCGCCAGGAGCGCATCCTGCACAGCTTTCGCGGGGGAAGGGGCGGCGTCGTTCATCATGGGCTCTGGCAGCGCTGACTCAGCGCCCCATATGGGTTATAGCGCGGCCCCTTCGCGTTTTGCCTACTACTTCCAGAGCCCATGGACGACCGCCGCAAGAAGCTGAAATTCCGCGCGTGGCGCCGGGGATTCCGGGAGATGGACTTGATTCTGGGCGGTTTCGCGGATCGGCATCTTGCCGATCTCGACGAAACCGGGTTGGACGCTTTCGAGGCGCTACTCGATGCCCCCGATCAGGAGGTCTACGAGTGGCTGACAGAACAGGCGCCCGCACCGCGTGACCACGACACGCCGGTGTTGGCGTCGATTCGCGCCTTCCGTTTCGAATTGAACACCAAACCGGACTGATGAAAGATCCAGCCCTTCCACAAAGACTGATCGAAACGCTGGCGAAGTCGAAGGACGCGCTGGTTGTGTCTGGCGCGCCCGAGGGCGCGGATGCCGCCGGTTTGGCTGAGGCGGCGCGGCTGCGCGGCGGCGTGACGTTGTTTGTGGCGCGCGACGAGACGCGGGCAGTTCAATTTGAAGCAGCTGCGAAGTTTTTCGTACCGGAACTAGAGACGCTGCGTCTGCCCGCGTGGGACACGCTGCCGTACGATCGCATCTCGCCCGCCGCTGCGGTGGCGGCTCAACGTTGTGCAGCGCTGACGCAACTGGCGCGGCGCGGCGATAAGGATGCCCCATTGCTGGTGGTCGCGACAGCGTCCGCCGTGGCGCAACGCGTGCCGCCGCGCCAACGGCTGGCGCAGGGATCGTTTGCCGCCAGCGCCGGCGATGAAACCTCGATGGAACAGCTCGAGGGCTATCTCGTCGTCAACGGGTACAATCGCGCCTCAACCGTGCGTGCGCCCGGCGAGTTTGCGGTCCGCGGTGGTCTGATCGATGTGTTCCCGCCGGGCGCGGCCGAGCCGTTCCGTTTCGATTTCTTTGGCGACACGCTCGAGACGATCCGCAGCTTCGATCCCGAAACGCAGATCTCCAAGACCAAGTTCAAGACGGCATTGCTGACGCCCGTCAGCGAAGTGCTGCTAGACGAACTCACGGTGCTGCAGTTCCGACGGCGTTTCACTCAAGCGTTCGGCGCGGTGAGCGATCCGCTCTACGATAGCGTCAGCGCGCGCATCCGCCGCCAAGGCGTCGAGCAATTCCTGCCATTCTTCTATGAGCGGCTCGAGACAGTGTTCGACTACGCCGGTGACGCCGCAATGGTCGCGTTCGATGCGCTTGCGGAGGACGCAATCAAGGAACGCGTAGAGACCGCGCGTGACCACTATGAATCCCGCAAGACCGCACCCATCCCACGCGGTGGCGCACCTTTCCGGGCGCCTGAGCCCGGACTCCTGTACCTCGATCAGGAGGCGCTTATCGCGGCGCTCGGTGGACGCGCTGTCCGCCGGTTCACGCATTTCGATACGGACGCGAAGAAGCAGCTTGATCTTGGCGCGCGGCCCGGCCGTGATTTCGCGCCGGAGCGCAACACGGCGGACGTCAATGTGTTTGAGGTGGCGGCCAAGCACATCGAAGCGCTGACCAAGACCAAGAAGCGCGTTGTCATCGCAGCGTGGTCCGATGGTTCGGCGGAGCGTCTGGCAGGCGTTTTGAGCGATCACGGCGTTGAAGCGGTCGTCCGCAGTGAGTCCTGGCGGCACACGGCGGCTTTACCACGCGGGGCGCATGCGCTTGCCGTGCTGCCGATCGAGCACGGCTTCGAGACCGAGCACTTTGCGCTGCTGGCGGAGCAAGACATTCTCGGTGACCGTCTCGCCCGCCCGCGCAAGCGCCGCAAAGCCTCAAGCGTGATCGCTGAGGCCGCGGCGATGAGCCAAGGCGATCTCATTGTGCACCAGGATCACGGCGTCGGGCGTTACGAGGGCTTGAAAACACTCGATGTGGCGGGCGCGCCGCATGACTGTCTGGATCTGACGTACCACGGCGGCGACAAGCTTTATCTGCCAGTCGAGAATATCGAACTCGTATCGCGGTACGGCGCGGAAGACGCCGAAGCACAGCTCGACAAGCTTGGTGGCGTAGCTTGGCAGAGCCGCAAAGCCCGCGCGAAACAACGTTTGCGCGATATGGCCGAGGAGCTGTTGCGGATCGCGGCGCTACGCGCCACGCGCGTGGCTGAGCCTGTGGCCCCGCCCGAGGGCCTGTGGGACGAGTTCTGCGCGCGCTTCCCGTATGAGGAAACCGACGATCAATTGGCTGCGATCGATGACGTCGTTGGCGATCTGGCGGCGGGGCGTCCGATGGATCGCCTCATCTGCGGTGATGTGGGTTTTGGGAAAACCGAAGTCGCATTGCGCGCGGCGTTCCTCGTGGCCATGACCGGCAAACAAGTCGCGGTCGTGGCGCCCACGACGCTGCTTTGCCGGCAGCACTTCCGTACTTTTTCTGAGCGCTTTCGCGGTTTGCCGGTGCGCGTGCGCCAGCTTTCGCGGCTGGTGACGGCGAAAGAAGCGAACGAAACCAAGGCGGCGGTGGCCGAGGGCGCGATCGAAATCGTCGTCGGCACGCATGCGTTGCTCTCGAAGACGATGAAGTTTCGCGATCTCGGCTTGATGATCATTGACGAGGAGCAGCACTTTGGCGTGAAGCACAAAGAGCGGTTGAAGGATCTCCGCGCCGAAGTACATGCGTTGACCCTCTCCGCCACGCCGATCCCGCGCACACTGCAGCTGGCGTTGGCCGGCGTGCGCGAGATGAGCCTGATCACAACGCCGCCGGTCGACCGCATGGCTGTGCGCACCTATGTCACCGCGTTCGACGCCGTCACGGTGCGCGAGGCGCTCTTGCGGGAAAAATACCGCGGCGGACAGAGCTTTTTCGTGGCCCCGCGAATTTCCGACTTGGACGAGATCGCCGATTTCCTGCGCCGTACCGTGCCGGAAGTTACATTTGCAGTCGCACACGGGCAAATGGCGTCCGGTGCTCTCGATGAGATTATGACGAACTTCTACGACGGCGCGTTCGATATCTTGGTATCAACGTCGATCGTCGAATCCGGCCTGGACATCCCGCGCGCCAATACCCTCGTTGTGTTTCGCGCCGATATGTTCGGCCTGGCGCAGCTCTATCAATTGCGTGGCCGCGTGGGGCGCTCAAAGCTCCGCGCTTATGCTTACTTGACGACGGCGGCCGAGCAAGCGCTTACGGTGAGTGCCGAAAAGCGGCTGAAGATTCTTTCTTCGCTCGACAATCTCGGCGCCGGTTTCACCCTAGCGAGCCACGATCTCGACATGCGCGGTGGCGGCAATTTGCTCGGAGAAGAACAATCCGGCCATATCCGCGAAGTCGGTGTCGAGCTCTATCAATCCATGCTTGAAGAGGCGGTGGCGTCTTTGCGCGACGGCACGGACGAGGTGGTCAGCGAAAAGTCCTGGTCGCCGCAGATCAACGTGGGCGCTTCAGTGTTGATTCCGGAGGATTACGTCGCCGATCTCACCGTTCGCTTGGCGCTTTATCGGCGCTTGGCCGATCTGGAGTCGGATAGCGAGCGCGAGGCGTTTGCTGCTGAACTCATCGATCGCTTTGGCCCTTTGCCGCCGGAAGCGGATCAGCTCATCGCGGTCGCGTCACTGAAGGCGCTCTGCCGCCGTTGCCAAATCGCCAAACTCGATGCCGGCCCCAAAGGCGCGGTGCTCACGTTCCGCGAAACAGGCTTCCCCGACCCGCTCGCGCTCGTTCGCTTTATCACCGAGCGTCCGGACGATTACAAAATGCGGCCGGACGGGAAATTGGTCGTCCAAGGCGGCTGGCCGGAGCCGACGCAGCGCCTCAAGGCGCTTCGGGCGGTGCTTGAGGCCATGTCGAGATTGGCCACGCGGAAGGCGGCGTAAACCCGCACAATATTGCCCGTGCGCTGGCGCGCCCTAGGCCGAGATACTATCGACCTCAACGTCGATCGCCCGAAGCGCACGCGCCAGCATGGCCGCACCGCTTTCACCAGGTTGTAGCTCGACGACGCTTTGTTCGAACACGAGTGGGCCGGCGCCATCCTCGCCTGATGCGAACGCGGTGCACTCCGCCACCGAAGCGATCCGCTCAGCCGTGCGCTTTGCGTTCTTCAGGCGCGCGGCGGGCAGGGCGAGCGCGATCAAGTCGGTCCCCAAAGTCACGCCGCTGTCGGCGTCACGCATCAGACGGGCGGCAAGCGAAGCGATTTCCGAAAAGCCCTTGCGCCAGACTTCCGGACCGGGTTCACGCGCGCCGATGGCGGGTGTGACACGCAGAACCACTATGCTCATCGGCCGGCCACTGGCGTGATGATCCGCCGCCAGCCGCGCCAGATGCGCATCGAAGGGCGCGCGCTGCCAGAGCCCCGTTCGGGCTTCGCCCATGAGATCGCGCAGCGCACGCATATCATGTTCGGCGGCTCGGCGGCGGCGTTCGCGGCGTACTGCTTCAAACAACCAACCCATGCTGGCGTCACTCGGCGTGATCGCTGTGCAAACCGCCGAGGCGCCTCGATCGATGGCCGAGGCGGCGGTCGCCGTGTCGCCAGGTTTGGTCAGCACCAAGGTTGGCAAGTGGTAGAGCGTGGCGTTGCGGCGAAGCGCCGAGCAGAGCGAGAGCGCCGTGCTGGGATCGTGGGCGCCATTCAGCACAACCGCATCGAATGGTTCGTCATGAAGGTGATCGAAGCCGGTGTAAGATGTGAACGCTGCGGCGACCAATCCGTTCTGGCCGGCAAGTGTTCGCTCAAGCGCCAGGAACGCTGAACTGGGAGCGCCGATATAAAGCGCCTTCAAGTTGCGCGGTTTGGGTGGCATTGGTGCGGCGATGCCAAGCGTCGCGGCGGTCGCCAGGCGGCGCGCACGTTCCTCCTCGGCGATCGCAACGCGCGTCCACGCGTCCATCTGCGCGGCCAGGAGCCGTCGTGGTGCGTTGAGGGCAAGCGCGCCGGACCCGTGCGCCAGGCCCAGCGCCGGCGGTTCTTCAATGCGGCCCGCTATCAGAGTTGAGAGAAGGGCGGCGTCGCCGGCGGGCGGCGCCACACTATCGTCAGCCAGGATGCGGATGTCTTCGCCGTCTGGGGCGTCACGGAAGGGTCCGGCGAGAGCGGTAGCGGTGATGCCGGCGTCAGCGAGCAACGCCTGAGCGTCACGCGCGACACGCGCGTCGGCGGCTCTCACCACAATCCGCAAGGTTAACGCTCCGGCGCCCCGCGACGTCGCGGTTCGAACTATTATAAGTGGCGCCATATAACACGGCCCGAAACCGTGAGGGTAAACGGAGCATGCAATGGGTCAGGGACCGCTTTCCGGCGTCAAGGTTGTCGAGTTCGCGGGCATCGGGCCCGGGCCCTTCTGCTGTATGTTGCTCTCGGACATGGGCGCCGATGTTGTCCGCATCGATCGCAAGGGCGGGCGGCCAAGCTTCAAGAACGACATTCCGGCGCGCGGCCGCCGCCATGTGGTGCTCGATCTCAAACACGCAAACGATGTTGGCGTGGCCCTCGCGCTCATCGAAAAGGCCGACGTCTTGATCGAGGGGTTTCGCCCTGGCGTGATGGAGCGGCTGGGCCTCGGGCCTGATGAAGCGCTAAAGCGCAACCCTAAGCTCGTGTACGGCCGCATGACGGGTTGGGGGCAGACCGGCCCGCTCGCAGAAGCTGCGGGACACGACCTCAACTATATCGCCATTTCCGGCGCCCTTCACGCCATGGGCCGCAAGGATGATGCGCCGGCGCCGCCGCTTAACCTCGTCGGTGATTATGGCGGTGGCTCACTCTATCTGGCGATGGGTGTGTGCGCGGCGCTCTACGAGGCGCAGCGCTCGGGGAAGGGGCAGGTGATCGACGCGGCAATCACCGATGGCGCCGCTTCGCTGATGAGCGTGATTTATGGTTTGCGCGCCTCGGGGATTTGGAGCGATGACCGCGACTCTAATCTGCTCGATGGCGGCGCGCACTTCTATGACGTTTACAAAACCAGCGACGGCAAGTTCGTCTCTATCGGTTCGATCGAGCCTCAGTTCTACGCGCTGTTGCTGGAGAAGACCGGCCTGCAGGACGATCCGAAGTTCGGCTTCCACATGAACAAAGGCGATTGGCCCGAGCTCTCGGAGAAACTGGCTGCGGTCATCGCCTCCAAGACGCGCGACGAATGGACGGCGGTGATGGAAGGCACCGATGTCTGCTTCGCGCCGGTTCTCTCCATGGCGGAAGCCCCTACCCACCGCCACAACGTCGCGCGCGGGACCTTCGTGGAGGTCGGCGGCGTGACTCAGCCGGCCCCGGCCCCAAGATTTTCGCGCACGCCCTCCGCCATTCAGGGTCCGCCCGGCGGAAATGGCGAAGATTCAGGGAAAATCCTCGAGTCCTGGGGTATTTCTGAACGGCCAGTATGATTAGCGCCCTCAGCGTCCATTCAGCCGAACTATCGTTTTATCATCCCCGGTTCCGGACGATTTTCGTCCCTCGCTCGTACCGGGGCCAGGTTCTCACTCCACCTTAGGGGTGAAGCGAAAGCGCCGGCGGCCGGCTCAGCCGCCGGCGCAATTCGTTTCTGAAACTTGCATATCCGCCGCGGCAGGTTGCGTGCTGGCGTTCCCCTCCGTAAACGGGCGCGCATGGCCAACAAAGTTTACCCGGACGCCAAGTCCGCGCTCGAGGGCTTCACCTTCGACGGCATGACGGTGATGAGCGGCGGTTTCGGCCTCTGCGGCATCCCGGAGAACCTCATCATCGCGCTGCGCGACACCGGCGTGCAGAATATCACCGTGATTTCGAACAATGCCGGCGTGGATGGCTGGGGTCTGGGGCTCCTGCTTGAGACGAAGCAGATCAAGAAAATGATCAGCTCGTACGTCGGCGAGAATAAGGAGTTCGCCCGCCAGTATCTGAGCGGCGAGCTGGAGCTTGAGTTCAACCCGCAAGGCACCCTCGCCGAACGTTGCCGGGCAGGGGGCGCGGGGATAGCCGGCTTCTATACCAAGACGGGCGTCGGCACGCTGGTGGCCGAAGGCAAAGAGGTGAAGACGTTTAACGGCGAGCAATATGTGCTCGAAACCGGCCTTGTTGCCGACCTTTCGATCGTCAAGGCCTGGAAGGGTGATAAGGAAGGCAACCTGATCTTCCGCAAGACCGCCCGCAACTTTAACCCGATGATGGCGACAGCCGGCAAGAAGTGCGTCGCCGAGGTCGAGATCCTGGTCGAGACCGGTGAACTTGATCCCGACGCCATCCACACGCCCGGCATTTATGTTGACCGGATCGTTAAGGGCAGTTTCGAGAAGCGCATTGAGCAGCGCACGGTGCGTCCGCGGGAGAATGCATAATGCCATGGACCCGTGATCAGCTTGCGCAACGCGCCGCCAAGGAATTGCGCGACGGCTTTTACGTTAATCTCGGCATCGGCATCCCGACGCTGGTGGCGAACTACATTCCCGAGGGGATGGAAGTCACGTTGCAGTCTGAGAACGGCATGCTCGGCATGGGCCCGTTTCCGTTCGAGGGCGAAGAAGACCCCGATCTGATTAACGCCGGTAAGCAAACCATAACGGCGCTCAAGAAGACCTCATACTTCTCCTCATCTGACTCCTTCGCGATGATCCGCGGCGGCCACATCGATCTTTCCATCCTCGGCGCCATGGAAGTGAACGAGCGCGGCGACCTCGCCAACTGGATGGTTCCCGGCAAGATGGTGAAGGGGATGGGCGGGGCGATGGATCTCGTCGCCGGCGTCAAGCGAGTGGTCGTAGTGATGGAACACACGTCGAAAGACGGCGCGTCGAAGTTGCTGAAGAAGTGCTCCCTGCCGCTCACCGGCGTGAACGTGGTTGACCTCGTGATAACCGATCTCGGCGTTTTCGAGATCGATAAGCATGGTTCACAACCGATGAAGCTGATCGAGCTCGCCGACGGCGTGACGCTCGAAGAGATCACCGCAAAGACAGAAGCAACCTTCGTAAACGCTCTGCGCTAACCGGCCTCTCCCCCGATCTCGCTTCGCCTAGCACGACGCGAAAGGGGAGTGCACGCGCACACCGAAGTATTCACACAGATGAACAAACACGAAAGCGCGTGGCATTGAGAAATCGTGCGCGCGTTCACTGTTTCTCATCACGTCACGCGTAAGCTCTCCGGAATAATTCGTGCAGAGAGGGCGCTATGAGCAGCTCTCCGACAAGGGTCTGGTGATGCTTCGTGCCGGAATGAAGCGGACGGTACACCGTCGCGCGGCCGCGTTGGCCGCGTGTGCGATGACCGCTTGCGCTTTGTTTTGGTCACCCGAAGCCCACGCACAGACTGCACCCACGTCAGAACTCTCGCGCGTGCTCGAGTTGATCCAGCAACAAGAGCAGCGATTGAACGAACAAGAACGTCAACTTCTCGAACAACAGAGGCAGCTGTCCGAGCAGCGGTCACTGATCGAGAGGCAACGGCGCGAAATTCAGGCCATGGCGAGCGTCAGCGATGCGGATCTTAGCGAAATCCGTGGCGCCGGCGTCGTTCACCAAGGCTTGTCCTACCAAGAGTTGAGCCCCGATGAGCCGATCAGGCTCAATCGCCGGCACATGAGCACATTGATCCAAGACGAATCCGGCGGTGGAGCGCCGCCGACAGCAACGCCAGCCCCTGCGCCGCAAGGTCCGGTGGGTGAAGCGCCGCCGGAGAGGGTCGAAACCTCTACCGTCGACGCGCTTCCAGAAGGGCAGAACGCTCTTCTGGGCCGCGGACGGCTCGTGATCGAGCCCTCGTTCGAGTTTTCGCGCTCGTCAGGCAACCGCCTGGTGTTCCGCGGCGTCGAAATTGTTACCGGAATCCAGGTCGGCTTGATCGAAGCCAACGACTCCGCGCGAAACACGGTGTCGACATCCGTCGCTCTGCGGTACGCGCTCACCGATCGCCTCGAAGTCGAAGCGCGCATCCCTTACGTTTATCGAGATGATCGCGTCACCACGCTCTCGCAAAACAGCACGACAACGACGCAAACCTTCAATTTGAACGGTTCGGACATCGGCGACGTCGAGCTTTCAGCCCGCTACCAGCTCACGCGCGGCCGCAACGGCGCGCCGATTTTCGTGGTCGGCGGCCGCGTGAAATCGACGACGGGCACGGGCCCGTTCGATGTTGAGCGCGACGCCCAAGGTGTCGCGAGCGAATTGGCGACAGGCTCGGGCTTCTGGTCGTATCAGGGCAGCCTCTCCATGCTGTACCCGACCGATCCGGCGGTGCTGTTTGCTAATGTCAGCTACAATTACAATGCGCCGGCCTCGATCGATCAGACCTACGGCGCGGTCACGGTGGGTGAAGTTGATCCGGGCGACACGATCGGCTTCGGCTTCGGCTTTGGCTTTGCCATGAACCCGCGCTTCTCAACCTCGCTAGGCTACTCGCACTCTTATGTGATGCCGACCGAGACAGAGCTGAACGGCACGATCCAAGAATCGACCGAACTCCATGTAGGCTCGATGCAGCTCGGACTCTCGTTCCGGATGAGCGAGCGCTTGACGCTCTCCACCGGCGTCGATTTCGGCGTCACCGAAGACGCCCCGGACGTCCGCGTTTCCTTCCGGGCCCCCTATCGCTGGTAAGCGGGAAGGGCGGAAACAAGAACCGGCGGCGCCTCTGGCCCGCCGGTTTTTCTTTGGGCGTTTTGCCTGCTTGCAGTAGGGCGGGGCTGCTGATACCCGCCAGCGCTCCGGAAGGATGGCCGAGTGGTTTAAGGCACTGGTCTTGAAAACCAGCGAGGGTGCAAGCCCTCCGTGGGTTCGAATCCCACTCCTTCCGCCAGCCATCGCGTGGTGAACACGCATTATTGGTGAAGCTGAAATAAGCATGAAAGCTTACGCGGCCTAAAGCCCCGCGCCCGTATAAGCGGCCATCGCATTCATTGCGTTGGGGTCATTGATGCTTCGCCGTACGCCGCGCGCGCTTGCCGTTTCCTGCTTTGGTCTGCTGGTGTTTGCCGCCAGCGCCGCAGCTCAACGCGCGCCGATCACCTATGCCGGGCAGGGCGGTGGCGCAAACACAGCAACCGTCACCGAGACCGCCTCACTCAACACCGGCGGTCTCGCTGGTGGCGCGGAGAACTCCTACGGCTACGGCGCGAGCCAGCGCCGCAGCGGGGCGGTCATTGACCTACGCCGCAGCGATGCGCGCCGCACGCAGCCGGTGGTGTTCGAACAACCGGCCGTCGAGGCTGAGGATGAAGAGGAACTTGCCGGTCCGGTGAGCCTAACGCCGGCCCCGCAGCAATTTGCGCAAGCCGAACCGGTGCGCACAGAACAACAGCCCACGACGAGCGAGGAGGGCGCCCAGCCCTGGCTTGAGCGTGAACGTGTCGGCCCGCCATACGAGGCCAACGGCCGTTGGTATGTGCCGACGCCGGAGCCGGGTTATCAGCAAACCGGCACGGCCTCTTGGTATGGCGCCGACTTCCAAGGCCGCCCCACGGCGAGCGGCGAGGCCTTCGACCAGACCGCGTTGACCGCCGCACATCCGACACTCCCGATCCCAAGCCTGGTCCAAGTCACCAACCTCGAGAACGGTCGGGAAGTCATCGTGCGCGTCAACGATCGCGGCCCGTTCACGGGCGAGCGTCTGATTGATCTGTCGCGCGGCGCCGCGAACGTGCTGGGCTTCGAACAAGCCGGTCACGCCCGCGTTCACGTTCGTTACCTTGGCCCTGCTCCGCGCCGCGTTAACGCAGACGGCACGGCGGCCCCTGAATCCGTGCACGCCCCCGCTTCCGCGCCGTTGCAACAAGCGCAAGAGGGGCCTGCCTCCCTGCTCTCGTCTCAGCCCATCGAGGCGGTCGAGCTGGCCGGCGCTCCGATGAACGAGCGGCCGGTCTATACGCCGCAGCGTGCGCCGGCGGCAGGCCACTACTTTGTGCAGGTCGGCGCATACTCCGATCCCGCAAACGCCCATCGCGTCCGCGACGCGGTGAGCAGTGCCGGCCCTGTCGTCGTGGATACCCGCACCACTGCCTCTGGCGCTGAATTGTTCCGGGTACGAGTTGGTCCCTGGGCTAGCCGGGAGGAGGCGGACGAGGCGCGTCGGGTTCTCAGCACACTCGGCTACGCCGAGAGCGTCGTCGCAGCTCGCTAGCGCGCCAGTTTGTTGACGTGAAAGCGCCGCGCCGGTCTGCTTGAGTAAACCCGCGCAAAACGCGCAATCGATTCGGCGGACGAAATGAACCTGCAGCGCAAATTCGGCGCTTTCGCTCTCGTCGCACTTTTGGTGCTGGCGCTCGTGCCCGACGCGGACGCTCAGCGCCGCCGGGCTCGCCGCGCGCCGGCGGCCCCGCCAACGCCGGCAATCGCGCAGCACGTCACCATCATGGACGGCGCATCAGGCGCCATCCTCTCGTGCGAGAATTGCGAAGCGCCGATCCCGCCAGCCTCGATGGCCAAGCTGATGACCGTGCTCATCGTGCTGGAACGGTTGCGGGCGCATGAAATCACCATGGACACCCGCTTCCGCGTCAGCGAGTACGCGTGGCGCGAGCACGGCGCGATGTCGAGCGGCTCGCACATGTTCTTGCCGGTCAACGCGGAAGTCGCCGTGCGCGACCTGCTCCAAGGCGCGGTGATCGTCTCGGCCAATGATGCGTGCGTGGTGTTAGCGGAGGGGATCGCGGGAT
The DNA here is from genome assembly GCA_050184605.1 of Hyphomonadaceae bacterium. Lineage (GTDB taxonomy): Bacteria > Pseudomonadota > Alphaproteobacteria > Caulobacterales > Aquidulcibacteraceae > Vitreimonas. The sequence continues at coordinate 814,394 of JBFXAE010000001.1, read as the reverse complement.
CGGAGGAGGCGTTCGTTGCGCTGATGAACCGGCGCGCGGCTGAACTTGGCCTTCGCTCGGCGCGCTTCAGCAATGTCACCGGCGTTGATCATCCAGAGCAGCGTATCAGCTCGGCCGATCTGGCGCGTCTCGCGCGGCACCTCATCATGACCTATCCGGAATTCTATCCGGTCTATTCGCGCCGCCAGTTCACCTTCAACAACCGCACCCAAATGAACCGTAATCCGTTGTTGGGGGCCTTTACAGGCGCCGATGGCGTCAAGACAGGGCATACAGATGAGTCAGGCTACGGCTTGATCGGCTCGGCGGTGCTCAACGGCGAGCGCCGGATCATTGTGTTCAACGGCCTGCCCACCATGGCCTCACGCAATAGCGAGGCGCAGCGCCTGATGCGCTCGGCTTTCAACGACTACGCCATTTTCGAAATCGCGTCCGCCGGCGATGCGGTCGGTGAAGCGCAGGTGCGGCTCGGCGGCCGTCGCACGGTGCAGCTGCTGGCTAAGGAGGACATTCGGGTGCTCGCGCCACAGAGCGTCCGCGCCGGCCTCACGGCCCACATCGAATATAGCGGGCCGCTGCGGCCACCGATCGCGCGCGATCAGGTAGTAGCGCATCTCGTGGTCGAGGGCCCGGATTTCGAGACGCAGCGTTTCGAACTGGTGGCCGAACGCAACGTCGGCAGGGCGAACTGGTTCGCGCGCGCTTTCGAGGGCTTGCGCTTGACCCTCTTCGGCCCTTGATAAGGCCGATGAAGGCCGAAAAGCCCGCCCCCGAACTCGATAAGGAACCAAGCACTCCGCACCCGCGCGAGACGTTTTCGTTCGTCGGCCATGAGGCCGAGGAGGAAGCGTTTGCCGAGGGCTTGGCGGGCGGACGCATGCATCACGCTTGGCTGCTGGCCGGGCCCAAGGGTTTAGGCAAGGCGACGCTTGCGTATCGCGTCGCGCGCGCAGCGCTGGGCGCCAAGCGCGCCGGACCGCGTCCGCTCGACGTTGATCCGGAAGATCCGATCGCGCGTCGCGTGATGGCGCTGTCGCATCCTGATCTGTTTGTGCTGCGGCGCGGCTTGAATGATCGCGGCAAGCCGCGGCGCGAAATCGCTGTCGATGATGCGCGCGATCTCGGGCACTTTTTCGCGCTGGCGCCATCCGAAGGCGGTATGCGTGTGGCGATCGTTGACGCCGTCGATGATCTCAATCGCAACGCAGCCAACGCGATCCTGAAAACGCTCGAAGAACCGCCGGCGCGTTCAATCCTATTGCTCGTGTGTCACGCACCAGGCGCCATCCTGCCGACAATCCGTTCGCGCTGCCGCCGCCTGGCGCTGCGCACGCTGAGCGACGATCTGGTGCGTAAAGCGAGTGGCGCCGATGCCGGCATTGTGGCTCTCGCCAAGGGTCGTCCTGGCCGTGCGATCGCGCTGAAAGCGCAGGGCGTCGATACGGCCGGCGCCGATCCTAAACGCGCCCATTCCGAAATTGCACGCGGCGCATCGGCTGCATTGCTCAGCGGTCTCTATGACAAGATGAGCGGCGAACCCTTCGAAAAGCTCGCCGGCGTGCTTGAGCTTGCCGGCGAATGGACGCGGGCCGCGGGCGTCGAGCAGGGCGGTGAGCAATGGGCCGAAGCGTGGTCAGCGCTGGAAACGCTGCGCGGCGAAGCTGAAGGTCTCGACATGGACCCGCGCCACGCGCTTGCGCGCGCCGCAGGCGTCCTCGACCGCGCCGGAGCGTCACGCCGGTGACGCTTCTGATCGACAGCCATGTGAACCTGCATCATCACAGCTTCGATGAAGACCGCGATGCCGTGATCCAACGCGCGCGCGAAGCGGGCGTCGGTCGCATGATCACGATTTGCGATAAGATCGAGAACTTCGACCGCGTCATCGCCATCGCTGAGCAAAACGACGACATTTACGCCAGCGTCGGCGCGCATCCGCATTATGCAAAGGATCACCTCGATCTGGCGGCCGAACGGCTGATTGAGCTAGGCGCGCACGAAAAAGTGGTCGGAGTAGGGGAAACCGGCCTCGATCAGCACTACAAATACAGCCCGTTTGAAGACCAAGTGAGGGTCTTCCGCGCGCACGCAGAGGCCGCGCGCGCGCTTGACAAGACGCTCATCATCCACACGCGCGAAGCCGACGAGGCGATGGCGGAATTGTTGGAGGAAGAGGCGAGGAAGGGCCCTCTTCGGATTCTGATGCATTGCTACACCAGCGGCGCCGCGCTCGCGCGCCGTGCTTTGGCGCTTGGCGCCTACATCTCGTTCTCAGGCATCATGACCTTCAAGAACGCGCACGACGTGCGCGCCATCGCCAGCGAGACGCCGCTCGATCGCATCATCGTTGAGACGGATTGCCCATATCTGACCCCTATTCCTTACCGCGGCCAACGCTGTGAGCCGATGCACGTCGCTTACGTCCAAAGCGCGTTAGCGAACTTGAGGGGGCTTGAGGAGGAGGAGGCGAGCGCCCTGCTCGCCGACAACTTCCACCGGCTTTTCCCAACCATACCGCGCGTGACGTCATGAGCGGCACGCTGCGCGTCACTATTCTCGGCTGCGGCTCCTCCGGCGGCGTTCCGCGCGCCACCGGCGATTGGGGCGTTTGCGATCCGAACGAACCGAAGAACCGCCGCACGCGCTGTGGAATCATGCTGCAAAAATGGACCGGGCAGGCGACCACGCCGAACGAGGCCACCACTGTCCTCATCGATACGCCGCCAGAACTGCGCCAGCAGCTGGCGGCGGCGGGGCCGTCGCATCTCGACGCCGTCCTCATCAGTCACGACCACGCCGATCAAATTCACGGCTTCGACGACATCCGCGCCTTCTTCATCAAGCAGCGCAAACAGATCCCGACCTGGATCGACGCCGGCACGCGCGCGAGCTTCATGCAGCGCTTTGGCTACGCCTTCATGAGCGAAGGCGGCTATCCAGCGATCGCCAAGGACGCCGGCCACATGACGCCGCTCGTGCCCGTCATCGTCGACGGCCCCGGCGGCAAACTCGAAGTGCTGCCGCTCGAACAAGATCACGGCTTCTCGAAGTCGCTGGGCTTCCGCGCCGGCGATGTTGCGTACTCAAACGATCTCGTGGCGATGCCTGAGACAACGTTCGAGGCGCTGGGCGGCTTGAAGCTCTGGATCGTTGATGCGCTGCGCGACACGCCGCATCCGACGCACGCGCACGTCGGCAAGGCGCTTGAATGGATCGAACGCCTCAAGCCTGAGCGCTCGGTGCTGACCAACATGCACATCGATCTCGACTACCAGGCGCTGAAGGCGAGGCTGCCAACCGGCGTCGAACCCGCATACGATGGCTGGGCTGGCGACTATCCGATTTGAGTCGGACATCGCTTCCCATAATCTATCTTATGCGAGATTTGGATGTCGGCCCAACTAGCTGAAAACGCGAAAGAAAAGAGCGCAGACCGGCTCGCCCGAAACGCCGCCGCCACCCAGGCCGTGATCGACGTGATGGCTCAGCTCCGCAATCCGAATGGCGGCTGCCCGTGGGATATCGAGCAGAACTTCCGCACCATCGCGCCCTACACCATCGAGGAAGCCTACGAGGTCGCTGACGCGATCGAGCGCAACGATATGCCGGCGCTTAAGGAAGAGCTCGGCGACCTTCTCTTCCAAGTCGCCTTCCACGCCCGGATGGCCGAGGAGCTTGGCGCGTTTGATTTCGCCGACGTCGCCCAGGCGCTCGCCGACAAAATGATCGAGCGGCATCCGCACGTGTTCAGCGAAGCCGGCGATGGACGCACGGCCGAGCAGCAGACCGTCGCGTGGGAAACGCTCAAAGCCGAGAAGCGCGCCGCAAAAGGCGTCACGTCGCTCCTGGACGATGTAGCGATGGCCCTCCCCGCCCTGCAGCGCGCTGAGAAGCTGACCAAGAGGGCGGCGCGCATCAATTTCGATTGGCCGAGCTCGACGGAGGTGTTGGCAAAGCTCGACGAAGAGCTGGCCGAACTCAAAGCCGCCGAAGCCAGCGGCGACCAGGATCACATCGCCGAAGAGATGGGCGACATCCTCTTCGTGATGGCCAACCTCGCGCGCAAACTAAAGGTCGATCCCGAAGACGCCCTCCGCCGCGCCAACGCCAAGTTCACGCGGCGGTTTCAGTACATTGAGACGAGACTCGCCGAGCAAGGCCGAACCGGCCCACAGCCGCTGGACGACATGGAAACGCTGTGGCTCGAGGCTAAGCGGGCTGAGAAGAAATGAAGCTGCCACGCCTCTCGGCTGGCATGATCCTGCTCGTTGCTGCTCACGTCATCGTCCTGGCGATCGTGTTCGTGTTCTTCGGGCCGCTAGACGCCTCCCTGCGCTACTATCGCTTCTCGACGCTCTCGAAAGACGAGGTCGTGATTCAAGCTGAGCGGTACATTCAAGATCGCGCGGGCGGGCATCAAATGGCGTGCGTGTACGCCGTTCGGTGCGATAGCAACCGCGCGCGACTTGAGATGGTGAGGGATCTTGCGGCCTGGGATTTTCAGGAAACCAAGGCGACGATCTGGCAGCGTCGTTTCGACAGCTCTTTTTGCGCCGGTCGCACCACCAATCTCGCGCTGCATCTGGTTCCGATGGATGGGTATGAAGCTCAAAACGATGTGCTGTCGCATGCGCGCTGGGACTTCTTCCTGGATCGTTTCATTCCGCGGCGCGGGCGATTTCAGTCCGGCGCGTTTACCGACCAACCGTGGGAGCGCTGTACGGCCGCCAATGCGGTGATCAGACCGCGCACTTGAGCACTATCCCACACCTCCGCCCCAAAATTCCGCGCGCAATCAAGGCCGCGCACAAAATCTATCCAACACCTCCAAACCCGAGCGATAATGCCCTCGTCCCCCGCACGGGAGGTTCACTGGCTAGCCGAGCCGCACGAACGCGAGGGACGGGATCGAAGCGTGAAACAGCCGGCGTGAGTGCGTTTGAGGTAGTGCGCACACGAGAAGCGTCGGGGTCCGGGACCGAAGGCAAGGCCCGCACGCCGCCGGGGAGTTGGGGGGCACCTGCGTGAAGAGCGCAAACCCAACGCCAGGCGAGCACAGATCTCAACGGGGCGCGCGAAGCGCGCGGCGACGTTCAGAGATGAACGCCGCACCCCATACACAAACCAAGCGCGGATCGCGCGCCCCGTCCTCCCACTTTGGAGGAGATTAGTGAGTAGAGAGCGAAATGGAGCGGGTCGCGCCGCTCACGACGGCTGCGCGCGTTCCCCTTCTCCCTTGCGGAGAAGGGGCTAGGGGATGAGGGGCGCGCAGTTGCTCAGGCGCCTAGGCGTCGAAACGCCCCTCACCCGGCCGCTGCGCGGCCACCCTCTCCGCGAGGGAGAGGGTGCGCTTGCGCTCAAGCGGTAAGCGTCCGCGTCAACGCTTCAACGCCCCAAACGGCACGACCTTGTTCTCAACATCATGCCCGATGTCGCAGCGGCCGAGATACGTGATGCCGGCTTTGGCGCACCAATAGCGGATCATTTCCTCGGCGGTGGCGCCGAAGGGCTTGTCGTTCTCCGGCACGTCGCTCACGCGGCCGAGCTTTATCCCCTTCACGCTTCGCACATTGGCCGAGGAGGTGATTTGGAAGAGGGCGCGGTCTAGCCGGTAGAGGTACTCGCCGACATCTTCGAGCATCAGCACATGGCCGCTGAGATCAGGCTCAAGCGACGTGCCGAGCATCGACTGAAACACAGTGATGTTGAACGCCGCGCACTTGGCGTCGAACATTACGCCGAGTTCGACGCTCTCTGGTGCGCGATCGAGGAGCCAGTTGAGCGCCCTCTTCACCGCCCCCTCTCCGCCGGCGCGCGTCATGTCGACGGGAATAGGGCCGTGCGCCACGTTCTCGTAGCCGCGAGCGTAGAGCCCGCCGAGGATGGCGCCGTTGTCGCTGTAGCCGAGATAGGTCTTGACACGCGAGGCGCCATTGAGCTGCGCCAGCGCCGCCTCAGCAATCCTGCACGCGCCGTAGCCGCCGCGCGCGAACCAAATCGCGTCCAGGGTGGGATCGTTGGCGTACTCCACGAACGCCTTGAGCCGTGTTTCATCGTCGCCAGCGAAATGACCGGCGCTTTCGAAGCATTGCGGGTGAAAAACAATCTCCGGCGCGCGATCGAGAAAACTGTCTGCCGCGAACGCCTTAAGCCGCGCGGCCAGCTCCGGCTCGATGCGCGTGCCGGGCGCGACAACGCCAATGCGGAGCGAGGCGGCCATGCTGTGTTCACGTCCTTCCGAAAATCAGCGTTTCTCGTCATAACCGGGGCCAATGAGTCAGGCCAAATCCTATTTCTTCAGCGGCGTCGGCGGCTCAGGGATGCTGCCGTTGGCGCTCATCCTGCGAGGCAAGGGCGTGACGGTCGCGGGCAGCGATCGCTCGCTCGATCAAGGACGCCTGGGGGCGAAATTCGAGTACCTGAAAGCCCAGGGCATCGCCCTCTTTCCGCAAGATGGCTCCGGCATCACCAGCGCCGATCAGATCCTGGTGCGCTCGGCGGCTGTTGAGGACACCGTGGCCGACGTCGTCGCCGCCAAGCGCGTCGGCGCGCAAGATATGAAGCGTCCGCAGCTGTTGGCCGAGCTCTTCAACGCAGCGCCGGTGCGCATCGGTGTCGCCGGCACCAGCGGCAAGAGCACGACCACCGGTATGATCGCCTGGATGCTGCACCGCGCCGGCCATGATCCCACCGTCATGAACGGCGCCGTGATGAAGAACTTCGTCACGCCCGACGCGCTGTTCGCCAGCGCGCTCGTCGGTAAGGGCGACGCGTTTGTAGCTGAAGTGGATGAAAGCGACGGCTCGATCGCGCGCTATGAGCCGACGATCGCCGTCGTCAACAATATCGCCCTCGACCACAAGAGCATGGACGAGCTGCGGGCGCTCTTCACGGGCTTCGTTAACAAGGCCGAGGTCGCGGTGCTGAATCTCGACAACGAGGAAACCGCCGCGCTGGTGCTGGCGACCAAGGTGCGCACCCGCACCTACTCGCTTCGCTCCGGCCTGGCCGATCTGCATTGCAGTGCTATTCGCCTGGCGCCGGATGGCGTGTCGTTCGATGTGCTGGAGAAGGACACGCGCGAGAGCGCCACGGTCGATATCGCGGTGCCGGGCGAACACAACGTATCGAATGCGCTGGCGGCGCTCTCCGCAGCGCGTGCGTATGGAATGCCGCTCGGGGTCGCTGCTGCCGCACTCAAAGGCTTCTCAGGTACGAAGCGCCGTCTCGAAGTCGTCGGCAAAGCCAACAATATCACCGTGATCGATGATTTCGGCCACAACCCCGATAAGATCACCGCGACGCTCAATACGCTGCACGCCTTCCCTGGCCGCTTGCTGATCATGTTTCAACCGCACGGTTTCGGCCCGCTGAAACTCATGCGCGATCAGTTCATCGATTGCTTCGCCCGAAACATGAGCGACGACGACGTCCTGATCATGCCAGACCCCGTCTATTTCGGCGGCACTGTCGATCGCAGCGTCACAAGCGAGCACATCGTCGCCGGCGTTCGTGCGCGGGGTCTGCAAGCAATGGCGTTCGCAGAGCGCGGCGCGTGTGGCGACAAGCTGATTGAACTCGCCGAGCCCGGCGATCGCATCGTGGTCATGGGCGCGCGGGACGATACGCTGAGCGTATTTGCCGCCGAGCTCGTCGAACGACTAGGTTAGGCCGCGAGCAGCGAACGCGCAGCCGAAAGCGCGATTGCGATACCAACCGCGACGGCAAGAATTTCGAGATTGCGACTTGTGCCGGAGTTGTAGGGTTTCGTTCGAGGAAATAGCGTGCGTTGAAACGCTTCGTTGTGCCGCACGAAGCTCTTCCGCCACAGCACAAGAGCGAGGCCAAACACAATCCCGGCGATACTAGACCACGGTTCGATCACCACCCCCTACTCCGCCGCCGGGCGCAATTCTTCGGGTAGGGGCTCTAGCGGCGCAAAGCGCGCCGCGTCTTCCACGAGAAGCTCAGCGCGCAGCGTGAGATTGCCGTCGTCGTCGGTTGTTTCCTCAACGATCTTGCCCGCAGCCGCGATCTGCGCGCGCACGCGGCCAGCATCGTCCGGCGGCAAGGTGAGGGTGATGACGCGCGTCGCGGAGAAGGCGGCGCGATCGATCGCGGCGAGCAGGGCGTCCACGCCCTCCCCGGTCTCCGCCGACAGCGCAACAGGGGGCAGGGCGCCCTGCCCCTGCCCAGCTGCCTCGGCGCGTCGGAGGCGGCCGATTCGGGTGGCGTCGTCGAGCAGATCAATTTTGTTCCAGGCTTCTAGAACGGGTGGTGATTTTCCGCCGGCGTCTTTCGCAAGCTGTGCAAGCACACTGAGCACATCTGCCTTTTGATCTTCGCTCTGCGGATGGGCGATGTCGCGGACGTGCACGAGCAAATCCGCTTCCGTCACCGCTTCAAGCGTCGCGCGGAAGCTTTCCACCAATTCGTGCGGCAAGTCAGAGATGAAGCCGACGGTATCGCTCATGATCACGGCGCGGCCGCTCGGCAACTGCACTTTGCGCGCCGTTGGATCAAGCGTGGCAAACAGCATGTCCTTCGCCAGGACGCCGGCCTGCGTCAGCCGGTTAAACAGCGTGGATTTGCCGGCATTCGTGTAGCCGACGAGCACAACAGCCGGCATCCCGGCACGGGACCGCGCTCGCCGCTGCAGCCCGCGCGTGCGGCGAACGTCCTCAAGCTCGCGCTTCAGCTTGATGATGCGTTCAGCGATGATGCGGCGATCGAGTTCGATCTGCGTTTCACCGGGGCCACCGGTTTTGCCGAGGCCGCCGCGCTGACGTTCCAAGTGCGTCCACGTTCGCACCAGGCGCGAGCGTTCATAGCCCTGCCGCGCGAGCTCGACCTGCAATTTGCCTTCCTTGGTGCGCGCACGAAGGCCGAAGATTTCGAGGATCAATCCGGTCCGGTCGATGACCTTGGAGCCGATATCGGTTTCCAGATTACGCTGCTGCACGGGCGATAGCGCCGCATCGATGACGATCACGCCGGCGCCAACAGCTTCTGACTGATCCCTCAAGCGCTCGACGCGGCCCGCGCCGAAATAGGTGCGCGGACTGATCTGGCGAAGCGGCGCGGCTTCGGCGCTCGCGACATGCAAGCCCAGCGCCTGCGCCAGGCCGACGGCCTCCAACAGCCGCGCCTCGCCATCGCGCACGCCTTCCTCCGCGCTCGCGAGTGGGCGCAGCACGATAGCCTTGTTGAGATCCTTGAGCGGCGTATCAGCCGTCGGCTTCATCAGTAGCCTTTTCGCTCTCGAACAGCTGGACGGGTGCGCCCGGCATGATCGTCGAGATCGCGTGTTTGTAGACCAGCTGCACCTGGCCGTCGCGGCGCAGCAGCACACAGAAGTTGTCAAACCAAGTGACGACGCCCTGGAGTTTGACGCCGTTGACGAGAAAAATTGTGAGCGGCGTCTTGGCTTTGCGGACGGCGTTGAGGAACGTGTCCTGGAGGTTTTGTTTCTTATCCATGGTGTTAGCCCCCATGTTGGTTCAAGTCTTATAGCGCCCCGTCGAACGCGAGGCTGCGATATCAGCTATAGGGTGCGCCGCACCATTCGCCAACCAAAACGGACCCGGAAACTGCTCAGGCGCCCAAATAAGCGGCGCGCAAAGCTTCTGTGACGGGGCCGGGTTTGCCGTCGCCGATGCGTACGCCATCGATCTCGACCACGGCCGTCGCGGCGTTAGAGGCGGCGGTGATGAAGGCTTCGCGCGCAGTCTTTGCTTCTTCGATCGTGAAGGGGCGCTCCTCGACCTGCATCTGGCGTTCCTGCGCGAGCTTCAGCACCGCGCCGCGCGTAACGCCATGCAGAATGTCGAACGAGAGTTCACGTGTGCGCAACACGCCGTTTGCGTCGACGATCCATGCATTTGAAGATGTGCCTTCGGTGACGTAGCCGCCCTCGTCCACGAACCACGCTTCGAATGCCCCCTTCTCCTTCGCCGCTTGCCGGGCAAGAACATTTGGGAGCAGGTTGACCGACTTGATGTCGCGGCGCTGCCAGCGCGTCTCAGGTGCGCTGATAACCGTGATGCCGGCCGCCGCGCGCTTTGCGATGGCGGCGCGGTCCAGGTTCTTCGCGGTGACAATCAAAGTCGGTTTCGTGCCAGTCGGCGGAAACACATGATCGCGGTTTGCAGCGCCGCGGCTCACCTGCACGTAAACGATGCCATCGGTCACACGATTGCGCCGGATCGTCTCGCGCATCACGGCCATTAACGCCGCTTCGTTCATCGGCGGTGCGATGCGCAGTTCCGCCAGCGAGCGCTGGAGGCGCGCCATGTGCGCATCCACATCGAACAAGCGACCGCCGCGGATGGCCCAGACTTCATAGATCGAATCCGCGAACTGGAGTCCACGGTCCATGATAGAGACGCTCGCGCTACGCAAAGGCAGGTAGGCGCCGTTTACATAGGCGACGCGGCTCATTCAGGATCGGCGCCGTTGCGGCCTGGCGGATCAACGCCCAGCGACTTCAGCTTCCGGTGCAGCGCCGAACGCTCCATGCCGATAAACGCCGCCGTGCGCGAAATGTTGCCGCCGAAGCGTGTGATCTGGACATTGAGATACTCGCGCTCAAACCGCTCCCGTGCATCGCGCAGCGGCAGGCCAATAACCTGCTGCAGGCCATCATGCTTCGAGAAGCCGGCTTGCGGCCACGCTTCAGGCGGCAGCGAATCCACCGTGACCGGCGTTGACGGATCGCCGCCCGCGAGGATCAGGATGCGTTCGATGACGTTGCGCAGCTGGCGCACATTGCCCGGCCAATCCGCCGCCTGCAGCGTCGCCAATGCATCCTCACCGATGGCCCGCGCCGGCACGCCCGACATGCCAGCGAGGCGGCCAACGAAATAGCCGGCGAGTTCGGGAATATCCTCGCGGCGTTCCGCCAAGCTAGGCGCCCGCAGCGGCACGACATTCAGCCGGTGATAGAGGTCCTCGCGGAAACGGCCTTCGCTAATATCAACGGTTAGATCGCGCGAAGTTGAAGACACGACGCGCACGTTCACCTGTACGTCATTGGCGCCATTCAGGCGCTTGAAGCGCTGATCGACGAGCACGCGCAAAATCTTCGATTGCGTCTCGGGCGGCATGTCGCCGACTTCGTCGAGGAAGAGCGTGCCCATGTGCGCTTGTTCGAAGACGCCGATCTTCTTCGGGCGCCCATCAGGACCTTCTTCGCCGAAGATCTCGGTTTCCATGCGTTCCGGCGCGATCGATGCAGCATTGATTGCGACGAAGGCGCCGCCCGCGCGCGGGCTACGCTCGTGCAATAGCCGCGCGATCAGTTCCTTGCCGGCGCCGGCGGGGCCGGTGATCAGCACGCGCGAGTTGGTTTGCGCTACGCGATCGATCGAAGCGCGCAACGCCGTCATCACCGCTGACGAGCCAATAAGATTGTCACTCGCCGCCGACTTGGCCTTGAGTTCAGAGTTCTCACGCTTCAGCCGCGCCGTTTCGAGCGCGCGCGAGACGACGTGCAGCAAGCGGTCCGCCGTGAACGGCTTCTCGACGAAATCGTAGGCGCCTTTGCGGATCGCGGCGACCGCGGTTTCAATCGTCCCGTGGCCGGAAATCACGACGACGGGCGTATCCGGGTCCATCTCCTTGAAGATCGCCAGAAGATCCAGCCCGTCCATACGGCTGCCTTGCAGCCAGATGTCGAGCACGATCAGCGACGGTTTGCGCTTGCCGAACGCGTTCAGCGCCTCGTCGCTGTCGCGCGCGGTGCGCACTTGATGGCCATCATCTTCGAGGATGCCCGATACAAGGTCGCGAATATCGGCTTCATCGTCGACGACGAGAATATCTTGCGTCATTGGGAGGCTCCTGCGCCGGGTTCTGCGGCGGTGTCGATCGCGTCTTCGCCGCGTTTGGGGAGAACGAAACGAACGACTGCGCCAGGCCCCCCGCCTGGTGCGTCGTCCAACTCAATCAGCCCCCCGTGATCTTCGATAATGCGCGCAACGATAGCGAGGCCAAGGCCCGCACCTTTCGTGCGCGTGGTGACGTATGGTTCGATCAAGCGGTGGCGATCTTTTTCCGGGAAGCCCAACCCGTTGTCGATCACCTCGAACTCTACGCCAAACTCCAAATCGCGCAGCTTCAGTGTAACGAAGCCGTCTTTCGGTTCGCCGTCGCGCTCGCGCCGCGCTTGCACGCTCTCACTTGCGTTCTTGATTAGATTGAGCAGCGCTTGACCGATCAGCCGTTCGTCGCTGACCAGCGCGATCGGCTGATCCGCGCCCTCAACGTCGATGCGCACATCCGGAAACACGAGGCGCTGCGCAAATACGGTCGAACGCGCCACATCGCTGATATCGGCGAACGCCATGCGCGGCGTTGGCATGCGCGCGAAGGATGAGAACTCGTCCACCATTCGGCCAATATCGGCGACCTGACGCAGAATCGTGTCGGTGCACTTCGCGAAAGTATCGGGATCGGATGTGATCTCGCCGGTGTACTTCTTGCGCAGACGCTCCGCTGAAAGCTGAATTGGGGTCAGCGGGTTCTTGATTTCGTGCGCTATGCGACGCGCTACATCTTTCCATGCTTCCTGGCGCTGCGCCGAGATCAGCTTGGTCATGTCGTCGAAGGTAAGCACGAGGCCGCCATCGGCTTCGGGGCTCATGCGCACGCTCAGGTTCACCGAGCCGCCCTCGCGCATTAGGTCAACCCGCTGGGCCGCGTCGGCGGCGTGCGGCGGCTGGTTCAAGAGTTCGGTGAATTCAGGGGCCACATCGATCAGCCGGCGACCGATGATGTCGGCGCCTTCGAGACCAAGTAATTGTATGGCGGAGCGATTGGCGGCGCTCACGCGGCCGTTCTGGTCGAGGCCCATGACGCCCGCACTGACGCCCGCGAGCACCGCCTCGATGAACGAACGCCGGTTCTCGGCGTCTTCTTGCGCCGTGACAAGATCGCGCCGCTGCGCCTCGAGTTGCGCCGTCATCTTATTGAAGGCGGAAGCAAGCGCATCGACCTCGTCGCGCTCTTCGCCAACAGCGACGCGCGCCTTGAGATCACCAGACGCGACGCGGCGGGCGGCGCCGACAAGGCGCCCAATCGGCTCGGCGACACGCGAGGCGCTGCTTAAACCAACCCAACCGGCGCCCAGGAGAAGCAGCACCGCGGTTGAGAGGTAGGCCATGCCGAATAGGCCCCGCAGCGAGTTTTGCTGCAGGCGGGCCGAACGATACTCGTTCACGGATTCATCGAACTGGCGCAGCTGCGCCACGAGCCCTGGCTCGATGTTCTTCGAAACCAAGACATAGGCGTTGTTGTAAGCCGAAAGGCGATACAGCGCCCGCAAGCGGTCATTTTCCTGATCGAAGCGGACGGAAACTTGGCCCAAATTCGCCGTCGAGAACGCCTCCACCGATGGCGCGCGATACGGCACGGCGTCGTCCACCAACGAACCGCCTGCGAGAACGCTGCCCGAGCCATCAATGACATAAACTGAAGACAGCTCTCGGCGCTCGCCCTGGAGCTGCAAGAACGTCGCGTAGCGCGCGGGATCGCTCGTCAAACCGGCGCGCGCATTATTCAAGTCCTCGGCCATTGCCTGCACTTCACCGGCTAGACCGCCTGACGCGAGATCTACGTACGCGCGCCCGACGGCGGCGGCGTTCTCAATCGTGTTCTCAACACGCGCGCTAAACCAGCGCTCGACGCCCTGCGTGAAGGTGAAACCGAGGAAGGCGGCGACGATGAGCGCGGGCGCAAGCGCGGCCAAGCTGAACAGCGTGACGAAGCGCAAGTGCAAACGCGCGCCGGTCGCTGCGGCGCGCCACGCGCGTGCGACGCGTAAGATGCGGTGAACGAGAATACCGGCGAGGCCGGTAGAGATTAGAAGGCTCGCGACAAGCAAGGCGCCGATCAGGCTGTTGCGGTCCTGAGCGAGGCCATCTCCCATCAGCAAGGTGATGGTCGCGACAGCGGTCAGAGCCGCCGCTAAGCCGAGCCCGACCAAGAAGGTCAGCGCGCTACGGCTCTGGGGCTGATCGCTGAGGACGGCCGCGTCGGCCGGCTCATTCGCTGTGACTTCTACCATGGCCGGGGGCACCATGTTGCGGAATAGCAACATGGTGTTGAACCAATATCACGGTCAGGTCAATCGTTTCGGCCAGCTGAGAGGCCCAGGGCCTGGATTTTCTTCCGGAGGGTATTCCGGTTGATGCCCAGGATCGCGGCGGCCTTGATCTGATTGCCGCGGGTCGCCTGCAAGGCCTGGGTAATGAGCGGACGCTCCACCTCAGCCAGAAGCCGATCATAGAGCCCCGAGGCCGGGAGGCCAGGACTTGCAGCAGCAAACTCCCCCTCCACCCGCCGGGCCACGGCTGTTTCGAAGCCATCCCCGACTTCTTCGGCCAGCACATTGTTGTCGGCGTGGCCCAGCTCACGGCTGATTTCGCGCGCTGTAATCACGCTCGCTGGGCTGAGCGCGGTGGCGCGGCGCAACAGGTTTTCGAGTTCGCGCAGATTGCCCGGAAAGCTGTGCGCCTTGAGACGCTCGATCGCGGCGTTGTCGATCGACTTGTCGGGCAAGCCTTCGCGTTTTGCACGCACGAGGAAAGCCCGCGCGAGATCGGCGATATCTTCAAGACGTTCACGAAGCGGCGGCATCCGGATGACGACGACGTTCAAACGATAGAACAAGTCTTGCCGGAACGCGCCTTGCCGCGTCAGCGTCGCGAGGCTGCGTTGCGAGGAAACAATCAGCCGCGCGTCCGGCCGGTCTCCGGGCTCTTCAGCATGGAGCAAACCGGCGAGTCGTGTCTGTGAGTCCGCCGGCAGCTCATCGATGTCCTCGAGAAACAGCGTACCGCCCTGCGCCTGCGCGAATTTTCCCTGCGGCCCGAACAATTCGCGCTCGAGCTGCTGCGATTGCGCGCCAGCCAGGCTCATGGCGATAAACGGACCCGAGGCGCGGCGGCCATGATCATGAATGGCGCGCGCGACACGCTCCTTGCCAGTGCCGCTTTCGCCTTCAATCAAGACCGTGAGATCGGTGCCGGCGACGCGCGCCATAACGCGATACACGTCTTGCATTGGCGCGGAGCGGCCAATCAACGGCAAGCGCTCTTCCTTCTCGGCCTTTGAAGCTTGCGCGCGTGTCTTGGCATCCGGCCCGCCGGCCAACGCACGCTTCACCGCCGTCATCAGATCATCAAGATCGAACGGCTTTGGCATATAATCGAACGCGCCCGCGCCGGCAGCGCTCAGCGCCGTGCTGACCGTGCTCTGCGCGCTCATCACGATGACGGGCAAATGCGGGCGGGCCATGCGCATGGCCGGCAGCGCATCGAACACGCATTCGTCGCCCATATAGACGTCGCTCAGGACCAAATCGCCTTCGCCGTCGCGCACCCATTTGGAAAGCGTCGCGACATTGCCGGTCGCCCGCACGTCGTATCCCTCCTTGCCAAGCGCCTGAGAGAGAACCAGGCGCAGGGAGTTGTCGTCTTCAGCAAGGAGAATGCGTGCGCTCATGTGGTTTCGTCCGGCTCGATGGGGAGGAGAATTTTGAAAGCTGTGCGGCCCGGCACGCTGTCGACTTCGATGCGGCCGTCGTGCCGAGCAATGATGTCTGCGGCGACGGTGAGGCCAAGCCCCATGCCATCGCGCTTCGTGGTGGCGAAAGCTTCGAACAAGCGGTCGGCGACGTCGGGATGGAGACCAGGCCCATTATCGACGATTTGCACCTCCAACTGCGCCCGGGCTGCGCCGCTCGCAGCGGACCGGAATTTGACGCCCGAGCGATACGAGGTCGAAATCGCGATCTCGCCATCGGACTGATCGGCGACGGCTTCGGCCGCATTCTTCGCTATGTTCAGCAGCGCCTGGATCAATTGATCCAAGTCACCCCGCACTTGCGGCAAGCTCGGGTCATAACGCTCGCGGATCAGCACATTCGGCGCGCTAGAGCCGACCAATTTGCGCACGCGATCCAGTGCTTCGTGAATATTGAACCGCTCGAAACGCGGCGCGTCGACGGCGCCCAGCGGATCGATGCGATCCGTCAGCCGGCGCACACGATCAACTTCGTCCACAATGAGCTTCGCCAACGCCGCCGAGTCGGGGTCGTCAGCCCGCGAGATAAGTTGTGCAGCCGCGCGAATGCCTGCGAGCGGATTGCGCACCTCATGCGCCAATGTCCGCGCTGCCGAACTCGCGGCCGCTGGCGGCGCCGAACGCGCCCGTGGCGGACGCGTCAACACAAGCGCGATGTAGCCATTCTCCCCCACCGGAGCGGCAGCAACGCTTGCGTGCCCAAGTGCAAAGCCAGGTCCAACGAGCGCGACATCGGCTTCCGCCACACCGCTCGCGCCGCCAAGCGCGCGCCGGGCGAGTGCAATGATCGGCGCGTCAATGCCAAAGATTTCGTCCAGCCGGCGCCCCAACAGACCGCGTCCAACGCCAGCGAGCAATTCAGCGGCGGCGGCGTTCACAAAACGAATGCGTTCTCCGGCGTCGATCCCCAGCACTGGCGCCGGCAAAGCTTCCAGCCACCGCTCGGCGTCGGGCGTTGAAACCCGTGGCAGCGTGCGGATGATCGGATCGCTCATGCCGCCGCCCGATCCGATCCGTCATCGAAGATCTGGATCAGCGCCTCACGAACCTGCCTTGAATCTTCCAGCATACAGATGTTCTTGCGGACCTCTCGCGCATCCGCGCCAAACTCCGCATCGATCATCCAGGCGATATGCTTGCGCGCGATGCGGACGCCGAGCGCGCCTTCATAGAACTCGATTGTGTCGTCATAGAGCGCGAGCAAACTTTGCAGGAGGCGCCTGCGCGGCGGTGGCGAAACCTCGCCGCCTTGCTTCAGGGCTCTCTCGATCGCCGCAGGCAGCCATGGCTTGCCTTGCGCCGCGCGCCCCACCATCACGCCGCTCGCGCCGGAGAGCTCCAATGCGCGTCTAGCATCCGCCGCCGTGGCAATGTCGCCGTTGGCGATCACAGGGATGCGAACCGCCTGCACGACGGGCGCGATCGCCGCCCAATCTGCAACGCCGCGGAAGAATTGGCTGCGCGTACGGCCATGGATCGTCAGCATGCGCACGCCGGCGTCTTCCGCGCGCTTGGCCATCTCCGGCGCGTTGAGTGAGCCTTCATCCCAACCCAAGCGCATCTTCAGCGTCACCGGCAGTTTCGTCGCGCTCACCGTCGCTTCGACCAAGCGCATCGCATGATCGGGCTCACGCATGAGCGCGGAGCCACAGAGGCCGCTCGTCACGCTCTTGGACGGGCAGCCCATGTTGATGTCGATCACGTCTGCGCCGGCGGCTTCGGCGAGCCGCGCGCCTTCCGCCATCCATTCCGCATCGCGGCCGGCGAGTTGGATCACAAGCGGCGCAATCACACCCGCACCCGCGGCGCGGCGAACCATATCGATGCGCGCCCGCGCCAGCTGGTCGGAGGCCACCATTTCTGAGACGCAGTACTGGCCGCCGAATGCTTTGACCTGGCGGCGGAACGGGATGTCGGTCACGCCCGCCATCGGTGCGAGCGAGACAAGAGGCGGTTTTTCGTTCAAATCGAACACTCAGCACCCCAATTCGAGAGGGAGCTTAGGGCGCCTAAAAAGCGGGCGCCAAGGGTTTTATGCTGCGATGCAACATCCAGACGCTGAGTTTCTCCAGTCATGAAGTTCGCGGCGATTATAGTGGCCGGCGGACGCGGAGAGCGTGCTGGCGGAGAAATACCGAAACAATACAGACCTTTGCTCGGTCGCCCTGTGATCGCCTGGTCGGCTTCCGCCTTCGCTCAGGCGGGCGCGGCCGAGATTGTCATCGCCTGCGCGCATGACCACGCCGATCTCTGCCGCAGTGCGACGAGCGGCATTCCCGGGGTGCGGATCGTCAATGGCGGGGAAACCCGAACGGCCTCGGTGCGGGTCGCTTTGGCCGCGGTCGGCGATGCCGGGTTCATCATGATCCACGACGCCGCACGCCCGGGGCTCTCCCCCCTTCTCGTGCAATCGCTTCTCGCCACGCTGGCCGAAGGGGCCGCCGCCGCCGCGCCCGCACTTGCGCTGCCCGACACATTGCGGCGCGCGGATGCTTCGGGCCGCATCATCGAAGACATCGCGCGCGATGGCGTCATGCGCATTCAAACGCCGCAAGCATTTCGCGCCGACGTCTTGCGCGCGGCGTACGGCGCGCTCGCCCCCGATGCCTCAATGACCGACGACGTCGCCGTCGTGCGCGCGCATGGCGCCGAAGCGGTGCTCATCGAAGGCGACGCCAAGCTTATGAAGATCACCTATCCAGAGGATATGGCCATGCTTGAGAGCATGCTCGGCGGCGAACGCATCACTTGCGTCGGTCATGGTGTCGACGCCCACCGCTTCGGCGAAGGTAGCTTCGTCACACTCTGTGGCGTTCAGATTCCGCACAACAAGGGTCTTGTCGGCCACTCAGACGCTGACGCCGGTTGGCATGCTTTGGTGGACGCTATTCTTGGCGCCCTCGGCCAAGGCGATATCGGCGCCCACTTTCCGCCGAGCGATCCGCAGTGGAAAGGCGCCGCCTCCGAACGCTTCCTTCGTCACGCCGCCAAACTTGTCGCCGATGCAAGCGCCCGCATCGTGCATGTCGATGTAACACTCCTGTGCGAACGCCCGAAGATCGGTCCGTACCGCGAAGCGATGCGCGCCCGCACCGCCGAGGTGCTAGGGCTGCCGCTCTCGCGGGTCAGCGTGAAGGCGACGACCACCGAACGCATGGGCTTTCTCGGTCGCGAGGAAGGTCTCGCCGCGCAGGCTACGGCGACGGTTGATCGCCCGGCGTAGGCTCTGCTGCCCGCGTCGTCGCCTGCTGGCACTCATCCAAGTAAGTGTAGATGCGGCAGGTCTCGACGCCTGAGAGGCCCTCCCACAGCGCGCGTGGCAGATTGATGTAATCGTCGGTCCAACCGCGTCCCGGCGGCGCTTCAAACACGCGCCAATCTGGATTGAGCGCCAGAACGCCCATCGTCTCCGGCGACTTCGCTATGATCATCACGCTCGCCGCAAGCCCGCCATAGTAGGAAACGTAGGGCTGCTCGAAACGATCGCTGATCCGGTAGAGGTACGGCGCGTTCAGATCACGCGCCACACGGGCGGCTTCCGAAACCAACGCCAAATTCCGGTTAGACAAGTGCAGAACGACGATGCCGCGATCACTCAGCTTGCTGAGGTAGAGCGCAATCGCTTCACGCGTCAGCAGGTGCGCTGGGATCGCGTCGGACGAGAAAGCATCTACGACGATGACATCAAACTCGCCATCGGGCTCTTCTGCGATCTGCAGGCGCGCATCACCCAGTTCGATGCGCGCATTCGGCTGACACGCCGGTACGAACGTGAAATCACCGCCCGGACGCGCCGCCAAGCGAACGACAGCTGGATCGATTTCGAAGATGGTCAGATGGTCGCTCGGGCGCATTAAGCACGCTGTCGATCCGGTGCCCAGGCCGATCAGCGCCAAACGCGAATTGGCGCCCGTGCTCAGGCCCGCCAGGATGGCTTCGCCGAGCGCCGTGCGCGGATGATAATAGGTGAGCGGCTGGCGCTCGAAGCGCGGATCGGCGATCTGCGCGCCATGAATGGTGGTGCCGTGCATGAGGATGCGCAGCGGCGGCGTGTCTGGCTGTGCGCGATCGGCGAATTCGCGCGTACGCAGGACGCCGAAGAAACTACGCTCCTGCGTGATGATCCGCGAACCGCGCGTTTCGTCGATGAAGATGATTGTGAACGCCACCAGCACGATGGCGGCGAGCGCCCATGGCCGGCCACGATTGAAGAAGATTGCGACGCCGCAAAAGAGAATGCTGGTGATCGTCAGCAGATTGGCGTCAACCCCGCCTGCGCGGATCAGCAACATCAGGATCAGCACCGTCGACGCCAGCGCCGCGCCCAAGCCCCAGTCGGCGACGCGCTTGTTGTCCTTGCGGGGCAGAATCGTGCCGTGGACGGCGAACGCCAGCACCAGGAAGCTCGTGCCCATGAGCAGCGCGCCCCAAGGCTGGCGCGCGACGACGCGTGTCGTTTCTTCGGTCTCGGCGGTGACGAACACCTGCGGCATGTTGAAGGCGATGTAGATGACGAGGATGGCGTGAACAGCGGCGACGCCAAGGAACGCGTAGCGATAGGCGGCGGGCCTGTTCTCATCGCTCCAGCCGGCGGCGAGCACCGCCGCCCCAGCGCCAAGCGCGCCGATGATCAGCACCGAATCCAATGGCGCCCAGCGCAGCAACACCGGCGCCAGCAAGCCGACGAGGATCGCAGCGGCGAGGGAGGCGTCGACCAAACGCGGCGTGTCGCTCTGCTCGCGCGGCCGGAACAAACACGCCGCCGCGAGCGCGAGCGGATATTCATAGACGTTGTTGAAAATCAGCGGCGCCGCCAGCGCCGCGAACGCGCCGCCCACCACCCCGCCAAGCGAGACGAACAGATAGAATTCGGTTAGCCGATCTGCACTCGGCCGCGAACGCGCGAGCGCCAGATGGCAGATCAGCGCGCTGAAGAAGAAGCCCCCGAGGATGCCCGTGACCGACCATAGCCAGTTGCCCGACGCGTAGTAGGACATAATCATCAGCGCGAGCGCGACCGGCTGGATGAACAATGTTCCTGCTTCCATCCTCTCGCTGCCGCGCGCGAACGCGAGAACGAACGTCAGCAAGTAGAGCGCCAG
This sequence comes from Hyphomonadaceae bacterium, assembly GCA_050184605.1. Taxonomy (GTDB): domain Bacteria; phylum Pseudomonadota; class Alphaproteobacteria; order Caulobacterales; family Aquidulcibacteraceae; genus Vitreimonas. The sequence continues at coordinate 793,707 of JBFXAE010000001.1, read as the reverse complement.
CGGTACGACCCAGAGCATCGGCGCCGAGGCGACATCGGTGGAGATGTGCAGCGTGACGCCAAGCGAGAGCGCTGAGGGCACTGCGGCAGCAGCGACCCAATAGCCGCGCTCGCGCCAACTCGGCGCCGGACCGGTGTGCTCAAGCGGCTTTGGCGTTTCGCCGTGCGAAGTGATCGCCATCGCCGCCGCGAGCGCGATCAGCGCGCCGACGAGCACATAGCCGAGCGACCATGCAGCAGCTTGCGCGTGCGCGCCTAGCAAAGGCTCAATGAGCGCCGGATACGCGAGCAAGCCCGCGAAGCTGCCGAGATTGCTTGCGGCGTAAAGGTAATATGGATCGCTGGCGTCAGCGCGCCCCGTTCGCGCGTACCATGCCTGCAACAGCGGCGCAGTGGCCGAGGCGGCGGCGAATGGTGCGCCGCCTGAAAGCGCCAGCACGCCGATCAGCCACCATACCGGATGCTCGGAACTTGGCTCGCCAAGCAGTGTCGTCACCTGCACCGGCAGCACGAACCACGCCGCCACGAGCACCACGCCGTGCACCGCCGCCTGGATGCGCAAATCCTTCACGCGGGCGAGCAAGTGCGCGTAAAGGTAGCCACTCAACAGCGCCGCCTGGAAGAACGCCATCGACGTGTTCCAGACCTGCGGGCTGCCGCCCAAGAGCGGCGTCACCATGCGTGCAAACAACGGCTGTAGCACGAAGATCAGCGCGGCGCTTGAGAACAGCGCCAGGATGAACACGGGCGCTGCAATGCGTCGCGCTATGGCTTCCATGGTCCCTCCCGGCATGGGCGCCTTCTGCCATTGTGCGCCCACTTATGGAATGGACATTCGCCGTGGTGCGGCCACACTTGCAGCATGGCTCTTCCTCTGAATTACGAGCGCGCGGACGATCTGCTGAAGCAGACCAAGGCGCGCGGCTACACCATTGCCACGGCGGAAAGTTGCACGGGCGGATTGATCGCCGCATCGCTTGCATCGGTGCCTGGCGCCTCCGCTTCGCTGGAGCGCGGCTTCGTCACCTATTCCAATGCAGCCAAGACCGAACTGCTCGGCGTACCCGCCGAACTCATCCGCGTGCACGGCGCTGTCAGCCGTGAGGTCGCGCTGGCGATGGTCGCCGGCGCGCTGGCGCATAGCCCCGCTGACATTGCCGTGGCGGTGACAGGCATCGCCGGTCCCGATGGGGGCACGGCGGAGAAGCCCGTGGGCCTCGTGCACATCGCCGCGGCACGCCGTGGAGGTGCGACATTGCATGAGGAGAAGCGCTTCGGCGACATTGGGCGCCATGATGTTCAAGCGGAAACGGTGACGGCCTCGTTTGATCTGATGAAGCGTGTGTTGGTCTAGCGCCCTCATCTTGGACCGCCGGCGTCCCGCCGGCGGAAGTGTTTCAAGCGCGCAAGGCCAATCAGAATTTGGCACGCCGCCGGCGAGACGCCGGCGGTCCAAGAGGACTAGCCCAGCCGCCGCTTCGCTTCGCGTTCGAACGCCTGCATGATTTTCGACGCTAGCTTGTCTTTATTGGCCGAGATCGCAGCTTGCAGCACCGGGTTCTTGAATTCGTAGGCGATCCAGTAGCGCACCTGAGCGCCCGTCTCGTGCGGCTTGAACCACCACCTATTCGCCAGCGAATGCAGCGGGCCTTTCACCAGCGCCACTTCCACCTCCCCTTTCGCGGGCTCGCAGCGCACGCTGGTTGAGAACGTCACTTTGATCGCCTGCCAACCCACGTCAGCTTCAGCGACGCCGGCCCAACCGCCTGCCTCGCGCGGTTCTTCCTTGGTGACGCGCATCGATTTCAGGAACGGCACGAACTCGGGATAGACGCGCACGTCGCCGACCAAGCGGCACAAGTCCTCGGGCGCGTACGGCAGTATGCGTTCGGCCTCGATGACTGTGCGTGGCATCTCAGTCGTTAGATAAGGCCACACGCGCCGCTTTCAGCCGCGCGAAATCGTCGCCGGCATGGTGCGAGGAGCGCGTCAGCGGGCTCGCCGAGACCATCAGGAAGCCCTTGGCGTAGGCGATGGTCTCTAACGCCTTGAACTCGTCCGGCGTCCAGAAGCGATCGATGGCGGCGTGCTTCTTCGTCGGCTGCAAGTACTGGCCGATGGTGAGGAAATCGACGCCCGCAACGCGGAGATCGTCCATCACCTGCAGCACTTCGTCCTTGGCTTCACCAAGGCCGACCATGAGGCCAGACTTGGTGAACTGCTTCGGGTCGCGCTGCTTCACGGAGTCCAGCAGGCGCAGCGACTGGTAGTAGCGCGCGCCCGGGCGGATCGAATGATAGAGCCGCGGCACGGTTTCGAGATTGTGGTTGAACACGTCCGGCGCTGCATCGATGACGCGCTCGGCGGCGCCAGGCTTGCGCAGGAAGTCCGGCGTCAGAATTTCGATGGTCGTCTCTGGCGCGGCGCGGCGCACAGCTTGGATCGTCTGCACGAAGTGATCGGCGCCGCCGTCTTCGAGATCGTCGCGATCGACCGACGTGATGACGACGTGCTTCAGCCCCATCTGCGCTGTCGCGAAGGCGACGTTCTCAGGTTCGGCCAAATCGAGCGGCAGCGGTTTGCCGGTGGCGACATTGCAGAAGCTGCACGCGCGCGTGCAAATGCCGCCGAGGATCATGAAGGTGGCGTGCTTCTGGCTCCAGCACTCGCCGATGTTCGGACAGCCCGCCTCCTCGCAGACCGTGTGCAGCTTCAGATCGCGCACCAGCTCTTTCGTCTGGTGGTAGCCGAGGCTGGTCGGCGCCTTCACCCGGATCCAGTCCGGCTTGCGCGGCGATGCATTATCGGGCCGCCCCTCTTTTTCGGGGTGGCGGGGGCGGTTTGGGTCGCCTCCCTGGCGCAAATCAATCAGCGTGGGCACGCCGCCAACATGAGCCTCCGGGGCTTGTCCCGCAACGTCTCGGGGGCAAACCTCCCCTGCATGGCCAATGACTTAATGGTCGCCTCTCTTGTCCGGCCACAATCGGGCCGCTAGGGTCTGTTACAACCGTGAAACAATAATCACGGGTTGGGCGTCTGACTGCTGGCGTCCAGGGCGGAACATAAAGTCGGAGGCAACACCCTCATGGCGCATCGGTCTTTCGAACTCGCGCGCACGCGCGTCACCTTGTTCGAAGCTCTGCTCCGGGCCCGGGATATGAAGGGCGGCAAGTATCAGATCATCGAAGATCATGATCGCAAGCCGATGAGCTATGACGACATCATCCGTGCGGCGTTCGCGCTGGGCGGCAAGCTCGACACATTGATCAAGCGGCGTGAGACAGCTGGAGTGCTGTTGCCGACAGGTGTCGGCGCAACGGTGACGTTCTTCGCGCTCCACGCCATCGGCCGCACGCCGGCGATGCTGAACTTCACCGCCGGCGCGATGAACCTCCGCGCCGCGTGCGAAGCCGCCAACGTCCGCAAGATTCTGACATCGAAGGTCTTCATCCAGAAGGCTGGCCTTGAGTCCGTCGCGAACGAGCTCGGCAAGCACGCGCAGCTGATTTATCTCGAAGACGTCCGCAAGACCGTCGATATCGGCGACAAGATCATCGCCTTGGTGAAGGGCTTCTTCCCGCGCATGTTCGCGGCGAAGGCGAGCCCGGACGACACCGGCGTCATCCTCTTCACGTCCGGCTCCTACGGCACGCCGAAAGGCGCGGTGCTTTCGCACGCCAACATTGTCGCCAACGTCGAGCAAGCGCATGCGCACATTCCGTTCGACCCGAACTGGTCGTTCTTCTGTCCGCTGCCGATGTTCCACAGCTTCGGCCTGACCGGCGGCGTGATGTTGCCGATCTTCACCGGCCACAAGACGTTCCTGTTCCCATCGCCGCTCGCGGTGAAGGAGATTCCGAAACTCATCAAGGAGACCGGCGCCAACGTCTTCTTCGCGACCGACACGTTCGCGCAGCAATATGCGCGGAACGCCGCCGATGGCGATCTCAGCTGCATCCAGCTCATGGTTTGCGGCGCCGAGCGCGTGAAGCCGGAGACGCGCGAGCTCTATGTGCAGCGCTTTGGCGTTGAGTTGTTGGAAGGCTATGGCGCTACCGAAGCGTCGCCGGTCATCGCCGTGAACATTCCGGGCCGCAACAAGCATGGCACGGTTGGCCCCTTCATTCCTGGCATTGAATGGCGCCTTGAGCCAGTGCCCGGCATCGAAGGCGGACAGAAGCTGTTCGTGCGCGGCCCGAACGTGATGCGCGGCTATCTCGATCCGACCAAGCCGTTCGGTATCGATCTCCTGCCGCAAGGCTGGCACGATACGGGCGACGTCGTCGACGTCGATAGCGATGGTTTCATCCGCATCCTTGGCCGCGTGAAGCGCTTCGCCAAGGTTGGTGGCGAGATGGTGTCGCTCAATGCGGTCGAAGCCTACGCGCAGACCGTGTGGCCCGATCACACGCACGCCGCCGTCGCCCTCCCCGATTCACGCAAGGGCGAACGCATCATCCTCTTCACCGACCATTCCGGCGCCACCGCCGAAGAGCTGCAAGCCTGGTGCAAAGCCAATGGCGCCAGCGAACTGGCGGTGCCGAAGAAGATCGTCGTGATCGACGAGATTCCAGTGCTCGGCAGCGGCAAGACCGATTACGTCGTCATGCAGCGCATGGCGGCGGAACGGTTCGCTGAGGCGAAGGCGGCTTAGGTCGTTTATGACCTAGATTGGACGTCGCGATCTAGCTCCTCATTCAGCTCATTCGCCCATTCCTCGATGACGGCGATCATGTTCAGCGTCACTGCGCGACGGGTGCCCGCCACTCCATAGAAATGCCTCGCGGCGTTGTGCACTTCTTGTGCGCGCGTTGCTGTGAAACGCATTCTCGCGGCAATCCGTCGCTTAATCGCATCTGGCACCGGACTATCTGCTTGCAACGCCTCCAAAGTCAGCACCGACTTCGATGCCGTTTCGGCAAGATGATCAAGGGCTGCAACGAAACTCCCTATGCTGCTCCAGATCACTTCATGACCAATGGGCGACAGGTCTACGCTGAACAAGACATCACGAAGAGCACGCATGTCCGCGGATAGCCGCTCGCAAATTGTTGCCCATTCGCCTGCAAGCGTCGTCAGTTCGAAGGTGCCTTTGTGGCCCGCTAACCGAACGACCACGCTTGCCGTCAGACCCAACAGGGTCTGCACCCTGGAGCGCTTTTCTTGCCAGTGCTGAAGCAGCACGAGCAGGAAGCCTGACAAGATCGCTAGAATCGACCCAATGGCCTGAACCCAAGCGGCCAGGTCGGTCGAAGATCCAGCTTCGATCGCATTGATCGTCATGAGCTCCCCGTTCAAACGTGCAGCACCCGCCCGTACGCATCCAACACCGCTTCGTGCATCATTTCTGACAGCGTTGGGTGCGGGAAGACGGTTTCCATGAGTTCGTGCTCGGTGGTCTCCGTTTGCATGGCGATGGCGTAGCCTTGGATGAGCTCGGTGACTTCGGCGCCGATCATGTGCGCGCCGAGGAGTTCGCCGGTCTTGGCGTCGAACACGACTTTGACCATGCCCTGATCTTCGCCGAGCGCGATCGCCTTGCCGTTGCCGACGAACGGAAAGCGGCCGACGCGCACTTCCCTGCCCGCCGCTTTAGCCTTCGCTTCAGTGAGGCCGACGCTGGCGACTTGCGGATGCGAATACGTGCAGCCCGGAATGCGCTCCTTGATCATCGGGTGCGGTCTCTGGCCGGCGATCGCTTCGATGCAGATGATGCCCTCATGGCTCGCTTTGTGTGCGAGCCACGGCGCGCCGGTGACATCGCCAATCGCATAGAGGCCGCCGACATTGGTTTTGCCGTAGCCATCGGTGACGATGTGGCCGCGATCGGTTTTGACGTTGAGCGCTTCGAGACCAAGGTTCTCGATATTGCCGGTGATGCCGATGGCGACGATGGCGTGTGACGCCGTCAGTGTTTCTTCCTTGCCCTTCGATGAGACAACCGCCTCAACACCGCCCGCCGTCGCCTTCAGCGACTTGGCCTCGGTGGAGGTCATGATCTTCAGGCCTTCCTTCTCGTAGCGCTTCTTCGCGAACGCCGAGATTTCCTCGTCCTCGACCGGCAGCACGCGATCGAGCAGTTCGACCACCGTCGTCTGCACGCCGAACGCCGCGTAGAAGCTCGCGAACTCGATGCCGATGGCGCCCGAGCCGAACACGAGCAAAGATTCTGGCCACGACGGCGGCGTCATCGCATCGCGATAGGTCCAGATGCGCTTGCCATCGGCCTTCAAGCCCGCCGCCGGAATTTCACGCGCCCGCGCGCCGGTGGCGAGGATGACGTGCTTGGCTTCGAAGGCTGCGTCTTTGCCGTCCTTGCCCTTCACGATCACCTTCGGCGCAGCACTGCCCTTCTCAAGCCGTGCCTCGCCTTCGATCACCGTGATCTTGTTCTTCTTCATCAAGAACTGGACGCCCTTCTCCATGCGTCCAGCCACGCCGCGCGAACGCTTCACCACGGCCTCGGGATCAAACTTCACGTTCTCAATGGTGAGGCCGAAATCCTTGGCGTGCTGCGCGTTGCGATAAACCTCAGCGCTCCGGAGCAACGCCTTCGTCGGGATGCAGCCCCAATTGAGGCAGATGCCGCCTAATCGATCGCGCTCGACGATGGCCGTCTTCAAACCAAGCTGCGAAGCGCGGATGGCGGTGACATAGCCGCCGGGGCCGGAACCGATAACGATGACGTCGAAGGTTGTGCTCATGAGACTGTATCTAGCAGTCTAACACGGCGCGTGAAGGTGGGGATTCGATAAGGTCCCATGCTTGCAGGTGGGAGCGCGGGCCTCCGGCCCGCATGCGCGCCAGGAGGCGCGCGCTCCAACCTCCAATCGGTGAGGCTAGCCCGCAATCCCGAACACGTTCCTGATCCCATCCACGACGAACTGCGCCGCCAGCGCCGCCAGCAGGATGCCGAAGATGCGGGTCAGCATCGAGGCGACGGTCTCGCCCATAATTTTCGAGAGCGGCCCCGCCAGAAGGAAGGCGATCAGGCACAGCGCCAAGTTCGCGCCGACGCCGAGGAGGATGAAGCCGCGGCTAACGATGTCCTCGTGCTCGGCGAAGAAGAGCATGATCGAGGCGATGGCGCCTGGACCGCTGATGAGCGGGATCGCCAGCGGGAAGACCGAAATGTCGTCCTGCGTGCCTGGGTGCTTCGCTTGCTCCGCCGCCACTTGCTCCGCCCGTTCCTCACGGCGTTCCGAGCGTTTCTCGAACAACATGTCGACGGCGATCAGGAAGAGCAGCAGGCCGCCGGCGATGCGGAACGCGTCGATGGAGACATGGATCTGCTCCAACAGCCACGCGCCACCGAAGGCGAATGCGAGCAGGATGCCGGTGGCGATGGCAATCGACTTGATCGCCATTTTGCGGCGCCACTCCGGCGTCATGCCGTTGGTCATGGTCGTGAACATCGGCGCCATCGCCACCGGATCGATGGCGACGAAGAAGGTGACGAACGAGGCGAGCAGCAGCGACAGCATCAACGCGTCTTAACCGATTCAACGTTCATTTACGCTGATTTTTCGAATGCATTACCGCAATTCTTAATCCCGCTGACGTATAAGCGCCGCATGTCGGACCGGCGTACGAAAGTTCAAAAATTGCTGCGGCTACTGGTCGTTGACGACAAGCCGTTCCAGCGGCGGCTCACGATCGAGACGCTGCGCACGATGCGCGCGGTCGTCGTTGAGCATGTTGAAAGCGCCGACCTCTGCGTCGAGATGCTGCAATTCTTCCAGCCCGACGTCATCGTCACCACCTGGGACATGCCTGGCTGCGATGGCGTGGCCATGACTCAGCGCATCCGCGCGGGCGAAGCGGGTGAGCTATATAGGCGCGTGCCTGTCGTTCTCGTCACCGAACGCGGCCGCGCCAGCGATATCGCGCGCGCCCGCAGCGCCGGGGTCGATGAGTTCGTGCAAGTCCCCTTCTCCACCTCCACGCTCCTGCGCCGCGTGCGTGAAACGCAGCGCCGCAGACGCGATTTCGTGGAAAGCGCCAAGTATGTCGGTCCTTGCCGCCGCCGCCGCGCCTCAGGCGAGGAGTATGACGGCCCGCGCCGGCGCTTGTTCGACACCAACGAGAAGAACGCCGACGCGCCGGAATTGCGGATCCGCAAGGGCATGGCGCGCATGTATTGCGAGCGTATTTCGACGCTGCTGAAGGCGCTGCAACCGGGCGATGCCGCGGCGGTGCGCGAGCTTGGCCTCACCTGCGGCCAGCTGAGCGAACTGGCGAGCGACATGAAGGATCGTTTGCTCATGTCGGCGGCCTCCTCGCTCTTCAACTATGTCAAAGGTGTCGGCGCCGACGCAGCCCTGAACGCCGAAGTCGTTCAGGCTCACCTCGACGCGATGGTGCAGCTCGCGGAGCTGCCGAACTATCAGGTCGAGCTGCGCCAAACCGTGACGCAGCAATTGACGGTGATGGTGACGAAGAAGCTCCGTCAGGCCGGACAAGCCGCTTAAGGCGTCACCTGCACAACGCCGCCATTCTGCGTGGCTTGAATCAGCGTTTGGATTGTCGTCAGCGTCGCATAGACCGCGACTGCGAAGGCGACGGCATCGAGCGGCAACGCAAGCTTTCGCATTAACGGCGCGGCGCCCCCGGCGACAGCGCCCATGATCGCGCCAAGCAAGGCGCCGATCAGCACGGCGGCGATCGGCGCGCCGACAGCCAGGAAGAAGTAGGTCTGATCCTGCCCTTGCGTGCTGATGTAGCCGTGCGCGAGCAGCAAGCCCGGCGTGATGATGGTGAACAGAAGCGCAACCAGCGCCAGCGCGCCATGTTTGGGCGCTTCCTCGTCCGGGGAACGTGCGGCGCCCCACTGTTCAGCGAAAACCGCGAGCGCCTCGATCGCCACTGCGACGAAGAACCAGACCCCGACCAATTGAATCAGCGTACCCAGCATGCCCCGAGCATACGGCGGACTTGATGGGCCGGGGATAGATTTGGACGGGCAATTGGTCGCTTAACTCACCGGGCGCGGCAGCGGCGCCTCAGTGGGTGAGTGCTTCTGCGGCGCCAACCAGCCAAGCCAGATCAAGGCGCGGCAGCGTCACGCCCACCGCCACGATCAGCGCACCGAAGCCGGCGACAATGCTGGCCATGCGGAACATGGCGCGGGCGTCGCGGGTGACGAGGCCGATCAGTGCGCCAATGAGGGAGCCGAGGAAGCCAGCAAGTATGGGCAGAGCCATCAGCATGATGCGGTGCGTGGCGTCAGCGGCGACGCTGTAACCGTAGAGGACGAGCACGCCTGGCGTCAGCGCCGAGGCGAAGGCAAGCATGGCCATGACGAACCCACGGCGCTGCGGCTCTTCGTTTGGCGCGCGCGCCGCGCCTGCCTTGGCGATCAGAGCGGCAACGAACACGCTTGCGATCGCGGCGAAATAGCCTGGCCCGGCTGTCGAAATAAGCGCGTCCATCCTGCTCCCCAGCGGCCACGCCACTAGCGCAACAGACGATGCCGCCGCAACGGCGACGCGACGGCAGGCGCCTCACAACAACATCGCCATCGGGTCTTCGAGGAAGCTCTTGAAGGCTTTCAGGAAAGCCGCGCCCAGCGCCCCGTCTACAACACGGTGATCGCAGGTCACGGTGACAGTCATCATCGTAGCGATGGCCAGCGCATCGTTCTTCACGACCGGGCGCTTTTCGCCGGCGCCGATCGACATGATCATCCCGTGCGGTTCGTTGATGATCGAGGCGAAGCTTTTGATGCCGAGCATGCCCATGTTCGAGATCGTGAACGTGCCGCCCTGGAATTCTTCCGGTTTCAGTTTGCGATTGCGCGCACGGTCGGCGAGATCTGACATCTCGGCGCTGATTTGAGCCAGGCCTTTAGTCTCGGCCGCCCAGACGATCGGCGTTATCAGGCCATGCGGAATGGCGACAGCGACGCCGATATCGGCGTGGTGGTGCATGGCGATGCCGTCCGGCGTGTAGCTGGCGTTGGCTTCCGGCACGAGTTTGAGCGCCAGCGCCGCCGCCTTGATGCACATGTCGTTGACGGAGATCTTCACGCCGTTGTCGGCGAAGCGCTTGTTGATTTCGGCGCGCGCTTTGAGGAGAGCGTCGATTTCGAGATCGATGGTCAGCGGGAAGTGCGGCACGTCGCGGAAGGACGCCGTCATGCGTTTGGCGATGGTTTTGCGCATGAGATCGAGCGGCACGAGATCGTATGTGCCTTGGCGGATGCCGTAGCTCTCGAGCGTTGCGGGTGGCGGCGCTTGCGTTGGCGCCGGTTTCGACACTTCGCGCGATTGTTGCGGCGCCTGTTGTTGCTGCGCGGCGCGCGGAGACTTCGCGGCGGCTTCGACGTCAGCTTTCACGATGCGGCCATTCGGGCCGGAGCCCTGCAAGCCGGAGAGATCGATGCCGCCTTGTTCTGCGAGGCGGCGCGCGAGTGGCGAGGCGAGAATTCTCTCCCCGCCCCCTTGCGGGGCTGGGCCGGGGGTGGGGGTACGGGCGGTGTTCTTTGCAGATGGGCTGCCGCCGTTACCCCCCTCCCTGCCCTCCCCCGCACGGGGGGAGGGTTTCAGTTCAGCTTTCAACGTCTCTTCCTTCTTCGCCGGCTTTGCCGCTTCGCCTTCGCCGGCGAGCGTTGCGATTGGCGTGTTGACCTTCACGCCCTGGCTGCCTTCCGGCACCAGGATTTCCGCGATCACGCCTTCATCGACCGCTTCGACTTCCATCGTCGCCTTATCGGTTTCGATTTCGGCGATGACTTGGCCCGGCTCGATCTTGTCGCCGGCCTTGACGTGCCACTTGGCGAGGTTGCCCTCCTCCATCGTCGGCGACAGCGCGGGCATTGTAATCTGGGTCGTCATTACGAGGCGGCTTTCTTCGATTGGAGCTGGACGTTGACGACGTCCGGCTTCCAGCGATGTATGAAGGTCATGTAGGCGAGCGCGGCGAAGACGGCGAGCATGCCGACCCACGTCAGCACGCGCACGGCGCTGTCGATGCCATTGCGCGCATTGCGCAGCGCGCTTTCACCCGCCGCCGTCAACGCGCCCGAGGCTTGCAGTTCGAGCAAGCGATCGATGAGGCCGTCGTGCGCGCTTTGGGCGCCGACCATGATGACCAGCAACAGTACGAGGATCAGCGACACGAACGCGAAGGCGCCGATGCGCGCGAGGAGATTGGCGTCGCCGACAAAATAGTTGAGCGCGACGATATAGGTGGAGACCACCGTGAAGATGATCGACACGCCCGCGAGCAAGAGGCTCATATAGCTGACCACCTGCTCCATGACTTCGCCCTCGGTCATGCTGCGGCCTCGGTCACGGTCATGGGCGTCCAACGCGAGATGCGGCGTTGAAGGCGCTCTTCGGTGGATTCGCCTTCGAGCGATGTAACGGTCACCGGCAGATGCTTGAGGTCGGTGATCTGCAGGCCGACGACATTGATCACGCCGATGGCGCCGCGCGGACCTTCCATGTATGTCGCGACGTACGTCCCGCAATCGGGGCAGATGAGGAAGTCCGCCGTCTTGTGGCCGAAGCGATAGCGTGTGAGGCGCTTTGTGCTGGTGAGTTCGAGACGCCCTTCCGGATCGCTGGCGGATTTCACACCGCGCGACGAACAGAAACCACAGCCGTCGGCGCGGAGACGCACGGGTTCGTTGGTCTCATACTCGGCGCTGACAACGCCGCAATGGCATGCGCCGCGGTAGATCATCGGTACGTCACCGCTTTCACGGCATCGACGATCTTCTCAACACTTGGCAGCGCCAACGCTTCAAGGTTGGCGGCGTAGGCGAGCGGCGCGTCGACTTGATGGACACGGGTTGGCGGGGCATCGAGATAATCAAACGCATCAGCGGTCACGCGCGCACAGATTTCGGCGCCGACGCCGGATTGGCCCCAGCCTTCTTCCACCGTGACGATGCGGTTGGTTTTGCGGACGCTTTCGAGGATCGTGTCGGTGTCGAGCGGGCGCAAAGTGCGCAGATCGATGACTTCGGCTTCGATGTCTTGCTTCGAGAGTTCGTCCGCGGCCTTGAGCGCATGGCCGACCATACGCGAGTGCGCGGTGATGGTGACGTCGGCGCCTTGGCGGCGGACTTTCGCCTTGCCGATCGGGACGATCCAATCCTTCACGTCCGGAACTTCGAACTCCGTCCCGTAGAGCATCTCGTGCTCCAGGAAGACGACCGGGTTTGGATTGCGGATCGCGGCTTTCAGCAAGCCCTTCGCGTCGGCGGCGTCGTACGGCGCGATGACGATGAGGCCGGGGATATGGGAGTACCAGGAGGAATAATCCTGGCTGTGCTGCGCGGCGACACGGCTAGCCGCGCCGTTGGGACCGCGGAAGACGATCGAAGATTTGATCTGGCCGCCGGACATGTAGAGCGTCTTGGCGGCGGAGTTGATGATCTGGTCGATGGCTTGCATGCCGAAATTCCAGGTCATGAACTCGACGATCGGCTTAAGCCCTGCCATCGCCGCGCCAACACCTAGGCCGGCGAAGCCATGCTCGGTGATCGGCGTATCGACGACACGTTGCGCGCCGAACTCTTGCAGCAGCTCGCGCGTGACTTTGTAGGCGCCTTGATACTCGGCGACTTCCTCGCCCATGACGAAGACGCGATCGTCACGCCGCATCTCTTCGGCCATGGCGTCGCGCAGTGCGTCACGCACCGTGATCTTGATCATCTGCGTGCCGGCGGGAATTTCGGGGTCGGCTTGCGCGCTTGAGCCCTCCCCCCTTGCGGGGGAGGGTTGGGAGGGGGGGCGTTCAGACGAGCGTGTGTTCGCGGGCGTTGGCGCGTCGGAACGCCCCCCACCCCCTACCCCCGCCCCGCGAGGGGGCGGGGAGGCAGCTTCGCCTTCACCACTCAACACCGCGATCGGCGTGTTCACCTTCACGCCTTGCGCGCCTTCTTCGACGAGCAGCTCCGTCACCGTGCCTTCGTCGACGGCTTCGACTTCCATCGTCGCCTTGTCGGTCTCGATCTCGGCGATGACTTGGCCGGGTTCGATCGTGTCGCCGACTTTGACGAGCCACTTGGTGAGATTGCCCTCCTCCATCGTCGGAGACAGAGCGGGCATGAGGATTTGCGTCATCAGACGAGGATCCCAAACAGAGCAAGATAGATAAGCGCGCAGCCGATAATGCCTGCGAACCAGAACAGCGGACGGATGATCGGCCAGCCGGCGAGATAGGTGATGGCGTGCAGCACGCGGGCGAAGAAGAAGATTTGCGCGCCGAGGATCGTCCACTGATTGCTGAGGCCGATGATCGCGGCGATGAGGATGCCCGGCGCGAAGAACCATAGGTTCTCACGCATGTTGGCGACGTTACGTTTGGCGCGCGCCAGGAACGTCCCATCCGCCGGCAGGTTGTCACGACTGTTCGCAAGCACGAGGCCGCCGTGCTGGCGAATGCCGGCGCTGGCTTGGATGAACACGATCACGAACAGCAGGATGATCGAGTAAGCGAGATATGTAAGTTCTGGCGTCATTGGTGTGGTTCCTCCCCCGCGCTTTGGTTCAAGCGTCCAAATATATGTCGGTCATCAACTCGCTCGGATCCGGCTCAGGGCTTTCCTGTGCAAACGTCGCGCTCTCGGTGACGACGGCGCGGATGTCGCGATCGATGGTCTTGAGTTCGTCTTCGCTGGCGTAGCCCGCGTCGATGATCAGTTTTTTCACATGCTCGATCGGATCGCGCTTGGCCTTTTGTTCGTCGACCTCTTCCTTGGTGCGATATTTCGCCGGGTCGGACATTGAGTGGCCGCGGTAGCGGTAGGTTTTCATTTCGAGTAGATACGGGCCTTCACCGGCGCGGGCGCGCTCGACAGCGCGTTTGCCGGCTTCGCGGACCGCGAGGACGTCCATGCCGTCCACTTCTTCGCCCGGAATATTGAAGCTAATGCCGCGCTTGTGCAGATGCGTTTCCGACGATGAACGCTGGATCGATGTGCCCATCGCGTACTGGTTGTTTTCGATGATGTAGACAACCGGCAGCTTCCATAAGCTCGCCATGTTGAAGCTTTCGTAGACTTGGCCCTGGTTGGCCGCGCCGTCGCCGAAATATGTGAGGCAGACTTTGCCGTCCTTTCGATACTTATTGGCGAAGGCGAGGCCGGTGCCGAGCGAGACTTGCGCGCCGACGATGCCGTGGCCGCCGTAGAACGCCTTCTCGATGCTGAACATGTGCATCGAGCCGCCCTTGCCTTTCGAGTAGCCGCCGCTGCGGCCGGTGAGTTCAGCCATGACGCCGTTCGCGGTCATGCCGGCGGCCAGCATGTGGCCGTGATCGCGATAGGCGGTGATGACTTGGTCGCCCTCGTTCAGCGCGGCTTGCATGCCGACGACGACGGCTTCCTGGCCGATATAGAGGTGGCAGAATCCACCGATCAGACCCATGCCGTAGAGCTGGCCGGCGCGCTCTTCGAAACGGCGGATCAGCAGCATGTCGCGGTAGTACTGAAGCAGTTCGTCTTTCGTCGCTTCAGCGCTTTGCTGCTTGCCGTTGCCTTTGGCCATTCTGAATGTCCTCCGCCGTTAGGTAACGCTGCACGCGCGCGCAGTGTCCACGCCGAACGGCGCGTTCCTCTTATGCGGGAATGACTTGGCTCGCTAGGAAGCTTTGCGATGCTGCATTGCAGCAGAGGTCAGTTCAGGTCGAACACGATCTCATCGCTGTCGCCGGCGGCGAGCGTGACGCGGGCGCGTTCGTCGAGATAGTCGCGATCGAAATGCTCGCCCGGTTGCAGGCGAGCGGCGCGGGCTTGCAGTTGCGCTTCCTGTTCCGTCAATTCGGCGACCCGCTGTTCGAGCGCGCGCTCCTGGGCTTGCAGGTCGACGTACGCCACGAGGCCCTGACGGCCCGTGACGGCTTGCGCGCCGAGATAAAGGATCGCTGCGCCCAGGCCGATGCTGAGTACTGCGGAACCATGTTTCGACATCGTACCGACCCCAAAGGAGGCGGCAAAATGAGTCCCGATCCTTAATGAAATCTTTACGGAATCAGGAGCTTGCGGAACAAAACGAGTCCAAAGAGTCGCGCAGAATCAGCAACTTAGGAAAATGGCGCAAGATGTGGTGGGGCTCGAGTCCGAGGACTCCCAGATGGAGTCCCCTGCTCGGCGAGAAATTTTTTTGCAGTAAGGGCCGAAAGAAAGGCCGCGGAAAGGCTCCGCGGCCAGGGTTCGGGGAGGAAGGAACGCTCAGGCGACGATCTGGGCGGCCTGAGTAAGGGTCGCGAAGGCGCCCGGCACGAAGGCTGTCAGGGCAAGCATGAGGCAGCTGAAGCGGATCAACATTGGCGGGGCTCCTTACTTCGCCGCGTGAGCGATGAGCTGAAGATGGCGCTGTCTCACTTGGGCCGCAGTGACCGACGCTACACCGCCGTTCAGGTTGGCTGGCCCATAATTGAGCTTCGAGCGTTTCCCAGGACTGGAGGAGCAGCCTAAAATGGGCGCCATGGCGAACGCACGCGGCTTTGCGGCTGACAACCGGATCAGGGTTTTTGTCTCCCATGCCCGCGCTGACACCGGATTTGCCGATCAGATCGGCGCCTTTCTGCACAATGCGGGCTTCCAACCGCTGCTCGATCGCTACGAAAGCGGCGGCGATGGCTGGGAAGATCGCATCGGCCGTCTGATCGAAGACGCGGACGCGCTGGTGCTGGTGCTGACAGAAGCTTCCGCGAACTCGGACATGTGCGCGTGGGAGGTCGAGGAGGCGCAACGCCTGAACAAGCGCGTTGTTTTGGTTTTGCCAGAGCCGCTGCGTGGCGTAGCGCGGGCGTTGGCCGGACTGAATACGATCTACTTCTACTCTGACCCGGCGATTGCGAACTCCGGCTTCTATGACGGCCAGCGCAGGCTTGAGGCCGCGCTGCGCGGCGCCGGGCATGTGCGCGCCCCTGCTGCGCCGCCACGTCCTTCGCCGCAAGATGAGGCGCGCGAGGCCCGCCGTATCGAAGCGCAGGCGCGCAAGCAGGAACGGAAGATGCGTAAAGCCGAGCAGAAAGAACTGGAGCGCCAGATCCGCCGCGTCGCTGGTCCGCGTTTTCCAACCGCCCGCGTCGCGTTTCTTGGGCTCGTCGCCGCCGCCGTTGTCGCTGTCATCGCCAAGCCGGATTTGCTGACCGATGCGCGCAGCGCTTGGGCAAACATGACAACCGCCGCCGCGGCGCTGACCGAAGAGGACGCGCCCTATTCGCCCATGGATGTCTCGGTTGAAGATTACACGCCAGAGCGGCCGCTTTATGCCGGGCGCAACGGCGCCAATGTGCGCGACTATCCGCTGACCACCGGCGAACTGATCTTTGAAGCGCCGGCGCGCACGCCGATGCGCGTGACCGGGCGGCGCATGGTGCAGGGCCAATGGTGGTTCCGCGTTGAGCTTGAGGATGGCCGCGTCGGTTTCGTTCGCGAGGACGTAGCGACGTTCTCGGCCCCGCCGCAGGCGGAAGCCGTCGCCGGCGTGACGGATATTGCGCCGGCGGTGGTGATCGAAGCGGGCCGCGCCGGCGCCAAAGTGCGCACGGCGCCGCGGCGCAGCGCGACGGTGATTGTGCGTGTCGCCGCCGCGGCGGAGATGCAGGCGACGGGCAAGGTGCGCGAAGGCGAACATTGGTGGCTGCGGGTGACGCTCGCGGACGGACGCACGGGCTATGTGCGCGAGGATACGCTGACGGCTGCGTCGCGGACGGCGCTTTCGATCTAGACGTCGTTGAGGACGCGGGCGAGACGTTCTTTCCAACGCTCCGCCTCGGGATCGAGCGGCGGCGCGTGGCGCCGGCGATGCTCTAGCGCGATCTCAGCGAGTTCGAGTTCCCGTTGGCGTTGCTTGAGTGCGGTTTCGCGGGAGTCCGCTTCGGCTCGCACGGCGCGCTCTGACTCAATCCGCGCCAGGGCGATCCTCCTCAGCGATGCTTTGAGATCGAGCAGCTGCGCGGCAAGCTTGGCTTGGCGTTCAGCGAGACGCACGGCGCGCTCGGCAGCTGACAGATTGCCAGCGCGCGCGAGCCGGTGGCTCTGATCAAACGCGTCTAGAGCACGATTGACTGCGCCGAGCGCGCGCGTTCGCTCCCGCCGGTTGTGGCCGTGTTTGCACTTTTCTTTCATTGCGCCTCCAGGCGGAGGGTGGGAACGCAGAGACGTTCGCGTGGTGTTGGGAAGAAAGGAAAGACGCTCGCGTCTCCACGTTCCCGCGACCAATTTTTCGTCAGCTTCCGTCCGGGGGGAGTTCTTTGCTCCGTCGTGCGGCGGCCAACGGCGAGCGTGATCTTCCAGGATCACGGGCCTGACGGTTTCAATGTCCCCGCCAGCAAACCTCGCTTCGATCGCATTCCGCTTCGCAAACCGGGCTGGAATTCCTGTTAGCCCCTCCGTGATGCGGAACGGGGAAAGTATCTCACGGTTTGAAGCCAACCGGATTGATTGGCGCGTATCCCACAAATTGGAGCGCGGGCCTCCTGGCCCGCATCGGTGCTTGATGCTGAAACATCAAGGGAAATGCGGGCCGGAGGCCCGCGCTCCAACCTGTAGCGGCCGGTGCGTATCCGCCGGATAGATCGAGCGCTATGCGCGGGGCAATGTGATGGTGACGGTTGTGCCTCTGCCGAGCACCGAGTCGATATTTGCCCCGGAATGACGGCGTTTAGCGGCCGACGATGGTGGTGGTGCGGGCGTATTCGGCGGAATCGTCCAGCATTTCGGCGATGCGGATGAGCTGGTTGTACTTCGCCGTGCGGTCCGAACGGGCGAGCGAGCCGGTTTTGATCTGGCCGCAATTTGTGGCGACGGCGAGATCGGCGATGGTTGAGTCTTCTGTTTCGCCGCTGCGATGGCTCATGACGGCGCTGTAGCCGGCGCGCTGGGCCATATCGACGACGTCGAGCGTCTCCGTCAGCGTGCCGATCTGATTGACCTTGATCAGAATGGCGTTGCCGAGGCCCTTCTCGAAGCCGATTTCGAGACGCTTCATGTTGGTGACGAAGAGATCGTCGCCGACGAGTTGGCATTTGTCGCCGATGAGTTCGGTGAGCGCGCGCCAGCCTTCGAAATCATCTTCGGACATGCCGTCTTCGATCGAGACGATCGGGAAGCGGTTGACGAGATCGGCGAGGTATTCGGCGTTGGCTTGCGGTGAGAGCGATTTGCCTTCGCCGGCGAGCTCGTACTTGCCGTTCTTGAAATATTCGGTCGCGGCGCAATCGAGCGCCAGCGCGACGTCCTCGCCCGGCGTGTAGCCGGCTTTCTCGATCGATTTCAGGATGAAGCCGATGGCTTCATCGGCGCTGGCGAGGTTCGGGGCGAAGCCGCCTTCGTCGCCGACATTGGTGGCGTGGCCGGCTTCCTTGAGCTGCTTCTTGAGCGTGTGAAAGACTTCCGACCCCATCCGCACGGCGTCGGCGATGGTGTCGGCGCCGACCGGCATGATCATGAATTCCTGGATATCGATCGGGTTGTCGGCGTGAGCGCCGCCATTGATGATGTTCATCATCGGCGTCGGCAGCACGCGGGCCTGCACGCCGCCAATGTAGCGATAGAGCGGCTGGGCGGCGCTTTGTGCAGCGGCTTTGGCGACGGCGAGCGAGACGCCGAGGATAGCGTTCGCCCCGAGGCGGGCTTTGTTCTCGGTGCCGTCGAGTTCGATCATCACATTGTCGATGCGGCGCTGATCTTCGGCATCCATGCCGAGCAGCGCATTGGCGATTTCACCGCTCACGGCTTCGCAGGCGTCGCGGACGCCTTTGCCAAGATAACGATCCGGTTCGCCGTCGCGCTTTTCTACGGCCTCATGCGCGCCGGTCGAGGCGCCCGACGGCACCGCCGCGCGGCCCATGGCGCCGTCTTCGAGCCAGACATCGACTTCGACGGTGGGGTTGCCGCGGCTGTCGAGGATTTCGCGGCCGGTGATGTCGGCGATGCCGGTCATGGGATGTCTCGCTGGCAAATAGAGAAAATGTGGCCGCTTCTTCCGCCGATGCGGCGCAAAACTCAAGGGAGGCGCCGCCGTGGACGGCTGCTAAGCGATGGGCGCCGCGCACGGAAACGCGGCGATCGTCCGCCCACGCGCGCATCATTCGGCCAACTGCGCCGTCATTTCGGGCGCCAGCGTGCGCGCTTCGCTCACAGGGTGAGCACCGGCATCCGGTGCTGCATTGGCGCTCAACGGAAATGGGTGGGCCGGGCTACGGCGTGGGTGTTGGTGTGAGTTCCTCGGCAGGCGCAGCGTCAGCGGTTGGCGCTGGCGCTTCGCAGCGCAGATAGCCTTCCATGATGAAGTCGCCGTACGCATCCTGAGTGTAGCTGCCGCCGCCGCCGTAGCCGTTTGAGACGTAGCCGCTCACTTGAACGATCGGGCGTTGGGCGCGGAAGATGTTCTTGTCGAAGGTCGTGCTGCCGCAAATCTCGGCGGCGCGGCGATCCCAGAACTCGTGCGCCATCGCCGGGCTGGCGGCGACGACGAGAATAGTGTGGCTGCCGTCGGCGTTTTGGCTGTCGCGGTAGCCGTATTGGTTCTCAACGTGACCGATCGGGCCATAGGTCGGCGGCGTCACGCAGCCGACCAGGGCCAGCAGCACGGCGGCCGCGCAAACGCGCGCCGCCGTGTGCGAGTTCCAGACCTCCATCAACGGCGACGCGCCGGACGCGCCGCTTCGCGGATCGCTTCAGCACGTTCGCTGTTGCTGCGCGAAATGCTGATCGTATTGCCGTAAGTCGAGAACGAGGTGACGTTGCCAGCCGAAGACACATAAGAACCGGCCTCCAGGCCTGCGCCGATGCGTCGGACGGTGCGGTCATTTGCGGCGGTTTCGAGCAGTTCATCTTGACCCGTCATGCTCGGCACGCTGGTGCGGTTCATGTCTAGGGCGATCTGGCGGGCTATGAATGCGTGTGCTTGCTCGATTTCCTGGCGCAGCAACGCGCCGTCGTCACGCAGCCACTCACGGGTGAGGAAGATCGCGATTTCGTCCTTGGTAAGGCGATCATCGCGGGCATTATCGAGTTCGCGCTCCATGGCGCGATATTCGTCAGTGCCTTCAGCGGGCAGTTCGCCGGCATCGTTGCGGGCGCTGTCTTGGACGGACGCAATGAGGCGCTCACGCAGTTCCGGCGTTAGCGTCGGCACTGGCAGTTGCTGCGAGTAATAGGTGAACGTGTTGCGATAGGCCGGGCCCTCGCTTTCGGCGCGCGGCACTGAACCGCGGAATGTGTAGGGCGTCGCGTAGGGTGTCTGTGCGCTCTGATAGCTGGCGACAGCGACGACACGCAGCGTGCTGGAATCCTCCGAAAGGGTGTAGCGCGCGGAAACCGTGATCGCGTCCTCAATGTGGTCGCGCGCCATCATACGCTGCTCGGTGCGGACGTCGCTGTAGTAGACCCCGCTCGGCGGTGGCGGCGGCGCCGCAACCGGGATGACCGCGGCTTCCATTGGTGCGGGCGCCGACCCGTCCGGCGCCGGTTCTGCCACGAGAGCCGTCTCCGTGACGGTGGCGACAACCACCGGCTCATTGCCGGGAATATTACGGCTCAGGTGCGCGGCGAGCGACGCGTTGAGATGTTCGACCGAAATTTCTTCCGCCATTTCGTTGGCGGCCTTCTGTGCGCGGCGCGAGGGCCCGGCATTGATGATGGCGTCCATGGCGGCGGAGACGAGTACGCCGACGAGGCCGTAGGCCGCGCCAGCGGAAGCCGTCGAGGTGTAAAACCAGCTCTTCTCAATGCCGGAGTTATTCTCGGCAACGACAACGCTGGTTGGCCCCATCGTGTCGATGTGCGCTTGGGTCAGCGGGCGCATGGATGGATTGGGTGTGGCGGTCGCGCACGCACCCAGCGCGGCCACAAGGGCCGCGACGACTAGACTACGCATGTAAAAGTTCTCCCCCGCCGCAAGCTCACATCACTCGCGGAACAACGGAGTTTTGCGCCGAGCCTTTAGAGTGTCAACGAGGGCCCGCAGCGAGCGCTAGCGCGCACGCTCAATCTTCCTTGGGCTTTCGGATTTGCTTGCCGCGATAGCGGCCGGTCTTCAGGTCGATGTGGTGCGGGCGGCGCAGTTCGCCGGACTCAGCGTCGGCGACGTAGGTGTTCTTGCCCAGCTTATCGTGGGCGCGACGCATACCGCGGCGGGACGGGGTGGTTTTTCGCTTCGGAACGGCCATGGCCGGAAAACTCCTGGGTCCCGGCGTGGGTCGGCCCACGCGGGAAAGCGGGGCTGATAGGCCAAAGGCGGGCTTGGGGCAAGGTCCAAGCCCCCTCCCCGGCGGGTATCAGGCGCCAAAAACCACAAAGGAGACCAGGCAAAAGATCGCGACAACAAACGCCAGGGCGGCGATCAGGCCCAGGGCGGGTCCTTCCTTGCGTCGCGGGTTGGTTCCTTCGCTCATGGCTCTCCTCGGAAGGGAGATGTTGGGCCGGGGCTACGCCAACGCACGTGACCTGGATCACCGCCCAGTAACGGGAACCACACGGACCGGAGCGCCGTTGGCCGATGGGGCGTGCGGGGGCTGCGAGGAGCACTTCATGCTGGTACGAGAAGCGATGAGCCGTGACGTGAAAACGGTCGCGCCGGAAACCACCGTCAGAGAAGCCGCGCGCATCATGGCGGACGCCGATGTCGGCGCGCTTCCTGTTGCGGCTGGAGACCAACTCGCAGGCATGGTGACGGATCGCGACATTGTGGTGCGGGCTATCGCCATCGGCAAAGGGCCGGACACAACGGTCGGCGAAGTAATGACCCACGATGTGCTCTATTGCCACGAAGACGAAGACATCGGCCACATCGCGCTGAACCTGGCGGAGAACCAAGTGCGGCGGTTGCCGGTGGTAGACGTCGATAAGCGCCTCGTGGGCATTATTTCTTTGGCCGACATCGCAGACGCGCGCGCTGATGAAGCCGGCGAAGCGCTCGAAGGCATCACACGGCCCGGCGGAGCGCGAAGCCAATCGATCGAAGGGCGCGCTTAGGCGCGGTCACGCCATCAATTGTCGTCGCGCGCATGCATGGTCGCTGAACTTGTCTCTGCGTGAACCTCGGCTGGTTCCCCCGGCTCCTGCGGCGCGTCCAGCTGAAACCGTCGGACACTAGCCGTTTCGCAGACGCCCTGATTTATGTGAACCACCTCTGTCTCAATGGTTTTCGGCGCCGGGCGCCGGATCACCGTGAACGCGCACGGTTCGTGGCGCACGCGTTGCGAGAGCGTGCCGCTGGTGACTGCAAGCGCGCGGGTTTCAAACAGGCGCGCGGAAGCGAAATGCAAGTGCCCGCTGAGGAAGAGTTCGGCGCCGGCGTCCGCCAGCTTGCGAAGGCCACGGAGGCCGCCGCGCGTGACGCCTTTGATCGGCGCATCATTGGGCCAATCGAGTGGATGGTGGCTGATGATGATGCGCAGCGCGCCGGGTTTTGCGCGCTGCAATTCGGCGGCGGCGACTGCGGTTTGGCCGCGCGAGATTTCGCCTTGCGCCCAGTTCAGGCGAAATTGCCAAGCGCGCGCTGTGTTGACCGGCACAATGCTCCACTCATCGGTGTGCCAAGCTTCGTGCCGGATGCCTTTCTGAGCGCGGCGAATGCGATCCCATGGGTAAAACAGCCTGCCCCACATTTCGTAGTATGGAACATCATGATTGCCGGGCGTCAGCATCGCCGGCGCTTCCAGACTGCGAATCCAATCGCAGGCGTCGCTCAGTTCGCTTTGCAGGCCGTCTTTGCTGATGTCGCCGGTGACGATGACGGCGTCCGGCTTTAGGTCGCGAACGTATTTCGTTGCGGCGGTGAGTGCGTGTGTATCTTCACAGCCGAAGTGGATATCCGTGAAATGGACAAGCTGCAACCGCTCTACTCCCCATCAAGCGCCAGCACTTTGGGGCCACGCTTGTCGAAGGTAATGCGCACATAGGAAAGGAACGTGCGCGGCTCGCCATCCAGTGTGGCGGGAATGATGCCGGAGGCATAGATGTCGCCGGTGTCGGTGTTCGTGATCTCGATCGTGCTGTCATTGCGCCAATCGGCGGTCACCGCCCGCAGGCTAACGCGCGCCAGATCCACAATATCCTTCGCATCGAGACGCACCCATTCGAGGTGATCGGATTCGATGCCGCCCGAGAAACTGGGACAGAGCACGCCAATGCCTTCCGCCTTGCGCATCTTACCCTTTCCCGCGCGCGCCCGGATGGAGCGCGTGAAAGAGCGGTTCAGCGCGTGACGTAAGCGTTGTAGCGCTTTGAGCGGCTTACCTTCGCGGACAGATTCCCGCGCGAGCGCGAGCAGCGTGGTCGGCCCGAAGAGACCCGCGACGTAGAAGGCTTCGCCATTGGCGCGCCCCACCGGCAGGCGCCGTTCGACCCCGCGTTCAAGCGTCGCCGTGATCGCTTCCGGCCATGTGAGATCGCCGTAGAGCGCTTTCGGTAGAATGTTCAGCGTGCCGCCGGGCAAGAGAATGAGCGGCGGACCCTCGCGAGGAGCGAGCTCCGCGGCCGCGCGCGCGGTGCCATCACCGCCGAGAACGATGATCGCGTCAAACTGAGAGGCGCGCCGGAAATGCCTGCGCGCCATACGCGTTGCATCGACGATGGTGAATTGTTCAACGCCCGAAGCGGTCAACAACCCAACAAGCTCAGCACCGGCCTTGGGACCGACGCTTCCTGCTTTTTCATTTAGAAGAATGAGCGCCTTACGCACGCGTGCTGGGCGCGGCGGCTCTGGCGCGGGGGAGGTGTCGGCGGCGGGTTGCATGGCGGGAACCAACGCGGTTCCGCCGCCGAAGTTCCCTTAGCGGCGGTCGACCGAGCCGCCCATCGATGTGGAGATATCGTCGCCGCGGCCGCCGCCGGCGACGTTGACCGCACCGCCCATGGAGGCGGCGGCATCGAAACTGTTGGAGGCGAAAACACGGGCATCGCCACCCATCGATGCGGCGACGTTGGCGTTCTGGCACTGCAGCTCTTCGGCGCGGATCAGGCCGCCCATCGAGACAGCGGCGTTGAGCGTCGTGCAGGCGCCGCTCACAACAAGTTCGCCGCCCATCGATGCGGCGATGGACATATCTTCGGTGTTGACGTTTGCGGCGATGAGTTCGGCCCCTCTTGAAGATGCAAGGCTCGCGATTGCGGGCATGGTCACGCGCACGGTGGCGTCGATCGCCGGCGTGCCGCCCCAGAACGGTCGATTGGCGCGGCGGATGATGAGCTGACCATCATTGACGCGGGTAGAAACCTTATCGGCTTCCGAACCGGTGACCTCAACGCGATAGGAGTCGCCGGTGGTGACTTCGACGCGAATGCGGTCCGCGGCGGAGACGCCGGTAAAGTTGCTGACGTCGCGGATTTCGGCGCTGGCGGCGCCGGCGAGCGCAACGAGCGCGGCCGCAGTGAACAAAGCAATACGCATGTCTGGCGCTCCTTAGTCGGCGCGGCGGAGCGAACCGCCGGAGGAAAGATCGATGTTGCCAATGCCCGGGTTGCCGTAGGCGACGACACCGCCGCCGCTCGAGGCGTCAACGTTCAGACGGCCAGTTGCGTAGACACGCGCGTCGGCGCCGGAGGAAACGTCGACGCTGCCGTTCTCGCAGCGCAGATTCCGGGCGTCGATGTCAGCGCCACTCGACGCATCAGCGGTGAAAGTGGCGCATGTGCCGCTGACGCGAAGATCGGCGCCGGAGGATGAGTCGAGCGAAATGTCGCCGCCGTTGACGCCGGTGGCGATGAGATCTGCACCGCTAGAGGCGGAGAAGCCCTCAGCGCGCGGCATGCTCACGCGAACGTTGGCCTGACGTCCGCGCCAAGAGAAACCGCGCACTGGCTCGACGATTAGCGTGTCGCCGGAGACGCGGGTGATGATGCGGTCGGCATCACGGCCCGTGACCTCAACGTGAAAAGGGCCGCCGACGGTGACTTCGACATCAGTGCCAGCGCTGGCTGAAACCTGGGTGAAGCCGGAAAGGTTGCGGACCTCGGCGTGAGCAACGCCGGCGCTTGCCAATACCAGGGCGGAAGCGGCCAAAATCAGTCTCATAAAGGAACTCCCCTACCGTGAGCCGGGCGCACGTTGCCCGTCTGTTGTGTTGAGGATGCGCGGCAGGGGCGGTTTGGATGCATGGGGGCATCCGGGCCGGGCGATCCGGCGTATTACGGAGCAATGAAGCGCCGCGCCCTCCTCTCCTCCGCCCTTTCCGCCCTAACGGCTGCCTGCACCCCTTCCCTAGGGGCGTTCAACGCGCTGGCGCCTCGGGATCGGGAGGGGCGGCGGGTGGCGCGCGATATCGCGTTCGGGCCAGAGGCGCGGCAGCGCCTGGACGTTTATGCGCCGGAGGGCGCAGGCCCGAAGCCGGTGATCGTGTTCATCTATGGCGGCTCATGGGCGAGCGGAAACAAGGACGACTACGCGTTTGCGGGTGCGGCGCTGGCGTCGCGCGGGTTCGTCACGGTGATTCCGGACTATCGGCTTGTGCCGGGCGTGCGCTTTCCGGCGTTCATCGAAGATTGCGCGGCGGCGGTGCGGTGGGCTGCCGATCACGTTGCCGAGTTCGGCGGTGATGCTTCGCGGATCGTTTTGGTTGGGCACTCCGCCGGCGCGTACAACGCGATGATGCTGGCGCTTGATGCCCGCTATCTGCGCGACGCCGGTGTTGATGCGGCGCGCGTGCGCGGGGTGGCGGGCCTGGCTGGGCCGTATGATTTCTTGCCCTTCGACGTCGATGCGACGCGCAACGCCTTCGGGCAGGCGCCGGATGCGGCGCTGACGCAGCCAGTGCATTTTGCGCGCGGCGACGCGCCGCCTGCCCTGCTGCTATGGGGTGACGCCGATACGACGGTTGGACCGCGCAATATACGCGGGTTGGAAGCAGCGCTGCGCGCGGCTGGCGCGCCGGTAGAGACGAAGATTTATCCCGGCGTCAATCACGTCGACATCATGCTGGCGCTGTCGCGGCCGTTGCGCGGGCGCGCGCCGACATTGGACGATGTGACGGCGTTCGCTGAGCGGGTGACGGCTTAGGTGATGCTGCCGCGCGCGAAGCCGCGCAGCATTTCGGGGACGCCCTGACGGTCGAAACCGATCGCGGCAGTGTAATCGATCAGCGCGCTGTGTTCGGTCTCTTCGAATTTCCCGTCCGAGACGAAGACAGCCATCAGCGCTTTCAGCAGAGCGACCTTCTGATCGCGGGTGAAGGCGCGCGAGCGGGCGGCGAGGAATGAAATCAGCTCGTCCTTATTGAGACCCGGGCGCGCGAACGCCTCCTCCACTTTCACCGCTTCGAAGGCTTCGCCGCCGATTTCGCGCATGGCGATGGTGATGGCGCGCTTTTCTTCATCGTTGACGCGGCCATCGAGCTTGGCTGCGTTGACGAGAGCTTGCAGCGCATAGCCGGTGAAATCGCCGCCGGTGGCGGTTTCGGTTTTCTTGGCTTGCAGGCCGCGGATGAACGCACGGAACGCGATCCAAAGCGCGACGGCGGCGATAATGAGGAACAGGGCAACGACAGCGCCGCCGTTTGAGGACTCTTGTGGCGCGACGTCAGCGGCGGCCTGCGTGAGTACGAAGATCATGTAGTTCGCCTAAAGTGGCAGGTCCGAGCTGTCGACGAAAAACGTCCTAGACGAGACGGGATTGCTCAACCGCCGCCGCGATGAAGCTGGCGAACAGCGGGTGCGGTTCGAACGGCCGGCTCTTCAGTTCGGGGTGATATTGGACGCCGATGAACCAGGGATGGTCACGGCGTTCGACGATTTCCGGGAGCACGCCATCGGGGCTCATGCCGGAGAAGATGAGACCGGCTTCTTCGAGCTTGTCGCGATATTTGGTGTTCACTTCGTAACGGTGGCGATGGCGCTCGCTGATTTCGGTTTCGCCGTAGATTTCCGCGACCTTGCTGCCCGGTTCGAGCGCGGCTTTGTAGGCGCCAAGCCGCATGGTGCCGCCTAAATCGCCGGCGGCGCTGCGCTTTTCGAGTTCATTGCCTTTGAGCCATTCAGTCATCAGGCCGACGATTGGATGCTTGGCCGCGCCGAATTCGGTTGAACTCGCGCCTTTGAGGCCGGCTTGATTGCGCGCGGCTTCGATGCAGGCCATCTGCATGCCGAAGCAAATGCCGAAGTATGGCGTCTTGTGTTCTCGCGCGAAGGTGACGGCGGCGATTTTGCCTTCGCTGCCGCGTTCGCCGAAGCCGCCGGGAACCAGCACGCCGTGAACGCCGTGCAGATCCTCGTGCCAGGCGTCGCCGCGTTCTTCGAACTTCTCGCTTTCGATCCAGCGAATGTTCACTTTGACATTGTTGGCGACGCCGCCGTGATGCAGCGCCTCGATCAGCGATTTGTAGGCGTCTTTCAGCTCGGTGTATTTGCCGACGACACCAATCGTGACCTCGCCATCGGGCGACTTCAGGCGCTGAACGATCGTCTCCCATTTGCCCATGTCGGGCTGAGGCGCGACGGTGACGCCGAAATGCTTGAGCAACTCAGTGTCGAGGCCAGCCAGATGGTAGGCCATAGGCGCTTCGTAGATGGTTTGCAGATCGCGCGCTTCGATGACGGCGCTTTCGCGGACGTTGCAGAAGAGCGCGATTTTCTTCTTTTCGTCTTCCGGGATCGGGCGATCGCAACGGCAGAGAATGATGTTCGGCTGAATACCGATTGAGCGCAGCTCCTTCACCGAGTGCTGCGTCGGCTTCGTCTTCATCTCGCCCGCTGACGGGATGTACGGGAGCAGCGTCAGATGAACGAACGCGGCTTGGCCGGGATCGAGTTCCTGGCCAAGTTGGCGGATGGCTTCGAAGAACGGCAGGCCTTCGATGTCGCCGACTGTGCCGCCGATTTCACAGAGCACGAAATCGGCCCCGCCGTGATCTGAGAGCACAAATTCTTTGATGGCGTTGGTGACGTGCGGAATGACCTGCACGGTTGCGCCTAGGTAATCGCCGCGTCGTTCTTTGGTGATGATCTCTTGGTAGATACGGCCGGTGGTGATGTTGTCGCCTTGGGTGGCGGAGACGCCGGTGAAGCGCTCGTAGTGGCCGAGATCGAGATCGGTTTCGGCGCCGTCGTCGGTGACGAAGACTTCGCCGTGCTGATACGGGCTCATCGTGCCCGGATCGACGTTCAGATAGGGATCAAGTTTGCGGAGTCGGACCCGGTATCCGCGTGCTTGCAGCAACGCGCCTAGAGCGGCGGAGGCGATGCCCTTCCCAAGAGAAGAGACCACGCCGCCGGTAATAAACACGTAGCGAGCCATTATCCTTCCGTCTCAGCCCCGGTTTGCGTTCTGCGCGCCCCGAGACCCGAGCTTTACGCGCTTATTGGTCGGGACCGGCGCGTTCGCGCCGTACTACGGCAACTCCGTTAGCAGAGTCGCTCGATTCGGTAGCGAGCTGGTTATCAGTTGTGAGGTCGATGCCCGTCACCGCGCCATTGGCCGGCGTGGTCGCCGGCGGAGTTTGGCGCTGTGTCGTTGCGGGCTGCGTCGACGCCGGGGTCGTTGCGGGAGCGGTACGTTGCGTCGTCGGCGTGGCGCCTGTGCTTGCCGGCTGACGCTGCGGCGTCGTGGCGGCGGTTTGCGTCGGGCGGTTCTCGATCGGGCCGGCGCGCGTCGTCGCGGCGGACGCCGGCGGCGGAGCTGGAGTGCTCGCGGCTGCGCTGCTGGGGCCGAGGGCGAATTGGTTGGTCGAGGGCGCGCGGCCCTCGGTCGGGTCCGGCGTTGTTTCGGGCGCCGCCGCGGGCTCTTCCGTGGCCGTTGGCGCAGTCGTGGTCGCGGGCGCGGTTTGGGCCGGCAACAGATCCATGACCGAACGCCCGTTGCTGGTGCTCGCGGCGCCGGAAATCAAAGTGAGACTAAGAGATGTCACGATGAAGAAGCCGCCAGCGACGGAGGTCATCTTGGCAAGCGCGTCGGCTGCGCCGCGGCCTGTCATCAGCGAACCGCCGCCGCCACCGCCCATGCCGAGCGCCCCACCTTCGGAGCGCTGCAGAAGCACGAGCCCGATGAGGCACATGCACACGAGCAAATGGATGCTGAGAACGATCAATTCCATCTGACTGCCCGTCTCCCACGCACCGCTTGGCTCGCGCCCTAACATGGGCGCGCGCGAAAGGGCGCTCAATAGCTGAGGCCGATCCTAAACGCCAGCCCGTCGCAGCGCATCCCTATGCTGCAGCCGGGTGACCCAGAATAATGGCCGAAAAGTCAGCCGCTTTCAGGCTTGCACGCCCCACGAGGGCGCCGTCCACACCGTCTACGGTGAATATCTCGCCCGCATTCTTTGGCCCGACCGAACCGCCATAGAGAATACGGGTCTCGTTCGCCCGAGCGCCGAAAAGCCCGCCGAGCGTTTCCCGGATGAGTGTGTGGACCTCGCCGATCTCGGCGAGCGTAGGGGTGGAGTTTCCCCCAATTGCCCAGACCGGCTCGTACGCGACGACGAAAGCGCCCTGCCCTGGCGCGCTGCGTTTTACTTGCGCGCCAACAACTTCCGCCACTTTGCCGGCGGCGCGCTCAGCCTGGGTTTCGCCAACACAGACGATTGGCGTGAGGCCCGCGGCGATGGCGGCCTCGGCCTTCTGGCGCACGAGTTCATCGCTCTCTTTGTGATACTGGCGGCGCTCGGAATGGCCGACGATGACGTACTTGGCGCCCGCATCCGCCAGCATGGCGGCGCTGATTTCCCCCGTACGGGCGGCATCAGCGGCGTTGGGGCTGCAATCCTGCGCCCCAATCAGGATGGGTTTGTCGCGGGTCTGCCAGGCGGCGGGTGGGATGTAGACGGCCGGCGGGCAGATCAGCACGTCGATCTTGGCGGCGGCGGGGCCGATCGTTTCGGCAAGGGCGCCGAGTTCGGCCAAATCACCCATGCGGCCGAACATTTTCCAGTTCCCAGCGATCAACGGCTTACGAGCGCCCATACCTCTCCCCTCGTCAGAGCCGCTGCGGCGGCGTGCGGCAATTGCCCCGTCCGGGGGGGCTCTCTATGGTCCGCCGCCTCACGCATACGGAACGTCACATGCTTCTGCAATTTCGGAATATGACCCGCGGCTGGATCGCGACCATCATCGTGCTGCTGGTGGGCTTGGCGATGGTGATGTTCCTCGTTCCGCAGGACGGGCTCAATCTCACGGCCGGCAACGCGGTGGCGACCGTCGGCGGACGCAACATCACGCCACCTGAGCTCACTCGTGAGATCGACTTGACGCTGCGCGGCGAGCGCGCCAACGGCAACAATATTAGCCAACAGGAAGCGATCGACGCCGGCCTGCACCTGCGGCTGCTCGAAGGCATGATTAGCCGCGTCGCCATGTATGTGTACGCCGACAAGATCGGCGTGAGCGCAAGCGACGAACAAGTCGCAGCGCGCATTGCCGAAATCCCAGCCGTGAACAACGCCGTGACCGGCAGCTTCGACCCCGCCGCCTACAATGCGTTCCTTCAACAGATGCGCTACACCGAGCAAGAGTTCGAGCGCGACGTGCGCGGCGACCTCACGACGCAGATGCTAATCCAATCGCTGATGGCGGGCGTTCGCGCGCCGACAAGCTTCGGCGCACTGACTTATGCGTTCGATGCCGAAACGCGTGTCGTCTCCGTTGCAGAGGCGCCGGCTTCGCTGGTTGGGACGATACCGCAACCGAACGAAGCCCAAATTCAAGCGTTCTATGAAGACAGCCAGGAAGCGCTGCGGCTGCCGGAGTTCAGGGCGCTCACGCTGGTCTATGCGCGCCCGTCGGATTTCGCAGCGCGCGTGCAAGTGCCGGAAGCGCGCATTCGCGAAGAGTTCGACGCCCGCGCCGCGCAACTGACGCGCCCGGAACGGCGAACTTACGTCCGCATCGCCGCGTCCACTGAGCAACAAGCCAACGACGCCGCGGCGCGGCTCAATCGCGGTGAAAGCGCGGCTGCGGTGGCTCAGGCTATGGGCCTGCAGGTGACACGCGGCGAAGGCCAATCGCAGGCTGAAGTGCCGGACCGCTCGGTTGGCGAGGCGGTGTTCCGCGCGCAGGTGCGCGGCCCGGCCATTGTCGCGCGCGGCGAACTTTCCCCGTTCGTCGTCGTTCGCGTCGAGGACTCCACCCCCGCCGTGGCGCCGAACTTCGCAGAACTGCGTGGCGACATTCGCGACGCAATCGCCGCAGACGAGGCGCACGATCTGCTGAACGCCGCGATCGGCGCGTTCGAGGACGCTCGCGCGGGCGGCGCTTCGCTAGCGGACGCCGCGCGCCAAGGCGGGCTGACGGTTGTGACCATCGACGCCGTCGAGGCTGGCGGACGCAATCAACAAGGTCAGCCGATCGAAGCGCTTCAGGGCCACGACGAGGTCATCGCCGCGGCGTTCCAAACGCCCGAGGGTGAGGCCACCGATTTCGTGCCCGCCGGTGAAGCTGACGTGATCGCCGGGGTCGATCGCATCATTCCGGCAAGCGTGCGTCCGCTTGAGGAAGTGCGCGCCGATCTCGTTCAAGCGTGGATGCAGCGTGAGCGCGTGCGCCGCCTGCGTGAATTAGGCGAGACGATCGTCGCCGCCGTCAATGGCGGGCAAACACTGGCGCAAGCGGCGGCGGCCAACCGCGCCCGCGTTGTGATCTCGTCCCGCACCATCGATCGCCGCAGCGCTGCCCAGGCCCTGCCGCGAGGATTGGCCGGGCAAATGTTTGCGGTGGCTGAGGGAACCGCATTCAGCGACGTTGGCAGTTCGGGCGTCGCCGTCGCCGTCGTAGAGCGCATCAATCGCGCCGACATCGCCGCCGCTGATCCCCAGGTGCTTGAAGCGACCCGGCTTTACGCCGAGCGCCCATGCCTCCAGGAGGCGCTGCAAGTTGGCGCGCCGCCCTATTGCGGCGTCACGTCCAGCTTAGCGGAGTCTATTCAGGCCCAGATCGTTACGTCGATGAATCCGCGCCGCAACGAACGCGTGATCAGCAACGTCTATCGCGCCTCGAACGCGACCGGCGAAGACGCGCAACAATGAGCTTAAGCGAGCCCGCGCTGGAACCGGCGCTGGCCGCTTACACCAAAGCGCACGCGCTGGGTGGGGGCGTCGTCTGGATGAGGCGCGTCTCCGATCTCGAGACACCAGTGGCGGCAATGCTGAAGCTGGGTGCCGACAAACCCGGCTCGTTTTTGCTTGAAAGCGTGCAAGGCGGAGATTTTCGTGGCCGCTATTCCATCATTGGGCTGAAACCCGATCTCGTGTGGCGCGTGCGCGACGGGCGCGCCGAGATCAGCCGAGGCGGGTTTGGCGAGAGCGCGTTCCGGCCGCAACGTGATGCGCCATTGAAGAGTTTGCGCAAACTGCTCACGCGCTCGGCGCTTGATCTGCCGGCGCATCTGCCGCCGATGGCGGCGGGGCTGTTTGGGTATCTGGGCTATGACATGGTGCGCCTGGTCGAACGCCTGCCCGAAAAAGCAGCCGACCCGATTGGAACGCCGGAAGCTCTGCTCGTGCGGCCGACCATCGTGGCGGTGTTCGACAACGTCACCGGCGAGATCACGCTCATTACGCCAGCGCGTAAGCGGGCGGGACAAAGCGCAGAAGCGGCGTACGAGGCGGCGCGGGAGCGGCTCAATCGCGTTTGGCGCGCGTTGGATCGGCCGTTGGCGAAGAAGCGCGTTGTTGAGGCAGCGCCCGAGGTGGTGGAGCCGCGCTCCAACACAACGCCAGAGGCGTATCGAGCGCTTGTGGCCAAATGCAAAGACTATTGCCGGGCAGGCGATATTTTTCAGGTGGTGCCGAGCCAGCGTTTCTCTGCGCCGCTCAAAGCGCCGCCGTTCGCGCTTTATCGTTCGCTGCGGCGGCTGAACCCCTCGCCTTTTCTCTACTATCTGAACTTCGCCGATTTCGCGGTGGTGGGATCCAGTCCTGAGATCCTTGTCCGCAAGCGCGGCGATACGATCACCATCCGGCCCATCGCCGGAACGCGTCCGCGTGGGGCAACGCCGGCGGAGGATCATGCGCTTGAGGAAGAATTGCTGGCCGATCCGAAGGAGCGCGCCGAGCATTTGATGCTGGTTGACCTGGCGCGCAACGATCTTGGGCGGGTCGCGGTGCGTGGCGCAAAAGCCGGATCAAACGCGGCGACGGCGAGCGCCGGCTCTCAGCACGTGCGCGTGACCG
The DNA here is from genome assembly GCA_050184605.1 of Hyphomonadaceae bacterium. Classification (GTDB taxonomy): domain Bacteria; phylum Pseudomonadota; class Alphaproteobacteria; order Caulobacterales; family Aquidulcibacteraceae; genus Vitreimonas. Next base: position 760,642 of record JBFXAE010000001.1, on the reverse strand, counting down.
AGGCGTTCACTATCGAACGCTATAGCCACGTGATGCACATCGTCTCCAACGTCGAAGGCGAATTGGCCGATGGCCTGACAGCGCTCGATGCGCTTCTTGCAGGTTTTCCGCACGGGACCGTAACTGGGGCGCCGAAAATCCGCGCGATGGAAATCATCAACGAAGTCGAGCCGCACAAGCGCGGCATCTATGCCGGCGGGGTGGGCTATTTCGGCGCGGGCGGCGATATGGACACCTGCATCGCACTGCGCACGGCGATCGTGAAAGACGGCGCGCTTTATGTGCAAGCCGGCGGCGGCGTCGTGCTGGACAGCGATGCGGAACTTGAATTGCAGGAAACACTGCACAAGTCGCGCGCGTTGTTTCGCGCGGCGGCTGAAGCTTGGCGTTACGCTTAGCGGCGCAGGTTCCGCGCTTACAGTCATTTAAGCGAAGTTCCGTGGCCCCGAACCGAGGTATCGCGCGATTGTCCCCGTCCTTTCAAAGCTGGAACCTCCCTCCAGCATGCTCGGAGACAATGAACATGAAACTGCTCATCGCCTCAACGGCAACCGCAGCGCTCGCTTTTGCCGCGCCGGCGTTCGCGCAAGTCGACGCCACAGCGCAAGCGACGATCTCGCCTCAAGTTCTATCCCAGGCGCAGACGAACACCGCAACGGTGACTGATCCGACGACCGAAGCAGCAGAGGAAGCAACCACACAGGCGTCTGAGACGGCCGAAGCTGCCATTGAAACAACCGAAGGCGCCGGCGCGACGATCAGCGCGGAAGCAGAAGCCTCGCCGCAAGTCGCCGCGTCCCAAACTGGCGCTGCCGCCACGGCTGAGTCGGTCGCCGAAGCCTCAGCGGAATTGCCGGAGCCCGTGCAAACGGCTGTCGCTAACGGACGCTACACGACCGACGACCTCAACCGCGCGCAACTTGCGGCGCTGCAGTTGGGGCCAGGACGATAACGGCCCGAGATTCGCCAGAAAAGGATGGCGAGACCGTGAGGTCTCGCCATTTCTTTTGCGCCGGCGCTGGGCTAGGTTGCGCCGGATGATGCTCTGGCTGGCCTCCGCACGATGGCGCGTTTGACGACTATTTGAACCTGCTCGTCTTCCGCTTGCCTTGAGGCCGCCTGCCCCATGATCCTCGTCATCGATAATTACGACAGCTTTGTTTATAACCTCGTCCATTACGTCGAAGACTTCGGCGTGCGCGCTGAGGTCGTGCGCAACGATGCGCTGACGGTCACCGACGTGCTGAAGAAGAAGCCGAAGGCGGTGATCTTATCGCCAGGGCCGTGTACGCCGAACGAAGCCGGCATTTGCTTGGAGCTGTTGGCGAAGGCGCCGGACGATCTGCCCATGTTCGGCGTGTGCTTGGGTCACCAGGCGATGGGACAAGCGTTCGGCGGCGATGTGGTGCGCGCACAGGAGATCATGCACGGCAAAGTGTCCGAGGTGACGCATCGTGGCGGGGGGGTGTTTCGCGGCCTGCCCTCCCCGTTTCGGGCGACGCGCTATCACTCGCTGGCGGTGAAGCGGGCGACATTTCCGGCGGAACTGGTCATCGACGCGGAGACGGCGGATGGCGAAGTGATGGGGCTCTCGCACAAGGCGCGGCCAGTGTTTGGCGTGCAGTTTCATCCGGAATCGATCGCGTCGGAGCATGGGCACGCGATTGTCGGGAATTTTCTGAGCGCGGCGGGGCTGCGATGAGCTTGTCCGCAACGCTCGCTTCGCTGCGCGATGGCGCGGCGGTGCAGGCCTCCGACATCGATGGCGCTTTCAGCGAGATCATGGATGGGCTCGCTCAGCATGAGGAGATCAAGCAATTCCTGACGCTGACGACGCCGCTGATGGGGCACGCGCCGCTGATTGCGGCGGGTGCGCGGGCGTTGCGTTCGCGGATGGTGCGGGTTGAGGCGCCGGCGGGCGCCATCGATGTGTGCGGCACCGGCGGCGATGGCGCGCATACGCTCAATATCTCGACGGCGGTTGCATTTGTGGTCGCCGGCTGCGGCGTGCCGGTGGCCAAGCATGGCAACCGGGCGATGAGTTCGAAGTCTGGCGCGGCGGATGTGCTGGAAGCGCTCGGCGTGAAGCTGACGGCGGATCTGCCGGCGCTGGAGCGTGCGCTGCGTGAAGCTGGCGTGGCGTTTCTGTTTGCGCAGAACCATCACCCGGCGATGCGGCATGTAGCTTTGGCGCGCCGCGAGCTGGGAAAGCGCACAATCTTCAATTTGCTCGGACCGCTTTCAAACCCGGCCGGGGTAAAGCGGCAGCTCATGGGTGTGTTCAGTTCAGATTTTCTGGAGCCGGTCGCGGGCGCGCTCAACGAGCTTGGCTGCGAGAAGGCTTGGGTCGTGCATGGAGCCGGCGGGCTGGATGAATTGAGTGCGCAGCATCGTGAGGCGAACAACGTGGCTGTGCTCGATCGCGGCGCGGTGACGATGGTGCGCGCAAGCGTCGATGCCGAGATCAATCCGGATATTCGCGGCGGCGCCGCGGAGGAGAACGCCGCGGAAATGCGCGACCTCTTGGCGGGACGCGGGCGTCCGGGACACCGCGCGGCGGTGACGCTGAACGCGGCGGCGGCGCTGGTTGTGGCAGGGAGGGCCGTGGATATCCTCGAAGCCCGGCCGATGGCCGAGCACTCGCTGGATAGCGGAGCGGCGCGTGCGGCGCTGGAGAAGCTCGTAGATGTGACGCGGAGCGTGGCATGAGCGTGCTGGAGAAGATCATCGCCTACAAGCGCGACGAGGTGGCGGCGCGGAAAAAGGCGTTGGCGCAGGAGGCGCTCGATGCCGCGATCCGCAAGCAGACGCGGCCACGCGGCTTTGTACGCGCTCTTCGAGAGAGCGACGGCCCTGCCCTCATCGCTGAAATCAAGAAGGCGAGCCCGTCGAAAGGACTCATCCGGGCGGATTTCGATCCGCCGGAATTGGCGCTGGACTATGCCGACGGCGGCGCCGCCTGCCTTTCAGTGCTGACGGATGCGCCCAGCTTTCAAGGGCATGAGGACTTCCTGATCGCCGCGCGCAAGGCATGTGCTTTGCCGGTGTTGCGTAAGGACTTCATGATCGATGAATGGCAGATCGCGGAAAGCCGCGCGATCGGCGCTGATGCTGTGCTTATCATCATGGCGGCAGTCGATGATGCGCTTGCTTCTGATCTGAACGACGCAGCTGACGCGTTTGGCATGGACGCGCTGGTTGAAGTGCACGACGAGGCCGAGATGGCGCGGGCGTTGCGCATGGGGTTCAAGCTCATCGGCGTAAACAACCGATCGCTTGCGACCTTCGAGACCGATCTCGGCGTCACCGAGCGTTTAGCGGCGATGGCGCCTGCAGACGTTTTGCTTGTCTCAGAGTCCGGCATTTTCACGCACGAAGATATCGTGCGTTTGTCTGCGGCGGGGGCGCGCGCGTTTCTCGTGGGTGAGAGTTTGATGCGCCAAGATGATGTTGAAGCAGCGACGAAAGCACTACTTGGCCGTTAACTAAACTGGACTTGACCCGACCCTTGGAACGGATATAGAACGCGATATCGTTCACCATTTGGTCCCAGGTCATGCTGACAGCGAAACAAAAAGAACTGCTGCTCTACATCCACGAGCGGATCAAAGAGACGGGCGTTTCGCCCTCCTTCGACGAGATGAAGGAGGCGCTCGACCTGGCGTCCAAGTCGGGCATCCACCGGTTGATTACAGCGCTCGAGGAGCGCGGTTTCCTGCGCCGCCTGCCCCACCGGGCGCGGGCGCTCGAAGTGTTGAAACTGCCCGATAGCGCAGCGCCCGCGGCTCCGCCAAAGGGGCGGCAATCGTTTAGGCCGTCGGTTGTCGGTGAAGGCCGCTCGAACGGCGGCGGCAATGGCGCGGGCATCCCCATTCTTGGTCAAATCGCCGCCGGTGTGCCGATCGAGGCGATCCAATCCGAAGTCGGCCGCATCACGCCGCCGGAAGATTTGCTGGGCTCAGGCGATCACTTCGCGCTCGAAGTCAAAGGCGACTCGATGATCCAGGCCGGCATCCTGGACGGCGATGTCGTGATCATTAAGCGCTCCGAGACGGCCGACAGCGGCGATATTGTCGTCGCACTGGTCGACAACGAGGAAGCGACGCTGAAGCGGCTGCGCAAGCGGGGCAATTCGATTGCGCTGGAAGCGGCGAACCCGGCGTACGAGACGCGGATCTTTGGTCCCGATCGCGTGCGCGTGCAGGGCAAGTTGGTGGCGATGATCCGCCGCTACTCGTAGGCGTTACTCAGCCTCTATCGTTCGAATTTTCGGCGTCCAGGGGCGCTCTATCTCTTGCGGCCAAGCGCGGGCGATGCGTGGGCCGACCGGGGTTTCGGTGATAGTGGCGCCGCCGAGTCGCGCAATGCTCTCTCGGGTGATGAGCGCGACCAGTTGGCAGCGTACGGCATAGTCCGCGGGCGTCTCCGTTTCGGCGATGACGATAGCGCGCGGCGCGCAGGCGCGTTCAAAGGCGGCTGCGTCGCGAACGAAGAAGATTGCACGTTGGCTCGTCTGCCATTGGCAGAGCGCTTCGCCGCATGCTTCGGGTGGCGCGAGGCGTTCGGTTTCTGCGGGTGTGAGGCCGAGCATGGCGCCGAGCCGCTCGCGTGCGTAAGCGGAGCGCCCACTGCCCGCAAGCAGCGTCCAGCGATCAGGCTCGCGCACAAAGATGGCGCGCAGATCGGCGTCGAACGCGGCCACCCGTCGAGGCGTCGCGACGTAGAGCGCGACGCTCACCAGAAAGATCGGCACGCTGAACCAACGCAATGCGCCACGCCACAGGCAGGCCCAAGTGAGCGCCAATACGCAGACGAGAAACGAGACTTCCGATGGCTTTGGCACAGCCCGGATCGCCTCAGGCCGCTCGCCGAAGGTCTGGCCGATGGCGGCGATGAGATCGAGGCCGCTCGCCATGGCTTGTAGGGCGGGGTCTCCCAAACCGAACGGCGTGAGCACGGCGGCGATGATCGCGGCGGGCGCGACGATGAAGGAGAGAATCGGCTCGGCGAGCAGGTTGGCGGGCAGCGAATAAAGCGCGAAACGTTGGAAGTGGTAGATCGCGAACGGGTCGGTCGCGAGGCCGGCGACAAAGGCGATGAGAATGACGCCGCCCACGCCCTTCACGGCCCATTGCATGGCGCCGATGAGCGGCCCGGGCGTGGGCAAGGCCGGTTCGTGCGGGGCGCGCTTCAGCATTTCGAAGAGCGCGACGAGCGCCATGGTCGCGGCAAACGACATCTGGAAGCCGGGTTCGAGAACCGATTCCGGAAACAGCAGCACGACGATGAAAGCAGCAAGCCCGAGGCCCCGCATCGAGATCGCTGGACGATCCAGGAGGATCGCGCCGAAGGCGACGGCAGCCATGATGAAAGAACGCAGCGCCGGCACGTTGATGCCGGAGACGATGAGATAAGCGAGCACCGCAAACAGCGCGCCGATCGCGGCGAGCTTCTTGACTGGAAAGCGCAACGCAAGCGGCGAAATCAGCGAGAGGCCCCAGAGCAGCAGCGCAAACACCAGGCCGCCGACGATGCTCATGTGAATGCCGGAGACGGAGAGCAAATGCCCGAGGCCGGCGTTGAACAGGATCTCGTTGGTTTCGCGATCGATGGCGCTGCGGTCGCCGGAGATCAGGGCGGCGGCGATGGCGCCGCCTCTTCCCGGCGCGGCGTCCTGGATTGATGCGGAGAGATCGCTGCGCATCGCGGCGAGCTGCAGGCGTTGGCGGTCGAGCCATGCATTCGGTGGTTCGAAGTTCTCCGGGCGGCAACGGCCGAAGGCGAAGCCTGTGGCGCCGAGCCGTTCAAAATAGGCGCGGCGCGCGAAGTCGTAGGCGCCAGGCGCCATCGGACCCGCGGGGGGCCCGAGCACACCGAAGCAGCGTGCGGCGCGGCCAGGCGTGAGCAGTCCAGCTTCCGCGACCGACATGCGGACGTAACGGGGCGGATCGGCGACGCCTTCGATGCTGCGCACGAGCAAGCGAAGGCGCGGACCGTTGTCGTTGATCTCGTTGGCGACGACCCAGCCTTCGACGGCGCGAGGTTCCTCGCTCACCGGGATCGCCGGCTGGGCGACCACGGCGGTCCGGACTTGCGCCGCGATGGCGCCCAGACCGGCGGCGGCGATGAGCGCGCAGAGCCCACCCAGACATCGACGCAGCGTGATTTGCCAGCCGGTTGGACGCGCATGCGGCAGCGCCGCGAGCCCAAAGCTGGCGGCGATCCCAAGAACGAACGCGGCGGCGCCAAGCCAGATGGGCGGGTCGGCTGGCGCCACCAGCCAAGTCGCGCAGCCGGCCATCATGGCGGGCGCCAGCCAGAGGATCCAGCGGTCGCGCTGAAGCGCCCAGACGGCTTCCAGGGCGCGGCTAGGAGAAAGCGCCAGACGCGTGCTACCACGCGCGCGCTTTGACCACCCTGCCGAATTCCCCCCGATGAGCGTCGTCACACGCTTCGCCCCTTCTCCCACAGGCTACCTCCATATCGGAGGCGCGCGCACGGCCCTTTTCAACTGGCTGTTCGCCAAGAAGATGGGCGGCACCTTCCTGCTGCGGATCGAGGACACGGACCGCGCCCGCTCCACGCCAGAGGCGATCGCGGCCATCCTCGACGGCATGGAATGGCTCGGCCTCAAGCACGACGGCCAGACCATTTATCAGTTCGCGCGCGCGCCGCGGCACCGCGAAGCGGCCGAGGAGATGATCGCGCGCGGCACGGCGTTCCGCTGCTACATGACGGCCGAGGAACAGGAAGAGCAGCGTAATCTGGCGCACGCCGAAGGCCGCGCTATTCGATCGCCCTATCGTGATGGCAAGGCGCCGCCTTCGCCGGACGCGCCGTTCACAGTCCGCCTGCGAGCGCCCGATGACGGCGAGGTCGTCAACGCAGACCTCATACAAGGCGACGTGCGCATCAAGGCGCGCGATATCGATGACCTGGTGATGCTGCGGGCGGACGGGAATCCGACGTACATGCTTTCAGTCGTGGTCGACGATTACGACATGGGCGTCACGCATGTGATCCGCGGCGATGACCACCTCACCAATGCCGCGCGTCAGATCGTGATTTATCGTGCGATGGATTGGACGCCGCCGCTGTTTGCGCACGTCCCGCTCATCCACGGTGAGGACGGCAAGAAGCTCTCGAAGCGCCATGGCGCCCAGGCCGTGCACGAGTGGCGCGACATGGGCTATTTGCCAGAAGCGATGAACGCGTACCTCATGCGGCTGGGCTGGAGCCCGGGGCACGATGAGATTCTCACCAAAGAAGAAGCGGCGCCACAGTTCGAGATCGGCCAGATTGGCAAGGCGCCCTCTCGTCTCGATTTCAAGAAGCTCGATTCCGTCAACGCGCACTTCCTTGCTTTGGCGGATGACGCGCGTGTGACACGCCTCGTCGAAGAGCACATGAAGGCGCGCGGTGATGCGCCTTTGAGCGACGACTCGGCCGCTGCTTTGGCGCGCGCCATCCCCGTGCTGAAAAAGCGGGCAAAGACCATTCCGGAGCTTGCGGAACAGGCGCGCTTCGTTTTGGCGAAACGACCGCTAACGCTTGACGACGCAGCGAAAAAGCTGCTCAACGACGACTTCAAGCCACGTCTTTCGCGCCTGCGTGTCGCGCTCGAAAAAGAGCCATCGTGGGACCATGTATCACTTGGCAGCGCGCTTAAGGCTTTCGCTACCAGCGAGGGCGTTGGCTTAGGACAAATCGGCCCAGGTTTGAGGGCGGCGCTCACGGGCGGCACACCTTCTCCGGACCTGGGCCAGACGCTGGAATTGTTAGGCCGTGAGGAAGCGTTGGCGCGGATCGCGGATCAAGTTTGAGGAAGTTCGGCGATGGAAAGCAGAATCATTAAGAAGCCTTCGGCCACGATCACCGTGAACAACAAGCAGCTGGAGCTGCCGGTGTATGGCGGCACGGTCGGGCCGGACGTCGTCGATATCCGCAAGCTCTATTCGCAAACGGGCGTTTTCACCTTCGACCCTGGCTTTACCTCGACCGCCTCCTGCGAAAGCCAGATCACCTACATCGATGGCGATGAGGGCGTGCTGCTCTATCGCGGCTACCCGATCGATCAGCTCGCCGAGCACTCGAACTTCCTGGAGGTTTGCTACCTGCTCGCGAACGGCGAACTGCCGAGCGAAGCGGAGTATCAGCGCTTCGAGAAGAACATCACCTATCACACGATGCTGCACTCGCAGTTCGATCGCTTCTTCGAAGGCTTCCGCCGTGATGCGCACCCGATGGCGATCATGGTCGGCACGGTCGGCGCGCTGGCTGCCTTCTATCACGACAGCACCGACATCAACGATCCGCAGCAACGCACCATCGCCAGCCACCGCCTGATCGCGAAGATGCCGACGATCGCGGCCCGCGCATTCAAATACTCGATCGGCCAGCCATTCGTTTCGCCGCGCAACGAGCTCGACTATGCGTCGAACTTCCTGCGCCAGTGCTTTGCGGTGCCGGCCGAAGACTACAAGGTCAATCCGGTGCTGGCGCGCGCGATGGACGTGTTCTTCATTCTGCACGCCGATCACGAGCAAAATGCTTCGACGTCGACCGTGCGTCTCGCCGGCTCTTCGGGCGCCAATCCGTTTGCGTGCATCTCCTCGGGCATCGCCTGCCTTTGGGGCCCGGCGCATGGCGGCGCCAATGAGGCAGCGCTCAACATGCTCGAAGAGATCGGGACGGTCGATAAGATCCCCGAGTTCATCAAACGCGTGAAAGATCCGAACGACGACGTGCGCCTGATGGGCTTCGGGCACCGCGTCTATAAAAACTACGATCCGCGCGCGAAGGCGATGCAGAAGCTCTGCCACGCCGTGCTGAAGGAAACCGGCGGCCTCGACAATCCGACGCTGAAGGTCGCCATGGAACTCGAGCGGATTGCGCTGAGCGACGAGTATTTCATCAGCCGCAAGCTCTATCCCAATATCGATTTCTATTCGGGCATCACGCTGCGCGCGATGGGCTTCCCGACTTCGATGTTTACGGTGCTGTTCGCGGTGGCGCGCACGGTGGGCTGGATCGCGCAATGGACCGAGATGATGGAGGACGAGAGCCAGAAGATCGGCCGTCCACGTCAGGTCTATACCGGCGCGCCGAAGCGCGACTACGTCGAGCGCGGCAAGCGCGGTTAATACCTTCCCTTTCTCATTCCGGCTCTATGGCGCGTGCCGCGCCTCCGGCCGGAATGAGAGACAAAGAACTATTTCGCCAGAATCTTCAGCACCGCGTCTGCGGCGATGTCGCTTGCGGGCGTGCCGCCGCGTCCCATCTTTGCGAGCGCTTCATCCTGGGCGCGGACTTGTGCTTCGCGGGCGTCTTCGCTGTCGAGCAACGGGGCCGCAGCGGCTGCGATGTTCTCGGGCGTGCAGCGGGTTTGGATGAACTCGGGCGCAACTTCGGCGTCAGCGGCGGTGTTCATCAGCGATGCGTACTTCGCCTTGAACAAGAACGCGCGGGCGATGGCCCAGGTGATCCAGCCGAGCTTGTAGCCGACGACGACAGGCGTGCCTTGCAGCGCGACTTCGGTTGTCACCGTGCCCGACGCCGCGAGCGCTACGGTGGCGGCGGCGAAGGCGTCTTCCTTTTCGCTCTCGTCGAGGATGCGGACTGCGGCGGGCACTTGCGCCGTTACCTGGTCGCGCACGCTGTTGGCGGCGACGGTGATGATGCGGACGTCGCGGTCACGATCGAGCAGTTCGGCGGCGGCCCACAGCGTTGGACCAATGCGGCGGATCTCGGCGCTGCGGCTGCCCGGCAGAACGAGGATGATCTTCTCCGTTGCCGCGAAGCCCTGGCGAGCGCGGAGCGCGGCGCCGTCGCCGGGCGTGTAGCGGCCGAGCGCGGGGTGGCCGCAAACGGTGCATGTGAGGCCATGCGGTTGGTAGAACGGCACTTCGAAATCGTGGATGCAGATCAAGTGATCGACGGCGGCGGCGAGCGTCTTGGCGCGGCCTGGGCGCGTCGCCCACACTTGCGGGCCGATATACTTCACAAGCTTGATCTCGGGCGCGGCAGCGCGAACGCCTTGCGCCACACGGAGCGTGAAACCCCATGAATCGATCAGGACGACTACATCCGGCTTGGCTTTGAGAATAGCCGCCACCGTCGAACGGACAGCGGCTTTGACGCGCGAATAGGCGAGCAGGCCGTCAATGAAGCCAAGCACAGCAAGACCCTTGATGTCGGCTTGGCTGGCGATGCCCTGCCCGGCCATCAGCGGGCCACCGACGCCCTGCAGATCGAGTGATGCGTCTCGTTCACGGAGCGCGCGGGCGAGATCGGCCCCGAGCGCGTCGCCGGAGGATTCCGCAGCTACGAGGAAAATGCGTTTGCTCACGCCCTGTCCGTTTCGTCGGCGGTGAAACCGTAAACGAAGAGTCCGGCGCGGTTGGCGGCGGCGACGAGGTCGGCGCGGCGGACAGCGAGCGCGCCTTGCGCTTCAACCGCGATGCCCGCGAGGCCCGCCGCGGCTGCGCCCTCAATGGTGCGGACGCCGATGACGGGCAAATCGATGCGGCGTTCTTGGATTGGTTTCGGCCGCTTCACCAGGACGCCACGGCGCGCTTGCGGCGTGCCACGAATGGTTGTCGGCAATTCGGCGACGCGGCGCAGCATGGCGTCGGTGCCCTCTTGCGCTTCGACCGCAAGCACGAGCCCATCACAAACGACAACACCTTGGCCGATGTCGAAGGCGCCGCTGGCGGCGGCGACTTTGGCTGCCTTGCCGATATCGCGCTTGTGCTGGTCGTTGGGCTGCACCGCACCCCACGCACCGGGCGTCGCCAGCAAATCTTGCATGACAGACTCGGCCCCCACGACGCGGAAGCCGGCCTTCTCATGCTCATTCAGCACGGCGCGAAGCAGCGCGTCATCGCCTTGCGGCATGGCGGCGAGAATGGCCGGCAACATCGACATCGCGACATCGTCGAGCTGCAAAGTCTTGAGATCGGGGCGCTCGACTTTGCCGATCAGCACAACCGCATCGCAGCCGGCTTCGCGGATCGCGTCCATGCGGGCGCCCATCTGGCCGAGGCCATGGCCAGCGCCTGGGTGGGCCTCAAGCGCGGAGTCCGCCATCGGCGTGATGCGTGCGATGAAATATGGGCGCTGGGTCGCGGCCAGGTGTTCGGCCAGCACGACAGGTAGCTCGCCGCCGCCCGCGATTACGCCAAGCTTGCGCCAGCCGCTCATCAGTCGCGCGGCATGCAGAGATTGCGCGCGGAGTCGGCGCGAATGAAATCGACGATTTCCATAACGTGCGGATTGCCGGAATAGGCTTCGACGCAATCTTCGACACGCTCTTGGAACGTGCCTTCCTCGGCGAACAGCAAACGATACGCGGCGCGGAGATCGTGGATCTGTTCGCGCGAGAAACCGCGGCGCTTCAGGCCCACGACATTGAGGCCGCCGAGGTGGGCGTGGTTGCCGATCGCCGAACCGAACGGGATGAGATCGGTCGTCATCAAGGCGCTCGCGCCGACGAACGAGTAGCGGCCGACACGGCCGTGTTGGTGGACGCCGGAAAGGCCACCGAGGAAGGCGTAGTCGCCGACTTGAACGTGGCCGCCGATAGTCGCGGTTTGAGCCATGATGACGTTGTTGTTGACGATGCAATCGTGGGCGACGTGGCAATTGCCCATGATCAGACAATCATTGCCGACCGTCGTGACGCCGCGCCCGCGCACGGTGCCGCGGTGAATGGTGGCGTGTTCGCGGATGACGTTGTTGTCGCCGATGATGAGCTTCGTCGGTTCGCCCCGGTACGACAGATCCTGCGGCGCGCCGCCGAGGCCTACGAACGGCCAGACGGTGTTGCCCTTGCCGAGTTCGGTGTGGCTCTCGATGAAGACGTGCGCGATGAGCTTCGTGCCCTCGCCGATCTTCACGTTCGGGCCAATCACGCAGCCTGGGCCGATCTCCACGTCGGCGCCGAGTTCGGCGCTATCGTCGACGACGGCGGTTTTGTGGACCTTCGCGCTCATATCGAATCCTGTGGCCGGTCGGCCTTCATCGCGGCGAATTCGCAATCCGTGGCGAGCTCGCCGCGGACTTCGACACGGCCGCGGAACTTAAAGATGTTGCGGCGCTGGAAGAGCACCTCGACAAACATCTCCATCGTGTCGCCGGGCATGACGGGCTTTTTGAAGCGCGCGCTCTCGACGGACATGAAGAGGATGAGGTGCTTGGTGATATCGGCATCGAGCGTCTTTGACATCAGCACGGCGCCCGTCTGCGCCAACGCCTCGATCTGCAACACGCCCGGCATGACCGGCGCGCCCGGAAAGTGGCCCGGGAAAAATGGCTCGTTGATGGTGACGTTCTTGATGCCGCGAATGGACTTGTTCGGGATGTAATCGACGGCGCGGTCGATGAGCAGGAACGGGTAGCGATGCGGCAGACGGCGAAGGATTTCGCCGATCTCGATCACGTCGTCCGTGGTCTTCTGCTGTTCGGTCAGATCATTTGCTTTCATCGCGCGTCCCTGCGGCGGCCCGGCGGCTCAGCCAGGCGGCTTCACGAAGCCATTTTCGTAGCGGTTTGGCCGGATATCCACTCCAGACCTCCCCTGGCGGCACGTCTTGGAACACGGCGGCGCCGCCCGCAAGGGTAGCGCCTGCCCCGATATTGCGGTGATCGGCCACGCCCACACGCCCGCCCAAGGTGACGCCGTCGCCAATTTTGGTGGAGCCGGAAATGCCGCCAAAGGCCGCGATCAGTACGCCGCGGCCGATCGTGCAGTTGTGGGCGACGTGGCAAAGATTATCGATCTTTGCGCCCTCGCCGATCACCGTGTCATCGAACACGCCGCGATCGATGCAGGAATTAGCGCCGATAGTGACCCTATCCTGGATAACGACGCGACCAAGGTGAGGCACATCGACCGGGCCGGAGGCGTCGCCGGCGACGCCGAAGCCCTGCTCGCCGATGACAGCGCCGGCAAGAATGCTTGCTTCGTCACCGATGAGCGCAAAGGAGATCGAGACACGTGCGCCGATCTTGCAGCGGCGGCCGATGGCGACGCCTGCGCCGATGACGCTGTTCGGTCCGATCTCCGTGCCGGCGCCGATTTCCACGTTGGGACCAATGACCACGCCGGCGCCCAAGCGCACGCCCTCTTCGAGCTTGGCGCTTGGGTCAATGGCGGGGGCATCCGTTGCGAAACTGCGCGGACGGATGAGCGATGGGACGATGCGCGCAAAGAAAGAACGCGGCCGATCGGTGAGGATGAGCGCGGCGGCCTTGGGCGCCAGGTGAGCGAGTGCCGGCGGGATGATGCAGGCGCCAGGCGCGGTCTCTAAGGCCGCGCCCTTCTTGCCTTCGTAGTAACAAAGGTCGCCCGGACCGGCGCGATCGGCTGGCGCGGCGCCCGTGACCTCACGCTCGGCGTCGCCGCCGATATCGCTAGAAGGCGCAAGCGCCCGGACCGTCACCGGTCCGAGCGCCTCGTAGAAGCGGGGATCGATCATGCGCCGACTATGTGACGCAGCCGCTGCCCGATGTCACTGTCCCGTAGGCCTTATTGGGCCGGAGGCGCCGCTGGCTGCTGAGCCGCCTGGCACTCGCTCGCCGCATGGCGGGCGACGTTGGCAACGCGCGTATTCTGGTTCTGATCGAGCTGCTGGATCACCGTCGCCGTGATGTCGAAGCTCGGGTCGAACGTCGTCGTGTTGCTGGCGTCAATAACGATGCCGGCGCCGCGCGAGGTCATTACCTGGGTCACGACCGGGGCGACCTGCCGGTCGAAGTCACGGAGCGCGATCAGTTGCGAGCAATCCATGTCGCCACGGATGCCGGCGGCGCGTTGTTCAAGCTGCTGGCGGCGCTGCGTGAATTGTTGGACGGCAGAGTTGTTGCGGATCTGCTCCTGCGACAGGTTGCGCGTCGTTTGAGCGAGGCGCGCGGCCTCCTGCTCCAGCGACTGCGTCTCCGGCCCGAGCGCTTGGGCTTCGGTCTGGAATTGCTGGCGCAACGCCGCAAGCTTAGCTTGCAGATCCCGACCGAGCACGGACTCTGCAGCTACCCGCGCGTAGTTGATCACGACCGCCTGCGTCGCTTGAGAATTGCCGCGATTGCGCTGAGCAAGCGCATCGGACGACACGGAAACCGCGGCCACCGCAAACGCGGCCGCCGAAAATAAACTCACCACACGCATACCGCGTTTCTCCTCAGAAATTCGTCCGGGTTGAGAACCGGAACTGTTCGCGTCGATCGTAATCCTCGTATTGGAGCGGCTGCGCGAAATCGAACTGCACCGGTCCAAACGGGGAGTCCCAGAAAATCGACACCCCTGCCGCCACTCTTAAGCTGGCGGTATCGTCAACAATAAGGCGGTTCGGACCCGTTAGATCGACGGTTTGCCGGTTCGCTGAGTCCAAATAGCCAAGCGTGCCGAAATCGACGAACAGCGCACTGCCGAGCGAGAACGTCTCAGGCAGTGGCAGCGGAACATCCAGCTGCAGCGTGCCAATCGCATAGGCGTTGCCGCCAACGGCGTCGCCGCGCTCGACCACATTTCCAGTCGCGTCCTCAACCAACAGCTGACGCGGGCCAATGCCGGCGACGTCAAAGCCGCGGAATGATGAGCCGCCCTTAAAGAAGCGGTCATTGATGCGCACGGTGTCGCCGTTCCAGCCGGTGATGAGACCGGCGCTACCACGGAAAGTGGCGCGGAAGCCGTAAGGGAGCCCGTAATAGACGCCGCCTTCGATCTCAGTGCGCAGATAGTTCACCTCGCCGCCAAGGCCCGCAACATCTTGGCTTATATCGAGGTTGAAACCACGCGTGGCGTTGATGGGTGAATTGCGCCGGTCCCAGTTCACCTGGAAGCCCAGCACGGACGTGAGGAACGTGCCCTCCTGATCGCAAAGCAATGGGCGCGTTAGGTTCACCGGGTCGCACTGATTCACATCCGGTGTGAGAATGTTCGAATCGTGATCGATGAAGATGTCGGCGATCTCGGTGTCATCCTGCACCAATGAGTAGGTGAGGCCCAAGTTGGTGCGCTCACCGATGCGGAAACCCGTTCGCAAACCGATACCGGTCGATTGGTTCTCGAACGACGATTGGCTGAGAAAGTCGGTGCGCAGTGAGTAGATGTCGAAGCCGGCGGCGATTTCGCGGCCCATAAAGCGCGGCTCGGTGAAGCGCAAGTCGAGTTGCTGCCGTTGAGAACTCGACGAGGCGCGCAGACGCAGGAATTGACCGCGGCCCCGCAGGTTGCGCTCGGTGACGGAGATGTCGAACAGGAAGCTCTCAGTGGAAGAATAGCCTGCGGCGAAGGCGAATTCGCCGGTCGACTGCTCTTCAACAGTGACGGTGACGACGGAGCGGTCGGGCTGTGAGCCATCCGCGTCTTCGACAGTGACCTCGTTGAAAAAGCCCAGCGCGCGCACCTGGTCACGTGAGCGATCCAGCAGCACACGGTTGAACGCGTCGCCTTCGGCGACCAGCATTGACCGCCGGATGACCGGGTCAATGGTGCGGGTGTTGCCGACGATGTCGATGCGCTCGATGAATGTACGCGGGCCCTCATCGACTTCGAACGTGATGTTGACCTTGCGGTTCTCACGGTCGCGCTCGACGATCGGGGTAATCTGAACGTTGGCGTAGCCGACCGAACCGGCCACGTAGGTCATCGCGTCGATGGCGTCTTCGATTTGCTCACCGCGGAATTCCGTTCCGGAGCGGATCGGATTGACCGCGCGGAGAAGGTCTTCCGGAAGACGGTTCAGTTCCGTCTGGATTTGGATTTCGCCGAACTCGTAGCGAACGCCCTCTTCCACCGTAAAGGTGATGTAGAAATCGCGCTGGTCAGGCGTCAGTTCGGCGACGGCCGAGACGACGCGGAAATCCGCGTAGCCGCGGTTATTGTAGAACTGGCGCAGCTGCTCGCGGTCGTACTCGAGACGATCAGGATCGTAATTGTCGTTGCTCGAGAAGAAATTCCACCAGCTCGAACGCGTCGTCACGATCGCGTCGCGCAGGCGGCGATCGGAGAATTCCTCGTTGCCGATGAAGTTGATGTCGCGGACGCCGGTGACCGGACCTTCATCGACTTCAAAGATGAGATCGACGCGGTTCTGATCGAGTTCGCGCACCTGCGGTGTGACCTGCGCGGCGAAGCGGCCGTTGCGGCGGTAAACGTCGAGGATGCGCTGCACGTCGGCCTGCGCGCGCGCCGGCGTGAAAACAGAACGGGGACGCGCCTGGACTTCGCCTTCGAGATCTTCCTCGTCGAGCGTGCTCATGCCTTCGAAGATCACGCGGTTAATGATCGGGTTTTCGCTGACGATGACGACGAGGTCGGTGCCGCGCTGCTCGATCTGGACGTCAGAGAAAAGGCCCGTGGCGAATAGCGTCTTGATCGACATGTCGATGCGTTCCGGATCGAACACATCGCCTGGACCGACTTGCAGGTACGACGAAATCGTCGCCGGCTCGATCCGCTGGTTGCCTTCAACGAGCACACGCCGAATGGCGACGCCCGAAGGCTGCGCCTGTGGCGGCGTCACCGCCTGATTTTGTTGTGCGTAGGCGTCCGTGCTGGCCGCCAACAGCGCGCCAGTCCCCGCGCCAACGGTGGCGACGCAACCAAGTGCGCCGAGCGCTACATCCCGCAGTACCCGCTTCATCAAGCCCTCGACGTCCGACGCTCCCCAGCGTCTTGGTTTTTAAGAGCCCATCCCGCCTCGAAAGACAAGGACGAGCCGCTGTTACTGCGCACCCGGAAAGAGCCTCGTAATGTCATTCCAGGTTGCGAATAAGAACAAACTCGCCATGACGGCGAATCCAGCCCGATAGGCCCATTCCTGCGCCGACGGCGGCAACGGCTTGCCTCCGCGCACGGCTTCGATCCCGTAGAACAGCAGATGCCCCCCGTCCAAAATCGGAATCGGCAGCAGATTCACGATGCCGACAGCTACCGACAGCACTGCGGCCAAATTGAGCAAGGAGAGCGCCAAGAAGCCTAGGCGATCAATCCAGGTGATGTTGTCGCCGCCGCCAGTCAGCGCCGACGTCGCCACCTGGCCAGATACGTTGATGATGCCGAGTGGGCCCGCGATCTGGTTGCCCGACTCCCGGCCGGTGAAGATGCCGCCAATATATGCGCCGGTTTGAGCGATGATACCCCAAGTGTCGGACGCGCCGACGGCCAGCGCGGTCAGCGGGCCCACACGCTCGCGTTCCCCAGCGATGCCTATCGAACCGATTTGCGGATTGTCCGGCCGCGGGCGCGGCGTGATTTGGATCGAGACTTCAGTACCCTCTCGCAGAACAAGCAGGCTCAAGGTTTGGTTCGGCGCTTGCGAGATAACGCGCTGCAAATCCTGGAAATCGCCAATGCGCTTTCCGTCGATGGAGCGAATGAGATCACCTTGCTGCAAGCCTGCGGCGGCAGCCGGTGATTCAGGCTGCACGGCTGCAACGCTGGCGACATCGCGGCCGAGGATGAAAACAAGAAGGCCGAAGGCGATGATCGAGAAAATGAAATTCGTGACTGGCCCAGCAGCGACGACCATGGCACGCGTCGAAAGCGGCTGGGCGTGGAAGAGACCTTTGGCGCGCGCTTCGGCAAGTGCGGCGGGATCGTCGATCTTCTCGCGCGGCGCCGTCGACATGGCGTCGGCGTCATCGGCGAACTTTACGTAGCCGCCGAGCGGCAGCGCGCCGACTTTCCACTGCACGCCCTGCTTGTCGCGCCAGCCGAGCAATGTCTTGCCGAAACCGATAGAGAAGGTGTCGATCGCGACGCCGCGCCAGCGGGCGACCTGAAAGTGACCGAACTCGTGCACGAACACCACGACGCTGAGCACCAGCACGAACGAGCCGGCGTAGATCAGAATGTTCTGCAGTACGTCCATTCGGCCCGTTTCCTCCCGCCGGCAATTTTATGAGGCGTTGTCAGCCCTTTAAGCTGCCGCCGGGTTTCCCGCAATAAGACGGGCCGCGCGCCGCGCGGCCTGATCCACCGCCCTCACCTCATCGAAGGATGAAGGCATTTTTGCGAGAAGCCCAGCCTCGGCCCCTTCCAATTGTGACAGAGCTTGTTCGACCGTGTTGGAAATGTCGAGGAAGCGAATTCGGCCCTCCAAGAACGCTTCGACAGCGATTTCATTCGCTGCGGAAAGCGCCGTCGTCGCAGCCGCACCCCGATCAAGGGCGCTTCGAGCGAGGTGAAGCGCCGGGAAACGGATTGGATCGGGCGCCTCGAAAGTAAGCTGAGCAAGTGCGGCCAGGTCCAAGCGTGCAGTGGATACCGCAGCACGATCTGGCCAGGTGAGCGCGTAGGCTATTGGGATACGCATGTCCGGCGTGCCGAGCTGGGCGAGGACCGAACCGTCCACATAATGCACCAGACTGTGGATGGTGCTTTGGGGGTGGACGATAACGTCGATCGATTTGGATGGAAAACCAAACAGATAGGACGCCTCGATCAGCTCCAGACCCTTGTTCATAAGGGTGGCGCTATCGACGGAAATTTTGCGGCCCATGCTCCACATCGGGTGAGCACAGGCCTGCGCAGGCGTGGCGGCCGCCATTTGCGCGCGCGTCCAGGTGCGGAACGGGCCGCCCGAGGCTGTGAGCGTTAGCCGCTCGACCCGATCAGGGTGGGTCAAGACTTGGAAGATGGCGTTGTGCTCGGAATCTACCGGCAGCAGCGTCGCGCCGTGAGCTTTCGCGGCCTCGATGAACAGCGGACCGGCGCAGACGAGGCATTCCTTGTTCGCCAGCGCAACATGAGCCCCGCGGCGCACGGCGGCCATCGTCGGCGCGAGTCCAGCGGCCCCTACGATCGCGGACATAACCCATTCGGCGGGGCGGGCGCCGGCCTCCTCAAGTGCAGAGGGCCCGGCGCCAACTTCAACGTTCAGTCCCGCGAGCGCGCTCTTGGCTTCGTTTAGCAATGCGGGATCGGCGATCGCCGCAAACCTCGGCTTGAGGCGGCGGCAGGCTTCGGCGAGGTCGCCAAGACGGCTTGCGGCGGTGACGGCCTCCACGGGGAGTTCGTGCCCCTGCCCGCGCAACTCCTCGATGACCTGGATCGTCGACTGGCCGACTGAACCGGTGACACCCAGAATGGAAACGCTGCGCGTCACAGGCCGCGTCCGAACAGAAGCGCAGTTGCGCCAGGTCCGAAGGCGAGCGCCGCGCCGACCAGGAGCGTCGCCGCCATCAGGCTATCGATACGATCCAACACGCCGCCATGGCCCGGGATCAGCTTGCTGGCGTCTTTCACGCCGAAGCGGCGTTTCAGAAAGGATTCGAAGAGGTCGCCCATGAGCCCAGTGAATGCCACGAGTGCGCCGATGAGCAACCATGACACATGCAGATCGGGCTCCGCTTGGAACAGATGGCCGCAGCCATAGCCGGCGACGGCTCCGGCCAGCGTTCCAGTGACAATCCCGGAATAGGTTTTGTTCGGTGAAAGGCCCCGCGCGATCTTAGGCCCACCAAGCAGCTTGCCGCCGAAATAGGCGAAAATATCAGACGCCCAGATAATGGCGAACAGCGCCAGGATTGTCTCTAGGCCCTCCGGCGCGCGATCGCGCAGCCACAGAAAGATCGCGCACGGCAGGCCGATATAGATCGCACCCCCGGCGGTCTCGATAATCCCGGTCAACGAACGGCGGCGTGTGGCAGAGGCGAAGGCGCAACCGACCATCCAGAAGAATGCGAAAGCCAGATAGCCCCAACTCGAAAACATCACCGCGCCCAGAGAGCCTGCGAGCGTGAACATGAAGGCGGGCGCGAAACTCTCGGGCTCGCTCATGCGCGCCCATTCGTAGCTCATCGCGACGACCGCGCCGCCGCACATGGCTGCGAGCCACGGGCCGCCCGCCAGGGCCGCCGCCACACCAGCCGACGCGAGCACCAAACTTGACACGATGCGCGCGCCAAGGTCGGACCAGTCGCCGCGCGTGCGCGCCGCTTCGACGGCGTCAGGCGGACTCAGGCGCCGACCCCCCGTAACGGCGTTCGCGGCGCCGGAAGATGTCGATCGCCTGGCTCAGCGCGTCCTTGCCAAAATCGGGCCAGAGCACATCGAGAAAGACGAGTTCCGCGTAGGCCGATTGCCAGAGCATGAAATTGGACAGCCGGAATTCGCCCGACGTGCGGATCAACAGATCGGTGGCGGGAAGATCTTCGGTGTCGAGATAGGATTCGAATATCTTGCGATCGAGATCGCCGGCTCTGAGTTTTCCGGCGGCGACATCCTCCGCAAACCGGCGCGCGGCGCGCACGATCTCATCTTGGCCGCCATAGTTGAAGGCGATGGTGAGGTTGAGCTTGTCGTTGTGCTTGGTCCGAACTTCGGCGTTTTCGATAATCTGGGCGATATCGTGCTGAAGGCCTTCGCGGCCGCCGATGATGCGCACGCGGACGCCTTCACGCACGAGCTTATCGAGATCACGATCGACGTAGAGACGCAGCAGATCGAAGAGCGCATTCACCTCCTCGGCGGGACGGCGCCAGTTTTCGGTCGAGAAGCCGAAAACCGTAAGGTACTCGACGCCGAGATCGCCGGCAGCTTCCACCGTTCGGCGCAGCGCTTCGACCCCCTCAGCGTGACCGAATGTGCGCGGGCGCGACCGTTGCTTCGCCCAGCGGCCGTTCCCGTCCATGATGATAGCGACATGGCGGGGAACGTCCGCTGGCGCTTGGGTGGGAGATGGCTGGGCCATATGGGCAGTAGGCGGTAGGCAAACGGCAGCAGAGGCGCAGGCAGAACTGCCCACCGCCTGCCGCCCGATGCCTACACCTGCATGATCTCCTGCTCTTTCGCGTGAAGCGCCGAGTCGATCTTCTTGATGTGATCGTCCGTCGCTTTTTGGACTTCGGCGCCGAGCTTCTTGTGCTCGTCTTCGCTGATGGCGTGCTCTTTCTCGAGCTTCTTCAGGTGCTCCATCGCGTCGCGGCGAATATTGCGGACGGCGATGCGCTGCTGCTCGGCGTACTTGCCGGCGATTTTTGCAAGCTCGGTGCGGCGCTCGCCGGTGAGCGGCGGAATCGGGATGCGCAAAGTCTGGCCGTCTACAATCGGATTGAGGCCGAGATTGGCGGAGCGGATCGCCTTGTCGACGGCGGAGACGACGGCTTTGTCCCAGACGTTGACCGAGATCATGCGCGGCTCGGGCACGCTGACGCTAGCGACTGAGGTCAGCGGCGATTCCGCGCCATAGGCTTCGACCTTGATCGGGTCGAGCAAGGACGGCGAGGCGCGGCCCGTGCGCAGGCCCGAGAACTCGTGCTGGAGCGCGGTAATCGCGCCATCCATGCGCTTCTTGTAGTCATCGAGTTTGAAAGGCGGCGAGGCTGCCATGACGTTCGTCCCTAGTCTGAGATTGTTGTACAGACGCCGCGGCCGTGCAGCACGTCTGCGAGGCTGCCGCGCGCGCCGATAGAAAAGACGACGATTGGAATGCCGCTGTCGCGCATCAGACTGACGGCGGAGGCGTCCATGACCCTGAGATCGCGCGCGAGCACTTCGTGGTAGCTGAGCTTGTCGTAACGGGTCGCGGTTTTGTCCTTCTTCGGATCAGCCGTGTAGACGCCATCGACCTGCGTACCCTTCAGCAGCGCGTCACAGCCCATCTCAGCGGCGCGGAGTGCAGCGCCGGTATCTGTCGTGAAGAACGGATTGCCGGTGCCGGCGGCGAAGATGACGATACGCCCCTTCTCCATATGACGCATCGCGCGGCGCCGGATGTAGGGTTCGCAGACTGTCACCATTGGGATGGCCGAGAGCACGCGCGCCTGGCCGCCTAAGCCCTCGATCGCGTTCTGCATAGCGAGCGCGTTCATCACGGTGGCGAGCATGCCCATGTAATCAGCGCTCGCCCGCTCCATGCCCTTGGCCGCACCCTGGACGCCGCGGAAGATGTTGCCCCCGCCGATGACGAGGCAAATCTCTGCGCCCGATGCGGCGGCATCGAGAACGGCTTGGGCGATGTGTTCGCAAACGGCGGTGTCGATGCCGTATTGCCCCTCGCCCATCAGGGCTTCGCCGGAGATTTTGAGGAGGACGCGCTTGTAGCGCAGCCCGCTTGGGCTGGGTCGGGTTTCGGCGAGGCTCATGAGGCAGAATCTATAGACTACCGGAGCCGCCGGAGTCAGCCCGCAGTTCCAGGGAACAGCCCTTAAATCAACGGCAGCCGCGTTAGGGCCACTCAAACCTGATTTCTGCGCCCGTTTGAATGCTGGACTGCACAACCGGCGTCAGCCGGGTCAGCACGGACTGAAGCGCCTCGTCGGTGACGATTGCGTCCACAAAGGCCAGTTCGGCGGCAAGCGCCTGCGCCTGGACGGCGTTCACGGTCCTGTCTTCGCCGAGCAGGGGCAGCAGATGAAGTTCGTAGGCTTGGCCGATCCATACCAGGCGACGACACAGCCGTTCCGACAGCCAAACTTCTCCGCCTGCGCATTGAACACAGACCGAGACATCCTCGGCATAATCTTCCGGCTTCAGCGAACTCACAACTTGTGATCACCCGAGTGATCGGCGCGGGTCAACGCAAAACGCCCCCCTGTTTCCAGGGAGGCGCAGTGACTTGCGGCTACCCGCAGGAACCGGACTAGCTCTTGTTGCCCGACATCGCCGCCACTTCGGCGGCGAAATCATCGGCGCGCTTCTCGACGCCTTCGCCGACGCCGAAGCGGACGAAGCCCTTGATTGCGATCGGAGCGCCGACTTCCTTCTCCGCTTCCTTCACGGCCGCTTCGACGGTTTGGTCGGGGTTCATGACGAAGGCCTGCTTGGTGAGCACGGATTCTTCGAAGAACTTGCGCATCTTGCCCTCGAGCATCTTGTCGAGAACTTGCTGCGGCTTGCCGGCGGCCTTCGGATCTTCCTTGATCGTGTCGGCGATCACGGCTTTTTCGCGCTCGACGCGATCGGCCGGGATCTCAGCTTCGGTCAGCGCCAGCGGGTTCGCCGAGGCGATGTGCATGGCGACCTTCTTGCCGATCGCTTCGAGCTTCGCCTTGTCGCCGCTCGACTCGAGCGCAACCAGAACCGCGATGCGGCCGAGATTGTCCGAGCCATCGACTTTGGCGTGGACGTAGGACGCCACGACCCCGTTACCGACGCTCAGCTTCTGCGAACGGCGCAGCGTGATGTTCTCGCCGATGGTGGCGATGAGGTTCGTGACCGAGTCCGAAACCTTGCCGCCGCCGTGCGCGGCGTTCAGCAGCGCGTCGTGATCGCCGGCCTTGAGCGCAAGCGCGGCGAACTCGCCGGCCGCCTTTTGGAAGTCGGCGTTGCGGGCGACAAAGTCGGTTTCCGAGTTGAGTTCGATGACCGCCGCTTGGCCGCCGTCGACAGCGATCGCGACGATGCCTTCGGCGGCGGCGCGGTCAGCCTTCTTGGCGGCCTTCGAGAGGCCCTTCGCCCGCAGCCAGTCGATGGACGCTTCCAGGTCGCCATTGTTCTCGGCGAGCGCCTTCTTGCAATCCATCATGCCGACGCCGGTTTTTTCGCGCAGGTCCTTGACCAGCGCAGCGGTGATTTCCGCCATGTCTTACTCCTGAGACTTCTCTCGTCAGTTATTTAGTAGTTCGCGCCCGTTGGGCCATCGATCGGGCTTTCGACCGGGCCGGACGGCGGACGTTCGCGAGCCACAGCCGCCTCAACGGGCGGACTCTCCGAGGCGCCGATGTCGCGGCCGCCGCGGATTTGGCCTTCAGTGAGACCATCGAGCACCGCGTCAGCGATCAGGTCGCAATAGAGCTGGATCGCGCGCGCGGCGTCATCGTTGCCCGGGATCGGGTACGTGACCGCGTCCGGATCGCAGTTCGAGTCGACGATCGCGACAACCGGGATGCCGAGCTTCTTGGCTTCCTGAATCGCAATCGCTTCCTTGTTGGTATCGATCACGAACATCAGGTCCGGAACGCCGCCCATCGAGGCGATGCCGCCGAGCGAACGGTCGAGCTTGTCGCGTTCACGCTGAAGGTTCAGCACTTCGCGCTTGGTGAGACCGACGCCGCCGCCTTGGATGATGGCTTCGACTTCACGCAGGCGCGCAATCGATTTCGAGACCGTTTGCCAGTTGGTCAGCGTGCCGCCGAGCCAACGTTGGTTGATGTAGTATTGGGCCGAACGCTGCGCGGCAGCTTTGATGTGTTCTGCAGCCTGACGTTTGGTGCCGACGAAAAGCACGCGGCCGCCGCCAGCGGCGACTTCGCGAACCTTCAACAGCGCCTGGTGCAGCAGCGGCACCGTCTGCGACAGATCAAGAATATGGATGTTGGCTTTTTCGCCGAAGATGTATCGGTCCATCTTCGGATTCCAACGGTGGGTCTGGTGACCAAAGTGCGCGCCAGCTTCCAAAAGCTGACGCATGTTGAATTCAGGCAGCGCCATGTATCGTTCCTTTTCCGGTTTGCCGCCGCGGAAGAGACCTAGGCCAAATCCCCGTAGGAATTTCGTCCTAGGACCGGATGGAGGAAACGGCCGCTTTCAGACCGCCCCGCCGCTCCCGCGTGCGAAGTGAGAGCGGCATGTAGGCGGAACCTCACACAAAGACAAGCGCATAGCTGGAATCCGTCACGTTCGCTGGGCAAGAAGCGGCCGTGAGCAAAGACTTTGAGGAAACCGTCGAGCTGCTTGAGGAAGCCGCCCGGCGCGGCGCCCCGCTCGACGCCTGGGTCGAAGACCCGGAAGCGGTGTTGCGGCTGGCGCGGAAGGCCGGTCCCCTTTTCGACCGAACACTTGAGAGCATCGCGCACGCGATGCCGCCGCCAAGCCCGATTGCACTTCCCGAACTCATTGCCGCCGCCGCATTGGATGCTCGCGGCGCTGTTGTCGCGAGCGACACGCGATTTGACGCCTGGTTCGGGCAAGACGCTGTCGACCCCGCACTCGCGGCGAGCGTCGCCACCCGCCGTAGTGTGAGCCTCGAGCGAACGATCGCAGCGGACGGTGCGCCGACTTCAATCGCCTACGCCGCCAGTTCGCGGGCGCTGAACTGGGCGTTGCCGCCTGAGGTAAAAGCCGCAGTTCAAAATGGCGCCGCAAGCGTTGCGGTCGTGGCGGTCTGCCCGTCGCGCGCAGGGCCGGTGCTGGCGCGCGCCGCCGCCGCCTATGGGCTCACGCCGGCCGAGGCGCGGCTGGTGGCGGCGCTCGTGCCCGCGGGCGGGCTCACCGCCGCGGCGCGCGCCGTGGGCGTGCGCGACTCGACAGCGCGCCGCACCTTGGCGGACGCCATGCGGAAAGTCGGCGTTCGAAAACAAGCGGCGCTGGTGTCACGGGTGGCGACAACGGCGCTGGGCTATTGGCCGACGAGCGCCAGCAACCCCGCATTGTTGATCGACGCGTTCGGCTTGTCCGATCGTCAGGCTCGCATCGCCTTAGCAATTGCGCGCGGTTTACCGCGTCGCGACGCCGGCCGCCTCGCCGGCGCCAGTGACTCCGTCACGAAGGATGAGATCGACCGCATCTATCAGATCACCGGCGTGTCATCGGCGCAGATGCTAAGCCGGCTCGTCACCGAGACGATGGCGCTGGGGATTCTCACACAAGTTTCAAACGGCGAGTTGGCCCCAGCTTCAGAAGAAGCAGAACCGCTGCGGCTGATCCCACGGCCAACGGGCGGCATGATCGCGGTGAGCGATTATGGGCCGGCGGACGGTCGCCCGGTCTGCGTGCTGCATTCGAGTTCGACGACACGGCACGTGTCGCGCTCGTTTGTGTGGGCGCTGCAGCGCGCGGGTTTTCGCCCGCTCTCGATTGATCGGCCCGGCTTCGGCGTGAGCGACCTCATGCATGGCAGCGAAGATCCATTCGAGGCGGCAGCCCGCGACATGGCGACGGTGTGCGAAAACCTCAATCTCGAGCGGATCGATATCGTAGCGCGCGGCGGTGTATACACGGCGCTTGTCTTCGCGCGAGAGCACGCGGATCGGGTAGGCGTCGTCGTCGCGCTCAATCCAGACACGCCGGTCGAGGGTGCGCAAACGCGGCCCGGGATGTTGACTGCAATCACCGACGCGATCGTTCTGCATCCTGACCGCGCAACGTTTCTCGCGCGCATCATCATGGGCGAAGCGACCTCCGCCCGCGTGGCGCGGCTGCTCCGGCAGGCACTGAAATCAAGTCCGCCCGATCTCACGGCGTTCGAAGACGAAGCCGCCGTCCACGACTACCAGCGCGCGGTCCGCCATTTCGCTGCCGGCCGTGTTGAGGGCTTCATCGCGGAGCAAAAGGCGCTTGCCAAACCCACCGTTAATGCTCGGGGCGTTCGTTCGGATAACTGGCGCATGTTGTTTGGCGCCCATGACCCGCTTCACGCATCCGACCATGCCGAAAAGCACTGGCGGCGTCTGATGCCGGACGCACGCTTTCGACGGTTGAATGACGGCGGACGGTTTCTTTTTCTCTCGCACCCGACGGAGATCGTTTCGGCTCTGGCACGCTGACCCCCACCATTCAGGGGCGCCCACCCGCCGGCCAGCTTCCTAGCGTCGCGCCAGGAGGTGCGAAGATGAGAAGCATTCTTTTTGGAGCCTTGGCTATTCTCGCGTTCGCGGCGGGTTCGCCGAGCTATGCCCAGGATACGGAAGCGCCTGCGGTTCAGGAGGCGGCGGCAGCAGTTGAGGCCCCAGCCGCTATCGAAGCTTCCGCTCCCCCGGCAGGGCCGCCGTTTGCGGTCGAGATGCGGCGCACACGCGGCAACGCCAACGTGTTGAGCGCCATGCCGCGCATTGCGCTGATGGGCTACAATATCGGCGCATTCACCTACGCGCGCGTTACGGCCTCCAGCGGCGGCAGCCTGTTCGGCAATAGTATGGGCGCGCGGGCGCGTATGGACTTTGTCCTCGAAGGCATCGACCGTGCGCGTCTGGAACGGATCGCCACACTCGCGCACGATGACTTGGTCTCACAGCTGCGCGCGGCCGGTTATGAAGTCAGCGCGGCGCCGGAGGTGTTTGCAAACGGACGGGGCGCGAACTTTCTCGCTGATGGCGGCGCGTTCGAAGGCGAAGAGCCGGGGACGCAAAGCGAACTCGCTGTTGTCGGTCCCGAGGGCGTCGGCGCCGTTGGCTACCAGGGTGTCGGAAGGCTCGCGGTCGGCGGCGGCAGCGGCATGGGTGCTATCTCCCACGAGTTGAACGCCATTCTGCTGTTTCCGAACCTTGCGCTGGATTTCGTTGAGACCTCCGGGAGCGGCAATCGCTCCTTCGGCAATCGCGCCAACGTCGAGGGCGGCGCGCGCTTTTCGGTCGATCCGATGTCGAAAGTCGAAGTGTTCTTCTCACGCAGCGGGCGTGGGTTCTTCGATGGTTGGGCGACGCTACAAGTGCCATCAGCCTCCGCCGTCGACGACGAGTTCGCCTCCATGGTCCAGACCGGTGCGAGTAACAATAACGCCATTGCTGCAATCTCCGGCATTCTCGGCGCCCCGATGCAATCGGCGCGGCGCAGCGCACACACTGTGAGCGCCGATCCGGACAAGTATGAAGAGCTGGCGCTGCGGGCGGCGCGTGGCTTCAACGCAGCGATTGTCGCGCAAATACGCGCCGCGCGCGGGGGCTAAGCGGCGGGGAGGAAGCAGCCCCGGTGATGCGCGCCGGGGTTGCTTCTATCTCTAGCGCTGGCGATTGCGCGGGTTGTAGCGGTCGCGGAGCTGGGTTTGGCGTGACGTAAGCGATTGCTGCACGCCCTCGATGAACACAGCCGTCGGCGCCGAGGTCACTTGCAGTGGGTCGCCGTCCCAGATCACCACGTCCGCGATGTAATTGCGTTCGAGGCGGCCGAGATTGCTGGCGCCGAAAATTTCCGCTGGCGTGCGCGACACAGCGGCGAAAGCCACGTCCCACGGCAACCCGTTGGCGACCGCGTTGCCGGCAAGCTGCAGCACAAGCCGCGCCTGATGCGCATCGACGGAGCCTGGGCCCGGCGCGATGGCGAAGCGGACGCCCGCTTGATTCAGCAGCACTGCATTGTCGAGGCGCGCCGAAAGACGCTCGAAGCGATCCGGCAGATTGGCCAGCGGATCGAGGATCACCGGGATACCGGAGCGCGCGAGTTCGTCGGCCACCTGCCAGGCCTCGGCGCCGCCATGGATGACGAAGCGCAGGCTTGGATTGGCGCGTTTGAAGCGGATCAGGCGGCGAATGTCGGCGGCGCTCTCGACGTTGACGAGGAATAAGCCCTGGCCGCGCGCGTACGGCTGCAGCGCTTGGGCGTCGATTTCGTTGAGCACGGCGCCGCCTTGGCCGCTGCGATAGCGCGTCGGGTATTCGCGTGCGTCCCGGAGCGCTGCTTCGAACGCAGGCCAAAGTGCTGCGCGCGAGCCGCCAGTGCGGCCTGCGCCGGTTTCACCGAGCTCGACCACCATGAAGGCGCGTTCGCGAAACACGCTATCGGGCTCGCCACTCATGGAGACCAGCGCGCCGCGGCCATCGAAAATGCTTCCATTGGCGGATGGCGCGATCGCGGCTCGGGTGACGCCTTCAATCCGGGTCACTGGAATGGCGGTGACGTTCGGGTTGAAGGCGCGGCCCGCGTCAGCGGCCGCGGAAATAAGTTCACCACTGACATTGGCGTCGTTGGGCGCGCCGGAGCCGGAGATTTCCGAGAGGCCCACCTCGCTCATGGCGGCAAAGGCGCCGGGCGTGACAAACGCGCCGTTGGCTTCGATCACCCGTGCGCCGCGCGGGGCGTTGACGTTGGTGCCGACAGCGCTGATGCGCCCATCGACGATCAGAACATCGCCGTTCTCAATGATGCCGCCCGAGCCATTGGTGACGATACGGCCATTATTGATAAGGACGGTCTCGGCGGCGGCGGGCGTTACAAGCGCCGCGGCGAGAACAAGAGCAGCTAGCGTCGTTCTCATTGGGCGCGCTCCCGGGTGTAGGTCTGGCCGAGTTCGAAGTCCGAAGGCGGATCGCGTTCGGCGCCGCGCGTGTAGATTTCCGCGCCATCGATAAAGACGCGCTCGGCGACGGCATAACTGGAAAGCGGATCGTCCGACCAGATCACGACATCAGCGCGGCGGCCGGCTTCGAGCGTGCCGGTTTCGTCGTCGATGTGCAGCGCACGGGCCGGGTTGCGGGATAGCCACGTCCAGGCTTGCGCGCGCGTGATTTCGAGGCCGGCGCGGCGGCCATCGGCCATCGCTTTCGCGGCTTCCTGGTTCAGGCGCTGAATGCCCACTTCGCTATCGGAGTGGACAATGGCGCAGGCGCCAGCGGCGTCGACGAAGGCGACGTTCTCGCGGATGCCGTCATAGGCTTCGATCTTGAAGCCCCACCAATCGGCCCACATGGCCGAGCAGATTCCTTCTTCACGGAGCATGTCGGCGATCTTGTAGGACTCGACCGCGTGGTGGAACGCGGCGATCTCGAAATCGAACTCGTGCGCGACTTGGATGGCGTTGGCCATTTCGTCGGCGCGGTAGCAGTGCCATTGCAGGATGATGTCGCCGTTGATGACGCCGGCGAGGGTTTCCATCTCGAGATCGCGATCCGGCGGTTCGCCGTTGCCTTCTTCGGCATTGCGGAGACGGCGCGCGTAGCGCGCGGCGTTGGCCCAGGCTTGGCGATAGCCGGCGACGTTGCCCATGCCGGTGGCGGGCGAAGTGTTCCGACCGCCATAGACGCGCGCGGGGTTCTCGCCGCAGGCCATTTTCAGGCTTTGCGGCGCGCCCGGGAACTTCATTTCTTGTACGGTGGTGGCGCCGAGCACGGGGCGCAGCGTCACGCCGCGGCCGCCGAACAAATTGGCGGAGCCGGGCAGGATGTGCAGCGTGGTGATCCCGCCAGCGACAGCGCGCAGGAAGCCGGGATCTTGCGGCCACACGGAGTGTTCAGCCCAGACTTCGGCGGTGTTGGGTTGGGTAATTTCGTTGCCGTCAGAGGTCGCATTGATCGACGGCGAAGGATACACGCCCAAGTGCGAGTGCGCGTCGATGATGCCGGGGGTGACGAAGCGGCCGGTCGCGTCGATCACCATTGCGCCATCGGCGCTTAGGTTGGCGCCGACCGAGACGATTCGGCCATCGCGCATCAGAACATCGGCGTTTGCGAGTTCGGCGCCATTGCCGTCGAACACGGTGGCGTTGCGGATCAGTGTCGGAACCGACGGACGCGGCGTGTAGGTGGAAGCAAATGGCGCCGGGCTATCCGCTTCGGTATTGGTGTCCGCGCCGG
This sequence comes from Hyphomonadaceae bacterium, assembly GCA_050184605.1. Lineage (GTDB taxonomy): Bacteria > Pseudomonadota > Alphaproteobacteria > Caulobacterales > Aquidulcibacteraceae > Vitreimonas. The sequence continues at coordinate 730,474 of JBFXAE010000001.1, read as the reverse complement.
TGGTCGCGCAGGCCGCGAGGCTCAGCATCGCAACGAGCGCAATCGCGGGACGTAAATTCAGGCGCATGTGCCCTCCCCCTCTGGAGCGGGCCGCATCTGAAAGGGTTGGGGCGCTCAGGACAAGACTTTGCGCGCGTTTCGGGAGAATTCTTCGACGAGGCGCAGCTGGCGCCTCAGATGACGCGTTCCACGCCGCGCGCGGCCTTTAAAGCCGCACGCGCCGAAGGGGTTCCCGACGCAAGACGCTTGGTATTGAGTTCGATTTCGCGCCCATCCTTCAGTCGCAGCACGAGATGCAGCGGACGGGCTTCGCCGGGCTGCGGCTTGGGAAGCGCAGCCAGCGTTTGCGCCAGCAATTCGAGCGGCGCGCCTTCCTTCAGGACAATACGCAGATCTTCGCCGATGCGGGCCTCGGCGGCTTCCACGGGCTCGAATGAATCCGCCGCAAGCTTCAGATCGCCGTCGCGCCAGCGTACGCGGCCTCGGAAGCCAAACGCCTTGCCGACTTCGATGACATCGCGCGCGGCCTGAACGTTCTCGGGCATGATCATGGCCTCGAAATCGCCAGTCGGATCAGACATCGACACGAACGCCAGCGTGCCGCCGGACATGGCGGGGCGATACTGAACACGGCGTACGACGCCAGCCATCATGTAGGCGCGCGGTTCGGTTTCGCCCTCTTCGAGAATGTCGGCGTAGCTTGAATAGCGATCGCCCGCATCGACGAAAAATTCCGAGAGCGGATGGCCTGAGAGATAGAACCCCACACTTTCGCGCTCGGCATCCAGGCGGTCTTGCGCGGACCATGCGGGTGCGTTCGGGAAAACCGGCCGCGCGCTGGGTTCCTCGACGCCAAACAGGCTCGCTTGGGCGCTGGCGCGCTCCTCGGCGACGCGCTGTGCGTACGAAGCGATCATCTCGCATGCCGCGAGCGCACGGGCGCGGTCCGGCTCCATAGTGTCGAGCGCGCCGGCCTTGGCCAGGTTTTCAAGCTGGCGTCGATTGATGGCTTTGGAGTCGATGCGCTCGGCGAAATCGTAGAGCGCCTTGAACTTGCCGCCACGTTTGCGTTCGGCGACGACGCTTTCCATCGCCGCCAAGCCAACATTGCGGACCGCGCCCAGCGCGTAGCGCACCGCGAGACCGTCTTCGGTTTGTTCAACGCTAAAGTCCGCTTCCGAATGGTTGATATCCGGCGGCAGCATCCTGACGCCGATACGCTTTGAATCCTGAACGAAGCTCGCGAGCTTATCGGAATTGGAGAGATCGAGGCTCATCGAGGCGGCCATGAAGTCCACCGGATAGTGCGCCTTCAGATACGCGGTCTGATACGCGACGACGGCGTACGCCGCCGCGTGCGACTTGTTGAAGCCGTAGCCGGCGAATTCTTCAACGAGATCGAAGATGTGGGCGGCCTTGCCTTCACTGACGCCGCGCTCCTTGGCGCCTTCAATGAAGCGCGATTTCTGCTTCGCCATTTCGGCCGGCTGCTTCTTGCCCATAGCGCGGCGCAGGAGATCGGCTTCGCCAAGGCTGTAACCCGAGAGCACCTGCGCGATCTGCATGACCTGCTCTTGGTAGACGATGACGCCGTAGGTTTCCTCAAGGATCGGCTTTAGCGTCTCGTGCAGGTAGTCAGGCTTCTCGCGGCCGTGCTTGACGTTGGCGAAGCGATCGATGTTTTGCATCGGGCCTGGCCGGTAGAGCGAGATCAGCGCGATGACATCTTCCAGCGTCGTCGGTTTCACCTTGCGCAGCGTATCGCGCATCCCCTGCCCTTCGAGCTGGAACACGCCGAAGGTCAGACCAGACCTCAGAAGTTCGTAGGTCTTCTCATCGCTATAGTCGCCGGTGTTGAGATCAACGTTCTCACCGCGCGCACGGATGAACTTCAGGGCGCGGTCAATGACGGTGAGCGTCTTTAGGCCTAGGAAGTCGAACTTCACGAGACCAGCGGCTTCGACCCACTTCATGTTGAACTGCGTCGCCGGCAGATGCGCGCGCGGATCGCGATAGAGTGGGACAAGTTCGATCAGCGGGCGGTCGCCGATAACAATGCCGGCGGCGTGGGTGGAGGCGTTGCGGTACAGGCCTTCAAGCTGAAGTGCGGTGTCGATCAGGTTGCGAACTTCCGCCTCCTGACGCGCAGCCTCCTCCAGCTTCGGCTCGATCTCAACGGCCTGCGCCAGCGTTACCGGGTTCGCCGGGTTGGCCGGAACGAGCTTGGCCAGCTTATCGACTTGGCCGAACGGCAATTGCATCACCCGGCCGACGTCGCGCAGCACGGCGCGCGCCTGCAATGTGCCGAAGGTAATGATGTGGGCGACGCGATCCTCGCCGTATTTCTCTTTGACGTATTCTATGACTTCGCCGCGGCGCTCCTGGCAGAAGTCGATATCGAAGTCCGGCATCGAGACGCGTTCGGGATTAAGAAAACGCTCGAACAGCAAGCCCCAACGCAGCGGATCAAGATCGGTGATCGTGAGCGCCCAGGCGACGACGGAGCCCGCGCCGGAGCCACGGCCGGGCCCGACCGGGATGTGGTTTGACTTCGCCCATTTGATGAAGTCCGAGACGATCAGGAAGTAGCCCGGGAACTGCATCTGAGTGATGACTTGCAGTTCGAAAGCGAGTCGTTTTTCGTAGTCCTCAACTGGCGCTGCGAGCTTGTCGCCCAGTGCTTTGATGCGTTCCTTGAGGCCCGCTTCAGCTTGAGCCTTCAATTCCGCGGCTTCGTCGCGACCGCGTTTGGTGTCGAAGCGCGGCAGGATCGGCTTGCGCTTCTCGACCTTGAAGGCGGTGCGTTTGGCGATCTCTACCGTGTTCTCAATCGCCTCCGGCAAATCCGAGAAGAGTTCGCTCATTTCCTGAGCAGAGCGGAAATAGTGCTGGTGGGTGATGCGCGGGCGATCCTCCTCACCGAGATAGGAGGACGCCGCGATACACATGAGCGCGTCGTGGGCGCCATGATCCGACCGCTTCTGGAAGCGAATATCGTTGGTAGCGACGATCGGCAGGCCGAGATCGTAGGCCATCTGCAGCAGCGCGCCCTCGGTCTCGACTTCAATCAGTTCGCTGTGCCGCTGGAGCTCGACATAGAGACGGTTCGGAAAGGCAGCGCCGAGTCGCTTCAACGCATCCAACGCGACATCGCCCTTGCCATCGGCGATCAGCGGCGCGAGCGCGCCGTCGCCGCCGCCGGTGAGCGCGATCAGTCCTTCGGCGTGCCGCAGGACACGCGCGAACGGGACGTTGGGGTCCTCGTGTGATTCAGATTCCAGGTAGGCAGCGCTGGAAAGCTGCATCAGGTTTGAATAGCCGGCATTGTTCTGGGCGATCAGCGCCAGCGTGCCCGCCAGACCATGCTCGCCGCGCACATCGAGCGTGAGGCCGATGATCGGCTGGAGTCCAAGTTCCGCGGCGGCTTCGGAAAATTCGAGCGCCCCGAACATGTTGTTGGAGTCGGTCAGCCCGAGCGCCGGCATGTCGTGCTTGGCGGCGAGCTTGGCCAGCGACTTTACCTGGATGGCGCTCTGCAGCAGCGAATACGCCGAACGCGCGCGGAGGTGGATAAAGGGCTGGGGCATGTGATTCTCTGCCCCAAAGATAGGCGCTCGCGCGCCCGTCCCGAACCCCTGCTAGCTGCGCTGGACGAGCTTGGCGTGGTCCAAAGCCATCACTCGATCCATGTATCTCGCCAGTTCCAGGTTGTGAGTGGCGATAAGCGCGGCGGCCCCCTCGTTGCGAACGAGGTTTGACAGCGCCGCGAAAACGGTGGTCGAGGTGTCCGGATCGAGGTTGCCGGTCGGCTCGTCGGCCAGGATCAGGATCGGATTGTTGATCATGGCGCGGGCGATGGCGACGCGTTGCTGCTCGCCGCCTGAGAGTTGCGCGGGCTGGTGATACATCCGATCCGAGAGCCCCATCACGCCAAGCAAGCGTTCGGCCTCCAGCATCGCTTCCTTGCGCTTACGGCCGGCAATGAGCGCAGGAAGCGCAACGTTATGGATAGCGTCGAACTCGGGCAGCAGGTGGTGGAATTGATACACGAAGCCGATGCGGTTGCGGCGGATGTTGGTGCGTTCGCCGTCGCTCAGATCCCAGCCGGACTGGCCATCGATCCACACGTCGCCGCCGCTCGGGCGCTCAAGCATTCCAGCGGCATGCAGGAGCGACGATTTCCCAGATCCCGAAGGACCAATCAGACCGACGATCTCGCCCGCGCTGATATCGAGATTAACGCCATCGAGCACCGTGAGTTCGCCGCTGCCCGACTTATACACGCGGCTCACATTATCGAGGCGCAGGATCGATTGCACGGCGTGCGGGACGTTACTCATAGCGCAGCGCCTCCACCGGATCGAAGCGCGACGCCCACCAAGAGGTCAGCAGCGTAGCGGAGAAGGTCACCAGGATTGTGAAGATGGAAATGCCGAGCACTTCACCCCATTCGACGCGAGCCGGGAGCGTTTCAAGCGAGTAAACGGTGCCTGGGAAGACATCGAACCCGGTGACGGCCTGGATCGTGTTCTGGATCGTTTCTATGTTGAGGCAGAAGCCGATGCCGAGCAACAAACCCAAGCTCAGACCGATCATGCCGAGGCTTGCGCTCGCCATGAAGAAGACGCGTTGGATGGCGCCTTTGGTGGCACCCATGGTGCGCAGAATGGCGATGTCGCGGCTCTTGTTCTTCACGAGCATGATGAGGCCGGTGACGATGTTGAGCGCAGCGATCGCCACAAGGATCATCAGGATTAGGCGCATGACGTTGCGCTCGACCACCAGCGCATCGGCAAGGCCTTGGCTCTTGGCGCGCCAATCGTAGATGGTGACGTCGGGGCCCAAGCGGCTTCGCAACTCCATCATCACGGCGACCGTTCTGTCGGGGTCACGGATGCGAATTTCCAGTTCATCGGCGCCGTCGCCGCGGCTGAACAGGATCTGCGCCTGCTCGATCGGCATATAGACCAGCGCGGAATCAAACTCGGCCATGCCGACGCTGAACACGCCGCCAATGAGGAAAGATTTGCGCCGCGGCGTGAGGCCAAAGGGGGTCGCCGCACCCTGGGGCGAGAGGATCGAGATAGCCATGCCCTCGGCAACGCCAAGAGACGCCGCCAGGCGATCGCCCACCAAAATACTGGGCGACTCGATGCCCTCAAAATTCTCAAACCCGCCGCCGCTGCGGATGCTGTTGGCGACGATCGGCAAGCCTTCGAGATCGGCGCGGGTCATGCCGCGGACGACGACGCCGGCGGCCAAGCCGTCCGGCGAGGTCGCGAGCGCCTGGGCGTTGATGGTGGGCGCGACATGAAGAATGTCCGGCGTTTCGCGCGCCAGCGCCGCCAGCCGATCGATCTCACTGCCGGGCAAATTGCGCACGTCGACATAGACGTGGCCGTTCACGCCGAGGATGCGTGAGAGCAGCGTCTCGCGAAAGCCGTTCATCACCGACATGGTGATGATGAGCGCCATCACGGCCAGTGTGATCGCGATGACGGAAATCACCGAGATCAGCGCCACGCCGCCGTGCTGGCGCTTGGCGCGGAGATAGCGGCCCGCGAGCATGCGCTCGAACAGGCCGAATGGCGCACTTCTTCCGTTGCTCATCAATACGCCCGCGCGATCAGAATTTCTTCAACAGCTGGCTGGCCGGAGAAGATGCACTTGCCGAAGGAGGAAGGTTGGGCCATCGGCGCGTTGCGGATGGTCAGCTTCAAGGCTTTCAGGCGGCTCCCCACTTCTTCCAACGCAGCGCCGGTCGGGCGTGACCACTGAACCCGCGCCCAACCCTTGAACTCGCCCTCTTTGTCCTCGGTTCCGTAGTACTTTTCTATGTCGGCGAAGGTCGCGAAATCGCCACGGATATTGCCGTCGAGACGGGCCTTGGCTTCGTCGAACAGCTCTTTCTGCGTGGCTTCCAAGAGCCCTGCCGCCTGCGCAACGAAATCGGCGCGAGGCAGCGTGTGCGATTTGATTTTTTCGCCCTCGCGCAACGCGTTGCGCTTGATGAAGGTCACATTGCCGCCGGCGGCGTCGCGTGGGCCGATCTCGCAAATCAGCGGCGCGCCACGGCGGACCCAATCCCACCGCTTGTCGGCGGGTTTGGCGTCCTTGGTGTCGACGAAGGCGCGGACGGGAAAGCCAAAGGCGGTAAGCGTGTTGAGCTCCGCAACGAGCGAGGCGCAATAGGCCTTCAGCTCTTCGTCCTCGGGTTTGCCGCGCAGCATCGGCACAATAACGATTTGGCGCGGCGCGATAGCAGGCGGCGTACGCAGGCCGTCGTCATCGCCATGGGTCATGATCACGCCGCCGATGAGACGCGTGGAGACGCCCCAAGAGGTCGTGTGCGCGAGGGTCTGGCCGCCATCCCTATCCTGGTAGCGGATGTTCTGCGCTTCGGCGAAGTGCGTGCCCAAATAGTGCGAGGTGCCGGCTTGCAGCGCTTTGCCGTCCTGCATCATCGCTTCGATAGAGTATGTCCGCTCGGCGCCGGGAAAGCGTTCGTTCTCGGGCTTCTCGCCAGCGACAACTGGCAGCGCGAGGAAATCTTCGGCGAAGCTCCTGTAGATTTCGAGGGCGAGCATCGTCTCGGCCATCGCGTCGGCTTCATCGACATGGGCGGTGTGACCCTCCTGCCAGAGGAATTCGGCCGTGCGCAGGAACATGCGCGTCCGCATTTCCCAGCGCATGACGTTGGCCCACTGGTTCAGCTTCAGCGGCAAATCGCGATACGATTTCACCCAGCGGCTAAACGCATCGCCGATGATCGTCTCCGACGTCGGCCGGATGATGAAGGGTTCGGTGAGCTCCGCTTCCGGATCGGCCTTCAGCGTGCCGTCGATCTTCTTCAGGCGATGGTGCGTGACGACAGCCATCTCCTTGGCGAAGCCTTCGACGTGGTCGGCCTCCTTGGCGATGAAGCCGAGCGGGATCAGGAGCGGGAAATAGTAATTGTCGTGGCCGCTTTCTTTGATGCGGCGGTCGAGCTCGCCCTGAATGCGCTCCCAGATCCCGTAGCCCCACGGCTTGATGATCATGCACCCGCGCGTCGGCGACAGCTCCGCCAGGTCCGCTTCACGGACGACGGCCTGGTACCATTCGGGAAAATCTTCGGCGCGCGTGACCTTAAGCGCATGCATATCGGGGAGTTCCTTTCGCGCCGCCTGGATAGACTGCGCCGGAGCCCTCCGCAACGCGGCCTAATGTGGCCGCATATTCCAAAGATCGACGGAAACCGCCCAGAAAATGCCCACCCAAACAACCGCGGCGATCCCGGCGGCATAGATGGCCTTTTTGCGGAGGTTGTGGACCTTGGGAGCGCCCCGCTCAGCGCCCGGAACGGTCTCCTCGCCGGCCTCGTGATGGCTCTGGGCGCCCATCGGCAACATCACGAAGAATGCCAGCCACCAGCAGATGACATAAATGGCGATGCCGAGCAGCGGGCTCATCCGTGCCCCGCCTTTGGCGTTTCCATGAGTTCAATCAGGACGCCGTCCGAATTTTTGGGATCGATGAAGATGATCGGCGTGCCGTGCGCGCCGATGCGCGGCTCGTTCAAGACCCGGGCGCCGCGGACGACCATCTCGTCGCGCGCCTCGTAGATGTTTTCCACCTCGAAGCAGATGTGATGCTGGCCGCCGCGCGGATTCTTCTCGATGAACTTTGTGATGGGGCTGTTTTCACCCAGAGGCTCGATCAGCTCAATCTGGCTGTTGGCGACGTTGACGAATGCGAACTTTACGCCCTGCGACGGCATTTCGCGCGTTTCGGTGATCGCGCTTTCCGGCACGCCGTAGAGGTCGCGATAGGTAGCTTTCGCCGCCTCGATGGAGGGCACAGCAACGCCCACATGGTTCAACCTGCCAATCATGGCCTACTCCCGACATCCCCACGCGGTTTTAGAGGCGCAGAACCGAAACGTCGACAAGCGGACGCTTCTTCCAGAGCCGTTCTGCCGCCTTGCGTACCGCGCGTACAACAGATGCCTCGATGGCGTCATCGTCGTCGCGTTCGGCATGGTTCAGCTTGGTAAGGGCGGCTTTAGCCGTGTCTTCCAGATCTTCCAGTGCAAGTTCGAGATCTTCTTCGTCCGGCATGGTGAGACCACGGACAGAGACCGTGGGGCCTGCCACAATTTGATTTTTCGTGTTGAGGGCGAAGGCGATATTGACCGCGCCTTCGGCAGCGAGCCGCTTGCGGTCGCGGATCGCGTCATCTTCGGTCTCGATAATGACATTGCCATCCACATAAAGACGCCCTGACGGCACTTCATCGATGACGGCGGCGGGACCAGGCGCGAGGCGGATGAGGTCGCCATTATTGGGCGCGATGGTTTCCGGGATTTGCAGCGACTGGGCGAGCTTCACATGCTCGCGGATATGGCGGATTTCGCCGTGGACCGGGATCGCTATTTTGGGCCGCGCCCACGCGTACATTTGCTTCAGCTCATCGCGCGCTGGGTGGCCCGAGACATGGATCAGATGCTCGTTGTCGGCAGTGATGAGTTCGACGCCGCGTGCGAGGAACTGATCGTAGAGCTGATGGATCGCCATCTCGTTGCCGGGGATGACCCTGGACGAGAAGATCACCGTGTCCCCGTGCTGGAGCACGACATTGCGATGTTCGCCGCGGGCAATACGTGAGAGCGCGGCGCGGGATTCGCCCTGGCTGCCGGTGCAAAGGAACAGGACGTTCTCATCTGGCAGCGTACCGACCTCGTCCTCGTCGATCACTTGCGGCACGTCTTGCAACAGGCCGACGCTTTGGGCGGCGTTGAAGATGCGGTGCATGGAGCGGCCGACGAGGCACGGCGTGCGGCCGGCGGCGCGCGCGGCCTTAAGCGCGGTTTCGACGCGGGCGACGTTTGAGGCGAAGGCGGTAACGGCCACCTTTCCGGTGCAGTTCTTGATTACCTCGGTCAGCTTTTCGCGCACCTCGGCTTCGGAACCCGCCGTGCCTTCGACAAGCACGTTGGTGCTATCGCACACCATGGCGAGCACGCCCTCTTCGGCCATGGCGCGCAGCTTGGCTTCGTCTGTCGTTTCGCCGATCAGCGGATCGGGATCGATTTTCCAGTCGCCGGTGTGCCAGACGAGGCCAAGCGGCGTGCGGATGGCGAGCCCATTGGGTTCCGGAATCGAGTGCGTGAGCGTGACAAAATCGATCTCGAAGGGTCCGAGCGTGAGTTGCCCCTTGAGTGGAATTTCAGTGAGCGGAACTTTCTCGAGAAGACCGCGCTCGCGAAGTTTCTCGCGCACCAGAGCCGCAGTGAACGGCGTGGCATAAACCGGCGCCGGCAGGCGCGGCCAGAGCCAGCCAAGGGCGCCGATGTGATCTTCATGCGCGTGCGTGAGCACGATCGCGATGATGTCGTCCTTGTGCTCTTCGAGATAACTCGGATCAGGCAGGATGAGATCGACGCCGGGCGTGGTGTCTTCGCGCCCGAAGGTGACGCCGATGTCGACGATGATCCATTTGCGCGCGTCGGGCGGGCCGTAGCCGTACGCGTTCAGATTCATCCCGATCTCGCCCGAGCCGCCAAGCGGCAGGAAGACCAGTTCGTCGTCGGGCTTAGGCGTCTTCAAAGCTTGCCGCCGTTCCTGCGGAAGATTTCGAGCAGGCCGCGCGAGGTGAGATCCTGGTCGAAATGATCAATGGTCGGGAATGCACCTTCGAACAACGAGGCGACGCCGCCGGTGGCTACGGTTTTCATCGGCTTGCCGTACTCCTCACGGATGCGCCGGCATAGGCCTTCGATCATCTCTATCGATCCCCAATAGATGCCAGACTGCATGGCGCTGACCGTATCCTTGCCGATGACGCGACCCGGATCGCGGATCTCGACGCGAGGCAGACGCGCGGCCGCTTCGTGCAACGCTTGGAGCGAGAGGTTGATGCCCGGCAAGATGATGCCGCCCTCGAATGCGCCGTCGGCGGCGACGATATCAAAGGTCGTGGCGGTGCCGCTATCGATGACGATGGCCGGGCCGCCGTACTGGATGTAGGCGCCGACGGCGTTCACGAGACGATCGGCGCCCGCTTCGTTCGGCTTATCGATCCGGACTTCAATGCCGAGCTTCAGGCCATCTTCGCCAATGACCATCGGCTCCTTGCCTATGTAGCGGCGCGAGAGGTTGCGCAGATTGAACAGCGCCTGCGGGACAACGGTGGAGATGATGCAATCGGTGATGTCGGCAAAGCTGAGCGTGCTGAGCGACATGACTTGTTGGAGCCACGGCGCGTATTCGTCGGCGGTGCGCGTGGTGTCGGTTGAGGCTCGCCATTGCGCGCGCCAGGACTGGCCGTCCCAGATGGCGAACTTGGTGTTGGTGTTGCCGACGTCGATGGCGAGAAGCATGGGTCAGGCCGCCTTTGGCAAGAATACGTCGCCAGCCGCGATCAGGCGGCGGCCGGTTTCAGTGTCGAGTTCGAGTTCGCCGCGTGATGACAAGCCCGCGATGCGGCCTTCGAGCGTTTGCTCACCCTGCACCACCCGCGCTTCTTGGCCGAGGCCGTAGGCGCGTTGGAGCCAAGCGGCGCGCAGCGGTTCGAAGCCGTCACTGACGATACGCGCGGACCAAGCTTCAAGCTTCGGGCGAAGGGCGGCGAGGAAGGCGAGCGGTTCAGGCGCTGGCGCGTCGGGCGGCAGCAAATCACGCAAACAAATTGTCTTTTGGTCGATGTTGGCGGGCGCGTCGGCGAGATTCACGCCGAAGGCGAGCGCGACCCAGGTTTGGCCGGAAGCGATAGAGCCGGAATCCAGCATGATGCCGGCGACTTTGGCGCCGTTGATGAACACGTCATTTGGCCATTTGAGCTGCGCCGTTCCGGCGCCTGCGATGGCGTCGATCGTCTCAGCGATGGCGACGCCGGTGGCGAAACCGAGGAGCGCGATCTGCTGTGGCGGCTGGTCCGTCGAGAACAGCAATGTCGCCATCAGGTTGCCGCTGTGCGAGGTCCAGGCGCGGCCGCGGCGGCCGCGGCCAGCGGTTTGGCTCTTGGCGATGAGCCAAACGGGCGAAACTTCGTTACGTTCGGCGCGGCGGCGCGCCTCCAGGATGGTGGAGTCGATCTCGTCGAAGACTTCGACCGGCGCTTGGCCGTCGATCATCGCGCCTGCTTTCTCAAAAACTCATCCGCACCGCGTTCTCGGCGGCAGTCTGCAGCGCGCCAAGCAGCAACACCAAGACGGGGAAGCTCAAGGCCGCTGAAGCCAGCGCCGTCACCATGATCGTGCCGCTGGGCGACTGCAACTGTGCAGCTGGCGGCGCAAACCAGATCGAGGCGATGAGGCGCAGATAGTAAGCGGCCGCCACGACAGCTGCGATGCCGCCGACGATAGCGAGCCAGATCAGGCCGCCATCGATGGTAGCGGTGAACACAGCCAGCTTGCCGATGAAACCGGCGAACGGCGGAATGCCGGCAACCGAGAAGAGCAGCATCGTAAAGAGAGCCGCCATCCACGGCCGCTTCTGCGCCATGCCGGCGAGATCGGCGACGGTTTCGGCCGATTGGCCATCGCGGCGCATGGCGAGGATCAACGCGAACATGCCGATGGTCGTCGGCAAATAGAGCGCGAGATAGATCAACGCCGACGACGGCCCCTGCTCCGTACCGGCGGCAAGGCCCATGAGCGCGAAGCCCATATTGCCGATGGATGAATACGCCATCAGGCGTTTCAAGTTTGTCTGGATCAGCGCGGCGACGGAGCCCCACACCATGGAGATGGCGGCCAGTGCGGCGACAACTTGCTGCCACTGCATCGTCATCTCAGCGAAGGGTTCGTAGAGCAGCCGCGCCATCAGCGCGACGGCGGCGACTTTCGGCGCCGCGGCGAAGAAGGCGGTGATCGGTGTCGGCGCGCCTTCGTAGACGTCAGGCGTCCACATGTGGAATGGCGCCGCGGACATCTTGAAGCCGAGCGCGCAAAGCATGAGCACCAAGCCAAAGATAAGGCCGATGCCGCCAGCGCCCTCACCCACAGCGGCGGCGATCTGATCGAAGCGGATCGAGCCGGTGAAGCCGTAGACGAACGATGACCCGAACAGCAGCAAGCCGGACGAGATGGCGCTGAGGATGAAGTACTTGAGGCCCGCTTCCGAAGATTGCGCATCGTCGCGTCGCCAGGCGGCGAGAACGTATGCCGCGAGCGATTGCAGTTCGACGCCAACGTAAAGGCTGATCAGGTCTTGCGCCGAGACCATGACAAACATGCCGAGCGTCGCCAGCGCGATCAGCACCGGGAATTCGAAGCGTTGTTCCTTGGTCGTGGTGAAGTAGTCGGCGCCGAGCGCGAGCGTGGCGGCGGCGGCGAGCGCGATCAGGACTTTGGCGAAGCCGCCGACGCCGTCGACGACCATCGCGCCTTGGAAAATTTCAACGGCGGCGCCCGGACTCCAGGCGATCGCGAGAAGCCCCGCGCCCAGGATGGCGATCACGCCGAGGGTCGAGAGCGCGCCGAAGATGCGGTCCTTGAACCAGGCGCCGAGCACCGCGCCGATCAGCGCGTATGCCGCGAGCAAAAGCTCGGGGCGCGCCAGCGGCAAGCTATTGTTGAGATCAATCGCCGGGTTCATGGCGTGGCTCCGGCGAACTGGTTCATGATCGTCAGCGCCGCGTTCTGCGTAAAGTCGAGCACATAAGTCGGTGCGAGGCCCATGATCAGCGTGGCGATGATGAGCGGGATGAACTGCACCCACTCGCGCGCGTCGAGATCGGCCATTTTGTCGAGCTTCGGGTTCTCGATCACGCCGAACGCGACCTTGCGGTAGAGCGTCAGCGCGTATGCGGCGGAGAAGATAACGCCGAGTGCAGCGCCGGCCGCGATCCATGCATTCACCTGGAACGCACCGACCATGGTGAGGATTTCACCGGGGAAACCGGACGTACCAGGCAAGCCGACATTGCCCATGGTGAAGAGCATGAACACGGCGGCGTAGACCGGCATGCGGTTCACGAGGCCGCCATAGAAGGCGATCTCGCGCGTGTGGGCGCGATCGTAGACGACGCCCACGCAAAGGAACAGCGCCCCGGAGATAACCCCGTGCGACAGCATCTGGAAGATGGCGCCCTGGATGCCCTGCTCGTTACCGGCGAAGATGCCCATGGTGACGAAGCCCATGTGCGCGACGGACGAGTAGGCGATCAGCTTTTTCATATCGAGCTGACGGAACGCGACGAGCGAAGCGTAGACGATGGCGACAACCGAGAGCGCGAACACGAGCGGCGTGAAATAGTGCGAGGCGTCCGGGAACATCGGCAGCGAGAAACGCAGGAAGCCGTAGCCGCCCATCTTCAAGAGGATCGCCGCCAGCACCACTGAAGCGGCTGTCGGCGCTTCGACGTGGGCGTCCGGCAGCCAGGTGTGGACCGGCCACATCGGCATCTTCACCGCAAACGAGGCGAAGAAAGCGAGCCAGAGCCAGATCTGCACGTTCTGATCGAAACCGCTGCCCTGCGCGTAGGCGGTCAACTCCGGGATGTTCGACGTGCCGGTGACGGCGATCATGTAGATGATCGCCACCAGCATCAGCAACGAACCAAGCAGTGTGTAGAGGAAGAACTTGAACGCCGCGTAGACACGCCGTTCGCCGCCCCACACCCCGATGAGAATGAACATCGGAATGAGGCCGCCTTCGAAGAATATGTAGAAGAGTACGATGTCCTGCGCGCAGAAGACGCCGATCATCAGCGTCTCGAGGATCAGGAACAGAACCATGTAGGAGCTGACCTGTTTCTCGATCACCCAGCTCGCGAGGATGCAGATCGGCATTAGGAATGTCGTCAGCATGACGAGCGACATCGCCAGCGTATCTACGCCCATGGCGTAGGACATGCCGAACGCCCACGGGATGCTCTCTTGGAGCTGATATTCGGGGTTGTTGGGATCGAAGGCCGCGAACGCGAAGAGCGACGCGATAAAGGTCGCGATCGTGATCAGCAGCGTCAGCAGCTTGACGCCGTTGTCGTAGCCGACGTTTTCGCCGCGGGCTGAGACGCGCGCCAACAGGATGAGCAACGCTCCCGCCGCAGGCAGGAACGTGACGATGGAAAGGATCGGCCAGCCGGCCACGAGCTCGCTCATCGGCCGCCTCCGATGCCCGCGAGGATCGCATAGGCGCCGAAGGCCACCGCCGCGATCAGCATGATGAAGCTGTAGTGGTACACAAAGCCCGTCTGCAGGCGGCGCACTTGGCGCGAGAAGAAGTTCGAGGCGGCAGCGACGCCATCGGGGCCGAGCCCATCGATGAGGCGCTTATCGCCCACTTTCCAGAAGAGATCGCCGACAGCGCGCGCGCCCTTCACGAAGATGAAGTCGTAAAGCTCGTCGAAGAACCACTTGTTGTAGAGGAACGACCAGACCGGCCCCTTCGCCATCGCTTTCGCGGCGCCGGGCTTCCAGAGATAGAAGAGCACGGCGAGGATGAAACCAGTGACGGTGACGATAAGCGGCGCCCACAGAACCCAGGTCGGGAAATCGTGGTGGCCTTCGTGGAACGGAATGGCGTGATCCCAGAACTCGCCGGCGTGATGGCCGAGGAAGTACGGGTAGAAAATGAAGCCCGCGAAGATCGCGCCAAATGCCAGCACGAAAAGCGGGATGAGCATCACCCAGGGCGATTCATGCGCGGGCGCTGAACCGTCAGCGGGCTTCGCGTGACCGTGATCGTCGTGCGCGGCATGGCCGTGATCATCGGCGTGGCCGTGATCGTCATGATGATGCGCGTCGGGGTTCGGGCGGAACTTGCCTTCGAAGGTCATGAACGCCAGGCGCCAAGAGTAGAAGCTGGTCAGCAGCGCCGCCGTGATGCCGCACCAGAACGCGAACTGCGCGCCGATGCCATGACTGCCGTAGGCGGCTTCGATGATGGCGTCCTTCGAGTAGAAGCCGGCGAAGCCGCCGAGGCCGGGAATGCCGAAACCGATCAGCGCCAGCGTGCCGATCGTCATCATCGCCCAGGTGATCGGCATCGGTTTGCGGACGCCGCCCATGTAACGCATGTCCTGCTCGTGATGCAGGCCGTGGATCACTGAGCCGGCGCCAAGGAAGAGCAGCGCTTTGAAGAAGGCGTGCGTGAACAGGTGGAACATCGCCGCGTTGTAGGCGCCAACGCCGGCGGCGAAGAACATGTAACCAAGCTGACTACAGGTTGAGTACGCGACGACGCGTTTGATGTCGTTCTGCGCGAGGCCCACGGTGGCCGCGAAAAGCGCGGTAGTGGCGCCGATGATGGTGACGAACCCACTCGCCAGCGGCGCCATCTCGTAAAGCTCGCCCGCGCGGCAGACCATGAACACGCCGGCGGTGACCATGGTGGCGGCGTGGATGAGCGCCGAGACCGGCGTCGGGCCTTCCATCGCGTCCGGCAACCAGACGTGCAGGAAGAACTGCGCCGACTTGCCCATCGCGCCGATGAACAAGAGGAAGCAGATCACCTCGATAGCGTTGAACTGCACCTCGCCGACGCCGAGCAGCAGCCCCGGATTGGCGTGCGCGGCTTCGAACACGGCGTCGAACTGGATCGAGCCGTAGCAGAAGAACGCCGCCATGATGCCGAGCGCAAAGCCGAAATCGCCGACGCGGTTGGTGACGAAGGCTTTGATGGCGGCGTCGTTGGCGCTGCGCTTCTGGAACCAGAAGCCAATCAGCAAGTAGGAGGCGACGCCCACACCTTCCCAGCCGAAAAAGAGCTGAAGGAAGTCATTCGCCGTCACCAGCGCCAGCATCGAGAAGGTGAAGAACGAGAGGTAGGAGAAGAACCGCGCCTTGTGCGGATCTTCGCTCATGTAGCCCCATGAATAGAGGTGAACCAGGAACGAGACCGTGTTCACCACCACCAGCATGATGGCTGAAAGCGTGTCGATGCGGACCGACCAGGTCGACTGGAAGTCGCCGACATGGATAAACGGCATCAGCTCGATGATGCGCTCGTGGCCCTCGCCCCAAACAAAGTCGACGAAGATCGGCCAAGACAGCGCCAGCGAGAGACCGACCGAGGCGGTCGTGAGGATCATGGCGACGCGGTCGCCGATGTAGCGCTGCAACAGGCCCGCGAACGCGGCCGCGATCAGCGGCCCGAGAACGATCAGGACTTCGGGGGAGAATTGCACCGTCTCAGCCCCTCATCTGATTGATGTCTTCAACCGCGATGTTGCCGCGGTTGCGGAAGTAAGTGACCAAAATTGCGAGGCCGACGGCGGCTTCCGCGGCGGCGACGGTGAGCACCATCATCGCGAAAATCTGGCCTTCGAGATTCTGCAAGAAGGCGGAGAACGCGACCAAGTTAATGTTCACCGCCAGCAAAATGAGCTCGATCGACATCAGGATGATGATGACGTTCTTGGCGTTCGCGAAAATGCCGAAGCAGCCGATTGTGAACAACGCACCGGCGACGAACAGGTAGTGGACGAGACCGATTTCCATTAGCCCAGCCCCTGCCCCGGACGGATGTCCTTGAGTTCGACGCCCTCGGAGCGCTTGCGGCCGACTTGCGCGGCGATGTCCTGCTTCTTGACGCCTGGCCGATGGCGCAGCGTCAACACAATAGCGCCGATCATGGCGACGAAGAGCACCAAGCCCGCCATTTGGAAGACGAGCAGATACTCGGTGTAGAGCACCTGACCGATCGCTTCGGCGTTGGTGACGCCGCCGGTTTCGACCGGGCCCAGCGCGATCGGCGCGCCTTGGGCCGCCATCGAGGCGCTGGCGACGAGCGCGAGTTCGCCCATGAGTGCGAGCGCAATCAGCGCGCCGAGCGGCATGTAGGAGAGGAAGCCTTTCTTCAGCTCGGCGAAGTCGACGTCGAGCATCATGACGACGAACAGGAAGAGCACAGCGACGGCGCCGACATAGACGACGACCAGAAGCATGGCCAGAAACTCCGCGCCCAAAAGCACAAAGAGGCCAGCTGAGGTGAAGAACGTCAGGATCAGGAACAAGACGGAGTGAACCGGGTTGCGCGCGGAGATGACCGCGAACGCGGAAATCACCGCGATCACGCTCAGCACATAGAAGGCGATCGACGCCAACATCCGTTACGCTCTCCCTTCTCCCCCGCACGCGGAGGAGATGTCAGTGAGCGAAGCGAACGACAGAGGGGGTGCGTCTCGCACCGACTTCGCGCTTCTTGCGCCCCCTCAGTCCGCTTCGCGGACAGCTCCCCCGCGAGCGGGGGAGCATTGATGTTTCGGACCCGCCCTACCGGTAAGGCGCGTCCAGCTCCAAATTCTTCGCGATCTCCCGCTCCCAGCGATCGCCGTTCGCGAGCAGACGCTCTTTGTCATAGTAAAGTTCTTCGCGTGTTTCGGTGGCGAACTCGAAGTTCGGGCCTTCCACAATCGCATCGACCGGGCACGCTTCCTGGCAGTAACCGCAGTAAATGCACTTCACCATGTCGATGTCGTAGCGCGTGGTCCGGCGTGAGCCGTCCTCGCGCGGTTCTGCTTCGATGGTGATGGCTTGCGCCGGGCAGATCGCTTCGCAGAGCTTGCAGGCGATGCAGCGCTCTTCGCCGTTGGCGTAGCGACGGAGCGCATGCTCGCCGCGAAAACGGGGCGAAAGCGGACCCTTCTCAAACGGATAGTTCACCGTCGCCTTGCGGGTGAAGAAATACTTCATGCCGAGGGCGAAGCCCCCGATCATGTCGAGCATCAAAGCGCCCTTCGCGGCTTGCAGCAGACGAGACATTAGTTTGCCCCTCCGAGGCAGCGATAGGTGACGACGTTGCTTTCGTGATGCACCGTTTCCGGCTGCGCCGCGCCGCCGCACAGACGCTGGGCTTCGGCATCGCTCGTGGAGCTGACCTCAACGGACACGGTCTGGGGTCCGGCGGACGTCGCCGCTTCCTGCGTTGGCGTGCAGGCGACAAGCGTGAAAGCGAAGATGAGTGCGATGCGCATCAGCCACCCGCCACAGCAGTTGCAGCCGCCGGCGGCGCGAGGAACGCGACGTAGTAGCCGAGGACAATAACGGCGACGAGCGAGGTCGGCAGGAAGATCTTCCAGCCCAGACGCATCAGCTGGTCGTAGCGGTAGCGCGGCACGATGGCCTTCACCATCGCGAACATGAAGAACATCATCCAGATCTTCACGTAAAAGACGAGCATGGCGAGAGCGCCGGTCCAGAACGGACTGAGGCCCAGGCTCTCGATCGAACCCCACGGCAGATGCCAACCGCCGAGGAACAGGATCGTCGTCATGGCGCACATCATGACGATGTTGAGGTACTCGCCGATCATGAAGAGCAGGTACGGTGTCGACGAATATTCGACCTGATAACCGGCGACGAGTTCGGATTCTGCTTCCGGCAAATCGAATGGCGGCCGGTTGGTTTCAGCGAGCGCCGAGATGAAGAACATGCCAAGCATCGCGATCATCACGACGCCGACGAGAATGTTGTTCGGGAACTCGGCGAAGTTGAAGATGCGGAAGCCGTGCCACATCCAGATGCCATCGGCCTGGTTGTTGACGATGGTCGAAAGGTTCAGCGAGCCCACCAGCAAAAGCACCGTGATGAGGATGAAGCCGATCGAGACTTCGTAGCTCACCATCTGCGCGGCGGAGCGCAGGCCGCCGAGGAACGGATACTTCGAGTTCGAAGCCCAGCCGCCCATGATGATGCCGTACACGCCGAGCGAGCTGATCGCGAACAGGTAGAGAATGCCGACATTCAAGTCGGCGATCACAATCCCCGGCCCCCACGGCACAACCGCCCAGCCAATGAACGCGAGCACAAACGTCAGCAGCGGCGCGAGGATGAAGACGGTCTTGTTCGCGCCCGCCGGGATGACGATTTCCTTGAATACGAACTTGAAGAAGTCCGCGAAGGATTGAAGCAGACCAAACGGACCGACGACGTTCGGGCCTTTGCGCAATTGCACCGCCGCCCAGACTTTGCGGTCGAACAGCAGCAGGAACGCGAGCGAGATCAGCAGCAGGATGCAGATGGCCAGGATCTGGCCCGTCTTCATCAGCGCCCACTCCCATTCGACCGGGAGCGCGATCAGCGGAACGTAGTCGGCAGCCGGGTTCATTCCGCAGCCACCTTGTGAGCTTGAGCGCGAAGCCGTGAGCACTCGGCCATCGTCTTCGACGCGCGCGCGATCGGATTGGTCAGATAGAAGTCCGTGACCGGCGATTTGAACGGATCGTTCGAGACCTGGCCGTCTACGCCAATCCTAGCGGCATCGAAGCCCGCGCCATCGGCGGCGCCGGGCGCGTAGTCGACCTGACCGAAGGTCGGGTGATCGGCGATCATCTTTTGGCGCAACGCCAGCAGCGAGTCATACGGCAGCGTCTTGCCAAGGACAGCCGAGAGCGCGCGCAGGATCGTCCAATCCTCTTTGCCCTCGCCCTTTGGAAACGTCGCCCGGCGGCCGTATTGCACGCGGCCTTCGGTGTTGACCCAGGTCGCGTCTTTCTCGGTGTAGGCCGCGCCCGGCAGGATGATGTCAGCGCGGTGCGCGCCAGCGTCACCGTGCGTGCCGATATAAATGATCGTGCCGGCGCTCGGGAGTGCGACTTCGTCGACGCCGAGCAGAACGAGGACGTCGAGCCCGCCCTTCAGCATGTCGCTTGCGTTCTTGCCGCCCTCGCCCGGCAGGAAGCCGAGATCAAGACCGGCGACGCGCGATGCGGCCGTGTGCAGCACATTAAAGGCGTTCCAGCCGTCTTTGCTGAGGCCCGCAGCGAGTTTACCCGCTGCGCGAAGAACAGTGCCGCCGTCAGCGCGTGCGACTGCGCCGCTGCCGACAATCACCATCGGCTTCTGCGCAGCTTTCAGTTTGTCGCCGAAGGCGCCGAGTTGGCCGAGCGATTGCGGGCCGGCGCCGATATGGGCGTACTTGTAAGTAAGATCGGCCGCTTCGCCGACGACGCCAATCTCCGCCCCGCGCAGCCACGCCTTGCGCAGGCGCGCGTTCAGCACCGGCGCTTCGATACGCGGGTTCGTGCCGATGAGCAGGATGACGTCGGCTTCGTCGATGCCTGCGATGGTTGAGTTGAAGAGATATTCCTGGCGCGCGCCGCCACCGATCTGGGCGCCGTCCGCACGGCAATCGGTGTTCGGCGAACCGAGCGCCCGGAACAGATCGAGCGTCGCCTTCATGCTTTCAGCGCAGGCGAGATCTCCGGCGATGGCGCCGATCTTCTTGGGGTCGCCGCTCAGAACTTTGGCCGTCAGCGCGAGCGCCTCTTCCCAGTTTGCCGCACGCAGCTTGCCGTTCTCACGGATGTAGGGGCGATCGAGACGCTGACGGTTGAGGCCATCTTCGGCGTAGCGTGTCTTATCCGAGATCCACTCTTCGTTGATCTCTTCATTGACGCGCGGCAACACCCGCAAAACTGCGTCGCCACGCGCATCGACGCGAATGTTGGAGCCAAGCGCGTCCATCACGTCGATGGTCTCGGTCTTAGTCAGCTCCCAGGGGCGCGCGTTGAAGGCATAGGGCTTCGAGGTGAGCGCGCCGACGGGGCAGAGATCGATGACGTTGGCCGAAAGTTCGCTCGAGAGCGAGGCTTCCAGGTACGTGGTGATTTCCATGTCCTCGCCGCGTCCGGTGGCGCCGAGTTCGGGGACACCCGCCACCTCCGTGGCGAAGCGGACGCAGCGCGTGCATTGGATGCAACGCGTCATCACCGTCTTCACCAGCGGTCCCATGAACTTTTCTTCGACGGCGCGCTTGTTCTCGTCGAAGCGCGAGCCGCCGCGGCCATAGGCAACGGATTGGTCTTGCAGATCGCACTCGCCGCCCTGGTCGCAGATCGGGCAATCGAGCGGGTGGTTGATCAGCAGGAACTCCATCACGCCCTTGCGCGCCTTGTCGACCGTCGCGCTCTTTGTGACGAGTTCGTTGAGCATATCATCGCGCGGCGGCGGCAGGTCCTTCACCTGCTGCGCGCACGATGCGACCGGCTTTGGGCCTGACTTGCCGCCGACCTTCACTTCGATCAGACACATGCGGCAGTTGCCGGCGATCGAGAGCCGCTCGTGATAACAAAAGCGCGGAATCTCGGCGCCGGCGGCTTCGCACGCCTGCAGCAAGGTAAGTTCCGGAGGAACGTCGACTTCTACGCCGTCGACGAGGATTTTCGTCATGAGTCTGACCGCTTTCGCGGAGGCGAATGACCGATTTATTGCGTCGCCGCAAGTGGGCGAAAGGTCCGCTGCGCTGGCGGCCTAGCTGAGAATTGTTCGCAAGTTCCGAGAGTTGCGACGGCGGAACGCACGCGGTTCCGCGGTATAGACTTAAGCTGCTGACATTACTGCGATTTTGCCGGAACGGACAGCGCCTCGCCTTGTTGTCTCAGCAAGGGCGGACACCAGTGGAGCTTTATCTCATGCCGAACAACCAACAACAGCAACAAAACGACCCACGCCAAGCACAGCCGGGACGTCCGAATCCCGATCGCGAACGTGAAGACATGGAGCGCCCCGAGCGCGAACAAGATCGCATCGAACGCGAACGTCGCGAACAGCGCCAGTAAGCGCTGCCGACAGTGCGAACGAATGGAGCGGAGCGGTGAAAGCCGCTCCGCTTTCGTTCGGGCTCAGACTTGCGTGAGCGCGCCCTCGCCCACCACCGTGATCCACTCGCACACGCGCCATTTGGCGACGACGCCCTGGCTCACATACGGATCGGCTCGGGCGAATTCTTCCGCGATCTGTGGCGTTTCGGATTTGAACAGCAACAGGCCAAAAGCCGGATCGCCATTTGGCACGGCGCCGCCGAGCTGAAGCTCGCCACGATCCGCAGCGGCGCGCGCGAGTTCGAGATGCGCGGGGCGCACGGCGCCACGCTTTTCCATCCAATCCGGCGCGTAGTCGTAGATCAGCAGGAAGTGTTTCATCACTCAGCCGCCACGGCGCGCACTTGATGCACGCCTTTAGCGGCGCGATAGCGATCGATGCGTTGTTCAATCTCGCCGCGGAAGCAGCGGATCAAACCCTGGATCGGCCATGCGGCGGCATCGCCGAGAGCGCAAATCGTGTGCCCTTCCACTTGCCCCGCCACGTCCAGCAGTAAATCGATCTCGCTGTGATCGGCTTCGCCTTTCGCCATGCGCTCGAGCACGCGCCACATCCAGCCGGTGCCTTCACGGCACGGCGTGCACTGGCCGCAACTCTCGTGCTTGTAGAAGTACGCAATGCGCGCAATCGCGCGGATCATGTCGGTCGACTGATCCATGACGATCACGGCCGCCGTACCGAGGCCTGAGCGGTGCGGCGCGGCTGAGAGCGCGTCGAAATCCATAAGCATGGTTTCGGACTCTTCCGCCGTGATCATCCGCACCGACGAACCGCCCGGGATCACCGCTTTCAGATTGCCCCAGCCGCCGCGAACGCCGCCGCAATGTTCTTCGATGAGCTGCTTCAGCGGAATGCTCATCGCCTCTTCGACGTTGCACGGCTTGTTCACGTGGCCGGAGATGCAGAACACCTTGGTGCCGGCGTTATTGGGACGCCCGAAGCTCGCGAACCACTTGGCGCCGCGGCGCAAGATGGTTGGCACCACGGCAATCGATTCAACGTTGTTCACCGTCGTCGGGCAGCCATAGAGGCCGACGTTTGCCGGGAACGGCGGCTTCAGGCGCGGCTGGCCCTTCTTGCCTTCGAGACTTTCCAACAGCGCGGTTTCTTCGCCGCAAATGTAAGCGCCGGCGCCGTGGTGCATGTAGAGATCGAAATCCCAGCCATGCACGTTGTTCTTGCCGATGAGCTTGGCCTCATACGCTTCCTTGATCGCCCGCTCCATGGCTTCGCGCTCAGCAACGTACTCGCCACGAATATAGATGTAGCAGGTATGCGCCTGCATCGCGAACGACGCGATGAGGCAGCCTTCGATCAGCAGATGCGGATCGTGGCGCATCATGTCGCGGTCTTTGCAGGTGCCAGGCTCCGACTCGTCGGCGTTGACGACGAGATAGTGCGGCCGATCCTTCACCTCTTTCGGCATGAAGCTCCACTTCAAGCCCGTCGGGAAGCCCGCGCCGCCACGGCCGCGCAAGCCGCTCTCCTTCACATTGGCGATGATCCAATCCCGGCCAGCCGCGATCATGTCTGCGGTGCCGTTCCAGGCGCCGCGCTTCTTCGCGCTCTCCAGATCGGCGCCGTGTCGGCCGTAGAGGTTCAGGAAGATGCGATCTTTGTCCGCGAGCATGTCTCGTCCTCAAACCTTCGGCGTCAGATTCATAAAGACGCGCAGTCCAAACCAAAGCGCGCCAATCGCCGGTGCGACAACACGCATATCCGTAAGCGGCATGCGCTGAATCAGCGCCATGTAGGCGGCGGCCGCGCCGCACACGACCGCGAGAACGGCAAACAAGAAGAGCTTGCCGCCCTTGCCGCTCAGCGGCTTGATCGGTTCCAGCCGTGACCGCGAGGGACGGCGCTGGTAGATCGGAGGGGGCGTCGGCCCAGCCATCAAACCTTCTCAGGCAGGCCCGGAATTTTCACGGGTTTAGCGAGAGAGCCATCGTAGAGCGAAGGATCTGTCAGCGTTTTCGCCTCGCCTTCCGGCGCTGAGGCGGCGCGCTTTATCGCCGAACCCGGCTCGATCGCCTCGCCGCGCGCGAGCTTGTCCATCAACGCTTCGAACGATTCCGCCGTCAGGTCCTCGTAATAATAATCATGGATCGCGACGATCGGCGCGTTCACGCAGGCGCCCATGCATTCCATTTCTTCCCACGAAAACTTGCCGTCTTCGGTGACGTGATGCGCAGGGCCGATACGACGCTTGCAGACGGCCTTCAACTCTTCCGAGCCGCGCAACATGCAGGGCGTGGTGCCGCAGACTTGCAGGTGGTGTTTGCCGACCGGTTGGAGGTGAAACATCGTGTAGAACGTCGCCACTTCCAGCACGCGGATCGTCGGCATTTCGAGCAGATTCGCGATCGCGCGGATCGCCGGTTCACTGACCCAACCTTCCTGCTTTTGCACCAGCCAAAGCACAGGAATGACGGCGGATTGCTTCCGCTCCGGCGGATACTTGGCCATCCACCAACGCACCTGCTCCATCGTCTCGTTCGAGAACGCGAAGCTATCGGGTTGTTCGGCGGCGAGGCGGCGGACGCTCATGGGGCTCTCACGAAATCTACGCGGGCGATCAGCCCGTCTTTCACGGTGTAAATGGCGGCGGCGTTGATGCGCTCGCTGGGTGAGCGCGTGATGTCTTCGTGGTCGATGACGACATTGCCGACGACGATCCGGTTCACGAGTGCGGCACGGTTCTCGGGATACGACGAGAACAGTGTTTCGTAACGCTGCCGGATCGCGGCGGCGCCCCGTTGGGTCACGACGCCGTTCAACTCGGCAAGGACGCAATCCGCAGCGAAGCAGGCGCAGAACGCGTCGAGATCCTGCGCGTTGTAGGCGTCGAGCTGACGTTGAACGATGTCGGCCGCGCTCATTGCCGACCCGCCGCACGTTCAACGGCGATTTCCAGACGCGTGCGCGCCAGATCGCGCAACAACGAACCGGTCCCAGGGAGAATGCGCAGCAGCGCGACGACCGCCACTCCCGCGGCCACGGCGAGGACGACGTCAAACCCCGGCCAAATCGGCGCGCTGATGAGCAACAACAACACGACCGGGATCGGCGCCATGAAGCCCGCGGCTTGGACAATGAGCGCCATTAAATAGCGCTGCTTGCCACCCGGATAACGGTCGCGGACTTTCGGGCGCAGAAAATAGGTCGCCGCCACCGCAAGCGCGATCGCGATGAGCACCCAAAGGCTCACCTGCAGCAACAGCGTCTGCACGGAGACGACGTTCACCGGTCAATCTCTCCGAACACGATGTCGAGCGAGCCGAGAACCGCGCTGACATCGGCCAGCATGTGGCCCTTGCAGAGATAGTCCATTGACGCGAGATGCGGGAAACCGGGCGCGCGAATCTTGACGCGGTAAGGCTTGTTGGTGCCGTCGGCGACGAGATAGACGCCGAACTCGCCCTTCGGCGCTTCGACCGCGGCGTAGGCCTCACCGGCAGGAACGTGGAAGCCCTCTGTGTAGAGTTTGAAGTGATGGATGAGCGCTTCCATCGATTGCTTCATCTCGGCGCGCCGCGGCGGCGCGAACTTGGATTTTTCGGGCAATACAGGGCCGGGCGTTTGCTTTAGCAGCTTCACGCATTGCTGCATGATCTTCGTCGACTCATACATCTCCTCGACTCGGCAGAGATAGCGATCGTAGCAATCGCCGTTCTTGCCGATCGGGATTTTGAAATCGAGCTCGCTGTAGATTTCGTAGGGCTGCGAACGGCGCAAATCCCAGGCCATGCCAGAGCCGCGCACCATCACGCCGGAGAAACCCCACTTCAGGGCGTCCTCACGCGTCACGACGCCGATATCGACGTTGCGCTGCTTGAAGATGCGGTTGTCGGTGAGCAGACCCTCGATGTCACGGACTTTCTGCGGAAATTGCTCGCACCACTCGCCGATGTCATCGATCAGCTGTGGCGTCAGGTCTTGGTGCACACCGCCCGGACGTACGTAATTGGCGTGCATGCGCGAGCCAGAGGCTCGCTCATAGAACACCATCAGTTTTTCGCGCTCTTCAAAGCCCCAGAGCGGCGGCGTCAGCGCGCCGACGTCCATCGCCTGCGTGGTGACGTTCAAGAGGTGGTTCAGGATGCGGCCGATTTCGGAATAAAGCACACGGATGATCTGCGCTCGGCGCGGCACTTCGATGCCGGCGAGCCTTTCGATCGCCAAGCAGAACGCGTGCTCCTGGTTCATCGGCGCGACGTAGTCGAGGCGATCAAAATACGGGATCGCCTGCAGGTAAGTCTTGTATTCGATCAGCTTCTCGGTGCCGCGATGCAGCAGGCCGATATGCGGATCGACGCGCTCGACGACTTCGCCATCAAGCTCCAGCACAAGGCGCAACACGCCGTGCGCCGCCGGGTGCTGCGGGCCGAAATTGATCGTGAACGTGCGCTTCTCTTCAGTCGCTTCGACGGGCCGGTTTGTGATGTCATCAGCCATTGGCGGCGCTCATTTCTTCTGGTCGGCGGCGCCGGCCTTTTCATCACCCGGCAAGGTCATGCCTTCCCACGGGCTGAGGAAGTCGAAGTTGCGGAAGGCTTGGGTGAGCTTCACCGGCTCGTAGATCACGCGCTGTTGTTCGGCGTCGTAGCGGACTTCGACGTGGCCGGAGAGCGGGAAATCTTTGCGCAGCGGATAGCCCTGGAAGCCGTAGTCCGTCAGCAAGCGGCGCAGGTCCGGATGGTTGGCAAACAGAATGCCATACATGTCGAACGCCTCGCGCTCGAACCAATCCGCGCACGGATAGATCGAGGCGATGCTCGGCACCGGCGTGTCTTCGTTGGTCTCGATCTTGATGCGGATGCGCTGGTTCAGGTGCATCGAGAGCAAGTGATAGACGACGTCGAAGCGGTTGGCGCGCTCGGGATAATCGACGCCGCAAATGTCAATCAAAGTGGTGAAGCGCCCGCGCGGGTCGTCGCGCAGAAAGGTGATCACGGCGGCAATCTGCTCGGCGCGCGCAGAGATCGTGAGTTCGCCGTGGGCGACGCTGACGTCCTCAATCGCGTTCGTCATCGACGATTTGATATGCGCGCCGAGATCTTCGAGGGACTGGCTCATCGAATGATGTTCCCTTCGCGGCGGATTTTGCGCTGCAGCTGGAGGATGCCGTAGACGAGCGCTTCCGCGGTCGGCGGGCAGCCTGGCACGTACACATCAACTGGCACGACGCGATCGCAGCCGCGCACCACGGCGTAGCTGTAGTGATAATAGCCGCCGCCATTCGCGCATGATCCCATTGAGATCACGTAACGCGGGTTCGGCATCTGGTCGTAAACCTTGCGGAGCGCCGGCGCCATTTTGTTGGTGAGCGTGCCGGCGACGATCATGACGTCCGACTGACGCGGCGAAGCGCGCGGCGCGAAGCCGAAGCGCTCGACGTCGTAACGCGGCATCGACGCCTGCATCATCTCAACCGCGCAGCAGGCGAGGCCGAACGTCATCCACATCAACGATCCCGTGCGCGCCCAGGTGATGAGATCGTCGGCGGCCGCGACGAGAAAGCCTTTGTCGGCAAGTTGGTTCGACAAGCCGGTGTAAAACGGATCGTCTTCCTTGACGGGGTATCCGCCTTCGACTCGCGAAGTCGTCAGTGGTGAATGGTCAGTAGTCATTAGTCCTCCACTGACCGCTGAATAGAGCGGATGTATGCTCGCAGCATTCGTCCAAGTTCATCACATTGTTGGAGAAGTCCCTGAACCTCATCTTGCTGTGCAATTCCCACGCGAACGGTCAGCATCAGATGTGTTTCAAGCTCCTTCAGTGAACCCTGAGCAACTTTGAGAAAAGACACAAAGTTACCCGTGCTGTCTCTGCCGTAGCCTTCTGCGATGCTTGCCGGAATCGAGACGGCCGCGCGCCTGATCTGGCTTGTCATCCCATAGGCTTCCGCCTTCGGAAAATCCCGCGTGGCTTCATAGCAAGCAGCCGCGATGTCCATCGCTCGCTGCCAGACCTGCAGGTCCTTATATGAGTTGATCTCGCCCACCGCTTCCTACTGACTAATGCCTATTGACGACTGACCCTTCATTCCCACTCCAGCGCGCCCTTTTTCCATTCGTAGATGAAGCCGACCGTCAGCACGCCGAGGAACGCCATCATCGACCAGAATGCGAACTGACCAACTTCCTGCGGCATGTCTCCGAGCGTGATCGCCCACGGAAACAGGAACGCGACTTCGAGGTCGAAAATGATGAAGAGGATCGAGACGAGATAGAAGCGCACGTCGAACTTCATGCGCGCATCATCGAAGGCGTTGAACCCGCACTCATAGGCCGAGACCTTCTCCTTATCCGGCGACTTCGGCGCGATCACGAAGGCCGCGATCAGGAAGCCGGCGCCGAGCACGGTGGCCACCGCTAGGAAGATGAGAATTGGCGCGTAATCGATGAGGTCGAGACCCATGCCGTCCACCTAAGCCGCATCGGGCCGCGCCGCCATAAGATCAGGCGCCGCAGCCGCGAAATCGGCGCGGAAGCTAGTGGGCGTCGCCTGGGGAAGCAACCAGCCGTCCGGATTGCGAATCCCTCGCAAGTTGGCGCTAATGACGCACCGCACCGCCACGAGGCAAGCGCATGCAAGGACCGGGTGACCCGGGTCTTTCGAGAGTTACGTCGACTGACAGAAGCGACTGGCGCGAGTGACGGGGCTCGAACCCGCGACCTCCGGCGTGACAGGCCGGCGCTCTAACCAACTGAGCTACACCCGCGTACTCATGTCGCGAGAAGGCGCCGGAGTTAGGCCAAGCCGTTCCCGGGGTCAAGCACACGATCTGGCCTTGAAAGCAAAGGCCGGACCGCGCCCGTCATTAAGGATTCGGCGTTTCCGTCGAGGCGGTTTGAGCCGGCGCGGGGTCATCCCAGGCGCGGGTCGGCGAATTGAGCCTAAGCAACGCCTCAACGCGATCATTCGGCGCCAAGACCTCGGCGCCGCCTGCGTCGCGAACCGCCACGAAAACCGCACCCGTTGACGTATCAACCGCGACGACCGCACGGCCATCGGCGCAGCTCGTTTCCGCGCAGCCCCTGAAAACAAGCGCTTCGGCTCCGCCGCCCTGTTCCAGCCGTCCGGGCGTCGCCACCGCCATGGCGCGCCAGAGCCGCGTACGGTCGGCGGCGTTGAGGCCGATCTGCTCGGGACTGTACCGGGCGCCCTCAGCTGCGGCGAAGTCGGAATAGAACTGACCAGCATGCGGCCGGAGATCCGCGATCACAGGCGGGGCCGGCGGCGGCGACGCTGGAGCGGAGACCGCCGGCCGCGGGCCGATGCCCAATTGGCTCAGCTGATCGCAACCCGTGACCGTCAATGCGGTCGTAAAGGCAAGCACGAGCCGGGGGAAAATCCGGTGCATGACTCGTACGTTAGCACCGTTTGGAGGCCGGCGCGAAGGCTGCGCGCAGACGTTTTGCGACAGAGCGCGCGTGAGATGCCAGGCGCGAGCGCCGAAACGATTGAGCGCAGAGCTTCGGAAGGAATTCTGCCCCCGCTTGGCGAGCGTAGGATGGTGGGCGGTGAGGGGATCGAACCCCCGACCCTCTCCGTGTAAAGGAGACGCTCTACCGCTGAGCTAACCGCCCTTCCCGGCTCTTCGCCGTGGGGGCCTTCCTCTGGCCTTACGCGCGCGTCCGCGCAAGGGCGCGCTCAGCTGATCGCCGCACAACTTGCAAAATTTCGCATCGGGGTCGTGCCGGTCGAGGCCGCAGGCCGAACACGCGACGATCTTCTGCGGCGCGGCAAAAACCTTCTGCGCAATCGAGAAGAAGAGACTGATCCCCGCGAGCATCAGCGCCACCGAGAAGAGGCGCCCGAGCGCGGTGTCGATCGTGATGTCGCCATACCCCGTCGTGGTCAGCGAGGTGACGACGAAATAGATCGCATCGACGAAGTTATTCAGCTTCGGGTGGTCGCCGATGAACAACGCCTGCGTCAGGCCCGCGGCGAGGAATATGAAGGTAATGAGTGTGACGATCGATTTCGTCAGCTCTTCCACATGCGTGTCGTCGAAGCGGCCGCGTGCGAGCACGTTCCAAAAGCGCTCGCTCTGCACCACACCCCACAGCCGCAGAATGCGCAGGAAGCCCCAGTTCGCGAGGACCGCCGGAAACAGCAGCGTCGCAAGCACGATGAGATCGACCCAGGTGATCGGGTACTTGATCCAGCGCTTCAAGCTGCCGAGCGCAAACAGGCGCGCGAACAGATCAATCGCGAGGAACGTCGCAATCGCAGCGTCGACGATCCAGAACCACGGCAAGTCTTGAATGAATTGATTGACGATAAAGAAACCGATGATCAGCAGATCAAGCGCCAGCAGCAGCCCTTGGAACCGGACTGCGCTTTGCGTGTGGCCAAAATAGAGCGCCCGCATGCGCGAGCGAAGCCGCGACCTCATGTGCGCTGATGGCTTTCCATCTTAGCGAAAAACGCCGCGGCCTTCGGATCTTCGCCAGTTTTCTCGCACGGCACGTGCTCGCAGAACTTTACCCAATCAATGCGGCTCTCGACGCCATACTGAATGACGATCGGCGCGAGGTTCGGATCGTCGAGCGAACCGATCGTCACATAGAAGCGCGCCTCGGGCAGATCGTAGGCGAACGACAGCGGCGTGCCGCAATCAGCACAGTAAGCGCGCTTGGCCAAGTTCGAGCTGGCGAAAAAGGCAGGCTCGCCTGCGGTCCAGGCGAACTCGCTTTTGGGCGCCCCAGCAAGCGCGGCGAAGAGGCCGCCTGTGGCGCGTTGGCACATCCGGCAATGGCACACGTGTGCGTTCTGCGGGGCGACGTAGAGCGCGTAGCGCACCTTGCCGCACTGGCAGCCGCCCGTGGCGACTGGCGTTTTGACTTCGCTCATGGGCCCGCTCTACCACCGCGCCCATACGAAGCAAGCAACGGACGGCGAACACCCATGACGGCGACGAAGGCTTCACTGGCGGGCGTCCGCGTACTGGATCTGTCGCGGGTGCTGGCCGGGCCGTGGGCGACCCAGATCCTTGGCGACTTCGGCGCCGAGGTGATCAAGATCGAGAAGCCCGGCGCCGGCGATGACACCCGCTCCTGGGGACCGCCCTTTATCGAGAACGGTGAAGGCGACGCCGCTTACTATCTCGCCGCGAACCGCAACAAGCGTTCGGTGGCGATTGATTTCGCGAAGCCCGAAGGCGCGGGCCTTGTGCGTCAACTCGCGCCGCACTGTCAGATTTTCGTCGAGAACTTCCGGCCGGGAAGCCTGCAAAAGTACGGGCTCGATTATGCGTCGATCGCGGCGATCAATCCTTCAATTGTCTACTGTTCAATAACGGGGTTCGGTCAGACGGGCCCCTACGCGAAGCGTCCAGGTTACGATTACATCATTCAAGGCATGGGCGGATTGATGAGTCTTACCGGCGAGCCGGAAGGCGAACCGATGAAGAGCGCCGTCGCAGTCGCCGATCTTTTCACCGGCATGTATGCGGTGACATCGATCCTTGCCGCGCTTCGCCATGCCGAGCGCACCGGCGAGGGCCAGCAGCTCGATGTTTCCCTGCTCGATTGCCAAATCGCGATGCTCGCCAATCTCGGCTCCAGTTATCTGGTTTCCGGCGAGCAGCCCCAACGCCTCGGCAACCAGCACGCGGCGATCGCACCCTATCAGGTTTTAGCCACCGCCGACGGCCACATCATTCTCGCGATCGGTAATGACGGGCAGTTTCGAGATTTCTGCCAGTGCGCCGGCGTTGCGCTTTGCGACGACCCACGCTTCGCCTCGAATGAAGCGCGCGTCACCCATCGCCAAGCACTGACTGAGGCGCTGGCAGCCATCATGCGCACACGGACGACGAGCGAATGGGTGGCGGCGCTCGAAGCGGCCGACGTGCCCTGCGGACCAATCAACACGCTCGATCAAGTTTACGCCGATCCGCAGGTCGTCGCGCGCGGCGCGGTGACAACGGCGACGCGTCCGGATGGCGTCGCCATGAAGCTGGCCGCAAATCCGGTACGCATGAGCGCTACGCCGCCATCCATTCGCATAGCGCCGCCCGTCCTCGGCCACGATACGCATGAGGTATTGCGGGAACTTCTCGGCACGAGCGAGACGGAACTTTCGAACCTGCGCAACGTGGGCGCCATTTAACCTTTGCGGCGGAACAGCCAAACTGGCGCTGCGTTTTGAAGCCCTGGGGTTCCAGGAGTATGTTTCATGCGCATAGCGCTTATGGGTTCGATGGCCGCCGCCGCGTTGATGGCCGCCGCGTGTACGCAGACAGGCAACGTTGAACGCGGGGCCGCCACTGGCGCGGTGCTTGGCGGCGTCGCCGGCGCCGTGATCGGCAATAATGTCGGCGACGGCGATGCAGAGTCCGGCGCGGCGATTGGCGCCGCGATCGGCGCGATTGGCGGCGCGTACGCAGGTTGCGTGCGCGATGGCGGTTGTGGCGCAGGTCAATCCCGCGTGAACACGCGTCAACACTATGACCGCAACACCGGCCGCTATTATTTCCAGGATCCACAATCGGGGCGATATTTCTACGAAAACGGCGAACCTTACCCCTAAGGTTCGAACGTGCGAGAGGAAGCGCGCCGGATTTCCTGCGGAACGCATCGGCGCGCACCGGCGTTCAACCCTCAATCAATCCAATGCGATGGAGGCAAGACATGCGCCTAGCGCTTACTGGTTACATTTCCGCCGCCGTGCTTGCGCTGGGCGCATGCACGAGCATGACGCCGAGCGAAAGCGGCGCACTGAGCGGCGCGGCGCTTGGCGGCGTTGCGGGCGCCGTTCTTGGCGATGACGAAGCCGCCCTTGCCGGCGCCGCGGTTGGCGCCGCCGCCGGCTGGTATCTCGGCTGCCGTCAAGAAGGCCGCTGCGGCAACGTCAGCAACCGGCGCGAGGCCTATGACGCACGCACCGGCCGCTACTACTTCTATGATCCCCAATCGGGGCGGTACTTCTATGAAAACGGCGAGCCGTATTATCGCAGCTAAGCCAATGTAGAAATCAGGGCGCCGCGCTTCGCTTGACTGCGACGCGCGGCGAACCTTTGTCTAAGTGGTGCGCTTTGCGCGATCTTTCTCGTTGGCGCCTTTGATGGCGTCGCGCGCGGCTTGCCATTCAGCATCGCCCCATTGCGACAAGCGGCCGTAGAAGCCGCCTTCGTTCAGCAAGTGTTGGCCCCCATCGATGGCGATGGTTTGCCCGTTTATGTATTCGGCGCCCGGTCCCATCAGCAGAACCGCTAAGTTGCACAGCTCATGCATCTGCCCGATGCGGCCGTGGATGGATGGATTGTCGGCGCCCGTGCGGCTGCTAGCACTGGCCGCATCTACGCCCGGCGAAAGGCGCTCCCAAGCGCCCTTGGTCGGAAACGGACCCGGCGCGATTGCGTTCAGCCGAATGCCATAGCGGCCCCACTCAATCGCAAGCGACTTGGTCATAATGTCGATGCCGGCTTTTGACATCGCGGACGGCACTGTGAACGGACCGCCGTCCCAAACCCAAGTTACGACGATCGAGCAGACGCTGCCCTTCTTGCCTTCGGCGATCCATCGTTTGCCAATATCATGAGTGACGTAGAACGAGCCGCGAAAGACAATGTTTGCGATCGCGTCGAAGCCCTTCGGCGTCAGGTCTTCAGTGCGCGAGATGAAATTGCCCGCGGCGTTGTTTACGAGCCCGGTCAACGCCCCGCCGGCAGCCCAGATCTGATCCACCATGTCATGGATCGCCTCGGCATTGCGGATATCGCATGCGATCGGCCAGACATTACCGCCGTGCTTGCCCATGATCTCGTCGGCGGTTTCCTGCAGCACGTCGCCCCGGCGGCCGCAGATGTAAACCTCGGCGCCGAGCTTCACGAACGCCTCGGTCATTTCCTTGCCAAGACCACTGCCCCCGCCGGTGACGAGGATGCGCTCCCCCGCCATCAGGCCGTCCTTAAACATGAGCTTTGAGGCATCCATCGCGCGTCTCCTATGGTTGCGATGGATAACGCGCGCCTGGCCTGAGCTTGTCTAGGCGTTGTTCCGGAAGGGCGCGGCCCCCAACGGCGGCAAGGACCAGCTGCGCCCCAAGCGGCTTGCCAGCCCCGCCGGGCGCCTCTATATGGCCGCTTCCCCGCGCACCTCGCGGTTCCGCGGGCCCTTCGTCTATCGGTTAGGACGTCAGGTTTTCAACCTGAAAAGAGGGGTTCGATTCCCCTAGGGCCTGCCACTTTCCCGCCCACCGCCGCGTGCTAGAGAAACCCCACTTGAGGGGACCCGCACATGTCTTGGTACGTCACGCTTCGCGCCGCTGCTTTGGCTTTCTTCATCGGCGCCGCCGGCTGCGCCCCGCAGGCGGTCGAAAGCGCGAGCGGTGAAAGCATCGGCCCCAACGCGCCGACGGAAGTGCTCACCATTGAGACGCACGCCGGGCCGGTCCGCTTCAACGTCGAGATCGCCGACGATGAAGCCGAGCGCAATCAGGGCCTCATGAACCGCGCCCCGTTGCCCGACGATCGCG
Source organism: Hyphomonadaceae bacterium (assembly GCA_050184605.1). Taxonomy (GTDB): domain Bacteria; phylum Pseudomonadota; class Alphaproteobacteria; order Caulobacterales; family Aquidulcibacteraceae; genus Vitreimonas. The sequence continues at coordinate 696,456 of JBFXAE010000001.1, read as the reverse complement.
GCATGCTCTTCCACTTCCAGACGCCCGAATATGCGAGCTTCTGGATGCGCAACACCCCCTCCTCCCTCGACATTATTTTCATCGGCGTCGACGGGCGCATTCTGAATATCGCCGACCACACGACGCCGTTCTCGGATGCGCCGATCCCGGCAAGCGGCCTGACACGCGGCGTGCTCGAAATTCGTGCGGGTCAAGCAGAAGCGCTGGGAATCCGCCCCGGCGACCGGGTGCGGCATCGCATCTTTCCCAGCTAGCGCGATTGCCGCGCGGGCCGTCGCATGGCATGAGCGCGGCGGCCAAGTCGGGGTATAGCTCAGCCTGGTAGAGCGCCAGCTTTGGGAGCTGGATGTCGAGAGTTCGAATCCCTCTGCCCCGACCAACCCACTTCGGCCGGCGACCTGCCGGCGGATGCCGCCTAGGCTAAACCACACACCTCCGAGACGATCTCGTAGGCGCGGACGCGCGCTGCGTGATCGTAGATGTGCGAGGCGAGGATGAGTTCGTCGGCGCCGGTGCGTGTGATGAAGCTCTCGATGCTTTGCTTCACGGTAGCTGGCGCGCCAATGGCTGAGCACTCCAGCACTTGCCCAAGCTGGGCGCGCTCCGTGTCGGTGAGGCTTTGCTCAAATGTAGGATCGGGCGGTTGCAGGCGCCGCGGTTCGCCGCGACGGAGGCTGGCGAAGGCTTGCATCAGCGACGTCGCCAACAGGCGGCCCTCCTCATCGCTGGGGGCCGCAAAAATGTTGAAGCCGAGCATGACGTAGGGCTTCTGCAATTGTTCTGATGGCCGGAACGTCGCGCGATAGATTTCGATCGCACTCATCATTTGCGCCGGTGCGAAATGCGAGGCGAAGGCAAACGGCAGACCGAGCGCCGCCGCCAGTTGCGCGCCGAACGTTGACGAACCGAGAATCCAAAGCGGCGTGTTTGCGCCCTCGCCCGGCACGGCGCGCAGGCGCTGGCCCGGTTCGGCCGGTCCGAGCAGGGCCTGCAACTCAAGCACATCTTGCGGAAAGCGATCCTCGCCGCCGATCAGCGTGCGCCGCAGTGCGCGTGCCGTAAGCCCATCGCCGCCGGGCGCACGGCCGAGCCCCAAATCAATGCGTCCTGGAAACAGTGCTTCGAGTGTGCCGAACTGTTCGGCGATGATGATCGGCGCGTGGTTCGGCAACATGATCCCGCCGGCGCCGACGCGAATGGTTTTGGTCGCCTGCGCCGCGTTCATGATCGTCAGCGCCGTCGCTGCACTGGCGATCCCCGGCATGGCGTGATGCTCCGCGAGCCAGAAGCGCTTGTAGCCCAGTCGTTCCGCGTGTTGCGCCAAGTCACGGCTGTTGGCCAATGCTTGCGCGACGTCACTGCCCTCAACGATAGGCGCAAGATCGAGAACGGAGAGTGGGATCATCGAAATGATATGGGCGCAACGCGCCTAGCGCTCAATCCCACCAGAAGAACCACCAATCGTCCGCCATCAGCCCAGCGGCCAGATTTGAGAGCGCCCCGACACCCTGATCGAGCAGATCGTTGCAATACGCGTATTGCTCCCGCCCCAGTGCCAGAGCTTCTTCGCGTGTCGTTGGCCGCCGCGTAACGCGCGCGTTGATGACATCACCTGCGATGCCAACGATCTCGGCGCCATAACGTTGATGCCAGCTTCGAAACGCAGCCACTTGATATTCCGGCGCCGGACACGCGTTCCAACCGCCCCATTGAAGATAGGCAGGCGCCTCATATGAGTGCTCGGCGGGGACGAGCACGATATGCACCTTCTCGAACGTTTTGCGGCGCCGATAATCCTGGACAATGCTGAGCCCCGCGCTTTGCGGCGGGACGCTTGGCCATTCCCCCAGAGGTGGGGCATGACCCTCAGCGAGAGAGGCCTCGAGTTCGGCGCGCGTTTCTTCGTCCGTTTGCAGAACGCCGCCGATGCTCACGCGAGGCAAATTTACGTTCGGATCGCGCAGCATCTGCTCGATGTAAGCGCGTGACCTGGCGTCTTCGGTCGCGCGCATCTCGTTCAAGGCTTCCGGATGCTGAAGGCTTGCAGCAGCCGCCAGAATTTCCTGCGGCGAAGGCCTCGACGTGTCGCCTACGAATCCGACGACGCCTTCGGCGATGCGCAGAAATTCATCATCCGGGCCGACGATGATAGGCGCCCCGCGCCCGGCGCTCTTAAGCCGCGTCCATTCTGCCAACGCATCGGCGCCGGAGCTTTCTATGCGTTCGTATGGAAAGCGTTCCCACAGGCCTGCTTGTAATGCGGCGTAGTCAAGATCTTGCGCCATAGCTGCATCTCCGAGACCCAGAGCCGCAGCGCCGATCATAAATTCACGCCTGCGCATGCCAAGCCTCCTGACGAAGGCCTAGCACGCGCTTGTCGCAAGGTTGAGACTTTTAGAACGGGATCTCGTCGTCGAGATCCTGATTAAAGCTCTCGCGCGGGCCGTCGCTGACGCGCTTCTTGCCGCTCGATGAGCCGAAGCTATCGCCGCCGTCGTCATACGAACGGCCGCCGCCATCGCCCTTGCCGCCGAGCATGGTGAGTTCGCCGCGATACTTCTGTAGCACGACTTCGGTCGTGTACTTCTCGACGCCATTCTGCTCGTACTTACGCGTCTGCAGCTGGCCCTCGATGTAAACCGTCGAGCCCTTCTTCAGGTATTGCTCGGCCACCTTCGCGATGTTCTCGTTGAAGATCACGACGCGGTGCCACTCGGTCTTTTCCTTGCGCTCGCCGCTTTGTTTGTCGCGCCACGTCTCGGAGGTCGCGACCGACAGGTTGACGACCGGATCGCCGTTGTTGAGCCGGCGCACTTCAGGGTCCTTGCCCAGATTGCCGACCAAAATCACTTTGTTGACGCTGCCAGCCATCGCCGACCTCCTGTTTCCTGCGCTGTACTCGATGGTGAGGCATCCGCCGGGCGCATCCGGGCAAATGTTCTCTCTATGTTCTATACGCCGACTCGCGCCATCGGTAAAGGGCTCTTAGCAACGTCGATACACGACGTTAACTATTGCACGTTTCACGTTAAACGTATTTTTACTTGCGGAACGATGCAGCAGCGCGTTTTCCCCTGGTAGACAAGGCATCGCGACTCTCGCTAACTGCATTTGTTAATTTAAGAGTCGGCCTAGAGACGAAATAAGTTAATCTTGCCTAACGAACTTCATCTCGCAGCTATAGCGCTTCTGGTAATCTTTGTTGCTGGAGCCTTAGTCCTTATCTCGAAGACCAATTCGAGGGTGAAACGTTTATATTCCGAAATATTAAGGCTCACTTCGAAGTCGTAACGACTTCGGATTACTGTAAATCGCTTCGACAAAGCTGTTGCGCCGTGAATCGAACTCTGTTTCACCATGTGTGTGGGCGGAGATGGATGATCGGCGATCATGTCGGTTCCTGAGAACGAGCTACGGATCGAATACTTACGCGGCAAGGCTGACGCCTTGGATGCAGAGTATTCATCAAATAAATCTGTGGCGTCCGTTATAGTATTCGCCGCGGCCACCGTATCTAGTCTGCCCATGGGACCTTGGATGCTGATGCTTTCTACCTATTCGGCGATCGAGGTCTGGGCGGGCTTGCTACGCAAACGTCGTCTTGAGCGCGAGCTCGCCGACATTCGCGACGAGCTTCGATTGCTGGAAGGCTTGAGCGAACCGGCGGATCGCCGACATCGCCCAAATGTTCGCTAATTGTTCTTGATGTGCCCACGACTCTGGCTACTAAATATGGTGTCCGCCGGGCTCCTGGCGGTCCCCGAGAAAGAGCAATGACCAACAGAGCGCCCGCCCTGTTCGTCGGCCATGGTTCGCCGATGAACGCGATCGAAGACACGCCCTCCGCGCGCGGTTGGGCAGAGATCGCGGCGCGCTTTCCGAAGCCGAACGCGATCGTGTGCATCTCCGCGCACTGGGTCACCGAAGGCGTGCGGGTGACGTCCAACGCACAACCGCGCACGATCCACGATTTCGGCCGAAGCTTCCCGCAAGCCTTGTTCGACGTTCAATATCCGGCGCCAGGCGATCCGGACCTTGCACACGCGATCGTGGAGAAGCTTGGCGCATTTGGTGCGCAGCTCGACGACACTTGGGGGCTCGATCACGGGACCTGGAGCGTCGTGAAGCACATGTATCCAGACGCCGATGTCCCTATCGTTCAAGTCAGTCTCGACATCCGTCGTCCGGCCTCCGAGCACTACGTCATCGCGCAACAACTCGCCGAACTCCGCGACGACAACATCCTCATCCTCGGCTCCGGCAACATCGTCCACAATCTGCCGGCCTTCTTCCGCGCGCCCTCGCCTGACCCGCAAGCCTGGGTCGCGACGTATGACGAGCTGATCGTCTCCGGCGTCGCCAACGATCACGCCAAAGTCGTCAACTACACCGCCCTACCCGATGCCGCGGTCGCCGCGCCTGATTGGGAACACTTCACACCCGTCATCTACGCCCTCGGCGCGCGACACGATGGCGAAACGCCCTACTTCTTCAATCCCCACTATTTTCCCGGGATTTCGATGACCGCTTTCGCTTTCGGTTTGCCGCAATGAAGGACGGCCTGACCCATATCCGCATCCGCGGCGCCCGCGAGCACAATCTCAAGGGCGTCAACGTCGATATTCCGCGCAACGAACTCGTTGTGATCACGGGCCTCAGCGGCAGCGGCAAATCCTCGCTCGCGTTCGACACCATCTACGCCGAAGGCCAGCGCCGCTACGTGGAATCTCTCTCCGCCTACGCACGTCAGTTCCTCGAACTGATGCAGAAACCGGACGTAGACTCGATCGAAGGCCTCTCGCCGGCGATCTCGATCGAGCAAAAAACCACCTCACGCAATCCGCGCTCCACGGTCGGCACCGTCACTGAAATCTACGATTACATGCGCCTGCTCTGGGCGCGCGTCGGCATTCCGTACTCGCCCGCCACGGGCGAACCGATCGCGGCGATGCAAGTCAGCGAAATGGTCGATCGGATCATGGCGCTGAAGGAAGGCACCCGCCTCTATTTGCTCGCGCCGGTCGTGCGCGATCGCAAAGGCGAATACAAAAAGGAAATGGCGGAGTACCTGAAGAAGGGCTACCAGCGCGCCAAGATCGACGGCGAGTTCTACGAACTGAGCGAACCGCCAACGCTCGACAAGAAATTCAAGCACGACATCGACATTGTCGTTGACCGCATCGCCGTGAAAGCCGGCATCGAAACCCGCCTCGCGGACTCACTCGAGCAAGCGCTGAAACTCGCCGACGGCATAGCGTTCGCCGAGATCGCGACAAGCGCTTCAGAGGACGCCACCGGCAAAGCGACGTTGAAGAACAAAGCCGCCCAACCCGAGCGGCTGATCTTCAGTCAGAAGTTCGCTTGCCCAGTCTCCGGATTCACCATCCCAGAGATCGAGCCGCGACTCTTCTCCTTCAACAATCCAGCCGGCGCCTGCCCGACATGCGACGGCCTCGGCGTGCAGCTGAAGTTCGACGCCGACCTGGTCGTCCCCGACCATGACAAGACGCTGAAGGAAGGCGCCGTCGCACCGTGGGCGAAAGGCCCATCGCCGCTTTACGCACAAACGCTCGAAGCGCTGGCCAAGCACTTCAAAGCCAAGATCACCGCGCCTTGGAAGGAGCTGCCGAAGGAGCTGCGCAACGCCATCCTTCACGGCGCCAAGGACCCGATCAAGTTTGTTTATGACGACGGCGTCCGTCGCTACGAGACGACGAAGAGTTTCGAAGGCGTGCTGCCGAACCTCGAACGCCGTTGGAAGGAAACCGACTCTGCCTGGGTGCGCGAAGACCTCGAAAAGTACCAAAGCGAAGCACCGTGTCCGACATGCCAGGGCAAGCGCCTGAAGCCCGAAGCGCTTGCCGTAAAAGTCGCGATGACCGACATCGCCACCGCCTCCACCATGTCGATCCGCAACGCCCGCGATTGGTTCGCGGCGCTCAACGATCAGCTGACGCCGAAGCAAAAAGAAATCGCCGTCCGCATCCTCAAAGAGATCAACGACCGGCTGCGCTTTCTCGTCGATGTCGGGCTCGATTATCTTTCTCTCGGGCGCTCCTCAGGCACGCTGAGCGGCGGCGAGAGCCAGCGCATCCGTCTCGCATCGCAGATCGGTTCCGGATTGACCGGCGTGCTCTACGTGCTTGACGAACCGAGCATCGGCCTGCACCAGCGCGACAACACACGACTGCTCGAAACGCTGATCCGCCTGCGCGATCTCGGCAATTCGGTGCTCGTCGTCGAGCACGATGAAGAGGCAATCCTCACCGCCGACCACGTCATCGATATGGGACCAGCGGCCGGCATTCACGGCGGCCAGATCATCGCCGAAGGCACGCCGGATCAGATTCAGAAGAACAAGAACTCGATCACCGGCGATTATCTGACAGGCCGGCGCGAAATCGCGATCCCAGACAAGCGTCGGCGCATCACCAAGCGCGTCATCGGCGTGCGCGGCGCGCGCGGCAATAATCTCCAGAACATCGACGCCGACATTCCGCTCGGTACATTCACCTGCGTCACCGGCGTCAGCGGCGGCGGCAAATCCACGCTCGTGATTGAGACGCTCTACAAGGCCGTCGCACGCCAATGGCATGGCGCGGGAGACATACCGGCGGAGCACGACAGAATCGAAGGCCTCGAACACATCGATAAGATTATCGATATCGATCAATCGCCGATCGGCCGCACGCCGCGCTCAAATCCCGCCACCTACACCGGCGCCTTCACGCCGATCCGCGATTGGTACGCAGGCCTGCCGGAATCCAAAGCGCGCGGCTACGGCCCCGGCCGCTTCTCGTTCAACGTCAAAGGCGGCCGTTGCGAAGCGTGCCAGGGCGATGGCGTCATCAAGATTGAGATGCACTTCCTGCCCGACGTGTACGTCACCTGCGACACCTGCAAGGGCAAGCGCTACAATCGCGAGACGCTGGAAATCCTCTACAAAGGCAAATCGATCTCCGACGTGCTCGACATGACGGTCGAAGAAGGCGCGAACCTCTTCAACGCCGTACCGAGCATTCGCGACAAACTAGAAACGCTAAAGCGCGTCGGTCTTGGCTACGTTCACATCGGCCAGCAAGCAACAACGCTCTCCGGCGGCGAAGCGCAGCGCGTAAAGCTCTCGAAAGAGCTCAGCAAACGCGCCACCGGCCGCACGCTCTACATCCTCGATGAGCCCACGACCGGCCTTCACTTCGAGGACACCAAGAAGCTTCTCGAAGTGCTCCACGAGTTGGTCGACAACGGCAACACCGTCCTCGTCATCGAGCACAACCTAGACGTCATTAAAACCGCCGACTGGATATTGGACCTCGGTCCCGAAGGCGGCGATGGCGGCGGCAAGATGGTCGCCGTCGGCACGCCCGAAGACGTCGCCAAGGTCAAAGCCAGCCACACCGGCCGCTATCTGGCGGAGGCCCTGAAACGCCACAGCGAACGCGGCGCAGCGCAAAAGCCAAAGCTCAAAGCCGCCGCCGCCGAAGCGCCTGCGCCCAAGACCACCAAGCGCAACGGCAAGAAGAGCGCGACTGGCTAAGCTCAAGCCGCTGGCGTGATCTTGCCCTCTTCAAGCGCCACCTGTGCTGCGCGGGCATTCACGCCGTACATGGCGACATAGAACACCACGCCAACGACCGTCCCCACCAGCTGTAGCGCGCCGATAACGATCCAATTTTGCGGATTGGAGAGCGACTGCAGATAAGCACGCACCGCATCAGCAAACACCTGGTTGAAACGCGCGGGGTCTTCGACCGCCGAAGCGAAGTCGGGCGCCGCCGCGCCCAGCACAATGCTGAAGAACGCCGCCGCGAGCGCGATCGTCGCAATGAAATAGAGCACATAGAGCAGGAAGAACGACAAGAGCAGCGATAGGAAGCGCCCCTTTGTCACCGTCCAAGCATCGAAGAAAGCCCACTTCCGCCGCGCGATGCTCGTAGCTGCGGCGGGAGCAAGACGCACAGCGAAATAAATCATCACCGCGTACTGGAAGACGTAGAAGATCGGCAACGCACTGAGCGCACTGCTCGAGTCGCCGTCGGCGCCCACCGTAGCTACTCCGACGATCACGCCCATAAGCACGCTCATCACGATTGAGAATGCAATGTTCAGCAGGAGCCAGATCCAATAGCAGCCCCACACCCGCCATGTCGCCCCCCCGAGCGAAAGGCCCATAAAACCCTTGACCTCGCCATGGATCATCCAGCGCAACGCGCCGGCCTCGTACGCCGCGCACAGGATATAGAACGGAAACATCCAGAGCAGCATGCCGCCGACAAATCCGAAGAACCCCTCTGGCAGGCCCGCTGCCTCTACACTCGCGGTGTCGTTTGCGGCCGCCGCACTAATGACTGTCGAGTACCACTCGACGAAAGGTCCAATGCTCGCCCAGAAGAAAACCGCAAAAACCGCGCACAGTGCAATCGCGGCGATCAAGAAGGCGACTGTGAGGCGCAGCAACACCCCGCTTTGTTCGCGCTTGCGGAAAGCAAAGAAGGTCGCATTAAGTGGCTCGGCCATGTCGATCCCCCGTTTGGAGCGCCGCCGAACATGGCGCGGAGGCATGACAAGATCAATCGTGCCTTTGTTGTTCGATCATCAGCGTTGGCACGCCGCACGTTTTGTCGCGAACGGTGAACACACGCGTCCCGGGTTTCATGCCGGTGCGCACCTCTGAAACGTTGACCCCCGCGGCCGCTAGGCGCGCGCGTTCATGATCGGCGTCCGCAACGCGCCAGGAGAGGCCCCAGAGCTTGTCGCGGCCATCGCTCAACGTGTCGTCATGGACGACTTCGACCACTGCATCGCCGCAGCGAAAGAACATCAGCCGCCGGCCCATCACTTCGCGATCCAGCCGCATATCCAGCCCAAGCCGCGCGCCGTAAAGCGCAGCCGCGCGTTCAGCGTCGGGCGTGCGGACAACGATGTGATCGAGACCCAGCACTGCGGCATGGGCAACTGGCATCTTCGTCCGTTCGACGAAGAAAAGCCGCACGCCGCACGTGCGCTCGGTGTTTGCGCGAAAGCTTCGAAGGTCGTCACGCGCGGTGATGGCTTCCGGCTCAAGCCCGACGCGCTCGCAACGGGTTCGCAGGTGCTCGATATCGGCCGTTGCAAACACCAAGCTCTTCAGACCTTCACCGCCGTCATCCAACGCCGCCCGCAGTCGCGCCGCGCCCGCGCCCGCGGGCGCCATCAGTTCAACAGCGAGATTGCGCGTGACAATCATCGCGCTTGCCACGTCATCGCGCGTTACGACCGGAGTCGCTTGTGCGTCGAGGAGCGTTTCATAGGCCGCCACGCCTGCCGCGATGTCGCGCGTGGCGATCACGACATGGTCAAGGCCGGTGATCAATCGCAGCCGTCCCTGCGGCCCTGAAAAATCACGCGCTCAGGCCCATCGCCAACGACCGCAATGCGCAGACGTTCGCCGTGCGAGTCGATGAACACCCGTCCGCCTTCGAGCGAGCCGCCTTCGCCGCGCGCCACCCGCCAGCATCTGGTCGCCGCGCCATCGGCGCCGAGTTCGCACAACGAATGGCCCTGATCGGATGGCTCCAGCGTGTAGCGCGTGGAAATCGGCGAACCGACTTGGCGATAAACCAGCCGCGAGCCAGCCAGAACCTCCGGCCGGGTGCGGTCCGGCAGCCAGCGCATGGTGGTGGCGCCGACATCGCGGTTGATCCAGCAACCGCGCAATTGCTCCTCCGGCGACCTGTCGGAGGGCGACGTGGCGCAGGCGGCGACAAACAGCAGAGAGGCGGCGGCTCGTCTCATGTGGCGGGCAAGTCCCCCGTTCCTTCCAGCTCGATCGGCCCGGTCATAAGAACCCGGTCATCGCCCGCGCGCCATTCAATCTCAAGTGAACCGCCGTCCACGAGCACTTCCACCTGCCGGCCGGTGCGGCCCTGGCGATGCGCCGCCACCACCGCCGCGCAGGCGCCGGTGCCGCACGCTTTGGTCAACCCCGTGCCGCGCTCCCACGTCCGCAGACGGATTTGGTTTGGCGTGCGGACTTCGGCGAAACCGACATTCACACGCTGCGGGAACAGTGGGTCATGCTCCACCTTCGGTCCGAGGCTTTCGATCGGGACCGCCCGCACATCATTGACGAAGAATACGACATGCGGATTGCCCATGCTCACCGCGCCCGGCTCGCCCAACCCGCCCGCTTCGAAGTCGAGCCGCGTTGTGTCCATGGCGCGCGAGAGGGGAATCTCCTCCCAGCGCAAGAGCGGCGAACCCATGTCGACGGTGATCTGCTTTTCACCGCGGCGTTCCGCATAGAGTATGCCCGCCGGCGTTTCGATCCTGCGTGACGCGGCGCCGCCTTCCTCCATCAGCAGCCACGCCACGCAGCGCGTGGCGTTCCCGCACGCCTCCACCTCGCCGCCATTGGCGTTCCAGATGCGCATATAGGCATCGCCGCGAATCGAACGTTCGACCGCAATCACCTGATCGCAGCCGAGGCCGGTCTCGCGGTCGGCGATCGCTTGCGCCTGCGCCTGTGATAGCGGCAGCGAGCCGCGCGACCGCGCGTCGATTATGACGAAGTCGTTGCCGCAGCCGTTCATCTTGAAATAGCGCATCAGCGGCAATGTAAGGGGTTTCGCGGTTCCGCGCCATGGCGCCCCAGCCGTCGTGAAGGCCTTTCCCGGCCCGACGCAATCTGCTTGGGTGGCGCCAAATCGGGGATTGAGGGACCAATCATGCGTATCATCGCTCTCGCCGCCATCGCGCTTTCGGCGCTTGCCATCACGGCCTGCTCCAGCACATCGACCACATCCGCCGCCAACACGGAGACATCCATAGCCATGACCGGTGAAGACCCTTACCTCTGGCTGGAAGAGGTTGAAGGTGAACGCGCGCTGGCTTGGGTGCGAGAGCAAAACGCACGCTCGCTACCGACGCTTGAGAACGATCCGCGCTATCCGCAACTGCTGGCGGACGCCACCGCACTCGCGACGAGCCGCGATCGCCTGCCGCTCGGCGGCATTTTCGAAGGCTACTATTATAATTTCTGGCAGGACGAGAACCACGTGCGCGGCATCTATCGCCGCGCGCGGCTCGACGCTTTTGCACGCGACGGCAACCCGCAATGGGAAACCGTGCTCGACATCGACGCCATCGCCGCCGCCGAAAACGCCAATTGGGTGTTCAAGGGCATCGACTGTTTGGAAGGCACGACGCTCTGCCTCGTCTCGCTCTCCGATGGCGGCAAGGACGCAACCACATATCGCGAGTACGATCTCGCGACGCGCAGCTTCGTGCCCAACGGCTTCGTCGTGCCGGAAGCGAAGTCAGGCGTGACATGGCTTGATCGCAACAATCTGCTCGTCGCCACCGATTGGGGCCAGGAAAACGGTTCCAGCACGATGACTGAAAGCGGCTACCCGTTCGTGGTGAAGCGCTGGACGCGCGGCACGCCGCTCGCCTCCGCCACCGAGTTGATGCGCGGCCAGCCCACCGATGTCGGCGTCTTCGGCGGCGTCTTGCAGGATACCGACGGCCGCCGCGTACCGATCGCGGTTGAAGCCGACACGTTCTTTGAGTCCACCAATTATCGCCTCGACGGCGCAACGCCTCAGCGCATCAATCTGCCGGCCAAATCTTCAATCCAAGGCCTCTATCAAGGCTATCTGATCGCGACGCTGCAAGAAGCATGGCGCGGCCATCCGCAAGGCGCGCTGATTGCGTATCCGCTGAGCGAAACCGGCAGCGAAAATCCGAACATCACCGTTCTGTTCGCGCCGAACGCGCGCCAATCGATTGAGGGCGTTTCGATCACGCGCGACGCCATCATCGTCGCCGGCTACGAGAACGTGCGCGGCCGCCTGCTGCGTATTGCCCGCAACGGCAATGCCTGGGCCACGACGACGATCGCGCTGCCGGAAAATGGCTCCGTGACAATGGCGGGTTCTTCGCCGACGGAAAGCCGGGCGTTCGCCGTGTTCGAGGATTTCCTCACCCCGGACACCGTCTACGCGCTCGACAACCGCGCCACCACGGCGCGCGCGCTTCGATCACTGCCGGCGCAATTCGACTCTTCGCCCTACATCTCGGAGCAATTCGAAGCGGTGAGCGCCGATGGCACGCGCGTGCCGTATTTCGTGCTGCGCCGCCGCGACGTCGCGTTCAACGGCGAGAACCCAACGCTGCTCTACGCTTATGGCGGCTTCCAGGTCTCGATGACGCCGGCCTATTCGCCCAATGTCGGCAAGCTTTGGCTTGATCGCGGCGGCGTCTACGTGCTGGCCAACATCCGCGGCGGCGGCGAATTCGGCCCCGCTTGGCACCAAGCGGGCCTGCGCACCAACCGCCAAGTCATCTATGACGATTTCTACGCTGTCGAACGCGATCTCGTTGAGCGCCGCATCACCAGCCCGCGCCGTCTCGGCATCATGGGCGGGTCAAACGGCGGCTTGTTGATGGGCGTGATGCTCAATCAGCATCCGGAGATGATCAACGCCGCCGTCGTGCAAGTGCCGCTCTTGGACATGCTGCGCTACGACCAGCTGCTCGCCGGCGCGTCATGGGTCGATGAATACGGCTCGCCGTCGAACGCGGAAGAACGCGCCTTCCTCGAAACCATCACGCCGTACCAGAACCTGCGCCGCCGCGATGATTTCCCGGTGCCGTTCGTCGTCACGTCAACGAAAGACGACCGCGTCCATCCCGGTCACGCCCGAAAATACGTCGCGCGCTTGCAGGAACTCGGCATGCCGGTGCTCTATTACGAGAACATCGACGGCGGCCACGCCGCCGCCGCCAACCTCAACGAAGCCGCCCGCCGCCGCGCGCTCGAGTACACGTATTTGATGCAGCGTCTGATGGACTAACGCCCACCGATTCCCCCTCTCCCTCGCGGAGAGGGGGTTAGGGGGGCGAGGGGCGTTAAGCGGTCCGACTCTGAGGGATACGCGCACTCCGCGCGTTCAATCCAGAGCATACACACCGCCATGTCCAAGTTGGCGCGCAGCGCTCCGCCCCGCATTTCTTCAAATGCATCAACGATCAAGCGCCAATGCGGGCCGGAGGCCCGCACTCCAACTTTGTTGGATACGCGCAAAACTTATCCTACAGCTCAACAACGGCCGTAAACTTGCCGCGCCTTGAAGCATCTGCCGCCCCTCCTGACTGAAACCCGCATCGAAGCGTTCACCGCTTCGGCGCTGCGTTTTGTTTGCTGGCTGTTCGGCCTTATCGCCCGCCACGGCTTCAGCGGCCAGAGCCGGAAACTGCGCGACGTGTTGCGCATCGCCGAGCGCGCCGTGGAAAGCACGCTCTTCCTACACGCCGTCGCCCGCTTCGGCCCGCTTCCAAAGAGACAGCCGCCGCGCCCTGCATCGGCGCCACGCGGCTTTCGCGTCGCGCACTCACGCGGCCAGCTTTTCTACAAACGCGCCAACATCCGCGTCCGCAAAGCGCACATCATCGATCGCGTCTTCGCGCTGCTCGACGCACTCCAAAATCCCGAACGCGCCATCGCCTATTTCCTGAAGCGCATACGCAGAGGCTTGCGCGCGCGAAGGCTCGTCATCGCCGCGCCTGTCGCGGAAGCGATCCTCTCGGCGATCACGTCGTCTCCCCAACCCGCGCTCGATACCTCATAGCCGCGCTCCATCCCTCTTGGACCGCCGGCGTCTCGACGGCGAGCTATTGGGCTTCCCGCCACTATTGCCGGCGAGGCCGCCGACGCTTCGCCGATAACGTCCTGAACGCCAACATTGAAATTCGCCGCCCGGGCCCAAGCCCGGACGCGGCCCCTTGCCCGCTGTCGCCCACGCCTTGATTTTGCGCTGCTGCCCGGAGACAAGCGCGGGAGAGGGTAGCTTCATGAACGTTCTGCGCGCGGTGATCGGCATTCTTGGCCTGGCCCTTCTGGGCCTGGTGATCTGGGCCGCGGTCGCCATGCAGGATTTGCACGGCTCGTTCCTCGATCAGTTCGGCGTCGTCTCAACCCTGCCGTGGGGCATTGTGAGCTTGGTCGATCTCTATGTCGGCTTCGTCTTTTTCAGCGTCATCGTCTTCTTGACCGAGCGCTCTTGGGTAGTCGCAGCACTCTGGGCCGTGCCGATTTTTGTGTTGGGACACATCTGGTCAGCGGTCTGGCTGGTCATCCGCCTGCCGCATCTGGCGAAGCAATTGTCAAAGCCAGACTGGCCGACCTCTTAGAACAACTCGCGCAGCACGCCCGCCAACATGCGCGCCTCATCCTCGCGCTGACCGCCCTCGCGCCACGCAACCCCGATCGATCGCCCGACAAGCGGCTCCGCAAACTGCCGCACCGCGACATGCGCGCCGACTGCCGCGCCGGCTTCGGCCGCTATTTTCGGAAGCAGAGTCACGCCCAACCCCCCGCCCACCATCTGCACCAAAGTATGCAAGCTCGTAGCGCCGACATCGGTTGAACGTTTCCCGCTCGGCAACCGGCACGCCGCGAGTGCGTGATCGCGCAGGCAGTGACCATCTTCGAGCAACAGCACTTCCTCGCCCTTCAGATGCTCTGGCGAAAGGTCGTTGCGCTTCGCGAGCGGATGGTCCTCTGGGCAGAGAAACAAGAACTCATCTTCCGCGATCGGCGCGGTCGCAATGCCGTGCGCCTCATAGGGAAGCGCGATCAGCGCAGCGTCGACAGTGCGCGCGCGCAACGCTTCGACGAGACGTCCCGTCAAATCCTCACGCAGCTGCAGCCGCAGCTTCGGAAACTTCTTTTTCAGAAGCGGCAACACGCGCGGCAGCAGAAACGGTGCGATGGTTGGAATGGCGCCCAAGCGGAACACGCCGGAGAAGGGCTCTCCCGCCGCCTGTACCGCGCGAACGAGATCTTCCACCTCAGCCAGCGCACGCGCCGCGCGCTCCGCTGCTTCCTCGCCGGCCGGCGTCAGCACCGCCCCCAGCCGGCCGCGCTCGACCAGCACCTGCCCAAGCGCCGTCTCCAAATCCTTGATCCCGGCCGAGAGCGTCGGCTGCGTGACCCCGACCGCCTCCGCCGCCGCGACAAAGCTCCCCTCCGCCCGCAGCGCAGTGAGGAACTGCAACTGCCGCAAAGTCGGCATCGAGGAGGCAGGCAGCCGCTCATCCATAGACACACCCTATTCTTACGCGCACGCACATAGGGATAACGCGAAAGGTCGCAAGGCGGAACGCTCAAGCACGGCGGGCGTTTCTCAGGCAAGCCCCGCGCGCCGAGACCCTCCCCCGCATAAGGCGCGTTCCTCTGCCCCTCCTGAGAGGGGAGAGGGCGGGGCGAGCTTCTTCAGCAGATCAAGCCGCGGCGCGCGCACTCATGACAGGCGCGAGCTTCAACGGCACACGCACAACGAATGTAGAACCGGCGCCGACTTCACTGGTGACGCGAACGTCACCGCCGAGTGTCGTCGCCATACGCTGCACGATGGAGAGGCCGAGGCCCATGCCGCCCTTCTCCCGCGTCGCGGTGCTGTCGAGCTGGGTAAAGGCCTTGAACAATTTCGGCATGTCGTCCGCCGCAATCCCGATGCCCGTGTCGGACACCGAGATCACCAGCATCTCGTGTTCAAGCTGCTCATGATCAGCGGTCACCGCGATCAGGCCCTTCGAGGTGAACTTCACAGCGTTGGACAGCAGCGCCGACAAGCAGACGGCAAGCTTGCCGCCGTCCGTATAGGCGCGCTCAGCCTCGGGCGCGACGCGCATCGAAATCCGGTTACCGGCTTCGCGCGCATCGTCTTGAACGGCGTGAATCGCTTCTTCGATAAGTTTGCGCACATCGACGTCGCGCGGCTGCAGGCCATCGACGCCAGCATCCATGCTCGAGAGGTTCAAGATCTGATCGATCAGTCCAAGCAGATGCCGCGCTGACGCGCTGATGCGCCCGGCGTCATCCGAGAGCTCCTTTCGCCCCTCGGCGTCCAGATCCTCTTGGATGATCTCAGCGTAACCGATCACGGCATTGAGCGGCGTGCGCAATTCGTGCGTCATCACCGCCAAAAACTCGGATTTGGCGCGGTTTGCTTCTTCCGCCTCGGCACGCTTCACTTCGGCTTCGAGTTGACGGTCCTTCGCCGCCTGGTGCGCCGCCTTCCAGCCCGCGACCATCTTGCCGTTGTTGAGCGCCGAGCGCGTCACATAGGCCAAAAAGCCGACAACACCGCACCCTACGCCGATGGCGGCTTGGCCTGCATTGAGGGCCACCGCGTCGAATGGGATCAGCGGCATCGCCATCAGCGCGACCGTCGGCGGAATGGCGGTGAGATACATGAAGCGTGGCGCTTGGAACGTGAACATCATCACGCTCACCAGCGAACTCGCGGCGATCAAAACGCCCAGCACACGCCCCGGCCCGCCGCCCATGGCAGCGAGCGCCACAGGCATCGCGGCGTAGATCGAAATACTAAAGAGGCTGCCCCATACGAACAGCACGCCGGCGGTCTTGCGATCCGCCTCGCCGCGCTGCTCCAGGTAAGAATTGCCGAGCATGTAGTCGAAGCACATCGACAGCGCGAGCACGAGGTACCAGCCGAAGCCCGCCGCTGCGCTCTCGAGCACAAGCGCCGCGCCCGTCGCGAAGATCGCGCCGACAGCAAGCCGCCAGCGCAGGCTTTTCACCTGCCCCCTGGCCGCAGCCAGCATGGACGGATCCTGCAGATTGATCACCAGCGCTCCGCAAGCACGAGACTCACACCCGTGAGCAACTTCGTTCAGTTGGATTAACCGAACGTTTGCACCGGCTCGAACTTCACAAACCTTATTGGCCTTTAAGAATTGTGCGCTAAACCCCGCCCATGAGCGATTTCGATGCGGTAGTGGTTGGCGCGGGCGCGGTTGGCCTCGCGTGCGGCTATCAATTGGCGAAGGCGGGCGACAGCGTGCTCGTTCTGGAAAGCGCCAACCGCATCGGCTCCGGCGTTTCCTCGCGCAATTCGGAGGTCGTGCACGCGGGCTTCTACTATCCGAGCGGATCGCTCAAGGCGAAGTTCTGCGTCGAAGGCCGGCGTGCGATGTATCAGTTCCTGGCCGACCACAACGTCGCGTTCCAAAAATGCGGCAAACTCTTCGTCGCCACTGAAGAGAGTGAGATTCCGCCGATCGAGAAGTACTACAAGCAAGGCCAGATCAACGGCGTCGAGAACGCGCGCTGGATCAGCGGCGCTGAAGCGCGCATGCTTGAGCCGCAGCTGCGGTGCGTGCGCGCCGTCGAATATCTCGAAAGCGGCGTCATGGACGCGCACGGCTACATGGATGCGCTCGAAGGCGAGATCGAAGCCCATCACGGCGATGTGGTGCTGAACTCACCATTCCTTGGCGCGACGCCTTGCGCGGAAGGCTATGAAGTCCGCGTTGGCGGCGAGAGCCCGATGACGGTCACGACGAGGAAGCTCGTGATCTCCGCCGGCCTTAGCGCGCAGAAATGCGCCGATACGATCGAAGGCTTTCCGAAAGAGCGCATCCCGAAGCAGTACCTGGCGAAGGGCAACTACTTCACCATCAGCATGAAGGCGCCGTTCGCGCGCCTCATCTATCCGCCGCCCGTGCCCGGCGCGCTCGGCACGCACTATCGGCGTGACCTTGGCGGCGCCGCCCGCTTCGGCCCCGACATCGAATGGATTACCGAAGAAAACTACGTCGTCGATCCTAAGCGCGCCGAAGAATTCTACGACGCCATCCGCAAATTCTGGCCCGGACTGCCCGACGGCGCGCTCACCGCCGACTACGCCGGCATCCGCCCGAAAATTCACGCGCAGAACGAGCCGCAACCCGACTTCGTTCTCGACAGCCCCAACGATCACGGCATGGAAGGCCTCATCTGCCTCTTCGGCATCGAAAGCCCCGGGTTGACGTCATCGCTCGCCATCGGCGCAGAAGTGACCCGCCGCTTGAGCTCCTAGACGGAGTACGAGAAATAACGACCTTCATTGTAGTCATAGATCGATACGCTTCCGCCGTTCACAGAACCGGAAAAGTGGCTTCCGGACTCGTAGTCGTAGCCTGTGAAATTCTTACCGCTGACACTCAACGTGACGTGCGCACCAAGGTTGTATTGGTAGAAGCCGTTGGATGATTGCGAGATGTGAGAACCAGCGTCGTAGTCGTACGTGTCGTTGACAAATGAATATTTGCCTTGGTCGTAGCTGAACACTGACGTCGGGGATTTCCCACTAATGCGAGCCGCCGCCGATTGGACAACCGCTCGCCTAATCTCTTCCTTCATGGCGAGATTCCTTTCTGTCTTTGGATTTGGGGAGCATTGTCGCAGGGTCAAGTAATGTTTGACCCTGACAACGGCCGCCGCTAAAGACCCGCCTATGCGCCAGCTTTAAGCTGCGCTTTGACCGGCACATGACCCCATATCAGGGGTCGGGAGGCTGGCGAGGCACCCCGCCCGACGTGATCGTCCGGCGGGGTAAAACTGCTTTTGGCGCATAGCTGCTCACCCGTTCACGGGGGAGCTGTCAGCGCGCGAAGCGCGATGACTGAGGGGGCGGGCGCTGGCGTCTGCCAGACTTACCCCCTCCCGCTCGCTTCGCTCGCGACCTCCCCCGCACGCGGGTGAGGAAAAGGAGATGGAATGTTTGAAGCCCTAACAGACCGCCTATCAGGCGTCTTCGACAAGCTCACCGGGCGTGGCGCGCTCAGTGAAGCGGACGTCGAGGCTGCCCTGCGCGAAGTGCGCGTGGCGCTGTTGGAAGCCGACGTCGCACTGCCGGTGGTCAAGGACTTCATCGCCAAAGTGAAGATCGAGGCGGTCGGCGAAAGCGTCATCAAGTCGGTGAAGCCCGGCCAGCAAGTCATCAAGATCGTCCACGATCAGCTGGTGGCCACACTCGGGGGCGATGGCCCGCCAGAGCCGCTCCGGGTCGCGGGCGAACCTCCCAACGTCATCATGATGGCCGGCCTCCAGGGCTCCGGTAAGACGACGACCACGGCCAAGATCGCGAACCGTCTGAGCAAGACGGACAAGAAGCGCGTGCTGATGGCCTCGCTCGACACCCGCCGTCCGGCAGCGATGGAGCAACTCGCCACGCTCGGCAAAAGCATCAACGTCGATGTGCTGCCGATCGTCGCCGGCCAAAGCCCGCAAGATATCGCCAAGCGTGCGCTCCAACAGGCGCGCACCGGCGGTCACGACGTTCTCATCCTCGATACCGCCGGCCGCACCACGCTCGACGACGAGATGATGGATGAGGCCGCTTCGATCGCGCAGATCGCGAAGCCTGGCGAAGTTCTGCTCGTGGCCGACAGCCTCACTGGTCAAGACGCCGTCGAGACCGCCAAGCGCTTCCATGAGCGGCTGCCGCTTACCGGTCTCGTGCTCACGCGCGCGGACGGCGATGGCCGCGGCGGCGCCGCGCTCTCGATGCGCGCTGTCACCGGTCTGCCGATCAAGTTCCTTGGCGCGGGCGAACGCGCCGATGCGCTCGAGGTCTTCGACGCCCGCCGGATCGCTGGCCGCATCCTTGGGCAAGGCGACATCGTCGGCCTCGTCGAGAAAGCGGTCGAGCAAGTCGATCGGGCAGAGGCCGAGAAGATGGCCGCGAAGATGGCCAAGGGCCGCTTCGACTTTGACGACCTGGAAAAGCAGCTGAGCCAAGTTCTTCAGATTGGCGGGCTGAAGGGCGTCATGGGCATGCTGCCCGGCGTCCAGAAGATGAAGAACCAGATTTCGGACGCCCAGCTCGACGACCGCCAGATCCACCGCCAGATCGGCATCATCCGCTCGATGACCAAAGCCGAGCGCCAGAAGCCCGACCTGATCAATGGCCGCCGCCGCGCCCGCATCGCCAAGGGCGCCGGTGTCGAGGTCGTGGAGGTAAACCGCCTTCTGAAAATGCATCGGAACATGGCCGACATGGCGAAGGCCATGGGCAAGGGCAAAATGCCCTTCGGCGGGATGCCCGGTATGGGCGGGGGGATGCCCAACCCCGAAGCACTGAAACAGCTCGGCTCCGGCAAAGCGCTACCGGGCCTTAACCCTCAATCTGGGCTCCCAGGGCTTCCTGGCGGCCTGCCGGGGCTTCCCGGAAGCAACAAAAAAAGCTAAGAGTTCAAAGGAGAAGCATAGAAATGTCCCTGAAAATCCGTCTGGCCCGTGGCGGCGCGAAGAAGCGTCCGTTCTACTCGATCGTTGTGGCCGACAGCCGTAGCCCTCGTGATGGGCGTTTCATCGAGAAAGTTGGAACTTACAACCCTATCTTGAAGTCCGACGATCCGAACCGGGTCCTCCTCAAGCTGGAGCGGATTCAAGACTGGATGAAGAAAGGCGCCCTGCCGACGGACCGTGTCGCACGGTTCCTTGACCAGGCGGGCGTTATGAAGCGCGAAGCCAAGAACAACCCGAATAAAGCTAAGCCCGGCAAGAAGATGACCGAGCGCGCCGAAGCAGAGGCCGCGAAGTCGGCCCCAGCTGCCGAGGCCGCTCCGGAGGCATAAGGAACTTAAAGTGGCCGAGAAGAAATCCGCCCTGACCAAACCGAAGGCCGCCGCCAAGGCAGCACCGGCAGCCGCCAAGAAGGCAGCGCCGGCGCCTCGCCGTGGCGAGCCCGCACCGAAGAAGGCGGTGGCCCCGCCCGCCAAGGCGGCGGCGAAAGCGGTCAAGCCGGAGCCGAAGGCGAAAGCCGCGGCGCCAGCCCCAAAGGCCCCTGCTAAGGCGGCCAAGCCGGTCGCCAAAACCCCTCCGCCCAAGCCGGCCGCAAAAGCCGCGCCGAAGGCCGCGGCCAAGCCGGAGAAGAAGCCGGACGTTAAGACCGCCGCTAAACCGGCGCCGAAGGCCGCCAAGCCCGAGCCCAAAGCCAAAGCCGCGCCGCCGCCGAAGCCCGCCAAGGCGGCAAAGCCCGCGCCAGAGCCGAAGAAGCCGGTCAAGGCCGCGAAGCCCGCGCCAGAGCCGAAACCTGCGAAGGTCGCCCCCGCCAAAGCGGAAAAGCCACCGAAGCCTGAGAAGCCGCCGAAGGCTCCCAAAGCGCCCAAGCCGCCGAAGCTCGCTCCTGTCGCCGCCGCGCTGGCTAAGCCAATGCCGGCGAAGCCCATGGCTGTCGCCGCCGGCCGCGCCCAACCGATCACGCGCGCGCCATTGGCGACACCCGTTCGCGCCGCACCGAAGCCGCTTGCCGCACCGAAGCCGGTGAGCGAGCCGGAAGTCGTCGGCGACCTGAAAGACGTCCCCGCCTTCAAGGGCAAGGGCTCATCGGCGAAGGGCATGGTTCTCGTCGGCGCCATCGCGGGCGCTTTCGGCGTTAAGGGCGAAGTGCGCCTGCGCGCCTTCACCGAGAAAAAGGAAGGCGTGATCGCCTACGGCCCGCTTCATGACGAAGCCGGCAAAGTCTTGCTGAAGCCGAAGAGCTGGCGCGAATTGAAGGACGGCGTTGCCGTTGTTGCTCCTGAGATCAAATCAAAGGAGCAAGCGGACAAGATGAAAGGCGTGAAGCTCTACGTGCCGCGCGCCAATCTTCCGGCGCCGGCGAAGGATGAGTTCTACGTCGTCGATTTGCTCGGCTCACGCGCTGAAAGCCTGGACGGCACGTTGCTCGGCGACATCGTCGCGGTGTGGAATTTCGGCGCTGGCGACATCCTCGAATACAAGCCGCCGAACGGCGGTCCGAACGTGCGCGTCACGTTCACGAAAGAGGCTGTGCCGCACGTCGACCTCGCCGCCAAGCGCGTCGTTCTCGATCCCCCGGCGCCTGAGCCTATCGAGAAGTAACGCTTCGGGTTACGAAGCGAGGCGATGTTCAAAGCCTCGGTCATCACCCTCTTCCCGGAAGCATTTCCGGGCGTGCTCGGCGTCTCGCTGATCGGCAAAGCGCTGCGTGATGGTTTGTGGTCGCTTGAGACGACGCAACTGCGCGACTTCGGCGTTGGTCCGCACAAGAACGTCGACGATACGCCCGCGGGCGGCGGCGCCGGCATGGTGCTCCGCGCCGATGTGGCGGCGGCGGCGATCGACAGCATCGAGCGGGACAATCGCCCGGTGATCTACCTCTCGCCGCGCGGCAAGCAGCTCAGCCAAGAGATGGTTCAGGCGTGGGCCGCCGGGCCCGGCGTCATTCTCTTCTGCGGCCGCTTTGAAGGTTTGGACGAACGGGTCATCGAAGCGCGCGGCATGCAGGAGGTCGCCGTCGGCGAAGCCGTGCTCGCGGGCGGCGAAGCGGCGGCGATGGTGCTGCTGGAAGCTTGCGTGCGCCTCATCCCCGGCGTGCTCGGCAACGAAAGCTCCACCGTTGAAGAGAGCTTCAGCGACGGCCTGCTCGAACATCCGCAATACACCCGCCCGCGCGAGTGGGAGGGGCGCGCCATACCGGACGTGCTCACCTCCGGTGATCACGCAAAGGTCGAAGCCTGGCGCAAGGCCGAGCGCGAACGGATCACCGCCCAAAGACGGCCCGAATTGAAGCGCAACGGCAAAGACACATGAAACGCGCCCTTATCGCCCTCTTGTGTCTCGCCGCCTCGCCCGCAGCCGCTCAGACGCCGGCCGCGACGCCGGAGCTCACGCGCGCCACTCAAGCCATAGGCGCGATGTGGCGGCCGATCGAAGGTCCGCTGAGCGGCGAGAGCATTCGCGCGGCCTGCGCCGGCGCCGAACAGGAAATGCTGGCTTTGGACGCCGCCATGCCGGCCGAGTTGACCGATGAGAGCGCTTCGCGGGTCCGCGGCCTTCGCGGCCTTCACGTCATTCCGATCGCCAGCACGCCCGGGGCGGCCTACTTTTTTCCGCCTCTGACCATGACTTGGTTCAACAGCGGCCTGGGCGGCTTTTCGGTGCTCAACGAGGCGGAGGGGTTCATCGGCGTACGCGACGCTGGCGGCCAGGAATTGGCGTTCCAGGTCGGTCGGGCGGGCAACAACCCGATGCTTCGCATCCGCGGCCCTTCGGGAGAGATCGTGACACTGGCCGGCTGCCAGCCGATCGCACCCCTAGAGTAACCCTTTACCCCCTCGACACGGGCGCGCGCTTCCCCTATACGCCCCGCTTTCCGGTTTTCTGGAGGAGGGCGCGAGCGTTCGCGGCCCCCTAGAGTGCGTCCATGAATCTGATCGATACGCTTGAGAAAGAAGAAATCGCCCGCATCACCAAGGGCAAGACCGTTCCCTCGTTCGATCCGGGCGACACGCTGCGCGTCAACGTGAAGATCAAGGAAGGCGATCGTGAGCGCGTGCAAGCCTATGAAGGCATCTGCATCGCCCGCTCCGGCTCGGGTCTCAACGCGAACTTCACGGTCCGCAAGATTTCGTTCGGCGAAGGCGTGGAGCGCGTGTTCCCGCTGTTCTCGCCGACGCTCGATTCAATCGAAGTCGTCCGTCGCGGCGCTGTGCGTCGTGCGAAGCTTTATTATCTCCGTGATCGTCGCGGTAAGTCGGCCCGGATCAGCGAACGCGCCGGCGGCGCCCGCGAAGAAGATTTCGTCGGCGAAGCTGCGGATGCTGGCGGCGAAGCGGCGAAGTAAGCTTTTCCGCTGTGAGTTTTCAAAGCCCCGCGGGTCTCTCGCGGGGCTTTTTCTTTGCCGCGCTTGACCTCCGCCTCTCACACGCTCACCTGACCGAAGCCACATGAACGCGCCGACCAAACCACCGCGCGCGGATGTCGAGATCCTGACGCTCGGCTGCCGCCTCAACGCTTACGAGAGCGAAGCCATGCGCGCGCTCGCAGCGGAGGCCGAGCTTTCCGACGCGGTGATCATCAACACTTGCGCCGTCACCGGCGAGGCCGTGCGCCAGGCGCGCCAAGCGATCCGCCGCGCGCGCCGCGAACGGCCCGGCGCCGAGATCATCGTCACCGGCTGCGCCGCGCAGATCGATCCGCAGAGCTTTGCCCAGATGCCGGAAGTGAGCCGCGTCATAGGCAACGCTGAAAAGATGCGCGCCGAGAGTTTCGCGCCGGCGCATGAACGCGTCGCCGTCGCGGACATCATGAGTGTGCGTGAAACCGCATCACATCTGATCGACGGGTTCAGCGAACGCACCCGCGTCTATGTTCAAGTACAAAATGGCTGCGATCACCGCTGCACATTCTGCATCATCCCCTATGGCCGAGGAAATTCGCGCTCATCGCCCGCAGGCGAGATCGTCGAACAAGTCCGCCGCCTAGCCGATAATGGCGTGCCGGAAGTTGTGCTCACCGGCGTTGATCTCACCTCCTGGGGCGCTGACCTCCCCGGCCAGCCGCCGCTGGGCGCGCTTGTCGCACGCATACTCAAGCTGGTTCCGAATCTGCCGATGCTCCGCCTCTCTTCGCTCGATGCAATCGAGATGGACGATCAGCTCTTCGAACTGGTCACGCAGAACGAGCGCGTTGCGCCTTACCTCCATCTTTCGCTGCAACATGGCGACGACATGATCCTGAAGCGCATGAAGCGCCGCCATACGCGCACGCAAGCGATCGAACTTTGCCAGCGCGTCAAGGCGGCGCGCCCCGAGATCGCGCTCGGCGCCGATCTCATCGCAGGCTTTCCAACTGAAACCGAGGAGCACTTCACCAACCTCATCTCGATCGTCGATGAATGCGGTCTAGCTTACGTCCACGCCTTTCCGTACAGCCCGCGCGAAGGCACGCCCGCCGCGCGCATGCCGCAAGTCGATCGCCGCATCGTGAAGGCGCGCGCAGCCCAGTTGCGCGAGGTTGGGGCAGCCGCGCTACGGCGTCACCTCGCCGCTTGGATTGGCCGCGAGGAGACCGGCATCATCGAGCGCGATGGTTTCGCCCGCCTGCCGGATTTCACGCCCGTTCACTTCAACGGCGGCGGCGAAGGCTTCCAACGCCTGCGCTTCATCGGTCATGACGGCCAACATTTGATTGGCGCCGCGGCATGATCTGGGGACTTTTCGGTAAGAAGGATAAGCCGGGCCAGCAACAGCCCGAACAAGCCAAAGGTTTGTTCGATGGTCTGCGCAAATCATCGAACAAACTCGCGGAGAGCATCACCTCGGTTTTCACCAAGGAGAAACTCGACGCTGACGATATCGCCGACCTCGAAGAAACGCTGATAGCCTCCGACATGGGCGCGGCGGCTGCGGCGCGCATTTCGGCTGCCCTCGCCGATCAGCGTTTCAGCAAGGAAAACGGCGCCGCCGATGCACGCGAAGCGCTTGCTGGCGAAGTCGCGCGCATCCTGAAACCACGCGAAGCCACGCTCGATCTCACCGATGGCGTGAAGCCGCGGATCGTGCTGGTCATCGGGGTCAATGGCTCCGGCAAGACCACCACAATCGGCAAGCTCGCGAAGAACCTGACTGATGCGGGCGCCAAGGTTGTCATAGGCGCCGCCGACACCTTCCGCGCCGCGGCCATCGAACAACTCAAGGTTTGGGCCGATCGCTCCGGCGCGAGCTTTGTCGCCTCAACCCAGGGCGCCGACGCCGCCGGGGTCGCGTTCGAAACCGTGAAGCGCGCAAAGGAAGAAAACGCGGATGTGGCGCTCATAGACACCGCCGGCCGGCTTCAGAACAAAGCCGAGTTAATGGCCGAACTGGCCAAGATCATCCGCGTCATGCGCAAGATCGATGAAAACGCACCCCACGAAACGCTGCTCGTGCTCGACGCCACAGTCGGCCAGAACGCGCTCAGCCAAGTCGAAAACTTCCGCTCAGTGACGGAAATCACCGGCCTCGTCATGACCAAGCTCGACGGCACCGCCAAGGGCGGCGTGCTGGTCGCCGTCGCCCAGCGTCATGCGATTCCGATTCATTTCATCGGCGTCGGCGAGAAAGCCGAAGACCTGCAGCCATTCGACGCCGCAAGCTTCTCGCGCGCGCTGGTCGGCTTGAACTAACCCGCCCGCACCGCGCGCACCGGCGCCGAGATGTTGCAGACGCCGAGCCGGTTCACCGGGTTCGCGCTGAAGAATGAGTCCCGGCGCGTGCGGCGTGAATCCACCAGCCGCGCCCACGTCGCGCTATCGGTCCGCAACGTCTCAAGATTGGTGCGCTCCGCCGCCGGCACATCAGCCGCCAAGCGGACAGTGCGGATTGGCGTGCGCTCTTCCGCCGTTTCGTAAAAGCCGAGCGGCCCCGTGCCGCGCTTCATCGTCGAGAGAATCTCCATGCCCTGAACGACGCGCCCGACAAGCGTAATGTTGCGATCGAGGTTGCGCGTCATCTGACCGTTCACGGCGTAGAGCGAGTCACCACTGCCGCTATCCAATCCCTCGCCACGTCCAACGCCGACGATGCCGTAGCAGTGCACGAGCCAAGTGCGGCCCCCGCCGCGCGCGACTGGGAAACCATCACTGTAACCGACCTGCGCTGCATAGGTGTCCGGATCGACGAAACGCGAAAACGGCACACTGCCTGACGGCACGCTGATCTCACCCGCGACAGTCTCGGCAGCCGCTCCGCGTGGCGCTTCGTCGCCATCGGGCCGGCCCCATTGCACGACGTAATTGTCCTGCGAGCGCAGGATGGCGCTGTTGTCGAAGAAACCGGCGCGGATCAGCGTGCGGATGTTGGCGGCGTGGTTCGGCGCGAATTGCGGCGCGAGTTCGATGATCACGCGTCCCTGCGGCAAATCCATGTAGAGCGTGTTCTCAGGATCGAGCGGGCGCCAATCGGAGGCGGGTGACTGATCCAGGATTTCCTGCGGCGAAAGCGCTGGCGCGGCCTCACCGGTGGCTGCTGGCGCACTGGCGCACGCGCTGAGCAGCAGCGCCGCCACGATCATTGTTCCCCGCATAATCCCCTCCTCCAAGGCCTGATTTCGCCCGGGAAACCGCTTCAGCGCAAGCCGCTAGTCCGCCGCCCCGGTTTCCGCGTATCAGGAGCCATGAGCGAAGACCTGACCGCCCTCGACGCAACCAAGCCAAAAAGGGCGACCGACAGCGCCGGCCAACTCTGGATCGACCTAGGGCCGATCCTGGTCTTCGTCGTCACCTATAACGTGCTCTTCCGCATCGAAGCGACGAAAGCGGAAGCGATCTACATCGCGACAGGCGTGTTTATCGTCGCGGTGCTGACGGCGATCGCATACTGCAAATTCCGGCGCGGCAAGATCCCGCCGATCCTGATCGTCACCGGCGTGCTGGTGACCGGCTTTGGCGGCCTCACCATCCTGCTGCACGATCCGGCGATCATCCAGATCAAGTTCACCTTCACGTTCCTCTTCTACGCGGCAGCAATTCTGTTCTCGCTCGCTATCGGGCAGAACGTCTGGAAGCTCTTCTTCCGCCACATTTTCAATCTGCCAGACAAGATCTGGAATATTCTCGCGCTGCGTTGGGCCGCCTTTTATGTGCTCGTCGCCGTGCTGAACGAAGTGCTGCGCTACTACTACAACGAAGCCAATGGTAATTTTGACGTCTGGCTGAACGTCCGCACCATCCTCACCTATCCCGCCTTCATCGCCTTCGCCGCGCTGAACACGCCGATTGTGCTGAAGCACCACAAGGAAGAGGACGAAGAGGAGAAGGCCGCGACGGAGGCGCCTGGCGCCTAACGGCGCCGATTTCCGGCTGAATTTCGCCTCTATGGCGAACAATGCTCGAACGCATGATTGATCGCGCTGATCGCGCCGTTAATCTCCGCTCGCGTTTGAGGCGGCACACAATGGCGCGGTCGACACCGGATTCCGGCGAATCCGAACAGTTCAAGTTGGCAGGCTCGCCCAGCCATCTGCTGCATCGCGCGGAGCAGCTTGCGGCCGACCGCTTCACGCAATTGGTCGGCGATACGATCAAACTGCGCGAGTTCATCATCCTCGCTGCAATATCCGAGCAGCCCGGCCTCAGCCAAAGTGACTTGGGCCGCATCGTCGGCGTCGATCGCTCGACCTTCGCTGACACGATGGCAAAGATGGAGGCGCGAGGTTGGGTTGTGCGCACGCCATCAACCTCAGACGGGCGCGCTTATTCGGTGCTACTTGGCCAAGCCGGCGGTACGATGCTCTCCGCCACCGCACAACACGCGCGCGCCGCCGACGCCGCCATCCTCGATTTGCTGCCACGCACGAAAGCGCGCTCGCTAGTCGGCACGTTGACCAAGCTCACGAAACTCGCCGACGACGCTGCGGCTAAAGCCGCGACGAAAGCCGAGCGTGAGCAGAAGAAACTCGCGAAACGGCGTTCACGTGAGAAAGCCGCGGAGAAAGCCAAGGAAGGCGGAAAAGCGCGCGGGCGAAAGCAACGCGGCTAACGCAACGCTGGTAAGATCACGTCGCGCACCCCTTCATCAGTGAGAGGGCCCCGGTAGGCGGCGCGGATCACGCCGTCTGGGCCGATGACGAACGTCTCCGGCACGCCGGTGACGCCGATCTCGAGGCCGAAGCGCCCCTCAGGGTCAAGCCCTACGTCGGCGAACGGATTGCCCAATTCCGCAAGGAATGCAGCCGACGCCTCGGGCCGATCCTTGTAGGCGATGCCGACAATATCAACGCCCTGGCGCTGCAGGGCCATCAGCTGGGCGTGCTCGGCGCGGCATGGCGTGCACCAGGACGCAAAGAGATTGATGACGTACGCGCGCCCCTGCCGCTCTTCGCCTGTCAGCGGCGGCGCCTCGCTATCAAGGCGCGCCAGCGCATAGGCGGGCGCCTGTTGGCCGATCATGCCCTCGGTGAATCGATTGCGCTCGCCCTCGCGGGTCAGCAGGAAAATGCTGACGCCCACAAGCGCCAACAGCGCCGCAAGCGGGACGAACGCGATCAGCCTCACGGCTTCTTTTCCAGGTCGCGCGCGCGGCGCTCCCAAGCCCGCAAACGCGCGAGGACGACGACCGCAAGCACCGCCAGCGACCCCAGCGCCACGCCGTAAGCGGGCCAGATAAATTCCCAGCCGCCCTCGATCATGATTGCGCCTTACGCAGTTCGGCGTTCTCAACGCGGCGGCGGAAGATCGCGGAGCGCATGTTCATCAAGGTCAGCGCGCCAAACAGCAGCAGGTAGGCGCCTGCCATCGTCAGCAATGGGCCAAGCATTTCAGCATGAATAGCCGAGCCGCCGCTCCTCATGATGCTGGCCGGTTGATGCAGCGTGCTCCACCAATCGACTGAGAATTTCACGATCGGCAAATTGATCGCGCCGACGAGGCAGAGGATCGCCGCCAATCGCGCCGCCCGCTCTTCATCCTCGATCGCTGACCAAAGCGCGATGTAGCCGAGATAGGTCACGAACAGCACGAGCATCGACGTCATGCGCCCGTCCCACTCCCACCAAGTGCCCCATGTGGGCGCTCCCCAAAGCGAGCCAGTGATGAGGCAGATCGCGGCAAACACCGCGCCCACAGGCGCCGCAGCACGCGCGGCGACATCGGCGAGCACATGGCGCCACACGATGCTGATAAAACTCGCGCCGGCCATGAACGCGAACACGCCCATCGACCACCAAGCGGCAGGCACGTGGATGTACATGATCCGCGCCGTGTCACCCATTTGGTAGTCTGGCGGCGAATAGAACAGCGCCCACGGGATGCCGGTCGCGAACAAAATGAGGGCGCCGGCAAACAGCACCGGCGCGGCCCAAGCCGAAAACGCCATGAAGCGCGCGGGATTGGCGAGGAAGGCAAACATCGCGGGCGCTACCAATCGCGGTTTGAGAGCAAAGGCAATGCGGTCATTCGGCCTGTAGCCTTAGGGCTGCAGCGGCAACGATTGGCCCGAGCGCTACGCCCGCCAAGGCACAGCCAGCCAGGATTGAAAACGCAGCGACGACCTCCTCGCCGGAGGCGACTGACGCCCCGAAGATGATAGGCGGCGCAAACAGCGGCAGCACGATCAGCGCCAGCAAGACGCCCGCGCGCTTTACGCTCGCCGTCAGCGCCGCGCCGATGAGCCCTGCCCCCGCAAATGCCGCCGTTCCCAGCGCCAAGCTCGCCACAATCAGCGGCACGCGCTCCAGTGGCGCCTGCAACGCAATCGCCACCGGCGCCCCGGCGATCGCCAACGGCAATCCGATCGCCACCCAAAGCGCTGCGCCTTTGGCGAACACGATCAATTCCAGCGGCGCGGGAGATAGCAGCATCTGGTCAAGCGAGCCGTCTTCGAGGTCCGCCTGAAACAGCCGCTCCAACATCGCCAGAATCGCCAGCGCCGCCGCAATCCAAACAAGCGGCGGCCCGGCTACCTCCAGCAAAGCGCGATCCGGTCCCATCGCCAGCGGCACCAGCATGGTCGCGCCGAAGAAATAGCCCAACGGCGCCAACGCACCGCCGCCGGCCCAAAGCAAAGCAAGCTCGCGCCGGAAAGTCGCAGCGAAGGGGCTCATTGCGACACGCGGAGCGTTTGCGATGGCGGCGCGCCAAGCGGCTCATGCAAAGCCGCCACGACAATCCCGCCGCTTGCGCGGTGCGAGGCGATCAATTCGTTCAGCACGGCCTTGCCTGAAGCATCGAGAGCGGCCGCGGGTTCATCCAGCAGCCAAATCGGCCGCGGCGCCACGATCAGGCGTGCGAGCGCCAGCCGCCGCGCTTGCCCCTGGCTCAGCACCCGCACCGGCAGATTCAGCACGCGGCCTAGATCGAGCATCTTCGAAGCGAAGTCCTCGCTCGGCGCACCACCGAACAAACCCGCCCAATAATGGAGATGTTCGCGCACCTTCGCTTCGCGCTTCAGCGCGTTGGCGTGGCCGATGTAATGCAGCGCGATGGACGGCTCATCGACACCCTCGATGGCGATCACGCCGGCGCGGGGCCGTAGCAATCCTGCGATCGCACGCAGCAGGCTCGTCTTCCCCGAACCGTTCGAGCCTTGCACTTCGACATAGGCGCCAGGGTCGGCTGCAAAGCTCAGATCTTCAAACAGCGCCCGCCCGCCACGCGAAAGCGTCAGCGCTTCAACGCGGAGCGATGCTCTGTCTTGGAAAGGTCCGCGGGCGCTCATAATGCGGCCCCGGTTCTAGAAAGGGTTGCACGATCCGCCAAGCCGCGCTTGGTGGAGCGGAGGGAGGTGCGGCTATGCGTCGTTTGTGGATTGGATTGGTCTGCGCTGCGGCGCTGACCGCCTGCGGTCAGGCCGAGATGACAGCGGAAGCGCCGGCCGGCGCCGCCTATGAAGGTATGGCCGACATGGCCCAAGGCCGCGCCGAAATGGCCGAGGAAAGCGCTGCGCCCGCCGCGCCGCCCGCACCCGTCGACGCCGGCAGCCAAAACACTGCGACATCCCCCAGCCAACCCGCCGGGCCGGCGCCGATCCTCTATCTCGCCTACAGCTATTCGCTTGGCCTCGAAATTCCGAGCGACCGACTCACCGGCGTCATGGACCGCCATATCGAGGCTTGCCAAACCGCCGGCCCGCGCCTCTGCCAGCTCATCACCTCACACCGCAGCGGCGACCCGCAAAGCTACATGGAAGGCTACGTCTCGCTTCGCGGCGAGCCGAACTGGCTGAGCACTTTCAAAGCCGGCATGGCGCAGCAAGCTGACGACGCCGGCGGCCGCATCGTCTCCGAGAACACCAGTTCCGAAGACCTGACGCGCCAGATCGTCGACACCGAAGCGCGCCTGCGCGCACAAACCGCTCTGCGCGATCGCTTGCAGGAATTGCTGCGCTCCCGTCCCGGCCGCTTGGCAGACCTGCTTGAAGTCGAACGCGAACTGGCGCGCGTGCAGGGGGAGATCGACGCTGTGCAGTCCGCTCTCGCGGTGATGCGCACCCGCGTTTCAATGTCCGAACTCACCTTGACGTACCGTTCGTCACCGCGCGCCGCGGGCAGCAACACGCTTGAGCCGCTGCGTCAGGCGTTCGCGAACTTCCTCGGCATCATCGTCGCGGGCTTTGCCGCCATCATCACCATCATCGCCGCGCTCATCCCGTTCGCGATCGTGCTGATCCCGCTCGTCTGGCTCTTGCTCCGCTGGCGCAAGAGCCGCGGCGGGCGATTGTTCAATCGCTCCTCGCCCCGCGCAGCGGGGGATGTCGCCGAAGACGACCGGACGGGGACGCCGTAACTGCGAACCATTCGCAGTCTTCCCCCTCCCTTACCCTCCCCCGCCTGCGGCGGGGCGAGGGAATCCAGTCAGTCAATTGCGCCTTCATAAAACGGCGCTACATAAGCCTTGCCGCGCGCCCGGTTTGATTCCGGATTTGGGGCGCTCCCCAACGCGTTTGCATCTCTGAAGCTACTCAAGCCGGATGCACACACATGCCATCTCTGAACTCATTTAACGCCCGCAGCACGCTGAACGCGGGCGGCAAGACCTTCACTTATTTCGATCTCAAAGCGGCGAGCGCCAACGGCCTCGGCGATATCTCGAAGCTGCCGATCTCGTTGAAGGTGCTGCTCGAAAATCTCCTGCGTACCGAAGACGGCGTCGCGGTGAAAAAGGCCGACATTCTGGCGATGACCTCGTGGCTCGTGAATCGCGGCAAGAACGAGGTCGAAATCGCCTTCAGCCCCGCGCGCGTGCTGATGCAGGATTTCACCGGCGTTCCCGCAGTCGTCGATCTCGCCGCCATGCGCGACGCCGCCGCCAAGCTCGGCGCCAATCCGGAAAAGATCAATCCGCTCGTGCCGGTCGATCTCGTGATCGACCACTCGGTCATGGTCGATCACTTCGCCAGCGCCGGCGCGTTCAAACAGAACGTCGAACTTGAGTACGAACGCAACGTCGAGCGCTACCAATTCCTGCGCTGGGGCCAACAAGCGTTTCAAGATTTCCGCGTTGTTCCGCCCGGCACGGGCATCTGTCACCAGGTGAACCTCGAATATCTCGGCCAATCGGTTTGGGTGCGGGAGATCGACGGTGAAACCTTCGCCTATCCTGACACCGTGGTCGGCACCGACTCTCACACCACCATGATCAACGGCATCGGCGTTCTCGGTTGGGGCGTTGGCGGCATCGAGGCGGAAGCAGCGATGCTCGGCCAATCGATCTCGATGCTGATCCCGGAAGTCATCGGCTTCCGCCTGACCGGCAAGCTGCAGGAAGGCGCGACCGCCACCGACCTTGTGCTCACCGTCACGCAGATGCTGCGGAAGAAGGGCGTCGTCGGCAAGTTCGTCGAATTCTATGGTCCTGGCCTCGCGACCATGAGCGTCGAAGACCGCGCCACCATCGCCAACATGGCTCCCGAATACGGCGCGACCTGCGGCTTCTTCCCGGTTGATGACAAGACGATCGCCTATCTGACGGCTACGGGCCGTGATCCAGCGCGCGTCGCGCTCGTTGAAGCGTACTGCAAACAGCAAGGCCTCTGGCGCACCGATGAAGAGCCGGAATTCACCGACACGCTCGAGCTTTCGCTGGCCGATGTGCGCCCCTCGCTTGCCGGACCGAAGCGTCCGCAAGATCGCGTCGTGCTTGGCGGCGTAGCCGAAGGCTTCACCAAAGTGATGACCGACGAATTCCGCAAGAGCGCGGAACTGAGGAAGCGCGCGCCGGTTGCGGACTCGAACCACGACATCGGCCATGGCGACGTCGTGATCGCCGCGATCACTTCGTGCACGAATACGTCGAACCCGAGCGTGATGTTGGCCGCCGGCCTCGTCGCCCGCAATGCCCGCAAGAAGGGGCTCAACGTCAAACCCTGGGTGAAGACGTCACTTGCGCCCGGCAGCCAGGTTGTCACCGACTATCTCAAAAAATCCGGCCTCGATGACGATCTCGACGCGCTGGGCTTCAACCTCGTCGGCTACGGCTGCACCACTTGCATTGGCAATTCCGGCCCGCTGCCTGCGCCCATTTCCGCCGCCGTTGCGGAACACGATCTCGTTGTCGCCTCGGTCCTCTCCGGCAACCGCAACTTCGAAGGCCGCGTGAACCAGGACGTGCGCGCCAACTATCTGGCATCGCCGCCGCTCGTTGTCGCCTACGCGCTCGCCGGTTCGGTTTATGTGAACCTCGAGACTGAACCGCTCGGCAAAGGCTCGGACGGGAAAGACGTGTTTTTGCGCGATATCTGGCCGTCGAACGCCGAGATCGAAGAAACCGTCCGCACTGCGGTTACGCCGCAAATGTTCGCCGAGCGCTACGGAAACGTCTTTGCCGGCGACCAACACTGGCAAGGCATCAAGATCACCGCCGGCCGCACCTATGCGTGGGATGCGAAATCCACTTACGTCCAGAACCCGCCCTACTTTGTCGGCATGAGCATGACGCCGACGCCGCCTAAAGATATCGTCGATGCGCGCGTGCTTGGCTTGTTCGGCGACTCCATCACCACCGATCACATTAGCCCCGCCGGTTCGATCAAGAAGGCCAGCCCCGCCGGCGCTTACCTCACCGAACACGGCGTCGCGCAGACACACTTCAACTCCTACGGCGCACGCCGTGGCAACCACGAAGTCATGATGCGCGGCACCTTCGCCAACATCCGCATCAAGAACCAAATGGTGAAAAACGACGACGGCTCTGTCGTCGAGGGCGGGTTCACCATTCACCAGCCCTCGGGCGAGCGCATGTTCATCTATGACGCCGCCATGCGCTACAAGCAGGAAGGCCGCGAACTCATCATCTTCGCCGGCAAGGAATACGGCACTGGCTCATCGCGGGACTGGGCGGCCAAAGGCACCACACTCCTCGGCGTCCGCGCCGTCGTTGCGGAGAGCTTCGAGCGCATTCACCGCTCGAACCTGATCGGCATGGGTGTGTTGCCGCTCCAGTTCGTGGATGGACAAAGCTGGGCCGGCCTCGGCCTGACCGGCGCCGAAACCGTCTCGATCTCTGGTGTCGCAGAACTCGGTCCCCGGCAGAAGGTCGTACTCAAGATTGCCCGCCCAGGCGGTAAGATCGACGAGGTCGAGGTCCAGTGCCGGATCGACACCGAGAACGAGGTAGAATACTTCCGAAATGGGGGAATTCTGCACTATGTCCTGCGCGGTCTCGCCAAAGGCTGAGCCTAGACGGCCCCGTCACAACGGTTTGATTCGAACCGGGGCGGCGGGGCCTGCATGGTTGGGCGCATGATCGTCCGGTTCCTCGCCGCCCTGGCCTTCGCCGTGGCGGCGACCGCAACCCCTGCGCTCGGCCAGACCCAGGGCCGCCGTGCGGCCGCTGTGGTCGAACTCTATACCAGCCAGGGCTGCTCCCAGTGCCCGCGCGCGAACCGCCTGCTCGGCATGTTTTCGCGCGAGGATGACGTACTGGCCCTCACCTTCCCGGTCGGCATCTGGGATTATCTCGGTTGGCACGACACGTTTGCGCAACCTGAATTCGCCGAGCGACAACGCTCCTATTCGCAGACGCTGCGCGTGCGCGGCCGCTTCACACCGCAGCTCGTCGTCAATGGCGCCCGCACGATCAGCGCATCGGACTGGGATGAAGCGCGCGCCACCTATGACGACGCGCGCCGGGTGGGTTGGCCCCCGGGCTCGCCCGATGTCTCGCTGACCATGTTCCGCAACGGGCGCGCGCGCGCCACTATTGGTTCAGGCGCGACGACCACCGACGCCGACGTCTGGATGCTGGCGTACGATCCGGGCCCGGTCACGGTCGTCGTCGCCGGCGGCGTCAATCGCAACCGCAGCGTTCCGCACTACAATCTCGTTCGTTGGATCGAGCGTGTCGGCACTTGGAACGGCGCAGGCGTTTGGCACGAGCGGCCGCGCTGCCAACCCGAATGCGCCATCCTTGTCCAAGAACCGAATGGCGGCCGCATCCTCGCCGCCGCCTACACCCACCGCCCTAGCCGCTACTGATTACTCAGCACCTGGCACAAGCCGGCTCAGAGGAGGCGCTAATGCCTCCACTTCCATATCGCTCAGCGCATATGCCCAATCGGAAGCCGGCGTGTTCAGCGCCACCGCCGCTGCTTCCTGCTCGGGCGTGTTCGCTCTCGCGACCAGCTTCACCCAGACGCGATCATCGCTCGGGATCAACTCAGCATCGATGACAATACCGTCGAACGTCGTCGCCCGCACACGCGCGCGCGGCGCGCCTTGGATCGCCGGCGCCGTGCGCACATCGATTGGCTGCAATTGGGTGAGGCGTTCGGCCGTCGCGGTGACGCTCGATTGCGCCAGAGCCGCCAACGCAGGCGAAGCAATACGCCAGGGCTGCTCCGCACTGTCCCGCGCCAGAATGTAAGCGCGGCCTTCGGCCGGCATGATCTCTACTCGCGCCAAACGCTCGGCGCCCAGATTCATCGGCCGCAGATCCATCCACGACGCGACATCGCGCAATGGCGGCAGATCGCCCTCCACCGACCACGTTTGGGGATCGTCGGGACGGCGCACATACGTCCCGCTCGTCTCCACCCCAATGATCAAATTCACCAGCAACGCGCCGCGTCCATCCTCGATTTGCACGAGAATGCCGCGTCCGCCTTGGCGCGGATCGGTGACCCCAAGCCGTTGATGCTTGGCCTCATCGCTCGTCATCCGCCGCACATAGCGCAAGCCCTCGAGCCCGCGGGTAAGTTGGGCCAAACGCGAGGAGAGCACGGGATAGTCGTCGCGATCCCGCATCGCCCAGCCTCGCTGACCCCGTTCAATCCGGTAAGTCGCCTCGGCGCTGGTGATCGTGATGCGCTGGGCGCCGCCAATCGTCTCTTCGATGCCCGGCAGCACGGGGCCAGCCGAACTCGAGCCGCCTATGCCGCGCGATTCAATCGCAACCGTCACAGCCGCGATCGCGGCAAGCGCGCCCGCGATCATGAATAGCGTCAGCGAACGCGCTCTGCGGCGTTCAGCAAGGCCAGACGTCATCGTCCCGCACCCCCGCGCCGTTGCCGGCGCCAGAACAAGAATAGCCCAGCGCCCGCGATCAGCAGCGGCGCCAGCCAAACATTGATGAAGATCACGAGCGCCTGCAGCCGGTCGATGTCGCCGCGCAGATCGCGCACCAGGCCGCGCAGCTCGCTGCGAATTTCGCCTTCACGCGTGCGGAAGCGATCGACCTCCGCCTGCTCTTCCGGCGTGAGTTCCGCACCCAAGTCGCCAGCGAAGAAACCCGAGCCGCGACCGCGAGCCTGCAACTCCTGCAAACGCGCTTGCGTCTCCTGCAGGTCGGCCTCGAGTTGCCGCTGGCGGCTCTCGATCCGGCGTTGCGCATCGCGCTCCATGTCTTCCAGCAAGCGCATCGACCGCTGCGCCGGAGCGCGCGAGCGCAACGAGACGAGCGCGTCCGAACCACCCAGCACGTCAATGGCGTTCAGTGCGAACGAAGCGTTGTCAGCCGCCGTGCCGCCGCTTTGCGGGTCAACGTAGAAGTCATCGGCCAGGAAGTCCGTGTCGGCGACGACCACCACTTGCGCTGGCGTCGCGGACACGCGGAGCGTTTCTGCTTGCGGCTCTTGCGCTGGCGGCTGAGCCGGCGCGCCAGGCTCCGGCGTTTCGCCTGGCGTCACATCCTCCGCCGGCGGCGCACCGCCCGGGAAGGCCGTGGAAAGCGTGCCGGAAATGCGGAGCGCCACGTTCTCGACGCGCCCTCCGCTCGCGGGCCACATGTTCAGAACGTCGAGCGGCGACGGCCGCATCAATGCCTGCTCAGCCGGTAAGCGCATCGTCCGTCCGCTTGTGCGCACCAGCGGCACAATCGTGACGCCTTCAATCTCCGTGCGCCGCGTAAGCCCACCCGACAGGCCGAAATTGATTCCGCGGCGCAGCCACGCCGTCATCAGGTCCTCACGATCGAGCCGCTCGGGCGGCACTTGGAAGAAGAGCGGTTGCGGCGCTTGGCCGGTTTGGCCCGTCGTCGGGTCCTGCACGGAGACCGGCAGCGCGCCTTCAAGATCGAGCACCACCGTCGGCGCCATTTGCACGCCCCACGCATCCAGCAACGGCCCCAGCGATGACGACGTCGGCGCCGGCATCACCGGATTGAACGGATCGAAGCCGGTTGAACTCATCGCCGCCTGCATGGAGGCGGGGTCGAGCGCGATGAACGCACGGCCATTGCGCAGGATGAACTGATCGACCGCGAAAAGTTGTGCTTGCGACAGCGCACCCGGATGGATGATCGCCAGCACGTCGGTGTCCGCTGGGATCGAGGTGAAGTCAGGGCCGAGCTTCGTCACCTCCAACAGGCGGCCCATTTCCGTGGCGAACACCGATTGGCTCGTCGCGCCGAGTTGCGGAT
Source organism: Hyphomonadaceae bacterium (assembly GCA_050184605.1). Classification (GTDB taxonomy): domain Bacteria; phylum Pseudomonadota; class Alphaproteobacteria; order Caulobacterales; family Aquidulcibacteraceae; genus Vitreimonas. The sequence goes on along the minus strand of JBFXAE010000001.1, from coordinate 658,549 downwards.
CGGCGGCGGCGGCGGGATCGAGCGGCAGTGAGGTGATCAGCGCTACCCGCGTACGCTCGGGGTTCTCAAGTTCGTAGATCAGGCGCGTGAGTTCGTATTCGAGGAACGCCTCGCGCTGCGGATCGAACAGCGGGATCGTCCGTGTATCGTCGATGGCGTTGGCGCCGACGAGGCCGAAATAGATCGGGTCGGCGCCCTCGTATGGGCGAACCGCCTGCACGCCATTTTCCGAAGCTGCGTCTTCGGCTTCAGTGAATGGTTCGACATTCACCTCCGTGAAGCGCACGCGCCCGTGTGAGCGCGCTTGGAACGTCAGCAGCATTTCGCGGACCCGCGACGCATACGCCTGCAGTTGCGGCACGGGACGGGCGGCGTCGCGCGAGTAATAAAGCGTCAGCTGCACCGGCTCGGTCAGATCGTCCAGCGTCTGCTGCGTGCCGCGGCTGATCGAGTAGAGTTGGTTCTCGGTCAGGTCCAAGCGCCAGGAGCGGAACCAGGAATTGGCGATCACGTTCGCCGCGATGAACGCGATGAACAGCGCCAGAGCGGCAAAGAGTGCGTAACGGCGTGCGCTCATAATCAGCCCCCCCGTCGCGCATCAACCGCAAGCGCGGTGAAGCCCAAACAGAGCGCGATCAGCGACACGAAGTAGAACACCGAACGAAACTCCACGACCCCGCGCTGGGCGGCGTCGAAATGATGCAGGATCGAGAAACGGGCGATGCCTTCAGCCACGCCGCCGCTGACGATCCCTGAGAAGAAGTCGAGCACCAGCGGCAGACCCAGCGCCGTGAGCAGGAACGACACCAGAACCGCCAGCACGAACGCCACGATCTGCGCCTGCGTCAGCGCCGACATCACCGAGCCGATGGCGATGTAGGCGCCCGCCATCAGGAAGCTTGCCAGATAGGCGGTGAATATTGCCGCGTTATCGGGCGAACCCAGCGCGTTCACTGTCGCCCAAAGCGGAACAGTCAGCACCAACGCCGCGCCGGCGACGCTCCACGCGGCCAAGAACTTGCCCAGCACCAGCGACCAGGTTGGCGCCGGCAAAGTCATCAGCAATTCAATAGCGCCAGAGCGGCTTTCTTCCGCCCACAGCCGCATGGCGACCGCCGGCAGAAACACCATGAAAATCCACGGATGGAAGGCGAAGAACGGCGTCAGGTCCGCACGGCGTGCTTCAAAGAAGCCGCCGATCTGGAACGTGAACAAGCCGATCGAGAACAGAAACACCGCGACGAAGACGTAAGCCGTTGGCGTTGTGACGTAGGCAAGCAATTCGCGCCGATAGACGGCGGCAAGGCTCGCGAGGCCAGGACGCTTCTTCATACGCGCTCCTCCCCGCGCGTCAGCGTCGCAAACGCGCGTTCGAGGCTGCCATGCTCTTCCTTGAGCGCAGCCGGCGTCTTGTCGGCCAGGATGCGCCCCTGATCGATGATGATCGCACGGGTGCACACCGCCTCGACCTCTTCCAGAGAGTGCGTCGAAATGATGAGCCCCCGCTCTTCGCCGAGCCGCTTGATCAGATCGCGCACGGCGTGACGCTGGTTGGGGTCAAGGCCGTCGGTCGGCTCGTCCAGGATCAGCAGCATCGGGTCGTGCAAAAGCGCCGCCGCCAAGCCCACACGCCGGCGATAGCCCTTCGACAGTGTCTCGATCGGACGATCGATCGTATCGCCAAGCCGGGCGTCCTGAGCGGCGCGGCGCACCGCATGACGGGCGGCCTCGCGTGACATGCCGCGCGCCTCGGCGACGAAGCGCAGAAAACTCCACGGCGTCATCTCGCCATAGAGCGGCGCGCCTTCCGGCAGATAGCCCACCCGCTCCTGCGCGCGCCGCCGCTCCTGGGCGACGTCGATATTGAAGATTTTGGCGACGCCGTCGTCGGGCTCCAAATACCCCGCGATCATCCGCATCGTGGTCGTCTTGCCGGCCCCGTTGGGACCCAAGAAACCGACGATCTCCCCGACGTCGAGCGCAAAGCCAATGCCATCCACGGCGACGCGGCGGCCAAAAGTTTTGCGCAGACCATCGACCTGCAGCAGCATGTGGATTGGATCCCCGTCCGAAAATTGAGCGCCGCTCTTACGGTCGATTTGGGGAAAATGCCACCGCTTCTTATCCACAGGCCGGCCGAATCACTTGAGGCGATTCCGCGCGGTCTTTCGCTTCGGTTAAGGGCGCCTGGACGAGTGACACACTGCACGCGACGAATGGCTTGTCCACATCACCGGCGCCGTCGCCGTGCATCGCCCTGCGAACGCCGCGCTGTGCCGGAAGCCGCAATTTCAGGGGGTTTCCAGACGCCCAGATGCGACAAAGCCCGCGAACATCGCGGGCTTTGTGAGAAACTGCGTGGCCGGTCGAAGCGCGCACCCCGGGGGGCTGGGGGGGCTGATGGATACCGGAGTACGAGCCTTTCTCCGACCGACCACGATGATAGGTTTGCGCCCCAATGCGGCGAGGGCAAGCACAAAATCCGGCGAAAACGAGTTGTGCCGTATTTGTAATACTTCTCACTCTGCGCTTTGCTGATTGTCCACGCGTTATGAACAGCATGAGGATGGATGCATGAGCGGACGCAACGTTTTTTTCGAGCGTCCGGAATTGGATCGTTTGTTCCGCTTCTACGGCCGCATGGTCGCGGCTGGAGAATGGCGCGACTATGCACTTGATGCGCTGCCCGACCGTGCGCTGTTCAGTGTCTACCGCAGGACAAGCGAAGCGCCGCTCTATCAAATCGAGAAACGCCCGGAAGAGGCGCGGAAGAATGGCGCTTACAGCGTGCGCGCCGTCGACGGCCGCGTGCTTCGCCGCGGGCACGAGTTGGAACGGGTCCTGGCGGTGCTGGAGCCCAAGCGGATGCGGGTTGTGGGCGACTAAAGAAAACGCCCCGGCGGTGAGGCCGGGGCGCTTGAAGCACTGCTTCGTCGAGCGAGTTATTCGCGCGAGCTCAGGAAGCTCAGGATGATTTGGAAGATCGTGACGAACGCGATGTAGAGGTTCAACGCGCCGAAATTCGTCATGACCGCCTGGCCGCGTTCATCGTGAGCGATGTGGAAGTAGATTTCACGCAGCTGGTTCGTCTGCGTCGCCACAAGAGCAGAGAAGACGAGCAGCGTGACAACCTGCATGCCGATCTCGAACGCGCCCGAGCCTTGGATTACGCCGGTTGTGATCAACGCGAAGTTCAGCGCAGCGATGATCGCGATGCCGAATGTGGCCATAGCCAACATCGAATGCAGGCCCGACAGGTTACGCTTCGTGGTGTAGCCCAACAGTGACAACGCACCGAACGCGCCGGCGGTGACCAAGAACGCCTTGGCCATGTTCGCGAACGTCACCGTCATGGTGCGGCCGCCTAGCGTCTCAACGCTGACGGCGCTTGAAGCAACCGCAACCCAGAACGCCAAGCCGGCGCCCATCAACGTCACCACTGTCCAGTAGAGGAGGCCGGACGACGCGGGCGACGCGTTGCGCATGAAGAAATTTGAAGCGAGCAGGACGACCAGCGGGCCCCACTGCACGATGTAGACCACCGGCGGCGTGAGCACGAACAACGTCACTGGCGTTACGGTGCCGATGACATAAGCCAGCGCCGCCGACCAGGCGAGGCCGAGCCCCATTTTCATGTAAACGCCAAGCATAAAACGGCGAAGACCTGGATCGATCGCCATTTCTTCGCGCCCGATCGGTACCGATCCCGTTTGGGCGTGGTAATCGCTCATCGTAACCTCCTAAGTCGCGGAGAATCCCGCGGCTGCTGGCCCTGAATATGGCGATCCACTTCCTCTGCGGCAAGAAAAAGCGGGCGCCTCGGGGCGTTGCACAGCGCCGCGCGGCGGCCCAGAATTAGGGCTGGAAAGTGGCCGGGGAACTTTTTCCCTACCGTTAAGCGTTCCACGTCCGAAGACCCGCATCTGCCGCCCCTCGGCGGCGAGGCGGTCGAATCGCGCTACCAGCGAGCGCGGAGGGTGAGCCGGGGTGGCTGACGAGAACGATCCAGACGGGCCGGAGGACACTCCGCCGCCAGAACCGCCGAAAGACGGCGATGAGGCGACGCCGCCTGTCGAGAACGCAGCCGGCGAACCCGCGCCCGCCCCCCCCGTCAGCGAAGGTGACGCGCCCGATGCGCTGGCGTCCAGTGGAACAGCGTCCGGTGAGGCGCACGTCGATAAAGAGCCGCCCCGCGAGGAAAGCACGGGCTCGGAACCTCAGGACGAACTGTTCGAAGAGCCAGAAGCGGTTAATCCGCCGCCGCCAGAGGCGCTTCCGCCTATCCCGGAAGATTTGCCTATCGCGGCAACCGAAAGCCACGAAGAGCCGCCGACCGCCGACCCCTCCCCACCGGCTACGCCGGAAGCTGAACCGCTTCCGCCGGGCTATTTCCGCGGCGCCGGAGCAGGCGAAGAGGCTCAAGAGCCATCGGCCTCCCTGCTCGGCCGTATGCGCGACCGCATCAGCTCCACCTTCGTCGATATGTGGCGCGCCATCGAACCCAAATGGGTGGCCTTTACAGGCGCCGCGCGAGCCTTCGGCGGCGAGATGTGGCGCCGCATCCGGGGCATCAAGCGGCCACGTACAGTGCGCGAAGCCGCAGTGTGGAGCGGTTGGGCGGCGGCCGGTGTCGTGGCCGCGATCGTCGCCTTCTTTTTCTTCATCACTTGGGACCTCCCTTCCACGGATGATGTTTGGGAAGCGCGCGGCAGCCAGTCGATCACCTTCCTCGACCGCAACGGCCATGTGATCCTGCGCGAGGGCGCTCAGAACGCGCCGCCGGTCGATCTGGCGTCATTGCCCCCCTACGTCGCGCAGGCATTTATCGCGATTGAGGATCGCCGCTTCTACGATCACTTCGGCGTCGATGTCGGCGGCATGATGCGCGCCGGGGCCGAGAATCTTCGTGCGGGCCGCGTTGTTCAAGGCGGCTCGACGATCACGCAGCAACTCGCAAAGAACCTCTTCCTCACCAACGACCGCACCTGGCGGCGCAAATTCCAGGAAATCGCGATGGCGATTTGGCTGGAAGGCCGCTTCACCAAGGACGAGATCCTCGCGCTCTATCTCTCACGCGTGTACTTCGGCGCCGGCGCATATGGCGTGGAGGCTGCGGCCGAGCGCTACTTCGACCGCCCTGCCCGCGAGCTTACCCTGCTCCAGGCCGCGATGATTGCGGGGCTCGTCAAAGCTCCGTCGCGCCTCAATCCCGCGCGTCAAGACATCGCCGCCGCACGCGATCGCGCAAGGACAGTGCTCGACGAGATGGTCAACATGGGTTTCATCAGCGCCGCCGAACGCGAAGCGGCGCTGCAGGAAGAACTCGTGATCAGCCGGCGCAATCCGGCGGGCGTGCTCTCCTATTTCCGCGACTGGATCGATCCGCTGCTGAACGATGTGATCGGCCAGCAGCGCGACGACTTCGTCGTAGAAACAACTATCGATATCGCCGCCCAGCGTGCGGGCGATGAGGCCGTCAACGCCGTTCTCGAAGCTCAAGGCGAAGCGCGCCGGATCAGCCAGGCAGCGCTGATCGCAATGGACGACGAAGGCGGCGTGCGCGCGATCGTCGGCGGCCGCGATTACGATCAGAGCCAATTCAACCGCGCCACTCAAGCGCGGCGCCAGCCCGGCTCTTCATTCAAATACTTCATCTATCTCGCCGCGATGGAGAACGGCCTCACGCCCTGGAGCGTCCGTGACGACGCCCCGATCACCATCTACATCGAAGGCCAAGAGCCGTGGACGCCGGGAAACTATACACGCGAGTTCCACGGGCCGACGGAACTCACGCGCGCGTTCGCACTGTCTTACAACATGGTCGCGATCCGGGTTGCCAACGAAGTCGGCGGCCAGAACGTGATCGATGTCGCGCGCCGTCTGGGCGTGCGCTCTCCACTCCACAATTATCACTCGCTGTCACTCGGCGCGCAGGAGATTACGCTGCTTGAGATGACGCAAGCTTACGGCGCGATGGCCGCCGAGGGCTACAACATCGAAGCGCACGGCGTCACGCGCATCCGTCGCGCTTCGAGCAACGAAACCGTTTGGGCGTTCCGGCAAGCGAACCGCCAGCGCGTCATTGAAGAACGGCCGCTGCGCTACATGAACTATATGCTGCGCCGGGTGGTGGACGCGGGCACCGGCACGGCGGCGCGCATCAACGGTCGTCAAGTCGGCGGCAAGACCGGCACCGGCAACGACTATCGCGATGCGTGGTTCATTGGCTATGTTCCCGGCATGGTCGCCGGCGTCTGGGCCGGGAATGACAATTTCAGCGAGACGGCGCGCGTCACCGGGGGGTCGCTACCGGCCGAGATTTGGGCGCAGTTCATGCAGACAGCGCTGCGCAATACGCCGGTTCGCCCCCTGCAGCTGCCGCGCGACGAAGACTACGATGTCGGTGTTCCCAATCCGGAGACGCCGGAACTGACTGCCGTTGGCGCGCCCATCGGCGCCGTTATCGGAGCCCCGCCGGCGCCGCCCCCGGATAACGAGGACCGCTCCCTCGATTTTGGCCCCGAGGGCTGATCTCGGCGCGGTTCCCGCCTGACTTCTTTCGCTGACAAGCCCTGCCTGAGCGGTTAAATCCAAGGTCCGAAGACGACCGTAATAACGGCGTTATGGGGGTTCGACATGCAACGTATTCTATTCGCCTTACTGGCGGCCGCCTTCGCATTCGCCGCACCTGCCGGCGCTCAGCAGCAAGGCGCGCGCGCACCTCTCGACTGGTTCCTCGGCTACGATCAGTTCCGCGGCGCGACCTTGTCACCAGACGGCAACCATCTCGCAGTCATCCGCCGCGACGACGTGGGCGACACACTGCTCGTGGTGAACATGCAAACGCGGCAACCCGCCGCCATCCAACGCGCCCGCGCGGATCAAAGTCTGGAGCTCAGCCAAGTTGGCTTCGCCAGCAACTCGCGGATCGTCTTCCGGCTGATCCAGCGCAACCGCGTTGTCTACAATGCATCGGCAAGCATCCGAAATCGGCGCGTCGATGACGGGTTTGAAACCAACACGCGCATTTACGCGACCAATCTCGACGGCTCAAACACGACACAGCTCTACGATCCGTCGGCGCTCTCTCAATATATCGATGCGGGCATCATCAGCGACTTGCCTCGTGACGATGACAACATCCTGCTCATCGTGCCCACGCAAGGCGGCGCTGAGCTGCGCAAGGTCAATGTCAACACCGCGGCATGGGAGCGCGTCGAGAACGGCACGCTCTTCACCTTCAACTGGATCGTGGACGTCAACGGGACACCGGTTCTGCGCCAGGACAGCGTCCAAAACGGTCGCGGCTATTCGTGGCTGCGCCGCGGTCCTGGCCAACGCAGTTGGACGGAAATCGCCCGCTTCAGCGGCGCCGCCGCCGCCAATTCCGGCCCTGACTTCCAACCGGTCGGCGCGGCAACGCAACCCGGCCAAGTCTTCGTACTCGCGCGCCGCGAGGGCCAGGATACGAGCGGGCTCTATGTGTATGACGCCGCCTCGGGCCAGTACACCGAGACGATCCAAACCAACCCGCAGTTTGACATCACCGATGCCGAACTGGACACCGCCAACAACGTTCTCCAAGCGGCTTGCTGGTGGGCTTATCGCTGGACCTGCGAAGCCAAAGACCCAGCTTTCGCCGATCGGTGGACCGCCATCAATCAAGCGCTGGGGGATCAGGTCAATATCCGCCTGATAGACCGCTCCGACGACGGCAATCGCTGGCTGATCTACACTGACGGCCCGCAGGATCTCGGCACCTACTACATGTACAACCACGAAGCGCGGTCGCTGAATGCGATCATCTCGCAGCGTAGTGGCGTCAATCGCGCATTGCTGCCGACGCAGCACGTCGTCAACTACACGACGTCCGATGGTCAGCAGCAGTGGGGTTATTTGTGGCTGCCGCCGGGCGTCACGCGCGATCAGGCCCGCAACTTGCCGACAATCGTCGTTCCACACGGCGGCCCCGAAGGCCGTGACGTTTGGGGATACGATCCGTTCGCACTCGGCTTCTCGAGCCAGGGCTATGCGGTGTTTCAGCCAAACTTCCGCGGCGGCGGCGGCTTCGGCCGTGCATTCGTCGTCGCCGGTCATGGCCAGTGGGGTCAGCGCATGCAGGAGGACGTGGCTGACGCCGCGCGCCACCTCATCTCGTCCGGCATCACCGATCCAAACCGAATCTGCATCACTGGCTGGTCTTACGGCGGCTACGTCGCCTTCACCGCGTCGTTCATGAACGCCGACATCTTCAAATGCTCGGTGGCGGGCGCTGGCGTCTCGGATCTTCGCGCGATGCTGCGCTGGGTCCGCAGTGGCGAGCGGAACGATGTCCAAGGCGGCGGAGGCGGCGGCGGCTCACGCTCGGTGTCGTACCAATACTGGACCGACGCCATCGGCGATCCAAACCGCGACGACGCCAGCCTCGATGCGGTTTCGGCCGCGCAAAACGCCGACCGCGTGGGGATGCCGCTTCTGATCATCCACGGCGATGAAGACATCACCGTGCCGATCGCACAGAGCCAGTTGATGGTCGCGGCCATGGAACGCGCAGGCAAGCCGACGCGCCTCATCACGCTCGAGGACATCGACCACTACGCATCACCGCGTAATGGCGAAGCGTGGCGGACGGTGCTGACGGAATCGCTGGCCTTCTTCAACCAGCACATCGGACCTGGCGTGCCTCCAGCGGGCGGCGCTCAGCCCTGATGACAAGCAAACCGGCCCCGCCTGCATCCAGCAGCGGGGCCGGCGGCCACTGAGCAGCGAAACATCTGCTCGGAGGCTACCCATGCTGCCATCCCGTCTGCGCGCGCTCTTAGCGTCCGCGACTTTTCTCGCGCTCAGCGCTTGCGCCACAACACCACCGCCCGCTGACGCCCAGCTCTACACCAACTTCACCCTGCTCGACCCGGCCACCGAAACGCGGATCGACGACGCCTTTATGCTCGTCGCCAACGGCCGTATTCTCGCTACTGGGCGCGGCGACGGCCCCTCCAATATTCCCGCCGATCGCCGTCACGACATGAGCGGCGCTTACGCGCTACCAGGCTTCATAGACACACACGCGCACATCACGCTCAGTCGCCTCGACGTCGCGGTTGAGAACGGAACACCCGTCATCCGCGCGACCTCCGAGGATGACATCACTGCGCACAATGCGCGAACGCTCGTTTCCTTCGGGGTCACGACGATCCGCAATCCCGGCGGCGCCACGGCGGCGAATGTCGCCTACAACGAACGTGTGCGCAGCGGCGCGCTCCTGGGTCCCGCGCAGCGTGCAGCGGGAGAAATTCTCGACACGATGCCGTTCGAAGGACTCACGCTCGCCGTCACCGACACCGCCAGCATTGAAGCGGCAGTGGCCCGTCAGGCCGAGGCGGGCATGGCCTACATCAAACTCTATCACCTACTCGACGAAGCGCAGTTCACCGCAGGCGTAGAGGCGGCGCACCGGCACGGACTTGAAGCGATCACGCACACCGGCGCCATCAGCTGGGACCGCGCCGCAGAGCTCGGCGTCGACGCCATCGTGCACGCCATGCCGATCAGCCCGGATTCCCTTCCGGTATCGGCGCGCGAAGGCTATCGCGGCGCCGATGAAACCGCAGGCCACGCATTCTACGAATGGTGGGAGCGCGCCGATCTCGACAGCCCCGAAATCACCCGCCTGATCCGCGTGCTGGCCGAGCATCAAGTAACGGTCGATCTCACCCTCGTCGTCTTCCAGAAGACTTTCTGGGGCGATGACCAGAGCGTCCGTGACGCCGGCGGTGGATTCGTCCACCCGTTGGTGCGCGAAAACTGGCGCATATTCCGCTTCGACGTCGGCTGGCAACCCGAGCATTATGCGCGCGCTCGCGCAGTATGGCCTAAGATTCAGCGCTTTGCGCGCATGCTACACGAAGCCGGCGTGCCGCTCACCATCGGCACCGATCTCGCCAACCCGTTCGTCTCGCCCGGTTATGATACGATCGCCGAGATGCGCCTGCACCAAGACGCCGGCATCCCCGCCTGGGACGTCTTGCGCATGGCGACAAGCGACGCCGCTGAAACCCTGCACATGGAAGATCGCATCGGCCGCCTCGCGCGCGGCATGGAAGCAGATGTCGTCTTCGTTGACGCCGATCCGACAACAGATATTGCAAATGCGATGCGGACGCGCGCCGTGCTGCTGAACGGCGCTTACCACGACGCTGCGTCACTGCGCGCAAACTAAGGACGCCTTGCCCTTGTCGAAGTCGCGGGCATGATGTGCGGCGGCTTCGACAAGGACATCGCGATGCAATGGACGAACACCAAGAGCGGTTATGGCTGGCTCTCTATCGGCCTCCACTGGCTTGCGGCCATCGCCGTTGTCGTGATGCTCGTGACTGGTTTTCAGGCCGACTTCGCCGGCGAAGCCGGTGATCGCGAAGCGCGCGCGGCGCTTATGGGACTGCACATCTCGTTCGGCGCCTCTGTCGCGCTCATCCTGTTAGCGCGGGTGTTCGCCAGCTACGCACAACCTCGCCCTACGCCGCCTGAACAGGCGCCGGCGCTCAAGTTTCTTTCGAGCGCCACGCACCAAATACTCCTGCTCGCCATTCTCATTCAGGTGATCTCCGGCCCGCTTGCAGTTTGGTCCGGTGGCCGCGCCATCAATGTGTTCGACATCTTCTCAATCGCGAGCCCCTTCGCGGAGCGCAATGACGCTATCCACGAATTTGCTGAGGTGCTGCACGCGATTGGCCGCTGGGCGCTCATCGGCGCGATCACCCTGCATGTGCTGGGAGCATTGAAGCATGCGTTGGTCGATCGCGACGGCGTTCTGAAGCGCATGTTGGCGCCGACGAAAGCTTAGCGCGCCATGCCCACGGCGTGCAGCTTGCAGCCGTTCTCGTGCAGCCAGTCGCGGCCGGCCTCATAATCCGGCATGCACTTTTTCACCAGCGCCCAGAAGCGGCGCGAGTGGTTCATCTCCCGGAGGTGAGCCACTTCGTGCGCCGCGAGGTAATCCAGCACGAACGGCGGCGCCATCACCACGCGCCATGAGAACGAGAGCACGCCATCGACGGAGCACGATCCCCAACGCGAACGCAGCTCCTTCACCTGGATGCGCTCGGGCTTCACGCCAAGCGTCACCGCGTGATGAGCCACGCGATCGATCAGGTCCTGCCGCGCTTGGTCTTTCAGATAGCGCAGCACCCGGCCTTCAAACAGCGCCACATCCGGCGCCTGCACGACCAAGCGCGGCAACAGATCTTCCTCGATCCACGCCGGCTTGCGACCGTGCTTATAGACAAGCTCGTGCTCAACCCCGCGCAGCGGCACGAAAGAACCCGGCGCCAGCGAAACGCCGCGCGGCAGCCGCGAGAGTTCTTGCGCAATCCAGCCCGCACGCTCGGCCGCGAATTGCGCCGCATGTTTCAAATGCCGCTTTGAAGGCGCCGTCGCGATCGCCTCGCGGCGCGTGGGATCGATGCGCACGGACACATGCCGCGCGCGCGGGTTCACGATCAGCTTCACCGGCACGCGGCGGCCATCGATCGTTTCGATCTCGGTTTGACCCGGCTCGACCTTCTGTCGCGAATCGAAGCGCATACGCAAGAATCCCACGTCGCCGCGATTCACGCGACCCGCCTCAGCGGTTAAGCTGCGCAAGAAGGTGAGAAGATGTCTCTCTATCGCGGATCGTGTCACTGCGGCGGCGTCCAGTTTCAAATCGATGCCGAAATCACCGACATCTATATGTGCGACTGCTCACTCTGCGCCAAGAAAAACGCATTGATGACAACCGTGGCTGAGGACAAGTTCACATTGCTCGCGGGCGCCGACAAGCTCACGCTCTACCAGTGGAACACAAAAATCGCGCGCCACTATTTTTGCAGCGTCTGCGGCATCTATCCGTTCCACCGCAAACGTTCGATGCCGGATCACTATGGCGTCAATGTCCGCTGCCTGGAAGGCTTTGACGCAAGCGCCATGCCCGTGCGGCACGCGGACGGGAAAACGATGACGCTCGCTGAACAAAATCCAGCTGGCGGCTGGAGCGGACCGAAAGCTTAGGTCTCGCCGACCAGCTTCAACTTCCGAACACCGCGCGACGCGTTCGAGTGGAAGTTGCGCATGAACTCACGCACGCGCGGATAGATTTCAGTGCGGAAGCGGCGGCCGGAGAACACACCGTAGTGGCCAACACCCGGCTGGATGTAGTCGCGCCGCATCTGCTCAGGGATGTTCGCGCAAATATCGTGCGCGGCTTGTGTTTGGCCGATGCCGGAAATGTCGTCGTTCTCACCTTCGACCGTCAACAGCGCCGTCTTGGTGATCTTGCCCGGATCCACCTTGCGCCCGCGGTGCGTCATTGTCCCGTTGGCGAGGCGATACTCTTGGAAAATCTCGACGAGCGTCTGGATGTAGAACTCTTCGGAGAGATCCATCACCGCGAGATATTCGTCGTAGAATTCGCGGTGTTTCTCGGTGGAGTCGCCGTCGCCCTTCACCAGGTTCTGGAAGTACGAATAGTGCGCGTCGACGTGGCGCGAGAGGTTCATACCCATGAAGCTCGCGAGCTGCAGGAACCCCGGATAGACGCGCCGGAATGCCCCAGGATAGAGCGCCGGCACGGTGTGGATCATGTTCGACTTGAACCAATCGATATCACGCTTTTCGGCGAGCAGGTTCGGCGCCGTCGGCGATTTCCGCGCATCGATCGGCGAACCCATGACCGTCATCGTCGCCGGCGTGCAGGGATCGTCTTCCTCGGCCATCAGCGCAACAGCCGCAAGCACGGCCGGCCCCGGCTGACACACCGCCACCACATGCGTTTGCGGCCCCAACGCGCGCAGCATGTTCATGACGTGATCGATGTAATCGTTCAGATCGAAGCGTCCGGCGATCACTGGCACCATGCGGGCGTCGGCCCAGTCGGTGATGTAAACTTCGTGGTCCGGCAAGAACGCGCTTACCGTGTCACGCAGCAACGTCGCGTAGTGGCCCGACATCGGCGCGACCAGCAGCACGGTCGGATCGACGCGATCGCCGCGGGCTTCCTTCAACTGCTCAGCGTCGCGTTCGAAGTGGATCATGTTCGCCCACGGCGACGACCAAACGCTCTTCGGCGTCACCGGCACATCAGCGCCGTTGATCTTAGTCGTCGGCAGGTTCCAGTCCGGCTTGCGATAGCGGCGCGTCATGGACTCGAAAAGGTCAGCAGCGGCCGCAGCCGTCCGGCCGGCTTCGGTGTCGCCCAGCGGGTTCAGCGGCGAGCGCAGCATCGAGGACTGCATCAGAGCCGCGATGCGCAGCGGCGCCACCGAAAGATGGCCCAGTTCATAAAGCGAATAGAGCATGCAAGCCCTTCTGCTGCGCCGCAGCAACCCACAGGGATAGTGCGCGCGCCCGTGTTTCCAACAAGCTAAGACAACTCAGCAGGCGAGCCTTTCGCATTGCAGCGCCAGGCTGGCGATTATGCCGAAGGTCTTAACCGGCTCCCCCAGGCCAGGTTCCAGCCCTGACCGCTTTCCGTGGGTCAAATGTAGTGGGACCGGTCCAGGGGGCGCAATACGCCCCCGCTTCACATAATCAAGGCAGATCCGTCCGCTCTAGGCCCGCAGCGATACAGGCCTGGATCGCCTCGGGCGAAGCGGGAACAAGCGGGCTGGTAGGATCCAGTCGGTCCGCCCTGTTCATGGTCTGCATGATCGAAACCGTGCGCCAATTGCGATCGAGCACATAGAGCAGCGACGAGTGATCGACGTTGTAGACGTCATCCGGAGCGCCTGCGATCGGCGCCTTCGCATGATGCACCTGAAACGCCCGCGCCGCCGCATTGATCTGCTCGCGGCTACCGCTCAGCCCCACGAGACCGGGTGGAAAGCCGTCAGTGCTGGCATATTCACCCATGCGCGCAGGCGTATCGCGCTCGGGATCGACGGTGATGAGGATCGGCTGGACGTCGTAGCCGCCGGGCGCCGCAAGTGCTTCGCCCAGCGCGTACATGCTGGTCGGACAAATATCGGGGCAGTTTGTGAAGCCGAAATAGATGACCGCAGGTTCACCCGCGAAGTCGGCTTGCGTCACGCGCGCGCCGTTCGCGTCAACAAGATCAATGGGGCCGCCCACGCCATCGGCGTTCTCGATAATGCAGTCGCGCGGGATCGCCGCCTGCCTACCGCCATCACCGTTAGTGCCAACGAGCAACATGGCGCCGAGCGCCGCCAAGCCCGCGACCGCCACGGCTGGCACAACAGCGCCCGTCAGATTTCGGCGCGGCGTTTCGACAGGTTCTGCCATCTTGGAAGCTAGACGCCCCCGAGCCGCTCATATCAACGCGGCGCGACGGCACAGGGGGCGCAATGCCGCAGGCAAAGCTTGAGCGAAGCCTCGAATTTGCGCATGTGGCGGTTTGATGAACCTGCCGCGCATCCCCCTCGTCGCGATGGCTTCCGTTGTCGGCATCTTCGCCGCCGCAGGGCTGTTCATCCTCCCGCAACTCGAAAACAGAGACGCGGCCTGCGAGGTGCGCGAATTCGAAACCTCGCGCTTCATCGTCTGCAGCTTCGACCCTCGCCGCCAAGACATGCGCCTGTACTCCCGCGCGTCTGAGGGGCGTTATCTGCGCGGCTTCGAAGCCTTGCAGCAGCAACTGGGCGCCGACGCCCGCCGTGTTCGCTTCGCTATGAACGCGGGAATGTATAACGACGCCGGCGCGCCGATTGGGCTTTATGTACAAGATGGCGAGGAGCAGAAGGCTCTCTCATTGACCGATGGCCCAGGCAACTTTCATTTGAAGCCAAATGGCGTGTTTTGGCAGGGCCAGGACGGCGCGCTCCATATTGATGTTTCAGAAACCTATGCGCGCGAGCTGCATCAGCCGCGCTGGGCGACCCAATCGGGTCCGATGCTGCTTATCGATGGCGAACTGCATCCGCGCATCGCAGAGGATGGCGTATCGCGCTTCGTACGCAACGGCGTTGGTCTCGTGGATCAACACACGGCGTATTTTGTGATCAGTACCGGCTTTGTCTCTTTCGGCCGCTTCGCACGCTTCTTCCGCGACGAACTACGCTGCCGGGACGCGCTTTTTCTAGACGGCACGGTATCGAGTCTCTGGGCGCCTTCGGTCGGGCGCTTCGACGACAACCATGAGCTGGGACCCATGGTTGTCGTCCTGGATCGCCGTTAGGCGCTCCGGCTCGTCGCGGTCGCGATCGCCGCTTGCGCTTCGGTCAACGCCGCTGCGGTTTGGATTTCATCGGAGTGGATGCGATCGGCGAGCCCCATCAAAGTCGGCCCCGTCACCGCGCCCGCTTGCGCTTCTTCCTCGACCCAGACGCCGCGGCGGCGCGCAATCGCGTCATCCCAGGCTTGGCGCACGCCGCCCCAATACTCGGCCGTATCGGCCCAGTAGGATTCCGCCGCCGCGACCGGGTACTCGTTGAAGTGATCATACGTGTTGACGCCGTCCTCGTGAACGATCGCCACCAATTGCCCATCACGCGTGCCGATCTTTTCGTTGTCCTGCTCATGCACCCAGCCGGTCGGCGTCAGCGCGTGGCGGTTGATCGAAAGATACCGTTCGTATGGCGGATTGCGGATCGCATCGCGGCGCGCCAACGGACGCGCGGTCGGCCCGCTCGTCCAGATCGTGCGGCCGTTGGCATAATCCCAACGGCCGACGCCGCCGTAACGCGGCGAGTCATCTGTCTGCCAAACCGTTTGCGACCAGGCGCCCCGCCGATCGGCGCTCGACACGTTGGCGAGCGACCAATAGTTGCGGCGATCGTACACGAGCACGGTGCGCGGCTGATACGTCCAGTCTTGTCGCCAATGCTTGATGACGAAGGTCTGGCCCTCGTGTTCGGCCACCAGCAAATGCTGAAGCTGGATGAAATTGCCCGTGTCGGTGATGACGCGGACGCTTTCATAGCCGCCGCTCGTTTTCGGCTCGAGCGGCGTGTAGTCGCTCACGAACGGCACGGTCTCACGGAAGTTGAAACGCACATGATAATCGCCAGCCATGGCGAGAATAGCCTGGCGATCGCGCTCAACGCCGCTGGCGCGCGCCGTTTGCGCCAAAACAGGCGTCGTGGCCGCGACGCCTGCGCCGGCCAGCGCAAGCATCGAGCCTCTTCGAGTAAGTGACATGCTCATTCTGAAATTCCTCCTTTTTCAGAAACGGTAAGCGATAGAGGCCGAGAAATTTCGACCCGGCTGGGTGAAGGCGTCGCGAATAGGCGACGTCGGCGACACACCGCGCACATCGCTCCACCACCAGTACGTTTCGTCGGTGACGTTGAAGACGCCGACGCGAAGCGTCGCGGCGCCTGTGATGTTCCAGTAGCCAGTCAGATCGAGAATCGTGAACGCATCCGGGCGGAAGTTGCCGGCAGCGTCGTTTTCATCGACTTGCGCTGCGTACGTCACGATCGCCTGACCGCCAAAGACGCCGTCGGGATCGTTGTAGGAAACTCCCGTAACGATCCGCAGCGGCTCGACGCTCAGCAACGGCCCGCTGATCGTGCCGGAAGCGGTGCCATCGCTGACAGTCTGATCGCCCTCGGCCCACGATGCGGCAAACGTCAGGCCAAAACCGTTGTCCCACGTCAGATCGGCGCGGCCTTCCAGGCCCCAGATCTGCACTTCGCCGATGTTCACGAACTGAAAGACTGCCGGGTCCATCGGCGTGAAACTGCCCTCGACCACGACTTGCTCGATGAAGTCTTCGTAGTCCGACAAGAACGCCGAGGTCGAAGCGCGCAGCGTGCCCCCCGCGATGTTCACATCACGCAGACGCGCGCCGAGTTCGAGTGACTCGCTGGTTTCCGGGCCAAGGTCCGGGTTGGGGCGCGAGATGTAGCCGAAAGCCGGGTTCGAGAAATACTGGTTCACTTCGCTCGGCGCCGGCGCCTTGAAGCCCTGCGCATAGTTGAAGAAGAAACCGAGCGTATCCGTCGGCCACACGACAACACCGAAGCGCGGCGTCACGCGCGAGCCGTCCTGACCAGGCGCAACCGGATCGGGATAGAGCGCATCGACCTCGGGAGAGAGGTCATAATAATCGAAGCGCACCGCGGGGAAAAACACGACGCGCCCGTCGATGAAGCTGATCTCGTCCTGCACGAACAGACCGCCGAGCGTGTAGTCCGTGTTCGGGAACGCGCGCGTGGGAAAGGTTTCGCCGAACGGCGGGACCGTGCCGTCGCGCAGACCCTCCTGGCGCAGTTGAGAATAGTCGCCGCCATAGGCAACGCGGTGCTCCGCAGCGCCCGTGCGGAACGACGAGATGAACTGCGCCTGCAGGCCGAACACGTCGTTCTCGAAAATCGAGAGACGCGTGCGGTCGGCGGCGGTGTTGCGGTCTTCCGCGCTGAACTGCTCGGTCTCGCTGGACTGATAGTAGACCGCCAAGAAGGCGCTATCGATAAAGCCCTCATTCGGATTATCGAATGTGTAGTCGAGCGTAACGCGTTGGCGTTGGTTCGAGTCGCGGCCGTCCAGATCGATTACCGAAGTAGCAGCCAGTGGCGGCACGGCCCGGCCGGTATACGCCTCCGTTGTCACTTCACGCTCGCCGTAGTCGGCGGTGAGGCGGAAGCGGTGCGCGTTGTTCGGCTCGAACACGATGCGCCCCAGCACGGCGTCCGAGGTGATATCCTGCGGATTCGGCGCGGTGCGCGTGCTATTCAATGAGAAATTCGCGCCCTGGTTTTCCTGCTCGTGCGCATCGCGGTGCGTGTAGGCAACAAGCGCGGACCACGCATCGTTCAGCCGGAAACCGGCGGAAAGGCCGGTGTTCCAGCTCTCGTCGGCGCTGGCATAGCCCGCACGCAGACGCATTCCGAAGTTTTCATCCTCGGCGAGGAAGTCCGTGGGATCCTTGGTGATAAAGCTCACCACGCCGGCCAAGCCATCGCTGCCATAGAGCGCCGACGCGGGGCCGCGAACGATCTCGACCGATTGCAGCAAGTCGAGATCGACATAGTCGCCGCGGCCAAACGAGTTCGGGCCGAACGAAAACGCGTCCGGCACGCGGATGCCATCTGTCAGGAACAGAACCCGATTGCCGCCCATGCCGCGGATAATGAAGCCGGAATTGCCGTCGCGACCGGTCGAACCGAGCGCCGCACCGAAGCGCGAGGGCGCCGTGGAAACAGTGACGCCGGGCTCGAAACGCACGAGGTCCTTGATGTCCGTGTAGAGGTTGGTCTCAATCTCGTCGGCGTCGATTACCGTGACCGCCGTGGGAACGTCGAACGGATCAGTCGGCAGACGGGTCGCAGTGACCGTGAGGTCCGCCTCCGCGACCAGGATTTCCCCCGAATCTTGCGCCGCCGCTGCTCCCGCCAGGCTCAACCCCAGCGCCAGCGCCGATATTCCCCACAACCCCCGCATTTGCGACTCCTTCTCAACTGGAGTCAGCCTTATTGCGATCGCTTCGCAGACTCAATATCATTTTGGCTAGGGTTTTCACGTCAAGCTGTCGCACCTGCCCTTGAGTGGCGGCCGCGCCACGGCGATGAGAGGCGGATGGCCGTCACCGAGCCCCGCCCGCCCGCACCCATTCCAAGCTTCTGGAGCGCCACCAGCCGCGTGCGGATCCGCACGCTGGTGCTGCTGCGTTGGCTTGCGATCGTCGGCCAGACCGTTGCGGTACTTTTTGTTCGGTTCGTCCTGGATGTGGCGTTCCCGCTCGACTGGGCGCTCGCCGCCATTGGCGTCTCGGTTCTTGTGAACCTCGTTCTCACGCGCCGAAGCCAGGAACTTGCGCGCGAGTGGGAAGCGGCCGCGCAACTCGGCTACGACGCCGTGCAACTCGCGGTGCTTTTGGCGCTGACCGGCGGTCTTCAGAACCCGTTCGTTTTTCTGTTCGTGGCGCCGGTGGCGGTGAGCGCCACAGTTCTGCGCCCGGCGGTCACCGCCATGCTCGCTGCGCTGACCTTCGCCTGTGTGGGCGTCATTTCGGTTTTCCGTTTGCCGCTCCCATGGCCGGATGACTCGGTCTTCGTGATGCCGCCGCTCTATCAGATGGGAATAGCCGCGGCGGTGCTCGTGGGCCTTGGCTTCACCAGCGTTTATGCGTGGCGGGTCGCCGCCGAAGAAGAACGGCTCAATATCGCGCTCGCCGCCGTGCAGGCCGTTCTTTCGCGCGAGCAAACGCTTTCGGCGCTTGGCGGCCTCGCCGCCGCCGCCGCTCACGAACTGGGCACGCCGCTGGCCACCATTCACCTCGTTGCCAAGGAGATGGCGCGCGACATCCCGCCGGACGATCCACGCTACGAAGATTTGCAATTGCTGGTCACGCAAAGCGAACGCTGCCGCGCCATCCTCGGTCAGCTCTCGGCCAACCGCGAACGCGGCGACGTGATGATCCAGCGCGCGCCAATCAAATCGCTGCTCGAAGAGGTTGTCTCTCCGCACGAAGGCCTCGGCGCCGAGATCGTCATAGACGCTGAGGGCGAAGGACCGCTCGAAGTGCGGCGCATGCCCGAGATCGTGCACGCGCTCGGCGGCTTCGTCGAAAACGCCGTTGGCTTTGCCCGCACCCGTGTCGACATCGAGGCGCGCTGGAACGCCGAGACCATAGAAATCACGGTCCGCGACGACGGCCCCGGTTTCGCATCCGCCATTCTGAACCGCTTGGGCGAGCCCTATCTCACCGAAAGAGACGAGGAAGGCATTGCGGGCGGCCTCGGCCTCGGCTTCTTCATCTCTAAGACGCTGCTGGAGCGCACGGGCGCGAAGCTGGACGTCCGCAACCGCCGCCCGCCCAACCACGGCGCCATGGTAAAAGCCGTATGGCCGCGTGCGGCAATTGAAGCGCCTGAGCTATGAAAATCGCAAAAAATCTCTAGATAGAGGGCAACTGGAAATAGGTCAGGCTGATGAGCACCGCGGCGCCCCTCGAAGGCGAAAAAACTCTCCTTATTCTTGATGACGATGCGGCGTTCCGCACGCGTCTGGCGCGCGCGCTCGAGCAACGCGGTTTCGAAGTGACCGCCGTCGCCAGCGTCGCCGAAGCCAACGAGATCGCCACCAAGACGCCGCCCGCCTACGCGGTCCTCGATCTCCGCCTCGAAGACGGCTCAGGTCTCTCGGTGGTCGAAGCGCTCAACAAGAGCCGGCCCGACTGCCGTGTTGTCATGCTCACCGGCTACGGCGCCATCGCCACGGCGGTCGCCGCTGTGAAAGCTGGCGCCCTCGACTATCTCGCCAAGCCCGCCGATCCCGAGGATATCGTCAAAGCGCTGCTCGCCTCGCCGGACGAAAAGCCGGAACCGCCGGAAAATCCGATGAGCGCCGACCGCATCCGTTGGGAGCACATTCAGCGCGTCTATGAACTCTGCGGCCACAACGTTTCCGAGACCGCGCGCCGCCTCAACATGCACCGCCGCACGCTGCAGCGCATCCTAGCCAAACGCGCGCCGCGCTAAGTTATCCACAAGCGGATCATGAAGCCTCAGCAAGCCATGCGCTGAATGCATTGGCGCGCTCGTTTCGATGCGATAACGACGCTGGCGCTCTTGGCGCCCGACAAGGTGAGGGACATGTCCAACTGGTTCGTAGACAAGCTCGGCCCCGACCCGCGCCGCTCTGGCCAACAAAATTTGAGCGGTCAGACGCTGGCCCAGCGCGCACAGCAACCCCAAGCCGCGGCACAGCAGCGTCAACCGCAACAAGCCGCGCCGCAGCCGGCCGCCCGCGCGCCCGAGCCGCCGCGCCAACAAGCCGCGCCGCCGCCGAAGGCGGCCCAGCCTGCGCCACCGCCACCCGAGCCTGAAAAGAAAAAGAAAAAGGGCTGGTTCTAATCAGCCCTTCGCTTCGGCAGCCTGATCCGCTCCAACGGCGAGAACAGCAGCCCAAGCGTGATCGTCAGCGCAATCGCCGCGATCCAGATCACATAGATGTTCGCGCCCAACTCGCCGCCCGCATACGCGGCGAGCGAGTAGCCAACGCCCTGCCACAGATAGATTGAATAGCCTGACTCGATGAACGGCTTGAGCAACCGCGAGCGCGCGAGCGCTTCAGTCTGCGCCTGCGTGACAAACCGCGCGCCGATCAAGAGCGCCGCCATCCATGCGCACGAGAACAGGAAGAAGACCGCGTTCGGCGGAAACTTGTTGTGCTGCATGTCGAGCGTCACCGCCGCCGGCTGTAATGTTGCCGCGCTCGCCATGCCAAGCGCCGCGAGCACGAGGACCACCGCGTAGTCACCCACGCTCCACCGTTTCGGCATTGCCGCCAGCATGAAGCCGAAGACCGCCCAGAATGCATAGAACATCGTGTTCTTGATCAGCTGATCGTCCAGCGGCGCGGCAAACGTCACTTGCCCCATGCCGAGAACGACGATCGCCGCCGCGGCCGCAAGCATCCACGGCTTTACGAAGCCGGGCACGCGCTTCGTCACGATCAGCGGCATCAGCGCCGTGACGATCAGGAACGGCGCGACGAACCAAAGATGCCAGCTCAGCATCTTCCATGTGTGCCCAGCCCCGCGCGTCACCGGATTGAGCCAGGCCCAGGCCCGCGCGCCGATCTCCTCGACTGAGAGCGGCCCTTCCCACTTCACAACCGTGACGATCAACGCCGCGAAGAACACATAAGCGAGATACGGCACATAAATCCGCACCCCGCGCCGCATGAGAAAGTCGAGATAATTGGCCGGCTGCAAACGCCCCTGCTTTGCGCCCTCACCCAAAAAATACGCCGCGCCCGTGATCAGAAAGATTGGCGGCATCTCGAACAAGAGCCACGAACCCGGCTCGCGCGGCGCTATGCCGAGCCAGAAAATTCCGTGAATCACGATAACGATCCACGCCATCAACAGCCCACGCGCCACATCGAGGCCCGGATCGCGGCCCGCTGGCGAAGGAGGCGCGCCGGCTTGGCTCAATAGATGAGGTGCTTTGCGCGTTCGGCGATCCACGCCTCTTCGTCGGGCACGGTCAACGCATCCAGGTCACCCGGCTCTGCGTCCGCGTCATCCACCCATTCACGCAACAGCGGCGAGCCGTTGATCACATCGATCGCGAGCTTATCGAACACATACTCGTACGAAAACTCGCGCCACAATTCGTAGTCCGGATAGAGCCGCCGGATCGCCTTGAACGCCAACGACTGCACGCGCCACGGCTTGAAGGCTTCGTGATTGTAGTAGGCCGGGTCTTCGCAATGGATCTGCACGCCATGGCAAAGCTGGCCTTCCCATTTGTGGAAGGTCGGCTCGAACCAAATTTCCCGCAGCTTGCAGCCCTTAAGCCAATGCGGCGCCAAGCGCTCCATCTCCCGCATCACATCGCGCGCATTGATGTCGGCAGCGCCGAACAGTTCGAGCGGCCGCGTGGTGCCGCGCCCTTCCGATAACGTTGCGCCTTCCACCATCACCGTGCCGGCATAAGCACGCGCCATCCAGAGATTTGGCGCGTTCGGCGACGGGTTCACCCACGTCCGCGAACTGATCGGCCAGCCATAGCCCGGCGCTTCATCGGGCCGATAACCTTCCATCTCGATCACGCGGTACGAGACGTTCAGCTTGTAGTGATCGATGAACCAGCGCCCGAGTTCACCGAGCGTCATGCCATGACGCATTGGCATTGGCCCGGCGCCGACAAAGCTCTCCCAGCCGCGCCGCAAAGTCAGGCCTTCAACGGGGCGCCCCGCCGGATTCGGGCGATCCAGCACCCAGACTTCTTTCCCGTCCGCCGCGCACGCTTCGATCATGTAGAGAAGCGTCGTGATAAACGTGTAGATGCGGCAGCCCAGATCCTGCAGATCGATCAGCACGACGTCGAACGTCGACATCATCTGACCCGTAGGCCGGCGCTGATCGCCGTACAGGCTGAACACCGGAATGCCGAACACAGGATCGGTGTAGTCGCGCGACTCCACCATGTTGTCCTGCTTGTCGCCTTTCATGCCGTGTTGCGGACCAAATGCCGCCGTCACCCGCACGTCATCGAGCGCCATCAAAGCATCGAGCGTATGCGTGAGATCGCGCGTCACCGAGGCCGGGTGCGCCACCAAAGCGACGCGCTTGCCCTTCAGCGCCGCACGCAGCGACGCATCTTCCAGCAAGCGATCAATGCCAAACTTCATGGCAGCTCCAACACGAATCCATCGGCGTGGTGAAAGTCAGGCTTACCCGGCGGATGCTTCAGCGCCCAGTACGACTTCACACCACTTGTTTCCTCAATCACTGCCGTCAGCGCCAGCTGCCACGGCTCATCGCTCGCAGGCAGGTAAATCAGCGCATCGACGTCAATGTGCGTTGCGTTCGCGCCGGTGATGATGGCGGGCGGCGAAAGCTCCGCCAGCGCCATGCCTTCGCGATAGTCGGTGAAATGATACGCCGCCCATTTGCTCGATGGCGACAGATTGAACTCGTAATAGCCCGAGCCTGGCGCGCTTTCGACGAACGCTTCAAAACATGTGGTTTGCCACAGCTCGTCGGCACGCAACGGCGCCGACGCCGGCGCCAACCGCACCTCTGCAATCCGCCCCGCCACGGTATAGCGCAGCGCCAACATCCCCGGCTGCGGCCGCGCCACCGCGACATCGATTCGATCGACGGCTTGGCTAGGCGTGTCGGGGTGGCAGATGAGTTCGTGAACCACGCGCCCACCTAGCACAACAAACGCTTAAGACGCAGTAACGCCCTCAGGCCGCTTGGCCTTCGGCGCAAACAGCCAGAACGCCGCCGCGCCGAACGGCGTCGATGCGCTAAACACCCAGCCATCGAAGACCGATCCGCTCCACGTCGCGCCGGCGCCAAAGAGCTGCACCGAAACCGGCAGAAACGAGAGCGCGTTGGTCCCGGTGTTCGCATAAATCGTTCCAACCCCGAGCGCGATGGCGATGAGCCAAACCCAACGCGGCCTCAGGCCCGGGCGAAACAGCGCAACCAGGAACGTAATCAGCGTGAAGACCGGAACGATCACGGCTGCCACGATCACGCCCTGCACGCCGGGCGGCTCGGAGGCGAAGGCGAACGTGTTCTCCGCAAGCTCTTCGCGCGTCACCACGTTCACATGAAAGCCGGCCACCTTCCATGGATCGGCGGCGGCTGCGCGATAGAGCGACGTCTCCGCGCGCACCACATGGCCCGGATACTCATATTCGTGGATGCCCCAAAGACGATTTCCGCCGGTCCCCGTCTGCACCCGGAAAGTCGTCAGCCGCGACGATGCCGCCTCGCCGGGCGGCAGCAGCGCCTGGATGCGATCGATCTCGGCCTGCGTGGCCTCATTGCTCTCCACCAGGCTCGCGATCAGGTCACCGTCACGCCCATGGCTCACAGCGTCGTAGGGCGCGGCCAGCGCAGACCTGTCTTGCTGGTTGAGACCGGCGGCAAAATCCGGCCGCCAGGCGCCCGTTCCCATCACCACCAGACTCGCCATGCCGCCAGCGACAAATAGGATCGCCACCAGCGCCAAGATCGCGCGTCCCCACGGCATCTTCGCCTCCCTGCGCTTGGCCCTGGCGTCTTCGCGCCAATCACGCGCGCCGGGAGCGTGCGGGTTGCCCGCCGACAATGTCAAATGCAGCGCCAGACGCGGGTTCTCGCTTCGACTTAAGGCAGTCGGCATGCTATCGGCCCGCCACTATGACCACCGAAGCCACCGTCCAATCGCAATTCCTCCGCGACGCCATCGCGCGCGGACAATTCCACCAATGCACCGACCTTGAAGGCTTGGACAAAGCCGCCCTCGCGGGCGTCACCGGCTATATCGGCTTCGACATGACGGCGCCCTCGCTCCATGTCGGCAACCTCACCCAGATCATGTACCTGCGCCGCCTCCAACAGGCTGGCGGCAAGCCGATCGTGCTGCTCGGCGGCGGCACCACGCGCGTCGGCGATCCCTCTGGCAAGGAAGAGATGCGCCAGCTCTTGAGCGAAGAGCAGATCCTCAAGAACACAAACTCGATCCGCGGCACATTCGAGAAATTCCTGAAGTTCGGCGATGGCCCGAGCGACGCCATCCTCGTCGACAATTCCGAGTGGCTTCTGAAGCTCAACTACCTCGATTTCCTGCGCACGGTCGGCCGCCACATGAGCGTCAACCGGATGCTTTCGATGGACTCGGTGAAGCTCCGCCTCGAACGCGAGCAGCCAATGAGTTTTATCGAATTCAACTACATGATCCTGCAGGCCTACGACTTCGTGGAGCTGAAGAAGCGCTACAATTGCGATTTGCAAATGGGCGGCAGCGATCAGTGGGGCAATATCGTCAACGGCGTCGAACTCGGGCGCCGCATGGAGCAGTTCGAACTCTTCGGACTAACGCAGCCGCTGATCACCACCGCAAGCGGCGCCAAGATGGGCAAAACCGCCGACGGCGCCGTCTGGCTCAACGCCGATATGAAGGGCCCGTACGAATATTGGCAATACTGGCGCAACACCGAGGACGCCGACGTCGGCCGCTTCCTCAAGATCTTCACCGATCTTCCGCTCACTGAGATCGCGCGCCTCGAAGCGTTGCAGGGCGCCGAGATCAATGACGCGAAGAAAGTCCTCGCTACTGAGGCGACCGCTCTGCTCCACGGCCGCGAAGAAGCAAACAAAGCCGAGGAAGCCGCCCGCGCCACGTTCGAACAGGGCGCGCGCAGCGATAATCTGCCGACCTTCTCCGTCACCAGCGAAGAACTCAGCGCCGGCATGCGCATCGGCGCTGCTTTTCAGCGCGCCGAACTCGTCGCGTCCAACGGTGAAGCCAAGCGCCACATTGCCGCCGGCGCGCTGCGGGTGAATGACGCCGCCGTGCCAGACGAAGGCAGGACGCTGACCGCCGCCGATCTTGTAGACGGCGCGATCAAGCTGTCACTCGGCAAGAAGAAGCACGCACTGCTGCGCGTAAGCTAGGGCGAGGCGTCCGCCACGGATGCTGAAGCCGGCGCGACCGGATCAGGCGCGACCGGTGTCGAACCCGATGGATTGAACATATGGCCGCCGCCGCCTCCGCCCACGGAGCCTTGCGGTTCTGGCTGTGGGAGCGGCTCGAAAATGCGGCGCAAGATGCCAGGCGTCAGGGCGGAAACTGGGTTCACGCCGACGCGCGGCTCAGCAGCTTGACCGTTAATCGAATAGGTCATGCCGAACACGCCTTCGCCACGGCGCGAAACCAGAAGATCGCCAATCACAGGGATGCTGCCGAGCATCGAGAGGTTCAACAACGGCGACGGCGCGACGACGCCATCGATGTCCAGATTGTCGGCGCGAATGTCGTAACTGCCCGAGCCTGTTAGCCCCAGCGACGGCCCGGCCATCCGGCCCTCAGTGAATTGCAAGCGATCGTTTGCATACGTCATCTGTGCATCGAGCGCCGAGAAACCGATGCCATCGCCGTTGAGCATCTCGACCAGTCCGGTCAAGGACCCAGCCGATGAAAGCAGCCGCGCCATCGCCGGCAAGCGCACGACCTGGAAGTCACGCATCTCAACCGTAAACCGCGCCTGGCTTTGCGCGCCGCCGCGCCAATCGCCATCCGCCGAAGCCGAACCGCCAACCACGTTCTCCGCGCCAGTCAGCGCGCGCACCGCAAAGCCCGCATCACCGGCGCGGAAGCGCACGCGGCTGCGTGCATCGCCCGCACGCGCGCCGAGCGTCAACGAGAACGGCTCGCCGCCGGGCGAGCGGCCTTCGGCGGAAAGCGTCATCAGCCCGTTGCGCACTGTCGCGACCTGAACGTTTGCGTCGGCCAATGTTGCGCCGCCGCGCATCTTCAAGCGATCGACAATGACGCTCGCGCGCATCGCGCCGGAATTGTTGGAACCGCCGGCGGCGGCCATCGGCGTTGCTGTCGGACGATCGCCTGGCGCGGTGTCACTGCCCATGAACGGCGCCGCGTCGAACATCGCGCCGCGCACGTTCACTTCGAGCGCCCCATCCAAGGCCCGCGCTGCGGTCACACGCGCATCCGAACTGCCTTCGACAATGAGACGCGGCAGGTCGACCTCCTGCACGCTATTATCGCGCGCCAAACGGACGCGGCCTTGCGCCAGCAGGCCGGCCCCGCGCGCATCGATCTCGTTGAACGCCAAACCGCCGTCGCTTTGGCGTTGAACGGTGAACTGGGCCGACGCCGCCTGCCCGGCCCGTTTCGTCCAGAAGCCGCGCGGCAGTTCCACCGCCGCATTGCGCAGATCAAGATCGATGCGCGCATTGTCGACATCGAAGCCCTGACCTTGGCCGGTGACGGTGACGCCGATGCGTCCCTGCGCATAGCGCGCGATTGGATAGCCGAGCCGGTCTAAATCGTCGGCGTCAAAATCACCTGAGATTTGATACTCGGAAGACGTCCGCACGTTGGCCCCCCGGCGGCCAATGCGCTCAGTCCAGCGTACGTTCTGAATAGCCGACTGCCCAGCGCGGATCGGCCCGCTCACGGTGACCGCGCGCTGATCGCCGCGCACGGTGAGATGCCCTTGGCTCAGCGCCACGCGCCGCGTCGTCATGCTGCCGGCGAAATCTCGGATCGTTCCGTCGACAGTGAAGCGCCAATCCTCGAACGGCGCCTCGCGCACCATCGGCCGCTGGATGCGCAACGTCATGTTCGAGCGCCCGGTCGCCGTCGCGGCATCGACCGGCAAACGCTCGCCCAGCGCAATCGGCTCCATGGCCAGGACTTCCAACACTTGGCGCGCTTCGCCTTCCGCGCGCGCCGAAACCGTCAGCATGGCGCCTCTGGGCTTGAACTGCGGCGCTTCCACGCGGCCGTTCGTAAGCGTCATGCCATGGAAGCGCGCTTCCGGCACCGTCAGCTCAAAACTGTTGCCGCGCAGCACACCCGAGCCCCGCGCGTGCGTGACCGGCGACATCGTCGATATGAACTGCATCGACGCATTGCTGACATTGAACCGGACATCGACAGCATCGTTGTTCAGCGCGCCGTCGGCCAAATCAGCCGGCGTGATGTTGAGACGCACAGTTGCGTCCGTGATGCGTCCGCCTGTGATCGTCCGCGCCAGATATTCGCGCGCGCTCTCACCCAAGCCGATGGGCCAGGCATGCATCACCTCGCGCGCATCGACCGCGCCATCGACGGCGCCTTCCAGTTCGACGCCCAACCGCGTGCGCCCGCCAACGTCGGCCCAATAGAGGCGGCCAGCGCCGTTGAACGTGCCTTCGCCGGTGCGGCCGGTGAGCTGGCTGAAACGGATCGAGCGCTCGGCGGAGGTGATCGCGCCAGCGATCTGCACGTTCGAAAACGCCAGCGGCTCGGCAAAGGTCCCCGGCACATCGAGCCGCATCGAAGGCAGTGAAATGTTGAACGCCGCCGGTTGATTGGGCGCCGCGCGCATGATCGCAGACACATCGCGTACGCGGATCTCGCCGCCGACGCGGGTGCGATCGCCCGCCAGTGAAATCTGATCGATGATCAGTTCATCACTTTCGATATCGTAACGCCCATTCAAGCGCCCGCCGCTCAGATTGAAGCGATCGCCCGCGACGTCAGCCGAGCCTTCGCCGACAATGACCTCCCCTTCGAAGCGGTTGACGCCGGCTTCGCGGTCCATGCCCACGGAAATGTTCATCGTCACCGGCGCGTCGAGGCCTGCGAATGGGCCGAGCGCCGCCTGCGAGAAGAGCGCGCGCGGGCGCGCATTCTCGGCGCCAAATTCGATTACGGCGCTCTGGAAGCGCGTGTCCGTGGTGATGCGCAGCGAGGCGGGCGCGACACCCTCAGCGCCTTCCAATTCGGCGCCGGCTCGCAGCGCCAGCGCGCGCCCGCGCCGCGCCAGTTCAAAATTCGCGGCGTCAGCATTCCACCGGCCGCCGCCCGCTTCGTCGATCAAGGTCAGCCGCGCGCCGCGCACCGAAATTTCCCGCAAGCTGCCGCCGGCGCCGACAGGCTTGAAGGCATCCTCCATGCTGTCGAGCACACGCGCGACCCGTTCTTCGAGCGACTCGTTACGCGGCGCTGGCGGAATGATGATGTCGGGCGGCGCGCCTTCGGGGCCGAAGGCAATGTGCATCGCGCCGTTCGGGCGGCGCGTGAATGTCATGGCGCCGCCAATAAATTCGGCGCGCGAGACAGAAATCCGCCCAATCAGCAGCGGCAGCACATCAAGCGAAATGCGCGCTTCATCCGAGCGCGAGAGCACGCCGCCGCGACCGTCCTCGACGCTGACCCCTAACGCCCGAAGCTCCAGAGCGCCCTGTTGGCTCCAAATCAGCTGAACCCGCTCAATGCCGACCGGCCGGCCCGAGCGCGCCTCGCTCAGTTCGGTCTCGATCTGCTCGCGCATGGAATTGAGCTCGATCGGGCCCTGGCTGAACCGCCACCAAGCCACGCCGAGGCCGATCGCGAGCGCCGCGACCAGTCCGAGAACAATCTCGACAGCAATTAGCGTCGAGCGGCGGATCATCCAGCGTGCTCCAACGCCCCTCGCAAGCATCTAGCGCGATTTAGGTTTTTGACGCAAAGCAAAGCCCCAGCCCGGCCGCAGTCAGCGGCGGGCCGAGCGGCCAACCCAATACTCGGACGGCCGCGAGCCCGGAGGCTCCCGATGGCTAAATCGACGCTCAAACCTGGCGACCCCGCACCCCCCTTTGATCTGCCGGCGGCCGGGGGCGGGCGCGTCAGCTTGGCTGGCCTTAAGGGCAAGCGCGTCGTCCTCTACTTTTATCCAAAGGACGACACACCCGGTTGTACCCTGGAAGCCCTAAACTTCACTGAAAAGACGAAGGCTTTTGCGGCTGCGAACACCGTCGTCGTCGGCGTCTCCCGCGATAGCGTCGCCAAGCACGATAAATTCGCGGCAAAACATGGGCTCAAGGTGCAATTGGGGGCCGATGACGAAGGCCTAGTCACTGAGGCCTATGGCGTCTGGGGCGAGAAGACCCTCTACGGGCGCAAATTCATGGGGATAGAGCGGGCCACTTTTCTCATCGATGCGAAGGGAAAGATCGCCCACGTCTGGCGCAAGGTGCGCGTGCCAGGACATGTGGAAGACGTATTGAAAGTGGTTAACGCGCTAGACGCGAAATAGCGGCGTCTTTTACTGTGATTTCACAGTTTTGGCGTGGTTCTGGCAGATGAGCGTTAAACAAGCTGAAATTCCTGTAAACGGCAGTGGGTCTCTGTTGCATTTCGGGATGCTTTCAGGTTGAGATGAAATCTGGCGGGGCAAACGAACAGTTTGTGTTTAGGTAAATGGGCGGTGGCGGACCATGAGCCAGTTCGGACATCGGGCGCGGTCGTTATTCGATCGCATGTTCCCGGAGCGGCAGATCTATCATCGTAGCGGCGGCACGGTCCGTTACGTCTCTCTCTCTCCCGGGAAACAGGCTCTGCTGGCGCTGAGCGCCGTTGGTCTTGCCGGCTGGTGCGTTTACGCGACCACCAACACCCTGCTCGAAGGCCCGCAAGCGACCGCCTCGAACGCTGAAGTCGAGCGTGAACGCGCCAAGTACGATCGCTGGCTCAACGAAAGCCGCGCGCAAGCCGCCGCTTCGCAAGCCCTACTCGAAGAACGGACCCGCCAATTCGACCGCGCCACGGCCGATTTCGAGTCCCGCCACGAAGTTCTCCGCTCCTTGCTCGAATATGCCGGCGGCGCCTCGCTGCAAGTCGCCGCCAACCGCCCGATCGAGCGTGACGGCGCCCGGATCATCATGGCCGCTTCGATCGACGAAGCTGAGCCCCGCCAATCGCGCGCTGTCGCGTCTGAGCCCTACCAAGTCACCACCGTCGGTTTCCGCGCCCGCACCGAAGCGCTGGAAAGCGATCAGGAGCAAACGCTCTCCGAACTCGAAGACAGCGTTGTAGAGCGCAGCGAGCAGGTTCGCGGCGTTCTCCGCCTCACCGGCGTCTCGATGGCCTCGCTCACCGGCCCGGAAGCTGACGCGCAAGCCGGCGGCCCTCTCGTGCCGCAAGACTTCGTCGCTTACCTGCGTGACAGCGGCCTGAACCCAGCCTTCGCCGAGCGCGTCGCCCAGGTCGCCGCGCGCGTCACTGAATCGCGCCGCCTCGATGGCATCGCGAACTCGACGCCGCTCGCCGCCCCTGTGGCCGTCGATTACCGCGAGACGTCTGGCTACGGCCAACGCATCGATCCGTTCACCGGCCGCCCAGCCTTCCACTCCGGCCTCGACATGGCCGCCTTCGAGCGCGCGCCTGTTGTCGCGACTTCGCCGGGAACTGTGGTTTTTGCTGGCACCCGCTCCGGTTATGGCTACACCGTGGAAATCGATCACGGTCACGGCTTTAAGACCCGTTACGCTCACTTGCGCGACATTCAGGTTGAACGCGGCGCTCAAGTCGCGATCGGCCAACGCATTGGCTCAATGGGTTCGACGGGTCGTAGCACCGCCACACACCTGCACTATGAGGTGTGGTTCCGCGGCCGGGCGGTTGATCCGGTCAACTTCTTGAGGGCAGGACGGCATGTTCACGAACAAGGGTAACTCTCGTACGGATTCGAACTTGCCAGCTCTTCCTGAACCTACTCAGCAACGTCGTACCTCGCCGGTTCGCACCGGCATCGCCTCGATCATCGCCAACGGCGTGAAGATCACCGGCACGATCGACGCTGACGGCGCTGAACTCCAAGTCGACGGCGAGATCGAAGGCAATGTTCGCGGCGGTTCACTCACCGTCGGCGATACGGGCATGGTCAAAGGCGACGTCGTCTCTGAAAGCGTCACCGTTCACGGCCGCGTCGAAGGTTCGGTGCGCGCACGCAAAGTCATGCTCGCCCGCAACGCTCACGTCCTTGGCGACATCGTCCACCAATCGCTCTCGGTTGAGATGGGCGCGGTGTTCGAAGGTCAGTGCCGCTATCTGCAGGATCCGCTCTCGCAGTCCGGCCCCGGCGCGCCGTCGCAGCCGCAAGTTGTCCCCTCGCAAGATCGCTCGAATGCGTTTGGCGGCGGCAATTCGGTGTTCGGCGAACCCTCGAACGACGACCGCATGGTCTCGGGCGTGATCGTCACCGGTTCGAACTAAGCTTTAGTCCAAACGGACAGACGAAGGCCCGGCGAAAGCCGGGCCTTTTGTTTTCTTGCGCTCAATGCCAGGCGCCCAAGATCAAACCGATCAGCGTGAATTGCAGCGTGTGATAGCCGCCATTGATCAGAAACAGCGTCAGCGATTTGCGTTCGAACAGATAATTGATGCCGAAGCTTGCGCTCACCCAACACAGGCCGGCCGTCAGCCCGTAGAGCGCGCCCGTCATCGCATCGACCTGCCCGCCCAAGAACACCGCGAACGACGCGGATGCGATCAGCGCCAAAAGGAACGAGCCGCCGAAGATCAGACCCATATTGCCATTCTTGATTTGCTCGTCGCTCAAACCGGCCGCGTTCTGCCACGCCTTGGCGAAGAGCGCCGAATACCAAGCTCCGCCCAAGACAAACGAACTCACTGCCGCGGCAAGCACCGCGAGCCAATTGATCTCCATCTTTCCCTCCCTTGCACGCCGTTACGTCGGCGCTTTCGCCGCTCTCTCCAGCAGTTCGAAATGCTCGCGCAGCTGCTTCACCGCGCGATCGAAATACGAAACATCGAGGTGCGTGCGCGCTTGCATGACGCCGCCTTCCATCGCCGTCAGCACGAATTGCGCGAGCGCCTTTTTGTCTGTCCCGCGCGGCAGGCGTTTTCCCGCTGCGTCGAGGCAGCGCTCGATTGCGTCCGTCCAGTTCTGGAAATTCGCCGCGAGCAGATCGCGCACTTTCGGATCAGGCTCGTGCAGCTCCAGCGCCAGCGAGCCGATCGGGCAGCCATAAGTGCAATCGGACTCGACGATCATCGTGCGATAGCCGTTCAGCAACGCGAAAATCTTCTCGATCGGATCGTCGACCTGTCCCCATGCCGGCTCGAGCAGCATCTCCT
Organism: Hyphomonadaceae bacterium; assembly: GCA_050184605.1. Taxonomy (GTDB): domain Bacteria; phylum Pseudomonadota; class Alphaproteobacteria; order Caulobacterales; family Aquidulcibacteraceae; genus Vitreimonas. The sequence continues at coordinate 625,733 of JBFXAE010000001.1, read as the reverse complement.
CGATGCCATCGCGATACGCTTCCAGCACGCCGATCAGCACGTCCTGCTTCGAGGGAAACACATGATAGAGGCTGCCGGAGTTGAGCTGCGTCCGCGAAAGCAAGTCCGCGATCGACGTGGAATTGTAGCCCTTCAGCCAAAACAGCTCCATCGCCGCCTGAATGATCTTCTCGCGTGCCGTTTGAGGGGCCATCGTCCACTCCGCCGCCACATGCTGACATCGCCATAGATTGCGACATCGCGTGTTTCACGCCGCCTTGTTTGAACGATCAATCAAGAGGCGTCAAGTCGCGGCAGTCTAGGTCTGCTGGGGCACGATCTCGGCATATTCCGCTTCGGTGAGGGCAAGCGATCCCACGGGGAGACCGCCGCCTTGCGCCACAAGCACGCTTAGGTGGCGCTTGAACAAGCGCCCCTCGCGATAGAACAGCGCCGCATGAGGTCCTTTATCCGAGTCTGCGCGAAAGGCGCAGGCGCGCACGTCTGGTCCCTCGGGCCAAGCCGAACGCATCGGCACAAAACCGAGTGCACGGAAATTCGTGATCGTCAGCCCCGCCATATCGCAGAGCGCCTTCACCGCACGGAACGGCGCCGAGGCGCGCACGGTTTCAGCGCGCACGCGGTCAGCCTCCATTTTGCGGCGTGGCATCAGCTTGTTCGCTTGCGCCACGCGCTGCAAATGGCCGGTCATCTCCGAGTCCGGCGCGATCGTCAGCTTCCGCAGGCTCTTCAGCCACGTCTTGTGACGCGCCGTGAGCGGTTCTTTGGCTTCGATCTCCGCAAAGCGATTGTCCAAATCCTTCAGCGCGGCCTTGGCTGAGCGATAGTCGTGCTCGGCCGCGATCTTGCGCGCCGCGGCGGGCGTGGCGCGCTTCAACCGCACCAGCAGATTGAATATTTCGAGATGCGGGTCGGCGAGCATGCTTTTCAAACCGGCGCCGGCGCACCGTAGCGCGATCTCATCGCCACCGCGATTGGCGAAATACTGATCGTGGCCGCCGCCGCTCACCTGCGTGAAATAATCGCGCGCGTAGTAGCTCCACAGCGCCTCTTGCGCGAACTCGCCCGGCAAGAACTGCGCCTGATTGATGAGCGCATCGACCCAGGCATCGACGGCCATCACGATCTGCGCCGGATCGCTGTGCTCCGCCGCGCTTTGTGGCACGACGATCTCATCGCTGAGCAAGCCTTGAAACGTCGTCAGCGGCGAGGCGCCGGTGCAGCGCTCGCGCTGATGCTGCACGATCCAGGGGACCGGCGCTTCAATGGTCTCGGACGGTGTCTCCGCCGCTTCGAAATTCATGGGCCCCCGCCCAATCGCTAATCGATGTCTTCCACCTGCTTGTCGCCCGCGCCGCTCACGCGCGCCGCCAGCGAGGCCGCCATGAACTGATCGAGATCGCCATTCAGGACCCCTTGCGTATCAGAGGTTTCAACACCTGTCCTGAGGTCTTTGACCATCTGATACGGCTGCAAGACGTACGACCTAATCTGCCTCCCCCAGCCGATCTCGGTTTTGCTGTCCTCAAGCTGCTGGGCGGCCGCCTCGCGCTTCTGCAATTCTAGCTCGTAGAGCCGCGCGCGCAGCATGTCCCACGCCGCGGCGCGGTTCTTGTGCTGCGACCGCTCAGCTTGGCAGGCGACGACAATGCCAGTCGGGATGTGCGTGAGGCGCACGGCGGAGTCTGTCTTGTTGATGTGCTGACCGCCCGCGCCGGAAGCGCGGTAAGTGTCGGTGCGCACGTCCTTGTCGAGGATTTCGACTTCGATAGAGTCATCGATTTTCGGGTACACCCACACGCTTGCGAACGAGGTGTGACGGCGCGCGTTCGAGTCATAGGGGCTGATGCGCACCAGCCGGTGCACTCCCGCTTCCGTCTTCAGCCAGCCATATGCGTTCTCGCCCTGCACAAGCAGCGTCGCTGACTTGATGCCGGCAGTGTCGCCGGCTTGTTCTTCGAGGATTTCGGTCTTGAACCCGCGCGCATTCGCCCAGCGCGTGTACATGCGCACGAGCATCTCGGTCCAATCTTGGCTCTCAGTGCCGCCGGCGCCGGAATTGAACTCGATGTAAGCGTCGTTGCCATCGGCCTCGCCGGAGAGCAGCGCTTCCAGTTCAGCTTGCGCGGCGCGCGTCTGCGCCGCCTGCAAACTCGCCTGTGCTTCAGCGATCAGGCTTTCATCGCCCTCCGCTTCCGCCATCTCGGCCAATTCGACACTGTCGCGCAGATCGCGTTCGAGCGACAGAATCGCGTTCATCCCGTTCTCGAGCTTCGTGCGCTCGCGCATCAGCTTTTGGGCTTTCTCCGGATCGTTCCAGAAATCCGGGCGCTCTGAGAGCGCGGTCAGTTCATCAAATCGGACTTGGGCGCGGTCCCAGTCAAAGACGCCTCCGCAGCAACGCGACGGCGGATTCGATTTGTTCAGCCAGAGCGGCGATTTCAGCGCGCATGTTTCTCTCGAGGCAGTAGGCAATGGGCAGTCGGCAATAGTGAGTAGGGATCGAACGGTCGAAACTCAACCCACCCTACTGCCCATTGCCTACTGCCTCAGTAGAGTCCGCCCAGATCCTCGTCTTGCCGCTGTTGGGGTCGCTGCTCGTTCGGCGTATCGGCGCCGCCGAGGCCTTGCAGCACGCGCGGATCGATCGGATCGGTGCCGCCGAAGATGAACGGCGACGAGCTAACGTCGCGCGTCGGCTCGGTACCTGGACGAAACGCCTCCAGAATCGTCTGCGTCGTCGAGGCGTTTGGCAGGCCGCCTGTCAGATAGTCGATACGCACCAGGCGCGCGCCCGCCGGGATGCGGAACGGCGTCGGCGGGGTGTCGCGCAACGCTTCACGCATAAAGTCGCGGAAGATCGGCGCCGAGATGCGGCCGCCGGTTTCGCCTTCGCCCATGTCGCGCGGCGTATCGAAGCCAGCCCAGACGCCGACAACGAGATCCGGCGAGAAGCCGATGAACCACGCGTCCTTGTAGTCGTTGGTCGTGCCGGTCTTGCCGCCGAGCGGGAAGCCAAGCGAGTTCACTGTCGTCGCCGTGCCACGCTGCACCACGCCTTCTGCCATCGACACGATCTGATAGGCCGTCACCGCATCCAGCACTTGCGCGCGTGCGTCGGGCAGCGTCGGCGCCCGCTGGCCCGACCATTCTGCACTGCATTGAGGGCACTCGCGCTGATCGCGCCGGAACACGGACGCGCCGGTGCGATCCTGAATACGGTCAATCAGGATCGGCGAAATTTGGCGCCCGCCATTGACGAACATGCCGTAGGCCGTCGTCATCCTGAGCAGCGTCGTTTCACCGGCGCCCAGCGCCAACGCGAACACCGCCGGCGTGCGATCGCCATAGACGCCGAGACGGCGGCCATAGTCGAGAATGCGCTCTGGACCCATCTCGTAGGCCACGCGCGCCGTCATCGCGTTCCGCGACATTTCCAAACCACGGCGCAGCGTCGTCGGCCCGTAGAACTCACGCGTGTAGTTCTCCGGCGACCAGTTCGAGCCGTCGCCCGCTTCGATCGCCAAGGGAGCATCATCCACCAAAGTCGCCGGCGTCAGGCCGTAGTCCAACGCCGCCGCATACACGATCGGCTTGAACGAGGAACCCGGTTGGCGCTGCGCCTGCGTCGCGCGGTTGAGGCCGTTCGCATCGTTGAACGAATAACCGCCGACCATCGCCAAAACCCGGCCGGTGTGCGGATCCATAGCGACAAGCGCGCCTTGGATTTGCGGCACTTGTTTCAGGTTGTAGCGGCCGTTCGAAGCGCGTGTTGCATAGACAATCGCGCCACGGCGCAACGCCCGCGCAGCCTCGCGGCGCGCGCTTTGCGCCGCCCATTGGGCGTCGTTGTCGCCGACGCGACCAGTTTGGCCGTTTTCATCCGTCAACGTGATGGCGCCGTTGCCCGTCGCGGTGACCATCGCGCGCAACCATCCGGAGAGCTGCGGCGCGGCCGCCGCTTCACGCAACTGCGCCTGCACATCGCCCGCCGGATCGCCGGTCGCGATCGGCCCACGCCATTCGTGGCGGCGATCATAATCCTCCAAGCCACGCCGCAGTGCTTGCGCCGCTGCCAACTGCAGGCGGGTGTCTATCGTCGACCGGATCGAGAGACCGCCATCATAGAGCGCGTCTTCGCCGTACTGCTCTTGCACCTGCCGGCGCACTTCTTCGACGAAATGCGAAGCCGCGATGTACTGATCGCCGGCAAGGCGGTTGCGCACTTCAAGCTCCGAAGCGCGCGCGGCTGCCGCTTGCTCTTCGGTGATGTAACCACGATCCAGCATCCGGCCGATCGCGTAATTGCGGCGGTCCATCGCGCGTTCGCGGTTGCGCGGCAGCTGATAGTTCGCCGGACCCTTCGGCAGAATGGCGAGATACGCCGCTTCCGAGACCGTGAGCTCCGAAAGCGGCTTGTCGAAATAGTTGAGCGCCGCAGCCGCCACGCCATAGGCGCGGTTGCCGAGATAAATCTGGTTCAAATAGAGTTCGAGAACGCGATCCTTATCGAGCACGCGCTCGATACGTTGTGCGACCAAACCTTCGCGCAGCTTCGTCCAGATCGCGCAGAACATGCCGCCGATGCCGCCGGAGCAGCTGGCGGCGCGGCCGGTGAGCATGTTGCCCGCGACCTGTTGCGTGATCGTAGAGGCGCCCTGGATGCGGTTGCCCTGGATGACATCGAGCGGAATGCGCAGCACCGCGCGCGCCAAACCCTGGTAGTCGATGCCGGAGTGTTCAAAGAAGCGCGCATCTTCGACAGCGACAAACGCGTTCTTCACGTGATCCGGAATCTGCTCGATCGGCACGAACACGCGCTGCTCGCGTGCGAACTCCGCCACCAACGCGCCGTCGCCGGCGTGCACGCGGCTGGTCACCGGCGGCTGATAATCCTGCAGGTCTTCGAGGCTGGGCAGGCCTTGCAGCGCCGCGATCAAGAAGATGATCACCGCCAGCACGCCCGCGGCCACGGCTATGCCTAGGCCGATGAGAATCTTGCGCCACGGAACGCCGCCTCCGTCGCCGCCGCCACGTGGTTCGCGATAATCACGACGATCGTAATCGTCGTCGTAATCGTCATCTTCCCAACCGCGGTCGTAAGAACTTGTTCGCGACATTGCGCCCCGCTTCTGCGCGCTAATTACCCAATCCGCCCGGCCTCGCCCCGCAATGAGGCGCGATTAAGGCCAGCACGGCATCTCGAATGTATCGGAATTAGCTTAAGATTCGCGCCAAATTTAGCCCACAGACGCGTACTGCGCAGTGGGCGCGAAGTAGGCGTCCACCGCGTCGGCCATGGCCACGGCCATGCGCGTCCGGGCGCGAGGATCGTTGAGACGGCGTTCATCGACGGCGCTGCTCAAAAACCCGGTCTCAATCAACACCGCAGGCACGTCAGGCGCGAGCAGGACGAACAGCCCAGCGCTGCGGTGGGTATTCCGCACCAGCGGCGCGACCTCGCCAAGCTTCGGGATGACGACCTGCGCAAACTCAGCCGAGCGGTTGGTCGTTTCGCGCTGGGTCAGATCCAAGAGAATATCGCGCGCAACAGCTTCGCGTGCGTTGCCAAGGTCGATGTCCCAGTTTTGGGAGGCGACCATATTCTGCGCTCGCGCCTGCCCGCGGTCCGAGAGCGTGTAAACTGAGGCGCCAGTCGTGGCCGGGTTCGGGCTCGAATCCGCGTGGATCGAGATGAAGAGATCAGCGTGTTGGGCGCGCGCAAAGTGCACCCGGTTTTCCAGTTCGACGAAAGTGTCCGCGTCGCGCGTCAGCGCCACGCGATAACCGCGCTGCTCAAGCGCGTCGCGCGCCATCAGCGCACAATGCAGAACGACATCCTTCTCGCGCGTGCCGTTGACGCCGATAGCGCCCGGATCGCGTCCGCCGTGCCCTGCGTCGATCACGATCGTGCGGCGGCGCTGATCGCGGCCGGCGCGCTCGACCGGCGCAGGCGCGGGTGTAAAGGGCACAGTGGCGGCAAGATCGAAGCTCAGAGCCGCGTTCTGGCGCCCGCCTAATTCCTGACGGACAAGGCTCGCCGGCGCTTCAAGATCGAGCACCACACGCGAAACGCCATTGGCTTGCTGCGCGTAACGATAGCGGCGCACCACCCCGGCGCCCGGCCCCTGCCCGCTCGCGCCGCCGGGCAAAGCCAGCTGCGCATTGGCGATATCGATCACGAATCGCGACGGCTCGGAGAGGAAGAACGTCCGCGCTTGCGCCGGGCGATCGAGCGCCAGCGTCACGCGGCTGGCGGCGCCCGCCTCTTGCACCAGCACGCCGCGCACCGACGACGGCACGTCCGCGAAGGCGCGGCCGCCCATCGCCAGACTGCCCACGGCAGTCGCGCCAAAGAAGGCGAAGGCTCGACGAGTAACGTCCATGAAGATCGGGAAAGTACCTGAGCCCGCTTGCTATCAAGTTGAAAACTTGGGTGAATAGAGCGGTAACTACAGTTTGGTTGCAGAGGCAAAAAAACCCCGTCTGTCGCGGCGGACTTGAGCAAACATCAACGCCGTGTTCACTCTGCGTCATGCGCGCTTTCATTTTCACGGCAATTCTCAGCCTCTGCGCTTCACCGGCGTTAGCACAAGATTACCGGTCGCAGGCCGAAGCCGCCGCGGAACTGCAGCAGATGTGCGCCGCCGACGCTGGCGAACTCTGGAACACCAGCCTCTGCGGGCCGCTCATCGTCGTTGATGGCGCCACGCGCCAAGCCTGGGCGACGCAGCGTGACAACACCGGCGCGCTCGAACTCACGCCAAGCGGCGGCTGGGTTGGCGTGTTGCGGCAAGGCGTTCCCATCGCGAACACCACGGTGGACTGGGGCGGCGTGCGCTGGATTATGGTTGTCGGCCCGTTACCCGAGGATGCAAGCGCGCGCCGCGTCCTTCTTGCGCACGAAGCTTGGCACCGCGTGCAAGCTTCCATCGGCCTGCCGATGCAGAACGCGAACGCGGCGCATCTCGAAACCGAGCTCGGTCGCTACCTCATGCGCCTTGAGCTGCGTGCGCTCGCCACCGCCATGCTCTCGAACGGCCGCGCCCGCCGCGGCGCCGCTAAAGACGCGCTCGGATTCCGTATGGCGCGCCTCGCGGCGTTCCCGGAAGCGCAAGCGGCAGAGTCCTCGCTCGATCGCAATGAAGGCCTTGCGTCCTACACAGGCGTTCGCCTCGGGGCTGGTGACGAGGCGGCGCTCTTCGCTGCGCGCACGCTGAACGCCTACGATCAGCACGACGCTCTTGCCCGTTCGTATGCTTATGCCAGCGGCCCCGCCTACGGGCTCCTGCTCGACGACTACGCGCGCCGCTGGCGCACCTCGCTTGCGGCCTGGGCCCCGGCGGATCTGCTCGTCAGCCCGCTGCGCGCACGCCCGCTTTCCGCACGCACCCTCACCCGCCGCGCGGAACGCTATGGAGGCCCTGAGATCGCGGCCCAGGAGCGCGCCCGCGCCGAAAACCAGCAACGCCTGATCGCCGAGATTACCGCGCGCTTCTCCGGCGCCCGCCTCGAACTCCCGCTCAGGCAGATGCAAATTGAGTTCAACCCGAACCAGGTGACGCCAGTGGCGGGGCTAGGCACGCTCTACCAGACGTTGGTGCTCCGCGACGTTTGGGGCGAGTTCCGCGCCAGTGAAGGCGCGCTGATCTCCCCCAGCTTCAACCTGCTGACCGCGGCCCAGCCAAATCCGGACGGCCTAAGCGGACCAGGCTGGGTGCTCTCGCTGGCGCCCGGATACCGCATCGGTCCCCCTGGGTCCGACGGCGTGGTGCGCGTTGAAGCCCTCCCGGCGCCGTCAGCCCAGGGCGGCCAGCCAAATAACTGACCCCGCTTCCGGCGCTTCCACTGCCGGACAAATCATGCATATGTAAGGGCCATCGCCGCGTGCGCCGCCGGGACTTATCCCCAGGCCGCCCGGCGCGCTCCCGCCCTGCGGAATGGCGAAATCGGGCCCTGTGGCGCTGTCTTGGCTGCCACGTTCGGACCTAGAGCCCCCATACCCAGGTCGGTCGCGTAAGCCGCCGCCTATTCAGACGGCGTCAATTGGAGCCGACTTATGATCCGCCAAGCGATCGACCTTAGCGCCGGAGGCCCCTTGGGTCCGGGCCGCGATCGCACAGGATCACCACTCATGACTTTGCGTCGCCCCGCCGCCTCTGCCCCGGCTTGGTCCGGAAGCCCGGAAGCCCGTGCGCGCGACGCCTACGGAGCCCTTAATGGCCAAGAAAATGTTGATCGACGCCGCTCACCCGGAAGAGACCCGGGTCGCGGTGCTCGACGGAAGCCGCGTTGAAGATTTCGATTTCGAGGTAGCCAGCAGAAAACAACTCAGAGGCAATATCTATCTCGCCAAGGTGACGCGCGTTGAGCCGTCGCTGCAGGCTGCCTTTGTGGAGTATGGCGGCAACCGCCACGGCTTCCTCGCCTTCTCGGAAATCCACCCCGACTATTACGCGATCCCGCACGACGACCAGGAAGCCATCAAGGCCGAACTGGCGAAGGCGGAAGAGGAAAGCGAGAACGAAGAAGAGGATGACGAAGCGCGCGATGAGCGCCGCCGCCGCATCCTGACCCGCCGCTACAAGATCCAAGAAGTCATCCGCCGCCGCCAGATCATGTTGGTGCAGGTGGTGAAAGAAGAGCGCGGCAACAAAGGCGCCGCACTCACCACTTATCTCTCGCTCGCCGGCCGCTATTGCGTGCTGATGCCGAACACCGGCCGTGGCGGCGGCATCTCCCGCAAGATCACGCAGGCGACGGATCGCAAGCGCCTGAAGAAGATCGCCACCGATCTCGAAGTGCCGCAAGGCCAGGGCCTCATCATCCGCACTGCCGGCGCCAAGCGCACCAAGACCGAGATCAAGCGCGACTACGAATATCTCTCGCGCGCCTGGGAAACCATCCGTGACGACACCATGAAGTCTGTCGCCCCGGCGCTCATCTACGAAGAGAGCTCGCTGGTGAAGCGCGCGATCCGCGATCTTTACGATAAAGACGTCGATGAAATTCATGTCGACGGCGAGGCTGCCTACAAGGAGGCCAAAGATTTCGTACGCATGCTGATGCCGAGCCACGCCAAGCGCGTGCATCTCTGGAAGGACTCAACCCCGATTTTCGCCAAGCACGGCGTCGAGAAGCAACTCGAGTCGATCTATTCGCCGATCGTTCATCTCAAAAGCGGCGGCTACATCGTCATCAACCAGGCCGAAGCGCTCGTCGCCATTGACGTCAACTCCGGTCGCGCCACGCGCGAACGCAACATCGAACAGACCGCCTTCAAGACCAATCTGGAAGCCGCCGACGAAGCGGCCCGCCAGATGCGTCTACGCGACCTCGCCGGCCTTATCGTGATCGACTTCATCGACATGGAAGAGTCGAAGAACGATCGCGTCGTCGAAAAGCGAATGAAGGATAACCTCCGCTTCGATCGCGCCCGTGTGCAGATGGGCAAGATCAGCGGCTTTGGCCTGCTCGAACTCTCCCGCCAGCGCCGCCGCACCGGCGTGCTGGAAGGCACCAGCCACGTTTGCGAACACTGCCAAGGTTCAGGCCGCGTGCGCTCGGTCGAGAGCGCTTCGCTGGCCTTGCTCCGCGCGCTCGATGAAGCCGCCGCCAAGAAAAAGAACCGCCTGATCGAAGCGCGCACCGCCTCCGACACGGCGCTCTACCTGCTGAACGAAAAGCGCGACGCGCTGGCGGCGATCGAAGAGAACAACAACGTCCGCGTTCGCGTCGGCGCCTCGGCGGCGATGCATTCGGGCGATTTCGAGATCATCGTGCTCGATGGCGGCCTCGAAGAAGAAGAGGAGGCCGAAGCGGCGCCCACGCGCGGCCGCAAGCCGCCACGCCGCGACGTCGAAATCGAAGCTGAAGAGGCTGACGCCCGCGCCGCCGTCGCTGAAAGCGAAGCAGAAGAAACCGAGGACGAAGACGCCGAAACCGTGCCCGGCATCGCCGCCAGCGCAGATAGCGATGGCGACGACCGCAAACGCCGGAGACGCCGTGGCCGCCGCGGCGGCAAGCGCCGCAGCGAGGGCGAAGACGGCGAAACGGTCGAAGCGAGCGCCGAAAGCAAGCAACCCAAGCCGGCGGAAGCACGCGAAGAACGCGTGGGCCGCAATGGCCGCCGCCGCCGTCGCGGCCGTGGCCGCGGCCGTCGCGTCTATGAAGTCGATGGCGGCGAATGGCTGGATTTCGTCAGCGCTGATCTGAAGCACCTGACGCCACGCCCGGAACGCCCTGCCCGCAACGGCGATGCGCGCCGCGTTGAAGCCGTCATCGACGCCGCGGAAGAAACGCCGGCGCCGGTGCAGGAGGCCGAGGTCATCGTACATCCGGCGGCGGAACCAATGACGGAAACGTTTAGCGAAGCGATCCAGGTGACGCCGGAACCGGAGCCCCGCGCACTTGAGCCGGTGGCCGAGGCCCCCGCCTACGAACCCGACCAGGAGCGTCGTGACAAGTTCTTCTCGCGCCTGTCACGCTGGTCGAAGAAAAACTGACGAACTGCTAAGGCGTAAGGCCTTGTTCCCGCCCCAAACCGGCGTTTCAACCGGTCTGGGGCGGGAGTAGCGGAATCAAGGAGCGGGCATGGCCGCGTCTCTTCTGTCGAAGCTTAGCCGCGGTGCGGTTGGCGCAGTTGCAGCGATCAGCGCGTTCGCACTGATGGCGGCGCAAACTGCGTCAGCGCAATCTCTGATCCGCGACGCCGAGATTGAAGACACGCTGCGCGTCTACACCAACCCGCTGCTCGATGCGGCGGGTCTGCGCCGCGAGGATGTGCGCCTCTATATCGTCAACGAAGACAGCGTGAACGCTTTCGTCGCCGGCGGCCAAAACATCTTCATGAATACCGGCCTCATCATGCGGGCCGAAACGCCGAACGAAATTATCGGCGTGCTCGCCCACGAAACCGGCCACATTTCCGGCGGCCACCTCTCACGCTCCCGCGAGGCCATGGGCCAAGCCATGGGCCCGATGCTTATTTCCATAGGCCTCGGTATCCTCGCTATCGCCGCCGGCGCCCCCGACGCAGGCGCGGCGCTCATCGCGGGGTCGCAAGGTTTCGCGATGGCGAACTTCGTGCGCTTTACGCAAGTGCAAGAAAGCGCCGCCGACCAAGCCGGCGCCAGCTTCCTCGAACAATCCGGCCAATCGGGCCGCGGCCTCATCTCCTTCTTCGACAGCCAAATTCGTCCGTATGAATGGCAAGTCCGGCGCGCGCCGCCTTGGATGGTGACCCACCCGTATACGTCCGACCGCGTCGAGGCGCTGCGCCAGCGTGTTGAGCGGAGCCCGCACCGGGACGCCGTGGACACCGAGGACAACCTCCGCCGCTTCCGCTTCATGCAAGCCAAGCTGATCGGCTTCATTCGCTCCGAGGGCCAGGTGCTGGCGCGCTATCCGCGCCGCGACACCTCACAGCCCGCCCGCTATGCGCGTGCGATCGCGTACTACAGGCAAGCCAAACTCGATGAGGCCCGAGCCGAACTCGACGTTCTCATCGCTGAGGACCCGCAGAACCCGTACTTCCAGGAATTGATGGGTCAGATCCTGTTCGAAAACGGCCGCGCCGAGGAATCGATCCCCTATCACCGGCGCTCGCTTGAATTCGCGCCCGGCCAACCGCTGCTTCAAGTGAACCTGGCGCGCGCGCTTGTCGCCGCGCATGGCCGCGCCGGCACCGACGAAGCGATCCGCCTGCTGCAGGAAGCCGTGCGCAAGGAGCCCGACAACGGCTTCGCCTGGCGTGAAATGGCCTCGGCCCGCTTCCAGCGCGGCGAGGAGCCCCTCGCCGAACTGGCCTCCGCCGAGGCCAGCTTCACCGTCGGCGACTACACGAGCGCCCTCAATTTCGCTGAACGGGCGCGGCGCTCGCTGCCGCGCAACTCGGTCGATTATCGCCGCGCCGACGACATCGTGAACTTCGCCGGCAACGAGGTGCGCGAGCGGATGCAGCGCACAGCGGGCCGCCGCGGCGGCTAAGCTTGCCCGCATAGCCAAAAGCGGTCATGTCGAGCCCACACATTTGGAGCCTGCCGTGATCGCGCGCCTATTCGTCCTCGCCTCCCTGGCCCTGTTCGCGGCGCCAGTCGCATCGGCACAAAGCTTCAACGGCCAGGAACAGGCCGAAATTCGCGCCATCGTTCGCGAATACCTGGTCAACAATCCCGACGTGCTGCGCGAAGCACTCGACGCGCTGGCTGAACGCAACAACGCCGAACGCTGGCAGCAGATCCGCAACGACCCGCGCGATTTCTCAATCGGCCCCGCCAACGCGGCGATCACCGTCGTCGAATTCTATGATTATCGCTGCGCCTATTGCCATGCGGCGATGGAATGGGTGCTCGACCTCACGCGGACGCGCCGCGACGTCCGCATCGTCTTTAAGGAACTGCCGATTCTCTCCGACGCCTCGATGGAAGCCGCGCGCGCCGCTCTCGCTGCCCGCCCGCAAGGCCGCTACCTGCAATTCCACCAAGCGCTCATGAGCTTCCCGCTCGATCGCGATTTGACCTCGGCCGAGATCGACACCCTCGCCCGCCGCAGCGGCATCGACGTGACGCGCATGCGCCGCGCCATGGAGAACCCGGAGATCACCGCCATCCTCGAACAGAACCGCGCCCAAGCCATCGATTACAACATCAGCGGCACGCCGGGCTTCGTCATCAACGGTGAACTGGTCCCGGGCTTCAATCAGCCGCTTCTGGAAAGCCGCCTGCGCGAAGCCGCCCGCGAACGCCGCGCCGCGCGCTAATAGCGCCCTGTCGCGGACGCAAATATGAGCCGCACCTGCCGTTCCAGGAGCGGCACGCTCGCGCGTATTTTGTCACGCCCAAGATAGGCCGGCACGAGCGCAACGTATCCGAGCGCAGGAAAGGCCGCAGTCGGCAAAGAGCCCGCAAACTGGCGCGAAGACTCGGCGTCTGCCTTCAAAGCAGCAAAAGCAGACTGGACGCCCGAGGGCAGCAGCACGCGCCCGCGCGCGCGCCAGTTCGGCTCCGAACGCAGCATCCCGGTCAACGCCCAGCGAAAGCCTGCCGATCGTACGAAGCTCTCGACCGGAGCCGAGCCGTCGACAATTCCGCTTGCTTCAAGCGCAAGCCGCATCAGCGCACCAGCCGTCCCATCAATGTAGTCAGCCAGGTCTGTTTCCGACTTGAAGGGCAGCGCTTCGAGATCAAGACGACGCGCATCCAGTATCTGGTGAAAGTGCGCTGCGCTGAGCGGAGCGGCATCGACGGCGCGCTCCAGCGCCAGCAGCGCCGGATGCGGCCGGGGTGAGCGTCCTTCGAAGATTTCGTCGATGGCTTCACGCCACCAATGCAACCTGATCTCCGCAAGACCAGGCTCACGCACCGTCTCGCCTATATGCGCGATCTCGTAGTTCACCGCGTAAAGCGCAATCAGCCGCGCGCGCACATCCGCCGGCGCAAACCGCGACGCCAGCCAGCGATCCTCATCGACGCGGCGAACTAAGGTGTCGAGATCGTTGGATGAGGCAGTAGGCAATGGGCAGTCGGCAGTAGGGTTGAACCGGCACCCTATTGCCTACTTCCTACTGCCCACTGCCTTCAATTCAGAACAACGTGCTCGCGCCCGTCATCGCCACCAGCATCGGCACCGAGAGGAACGTGTTGGTGCGGGAGAACAGCATCGCCGTCTTGCCCGCGGCCGCCTTCGCCGCCGCGTCCAAGTCAGGATATTTGTTATCGATGTTCAGTGCTTTTTGCTGGTTCGGCCAGATGATGAACCAGACATTGAACCACATGATGATCGCCATCCACATGCCCAGGCCAATGAGGACGTGCTTCGGAACGCCATCAAGCAATCCAAGCGCCAGCGCCTGCAGCAAGTAGCCTTGGTTCCACGCCAGAAGCAGACCGGTGATCAGCGTCAGCATCGCACCCCAGCGGAACCAGTAGAGCGCCGCCGGCGCGATGACTTTCGTCACCGCCGGTTTCTGCTCATCCGGAATTTTCGGCATGTTCGGGATTTGCGTGAAGTTGAAATAGTAGAGGTGGCCGATCCACATGATGCCGACGAGCACATGGCTCCACCGGAACGCCGCCTCCCAGAAGGCGCTATCGCCAAACGCGTAGCCCGCCACACCCATCGCGAAATAGATCAGCAGCAGCGCAGCCACCGCCAAAGCGGTCCACGCCACATAACGCAGATTGCTCAAAAACCAGGCCATGACCTCTCCTCCAGCCCATGCGCGAGGAGAGGTTTCGCCCTCGCCCTAGCCCGCCGTCTGCGGCGCCTCGCGCGGTTGACTGCCGCCCTCGCGCGCACGCCCCACTCCCCATAGGAGAATCGCCGGCGCCGCAACATAGAGCGACGAATATGTGCCGCAGATAATGCCGAAAAGCATGGCGATGGCGAAGCCCGAAAGCGCCTCGCCGCCCAGGAAAAGCAAGCCGACCAAGGCAAACACGGCCGTGCAGCCCGTGATGATGGTGCGCGACAACGTTTCGTTCAGTGACAGATCCACCAGTTCGCCAAGGGGCATTTTCTTATATTTGCGCAGGTTCTCCCGGATGCGGTCGAACACGACGACAGTGTCGTTGATGCCGTAGCCGATGATCGTCAGCAGCGCCGCGATGATGGTCAGCGTGAATTCGATACGGAAGAACGAGAAGATGCCGAGCGTCAGGATGACGTCGTGGATCAGGCCAAGCATGGCGCCGACGCCGAACTGCCATTCGAACCGGAACCAGATGTAGGCCAGCATCAGCAACATGGCCAAACCCAGCGCGATCAAGCCGCCCGAAAACAGCTCTTCGGATACTTTCGCACTCACTGAGTCGACGTTGGCGATGCGCGCGCCCTCTGCGACCGCCCCGAGTCCGGAGCGAATTTCTTCTACCGTTTGGCTCTGATCTGGCGCCGTTTCGAAGTTCAAGATTGCGCAATAGGGCGGCGCATTGACCGGCCGGCACGTCGCGCCCTGCACTTCAATGTCGCCATCCTGGGCTTCACGGCCGAGCGCCCGCAGGGCCTCCTGATCGATTGGTCCCGGCGCCTCGATCAGGATCGAGGTGCCGCCACGAAAATCGATGCCGAGGTTAAACCCGTGCTCCAACACGGATCCCAGGCGCGCCAGCACAGTGCCGTCGGCCTCCTGATAAAGTTCGATCGGATTATGCCGCAGGCCGCCTGTAAACATCGAGACGATCGAAACGGCGCAGAGCGCCAGCGAAAAAAATGCGGCAAAGCCCGCGAACTTCACATAGGCGAGGTTCGTTTTCTTCGGCAGCAAACGGATTAGAGGCCACATCAGTTCGCTCCCTCAGATCGGCATGGTTTTCGGTCGCGCGGCGCGGAACCACCAACCGATCAGGATTTGCGTCACCATCACGGCCGTGAACACCGAGGTGATCACGCCGATCGAAAGCGTCCAGGCGAAGCCGCGCACAGGGCCGGCGCCGAACTGGAACAGGATCATCGCCGAGAGAATGGTCGTCAGGTTTGCGTCGACAATGGTGATCATGGCGCGGCTGAATCCCGCATCGATCGCCAGCGCGGGACTTCGGCCCGCCGCCGCCTCTTCGCGCATGCGCTCATAAATCAGCACGTTGGCGTCGACCGCCATGGCGATGGTGAGAATGAGGCCCGCAATGCCCGGGAGCGTCAACGCCGCGCCGATCATCGACATCGCCGCCAGGATCAGCACGAAGTTCACGATCAAGGCGATGCACGCAAAAACTCCAAACAACCCGTAAGCGAGCACCATGAACACGAACGTGACGACGCCGGCGAGCGCGGACGCCTTGACGCCGGATTCGATCGCATCCAGTCCCAAGCTCGCATCGACGGTTCGCTCATCGATCACCGAAAGCGGCGCCGGCAGCGCGCCTGCGCGCAGCATGACAGCGAGGTTGTTGGCGCTTTCGGCGGTGAAGTTTCCAGAAATCTGACCCGTGCCGCCGCAAATCGGTTCATTGATCCGCGGCGCCGTGAGAACCTGGTTGTCCAGCAGGATGGCGAAACGGTTGCCGGTATTCTCGCGCGTGATGCGGCAGAACAGGCGCGTGCCTTCGCTATCGAGCGCGAAGCTCAGCACAAACTCGTTGGTCTGCGGATCGGTTGATGGATTGGCGCGGGTCAGCCGCTCACCTGTGAAGCGCGGGCGGCGTTCGACGATTTCCCGCGTGCCGCCGCTGTCCGGATAAGGCTGCACGACCATCGTTCCCGGCGGGATTGCTCCCGCTTGGGCTTCTTCGGGCGAGATTTCACGCACCATATGGAAGGTCATCAGCGCCGTCTGACCGATGCGCTCTTTCAGCATTTCCGGATCGGAGACGCCTGGCGCCTGAACGACGACGCGATCATCGCCCTGGCGCGCGATAGAGACTTCGCTCGTCCCCGTCGGGTCGATACGGCGGCGGATCACCTCGATCGATTGCTGCGCCGCTTGCCGGCTGAGTTCCCGCAAGTGCGCCTCACTCAAGCGGGCTTCGATTAGTCCGTCGGGGCTTTCGGTGTAGGTCGCGATTTCGCTGGTCCCGCCTGTCGTCGATTGCGCGAGCGGACGCAGCGCGCGGCGCGCCGCCTCCATCTGGCTCGGATCGATGAGGCGGATGCGCGCGGCATCGCCGACGACGCCACGGCCCGTGTAGCGGATGGCAGGTTGGGCATCGCGCAGCGCCATCGCCATCTGATCGGCGAAGTTATCGAGCTGTTGCCGCTTCAACGTCTCCGTATCGATCTCGAGCAACAGCTGCGAACCGCCGCGCAGGTCGAGGCCGAGATTGATTGTCTGCTGCGGCAGGAAGCCCGGGATCTGATCCCTCAGCCGCTCCGGAACGAAATTCGGAAATGCAAACGCAAGCCCCATCACGGTCACGACCGCGACAAGGATGATCCGCCACCGCGCGACCTGAAGCATGAGTCTTATTCCGCCTTTGCGTCGTTAGCCGGCGCCGGCTCCGTTTTGGAGCGCACTTCGGCGATCGTGTGGCGCAGCACGCGCACTTCGACGTTGGGCGCCAGTTCGACCCGGACCTCGTCGTCCGCGAGGCCGCGCACCTTGCCGATCATGCCGCCGGACGTCACGACGATGTCGTTCTTCTTCAGCGCCGCAATCATTTCCATATGCCGCTTGCGCGCCTGTTGCTGCGGACGGATCAGCAGGAAGTAGAACACCACGAAGATCAGGATGAGCGGCGCGATCTGCATGATGAGACCCGTCGTCGGGTCCGGAGCGCCGGGGGCCTGCGCATAAGCTTCAGAGATGAACATTGATCCTCGCTAGGAACGGCCTTCCGCCGTTCGGACGAATGGAAGGTGTTGTGCGGGGCCAAGCCCCTTCAAGAGCGCCGGGAATATATCGGCCTCGCCGCCTTTTCAATGAGCGGTAGGCGCCGTGACGCGCCGTTTCGCCGCAGGCCTAGCGCTGGGCCGCCATCAATGGCGCCGGATCTAGCGCTTGATTGCCGCGCCGCACCTGAAACATGAGCCGCGCGCGCCCGTCTGGCCGCGAGCCAAGCTCGGCAATCGGCTCGCCAACCCGCACACGCTGCCCCTCGCGCACCAGCGCCCGGCGATTATAGCCATAGGCGGTGACATAGTTCTCGGCGTGCCGGATGAGCACGAGCGTGCCCAGCTCATCGATGTCGGCGCCGGCATAGATCACATCGCCGTCCGCCGCCGATGTCACCTGCGCCCCTTCGCGGCCAGCGATCTCGATGCCGTCCAGTCTTGTGCCGCCGGGCTGCGGCCCGAACCGCGCGACCACGTCGCCGCGCATCGGCCAAGCGAACTGCCCGGAGCCTTCAGGCAACGGAATCGGCGTCTGTGGCGGCGGCGGGTCGGGCGCCACCTCGCGCGCCATCGCCGGCAGGTAGATGCGCTCGCCCACCCGCACGCGGTCATCGGTGTTCATCCGATTGAGCAGCGCTAACGATCGCAGATCGACGTTGAAGCGCCGCGCGATGTCATCCAGGTCTTCGCCCCGCCGAACGACATGAAATCGAGGCGGCGGCAGATCGAGCACGCGCCCATTGGCCAACGCATAAGGCGGTTCAAGATTGTTTTGCTCGATCAGCGCACGCAGCGGCACCTGATAGCGGGTGGCGATGTCGTAGAGAGATTCATTGCTTTCGACCCGGTGCGTGCGCGGCAGGTTTGCCGGATCGAAAACCGCGGACGGCTGCAACGCATACGCCGAAAGCGGCGTGCCTTCGCCATCGGCCCAATTCGGCTGCTCTTGCACAGCGGGCGTTCGCGTGGACGGCGACGCTTCTTCGCGCCGTTGTTCGGCCGGAGGCTGTTGCGCACCCCGCTGCTCGATCACCGCGCGCCCGCGCCGCTCCGTCTGCGGCGGCGTTGTTTGCTGTTCGCTACGCGCGCTTCCGCCGCCGCTGCCATACGAAATCGGCGCCGGACTCGACGAAGCACAAGCGCCCGTAAGCAGCGCAAGCAAGAGCCCAACGCGCGTCATACCGGCAGTTTCCGCGAGAATCGCCTCCCGCCTCAACCCACCGGCGGCGGCTCGCCCAGCCCACGTTCCAGCGGCTGCATTTTCAGTGGCCCCAAATCCTCACGCTCACCGTTGCGAAAGCGCATCAAACGTTGGCTCTGGGCGTCGCCAAGAGGCGCAACGATCACGCCGCCCGGCTTCAGCTGTGCGATCAGCGGCGGCGGAAACTCCTCCAGCGCTGCATTGATAATGATCCGATCGTACGGCGCCTCATCAGCCCAGCCGTCAAACCCGTCCGCAGTGAATGCGTAAGTGCGCATCAAGCGCGCCGTGCCGAAGCGTCCGCGCGCCGCCACGACGAGATCGTTCCAGCGGTCCAGCGTGATCACTTTGCTCGCCACCGACGAAAGCGCCGCCGCTTGAAACCCGGAACCGGTGCCGACTTCGAGCACTACGTCGCCAGATTCCGGCGCCAAAGCCGCGATCATGCGCCCAACGATGGAAGGCTTGGTCATCGTCTGCGCGTGCGCCAGCGGCAGCCCGACATCATCGAGCGCCAGACCTTCCAGATGCTCCGGGGCATAGTGCGTACGCGGCGTGCGCTCCAAAGCCGACAGCGCGCGCGCGTCGGTCACGCCCGCCTGGCGCATCTCCAGCACAAACCGCATGAGCCGTGCTGGATCCAATTTACTTGCCCGCCTTAGGGATGGCGCCGCCAAGGACGCCCTTCAGATCGTTCACGCTTGGCATGTGCGTGAGATCGATGTGCAAAGGCGTCACTGAAATGCGGCCGCTATAAATCGCGCGCAAATCCGTGCCTTCCGGCGGATCGGAAAGCTGTCCGCGAAAGCCAAGCCAATAATAAGTTCCGCCGCGCGGATCGGTGCGCTTATCGGCATAGACGATGTGATGATCGCGCCGCCCCTGCGTTGTCACTTCAACTTCCTTCACGTTCTCGGGCAGCGCGTCGGGAAAGTTGATGTTGATCAGAACATCCTTTGGCCAGCCCTGCTTCAGACATTGGCCAACAACGCCCGGCCCGAATGTCTCCGCCGTCTCCCACGGAATTTTCGCTTCCTCGCCGCGAAAGCCGCGCGCTTGGCTCAGCGCAATCGCCGGAATGCCCAGCTGCATCCCCTGCATCGCGCCGGCGATGGTGCCGGAGAACGTCACGTCCTCGGCGATGTTTTGCCCGCGATTGACGCCGGAGAGCACCAGGTCCGGCGCAGCGCCTTCCATCAAATGCTCGACGCCAAGAAGCACGCAATCCGTCGGCGTGCCCGAAACCGCGAAGCGCTTCTCATCCACTTGCCGCACACGGATCGGCGCCGTCAGCGTCAGCGCCCGCGACGCGCCCGATTGCTCGCTCTCGGGCGCAATCACCCACACATCGTCGCTGAACGTGCGCGCGATCTTTTCCAGAACCGCGAGGCCGGTCGCGTGGATGCCGTCGTCATTGGTGCACAAAATACGCATGAGCTTAGGGGAGTAGGGCAATGGGGGCGTAAGGCAACCCCACCCTACTCCCTCAAATCACTTCCAGGCGCCCAGGATGCCGCCAGCGACGCCATAACACACGGCGAAGTGGCCCACGTTCACCGCCACCAGCGTCTCCATGTTCGGGCCATAAACGAACCCGTAGAGGCTGCCCGCGAGCGCGAGCAACAGCCCCATCCAGACGCCGGTCATCGCGCCCGCCATCAGCCCCGTCGCGTTGCGCCACTTCACCGCCAGCGAAATCCCGATCGCGCCCAAGAGCGGCGGTAGGATGCCGAACGCCATGCGCTCGGGATGCAGCTGATCGGCCGTAACGCCGACCATGGCTTGATATTGCTCGGCGGAGATGATCAGCGCGAAGATCACGAACTCGAGAAGATAAATCGCGATCGCCGCGACAAGGATCGCGAGCAGATTGTGCCCATTGAACCGCATGCTCGTTTCCTCCCGGCGCGAAACCTACGCCGAGTCC
Source organism: Hyphomonadaceae bacterium (assembly GCA_050184605.1). Classification (GTDB taxonomy): domain Bacteria; phylum Pseudomonadota; class Alphaproteobacteria; order Caulobacterales; family Aquidulcibacteraceae; genus Vitreimonas. The sequence goes on along the minus strand of JBFXAE010000001.1, from coordinate 605,337 downwards.
AAAGCCCCTTGGATTGGAAAGACGAGCCGCGTGCGGAATGAAGCGGCGGTTACGACCGGCAGTCGATCGCCCAGATATCGTAGGTCGGATGCTCAAGCGCATTGAGGCCAGGGCTCGATGCGAACATCCAGCCGTGGAACACTTCGCGGCGCTCGCTCTCTTCGCCTTCACGCGCCGGCGGGTGATCATAGATCTGCAGATAGATGCGCACTTCCGGCGTCTCCTCCGGCGCCGCCTTCGTGCAGGCGCGCGCGATCACTTCGAGCGAACCGACGCGCGCCGGGCGGCCAAGCGTCAGCGTGTAATCGCGCGCATGGCCAGTCACCTTGTCGAGGCCCCGCACGACCGCGCGCTGCGCGAAAGCCGGCGTCACGCTCGCCGCGAACATCGCGCCAGCGAAGAGAAGCGTACGGATCATGGAATGGCTTCCCCTGTCGAGCCGCCAGAGTTCCCCGACCCCTGAGCAAAGCTAGCAAACAACGTGAGCAGATCGATAGAACCCTGCGTGTTCGGAATCTGACCGCCCGGCTCCAACGGGTCCATGCCCGCCGGCTCAATCGACACATAGCCGCCGCCGAGCAAACCATCGGTGGCGATGCGCGCGGTTGAATCGTCCAACACTTCAACACCATTGTTCACATTGAGCGTCAGCACTGCATTGTAGGTCGAAGGATCGAGCGAAACCGAACGCACCACGCCGACTTTCACGCCGGAAATGCGCACATCCGAGCCGACGCCGACGCCATCGACGCGTTGGAAACTGGCGCGCAGTTCATAGCCGCCGCCTGCCGTGTTCTGGCCAGCTTGCGCGGCCGCGAACGCAAAGAACCCCACCGCCACCACGGCAACGGCGGCGCCCAGAATGGTCTCGCCCCAGCGCTCGAAGTTGAACTTCACTTCGTCTCTCCCGAATCCGGAGACCAAGCCTCGTAGTCAGCTGTTGACGTCTGCCTAACGCCGCCGCGCGCAAGCGATCCCTTTGGACGATACGCCTTCACCGTACCGGTCAGGTTCGGCACATGCGGCTTTTCCCAAGGCTGACGCTTCAGCGGCGCGATCGTCGGCGGATCGGCGATCGTGTGATGCATCCAGCCATGCCAGTCGGGCGAAATGCGCGAGGCCTCGGCCAGACCTGAATACTTCACATAGCGCCGCTTGCGTCCCTCGATCGAAGGCCGCTTTTCCTCGAAATACTTATTGCCCTGTTCGTCTTCGCCCACGAACACACCGCGCCGCCAGATATCGATCGCCGCCCCAATGGTGGAGCCGTTCCACCAGGTGAAAATCCGTTCGAGCATGGGCTTTTGTTTGTCTCCGCCGCGCCGGTTCTGCGACTCTGACCGTGCGGGCGGCGGGAATATGACCAGCGCCGCTCGCCCCGTCCAGTGCGCATGCGAAACAACATCTCGTAGTTATCCCAAGCCGTCACATACTATATGTTGATTTCGAGCCCGGATCAAAGGTAGAGTCGCGCCATGGCTTGAGGAGGCCAGCATGGCGCACGATCACGACGACGACATCCGTCCGGCAGCAGAAGCCCCCGGCGCATGGACCGACACCATGGTCCAGGCGGCGCTCGACGCCGGCCTCGCCATCGAGACCCCGGCTGGCCCAAGTGTGTCCAAAGCTTTGAAGCGCGCCGCCGAACGCATCGGCGCCTGGGCCGATGACCCGGCGCTCGGCAAGGATATCCTGAAGCTCCTCGAAGCCGGGGCCATCGCCCTCGACGCGCCGCTCATGCGCGCAACGCTCTCGCCCGGCGCCGAACTCGCCGTCTCCGCCGCGCTGCTGCATTGGCCAACGCAACGCAGCGATGAACTTGAAGCCATCGCCCGCGCGCAAACGCTGCTCGCCGCCGGCGCTAAGCTCGGCATCGCTGGCGCCCCATCTCCGGCCGCGCTCGATGCACTCGACGCCGCCGCGCGCATCGCCGATCCGATCGGCCGCGACGGCGCTGCAATCCTCATCCGCCCCACCGGCGAGGCGGCGTCCGAAATCATCAACGCCGCAACCGCCCGCGCCCGCGCCGGCGCAGCGCTCGCCGCCGGCGCCCGCGCGCTTGACGCCGCCCTAGCCGAACTCGCCATCGAAGCCGTGCGCAACGGCTTGAACGCCGAACATGGCGGCACCCAGATCAAAGCCGCGAACGCCCGCCTCACCGGCGCGCCGGACGCCGACATCATCGCCGCCCTCTCCGGCGCCGTCGCGCGCGGCGCCTACAGCGCGGCACTCGACGCCGGCGCTGACCCCACGCATCGCCGCATCGCCATCGCCGCCCCCGCGGCAGGCGGCCACACGCTCACCGCTTTCGCCGACGGCGCTATCGATCCCACCGGCGCGATACGCTCAGACGCGGAAACCAGCATCATCGGCGCCAGCATCGCCTTGCCGCGCTTCATGGGCGCGCGCGCGTTCGACATAACCGCCTTCGAAGCCGCCATCCGCACACTGGTGCGCGCGCTCGACGCCGCTCATGGCGGCGCAAGCTCGCCGCGCCGCTCCATTCTCATCCGCCTTGAAGGGCTCGCCGCGCTGCTGATGCGCGCCGGTATCGCCTACGATAGCGAAGAAGGCCGCGCCCTCGCCGCCAACACCGCCGCGCTCGCACACGCCGCCGCCATCTCCGAAAGCACGGCGCTCGCGGCCGCCAGGAGCGCCTATCCCGATTGGTCGCGCGCCAAACGACAAGAGGAAACAGCGCTCAAAGCCGCGCGCGACGCGGCTGGCGCACTCAATGGCGCCATCGCCGAGCAGGCGCAGTCACTCTACGCCGCACTGCCGAGCACCAAGAGCGCCGGCCTGCGCTGCGCAATCACCATCGCCTTCGCCAACGACGCCGCCGCCGCACGCGCCATCGGCGCCACCGCACCCGGTCTCACGCCAGCGCACACAATCGCCGTCTACGGCCAGCGCGAAGATGGCGGTTTCGGCCGCCTGCTGAGCGACGATGTCCGCAGCGCGCTCTCGGCCCTCGGCTACGACGGCAACGAGATCGCCGTGATCGCACAACACATCGAAGGCCGCCGCACGCTGCGTGGCGCGCCGGGCGTCAGCCTCGAACGTCTCGAAAAACTCGGCCTCACCGAACCGGCGCTCGACGCCATCGAAGACGCCGCCGCCGACGCCTTCAATCTCCGCGCCGTCGTCCACCCATTGGTGATTGGGCCGGAGCTCTGCGAAGAAGTGCTGAAGCTCCCGCCCGACGTCGCCGCCGGCAAACGCGGCGATCTGCTGATGACGCTTGGTTTCAGCGAGGACGAGATTGCGCAAGCCGAAGCCTATTGCCTCGGCGCGCATGATCTCATCGGCGCACCGGGCCTGAAGCCCGCGCACGAGAGAATTTTCGCCCGCGACATCGATCCAGCCGCGCAAATCGCTATGGCCGCCGCTCTCGCGCCATTCGCCAACACCGCACTAGACATTTCGCTCGATCTCGCCAACGCACCGCGCCGCGACGCGCTGCTCGAAGCCGCGCACGCTGCGGGCATTGCGCTCATCCGCATCGAAGCCGAAGCGCCGCCGGTCACGCTGACGCTTCGCGACATCGAGGAAGAACCACTTGCAGCGCCGGCGCCCTCGCTGGCAACGCCGTTCGCCACTGAATCACCCCATGCCGGCGAGGCGCCGCCGCTCCACAAAGAGCGCCGCCGCCTGCCCGAACGCCGCAAGGGCTACATTCAAAAGTCCATCGTCGGCGGCCACAAAGTCTATCTGCACACCGGAGAGTACGACGACGGCGAACTCGGCGAGATCTTCATCGATCTGCACAAGGAAGGCGCCGCCTTCCGCTCGCTGATGAACAATTTCGCCATCTCAATCTCGATCGGCCTGCAATACGGCGTGCCGCTCGAAGAGTACGTCGACGCCTTCCTCTTCACCCGCTTCGAACCGGCGGGCGAAGTCAAAGGCAACGAAACCATTCGCCACGCCACCTCGATCCTCGACTACATCTTCCGCGAGTTGGCCGTCTCCTATCTCGGCCGCACCGATCTCGCCCAAGTCGATCCATTCGATGCGCGCGGTGATGGCTTGAGCAAGCGCGCCACCGACGCCGAAAGCGCTGCGCGCCTCATCTCACGCGGCTTCGCCCGCGGCGCCTCGCCGGACAATCTGGTGATGCTGCGCCCGCGCGCGGTCGTCGAAAACCTCCGCGACCGCAAGGAAACGCCCGCACCAAAACAACCGGCCACCACCGGCTATCGCAACGATCCCTGCAGCGCCTGCGGCCACTTCACAGTGGAGCAGTCCGGCAAGTGCGCTGCGTGTGGCGCGACGGGCGAAGCGAGCGGCGGCTAGGCAGTCAGCGCCGCTGTCACATCAGCGATTGGTGCAGAATTCGCCCCAGGGATCGTTACAATGCCGCCGCGCGCGCTCCTCTGCCTCTTGCAGCAACTCACCTAACGTGCGCGGCCGCGCAATTTCCTGAACGACCGCCGCCAGCGCCGGCGCCGCGACGTCCGCAACTATGTCTGCCAACACGTCACCACGGAAACTGGGCGTCTCGTTCACCGTGTATGCTGTTTGCCGGCGAACTTCGTCCGAATAGGCAATGAGCGGTGCATAGACGACGAAGTATGTGGCATGACGTCGATTTTGTCCGGTGGTTTCAAACATCAACTCCACCACACGTCCGGGCGGCTGGCGTTTCAAATAGTGCTGAAGGTCAGCGTGGTTGCGGAAGAAATAACCATCAACCGCCCATAGGCTCGGCGGCCCGTAAAAACGCGGAAACACATATGCAACACCTGGTAAAGGCCGCACCAACCGTAGGATCGCCCATTCTGTTTCCACGCCGTCAGCGTGCGTCGCAACCAGCGAGTGATCCTCACCCGCGTAAGGAAGCGCCGCGTGCTCTGTCAGTTCTGGCGTATCGCGCGGCGAATACACCGGGAATGTGCGCGTTGCCCGCTCCGCGTCGGAGAGCGGCAATTCATAGGCAACGAATGGGCGCACCAGGTAAGCACGTCTGCGCGCCGCGACATAGACTGCGGTCTCCGGTGTATTCAACGCGGCACGCTGAACGAAGCTGTGCGGCGCGGTCGGTATTGCTCTCGCCTGACGCAGAACGGCGGGATCCACTCCAGGCGGAGCCGGCGTCACTGTCGGCATTGAGATGAGTTGAAAGGTCGTCGGGTCGAGGTCGCGCGCCTCGGCAAGCGCTTGCTGGGTCAGCCGCTGTGCGGTGAAGCCCATGCACGCGTCGTGACGTACTTCGCCGGAGTATGTGTCGCCCTCAATTACGCCGCGCACTCCGACAGCGATAAATCCATCCGGTTGTTCGATCCAACGCGTCGGGCGCAATTCCAGCGAACCATCCTGCCCACGCCGGCCGCGCACTTCATAACTTCCGCGATTGCCTGAAACGTTGAAATCGAAACGCCCGGTGACCGTGCGATCGGTGCTTTCGGTGAGCTGCAGTTCGAGATCAGCCAGACCATTACAATAGTATTGCCCGCGCCATGTTCCCGTCGCCTGCGCGAATGCTGGCCCTGCGAACAATAGCACGACAACGAATAAGGCAGTCCTCATCGACGTCCCCCGCTTTGATTGCGGTAAGTTCTGCACGAGGCTGTGGCCCACGCAAGATGCCGCGGGCGTGTGTGTCTAAGGGGTCACGCATTATCGCCCGTGCGCACCAGCAACGTCACGATGAGGCGTAGCCGTACCAAAGCACCAGCAGCACCAAGCGCGCCGCGAACGACGAGCCCGTCAGCGTCGAGAGCATAATCGCCACTGTCGCCGCAATCGCGCCTGTCGCCGAAGCCAGCGGCAACACCTCCAGCGGCGGTTGCCGCACCATTGCCGGCAGCGCTAGCAGCGCCGACCACGCCGTCCCCGCCGCAACAAACGCCAGCCGCCGCGCCGCCGGCGAAAACGGCGCCACTTTCGTCAGCGCCACCAAACCACGCGCCTCACTCCGCCCCGCATGGGCTGAGAGCGCAAAGAGCGACAGCAACAACGCAGCGCTGCTGCCCGTGTGCCGGAAATCCGGCGCCACCGCCGTGATCGCCGCGACCAAAGCCGCGAGCAACAAGAACGCCCGCCCCGAGCCGATCAAGCGAAACTCAGCGACCACCAGCCCAAGCGCGTCCACCCACGCGCGCTTCGCCGCCGGTGCGTTCGCGACGACGCGTGGCGGCGGTCCTGCATTCAGCAGCGCGCCCAAACGCCCGCTCAGCACGGCCTTCTTCTTCGCTTTGTGCGGCGCATAAATCAGCCCAGCGACCACCACCAGCGCCACCGCGATGCCGACCCACGCCAGTCGCGACTCCAAATAGCCCGGCGACATGAGCCCAGCCATGACATCGAGTTCGATCGTCTCCGTCGCTAGGAAGCCGCCCCCGATGGAGAAACTGTCTGTCCCTTCGGGCGCGCCGTACTTCAACGGCGTGACGAAGCCGGCAAAGTCCCACATGTTGGCAGCGAAGCTGGGCGGCGCATCCTCTGTCGCCACCGGCGCCGCAATCGAGCCGATCCACACGCAAAAATACGCAAAGTCCCCGAAGCCCGAGCGCAGCAGCGGCCGCGCATCGAACAGAATGCGTAGCGCCGCGACTCCAATCATCGCCGGCCCGGCGACCACCCACATCGCGAAACTCAACTCAGCGATGTTCAGCGCATCACCTTCGAGCATGAAGGTCGCGAGATAAATGCCTGCGAGGTTTAGCGCCGCCAGCACGCCCAGCAGCACCAGCGCGTCCGCCACGAAGCGTCCTAACGCAATCGCCACGCGCGATCCCGGCGTCGCTTCCTCGACCTGCCACGGCTGGCGCCGCGTCGTGTTCGAGCGCAGGTAAAGCCACGCAATCGGCAACACCAAGGTTGAAACAATGATGCCGAGCGAAACGCCGAGGAACGGCGATGTCATCAGCGGAAGCGCGTCGCCCACCGCGATCTTGATGCCGCCGCCATCTTCAAACGGCAGCATGTACCGCGCGCCCAACGGCGCCACGAGCAGCATCAGCCATAGCGCCCGGCTGCGCCCATAACGCAGCAAAGATGTCTTCAGCGACGATCCGGCGATAACAGCGGCGTTCAAGCCGCGCCCTCCAGCGCCCGCGCCGGCGCCGGCGTGACCGCGCCATTTTCCACCCGCAGCACCGCCCGCGCGTGCGGCGCAAGCTCATCGGCGAGATGCGTCGTCATCACCACGATCGCGCCAGCGCGCGCACGCTCGACGATCAGCGCGCCCAATTTCCGCGCCGTCTCTCCATCCAACTCCGCCGTCGGCTCATCGAGCGCCAGCACTTCCGGCTCACCCAGCAGAGCTTGCGCGAACACCAAACGCCGGCGCATGCCGCCGGAGAAACTGGCGATCCGATTGTTGATGTCGGCGTGGAGCCCAATCGCGTCCGTGATGGCGCCAAACTGCTTATCCGCTTGGCCGAGGTCCAAACCTTTGAGCGCCGCGATGTGCATCGCAAATTCGCGCGCGGTCAGATCTTCGGGCAAATCCACCGCTTGTGGTGCGTACCCAAGCGTACGACGCAGGGCGCCGCGCCCGCCGCCCCAAACGATCGATCCCTTGTTCGGCCGCTCCGCCGTCGCAATCAGCCGCAGCAGCGTCGATTTCCCCGCACCACTCGGTCCCACCAGCAGCGTCAGCCCAGGTTCGAACGTCAGCGAAATATCCTGAAGCACGCGTTTGCGGCCGTAGGCTTTGCCCACGCCCTTCAATTCAAGCGACGTCATCCCCGTCCTCCGGCCCTCCGAGCAGGCCTTGTGCCTCAGATGCGAGGATTGGGGGAACTGGATGCAATCAATCCTACCGCCCCCCGACGCTTCATCACGCTTCCCGGACACAACCCCGGCCTAGAGCCGGGGTGCGATTCGGGACCCAGGGGCTTCAAGCGCTGCGCTCTGTCACTCCCTGGATCCCGGCTCTTCGCTGCGCTTCGGCCGGGAAGCGTGAAGTGGCCCGCCTCGTGCGACGTGCTCGCCAACTATTTTTGGAGTTGCGCCAATATGAAACGCGCCGCGTTGATTGCTTGCCTGCTGGCGTTTGCCACGCCGGCTTTGGCGCAAGCCCCCTCCGCCACCGGCGGGCCGATCACCAACCAGGCCGAGCGCGACGCCATCGCCGCGCGCGTCCGCAATGGCGCTTCCTGCGCCGGCTGCGATCTCTTCCAGATCAGCCTCGCCTACCAGTCCGTCGCCGGCCGCAACTTCGCCGGCGCGCGCATCCGCCAAGCCGATCTCTCGCTCGCCACCGCCGATCGCACCCGCTTCCACGGCGCCAACATGTCGCTGACCAATTTCTTCGGCGCCCGCCTCTCCGGCGCTGACCTGACCGACACCAATCTCGAAGGCGCGACCTTCGTCGGCGCCTATCTCGGCGGCGCGCGCTTCGGCGGTGCGGTGCTGACCGGGGCGAACTTCTCGGGCGCGGAACTCGCTGATGCCGCGGGCCTGACCCAAGCCCAGCTGAATACTGCATGCGGCGATGCAACAACCACGCTGCCAGCCGGGATGACTATCCCCGTCTGCGGTAACAACCAGTAACAATTCTCGCTTACTGCAAGTTCACTGGCGACTCTTCTTGGGCGCGCCTACGCCCGGCGCCGTGTTGACACAATTGCGCCTGGCCGTATTCGCGGCCGCTGCTCTCGGAGCAGTTTCGGCGAGCCAGACCGCTCTCGCGTTCTGGCCGTTCGGCCCCGATGCGCGTCTCGATCTGGCTCCGGCCTATGGCGGCGTCTGCGAAGATTGCGATCTCTCCGGCCGCATCCTCGCCGGCGCGCGTATGACGCACTCGAACTTCAGCCGCACTAATTTTACGAACGCGGTGCTAGCGCGCGCCGACGCTTCGCACTCCGAATTCCATGGCGCCGATTTCACGCAAGCGGATCTCACCAATGTCCGCTTGATCGACGCCTCCTGCCCGCAAGCCCGATTCGAACGCGCGCACTTAGCCCGCGCCGACGCGCGCGGCGCCGACTTCACCCGCGCGAATTTCGCGCAAGCCGACGTCACCAACATGAATCTCGAAGACGCCGATCTCTCCGGCGCCGATCTCCGCCACGCCCGCGGCCTCACCCAAGCGCAGCTGGACGAAGCCTGCGGCGATCACCGCACGCGTCTGCCGCGAGGGTTGCGTGTGGAGCGCTGCAGCTAGCTCTTCGGCGCTTCCGCGATTCTGATGTGCAGCTCCTTCAGCTGCTTCGGCGTCACTTCGCTCGGCGCTTGCATCATCAAGTCTTGCGCCTGCTGATTGAACGGGAAGACGATCACTTCGCGGATGTTGTCGACGCCGGCGAGCAGCATGACGATGCGGTCCACGCCCGGCGCCGAGCCACCGTGCGGCGGCGCGCCGAAGCGGAACGCGTTCAACATGCCGCCGAACTTTTCCTCGACCACGCTCTTCGGATAGCCGGCGAGTTCGAAGGCTTTGATCATGATTTCCGGCTTGTGATTCCGGATCGCGCCAGAAGAGAGCTCAACGCCGTTGCAGACGATGTCGTATTGAAACGCCGTGATCTTCTCGATCGTCTCGCGATCGTTCGGGTCCAACTTCAAGAAGGCTTCGTGATCGAAGTTCGGCATCGAGAACGGGTTGTGGGAGAAGTCGATCTTCTTCTCCTCCTCGCTCCACTCGTACATCGGGAAATCGACGATCCAGCAAAACTTGAACTGATCCTTGTCGGCAAGGTTCAGTTCATCCGCCACCTTATTCCGCGCCTGGCCCGCGAACTTGTAAAACACGCTCGGGTCGCCCGCGACGAAGAACGCCGCATCGCCGACCTTCAAGCCAAGCTGCTCGCGGATGGCGTTGGCACGCTCTGGGCCGATGTTTTTCGCGATCGGGCCAGCGCCGCCTTCCTCGCCTTCGCGCCAGAAGATGTAGCCCAAGCCCGGCTGGCCTTCGCCTTGCGCCCAGCTGTTCATCTTATCGCAGAACGCGCGCGAACCGCCGCTTGGCGCCGGCACAGCCCAGACGGCGTTGTTCGGCTTTTCCAGGAACCGCGCGAACAGGCCGAAACCGCCGCCACGGAAGTGTTCGCTGACGTCTTGCAGCACCAGCGGGTTGCGCAGGTCCGGCTTGTCGGAGCCGTACTTCGAGATCGCTTCCGCATAAGGAATGCGCGGGAATTCGTTTGCAGGCGTCACGCGCTTGCCGTTGCCGAATTCCTCGAACACGCCGGCGAGCACTGGGCCGATGGCGTTGAACACGTCCTCCTGGGTGACGAAGCTCATCTCGAAATCGAGCTGATAGAACTCGCCCGGCGAACGGTCGGCCCGCGCGTCTTCGTCGCGGAAGCACGGCGCGATTTGGAAGTACTTATCGAAGCCCGCCACCATCAGCAGCTGCTTGAATTGCTGCGGCGCTTGCGGCAGCGCGTAGAACTTGCCCGGATGCAGACGCGACGGCACCAGGAAGTCGCGCGCGCCTTCCGGCGACGAGGCCGTCAGGATCGGCGTCTGAAACTCGGTGAAGCCCTGTTCGATCATCCGGCGGCGCAGCGAAGCGATCACCTGCGAACGCAGCAGGATCGACTTGTGCAGCTTTTCGCGGCGCAGATCGAGGAAGCGATATTTGAGGCGCGTCTCCTCCGGATAGTCCGGCTCGCCGAACACCGGCAGCGGCAGCTCCTCCGCGGCGCCCAGAACCTCGGCATCGCTGACCCGCACTTCGATTTCGCCGGTCGCCAAATCGGGGTTCACCGTGTCCTTGGCGCGCTCGACGACCTTGCCGTCGATCCGCACCACCGTCTCGGCGCGCACGCGCTCGAACAGCGCAAACGCTGCCGAGTCCGGATTAATCACCAGCTGCGTGATCCCGTAATTGTCGCGCAGATCGATAAACAAGAGCCCGCCCAGATCGCGCTTGCGGTGCACCCAGCCGCTCAGACGCACATCCTTGCCGGCATCGGCCGGACGGAGGGCGCCGCAGTCATGGGAACGGTAAGCGTGCATCGGAAACTCCACGCGCCCCGAGTCGGAAAAGCGGGCGCATTTCGCGGCGGAAAGCGCATGTTGCGCCGCACCTTGTCAAGGCGCAGGGCGCACCGGCAAATGAGCCCTGCCCATGTGCAACCTCTATTCCATGACCAAATCGCGCGAGGCGGCCGTCGCCTACACCCGGGCCATGCGTGACCGCACCGGCAATCAGCCGCCGCTGCCCGCGATCTTCCCGGATCAGCTGGCCCCCGTCGTTGGCAATTCGAAAGAAGGCCAACGCGAGATGGTGATGATGCGCTGGGGCTTTCCGCCCGCCGGCGGCGGCAAGCGCCCCGTCACCAACGTGCGCAACCTGAAATCAAGCTATTGGAAGGGCTGGCTCGATAGCCCACGTTTCCGCTGCGTCGTGCCGGCGACGAGCTTCGTCGAATACACCGACTCAACCCCGAAAGTCGCGCATTGGTTCGCGCTCGGAGACGATCGCCCGCTCTTCTGTTTTGCCGGGATTTGGCGGCCCTGGAGCGGCATACGCGGTAAGGAAGACGGCACGCATCTGCTCTTCGCCATCCTCACCACCGAGGCAAACGCGGTGACCAAGCCCATCCACGCCGACGCGATGCCGGTGATGCTCACCGGCGATGAGATCGACATTTGGCTTGATGGCTCCACAGATGAGGCGCTCGCTTTGGCTAGACCTTTCCCATCAGATCGGATGAAGATTGTGCTGTCAGGGCCGCGCGAAGACGCGGGAGGGGAAACACCATGAAATGGCTGGCTGGGCTCGCGATCGTGCTTGCCGCTTTGGCGGCGCTGTTTTGGTATGCGGTGATCGACGCGTCAGCGCCGGCTGAAGCCGAGGGCGTGGTTGACCTCGCCGCCTATCGCCAACTCGTCGCCAGCGATGCGCCGGAAACGCTGCCAACGGCGGTCAATGTCGAGTTCGTGGGTGAAAGCGATGCGCCAAGCTTCGCTACCCAAGCCGGCGCCTTCGGCGGCCAAGTGACGATGTCCTACAACTCGTTCCAGATCGTCGCGCCAAACGGCGACACGATCATCGATGGCGCCGTCGATCGCGAGACGCTGAACGAGATGTCCCAGAACGAAGGCAGCTTCGATGAGCAGGCCTACGGCCGCGTGCTTGCAGCAATGACGCGCGCGGCGAACGTAATGATCACGCACGAGCATCTCGATCACGTCATGGCCATCACCCGCCATCCGCAACCGGCGGAGATCGCGCGCAATCTCGATCTTACCGCACCGCAACTCGCGGGTTTGCCTGAACATGCGCCAAACGGCCAGCTCGCGCCGGAGATTGCGGGCGCGCCGCAACTTGATCTCAGCCAGCCGCAACGCATTGCGCCGGGGATTGTCGCGGTTGCGATGCCCGGCCACTCACCCGGCACGATCCTGATCTACGCAAAGACAACCGAGCGCGAGTATCTGTTCATCGGCGACATTGCCTGGGTCATGGGCAGCGTTGAGAACCTGCGCGGCCGTCCGCGCTTCATCACCTGGATCATACCAGGCGTCGATCCGGATCGTCCCGCCGTGCTGCGTCAGCTGCGCGCCCTGCACGATGTCAGCGCCGCCAATCCAGAACTCGTGCTCGTTCCCGCTCACGACGATGGGTATCTGCGGCAGCTCGTTGCAGATGGCGCGCTCGGCGAGGGATTTGCCGAGCCACAGGCGGCTGCGGCGCCGGAATAATACCGCCTCAAACGCCTCCGCGCTTGACCAGGGGCCCGGCGCGCCGCAACCAGCGCTGATGCGCGTCATCACCAAGACCTCGGACTTGGAGGCGCTGTGCCAAGAGATGGCGCAGCAACCCTTCGTCGCGGTCGACACCGAATTCATGCGCGAGACGACCTACTGGCCGAAGCTCTGCCTCATTCAGGCGGCGGCGCCGGGCGTCGAAGCCGTGATCGATCCTCTGGCCGAAGGCCTGGGCCTTGCGCCGTTCATGGAGCTGATGGCCAACGAGAAGGTGCTCAAGGTTTTCCACGCCGCGCGGCAAGACCTCGAAATCTTCCTCAAGATCGCCGGCCAGCTTCCTCATCCCGTGTTCGACACACAGATTGCGGCGATGGCCTGCGGCTACGGCGATACAGTCGCGTATGACGCGCTGGTGCAGCAAATCTTGAAGCGGCGCCTCGACAAGTCCTCGCGCTTCACTGATTGGAGCCGCCGGCCGCTCTCTGAAGCGCAGCTTGCTTACGCGCTCGCCGACGTCACGCACTTGCGCGACATTTATCCTCGCATGCACGCCAAGCTTGAGAGCGAGAACCGCCTCTCCTGGCTCGACGAAGAACACGACTACCTGCTTGATCCTGCGATCTACGACACGACGCCGGAGAATGCCTGGAACCGGCTGAAGCTGCGCAAGACCACGGCCGATTATGTGCTGGGCCTTCAGGTCGCGGCCGCCTGGCGAGAACGTCAGGCGCAACAACGCGATGTGCCGCGTGGACGCATTGTCAAAGATGAGGCGCTCTACGAAATCGCTGAACACCGCCCGAAGTCACCCGCCGATTTCGACCGCATGCGTGCGGTGCCGCGCGGCTTCGGCAACTCGCGCGCGGCGCAGGAGCTGATCAACGCACTCGACCGCGCCTTCAGCGATCCGAACCGGCCCGTCTACAAGCATGAGCGCGCGCCGCCGCTTCCGTCCGGCCTCGGGCCAACGGTCGAGCTGCTGAAGGTGCTGCTGCGCTTCGAAGCCGAACGTCACAACGTTGCGCCGCGCTTGATCGCATCGGCCTCAGAAGTGGAAGCCATTGCCGCCGACGACAACGCCAACGTGCCGGCGCTGCGCGGCTGGCGGCGAGAAGTATTCGGCGAACGCGCGCTCGCGCTCAAACACGGCAAACTGGCGCTGAAGCTAAAGGACGGCAAAGTCAGCGTCGACGAAACTTAGGCGCTCACGCCCTCAGCGCCGCGACTGCCGCGGCGCACGCGGCCTTGAAATCATAAGGCGTCTCACTGGCGCAATCAGGCCACTTCTTGGTGTCGAGCCAGTATTGCGCGAGCCCGAGACGCGCGCAGAGAGCGGGAAACCGCGGATGACGCCACAAGGGCTCACCGCTCGCGCTCACGAACAACTGCAGCGGCGCCTGCGAGCGCGCCATGCCGAAGGCTTCGTGATTGTCCGGCTTCAATTGGCGGCCTTCATCGAGCGCAGCGTCAATCACATCGAAGGCGCGGTCGGCGCAGCCATTGCCGGCCGCGAAGATGCACGAAGACAGCGCCAGCGGCTCGCTGCCCGCCGCGAGTTTGTCCAGCATTTGCATGCACGCTTGCTGCCGTTGCGCGGGCGAGAGCCGCAGCAACTCGATGTAACGGAGCAAAACGTCAACGTCGCGCTGGGTGGCGCCGCGCTTTGGCACGTTCTCGGGCTTCGCGAGGGCTTCGGCGGTGGCAAGATCGCCCGCCACACAGGCCGTGCTCCACATCAAATACCAGATGAAGGGCGAATCCGGCCAGCGCATCCACGCGGCGGTCACGATCTCGCGCGCCGTCTCAGTATCGCCGCGCGCGCTTAACATGCTTGCGCGCAAGCCTTCGACAGCGGGCCCTAACGGGTCAAGCAGGCTCGCGATTTCCAGCGCCCGCGCCGCGTCCTTCAGCCGGCCAACGCTATAAAGCCAAGCCGCGCGCGCGACGTGCAGTGAGGGATCGTTCGGCGTGCGCTTCAGCGCTTCATTGACGAGGACGAGCTTTTCCTCGTGCGCGGCGAACGCTGGCTTCAGCAGCGACATCGCCGCCATGCCCTGTGCGCAATCGGGATCGAGTTCCAGCGCGCGCTGCGCAGCGGCCAGCGCGGCGTTGTGCGCCGGCGTGCCGATGACATCGCGGTCGCGCGGCAGCAGCAACGCCCGCACACTCGCCAGCACGGCCCAGGCATCGGCAAAATCAGGCGCGCGCGCGACGCAGCGTTCGAGGAGGATCGCGGCCTGATCCTCTTCGATATCGCTCATCATCAGCCATATCTGGCGGGCGCGCAGGTAGAGATCATGCGCGGCCGGATCGATCGGATTGGCGGCGCGATCGGACTGGGTAAGCGAACGGCGGAGCGAGCCGGCCGCCTTGGCCGCGATTTCATCTTCGAGCGCAAACGCGTCGTTGCGGTTGCCTTCGTAGCGCTCACTCCAGAGCACGACGCCATTGGCGGCTTCAATCAGATGCACGCTGACGCGCATACGATCGCCGCTCAGGCGCACCGAGCCATCGAGGATGTGGGTCGCCTTCAATTGCTCGGCCGCCTCACGTTTGCGTTCGCCACGGAACTGGAAAGCCGAGGCGCGGCCAATGACCTTGATCTTCGACTGGCGCAGCAGCGTGGAGATGATCTCATCGGCGACACCGTCGGAGAAGTAGCTGAGCTCGGCGGCATAGCTCTCATTGTCGAACGGCAGAATGGCGAGAACCGGCTCTGGCTTGCGCACGCGCGGGCGCGCCGCCGCAACTGTCTCCAGCGTGAAGATGTCGATGGTCTCGCTCATCTTGTCCAAATGGACGGCGCCGGCGGGATGCAGCCGCTGCGCAAGCTTGCCGCGCACGGCGCGCCGGACGTCCATGGAAACCACCACCGCGCCCGGCCGCGCCAGCTGCTGCAAGCGCGCGGCGACATTGACGCTGTGGCCAAGCAAATCGCCCGATTGCGTCGTCATCACATCGCCGATGTGTACGCCCACACGCACGCGCTGACGCTCGACCCCGCCCCAGAGCAGTTCAGCCGCCGAGAGCGCACCCGACGCGGACGCGAATTCGAGCATGAAGCCGTCGCCGGCAGTGTTGAAGATGCGGCCGCCATGGCTTTGGACGATCGAGTCGATCACCGAACGCACGCGCGTAACCAGCGCGAGCGCTTCCGCTTCGTCCACTTCGGACATCGCCGAATAGCCAGCCACGTCGATCGACATGATCGCCGCGAGCTTCCGGGGTCCGAGTTCCTCGGTCACTGGGGAAAATCCGCCATGGCGGGGCGGCTCATAGCACAGAAGCGGAGGCTGTGGCTCCACTTACGCCAGCGGGCGGATCAACCCTCCTTGGGCAGATCCTGAAAATACGGCTCAACCGTGCCGGTATACTTGATCGTCAGCTGTTTTCCGCGCCTGTCCAACGTCTTGCCGACCGCGAGGCGCACCCAGCCTTCGCTGACGCAATATTCCTCGCAATTGGTCTTTTCGTTGCCATTGAAGCGCACGCCGACGCCGCGCTCCAGCACGGCGGCATCATGGTACGGGCTGTCGGGATCGACCGAGAGGCGGTCTGGCGGGGTATCGCTCATAGAATTTTGATCTCCGGGGTGAGGCCCAAGGCGGCGGCGGCGAAATCCAATCGCCGCTGCACCGTCTCGGTGATGAGGTGAGCTACCTTCTTCTTGACCCGAAGCACCAGCCTGCCGTCAACCGCCTCGGCCTCGACTGCGGCCAAAAGCGGCTCGCTGCGGCCGGATAGGTCAGCCCCGAGGCGGAGCGCGGCGCCCAGGGCGGCGGCGGCGGCCTGCTGCTCGTCGCTCAGAAGGCGCATGTAGGCATCGGCGTGGCGGGGCGGCGCCTTGGTGTAGCGGTGGTGAATGGCCGCTGCGAGGAAGGCCCGCTCGGCGTGGCTGATGGCAGCCAAAGGCGCGCGCAGGATCAGATCGAACATGATCTCGACGCGCTGATCGGGATGGAGCGGGCCGCCGACGTCGGCAAGCCGCGCCGCCGCGCCGCGCAGGACTTCCTCACGCTTCTTCGGGAAGACATGGGGCTGGCCCTCGAACATCGGCGCGATCCACTCTTCGAGCGCGAGCCCGAACGCACGCGTGCGCGACCAGCGCCCCGCTAGCGCTTCGGCGGCCGCGATCAGCGGATGGGTCGCCAGCGCCTCATTGCCCATGCGCTCCAGAAGCACGCCCTCGCGCAAACCGAACGCGGAAAGTATGACGCGATCGAACTGGCCGGCTTGCATCACATGTTCAAGCACGACCGCGGCGTACGGCAAGGTTTCGGCGCGCTTGGCGGCGGCCTCTTCCAGCTTCTCGAGCGAACGCCGACCCTGACGGCGCACCGCATCGACAACCTTCAGCACCTCGTTGCGGCTCATCTCGTGGTGATGCAGTACGCCGAGCGGGTGATTGGTGAGCGCCATATCGATGCGGCCCAGCGCGCGCCACGCGCCGCCGACTGCATAAAAATCGCCGCCCCGCTTGCTCAGCAGTTTGGTGCGATCAAGCACCGCGCCGACTTGCTTCGACACCTTGCCATAATCGAAATCACCGCCATCCATCAGCGTCAGCGGCCCAAGCGGGAAGGTTTCGCCGCGGCCAATGCCCTTGGGGCTGATCTCGATCAGTTCGAGGCTCGCGCCGCCGAGATCGCCGACGAGCCCTTTGGCATCCGGGGCGCCGGCGCTGACGCCCAGCGCCGAAAGACGCGCCTCATCGTCGCCGCTGAGAATGCGCAGCTTGATGCCGGTTTCCGCTTCCATCCGCGCGGCGAAATCTGCGCCGTCCTTGGCTTCGCGCACCGCGGCTGTGCCGACGGCAAACACGCCCTTGATTTGTAGCGCCTCGATGAGCGTGGCGAAGCGCCGGATCGCGCGCATCGCCTGATCGACGCCATCCTTGGACAGTGCGCCCGTGCGCGCGCCGCCGCGGCCAAGACCGGCCATGACCTTCTCGTTGAGGATCGGCGTCATCGCACGTCCATCGATGCGATAGACGACGAGGCGCACCGAGTTGGAGCCGACGTCGATGACGGCGGCCTCCTGACCGTCGCGAAGCACACGCGACGTCATTGCTCAACACTCGCCTTATGAGGTGCGGCGCGCGCCGATGTGATCGAACGCGGCAGGCGCGTCTTCCTTGCCCGCACGCCCGCGTCCCGAGAGACTCGGGTTGCGCATGAAGTAATTGTGCGCGCTGAACGGTTCGTCTGGCAGCTTCGAAACATCGACCCGTGTGAATACCCCATCCTGGTTCATGTACCAGGATTGCGCCTCATCATTGAGGTTGGCGACCATGATCTGATCGAGAACTTGCTGATGTACGGTGGGATTTTCAACCGGACAAAGGACCTCAACCCGCCGCTCCAGGTTTCGCGGCATCCAATCCGCTGAGGAAATGTAGACTTTCGCGCGTGGGTTCGGGAGCTTCGACCCGGCGCCGAAACAGACGATGCGCGCGTGCTCCAGGAAGCGCCCGACGATCGATTTGACGCGGATGTTTTCGCTCATGCCGGGAACGCCCGGACGCAGGCAGCAGATACCGCGCACCACGAGTTCGATTTTCACGCCTTCGTTCGAAGCGCGATAAAGCGCATCGATGATTTCGGGATGCACGAGCGCATTGAGTTTGGCCCAGATCGAGCCGCCACGGCCGGCGCGGGCATGCTCGATCTCATCCTCGATCAACGCCAAGAGCGTCGCCTTCGAATTGATCGGCGACATCGCGATCTTTTCGAGTTCGGCGGGCTTTGCGTAACCGGTCACGAAATTGAACAGACGGTTGGCGTCGCGCCCCAGCGCCGGATCGCAGGTGAAGAGCGAGAGGTCGGTGTAGATGCGCGCCGTGATCGGGTGATAATTGCCGGTGCCGAAGTGGGTGTAGGTGCGCAAGCCTTCCGCTTCGCGCCGCACGACCAAGCTCACCTTGGCGTGGGTTTTGAAATCGATGAACCCATAGACCACCGAAGCACCGGCGGCTTCGAGCTTGCGCGCGACATGCAGGTTGGTCTCTTCGTCGAAGCGCGCCTTCAACTCAATCAAAGCGGTGACGTTCTTGCCGGCTTCAGCGGCGGCGACCAGCGCGGCGACGATCGGTGAATCGCGCGAGGTGCGGTAGAGCGTCTGCTTGATGGCGACGACGGCTGGATCGGCCGCTGCTTGGCGCACGAACTGCACCACGGAGTCGAACGACTCGAACGGGTGGTGGACCAGCATGTCCTTGGCGCGGATCGCGGCGAAGCAGTCACCGCCGAAATCCTTGATCCGTTCCGGGAAGCGCGGCTCGTAACGCGGGAACTTGAGGTCCGGCCGGTCTTCGCTGACCAACGCCGAAAGCGCCACAAGCCCCAACATGCCCTCGACGATGATCACATCCCGCGCGTCAGCTTCCAGTTCGCGCATGATGAAGGCGCGCAGGTCTTCGGGCATCGAGGCTTCGATCTTCAGGCGCACGATATCGCCCAGGCGGCGCTCTTTCAGGCGTGCCTCGAACTCGCGCACGAGATCTTCGGCCTCTTCCTGGATTTCGATGTCGCTATCGCGCACGACGCGGAATGCGCCTTGCGCTTCGACGATGTAGCCAGGGAAGAGTTCGTCCAGGAACAAGCCGATCGTGTGCTCGAGCGTCAAGAAGCGCCGCTGCGGACGCTCGCCCAGGTCGAGGTCAGTTTGAGGGTGCGCCGGCGTCACGTCGATGAAGCGCGCGACTTGACTCGGCACCGGGATCAAGGCGTTCAGCGCCCGGCCATCGCTTCGACGCTTGAGTTTCAGCGCGATGGCGAATCCTAGGTTCGGAATGAACGGGAACGGGTGCGCGGGGTCGACTGCGAGCGGCGTCAGCAGCGGGAATACTTCCGCCATGAACAACGGCTTCAGAAAGCGACGTTCTTCATCCGTAAGCTCTTCCGGATCGAGCACCGAAATGCCGGCGCCGCGCAGATCGACACGCAGCGAACGCCAGCGGTCCTGCTGACGCTCCATTAGGCTCACGGCGGCGGCGTGAACACGCGCCAGCTGTTCGCTCGGGGTGAGGCCATCATTCGAGGGCGTGGTGACGCCCGCCTTCACTTGCTCGTGCAAGCCGGCGACGCGGACCATGTAGAATTCGTCGAGGTTGGAGGCGGAGATCGAAAGGAAGCGCAGCTGCTCCAAGAGCGGATGCTTTTGGTTCTCGGCCTCTTCCAACACGCGCGTGTTAAAGGCGAGCCAAGCGAGCTCGCGGTTGATGAACCTCTTGGGATCATTCAGCAACGGCGTGTTCTGCGCCGTGGCGCGCGTTTTCTTACGCGGCTTCGCCATCTGTTAACCGTCTCCACCAGCCCAACGCGCCTGCATCTTTTCCAGCGCTCGCTTGGCGATCACCGTCGTGACAGGCTTGGCCCCGCGCACCAGCTCTTCGTCCAGCGCCGCCGCCCAGGCTTGGGCCGCTGCGAAGGTGCGAGGGAGCCGCCGCACGAGGTATCTGGCGGCATCATCGCTCAATTGAATGAATTTCTCGCGACAAATGCGGCGCAAAACCACGTCCATCAGCGCTTCATCCGGCTCACCAAGCTTAGCGACCGGTAAAGATACGAGCCGGGAGCGGAGATCCGGGGTCTCGACGCGCCAGGCGGAAGGCGGCTGAGTTCCCACCAACAGCACCGCGCCGCGTTCGGCCCGGGCCATATCCAGCACGCGCCAGAGCATGGCCTCGTCCCGCTCGGCATCGGCATCGTCGATAAAGAGGCGGCCGTCCGCGTCGCGGAAAATCGCGGCGGCGTCCTCGGCGGGGGCAAGGGCGGAGACCTGGCGGGCGTTGACCTCCAGCGCCCAGGCCAGAGCGAGGTGCGTTTTGCCCGCGCCCGAAGGACCAGAGATCGCCAGCGCCCCATGCGGCCAGGCGCGCCAATCGGTCAGCAGCTTGGCTGCGTCGCGGTTTGCTTCGGCCACCACTAGTTTGTCGGGCGAGCGATCGCCCATGCGGAACTCAAACAGGCGGGGCTGCTCACTCACCGGCGAACGCTACCTCGCCGCGACACGCAGGGTCGGCCCCTGAGCGGTGTCGGCGAGGGCGATGCCGCGACGCTGCAGTTCGGCCGCAAGCTGGTTACGATCACCCACAAACGAGAACGAGACGAGCGCACCCTGGCGGCCGACAGCTTCGATTCGGATCTCCGAGATCAGGGTTTGCGCTGCAGCTTCGAGCGCGTCCTTGATCTGCTGCCACTGCGCCTGGCTCGTATAAAGCGCCGACGCGTTGATGCGCCCGCGCTGACCGCCGCCGGTGGCGACGCGGCCTTTCCACTCATTCTGAATGCGCTCACTGGCCTGCTGCGTCAGCGAGGAGAGCGCGGCGCGGAGCGCGGCGGCATCTTCGCCGTTCACGCGCGCGGTGACTTCGCCGCGCTGACGGGTCGCGTTGGCGTCGACTTCCACGAGCGTCGCCGTCGCGGTTGAGCCTTGCACGCGCAGGGTTGCGTAGAGGGCTGACGCAGCGGCGGCTTGGCTCGCAAAGCTGCTGGCGCTTTGCCAAGCGGGCGCGCCGCGCAGTTCGACAGGCGCCGTCGCAAGCGGGACGAGTTCGTCGCCATAGCCGCCATTGGCCCAAACCTCGCGCCACAGCGCGGCTGTCTCTTCAGGCGTTCCGTCGACAACGAGCGGCGCGACGAGCACCGGCGAGGTGCGCGTATCGACGACGGTCAAGTTGAATTGGCGCAGCAGGGTGCGCACGCCGGACGGATCGAAGCGCACGGTGAGGCGGCCGATGTAGCGTGTGCCGGAGCGGCGCTCCTCCTCGACATCGACGCTGGAAACCAGGCGGTCGAGCGTGGCGCTCTCGACTTGCGGCACGCCGCGGGCGGCCAATTCGTCAGGGATGGTGAGGCGGCGGACGAGGCGCTCGAACCCTGCCCGCTGCGCGGCCGCAAAGCCCGCTTGCTGGGCGGCCGCGGCGTTGGCGGCGGTTTCATCCACATGCACACCCGAGACAGCGTAGACATTGTCGCGCCCCTGGGCGCTTGCCGCGCCGGGCGCGAACGCGCACAAGGCGGCAAGGAAAACAGCGGCAAACGCTGCCAAAGGCGGAAATTTCATTACTGAACCTCGGTGTCGGGAGACCCTACCCGGCGCGGAATCGCCTATCAATGTGGCGGCTTCTGGACTCATCATTGTGACCAAATCCCCGGGAACTAACGGCCTTACCTATCGCGACGCCGGTGTGGATATCGACGAGGGCGAACGCCTGGTCGAACTCATCAAGCCGGCGGCCAAATCCACAGCCCGCCCCGGCGCGGACGGGTCTTTGGGCGGATTCGCCGGCGCATTCGACCCGAAAGCCGCCGGATTCAAGGATCCGATCTTCCTAGCCACCACCGATGGCGTCGGCACCAAACTCAAGATCGCGATCGAGAGCGGGCGCCACGAGACAGTCGGCATCGACCTCGTCGCCATGTGCGTGAACGACCTCTCGGCCCAGGGCGCCGAGCCGCTGATGTTCCTCGACTATTACGCGACCGGAAAACTCAACGCCGACGAGGCCGCGCTCGTGGTGCAAGGCATCGCCGAAGGCTGCCGCCAAGCGGGCGCCGCTTTGGCCGGCGGCGAAACCGCCGAGATGCCCGGCATGTACGGCAAGGGCGACTACGATCTGGCCGGCTTCTCGGTTGGCGCCGCTGAGCGCGGAACACTGCTGCCACGCACCGACGAGATGAAAGCCGGCGATGTGATCGTCGGCATCGCCTCCAGCGGCCCGCACTCGAACGGCTACTCGCTCGTGCGCAAAGTGGTTGAGCGTTCTGGCCTCGCCTGGGATGCGCCCGCGCCGTTCGCGAGCGGCAAGACGCTGGCCGAAGCACTGCTGACGCCGACGCGCATCTACGCGAAAGCGCTGAAGCCAATCTTTGATGCAAAGCTCGCAAAGGGCGCTGCGCACATCACCGGCGGTGGCTTGGTCGAGAACACGCCGCGCGCGCTGCCGGATCACCTGGAAGCTGACTTCGACTGGAACGCGTGGAAGCGTCCTGCCGTGTTCGAGTGGCTGCAAAGCACAGGCGGCGTCCCGGAAGCCGACATGCGCCGCACGTTCAATCTAGGGATCGGCATGATCCTGGTGGTTGAGCCGGCGAAGGCTGACGACGTCATCGCGAAGCTGAATGCCGCCGGCGAGCAAGCTTTCAAGATCGGTGTGCTGAAGGCAGTTTAGTGCTCATCGAAAAAAGCCCGTGCTCACCCGATAGGGGGAGTTGGCAGCGCGAAGCGCTGACTGAGGGGGCGGCGCGGGATTCTGCAAACAATGGCGCCCGCCCCTCCGTCGCGTGCTCTCGCACGCGACACCTCCCCATGGCGGGGGAGGACGGACGTTGTTCGTGATGAAGAAGCGCGTCGCGGTTCTAATTTCCGGCAGAGGTTCAAATCTGCAGGCGCTCTTGGATGCTCAGCAAGACGCCTACGAAATCGTGCTTGTTGTTTCCAACGTGCCGGAAGCTGGCGGCCTCGATCGCGCACGCGCGGCGGGCGTCGAAGCGCTAACGCTCGATCACAGGCCCTACGGCAAAGATCGCGAGGCGTTTGAGCGGGATCTCGATAATCTGCTCGTCCTCCGCAACATCGAGATCGTCGCCCTCGCCGGCTTTATGCGGGTGTTAACGCCCTACTTCGTCCGCGCCTGGGCTGGACGGCTCGTGAACATCCACCCGTCGCTGCTGCCTAAATTCCCCGGCACCAAGACACATGAACGCGCCCTCGCGGCGGGGGAGACCGAGCACGGCGCAACAGTGCATCTCGTCGTCGAGGAAGTGGATGCGGGCGAGATTATCGGCCAAGCGTCGATGCCAATCCTGCCGGGCGATACGCCAGAGACGCTCGCGGATCGCTTGCTCGCAATCGAGCACGACCTCTATCCGCGCTGCCTCGCAAAGCTCGCGGCGCAGCTCGCCTAGTCCGCTTGGGCCTTCGGCATGTGGGCCATGATCGTGGCGATTGCGGCGGTGAGTGCGGCGAGATCGTCGCCATAGCCAAGCACTGGAATGAAATCCGCCACCGCATCCGTCGGCACGATCAAATAGCCGAGCACGGCGATGCAGAGACCTTTCACCCACACGGGCGTCTGCGGGTCACGCATCAGAGCGTGCACCTGCTTGGCGGCGTCGATCAATTTGTCGAGCCCGGCGATGGCGCCGAGCTTGGCTTTAAAGGCGCCTTCCGAATACGCGCGCGAATGGTCGGCCATGAGACAGCGACTCCGTGTGATCTGCCCAAGATAGCGAGCATTCGCCAGCAGCGCACCGGCGTGACGCATATGCGGTAAAATGGGCGCTAGCCTGCTTGCGCTTTGGCGCGCGGTTCCAACTCTTCTTCCACCAGCCGCGCTATATCCTGAAGCATACGCAACTGAGCCGCGCTCAAGTTCCGCGGCTTGTGATCGACGATGCAGAGCGCGCCGACGCGCTGGCCATCTGCCGCATGGAGCGGCACCCCGGCATAGAAGCGCACATGCGGCTCGCCGACGACGACTGGGTTATCAGCGAAACGATCATCGTGAAGCGCGTCGCTGACGACCAACGGCGCGCTGTCGAGAATGGCGTGCGAGCAGAAGCCCATGTCGCGCGAGGTCTCGCTGAAATCGAAACCGTAATGGGCCTTGTACCATTGCCGATCACGATCGACCAAAGAGACGAGCGCGATCGGCGCATCGAAAGCGGCCGCCGCGATGCGGGCGTGCCGGTCAAAGCGTTCCTCGGCTTCAGTGTCGAGCAATCCCAGACGATGGACAGCCTCCAGCCGCTTTTCCTCGTCCGGCGGCAAGGCCGCTTTCCGCCAGCGAAGCATGGAGCGCATCAGCCATGCGCGCAGACGCGAACGCGCGTAGGCTATACTGTAGGGGCGCGTCAGCCAGGCGGTCACGCCAGCGGCTTCGCCGCGATCAGCATCGACTTTCGCTTGGTCCGCCACAATGATGATCGGAGTCTCGGCCGGCACCCCGCCTGCACGCAGTTTTTCCGTGAGTACAATCGGATCGACGCCAACATCGCCTATGAAAATTAGCGACGGCTTGCCGTCCGCTATTTCAGCATCGAGATCCTCGATAGCAGTTTCGACGACGTTCTCGAGGCCATCTTCGCGCGCCGCAGCCTTGAGCACGGCGACCTCGTTGGCGGCGACCGCGCAGATGAGGACCAATTCCTCTGACGCATCACCCATCGGCCTCACGAGACTGGACGGCATGAAGGGCGCGAACTTGGTTGGTTCGCCCTCGCCGCGCAGCTCGATGACCTCGCCTTCGGCCGCGCCGTTGACGATGAGGTTCGAACCGGCAGCAGCGGCGCGCTCTCGGGCGCGGGTGAGGAGCTTATCTACCGCATCGTCGCCGCGCATCGGATCGTGGTGGTAGAGCGCGAGTTCACGGGCGTTCGCGGCCAGGGCCATGTCGACGGCGTACTCGATCGTCGAGTGACCCCAGCCGATCTTCGACGGGTATTCCTCCGCCGTGTACTGCGCGTCGTGAATCACAAGGTCGGCGTCGCGCAGGAAGTCTATGTGAGCGACGTCACCGCCTTCGGCTTCCTCCGCATGACCTTCGCCGGCGTCTGGACTGTGTGGTTCGTGATCCGAGGCGTAAACGACGCTCGCGCCATCGGCCTCAAGGCGATAGCCGACAGTAAGCGCCGGGTGATTCAGATATTGCGTGACGATGCGCGTATCGCCGATAGCGAAGCCGCCTTCGACAACCTCGTGATAGTGCACCTTCGCTGCGAACGCGTTGAGCGCGACGGGAAAGTAAGCGTACTCCATCTGGCCAGCGAGCACGTCGCGAAGCGATTGGCCGAGCCCGCGCGGGCCGTAAATCTGCCACTCATTGCCGGCCACGAAGAGCGGCGCGAAGAATGGCAGCCCCTGAATGTGGTCCCAATGGGTGTGCGAGATCAGAATGTGGCCTCTCGCAGCCCTGCCTTCGGCGATGAGCGCCTGGCCGAGCGCGTGGGCGCCGGTGCCGCAATCGATGAGGATGGTCTCGCCAGAGTCCGGCCGCAGCTCCACGCACGAGGTATTGCCGCCATAACGCAAAGTGGCGCCGCCAGGTGTAGCGATCGACCCTCGTGTGCCCCAGAAGCGCACTTGCATTGCAAGCTCCCCGTGAAGGTCAGCCCATTATGACCCTCAACTTACGCACCGCAAGACAAGACGGACCAGCCGTGGCCACCTATATTGGGACAGGAGACTGCACCATGGCTGAACGCGACTACGTGCTCGGCACGCATGATGACGAAATCTATCGCTTAGGCTTCCAGCACCGCGTCTGGCGCCCGCGCGCGTTGGACGCTTGGGCGCGTGCGCGTATTGGCGATGGCTGCAAGGTGATCGACTTCGGCGCAGGCCCCGGCTTTGCGACAATGGACTTGGCCGAAATCGTTGGTCCGCTTGGGCAAGTGCATGCGCTCGAACGCTCACGGCGCTTCCTCGATACTTTGGAAGCGCAAGCGAAGGCGCGCGGATTCACGCAGGTGACGGCGCACGAAATCGACGTCGTGACCGACCCTATTCCGCTTGACGGCGCCGACGCAGCTTGGGCGCGTTGGATATTCGCCTTCCTGCCGCGCCCGAAAGAAGCGCTACAGAAGCTGGTCGATGCGCTGAAGCCGGGCGGCGCGCTCGTTTTCCATGAGTACATCGACTACCAGACCTGGAAACTCGCACCGCCGGCACCGAACTTCGAAAAGTTCGTCGACGAAGTTTCGGCCAATTGGCGCGCTTCGGGCGGCGAGCCAGACATTGCACGGCTGCTGCCCTCATGGCTGACGGAGATGGGGCTGAAAATCGAGAGCCTGAAACCTTACGTCGATGTCGTCTCCAAGGACGACAACACGTGGCGCTGGCCGATCGGTTTTTTCGAAATTCACATCGACCGCCTGCTCGAACTCAACCGCATCACGCCGCAAATGGCCGAGGACATGCGCGACGAGTTCGCCCGTGTCAGCGCTCAGCCTGGGACATTGATGGTGACGCCGCTGGTGCTCGAAATTATCGCGCGCAAGTAGATGGCAAGCGCGCGCGGGCGTGCTTAGCTTTGTCGGCGCAACCCAAGGAGCGTGCACATGGCAGACAAGAAAGCGACCCCGCCCAAACCAGGCGGCAAGAAGCCGCTCGGAACGGCGCCGCCGCCGGGCCAAGTCGGCCAAGCCGCGCGGCCCCTCAATCCGAACGCGACCGGCAAGAATAAGAAGTAAAAACAAAAACGCGGCGCTTGCGGGCGCCGCGTTTTCGTTTCCGAGCTGAGCTGACGCTTAGCCGACGATTTCTTGATCGGTGAAGAAGAACTCGATTTCGCGCGCGGCGTTTTCGAGGCTGTCCGAACCGTGCACCGAGTTGGCTTCGATCGATTCCGCGAATTGCTTGCGGATGGTGCCTTCGGCGGCGTTGGCCGGGTTGGTGGCGCCCATCACGTCGCGATACTTGGCGACGGCGTTTTCGCCTTCGAGCGCTTGCACGACAACCGGACCCGAGATCATGAAGTTCACGAGGTCACGGAAGAACGGCCGCTCTTTGTGCACCGCGTAGAAGCCTTCGGCTTGGCCTTCCGAGAGCCAGATGCGCTTTTGCGCGATGATGCGCAGACCGGCCTTTTCGATGACCGCGTTGATCGCGCCCGTCAGGTTACGCTTGGTGGCGTCCGGCTTGATGATGGACAGGGTGCGTTCGACGGCCATGGCTCAGGAGGCTCCGGGTTGAATTGGGAGCCGGGTCTATAGCTGCACCGC
Source organism: Hyphomonadaceae bacterium (assembly GCA_050184605.1). Classification (GTDB taxonomy): domain Bacteria; phylum Pseudomonadota; class Alphaproteobacteria; order Caulobacterales; family Aquidulcibacteraceae; genus Vitreimonas. The sequence goes on along the minus strand of JBFXAE010000001.1, from coordinate 577,999 downwards.
AGCAAACCGCCAAGTGCGTCAGAAGCACCCGATGGCGGCGATCCTGCCGTCGGCGGCCAGTATGACATTTATTCGTTGGGGCGCGTATTCGAGCGTATTCGCCATATTGTGGCTGATGACCCGCGCATCAACGGGCAGCCTCGCCTGGTGTGTCTCGCCCCAAGCTTCGCCCACTAGGTGCGCGTAGTCGCTCGCGCCGCAGGCATCTCCGGCGACGGTGAAGTCATCCGGATTGAACAACGGGTCGAGGCCAGCTTGCGGCGCAGGGGTTTCCTGCGCCGCGCAGCCGGCGAGCATCAGCGCGGCAACCACCGCGCTGCGCATCTTAGTAGCACTCCAACGACGTGATGATGCCGTTGGCGTCCGTGATGATGTTCAGCCGCTCGGCGGAGAAGTCCTGCGTCACCATCGAGTCCGGCTGAATGATGCGGATGTTTGCGCCGGCCGGCAGCGTCACCGCCGCGAAGTTCGACCCCACGAGCGACGCGTATTGCGACGCGCCGCAGGTATCTTGCGCGGTCGCTTCGGCGGCCGTCGTCGGCGCGGGCGCCTCGGTGGTGACCGGCGCTTCGGTCGTCGCCGGCGTCGTGGTTTGGCCGCAGGCCGCCAACGCCAGGGCCAAGCCCGCGATCATCAATGCACGCATGTTCGAGGTACTCCTTAGTAACAGTTGAGCGACGCGACGTTGCCGTCCGTGCCGGTCGTGATGTTGAGCCGTGTCGGCACGAAATCCTGCGTCACCATCGTCTCTGGCGTCACGATGCGCGTGCCCGCCGGGAACGTGGCGAGATCGATGCCGCTGGCCGGCGTGCCGATCAGCGCTTGATGCGCGGCGGCGCCACAAGTGTCCTGCGCGGTGGCTTCCGCGGCATTGGTCGGCGCGGCGGGCGTCTCAACGGTGGCGGGCGTTTCGGTGGTCGCCGGCGTCGTTGTCTGGCCACACGCCGCAAGCGCCGCGGCGCAGGCCGCGATCAAGAAAAACTTACGCATTTGCTTCACTCCTACCCGCAGGTTAGCCGCAGTGCAGTCTCGTCACCTTGCCGTCCGCACCGAGATCGATGTTCAGACGGTCGGCGCGGTAGTCCATGGTCACGGAACAATCGTGACAGATCACCCGCGCGCCTGAGGGTAACTCCGTGCGGTCGATTTCGGCGCCAACCGTTCCGATGAGGTGGGTGTACTGCGCCATCTGGCAGGTATCCGGCGCCGGGCGGTTGATCTGCTGCTCGGTCGAGCGCTGCGCGATCTGATCCATCTCGCGATAGGTGAGGTTGCGCTCATGGCTGCTGCACGCCGCCAGCCCAATCACCACTGCCGCTCCGAGCATCCAACGCATCATTGTTGCTTCTCCCAACGCCCCGCGGCGCTCTCTTTCCAATACGACGCGGTAATGCCGCTCTCTTTGGCCTGTTTCCAGCGGGATCGAGCCGATTCCAAGGCGGCCGGATCGCGACCGTCGAAGATGAGGCACGCGCGCTCGAAGCCGTTGAGGTCGCCCGGCTCGGCGTCATCCACCAGGAAGAGCGCCTGCGCACCGTTCGGGTTGCCGCCTTCAACGGTCAGCCACACCGGCTGCTTCTTGGGGTCGCCCTCGCGGCCATGCGGCACGAAACTATCTTCGCGAAACGTCCAGATCGCGCTGTCGAGCTGATCGACGCGCTCTGGCGAACCAGCACGGACAAGCGCCCGCCACCCACGCTGCAGACACTTCTCCAGCAAGGGCGGCAACGCGCGCTCTAAGTCGCTTTTCTCGAGATGGTAGAACCAGAGCTCCGCCATCACTCTTCGTAGCGATTTTGGATCAGGCGGTTGAGCAAGCGCACGCCGTAACCCGTCGCCCATGCGGGCGAGAGCGGGTCCTCGTAGGGGCCAGGCTTCCATGCGGTGCCGGCGATGTCGATGTGCGCCCACGGCGTGCCGTCTTTGACGAAACGCTTGATGAATTGCGCGCCGACGATCGAACCGGCGACAGGCTTGCCGGCAATGTTCTTCATGTCGGCGTTGGGCGTGTCGATCAGCTTGTCATAGGCGGCGCTCAGCGGCAGGCGCCACACCGGCTCGCCCTCGGTCTGGCCCGCCACGGTGATCGCGTGCGCGAGATCCTCGTCATTCGAGAACATGCCCGCATTCTCGTGGCCGAGCGCAACGATCACCGCGCCAGTCAGCGTCGCCAGATCGATCATGGCCGACGGTTCGTACTTGTCCTGCGCGTACCAAACTGCGTCAGCCAGGATCAGCCGGCCTTCGGCGTCGGTGTTCAACACTTCGATGGTTTGGCCGGACATCGTGTTGACGATGTCGCCCGGGCGCTGGGCGTTCGAGCCCGGCATGTTTTCAACCAGCGCAACGATGCCGACGACGTTGGCTTTCGCTTTGCGCAGCGCGATCGCCTTCATCGCGCCGGACACAGCTGCCGCGCCGCCCATGTCGCCCTTCATTTCGTCCATGCCGGCGCCGGGCTTCAGCGAAATGCCGCCGGTGTCGAATGTGACGCCCTTGCCGACGAGCGCGACAGGCTTTGCGCCCTTCGAGCCGCCGTTCCATTTCATCGTAACGAGGCGCGCAGGGCGCGACGAACCTTGAGCGACACCCAGGAGCGCGCCCATGCCGAGACGCTCCATCGTCTCAGGCTCAAGAATTTCGACCTCGACGCCGATGGTTTCGAGATCGCGCAGGCGTTCGGCGAAACTCTCGGGATAGAGAACGTTCGGCGGCTCATGAACGAGATCACGCGCGAAGAACACGCCTTCAACGATCGCCGCGTCTTTTTCCGCACGCGCTTTGGCGGCGGCGGGACCGTCCATCGCGATCTCGACGGTGGTGAGCGTCGGCTTCTGTTCCGGCTTCAGCTTGGTGCGATAGGTGTCGAAGCGGTACGCAGCGAGGCGCGCGCCCATGGCGGCGTGCGATCCGGCTTCGGCCTTCGAGACGCTTGGCAGCGCATCCGGCTGCAAAACGAGCTTCTCGGCGCCCGAAGTCAGCACCCGCTTCACCGAGTGACCGGCCCAGCGCTCAACCGCAAGCCCGTCGGCGCCATCGGCTTTGCCGACCCCGATCACCAGCACCCGGCCGAAATCCACACCGTCCGGCGCCAGGATATCGGTGACCTGCCCGGCCCCGCCCTTGAAGTTCGCGGCCTTCATTGCCTTGGCGATACGACCGCCGGCCGCGGTATCGAGCGCCTTGCCGGCGGCCAGCAAGTCGCCGCCCTCGCTCGCCATCACCGCCACAACGTCGCCGCTGCCGGCCGTCACAAAACGAATGTCCATAAATTCCCCATGTCGCAGGTTGGGAAAGGGAAGACGAGCATGCGCCCGCTTCAACCTTGGTAAGGCGCTGTGGTAGCCATGCCCGAAGCAATTGAAAAGCTGAGTGCGGCGGTTAGGCAGGATACGGGCGCCGGCGCACTAAACTCAGGGACGCGATGAACACGATCTCAGCTTATGTGTTCCGGCAGGCGCTGGGGCCGCTCCTGGCGATCCTGGGGGCGCTGGCCGCGATTGCGATCCTGACCCAGGGCCTGAACCAGCTCGATATCATCGTCACCAACCGGCGCGCCGGCTTTGCCTTCGCGTGGGTGACGATCCTGGCGCTGCCGCAGCTGATCTCGCTCATCCTGCCAATGGCGGTGTTCATCGCCGTCGTCTACGCGCTGAACCGGATGCACAGCGAAAGCGAAATCGCGGTGCTCTATGGCGCGGGCGTGTCGCGTCAGCGCCTGGCGCGCCCGATCCTGCAACTGGCGACGCTGGCGGCGATTGTTCACCTTATCATCAACGTGATCGTGCAGCCCTGGTCTTTCGAGGAACGGCGAAAGGTTTTTTACGATCTGCGCACCGACATCGCCTCGAGCCTGATCGAGGAAGGCTCTTTCACCTATCCCTCCGAAGACCTCACGCTCTATGCGCGTTCGCGCGGCGGCGGCGGTGAATTGCGCGACCTGCTGATCAATGACGCGCGCGGCGATCGCCCGATCACCTTCACCGCGCGCGCGGGCGCCATCGTCACCATCGACGGTGCGCCAGCTATCGTGATGCGCGATGGACAGGTCCAGCAAGAGAACGACGACGGCGGGGTCGATGTGCTGGACTTCGACCGCTACCCGCTGAAATTCGAAGGCGTCTTTGAAGAGCCAGACCTGTTCTTCCTCAAGGCCTCCGACCGGACGCTTTACGACCTGATTTTCCCTGACCGCACCTCACACTACGACCAACGCAACGTCGATGAATTCCTGGCCGAAGCGCACGGGCGACTGAGCGCGCCGCTCCTGAATATCGCGCTCGCCATGGTGGCGCTGGTTGGCGTCTTGATGGGCGATTTCAGCCGCCGCGGATATGGCCGCCGGATCATGTGGGCGGCAATTATTGCACTGGTCATCCGGCTCGCAGCGCTGATGACACAAGCAGCGGCGGCGGATCAACCGGAGCTCAATCCGATTCAATATGCGCTGCCGCTCCTGGTCATAATGGTCACCACCCTCATGCTCGGTGGCAAGACGTCTCGAAAGAAACGTCGCGAAATGGGACCATCGGTTCTGGCGAGGGCGGAAGCATGAGTTTCCTGTTCTCCCGTCTCGGCCGCTACATTGTCGGGCGAGTCGCCGGCGGCGTGCTGATCGCGCTGCTCGCCGTTCTCGCCTGCATCCTGCTCATCGATCTCGTCGAGCAGATGCGCACTGTCGGTTCACGCACCGACATCTCACTGCTCGAAGCATTGCGCCTCACTCTGCTGAAGACGCCGATGCTGGTGGAGCAGACGCTGCCTTTCGTTGTCCTCGCCGGCACGATGGGCGCCATCATCGCGTTGAACCGATCGAGCGAGTTGGTGGCGATGCGCGCCGCTGGCGTTTCGGCATGGCGCTTCCTGACGCCCTCCGCCTTCGTCGGCGTCGTGCTTGGCGTCGTCGCCATAACCACACTCAACCCGCTCGGCGCCTACCTCTACCAACAGTTCGAAGCCGAGAAGGAGGACGCCCTTTCTGAGCGCCTCACGACCGCGGGTGAGAACGGCGTTTGGATCCGGCAGGGCAATGAACAAGGCCAAGTCGTCATCCACGCCGACGGTGTCGACGCAAGTGGCACGAGGCTCGTAGGCGCGACCTTCATGTTCTTCGAAGTCCAGCAGGACGCACTTCGCTTCACCCGACGCATCAACGCAGCCACAGCCGAGCTTAAGCCCGGCTTCTGGCAGCTCACCGACTTGACCGAGGCCACTCCGGGCGGGCGGCCTGTCCGGCAGACCCACCTCGCTATCCCCACAACTTTAGACGCTACCGAGCTGATCAACCGGTTCGTGAACCCGGCGACGCTCTCGTTTTGGGCGCTCCCCGGCTTCATCCGCGAGGCCCGCGAAGCGGGGTTCGCCCCCAGTCGCTACGAGCTGAAATGGCAGGCGCTGCTGGCTTACCCCCTACTGCTTGCAACCATGGCGGGTTTAGGCGCCGCCTTCTCGCTACAATTGCAGCGTCTGGGCAATTTGGCCCGATGGGGCGCCGCGGGTGTCGGTATCGGGTTATTCCTGTTCTTCTACAGCCAACTCGCCGGCGCCTTCGCCATGACCCAATCGGTCCCGGCGGCAGTCGCGGCGTGGAGCGCGCCGCTGGCCGGAATGTTTATCGCCCTGGCAATGATTGCCTTCGTTGAAGACGGCTGAGCGGCAACAGGGGTCTCGAAACGATTCCCCGTACGGCTTCCGACGCTAGACGCCTGAAGCGCCAGACGTTTAGGTAAAGGCTGGGGAGTCGCCAAAGGGATGCGAATGAGCCGTTCGGGGGAGATGGCCGGCCGGCCGGCCGAACGGACGCCATTTGGCTGGGCCGCGCTAGCCGCTGCGCTGGCCATGACGGTCAGCACCACGGCGATGGCGCAGGCGCAAAGCACCGCGCCCCCGGCCCCAACCGCGCAGAGCGAGAACGTCCTCCTCGAAGCCGATGAGATCATCAACGACGAAGCCGCCAAGACAGTCACCGCCCAAGGCGACGTACAGGTCCGCTACCAGGGCCGCACGATGCGTGCCGACCGGCTCGTCTATAATCTCGAAACCGGCGAGATCCGCGCCATCGGCGACGTGCAGATCGCACTCGAAGACGGCTCGGTCACTTACGCCGAAGAGATCGAAGCCGACGAAGCGATGAATGTCGGGGCCGCGCGCGAACTACGTTCGCGCATCGGCGATGGCGGCACGCTCGCGGCGCGCGCGGCGATCCGCAGCGGCGAAGGCGAGAGCGAGCTTCGCAACGTCATCTACACAAGCTGCCCGATCTGTACGACCGGCGATCGCCCGCCGACCTGGAGCTTGCGCGCACGCCGCGCCGTGCAGGATCGCGAGACGCGGACGATCTCTTACCAAGGCGCGGTGCTGGAGATCGCCGGCGTTCCGCTGCTCTATCTGCCGTTTATCGCACACCCCGATCCGAGCGTTGAGCGCGCGTCGGGGCTGTTGCCGCCGAACATCGGCCGTAACCGCCGCCTCGGCACCTTCTACGAGCAACCATACTACTGGGCGATTTCGGACTCGCAGGATCTGACCGCGTCGCTGCGCTTGCACAGCACCGTCAATCCGCTCGTTGGCCTTCAGTATCGCAAACGCTTCTGGTCTGGCGAGCTGCAACTCGACACGACCATGACGCAGGAAGAGATGTTCGATTCAGACGGCGATCGTCTGGGTGACGAGGAACGCTTCCGTTACAGCGTGTTCGGGCAAGGCTCCTTCCGTATCAACGATTACTGGAATTGGGGCTTCGGCATCGAGAGCATTTACGATGACGAATATCTGCGCCGCTACGATCTCGATGGCGCCGGCGAACGCCGCGGCCCTTACATCGGTCAAGACACCCGTCTGATCAGCCAACTCTACGCCATCGGCCAGGACCTCGATTCCTACAGCTCGATCGCGTTTGTCAGCTTCCAAGGTTTGCGCGAAAACGACACATCAGAACTGCTGCCGCTCATCCTGCCATACGCGGAGTTTGACCGTGTGTTGCACGATCCCTTGCTTGGCGGCCAGTTGCGCCTGCAAGCCAACACCGCCGCGCTTTCACGCCGTGATGATGGCGTTGGCCCGTTCGTCGGCAGTGATGCGCGCGCCTCCGTTTCCGCAACCTGGCGGCGCGATGCGATCTTCGGCCCGGGAATGGTGTTCAGCCCGTTCGCGCAAGTCCGCGGCGATCTCTTCCACGTCGAAACCTCGGACGACGAGTTCGAGACCTTTGGCCGTGGCCTGGGCCTCGCCGGCGCTGAGGTCAGCTGGCCGTTCATGCGTCCGGGCGAGAATTTCGATCTCATCGTCGAGCCCGTCGTCATGGCGGCTTGGGGCACCGACGATTCCGATGATCCGCGCATCGTCAACGAAGACAGCCTCGCGTTCGAACTGGATGATTCCAACCTCTTCCGGCCGAACGCCGCGCCGAATTATGATTTGTGGGAGCCAGGCGGCCGCGTGAGCGCGGGCTTGCGCGCCACGGCGCGCGCGCGCACCGGCGAAAGCGCGACCGTCATGCTTGGGCGCCGTTGGCGCGAGGAGCAGACGCCGGGCTTCACCGATCAGAACAATCTCGGCGGCGAGGCCTCCGATTGGGTCGCCTCTGGTCAGATCGATTTGGGCAGTGGATTCGGCGCCGAAGCGCGGATGCGCCTCGATGACGAAAGCCTCAAGGTCCAACGCATCGATCTCGGCGTGCGGGGCCAGGTGGGCCGGTTCAGCGCGGTAGCGCGCTATTTCAACGTCGACGAGACTCTACTGTCCGATCCAACCCAACCGAACGAAGAAATAAGCGCCAATGTGGGGGTGGAACTGGCCCGCGGCTGGCGCATGCAGTTTGGCCTGACGCGTGACCTAGATTCAGACATAAACCTGCGTCAGGACATCCGCGCGATCTATGAGGATGACTGTACCTTCCTCGAGATCGCCTACACCCGCTCGGAAACGCAGCGGGGCACCATCGGCCCGGACGAAGGACTGCAGATCCGGATCGGTCTGCGTTCGCTCGGGGTTTTGGGCGGAAGCTGAGGCAGAGCAGGACGGATTATGAACTTGAAGTACCTTACGGCTGCGGCCGCGCTTGCAGTGGCCTCGCTTGGCCTCGCCGCGCCGGTGAACGCGCAAAATGCCGAGGGCGTCGCCGCCATCGTCAACGACAAGGTGATCTCCACCTTCGACGTACGTCAGCGCGCGGCGATGCTGCTGATGTTCGCCAACCTACAGCCAACCCCGGAACTGCTTGAGCGCGCGCGCAGCCAGGCTTTGCGCGATCTCGTCGATGAACAGCTGCAAGTGGCTGAAGCGTCGCGGTTCGAAATTACCGTCGCTGGAGACACCATTGATCGCCGCATGACCGACATGGCGGCGCGTAGCCAGATGACGTTGGACGCTCTGACGGCCGATCTGGCGCGCAACGGCATCTCCGTTACGACGCTCCGCAATCAGATCCGCGCCGAGATCGCTTGGCAACGTTTGATCGCGGGCATGTATGGCTCGCGTGTCCGGATATCAGAGAACGACATCACCCAAACGCAGGAGCGCATCGCCGCCAACGCCCGTCGGCCACAGTACGAACTTTCGGAAATATTCCTGCCGGCCGAGACGCCGGAAGAGTTCAACCAGATGGAACAAGGCGCAATGCGTTTGCTTGAGCAAATGCAGCAGCGCGCACCGTTCCCGTTGGTCGCCCGTCAGTTCTCGCAATCGCCCTCGGCTGCCGCTGGTGGCGATCTGGGCTGGATCAGCGCCAACGAGCTTGCGCCGGAACTTCGTCCGATCGCGGAAGTCCTCCAACCGGGGCAAGTGTCGTTACCAGTGCGCACGGAGAATGGTGTTTACCTCATCGCGATGCGTAACCGCCGCGAAGGCATCCCCGAGGGCGCAAGCTCCATCGTGTCACTCCGTCAGGTTAGCGCGCCCGTCTCGCGCGCCAATTCTCTCGACCGCATCCGCCGCCGCGCCGCAGGCTGCAGCGACCTTGAGAGCGACATTCGCGGCATCCAAGGCGCATCAATCCTCGATCTCGGCCAAACGATTGAGGCGGAGCTTTCGGTGGATATTCGCAGCCGCCTACAAGACGTGCCGATCGGGGGCGGCTCGACCGTGGTGACCAACGGCGATCAGGCAAACATCATCATGCTGTGCGCGCGAGAGACCGGCGGCAACGCCATTCCGGATCGCCAGCAGATTGAGGACCGCCTGCGCGAAGCCGAACTCTCAATGCTGGCTGAACGCTATCTCCGCAACCTGCGGCGCGAAGCCACCATTATCACGCGTCAGTAGATGTCATGAAGCCGCTCGCCGTTTCGATGGGCGATCCCGCCGGGATCGGCCTCGAATTGGCGGCGCGCGTGTGGGCGGAGCGGCGAGACGCGCCGCCGTTCTTCTTCGTAGGCGACCCCGATGCGCTGGAACGCGCCAGCGCGCGGCTAGGCTTGCCCGCGCCGAAGCTCAACGTCGTCGACGATGCCGCTAATGCGGAAGGCAGAAACGATAGGCTTGACGTGCTGCACGTGCCGCTGGCGATCGAGGAAACGCCCGGCGAACCGGACCCAGTGAACGCCAGTGCGACGATCGAAGCGATCGCCAGAGGCGTCGAGGCGGCGCGCGGCGGAGCGGCCAGTGGGATCGTCACCCTGCCTATCGCCAAAGCGGTGCTGCACACCGCCGACTTCGGTTTTCCCGGCCATACCGAATTCATCGCCCACCTCACCGCAGACGATCCCTGGCCGCACACACGCGGGCCGGTGATGATGTTGGCGGCACCTAGCCTCAAGGTCGCATTGGCGACCATCCACACGCCGCTCGTCGAGGTTCCCGGCGCACTAACCCGGGAGCGCATCACTGACGTTGGCCGCATTACCGGTGAAGCGCTGAAGCGCGACTTCGGCATCGCCAGCCCGCGCATCGCGCTGTGCGGACTCAATCCGCACGCCGGCGAGGGTGGACACATCGGCAGTGAGGAAATCGAAATCATCAACCCGGCCGCAGCGCAGTTGCGCGGCGAAGGCTGGGACATTGCGGACGCACGCTCAGCCGATGCGCTCTTCCACGACACTGCACGCGCCAGCTACGATGCAGTGATCGCGCTCTATCACGACCAGGGCCTCATCCCGATCAAGACACTGCACTTCTGGGACGCCGTGAACGTCACGCTCGGCCTGCCGATCATCCGCACCTCGCCCGATCACGGCACCGGCTTCGATATCGCCGGTGAAGGTAAAGCCCGCGCCGACAGCTTCCGGGCCGCGCTCGCCATGGCGTGGACGATGGCGGAACAGCGCGCGCGCACATGAATGCCGCCGAACTGCCGACGCTGCGCGATGAACTCGAAGCGCACGGCCTCTGGGCGAACAAGGGTCTTGGCCAGCACTTCCTGCTCGACCTCAACATCACCCGCCGCATTGCGCGCACAGCGGGCGACCTCGCTGGGAAACCGGTCATTGAAGTGGGCCCCGGCCCCGGCGGGCTGACGCGCGCGCTCTTGGAAACCGGCGCTCAGGTGACGGCGATCGAAAAAGATTCCCGTTTCCTGCCGCTGCTCGAGCCGCTGATCGAATGGAGTGAAGGGCGGTTGCGCATTGTCTCCGGCGACGCCCTGGAGGTTGATGAAGCGGCGCTCGTAGACGGCGCCCGCGCGGCCATGATTTCCAACCTGCCCTACAATGTCGGCACGCCGCTCCTGGTGAAGTGGCTCAAGGCAGGCGCCTGGCGCGGGGACATGACGCTCATGTTCCAGAAGGAGGTCGCGCAACGCATTGTCGCGAAACCCGGCAGTGATGCCTACGGCCGCCTCGCCGTTTTGGCGCAGGCGCGCTGCGACGCGCGGCTTGAGTTTACTGTGCCCGCGCGCGCCTTCACACCACCGCCGAAGATCGCCTCCGCCATCGTTACGCTGCGCGATCGCGCTGATCCCTACCCGCATCTCGATGCGCTTGAACGCGTCACCGCGGCCGCCTTTGGTCAACGGCGCAAGATGTTGCGCTCAGCGTTGCGCGCTCTGACGCCTGAGGCGGAGGCGTTGCTGGCAGCGGCCAGCATACCGCCAACGGCCCGTGCGGAAGAACTCGATCAGGCAGGCTTCCGCCGCCTCGCTGAAGCTTGGCGGCAGGTTTAGCGTTCAGTCACACACGGAAACGTGGCGCCGCGATGATCATGCCCCCAGCCGCGATAGCCGCGCGCATCGATATGAAAGCGCCGCGCCGTATAGATGCCAAGCCCGATGTTTGCGGCAGCGCCGGCGCTCTCGTGGATCGGGCAGAGCAGCGCGATGAGATCAGCCCGGGTGATGCTCTCATTGACGGGGACAAGATCCAACGCGCGATAAGAACGATGCGCGCTGCGCGTGGCGCCGCGAATGCAGGTGTTGAAGGCCTCGTCACGGTACCCGGACATCACACGGACGTCGCCGATCGCAGGCTCCACATGGTCACGGATGAAGCGTAGCGCGGGCACAATGTTGCGCCACTCTTCCTCGGGCGGCTGAACAAACGGCTCGCTGGCGCACTGCGGTCTGATCTGATCGACGAGCCACAATTCGTGTGCCGGGATCACGTTCGCCACGCCCTCCTCAGCGAGCATGGCTTCAAAGCGTCCGAAAGCCTGATCGCGGAGAGGATTTGCGCTGCGCCATTCGCCAAAGATGCTCGCGCTTTGCGCTGGGACGTTCGCCGCGACCACCACAGCGAGCGCGAACAAGACATTGCGTAATGCGCCCGTCATACTCCGAGATCATCACCAACTCGCGGCAACAACATGGCGGTCTCGATCACCAGCGACTGACGCTCAAATTCCCTGCTTCAGCCGCTCCACATGCAGAGCCAGCCATTGTTGGCGATGCCGCTTTAGCCGCTCCGCCGCGAGGATTTGCTGAATTTGTTCGAGCGTCTGTTCAAGCAGCGCGTTGACCAGGACGTAATCGTACTCATTCCAGTGGGAAATCTCGTCAAGCGAGCGCGCCATACGGCGGTTGATGACTTCTTCGCTATCTTCCGCTCGCGCCCGCAGACGCCGCTCCAACTCCGCCATCGATGGCGGCAGGATGAAAATCCCCACAACATCTTCCGGCGCCGCCGCACGCAAAGCCCGCGCGCCCTGCCAATCGACGTCGAACAGAACATCGCGTCCTTGGATCAGCATCGCCTCGACTGGCGCCCGCGGCGTTCCATAATGATTACCGAACACCATCGCGTGTTCGAGGAATTCGTTGCGGTCCGCCATTTCCTCGAAGACCTCGCGCGAGACGAACTTGTATTCGCGGCCATCGATTTCATTGCCGCGCGGCGCCCGCGTTGTCGCCGAAACCGACATGGCAGTATTTTGATCATGCTGGATCAGTTTGCGCGCCAGCGTGGATTTGCCGGCGCCCGCAGGGCTCGACAGCACGAACATCAGGCCGCGCCGTGCGACGTGTTCATTCAACATTGGCGGCCTGCTCCTTGATCTGATCGACCACGGTTTTGAGATCGAGGCCGATGCGCGTCAGCTCCAGGTCCGAGGATTTCGAACATAGCGTGTTCGCCTCGCGGGTCAGCTCCTGACTCAAGAAGTCGAGCCTGCGGCCGGCCGGTTCAGGTTTCGTTATCAAGCTGCGAAGTTCAGCGGCGTGGGCGCTCAAGCGCTCCAATTCTTCCTGGACATCGGCGCGGGTCGCGGCGATTGCCGCCTCTTGGGCCAAGCGCTGTGGATCGAGCTTCAGGTCGGGGGCAAGCGATTCGAGCCGCTGGCGGATACGCTCAAGCGCTGCGGCGGGCGCGGCAGCGGCAGTAACCCGCGCGGCGGCAATGCCCGCATCGAGGCGATCGGCGGCTTCGCTAAAGATCGCGGCAAGCGCCCGGCCCTCCGCTTGGCGCGCTTGCGCCAAACCTTCAAGCGCTACGCTAAAACCGGCCACGAGAGCCCCTTCGAAAGCGGCGCGCTCTTCTTCGGTCTGCGCGGTCGCATCTTCGCTCTGGACGACGCCGCGTACGGCCAGAATGCCGTCCCAACGGGGCTTGGCGACGCGGCCCTTGAACGGCTCGCCCGCCGCGATGAGGCGTTCGGCCAAAGCAAGATCGATCTTGAGCGGCGGCGCCGCATCCGCATCGCGCGCAATCGAGAGCGAGGCTTGCACGGAGCCGCGCTTGAACTTGGCATTGGTCGCGGCGCGCACGGCGGGCTCGATGGCGTCGTAACCCGGCGGCGTGCGCAGCTTCAGATCGAGCCCGCGGCCGTTGACGCTCTTCAGCTCCCAGATCCAACGCTGCCCGGCGTGTTCGCCCTCAGCCCGCGCGAAACCTGTCATTCCGGAAATGGTCATGGGCTCTTTTCGCGTATTTGTGCCAGGAGTGTCACGCGGGCTTTATGCGAGTCGGACAGAACGCGCTCAGGTTCAAGACGCGGAGCTGCCCAAATGACGCTCGCGACAGCAACAGAAATGACCCGCCCGCGGCGGGTGCGCTTGAAGCAGACGGGCCGTTTGGCGCTGAGCGTCGATGCGGCCTTGATGACGGCCAGCCTGCTAGTCTGCGCGCTGCTCTTTGCCCAGGGAGGGCTCGAAGTCTCTCTATTCGCGGCGATTGGCGCGTGTTGGGGCGCGCGGCAGGCGCCACGGGGGGCGCGATTTGCGCACGCCTATTCCGGGGGGTTCGCCGGCCTGTTCGTCGGCGCCTTGTTCGCAGCCTTTTTCCACGACGCCTTGGTCGCGGCGCTACAGCTTCTCTAGTCCAAGCCCCGGCCGGAACACGTTTCCCGCCCAACTCTACGCCTCCCTCACGGGAGGCGTTTTTGTATAGGTTGAAATCAACGCCCGGCGCGTTCGGCGGCCAGACGCTGCGCTTCGATCTCGCGCCAGCGCGCGACGTTGGCATTGTGCTCCGCCAGCGTCGAAGCAAAGATGTGCCCGCCAGTGCCATCGGCGACGAAGAAGAGCGCATTCGTCTCAGCCGGGTTCGCTGTCGCTTCGAGCGAGGCGCGGCCAGGATTGGCGATCGGCGTCGGCGGCAAGCCATCGATGCGATAGGTGTTATAGCCCGTGTTCAGTTCGATCTCGCTTTGACGGATCGTGCGCCGGTTACCCTGCGCGTCGACCAAACGCCCATCGCGGCAACGTTCGGGGTGACGCAGGCAGACGCCGTAGATGATCGTCGGATCGGTTTCGAGCCGCATCGGCCGGCGCAGGCGATTGATGAAAACGGCGGCCACGAGCGGACGCTCGGAGGCGATGCCGGTTTCGCGTTCAACGATGGACGCCAAATTCACCAGGTCTTCCGGCGTTTGCAGCGGAAGGTTCGGCTGACGCGAAGCCCAGATTTCGGCGACCGCTTCATCGCGCGCATCGCGCATCTGCTGCAGCAACGCCGCGCGCGTCGTGCCGCGAGCGACGTGATATGTGTCCGGCAGGATTGACCCTTCCGGCGGCGTCTCCGGCACATCGCCGGTGAGAACGTCGCTTTCCGCGATAATGCGCATCGCCGCCGCGATGGTGATGCCCTCCGGGAACGTGATGGCGTGCTGAAGCGCATCGCCGTTCGTCATCAGCTCAACGATCTGGCGAGTCGAAGCATTGGCCGGGATTTCGTACTCACCCGCCTGAAGCGATGCGCCGCCTTCCAGGCGGGTCGCGATGCGGAAGAGAAACGCGTCGCTGATGAAACCTTCTGCTTCGAGCTTATCGGCGATACTCGCGCCGGAAGCGCCGCGTTCGACAATAAACGCGCGCGGCTCGGAGAACGGGCCCGGACGTGAGATGGCGCTGGTGAAATAGAAGAATACGAACAGCGCTGCCGCCGCGCCGAGCACCGCAATCCAGAACAAGAAAGAGAAAAATCCGCCGCCGCTTGAACGGCGCGCCGCTGCTCTGGCCATCAATCCACCGCTGTCAGGATCACGGCGGCGTTCGTGCCGCCGAACCCGAACGAATTCGACATCGCCGCCTTCACCGGCCGTTTCTTGGCGGTGTTGGGCGTCAAATCTATGGCCGTTTCAATCGACGGATTTTCCAGGTTCAATGTCGGCGGAATGACGCCGTCGCGGATCGCGAGCGCGCAGAAAATCGCCTCCACCGCGCCAGCAGCGCCGAGCAAATGGCCGATCGCAGATTTGGTGGACGAGACAGAAAGGTTCGCAGCGGCATTGCCAAACAGGCGTTCAATCGCCTTCAGCTCGATTTCATCACCCAGCGGCGTCGAGGTGCCGTGCGTGTTGAGATAATCAATGTCAGCTGGCGTCATGCCAGCGTTCTTCAACGCCGCCGACATCGCCCGGAAACCGCCATCGCCATCCTCGGCCGGCGCCGTAATGTGATAGGCATCGCCCGAGAGGCCGTAGCCTTTCACTTCGGCGTAGATATTCGCGCCACGCGCCTTGGCGTGCTCGTACTCTTCCAGAATGACGCAGCCTGCGCCCTCGCCCATAACGAAGCCGTCGCGATCCTTATCATAGGGACGCGAGGCTTTCTCCGGCGTTTCATTGTAGCCGGTCGACATCGCGCGGAGCGCGCAGAAACCCGCCAGGGCCAAGCGGCTGACCGTCGCCTCGGCGCCACCCGCGAGCATGACGTCGGCGTCGCCGTACTGGATCAGACGCGACGCATCGCCAATCGCATGGGCGCCCGTGGCGCACGCCGTCACGACCGCATGGTTGGGGCCGCGAAAACCATGCCGGATCGAGACTTGCCCTGAAGCCAGATTGATCAGCGCGCTCGGAATGAAGAAAGGCGAGATCTTCCGCGGCCCATCCTTCTCAAGCTGGATCGCGGTATTGCCGATCGCTTCGATGCCGCCAATGCCGGAGCCGATGAGAACACCGGTGCGGTTCTTGTCCTCGTCGGACTCTGGCCGCCAGCCGCTATCTTTCACGGCCTCGTCGGAGGCCGCGATCGCGTAGAGGATGAAATCTTCGATGCGCCGGCGGTCTTTGGCCGACATCACTTTGTCCGGATCGAACGCGTGCTCGTCGCCCGCGCCGCCGCCACGGCCATCGACACGGGGAACGATACAAGCGATCTGACACGGAAGGTCATCGACCCTCACATGCTCGACCTTGTTCGCGCCGGACTTCGCCGCGATCAGGCGCTCCCACGTCGCTGGCGCATTTGCGGCCAGCGGCGTGACGAGCCCAATGCCTGTGATGACGACGCGCCTCATCGGCGGTGCGCCAGGGCCTTAGCCCTGCTTCTCCGAGATGAACTTCACGGCGTCGCCGACGGTCTGAATGTGTTCCGCCGCGTCGTCCGGAATTTCGATGCCGAACTCTTCTTCGAACGCCATGACCAGCTCGACGTTGTCCAAGCTGTCCGCGCCCAGATCATCGATGAAGGAAGCCTTCTCGGTCACCTTCTCCGGCGGGGCTTCGAGATGCTTGATCACGATCGCCTTAACGCGCTCAAAAACTTCCGACATGCACGCCTCGCCAGTGGTAAGAAAACTTGCTGAAAAATTGGTCACGTCCGCTCAAGGACGCTTGTGAGCGGCCTTTTGACCACACGCGGCCCCCGGCGCAAGCCTTTTTCACCGCCGGGGATGCAGGGCGGCCCGTCAGATCATGGCCATGCCGCCGTTCACATGCAACGTCTGGCCGGTCATGTACCCAGCTTCTTCGCTCGCCAGATAGACGGCGGCAGCTGCTACATCAGAGCCCTCGCCCAGCCGCCCGGCCGGAATTTTGGTCATCAGCGCCGCCTTCTGCGTGTCGTTGAGCACGTCCGTCATCGGCGACGCAATGAAGCCCGGCGCGATGCAATTGGCGGTCACGTTGCGGCTGGCGACCTCGGCGGCCATGGCTTTGGTGAAGCCGATCATGCCGGCTTTCGACGCTGCATAATTCGCCTGTCCGGGGTTTCCGGTGACGCCGACGACAGAGGTGATGCCGATGATCCGGCCCCAGCGCGCCTTCATCATCGACTTCAGCGCCGCGCGCGAAAGCCGGAAATAGCCCTCAAGATTGATCTGCAGGACGCGCTGAAAGTCCTCGTCCTTCATGCGCAGCAGAAGCCCGTCCTTGGTGATTCCGGCATTGGCGACGAGGATATCGAGCTTGCCGCCCAACGCCGCCTCGGCCTGCCCGAACAGCGCATCGACCGCCGCCGTATCCGAGAGATCGCACGGCGTGATGACGTGATCGCCCCCAAGCTCGCCCTTCACCTTCTCCAGCGCTTCCACACGCGTTCCCGAAAGCGCGACCCGCGCGCCCTGCGCCGCCAGCGCCTTGGCGATTGCGCCGCCAATGCCTCCCGAAGCGCCGGTTACAAGCGCGGTCTTTCCAGTCAGATCGAACATTTGTCCCTCGTTTTGCGGACGGCTTATGCCTCGCGGAGCGCGGCGGCAAGTTTCTGCACCGTGTTCCAGTTCCGGGCCGTGCCCAGCTTCGGCAGTTTGAGTTTGGATGGCCCCTGGCCTTTCGGAAACTTGATGTAGAGGCAGTCCTCACCCTGAGCGATCTCTTCGCCGGTGAGCGAGGTTTTCAACATGGCTTCGATCTCAACCTTCGAAGCGGGACCGCGCATAAAGTTCACGACCATGAAGGTAGAATTGGCCTTGGCGAACGCCTTGAACGGGTTGGCGGCGATGACGGCGTCGAGCTGATCGGCGTCGCGGACGAATACGTCGGTTTTCAAGCCGAGTTCGTCCAGGATCAGCTTTTCGAGCTTGGCCTCAAGCTTGGCGCCGGTGGTCTTGGAATTGACGATGAGGTTGCCGCTCGCCAGCAGCGTGCGCACGTCGGTGAAGCCCGCGCCTTCGCAGGCCTCCCGCAATTCCGACATGATCAGTTTGCGCTTGCCGAGGTTCACACCGCGCAGAAGTGCGGCCTGCAACGGCATCAGATCGTCTTGGCGAACGCTTCGAGCTCGGCCGGCTCATTCAGCGCCAAGGCTTCGGCGTCGGGCGCGTTGCGCTTGACCATGCCGGAGAGCTGCTTGCCGGCGCCAACTTCGACAAAGCGCGTCACGCAGCCATCACCGGCCATCCACTCGATGCTCTCGCGCCAACGCACACGGCCGGTGACTTGCTCGATCAGGAGCTTGCGCACGGCAGTGGGTTCGTTCGTCGGACGCGCGGTCACGTTGGCGACGGCCGGCACGATCAGCGGCGAGATCGCAGCGCTCGCCAGCGCTTCGGCCATCGCGTCAGCGGCAGGCTGCATCAGCGGCGAATGGAAGGGCGCGGAGACGTTAAGCGGAATCGCGCGCGCGCCCTTTTCCTTGGCGTAGGCCAACGCCGCGTCGATACCGGCTTTCGAGCCGGAGATGACGACGTTGCCGATGTTGTTATCGTTGGCGACGACGCAGGGACCGGCCTCGGCGCCCTTGGCGGCGATTTCCTCAGCCAACGCCACATCGACCTTGCCGATCAGCGCCGCCATCGCGCCCTGGCCAACAGGCACCGCCGCCTGCATGGCGTTCCCACGCGTACGTAGCAAACGCGCAGCGTCGGCGATGGTGAGCGCGCCAGCGGCGGCGAGCGCGGAATATTCGCCAAGCGAATGTCCAGCGACAAAGGCGGCTTTCGAGACGTTCACACCGAACTCGCGGTCCAGCGCGCGCATGGCGGCCAGGCTCACAGCCATCAGGGCTGGCTGGGCGTTTGCGGTTAGCGTGAGGTCCTCGGCAGGCCCCTCAAAAATGAGCTTCGAGAGCTTCTCTCCCAAGGCCTCGTCGACTTCCTGGAATACCTCCCGGCTCGCCCCGAAGGCGTCGTGGAGACCCTTGCCCATGCCGGGCGCTTGGCTTCCCTGACCGGGAAAAATGAAGGCTGTGCTCATGGGGCGCGGCGTAGCCCAAGGGCCGCGGCGCCACAAGAACACCGAGCGCGCATCCAAACCGAGTCGGCGTGCATCCTCAGTTGCGGGAGGAGCCAATCATGAGCGGCAAAAGGGTGGTGCTCGCCACGGGCAGCCTCGCGGTCGCAATTTGCCGCTATGCGGCGGGGGAAAACCACGGCCTCCACACCGACACCCATTCGCGTGTCAGCTTCCTGCTCCGTGGAGGCTATCATGAAGAGAGCAAACTCGGCTCAATCCGGATGGCTCCGGGCCAAGTGCTGCTGAAGTCTCGCCGCGCCAAGCATGAGGATGTGTTCGGAGCCTCCGGCGCCGAGATCGCGGCAGTCGAGTTCATAAGCGATGACCCATTTGACGCCGCCCCCGACCTCTGGCGCCAACGTACCGATGCGTTTGCGCTTCGACACGCTATGGCGTTTCTCGATGCGGCGATCACCGGTGACGCCAACGGGGTGACCGCCGCCAGCGTCGATCTCGTCGCCAACTCAAATGAAAGCACTCAGCGCGGCCATGCGCCGGCCTGGCTTAGCCGTCTGCACGACGAACTGGAGGAGGCGCCGCTCGGAAGCGTCGACGTCGCCGCGCGCGCGAAAGAGGCCGGCGCACACCCAGCGCATGCATCGCGTCTCTTCAGGCGATGCTTCGCAAACTCCGTAACCGAACACGCGCAGGCCCACAGCGTCCGCCGCGCCATGGCAGCGTTGGCCGCTGGCGCCACGCTCTCCGACGCGGCGCTTACTGCGGGATTCTACGATCAGAGCCACATGACGCGTGTATTCAAGCGGGTGACCGGGCGCACGCCCGGCGCGCACCGGGCGCTATTGGCGGCCTGTTAAGTTCGTCCAAGACCGCGATGGACCCCCGTCTTACTCTCGGCGCATGAATAGACGCTCACTTCTTAAATACGCCGGCGCCGCTGCATTGGCAGGTTGCGCCACTCCACAAACTAGCGCGCGCGAAACCGCGCTCGCGCATGAGCTAGATGCAGCTGTAGCCCGCTTCATGGCGGCGAACTACACGCCCGGCCTCGCGCTCGCGGTCTACTCCGCGGATGGCGTTTACACGCGCGGAATTGGCGTCACCGACCTAGCGACAGGCCAGCGCGCCAATGCCGACACCGCCTTCTACATCGCGTCATCCACCAAAGCGCTGACATCACTTGCTCTCGCGCGCCTGCATCATCGAAGGGATTTGGATCTGGACACCACGCTGGCCGCCTATGCGCCCGACGCGCCATTCCCCGACGCCGTGCGCGCCGATGAGGTGCGATTGCGCCAGATGCTGTGCCACACCAGTGGCATCGACAACGGGCCAATCGGATTCCGCTCGGCATTCTCCGGCCAGCACGACGCAGAGACCTTGTGGCGGCTTCTCGCCAACAGCGAGGTTAACGCCGACGCGCCGCTCGGTACATTCGAATACACCAACATCGGCTACAACATCGCGACTGTGCTGACTGACCGTATGCTCGGCGTCCGCTGGCAAGACCTGCTCGATGGCGAAGTGTTCGGTCCGCTCGGCATGTCGCGCAGTTCTGCACGAATGTCGCGCGCCATGCGCGGGGGCTGGAGCATCGCCAAGCCGCACCAGATGGACGTGAGCGGCGCACCGCAGCGGCTCACACTCGAGAAAAACGATCAGACCATGCAATCCGCCGGCGGCGTGATCCTCAGCGCCAATGACGCGGTGCGTTGGCTGGAGCTCATGGTTCGCGATGGACGGGTCGGCGGTGCGCAGATTGTTGAGCCGGAAATCATCGCCGCCACGCGCCAGCGCCTTGCCCAGCAAGACAGCGAGTTCGCCGGCTATCGCCGCGAAGCGTACGGGCTCGGTTGGAACATCGGCCCCTACCACGACACGACGATGTACCATCACTTCGGCGGCTTCGCCGGTTTCGCGGCGCATGTGTCCTACATCCCGGAAGCCGGGGTCGGCGTCGCCGCGCTCGCCAACGATAGCTCTACCGGCCAATCCGTCATCCACGGCATCGCCAACTATGCGTACGATCGTGTCCTCGGTCGAAGTGATGCCACCGCTCGCCTCGATGCAGCCCTGAGCCAGGCCGATGCCCAGCGCAGCCGCGGCGTCCAGCGCATAGAGCAAGATCGCGCCAACCGCGCCGGCCGGCAGTGGACCCTCACCCGGCCGCGCCAAGCTTATGCCGGCGTCTACGAGAGCGAGGCCTGGGGCCGCATCGAGGTCAACGTCGAGGGCGAGGCCCTGCGCGTCCAGTTCGGCGCTCTGCATGCGGTGGCAGAGCCCTTCACCCAGCCCAACTCCATCCGAGTGGAGCTTATCCCCGGCCAGGGCGAACCGATCCTATTCACCGGCGACGGCGACCAGCCAGACGGGCTCCGCACGCGGATGGCGACATTTCAACGGATCTGACGGGAATCGCATACCGCCCGCCCCTTGCTTCCGGGGCCGAAATGCGTATTTTCCGCGCCTTCGCGACCTGCGGCCCCGGTGGCTTACCGCCATCCGGGGTCCATCGTTTTGACCGGTCTTCCGCCGGTCAGGGCGCCGCGGGTCCTTACGGAAGAGGAAAACATGGCATTCTACGAGCACGTGCTGATCGCACGTCCGGAGATCTCGCCCCAGCAGGTCGATGCGCTGGTTGAGGATCTCACCAAGACAATCAAAGAACTCGGCGGCAGCACGTCGAAGACCGAATACTGGGGTCTTCGCAACCTGACCTACCGCATCAAGAAGAACCGCAAGGGTCACTACGCGCTCATCAACATCAACGCTCCGGCGACGGTGGTGCATGAGTTCGAACGCCGTCTGCGCATCAATGAAGACGTGATGCGCTTCAAGACGATCCGCGTCGAAGCGCTCGACGAAGAGCCCTCGCCGATCCTCGCCCGTCGCGATCGCGACGAGCGCCGCCGTGCGCGCCGTGAAGGCCGCGACGGTGACGAGTTCGGCGGTGATTTTGACAGCGGGGAGGAATAATCGATGGCCCAGAAGCAAGCCAAAGGCGCCCCGAAGTTCAACATCTCGAACATTCCGGCTCGCCGCCCGTTCGGCCGCCGGCGCAAAGTCTGCCCGTTCTCGGGCTCTGCCGCGCCGAAGATCGACTACAAGGACGTGAAGCTGCTCCAACGCTACATTAGCGAAAAGGGCAAAATCGTCCCGGCGCGCATCACCGCCGTTTCCGCCAAGAAGCAACGCGAACTCGCGCGCGCCATTAAGCTCGCCCGCGAACTCGCGCTGCTGCCGTTCGCCGTTCAGTAAGGAGGCACGCACATGCAAGTCATCCTACTTGAACGCGTCGAAAACCTCGGCGGCATCGGCGACGAAGTGAAGGTGCGCGACGGCTACGCGCGCAACTTCCTGCTGCCCGGCAAGAAGGCGCTCCGCGCCAACGACGCGAACCGTAAAATCTTCGAAGGCCGCCGCGCCGAACTCGAAGCCCGCAACGCCGAAGCGAAAGCAGCGGCTGAGAAGGTCTCGGGCAAGATCGACGGCCAAAGCTACGTCCTCATCCGCTCGGCGGGTGAAGGCGGCCAGCTCTACGGCTCGGTCTCCTCGCGCGACGTTGCCGACGAAATCGTCAAGGGCGGCGCGAAGATCGATCGCAACGCGGTCGTTCTCGACAAGCCGATCAAGAGCATTGGCGTCTATGATGTCCGCGTGCGCTTGCACGCTGACGTCTCGGCGACGGTGAAGGTCAACGTGGCGCGTTCCACCGACGAGGCCGAGCGCCAGGCGCGCGGCGAAAACGTCATCGCTTCGGCCATCGAAGCCGAGCGCGCGACGGCGGAAGCCGCCGCGAAAGAACTCGCAGCGCAGTCGATCACCAACGATCCGAGCGCCCGCGCCGAATAAGCGCGAAGCGATCGTCAACATTGAGAGGCCCGCGCATCGCAAGATGCGCGGGCTTTTTCTTGTGCGCTTGGGCTGACGCTTGTGGATGGTGCGTCGGCGCCGACTCGTTGTTCCGCGTCAACAACAAAGAGTCGTCAGGGACTCACCGAAAACGCAGGTCAAGGTTTCGGCGCGTAAACAATTGCCGCCGCGAATCGGCTCATCCTGGGGCCAATGTCGAACCAGCCCGCACTCCCACTGGCCCAGCCAGCGCAGCAGCCAGCCCCCCGTGTCGCGCCGCATAATCTCGAAGCCGAGCAAGCGCTGCTCGGCGCGATCCTGTTCGACAACGAAACCATGAACCGGATCACGCCGCTGCTGAAAGAGCAGCACTTCTACGATCCGGTGCACGGGCGCATCTTCGCGACCTGCCAAGATATGATCGCGGCGGGCCAACTCGCTGATGGCGTCACGCTGAAAGAGAAGTTCGCCAAAGACGGCGGCATCAAGGAGATCGGCGGCGCACTCTATTTGATGAAGCTCTTGGAGAACGCCGCGCCGCTCTCCACGCACGCCGCCTCATACGCCGAGCTGATTTACGATCTCGCCCTGCGCCGGGCGCTCATCCGCGTCGGCGGTGAGATCACTAGCCTCGCGGAAAATCCGCCTGAAGATAAGGATGCCAAGGACATCATCGAGGAAGCGGAGAAGACGCTCTTCACCCTGGCCGAAGCCGGCACGCAGAACCGCGGCTTCCAGGATTTCAAAACCGCGCTGACGGCATCGATCAATGTCGCCACCGCCGCCAAGAACCGCGGCTCAGACGTCTCCGGCATCGCTTCAGGCTTCCGCGATCTCGATCATCTGCTTGGCGGCTTGCACGGCTCCGACCTGATCATCCTCGCCGGCCGCCCGTCGATGGGAAAAACCGCTTTGGCGCTGAACATCGCCATGAACGTGGCGCGCGCCAAACAGAAAGCGGTCGAGGCTGGCGATACCGAGCATTTTGGGGGCACGGTCGGCTTCTTCTCGCTCGAAATGTCGGGCGAACAACTGGCGACGCGTATTCTCTCTGACTTCGCCGAGATCGAGTCTCACAAGATTCGCCAAGGCAAGATTTCGACCGAAGAATACACCCGCCTCGCCGACAGCGCGATGATGCTGCAGACGCTGCCGCTGCACGTCGACGAAACCGGCGGCATCTCGATCGCCCAATTGCACAATCGCGCGCGCCGTTTGAAGCGTTCGCCGTCGGGGCTTGATTTCATCGTCGTGGACTACCTCCAACTCGTCACCGCCTCGGGCAAGGTCGATGGCCGCGTCCAGGAGGTGAGCCAGATTACACAAGGGCTGAAGGCGCTGGCGAAGGATCTGAACGTTCCGGTGCTGGCGCTATCGCAGCTCTCGCGTCAGGTCGAAACGCGCGACGACAAGCGCCCGCAGCTCTCGGATCTGCGTGAATCCGGCTCGATCGAGCAGGACGCCGATATCGTCATGTTTGTGTTCCGGGAGGAATATTACCTCTCCCGGGCCGAACCGGAGCAAAACACCGAGGACTGGATCAAATGGCGCGCAAAACTTGATAGCGTCGCCAACCGCGCCGAATTAATCATCGGCAAGAACCGCCACGGCCCCATCGAAACGGTGCACCTCCATTTCAAAGGACAATTCACCCGCTTCTCCTCCCTCGCCCAGTGAGCCGGGTCGCGAGCCGCCGCGCCTGGCGCGGCTCAAGGTCGATCACGCCGCCATCGTCGAGAACTGGAATTTCTTCCGGAAGCTCGCACCGAGTGCGGCAGTCGCTGCTGTCGTCAAAGCTGATGGGTATGGATTAGGCGCTGTCGGCGCCGCGCGCGCTTTGGCGCAGGCGGGCGCGCGCGTCTTCTTTACGGCGACCTCGCAAGAGGCGGTTTACGTTCGCCGCGCTCTCGGCGAAGGCCCGCAAATCTTCGTGCTCAACGGCCCCGCGGACGACATCGATCTCATCACCGCGCACAAGCTGACGCCGGTGTTGAACTCGCTGGCGCAGATCAAAGCCTGGGAAGCGCGTGGTCCGGCCGCGTTGCACGTCGACACCGGCATGAACCGTCTCGGCATCGGGCCCGAGGAATTGCCGCACGCGATGAGTGCGCTCAAGGACACCTCACTCGCATTGGTCATGAGCCATCTCGCCTGCGGCTCAGACTTGAAGCACGAGTTCAACACAACGCAACTGCGCCGCTTCATCGATGCGTCGATGCTGTTTCCGCGCGCGCCACTCTCGCTCGCGGCGACGGCCGGCGCGCTCATTGGCGCCGATTATCATTTCGACCTCATCCGTCCGGGCGTTGGCCTCTACGGTTCAGGCGGGCTCGACGCCGACAATCCGAAACTCTCCGCCGCCGCAACGATCGAAGCGCCAATCCTGCAAGTGCGCGATGTCGAGGCGGGCGAGACGTTTGGCTACGGCGCGACGGCCACTGCTGCCCAAAAGATGCGCACGGCGACAGTCGCGCTGGGTTACGCGGACGGCTACTTGCGGTCGCTCTCGGGTCGCGGCTATGGCGTTCTGGGGGGCGCGAAGCGCCCAATTCTAGGGCGCGTTTCGATGGACCTTATCATCATCGACGTCACCGGCTGCGCCGAAGCGCAACCCGGCGCTATGGTCGAGTTTCTCGGCCCGAACGCGCCGCTGGATGACGTCGCCGCACTCGCAGGCACGGCGCCATACGAGTTGTTGACCACCTTCGCCGGCACGGTGCGCAAGACGGGAGCGCGCGCGTGATCGTTCTTGGACCGCCGGCGTCTCGCCGGCAAATCCCTCCGCTTACCGCAGCGATGCCGGCGAGGACGCCCGCGGTCGAAGCGGGGCTGCAGCAATGATCAACCCGTTCGCCCCCATCGGACGCGGGCTGTTGAGCATGCTGGCCGAGATCGGCCGCTTCTCCGCTTTCGTCGGACGCGCTGTTGCTGCCGCTGTCTCGCCGCCCTTCTTCATTGGCCAGTTTCTGCGCCAGTGCATGCAGATCGGCTATTTCTCGCTGCCGGTCGTCGGCGTCACCGCCGTGTTCATCGGCGCGGCGCTGGCCCTGAACATTTACGTCGGCGGCGCGCGCTTCAACGCTGAGCAATTCGTGCCCAACATTGTCGTGCTCGGCATCACGCGCGAGCTTGGGCCGGTGCTTGCAGGCTTGATGCTCGCGGGGCGCGTGAGCGCCGGTATCGCCGCTGAGATCGGCACCATGCGCGTCACCGAACAGATCGACGCGATGACGACGCTCTCAACCAACCCTTTCAAATATCTGATCGCGCCGCGTGTATTGGCGGCGACGCTCACGCTACCGATTCTGGTGCTCGTCGCTGACATTATCGGCGTCATGGGCGGCTATCTGGTTGCGGTGAACAGCCTCGACTTCAACGGCGCGGCTTATCTGCGCAATACGTTCGACTTCATGGAGCCGCAGGACGTCGGCCTCGGCCTCATCAAGGCGGCCGTGTTCGGCTTCATCATCGCCACAGTCGGCGCCTATCAGGGCTACCGCTCCAGTGGCGGCGCGCTCGGCGTTGGCCGCGCCACCACCAACGCCGTCGTCGTCGCCATCGTGCTCATTCTGGCGGTGAACTACCTCATCACCGCGTTCTTCGTGGAGTGATGCCGATGGCTGCGAAACTCCAACTCGTCGGCATCAAGAAGCAACTGCGCGGCCGCCAGGTGCTCGATGGCGTCGACATCGACGTGACGCAAGGCCGATCGCTCGTCATCATCGGCGGCTCCGGGCAAGGCAAGTCGGTGACGCTCAAATGCGCGCTCGGCTTGATGAAGCCTGATAGCGGCCAAGTCCTCGTCGATGGCGCGGACGTGACCAAGATGCCAGAAGAAATCCGCGCCCGCGTCATGCGCAAGTTCGGCATGCTCTTCCAAGGCGGCGCGTTGTTTGACTCACTCACAGTTTGGGAGAACATCGCCTTCCGCCTCATTAATGCCGACAAGGTGAGTCGCGCTGAAGCACGCGACCGCGCCATCGAGACGATGCGCAAAGTCCGCCTCGCGCCTGAGTTCGCGGACGTGCGCCCGATCGAGCTCTCCGGCGGCATGCAAAAGCGCGCCGGCCTCGCGCGCGCCATCATCGCCAAGCCCGACATCCTTTTCTTCGACGAACCGACCACCGGTCTCGATCCCATCACCGCCGACGCGATTAATGATCTCATCGTCGAGATGGTGAAGGAACTCGGCTGCGCCGCCGTCTCGATCACTCACGACATGCCGAGCGCGCGCAAAATCGCCGATGAGATCGCCATGCTGCACAACGGCAGAATTGTCTGGCGCGGCCCAACCGCCTCGCTCGACACGAGCGGCAACGCCATGGTCGATCAATTCGTCGCAGGCCGCGCCGACGGGCCGATCCAGGCCGTGGTGTGACCCCGCCTACACCTCCCACACGCGAACCGCACTACCGCGACAACGAAACCTATCGCTGGGCCGCGCGCGACTGCGCGCTCGGCTTGATCGAGACGCTCTCCGGTTGGTGCAGGAGTCCGCTTGAGTTCAAAGGCGCCGCCAACGGCCGCGTCTGGCATTTCCAGGGCGATTTCGCCGATCGCGCGCAGCTTCTGTTCACCTCGGACAAGGGCAACGGCAGGATCGAGCTGGAGGTTGATCCGAGCAATTGGGTGAAGGCCGAAGTGTTCGTCGTCGACGACCTCGTCTTTCGCTGCTGGATAGAAGATCCATACGAAGAAAAGGAATTCTATCCGGACGGCTCGGACGGCAAACCCAGTTCCGAGGGCGACGCGCCCGGCCGCATCTCAAAGCGGGGACGCTGGCTGCAAATTCGCTGCGCCGATTTCCCCGGCGTCCCCGATCAGGGCAACGGCTATTGGGATCTCGAAGACACTTGCGATTAGCGTCAGACGTGCTTCTTAATCACTGCGTCCAGCGCCTCCGGCTTCACCGTCGGCGCGTAACGGGCGAGCACTTTGCCATCGCGGCCCACCAAGAACTTGGTGAAGTTCCACTTGATGTTGCGGCCCAATAAGCCGCCGCCCTTTTGGCGAGTCAGAAAATCGTAGAGCGGATGCGCCGACGGCCCTTTGACGTCGATCTTCGCGAACATTGGAAATGTTACGTCATAGGTCAGAGAGCAGAAATTCTTAATTTCCTCGGCGTCGCCCGGCTCCTGCTTGCCGAACTGATTGCAGGGAAACCCCAAAACCTCGACGCCCTGATCCGCATATTTGCGGTGCAATTCTTCCAGGCCTTTGTACTGGTAGGTAAACCCGCATTGGCTCGCCGTATTCACGATCAGCAGAAGCTTGCCGCGAAACTCGGAGAGCGAGCGCTCTTTGCCGTCGATGTCGCGCGCGGTGAAATCATAGATGCTCATCACGCGCTGCTCCTACAATCCAGGCCTCGGCGCCCGCTTCGGCGTCGGCACAAGTATAGCGCCACCAATGAAAATCAGCGGGCCGATCAAACCGTATATGAAGCCCGAAAAAGTTGACCAAGGCGCGGGCAGTGCAAACGCCGCGATCGCGGTCGCTGTACCGACGAAAATGTGAACGCCTTGCTGCCAGAGAGAGAAGCGCGTCAGCTGCAACTCCCGCTCATCCAGTTGCAGCGCATCGGCCTTGCTTAGCGCATGCGCATAGAGCGCGAAGAACATAAGAAACACGGCCGCGTACGCAATGGAAAGCAGCACCAACGAGTACTCCGCCTCCTGGAACGTGAACGGCGGCGCCGGATCGCCTGCCGCCACCGACTCCACCAAACGCGATAGCATCGTCGCCAGGTACTTCAGCGGATAGACGAAGAAGAGGATGAGGAAGAGCAACGCGGCGTTGAGCGTCGTCGTCCATCCGTCCTCCAACGCATAGCGCCGGAAGAAAATGTAATGCGAGTGCCACACCAAGAGAAGGATGGCGAACGCTGCAGCGAAGCCCGGAAAATCCCAGAGCAGCGCATCAAGTTCAGTCACGGACGTGGGCGGCGCGTTTGAGACGACCAACAACGTCAGTGCGAAGGCGAACACCATATCGCTCAGCGCCTCGACGCGGGTCGGCTGTGCGCCCCGCCAGCGGAAGTCCCTTTCTCCCTTCAGCGGATGCAGTTCGCGCATGGCCATGGCCCATGCCTTAGCAGACGCGCCGCGCTAAGCTCAACTGGAAGGATTCGCCTCGAGGTCAGAATGGCCAAGTCAGATCACGTCTTTACCTGCCAAGCCTGCGGCGCGATCTGGCCCAAATGGGCTGGCAAGTGCGACGCGTGCGGGGAATGGAATACGCTGGTTGAAGAAGCGGCGCGCCCGGTCGTGCCCGGGGCGTTCGCGGCGCCCGTCGGCGGCGGCAAGAAGAGCAAGGCGGTGTCGTTCGTCGATCTCGCCGGGGTCGCCGATCCGCCGGCGCGGATCGCGACAGGCATCTCGGAGTTGGATCGCGTCTGCGGCGGCGGCTTGGTGCCCTCCTCCGCCTTGCTCATCGGCGGCGATCCGGGCGTCGGCAAATCGACATTGCTGTTGCAAGCCGCGGCCTCGCTCGCGCGCGGCGGCGCCTCGGTCGCCTATGTGACGGGCGAAGAAGCCGAAGCGCAGGTGCAGGAGCGGGCGCGGCGGCTCAAAGCGTCCGACGCCAATGTCAGCCTCGCGGCGGAGACCGATCTGCGGAAAATTCTCGAAGGCCTGAAGGCGCTGAAGCCCGACGTCGTAATCGTGGACTCAATTCAGACCCTCTACGCCGACGGCGTCGAGGCCGCGCCCGGCACCGTCGCGCAAGTGCGCGCTTGCGCGCACGAACTGGTGCGATTTGCCAAGAAAAACGGCGCCGTCATCATTCTGGTCGGCCACGTCACCAAGGACGGGCAGATCGCAGGCCCGCGCGTGGTCGAGCATTTGGTTGACGCCGTGATCTATTTCGAAGGCGAGCGCGGCCTGCCGTTCCGCATCTTGCGCGCCGTGAAAAACCGTTTCGGGCCGACCGACGAAATCGGCGTGTTCGAGATGGTTGAGCAAGGTTTGGTCGAGACGCCAAACCCTTCGGCGCTCTTTCTCGGCGGCGCTGGAGAACGGCCATCCGGTGCGGCGGTGTTCGCAGGCGTGGAAGGCTCGCGGCCGGTGCTGGTTGAAATTCAGGCGCTCGCGGCGCCAACTGCGTACGGCACGCCACGGCGCGCCGTGGTCGGCTGGGATTCCGCGCGCCTCGCGATGATCTTGGCCGTGCTCGAAACTCGATGCGGACTCTCGTTCTCCGGACGCGATGTCTATCTTTCGGTCGCCGGCGGCCTGCGCATCACCGAACCTGCCGCAGATCTCGCGGTGGCCGCCGCCTTGATCTCGGCGCTGGCGGACAAATCACTGCCGAAGCAGTGCGTCGTGTTCGGCGAAGTGGCGCTTTCCGGCGAAGTGCGGCCCGCGGGCCGCAGCGATTTGCGCCTGAAGGAAGCGGCGAAGCTTGGCTTCACCAACGCGCTGGCGCCGCCGCAGAAGAAATCATCGAGCGACGGCGTCAAACTCAAGCAGATCAGCCA
Source organism: Hyphomonadaceae bacterium (assembly GCA_050184605.1). GTDB lineage: Bacteria > Pseudomonadota > Alphaproteobacteria > Caulobacterales > Aquidulcibacteraceae > Vitreimonas. The sequence goes on along the minus strand of JBFXAE010000001.1, from coordinate 547,956 downwards.
CATCGCCGATTTGGCCGCCGCGATCGGGGTTGAATCCCCTTAGCGCCTTTGACGATCCTCTCTCGTTGCGGCAACCTAATTCGCGAGGTCTCGGTGGGAGGCAACGGTGAATAGGCTGTGGGTCGTCGTGAGCGCCATTGCATTGTCCTCCTGCGGGCAAACAACTGAAATTGAACCACCTGCCGACCCAGTCGCGACTCCGGTCATTGAGGCTAGGCTGTCCGCAATCGAGAGTCGCTTATTGGCCCTGGAAGGTTCTCAGCCGAACTCCGCCGCGTTCCTGCCGATAACGGGCGACAGCGGCTATTCGATAGTGGCCACCAACCATGGACCACTACTTTTTGCTGTTGAGGCCGCCCAACCGCAAGGAAACGGCCAAGCGATAACCTTGCGCGTGGGTAATCCGAGTGCCGCTCGATATCATGGTATGACGTTCACGGCAGTATGGGGACCAAGCTTTGGCGCTCAGCGCCCAGCTGATGCGCCGGAACTTGCACCGATTGAACAACGGCGTCACCAAATAACAATCAACGAGGACTTAATGCCGGGTGCCTGGACGCAGGTTCGGTTCTCAATCGGTCCGGTGCGCGTAGATGACTTCGGCATGGTGGTCGTCAGCAATGTTCAGATGGACAACCTTTCTTTGAGAAACTGAATCTAGCGCGTCAAGCAATCCGGGCTCTTGCCGCCGTTCTCGCGTAGATAGCCGACATAATATTGCGCCATCCCCGCGCCTTGCGGCTGCCCGTTGTTGAACTCTGCCATCGCCTCCGCCCAGGCGCTCGCGCAGGACACCGCCTCCGCGTCGCTCGCGGCGCAATCGATGAAAGCGCCGTAGGCCACGCGCCATGTATTGAACTGATCGCGCGTCATCGGCTCACCGTGTCCGGGGATCACCGTGCGAAACGGCGTCGCCCACACCTCGTCCAAAGCTTCGCGCCAGCGCTCGGGACACGCGGTCTCGAAAAACGGCGCGGGGAATGTCACCAAATCGCCGATCACCGCGGTCCGCGTGCGGCGATCGTAGAGCCACACATCTGCATCGGTGACGGCGCCATTCGTGACGTGCACATCGAAGCGGCGCCCCGCCAGCCGCATGCGCTGCGAACGGTCAATCACGACGTCCGGCCGCAACACATGACTCTCCGCCATGGTGTCGAGAAATATCTGAACTTCCTCGCGCTGCACCGGCGTGATCCCGCTGCCCGCCAACATCGCGCGCGCGCCATCCATGTTGCGGACAAGAAAACCGCCCGGCGCGATGACGCGATCGACAGCGCCGGTCGTGTAGAGCCGCGCATTCGGATAAACCGCCCTCACCCGCCCGTTGCCGCTCGAATGATCGAGATGCCAGTGCGTGTTGACGATCGCGGAAATGGGCCGGCCGCGTTCGCGCGCGTAAGCTAGGATTGCGTCACTGTGCCAAGAATGGCGCCCGGTATCGACGACCACGAGCCCCTGCGGCGCGTCGAAGATGATGGTGTTGCCATCCGGCCCCCGCTCCAGTTCGAAGCCGCCAGGCTGCAGGTGCACGCCTGGCGCAAGCTCACGCACAGGCGGCGCGGCAGGGCTTTGGCTGGCAAGTTGAGCGATCAACAGGAGCGGTAGCAGCATGTCCAGCAGCCTGTCGCTATTCCGCCGACGAAACGCCCACAGTTCGACCGGCCGCCCAAAGCCCGCGACCGCCATCCCGGCGCGCGTGGCGCCTTCCCAAGCTCCGGCGGGCCGGTTAATCCAATGGCCAGGGACGCGCCCAGAAACGGGCAATATGGGAGTGGGCGATGGATCTCGGCTTCACTTGGTTCGACTTCGCCGCGTTGGTCGTGCTCGGCCTTTCGGGCGTCATGGCCTTCGCCCGCGGCCTCATCCGCGAAGTGTTCTCGATCATCGCCTTCATCGGCGCGGCGATCGCGGCGGTGTTCTTCGCCGGAATGCTGCGGCCGCTGGTCGAGAGCTTCACCCCCCTTTCCGGACCTCTGGCATCCGTCGCCGCAGGGCTTCTGATCTTCCTGGTGGTGTTCATCGTCATCACCGTGATTACCTCGACGGTTGCGAAAACCGCCCATCAATCCACGGAAATTGGCTCTTTTGACCGCGCCGCCGGCCTTGCCTTCGGCATCCTCCGCGGCGTTCTGGTGGTGTCGCTATTCGTGCTGCTCATGCGTCAAACCACGGTGGAGGACAGCACCCAACCTGCAGATCCGATGCAGGACGCTATACGCGGCGCGCGGACGTATCCTATCTATGACAGCGTAGCGTCTGCTCTTGAGGCCGTGCTGCCGCAGGCTCGGGACCGAGCTCGTGATATAATTGACCGTCGAGAGGGCGAGTCGGCGCCAATCCCACCGGCCGAGCCCGCAACAACCCAGGCCCAACCTTGACCCAAGGGGCCACCTGAGGACCGAATGATCGCCGAGCGCCCCTCCCTCCAGTTTCAGACGGCGCCCGGAGACCCGGTCGATAAATGGGAGTTCGACGATAAGCCCCGCGAGGAATGCGGCGTCTTTGGTGTTTTCGGTTCAGAAGACGCGGCGGTTCTGACCGCGCTCGGTCTGCACGGGTTACAGCATCGCGGCCAAGAAGGCTGCGGCATCGTCAGCTACGACGGCAGCGAATTCTACCACGAGCGCTATCTCGGCCTCGTCGGCGAGCACTTCTCAGGCGGCGACCTCCCGCAGCGGATGCCGGGCTCCATGGCCATCGGCCACACCCGCTACGCCACCGCCGGCGGCACCATTCTCCGCAACGTCCAGCCGCTCTTCGCCGATCTCGCATTGGGCGGTTTTGCTGTCGCTCACAACGGCAACCTGACCAACGCCGTCGATCTGCGTAACCGCCTCGTTCAGAACGGCTCGATCTTCCAATCGACGTCCGACACCGAGTGCATCCTGCAACTCATCGCGCAATCGAAGAGGCCGCGCGTTGTCGAGCGCTTCGTTGAGGCGCTGCATGACATTCAGGGCGCGTTCGCGCTGGTGGCGCTGACCGAAAACATGATGATCGGCGCGCGCGATCCGATCGGCATTCGGCCCCTAGTGCTCGGCGAAAGCGCCGGCGCCATGATCCTCGCTTCCGAGACCTGCGCGCTCGATATGATCGGCGCGAAGTTCGTGCGTTCGATTGAACCAGGCGAGGTCGTCGTCATTACGCGCGCGAAGGATGGCGCGGTGACGGTCGACAGCCATTTCCCGTTCCCACGCCGCAAAGCGTGTCCATGCATTTTCGAGTTCGTCTATTTCGCACGGCCTGATTCCATCATCGACGGCCGCAGCGTCTATGACATTCGCAAGCGTATGGGCCGGAGGCTGGCGGAGGAGACCGGCGTCGAAGCCGACGTCATCGTGCCGGTGCCGGATTCCGGCGTGCCGGCGGCCATGGGTTTCGCGGAGCAGAGCGGCATCCCCTACGAGCTCGGCATCATCCGTAACCATTATGTCGGCCGCACCTTCATTCAGCCGAAACAAGCGATCCGCGATATGGGCGTGCGCTTGAAGCACTCGGCCAATCGCAATGTCATCAAAGGCAAGCGCGTCGTACTCGTCGATGACTCGATCGTGCGCGGCACCACCTCACGCAAGATCGTGCAAATGGTCCGCGAGGCGGGGGCCAAGGAAGTCCACTTCCGCAGCGCCTCTCCGCCAATCAAGTTTCCGGATTTCTATGGCATCGATATGCCCGCGCTTTCCGAACTGATGGCTGCGCAGATGACGCTCGACGAGATGCGCAAGTCGCTCGGCGTCGATAGCTTGGGCTTTCTGTCGGTCGAAGGGCTTTACGCGGCAATGGGCGAGAAGAAGCGGGACGCCGCCAACCCGCAATTCACCGACCATGCCTTTACCGGCGATTACCCGACGCCCCTGCTCGATCAGGAGAAGGCCAACTCGGAGCAGGGTTTGCAGCTGCCGCTGATCACTGAAAACGCAGCAGAATGACCGGCGCCTCATCGAAACGCATCGCGCTCGTCACCGGCGCGTCGCGCGGCATTGGCCGGGCGGTGGCGCTGGAGCTTGCGCGTCAGAACTGGCGTGTGATCGCGGTCGCGCGCGCGCAGAAGGCGCTGGAAAAGCTGGACGACGACATCCGAGAGATCGGCGGCGAAGCGACGTTGATCCCTTTGGATTTGCGCGATGGGGCCGCAATCGATCAGCTCGCCGCGCCTTTGTTCGAGCGCTTCGGCAAGCTCGACGGCCTGGCCGCCTGCGCGGGCGCACTCGGCTCGCTAACGCCCGCGCACCAGGCAACGCCCGCGATCATGGATGAGACGACGCTGGTGAACTATCTCGCCAACCAACGGCTCATCCGCGCGTTGCATCCGTTGTTGCGGGAGTCCGATGCCGGCCGCGCTGTGTTTCTCACCTCCGGCGCTTCCAAGAACCCGCGCGCCTATTGGGCGCCCTACGCGGCGTCGAAGGCCGCGCTCGACGCGTTGGTCATCTCGTGGGCGGCGGAAATTGGCAACGTCACGCCGATGCGCGCCAACCTGTTCAATCCCGGCCCCACGCGCACGTCCATGCGCGCAAAAGCGTTTCCCGGCGAAGATCCGATGACGCTGCCGACGCCGGAAGAAGTCGCGCCGCACATCGTGAAAATGCTGCAGCCGAGCTACACAGAGAACGGCGCGTGGGTGCAGTTCGAACGCTGACCTACGACGCCATCATCATCGGCGGTGGAGCGGCTGGCCTCTATTGCGCCATGCACGCTGGCCGGCGCGGTAAGCGCGTCCTCGTCATCGAACACAACAGCGACGTCGGCGCCAAGATCCTCATCTCCGGCGGCGGCCGTTGCAACTTCACAAATCTTCACGCAGCGCCGGATCGGTTCATCTCCGCCAACCCGCACTTCGCCCGCTCGGCCCTCGCGCGTCACACACAACACGATTTCATCGCGCTCGTCGAAAAGCACCGTATCCCGTACTACGAAAAAACGCTTGGCCAGCTCTTCTGTGAGGGCCCACGTTCCTCACGCAAGATCGTGCAGATGCTGCTCGATGAATGCGCGGCGGTTCAGGTGGCGATCCGCGTCGGCTGCCGCGTCACGCGCATCGAGCGCGGCGAGAAATTTCGCATCGAAACCAGCCAAGGCGGGTTCGAAGCCGGGGCTCTCATCATCGCCACCGGCGGCCTGCCCATCCCAAAACTTGGCGCAACCGGCTTCGCCTTCGACATCGCCAAACAGTTCGCCATCCCAGTGACGCCGACAAGGCCCGCGCTTGTGCCGCTCACGTTCGATGAACGCTACCTGCACTGGATGCAGTCGCTGAGCGGCGTCTCGACGGAGGTCGTGCTGTCTCTCGGCAAAATCGTATTCCGCGAAGCCGCACTGTTTACGCATCGCGGCCTCTCTGGGCCCGCTGTCCTGCAGATATCGTCTTATTGGAGCAATCCGCAGACCTATATCAAAGTCGATTGGCTCCCTGACGCCGCCGAAGACATGCTAGTCGCCGCCAAGCGCGAGCGGCCTCTCGCTCTGCCAAAAACCGTGATCGCCGCACATGTGCCCGAGCGGCTTGCAGCCGTCCTGACCGCCGCTCATCCCCCGCGCCAACTCGGCGATTGGAAGGATGAAGCGCTGATCACGTTTGCGCAGCGCCATCTGAAGGGCGCACTCATCCAAGCCAATGGCACTGAAGGCTACGCCAAGGCTGAAGTCATGGCCGGCGGCATCGATACAAACGCTCTCTCACAACAGACGATGGAAACGCGCGCCGTGCCGGGCCTCTACTTCATCGGCGAGGCCGTTGATGTCACCGGCTGGCTCGGCGGCTACAACTTTCAGTGGGCTTGGTCGAGCGGCTGGGCCGCGGCTCAATCCCTGTGACGGATCAATCCTCGCTGTCCGCGAACGGATTCTTGCCCGCCTTCACAATCAAGCGAATTGGCGCTGCATGCAGATCAAAGGCGTCACGCAGACCGTTGACCAGATAGCGCTTGTAGCTCTCCGGCATCTCCTCGGCGCGCGAAGAGATTAACACGAAGGTTGGCGGCCGGGCTTTGATCTGCGTGAGATAACGCGGCTTGATGCGTTTGCCCCCCACGGCCGGCGGCGGATGACGCGCGATCGATGCGTAGAGCCACTCGTTAAGGTCCTTGGTTTTGACCCGCGCTGTCCAATCCTCATGCGCCTCTTCGACCGCGCGCATCAGGCGATCAAGGCCGACGCCGGATTGCGCTGCGACCGTGACCAACGGCGCTCCGCGCGCTTGCGGTAAGCTCTCACGCGCCACCAGCTTCAACTCCTCGAAGTGCGCGCGCGTGTCTTCGATCGTGTCCCATTTTGCCAGACAGAAAACCAGCGCGCGCCCCTCGCGGATAACCAGATCGGCGATCGAGAGGTCCTGTTTCTCGAACGCCTCGTTCGCATCCATCACGAGCACGCACACTTCAGCGAACTTCAGTGCGTGGATCGTGTCGCCGACCGACATCCGCTCAAGCTTGGCCTGCACCTTGGCTTTCTTGCGCATGCCTGCGGTATCGACGAGACGGAATTTCTTTCCCCGCCATTCCCAGTCAATCGAGATGGAATCGCGCGTGATGCCGGCTTCAGGACCGACCAGCAAACGCTCCTCCCCGATCAGCGCGTTCACAAGCGTGGACTTGCCGGCGTTCGGACGGCCGATGATAGCGACGTTGATCGGGCGCGCCGGCCTGTCGGCCACGTCCTCTTCGCTCTTCTCCGTTTCGTGCGCAGCGATAGCGGCATAAAGCTCGGACATGCCCTCGCCGTGCTCGGCGGAGAGCGCGATCGGTTCGCCCAGACCCAGCGCGTAGGCTTCAGTGAGACCAACGTCGCCGGCGCGACCTTCCACCTTATTGGCGGCCAGAACGACGGGTTTGTTGGCGCGGCGCAGCAAAGCGGCGAATGATTCATCGAGCGGCAGCAAGCCCGCGCGCGCATCGATCAGAAATAGGATGACGTCCGCATCACGGATCGCGATCTCCGTCTGCTGCCGCATGCGCGCTTCGAGCGAAGCGTCCGTCGTGTCTTCGAAGCCGGCGGTATCGATCAGGAGGAAATCAAGATCGCCCAGCTTCCCCTTCGCCTCGCGCCGATCACGCGTGACGCCAGGCGTATCGTCAACAATCGCGAGCTTTTTGCCCGCGAGCCTGTTGAACAAAGTGGACTTGCCGACATTCGGCCGCCCGACGATCGCAAGCTTGATCGTCATCAGCTGTCGGGTGTCAGACCCCGGGTGTCAGAAACGCCGCAGCGCGAAACGCGCGAAACCTGGCACCTGACACCTGACACCTGACACCTGCCTTAGCGAAGAACGACCAGACGTGCTTCGTCGGTTACAATATAAATCTGCTCATTGGCGGCGATCGGCGGAATGAACACAGGCTGGTTGACGTCTGTCGAGGCCAGCGTTTGCCCGTTCGACGGGGAAACCGCGACGACATCGCCTTCCGAATTCGCCAACACCAGACGGCCGCCCATCATGATCGGGCCGGTCCACGCTACCCGGCCTTTGCGCTCCGCTTCGTTGCGATAACGCCGCAGCTGCACGACCCAGTAGACGTTGCCGGTCCGGCGATCGAAGGCGGCGAGTTCACCATCGACGCTGACAGCGTATAGCACATCGCCCGCAACCCATGGCGTTTGCGTGGACGCGAACGTGCGCGCCCAGATGCGCTGGCCGCTGCGCAGATCGATCGCGGCGATAATGCCCGAGTGGCTGGCCGCATAGACAGCACCGCCGTCGATCACAGGACGACCGGCGATGTCGTTGATCGCCGAGAGTGAATTAATGCGGCCCGCCCGCGAGAGCGCGTCCGCCCAGAGACGACGGCCATTCGCCGCGAGCAACGCTACGATCTCACCCGAAGCAAACGGTGCGACGACCGTTTCGCCGTCCACGCCGACGCTCGGCGCCGACAAGATGCGCGCCGGTTCGGCGATCGCTTGGTAGGTCCACGAGACTTCGCCGGTTGCGGCGTCGAACGCGATCAACTCGCTGTCATTGGTGACCGCGTAGACGCGGTCACCGGCGAAAGTCGGCGCCGATTGGAACGGTGCGTTGGCGCGCGCGCGCCAGATTTCGCTTCCGTTGCCCGCGTCGAGCGCCACGATAAAGCCGAAGCCCGTCGTCACATAGAGACGGCCTGCGCCAACGGCGACGCCGCCGCCGCGCGCCACGCGATCGCGGCTATCTTCCGGGCGAACACGCTCATTCCAAAGGCGACGCCCGTCGCGCGCATCAATGGCATGGACGCGGTGGTCCCCGTCGAGAAAGTAGAGGCTGCCGTTCGAAATGACCGGCGGCGCTGCGATCTGCACACGATTATTCGTGCCTTGGCCGAGGTTCGCGCGCCACGCCTGCTCAAGAATAGCGACGCCGCTCGACTGCGGCGGGGCATTGTTTGCCGTGCCGCCCGGTTGACTCCAATCCGTCGTCGCCACCGCTGGCGGAACTGTGATCGTGCGCGCTGCAAACTCGGGGTTCGGCGTCAGGTTTTCTTCAGCCGACAAGATCGACTGGCGTCCGTCCTGCGGCGCGGTTTGCGCCGGCGCTTCGCCGCCGTCGAACGGATTCAATGCACCGCCTATGCGGCTCACCGTCGAGCACGCCGACAGCGCGGCCGCAGCCGCGATGATGGCGATGGGACGCAAAGGCTTCATCTAGTTTTCTCCTTCGGAGGGCGCGGGCGCAGCCGCGCCGTCCGCCGGTGTTTCTGTTGCAGGCGCGGGACCAAGAACGCTGAGCGCGATTTGCGCACGTTGGCGCAGCGAGTCCGGCGCTTCAAAGGCGAGCGTCAATTGTTCGAGTGTTTCGCGCGCAAGCTGGGTCTCACCGGCTTCCCACGCTTCAACCGCGAGCAATTCCTTCGCAAGGTATTGAACGCGCGTGTCTGACTCGATGAGCGGCTGCAGGCGCGTGCGCAACGCCGCGAAATCTTGGGTGTCGGCGGCTATGTAAGCGGCGCGGATCTGCGCGCTCTCGCGCATCACTCGATCAGGCGCCGTCTCAGCTGCGGCGTCGAAGCCGGCCAGTGCGCCTTCGAGATCACCCTCCTGCACGAGGATGCCGGCGCGCTCCATCTGCGCCATCGCGCGATAGACACGAGGGCCTTCGTTCGAGAGGCGCTCGAATTCAGTTTTAGCTTCCGCAAGATTGCCCGCTTCCAACAGCGCCTGCGCCGCGGAGAACTCGACGGCGTGTTCACGCGCCGCGTTCGTGGCGTACGCTTTCCAGCCCTGCCATCCGGCCAAGCCAAGGATGAACAAAGCGAACGCGCCAACGAACCACGGGCCGTACTTTTTGGCGACGTCGAGCGCGCGATCACGGCGCAGGCTCTCGTCCACCTCATTGACAAAACTATCGGTTTCGTTGGTCACACGCCGTTCCTGACCGCATGGGCCGCAAAGGCCCGCCCCCCTAAAATCGGCGGCAAGCTAGCCGCGCTCGCCGTCCCCGGCAACGCGCGGGCGCCGCGCCTTTCCGCCGCCCAGGACGTAAGTCTCAGCTGCGGCAGGAAAACGGCGGGCTTTGACGTCGGCGGCGTAATTGGCGGCCGCCTTGCCGATCTCGGCCTTCAGGTTGGCGTAGCGGCGAACAAATTTCGGGGTCCAATCGAATAGGCCCAGAAGGTCATCGGTGACCAGGATCTGGCCGTCGCATTGGGCCGAAGCGCCAATGCCGATGGTGGGGGCCTTCACAGCAGCGGTTATTTCGGGGGCGAGTGTTTCGTCCACACCCTCGACAACGATGGCGAAGGCGCCCGCCTCGTCGGCGGCGCGGGCTTCGGCCAGCACCTGGGCGCGCTCTTCCTTACTCCGGCCCTTGGCCCGGAACTTCCCGTCGACGTTCACCGCCTGAGGGCGCAGGCCGACGTGCCCCATCACCGGAATGCCGCGCTGCACCAAATAGGCGATGGTGCCGGCAATGTAGGCGCCGGTTTCGACCTTTACCGCCTGGGCGCCGGTCTCTTTCAGGATGCGCGTGGCGTTGGCGAAGGCTTGTTCCGCGCTCGCTTCATAGGAGCCAAACGGCATGTCGACGACGACGAGCGCGCGCTTGGCGCCGCGCATCACGGCCTGCCCGTGCATGATCATCATCTCGAGCGTGACGCCAACCGTGTTGGGCATGCCGTGCACGACCATGCCGACGCTGTCGCCGACCAGCAGCACGTCACAATGCTCGTCAAGTATCTCAGCGACGGGCGCGGTGTAGGCGGTCAGGCAGACGATCGGATCGCCGCCCTTTCGGGCGCGAATGTCCGGCGCGCTCTGACGGCGGATCGGCGCTTCGACGTGACGGGACATGGGCGGCCTCGTTTGCTAGCGCAGCGTCATAGCCTTTGCTGCAGTGCGGCGCCAGCGCCGAGCCCAGATACGCGAAAGGCGGCCAAGCGGGCCGCCTTTGCTCGAACTTGGTTAGCGCCAATTATTCCTGCGTCGAGCGATACGCCACCGCGCCGCCGGCCAGAGCGGCCGTAACCAGCAGGATTTGCGTCAGGCCCGCGCCCATCGATTGGATGAAGCCTTGGGCGGCAGCGCCCGGATCCGGGGCGGTGCTGACAGCGGCGTGGGCCCGCGCCACTTCGAGGCCGATCGAGGCCATGAACTCCTGCCCGAACGCACCGGCAAATGCATAGAGACCCCAAGAAACGGCAGCCGCGCCGATCGTAACCGCGCCGAGCTGCATGTATCCGCGCATCTTGAGGCCAGCTTCGCGCTTCGCCACCGCACGGCCTACGTTCACCACGAACCCGTCATCTACGGGTTCATGAGCTTCCGCGAAGGAGCGCTTCAACAGGGCGTCGAAGTCAGTCATGAATCTGGGTCCAATAGCCGTCTAAGTTTATCTGTTCCCCTTAGTACGTGTGATTTCACAGTGCCTAGGGGAAGACCTGTGATTTCGACTATCTCTGAGTGACTGAGCCCTTCTCCGTGGTTCAGCGTCACACAAAGTCTCTCAGCATCGCTTAATCTGGCAAGAGCCTTTTCCAGATCAAGTTTCGCTCCGGCTGCGGCTTCCGGCGTGGACTCCTCCGACGCGATTGGCGATGCGTCGTCGATTTCCTCGAACACGGCCTTCTGGCGTCGCTTTGCCATCAGGAACGTGGTGACCGCTATTCTCCTAAACCAACCCGGAAAAGCTGCCGGGGTTTCCAAGTCCCTCAATCTATCCCACGCCTTGATGAACGCCTCTTGAGCGAGATCGTCAGCTTCAGCGTGGCTCTGGCACATTCTCCGTAGCAAGGCGCGAGCCCAACCCTGGCGGCGTTTGACCAGCTCCCCGAAGGCCGCCTGGTCTTTGGCCTGGGCGGCGATAATCAACGCCGCTTCCGTGGCCTCCGCCAGATGTGTGAACCCCCGAGACGCCACAGGCTACCACTCAGTCTTCCTTCCTCTTTGTCGCATAATCGACGATGGCGAGCAGGACAAAGGCGATGCCCAAGGCGGCCAAAATGACGGCCGGGACCATCATGCCGTTGAAGGCTTCTTCAGCGTAGCCGCCGACGAAATAGCCCGCCGCCGCGAAACCGCCGCCCAAAGCAAGGAGCACGATCCCCGCGCCAAGGCTCGAACGGGCCTTGTCCTGAGGCTTCTTTTGGCCCTCGGTGAGGGTGCGCATCAGGGCAGGATCGAGCTGCTGACCCTTCTCCAGAGCCTGCGCGATTAGGTGGTGCGCCGACTGGCGCGTTCGTTCTCGAAGGTAGATGGGGACCAGGATAATGGCCGCCAAAAACCCGAAAAAGAGAAACGGAACAAAGATATCCGCATCCATTAAGGTGTCTCCATAGCCCGGGGTCTCATGCCCCTTTGCTGACTAGATGCGCTGAGGAACGGCCTTGGATGCAGGCGCTCAGCGGACTGCCGCAGGTGCTAAACGTTGTGTCATGAGCCGGGCGGTCGCCACCAGCGCGAAAATGCCGCCGGCGCCCAGAATACCGCTTTGCGCGCCTTGCCAATGCAGGCTGGTCCACCCAGCCAGCATCAGGGCGAGGCAAGCGGCAGCGGCGGCTACCGCACCCCAGCTCAGCATCGAGCGGATGGCCTCGGCCTTGAACCGATCCGCCTCCGCGGCGCGGATCACGGCCAAGGTGAAAGCGGGGTCCCTCGCCGGCGCGGCCGCGGCGCCAAGAGCAGCAGCGAGGCGGGCTTCAGAGTTCATCACGCGTCTCCAACGCGCGCAGCAGGCGCTCGCGCCCGCGCGTCACGTGCGATTTCACCGTCCCGAGCGGGAGTTTCAAGATCTCGGCTGCTTCACTGTGCGAGAACCCCTCGCCCAGGCAAAGCGCGACCACCGCGCGCTGTTCGTCGGGCAGCTCCGCCATCGCCCGCGTCACGGCGATGCGATCTTCCAGCGGCGCGCCCTCCTCGACATTGTCTTGCTCACTCAGCCAATCGCTATCGCGGGTTTGCGCGCGGCCGTGCGCGCGCTTTGCGTCGCGCGCGATGCGAAAGCCGATGCCGCTCACCCATGAGCGGAAGCTTGAGCGGCCTTCAAAGCGCGAAAGTTTGCGCCACGCGGTCACGAAAGCCTCCTGCGCGAGATCGTCCGCATCGGCCCAATGTCCTGCAAAACGCCGCAAAAACCCGCGTACGGCCTGTTGATGCGCGTCGACCAAAGCAGCGTATGCGCGACTATCTCCCTTGCGCGCCGCAGCGATGAGACGCGCTTCGTCATGCGGCGTCATCGTTTTTGCCGCCGCTGCCCGGACGCATGATGGCGAGCGCCAAGCACCCGAGTGCGGTGACAGTCATCGTGGCGGCGATGACCATGAAGGCGGTTTTGTCTTCGCCATCCGCGTTTGCGAACGCGATCCAAAAGCCGAAGCCCAACGCGCTGAAGACAACAACCTCGCCCCAGGGCGGTTTGGTCTGGTTGGCCTTGTTGATCTGATCGTAAACGATCGCCGGCGGCTCCTTGCCGGCCTCAAGCGCAGCCTTGATCACATCCATCGCCTGGCTGCGCCGCTGGTGCTCCAGCCACTGGCTCCAGCCCGCCCCCAGCATCGAAACCGTGACCGCCCCAAAAATGAAGAGCGCGATCATCCAATCGTCCCAGCCCGCACTGATCATCGTTGAGTCTCCGTTTTGAGGAGTATGCAGCCGCCGCCGCGCAAATTGGATGCGCTCGGGACTTGCGCGATCACACTTAAGCGTTTACTTAAGTTTCGATGTTCAGAGCCGAAGCCCATTTGGACTTGGCCTTTCAGGCCCTCGCCGACCCCAGCCGCCGCGCCATGGTCGACCGCCTGGTCCAAGGTCCCGCCACCGTCAGCGAATTGGCCAAGCCCTTGGCGATGTCGCTCCCCGGCGTGATGCAGCACCTCGCAGTGCTCGAAGCCTCAGGCCTCGTCGTCTCTGAAAAGATCGGCCGCACCCGCACCTGCCGGATCGAGCCGAAGGTTCTCACCCAGGCCGAACACTGGATCGCCGAACGCCGCGCCCTCTGGGAGCGACGCTTGGATCGCCTCGGCCAATTTCTCGATGAAACGAAAGACGATTGATGCTCACCCTCTACGGACACCCGATCTCTTCCTACACATGGAAGGTGCTCGCAGCGCTTTACGAGAACGACACGCCGTTCGAGTTCGTGACGCTTGACCAGAACACCTATCCGGACTTCCTGGCGAAGTGGCCGCTCGGCACCTTTCCAGTGCTGCTCGATAGCGACCGCAAACGCATGGTCACCGAAACCAGCGTGATCATCGAGTATCTCGACGCCTACTATCCGGGCCGCACGCGCTTCGTGCCTGCGGATTTTGACACAGCGCTCGAGGTGCGGCGCTGGGATCGTTTGTTTGACACCGTCGGCACGACGATGACGAAGGTCGTCATGGACAACGTCCGCCCCGAGGGTCAGCGCGATCCGATCGGCGTTGAGGCGGCCAAGGTGGCCGTGCGAAAGATCTACACCGTCATCGAGACGCAGCTTGCTGATCGCGACTTCATCGTCGGCGATTCACTCACGCTTGCCGATGCATCCGCCGCGCCGTCGCTTTGGTACGGCACGCGCAACATTCCGCTCGACGGCGCCTTTCCGCGCATCGCCGCCTATCTCGACCGCCTGAAGGCCTGGCCAGCCTTCGCGCGCGCCGTGAAAGGTTCCGAGCCGCTCTTTCACATGTACCCGGGAGCTTGAGCCTCATGACCACGATCGCTCACGCCACCATTGTGATGGAGCGTACCTACAGCGCCAGCCCAGCGCGCGTGTTCGCCGCCTGGTCGGACGTCGAAGCGCGCAAGCGCTGGTCTGCGCCCGCCGACAACATCCGCATCGAGTACGAAGCGGCGGCTTTTCGCGAAGGCGGCAAGGACGTCTCGCGCTGCATCGAACCGGGCAACGCCGACTACGTCGCGACAGTCAACTATCTCGATATCCGCAAGGATCAGCGCATCGTTTTCGCCGAGGACGTGGTCCACGGAAACAAGCGCGTCTCCGCCGCGCTCATCAGCGTCGAGCTGACGCCGAAGGATGCCCAGACCCATCTCGCGCTCACCATGCAGATCGCCTCGTTCGACGACGCCGGCATGGAAGCAGGCTACCAATTCGGCTGGTCGGCGGCGCTGGACAATCTCGCCAAGGAATTCTCACAATGAGCCCACGCAACACGACGCATGCGACCTTCGTCATCGAACGCGAACTGGCGCATCCGCCCGCCAAGGTATTCGCCGCCTACGCCGATCCGAAGAAGAAGGCCAAATGGTTCGGCGGCCCGCCAGAGTGGAACTCCGAACACACGATGGATTTTCGCGTCGGCGGCAAGGAAACCTCAAGCGGCGGCCCGCCGGGCGGCGTCATTCACAAAATGAGCGGTGAATATTGGGACATCGTCGAGAACGAGCGCATCGTCATGTCTTACGAGTTGCATCTCGGGGCGACGCGCATCTCCGTTTCTCTCGGGACCACTGAGATCAAGCCGAACGGTGCGGGATCAAAGCTTATCTACACTGAACAAGGCGCCTACCTCGACGGCTACGACGACGCCGGCCAACGCGAAGAAGGCACGCGCATATTGCTCGGCCAGCTTGAAACTTACCTGAACGCGTGAGGCGATCATGACCACCACAACGCACGGCAGCTTCGTGATCGAGCGCACGTATTCCGCGGCGCCGCAACGCGTCTTCGCCGCCTGGGCCGATCCCGCAGCCAAGCGCGCCTGGTTCGTTGAAGGCGAAGGCTGGGATATCCAATCCTACGAGATCGACTTCCGCGAAGGCGGCGCAGAGCGAAGCACCTTCCTTTTCCTCAAAGGCGAAGAAACGTTCGGCGAGAGGACAGTTTTCAGCAACGAAACTGTGTTCAACGAAATCGTCCCCAACGAACGGATCATCTTCACCTATTCGATGGATCGCAACGGCAAACGCTTCAGTGTCTCGCTGGCGATAGTCGAAATAAAGCCCGCCGACAAAGGCGCGCGTCTCATTTTCACCGAGCACGGCGCATTCTTCGATGGCGCCGATGGCGTGAAGATGCGGGAAGCCGGCTGGAATGAGCTACTTGGGAAGCTCGACGCATTCTTGACCAAGAATGGAGCGCAGTAATGAAGACGTTCATGGCCGTCTATACCGGCAACACCGCCGCGCACGAACGCTCGGGTTGGGATCAGGCCAGTGAAGACGAGCGTAACGCGCGCATCGAAAAGGGCCTAAAGGCTTGGCACGAGTGGAGCCAAGCGCATAAAGCGGCGATCGTCCAGAACGGCGGCCCTCTCGGCAAAACCAAGCGCACGGGCCTCAATGGCGTCACCGACATCAAGAACAACCTTACCGGTTGGATCGTTGTGCAAGCTGAATCGCACGAAGCCGCGGCGAAGATGTTCGAAGGTCACCCGCACTTCACAATCTTTCCGGGCGAGGCCGTGGAAATCATGGAAGTGCTGCCTATTCCGGAGAAGTGAATTAGAACGGTCCGGTGAAACCGAAAGAGATCACCATTGCGCTTGACGGCGATGCCGCGGTCTCCGGCCTGTGGCTCGCCCCGCCGGATGCGAAGTCAACATACGTCGTCGCACACGGCGCAGGCGCCGGGATGGCGCACAAGTCGATGGCGGCGATCGCGGAGGGCTTGGCCGAACGCGGCGTCGCCACGTTGCGCTACAACTTTCTCTATATGGAGCGCGGCTCGAAGCGCCCGGACACACCGGCGCTCGCGCACAGTGCCGTGCGCGCCGCAGTCGCCAAAGCGCACGCGCTGGCCCCGAGCTTGCCCCTCTTCGCCGGCGGCAAATCGTTCGGCGGGCGCATGACGTCGCAAGCGCAAGCGCTTGACCCGCTGCCGAACGTGCGCGGGCTTATCTTCTTCGGTTTCCCGCTGCATCCGGCTGGCAAGCCCAGCGACGAACGCGCCAAGCACTTGGACGACGTCGCGATCCCGATGCTCTTCCTTCAAGGCACGAACGACGCGCTGGCGACGGTGGATTTGCTGAAGCCCGTGGTGAAGCGCTTAGGCAAACGCGCAACGCTAGTGCTCTCTGAACACGCCGATCACAGCTTCCACGTGCCGAAGAAAAGCGGACGCGACGATGCGGAAGTCTTGGCGGAGATACTCGACGCGACAGCGGCTTGGATCGCCAAGCACACATAGCCCTCTCATTCCGGTTGTGGCGAAGCGAAGACCCGGAACCCAGGGCAGCCGCACCTTCACTCGCTCTGGGTTCCGGCGCTGCGGCGCGTACCGCGCCTCCGGGCGGAATGAGAGAGAGAGAGAGAGAGAGAGAGAGACGGCGTTCAACCGAACTGCTTCGCATAAACCTCCGGCTTGAACCCGACGATGAGCTTGCCGCCAACATCCAGCACCGGCCGCTTGATCATGCTGGGCTGCTCCACCATGAGCGCGATCGCCTTTTTCTCCGTCACGTTCTCCCGCTGCGCGTCAGGCAATTTGCGGAATGTCGTGCCGGCGCGATTGAGAAGGACTTCCCACCCCACCTGCTTCGCCCAGCGCTCTAGCGACGCTTTGTCGATCCCCTCGGCTTTGTAATCGTGGAACACGTAGGCGACGCCATGGTCCTCCAACCACGTCCGCGCCTTCTTCATCGTGTCGCAGTTCTTGATCCCGTAGATCGTTACGCTCTTGCTCTTGGCCATGGTGGGTTTATGCCAAAGGCTACGGAGGATCGTCCATGGCCGATAAGCTCACTTTCTATACGAACCCGATGTCGCGCGGCCGCATCATCCGCTGGATGCTGGAAGAAGTCGGCCAACCCTACGAGACGGTGATCCTCGGCTACGGCGCCAGCATGAAGTCGCCGGAGTATCTTGCGATCAATCCGATGGGAAAGGTCCCGGCGATCAAGCACGGAGATGCTGTCGTGACGGAAGGCGCGGCGATCTGCGCTTACCTCGCCGACGTCTTCCCCGAGGCCAAACTCGGCCCGGCCAATAACGCAGAGCGCGCACGCTATTATCGCTGGATGTTCTTCGCCGCCGGCCCCATCGAAGCGGCGGCCAACGCCAAGGCGATGGGTTGGGAGGCGCCCGCCGACAAGGAAGGCATGCTCGGTTTCGGCTCGATGGCGCACGTGCTCGATGCACTCGAGTTTGCTTTGAAAGACACCCAATACATCGCCGGCGATCGCTTCACGGCGGCGGATGTCTATTTCGGCTCACACATCATGTGGGGCACGCAATTCGGCACGCTTGAGAAGCGCGCGGCGTTCGAGCCCTATATGGCGCGCCTCCACAATCGTCCCGCCGCCGTCCGCGCGCGCGAGATCGACGACGCCATCATCGCAGAACAACAAAAGCAACAGCAGAGCTGAATCATGCAGGATCTCTTCTCACTCAAAGGCCGCATCGCCCTTGTCACCGGCGGCTCGCGCGGTATCGGCAAGATGATTGCCGAAGGCTTCCTTCATCAGGGCGCGAAAGTTTACATCTCCGCGCGCAAAGGCGGCGCGCTGGAAGAGACGGCGACGGAGCTTTCCGCGATTGGCCCGTGCATCCCGTTGATCGTCGATGCCTCCGGCGCCGATGGCGCGCAGAAGATGGCCGACGCTTTCCTGGGCCACGAGGACACGCTCGACATTCTGGTCAACAATGCCGGCGCCGCATGGGGCGCGCCGTTCGATGAGTTTCCCGAACACGGTTGGGACAAGGTCATGGACCTGAACGTCAAGACGCCGTTCTTCCTGACGCAGAAACTGCACGACGCGCTCAAACGCGGCGCCGCGAAAGGTCATCTGGCAAAAGTGATCAACATCGCTTCGATCGACGGCGTCTCCGTCAATCAACAAGAGACTTACTCCTACGCCGCAAGCAAGGCCGGTCTCATCCACCTCACCAAGCGCATGGCGTTGCGTTTGATCCAGGACAATATCGGCGTCACCGCCATCGCACCTGGCGCCTTTGCCTCCGACATGAACCGCGTCGCGCGTGATCACGCCGACATGGTGGCGCAAGCGATCCCGGCTAAGCGCATCGGCACGGCGGAGGATATGGCGGGCGCCGCCATCTATCTCGCGTCTCGTGCGGGTGACTATGTCGTCGGCTCGACCATCATTGTGGACGGCGGCGTCACATACGCGCGCAGCTGACGAACGTTACTTGCATTTCCGTACTGACTCCGTAGCATGTCCGAAAGGCATGTGAGAGGACCCTCGCCCATGGCGATCTATCTGCTCGGCGGACACCAAACCGATTTTGCGCGCGCTTGGTCGCGCGAGGGTTTGGATTTCACCGACATGATGCGCGAGGCCATCGACGGCGCGTTGGCGGCGACGAACCTCGATCCCGCCGACATCGACGCGATCCATGTCGGCAACGCCTTCGGTGAGCTTTACCGCAACCAGGGCCACCTCGCCGCAATGGTCGCGCAGGTGAAGCCGGAATTTTACGGCAAGCCGGCGATGCGCCACGAGGCGGCCTGCGCCTCCAGTTCTATTGCCGTGCTGACGGCAACGGCCGAGATCGAAGCAGGCCGCTACGATTGCGTGCTCATTTTGGGCGTCGAGGAAGAGAAGAATCTTCCTGGCGACGAAGCGTCAAAGATTCAGAACGCTGCGTCCTGGCAGGGCCACGAAGACATCAAGTGCCGCTTCATGTGGCCCGCCGTGTTTGGCCGCATCGCCAAGGAGTACGACGAGCGCTACGGTCTCGATCGCCGTTATCTCAATCGCATCGCGGAGATCAATCGCACCAACGCGATGCGCAATCCGCTGGCGCAGACGCGCAAATGGCGCTTCGATCCGGACGCTTTCACCGACAACGACGAACTGAACCCGATCATCGAGCCGGGCACGCGCCGCCAGGATTGCGGGCAGATCACCGACGGCGCCGTCGCCATCATCGTCGCCTCGGATCGCTTCATTGAGAGCTACGCCAAGAAGCGCGGCGCCAAGCCTTCAGACTTCCCCCAAATCACCGGCTGGGGCCACACGAACGCCGGCATCCGCTTCCTCGACAAAATCGAGCGCAGCCGCGGCCAGGACTACATTTTTCCGCATGTGCGCAAGGCCATTACCGATGCGTGGAAGCGCGCCGATCTACCGGGCGTGACTGCGCTCAGCGGCATCGAACTGCATGATTGCTTCACCTCGACCGAATACATGGCGATCGATCATTTCGGCCTCACCGAACCAGGCCAGAGTTGGCGCGCGATCGAGGACGGCGTCATCGCAATGGGCGGCGCCTGCCCCGTCAATGCTTCGGGCGGCTTGATCGGCGTTGGCCATCCCGTCGGCGCCACCGGCGCACGCATGTTGCTCGACGCGGGCCGGCAAGTGACCGGCACGGCCGGCGATTATCAAGTCGAAGGCGCGCGCACCTATCAGACGCTGAACATCGGCGGCTCGCTCGGCACAGTCGTCAGCTTCATCGTGCAACGTACCGCTTAGCGAGGCGCGCGCACGGAGACGCCGACTGAACCTTGCGCGATGATCGCGTCGTTATCGCCGCTGACCTCGACCGCGACCACGATCCGCCGCCCGCCATGAAACGACACCCGCCCCGTCGCCTCCAACCGCGCCGTTTCAATGGGCGCCGCGTCGAGAAAGCGTGTGTTCAAGTCGGTGGTGAGCAGAGTCTCTCCCGGGCGGAGCAATGTCATTGCCGCGCCGCCGCCGGCAATGTCGGTGAGTCCTGCGATCACGCCACCGTGCACCAAGCCGACGAAATTCGAATGGCCAACATCGACGTCACAGCGCACGCGCATAAAGCCGCGTTCGATCTCGATCGGCCGCGCCTTGAGCAAGCTCAAGAAGCCGCCAGGACGCGGCATCTCTACCCAGCGCCGCGCCAGCTCGAAGCCGTCGGCTTCGCGATCGAGCTTGAAGATTACGGGATCCGCGCTCATGCCGTGATCGTCTTGAAGCGCGCAATTGCTGCCGCATACTCGCGCTCAAGATCGGCGACCACCTCCGCAACCGTCTCGATCGCACGCGTACGCCCGACACCTTGTCCAGCCGCCCAGATATCGCGCCAGCGTTTGGCGCTATCGCCGGAATAATCACGCGCCGCCGGCCCGCCCAGATTGTCCGGATCGCGTCCCGCCGCCGCTAAGCTCGCTTTCAGCCACGACGCCGGCGTGCCCGTCACCGCCGCGGAGACGACGAGATCATCAGCAGTACTGTCGATGATCATTTGCTTGTACGCGGGCTGCGCGCGGCTCTCGACCGTCGGCAGGAAGCGCGTGCCCATATAGACAAAGTCAGCGCCCGCAGCGATCGCGCCCGCTATGCCCGCGCCATCGGCGATGCCGCCGCCCACTGTGATGTAGCCATCGAAGAACTCTCGCACCGCTGAAATGAATGCGAAGGGGGAGAGATGCCCCGTATGGCCGCCAGCGCCCGCGCTGATGCAGGCCATGCCGTCAACGCCTGCTTCAGCTGCCTTGCGCGCGAGCTTCAAACTAACGACGTCGGCAAACACCAGACCGCCATAGGACTTCACCGTCTCCATGACCGGCTTCGGCGAACCGAGCGCGGTGATGACAATCGGCGGCTTGTATTCGGCGACCAGTTTCAGATCGTCCGCCAATCGCGCATTCGTCGAGTGGGTGATGAGGTTCGCCACCCACGGCCCATCGCCGGGCGCCAGCTGCCCGGTGATCTCGCCCATCCAGGCGTCGAGCTCGGCGCTCGTACGGGTGTTCGGCGTTGGGAAGGCGCCGGCGATGCCAGCTTTGCACGCGGCGACAACCAGCTCCGGTCCCGTGACCAGAAACATCGGCGCACAGAACACCGGCAGCCGCATCTTGTAGGGAAACGTCATGCCTGCTGCGCCAGCCTTTCGCGCAACTCGCGCTTCAGCACTTTGCCGACGGGATTGCGCGGCAGCATATCGATGGGCTCCAGCCTCTCGATCTGTTTGAACACGGCCACCTTCTTGTCCTGCGTGAGGTAGCGGTTGATCTCGGCCATATCGGCTGTTTGCCCCGGCTTGAACACGATAAAGGCGCAGAGCCGCTCGCCCAGCGTCTGATCCGGTGCGCCGACAACCGCTACATCCGCAACCGCCGGATGGCCGACCAGGTGGCCTTCGATCTCTTCGGAGGAGATGTTCATGCCGCCGCGAATAATGATGTCCTTGAAGCGGCCGACAAAGCGATAGAACTGCAACCGATCGCCAGCGAGTTCGAATAGATCGCCGGTGCGGAACCAGCCATCCGAATCGAACGCCCGCGCATTGATCTCGGGCGCGCGCCAATAGCCCGAAAAGATCGTCGCGCCTTTCACACGCAATTCACCCGGCTTGCCGGCCTCGGTGATTTCTCGTTCGGTCTCGGGATCAACGAGACGCGTGAAGATGCGGTCGTGCAGCTTCGAATCCCATTTGAAGCCATCGCCGAAGCGCGGGAAGTAAGCTGCGCGCTGCGCCGGGTCGGGCACATCGCGATAGGTGCTTGGAAAAGAGGCGCCTTCGTTCGAGCCGAAGAAATTAGTGATCTGCACGCCGTACTTCTTGTGGAAGGTGTCCACCATCCATTCCGACAGCGGCGCCGAGCCTGAGCCGATGTTCTGCAGACGGCCAAAGTCGATCCCCTGCAACAGCGCCTCGTTCTGCAGCAGGAGATTCAAGATGGCCGGCGGCGCCACCGTGTAATCGATCTTCTCGTCACGGATCTGACCAAGGAAGACTTGCAAGTCGAACGGCTGATGCTGAACCAATTTGCCGCCGACGAGCAGCCAGCTCACGAACGAGGTCGAGATGCCGGCCATGTTCACCATCGGGAACGGATTGAGGAGGTGGTCGCCATCCTCAATGTCGCCGGCGTGGACGACGCCCTCGCCCATGATGATCCACTCATTGTGGCTGCGCGGCACGCCCTTCGGCTGCGCCTCAGTGCCTGAGGTCCAGCAGATCGTGAAGATGTCGTCGGCGCAAACCGCGGCTTCCTGTTCGGCGCGCTGCGCGGCAGCCAATTCCGATTGCTTCACTTTGGCGAGCAATGGATCGATCTGGATAGCGCCTTCCACAGCGTCACCCAAAACAAATGCATGCTGAAGCTTCGGTTGCGTTTGCTTCACGCGAACGAGCATTTCGCCGTGCGCGTGCTTGCCAATCCTGTTCGCGGTAATCGCCACCTTTGCGTCGATACTTTCGCAGATATAGCCCAGCTCGTGCTCGCGATACTGCACCGGCGCCGGGCTCACGATGATGCCCAGGCGCGCGCACGCGAGATAAATGGCCGGGAGATCGACTGTATTGGGCAATTGCACCACGAGCGCATCGTCCTTGCGCAAGCCGTGCGCCGTCAGCACCGCCGTATAGCGCCCGACCAGATCCTCCAGCTGCCACCAGCTGAGCCGTCGCGGCTCGCGGCCGATGATATCCATGCAATTAACCGGATCGACGCAGGCTTCGCGATCGGTCTTCTCGCGCACATGCTTCTCGAACAAATCATCGATCCGCACCTCGCCCCACCAACCCTTCTGCTTGAAGGCGGCGATCCTTTCAGCAGGAACCACAATCATGAGACCGCTTCCTCTCCAAGTTCCTTTTCTTTCCGCGCGCACAGATCGCGCACGTCGCTCCGAACAACCTTCCCGACCGGATTTCTCGGCAATGCCGCCAACAAATGCAAACGCTTCGGCGTGCGCACCGCGCCGAGCGCCTCGCGCACGAACGCACGGAGCGTCGCTTCATCGACGCCGTCCGCGGCGACTGCCGCCTCCAGCCGCTCGCCCCAAATTTCGTCCGCGACGCCGAACGCGCAAGCCTCGCGCACAGCCGGGTGGGCCGCCAATGCACGCTCGACCTCAGCCGGATAGATGTTGTAACCGCCGCTGATGATCATCTCTTTGCTGCGTCCGAGTAGATAGAGGTAGCCGTCAGCATCGATGCGGCCGATGTCGCCGGTCTTGAGCCAACCCTCGTGACGGCTCCCGGCGCTCAGCACGGGATCATCCAGATAACTCGTGGCGGCGAGATCGCCGCCGACGAGGATCTCACCTTCGCCAATGGCTGCGATCTCATTGGAAGTGGTCAACACGGCGATCGGCGTCTCGAAGAACGCACGGCCGACGGACGCGCGCAGCGCTTCACGCTGCATCTCCGCAGCGCTCAGCGCCGTAATCGTCATCGGCGCTTCGGTTTGGCCGTAGAGCGTGGAAATGACTGGGCCGAACCGCGCGATCGCTTTTTCAATCGCCGCCGGGGCCATAGGCGCCGCCGAATAGGTGATGTGCCGCAGTGCCGGGAAGTCCGCCGGCGCGAACGCAGTGTCGCTCATCAGCAGATGGATCAGGGTCGGCGGCATGAAAGCGATGCTGACACGCTGCTTCAACTCTTCCACGATGCGCGCACGATCCGGCTGGGCGAGCAAGACGTGCGCGCCACCGGCTGCCAGCACCGGGATGACGTAGTGCGACGAGCCGTGGGTCAGCGGCGCAACCGCGAGATTCACGTCTTCCTTGCTGAACCCATAAAAGCTCTGCATGCACGCCATCGCTTGCGCGGCGCTACGCACCGACTGCACGACACCTTTCGGCTGCCCCGTCGAGCCGCCGGTGAACTTGATGGCGAAGACGGCCTCCGGATCGCGCGGGAGCGGCAGCAACGCGCCAACGCCGTCGCTTTCGAGCCAAGTCTCCAGCGAACTGACGCCGGCTAAGTCGCCCACGGCGACATGCGAAGCCTCATCGCACAACGTCAGCTGCAGCCCGGCGCGTGAGCGCAATTCATCGTTGAGCCGCGGACCATTTCGCGGATTGAGCGGAACCCAAACGCCGCCGGCGCGCAGGATCGCGAGATAGGCCACCACATGACGCCAAGTGTTGCCCGCGCAAAGCCCGACGCGCATTCCAGCTTCAACCTTGAGCGCCGCTCGTTCAACGCCCGCGATCAGCTCTTCATGCGTGAGCGCGACCGCGCCGTCGTACAGAGCGGGGCGCGCCGCCTTTTCAGCGAGGTTGTCGTAGAGGGCGCCTATCGGGTGCATCACGCGCGCTCCAACACAGTGACGACCGTCGCGGCCTCTTCGACACCTAGGAAACCGCCGCCATTCTCAGCAGCGGCAAGCCGGGCGCCGTCCACCTGCCGCGCTCCAGCCTCGCCGCGCAGCTGTGTCACCAACTCGAAAAGCTGAGCGATGCCGGTGGCGCCAACCGGATGGCCTTTCGCTAACAGCCCGCCCGAAGGATTGACCGGCGTGCGTCCGCCGAGCGCGAAGTCACCTGCACTAAGCCGGACGCCAACATCACCAGGTGCGGCCAAGCCGAGATTTTCGATCTGCTGGACCTCCGCGTAGGCGGTCGCATCGTGCACTTCGGCGACATCGATCTCCCCGCCAGAGACGCCAGCCATCTCATAGGCGGCGCTCGCGGCGCGACGGCCGATGTGATTGGCGTAATCGTCCGCTGCGCGCTCCGAAGCGCTGCGCAAAACGCAAGCACGCACCCGCACCGCGCGCCCGGCGCCGCGCCTTCGCAGCGCCGCCTCACCGCACACGATAAGCGCCGCAGCACCATCACTTACAGGCGCGCACATGGCGCGCGTAAATGGGAAAACCACAGGCTTGTCGGCCAGCACCTGTTCAACCGTGAACGGTGTCCGATACTGCGCTAGCGCGTTCTTCGAGCCATGCGTGTGGTTCTTGGCGGCAACGCGGGCAAAATCCTCCTGCGTCGTGCCGAAGTTCTGCATGTGCGCGCGGGCTTGGGCGGCGTAGAGATCCATAAACAAGCTACGGCCCGGCCCGGGCCGCTCGCCGCCCATACGTTCGATATAAGCGAGCACGCCGTCGCGATCGTGGACATCAGTCCCGCCACTGAACGCCGCCGCGACACGCTCGGGCTGATCGGGAAACACCATCTTCTCGGCGCCGACGACCAACGCGACCTCGGCGGCGCCGGCTTGGATCGCGTGCATTGCCTGCAGAAGCGCCGTTGAGCCCGACGCGCACGCGTTCTCCACGTTGGCGATCGGTACGCCCGTGATGCCGATAGGCCTCAGCGCGATTTCACCGCGCACCGTGTTTTGGCCCTCAAGCATTGGCTGGCGCGTATTGGAGAACCATGCGGCTTCAATATCGCGCGCTTCGACCCCCGCATCCGCGAGCACGCCGCGTACAGCCTCCGCCGTGAGCGACTTCACGCTGTCATTGAGCCGCTTACCGAACGCGGTCATGGCGGCGCCGATGATGTAAACGCCGCCCGCCATATTAAGCCGCGATTGGGCGGCGGCGCTGCACGATGCGGAAACGCGACGCAACGAAGGCGATATCGGTCAAGCAGGCATTGCCGGCCGGATTGAGCCCGGTGACGTGATAGTCGCTATAGGCGGCCGCGAAATTGATCCACATGGCGCCAGTGAGATTGATCGAGAGGTTGGCGCCAGCCCGTTCGTAGAGTTCGACGGAGCGCTCGATGAACGCTTCGTCCGTCGAATAGAGATAGCAGGATATGGCGCCCCGCGTTTTCGCCAGATCCGTCGCTTCCGCCACGGCGGAATCACCATTGGCGTCTGCCACAATGAACAGCACCGGCCCGAACCGCTCTTCGGCATAAAGCTCCTGATGCTGCGGCTCCACCGCGAGTACGAGCGGCGTCATCGTGCGCGCGTTCGGAAACTGCGGATGCTCGTAGGGGGCCGCTTCGCGCAGGACGCGTAGCCCCTGCTTTTCAGCTGCGTCGCGCGTTTCGCTGACGACATCCAAACTCACTTGGCCTTGCACCGCGCCCATGATCGCGGCGGCCTGCGCCGGATTTGCCGCCAAGGCATCGATCTCAGCCACGATCGCCTGCGCGACCTCATCGAACGTCGCATGTCCGGCGCCGGTTCTGATCCCGTCTTTCGGCACATAGACGACTTGCGGGCTGGTGCACATTTGCGCCGAGAACAAGCACGTCGCCCGGGCGATGGCGCGGGCCGATTGCGCGAGATCGTCCACCGACTCCACAACGATGGAGTTCACGCCGGCCGTCTCGGTGAACAACAGCTTGCCTGTCACCGTGCGCTCAAGATGGCCGCCATAACGCGGGCTGCCGGTGAAATCGATGATCTGGACGGCGGGATCGTCGACCAACTTGCCCGCCACCGGCGCCGCCAGCGTATCGACCGCCAACGTCACGAGATTGGCGTCGAACCCATACTCGCGCAGCACAGCACGACAAGTTTCGACAACGATCGCCATCGGCAACACGGCAATCGGATGCGGTTTGACGATCACCGGATTGCCCGTCGCCAGGCTGGCGAACATCGCCGGATAGGCGTTCCATGTCGGGAAGGACGCGCAACAAATGACCAAGCCAATGCCGCGCGGCTGCAGCGTATAAGTCTTATCCAGCGCCACCGGCTCACCGGCGAAATCGCGGTGATAGGCAGCACGCGAAGTCACACCGCGCATCGCTTTCGCCGCATACGCCAGCGCCTCGATGCCGCGATCGAGCGCATTGGGGCCTGAACCGCTGAACGCCTGCGTGTAGCTTTGGCCAGCGACATGCATCACCGCCTGCGCCATTTCGAAGTTGCGCTCATAGAGGCGCACGGCCATTTCCGCGCAGAGCGCCATGCGCAGCTCCGGATCGGCTTTAGCCCAAGCCGGCAGCGCCTTCGACGCCGCCTCGACCAGCGCCGCCGGCTCGCTGACGGGATAAGTGATCCCAAGCGCTTCCTGCGTGTAGGGCGAAACCTCTTCGCCCACCCAATGAGTCACGCCCGGCTGTTCCAAGTCGAAGCGTTGACCAAGCCGCGCCTCAAATGCCGCCTTTCCGGCAACGGGTTTCTCCGGGCCGTGAATCTTCGTTGACGGAGAGTCCTTGAACGGGCTCCAGCTCTTGCGCGTATCCACCGCTTCGATGGCGTGCGCGATCAGTTGCTTGTGCCGCTCAATCAGGGCGAGGTGATCGGCGTTCATCAGCGCGCCAGCCGTTCGACAATCATCGCGCTGCCGACACCTGAGGCGCCAGCGGCCACAACCAAACCATACTTGCCGTCGCTCGCATCGAGCGCATCCAGCAGAGACGAAAGGAGGATCGCGCCGGTCGCGCCCATCGGGTGCCCCTTCGCCATGTGCCCGCCGCCAACGTTGACCTTGGCCGGATCAGGCTTGTAGTCGCGCATGAACTTGACGATCGTGACCCCGAACGCTTCCATGAACTCGATGCGGTCAAGATCGCTCAGTGCGAGCTTGGTCTGCCCTAAAGCGCGCTCCATCGCGGTGAAGCCCGCTGTCAGCGATAGCGCTGGGTCGCCGCCCGCTTCAGCCCACGCAACGACGCGCGCTCTCGGCTTGGCGCCGGCGCCTTCACCACCGACCAACGCCAGCGCCGCGCCGTCCGCCATCGGGGGCGCGTGGCTAACCGTGTGACGATGATCGATGACCCGATCGCCCAAGGCATCGCGATACTGATCGGCCAATGCCGGAAAAGCCGGCGCAAGCGCGGCGAGTGACTCCAAAGTCGTCGCGGGCCGCGCGCATTCTTCGCGGTTCAATCCATTGAGGCCGATGCGCGAAGCCACCAGTGGCGTGCCCTCCGCCGCCGCCGTGCGTTGCTGCGATACGAGCGCCGCTTGATCCAATTCCGCGCGCGAAACGCCAATATCTTCCGCAAGCCGGTCCGCGGCCAATGCGACGGGAATGTAGCGTGTGCGCCGATCGTACGACGCGTCTGCGTAGTAATCGGCGTTGTCGGCCATGAACGGAACGCGGGACATCATCTCGACGCCGCCCGCCAGCACGCTCTTGGCCTGGCCGGACTTTACCATCGCAGCCGCCTGGCCGATCGCGGTCAGGCCGGACACGCAATAATTGTTCAGCGTGAACGCCGCCGTCTCATCCGGCAGCTTTGCGTGCAGCTTGGAAACAAGCGCGATGTTGCCGCCCTGCGCGCCGATCTGGCCAACCGCCCCGACGACGAGCGCATCAGGCTTCACCGGCCCGTCCGTGCGTTCGCCGATGGCGCCGATCAACCCGCTGACAAGCTCTTGCGGCTTCAGCGCCGCGAGCCCGCCATCGGGACGCGCCTTGCCGCGCGGGGTGCGCACGGCGTCATAGATGAATGCCGACATTAGCCGGCCATCTGATCGCCGCGGGCCCAAGTCCCGTGGAAGCCGGCCGGCACACGCGCCGGCAGCAGCACGCGCGCGATCGGACCTTTCTCGAAGTTCTGCGCGTCGATTACCTGCGCTTCGGATTGGCCGGTGTTCTCATTGGTGACAAACACAACGACGTAGCCGTCATCTTCGCCTTTCGCATTGAGGCGCGGCGCGTAGGCGGGTTCCGAGCCGAACATGCCCGGCTCGAACATGTATTCCTGCGCAGCGCCGGTCTCGAGATCGTACTTGAACAGGCCTTTAAACTTCTGCAGCTGATCCGGCGACATCGCGACATGATATGACCAGCGCGTTTTCTTCGCCGCATAGTCAAGGTTCACCACCGGGAATTCGCCGATGCGATCATCGAGGATGCGCTTCTTGCATTCGCCGGTGCGCATGTTCATGCGCCATTCCACCGGCACCGCGTGCAGCGCGAGGATGTTCACCATCGCCGCATAGGGCCCGTAGTCCGGGTTCGGCGCAAAGCCGTTCGGCGTCATCATGCATGCGGTCATGACGACTTCGTCGCCTTCCTCCCATGTGTTGATGACGTGGTAGATGTAGCAGCTGTCGGTCTCGAACCACTTGATCTCGCTGCCTTTGCCACGGCGCGGCACGACGCCGAAGCGCGCAGGCTGGTCAGCGACCTTGATCTGCCACATGCCGTTGCGCAGCCCGCTCTCGGTGAAGATCACAGGCAGGTCGTGGAGAACGACGTAATTCTTGGTCAGGCCCATATCGTGCGGCAGGCGCGGGCCCGGCAGCTCGACCTTCTCGAAGTGA
Source organism: Hyphomonadaceae bacterium (assembly GCA_050184605.1). Taxonomy (GTDB): domain Bacteria; phylum Pseudomonadota; class Alphaproteobacteria; order Caulobacterales; family Aquidulcibacteraceae; genus Vitreimonas. Next base: position 518,745 of record JBFXAE010000001.1, on the reverse strand, counting down.
ACGAGTTCGTTCGTCGCGCTTACCGTGCCGAATGTCATCCACGGCTCGTAGAGCGAATAATCGAAGAACACGAACTCGCCCGTTTCCGGATCGACCTTTGAGTGCGCGGACACGTTGCGCGGCAGCTTGCCGCCGAAGGTCTCGTTGCCGATCGTCTCCAGCGTGCGCGCATCAACACGCACCGGCGTGCCGGAAATATACCAGAGCGCCATCAGCTGCCCGTTGTGAATGATCACATCGGTGTTGGCGGTGTCCTTATACACTTTGTTCGCGCGCGCGCGGTTCGCGGGCAGCAAGACGCCGCCGGCCTCGACATTGTTTGCGAGTTCCGCCTTGAAATCATCGGTGCGGACATAGCGATTGCGATATGAGGCTTTGCCGTTCTCGAAGTGAATGGCGTGGAGCATGCCGTCGCCATCGAACCAATGGTGCAGGTTCTGCGGCGCGTGCACCGGGTTCGGGCCATTGCGATAATAGGCGCCGTGCAAGTCCTTCGGGATTTCGCCGATCACTTTCAGATCGAGCGCCGTCACTTCCTTGGCGACCGGCTCGTAAATGCCCTGGATGTACGGGTTGAGCAGATTGACGCCGGTCAGTTCGCCGGTTTCGATCCGCCGCATATTGCCGTCAGCGCCCATAGCTTTCCTCCGAGCCTCATTCGCCTCTTTGGCCGGAGGCTAACACCCTTAACTCCGGTAATGCAAGCTAGGTCTGTGGCGCTGTTCAGGTTCCCGGTTTGGGGCGCGGCCAGGGCAGGAATCGGGGGGTGCGCCGGCAGTACGCGGCCCAGGCTTCAGGTCGTGTCCGGGCCATGTGCCGTTCCTTGAACGGCGCCGCCGAGGCGTACCCCATGAACCAGGTCGCATAGATGGGCGCGAACACGGCGAGCATGCCCAGCGGGTGGGCGAAGGCGAACGCGAAATAGCCCCACCACACCATCGCCTCGCCCAGATAGTTCGGATGCCGAACGAAGCTCCAAACGCCGGTGTCGAGCAGTTTGCCGCGATTGCTGGGATCGGCCCTGAACGCCGCGAGTTGGCCATCCGCCGTCATCTGCAGCGCGAAACCCGCGAACCAGATCACAATGCCAACCAGCAGCGGCCAGAGCGGGCGCGGCTCGGGCGCGGCGAACGCAAATGCGATCGGCGCGCACCAAATCCAAACCGTCACGCCCTGCAGAAGGTGGATCTGAAAAGCGCTCCACCACAGCCATTTCGCGCCAAAACGCTTACGCCATGAGGCGTAGGGTTCGCGCTCGGAACCCATGTTGTGGCCGTAGGTTTGAACGGCGAGACGAAGCGACCACACAGCGATCGGCGCGAGCGCCGTCGCGATCCAGACATCGATCCCCGTCGCCCACGCGCCCACGAGCGCGCCGGTCAACACAGTGAGCGGATAGATGATGTCCATGACACCGTGATTGCGCGCGGCCGTGCCCCACGCCCACGCCACAACCAACGCAACCAAGATTCCAGCGCCGACGACGAGCCAGAGAGCGCTCGCTTCGGCGAGGTCAGCCGGCCCCCAAAGCGCGAGCGCAAACCCCGCCAACGGCGCCACCGCCAGCACTTGGTGCCAAGCCCGCCCTCGCGTCTCGCGCCAAGACAAAATCAACCAAATCAGCGCCAGGAGAGCCCAGACAGCTCCGGCGGGTCCGATCCAACTGGTTCCTAAATGCACCACTTGGGCCCTCGTCGCATCCTGGCTTGCATAAATGGATTTACATGGTCAGTCTTATATTGCAAGCCTGGGAACAACAACGACACCTAGGAGGGGAGGAATTCATGGCCGCACAAAAGAGGCTCAACATTTTCGGCGCGTCACTCGCAGTGATCGCCGCAGCAACGACGATCGGCGCCGCGCCGGCGTTCGCGCAAGACGAGGACGGCGCAGCTCTCGATGAGATCGTCGTCACCGCGCAACGCCGCGAAGAGAGCTTGCAGGACGTGCCCGTCGCGATCACCGCGTTCACCGAGGAAGATCTCGAGCGCTCCGCAGCCGCCGGTATTCAAGATGTCGCGAACCGCGCGCCGGGCGTCACCCTCACCCAATTCAACATCGGCGAACCGCAACTCTACATTCGCGGCGTCGGCACCACGAGCGACTCTGCCGCGAGCGATCCCTCGATCGGCATCTCCATCGACGAAGTCTCCATCAGTCGCGCGGGCGCGAGCTCGCTCACGTTTCTCGATGTGAACCGCGTTGAAATTCTGCGCGGCCCCCAAGGCACGCTTTACGGCCGCAACGCCTCCGGCGGCGCGCTCAACGTCTACACCAACCGTCCCGTGTTCGACAACGAAGGCGAGATCAGCGTAAGCGCTGGCAGCTTCGATCGCTACGGCGTCGAAGGAATGTACAACGCCGCCATTGGCCAAAATTCGGCGCTGCGTTTCGCCGGCATCTACAGCACCAACGAGGGCTACGCTGAGTTCGCGCCGACCGGCGAGGGCCTGGAAGGCGGCACGACCTGGGGCGCGCGCGCGCAGTTCCTCACTGAAGCGGGCAACTGGTCGTTCTTGGCCGGCGTCGACTACTCAAACGACGACATGGACGGCCACGCGCGTATCCCGGTGACGACGCCTTCGACGAACCCAGCCTTCGTCGCCATCGTCGATGGCCTCCGCGCCGGCTTGGATATCCGCCAAAGCTTCTCGTCGCCGGACAATTACCAAGAGCGCACGAACTACGGCGTGACGTTCCGCGCGGAACATGAAGGCCAGAACTTCAACTTCGTGTCGCTGACCTCGTATCGCAACAACGAGTATTCCTGGCGCGATAACCTTGGCGGCCTGCCGTTCCCCGGTTTCCCGCTGGCGGTTGACGACAGAGCTAGCGAAGAGTCTGATCAAATCAGCCAAGAGTTTCGCATTGTCTCGCCGGACACCTCGAACATCGATTGGGTCGCCGGCGTCTACTTCATGCAGGAAAACGTTGAGCGCGACGAACGCTTCATCGTGCAAGCTGCGCTGCCGATCGCACCGCCGAGCTTTGGTGGCGACACCAGCTTCCTGCAAGACGGCACCAACACCAGCTACGCGGTCTTCGGCCAAATGACGGTGCCGTTCGCGCAGTACTTCGAGTTCACGGCCGGTCTGCGCTACACCCGCGACGAGCGCGAGATTCATCAGATCGCCATCGACAACGAAGGCGGCCTCAACCCACCGGTCGGCATTCCGCTCGGCCCGGCAGGCTCACCGTACAACGTCACTGCAAGCGAGACGTTCGAGGAGCCCACATGGCGCCTCGCGCTCTCGGTCGAACCGGTGGAAGAGGCGCGCTTCTACATCAGCTATGACCGTGGCTACAAAGCCGGCTCGTTCGTCAGCACGGCCCAAACGGCGCTACAAGCCGCGACGCCAATCGACAGCGAAATCCTCGACAACTACGCCGTCGGCATGAAGACGACGTGGCTCGATGGCCGCTGGCGCATCAACGCCGAAGCATTCCTGCTCGATTACAGCGATCTGCAGGTCTACGAGCTGCTTGGCCTCAACCTCGCAACCTCGAACGCCGACGCCCAATCGTCGGGCATCGAAATCGAGACCGCGTTCGCGCTCAACGAGAACATCACCCTCGGCGGTTCATACACGCGCCTGGAAGCGTTCTATACCTCGGACGCAGTGTCAGGTGTCGGCACGCTGCCTTACGAGGGCAACACGCTGCCGCGTTCTCCTGAGCATCAGTACAACGTGTTCGTCGATGGCGAATGGGATCTGTTCGGCGGCGAGTTCGCAACGCGCGTGAACTACCAGTGGCAAGACGAATTCTACTTCGATCCGTCGAACAACCCGGAGGTGCTGGAAGACGCGCACGGCCTCCTCAGCGCATTCGCGTCCTGGGAATCGCCAACCGGCTTCACGCTCTCGGTCTACGGCAAGAACCTCACCGACGAAGATTATCGCCTGCACGTCATCAAGAACGTCGGCATTGGCTTCTCGGTGTTCGGCCCGCCGCAGGAGTTCGGCGTTTCGCTGTCGCAGCGTTTCTAATCGCTGACGCATCTCTCCTAGGAACTTGCGGGCGCCTCGATCGGGGCGCCCGCTTTTCTTTGAGCCTCAGCGCGCGCTCTTGGCTGCGAAGTCCGCGAAAGAAGCTTCCGCGCCCAAGTAGCCAGCGGCGCCGTGCATAGGGCGGCTCGCTTCCAGCGCTGCGGCGACATCTTCGAGCTTTTCGAAGCGGGCGCCTTCGCCCTCCATCATGCGCGCGCGGCGCAGATAGCCGCCGCCGGCGACCCAAATCTCACCGTTGGCCTCGCATTCAGCGCTCGCGAGCCAAGTCGCCAACGGCGCCACGCTTTCCGGCGTCATGCGCTGCGCGAGCTCCTCCTGCGCCGCCATGGTGTCGGCGGTCATTTGCGTTGCCGCATAGGGCGCAAGCACGTTCACACCGACGCCGTCCCGCCGCAGCTCATGCGAGAGCGTGAGCCCAAGCCCGACCAAAGCGCCCTTCGAAGCCGCGTAAGGCGCGCGGCCCCGCACACCGTAGAGCCCCGCCGAAGAAGCCACCAAAATCACCCGTCCCGCCCCCGATGCGATCAGATGCGGCAGCGCGGCCTGCAGGATGCTCAGGTTTGCGAAGAAGTTCGTCTCCATCACATCGCGGAACCCCTCCGCGGTTTGGCCGCTGAAACGCGCCGCGGGCCCGTTCACGCCAGCATTGAGAACGATTGCATCCAATCGCCCCCAAGCCTTCAGCGCGGCATCGACGAGCCCCTGCGCGGCGCCCGCGGCGCGCACATCATGATAATCGGCCACCGCATTGCCGCCGGCCGCTTCGATCTCAGCGACAACCGCGTCCGCAGAACTCGGCTCGCCGTCACGCTTGCGATTGTTCACCACGACGCGCGCGCCGGTTGTCGCGGCGTGCAGCGCGAACGCGCGTCCCAAGCCTTTTCCCGCGCCGGTAATCACCGTCACGCGCGGACCATTGTTCGAAGGAGTATTGCTCATGCGGAGACGCTAATTGCGCCAGTCCGCGTATGCAAGCGAGGCTAAGCGCCCGTCGCGACTGCCGCCCGCGCCGGCTCGATGACGTTGAAATCAACGTCCTGCGGCCGCACTTCGCCGCCGCACGCCGAGCACGTCACGACAGCGCGCAAATCATGCGCATCGCGCTTGTGGCGCAACAGCAGCGGCGGGCCTTCTGGCGCGACATAATATTTGTCGCCCCACTGCATCAGCATCAGCAGCACCGGATAATAATCGATGCCCTTGCGCGTCAGCCTGTACTCATAGCGCTTCGGCACCGCGCTATATTCGTGCGTGCGGATCATGCCCTTGCTGATCAGCCATTGCAGGCGCTCGGACAGAATGTTCGTCGCCATACCTGAATCATTCAGAATCTCATCGAACTTCCGCAAGCCCGTGAACAGCGCCCGCAGCACGAGCCCCGCCCAACGATCCCCCATGATCTGCGCGACTTCATCCATCAGCGTCGAAGACGGCGGCCGGTCGCTGGGCGAGTCACGATGCTGGCGGCGCCGGCTATATTGCGCCGACATCCAACCCACGCCCGGGCCCGGGCTCCACGACATATCCTTGGCGTTGATCTCATCGCCACACGCCGTGCATGTCGGCGTCGGCTCGAAGCGCTTGCCGCAAGTCTTGTGCGTGAGCTGCACGTCGCACTTATCACCCGTCGGCGCCGCCCAGCGATGCTCCCAACGCAACATCATCAGCGACGGCCAGTAGAGATCGAGACCCTTGCGCGTCATCCGGTATTCGAACCGCGGCGGCGACGACGAATACTGCGCCTTCGCCATCACATCCGCCGCCACCAGCTTCTTCAGCCGGTCGCTCAGCAGCGACTGGCGCAAGCCCGTGCGGGTCCGGAACTGGTCGAATTTGCGCGCGCCGAGCCAGCTCGCTTCCAGGATGAGGATCGTCGAGGTGTCGCCGACGACCTCCAGAGCCCGCCAGATCGAGCAGGTGCGGATGAGCTTTTCTTCCATAGCCGGGCCAGATTCTAACGCCGCGTCCGCCCCGCACAACCCCTCACGCCCCTGACGCAGCGTCCGCAAGCCAACACGCGCTAGCGCTTCGCGCGCTTCTTGAATTCCGGGTGGCGGTGACACGTCACGAGGTGATCATTGACCATGCCTACCGCCTGCATGAACGCGTAAACGATCGTCGGCCCCACAAACTTGAAGCCGCGCTTCTTCAGCGCCTTCGACATCGCCCGCGAAATCTCTGTCTCCGCCGGAAAAGGCCCGCCCGGCTTCAAGCGATTGATGATCGGCTCGCCGTCGACGAAACCCCAGATGAAATCGGAGAAGGCGCGCCCCTCCTTCTCCAGCGCGAGATACGCCTTCGCTGACGCCACCACGCCCTCGATCTTCAACCGATTGCGCACGATGCCTTCGTCGCTCATCAACTTCTCGATCTTGGCCGGCGTGTAGCCCGCGATCTTCACAGGATCGAAGCCATCGAAGGCGCGGCGATAATTCTCGCGCTTGCGCAGGATGGTGATCCACGACAGGCCCGCCTGCGCGCCCTCAAGCTGCAGCATCTCAAACAGCGCCCGGCTATCCTTGAGCGGCACGCCCCATTCGTGGTCGTGGTACTCAATGTAAAGCGGATCGCTTCCCGGCCATTTGCAGCGCGGCAGATCGGCGGAAGCCTTCGTCACTCCCACTCAATCGTCCCCGGCGGCTTTGACGTAACGTCATAAACCACCCGGTTCACGCCGCGAACTTCGTTGATGATGCGTGTGGCGGTGCGGCCGAGAAAGTCCATTGGGAACGGGAAGAAATCCGCAGTCATGCCATCGGTGCTCGTCACCGCGCGCAGCGCCAGCACGCTTTCATAGGTGCGGTGATCGCCCATGACGCCAACCGTCTTCACCGGCAGTAGCACCGCGAACGCCTGCCAGATCTGATCGTACAAACCGGCCTTGCGGATCTCTTCGAGATAAATCGCATCGGCCTGGCGCAGCGTATCGAGCCGCTCCTTTGTGATCTCGCCCGGCACGCGGATCGCGAGCCCCGGCCCTGGAAACGGATGGCGCCCGACGAACGCATCCGGCAACCCAAGCTCACGCCCGAGCGCGCGCACTTCATCCTTGAACAAATCGCGCAGCGGCTCCAGCAGCTTCAGCGTCATCTCTTCCGGCAAGCCGCCGACATTATGGTGCGACTTGATCGTGACCGATGGCCCCCCCGTCGCCGACTTCGACTCGATCACATCCGGATAGAGCGTGCCTTGCGCCAAGAACTCCGCGCCGCCGACGCTCGAAGCCTTCGCATCGAACACTTCGACGAAGAGCCGGCCAATGGTTTTGCGCTTCACTTCCGGATCGGACACACCCGCAAGCGCGCCCAAGAACAGCTCACTTTCCTCAGCATGGATCAGCTTGATATTATAGTGCTCGCGGAAGAGCTTCACGACCTGTTCGCTCTCGCCCAGGCGCATCATGCCGTGATCGACGTAAACGCACGTCAGCTGATCGCCGATCGCTTCATGGATCAGCACCGCCGCCACGCTTGAATCGACGCCGCCCGAAAGCCCGCAAATCACCTTGCCATCGCCGACTTGCGCGCGGATGCGATCGATCGCTTCCTGCTTGAATGCCGCCATTGTCCAATCGCCCTTCATGCCGGCGATGCGATGGGTGAAATTCTTCAGAAGCTTTGCGCCATCCGGCGTGTGCACCACTTCGGGGTGGAACATGGTCGTGTAGTAGCGGCGCTTCTCATCGACAGCGATCGCGAACGGCGCGTTCTCGCTCGTCGCCACCACTTCGAAGCCTTCGGCGAGTTTGGTGACGCGATCGCCGTGGCTCATCCACACTGGATAGCGCCCGCCAACCTCCCATACGCCCTCAAACAGCGGCGAAGCCTTCTTCACTTCGACATCGGCGCGCCCGAACTCACGCGCATGCCCACCTTCGACGACGCCGCCAAGCTGCACCGTCATTGTCTGCTGGCCGTAGCAAATCGCCAGGATCGGCACGTCCATCTGGAACGCTTCCGCCGCCGCGCGGGGCGACCCTGCATCCATCACGCTCGCCGGCCCGCCGGAGAAGATGATCGCCTTCGGCGCAAACCGTTTCAGAAAATCGCCGTCAACTTTGTTGAACGGATGGATTTCGCAATAGACGCCATTCTCACGCACCCGCCGCGCGATGAGCTGCGTGACCTGACTGCCAAAATCGATGATGAGGACGTGTTCGTGGTGGGCTGCGGAGTCTGTGATGAGCTCAGGAGCCGTCGCTGTATTCTGCGCCATGGCCTGAAATGGAGTGCGTCGCGCGAGGCGTCAATTCGCAGGAATGCATAAGGCGCGTCCATTTCGAGCCCTGAGCTTGTCGAAGGGCGGTCCCATCACGCCGCCACCGGCCTTCGACAAGCTCAGGCCTCTACGGAGGACATACTTGCGAACCGTTCGCAACACGACTAGTTTCAGCTGATGCGCCTCGCCCTAAAGACCGGCACCTACTCCCTGATGCATCTCACGGTTGCAATCGCCGTCACCTACGCCATCACCCAAGACTGGCGCGCCGCTCTGGCGGTCGGCCTGATCGAGCCAGCGGTGCAAACCGTGGCCTATTTCATTCACGACCGCGCCTGGGCGCGGATCGAGGCAAAGCGTCCCTCTCACGGCTGACGTCACAGTTGCCGACTTATCCCCAGACGTTAATGTCCGTTAACGATCTCGGGGGAGGTGGGGCATGTGGGAAGTGATCAGCGGGTTCATCGCGGACTGCTGGCACGCGATTGGCGATCTAACGCTCGCGGATATCCTTGCCAACAAGATTGCTCGCGCGATCGGCATGATCGGACTCGTGCTCGTCACAATCTGGGTTATCGCGCTCGTCTATAGCGGCTACGCACAAGACTCGGTTCTTGGCCCGATTGCCATAAGACCTCACACGAACAGGCGTCTTGGTGAAGGCACGGTCGTGTTCGACCAAAGCAAATATCCATTCCAAATGGATGGCGTCGAAGCGACCTGTCAGGTGTTCTACCAATACGAGGACTCGTCGGGAAAAACGCGTCGAGTGCCTGTTCTCGGGCCGCGTGAGCTCAAGATGCATATCCGGGTCAGCCCAATTCCTGCGGACGCGTCCACCCGCTATGGCTTCGAGCCTCACGATGATATTGGCGCACTTCCCCACGCGAGCGTCATTTTCCCCACCTTTGAAACGCAGTCGATCCCCGACCTGATCTCGCCCACGCCATCCACTGTCCGTGAGTATGTTGAACAAAACGGCCTGGAATCCCTTTGGACCGAGGACGACGAAGCGCCAGTTATTTCGCTTGGGCCTGCTCAGGTTGACCTCATCGCGGAGGCGCGCTCCGCGCATATCGCGAGCCGAGCGCAAAAGTGGATCGACTCTCAGTCGAAGGGTTTGTTCAAGGGGATGAGCCGAGCGCAGGCGACACGCGAACGCGCTAACGTGTTCGGCAGCTACTACATCAAAATGCAGTTCTCGAAGCGGCCGGACTTCGTTCTGTTCAAACACCCCAACAAAGAACTAAAGATGACGGCATGGCTGACCCTTCTCACCAGCTTCTTCTCGCTGGCGATGGACCTCTGGCCCGTGAATGAACCACGAAGCGTGCGCACCAGGCCGCCGGGCATTGAAACACCGATGCGTGGAGCGGCCACGGGGCTTCCTGCACAAACACCGCCGGCCACGAACCCGCGCCCTCAGTAAGGATCAAGCGGCGCGATCATGTTCACGGCCGAGCAATAGCCGAACATCAGGCACACCAGCAGCAGCAGGATCGTCTTGCCCCAGCCGGGCATCTCTTCACCCTTGCGGAAAAACACCAACGCCACCGCCGAGCCGACGCAGATCAGCAAAATGATCGCCATCAGCACTTTCTGGATCAGAATCTTGCCGATGAAATCCAAAGTCGGCGCCGCGCCATCGATCACGCGATCGACGTCGGCCAGCGTGAAACCAAACACCGCGCCGAGCACCGTCAGCACCAAGCCGATGAAGAAAAACAGCAGCACCAGAAACAGCAAGCCGCCGGCAAGCGGGCTGCCGACGCGCGCCTGCCCGATCGGCGAGACGCGCCAGAACTGCGCCGTGCGCCACAGCCCGCCGATAAAGTCGCCGATGAACTTGAACATGCCCGCACATTGGCGCGAGCTGCAGCCGGCCCGTCAAGCGCCAATCGTTTTCAGCGGCGCGCCGATTTCGCCGGCGACGAGCGCAGCCAGCACCACAGGCGCCGGCGGCAGGCGCGAGAGCGGCGACATGATCCAATCGCGCACGAACGCAAACGCGGCGCTATCGGATTGATAAGCCGGTGTGAACATCCAGGAGGCAAGCTGATAGAGCTTGATGTGCAACGCCCGCGTCCGCGCATATTCGCCAAGCGCCGCATCAAGATTGCTTTGCGTCTCCAATGCGCGCGCGAGCGCCAGCGCATCGAGCAACGCCATGTTCGCGCCCTGCCCCAGCTGCGGACTGGCGCAATGCCAGCTGTCGCCGACGTGCACGCAATGACGCGACACCGGATCGGAGATTGTGCGGTGGGCGTACGTCGCGAACACCATGTCATCATGGCTCTCGATCTGCGCCAACAGCGGCTCAGTCTCCGGCCACAACGCGCGCACTTCCTCCTTCCACGCCGCAATCGGCGCAGCCTGCCATGCGGCGCGATCCGTGTGCTTCAAGCTCCAAAAGAAAGCCGCCTGCTTGACCGTCGCGCCCTTCAACCGCCCGATCGGCATGACGCCAACCATCTTGCGGGCCTGGCGATAACGCTGCTCAAGCGCGGCGTCATCGAAAGCGCCCGCCCAATCCAGGCTCGCCCACAGCGCGCCAAAGGGCAGCGGCCGCGGCGCTCCGCCCGAAAGCGGCGAACGCATGCCAAGCGCATCGATAATCAGATCAAACGAGGCGCTCTCCTTACCATTCGCAAAAGCGAGGCGCCGCTCATGCGCGCTCACCACGTCGCAGCCGCTCTCGATCTCCGCCCCCGCGGCGCGCGCGGCGTCATACAGCACCTGGAACAGCGCACCGCGATGAACGCCAAGGCCGCAGGGCGCACCCTTGCCGCGCGCGGCGTAACGAACGTCAAGCACCACATTCCCATGTGGCTCGGCCCTTCCGAAGAGCCGCGTGATCGGCGCACCAAGAGCACGGATGGCGTCACCGGCGCCGATCTCATCCAAGACGCGCAGCCCAACCGGTTGCAGAATGATACCGGAGCCCAGCGGCTGCGGCGTCTCCAGCTTATCGAACACGACGACATTGGCGCCGGCGCGGCGCAGCAACGTCGCGCACGCAAGCCCCGCAACACCGCACCCCGCAATCGCGATATTGAACCGCTTCATTATGGTTTCGCGCCGTTTAGCTTAGCAAAGATTAGCAACACATCCGAACGGAGCGCTAACCGCGATGTGACATGATGGCTCTTCAATGACGACGTTCGCGCCTGTCTCTGCGCCCGCGCCGGTCAACACCGCGGCGGATCAGCAGCCCCAGCGCGCCCCAGTCGAGTATGGGGCGGCGGTGACGCATCGCGACTTGGTCAAAGAGAAACTCCGCGTCGATCCGGCCGCCATCGCGCACAAGAAACGCCACGCGCCGGAAGCGCGCTCGAGCGACCCGCCGCGCGAACGGCCCGAGCATTTGGGCCGTCACGTCGATATCGAAGCTTAGGCGCGCTGCAGCACCGCGACGTAGAAGCCGTCACAGCCCGTCAAGCGCGGCGTCATCTGCACGCCGATCGGCCGCTCGTGTGCAGGCAAACCCGCAAGCTCCAATCCGACAGGCGTGAACCCGGCGTATGATCCGAGGAATGACGCCACTGCATCTTCGTTCTCCTCGGGCAGCACCGAGCAAGTGACATACACCAGCCGCCCCCCCGCCTTCACCAGCGGCGCGGCCATAGCAAGCGCCTGTTGCTGCTCTTCTAACCTTTTCGCCAATGCATTCGGACGCAGGCGCCACTTGGAATCCGGGCTTCGCCGCCAGGTGCCCGAGCCGGTGCATGGCGCATCGACGAACACGATATCCATGCGCTCGCGCAAATCGGCCAGCGCATCCTTCGTGCGCATCGGCGTGCGGATCTGCACGTTGCGCACGCCGGCGCGATCGAGCCGCTCCTTCAGCGGCGCCAGGCGTCTGCCATCAACATCATGCGCGAAAATCTGGCCCTTGTTCTGCATCAACGCCGCCAGCGCCAACGTCTTGCCGCCGCCGCCCGCGCAGACGTCGGCGACCTGCATCCCAGGCTCCGCACCCGAAACACGCGCGGCGATCTGGCTGCCCTCGTCCTGCACCTCGAACCAGCCTTTGACGAACGCCTGCTCCGTCGCCCACGGGAACGTGCGCCCTTGCGACCAGGGAATCCGCACCCCGTCCGGCGCATGCGGCGTCGCTTGCGGCGGCTCCTTCAGCTTCGGGCTCTCGCTCAGCGCCGCGATCACCTTCTCGCGATCCGCCTTCAGCGTATTGGCGCGCAGATCAAGCGGCGCCGGCGCGGCGAGCGCAGCGCCCTCTTCAGCGGCGTCATCTCCGAACGCACGCAACAAACTTTCGCTCAGCCATTCCGGAAAATCGCCACGCACATGCGCGGGCGCGGCGGAGATGTTATCGCCATTCAAGGCCGCGCGTTCGGCATCTGTCATTGGCGCCGGCGCATGCGGATCATCGATCAGACTTTGTTCGATCCATTCGGCGCTTTGCCCCAACCCCCACCGCAGCGCCCCCCACACCCAGGCGCGCGGCGTATCCGCACCCATGCGCCAAGCGCTCGATTGCTTCCAACGCAGCGCGCCAAAGACGAGATCGCCGATCTCGGCGCGATCCTTCGAGCCGGCGAAGCGGTGGGTCAGCATCCATGCTTTTACGGCGTCAGCTGCGGGCCGGCGTTCGGTTTCGAGCGAAGTGAGAATTTCAATTGCCGCCTGCTGGCGGGCGCCATTACGCATCGGGAGAACCCCACAAAAAAGTGTTGCGGAGGCTTCAGCCTCCGATGGACTGGCCGAATACGAGCAAGTTGCCGTCCGGCGCAAGTATGCACAACTCGCGCTGGTTATACGGCTTGTCGGCCGGACCGTGGACATCGCTGGGCGGCATCTTATCGAGCACCGGCTTCAGCTCGTGGTAAAGCGCCTCGATGTCCTCCACGTCGATATAGTACGCGAAGCGGCGATTTCCGGGCGGCGCGCCGTCGTCGCCGCGGTTTTGCAGCAAACGCACACCAGCACTCTCGCGTTGAACGTAAGCGTAGTCTTCAAAGCGAAAATACGTCGTGAAGCCGAGGCTCTCGAAGAACGACACGGCGGCGGCAATGTCGGGCACATGGATGAAGGGCGTGATCCGGATGAAATTGCCCTTCTCCATCGTCTAGCCCCCGAGCGGATAGTTCGGCGCTTCGCGCGTGATCGAGACGTCATGGACGTGGCTCTCGCGCAGGCCCGCACTCGTGATCTTCACGAACCGCGCCTTCTCACGCATTTCCTTCAAGTTCGCCGCGCCAACATAGCCCATCGATGCGCGCAAGCCGCCGATGAGCTGATGGATGATATTACTGACCGGCCCCTTGAACGGAACGCGGCCTTCGATGCCTTCCGGCACGAACTTCATCTGATCGGTAACTTCCTTCTGGAAGTAGCGATCGGCCGAACCGCGCGCCATCGCGCCGAGCGAACCCATGCCGCGATAGCTCTTATACGAACGGCCCTGATAGAGCATCACTTCGCCGGGGGCTTCTTCGGAGCCGGCCAGCAGCGAGCCGATCATCGCCACTTCCGCTCCGCCGGCGAGCGCCTTGGCGAGATCGCCGGAGAACTTGATGCCGCCATCGGCAATCACCGGCACGTCGGCTTTGCGCGCGGCGTTCGCGGCATCCATGACAGCGGTGAGCTGCGGCACGCCAACACCCGCAACGATGCGCGTCGTACAAATGGAGCCTGGGCCAATGCCGACCTTCACGGAATCGGCGCCAGCATCGATCAGCGCCTTGGCGCCGTCGGCAGTTGCAACATTGCCGGCGATGATCTGCGTCTTGTTGGCTTCGCGCTTCACACGGCTTACAGCTGCAAGCACGGCGCTCGAATGGCCGTGCGCGGTATCGATGACAACCACGTCGGCGCCGGCTTCGATCAACGCCATCGAGCGCTCGTAGCCTGCGTCGCCGATCGTGGACGCAGCGCCGACCAGCAGGCGGCCCTGCTCGTCCTTGGCGCGGTTCGGGAAAGCCTGCGCCTTCTCGAAGTCCTTCACCGTGATGAGACCGGTGACCTTGTTGCCGCCATCGACGACGATCACGCGCTCGATCCGGTGCTTGTGCAGGAGCTTCTTGGCTTCGCCCTCGTTCACGCCGTCACGAACGGTGATGAGGTTATCCTTGGTCATCAGATCGGCGACGCGCTCGTTCATGTCGGCAAAGCGCATGTCGCGATTGGTGAGAATGCCGACGAGGCGGCCGTTCTCGCGGTCGACAACCGGGAAGCCCGAAATCTTGCGCGCTTCCTTGATCAGCACGATCTCACCGACAGTCATGTCCGGATGGATCGTGATCGGGTCGATCACCATGCCGCTCTCGAACTTCTTGACCATCTTCACCTGGTCGGCCTGTTCGGCAGGCGTCATGTTGCGGTGGATGACGCCGAGGCCGCCCGCTTGCGCCATCGCGATAGCGAGGCGCGCTTCCGTCACCGTATCCATGGCGGCGGAGATGAGCGGGATATTGAGGGTGATGCCGCGCGTCAGCCGGGTCGCGGTGTTCACGTCAGCCGGCAGCACGTCCGACGGGCCCGGTTCAAGGAGCACGTCGTCAAAGGTCAAAGCTTCACGGATTTCCATGGACGGCTGGTAGAGATTCGAGCCGGACTTGTCCAGTCACGCGCGCGGTTTGCGGCCCTGCGCTACGACATAGACCTCAGCGCTTTCCGAGCGGCTGGCCGGTGGTTTCGCATGGCGGACGGTCGCGAACCCCTGCTTCAGGCGGGTAAGCAGCTCAGTATCGAGACCGCCCTGAAACGCCTTGGTCACAAACGCGCCGCCTGGCGCCAGGTGTTCAAGGGCGAAATCGGCTGCCGCCTCGGCCAGCGCGCCGGTGCGAATTTGGTCTGTCTTGGCATGGCCAGTTGTGTTGGCGGCCATGTCGGAAAGAACGACGTCGGGCGCGCCGCCGAGCGCATCCAACAGGATTGGCGGCGTGCCCTCGTCCAGCAGGTCGAGCTGGAAGAACGTGGCGCCGGTGAGCGGATCGATCGGCAGCAGATCGACGCCGACCACTTTGCCAGCGCCCCGCTTCACCGCGACTTGCGCCCAGCCGCCGGGCGCCGCGCCGAGATCGACCACGCGCGCGCCGCGCTTCAGGATGCCGAACTGATCGTCGAGCTCGATCAGCTTGTACGCCGCACGGGCGCGATAGCCGTCAGCACGGGCGCGCGCCACGTAGGGATCGTTCAGGTGGCGCTTCATCCAATTGCGCGAGCTCTCATCGAGCTTCTTGTTCTTCACGCGCGTCTGCATTTGGCGTGCGCCGTCGCCGCCTTTCGGCTTGCCGGTCCAGCGCCGCTTCGGGGGCTCTTGGTCACTCATGGCCGGTGCTGCGCCATCAAGCGCATCAGCACGCCTTCGCGCAAGCCGCGGTCCGCAACCCGGATGCGCTCGGCAGGCCAGACGCGGAGCACTGCGTCCAGGATCGCGCCGCCAATGACGACGAGGTCAGCACGGTCCCTGCCGATACAGGCGTTCTCGGCGCGTTGTTCGCGCGTCTGCGCCAGCAGCTTCGCGATGGTGGCGCGACAATCCTTCACGTCGAACCACATGCCATCGACCCGCTGGCGGTTGTAGCGCGGCAGGTCGAGGAATACGCCCGCGAGCGACGTCACCGTGCCGGATGTGCCAATGATGTGGCCCCGGCCTTCAGCGAACGCTGGCTGCAAATGCTGCGCCTCACCCACACGCGCGATCGTCTCCGCCACACGGGTCACCAGCGCTTCGTACCAATCGCGTTTGGCGGCGCCCTCGGGCTCGGGCTCGTCTTCTGCGAGCGTCACCACGCCAATCGGGCAAGTGCCCCAAGACACGATCGGCGGGTTCAACCCGGACTCAAGCACCGCGCTCGGCGCAACCCATGAAATCTCCGTCGAGCCGCCGCCGATATCGACGATCATCGCGTGCTCCGCCTCAGGCTCGAGCAAACTCGCGCAGCCGAGCACGGAAAGACGCGCCTCGTCTTCGGCAGAAATGACCTCGAACTTCAGGCCAAGATCTTTCTCGACGCGATTGAGGAACATCTGCCCGTTGGAGGCCGCGCGACACGCTTGCGTCGCAACGCAGCCGACGGCGACGGGCTGGCGCGCTTCTATGCGTTGCGCACACGCGGCGAGCGCCTGATACGCACGCCCCATCGCGGCCTCGCTCAGACGGCCCGTGTGAGCCAGCCCCTCGCCCAGGCGCACGATGCGGGAGAAACCGTCGACAACTTTCAAGCTGCCGTCGCCATTCTGCTGCGCCATCAAGAGGCGGCAATTATTTGTGCCCAGGTCCAGCGCCGCGAAGATCGGCGGTCGCTGCCGCGGGCCGGGACGCGCGCCGTCGTGCGACGCCTGCGTCCGCCCATCCTTGTTCATCGTCAATTCATCCGGCAGAGCGTCACCGCTCTGCAAATCTGCCTATTCAACTGTGATCGTAGCGGAAAGGCGCCGCCGACACACCCTTGATTCGCCCGCTTTCCGCCCCGTTCGGGCGAAAACGCGGTCCGTAAGACACATATTCGTGTCCACATCCCGCGGCGCTGGGACCGATCCTTGTGAGCGGCGTTATCGCTCCATACCTTACTAAGGCGAGAGCAAGAGGAAGGAGTAGAGGAGGAGAAGATGCAAGAAGCCAAATTCTCCATCGGCCAAGTTGTGAAGCACAAGCTGTTTCCGTTCCGCGGCGTCGTATTCGACGTCGACCCGGAGTTCTCGAACACCGAGGAATGGATGCAAGCGATCCCCGAGCCCGTGCGGCCGGACCGCAACCAGCCCTTCTACCATCTCTTCGCAGAGAATTCTGACAGCCACTACGTCGCCTATGTCAGCGAGCAAAACCTGATCGCGGACGACAGCGGCGAACCCGTCGAACACCCCTCGATCGACCTTCTGTTCGATGAGACGGACGACGGCGAATACAAGCTCCGCCCGGAAGTCGTGAACTAGCGGCTGAGCTCACTGAGAAAGCGTTCGGCGGTCGCAGCGATGCGGCCGCCGATTTGCTTTAGGCGCGCTGAAATGGATAGAAATCGGCGCCGAGTGGCAGGATGCGGGTCAGCTCGTCGAGCGCCGTTTGCGTTTCCTGCACCAAACTGGGATCGCCCAAATCCGCAGGCGCGAGCTCCTCGCGATAGTGTTTTTTGATCCAGGCCTCCAGCTTTGCCGCCAGCGCATCATCCAGAAAGAGGCCCTGCGCCGCCGCCGCGCGCTCTTGCGGCGTCATCACGATGCGTAGGCGCAAGCACGCGGGCCCGCCGCCATTGCGCATACTCTCCCGGACCTCGACATACTCCACCCGCCCGATCGCGGCATCGGGCTTGGCGATCATCTCGGCGACATAAGCGGCAGTCTTGTTGTTCTCGCGGACCTCCGTGGGCGCAATCAACGTAAGCGATTGCGCGCCGGGCAAACGCAGCAATTGCGAATTGAACAGATACGACGTCACCGCATCATCGAGCCCGACGCGATCTCGCGGGACCTCCACGAACACAGGATCGAACCCCTGCGCCTTGGCCCGCACTTCGGCATAGAGCGCTGCCTTATCGGCGAACGCGTCCTCGTGATGGAAGAGCACATGCTCGTGCGCGACAGCCACGACGTCGTTGTGAAACGCGCCGGCGTCGATCGCTTCCGGCGCTTGGCGCGCGAAGACTGTATGCCCAGCATCAAGGGTATGATTACGCGCAATGGCCTGACAGGCTTCGAGCGTTTGCCGCGCCGGGAAGCCCTGCTTCGTCTCACTCGCCTTCCTGCCATAGACGAAAATCTCGACGCCAGGAGCGCCAGCGTTCGCCGCCATTCGCATATGGTTGGCCGCGCCTTCATCCGAGAGCGCCTCGTGGGCCAGTAGCGCGGGATGCACGGAAAAGCGCGTTTGGTCAGGCAAAAGGCGGCGCAATGTGCGTTCGGTCTGCTCACCCTCCAAAATGCGATGCAGCATCGTCTGTAAATTGGCGACAGTCGCGTGCAGACGACCATCGGCGCAATCGGCGCTCGGTGAAATGGTGGCGGCGTTGGCGGCCCACATCGCCGATGCGGCCAGCGCCGCGCGCGCAATCGTCGGCTCGGTGCGCCACGCGCGCTCCCACACTTCGCCGTCAGAACCAGTGAACCCCAGCGACCGCAGCCAGGTGATATTTGGCCGCTCATGCGGCGGCAGCACGCCTTGGCTCAGACCGAGCGCACGCAAGCGCTGCATCTTCGCCAATCCTTGCAACGCCGCCTCGCGCGGGCGCGCCAGCATGTTGGCGTTGCGCGCTGACGCGAGATTGCCTTCGGAAAGGCCGGCGTAATTGTGCGTCGGGCCGACGAGACCGTCGAAATTGATCTCCTCGGCGCCGCTCAAGACGGCAAACCCGGCGCTGTGATCGGCGCCGCCTTTTCGGAGAGCTGCGTCGCTACGGGAAACGCCACGTAATCCGCCGCATAATAGGCGCTCGGCCGAAGTGAACCGCTAAGGCCAGGCCCGCCGAACGGCATTGCGCCGGACGCGCCGGTTGTCGGCCGGTTCCAGTTCAAGACGCCGGCGCGCATCTCATTCTTCACACGCGCCCAAAGCGCCGGATCGTCGCTAATCAAGCCGCCAGCAAGTCCAAATCGCGTCGCGTTCGCCAGATCGAGCGCATGATCGAAGTCCGGCGCGCGATAGACCTGCAGCACCGGACCGAACAATTCTTCATCCGGCGGGGTAAGGCCAGTCACATCGATAATCGCGGGATGCACATAGGCGCCGTCGCGCTTCACCGGCACAATCGGCTTGCCGCCCATGGCGATCAGCCCTTGCTCGAACTTCACGGCGCGCTCAGCCGCGTGCGCGTTGACCAGCGGGCCGAGGAACGGCTCCGGCGTTTGCGTCGCGGGGCCGACGCCAATTTGCGGCGTTAGTTCAGCGAGCGCCGCAACAATCGCATCGCCCTCCGGGCCTTGCGGCACAATCAAGCGCCGCGCGCAAGAGCAGCGCTGCCCGCTGGTGGCGAAGGCCGAGTGCACGATGAGGTTCGCTGCCGCTTTCACATCCACGGGCGGCCACACGATCAGCGGATTGTTGCCGCCAAGTTCGAGCGCCAGGATCACATCCGGGCGGCCGGCGAACTTCTTATGAATGAGCGCGCCAGTGTGCGCCGACCCGGTGAAAAGCACGCCGTTGAGGCCGTGCGAATCCAACAGCGCCGCGCCCGTCTCGCGTCCGCCTTGCAAGAGGTTCAGAACGCCCGCCGGCAAGCCGGCTGTTTCCCATGCTTCGACCATAAGCGCGCCGACGCCCGGCGTCATTTCGCTCGGCTTGAACAGCACGCAATTGCCAGCGAGCAGCGCGGGCACAATGTGGCCATTCGGCAAATGGCCCGGGAAATTGAACGGACCAAACACGCCCAACACGCCGTGCGCGTGATGCGAAAGTGTCATGGCGCCAAAGGCGGCTTTCTCTTCGCGATGGCCGGCGCGCTCGGCCTGCGCGCGGATCGAGATCTCAATCTTGCCGATCATGGCGACGACTTCGCCCTTGGCGTCCCAAGTCACCTTGCCCATTTCGCGGCTGATCGTCCGCGCAATCTCGTCGCTGCGATTTTCGATTTCCTTGGCGAAAGCGCGCACGATGGCGATGCGCTCTTCAACCGGGCGCCGCGACCATGCCGGAAACGCGAGCCGCGCGGCGGCCATCGCTTCCGCCACATCATCTTCGTTGGCGGCGTGACCTTCCCAGACCTTATCGCCAGTCGCCGGATCGTAGGAAGCAAAGGCTTCACCATGGCCTTTTCGCCAAGCGCCGCCGATGTAGATTTCAGTGCGCATCGTCTGTCCAAACCAAAACGTCGGCGCCGGCCTCAAGCTTAAGCGCAGCGAGCACGGCTGGATCGGCCTGCGCCACACCATTCGCAACGGCCGCATGCGCCGCCACACAGCGATAATTTTGGATGCTCGGCACGGCAATCAAGGCCCGCTTGGCGCCCGTCATGGCAGCAGCCGGCTCAATCTTCACACGTTTTGACTCGCGCAATGTCCGGATGTTGTCGCGTTGAACGCTCATAAGCGGGCCGCCGTCGAAGATGTCGACGACATTGGAGAAGGAGAAGCCCTCCCATTCCAGCAATTTGCGGGCGCCCTCGCCGTCCTTATGGCACCTGCCAATTACGTCGCGCGCCGCCTCCGGCAACAAGTCCACATAGATCGGGTGCTGCGGCATGAGATCGAGGATGAATTGGTTGTCGGTGATGGCGCTGAGCTTGTCGGCTTCGGCAAAATCCATCCTGAAGAAATGCCGGCCAATCGCTTCCCAGAACGGCGACACCCCATCTGGATAAACGACGCCGCGAAGTTCGGAGACGACCTGCTGACGAAAGCGCTGAGGCTGCGTGGCCATCAGCATGTAGCGGTTCTGCGCCAGCGCACGGCCGACACCGGCGGCGCGGTGCTCGGGGCGCACGAACAGTGAGCCTACTTCACTGCAGCCGGTGAAATCGTTGACGCCGATGAGTACGCGCATGTCGAAACGCCGGTTCACGGCGATCGAGGATTGCGCCTCGGTGAACATGCGAAAATTGAAGAAAGGCGGCGTCTCACCGATCGTCGATTTCACGCCACAACATCCCGCCAGCACGCCGGTGGCGATGTGCTCAAGCGCGATGAAATAGCGTTCCGCGCCTGCGGTCGCCGCCGGTGAAGCGAAGCTTTGCTCGGAAAGCTCAAGCTTCGCGGCCATCGCTTTGTCGTCGAGCATGAGGCTGGTGAAGCCTGCGCCGGCTATCTCACGCAATTGCTTGAAGCCTTCAAGGTCGGTCGGGCCCGCAGCGCGCATGACATAAGCAGGCGCACTCACGAGCGAAGGCTCCGCACATCGAACACGCCGCGCTCAAGCCCGGCGAGCAACAAGAAGGAGAGCTTTGCCCGCTCCGCGAAACTCGAGATCAGCGCGAACTCTTGGTCGCTGTGAAGCCCGCCGCCGCAAGGGCCAAGCGTATCGATATTGGGGCACCCCGCGGCGGCGAGGTTGTTGCCTTCGCATACGCCGCCGGACGGCTGGAATTTGAGATCGAGACCAAGAGCGGCGCCGGCTTGCCGCGTCCACGCCACCATCGTGCGCTGCTGATCGTTGAGCGGCTTCGGCGGGCGCGTAAAACCACCGTGCAGATGCGCCTCTATACCATCGCGTGCGTCAGTTTCGCGCGCGATGCGCCGCACTTCGGCTTCGGCCCAGGCGGCGCCATCCGCATCCGGGACACGCACATTGAAGCGCAGCACCGCGCGCTCGGGCACAACGTTCACCGCGCTCCCGCCATCAATCGCGCCGACATTGAAGGTCACGCCGTCACGCGCGCCATTGAGAGCATTCAGCGCGAGCGCCGCTTGAGCCGCCGCCAGAACTGCGCTGCGGCCATCGGCAAAGGCGCGGCCAACGTGCGCTGCGCGGCCCCTCACGGCGAGGTGGAAATTCGCTGACCCTTTGCGCGCATCGACCAACGCGCCGTCGGCAAGCGCGGGCTCATAGGTGAGCCCCAAGTGCGCGCGGGCGCCGAGTTCAGCCAGCAGCGGCGCACTCCCCATCGAGCCGATCTCTTCGTCCGGGCTCAGCAGCACTTCGTAGCCGACGCGCTTGCCGCCCGGCAGCGCCTCGAACGCCTTCAGTGCCGCGAGCATCACGTTGATGCCGCCTTTCATGTCGGCAACGCCCGGCCCGCGCAGCACATCGCCCTCGCGCCACGGTTTTTGGAACGGATGCGCGGCGGGAAAGACCGTGTCGTAGTGGCCGGTCAGCGCCACTTGGATCGGCGCCTCAGGACGCACGCGCACACGAATGCAGGCGCCATGTTGAACATCGATCACCTCGCCGTCGGCGCGCACGCGTTGCGACGGGGCGAGATCGACGAGTTCCGGCGTCGCCGGCAGTTCGGCAACGGCATCGATCAGAGGCGCACGCATGGCCGCCAAGCCGGCAAGTTCGAACGAACCGGAATTGATCGCAGACCAGCTCTCGGTGCGCGACGCGAGGTTCTCGCCCTCGCTCTCCAGCCCCTCAAGCAGCGGCTCGATGTCAGCGCCCCAGGCGGTGCGCGATGCTGATGCAAGTGTGCTGGCGGACATGAGGCCGGGGTACCCTACGGGCATCGAAAGTGTCCACCCCGGACACCCCGCAAAGCAACAGGCCCGGCTTTCGCCGGGCCTGCGCTTAGCTCAGATCGCTTAGGCGATTAGCGGAACGTGATCGTCACCGCCGTGCGGCGGTTCAGCGGCTCACGCACGCCGTCGCGCGTCTGGCGGGCGAGGTCGGTTTCGCCACGCGCCTGCGTTTGGATCGAACCAGCGGCCATTCCGCGCGCCACGAGGGCGTCACGGACCACCGAAGCGCGACGCTCCGACAGGCCTTGGTTGTAGGTCGGCGAACCCGACGTGTCGGTGTGACCGACGACGACCGTGCCGGCGACGTTGCACTGACGCGCGCGGTTGACCGCGGCATCGATGGTTTCCAACGCTGCTTGGTTGAGGTTCGAGCGATCCCACTCGAAGTACACGACGAACTCCGACGTCGGGCACGCAGCCGGCGGCGGAGGCGGCGGCGGAGGCGGCGGGGTTTGCTGCACGACGGGCGCAACAGGCGCTTCGGCGCCGCCGAACTGCCAACGCAGGCCAACCGTCACGGCTTGGTGTTCGTAGTCGACTTCCGAAGTGAAGCCCGGGCCCCAGGCATCCGAGATATCGACTTCCGGCGCCACGAAATAGCGATAGCCGACATCGAGCGTCGTGCGATCTGTCAGCGCGAAACCAACACCGGCGAGACCTTGATATGCGAACACAGTTTCGCTGGCCCGGCTAGCGCCGTCGATCTTCACACGCGGGCGCGCCGCACCGGCGCCAACACCAAGGTAGGGTTGGATGCGGCCACCGCGATTGAAGTCATAGAACAGGTTGGCCATCAGGCCCCATGTGTTCACCGAACCGCTAACGTCTTCATCGATGGGATCCGCCACGAAGCTCGGGTCGAAGCTGTTGTTGCGATACGAGAGTTCGCCCTCGATGCGGAATCCGTTGGCGAAGCCGTAGCCGATGCCAACATCGCCGAGCCAACCGTCTTCAAGATCCGGGTTGAACGTGGCGGTGTCATTGCCATCCGCGACTTCGCCGTCGAGCTGGCCATCAATGCTCATGCCCACATCGGCGCGTCCGTACCAACCTTCAGTCGCGTTCGCCACGCCCGGTACGGACGCCGCGCCCATGAGCGCCGCAAGCGCGAGCGTGCGCTTCAGTTTCGATGTCATTAGACAGTCCCCTTGTGCATATGGCCCCACACGGTCAGCCTTTTTGCTTGACCGTTGGATGCCCCTTCTAGCGCGCTGCCGGCGCACCCGTTAACCAATTTTTGCCACACCCGCTAAATCGCTTGGATAGCGAAAATCAAACGCAGATATACGCACCGCCAACGCAAGATGGGGGCTGCGGTTTCCGGCGCAATTGGCGGCGCCCCGGATCAAGCGAAACAACCACTACACCCCCGCAAAGCAACAGGCCCGGCTTTCGCCGGGCCTGCGCTTAGTTCAGATCGCTTAGGCGATTAGCGGAACGTGATCGTCACCGCCGTGCGGCGGTTCAGCGGCTCACGCACGCCGTCGCGCGTCTGGCGGGCGAGGTCGGTTTCGCCACGCGCTTGCGTCTGGATCGAACCAGCGGCCATTCCGCGCGCCACGAGGGCGTCACGGACCACCGAAGCGCGACGCTCCGACAGGCCTTGGTTGTAGGTCGGCGAACCCGACGTGTCGGTGTGACCGACGACGACCGTGCCGGCGACGTTGCACTGACGCGCGCGGTTGACCGCGGCATCGATGGTTTCCAACGCTGCTTGGTTGAGGTTCGAGCGATCCCACTCGAAGTACACGACGAACTCCGACGTCGGGCACGCAGCAGCCACAGGCGGCGGCGGAGGCGGAGGCGGAAGCGGCGGCGGGGGCGGCGGCGGCGGCGGAGCCGGCGCTGCGAACTGGTACCGCAGACCAACGGTCAGAGCTTGGTGCTCATAGTCCGCATCGGTCGTGAACGGCGTGGTGACGGTACCAACGTCGCTGCCGTCGCCTTCGGCGCCTTCAGCGACGAAATAGCGATAACCGACGTCGAGGTCCCACTGCTCACTAAGGCCGACGGCGAAGCCGACGAGACCTTGATAAGCCAGAACCGTGTCTTCGCCTTCAGCGTAGGTGGTCGAAGAATGGTCGTTGACGTTGTAGTTCAAACGCGCAGCGCCGACACCGACGCCGATATACGGCTCAAGAGCGCCGCCGCGGTTGAAGTCATAGAACAAATTGGCCATCGCCGACCAAGCGTGGACGTCGCCGCCCGCGTCGATCGTCGCAGTCGGCTCGATCTGGTTGAAGCGGTGGCCGAGTTCACCTTCCAGACGGAAGCCGTTCTGGAACGCGTAGCCGAGGCCGAGATGCTGCGACCAGTCATGCTCAAGCGTCGAAGAGCCGAACTCGTAATTGGCGTAGTCGTCACTGACGTCGATCTCGCCGTCGAACGACCAACCGATATCGCCACGGCCGTACCAGCCTTCAGTAGCGTTGGCGACGCCAGCAGCGCCTGCCATCAATGCCGCAAGCGCGACAGTCTTGGTGATGCGCGATTTCATATTCACCCCTCTCAAAGGATCCCCTGCGCTCGCAACGCAGTCTCGTCGCGCGGTGCGCGCCTGCGACCCGGTGCGGTGAACATAACGGCCTTGCCGCCGTTTTGATCCCCGTCCGTGGTCGTTGAAGCGATTTTTGGCGCCCCGAACCGAGGAAGTCCATCAAACACAAGGCCTCGGGGGAATTTTTCTGGGGGAGCGTTGATTTTGTGCCGCTCATTGCGGAGGGGTAATAAAATCCACAAAACAGGGGAACAATGAAGTGGGGCCGCACCCCTCCCGGTGCGGCCCCGTCCCCTCATCGCCCCTGCGCGTCGCCCTCGAGGGTCTCCAAGACCCGAGGACCTCCCCCGCCAAAAACTCGAGGAGGCCGGCAGCTTTATGCAGAGATCCTCATTCGGCCAGCGTCATCGGCGCCCCGGGACGGCATTTCCACGATCTTGTGGCCTGGTCGTCACAGCGCTGTGACCGCCGGGGAACGGGAACCCGGCGCTGAACCCTGAGTTTGCCTCCAGAAGCCCCCGCCGCTTTGGAGAAAAATATGCCCGAAATCAATGATACAGACCCCGACACGCCGCCGCCAATGCACCACGACCGCAGCGGCGCAGTGCTTCGCGTAGTCTTGCTCGCCGCCATGCTCGGCGCCGCCGGACTGGGCTACGCCTGGTACACCCAGCAACCTCGAACAGCGCTTGTGCCGGAAGTTATAGAGGAACAGCGGATGGCTGACGCAGGCTACCAGGTCGCGCCCGAAGCGCTCCCCGAAGCCGCCCCGGAAGCCTTGCCGCCAGCGCCCGCCCCGCCAGAGCGCACAGCTGAGCCTGCGGTCGAGCCAAACGCGGCGCCAGCGTCAGAGCCGGTCCCGGAGGGCGCAGCGGGGTCGATGTAGAAATGGTGAGCCCGGCGGGATTCGAACCCGCGACCCTCTGATTAAAAGTCAGATGCTCTACCGACTGAGCTACGGGCTCGCGAAGCGCGGCACTTAAGCTGATGCCCCGCGCCACGCAACCTTAGGCTTGAAGAAAGCGGCCATCAGGCCGCTTTCGCCGCAGCCAGGGCCGCGGCGACCGCGGCGCGCCAGCCCGCGCGCAACCTGTCGCGATCCGGCGCACGCATTTGTGGCGTCCAACGCGCACTTGGCGCAGCGCCCGCGCCATCGAGCGACGCAATAAGTCCGGCGCCTGACGCCGCGAGTTTTGCCGCGCCAAGGGCGGTGACTTCCTGGAATTGCGGCCGTGCGACCTCGACGTCGCAGATGTCGGCCAGAAATTGCATCGCCCAGGCGTTCGCCGTGAGGCCGCCATCGATCAGCAGCGATTCAATTTTCGGCGCGCCGTCCGCGCGCAACGCATCGAGCAGATCGGCGGTTTGATACGCGACCGCCTCCAATCCCGCGCGCACGATGTGCTCCAGGCGCGAGTCGCGCGTGAGCCCGATGATCGTACCGCGGGCCTCTGCGTTCCATTGCGGGGCCCCGAGGCCCGCAAACGCCGGCACAAGATAGACGCCGCCATTGTCGGCAAGGCTCGACGCGATCGCTTCGGACTCGGCGGAATTCTTGATCAGCTTCAAGCCATCGCGCAGCCATTGTATGGTTGCGCCAGCAGAAAAGATCGAACCTTCCAGCGCGTATGCAAAGGCGCCGCCCGCCTGGTAGCCGACCGTGCCGAGCAACCTGTTTTTCGATTTGGGCGGCGCGTCGCCCATGTTCATCACCAGAAACGCGCCGGTGCCGAATGTGCACTTAGCCATGCCGGGCTTGAAGCAGCCATGACCGACGAGCGCGGCCTGCTGATCTCCCGCCATGCCATGAATTGGGATGGCGCGGCCGAAGTGCGCAGCATCCGCATCGCCGAAATGCGCGTCGCACGCGGCGGTTCTTGGCAACATCGCGCGCGGCACTTTAAAGAGCGCGCACATCGCGTCGCTCCAATCACGCCTGTTGAAGTCATAGAGCAGCGTGCGCGCGGCGTTGGTGACATCCGAGACATGCGAGGCGCCGTTCGTCAGGCGCCACACCAGGAATGTTTCGACGGTGCCGAAAGCCAGCTCGCCTTTGTCAGCGCGGGCGCGCAGAGCCGGATCGCGATCCAGTATCCAAGCGATTTTGGTGGCGGAAAAATATGGATCGAGCAGCAGGCCAGTTGCGTCCTGCACCGTCTTTTCGTGGCCACCTTCTCGCAGCGCAGCGCAAACGTCAGATGTGCGCCGATCCTGCCAGACAATCGCCTTGTGAACCGGCGCTCCAGTCTTGCGATCCCACACCACCGTTGTCTCGCGCTGATTGGTGATGCCGATGGCGGCGATGTTGGCCGCGCCGCCTACCTTCTCGATCGCCTCGCGGCAAACCTTCAACGTCGCCGCCCAAATCTCCTCCGCATCGTGCTCAACCCAGCCGGGCTGAGGATAGTGCTGTTGCAGTTCCACCTGCGCGGTGGCCTTGGGTTGGAAATCGAGATCGAAAGCAATGGCGCGCGTCGACGTCGTGCCCTGGTCGATGGCGAGAATGAATTGGCTCATGGCGCGCACAAAAGAGCGGGGAGGCGCCGAGGTCAACCGATGGCCGGGGGGCGCGGCTGCCGGACGCTCAGGCGCCTCCCCTGTGCGGAGGCTTCAGGTGGCCTCGGCCTCCGCAGTCTGGAGCGCGGCGCGGAACGCGGCGGAGGCAGCGCGCACACGCGCCATCGCTGCCTCCACTTGCTCGGCGCTGACGCCGGCGCCGCTCGCGACCATCGCCTCCACTTCGGCGCGGATAGCGGCGAGCTTCACGGCCAGATCATCGACATTGCCGGCAATGGAACCGCCGGCGGCCAGCGCCTTGGCGGCGACGTCCAGAATTTCGGCGGCGCGGACACGATGCTCTCCCGGCACCAGCGGCAGAAATGCCGAGAGCGCCGCGAGCAGGAGCTGCAACTGCAGCAAGAGGTTGAGCATGGGACTATCTCCTTCAGCCGCGACGGGCGCGGACGAGACCTTCAAGTTCAGCGATCGGCGCTTGAGCGGCGGCGACCGCCTCGTTGAGGCGGCGGGCCGCGATGCTGAGCGCGGTGGCGGTGCGCTGGATCGTGGTTTGGCTTGCGGTCGAGGCCGCATCGAAATCGGCGCGGGCGCGCATGTAGGCGGTCACCGCGATCTGCAGCGTCTCGGCCGCCGGCGTCGCCGCGCGCTCCGCCTGACCAAGAGCGCGCTTGAACGCGAGCGGCGTTGCCGGATCGGCGACGATGTCGGTCGCCTCCTCCACGATCGCCGCATAGCTGTGTAGCAAAGCATAGGCGCGCTGATCGATTGTCTGAGCCGCGGCGATCGGATTCTCGATACGGGTCTGCCCGAGTTGGAGCGCGGCGCAAGCAGGCGTTAAGGTCAGCGCGCACGCCAGAGCGAGCACGCGCAGGGGATGGCGCATGTGATCTATCCTCAAACGATCGGTGTACGGGCGCGGGTGCGGCCGATGGCGACGCCGATCAGGCCAAGCGTGACGATGAGATCGATCAGCGAACCGGCGATCTCCTGCGCGGCGCCTTCGGGCAAAACGATGCCCAAGCGATCGGCGGCGGCGGCGATGGCGATAACGGCCGCGCTGCGCAGCGTCAGCGACTGGATGGCGGCTTTTTCGAGCGGTGGTGTGGGGATGGTCATGAAGCTCCTCGTTTGAGTGAGAAGCTTAAGCGCGCCAGGGCGCGGTCGGATTGATTCAGGCGCCGCCGCCTCTCGCGCCTTATCTTTCAAGGCGCGAGCGCCTCAGAGATGTAGGATTAGCGAGCGCACAATCCCCGCTTTGCCTCATCGTATTCGCGCTTCAAGCGCGCGATGAGGTCAGCCGCCGGTACGATTTCGTGCACGCCGCCGACACCCTGCCCAGCGCCCCAAATGTCCTTCCAAGCCTTCGCCTTCGAGCCGCTATCGCCGAACTTCATCTTGCTGGCGTCACTTTGCTCGAGATTGTCGGGATCGAGGCCAGCGTTCACGATCGACTTCTTCAGATAATTGCCGAGCACGCCGGTGAAGAGGTTCGAGTAGACGATGTCGCCCGCCGTCGAGTCGACGATCATTTGCTTATAGGCTTCGGGTGCGTTGGCTTCGGCCGTCGCGATGAAGGCGGAGCCGATATAGGCGAGATCGGCGCCCATGGCCTGCGCCGCCAGAATCCCACGCCCGGTCGAAATAGCGCCTGAGAGCAGCAGCGGGCCATCGAAGAACTGACGAATCTCGCTCACCAGCGCGAATGGCGACAGTGCGCCGGCGTGCCCACCCGCGCCGGCGGCCACTGCGATGAGGCCATCGGCGCCCTTCTCAAGCGCCTTCTCGGCGAATTTGATGTTGATGATATCGTGCAAGACGATGCCACCATAGGAGTGCACCGCGTCGTTCACTTCCGGCCGCGCGCCAAGCGAGGTGATAACGATCGGCACCTGGTGCTTCACGCACGTCGCGACGTCCGCTTCCAAACGTTCGTTCGTCTTGTGCACGATCTGATTGACCGCATACGGCGCCGCCGGCGCGCCTGGATTAGCTTCGTCATAGGCCGCCAATTCGTCCTTGATGCGGTAAAGCCAATCGTCGAGCAGTTCTTGC
The DNA here is from genome assembly GCA_050184605.1 of Hyphomonadaceae bacterium. GTDB lineage: Bacteria > Pseudomonadota > Alphaproteobacteria > Caulobacterales > Aquidulcibacteraceae > Vitreimonas. Next base: position 489,387 of record JBFXAE010000001.1, on the reverse strand, counting down.
GGGCGCGCATTGAGCGCCGGGAACGATCCGACGATGCCGCCCTTGCACTGGGCGATGACCAGGTCCGGGTTGGCGATGATGAATTGTGGGGCGCCCACTGCTGGGAGACGCAACTTGTCGAACAGAGGCGGCAGAGCCATGATTTTCTCCGGTTGCCATCAGGCGTAGCCTGCGTTCAAAAGCGCGTCGATGCCTGACATGGCGTCAAGCGGAGCGGAAATGTCTGAGACCACCTTGCAACTGGGCGAAGCCGCCGAAGAAGCGGATTGGCGCGCCCTGGTCGAGCAAGGGCTGAAGGGGGCAAGCTGGGAGCGCCTGGTCGGCAAAACCGCCGACGGCATTCCGCTCGAGCCGCTCTATCGCGAGTCCGACATCCACACCGCGGCCGACCTATCAGGAATGCCAGGTGCGGCGCCGTTCGTGCGCGGCAGCGGCAAGAGCGGTTGGCTCGTGCGCCAAAGCTTCGCGCATCCGGATGTGGCGCGCACAAACGCTGAGATTCTGGCCGATCTCGAAGGCGGCGTCGGCGCGATCGAACTGGTGATCGATCCCGATGGGCGCGATGGCGTTGCGATCAAGACCGCGGCGGATCTCGACCATGTTCTGTCCGGTGTCATTCTTGAAGCCGCGCCTGTCTCACTCGATGCCGGCGTCCACGGCGAGCGTGCAGCGATGCTCCTGCGCGATAAGCTCAAAGGCGTCGCCGCGCCCGGCACGGCGTTCAATCTCGATCCGCTGGGCGCACAGCTCCGCACCGGCGTTGAACAAGACGAAGCCGCACTTGCCGCCTATCTGTTCACCGCGCAAACGACGCGCGACCTGCCCAACGCCCGCTATCTGCGCGTCGACGCGCGCGTCGTCCACGAGGCGGGCGCCAGCGAAGCGCAAGAGATCGCCTACGCTCTCCATTGCGGCATCGCCTATCTGCGTGGCCTCGAGACGCGTGCGCTGGGCATCGAAGACAGCGCTCGCGCCATCAGCTTCGCCGTATCGGTCGGCCCTGATGCACTGATCGAAGCCGCAAAGCTCCGCGCGCTGCGGCTTTGCTGGGCGCGGGTGCTCGAAGCTTCGGACGCCGCGCCGGAACATCGGGCGGCGTATATCCACGCCTCAACTTCGCGCCGCATGATGACGCGCTACGATGCGTGGACGAACATCCTTCGCGTCTCCACTGCCGCCTTCGCCGCCGCCATCGGCGGCGCCGACGAGATCACCACCTACCCGCTCACCGACGCCCTGGGCCATCCGGCTGCGTTCGGGCGCCGCGTAGCGCGCAACACTCAACTCGTGCTCGCGGAAGAGTGCCGCCTCGGTCACGTCGCCGATCCCGCTGGCGGCGCGTGGTTTGTCGAGAAGCTGACGCGTGAACTCGCCGAGCGCGCTTGGTCACTGATGCAGCAAATGGGAGCGCACAGCGCGCCAATCGATCTGCTGCGCACGCAAGTCGCCGAAGCGCGCGACCGCCGCCGCGCCGCCATCGCCACGCGTCGCGAAACAATTACCGGCGTCACCGACTTTCCGCTGCTTGGGGCCAAACCGCCCGAGTTCTTGGCCGCGGGTGACACACACGCATACTCGGGGCCCAGTGATGATGCGCCACCAGCCGGAGATGCGTGTGTGTCACCCGCCGCATTCGCCCCCATCCGCTGGGCCGAGCCGTTCGAGACGCTCCGCGCCAAAGCCGAAGCCACATCGCCGCGCGTCTTCTTCGCCAACATGGCGACGCTCGCCGAGTTCGGCCCGCGCGCGCAATGGGCGCGCAATCTGTTCGCGGCAGGCGGCGTCGGCGCCGTTGGCCCAGAAGACGCGCACGCCACGATGGAAGCGCTCATCGACGCCTTCCGCGCCTCGAAAGCGCGCGTCGCCGTCATCGCCAGCACCGACGCGTGCTACGCCGAACACGCTGAAAACGCCGCGCAGCGCCTTAAGGCGGCAGGCGCCGCTTGGGTGCTGCTTGCGGGCAAGCCAGGCGATCGCGAAACCGCGTTGCGCGACGCGGGCGTCGATCAATTCATCTACGCCGGCCAAAACGCGCTGAAAGAACTTGAGACGCTACACGCAGCACTGGGCGTTCAATGAACCGCGTTGTGATCGCACTCGCCGTGGGCGCCGCGCTCGCCGCCGCGATCGTCGCGGCCGTCGCGGGCGGCTGGTGGACGCCGTGGGCGAGCCGCTACATTCAGGGCGTCGACGTCTCGCACCATCAAGGCGCGATCGATTGGCCGACACTCGCCGCCGACAACGTCGCCTTCGCCTACATCAAGGCCACGGAAGGCGCCGATCACGTCGACACGCGCTTCGAATACAATTGGCGTGAAGCGGAAGCCGCTGGCCTCTATCGCGGCGCCTATCACTTCTTCACGCTCTGCCAGCCCGGCGCGCGGCAAGCGTCAAACTTCATCACCGTCGTGCCGCGCGTCGAAGGCGCGCTGCCGCCTGCCGTCGATCTCGAACACATGGGTCCGTGCCGCGAAGGCCCGACCATGCCGGACGTCATCGCCGAGGCGCGCACCTTTATGGATCGCCTCGAAGCGCATTACGGCGTGCGCCCCATCATCTACACCACGCGCGAGTTTCACGACGCGCACCTGACCGACCTGCAAGGCGAACGCTTCTGGATCCGCTCGATCGGCGTCGAACCACGCTTCCGCCAGCGCGACTGGATCATCTGGCAACACCACAATCGCGGCCACCGCCGCGGCGTCGACGGCCCGATTGATCTGAACGCGTTTCGCGGCGACGCGGCGGCTCTCGCCGCCTTCGCTTCGTCACAAGGCGCAGGGAGCTGAACATGAAGCATCCGTTCCCCTATCCGCCATTGAGCAAGGAAACGCAGGAATCGATCGCACGGATCGAGAGCGCCTCGAGTTGGCGCGGTTTGGAAGACGCGCATGCCATAGTTGAACGCGCGGCCATGCGCCGGGCCCTCGCCCGCCTGCAAATCGCACTGCCAATAATCGCGTTGTCAGTAGTCGTGGTCGCAGTTGGACGGCAGCTAGGCTGGCTGGATCCGCATTTGTATGTCGCGGTTGCCCTTGTCCCCGCGTGGCTCTTCACTTCGGTGGTGGAATTCGTCCTGCGGGGACCGCGCCCGATCGACGATGAGCGGCGACTTTCGGGCGCACTAAACGTCTGGAATGTACTGAGACGCGCGGAGAAACGCGCGTGACTCTCCCGGATTTCTCAAAAGTCCCGTTCGACACCGACGTGGCTGCGCTGGCGGCGTTTGCTTTGAGCACAGAGCCAACCGAATGACCCCGGCGCCCACACCCTCTGAAGTCGATGCAGCGCTCGCCGTACTGTCGCCCGCACTACCACACGACCCACCTGAGCGTTGGCTTTCAGCGTACCAGACGCTTCACCGCGCCAAGGCCGACATCGATCGCGCCTATCGACCAGCCTTCGTTGTGAAGGTCTTGGCGGTCCTCGCCGCGTTGGGTTTCGCTTTCACCCCCTTCGAACCTGAATCCTATCTCTTGAGGGCTCTGATCCTCTTCGGCGGTCCAGCTCTGGTCGGCGCCATCGCCGACTTCATCACCGCGCAACTCAAGCCGCTAGTGCGTCAGCGCATCACCATAGAAAACGCAATCCGTCCATTCTCGGAGCGCGCATCCCTTCAACAGCATGTCGGCACATGACCTTACCTGACTTCACCACCCTCCCGCTCTCCGTCGGAACAGAGCCGCTCGCCGTGTCCCTTGGCGAGCCATGGCTGACGCCGGAAGGCATCGCGGTGAAGACCGCCTACACCGCCGCCGATCGAGCGGGCCTCGATTTTGTCGACGGCTTCCCCGGTATGGCGCCGTTCGGGCGCGGTCCGTATCCGACCATGTACGTCCAACAGCCGTGGACGATCCGTCAGTACGCTGGCTTCTCGACGGCTGAGGATTCCAACGCCTTCTACCGCCGCAATCTCGCCCACGGTCAGAAGGGCCTCTCCATCGCCTTCGATCTCGCCACCCACCGGGGCTACGACTCAGATCACCCGCGCGTCGTCGGCGATGTGGGCATGGCGGGTGTGGCGATCGACTCGATCCTCGACATGCGCACCTTGTTCAACGGCATTCCGCTCGACCAGATGAGCGTGTCGATGACGATGAACGGCGCGGTGTTGCCAATCATGGCGCTCTATATCGTCGCCGGCGAAGAGCAGAACGTGCCGCACGCTAAGCTCAGCGGCACGATCCAGAACGACATCCTCAAAGAATTCATGGTGCGGAACACCTTCATCTATCCGCCCAAGCCGTCCATGCGGATCGTCTCGGACATCTTCGCTTACACCGCCGCCGAGATGCCGAAGTTCAATTCGATCTCGATCAGCGGCTATCACATGCAAGAAGCCGGCGCGACGGCGGACCTCGAGCTCGCCTACACACTGGCCGATGGCGTCGAGTACATCCGCGCCGGCATCGCGGGCGGTTTGGATATCGACAAGTTCGCGCCGCGCCTCTCGTTCTTCTGGGCGATCGGCATGAACCCGTTCATGGAGATCGCGAAGCTGCGCGCGGCGCGGCTCCTCTGGTCGAAGCTGACGGCGCAGTTCAATCCGAAGGACGACAAATCCCGCGCGCTGCGTACGCACTGCCAGACCAGCGGCTGGTCGCTCACCGCGCAGGACGTTTACAACAACGCCGTCCGCACCTGCGTCGAAGCCATGGCCGCCGCATACGGCGGCACGCAATCGCTGCACACCAATTCGCTCGACGAAGCGCTCGCGCTCCCAACCGACTTCTCCGCCCGCATCGCCCGCAACACGCAAATCCTGCTGCAAAGCGAAGGCGGCGTGACGCGTCCCGCCGATCCGTGGGGCGGCTCATACTACGTCGAACGCCTCACCGCCGATCTCGCCGCGAAAGCCTGGGCGCATATCGAAGAAGTCGAAAAGCTCGGCGGCATGGCGCAAGCGATCGACCAGGGCTTGCCGAAAGCCCGCATCGAAGAAGCCGCCGCGCGCACGCAAGCGCGCATCGATACGGGGCATCAGACCATTGTCGGCGTGAACAAATTCAAGCCGACCGAGCCGGAAGACATTCCGGTGCTGAAGGTCGATAACGCCAAGGTGCGCGCCATGCAGCTTGAAAAGCTGGATCGCTTGAAGCGCGAGCGGAAACAGGTGGAAGTGGATGCAGCACTCGAAGCGCTGACAGCGGCTGCCTCTTGGACCGCCGGCGTCTCGCCGGCGGGGACGCCGGCGGTCCAAGGGAAGCCGAACCTTCTGGACCTCGCCGTCAAAGCCGCGCGCGCCAAAGCCACGGTCGGCGAAATGTCATCCGCGCTCGAACGCGCGTTTAATCGCCACCAGCCACCGATCCGCCTCGTCACCGGCGTCTACGCGCGCGAAGCGTCGAACGACACCGCCGTCGAACGCGCGCGCCAAAGCGTCGCTGCGTTCCAGGAAGCCGAAGGCAAGCGCCCGAAAATCCTGGTCGCGAAAATGGGCCAGGACGGCCACGATCGCGGCCAGAAGGTTGTGGCTTCCGCGTTCAGCGATCTCGGCTTCGACGTCGAAATCGGGCCCTTGTTCGCGACACCCGAAGAAGTCGCCGATCAAGCCATCGCCAGCGGCGTCCATATCGTCGGCGTGTCATCCCTCGCCGCCGGCCACCTGACGCTGACGCCAGCTTTGCGTGCAGCGCTCGAACAGCGCGGCCGCAGCGACATCATGATCGTCATCGGCGGCGTCATCCCGCCAGAAGACGTCCAAACGCTAAAAGACATGGGCGCGGCAGCGGTGTTTCCACCAGGCGGCGTGATCGCCGATATCGCGCAGAGTTTGCTGAGCGCTTTGAACGAAAAACTCGGCTATGCACAACCAGCGCGGAAAGACTGAGCTGTGATCGGACGCGTGTCTTTTGCGCTCGGTCTAGTTCTTAACGGATTGGCGATCGTCGCAAGAGTCTATTCCTGGCCAAATCCTGTGCGCGGTGTTCTTTCTTTCGTCGGCATGGCGACGTTCGCCGCATTGGCCGGCGCCTTGTGGTACTACACCGAACATCTCCTTAAGCGGCCTGACTCCGCAGCGCAAATCGCGCTCGGAAGATCGAAAGCCCTGGCATTGTTCTTCCTCGGTGCGGTCACGGCAGTTGTCGCACAGGTGGCCTTGATTGCGATCTCCATTAGGATTGGCGGAATATCGTGATGGCGCTCAGAACGATTCTCCTCGTCCTCTCCGCGATCCTCGCCGGCGCGTACGGCGCGTACGGCTCATCGCTCTACGCCGGCGAGCCGCCATTCATCGTCGGCACAATCTTCAAAGCCTCCGGCATCATCATCCTCGGCCTCGTCGCGCTCCTCGCGTGCTCACGCCTCCTCGCCGCCGGCCTTCTCTTCGGCGCGCTCGGCGATGCGCTGCTTGCCTGGAGCCCGGACACGTTTCTCTACGGCGCGTTCGCGTTTCTGATCGGGCATCTCTTTTACATCACGCTCTGGCTGCGCGGCGGCCTCGGCATCGGCGCAGCATTGAAGAGCCCGCCGCGCTTCATCGGCGCGCTTGCGCTGATCGCGGCGGCGTTCGTCATGACGTCGCTCTTGGTGCCGCGCGACAACGCCATGTTCGCGCCGCTCGCGGTTTACACCGGCGTGCTGACGTTGATGGCGCTCTGCTCTTTCACGCTCCCCGCCACACGCTGGCTCGTCATGCTCGGCGCGGTGCTCTTCTTCATCTCGGACGGCTTCGTCGCCTGGAACATGTTCCACCCCGATCCCGACCCAACGTTCGCGTACGGGCGCAGCTTCGCCGGCTGGATGATCTATTGGGCCGGTCAAGCCGCGATTTGTTTCGGCGCCTTGGGATTGCACAAAATATCCCCCTCCCCTTGAGGGGAGGGGGTTGGGGGCGGGGTGAAGCGCGACGCTCGCCATCTCGCGCACAACAAAATCTGACTCCTACGCGGCGGAGTTCCTCCCCACCACCTGCCCCCTCCCCTCGCGGGGATGGGATGGATCGGGCATGAACGCGCAATGAGTCGCGATCTCACCGCCGCCCGCGAAACGCTGCAGCGCGTCTTCGGCCACGCTGACTTTCGCGGACTACAGGCCGACGTCATCAGCGAAGTGCTCGATGGCCGCGACGTCGTCGCGGTGTTGCCGACCGGCGGCGGCAAAAGCTTCTGCTATCAGATCCCGGCGATCCAGCGCGACGGCGTCGGCCTCGTCGTCTCGCCGCTGATCGCGCTAATGCAGGATCAAGTCGCAGCGCTGCGCAGCGCCGGCGTCGCCGCAGCGCGCCTCGACTCCACCATCGATCCAAATGTGCGCCGCGAAAAGCTCGACGCCCTGCGCGAAGGCCAGCTCGATCTCCTCTACGTCTCGCCCGAAGGCCTCTTCGCGCAGGGCTTCCTCGATTTCCTGACCACATGCCCGATTGCGCTCATCGCCATCGACGAGGCGCATTGCGTCAGCCAATGGGGCCACGATTTCCGGCCCGACTATCGCGCGCTCGGACAACTTGCCGACCGCTTCCCCGGCGTGCCGCGCATGGCCGTCACCGCCACCGCCGATTTGAGAACGCAAGCCGACATCCGCACGCAACTCCGCCTCGAACACGCCAAGAGCTTCATCGCGTCGTTCGATCGCCCGAACCTCATCCTCAGCGCCGAACGCAAGAGCACGAAGCCCCAGGACCGCATCTTCGATCTCGTCCGCGCCCGCCGCGGCAAGTCCGGCATCATCTACGCGGCGACACGCGACAACGTCGAAAAGACCGCCGCTAACCTGCAAGCGCTCAACATACCTGCGCTCGCCTACCACGCCGGCCTCGACGCAAACCTCCGCGCCGAACGCCAGCATCGCTTCCAAGAAGAAGACGACGTTGTAATGGTCGCGACCATCGCCTTCGGCATGGGCGTCGACAAGCCGAACGTGCGCTACGTCATCCACGCCGATTCACCCAAGAGCATCGAGGCGTATTGGCAAGAAGTCGGCCGCGGCGGCCGCGATGGTGAAGCGGCGGAAGGCTTCTGCATCTACTCCGCCAGCGATCTCCGCCGCGCCATCATGTTCGCCAACCAGTCCAACGCCACCGAGCAAGTCAAAGCCGTGCAAATCAAAAAGGCGCGTCAGCTCTTCGCCTTTCTCGATGGCCTCACCTGCCGCCGCGCCGGCGTGCGCCGCTATTTCGGCGAAGAAAACGCCGAGCCCTGCGGCGTCTGCGACATCTGCACCGATCCGCCAATCTCGATCGACGCCACTGAACTCGCGGCCAAAGCCATCTCCGCCGTCATGCGCATGGATCAGCGCGTCGGCCGCGGGCGCGTTGTGAACCATCTTCTCGGCCGCACCGGCGACGGCCTCGACGAACAATATGCCTCACGCTCCACCTTCGGCATCGGCGCCGACACGCCCGAACCAATCTGGCGCAACGTCATCGAGCACTTGCTGTTCGAAGGCGTCTTGAGCGAAGGCGACGATCAACGCCCCACGCTCTCCATCGGCGACGACGAAGCCGTGCGCGCCATCTTCCGCAAAGAGCGCGAAGTGCGCATTCGCGAAGCCGCCAAGCCCGCGCGCCGCAGCAAGGAAGAACGCCGCGCTTCGCGCGACGCCAAAGGCGCCGTCAAAGCCGGCTTCGAAGGCGCCGACGCGAAACTCTTCGAAGCGCTTAAGACTTGGCGTCGCGAAACCGCGCACGCAGGCGGCGTCCCGCCCTACGTGATCTTCCACGACGCCACGCTCGCCGAAATGGTCCGCGCCAAACCCAACACGCTCTCCGCCCTCGGCCGCATCTCCGGCATCGGCGAAGCCAAGCTGAAGAAATACGGCGCGGAAGTGCTCGCGGTGCTGATCGCCGGAATTTGAGCACCGAGTCTGGCCCGCCGGGCGCCTCGCTCACGCATCATCGTGAAGCTCTTGCCGACGAGCGCACCGTGATTGCCATGTTCTTCCCGCCTAGGCGTCGGATACCCTCCGACGCGGCACTCGCTGGAGGGCTTGGAATTGTTCGCGTTGTTCAAGTTGAGCGGTCTGGCGCTGGTCGCCGTCTTGGTGAGTGTGTCGGGAATCTTGTGGGGTGTCGGTTGGACGATTTGGTATTTCTTGCTGGGCGGGCGCGTGCTGGAGGAGCACGAAACGAAACGACGCGAGGAAGATGTCGACCAAACACTGGCAGACATGCGCGGGTTGTCGCGGCACCGTCGCTCGCCACGGAGCTTTTGGGCTCGGCTGGCAAAGCTGGTTCAAGTAGGTCTACCTATCGTCGCCCTGATAATTGGGGTTATCTGGTCGCAACGAGCTGAGTTCGCCCTGTGAGTATTAGTTTGCATCGAACCAAAACTATCCTTGCCGGGTTTTTGGCCCTTGCCTGCGTGGCTTCCGATGCGAGCGCTCAATCCCTTCGGTCCTACGATTGCCAGGTCGCTCGCAAATTTCGCTCGGACGGGACGGAATACTCAGGTCGCGAACTCGAGCAGTGGCAATTTTCCGTTCGCGTGATCGAATCCGCCGAGGGGGTGATCTTGCAGCGATGCTCTTTCACTTCAGCGGAAGCGCGCGTCACATGCGATAGCTATCGGGCTGATCACGTCGAACTGGATGCTCAGATCGGTGCACGCAAATACTACTACTTTCGCGGCCAGTTCGATTTGCAGATTTTTTCCGATGGCACCTTCCTGGAAAACAACGGACGCGGCAGCGTTGCTCTCGGCAGTTGCTCGGTTCAATAGGGCCGATCCCTACGGCGCGTCTCTAGCCACAAATTGAACCCTGACTGGACAATTGTAGCTCTATCATATGAGGCACACCGAGGAGAGCGCCTGCAATGGGACGAGTTCTAAGATACTTATTTCCGAGCATGGCGAGCATCGCGTTCGCGCTGGCTCTAGCACAGTTGACGGACCTATCAGCCTTCTCCGTCGCATATCTCGACACGAGCGATCCCACTGCCGCAGCCGAAGTGGCGAGTTGGAACAACGAGCTGCTTCAGCGGGCGTGCAGCGCTCTTGGCTGGATGGCGACTGGCGGACTCTTCCTTTCAATGGCGCTGATGTTTGGCCGTGGGCGCAAACCGGGCGCAGCCGACACGGAACGCTAAGGACCGTATAGGGCTAGCAGCAGATATCTGGCATTTTTCGACTCGCAGCATGCACAAGTCCCAGAGACCAATGCGCCGCGCCGGAATCTGCGGACAAACCACCCCTCTATCCCCCACATTTCCGCATAAACACCAACAAAACCAACGCGCGCGTCCCAATCTATCCGGTGGCCCCCAGCGCCGTGCGATACTCGCCGCACAAATGCACCTTGCGAAACGCCACCTTCCCAAACACGCCCGCGCCCGGCTCATTGCCTGGGCGCTGGCGATGTTGATGTGGCTAGGCGCCGCGCTCTCGGGCGCCATCGCAGTGAAGGCCCGCTACCAACGCCAACGCGTTGACCTTCACGCGCTGACCCGCCTCACGCTTCTGGTGAAGCGGCTCATCATCTCACGCGCCGGCGATTTCGCGCGCCTGCGTCCGCCCAAGCGCTTCGGCACAGCCTATCGCGGCCGCCCCATCGCAAGACCCGGACTCATCCGCGCCCTCATCGGCTCGCATCTGCGCCGCGCGCTGAAACGTAGAGACATCTTCAAACATATTTGCGCGTTGATCGCCGCGCTTCGTGATCTCGATGAGCACGCGGCGCGTCTCGCCAGGCGCATGCGCCGCCGCCTCACACGCTTGACGCCGATCCTCTCCGGGCCGTGCGACGCAGACGTGCTCGTCTCGCGCGCCGCGGCGGAAACGGCCTTCGCTGACAGTTCATAAACCGGCCAGACCCACCGCCGATTTCCTACGCCGCGACGGACCTATCCGCCGCGGGCGGCGGCGCGCGCCATGTTCTCTTTTTGTTCTTGCCATCGCCGGGGCGATGCGCTTCACTGTGGGCGCTAGGGAGATTCACATGATCGGCTACGTCACCATCGGCTCGAACGATATCGCGCGCTCGTGCGCCTTTTTCGACGCCGCGTTCGAGCCTCTGAACTACAAGCGTACCTTCGAAGGCGGCGGCTGGGCCGGCTACGGGCCGGACGGCAAGAAGGAAGGCCTCGAAATTTACCTGGCCACGCCGGAAAACGGCCAAACCGCGACATTCGGCAACGGCTCGATGCTCGCCTTCAAGGCGCCATCGCGCGCCGCGGTCGAAGCGTTTCACGCCGCCGCACTCGCGGCTGGCGGTAAAGATGAAGGCGCGCCCGGCGTGCGCGGCGAAAGCGACCCGCCGTTCTACGGCGCTTATGTGCGCGATCCCGAAGGGAACAAGTTCTGCGCCTATTTCAAAGGGTAAGTTGACGCGTGCGGCGCGCGGCCCAAACTCTTTTTCAAAGGAGCATGCGGATGAACGAGCAACGCGACACGGAAAAGCTGCGCGAGCGCGCCGAGCGCGAGATCGCGCTGGCCAAGGCCACCGGTTCACGCGCAAAGGCAAGTGCGGACTATAGCAAGGTGTTCATCGAACGCCGTGACGGCACACGCGAAACCGTGCGCCTCGACACGCGCCCGCACTGAGCACTTAAGCGTCTTCGCTCTCAAGCGCGCGGCGCGCGGCGGCTGGGCCGTGCGCGGCGAGTTCGCGCGCCTGCTCCAACCATTCTTCGTCGCCAATTCTGCCTTGCAGGCGGAGATATTGATCGACCCAAGCGACGTTCTCTTCGCTCCACGCCGCGATTTGATCGAAGTGGAAAACGCCCAGCGAATAAAGCGTCGTTTGCTGCAGCAAGCTCACGCCTTCGATCAATGTGAGATCATCCGGCGCCCCGTTGCGGGCTGAGGGAAGCACGGCAGGCTTCGATCTGCGGCTCGGCGGCGCCGCCATCCGAACGGGCGCCGCAATCGGCTCTTCCTGCTGCGGCGGCGCTTCAGCCACAGCGGCCACGGGCTGAACCGGCCGCTCTTCCAGATGACGCACGCGCGCTTCGAGATAACGCGCCCGCCACTTCCAGCGATCCGGATCCGCCATCGCCGGTTGAGCCTCCACCACCGGCGCAGCTTCGGATTTCTGCGCCTGTAGATGCGCGACCCGCCGCTCGAGATAAAGCAAACGCCAGCGCAGCAGCATATCGACGTCAGCGTCCGCCGCGAACGGCTCAGGTTCAAGCGTGGGCGGCGCTTCCGGCTCTGCGTCTGTCGCCCGCGCAGCCCGCAGCTCATTCTCAAGGAACGCTGCACGCGCCGAAGCCTCGCGCGCCGTCCATTCAAGCAGCGGCGGCGCTTCATCCGCCGGCGCTTCAGGTTCGGCGTTCACCGGCACATGACTCTGGCTCTCAAGGTAGCGCACGCGCTGTTCGAAATAACGCAAACGCCACGCCTGTAGCGCAATGGTTTCGTCCTCAACATTCTCGACTTCGGCATCGACAGTCCGCGCCCGCTCGGCCTCCGCCGCGCGCAACCGCGCCAACTCTTCCGCATCGAGATCGTTCAACTGGCCGCCGCGCTGGAGCGCCGCCAGCTCGCTGCTCAGTTCGTCGTTGCGGCTACGCGCGGTTTCAAGCGCCCGCTCCAGTTCAGCGATGCGTCCGTCGCGAATTTCCAACAGACGCTGGGTCGGCGCGCCGTCGAGCTCAACCGGCTGATCGATCGGGCCATCGCCGGTGAACCGCACGAGGTCGCGCAACAAATGCTCGCGCTCGCGCTTGGCGGCAGCCTCGCCCGGCGCCGCGCGTTCGGCCGCATACATCCAGCCTGCCAGCGCCGCGAACATCGCGGTCAACAAGAGCCACGGGGCCAATTGTGCGATCAGGTAGATCATCAGCCGCTCACATAAAATTCGATGCGCCGGTTGGCGGCTTGGCCCGCCGGCGTTGCGTTGCTGGCGCGCGGACGATCGGGGCCGTAGCCGTGGGCGCTAAGGCGCGCGCGCGCGACGCCTTGTCCGGCCAAATAGGAAGCCACCGCGTCAGCGCGGCGGCGCGACAAGTCCATGTTCATGGCCCGGTCGCCGGTATTGTCGGTATGCCCCGCCACCTCGATCGAGAAGCGGTCGCAGCGGAGCGCGACCGACGCCAACGCATTGAGCACGCCCCGGCTCGCCGGCGCCAACGCGGCCGAGCCTTCAGCGAAGGTAATGACGTTGCGCTCCATCAAACGATCGAACGCGCGCTCGCAGGTTTCAGCGTCGCCATTGTTGAGATTGAGTCCCTGCAATTCGGGGTGATCGACATTGAGCCCGTCGATCGTCACTTCCACACGGGCGCGGAAAGGCGCCGGCGGATCTTCCAGTGTATCGCGCACCCGCGCGACCCCTGCCTCGCCGCCATCGCCGATCACGATCACCTGATTATCGATGATCCGCACTTCGCCCGTGTTGAGTTGGGCGACCGCGCGCACCGCGTCTTTCGCCAGGTCCGTAAATTGCGGCGACGCCGCGCCACCGGCGACGTGCATGTCGTCCACGGTCTCGAGATTCTGAAACGTCTGCGCCGCGGTGGTCATGAGTTCGGCGCGCGCATTTTCGCTCGGCGCCGCGCCACTCAGCACGACGCGCGACTCGTCGCGCCGCACGCTCCACGCAAACGGCCGCTCAATCGCGCCAACAACCAAGCTCGACGCGTTGACGCTGGTGACGCCGCCTGCCCACATGCCGCCGGCGCCCGCAGCCGTCAGTGCAGCGCGCCGCGCCGCAACAATGTCCGCCTCCTGCTCAACGATGCCGCGCAAGATCACGCGCTGACCGTTCATCTCGACATCGAGGCCGGGAAAGCCTTCCGCCGACAACGCCGATGCAACGCGCTGCTTCAGCACGCTCTCGATGCGCCACAGCGCCCCGTCGTGCGGCGCCAACATGCCAAGAAACGCTGTCACGCCCGCGCCAATCAGGCCGGCAAACAAAAGCACGCGACGCCGCGCCGGAGGATCGCCCATGGGGATCACGAGACCCGCGCCCGCCGTACTTGCGCCTCAGTCAGCGCGGTGCGGAGCTGCTCGGTCTCTTGTGCTTCGGCCGCGCGGCGCTGCGCCGCGAGCATGACATACGCACGCCAGCCGATGGCGAAGCCAATCAGCGCCGCCACAGCGAAGAGGATCACCTCGGAGAGGATAAGGCCGATCATTTTTCCCGCGTCGCGCGCACCCGTTAACGCCTTAACGCCCTTCTAATGCCCGGCGAACTAAGCGAAAACCGGAAAACCCCACAGAGCGAACCTCGCGGGCGCCTCAAGGACATATGGCCCACCACATCACCAGCACCTCCAATCCGCAGATCAAGACGCTAAAGAGCCTGCATCTGAAGAAGGGACGCGCCGAGACCGGCTTGTTCCTGGCCGAAGGCGCGCGCTTGGCTGTCGAAGCGGCGGACTTGGGCGTGTGGCCGGAGATTCTCTTATTCTCGCCAGCAGCGTTACAGCGCGATCAGGTTCGCGCGCTGATCGAAAACGCCGAGGCACGCCGCGTGCGCTTGATCGAGACTAGTGAGAGCGTGCTCGCCCAGATCAGCAAGCGCGATAACCCGCAAACGGTGATCGGCGCCTACAAGCAGCGCCTGACACCGCTCGCGGAGATCAGCGGCGACACCGTCGTCGCGCTCGAAGCCATCCGCGACCCCGGCAATCTCGGCACCATCTTGCGAACCTCTGACTCAACAGGCGCCGGCGGCGTGATCCTGGTTGGCGAGACCTGCGATCCGTTCTCGGTCGAAGCGGTGCGCGCCAGCATGGGATCGCTGTTCGCGGTGAAGCTTGCGCGCTCTTCGTTTGAGGAGCTGCTTCGTTTCAAGAAAGAACGCGGCGCACATATGATGGGTCTCTCACTGAAGGGCGCGGCGTTTGACGCGGATCGCCCAGCGCCGGCGCGCGCCATCGTGTTCATGGGCAACGAGCAATCCGGCCTTCCGGCGCATATGGAAGAGGCCTGCGACTCGCTGGTAAAGCTGCCAATGCGCGGCCGCGCCGACAGTTTGAACCTTGCGATCGCAACCGGCGTGATGCTCTACGATCTTTGGCGGAGACGCGGATATGACGGCGCGCGCGCCTGAGCTTTTGATTGCCGACGACTGGGCCGACTATCGCCTGCTGGATTCCGGCAACGGCGGCAAGCTCGAACAAGTCGGCCCCTATCGCTTCGTGCGCCCAGAGCCGCAGGCGCTCTGGGCGCCGCTGCGCCCGGCTCACGATTGGGATTCCGCCGACGCGATCTTCACGGGCTCATCCGGCGACGACGAAGACAGCGGCCGCTGGCGTTTCAACCGCGAACTGCCGCAAAGCTGGACGTTGAAATGGGACGACATCTCGTTCGTCTCGCGGCCAACGCCGTTCCGGCACCTCGCCTTCTTTCCGGAACATTCCGTCCACTGGCGCTACGCGCGCGATTGCCTGAACGCCCATCGCGGCCCGCAGCCCGAAGTGCTGAACCTCTTCGGCTACACCGGCCTTGCTTCACTCGTCTGCGCGAAGTCCGGCGCGAAGGTCACGCACGTCGATGCGTCAAAGAAGGCCATAGGCTTTGCGCGCGACAATCAGCAAGCCGCCGGCCTGAGCGAGGCGCCGATCCGCTGGATCTGCGACGACGCCCTCACCTTCGTGAGACGCGAGATCCGGCGTGGCCGCCGCTATGACGGCATCATCCTCGATCCGCCCAAGTTCGGCCGCGGGCCCGATGGTGAAACTTGGCGCCTCGAAACCGATCTCCGTGAACTGCTCGACGCCTGCCAAACGCTGCTGCGCACCGCTCCGGCGAACCGCGCCAGCGCCAAGGGCTTCATGATCGCCACCGTCTATGCGGTGCGCCTCTCATACCTCGCGCTGGCGCAAACAGCGCAACAGATGTTTGAAGGCGGCGAATGGCAGGCCGGCGAAATGTGTTTACCGCACGACGGCCGCAGCGAGCTTCTGCCCACGGCGATTTTCGCGCGCTGGCGCGGCTAGTGAAAATTTCGCCCTTTTGGCATCACATTCGCAGCTTTCGACACATCAAGATCAATTCGCACATTGCGCGGATGGCGCTGGCGTGAGTCCTCGTACGTCGCTTTCTTCGGCTCATCTGTCGGGCCGCTCGCATCAATCGGCGCCGCTTGCGTGGAGAGCTTGGCCAAGAGCGGCGTATAATCAAGCACGCGCTCCGCGATCACATGGATGACGCCGCTTTCGCTCTGCACCGGCCCATCGATCGTCACCAGGCGTCCGCCCAATACCTCGCGCCGGTATTGCTCAAACAATTTCGGCCACACCACGATGTTGGCGATGCCAGTCTCATCCTCGAGCGTCATGAAGATGACGCCCGACGCCGTGCCCGGGCGCTGGCGGACCAGCACCAGTCCCGAAACCCGCACACGCTCGCCATTACGCATCTGCCCAAGCTGTTCGGATTTGATCGCCCGCCGCGCCGCCAACTCCTCACGCAACAACGAAACCGGATGCGCCTTCAGCGACAAGCCGATGGTCCGGTAATCTTCAACGATATGCTCGCCCAAGCACATCGAGGGCAGATCGAAATCCGGCTCGCGCGTCCGATCCAAAGTCGCGCGTTCGAACAGCGGCAAATCTTCCTGCCCGCCGACGCGGTTCAATCCGCGCGCCGCCCACAACGCATCGCGCCGATCAAGACCAAGCGAGCGGAAGCCATCCAGATCGGCGAGGCGCTCGATCGTCGATGGCGGCAAGCCGCTGCGCAACCACACATCGCGCACGGAATCGTAGCCGGCCCCGCGATTGGCGACGAGCTGCAGCATTTCCGCCTCTTTCAGCCCTTGCGCCTGCCGATAGCCCAACCGTATCGCATGAGTTGAACGAACATCGCGCGCCATGTCGGCGTGGCGCTTATGCAGCCGCGCCGATGCGACCGGCCCAGGCTCAAGCGTATTATCCCACGCCGAATGGTTCACATCGATCGGGCGTATCTCAACGCCATGATCGGCGGCGTCGCGCACGATCTGCGCCGGCGCATAGAATCCCATCGGCTGCGAATTCAGCAGCGCCGCCGCGAACACATCCGGGTAATAGCATTTCAGCCAGGACGACGCGTAGACGAGGATCGCAAAACTCGCGGCGTGGCTCTCAGGAAAGCCATACTCGCCGAAGCCCTCAATCTGCGCGAACGAAGCTTCGGCAAACTCTTTCGCATAACCGTTCGCGATCATGCCATTGATGAACTTCTCCTTCAGCGTGCCGATGGTGCCGACGCGCTTGAACGTCGCCATGGCGCGGCGAAGCTTGTCCGCCTCCGATGGCGTGAACCCCGCCGCGACAATCGCGATCTGCATTGCCTGCTCTTGAAAAAGCGGCACCCCGAGCGTGCGCTTCAGCACCTCCCATAGCTCGGGCTTCGGCGCGGACGCTTTCTCCAAGCCCTGCCGCCGCTTCAAATAGGGATGCACCATGCCGCCTTGGATGGGGCCAGGGCGGACAATCGCGACCTCGATGACGAGGTCGTAAAAATCCTTCGGCTTGAGCCTTGGCAGCATCGACATCTGCGCCCGGCTTTCAACCTGAAATACGCCAACCGAGTCCGCGCGCTGCAGCATCTTATAAACGCGGCCGTCATTTGCATCCGATGAATCCAGCGTGACGATTCTATCGCCCGGATAATGCTCAGCGCAGAGATCGAAGGCCTTCTTCAAGCATGTCAACATGCCGAGGCCGAGCAGATCGACCTTGAGAATACCGAGATCTTCCAGATCGTCCTTGTTCCATTCAACGACAGTGCGATCTTCCATCGCCGCATTCTGCACCGGCACGACGTCATGCAGCTTCTCGCGCGTGATGACGAAACCGCCGACATGCTGCGATAAATGCCGCGGAAAACCTTGCAGCGCATTCGCCAGTCCGACGCACTGCATCAGCCTTTCATCGTTCGTATCTAGGCCTTGCTCCTTTAGGTCTTTCTCGTCGACGCCGCGCGACCACCAGTGCAGCATCTTGGCCAGATTGCCGACCTGATCCTCGGAATAGCCAAATGTCTTCGCCACTTCGCGAATGGCGCTGCGGCCGCGATAGCAGATCAACGTCGCCGCCAGCCCGGCACGATCGCGGCCATACTTCTTGTAAACGTACTGAATGACTTCTTCGCGCCGCTCGTGCTCGAAATCGATATCGATATCCGGCGGCTCGCCACGTTCTTCCGAAACGAAGCGCTCAAACAGCAACTCGCTTTTGGCCGGGTTTACAGCGGTGACGCCTAAGCAATAGCAGATGGTGGAGTTGGCAGCCGAACCGCGCCCTTGGCACAAGATTTTGTCGACCGGTTTGCCATCCTTATCGTAACCGGATCGGGCAAAGCGCACGATATCAGCAACGGTGAGAAAGTACGGCGCGTACCGCATCCGCCCGACAATCTCCAACTCACGCGTGAGCGCGCTCGATACCTTCTCTGGAATGCCTTCCGGATAGCGCTCGTGCGCCCCCTTCCACGACAACGCAATGAGCGCCTCCTGCGGCGTGGAGTATCCCTCCGCCACCTCTTCGGGATATTCGTAGCGAAGCTGCTCCATGGAAAAGCTAATGCCATCGAGGAAGCACAAGCTCTCCGCTACAGCTTCCGGCGCATCGCGGAAAATGCGCGTGATCTCCTGGACAGGCTTCAGCTGCCGCTCCGCATTCTTCGCAAGCAACGCCCCGGCTTCGCTCAGCTTCTTCTTCTCGCGAATGCAAGTTACCACATCGAGCAGCGGCCGGCGATCGCCGTGGTGCATGAGCGGTTCTGTTGTCGCCAGCAAACGCGCGCCGGTTTGTGCGGCGAGTTGCTTCAGCCGCCGGATGCGCCGGCGATCTTCGCCATTGAACTGGAAGGGCGTGGCAAGCCAAGCTTCACCCGCGCTCTGCTTGATCTTCTGCAAATAATCGCCCAGCGAAAACGGTTCATTACCGAGCTCGAACGCTGGAATGAGGATCGTCTGCAAGCCCTGCGCGTGCGCAAGGTAATCGGCGAAATCCAGCCAACACTCACCCTTCGGCGCGCGCCTGTTTCCAACCGTCAGCAGCCGCGTAAGGTTCGCGTACCCCGCCCGGTCCTTCGGATAGACGATGAGATCAGGCGTTCCGTCACGAAACACGAGCCGCGACCCGACGATCACCCGAAGATCGCCTTTGCCTTCCTCGCGCATCGCCTTGGCTTTGACATGAGCGCGCACGACGCCAGCCAGCGTGTTGCGGTCCGCGATACCCAGTCCGGTCAAACCCAGCGCGACCGCCTGCTCGACCATCTCTTCAGGATGCGAGCCCGAGCGCAGAAACGAGAAGTTCGTCGTCACGCAAAGTTCGGCAAAGCCGCTCATGCGAAGAGCCCGTGCACGTACCAGCGCGGCTGCGTTTCGGTTTCGCCGTAAAAGCCTTCACGATAAAGCCAATATCGCCGCCCCTGCTTATCTTCGACGCGATAATAGTCGCGCGTTCGTTCCTGCTTTTGCCAATCGCCGCTGATCCGCTCCGGCCCTTCGGCGCGCACGACCTCGCGCATCACCCGCCGCCAGCGAAAGCGGATCGGCGGACCATCCGGCACGCTCGCCATGACTTCGATCTGCTGTCCCGGCGAAAACAAACGCACAGGCCGCCGCTGCACGCCATCGGCCGGCGGCGTCACCACTTTGCCCTGGCCGCCAGCCGCAAGCGCCGATCGCCAACCAGCCGCGCGTTCCGGCGCATGCTCATCGTGTGCTTGCGGACGCACAACCCGCTTCGGCCCCAAGCGTGAGCTCAGAATATCAACAATGCCGCCGATCGTTTCCGCGCTGGCGACATTCGCTTCCACGGAAACCAATGTCTGTGTGCGCGCATCGAACTCCGCCAACCGCACCACATCCAGACGCGCCGCCTCGAACCCAAATTGCGCATCCAGACTTTCGCCGACAACGTTGAGCTTCTCGCGGAACAGCCGCATCAGCGGCTTCACCTCGCGCAGAGGCTTACTGACATTCACCCCAATCACACGATCGCGGCCATCGACGCCGAACAGCACCAGCTCCGCCCGCAGCACGCCCGCCCCGCGCACGTCCAGCTTCTCGATCGCGTCGCCGCACAGATCCTGCGCCACCTGCAACACGGCATCGGCAGTAAAGATCGGCTCCAGAAACCGCCGCAACGCGAACACCGGCGGCGCCGGCCGGCGCGGCGTCAGCGCTTCACGCGCACGCCCGAGCGCCTGGTCGAGCCGCAGCATCGCGTTCTCGCCCGCGCGCGCCGTGAACGAAGAGCGCGGCGCGTCCAAAATTTGGCCGATCGTTTTCAGCCCCAGCCGCCGCAACAATGCAGCGGCATTCGGATCAAGACGTAAGGCTTCGACCGGCAGAGCGGCTAGCTCAGCTTGCCAATCCTCCTCACCCCGCCGCTTCGCGTCGACCCTCTCCGCGATGGTTCGATATCGCGCAAACGCCCAGGCCGCGCCCGGCGTTGGCGCAATCGCGGCGCGCGCCCCGAACCCCTGCGCCTGCAACCGCGTCACGATCTCGGCGCGCAATTTCTCCTCGCCGCCGAACAAATGCGCGCAGCCGCTAATATCGAGAAACAATCCTTCCGGCGGATCAACCACCACGACCGGGGTAAACCGCTCACACCACGCCGCGATATTATCGAGCGCGCGCGCATCTTCTTCAGGCTCCGCCTCCACCGCTTCCAGCTTCGGCTGCATAGCCCGCGCATCGGCGAGCGACATCGCCAGCGTCAGTCCCAGCGCACTCGCGCGCGCGTCGATGCCCTTGAGCTGATACGCGCCGCTCTCTTTCGAATAGACCGCAAGCGGGCGATCATCAGACGGCCCACGTCCGGCGCGGATCAGACGATCCGTCCGTATCCGCGGCAGATAAAGCGCGAGCCATCTCACGTTCGGCGAAACAGCGCTCATGTGCATTCCACTCCACGGTGAAAGAGGCGCCTGCCGGCCCGCCGCGATTGCGTGTCAGCTCGGCGCGAAACGCCGGCAGCCCAAGCTCATCCGGGGCGGCATCGCTTTCCGCCGGCGCCACGCGCCAACGCGTCCACGCCGCGCTCGGGCCGTTCTCCGGCATCAACAATAAACAGCGCGACGCATAGCGCTCCGCAAACAAGAGCAACCGTCGGCTCGCTTTCAGATCGAGCGGCTTGCCTTGGGCGCCGAGCGTGCAAATCACGATTGCGCCTGTCGCCGCGAGCGCTTGCTCGGCCGCCCAGAGCGCATCTTCGCGCTTACGCGCCCGCGCCACGACCAGCCGATCGAGCGGCAAGCCATATTGCGCAAGCCCCACCGGATAAGGCGCGCCCTCCTCGGCGAACGCCGCATCTTCACCGGCCCAGAACACGCCAGCGGGCCCTGCCCACTTGGCCGCCAGCGCCAAAGTGAACCCAAGCGCCGCCGCCTCGAACCCCGCTCCCGCCGGCCCGATCTCATGCAACGGCTGAGTAGCCATAACAGCCAGCTTGCCGGCGAAGGTCCGTGCTCCCCCGCCCGCGGGGGAGCTGTCAGCGAAGCTGACTGAGGGGGCAGCGCCAGCGTTTGCCGGACTTTGCCCCCCCCCACCGCCTCGCGCAACACCACCCCCGCGCCAGCGTTTGCCGGACTTACCCCCTCCGCTTCGCTTCGCTCAGCACCTCCCCCGCCTGCGGGGGAGGAAAAGGAGGCTGGACGCGGACTCATGTTCTCTATATGTTCTATCGAAATGATTCCACTTCGGCAAGGTGCGGCATAGATTGAAAGCAGGTGCATAATGACGATCCCTCTTCCCCGCGGATTTCAAATTTGGGCTGAAGCCGAGGTCGCGGCCGGCCGCGCCGAAAGCGTGGAAAAGCTCGCTGCGCAGGCGCTCGAAGCGCACAAACTCCAAGTGGAAAGATTTCGTGCTTCGCTGGACGCGGCGGTCGACGAAGCCAGCCGTGACGGCTGGATCGAAGGCGATGCTTTTCTCGCCGACATGGACAGCTTGATCGACAAGCTAGAACGCGAAGCCAAAGCCGGCGCATGAAGCCGCGCCGCCTAGCGGTCACGCCGCAAGCGCAACGCGATCTTACGACGATCATCGCATGGTATCGGCGCGAACTTGGCGCGTTAGCGGCATCCAAAGCCGCCCGCAGCATTCAAGCTGGCGTTCGCGCCGCCACCCGTATCGAGCTCGCCCGCGCACGCCGAGAAGATCTTCCAGAAGGCTATTTTCGCATCGTGGCAAAAAACCATCTCGTGATCTTCAGAGTCGAGAACGACACCGCCAAGATCGTCCGCATTCTCCACGGCGCGCGCGATATCGCAGCGCTCCTCGACCCCCAAAAGGACTGAACACAGATGTTCGCCTACGCCCTCTTCGACACCGCCATCGGCCGCTGCGCGTTGGCTTGGGGCCCCCGCGGCATCATCGGCGTACAGCTTCCCGAGCGCAGCCCTGAAGCGACACGCATCCGGCTGATGCGCCTCTGCCCCAACGCCGAAGAACTCGAACCGCCCAGGCACATCACCCGCGCGATCGAGGACATCACAGCGCTGCTGCGCGGCGAGAAAAAATCGCTCCGCGCCGTCCAACTCGATCTCTCGCGCGTGCCGGC
Source organism: Hyphomonadaceae bacterium (assembly GCA_050184605.1). Lineage (GTDB taxonomy): Bacteria > Pseudomonadota > Alphaproteobacteria > Caulobacterales > Aquidulcibacteraceae > Vitreimonas. The sequence goes on along the minus strand of JBFXAE010000001.1, from coordinate 466,988 downwards.
CTTCAACGCCCGCGTCTACGAAACCACCCGCGCCATCCCGCCAGGCGCCACGCGCACCTATGGCGAAATCGCCCGCGCCATCGGCGAGCCGGACGGCGCACGCGCTGTCGGCCAGGCGCTCGGCCGCAATCCGTTCGCCATCGTCGTCCCTTGCCACCGCGTCGTCGGCGCCAACGACAAACTCGTCGGCTTTTCCGCCAATGGCGGCATCAAGACCAAACTCAGAATGCTGAAGATCGAAGGCTGGCGCGAAAACGAGCCGAGCTTGTTCGAGGAGCTGGCTTAGGGAGATTCCAATGACTGACGCGCCACAGCATCATTCAATCAACTATATCGAACTGCCCCTGAAAGACGTCGAAGCAACCAAAGCGTTTTACAGCCGCGTCTTTGGATGGAGCTTTCAGGACTACGGACCTGACTATCAGAGCTTCACCGGCGCAGCCGTCGATGGCGGCTTCAGCGCCGAGGCGGTTGCCTCGGCGCCTGGTAACGGCACGCTCGTCGTTCTCTATTCAAGCGATCTCGAAGCCACGCTCAAAGCGGTGCGCGAAGCCGGCGCGCCGATCAGCAAAGAGCCATTCAGCTTTCCCGGCGGACGCCGCTTCCACTTCATCGACCCCAACGGCAACGACCTCGCGGTTTGGACGACGGAGTAGCGCCAGGGTGGAGCATACCAACCTAGGCGCAGCGTTCCGCAAGCTCAGCCTCGACAAACTTCAAAGACGAATACGAACGCCGCACGCGCCCGCAAAACTCTTTGCGAAAATCTATCCTACACCTCCGCGCCCATGAGATACTGCGTGCATCTCCAACACGGGAGGCTCCGGTACCAAAGCCTGTAGCGTAGGAGATGCGGTTTGAACGTGATGCGATGGAAGTCCGCGAGGATGGAAGCCGCTGCTCCGTAAGTCAGAAAGCGGAGGTCCGGACGCGAGAGATATTGGCTCTCGCCCGCACGTCGGCCGGGACGGATGTCAGGCGCTAAGGCTTGGCCGGATACCCAGCGTCTCTGACGCATGGCCACCCGGAAGCACACGAACGCCTCAGCCATCCGCCGGCCGCCAAACAAACCGCGCAGGGCGCGCTTCGGCACGACCCCACCTTTTGTTTTGAAGCTTCAGTCGAAGCGCGTCCTGCTCTCCCGCCTTTCGAGAGCGCCAAGTCAGTCCGGAAGCGGTCACGCTGTCCGGCATTGCAGCACGGCTGATTTGCCGGAGCGGGAGCACATGCAATCTGCTAGGGTGTCTAAAGTTGCCACTGTTCCTGAATGCGGGGATACGCATCCCAGGTTCAAAAGCATCATGCCGCTCTCGCAAATCACCGTCCCCGCCCTCGCGCGCGCCATCGAAAAGCGCGGCTATGAAACGTTAACGGCAGTCCAATCCGCCATCCTCGCCAGCGAATTACGCGACGCGGACTTGCTCGTCTCGGCCCAGACAGGCTCAGGTAAAACCGTCGCCTTCGGCCTCGCGCTCGCCCACACGCTCCTCGGCAAGGCGGACCGCTTCGAACAAGCGCGCGATCCGCTCGCCCTCATCATCGCGCCGACGCGCGAACTGGCGATGCAGGTGAAAGCCGAAATCCAATGGCTCTACGCTGAAGCCGGCGGCGTGGTCGCCTCATGCGTCGGCGGCATGGACGCGCGCGACGAACGCCGCGCCCTCGATCGCGGCGCCCACATCGTCGTCGGCACGCCAGGGCGCCTGGTGGATCACCTGCACCGTGGCTCGCTCGTGCTCAATAGCCTGAAAGCGGTCGTGCTCGATGAGGCCGACGAGATGCTCAATCTCGGCTTCCGCGAAGAGCTCGAATTCATTCTCGACACCGCCCCGGCCGAGCGGCGCACGCTTATGTTCTCAGCCACCATGCCGCGCTCGATGGCTACGCTCGCGGCGAAATATCAGCGCGACGCCCAGCGCGTGAACACCATCAGCACGGCAAAGCAACACGCCGACATCGAATACCTCGCGCTCACCGTCGGCGCCCACGACACCGAAAACGCCATCTTCAACGTGCTGCGCTACCACGATGCGGCCAACGCGCTGGTCTTCTGCGGCACGCGCGCGGCGGTGACGCATCTACAGAGCCGCTTCAGCAATCGCGGCTTCTCGGTCGTCGCGCTCTCGGGCGAACTCAGCCAGAAGGAGCGCACCTACGCGCTGCAGGCGCTGCGCGATCATCGCGCCAATGTCTGCATCGCCACCGATGTCGCCGCGCGCGGGCTCGATCTGCCGGACCTCGATCTCGTCATCCACGCGGATCTACCGAAGAACCCGGAAGCGCTCCTCCACCGCAGCGGCCGCACTGGCCGCGCAGGGCGCAAAGGCACCAGCGTCCTGATCGTGCCCTATCCCGCGCGCCGCCGCACGGAGCGCCTGCTGCGCGACGCCAAGATCGAAGCGCGCTGGAGCGAACCGCCTTCAGCCGATGACGTGAAGCAACGCGATCAGCAGCGCCTGCTCGATGACGCCGTCCTGAGCGAACCGATCGCTGACGAGGAACGCGCGATTATCTCGGCGCTCCTCGAACGCCACGACGTCGACCAAATCGCCGCCGCCTTCGCGCGCCTCTATCGCAAGGGTCAACCGGCGCCGGAAGATCTGATGGCGCCTCCTGCGGGCGCGCAAACACGGCCAGAACCGCGCCCGCAAGGCTTCGAACAAAGCGTCTGGATCACCCTCACTGTCGGCTACGCGCAGAAAGCTGAGCCGCGCTGGCTTATTCCGATGATCTGCAAAGCCGGCGGCATCACCAAGCGCGACATCGGCACGATCCGCATCGAAAACCGCGAGACGCACGTCGAACTCAACGCGGCCGTCGCCGATCGATTCTTCGCGCACGTCGGCCAAGATCGGCATCTGGAAAAGAACATCGCCGTGATGCCAATGCGCGAGCGCGGTCAAGCCCAGCAGCGCGAACGCCCGCGCGAGCCGGAGCGCTCGGAGCGACCGGATCGTCCGCAGCGGCAGGAGCGCAACGAACGCCCTGCGCGCGGCGAGCGCCCCACACAAGAAGCGCGCAGCGGCAAGACGCTGAAGAAAAAGCACGCCGCCGACAAGCCACACAAGTCCAAGCCATATAAGAAAAAGACCTGGGACCCGGCGGATTAAGCGGGCCGGCTTAGGCTTGGTATGGTTCGGCCACGGTCGCTGCGAGCGCGCGTAATGCAGCGACCGACGCTCGATCGCCTTGCATGCTTTCGGCCGCGTTCGCCGCGACCAGCACGCCGTTGCCGGTTTCGGGAAACAAGCACACCAGCGCAAACCAATTGCCATCCGAGCCGGAGTGGGTGAGCGCAGGACCGCGTAAATTCATCGGATGTGGCGCAGCACCCCAGCCAAGCGCCGTGCGCGTGTCGCCCTGCGGCGCATGAAGGAATCGATAGCTGCCTGTGCTGAGCACGCGCCCACGCCCATGCTCGCCTTGCATCTGATCGATGCAAAACCGCGCCCAATCGCGGAGCGTCATGCGCATCGCACCAGCGGGTGCGAACATACGCGGATTGACATCGTTCTGTTGGTTGGCGATGCGGCCATCAACATGGCCCTGCGGTTCATTCGCGGCGCCGAATTGATCAAAGCTGATCGACTGAATGCCAAGCGGCTCAAATACCTCGCGTACAATGAGCGTCTCGAACGCTTGACCCGCCGCCTGCTCTGCGCACGCAGCGGCAATGAGGAAGCCGGTGTTTGAATAGGAGCTCTCGCCACGCGCGGGACCAGCGGGCGCTTCTTGCAGGCAGCGCGCAATGTAACGCGCGCGCTGATCCCGCAGCGGCGCTGTATCGGTGTGGAAGGTGAGGAAGAAGTCCATGTCCGAGAAATTCTCGGGCAGACCGGCGCGGTGCGAGAGGAGATCGGGCAAAGTTGCCGTGCGATAGGCAGGCTGCATGGTTGCTGCGAGATCGGGCAGCATCTCCGCCAGCGGCCGCTCCCACGACAACACGCCGGCATCGACGAGTTTCGCAACCAAAGTTGCGGTCATGGCTTTGCCGTTGGAGCCCTGATGCCAGCGATCGTTTGGAGCGACCATGGCGGGCGAACCCAAAGCGCGGATGCCGGAGAAATACTCTGTCTCAATGCTGAAATTGCGGATGACAATCGCCGCCATGCCCGGCACGGCGGTCCCGACCATGGCTTCGCTCAACGGCGATGTGGCTTGCGGCGCCGCCGGCATGTCGGCCCGGCTACCGGGCGTCGCGCAACCAGCGAGCGCTACGGCGCTGGCAGCCAGAGAAAAATCGCGTCTCGTAAACATGAGGATCTCCTAGCGCGCGCCGCGGATCGTGCCAATGCCGGTTGCGATCAACCACAATGTGACGGCGACAAAACCCCCAATCGTCACCAGCGCGAACGCTTGGCCCGACTGGCCGACGGCCAGCATCAGACCCTCGCCCGTGCCGACGCGGATCGCCGCGACGGTCATTGGTCCAAGACCACCGCTGACGAACTTACGTTCGCGCAGCTGAAGCGTTCTCAGCAACACAACAAACATGGCCAGCAGATCGAACGCGTGCTCGATGGTGACAGTGGGGATCAGCGCCCCGACGGCAAATCTTTGAACGCGACGCCCTTATCGACACGCACATCTTGCGGCAGCCCGAGCACGCGTTCGGCGATGATGTTCTTCAGAATCTCATCGGTGCCGCCGGCGATGCGTAGGCCCGGCGCGAACATGTAGCTCTGATGGAAGGCGCCTTCGAGCGGAGCGAGATCGGGGTCGCTGATGATGCCGTAATGATCCTGCGCCTCGATCGCGGTGTTGGCGATGTCCATCATCTGGTTGGCGTTGATGACTTTGCCGATCGACGATTCCGGCCCCGGCGTTTGCCCCTTCGACAGCGCCGTCATGGTGCGGAATTTCGCCAGCTTGTAGCCTTCGGCGCGAACGATCCAATCAGCGAGCTTCTGGCGGAAGCTCTCATCTTGAATCAGCGCGCCATCGCCGGAGGGCGAATTGATGCCCTTCGCGAAATCGAAAATCTCCTTGTAGTCGGGGCCGTACGAGCCGCCGACGGCGAGGCGCTCATTCATCAGCGTCACGAGCGCGACGTTCCAGCCCATGCCGGGATCGCCCAGGCGATTTTTGTCGGGGATACGGACGTCGGTGAAATAGACTTCGTTGAACTCGCGGCCGCCAGACGCCTGGTGGATCGGACGGACTTCAACGCCCTTCTGCTTCATGTCGACGATGAACATCGTCAGACCTTTGTGCTTTTCGACGTCCGGGTTCGTGCGCGTGAGCAGAATGCCGAAGTCGGAGAATTGCGCGCCAGTCGTCCAAACCTTCTGGCCGTTGACGATCCAATCGTCGCCGTCGCGGACCGCCTTGGTCTTACCGGCGGCGACGTCAGAGCCTGCGCTTGGCTCGGAGAAGAGCTGGCACCAGATCTCTTCGCCGCGCAGCGCCTTGGCGACATAGCGATCCTTGGTGGCGTCATCCGCGAAGGCGATCACGGTCGGCACGCACATGCCGAGGCCGATGGAGAATGGCGCACTCGGCGCGTCGAACTTCGCTTCTTCCTGATTGAAGATGACGGCGTAGATCGGCGGCAGGCCGCGGCCGCCGTGTTCCTTGGCCCAGGTGATGCCGGCGAAGCCGGCTTCGGCCTTGCGCTTCTGATATTCCTTTGCGGCTTTCAGATATTCCGCCGGCTTTAAGCGCCGCTGCAGGCGCTCATTATCGGCGCTCTTCGGCTGCACGTTCGCTTCCAGAAACGCACGCGCCTCGGCGCGGAACTTTGCTTCTTCTGGCGTGTCGTTGAAATCCATTGTCCTATCTCCTCACGCCGCGTTGCGCTGTTCGAGCCGCTTCACGAGCTTCTCTTTCCAAACCGCCGGACTTCCCGCTTGCACAGCGAGCAATTTGGCGCGGCGATAGAAGAGGTGGCAGTCCACTTCCCAAGTGAAGCCCATGCCGCCGTGCGTCTGGATGTTCTCCTTGGCGCAGAAGTAATAGGCGTCGCTCGCGGCGGCGCGCGCGGCGGCGGCGGCGAACGGAAGTTCCGCCGCTTCCGTCGACAGCGCCCAGGCGCCGTAATACGCGTTCGAGCGCGCGACCTCGATGTTGACGTACATGTCGGCGAGCTTGTGCTTGATCGCCTGGAACGAGCCGATCGGGCGCGAGAAGGCGTAACGCGACTTGGCGTACTCGGTCGCCATCTCAAGACAGACTTGGCTTCCGCCGACTTGCTCGAACGCGATCAATACCGCCGCGCGATCGAGAACTTGTTCGGCCAGGTCCCAGCCCTGACCGGCAGAGCCCAAGCGCTCGGCCTTCGCGCCTTTGAACTCGAGCTTGGCATGGCCGCGCGTGGGATCGAGCGTCTTCAAAGTCGTGCGCGTGACGCCGGGCTGATTGAGATCAACGAGCACCAATGAGACGCCATTGCCTTCCTTGGCGGCGACAACCGCGTGCGTCGCGCAATCGCCATCGGTCACCGGGATCTTCGCGCCGGTGAGCGTCGAGCCATCGAACTTGGCGCTAATGCTTGAAGCCGCTGGCGCGCCGGGGCCCTCGCTTAGTGCGAAGCAACCGATCGCCTCTCCGCCGGCGACCTTCGGCAGATAGGCGCTCTTTTGGGCGTCGCTGCCGGCAAGCAGCAGCGCTTCCGTGAAGAAATACACCGTCGATGAAAACGGGATCGGCGCGACCGCGCGGCCGATCTCTTCGGCCAGAACGCACAGCTCCAAGCGTCCCAACCCCAAGCCGCCGTACTCTTCGGGGATCGCGGCGCCCAGCCAGCCCATCTCGGCGACACCGCGCCACAGCGCTTCATCGTAAGACTTGGCGTCATCATCCAGAACGCCGCGCACGACCTTGATGGCGGACTTATCGGCCAGAAACTTGCGCGCCTGGTCCTTCAGCGCCTTCTGATCGTCGGAAAAATCGAAATTCACCCCGTTCCTCCCGGGCTTATGGTTGCCGCCATACTAACGCTGTCACTGCAAAGCCCGAAAGAGTGTCTTGGCGTCAACGTCTGTTCACGAAGGCTCAATCGCACTGCGCTAAGCTCTGCGTTCAGATTTGGGGTGAGTACCAATGGCGAAGGCGGTCTTCCATAAGGGCCAGCGCGTCTACGTGAAGCCGGTGGCGACGTGGGCTGTGATCGAGCAGGTGCACCCGCAATGGGTCAAAGGCGTCGAAGAGCCGCTGCGCGTCACCTACGACACCGGCCTCGGTCGCGACTTCCAGGCGCACGAACTGGCCGCCGAAGAAAAGGATCCGCATAAGCCGGACCTGATTGAGACCGAGAATTGGCGCGTCCTGCGCGCCGTTAACCGGCTCTCCCAAGATGCACGCGATCCGCGCCATCCTTACCCGGGCACCTACCCTGTCGTCGTCACCGACGAGAAGGATTGGGGGGGCTGGCGTGTGCCAATGGCGGAATACGACCGCGATCCGCAGCGGATCGAGCATCAATCGCGCGTCTTCGCCAATGCGCTGCGCCTGATGCGGGTGGCGCGTGAACTGATCGAGTTCGCGCAAGATTACCCGCACGAAACACCGGGCCAATTGATGGAGCTGGCGCAGCAGGCGGAAATGACGCTGGCGGCGGTCTATCATGAGCCGGCGCCGCGCAATGAAGCCTCAGTCGCGGCTGAATAAGGCGCATTGATTTCTGGCGCCGCGAAGCTCATGTCAGGCCTTCCCCTGGAGGCCTGAATGCGCGACGCCGAAAACGTCACTGTCCGCCTAGCTGACTACCAACCACCCGACTACCTGATCGACGAAATCGCGCTTGTGTTCTCGTTGGAACCGGAGGCGACGCTTGTCGCCGCCCGCAGCCATGTGCGCCGCACCGGCGCGGACGGACGGCCGCTGGTGCTGAACGGCGAGCGGCTTGAGCTGCAGAGCGTCGCGATCGACGGCGAACCGCTCAGCGAAGATAAGTACCGCATCGAACCAGGGCGCCTGGTGATCGATAATCCGCCGGCTTCATTCCTGCTCGATATCGTCACGCGCATTTCACCGGCGACGAATACGCATCTCGAAGGCCTCTACATGTCGGGCGGCCGCTTCTGCACGCAGTGCGAGGCCGAAGGCTTTCGGACCATCACCTATTATCTCGATCGCCCGGATGTCATGGCGCGCTTCGCCGTGCGCATCGAAGCGGATAAGGCCGCCTACCCCACCCTGCTCTCAAACGGCAATCTGACTGAGAGCGGCGATCTCGACGGCGGCAAGCACTTTGCTGTGTGGGTCGATCCTCATCCCAAGCCCGCCTACCTCTTCGCGCTCTGCGCAGGCAAGTACGAGTCCATCCACGACGAGTTCGTGACGCAGAGCGGCCGCAAGGTAGCGCTCGGCATCTATGTCGATCCCGGCGATTCATCGCGCGCGCACTACGCCATGGATGCGCTGAAACGTTCGATGAAGTGGGATGAGGAGACGTTCAAGCGCGAATACGATCTGGACGTGTTCAACATCGTCGCCGTTCGCGACTTCAATTTCGGGGCGATGGAGAACAAGGGCCTCAACATCTTCAACTCGTCGCTGATCCTGGCGGACGCCGACACGGCGACGGATGCGGACTTCGAGGCGATCGAAGCGGTCGTCGGCCACGAATACTTCCACAACTGGACCGGCAACCGCATCACCTGCCGCGACTGGTTCCAGCTCTGCTTGAAAGAAGGCCTCACGGTCTATCGAGAACAAGAGTTCAGCGCCGATCAGCGCTCACGCCCCGTACAGCGGATTAAGGACGTAAAGCGCTTGCGCGCGCGCCAGTTCGGCGAAGATGCAGGGCCGCTCGCGCACGCCGTGCGGCCGTCGAGCTACCAGAAGATCGATAATTTCTACACCGCCACCGTCTATGAAAAGGGCGGCGAAGTCATCCGTATGCTGAAACGCATCATCGGCGCCGACGCGTTCGACCGTGGCATACAGCTTTATTTCGAGCGCCGCGACGGCACCGCTTCGACGGTGGAAGATTTCATCGCTTGTTTCGAGGAAAGCTCGGGCAGAAAGCTCGACACATTCATGCGCTGGTATGAGCAAGCCGGCACGCCGGCGCTAACAGTGCGCGGCGCATACAACGCGGCGGCGCGCACCTACGACCTACACGTCTCTCAGCGCCTCGCGGCGACGCCCGGCCAACCCGACAAACTCCCTGCTCCGATTCCACTCCAGATCGGCTTCATCAGCCCCGACGGCGCGATCATCGCATCCAAGCTCGATGGCGACACGATCTCGCGCACCGAGCACCGGTTTGTGCTGGAGGACAGTCAAGCTACGCTCCGCTTCAGCGACGTGATGGAAGAGCCGATCGTCTCGGCGCTGCGCGGCTTCTGCGCACCAGTGACGCTGGACGACGATCTGACCCCACAAGCGCGCCTCGCCCAGATGGCGCATGATCCTGACCCATTCACACGCTGGGAAGCGGGTCAAACTTTGGCGCGCGCGATCATGCTTGGTGAGAGCGGCGCCTCGGTCGCTGCGCTCACAACCGCGCTGGGGCGCGAGCTTGATCGCGCTCAGGAAGATCCAGCGTTCGCGGCGCTCGCATTGCGCCTGCCCGATCTCAACGAACTGGTGCTGGTTTCAAAGTCGCCCGATCCCGAACAGCTCTTTCGAGCACGCGAGGATCTGCGCCGCGCCGTCGCCGGCGCGCTGCGCGAACGCCTGGAAGCAATCGCACGCACGAAGGGCGAAGTACCCTTCTCGCCTGGCGCCGAGGCCGCCGGCCGGCGCTCGCTCAAGAGCGCGGCGCTCGATCTGCTCGCATCGCTCGGCCCGAGCCAAGTTCTCGTCGATGCGTATGACAACGCGCAAAGCATGACCGAATCTGTGGCGGCGCTTGAAGCGCTCGGCGCGGCGGAGAGTCCGGCGTTCGATGAAGCACTGGCGAAGTTCTATGAGCGTTGGAAAGCAAACCCGCTCGTCATCGACAAATGGTTTGCGGTGCAAGCTTCCTCGCCGCGCGGCGACGCGCTGCAACGGGTTGAGCGTCTGCGCGCCCATCCGGAGTTCAATCTGAAGAACCCCAACCGCGTGCGTTCGCTCGCCGCGGCGTTCGCGATGCGAAACCCGCGCGCGTTCCACGCGCGTAGCGGCGAAGGCTACCGGTTCCTCGCTTCGCTCGCGGAGACGATCGACCCGCTCAATCCGGCGCTGGCGGCGCGGCTCTTGACACCCTTCGAATCATGGCGGCGATTCGACTCCGAGAGACAGCAACACGCGCGCAAAGCGCTCGAGCAGCTTGCTTCGCTTCCACAACTATCGAAGAACACGCGGGAAATGGTCGAGCGCACGCTCGCCTAATTATTAACAGGTGTGTCTCGCTGGCCGGTCTGCGCCTTCGCTGGGCAGCCCTTCCAGCGCGTGCATCGACAGAGCGTTTATCAAGCCGTTACAATTCAGACTCTTCGAGATTCCGAACGGCGATTCGGGGCGGCCGGGGAATACTTGTGTCGAACGACAATGCTTACGAAGCGCCGCAGGGCGCTGCGCCTTATAAGGCCAACAAGCCGTTCATCGTGCTTGTGCTGGTGTTCGTGACTGCGTTCTTCGCCGCGATCGCCGCGCAGATTCGCGCCCATCACGACGGCGCCGCAGATACGATCATCGCGGCGCAATCGTCAGCAGCCGGTTTGATCGCTGAGCGCGTCAACGCGAACCTCGCCATCGCCATGGGCGCGAGCGCGGGCGTCGCCGATCTCGCCCGCTCCGGAGGCCTCTCCGCTGCAGCGATCGCCGATGCCGCGTCAGCGGCGCGCCCCGCTGCGGCGGCGGCGATCGTCAACAGCGCCGGCGCTATCGAAGCCATCACCGATCCCACGCAAGCGGCGCTTGTGACGGCGGCGCTGCAAGCCGCGAGCGGCGCCGATATTTGGGTTGGCGCGCCGGATCGCGGCGAATTGCCGACCGCGCCGGTGATCGTGCGCAATGTCGGCGACCGCGCCGTCGTCACCGTCGTCGACCCGGCTTTATTGCTGCCGGCGCTCGACGAGAATGCGCGCGTGCTGATCGCCTCAGCCGATGGCGCCATTCTCTATGCGTCGCCGGCGATGCAGCAAGCTGGCGCGCGCGCCCAGCAGCAAGTGCTCGGCGCAGCACGCGCGGGCGATGATGGCGCGCTAATCCGCGATGGCAACGATCGCACCTGGGTCGCTGCCGAAGCAACCGCGCAGATCGGCAATCTCGGCGTCATGGCGGCGGCGCCCGCTCCAGGCGCGCTTGATCTCTGGCTGGCGGCTTTCCTGCGTTTCGCGCTCGTGGCGGCCGCGCCGCTCGCGGCGATGGCGGTACTTTATCTGCTGATGCGCCAGAACGCACAGCGCGCGCGGCTCGCTGAAGCGGAAGCGGAGCGCGCGGAGACGCATTTCCAGATCGCCGCCGACGGCGCCAAGGTTGGCGTGCTGGAGTGGCGCCCCGGCGCCGACGAACTGCAGCTCTCCGAACGAGCCGCGCGTCTGCTCGGTGCGCCGCGCGATATCTTGGGCTTGCGCGAGTTGCTCGAACTCATCGTCGCCGAAGATCGTTTTGGCGTAGAGGAGGAGTTTCGCCGCGCGCGCCAATCCGGCCTGCTCGATGCGCGCTTCCGCGTGACGCGTGGCGGCGGCCTCGCCTGGATCGAAGCACGCGGCACCGCCGTCGAGGACGCCAGCGGCCGCAGCGAAACGCGTGTGTTCGGCACGGTGATCGACGCAACCCAACGCCACGAAGCGGAAGCGCGCGTGTCGCGGCTAGAGCAGCAATTGCGCGCGGCGATCGACAACTTCTCCGGCCCGTTCGCACTGTGGGACGCGCGCCGGCGTTTGCTCTTGTGGAACCAGAGCTTCGCAAAGGCCTTCAATCTCGGCCCGGAAATCCTGCGCCCGCGCGCCTCGTATGAAGCAGTCGCGGCGGCGGCGACGTCGAGCATCCGGCGCGAGAAAAACGACCCGGCGAGCCCGGACGTGCGCGTGATCGAACTGGTCACCGGCGAATGGCTGCATGTGGTCGAACGGCGCGCCGCCGATGGCGGCATCATCACGGTCGGCGTCGACATCACGCCGCTGAAGCGCAAGGAAGAAGAGCTGGCGAGAAACGAACGCCGACTCTCCGACGCGCTGAGCCGCGCCGAAACGCAGGAATACCGGATCAAGGCGCTGGCCAGGGAGGCACACGAGGAGCGCGCCAAAGCCGAAGAAGCCAGCCGCGCCAAATCGACGTTCCTGGCCAACATGAGCCACGAACTGCGCACGCCGCTGAACGCCGTGATCGGATTCTCCGAAATCATGGCCAAGGAGCTGTTCGGCCCGCTCGCGAACCCACAATACAAGCAATACGCCAGCGATATCTTCGACAGCGGCAATCACCTGCTCGATCTGATCAACGACATCCTCGACATGGCGAAGATCGAAGCAAACAAGCTGACACTGGCGCCGAAGCCGCTCGATCCGATGGTGGCGATCGAGCAGGCGACGCGTCTGACCAAGCGCAAGGCCGAAGAAAAGGGCCTTTCGCTCGTCATCGACGCGGAAGACCTGCCGGAAATCGAAGCCGACCACCGCGCAGTGAAGCAGGTCCTGCTGAACCTGCTCTCGAACGCGGTGAAGTTTACCGATCAGGGCGCGATCATGGTGCATGCGCGCGGCAACGCGCAGGGCCTGACGCTCCGTGTCGTCGACACAGGGTGCGGCATCCCGCCCGAGCACCTGCCCCGCTTGGCGCGTCCGTTCGAGCAGGTTGAGCAAGAGCTCACCCGCAACAACCACGGCACCGGCCTTGGCCTCGCGCTCACCAAATCGCTGGTGGAGATGCACGGCGGCAAGCTCTCGATCCAGAGCGAGGTCGGCCGCGGCACGATCGTAACCGTGACGCTGCCGCGCACCTTTGGCGGCGAGCGCGGTTCGGAGCAGCACGCGGCGGAGTAAGCGCTAACTGACGATCTGCAGAAAGTCGGCGCGCACCGCCGCTTGGGTCGCGCGGAGCAGCGTCTCCAGCTCTGCGCCGCTGCTGACGCCGGCAATCGCCGCGAGGCGGCCGACAAGCGGCTGCGGCGCCGTCTCCAAATTGAACTCGCCGTCGAGCGCAATCCGAAGCGTTTGCTGCAGCGAACTGAACAAGCGCCACGCTTCATCGAGCCGGGCGCCGGCTTCCGGCTGAAGCACGCCAGACGCCGTGAGCTTGGCCAGCGCCTCGCCGGTATTGGCGGCAATGACGGCTTCGTCCGCCGCAATGAGTTGCAGCGCCTGCGCCGCGAATTCGATGTCGACGAAACCGCCCGGCGCCAGTTTCAAATCCCAAGCGCTCTTGCTCGGCCGTTCGCGATCCATACGCGCGCGCATATCGGCGACATCGGCGAGGATTTTGCCGCGGTCCTTCGGCCGCGCGATCGCCGCACGTGCGGTCGCCAGCGCGCGCTCGCCGAGTGCGGCGTCACCCGCAACGGGGCGCAAGCGGGTGAGCGCCTGCAACTCCCAGGTCCACGCTTCTTCGGCATAGTACCGCTCGAAAGAGGAGAGCCGGACCGCCACGGGGCCCTTCGAGCCTGACGGCCGCAGCTTGGTGTCGATTTCGTAGAGCTCACCCTCCTCCGTCGGCGCCGAAAGCGCACTGATGAGACGTTGAGTGAGGCGCGTGTAGAAGTCGGAGGGAGAGGCGTTCTCTGCCGGCGCATCGTAAACCAGCATCAAATCGAGATCGGAGTCGCCCGCCAATTCACGGCCCCCGAACTTGCCCAGCGCAAGCACGGTGAACCCGCCGGGCTGCGTGCCGTGTTGGCGCTCGACCTCTTCGAGCGCGGCATCAGCCATGGCGATCACGCAAGTCTCGGCCAGATCAGCGTAAGCCACACCCGCTTGTTCGGCAGTTGCCGATTGTTCGAGAATTTGCACGGCGATACGGAAGGATTCTTCCCGGTGGAAACGTCGCGCGGTATTGAGCTTGGTCTCAAACGAGTCCGCATCGCTCAGACGTTCCCGCAATTCGCCAAGGCGCGATCCTGGCGCGTCCTCGCCAAGCGGGATCGCAAAGCGCGGCTCGATCAGCGCATCGAGCAATGCCGGGCGGCGCGCCAACTTGTCACCAAGCTTCGGCGCCAGCGCCAGCACCCGCGCGATCAGGTCAAGAAACTTCGGCCGCGCCTCGAGCAACGCGAGCACCTGGACCCCGGCCGACAACGAGCCGAAGAAAGACGCGAAACGCGCGAAGGCTTGATCGGCGTCGCCGGCATTGGAAAACGCGCGGAGTAATCTGGGCGTCAGGCGCGTCAGCAATTCACGCGCGCGTTCCGAGCGCATGGCGCGGACGCGGCCGTGGTGCCATCCACGGATCGTCTGGCTGACAAATACTGGGTCGGCAAAGCCAAGCTTGGCGATGGTCGCGAGCGTCTCCGGCTGATCCTCGACGCCGGTGAAGATAAGGCTGCCCATCGGATCGGCGAGACTGCGCTTCTTGTCGCCGAACAGCTGGTGGTCGATTTCCGAAACGATGCGGCGGCGTTCGATCACCGCCTCATCAAACGAGTCCAACGTTTCAAAGCCGGCAAGCGCTGCAACATGAGCGCGGATATCCGGATCGGCCGGAAGCTTGTGGGTCTGCGCATCCTCCAGCATTTGGATGCGATGCTCGACTTCGCGGAAGAAGACGTAGGCCTCCTGCATGGCGCCGCATGCTTCTTGCGATATGGCGCCAGCTTCGACGAGCGCGTCTAGCGCCTGCAGCGTTTGCTGCGAGCGAAGCTTCTTGTTGCGACCGCCGAGGATGAGTTGCTGGGTCTGCGCGAACAGTTCGATGTCGCGTATGCCGCCGCGGCCGAGTTTGACGTCAAAGACCGGATCGCCGAGCTCGGCGCTCTTGTGCGCGGAGAGAATTTGGCGCTTGATCGAGTGAACATCTTCGACGGCGGCGAAATCGAGATGCTTGCGCCAGATGAACGGCGCCAGTGAATCAAGAAACGCGGCGCCGGCGGCTCGATCGCCGGCGGCAGCGCGCGCTTTGATGAAGGCGGCGCGCTCCCAGTTCTGGCCGAGGTTCTGGTAATAGTGCTCCGCGGACGCGATTGAAACGGCGACAGGCGTGGAACCAGGGTCCGGCCGTAAGCGCAGATCGGTGCGGAAGACGTAGCCGTCGGGCGTTACCTCTTCGAGCGTACGCACGAGCGGCGCAACCAGACGCACGGCGGCGACGCGCGGCTCGCGCGCACCGGCGGCGGCGAGCTTCTCGGCGTCGAAGAAGACCGAAAAGTCGATGTCGCTGGAATAATTCAGTTCGCTTGCGCCCATCTTGCCCATGGCGATCAGTGCGATACCGGGCGCTGGACCAACATCGCTCTCAAATGCGCCAGCGACGATGTCGCCGCGCTTCACGCTTTCGGCAGCGGCGACGGCGATGGCGGCGCGGAGCGCAGCATCGGCAAATTTGGTGATGGCGCCAGTAACCTGCATCAGCGGCCAAAGGCGGGCGAGATCGGCGAGCGCGGCGGAGAGGTGCGCCGCGTCCTTGGCCCGGCGCAGGATCACCATCGCCTCTTCAATCGGCGGCGGCGAGAGTGCGATCGACTCAGCGGCGCTGATCGCCTCATGCAGGATGCGCTCGGCCCAGGCTTCGTCGGGCGAGGCCAGCAGATCAGACCGGCGCGTCATCAAACGGCGCAGATACGGCGCATGTGACACGGCGGCGGACGACGCCTGCTGCCAGAGCGTGCCGGCCAAGACATCCGGCCCGTGTTCGCTCGCGAGCGCGGGGCGAACGGCGTGGATCATGTGTTTGCCATAGCGGGGAGAACGATCACGGCGCCAAGGCCTTTGCGCCCACCTTGTTCGCCCAGGCCATCGCGCAAGTGAAGATCGCCTTTGTGGAGCCGCGCAACGGCGGCGACGAGACTTAAGCCGAGACCAGCGCCTGGCGTCGAGCGCGCGCTTTCGAGCCGCACAAAGCGATCGAGCACGCGGTCGCGGTCCTGTGGCGCAATGCCGGGACCGTCATCGGAGACGGCGATTTCAATGCGGCCGTCGGGGCGGCGTACGGCGCGCACTTCGACACGCCCATTCTCGTATGTGTACTTGAGCGCGTTCTCGATCAGATTTGAAACCGCTTGAGTGAAGAGGCCTGGCTCTCCGTGGATGTAGAGGCCGTCTTCGACCTCACCCTTTAGCGTGCGCTGCACGTCTTCGGCGGCGGGCTCGTAGAAATCGACCAGCTCACGCAAAATGGCCGTCGCGTTCACGCGCTCGAAGCGCCAAGTCACGTTGCCCTCGACTCGCGCGAGCCTCAGCACCGCGGCAAAGGTATCAAGCACGCTATCGGCTTCTTCGAGCGCGACGCGAAGCGCCTCGCGATCCGCATCAATGTCAGGCGGGTTCTCCAGCGCGGCCTCGAGTTTCTGGCGAAAGCGGGTCAGCGGTGAGCGCAGATCGTGAGCGATGGCGTCGCCCGCCGTGCGCGAGACCTGCATCAAGTGCTGCAGGCGATCGAGCATGGCGTTGATGGCGATGGCGAGCGTATCGAACTCGTCATTCTCGCCGCGAACCGGCGCGCGGCTGGTGATGTCGCCGGCCATAACCTCCTGCGCCGTCGTCGCCAGCGCTTCAACACGCCGCGACGCAAGCCACGAGCCGATCAGGCCGCCGGCGATCGAGAGAAGCACGCCGAACAGCGCCACCGTCCAAAGCGCGCTGGTGATGCGGCCGGAGATAAGCGCGCCGTCGCCGAGATCACGCGCGACAAGCAGGATGGGGCCGTTGAGCAGGCGTCCAACCTGTCCGCGGGCGCGGCCGCGGATAGCGTTGCCGTCTTCGTCGATGCGCTCGAACGAAAAATCGACGCGCTCGGCGGCGCCGGTTGGCAGTTGCGGCAACTGCTGGAAGTCGCCGGTGATGACCGTCCCATTGCTCTCCGCCAAAACGTAGAGCAGCGGACCCTGACGGGCCGCGCGTTCGACAACCTCCTGGTTCAAACGGCGCATTCCACCCTCGCCGTAGGCGCGGTCGAGGGCGGCATATTCCTGGTCGGCCAGGAGATCAGAGTCGGCGTTGAGCTGACCGACCGTGGCGAAATACACGTAGGAGAGCAGCGCCACGACGAACACGAGCACAACGCCCGCTTGCGCGAGCGCCAGCCGGAAGGTCGTGGTCCGAAGGAGCGAGAGGCTTGGCCTCATGCCTCCAGTCGATAACCCGAACCTCTCACCGTGTGCAAAAGGGACTGCGCGAAATCGCGGTCGATTTTTGAGCGCAGACGCGAAATGTGGACGTCGATGACGTTCGTCTGAGGATCGAAATGATAATCCCAGACGTTCTCGAGCAGCATCTTGCGCGTCACGGTCTGACCCGAATGGCGCATGAGATACTCAAGCAGCCGGAATTCACGCGGCTGCAGGTCGAGCTTCTTGCCGCCGCGCTTCACAGTGCGGGCCAAGAGATCCATTTCGAGATCGCCGACGGCGAGCTTGGTTTGCGGCTCGCGGTCACGGCCGTTCCAGAGCGCGCGGACACGGGCCAGCAACTCGCGGGTCGAAAACGGCTTGCCCAGATAGTCATTTGCGCCGGCGTTCAAGCCTTCGATGCGATGATCTTCGTCATGCAGCGCCGACAAGATCAGCACCGGCGTCGAGACGCCCTGATCGCGCAGCTCACGCACGACCGAGACGCCCAACTTCTTCGGCAACATGCGATCAAGCACGATCACGTCGTAGCCGCCGCCTGAGGCCATCGATTGGCCGAGTTCGCCATCGCTCGCGACTTCGACTTCGTGGTCGTCGGCGCTGAGCGAGGCCTTCAGGCTTGCGGCCATCTCGGCGTCGTCCTCAACCAGGAGAACCCTCATACTGTCCCTCCTCATTGCCCGCCCACGTCGACGGCGACAAAGCCGCGACCTGCCCGATTGCTCACTTGCAGCAGCAGCGGACGATTGGCGCGGCGCGCCGCTTCGACCGCACTGGTGAGCTCGGCCGCGGTGCGGATCGCGCGGCCGCCGGCCTGCATGATCACGTCGCCGGCGCGGATGCCCTTTTGTGCTGCGTCACTTGTTGGCTCGACAGAAGTGATGACGAGGCCGTTTTCATTGGCGCGCAGCGAGAGCCGCGTGCGGTCTTCCTGCGTCAGCGGACGCACCGAGAGGCCGAGCGAGCTTTGCGCGACGCCGCCGCCTTCTTCCGGCTGCGGCTGCGGCGTAGCGTTCGGCGGCGTGTTGGCCGAGGCCAGCTGCTGCTCAGACGGACGTTCGCCCAAACGCAGGTTCAGTGTTTGCCGGCGGCCATTGCGCAAGATCTCGACGCGCGAGTTCTGGCCGACAGCGGTTGCGCCGACGCGTTGGGTGAGATCGCGGCTGTTTTCGATCTGCTGGCCGTTGAACGTGAGGATCACGTCGCCCTGCTGCAGGCCGGCGCGCGCAGCGGGACCATCGGGGGTCACGCTGGCGACCAGTGCGCCACGTGGTTCATCAAGCCCGAGGCTGCTGGCGATGTCTGTATCCAGCGGTTGGATCGAAACCCCGATCCAGCCGCGCGACACGCGGCCGTTGCGCAGAATCTGTTGAACAATGGCGTTCGCGGTGTTGGCGGGAATGGCAAAGCCGATGCCGACATTGCCGCCGGTCGGCGAGAAGATGGCGCTGTTCACGCCGATGACGTTGCCCGCGAGATCGAAGGTCGGGCCGCCTGAATTGCCGCGGTTAATCGGCGCGTCGATCTGCATGTAGTCGACGTACGCCGACGAGCCGGCGTCGGTGCGGCCCATAGCCGAGACGATGCCGGCAGTGGCGGTGCCGTCGAGGCCGAACGGATTGCCGACCGCGACAACCCAGTCGCCGACGCGGACGTGGCGCGCGTCGTCGAAGGTGACGAACGGGAAGCGCCCGCCGCCGCGGATACGCAGCACGGCGATGTCGGTGGCTTCGTCCGAGCCCACGAGATCGGCCTGGTGATCGCGGCCATCGCTCGTGCGAATGGTGATCTCCTCGGCCCCTTCGATGACGTGGTGGTTGGTGACGATCTCGCCGCTCTGCGAAATGAAGAAACCGGATCCGAGAGAAGTCGGGGCCGGACCGGGCTGCCCCGGACGTCCGCGGAAGAATTCTTCAAAACCCGGCGGCAGGCCTTCAAGCGCAGGCCGCTGCACGGCATCCGGGCGCTGACGCACGGAAATGGAGACCACGGCCGGGCGCACGCGCTCGATCAGATCGGCAAAGCTGCCGGGCGCGCCGCCAGGGGGCGCAACAGCTGTCGGGTTGATTTCTTGGGCCGTCGCGGAAAGCAAAGTCGGAGCCGCGAACCCGGCAAACAACGCCAAGGCTGCGCCGCCGGCCATCAGGGTGCGGCGGAGGTACTTCATCGAGACGACTTCAGTCATGAATTTGAACCCTTGGGAGGACGCTACGTTCATTGGAGGCTTAGCCCAGATACGTTTCAAGCCCTAGTTAGGCGCCATCGCCGGTCGGTTAAGAGCCGTTTGGGGCAAAGTTGCGATAGATTGGGGCCGAACCCGACGGCTTTTTTAGGACATTCAGCAACTTGGGCGACGAAACGCTGCTTTCGTACGACCTTTATCGTTCACCTTCTTCAGGGGTGAAATCCACGGCTGCGGCGCTTCGCCGGCGCCGGCTCGCCAGGACGGCGAATAGGCCCGCCCCGCCCAGGAGCAACGGCGCCGCCCAGAGCGCCCAAGTGCGGGCATCGAAGGGCGGGCGGAACAGGACGAAATCCCCGTAGCGCTGACGGAAGTAGGCGCGGATCTCCTCATCGCTGTCTCCGGCCGCGATGCGCTCGCGAACAAGCGCGCGCATGTCCGTGGCGATCTCGGCGGTGGATTGGGCGATCGGTTCGTTCTCGCACTGCACGCAGCGGATTTCACGATCGAGCGATTGCGCGCGCGCCTCTTGCGCGGGGTCTGCGAGCGCGGCGGGCGCAGTGGCGGCGAAGAGGAGCGCGGCAAAACTCATGACGCCGCCCTACGTTTGCGCGCCAGCGCGACGAGACTCAAGCCGCCGCCGAGCGCCATCAGTGTCACGCCGATGAAGATCAGGTGCACAAGCGGGTTGTGATACAGTCGCACAGTCCATGCGCCTTGCGTTTCACGGACCTGTTCGCCGAGCGCGATGTAAAGATCGCCGTCGATCCCGCTCAGGATGCCGACTTCGCTTGTCGGCATCGGCGACGTTGTGAAGTAGCGGCGTTCTGCGGAAAGCGGATGCGCGGCGCCGTTGGTTTGATCGACACGGAAGTTGGCGCGCGTGGCCGAATAGTTCGGACCTTCGACACTGCCGACCTCAAGCAGCGTGATCCGGCGGCCGGCGAAAGTCACACCTTCGCCCGGACTCAGCGCCACCGCTTGCTCGGTTCGAAATCCGGTTTCAGCAACCGCGCCGAGCGTCAGCACGCCCGTGCCAATGTGCGCAAGGCTCATCGACCATACGGCGAGTGGCAGTAGCGCGAGCTTGACCGAGAGCTTGCCCGTGCCGCGCTGCAACCGTGTCCAGATGTAGATAAGGCCGCCAGCGATAAGCCAAACGCCGATCATCAGGCCAATGGCCGGCGCCGCGCGCCATTGTGTGGCGACAAGCGCAATGACGAGCGTCAGCAGCGCGAGGATCGCGGCGGGCGCGAGCCTGAGCAAAGCCGCGCGCATGTCGCCTTTGCGCCATGTCAGCATCGGGCCAAGCGGCAACAGCAGAAACAGCAGCAACAGCAACGGAGCGACGGTGGCGTTGAAGAAGGGCGGGCCAACGGAAATGAGGCCGCCACCGAATGCTTCAACCAGCAGCGGATAGATCGTGCCGATCAGAACGACGCCTGCTGCGACAGCCAAGCCGAAATTGTTCCAGACCAGCATGCTCTCCCGGCTGACCGCGGCGAAGCCCGATGGCTGGCCAAGCGTCGAGGCGCGCCACGCGTAGAGGCCAAAGCCCGCGCCGAGGGCGACCGTCAGCATGACGAGCACGGCGATGCCGCGTTGAGGATCGACCGCGAACGCATGCACTGAAGTCAGCACGCCGGAGCGCACGAGAAAAGTGCCCAATAGTGCGAGGCCGAACCCCATGATGGCGAGCAGCGTCGTCCAACTCGCAAGCGAACCGCGCCGTTCGGTAACAATCGCCGAATGCACAAGCGCGGCCGCGACGAGCCACGGCATGAAGCTCGCGTTCTCGACCGGATCCCAAAACCACCAACCGCCCCAGCCCAGTTCGTAATAGGCCCAGTACGAGCCGAGGCCGATGCCGAGCGTGAGGCTCGTCCACGCGATCAGCGTCCATGGCCGCAAGGCGCGCGCCCAGGCTTGGTCGGCCTTGCCCTCGAGGAGAGCCGCCAGCGCCAGCGAGAACGGCACGCTCATGCCCACATAGCCAAGATAAAGCAGCGGCGGATGCGCAGCGAGCGCCGGATCTTGCAGCAGCGGGTTGAGGCCACTGCCGATCATCGGCGCAGGATCGAGACGCGCGAACGGGTTCGAGAGAAAGAGCGCGTAGGTCAGCGCGCCGGCCGTGACCAAACCCTGCACGCCGATCGTACGCGCCCATAAGCCGAGCGATTGGCTTCCACGCACGCTGGCGAAGATCGCGCCAAATAAGGCGGACACAAAGCACCACAGCAGCATCGAGCCCTCGTGGTTTCCCCACGCACCGGCTATTTTATAGATCAGCGGCTTGTCGATGTGCGAGTTCGCGGCGACGACCGCGACTGTGAAGTCCGACTGCACAAACAATGTGACAAGCAGGGCGAAAGCAATCCCACAGCAAAGTGCGGCCGCTTGCGCAAGCGCTGCTGCTGCGGCGGCGCGGGCTTCGCTCTGCCGAAAGAACAGTCCTAAGCCGCCCTGCGCGAGTGAGAGCGCCAGCGCCAAGGCCGCGGCGAAGGCGCCAATCTCGGCGATCATGGCGCGGCGCCGCCCTTCCACTCGCCGCGCTCTTTCAGCGCTTCGGCGACTTCACGCGGCATGTAGGTTTCATCGTGCTTGGCGAGGACGCGATCGGCCTCAAAGACTTGACCGGGAATATACTCGCCCTCGCAGACGACGCCTTGGCCCTCGCGGAACAGGTCGGGGAGTTCCTGGCGGGTGCGCACGAGAACTTCGACGGCGCCGTCCGTGACCGAGAACATCGTCGTCGTACCTTCACGGCGCACCGTGCCTTCGACGACAAGCCCGCCCAAGCGTACGCGCTGGCCGGGCTGCGCTTTGCTTGCCAGTTCCGAGGGCGCGACGAAGTAGACGACCGAGTCCCGCAAGCCGGCAAAAGTCAGCGCCGCCGCCAGCGCCAGCACGGCGCCTGCGACGCCGATGATCATCAGACGCTGATTACGCCGGCGCATTCAGGTGGCCTCACTCATCACTGCTGCCCCGAAGCAAACCGGCGCGCCATTTCGCGGCGTGGATCGTCTGGCCCCATGCGAGAGAGCGCCTCGCCCCACATGCGGCGCGTTTCGGCGGCGTTGTCAGCTTCCATCGCCGCCATGGCGCGATAAATCCAAGGCGCAGGGTCGTCACCGAGCGCGCTGGCTTGTTCGAGGTAAGCGAGCGCGTCCGGGGTGAAGCCGCCTTCGATGGTCGCGATCGAACGCGCGACGCCGATCAAAGCATCGACGGAACGCGGATCGCGACGCAGCGCCGCATCGAAAGCGCGCGCGGCCTCTTCTGGCCGATTGGTGCGCAGATAGATTTCACCGGTTGCAAGATACGGCCAGGGATCGGCGGCGTTGGCGCGTGCGTCGGCGGCGAGGAGAGCGAGCCACTCTTCCGCGTTGTAGGTTTCCTCTGGGCGTTGGCGCAGCGCCTCGAGGCGCTCGGCGTAAGCGCCGCCAGCTAGTGCGGGACGGCCGTTCACGAGATAGATCCCAAGCGCAACCACGCTGACAGCGGCGCACACGGAAAGCACCAAGCGGCCAACGCGCGCATCACCGCCGGCGCGGCGCGTCGCGCGCAGCGTCCAAAACGCCGCGCCTGCGGCCAAAAGCGCGCCGGCAAGCATCACGATAACAGGCGTCAACACGGGGCGTGGCCTAGCGCGGTTCGGGGACCGATGAAACCGGCGCGGACGCCGCAGGCTTAGTCAGTCGCCGGCAATAAAAGCCGCGCTTTGAGGCCGCCGAGTTGAGCCCGCTCAAAAATCAGCTGGCCGGCATAGAGCTCCACCGTTTCCTGCAGAATCGAGAGCCCAAGCCCCTGGCCGGGCGCTGCTTCATCCAGGCGCGCCCCACGCTGCATAGCCTTGGCGATCTCCTCGTCCGAGAGGCCAGGGCCATCGTCCTCGACGACGATCTCAAACAAACCCTTCGACTCGAACGACGGCAGCAAGCGCACAATGACCTGGCTCGCGCCATACTTGCAGGCGTTGTCGATCAGATTGGCGGCCATTTCGAGCAGGTCTTCGCGCTCGCCGCGGAAGGTCACATCGCCCTCCGCCTCGATGGAAATATCCATGGCTTTGGTGGCGTCGTACTTTTGCTCCATCATGAAGACGAGATCTTCGAGATTTTGCAGCACCGGCGTCCGATAGGCGATGGTTGAGCCCGCACTCGCATCGGCGCGCGCGGCGACGCGGGCGCGGCGGAGCTGGCGCTCGACGAACCCTTCCATCTCGTCGATGGATTGCTTCAGAACCGCATCTTCGCCACCGCCGGCCGCCGCGTTCTTCAGCACGGCGATGGGCGTCTTCAACGCGTGCGCCAGATTGCCGACGTGGCGGCGCGCCCGCTCCACAACTTCGCGGTTGTGATCGACGAGGGCGTTCAATTCCTCGGTGACGGGCTGAATCTCGGCCGGATAATCGCCTTCCAGCCGGTCCGCATCACCACGGCGCACGGCAGCAATGTCACGCTGCAGTTCGTGAAGGGGCCCGAGGCCAATCCGAATTTGTAGCGCCGAGACGCCGGCAACCATCAGCGCGCAGAACACCACGAACATAGCGAACGCCCAGGCAACGAGTGAGCCCGCCGTTTCCAGAATCTCCCGCGTCGCGACGCCGACGACAAACAGGTAGCGGCCCTGTACGTCGGGAATGCTTTCGACGCGCGCGACGATGCGCAGGTCGCCGCCATCGGGGCCGTCGATGCTGAAATAGTGTGCGCCATCCCCAGCACGCGCACTCAGCATTTCGCGCTGAACATCCTCGGGCAGGTAGATCTCGGCATCGACGAGAGATGGCGAAATCGTCTGTGTTTCCAGCCGGCCGTCGTCGCGGATCAGCGCGATCTGGAAGTAGCGGCCGCTCAACGGCTGCAAATAGCGCGGATCGTAGGGAAGGTCGCGGAGGATGAGATCGTCGTTGAGCCCCGGTCCGGCATTGCCGATCAGATCGTCAGCGACGCTTTCGATTTCCGGATCAATCAGCAGACGCAGCAAGCGGCCATTGAATTGTGCATGCGCGATCCAGCCCATGAGCATGAGGCCGAAAACGCTGATGCCGGCGATGGTGAGGAGCCGCGCGGCGATCGAATGGCGGATCGTCGCGCGGAAGCGCTGGATAATGCCCGGGGGCTCGCCGCTCACTGCGCTTCCGCGGGGTCGATCAGACGGTAGCCCAGACCTTTTTCGGTGATGATGCGGTTGGCGCCAACCTTTCGGCGCAAGATGCCGATGAACACCTCGATCGTGTTCGAGTCGCGCTCGTGATCCTGGCTGTAGATCTTCTCGGTCAGTTCCGTGCGCGAGACGATGCGGCCGGCGTGGTGCATCAAATAATCGAGCACTTTGTACTGGTAAGCCGTGAGCTTAACCGGCGCGCCATTCACGGTGACTTGGCCGGTCGCCGAGTTGAGCCGCAGATCGCCCACTTCAAGCACCGAGGATTGGTGATCGGTTTGACGGCGTACGTTGGCGCGCACGCGCGCCAAGAGCTCCGCCATATGGAAGGGCTTGGTGACGTAGTCGTTGGCGCCAAGATCGAGGCCCTCGACCTTTTCGCTCCAGCGATCGCGGGCCGAGAGGATCAGCACCGGCATGTTCTTGCCGTCCTTGCGCCAGGCCTTCAGCACCGTGAGGCCATCGACCTTCGGCAGGCCGAGATCAAGGATCGCCAAATCGTAGGGTTCTGTTTCGCCGAGGAACTGGCCCTCTTCGCCATCAGCGGCGCTATCGACCGTATAGCCGGCATCGGTGAGCGCGGAGGCAAGCTGCTCCCGCAGGTTCTTATCGTCCTCGACCACCAGTACGCGCATGCAGATCTCGTCCCTAACGGCTGGCGCGCACTCGGAAATCCCGGATTTGCCCATCGGGCATGCGCCAGCGCACGACATAGACGGGGCTGCCGCCCTGCTCAAGGCGATGCGAGACGTACTCGCCGCCGTACTGGGACCGCAGCTCTTCCACCACTTCGCGGATCGAGCGGAGCTCTTGCTGGCCGCCGTATTGGACTGTCGTCCAAGCATCGCCGCGCGAGGGGACGATCAGCGTCCCTGGCGCCGCGAAGACGCCGGCCGCGAAGACCGCGGAGAGAAGAGCAGACTTAGCCCACATGACGGTTCTGAGTTACGCGAGACGCTCTGAATGGGCCCTGAATGTAGCGCCCAATTTGCCTTAACTACTCGGCCTCGGCGGCGTTACGTCCCGTTTCGGCCATTTCTTGACGAACTTACGCAAATCTTCGTCCACCGTTTCGGGCAGCATGACTTGCAGGCGAACGAACTGATCGCCTTGGCCGGCGACGCCTTTTCCCTTCAGGCGCAGGACTTTGCCGGTGTTGGAACCGGCGGGAATGGTAAGCGTCACGTTGCCGCCCGGCGTCGGGGCCTGAATGCGGGCGCCCTCGACGGCCTC
Source organism: Hyphomonadaceae bacterium (assembly GCA_050184605.1). GTDB lineage: Bacteria > Pseudomonadota > Alphaproteobacteria > Caulobacterales > Aquidulcibacteraceae > Vitreimonas. The sequence goes on along the minus strand of JBFXAE010000001.1, from coordinate 441,315 downwards.
GGTCAGGGAGATGTTCAGGTCCATGTGAACATCCTGGCCTTCGCGGCGGAAAAACGCGTGCGGCCGAACCCGAAGCTCGACCAGCGCGTCACCGGCCGGTCCGCCCTGAACCCCAGCGCCGCCCTGGTTCTTGAGGCGCAGCACTTGGCCCGTCTCGACGCCCGCCGGAATGGCGACATCGAGCGTGCGGCCTTCGGCCAGCGAAATCCTGCGCTTGGCGCCGTTAATGGAGTCGAGAAAATCGATATCGAGCGTGAAGCGGATGTCGCGCCCGCGCATGCGCGAATAGGTGCGAGCGCCGCCGAAACCAGGACCGAAAAGATCGGAGAAGATGTCGCCGAGATCGAACGGATCACCGGCCCCGCCTGGACCACCCGATGCGCCGGGTCCCGCGCCCGCGCCGGCGTATGAGCGTGCGCCCTGCCTCGGGCCACGCGCGTTGAACGCCATGCGCTCATTGCCGTCTGCATCGATCTCGCCGCGATCGAAGCGCTGCTTGGTGACGGGATCGGAGAGCAGGTTGAACGCCGCCGTTGCGCGCTTGAAGCGCTCTTCGGCGGCCTTGTCGCCTGGGCGCACGTCCGGGTGCAGCTCTTTGGCGAGCGTCCGGTAGGCGCGGCGAATATCATCGGCGCTAGCGGATCGGCTGACGCCGAGGGAGGCATATGGATCCCAGCTCAAGGTGTCAGCACGCTCCGGCTTCGAACGCCTGCCCCCGAAATCGGAATCAGGCGCGTCCGGCCATTCTGGCCTGCCGGACTATAATGTTATGGTTAACTCGCTGTTCAAGCCTGTGGCGCCGCTTTCGCCCTTTTGTGCGACACGGATGTGCAACGATCCGGGCAAAGAGCCGAAATCCGCGGTTTGTGCGGCGGCGGTATAGATAAAGCTGGGGACAGAACTCGTTTCGGTTCGGATCGGATCGCCGGCATCCAGAATCTCGAGACGGTAGCTTTCGCTGGAAAAACCCAGGGGCGGCTCGCCAGCCCAGCCATCGCCGCCGATCCGGGCGCAGCGCACCCAACTGATCGCGACGTCTCCGGATGCCTCGCGCCGGGCCCGCAGATGAGCAGGCGCCCATGGCCGGATGGCGGCGTGGGGCAAGATGAGATCGGCACGTTCGGCGCGGTTGCTGGAGGCTGAGGCGCCTGATGGCGGCGCGATGAAGCTAAGGCTCTCGCCCCATTCATGCGCCGCGATGTTGGCGCGCGCCAAGCGCTGATCCAGTTTGACAATGCGCGCGCCCACCGGATGCGGCGCGCCCATGGCGTGCGCCGAGCCTTGTCGGCCGCGCAGCAAATCGCGCAGCTCGTAGACGCCAGGTTCAATCAACGCACAGTTCGCGGCCTGGACGATCTCCCACTCGCCCTCACACTCGATGGCGAATACGTTAGCGCCGTTCAGCACTTCGTCGCGTGTGACGTTCGCGACTGCGCCGCCATAGAGCATAACGCGCGTAACATTGCCCTCATCCCAACGATCAACCGGCCCAGGCCAAAGCGCCCACAGCAACTCTCCCATGATCGCCGGCGCCGCTACAGTCGAACGCGCCGATTGCGCTGGCCCCGCATAGATTTGATGAGCGCCGCGCCAAGGCGAGGCAAACACAGCGGCGAGCGGGCGCTCGTCGCCTTCCGCCCCTGCCAATGGCGGCAGATCGAGAATGGAGAAAACAGGCGTCGGCGCATGGAGCGGCGCCGGCGGCGAATTTGGTTCAACGCCGCCAAACATGGCGGCGCTGGTTGAGCGTGCGCGGCGCAGTTCGATGTGGCGCGCATCGGCATCTTCGATGCGCACAATCTCAAAGACCGCGTCGGCAAATGTCACACGATCGCCTGCTTCGAGCGCGAGTTCTGCGGGCCCCAGGGAGATCGCCAGCGTCTCGACGGCGGCGCGGCGGTCGGTGAGCAGCCGCTGCGCGATGTTCTCAGCCGCGCCAGTTTCCAGCACCAAAGGCGCGTCGATCGTTGCGACGCCGCCCTCGGCGCGATCAAGCCGCCGCGCGCTCACCCCCGCCAAAAGATAGTCGCGGCTTGCATCGATGAAACGCACCCGCGCTTCGATGGGCGCCTCGGTTGCGTCGCGTTGCGCATAAGTGAGCGCCGATCCCGCGGCGGTAAGCATGTCTTCGCTGAGCGCGCGCGTGGCCGCGTTCGCATGGGCAAACGTCAATACCCCATCGTGCTCGCGCGCCGAGAAATCGAAGGCCGCCATCAGCGGCTCGAGCGCATCACGCGCGGACGCGGGCGAATCCACGACATAGCCGCTGACCGCGCCGCGTAAGCCGCTCACATCGACGACGTCCTGCCCAGCGCGATCGCACAGAGCCCACACCACTTGGCCGAGATCGGAGAGTCCTGCCCGCCCGTTCAGCCAATGACCACGCGCCCAGGCGCCGCCATCGGACCACACGTCACGCCGCGCCGGAAATGCCGGATAGGGCCGCGCATCCCATGCCCAGAGCATTACCTCCTCAATCATCGGCTTCCCCGTCAGTGACGAGATCGGATTGGCGCCGCCCGCCCAGTACCCGAGGTAAGCCTCCAGAACGCTGCGCTGAATGAGATCATCGCGCCCGCCCGTCGAGAAATGTGGTTGGGCGCTTTCACTGCTTTTCGGATCGACGAACACGTTCGGCTGGTTCGACGCCTTGTCGATGGCGGCGCAACCCAATTCGATCAGCCAAACAGGCTTCGATTCCGGAATCCACGCGGTCGGCGAAGGCGCGCGTACGCCGCCCGGCCGATTGTGATGGGCGTTCTGCCAGAAGCTGCGAACGTCCTTGACGCGATGCACCCAAGGCTCGCCGTAAGCGCCATCGGTGATCGGTGTGCGCACTTGCGCTGCGCGATCCGCTTCATCGGCATAGAACCAGTCAAAATTCTCACCCGCCTCGATGCGGCCTTGGAGATAGCTGGGATCGTGAATGTCAGACGCCAGCTCGGCGTCGGCGTGGGTTTCGCCCGCGCGCCAATCGGTCAGCGGCGGATACCAGTCGATGCCGACGACATCGATGTTTTCGTCGGCCCAGAGCGGATCGAGGTGAAAGAAAATGTCGCCCGAGCCATCGTTCGGCCGGTGGCCGGAATATTCGCTCCAATCGGCGGCGTAAGTGATGATTGTTCCCGCGCCCAGCATCCCCCGCACATCCGCCGCTAACTCTTGCAGCGCGGCCACCGCCGGAAAACTGTCTGCGCTATCGCGCGCCGTGGTGAGGCCGCGCAGTTCCGAACCGACAATAAATGCGTCAACGCCGCCCGCCATTTGCGCAAGCTTGGCGTGGTGCAGAATGAAACGCCGGTAGGACCACTCGCTGGCGCCATCGAAGTGAGGCAAGCCATCGCCGCCTGCCGTAAATGCAGCGGGCGCAGCCGCGCCGAAGAATGACTCGATCTGATCGCCCGCCGCGCTGGTTTGATCGTCGCCGCTTTCCACGCTGATGCGCCCGCGCCACGGATAGGGAGGCTGCGAGGGGGCGCCCGAGGGATCAGGCAACGCGTTCGCTGCCGGAATATCCATCATCAAGAAGGGATAGAGCCCAACCTTGTAGCCGCGCTGTTTCAGCTCCGCGATGGCCTGTAGCACGCTGCGATCGCTTGGCGTGCCGCCAAAAGCCGGGCCGCCTTCATGCGTGCTGATGAGATACGCATCGTGACGAAGAACGCCGCCGGCTTTCCAGTCGTGCGGTGTGTTTTGTTTCGCAGCAATCTCAACGCCGGGCCGAATCTCGCATTCGCCACAGCGCAAATCGGTTCCGAACCACGCAACGACGAGCATCACGGTCTCGCAGTTCGGAAAGTCCGCCGCCAGTTGATCGAGCGAGGCAAGCAGGTTGGCCCGTTCGCTCTCGGCATGGAGATTTTCCGGCGCGTCGGCGCCGGGGCCATCGCGGCGGAACACCGGCTCCGTGGCGTACACAAACTCGCCGGCGCCCGGAATGAGGCAGACGCCGCGTACGCGATCTTCCAAGCGTTCGCCGTCTCTGCGCGCGGGCCGGATGATCTCGAACGACAATTGCGGGATCACGTTGCCATACTCTTCGAGCGGCAGATCCTCGAACACGACATAGGCGAGGCCACGATAGGCGGGCGCTTCATCGGCGCCGTCGATCGCTTCGATCAATGGATCAGGCGCCTGCGTCTCGCTGCCTGCGTGCAGGCGCCAGGCCACGGTGGAGAGGTCGAGCGCTGCGCCATTCGCCCACACGCGGCCGATCCGCGCCACTTCGCCCTCGCAGAGTCCGACAGCGAATGACAGCGTGTAACGATAGCTGCGTGTGCGAACGCTTGGCCCGCCGCCCTTGCCGCCGGAGCTCACCTCTTCGGTCTGCACATGCTCTTTGAAGCGCGCCGCCCAAATCACTTGTCCAGCAATACGCACGCTGCCGAATACGGCGGGGATCGAGGCGCCTTCGGTGGACGCCTGAATGTGCAGATCGGTGAGGCGCGAACCTTCGCGGGTGGAGCCCGCGCCGAATATCTGGCGATCGATCGCCGCCCCCAGCATGGCCCCGCCATATTGCCCGAGCGCCGCACCGACTGTGCCGAAGACGCCCGGCAACGCGCCGCCCACCGCGCGACCGACAGTAGAAAGAACTAGTTCGGCCATGGTGCGATATCCGGAAACGAGAACGCGGCGGCGCAACGCGCGCGCCACCACGGCGCAAAGCGCGAGCGCACGACGGCGCGGCCCCAGTAAGCATGAATGATGTGATCGTTCTCATCGAGAATGGCGGCGTGCTTCGCGGGTGCGCTGGGATGCATGCGAAAGAGCAGCACGTCGCCCGGCTGACTTCTGGTCAGTTCAGCCTCGTTCAGATGACGGCGCGCGGCTTCAAGCAAAGTCTCGGCGCCATGCCGCTCGGCCCAGTCAGGCGTGTAGGCCGGCGCAAGCTCCGGCTCCGCGCCATAAAGCGCGCGCCAGACGCCACGAATGAGACCCAGGCAATCGCACCCCGCACCTTTCGCGGAGGCTTGGTGCTGATACGGCGTGCCGATCCAGGCGCGCGCTTCCGCCAGCACTGCGTGACGTGAGATCATGTCAGGCGCGAGCTTCCGTCGAGCCGTTCGCCGGCCGCTGGCCCCGCCTGCAGCGCGTCGTTGCCGGGCATATGTGGGAAGCCGCGGAAGTTGACGGCATTGGCGAACTTGGCGCGGCAGGTTTCGATGCGCTTGTCGCAGCCGGCGTGGATCGTGAACGCCGCGCCGGGCGCCAGCGATATGCGATCTAAGAGTTCAATGATAACGCCGTCGTCGCCGGCCCGATGCGCGGCCACTTCGCTCATGGTTTCGTCCGCCCACACGATGCGCCCGCGGGTGAACCAATCATCGCCGTAAGCCTCGAGCCCTGATGCTTTGAATACATGCGTGCCGAGCACCTCGGTGATCGCGCCCGCACCACGGAATTCCGACGCCTCAATGTCCACACCGCAGCGTGCGTCACCCAAGTCAGCGTCACAGAAGCGGGAGAACACGCGCCCGACGGGCACGTTCAGCGCCGCCTGCAGACCGCGCAATTCGGCCTCGAACGCTTGCACGCCGCGCCGCACTTCGCCGATGCGCCCGGCAAACAAATGCACACGCTCGTCCGGCGCGCTCCAATCGACGCGATAGATATCAATGCGCGCGCCGTCCCAAAGCCCACGAGCGATATCGGTTTCAGTGATTGCCTCGGAAGAGAGAGCGCCCGCGATACTGGCGCTGTCAACGCCGAGGCCCATGCTCTTCTCAATCGCCCCGGCGGCGGCGCCGTGGACAGGTTCTGCGATGAGATCATCAAAAGCGAGCGGGCAATCATGGTCCGTGAAGACGAAGACTTGTCCGTCGCGCCGCTCTGTGCGCCAAACATGCGCGAGGGTGGTGACGCCCGACGCCAGCTTGGCGGCAAATGCCTCCGGGATGTCGCGCATTAGACTTTGATCTCCACCAATGGAACTGAAACAGCGTGCCCCGCGCCAAATCCGTCGAGCGCCAGATCGAGCCGATCAGCGTCGAAGCGCACCGGCGTGTCGAAGAGAAAGCCAGCGCTAATCACGGAGGCGGCGGACGGCGCGACGGCGAGCGTGACCAAGCCGGTATCGGCAGCCACCTCAAACGCGGAAGGCGCAAGCGTCTCGCCATCGACAGCGATAATCACGCTTCCCGCCACTGGCTTGCGGATCGGCCGCGCGTAAGCGCTGGCGCCGGCGCCATAAGCTTTCTGCAGCGCGAACACCGTACCTTCACCATCGCCTTCGCCGATGATCTGATCCGTCGCAGCCGGCGTTGCCGATGGCGCGCAAGATTTGAAGTCGAAGGGGTCGCGAAAACGGAAGCCGTGCAACTTGCCGCGGCGCGCTTCGAAGAACGCGATCAGCTCGTGCACCTGATCCAGGGTCCGCACGGCGCCGCCGATGTCGTATCTCCGCCGCCCGTGCGCCCAGGGCGTGTTGCGCGCTTCTGCGCCGGAACCGAGCGCTACAATATCCACGCGCCGCTCCGGACCACCGCTGGCGCCGAGCGCGAACGGCAGCGGCAGCGACACCTCATGAAATGTGCTCACAGATTGCGTCTCCCATACGCAACAGCGCGCGCGATGGCGGCGGCGATCTGTCCTTGGTTTTTGGCGATGGCGCTGGTGTCGGCGCCCGACGGCAGATGGAAGTGCACGTTCACAGCGCCGGCGCCGGGTGAGGCGATCTCGCCAGCCTGGCGGGGCACGAACACTTCCGGGCCCCGCTCGCCAACTAGATAAGCGCCGCCGACATTGACGGCGCCGCCAGCGGCTTTGCCGCCGAAGAACGGGAACTCGGCGTTGGATTGCGTAAAGATCCGCTGCAGCGCGATCTTGGCCAATTCCTCGAGAACGACTTTGGCGAGCCGTTTGAACGCCGCCTCGCCGCCGTTCGCCGCCGAACCTAAAGCGCGCGCGATACGTTCGCCCGCGCGCTCGAACGATGAGCCAACCGCGTCGGCGGTTTGACGCACCGGGCCTTGCGCGAACGCCTGCAGCGCCGCTGATGCGCCGGCGAGCTCACTCTGAAACTCATCCAACGCAAAGGTGGAAGTCTTCTTGTTCATGGTTTGGAATCCGGAAAGCGGCGCGAAAGCGCATCGAACGCGGTGCGCGGCATGCCTTCAGTTGTGGGCGGCGCGGTAAGCGCGCGCCACTCGGATAGGCTCAAGCGCCAGAACTGCGGCGGCGTGAGGCCAAGAGATCGCGCCATCGCCAGCAACTGCCGCCACGGCGTCGGCTTAGTCATCGAGCGCCAGACGGAAAGCTTCAGCCACGGCGCTCGCCGCGGCCTTCGGATCGACGTGCGCGGTCATCAGTTCCGCCGCACTGATCGCTTCGCCGCCGGCCTTGGAAAGCGCGGCAAGCACGATGATGAGATCGGCCGCGGTAAGATGCGCCAGCCGCTCCGCCAGATCGGCAAGCGACATGACGTCAAACGCCGCCTCAAGCTCCGCCAGGGCGCCTAAAGTGAGGCAGAGGCGAACGGGCCGGCCGCTAATGGCGAGCACCACTTCGCCGCGCGCGCGGTTGTGCGGCTCCGCCATCACAGCGCCGCGAAGCTCAGCGCGCCAGCCGACGCGAGCGTGATCGCAAACGCCGCCTCGCCATCGTGATCACCCGAATAATCCAGCGCCTCGATCAGAAACGGCCCGGTGAGCGTGCCGAAATCCGGGATGACGAGTTGGAAACTGGTGACGGCTTGGCTGAAGAACGCTTGCTGTATCAGCGCGTCCGAGGCGGCATCCTTGAACACGCCAGCGCCGCTCACGCTCGCCGACTTGACGCCGGCGCCCGCGATCAGCTCGCGCCACGCCGCGGGGCTCTCACCGGATGTGCCATCGACCGGGCGGGCATTGAGCGAGATCGTCTTGGCGCGAATGCCTGCGATGGTTGCAAAAACCTCCGGATCGGCGCCATCGCCGATCTTGATCAGGACGTCACGTCCCTTTTGGCCTGCCATGGATGCTCCTATTCAGCTTCGGTTATGGCTCTGAGGCGCAAGACGCCGTGCGTCGTGCGTCCGTCGCCTGACCGGAAAACGTCAGTGAATTGCGCGAAGATGAACACCAGGCGGCGGTCCGCCACAGCGAGCGCTGCATTGTGTAAGCAGCCGCGCAACGCCGCGATCACGTCGAGCGCTTCGGCGCGGCCGCCATACCGGGACCAGACATGCAGCGTCACCGCGTGCTCCAGCGCTTCACGTTCGCTGGCGTCCATCGGCTTGGACTCCACGCGGCCAATGGTGACGTATGGAAACGTCACATCGGGCGGCGGATCGTCGTAGAAGCGATCGGCGATGAGGGCTTGCACGCCGCCATCTTGCATTGCCGCAGCACGGATCGCGGCAGCCAGCGCGGTTTCGGCGCTCACAGCGTCTCCTCTAAACAGTTCAGAATGATGCGCGGGCCGCCCTGATCGGCGACGCCGGTGATGCGAAGGCGGCGGACGCCCCATGCGATGCGCCAACCGGCGCGAACATCGTCGCGCCGATTGAGCGTGACACGGAACGTCGCAACCGAAGGCGTCGCATCGAACGCGACGCTCTCGCCGGCGCCGCCGGCCTGGACATCGGCCCAGACATCGCCTTCATCGCTCCACGCGATTGCTGCGCCGCCGAGCTCATCGGCGATACGCGCCGGGCTTTGCAGCTTCACGCGCGCGCGCAGCGCGCCGATGGCGTCGCTCATAGCCGGGCCGGCGCGAACGGGCGCATCAACGCCCGCGCCGTCTCCGGTATGCCGGCTTCACCCTGCCGCAGCTCGTAAAGTGAAGCGACGATCTGCATGGCCGCAACGCGCAGCGCGACGGGCAGGTCAGACGGTTCATCGGCGTAGCCGCAATCGTACTCGATCTCAATGCCGCCGGCGCTGCGCAGCGTGGCCGGAAAGCCGGACGGAAACACCAGCCGCGGGCGATCGCGATTGCCTTCGAGACGATAGCGCTCGGGATCGATCACGCTCTGCGCGCCGTTGTTCGCCAACAGACGAACGGCCACGACATTGGTGACAGGGCCGAGGCCCAGCACCGCGCCATGCACCGCATCGCGGCGCCAGATATCCAAGCTTTCGCGCACGCGCCGCGTGATCAACGCACGCCCAATACCCGCCTCGACCGCCTCACGCGCCGCGCCGATGAGGGAGCCGATGAGACTGTCTTCGGAATTGTGATCGACGCGCAGAAAGAGCTTCGCCTCCGCCAGCGAGATCGGCTCGCTGGCGGGCGGCGTTACAACGGTGATGCTCATTAGCTGTCGCCGAACTTCAGCGCCTTGATCGCGTCGAAGTTCTGCACCCCGCCGCCGACGCGCTTGGTCACATAGAACAAGACGTAAGGCTTGGCGGAATACGGATCGCGCAATACGCGGACGCCGGCGCGATCGACGATCAGATAGCCGCGGGCGAAATCACCGAACGCGATGGCGCGGGCGTCAGCCGCGATATCGGGCATATCTTCGAGCTCTGTGACCGGATAGCCGAGCAATGTGGAGCCCCCGGCGTCGTTCGGCTCCCAAATGTAGCGGCCCTCGCCATCCTTGAGCTTGCGCACCGCCGACACCGTCTTGCGGTTCATGACGAAGCGCGCGTTCTGGCGGAACTGGGTCTTCGGCGCATAGACGAGATCGATGAGCTTATCGACCGGCGTCTCGCCAAAGCCGCCATCGGCGCCCGTAAGAATGTGGCCGATCTTGCCCCAGACATAACTGCCCTCGGCAACGGCGTCGTAATCGAGGAAGCCGCGCGGCTTGTCTTCGCCGTCGCCATTGACGAACGCCGCACGCTCTTGGCCCGCGAAGGCTTCTTCGACTTCGCTTGCGATCCACTCTTCAAGATTGACGAAACTGTCGTCGAGCAGCGTCTGGGTGGCGGCCAGGTTGGCGTAGAGTTCCGCGGTTGGGAATTCGAGCAGCGCGAGGGTTGGCGTATCGGTCTGGGTCCGGGCGCCGGTCTCGGCGACCCAACCCGTGCCGGCCGCCGACAGGCTGATCGGCTTCTTGAACACGTTCGCGCCGGTCGTGCGCACCGTCGCGATCTCACGCATCGGCGAGACTTGCCGCAGGCGGCTCTCGATCATGCGGTCAAGCTCAGGCGGCGCGACATAGCCGCCATCGGCGCCGCCCGGCGTCGGATCGCCAACGACCGAGAGCGCCTTCGCTTCGAACTGGGTCAGAGCCGAGATATCGCCGCGGCGCATATAGGCGTGCCATGCCGATTTGTGCTCGCTCAGCGCCGGATCGGCGGCAAGCCCCGGCCGGCGGCCAGCAAGCGCTGCACGTTCGATCAGCGATTTCTGTTCGGCCAAAGCACGATCGATGCGGTCGACCTTCTCTTCCAACAACACATCGCTACGGCTGCGTTCGATGGCGGCAAGGCGCGCATCGTTGGCGGCCTTGAAGTCCTCGAACGCGCGCATGAGCACGTCCGCCGCGCCGGGAGGCGCAGCCTTGGTTTCTTTTGTCACTAGTCTCTCCTTAAGCAGCGCGGATGAACTCTCGCGCAAGAGTGAGCCGCGCCTGTGTGCGGCCGGCAAAAGTGGCGTCCGGCTTTGCGTCCGGCCGCACACCATTCGGAACCGCGCGCGCCGTCAGGCGCGCAAGCGGCTGCATCGGATGCGTCACGATCGACACTTCCAGAAGTTCGATCTCACTCAACACGCGGCCGGCGGCGGTTCGGTGCTGCACGACCGGCACGAAGCCGATCGAAAGCCCATCGCCCCCGCGCGCGATCATCCGCTTTGCGCGCGCGGCGCCGGGCTGATCGGCGCGGATCTCGCCGCGCAGGAAGAGGCCACGGCTATCTTCGTGAGCTTCGCACCATTCGCCCGCGATCAGGCGAGCCTCATGCTCAACCAGCATGGGCAGCTTGCCTCCGCCGCGTCTGAGGCTCGCGGCGAACGCGCCTGCGCGCACAACATCGCGCATCTGATCAGGAACGCCGAACAACGCCGCATAACCTTCGACAATCATTCGTCGAGCCGCCGCTCGATGCGCGCGAGCGAGCGGCGCGCTTCCGCCACCTGTTCTTCAAGCCGCGCCAAGCGCTCCGCCACTTCAGGCTGAGTAGCTACGGCGCGCTCCACCTCTTCCAGGCGCGCCGCGGCGCGTCCCGCCCAGATCAAGCCACCAGCTGTTTCGAGAAAAAGCGCCAGGATCAGCGCAAGGGTAATACGCGGGTCGATCTTCATCGCGCGCGCTCCGGTTCTTCGATTCCAGCCATGCGGCGCTTCTCATCCTCACTCAAAAAATCCGCAGCGCCGATGCGCGCCCAAAGCGCTTCGCGTTCAATGGTGAGCGCAGGCACGTTCTCAATGTCGACGCTGACTGCAGCCGGACCTGCTTCCGGCCAGCGGTCGCCAATCCACGCCTCGATGGCGCGCGCCGCCTTTTGCGCGAGCGGCAGAGCGGTTTGACGCCAAAAGGCGAGATTGGCTTCGCGATAGTTCGAATAGGTGTTGTCGCCCGGGATGCCGAGCAGCATCGGCGGCACGCCAAACGCCAGCGCAATATCGCGCGCAGCCGAATGACGGGCGCCCGTGAAATCCATATCGGATGGCGAGAGCGACATCGGCCGCCATTCGAGCCCGCCTTCGAGCAGCATCGGCCGGCCCGCATTGGCGGCGCCGACATGCATGTCTTCCAATTCGGTCTTCAGCCGCTGGAATTGCTCTTCGCTCAGACGATCAGCGCCGCCGGCGCCCGTAAAGATGAGCGCCCCGCTCGGGCGCGCCGCGTTGTCGATGAGCGCCTTGTTCCAGGCGCCGCCGGCGTTGTGAATGTCGATGGAGAAGGCCGCGGCCTCCATCGGCGATAGGCCGTACCAATCATCCGCCGGGTTGAAGAGCTTGAGGTGCAGAATCGGCGCCTCGTTACTCAACGGATCGCGCGCAAAGCTGCGCACGTTGGCGCCGACGCGGTGCTCCCAGCCGATGGGCCAGCCATCGGCGCCGGGGACCACGCTCATCCGATCGGGGCGCAGCACATAAAGTTCGGACGGCGCATCGTCGCCGAGACTTGCGGCTTCGAGATAAGCGTTCCCTGCGACTTGCAGGTGGCCGTAAAACGCCTCCAGTAGCTCAACGCCGGTTTGCTCGGGATTGGGCCGCGCCAGCAAGCGCGCGAGCGGATGATCGCTCGGCCCAACCTTGAGCGGCGCGCTGGCGGCGGCCTCCGCGATCAGCCGCACGCAGCGATACGCGATCGCATTGCGGCCATAACCCTCGCGCGCGAACGCAGCAGGGTCGCGCATCGGCCAGGCGGGACGGCCCGGCGCGTGCCAAGCCAGCAGTTTTCGCTCCACGGCGCGGCCGCGGAGGTTTCTCAACCAATCGAGCATCACGTTCTTTCGTCAGAGTATCCGCACGCGCGGCGACATCGCGCCGCCGAGCAACAAATCCGTCAGCGCCCACACGAGCGCGTCGAGGCGGTCCGGGCTTTCGCCGTAGCCTTCAGCGCCAAAGGCGCACATCTGATCTTCAAGATCAGGAAACACCGCCGCGTGCTTCACGCGGCCCTGCGCGTAGAGCGCCGCGATCGGCTCGGCCCGCGCGCGTTTGCCATGGCTCGCACAGACCAAGCGCACATAGAAGTCCGGCGCGGCGGCCCTCAGCACGGCGCGCACCATTTCTCCGCCATTGTTTGACTCAGCCACGATCGCATTCGCGCCGACAGAGCGCGCAAGCTCAGCCGCGCGCGCCGCCCAAACATGGGGCGCTGCGCCCTGCAGGCTCGCATCGGCAAGCACAACGGCTTCGCGCGCGAATCCTTCCCCGCGCGCGGCAGCGGCGATGATCCCACACGCATCCACGTTCGGACCAACGCCCGCAGGCGGATCGACGGCGACGACAACGCGATCGAACGGCCCCTCCGCACGCTGACGCGCCGCTTCAAGTGCGGCGCGGCCCCAAAGCGCGCCTTCCGGCTCTTCAATGAGCTCGCCCAGCAATTCCTGACGATGCCGAACCGTGCCGCACCAGCGCTGATCGAGCGCGGTGATGAAGTCCGGAGAAAGGTTCTCCCTGTTCTCGAACGTCGATGAGCGCGTCACCGCCGTATCAGGCGCGGCCAGCAGCTGCTTCAACGCGCGGATCGGACGCGGCGTCGTCGTCACCACCATGCGCGGCCGAACGCCGAGGCGCAGGCCGTGCTCCAGCGTCTGCAACGTTTTCTCCGGGTAAGACCAAAAGCAAAGCTCGTCACACCAGGCGGCGTCGAATTGCGGGCCACGCAACGCGTCTGGATCTTCAGCCGAAAGGCACGCCGCCTGCGCGCCATTGCGCCAGACCAGACGCTTGCGGCTCGCCTCGTAGACTGGCCGTTCGCGGTGCAACGACCGCAAGCCGGAATGTCCTTCGATCATGACTTCGCGCACGTCGTGAAACGTCGGCCCAATCAGCGCGATGCGGCCTGCACGCCCACGGCGGGCAAGCTCGGAGACCCATTCGGCCCCGGCGCGGGTCTTTCCGGCGCCGCGCCCGCCAAGAAACACCCAGCAGCGCCAATCGCCCGCCGGCGCAAATTGCGGCGGGTTGCACCAATAGCTCCACTCATCGAGCAACTCCCGAAGCAGCCGTGTGGGCAACCATGTCGGGAGCATGGCCCGCGCGGTCGGCGTCAGCGAACGCAGCAAGCCTACGTTGGAGTTCGGCGCGCATAGCCTCTTCGTCGTCATTCTCACTCGTGGCTCGGAACTCAGACAGGTACTCGGCCACGTCCCGCTCAGCCCGTACGAGCGCCGAAACCGCTCTGGCCCGGCGCTCGGCGTCCTGAGCGTCACCGCCATTCAGGGCGGCGTGCGCCTCGTTCAAGAAAGCGCGAAACGCTGCTGCGTTGGTCACCGCCCGGCTCCTTTCTTCAAAACCTCAGTTCTCGACCGTGCCGGAACTCTACGCCCGCGCCGTCGCGGTCGGATTGATTTTGCAACGGAGCTTGATACTTCGATGTTTTTTGTCGCTGGGGCGTGGATACGCAGGCTGCCTATCCCCGTTTCCCCTGGCCAGAATTCGGCCATACCTCTATTGGACACCCCCTCCCGGAGTTTTCCTTGTCCGACAATAACCGGCCCGATTTTCGCAGCCGCATCGACTGGGCGAAGATGCGCGCCGCCGCCGCACAGGCGCAGCTCAATCAGATGTTGGGCCAACGCTTCACTTGGCGCAAAGCCGCGAGCATCGTGGCCGGCTTGGTGCTGGTCTGCGTCGTGTCGCTTTGGCTCTGGATTTATTGGGGCCTGCCGCGTGTGCCCGACGCCGACGCACTCTGGAGCCTGAACCGGCAAGAATCGGTCATGTTCGTGGATCGCGACGGCGAAATCCTCGGCGTTCGCGGGCCGTATTACGCCAACCGCGTCCGGCTGAGCGAGGTGCCGGACTACGTGCCGCAAGCCTTCCTCGCGATCGAGGACCGGCGTTTCTATGAGCACGAGGGCGTTGATCGCATGGCGGTGCTGCGCGCGCTCCTGGCGAACCTGCGCGCCGGCGAGACCGTGCAGGGCGGCTCGACGCTGACGCAACAACTCGCGCGCAATCTCTTCCTGACGCCGCGCCAGACTGTGAACCGCAAGCTGCGCGAAATGGTGCTGGCTTCGCGCATCGAACGGCGCCTGACGAAGGACGAAATCCTCGAACTCTATCTCAACCGCGTTTATCTCGGCGACCAGGCGTACGGCGTCGACGCCGCCGCGCGACGCTTCTTCGGTAAACCGGCGACCGAGCTCACGCTCGCCGAAGCCGCGATGTTGGCGGGCCTGCCGAAAGCGCCTTCACGCTCGGCCCCGACTGAAAGCCTGGAGCGCGCCACCGCACGCCAGCACGTCGTGCTCGCCGCAATGGTCGAGGCGGGCTTCATCACGCCAGAACAACGCGACGAAGCCATCGCCCAACGCATCCGCGTCGTCGAGCGCCCCAATGTAGAGCGCGCCATGGGCTACGCCTTCGATCTGGCGGTTGAGCAGGCGCGCGCCGTGGTCGGCCGCGAAACGCCGGACCTCGTCATTCACATGACGATCGATCGCGAAGTGCAGCAAGCCGCCGCAGACTCCATCCGCCGCCGCCTCGGCAACCGCGCCTTCGGGCGCCGCCCGCTGCAAGCCGCCTATCTTGCACTCGACCGCGACGGCGGCGTGCGCGGATTGGTCGGCGGCACCGACTACAACACCTCAAAGTTCAATCGCGTCACCCAGGCGCGCCGTCAGCCCGGCTCGACGTTCAAGACCTTCGTCTATACGGCGGCGCTTGAAGCAGGCTTCGACACCGAAGACGTGCGCTACGACGAACCCATCGTCATCGATGGCTGGCGTCCGCGGAACTATGATGAGGGCTATCGCGGCGCGGTGACGCTGCGCACCGCCTTCGCACTTTCGATCAACACCGTCGCGGCCGACGTCGCCAATCAGGTCGGACCGGCGCGCGTCGCTGATGTCGCCCGCCGGCTCGGCATCTCCAACATGCCGCCCCGCAATGCCTTCGTGCCGCCGTCGATCGCGCTCGGCTCAATCGAGACGACGCTGTGGGATATGACGACCGCGTTCGCGACCTACATGGACGACGGCATGCGCGTCGATCCGCACATCGTGCAGCGCATCACCAATTCTGCCGGCCAAGAAATCTATGTGCGCCCGCCGTACAACCCCACCCGCGTTCTCGATCAAGACGTCGCCGAACGCATGACCAGCATGATGGGCGCGGTGGTCCTCCGCGGCACCGGCACAGGCGCACGCATCGGCGATCGCGATATCGCCGGCAAGACCGGCACCAGCTCCGATTGGCGCGACGCTTGGTTCGTCGGCTACAGCCGCGATTTCACCGCAGGCGTTTGGGTCGGTCACGACGACTTCACCTCGATGGGCCGCACCACCGGCGGCACGTTGCCGGCGCAAATCTGGGCCGACACCATGCGCGTCGCGCACGAGGGCGTCGAAAACCATCCGCTGCCGGGGATCGAACAGCCCGCCTACACGCCGGCGCAAGTCGAGATGGCGAGCTTCTTCGACGAACTCGCCAACGCCTTCGGCGGCGGCGATGACGACGACGGCGGCTTTCCGGACCTCAGCGACATCTTCAACTGAATGTCGGCGCTCGCGCACGTCAAAGACCTCGCGCTGACGCTTGGCCGCGCGCCGTTGTTCGACGGCGCGGAGTTCGTGCTGCAGAAGGGCGAGCGGGCGGCGTTCGTCGGCGCCAATGGCGCTGGCAAGTCGACCTTGATGCGGATGATGGCAGGGCTCGCCGAACCCGATGGCGGCGAGATCGTCTATCAATCCGGCACAACCATCGCCTTCGCGCCGCAAGAAACCAGCTTTGAAGGCTTCGCCACGCTGCGCGACTACGCGCAATCCCCCTCAGTCGCGCGCATCGGCAGCGCCGCCATCGCGCCCGCGTATGCAGCTGACGCCGCCCTCGCACAATTCGGCTTGGACCCAGAGCGCGCTCCCCAAGGCCTTTCCGGCGGCGAAGCGCGCCGCGCCTCATTAGCGCGCGCGCTGGCGGCGGACGCAGATATTCTGCTGCTCGACGAGCCGACCAACCACCTCGACATCACCGCGATCGAAGAGCTCGAACGCATCATCAGCAGCCAGCGTGGCGCGTGCCTCATCATCAGCCACGATCGCCGCTTCCTTGAACGCGTCTCGACGGCGACATTGTGGCTGCGCCAGCGCCAGCTTCTGAAGCTCAATCGCGGCTATGCGGCGTTCGAAGAATGGGCTGAAAGCGTCGAAACCGAAGACGCGCGCAATCTCGCCCGCCTCGAAACGCAGCTGAAGGCCGAAGAACATTGGCTCCGTCGCGGCGTCACCGCCCGGCGCTCGCGCAACGAAGGCCGCCGGCGCAAACTCTTGGCGATGCGCGCTGAACGGCGCGACATCAAAGAACTCAGCGCCTCGCCAACCGCCGCCATCACCGCCGAGCGCGGCAACGAATCGGCGCGACTGGTCATCGACGCCAAGGGCGTCTCCAAGAGCTATGGCGAGCGCGCGCTAATCTCGAACTTCTCTCTGCGCATTCGCCGTGGCGATCGTGTCGGCATTGTCGGCGCCAATGGCAGCGGCAAGACGACGTTGCTTGAATTGCTGCTCCAACGTCGCGAACCGGATAGCGGCAGCGTGCGTATGGGCGAGAACCTCACCCTCGCCTACGTCGATCAGCGCCGCGACATCATCGACGCGAACCTCACGCTGAAGGATGCGCTGACGCCGGCCGGCGGCGATCAAGTCATGGTCCGCGGCGTGCCGCGCCACGTTGCCTCCTACGCCAAGGAATTCCTGTTCACGCCCGAACAACTCCGTCAGCCAGTCTCTGCGCTGTCCGGCGGCGAGCGCAATCGCCTGGCGCTCGCCATTGCGCTCGCGAAACCCGCCAATCTGCTGGTGCTCGACGAACCGACCAACGATCTCGACATGGACACGCTCGACGCGCTCGAGGACATGCTTTCGAGCTATGACGGCACGGTTTTGATCGTCAGCCACGACCGCGCCTTCCTGGATGGCGTCGCCACCCAGATCGTCGGCCCGCTCGGCAATGGCAAATGGGTCGAGACGCCCGGCGGTTGGGCCGATTTCGAGCGCGAGCACGGCCAAGCCATCAGCCCGCGCGCGGCCCCGAAGAAAGCGCAGGAGACGCCGCGCCCCGCTGCGCCGCGCAAGCAAACCAAGCTGAGCTACAAGGACGAGCGCCGCGCCAACGAACTCGATGCGCTGATGCCCAGGCTATCGGCCGAGATCGAAGCGCTGGAAGCTAAACTCGCGGAGCCCGGCGCGTTCGGGCGCGAGAGCTTCGCGACCGACGCGGCTCGGCTGGAAGCCGCGCGCGCCGAACTGGGCGCAGCCGAGGCTGAATGGTTGGAGATTGAACTCCGCCGCGAAGCGCTCAACGCACAAGAGTGAATCTGTTGTTAACCAAATCGCGCACAGGTTCGCGCACATGCGTAACCTCGCCGCACTCGCAATCGTCCTGATCGCTCAAGTCGGCGCCGCGTGGGCGCTCAGCGAAGCCAACACCGCCCGCCCCGGCGCAACATTCGCCACCATCGAGTCCGAAACCGCCGCCGCCTGTGAGCGCCTGTGCGCTGACGACACCCTCTGCATGGCTTGGAGTTTCCATGGCAATGCCTGCGAACTCAAAGCCGTAGTGCCGCCGGCAACCCCGCAAGACGGCGCTTTCTCAGGCATTAGCACGCGGGCGCCGGCAGCTCTGCGCGCGCTCGCCGCGCCGCAGCCCATTACGGCATTGCGGGACACAACCGAACTCGAACCTGAACCGGAGCCCACGCCGGAAGACGACATCTCGATGGCGCTGCTCGGCGGCCCGCTGACTGAAGAAACCGCGCGGGCGCCGATCGGAAACTGAAGTCACGGGTAAGATTTATTTACGACCGCATCTTAATTTTCGGGCTCTTCAGGAGATCAACCCGCCATGTCTAACGCGCGGTTTGCGAAGCTTATCGATCTGGCGCGCACGACCGATAGCGGCCAGCGCCGCGAATTGTTGCGGGAAGTAACCGATCTCTTCTTTGAAACGTCCCATACGCGCACCGCGCGCGAGAGCGCCCTGTTCGACGACGTGTTGAAGCTGGTTGCGGCGGAAATGCAGGATTCCGTCCTGGCGGAACTCTCGGAAGTGTTCGCCGACGCCCAGGACGCCCCTGTCGGCCTGATGCGCGATCTTGCGAACCATTCGTTCGAGATTGCCGGCCCCGTGCTGAAGCGCAGCCGCGCGCTCGACGAGCAGACGCTGCTGCAGATCGTGAACTATCAAAGCCAGCAGCACATCGCCGCCGTCGCCCAACGCCCCGAAGTCTCAGAGAACGTCTCCGACGCGATCGTGAAATTCGGCGACGACACCGCGCTCGATCACTTGATCCGCAATGACGGCGCCAAACTCTCCCGCGCCAGCATGGAAACCGCCGTCGACCGTGCCCGCAACAACACGATGCTGCACGAAGGCGTCGTCAAGCGCAGCGACCTGCCGCTCGATCTGCTCAACGAGATGTACTTCGTCGTCGAGAATACGCTGCGCGATCAGATTATGAAGCGCAACGCCTCGGTTGATCCCGCCACACTCGATGCCGCCCTCGCCAAGGCGCGCGCGCGCATGAGCCATAACGTTGGCGACATGAGCGCGGAAGCCAAGAACGCCATGGCGTTCATCAACGCGAAGAAGAATAGCGGCGAACTGAATGCGCGCCTGCTGGTCTCGCTCTATCGCGAAGCCAAGCAAACGCACTTCCTCTATGGCCTCGCCGAGATCACCAACCTCGAACCCGAGACGGTCGCCGATCTCATCGCACGCCGCGACATCGATGGCCTCGCCATGATCTGCCGCGCCGCTGGCATCGAGCGTCCGCTGTTTGTCACGATCGCCGTGCTCTCGTGCGGCGGCGACGAAGCCATGCAGCGCGCCGAAGAGTTCGGGCGCATGTATAACAACGTGCCCGTCGAAGCCGCCCAACGCGCCATGCGCTTCTTCAAAGTGCGCAAGGGCGCCGCACAAGCCGCCTAAGCGTCGGGTCTGGACCGTCGGCGCCCTAGCCGGCATCCCCGCGTTCACATCGACAAACGCTTGCCGTCGCAGCGCCGGCGTTTCGTTAGGCCGCGCGCTCTTTGGTATCCGAGAAGCGGATCTTCGGGTTCTTGTCCTGAACGTAGCCGATTTCCCAGGCGCTCTTGCCCAGAAACACCGGCGCGTTGTCGACGTCCTCAGCCATTTGCGACGCTGACTTCTCTATGAACGCATCAAGATCAGCGCGCGTATCGGCGCTGATCCAGCGCGCGGCCTGATACGGCGAGGTTTCGAAAATCACTTCAAGGCCGTATTCGGCCTTCATCCGCTCATCGAGCACTTCGAACTGCAGCTGGCCGACGGCGCCGACAACCAAGTCGCCGCCGTGCACCGGCTTGAACACTTGCGTCACGCCCTCTTCGCCCAGCGACTCCAGCGCCTTGCGCAAGTGCTTCTGCTTCAGCGGATCTTTCACGCGCACGCGCTTCAGGATTTCCGGCGCAAAGTTCGGAATACCCTGGAAAACGACATCACCCGACTGAGAGAGCGAATCTCCGACGCGCAATCCGCCGTGGCTCGGGATACCGATGACATCACCCGGGAACGCCTCGTCGGCGATCTCGCGGTCCTGCGCCATGAACATCATCGGATTGTGGACGTTGAATCCCTTGCCCGCGGCGGTCTTCAGCGTCATGCCGCGCTTGAAGCGGCCGGAGGAGATACGGAAGAAGCCGACGCGGTCACGGTGCTTGGGGTCCATGTTCGCCTGGATCTTGAAGATGAAGCCGCTGACGTCTTCGCGCCCCGGCGCGACTTCCGTTTCCACGCCCTTCACCGTCGCGCGGAGCGGCCGTGGCGGCGGCGCATTGGCGCCGAGACCGGCGAGCAGCTCGAGCACCCCGAAACGGCGCAGCGCCGAGCCGAAATAGACCGGCGTCAGATGGCCTTCGCGGAACGCCTTGAGATCAAACCTCGGCAGGCCCTCGCGCGCGAGTTCGGCGGTTTCTTCAAGCTCGGCGCGCACGTCATCGCGCACGTCATGCAGGAAGCTGTTGCTGCCGCGCTTCTGCCGCTCTTCGACGGCGAAGCCTTGCTCGCCGTGCTCCAACCGGCGGAACGGCACGAACTCGTCCGTAGTCAGATCGAGCATCCCGGCAAAACGTTGCCCGGACGCCGCCGGCCAATACATCGGCGCGGTATCCATCGCGAGCTTGGAATGAATTTCGTCCAGCAGCTCGAACGGATCGAGCGCTTCGCGGTCCATCTTGTTGATGAAGGTCGTGATCGGAATGTCACGCAGGCGGCAGACTTCAAACAGCTTCAAGGTCTGCGGCTCGATGCCCTTGGCGGCGTCGAGCACCATGATGGCGGAGTCGGCTGCGGTCAGCGTGCGGTAGGTGTCTTCGGAGAAGTCTTCGTGGCCCGGCGTATCGAGCAGATTGAACACCTTGCCGTCATGCTCGAACATCATGACCGAGCTCGAGACCGAAATGCCGCGCTCGCGCTCGATCTTCATCCAGTCTGACGTCGTGCGCCGAGCTTGCCCGCGCGCGGCGACGGCGCCGGCCAAGTGAATGGCGCCGCCGGCGAGCAGCAGCGATTCAGTCAGCGTGGTTTTGCCGGCGTCAGGGTGCGAGATGATCGCAAACGTTCGGCGGCGTGCGGCCTCGGTGGCGGGGTCGGCGGACATCAGGTCTCAGGCGTCAGGTTTCGGGCGTCAGGTATCAGGTGTCAGATTGGAGGCGGGTTGGTAGCCGCCCAAGCCGCAAATGGCCAGTCAGACACCTGATACCTGACCTCCTGACGCCTAACTTTCCACCGGCTCCAGGAGAAAATGCCGTCCCTGGCGGTCCTCGATTTCGATCACCCAGAGGTCCGGATCGCCGGCCCGGCGTTTGCGGACGTATTCATCCACTTCTCGCTCATCATCGCCCAGCGAACCTGCCGAAAGATCGAGCCAGATCCGCTCGCCCTCGCCGTTGCGCGCCGGTCCATAAAGCCGCGCCTTACCGTCCAGTGTGGCCACCTTAACGAGCACCGCGCCCGCGTCGGCATCGCCCTTTCTGACGATGCCCGCGAAGGCGCCGCCGATCTCGGCCCGGCGGATCAGGGCGCTCGCCCAAAAGTCTGTTTTCAGTTCGTCCATTGCCGCCGTTCATCAGAACGCAAGAACCTTAGCTTAACCTTTCGCGCTCGCATGCGCTTTTTGATCCTCGCACTCGCCCTGGGCACGAGCACGGTCGCCTCCGCCACCGAGCCGAACGCGCGCACCGCGTTCGTGGAGCGGCGCGGCCTGCTGGAAGCCGACGCGCAATGCCGCCTCTTCACCCCGGACGTCCGTTCAGCTCTGAGCGTTGGCCTCGCACAAGCGCGCGGCGCATTGTTGCGCGCCGGCTGGACCAGCGCCCGTCTGCGCGAGTTGGAGACCGCCGCCGTCAACGCAGCGCGCAGCAGAAGCTGCACCGATCAACGCACCGCCAGCGCCGCGGAGGATGCGCGTCGCGCATTCGCCTCGTGGATCAATGTCAGCAGCATGGAGTTTCCCGGCTGGGACCGTTCATGGCGCGCGCGCCGCGTCGTCGACGACAGCGGCTGGCGTCTGAGCCAAGCCATCGACGCGCCCATCGCGGCAACCTTCGGCGTGCGTCAACGCGGTGAGCTTCAGCGCCTCACACTCTCAATCCCACTCGCGCGCGGCGAAACCGGCCCGACATCGGCGCAGCTGATCTTGCGCGACCCCGCCCGCGCCGCGGTTCGAGAAATCGCCCTGCCACAGCGCATCTCGCAAGGTCTCGAAGCCGGCCTGCCATCACCAGGCGCGACGGCCAGCGTTCCTTCATCGCGCACGGTTGAGCGAACCAACGGCCAGCAATTTGTGATCTTCACCTTCCCCGACACCGCATTTCGCAACGTGGTGACGCTCGACCCACGCGAAACCATCGAAATCCGTCTGCAACAGGGGCGCTCGTCGCAGCGGCTGCTTGTCGAAGTCGGCGACATTGCCGCCGCACGCGCGTTCTTGACGATCCGCTAGCCTGTCAACACCGGCAGCGTGATCCGCACCAAGGCGCCGCCGCCCGGCGCTTCGTGAAAGCTCAGTGCGCCGCCGTGCAGCGCCGCTAACGCGCGCACCAATGAAAGCCCAAGTCCCGTTCCTTCCGCACGCGCGCCACCTGAACCGCGCTCGTAAGCGTGGCCCAACGTCTCCCGCTCCGCCTCCGGAATGCCTGGCCCATTGTCGATCGTATCGAGCTGCAACGCGCCATCCACGACGGACGCCTGCACCATCACGCGCCCGCCCTCCGGTGTGAATTTGATGGCATTGCCAACCGTGTTGATCAGCATCCGCTTCACTGCGCGATCGTCGGCGCGGACGTTCAACGCCGCATCCGGCGTCAGCAGCCCCAGCGATATCTGTTTCTTGTCGGCGCTATCGAGTGACACGCGCACCACGTCCTCAACGACAGTGCGCACATCGAACTCACCCAACTGCAGCTCGTACTTGCCGGCGTCGATGCGCGAGAGATCAAGCAGATCATTCACGAGCCCGAGCAGATGCGCGCCGCTCTTCCGGATCAGGCCAGCGTATTCGACATAGCGATCGCTGACCTCACCGAAGATGCGCCGCTCGATCATCTCGGAGAAACCGAGGATGTGCGTCAGCGGCGTGCGCAATTCGTGCGAGACCTCCGCGATGCGCTGGCTCATCGCCTGCTCGCGGCTCTCACGGTGCTGAGCAAAGCCAAGCAGCCACACGACCAGCAAAAGCGACCAGACGGCCATCGCCACCGTGAACCGGCCGAGCCCCGCATACATCAGCGGGAACACGCCAGACGCCACGAACGCCAAAACCGCGCCGATCCCGGCGAGCCGGGTCCAGCGCCCGAGCGTCCGCGCCAGCAGCACGGGAATGACCAGGGCCACCGCCAGCGGCGAACCCCAGCCGCCGGTTCCCGCGACCAGTCCCGCAACGGCGACTAACCACGCCAAAATGAGACCGAACGCCCCCCAGCGGCGCCCGCTCCACGGCAACAAGATGAATCCCGTGAGCGCCGGCGCTAACGCTAACGCGGCGGCGGCCGCCACGACGTGGCGTTCTCCCCCGCCGAAAACACCAGCGATCGCACCCGCAACGACCCCGGCAGCCCAAATCCAGCCGGCCAAAGCCAGCGTGGCTGCCATTGGCGCTGCTTTTGCACCTGGCGTTACGGCCTGTTGTGTTGACACTGAAACGTGGCTCGCGAGTAAAAGACTTCTTAACGCGCTGGGGGAGAGAGTGCCCGCTATGAGTCGTTCTCGGAAGCGGACTCACCAATCTAGGATGAGGGAGCAGAAGCCGATGCGGAGCCTTGCGGTCTGGACTACTACCGCGGCCGTCGCCCTTCTCGGCGTCGCCAATGCACAGACGCCCGCTTCTACGGAAGCTGGCGCAAGCAACGTCGACCTGCAGACTGCGGTTACCGCCTACGCCGCTTACCAAAGCGACGTTTCTGAATTGCGCGCGTCAACGATGCGCGACGCAGCCGGGCTTGAATCGGCGCTGGACCGCGTCGCCCGTCACAATCGTGACGCGCTCACACGCGGCTGGATCGCTTACGGCGCCAACACTGCCGCGCAATCGCCGGCCTTCGTGCAAGGCGTGCGTGATGCAGCGGCCTATTACGGCCGTGACGCTGTCATCTGGGCAGTCACCGTCGATCCGTCTTACGCACGCGGCCTGCGCGGCGGCCAAGACGCGACCAACATGCTGCTCGCCTCGGCCAACGCCGACAGCGCCCGCATCATCAGCGTCGCCGATCGCTATCAGGAAATGGCCTACTCGCTGCAGCGTCAGCGCTGGGCCAACAGCGTCGCGCCGCAACAAGCCGCACGCGTCCAACGCATCCGTACACTCGGTCGTGACGGCGCGCCGTCTGACGCCGTGCCGAATGAAGTCGCGCCACGCCTTGCCGTGACGCCGCTCAGCCTTTCGCCGTCAACCGATCCGTCTGTCTATGGCGGCCGCCGCTTCTGGGACGCCGTCCGCGGCGGCGAACAAGTCGTCGAAGTCGCATCAACGCCGGCCAGCTACCAATGGCGCGTCAACGCTTCGCGCGGCGAGGCGCTCGACCGGATGGCCGCCGTCGCGGCGCTCCAGGCGCTCGACGCGGTCGATACCAACCAGAGCGCCGTCAGCCGCCTGATCACCGATCCGCGTTCGCGCGACTGCTTCGAGATGGCCCAGCTGCAACTCTATCAATGCATGTCGGCGGCGCGCTTCCGTTATGAGAACGCGTTCTGCCTCGGCCAGCACGGTCTGCGCGATATCGGCACTTGCATCGGGGCCGTCGCTCAGCCTGACGCCACCGCCATGACGCCGATTCCGGCCGGCGCTCACGGCGGCGGCCGCGACTGACCTTGCCCAGATGCGCCGCAAGGCGCATCTGAAGCTCATGGCCAGCATCGATCAAACGATCGAAGACCTTGTCGACGATTTCGCGCTCCTCCCCGATTGGGAGGAGCGCATTTCGTATGTCATCGAGCTTGGGCGCGGTCTGACGCCGCTCTCCGAGAGCGAGCGCAGTGAAGCTAATCGCGTGCGCGGCTGCACCAGCCCAACCTGGCTTGTTCGCGAAACTCGCGCGGACGAGCCGGAAAAGCTGTTTTTTCGCGGCGATTCCGAAGCCCACATCGTGCGCGGCGAAATTGCGCTGCTGCTGCGCATCTTCTCCGGGCGAACCCCGGCAGACATTCTCGCTGTCGATCCGAAAGCCGTGTTCGAGCGCTTAGGCTTAAAGGACGCCCTTACCGCCCAGCGCTCAAATGGCCTCTTCTCGATGATGAGCCGCATCCAACAAGAGGCCCGCGACGCCTAAAGATCGGCCGCGAGCTGCGCGAGACCAAGCTTGAGCGCAAGCTTTCCGGATCGCGCCGGCCAGCCCTCCGCGCGCTCGAGTGCCTCAAGACCTTCCTCGTACAAGCAGACGCGCTCAACGATACGCCGCAATGGCTGCGCCAACCGTGCCAACGCGTCACCAACACGACGGCGCGCGTCACAGCGATGCGCTATCGCCGCCTCTTGAGCATTGCCCGGCCCGCGCGCGGCGGCCCCCATTGGCGCCGCCATCCAATCGGAACCGCGCACGAGCCCGATTTCGCCGATATCCCAATCAGCCCGGAGCCTGGCTGCCGCCGCGAGTTCGGCTTGCGTCAGCCACGGCCCGCCACCCGGTCCACGCATCGCAGCCAAGCGCCGCATCGGCCCTTCCGGATCGAATCCTCTGACGCCGCGCAGCGCGCCGTCCGCATCGATCACATGGCGCGCAACCACGCTACGATGCTGTGCGAGAAATTCCTCACCCGGCTCCGCCTCATCGCGCGCGACCTTCGCCGCGCCCGCAGCGCTCAGCCCGTAGCCGCCGTCTCCGCCAGCTTCGATCAGCCCGTCCGATAGCAACGCGCGCATATCGGCCGCGCTCAAACGCAACACAGCACGCCGGCGCCGGTCTTGTTTGGAGAACACGCCATAGTTTGGCCCGACGCCACAAAGCCGCAGCTCTGTATCCGCCAAGCGCAAGCGCGCCAGCACACGCGCCACACGCCGCGCGCTCATGCTTGTGCTCGCACGGCCAGGCGAGGCGGAGGCGCCGCGCGCAGCATCGCTTCGAGCGAGCCCATCCAAAGATCGAATTGAGGTTCGTCGCGCCGGTCTTCGATAGCGTGACACGCATGCGCCACGGTTGAGCGGTCGCGTCCAAACGCCGACGCCACACGCGACAAGCTCAGCTCAAACCCCACATGACACAAATACATCGCCAACTGCCGCGCGAACGCGGTCTGCGAGCATCCGCGCGCATCGTCGACAATCACATCCGCCGGCACGCCCAGCGCGTAGCTCACCACATTCGCCGCGAGTTCCGCCGCAGCCGCATCCTCCGCGCGTTTCGCCAACACGCCCATTTTCCAATCCTCCGTTGAAAGCCGCTTCCGCGCCTCAGAGCGCAGGATACGGCCACCTCAACGGTGTAGGATATATTTTATCCTATGACTAGGATTTTATTCCGCTCGCCCTCAGCGTCAGCCGCCCTTGCGCGACTGGCCTAACCCCATGCGCTTGGCGAGGTTCGAGCGTTCTTTGGCGTAATTGGGCGCCACCATGGGATAGTCGTGCGCCAAACCCCACTTCGCCCGGTACTCATCGGGCGTCATGCCGTAGCGGGTCCGCAGGTGCCGCTTCAGGGATTTGAATTTTTTGCCGTCTTCCAGACAGATGAGGTAATCGGCGGTAATCGATTTCTTGATCGAAACCGCCGGTTCAGGCGTCGCTTCCGGGGCGGCGGCGGTCACGCCCGAGACTTCCAGCAAGGCAGAGTGAACAGTCCGGATCAGCGCCGGAATATCCTGCGCCTGCACCGGATTGGCGGAAACGTAAGCGGCCGCGATCTCCGCGGCCATGCGCACCAAGTCGCGCTGATTTTCCATTGTCCCTGCTGCTTACTGCAAGTGAAGCTCAGATATAGTATGAGTATAGAAGCAAGTCTTGCAAGGGAAAACGTGCCGCCAATATTGAACGGGCGTTCATTGTAAAAGAAACGAGAAGGTTGAACCGCCGAAACGCCGCCTGTCCAGCCAGGCTTTTGCTAGCGGACTAAGTACATCACCAGCAGCACCGCGCCGAGGCAGAAGAACGTCACCGCCGCCGCGTTAGAGGGCGCATAGGGGCGATCGCACGCGGCGGCGAGCGCCGCCAAGCCATGGCCGGCAGCGTTCGTCGTCCGGCGCGTCCAGCTCTGCCAGGCCCCATAGACCCTAAGCGCCAGCACGCCTGCCCATCTGCCCGCTTGCGCCAACGGCCCCCTGTACAAAGCGTCGATGTCCAGAAGCTCTACGCGTTGTTCCTTGGCGACCACGCGCGTCACGCGCAGCACCAGAAACGCAACGCCGGCGGCGCCCAACAATTGCAGTTGCGGCGTGATCCGATCGAGCACGAACGGCTGGAACGCGATCTCCGCCGGCATCAGGTCAAACAACCAGCGCGGCGCGAGCCCGACCGCGAAACACAAGAACAGCGCCAGCCCCGTCCCCAGCAACATCGAGAACGGCGCCTCGCGAACGGGGCGCACCTCTTGCAGAGGCGTGTAAGCCGCAAGAGCGGGCCGCAGCAGCAGCGACACCAGCAAGATTGCAGGCGACGCCCAGATCATCAGCCACAACCAGCGCAAATCCCATTGCTGACTGGCTTCGAGCGCTGCCGCTTGCGATGCAAACATGACGAGGCCCGGCGCCGCCGACACAGCAAGCCCGCAACCGATCAGCAGCAACGCACTGATCGGCATCGTCCTGCCAACGCCCGCCAGCTGCGAGATCCGCGCGCTGCCATGGCGTTCAAGCACCGCGCCGAGCATCAATTGCAGCGCCATGAATGAGAGGATCGCCGCGAACGCGTGCCCCTCAGCGGCGGCCAGCGCCAATGGCGTGCCGACCCCGACCAGCGCAACACACAAGCCGGTTTGCATCATCAGGCCATATGCGCCCGCGCGGCGCGCATCGTCCTCGGCACAGGCGTAGAAGCCGCCAATCGCGATCATCGCCGCACCGATCCAAACCAGCAGCGGTTCAGAGGGAAACAATCGCGCCAGCGTGTAGACGCCCAGCATGGTCGTGAATGCCGAGAGCGCGCCCGCGCCGGTCGGTGAGGCGTGCGAGACCACGTCTTTGAGCCACACATGGGCCATCGGCGCGCCAATCCGGATCATCAGCGCGGCGAAAATAAACGCGCCGCCGATCGAGGTGATGTCGAGCCGCCCAACCACCGACGCCTGCGCGCCCGCGGACAAATGAAACGCAACACCGACGAGAAACAGCAGGCCCTCGAGGCCGTGCCAAATCAGCAAGCGTGCTCCCGATCTGGCCGCGCCTTCGACCGGCGAGGCAAACACAACCCAAGCCGCCGCCAATCCGCCGAGTGTCAACGCGGCGACGAAGCTGATCAAATCTCCCACGAACAGCGCAGACACAGCGCTGCCTGCGAGCAACAGGATCGCCGCGTCCTCGTATCTGTTGCGGCGGGCGCCCGAGTAGATGCCGATCACGATCAGCGCGATCAGCAAGGCGATGCCGAAAATGCGGTTCAACTCATCCAGATTGAGCAGCACGACAGGCAAGCCCATCTGCGCCATCGCCGACGCGGCGCCAAATTCGTGATCGAGCAGAAGCCAGAACGCCGCCAGCGCCGACCCGACGATCACCGGCGATCGCAACGTCCGCGGCATCGCCAGCACAAGCAACGCCGCGATAAGTGGAACGAAGCCGGGATTAAGAGTGAGAGCTGGCATCGTTGCCCCCCTCGTCGCGGCCGCGACGGCGGCCAAGCGCCAGCCGCGCCGCCTGCGCCGCCAAAATCACCAACAAAACCGAGGCGACACCGACAGCCGCTGCAGCGGCCGGCTGATCGCCAATCCAAAAGCGCAACCGCGCGCCGCCGAAAATGTCGAAGCCAAGCCCAAGCAGCAGAGCCGTCAGACAAAACACAAACAACAGTCCGGTAATGCCGCTGCGCGGAGGAGGCAGAGTTCGGCTCATGGCGCGCCCGGCGTCCAGATCGGTGAGAGAAACACGGCGATTGAATCGGCCAGCACCAGCAGCGAAAGCGTCGCCGCCGCCGCCAGGATAACAGGCGCCGCCAGCAAAATGGATGCGCCGTCCGGCCGTTTGAACGCGTCCGTCGGCGCGCGCGCGGCTAAGGCGTTCGCAGCGAGCGGGCCAAGATGGGTGAAGGTCAAGATCGCGGCGACACTTGCGAGCACCGCCGCCCAAACAAGTCCTGAACCCGCCGCCGCTGTGATCAGCCAGAGCTTCGCCCATGCGCCGGCAAATGGCGGCATTCCGATCATGCTCGCCGAAGCAATCGCAAAGCCCGCGAACGTCCACGGCATCACGCGGCCGAGGCCGGCGTAATCGGCCACTTTTGTCCGCGCCGTAATCGCCGCCGTCGTGCCCGCCGCCATCAGCAGCGTCGCTGAGGCGCACGCAAGCGCAACGACCTGGAGCGCGGCGGCGAACAAGCCCGCCGCCGCAAATGGGCTGGGTTGCAACGCCAGCAACGCACCCATCACCACTGCAAGCGATTGCGCCATGCACGAATACGCCAAGCGCTCGCGAATATCCTGCCGTGACAGCGCAATCAGCGCCGCCGCCGCCATGCCCACACCGGCAAGCGCCATCAGCGATCGTGACGCGATGACGGCCTCCTCCATCGCCGGCCCGAACACGAATGTCACCACTTTGAGAATGCCGATGCCGCCAGCGGGCAGCACCGCCAGTGCTTGGATCGCCACCAGCGCCGGAAACGGCCCGCTGCTCGATGCAGGCAGCCAACTATGCATCGGCGGGATCGCCGCCATGGCGATGCCCAGCACAAACAAAACCAGCAGCGCGTTCGCGGTAAACGCATCGACTCGCCCCGCGAGCACGCCGCCTGCTTGAAAGTCGAGAGCGCCGGCGATCGCATACGTCCAGATCATCGCCGGCAAGAACAGGCCGATCGAACTCGCCAACAACATCGCCAAGAACGCCCGTGCCGCCCGGCGCGCTTCGTCATCTCCGCGATGCGCGACCAGCGGGAACGCCGCCAACGCCAGCGCCTGATACGCCACGAAGAAGCTGAACAGGTTCGCCGAGAACGCCACCGCGCACACGCCCGCCATCGCGAGCGCGATGAAGGCGAGCAGCCGCGCAGGCGCCTTCTCTTGCTTGGCCCGGACAACGCCCGCAGCATGGACTGCGTGCAGAACGCCAAGCCCGGTCAAGACCGCGGCCATCATGGCGCCAAGCGGATCGATCGCGAACGCAAGATCGACGTTCGGCAATGGCCGCGCTAGCACGATGCGCGCCGTCTCGCCTTGCGCAACCGCGCCCACCAGATACGCCGCGCAGACCGCAGCGAACAGCGAGAAGCCGATATGAACGAGATCGCGCAATCCTGGCGGCTTGCGCAACACCATCACCAGCACTGCTTGCAGCAGAGGCGCGGCGAGAACGCAGAGCAGAGCAATCTCCGCGCTCATGTGCCGATCCCCGTCATCACACCGGAGGCGATGTCGGCCGCCCGCAACAGCAATACAGGCGCAAACCCGATCGCGATCGCGGCAATCGCGACCAATAGCGCCGGCGCCAGCATGACACGCCACACGCCGCCCTCTCCCGCATACGCCGTATTGGCGCGGCGGAAGTACATGCGCTCAATCAAGCGCCCGCCATAGAACACGCCCGCCAGCGAGGCGACGATCACCAGACCAGCCGCCCACCACCAGCCGGCGCCGACGCCCGCTTCCACCAATCGCCAGCGCCCGAGGAAGCCGATAGTCAGCGGCGCGCCCATGAGGCTGAGCGCGCCCGCCGCGATCGCGGCGCTCGCCAGCGGCGCGCGTTGTCCGTAACCATCGAGCATCGCCAGCGACTGAACCCGCCCAGCAGCGGCGCCGCCATAGAACGCCAGCGCCACCGCCGCGAACGCCACCAATTGAATGAGCGCCGCCGCAAAGCCCGCCGGTGAGCCTAGCCCCACGCTCATCAGCACGCAGCCGGCTTGCGCGACGCCGGCATAACCCGCCAGCCGTAACAAATTGCGCGCGCCCACCGCCTGCACCGATCCGAACACCACGCTCACCGCGCCAAGGCCAGCGAGCGCCGCCGAGATCGCCGCGCCAAGCTCCGGCGCCGTGATCGTGTAGGCCGCGAAACGGCAAAGCACGCTGAGCGCGCCCAACACGCCCAATGCGCCGACGCCGAGCACCAGCATCGCATTACCACGACCGAGCACAGCCGAATTCCAGGCATGGATGGGCGCCACCCCAACCTTGATCGCGAGCCCCAGCATGATCAGCGCCGCGCCAGCACTCGCCAGATTGGGCATCCGAATGTGTGCGACCGGCAGCGCGTCGAGCGTGAAGCCGCCCGCAGCCCGGCCCAACATGGCGACGCCTAGAAGCATCAAAGCGCCGCCCACGCCGCCAAGACTCAACATGCGCAACGCGCCATTCAGCGGCGCGCGTTCGCGCGCGGCGTTCACGACCGCCAACCCCACAGAAGCCAGCCACGCCGCCTCTACCGCTACGACCAGGGCGATCAGATCGCGCGCCAAGAGAGCGCCCATCCAACTGGCCGCCGCGCACAACACGAGCGCCAACGAAACCGGCGCCTCCTTCACGCCGGCATCCTTGAGCGAGGCGCCGCTCGCGATCACACAAAGCGTCAGCGTCAAAGCCAGCAGAGCGGCGCCGAAAGCGCCGATGCCATCGATGTGAAGCGCGGGCCCCACTTGTGCGATGGCCACCGCGGCGTCCGCGCTCAACAGCCGCGCCACGAAATCCGAACCGATTGCCGCGGCCGCACCCGCGCTGAGGCAAGCAACCAGCCAGGCCAGCCGCGCGGAGCCGCTGATCAAAACAAGCGCCGCTCCGACGAGCGGAACAACGAGCATCAGCAGCGGCGCATGCGTCTGCAGCAGGGTAAGGTAAGCGCCGCTCATGGCGCTTCGTCCCGCGCATCGCCGGCGTCATCGGCGCTATCGATCTCCGGCGTTTCGATCGCGCCGTAACTTTCCTGCAGCCGGACCGCAATCGCCACGCCCACGACCGTTTGCGCGAATACGATCGCGACCCCCGCCACCAAGGCGCCGTCAGGCGCGCCAAGCGCCGCCAGCGCCACGATCGCGCCGAAACCCGCGATCATCAGCGCCGCGATGCGCTTCACGACGTTCGCAAGCAACAACGCCGCCATAGCGCCGATGACAACCAGCGCAATCGCACCGGCGGCGAGCAAGGGCTCCAGCGATGCTGCGGCCATCACCACTCGCCGTCCCGCAAGGTCGGCGCACGGCCGAAGAGTGTTTGAACGATAAGCGCGCCGCCTGAGACTGTGAGCGCGAAGGCGCCGGCCTCGATCAGCTGAGCGGCGTACAAGAATTCCGGCAGACCTGCACCCGCGCACACGCCGGCAAGCCCGAGCGCCAAGAAAACGCGCGCCATTGGCGGCGGAAACGCAATCCGGGACGCCTCGGCGCCGAAGGTCAGCGCGTGCAGCACCAACAACAATCCAAACGCCAGGCCGGCGACGAAGCCCACGCCGTCACCTGCCGCGCGCATCGCTAGCAGCGCCATCGCGAAGAGCGCCATGAGCGGCGTGAACAGGCGCGCCGCCGCGACAACAACAACTTGCGCGCCCTTCATGGCGCGCCCCTGCGCGTGAGCGCGCCGCGTTCGCCGTACCCGAGCGCGCCGAGGCACGCGACAATCGCGGCGAACACAAGCGGCGCGAGCCAAAAGCTCAGGGCGTCCACCGGCTGGGCAGGCTGCAAAGCCGCTGCGCCGCGCAACTCAAACAGCGGCCACCAAATCGCGGCAACCGCGGCGCCGGCGCCCGAGATGCTGAGCCACGGCAGCCCGCGCCGGCTCGTCTTGGCGGAGCGTGCGCTCAGCAGCATCGCAGCCAGCAAAAACACCGGCGCCCACGCTCCAGCAAAAACCGCAAACGCCAGAGCGCCGTCGCCAGCGCGCACCAGCATCGCCGCCGCTGCGCAGGAAACGCCCGCCGCGATGACGTGCATGCACGTCACGAACAGCGAGCGCGCCAACAGCGCGCCGACCGCGGACGCGATCGCGACGGCGACCAAAGCAAGCGCCAACCAGGGCAACAGGGTGATCATGGCGGCGAGCTCGGCCGCGTTGCGCCAGGGCGCGGCGCTGCGTACTGCCCCGAAATCGGCGCTAAACCCGCCGCGTGCGCCGTCTGCGCAACCAGGTGCGTCTGCGTCGGCCCAATCGCGATCAACAACGCCGCCAACAGCAGCAGCTTCAGCGCAATCCCCCAATCCGGCGCAGCAATCGCAAGTCCCAGCACAACGACGACCGAGCCCACGACGTCAGCGACGTTGGCGGCATGCAAACGCGTGTAGAGATCAGGAAAGCGCAGCAAGCCGAGCGCCCCGCCCGCGATCAGCACCAAGCCAACCGCGATGACGAGGCCAGAGAGGCCAAGCCGAAAGACCTCGATGACACCGCCCGCGTCCATCATTGATCCTCCGCCCGCGCCAGCGGCGCCTGCAGCGTCCGCGACCGGAAAAACTTCAGCACCGCCACGTTGACGACAACGCACGCCAGCACAAACGCCAGCGCCACATCGACATAGACGCCGCGGCCGGCGACAACACCGGCCGCCGCAACCAGAACGGCGATCTTGATCATCATGCCGTTCGCCGCCAGCGTGCGGTCGTACAGCGTCGGGCCGGCGAAGAGCCGCACCACGCACAACAACAAGGCGATGCCAACGCCGATCGCGGCGGCCAACGCAGTCATCTGCGCCCCCCACCGGCGACCCTATCCTCGAGCCTGCCAAGATCTGCGGCGTCGATCGCATCCTCGTTGAGGACATGTACGAGCATGCCAGCCGCATCGGTCTCGACCACAGCCATGCCTGGCGTCGCGCTAATCATGTTTGCGAACGAGGCGCGCTCGGCCACGCTATCGGCGCGCGAACGCACGCGCACCAGAGCCGGTTTCATCGTGACATCAGCCGAAATCGCCGCGCGCAAGGTCGCAACCGTTCCGCGCATCACAGCGCCGGCGCGCGCAACGTTCAGCGCCAGCAAGCGCGGCGCACGAATGAAGGCGCGGCTGGCGCCGCCGAAGCGAAGCGCAACGATGACGCAAGCCAGCACGGCAACGCCCGCAATCATCCAGTCTTGTGGAGAACTCGCGCGTTGCGTGACCAATATCCACAGGACCAGCAAGCCACTCAGCAAAGCTGCGGCGTGAAGCATTTGTGAGCCTCCCCGCGCCGCCATCGCGCGGCGCCAAGGCTTAACGCCGCCCTCTCGGATTCGCCAGATTTAACGGCGGGTCAGACTCAGCCGTTGCGCCCGAACAGCAGCGCGGCGTTGCGACGCGCCAACGACAATTCGAGCACGTCGTTGCCATAGGTTTCTTGCTGAATTCCAGCAGCGTCGGCGGTGAATGACCAATTCCAATACCGCAAAACCGTCTGCGCCTTCGCCGTCGCCAATGTGTCAAACACATAGACCGCGCGGCCGAGCGAATTGTCCGTTGTATCCGGATCACCGTTTGGGCGGCGCAACGCTCGCCACAGCGCAATCATCAACGGACGCTTCAGGCCAACCGCTTTGCAGAACACGCCAATCGCTTCGCCGCCCGCGTCGGCGAATATCTGAGCGGCGGTGGTAGGTTTGACGCCGGCCAAGTGCGCGATCTCGTGGAGGAGCGCGCGATCCAGCCCGCCTTCTGCGGCGGCAAGCGCGCCTTCCAGCGACTTGTAGGGACTCTTCGCCGCCGCCGCGCGATTGCGCTGCCGGCGCTCGATCACTTGCAAGGTCTTGCGCGTGTCGGCGTCAGCCCAACCCTCCGCCGCTGCGAGCTTAAAGACCTCGCCAAGCTCCTGGATCAGCACCTGACGATCGACCGCGAAACGGCGAAGGATTTGCAGCCGCGCCTCGAAGCCGGCCCACCAAAACAGCACGAGCGCCTGCGTCGGCTTCAGTTCTGGACGCGGAACAAGCAACGCCGGCAGGCTCGGCGCCTGACGCGATTTCGCAACCACCAGATCGACGCCTTGTGTCGACAGCCGCGATGTCGGATTGCGCAACACAGCTTCCATCGCCGCGATGTCGCCCGTCTGAAAGATGCTGTCGGTGATCGGCTCGCTGAGCCCGCGCCGCTTGGCGATCGCCAGCCAGTGCCAACTCACGCCCGCGCGCACGGTTGCGATCAAATCGGCATCGTCGAAACCGGCGCCATGCTCCAGCAGCGGCTGCGCGACACTGATCTCGTCGCGCGCCAAATACCGCAGCAACGCCTTCGGCGCATCGTTCACGCGCGCCAGCCCCTGTGCGCACCGTCGCCGCAGCTCGACATTGCTGGTCCGCAACAAGTCGACGAGAATATCGGCCGCCAGCTGGCGCTCATAAGACGGCAACCGCGTCTCGGGCCATGACACGATCTCGCACAGACGCTGCACCAACGCGTGGCGCGCACGCGGCGTGTGCTGCTGGGTAAGTTCCAGCGGCTGCGGTGGGTCCGAAAGATCGGCCCGAGGCTGATTCGGCAGCGCCATCACACCAGCCAGCACGCCGCGCGTTAAGCTCGCGTCAACAACCTGCACACTGGACCCGCGCCACCGCGCCGACTATGGCAAAAGCCCATGGAGCCAGGGGCGGACCACGGGCGCAAACCCGGTTTGGGCATACTGTCCGAACTCAACCTCTATTACGCGCTCGTCGCCTGCTACTTCTTCGCGTTCGGGATGCAGTTCGTCCTGTATCCGTCGCTCGTTGCATTTGTGCTCACTGCGACTCCGGCCGGCATTGGCCTCGCACAATCGGCGCTGTCCGCGCCGATGTTCTGCCTTCTGCTGTTCGGCGGCCTGCTGGCCGAACGCGCGCGCGCCGGCACGACGCTTGCGAAACTCAATCTCGCATTCGCGTTCATGAGCCTGGCGCTCTGCGGCGTCGTCGCGTCCGGGGCGCTGACCTACGAATTGCTCATCGGCTACGCCATCATCGTCGGCTGTTGCGCGGCGTTCATGATGCCCGTCCGCGATGCGGCGCTAAACGGCATCGTCGCCCGCGAAGCAGAGCTGGGTAAACACACCCCGATCGCCACCGCCGCCGCCGTCACCACCGCCGTTCAGATCGGCGCACAGATTGCCGGCATCCTGGCCGCGCGCTTCGCCGGCTCCAATCCCGCCCCATATCTGGCGCTCCAGGCGCTCGCCCTCGCGGCGGGCGCCGTCATCTGCCTCGGCCTGCAAGCGCCGAAGCCGCACGGCCACGAACGAACCCTCCAAGGCGCGCTGCGCGATTTGCGCGAAGGCCTCGCCTATTCCTTCCGCGATCCGGTCATGTCGCCGATGCTGATCTCGGCCGCTTATGTGGGCGTTTTCGTCATTGGATCGTTCCAAGTTCTGTTTCCGCTTATTGTGCGTGAGTATTACGGCGATGATCCGCGCGCCCAGGCCAGCCAGCTCGGCACATTGTTCGCCCTGTTTTGGGGCGCTTCGTTTGTCTCGGCGGTTGTGCTCAGCCGCTTGAAGCCGCTCATCCAGCCTGGCCGCGCGCTCATCGTCTCACATCTCATCGGCGCGGCGGCGCTGTTCACATTCGGCTTTCACAAGCCGTTCGTGCTGTTCGCTCTTGTCGTCGTGATTTGGGGTTTGGTTGCCGGCGTCGCCATTTCAACGAGCCGCACCATCGTCCAGGGCGCGGCCGGTCAGCGTTATCTTGGCCGCGTGCTCGCCGTCTATTCGATGGGCTTCATGGGCGGCGCGCCGGTCGGCTCGGCGCTGGTCGGTTTTGCCGCCGGAGAATTTGGTCCGCGCGCCGCCGCCTTTGCACCGGCGATCGGTCTTGCCATCGCCGCCATCGCGCTGGCGGTGTTCACGCCGCTCTGGCGCTACGCGCCGGTTCAGGCGCAAAGCGGCGCCGCAGAAAGCGAAACGCGCTAGCCTTTCGGCCAGCGCGTTCAGCGCCTCGACTTGGGTCTCGGATCAGTTGGTGATGCTGCCGCGCTCGCGGCGGCCGCCTGTTGAACCACGCGCGCTGTATTCGGCGTTCTCTTCCGTGAAGCGCGTGATCGTCGTGTTGGTTTCAGCGATGCCCGCATTGTGCGCGTTCGCCGCCGCTTGCGCTTGCGCTTGAAGCTGCTGCGCCGCCGCGTTGCAGGCGGCAAGCTCAGCCTCGCGCGTGGTGCGCCACGCCGCCAAGGCTTCGCGCGCTTGCGTCATCTGCGTGTTCGTCGCGTTGGCGCCATCCGGGATGGCCGGCGGTGCGGTGAAACTGCATTGCGCGGGCAGACTCGTCTGGGCCAGGGCCGGCGCCGCCATCAACATCAGCG
Organism: Hyphomonadaceae bacterium; assembly: GCA_050184605.1. Classification (GTDB taxonomy): domain Bacteria; phylum Pseudomonadota; class Alphaproteobacteria; order Caulobacterales; family Aquidulcibacteraceae; genus Vitreimonas. Next base: position 403,951 of record JBFXAE010000001.1, on the reverse strand, counting down.
CGGCGGTCGCGCCGAACAGAACTTTCATCGTCATTTTCTCCAGTCCAGAACGCGTGGTTCTATCCCTCAGTCGCGGCATTTGCGAGCCAATCACGGCTAAAATGCGGAGACGGCTCTCGTAATTCTCCACCCGGGCTAGCGGACTTCGAAGGGAACCCGCATACGATAGCGGCCCTCCACCGCCCGCCCATCACGCATGGCCGGGACCATCCGGTAATCGCGGGATATCCGCAGCGCCGCATCGCCAAAGCCCCATCCAATAGGCGTTTCGGAGAGCACCGAACAATGCAGAGCCCCGTTTAAATCGACGAGGCAATCCAACGACACGACGCCCGGCAGTTCTCGCGCCAGCGCCCGCGCCGGATAGTAGCGGGCGAGGTCGCGCGGCTGACGCAGCCATCGCGGATTTGTGATCTCTGACGGGCCCGGGAAGGCGATCGTCGTCGTTTGCGGCGGCGCGTCGGGCTCGAGCGGGGAGATTGGCGGCAGATCGAGCGCGCTCTCATCCCGCAGCGGCTGTTGCGGCGGCGGCGTCTCGCGCGGTCTCGGCGGCGGCGGCGGCGGCGGCTCCGGCGGGCGCTCCAGCAGCGGCACGGAAATGATCGGCGCATCGGTGGTGCTCGCCTGCAGCGTAATCGACACGCTCAACGCACCAGCGACCAGGATTCCGAGCAATGCCGCCGAAGTCATGACCGAAGCCGCACGCACGCCAACCGTCTGCGTCATATCTTGCACTCCCTGCTCGACATCCGGTCTCGCGCCGGGTTGAGATGAGCGTGCGCGCGTTTGTGCACGGCCGATATTCACACGAGCGCGACTACGATCACGCTTGCGCGATTGACTCAGCCTCCCGGCGAAAACGGCACAACCATGCGATAACGCGCCGGCGCCGGCGCGCCATTGCGTGTGGGCGGGCGCATAATATGCGCGCCCGCAATGCGAAGCGCCGCATCGCCAAACCCGCGGCCCTCCGGTGTTTCAGAGACAATGGCGCAGTCCAAGCGGCCATTGAGACCGACATCGCAATCGAGCACCACCTCTCCGGCAATATCCTGCATGAACGCCTCGCGCGGATAGAAGCGCTCCGGATTGCGCGGCCGCTCGAGCCACACGGGATCCGTGATGACGATGGGTTCGATGATCGCCGGCGACTCCGGGGCGGGCGTTGGCGCGGGCGCGGTTTCGGGCGGCTCTGACTCGCGAGGCGAAGCCGGCGGTTGCGCCCGCGGCGGCTGCGGCTGAGGCGGGCGCGCGATCTCGCTCAACACGACGCGCGGCGCCTCCGGCTCCAGCTGGAGCGGCGCGTAGCGCAGCGCCGCAACCGCGAGCAGCACGGCCGCCGCAAGTCCGGCGGACGCCGCAAACGACACAAGCCGCACGACCCTCAAGGATCGCGCGGCTTGCTCTGGCGTTGGGTTCACGCCGTCGTTCATTACGCGGTCTTAGCAGCGTCGCCGCTGCGCAGACAGCGCCGCTGTTAGTCTGGCAGCACCCACCGGATGGTCCGGCGAATACGGCCGCCCGAGGTGGCAGCGCCATCACGCGTCGCCGGAGCGATGCGGAAGTGGCGCGACACCCGAAGCGTCGCTTCACCGAAGCCGTAGCCCGGCGGATCTTCAGCCGTAACCGTACAGTTCAAGCGGCCGTCCGCGTTGACGATGCATTCGATCGTCGCGCGGCCTTCTACTTCCCGCTCCTGCGCGCGCTCTGGATAATAGCGCGAGAAGTCGCGGGCGTTCGGCTGCTCGAGCCACACCGGGTTGGTGATGACCGAAGGCGTCGGCGGCGCCGGCGGCGGGTCAACCGCAACCGGGATCGGCGTCGGCGTCGGCGGCGCGGACAAATCAGGCGGCGGCACGCGCTGCTCAGGCGGCGGCGGCGGAGGTGGACGATCCGGTGGCGGCGGCGGAGGCGGAGGCGGCTTTTCCTCTTCCTCGATTTCCACCTTCACCGCGTCCTGATCCTCGAAGAGATCGGTTATCGCGCTGAAGCGCTGCGTGACCGCGAGGTACACGAGGGTCAAGCAGATAGTCGCTGCCAGGCCCAGTGAGAAAAGGCGAAGACCTACCATGATCTTAACCCTCGCTCGCTAGTTCAGCGAAGATACCGACTTTCACGAAGCCTTCTTCCTGAAGCCGGCTCATGACGTCGACGACGTTGCCATAAGCCGTGGATTGATCGGCGCGCACGAAGATGCGTGCTTCCGCGTAAATATCCTGCGTATCGAGCGCCGGATTGTTGCGGATCGCGTGCGTCAGCGTGACATCGCCGAGATTGGACATCTGCACGATCTCTTCGTCGACATAGATCGCCAAGCCGGCGGCCGTCTCACGGATGCCGACGATTGTCGGGTTTAGGCCCTCCAATCGGATCGGCACCGGGTTCGGCGGCGGCAGGTCGACGCGGATGTCGACGGTTGGGATCGGCGCCGTCACCATGAAGATGATCAGCAGCACGAGCAGAATGTCGATGAACGGGATGACGTTCGGTTCAGAAACCGGGCCGCCCTTATTCCCACCTACTTTCGCACCCATGGGCTACCTCCGCCGATCTTCGGCGACGAGGCCGATCTTGGTGAAGCCCTTGTCCTGCAGGCGGTTCATCACCCGCACGACGTCCCGGTACGGAAGATCGGCGTTAGCGCGAATGTAGATGCGCTGATCCATGATCTCGAACTCATCGTTGGCGATTTGCGGAGAATTGGTCCGCACCGCCTCGTATGTCCGTTCGCCGAGCACGTTCAAATCAACCGCATCGTTCATCACGAACACGCCGTCAGACGTCACCGAGATCCAGGTCGGACGCGGCGGCCGTTGCGACGGCTGGATGCGCGCATCCGGCATCTCAACCTCGATGTCCACGCTCGAGATGGGCGCTGCGATCATGAAGATGATCAGCAGCACGAGCATGATGTCGATGAACGGGATCACGTTCGGATCCGCGGTCACCTCAAGGTTGCGGCTACTGCCGCCTCCACTTGATACTTTACCCGCCATTGGGGTTGTCCTCCAACGCTAGGTAAAGCTCAACCGGCGCGACGATCCATGTCACGCGACACCAGCGCGATGAACTCAGAGGCGAAGTCGTCGAGCTTGGTGGCCTGCTTGGAGATTTGCTTGGCGGCGAAGTTGTAGATCAGCACCGCCGGGATAGCGGCGGCCAGACCAGCGGCAGTAGCGAGCAGAGCGCCGGCGATGCCAGGCGCAACGACCGCGAGCGACGTGGTTTGGGTTTTCGCGATACCGACGAACGCGACCATGATGCCCCAGACCGTGCCGAACAGACCGATAAACGGAGCGTTGGCGCCGATCGAAGCCAAGAACGTCATCGAAGAGCCGAGGTCTTCAAGGTGCTCGTTCTGGCGGGTGGCCATCGCCGAGGCGACGCGCTGCATGGTGTGATCGCGGGCGTCGCGCATCGTGTAGAGGCCGAGGTCTTGCGTGCGGCGGACTTCCGCCATGCCGGCGTCGAACATCGACTTGATGCCGGAGTTCGGCAACTTGCGGACGATGGCTTCGGCTTCTTCAACCGAGTTGGCCTTGCGGAACGCAGAGAGGAAATCCTTCGTCTGCTTCGAGGCCTTACGCATGACGTAGATTTTTTCGAACAGCAGGGCGACGGCGTAGATCGCGCAGAGGCCCAGGATCACCATGACGCCCATTTCGACGCCGTTGAGGTGCTGCACCAGTTCGATCATCGACACTTCTTGCTGGCCCGCCGCTTCAGCGGCGGCTTCGGCGCCGCGCGCGCGCGCAGCTTCCAGTTCCGAAGCGGACGGCGTGTTCGCCGGCGCCGGAGCGGCCGTGGCGTCCGGTGTCGTTCCAGCCGGAGCGGTAGTTTGCTGCGCGAACATCAGCAGCGAATTCATCAACGTCATGGTCTGCCCTTTGTGCCTGCCCTGAATTCTGAATTGGCGACCCCATCGCGCTCCTGCGTGCGCTTGGGGTCACCGCGGTGAGGATTTCTGCGTATTGTGGTGATTGGTTGCGCCTGGTTCGATCCTGTCCTGAACCCGGTCTTCGCATCCTCCCACCAAGCGCCACGCTGGGCCGCCGCAATCTGCGGTCTTCTTTCCCTGCGCCGGTTGGCGCTGGCGCCTAAATTTTCGGAAAGTGTGATCTTGTCAACGTCTCCCACGCAGTGGGCGATCTTCTCAGACCGCCCATCCCCCAGACTGGCCCTGATGCCCGAACCGTGCTCGGGGCCGCAACCAAAACTTTCGTGAACGTCATGCAGTTCCCGAAAGCTGCGTGCAATGCCATGCACCACGGGATAGAACAGCTGGAATCTCAGCTTTTTCAGGACGATCCGATGGCCATGACGGCTGCCGCTCTCGAGGCGCTCCTGCGCGAAGCCCTCCCCGACGCCGACATCGAAATCCAGGATCTGGCCGGCGACGGCGACCACTATAAGGCGACCATCCGGTCAGCCGCCTTCGCCGGCAAAACCCGCGTCGCCCAGCACCAGATGGTTTACGCCGCCCTCAAGGGCCGGATGGGCGGCGAGCTTCACGCGCTGGCGCTGGACACCGGACCAAAGGCAGCAGCCGATGAGCGGTAGGCGATAGTCTGCTTCCAACTGCCCATTGCCTACTGCCTGCAGCCCTCTTACTTCCGCCCTATGTCAGACGCCCTCGAAACCATCCGCAACACTATCGGCGCCCACGACGTCGTGCTCTTCATGAAGGGCACGGCCGATCAGCCCCAGTGCGGCTTCTCGCAAATGGTCGTGCGCATCCTCGATCACATCGGCGTCGAGTATCACGACGTGAACGTGCTGGCCGATGACGACATCCGCCAAGGCGTCAAGGACTTCGCCAACTGGCCGACGATCCCGCAGCTTTATGTCAAAGGCGAATTCATCGGCGGCTGCGACATCGTCCGCGAGATGTTCCAGACCGGCGAACTGAAAGCGCTGTTCGACGAAAAAGGCGTCACCGTCCCAGCCTAAGCCGCCTTCGGCTCCGGACGCGCGGTGACCGCGAGCTTCAATTTGGTTCGCGCGCCACGGCGCAGCACATCAAGTTCCACAGTCCGGCCAATGCGTTCGCGCGTGAGCAGTTTGTGGATCGCATCCACCGAAGGCGTCAGTTCCCCATCAAGCCTGAGGATCACGTCGCCTTCATCGAGACCCGCCGCCTCGCCCGGCCCGCCGGCGGCCACCGCCACAACCAGCACGCCGCTCTCCGATGAGAGCCCGAGCCTACGCACCAGCGCACGCGACAATTCCTGCGTTTGGCCGCCAATCCCGATCCACCCCCGCGCCACGCGCCCATCACGCATCAGCTCCGGGATGATGAGCTTCGCCGTGCTGCTGGGGACTGCAAAGCAGAGCCCCTGCGCGCCGCCGATGATCGCCGTGTTGATGCCGACAACCGCGCCATTCGCATCGATCAGTGCGCCGCCTGAATTGCCCGGATTGAGCGCGGCGTCGGTTTGAATCACATCTTCGATCAGCCGCCCGCTTTCGCCGCGCAACGTCCGCCGCAGCGCCGAAACCACGCCAACCGTAACCGTCGCCTGCAACCCAAGCGGATTGCCCATCGCGATCGCCAACTCGCCGACTCTCAATTTGCTGGAGTCGCCAAGCTCCGCGGCCTGATGGCCTTTGCCGTTGAGCCGCAGCAGGGCGAGATCCGTATCGGGGTCCGTGCCGATGACCTCCGCCGATGCGACGCTGCCGTCATGCAGCACGCCCTCGATCGAACCGGCGCCGCGGACAACGTGGTTGTTCGTTAGGGCATAGCCGTCGGGCGAGATAATCACCCCCGAACCGGCGCCGTCATAGAGGCCGCGTTGCCGGCTGGTGCGCCGGATGCCGATGACGGCCGGCCCGATCTGTTCGACCACCCGAATGACTGTTTCCGAAAAGCTGTCCCGCGGGCCGCGACGCTCGGGCGCCGAGACAAAAGTGTTTTTGCGACCAAACATGCAGCGCAAGGTAAGAGCACGCAGTTCCCGCCGCTAGTCCCGCTAGCTCCGGTCGCGCGCTTATCCTACATCGGCGCCATGGCTCCTTCCCCCTCCGCGCCACACTTCAACCTGCTCGCCTGGCTCCGCAATTCCTTCCTCGCCGGCGTGGCTTTGGTTTTGCCGTTTATCGTCACGGCCTGGCTGATCTGGCTGGTCGTCACCTTTATCGACACGCGCGTCGAACCCCTCGTCCCAAGGGGGTTTGAAATTCTGACAAGCTTCCCCGGCGGCGGTTTGCTGCTTGCGGTGGCGGCGCTCACGCTCATCGGCGCCCTCGCCGGCAATCTCGTCGGCCGCTGGATCGTGAACACCGCCGATAGGGGCATCGCCAACCTGCCGCTCGTACGCACCATCTATGGCGGCGCGAAACAGGTCTTCAAACAAGTCGCCGCGCCGGAGCGCACCTCGTTCAAGCAGGCGGTGCTGGTCGAATTCCCGCAGCCTGGCTCATACGCGATCGGCTTCATCACCAACGAGAACACCGCCGAAGTCATCCAAGACATCGGGGCCAGCGATCTCGTCGCCGTCTATGTGCCGCAAGCGCCGATCCCCACCTCTGGCTTCCTGCTCTACCTGCCGCGCAACACGCTGCGGCCTCTCTCCATCCCGCCGGACGAAGCCCTGAAGCGCGTCATCTCGCTCGGCATCATCCGCAAGGAAGACGACATCAGCGCTAAATGATCTTGAAGTCCGACGGCTTCCAGTCCGGCTTCGGATACGCCGGCGCCATGTCCTCCAGCGTTTTGCGCACGACCGCTGAGATGATCGCGTTACGCTGCCATTTGCGATCGGCCGGCACCACGCGCCACGGCGCATGCTCCGTCGAGCAGCGGTCGAGCGCGGTCTCGTAAGCGGCCTGAAAATCATCCCAGAGCTTGCGATCCTCGAGATCGCCAGAGTTGAACTTCCAGTTCTTGTCGCGATCATCCAGCCGCGCCTGCAATCGTTCGCGCTGCTCGTCCTTTGAAATGTTGAGCATGAACTTGAGCACCGTCGTGCCATTGGCGGTCAAGTGCTGTTCGAACGCGTTGATCTGCTCGTAGCGCTTCTCGATGACCGCGCGCGGCGCCAGCGCGCGCACTTTCACCACCAGCACGTCTTCGTAGTGCGAACGATTGAACACGCCGATGACGCCCTTCTTCGGCGCCGCCTTGTGAATGCGCCAGAGAAAATCGTGCGCCAGCTCTTCCTCGCTCGGACGCCCGAACGGCGTCACGCAAACGCCGAGCGGTCCGCAACGGTTAAAGACGCCGCGCACCGTCCCGTCCTTTCCGGAAGTGTCGATGCCTTGCAAAACCACCAAAAGCGAACGCGCGCCTTCGGCCCACAGCGCATCCTGTAGCGCATCGATGGCCTTCGCGTTGTCCTTCGTCGCCTCTTCAGCCGCCGCCTTGTCCGGAAAGAGATCGTCCGCGGTGGTCGCGCGATTGGCCAGATCCGCCTTCGTGCCCGGCGCCACAAGCACCGCTTGATCGATCAGTTTCGTGAGTTTCACCATGACCAATTCGGTAGGGCGAAATCGGGAAATCGCCAAATCGCCAATCGAATGAGGCGAGTTCTACTTTGCCTGCAGCGAACGAATGAGCCCACGCAGCATTTTGCCGACGGTGTCACTGGCGGCGAGGACCTCCACCATGTCGTCACCACGATCGAGCACACGCTGCGCAAGCAAAGCGTGGGTCTCCAACTCCTTGCAGGAGCCCTGAGCGATCCGAAGAAACTGAATATACGCCCCGGTGCTCTCGCGGCCCCAACCCTCGGCTATGTTTGCTGGGATGGAAGCGGCCGCGCGGCGAATTTGCGCGGTCAGCCCGAACAGCTCATCGCGTGGAAAGTCGCGTGTCTGGCGATAGCAAAGCTCTGCTAGCGCCAGAGCTTCCTGCTAGACGCGCAGATCACGGTAGGACTGGATTTCATGGTCCCCATGAAGCTCACCCTACCGCCAATCCCTCAGAATACGAGCGCCGATTTGGCGCCCCCGAATTTCAGACTGACAAATGAAGGGGCCGGCGCTCTGCGCACCGGCCCCCAATTTCCGATCTGGCGATCTCGCGACTGCCGACTTCCCGCCTTACGACGCGTAGTATTCGACGACGAGGTTCGGTTCCATTTGCACCGGATACGGCACGTCGGAGAGCTGCGGGATGCGCTGGAAGCGCGCCGTCATGCCCTTGGGATCGACCTCGATATATTCCGGCGTGTCACGCTCTTGGCTCGCCAGAGCTTCGAGCACGATCGCCATCGACTTCGCGCGATCGCGCACTTCGATCACGTCGCCGACCTTCACCAGGTAAGACGGAATGGTGACGCGCTTGCCGTTCACCTTCACGTGGCCGTGGTTCACGAATTGGCGCGACGAGAACACCGTCGGCGCAAACTTGGCGCGATACACCACCGCGTCCAAGCGGCTCTCGAGCAGACCGATGAGGTTTTCCGCCGTGTTGCCCTTCCGGCGCGCGGCTTCTTCATAGGTCTTGCGGAACTGCTTTTCGGTGATGTTGCCGTAGTAGAGGCGGAGCTTCTGCTTGGCGACCAATTGCAGGCCGTAGTCAGACGTCTTGCCCTTGCGGCGCTGGCCGTGTTGGCCCGGGCCGTACTGGCGCTTGTTGACTGGAGATTTCGGACGGCCCCAGAGGTTCTGGCCGAAACGGCGGTCCGATTTGTACTTAGCTTCAATACGCTTCGTCATGCGCTGCAGGCGCCCTCTTCCGTGACGGGGACCGGCGGCCTCAGAATGAAGCCGCGACTGCCCTGGCGGTGTGCCCGTCGCCCAGCATAAATCCGCGCCCGAAACGAGCCGGGACGGCGGAAAGCGGGGCTTTTGGTCGATCAGCCCCCCAAAGTCAACCTGAGGGCGGCTAGCCGGGCGGCGGGCCTGGGATCAAAATCCAAAACCGCGACCGCCGTCAGCGCAGCGCCCTTAACCAATCCTCAAGCCGCCGCGAGCACAGCCTTACGCTGGAGGAACGCGCCGTGCCGGTTGTGCTGCGCCACAACGAAACGCTCGAACTGAACATAGCCGAATACCACGGCGCGATCACGCTCGCCGAGCTTCAAGCGGTGGCCGAGTATCTCGCGGCCAATCGCTCCTTCCTGAAATGCGATTGCCTGAGCATCGTCTTTCCGGGCGCAACGTTCGAGAACATCGCCTTCGACGATCTCGACCGCATCTTCGGGCGCTACCAAACACTCTACGCACCGCTCAATTTCCAGATCATCCGCCGCTCGGCCTGGCTCTGCTTCAGCAAAGCAGCGCAGGCGCACGTCGACCATTGGAGCGGCAAGCGAGACGCGCGTGAAGCGATGTCGACGACGCTGCGCCAGTTCGCGACCTTCGAGGAAGCAGGCGATTGGCTGGTGCTGAGCGAAGCCGAAACCTTGGCGCTGCAAACCGGCGCCGGCTTCGACGAACTCGCCCGCTTCGATCAACCTACCCTTCGCGCGGCGCGATAGGAGATCAATGCGTGCCGATCGTCCTTCGCCATAACGCCGGCCTCGAACTGAGCCGGGTCGAGTATACCGGCGCCATTCGCGCCCAAGACTTGCATGATCACGCCGCGTTCAATGCCGCGAACCCGATCTGGTTAGGCTTCGACTGCATCAGCGTTATTCACCAGGATGTCGAAGTCAGCGCTATCTCGCTGGCCGACCTCGATGCTGTTTTCAAAGCGCATCGAGAGCTGTTCGAGCCGCTCAATCTCATGTTCATGCGCCGCTCCGCCTGGGTGTGCGAAAGCGCGCCCGCTCAGCGCTTTCTCAGTCATTGGATGACCAAGCGCAACGCTGAGAGGAACCGATGGGCCGATGTCCGTCAGTTCAATACGTTTGAGGCCGCAGGCGAGTGGATGCTGCTTAGCGCCGAAAACACCGCGACGCTGAAATCCGGCGAAGGCTTCACCGAAATCGCCCACTTCGGCGCAGGGCCGCCAGCTCTCGTGCGCTAAGCGCTACGCGCGCGGCGACCGCGCCACCACAACGCTAGCGCCACCACAACGATCACGGCCCATCCCGCCAGCAAACGCATCAGAAGCGCGTTGCGCGCCGCCATCAATCCATAGACGTCGGTGACGCCCGCTTTCCAGAACGTCCACTCGCCGCCGAGTTCCGAGGCCAGCCTGACATTGCCAGTGAGCAAAACGATAATGCCATCGCCCGTCTCCGGGTTGGTTCGCACCGTCGTGTTGATCGCCGGACGGTTGCCGCCGTCATGGCCAATCAGGAACCCGCCGGAAGCGTCGCGGCCATAGAGCGTCATGCCGAGTCCCCAGAACGGCGCCCCGAGCAACGCGGCTTCCGGTTGCGCCATCAGCGCTAAGGTCTCCGGCCGCAACACGCCACGCCCCGCCGGCTCGCCTTGCGCGCCTTGCGCCTGCGCTTCAACAAAGCGCGTGAGATCAGCAGCCGATGTGTAAAGCGAAGCCGCCGCCGTTGCGGTGTAGGCGTAGTGCGGCGCGCGGGCGCCGTCGGTATCATAAAACTCAGCAACGCGCGTGCGGCTCGCATCATCGAGCACGAACGTCGAACCATGCATGCCGAGCGGCGCGAGCACCGCGCGGCGCATATAATCGTTGAACGGCTCGCCGCTGATTTCTTCAATCAAAAGCTGCAGCAACGTGTAGCCGCCGCCGGAATATTGCCACGACCCAGGCTCGCGTCCCACACGCAGCACGCCATTGGCGCCGTAAGCGGCATCGCCAGCGGCGGTGAGTGACTCTTCCAGAGTTTGCACCGGCGCGTCCGGCAAGAAGCCGCCATACCCGAGCCCATCCGTGAACCCCGCCGTATGGCTCAAAATCCGCCGGACGGTCACTTGCTCATTGTATGGACTGTCCGGCAAACGCCAGCGCGTCAGGTAGCGCGAAACGGGCGCATCAAGATCGATCTCGCCCTGCTCCACCAGTGTCATGACGCCCCACGCCGTCACCCATTTGCTGAGCGAGGCGACCTGAAACAGCGTGTCGTCATTCACCGGCGCGCCAATGGTTTGGTCATGCACGCCTACGACACGCCCTTGTTCAATCACAACGAGGATAGCGTTGCCGCGATGTTCCCGATCGATGCGCGAGGCGGCGGCTTCGAAGAAAGCCTGCGCATCGCCGCGCGCCGCAATCGGCGCACGCGACCAGCCGAACCACGCATCCGCGCCGACAAGCGCCGCCCAGGCCAGCATCGCGACAAGCGCCACCGCCACCCATCGCAACGCGCGCCTCATCAACCCGGATCGCTCTCCAGATCGTACTGGCTCTGCAGATAATTCTGCAGGCCCATCTCATCGAGGTTCTTGAGCTGTGTCTCGAGGAAATCGATATGCTCTTCGGTGTCGTCCAACAACTCGACCAGCAGATCGCGCGAGACATAATCCTGCTTCGTCTCGCAGAGCGTGATGCCTTCCTTGATCGCGGCGTGGCCGGTCTTCTCGGCATTGAGATCGGCCGCCAGACGCTCAGGCACCGCTTCGCCAATCTGGAGCTTGTTGAGGTTCTGAAGGTTCGGAAAGCCTTCGATCAGTAGGATCCGGTTTATGATCCGGTCCGCGTGCTTCATCTCTTCGATGGATTCTTCGTACGTCTTCTTGCCGAGCTTGCCGTAGCCGTCGGACTGATACATCCGCGCATGCAGGAAGTATTGATTGATCGACGTCAGCTCGTTCGTGAGAATTTTGTTGAGCTGCTTAATGACGTCCGCATCGCCCTTCATCGCGCTTACTCCGCTGCGACGAAGCTCCGCTTACCGCAGGCCATGCCGCCGTTAGAAATGCCATCGGCGATCTCGGGGAGGCAGCGCCCGCAGCACGGCTCGCACCCATGATGGGCCAGAACCGCCTCCGGAGCCTCGGCCCCAGCAGAAATGGCTTCGTCCACTTCCGCCCGAGTCACACCGTTACAGTTGCAGACGTACATCCCGCACTTCTCTGTAAGCAAAGACATTTCCGGCGACTGAGAGTCAGGCGCAAAGAAACTTTAGCCTCTCGCGAGCGCTCCTGCAAGTCATTCGCAGCAGTCTGCTGGAGCGCTCATGGATCGGAGCGGCGTTCTTGCAAGGCGTGCATCGATACGCTATTGGTAAGAATATGCCAGATACGGCCACCCTTTCCTCCAAGTTTCAGATCTCGATCCCCAAGGCCGTCCGCGAAGCGCTGGGCTGGGAGGCGGGACAGGAACTCGCGTTTATCCCCGACGGACGCGGCGTTCGTCTGGTTGCCGTGCCCACGCGCGAGGAGATGTTTGGCATCGCCATGGGCGCCGAAAGCGAAGACATCCGCGACCGGCGCGATCGCTATTGACCACGGTCGTGGACAGTTCGGCGTGGGTCGAATGGACGCTGGGCTCACCGACAGGAGTGCTTGTTCGCCCGCTGCTGCCCGCGCGCGATCAGTGGGTTGTGCCGACGATCGTCCAACTCGAACTGGCCAAATGGGCCTACCGCGCGCTCGATAAGGGCGCGGCGGATGGTGTGATTGCCTATTCTCAGAAGTGCGTCGTTGTCCCGTTGGACGCGGATATCGCGTTCGCCGCCGCTGCGCTGTGCCGGACGCACAAGCTAGCGACCGCGGACGCGATTGTGTATGCGACCGCGCTCGCCCAGAATGCCGACGTGTTGACCTGCGACGCGCATTTCAAAGACCTGCCGAACGTCACCTACATCGAGAAGCGCAAATAGCGTGAGCAAAGCCCCCACTATCGGCGTCGTTTCGCTCGGCTGCCCCAAAGCCCTCGTCGACAGCGAGCGCATCATCACGCGCCTGCGCTCCGAAGGCTATCAGCTCAGCGGCTCTTACGAAGGCGCCGACCTCGTCGTCGTAAACACCTGCGGCTTTCTCGATAGCGCCAAAGCCGAAAGCCTCGACGCCATCGGCGAAGCCATCGCCGAGAACGGCAGAGTCATCGTCACCGGCTGCCTCGGCAAGGAAGAGTCGCTGATCCGCGAAGCGCACCCGAAAGTACTCGAGATCACCGGGCCGCACCAATACGAAGCCGTCGTCGGCGCCGTGCACACGCACCTGCCGCAGATGCACGATCCCAAGATCGATCTGGTGCCCGAGGGCGGCTTCCGTCTCACGCCGCGCCACTACGCGTATCTGAAGATTTCCGAAGGCTGCAACAATCGCTGCACCTTCTGCATCATCCCCAGCATTCGCGGCGACCTCGTCTCGCGCCCGGCCAACGCCGTGCTGAAAGAAGCAGAGTCGCTGGTGAAAGCCGGCGTCAAAGAATTGCTCGTCATCAGCCAAGACACGTCGGCCTACGGCGTCGACGTGAAGTACGCCGAAAGCAAATGGAAGGACCGCATGGTCCGCGCCAAATTCTACGACCTCTGCAAAGAGCTTGGCGACCTCGGCGCCCCAAATGAACTCTGGGTGCGGCTGCATTACGTCTACCCCTACCCGCACGTCGACGAAGTCGTTGGCCTCATGGCCGAAGGCAAAGTGCTGCCGTATCTCGACATCCCATTCCAGCACGCGTCACCGAATGTGCTGAAAGCCATGCGCCGCCCCGCGAACCAGGACAAAGTCCTCGATCGCATCAAGACGTGGCGCTCGATCTGCCCCGACCTCACCATCCGTTCGAGCTTCATCGTCGGCTTCCCGGGTGAGACCGAAGACGATTTCGAAACGCTGCTCGATTTCATCGAGGAAGCGGAGATCGATCGCGCCGGCGTGTTCAAGTACGAAAACGTCGACGGCGCGCCATCACGCGATCTCCCCGATCACGTCGGCCAAGACGACGTCGACGAGCGCTACGACCGCTTCATGGAAGTGCAAACCGCCCTCGCCCACCAGCGCCTCCAATCCGTGATCGGCAAAAAAGTTGACGCCATTTGCGACGGCTGGGACGAAGACGCTGAAGCCTACGCCTTCCGCACCAAAGCCGATGCCCCGGAGATCGACGGCGTCACCTATGTCGATAGCGACGACGAGATCGCGCCGGGCACGATCGCTCAGCTCGAAATCCTCGGCGGCGAAGGCCACGAAATGGTCGGCGCGCTGGTCGCGCCTTAAGCCGCCAGCGTCACCACGTTCGAAGCCGGCTCACCGCGCTTGAAGCGCAACGTGAAGATCGAGCCTGCGCCTTTTGTGCTCACCACGCTCACCGCGCCGCCCATGACCTCCATCAGCTGCTTGGTCAGCGCCAAGCCGATGCCCGCGCCATCCTGCGCCCGCGTGAACGATCCATCAGCCTGCATGAATGGCTGAAACACATACGGCAGCGCCGCCTCATCTATGCCGATGCCGCTATCGATGGCCTCGAACACGAAATCGTCTTCGCCATCCGCCGCCATGCGCAGGATCACGCGGCCGTTCGAGGTGAACTTCGCCGCATTGCTGGCGATCGCAAACATACATTGCTTGACGCGCGCCGGATCGATCCAGGCGACGCCAATGCCAAGGTCGCAGGACGCGAACAGCTCGTTGCCGTTGCTCTCCGCGTGCGGACGCACGGCGTCGACCACTTCATCGAACAGCGTGCGCAGCTCAGTCTGCACCGGCGACAAGCGCAGCTCGCCCGCTTCAAGCTTCACATGGTCGAGGATTTCATTGATCAGGCCGAGCAGGTGCTTGGCCGAACTCTGGATGCGCTGCGAGTCCGCGGCCACGGCGCCGGTTGCGGCGTCCTCTTCGATGATTTCCGCATAACCGATGATGGCGTTGAGCGGCGTCCGCAATTCGTGGCTCATATTGGCCAGGAACCGCGTCTTCGCCGCGTTCGCGCCATCGGCGGCAAGCCGCGCGATCCGTTCTTCTTCGAGCGCAACGTGGGCTCGTTGCACCTTGGCGTTCTGCAGGATCACAAAAGCAATCGCCGCTGGCGTCACGAGCAATGTGATCAAGGCCGTCGCGACCGGCGTGTAAGGCGTGACGCCCGGCATCGCCATGACGTTCACGAGATAATCCAGCGCGAGCACGACCACGAGAATGACGGCTGTCAGCACCGCCGTTTGCACGATCTGCGACTTGGTCATGCGCACCGCCCGAATCGACACGCCAACAGGGTCGGTCGCAATTCGTAAACAAACTGCAGTCACAGGGCGGCTAACCCAACAATTGCGCCTTATCGCGAATAAACTGCGAAAGCAGCCACTTCTCGCCGCTCACCGGCGCCACGCCCGCATGCGTCGTCAGCAGATCCGGCGCGCCGCTTTCATCGGTATTGCGCCAGAACAAGGCATCGCCGGTGCGTCCGCGAAATTTCTTGTCGATGTCGAGAAAGTGGGTCTCGCCGCCTTCGAACGCCTCGTTGAGATAAACCAGAAATGTGAACGGCCGCTGCCCAATCTCGGCGATCTCGGCATTGAGCTGCGGCGATGGCGTCAGATAATCGACGTGGCTCGCAAATTGTTGGCCCGGCGTATAGCGAAACACCGAAACGCGTTCCAAATGCTCAATGGGTACGCCAACCGTGTTCGCAATCCGCTCGCGGATCAGCAGCGTCGGCAAATCCAAGGTCAAGATCGTAAACGTCGCGCACGTATTGGTGCGCACATCCGCTTGCGCCGCTTTACCGGTGATCGGATCATAGACCAGCGACTGCGTCTGCAACGGCGCCGCGCGCGCAATCATCCACGCGCAGGCGCGCGCATCCAGAAAACCTTCGCTGAGGCTGATCCACGGCCGCTCGTTGACGAGCCGCCCCTCGCGCGCCGCCGTCCAAGCCCCCACATCGACCCGCGCCGCGAGTCCGCGCCAATCGTCATCATCGGCCGACGCCAAGAACCGCAACTGCGCCCGCGCCGCTTCGACACCGCGCTCGGCCGCGATCGGGGCCCATTCCAGCGCCGCCGGCCAATCGCGTTCGCAGCCATAGCCGATGGCGCGGATCAAACTCATCATCATCGCCGCGTCGGCATGCCCCTCGCGCGCGATCGGCTCGATCTTCTCGAAGACGAAAACCTCATTGAGCAACACATCGGCGCTAAGGCGCTTGATGATGGCTTGATAGCGTTCGTCCAAACTCGGCATGGCGCGCGAGAATGGCGGCGCGGCGGCGGCGCCGCAAGCCCAGTTAGGAGGATTGGCGCGGCCTCTATCCTCGCATTTCGCGGCGAAAATCGTTGAGCTGTCAGGCGCGGCGGCGAGATCAATCCGGGGAGCGCCAGGGCGCGCGTAAACTTCACGCCGCACCCATGCCCCAACCACCCAATCTCGCTCCATTCTGGCGCCGCCTCAAAGCGATGTTCGCCCGCGCCAGCGATGTCATCGGCGCGCCTGAAGCACTCGCGCTTCTCAACGCTCTCACGCTGAAGCGCCGCCACGAAATCGCATGCTGGATCGCGCGCATCGAATGCATCGCGCGCAAGCTCATCTTCGCGCAAGCCGCGCACCTAGATCACAAAAGTTTGCAGGTTGGAGCGCGGGCCTCCGGCCCGCCAAGCGCTAGCGCCGCACGCTCCAAACAATCCAGAGCGTTCGATCCCGCCCAACCGCAAACCTGGCCGGCGCGTTTCAAACTCGCCCCGCCGCGCGATCCCCTCGCCGTGCCGGAGAGCCGCGCGCCGCGCATCCGCGCTCTGTGGGGACCAACGCCGCCAGCGCCCTCGCGCGCCGAACGCGCGCCGTCAACTTCAACACCAACACCATTGCGCTTGGCCATTCGCATCGAAGCTCTGCGCCGCGTTCTCGACAACCCGCATCCACACGCGCTGCGCCTCGCGCGCCTCTTTCGCCGTCTCAGCCGCCGCTTTCCCGAAGCCGCCGGCCGCTACGCCATCGCCACCGCCCGCCCCCACGCCATCGATCCCGGCGACCCGCGCCTCATCATCGACGCACTCTGCCTCGCCATCGCCGTCGCCCCACTCTTCGCCAACACGAGCTGACGCGATGCCATGCAAAAATCCTCATCCCCACACCATTGCGCCAACCGCGCACGCGGGCGGCTGTCTGCTATCGCCGGAAGCAATCCTCGCTGTTTTTCAGTCGGGGTCGAAAGCGGACATTGGTAGGAATATGTCTGATCGGCCGCTTCTGGCCCATTGCGGACTAAGCGCGGGTGCTCTTTAGCTCCCTCGCCGGATCGTGAATCCAGCACGCCCCGTTCGCCGTGGCGCTGTGCGCTCGGCCCCTGTCGTCCGTGATCACCACCACGGCATTGAACACGTCGCCGGGCGTGTTGGGACTTTTGACGCGGCCAAAGTCCACACAGATTGTCGCCCGTCTCACCCAATCAACAGGAACGTGCCGGGCCGATAGTTGAGCGCCAAGCATCTGCTGAAAATGCGCTGCCATCGCGGAAAAAACGCCGTCGGGCGGAGTGACCTTCAGATCGAGCAGATCGACGCACACGCTGGGGGCATTGGTCTTGACGGCGTGCCCATACAGCATGCCCAACGCCCAGTAGCCGCTCACATCGTTGTTGCGGCTAACAAAGGAGCCAAGCAGGCCGAACGCTGCCCCACGGAGTTCTTTTCGCCTCGGCATCGTCGTCATCTACCGCCGCGCATGCATGTCCGCCACCGGCGAATTCCGGCCTGATGCCCGTTACAGGCCGAACGTCCGATCCGGGCCAGGGCGGTCTTTTCGGACCGCCTACTTCCGCACCTTCGGCTCGCCGAGCGTCATGAAGATCACCGGCCCTTCGGTCGGCGCGCGATAGACGCCGTGCGAGCCGTTCACTTTCATCGCTAGCGCAGTCATCTGCCACGCTTCCTTCTCGTCCATCTTGAGCGATTTCTGCGTCAGCTCTTCGAGATCGTGCTTGTCGCCAAACCAGCGCGTGCGTTCGGCATCATTCCTGAGACGCTGCACCACCAGCGGGTGATCCCAACCCCAGCGGAAAATGCTGGTGCGCGGATTCCATGCGCCGATGATCTGGATCGGCGCCGTCACCAGCGCGCCGTCCTTGCGCTCGAACTGAATGATGCCGGCGTTCTGATCGACCATCCACGGCGCGGTATCGAGCTTCAGCTTCTTCGAAAGCCAACGCTGCCGGTTCAGCAAGTCGATCCAGCTCTCGGCCCAGAAGCGATCGACATCAACATGCTCGCCGCCCCACGGCACCAGCTCGCGCGATGGCGCGCGCGGCTCGGCCTGTTTCGGCTCCTGTCGACGCTTGGCCTTCAGCATGCGCTCAGAACGTCCCCCGCCCTGTGGATAAGCAATTCCCCTGGCGCGGGTAAAGTCATTTCCTACACGTCATCTTTCTTGCGCCCGCCCCGGCCGATGGTCAGCGCTTTGATGACGCCGCGCATGGTCTGCACTTCTTGTTGGGTCAGCCGCGCCCGCAAAAACAACGACCGCAGGTTGCGTTTCATCAGGGGCGCCTTGTCCATCGGGTGGAAAAACCGCCCATGTTCAAGCTCTTGCTCGAGGTGGACAAACATCGCCTCGAGCTCCTCCTGGGTCGCGGGCGGGCTGTCGAACGTGAACCAAGGCGGGATGTCCGCCTCCTGGCGCGCTTCCGCATACGCGTACGCAAACACCGCCACCGCGTTCGCCAGATTGAGCGAGGCAAAGCCCGGGTTCACCGGCAGCGTCAGGATCGCATCGGCTTTGGCGATCTCGTCCGTCTCCATCCCCGACGCCTCGGGTCCGAACATGACCACCGGCCGTTCGCCGGCCGCGATCGCCGCGCGCAGTTTCAACGCCGCCTCGCGCGGCCCCCACACCGGCTTCTCCAACCCTCGCGGCCGCGCCGTCGCCGCCAGCACCAAGGTCGCATCGGCCAATGCATCTTCGATCCGCCACTCGACCTTCGCCGCCTTCAGGACCACGTCGGCGCCGACCGCAACCTGCTCCGCCTTCGGGTTCGGCCAGCGATCGCGCGGCGCCACGAGCCGCAGTGAAACCAAGCCGAAATTCAACAAAACCCGCGCCACCGCGCCGATATTTTCCCCCATCTGGGGACGGACCAGACACACAGCCGGCCACGCCTCTTCGATTGGAGGCGGCATGTTTCGTGCGCGTGTCATCGGTTGAGGCCGTATCGGGACATGACCGCGAACGTCATTCAGCATACGA
The DNA here is from genome assembly GCA_050184605.1 of Hyphomonadaceae bacterium. Classification (GTDB taxonomy): domain Bacteria; phylum Pseudomonadota; class Alphaproteobacteria; order Caulobacterales; family Aquidulcibacteraceae; genus Vitreimonas. The sequence goes on along the minus strand of JBFXAE010000001.1, from coordinate 385,027 downwards.
AGCCGCGCCGCAAGCGCGGCAGCGCGTGGTCATGGACCGCGCGCCACATCGTGCTACTCGTCGTGGTGATCGCCGGCATCATCGCCGCAAGCTGGTTGGCCCCGAACATGTCGCCGCCTTCGGCCACGGCCCCGCCGGCCCCGCCAGTTCAAACCGCGGCCCCGCCAACCGCCCTTCCCAGCCCGGCGATCGTGGACGTGACGGTCGACCTCGCGGGCCCGCCAGCGCCGGTTCAGCGCCTCCGCCAACCCGCGCGCCGCACCGGCGTCCCGCTGAACGCCGCTGTCACGCCGGCCGACGATTACGAGATTCTGAGCGCCGCCGAACTCGAAGGCATTTCCCAAGCCCGCGACTGAGCCGCAGTTTGCGCTCTGCCGCCAAGCTGCTACCACCCGCGCGAAATCCCCGAACGCGGAAGGTACGAGAGCATGGCGAAGATCAAGGTGGACAATCCGGTCGTCGATATGGACGGCGATGAAATGACCCGGATCATCTGGGCGCTGATCAAGGAACGCCTGATCCACCCCTATCTCGACATCGATCTCAAATATTACGACCTCGGCGTCGAGAGCCGCGACGCCACCAACGATCAAATCACCATCGATGCGGCCAATGCCACCAAGCAACACGGCGTTGCCGTGAAGTGCGCGACCATCACGCCGGACGAAGCCCGCGTGAAGGAATTCGGCCTGAAGGAAATGTGGAAGTCGCCAAACGGCACCATCCGCAACATCCTCGGCGGCGTCATCTTCCGCGAACCGATCATCTGCAAAAACGTGCCGCGCCTGGTGCCGGGCTGGACGCAGCCGATCGTCGTCGGCCGTCACGCGTTCGGCGATCAATACCGCGCCACAGACTTTAAGTTCCCGGGCAAAGGCACGCTCACGATCAAATTCGTCGGCGATGACGGCACGGTGATCGAGAAGGAAGTGTTCAAGGCGCCGGGCTCCGGCGTCACCATGGCGATGTATAACCTCGATGAGAGCATCAAGGACTTCGCCCGCGCCTCGTTCCAGTACGGCATTCTCAAGAACTATCCGGTCTACCTCTCGACCAAGAACACCATCCTCAAAGCCTATGACGGCCGCTTCAAGGATATCTTCCAGGAGATCTTCGACAGCGAGTTCAAGGCCGAATTCGACAAGCGCAAGCTCACCTATGAACACCGCCTGATCGACGACATGGTCGCGGCTGCGATGAAGTGGTCCGGCGGCTACGTCTGGGCGTGCAAAAACTATGACGGCGACGTGCAGTCCGACACCGTCGCCCAAGGGTTCGGTTCGCTTGGCCTGATGACCTCGGTGCTGATCACGCCGGACGGCAAGACGATGGAAGCGGAAGCCGCGCACGGCACCGTGACGCGCCACTATCGCCAACACCAAAAGGGCGAGCCGACCTCAACCAACTCCGTCGCCTCGATCTTCGCCTGGACGCGCGGCCTCGCCCATCGCGGCAAGCTCGACAACAACCAGAAGCTCATCGACTACGCGCTGCTCTTGGAGAAGATCACGGTCGAGACGGTCGAGTCCGGCAAAATGACGAAGGACCTCGCCGTCCTCGTCGGCGACAACCAAACCTGGCTCACCACCGAAGGCTTCCTCGACGCGATCGGCGACAACGTCGACGCCGCGATGGCGAAGGCCTAATGACGAAGCGCCGCTCCAGCCTCACTGGAAGCTGGAGCGGCGCGTATCGTTATCCGGACGACTTCCCTGAAGTCGTATTCAATGCGCAGATCGAAGAACGCGACGGCGCCTTCATCGGCTCGACTCAAGAGCCGAACATCGGAGAGCCGGAACTCGCAGCGACAGTGCTGACCGCGGATATCGAAGGCACGCGAAACGGCCTCAAGATCATATTCACGAAGTTTTACGGCCCCGAGGCAGAACTGGACTTTGCCATTCGTTATGAGGGCGAGGCGAACGAGGCGCTAACGCGCGTCGACGGCATATGGATCAATCCAGACTGGTCCGGCACATTCTTTATGACGCGTGACGATCTCGGCGAAGAAGAAGCCGTCGAGCTTGACGTCAAAGCGCCAATCGAGGTCCGCAAATGATCAACTCCGTCATTCCGGGGCTCGCGAAGCGAGAACCCGGAACCCAGGAGTCGCAGAGCTGAGCGTCCGCTCCTAGCTTCCGGGTTCGACCTCCGGTCACCCCGGAATGACGAAGGAAACAGCAAATGGCCTTCTTAGTCAGAACAGCAGGTCAAGCTGACCGCGCCGCGTGGGAGCCACTTTGGGCGGGCTATCTTGAGTTCTACAATTCAGAACTGCCGCGCGCCGTAACCGACACAACCTGGTCTCGCTTCCACGACCCCGCCGAACCAATGCAATGCCTCGTCGCTGAAGACTGCGGCGCGCTGCTCGGCTTCACCAACATCGTCTTCCACCGCGGCACATGGTCGATTGGCGATTTCTGCTATCTCGAAGATCTCTTCGTCGCGCCGACGGCGCGCAATCGCGGCGTCGCCCGCGCGCTCATTGAAGCGGTGTACGCCCTAGCCGACGAACGCGGCGCCGAGCGCGTCTATTGGCTCACCCACGAATCCAATGCGACCGCCCGCAAGCTCTACGACAAACTCGCGCGCAATCGCGGCTTCATCCAGTACCAGCGCTGAATCAATCCTACACCTGCCGCGCTGAGTTATACTGCGCGCATGCACGCACAGCACCAGACCCTATTCCTTAAACGGCGGCGTCGGCCGCCATGGGAATGGCTGCGGCATGTCCTTCGACACTTTGTCCGGATAAACCGGCGCGCGCTTTTCCAAGAACGACGTCACGCCTTCCTTCGCGTCGCCCGCTTGCCCGCGCGCAACCATCAACCGGCTCTCCAAGCGATGCGCTTCCATCGGATGGCCGGCATCGAGCATATCCAAGATCATCCGCCGCGACAGCGCCACAGAAACCGGCGCTGTATTATCGGCAATCTCACGCGCCAACGCCTGCGCGGCGGGCAACAAGTCCACGGGCGCGTGCAGCGAGCGCACCAGCCCTCGCTCCTTCGCCTCTTCGCTGGTGAACACGCGCCCTGTCATCGTCCACTCAAGCGCCGTGGACACGCCAACCAAGCGCGGCAAGAAATAGGAGGACAGCGTCTCGGGCACGATCCCGCGCCGCGCGAACACAAAACCCATCTTCGCGCCCGGTACCGCGAGGCGAATATCCATCGGCAACGTCATCGTCGCGCCAACGCCAACAGCCGCGCCGTTGATCGCGGCAATCACAGGCTTCAAACTTTCATAGATACGAATGCCGACTTGGCCGCCGCCATCACGCGCGCGATCGGGATCGAACTTGGAAGCGCCGCCATCGCGCGCCGCAAGCCGCTTCTCGTAATCGAACGTCGCCCCGCCCGAGCCCAAATCCGCGCCGGCGCAAAACGCGCGGCCCTCGCCCGTGACGATGACCGCGCGGACATCATCGTTTGCGTCGGTCTCGTCGAAGCCCGCGATCATGTCGCGCACCATCTGATCGGTGAACGCGTTCATCCGGTCCGGCCGGTTGAGCGTCATGGTCGCGACGCCGTCGGCGACTTCAAGTTTGATGGTTTCGTAGCTAGACATCGATGCGGCTCCGCAATGAGCCGCCACGCTAGCTTAAAGGCGCAGCAACTCAACCTCTGCCGCTTGGTAAGGGTCGAGCTTGTAGATCATGTGGTGGTGGATCGCGACGAGTTGGCCCGCGCCCCAATCTTCAATGATCTCGGCATCGTCGCGCTCGCGCGCCTGCCATTGCGAACCGTCCTCGCAGATCAGAACCTTGCCCCGCGCCAGCACCGCATCGATCGTGGAAACGGCGCCCGATTGCACGCCGGCGCCTAATCCGACTCGGAACACGGAGAGAATCGCGTCACGTTGCGCATGCGAGAGTCGGCCCCAATCGAGCCGCTCGAATAATTCCGGCCCGAGAAAAGCGGCCAGAGCGTCGTTCTGAGTCATCCCGTGTCCCCACACCGAATCGAGTCGCCCAAAAACGACTGATTTGGTTTCCGAGACGTTACTGACTCGAATTGATGTGAAGCGAAGCCTGACTCACTTCGAGGCCTGAGCTCCTCGAAGGCCGGCAACGGCGGAACTGCCCGCCCTTCGCCAAGCTCAGGGCTCTAGAGATTTAAGCGCCAGATGAAATCGCGATCCGCGACGCGTCCCACCATGAACTTGTGCTCTTTGACGTGCTCGAAGCCGTAGCGTTTGTAAAACGCCTGCGCGCGCGTGTTGTTTTCCCAGACGCTGAGATACATCACGCGCGCGCCCTTGCCGCGCGCCCACGCCAGGCCGTCATCCATCAGCGTCTTCGCAACACCGGCCCCCTTCACCGACGTATCGACATAGAGCCGGTGCAATTCCAACGCGTCAGTTGCGTCGACATCCATGTCGACCAGACCAAGCTTGGAATAGCCAACGATCGCGCCATCACGCAGCGCCAGTACATAGCGCGTCTCAGGATCAGCGATCTCGGCCGCAACCACGTCCGTCCGGTACTTCGCTTCGACATACGAAGCGAGATCTTCCGGCGGATAGAGATGCCCGAACGTCTCCGTGAACGTACGCTCCGCGAATGCGGCAAGCTCCGCTGCATCCGCAGCGGCCGCATCGCGATACGCAATTTCGCTCACGCCGCCAGCACGCCTTGCAGCGCCGTGCGGATCGCGTCGAGCGCTTTCGCCGCTTCGGCGCCGTTCGGCCCGCCGCCCTGGGCCATGTCGGGCCGCCCGCCGCCGCCTTGGCCGCCAACCGCCGCAACGCCCGCTTTGACCAGATCGACGGCGCTGACTTTGCCCTTCAAGTCATCGGTAACGCCGACAGCGAGCGCAGCCTTGCCATCCTCGACACCGATATAGGCAATGACGCCGGAGCCGATCGACTTCTTGCCCTCATCGACCAAGCCCCGCAGCTCCTTCGCCGGCACGCCATCAAGCACGCGCGCGAGCACCGACACGCCGGCAATGTTCTCCGGACCAGCCGGCGCCGCGCCGCCGCCATTGCCGGCGAGCGCGAGCTTCTTCTTGGTCTCCGCCAGTTCGCGCTCAAGCTTGCGCCGTTCCTCCGCAAGTTGCGCGACACGATCCGTCACTTCCGAGAGCGGCGCCTTGATGTTCGACGCGATTGCCTTCGCCAGCGCCGCTTGCGCCTTCAGATGCGCCAACGCCGCTGCGCCCGTCGCCGCTTCGATGCGCCGGATGCCCGCGGCGACGCCGCCTTCGCTCAGGATCGCGAACACGGCGATATCGCCCGTGCGCTTCACATGCGTGCCGCCGCAGAGCTCGACCGAATACGCTTTGCCATCGTGCGCCAGCGCATCGCCCAGGCGCAGCACGCGCACCGTCTCACCGTACTTCTCACCGAACAGCGCCAGCGCGCCCTCTTCGATCGCCTTCGCCGGCGCCATCTCCTTGATGACGCCTTCGGCGTTCTGGCGGATCACGGCGTTCACTTCGTCTTCGACGCGGCCGATTTCGTCCGCCGTCATCGCTTGGCCATGGCTGAAGTCGAACCGGAAATAGTCGGCCTCGACCAACGAACCCTTCTGCGTCACATGCGGCCCAAGCGTGTTGCGCAGCGCCGCGTGCAACAAGTGCGTCGCCGAATGGTTCGAGCGGATTTTCGCGCGGCGTTCGTGGTCGATCTCAAGCTTGGCCTGATCGCCAACCTTGATCGAACCCTTCACCAGCCGGCCGACATGCGCGTGCAGCGCGCCCGCTTGTTTCAGCGTGTCCTCGACGACGAACTCCGCGCCGTTCGCGAAGGTGATCACGCCATGGTCACCCGCCTGGCCGCCGCTCTCCGCATAGAACGGCGTACGGTCGAACACGAGCGCAGCTGTCGTCCCTTCGCGCAGCTCATGCTGCTCGGCGCCGCCGGAGACGATCGCCGTCACCGCGCCATCACCGGCCTCGCCAGCGTAGCCGAGGAATTCATTGCCCTTGGTGCGCTCAAGGATCGAATGCCAGATCGCCGGGTTATCGGCGCCGTCCGCGCCTTTCCAGCTCGCCGCGCCCTGATCCTTTTGCTCCTGCATCGCCGCGTCGTACGCCGCAACGTCCACTTCAAGCCCGCGCCCGCGCAGAATGTCCTGGGTCAGATCCAACGGGAATCCGAACGTGTCGTAGAGCTTGAACGCCGTACGTCCGGAAAGCTTCTCGCCCTCTTTCAGCGCCCCCAACTCGTCATCGAGCAGCCGCAAACCGTTCGCCAGCGTCCGGCGGAAGCGCTCTTCTTCATCGCGCAGCTGCGCCTCGATCACCGGCGCCGCGCGCTTCAGCTCTGGATACGCCTCACCCATCTCGGCGATGAGCGTCGGCGCGAGACGATACATGAGCGGCTCTTTGGCGCCGAGGATGTGCGCGTGACGCATCGCCCGGCGCATGATCCGGCGCAGCACGTAGCCGCGCCCCTCGTTCGAGGGCGACACGCCATCGGCGATCAGGAAGCACGACGAGCGCAGGTGATCGGCGATCACGTTGTGACTCGGCGTCCGCTCGCCTTTGGCCTTCGTCTTGGTCAACTCTTCCGATGCCGCGATCAGCGTCTTGAAGAGATCTGTTTCGAACACGGAATCCACGCCCTGCAGCACGCAGGCGATGCGTTCGAGACCCATGCCGGTGTCGATCGAGGGCTTCGGCAATTTCTCGCGCGGCCGGCCGTCGTTGAACTGCTCGTATTGCATGAACACGAGGTTCCAGAACTCGAGGAAGCGGTCGCCATCCTCGTCCTTCGATCCGGGCGGGCCGCCGAAGATGTGATCGCCGCGATCGATGAAGATTTCCGAGCACGGGCCGCACGGACCGGTGTCGCCCATTGACCAGAAATTGTCGGCCGTCGCGATGCGGATGATCTTGTCATCGCCGAGGCCCGCGATCTTCTTCCAGAGCGCGGCGGCCTCATCGTCATCGTGATAGATGGTGACGAGCAGCTTATCTTTCGGCAGCGCCAGGTCCTTGGTGATCAGCGACCAGGCCGCATCGATGGCGCCTTCCTTGAAGTAGTCGCCGAACGAGAAATTGCCGAGCATCTCGAAAAAGGTGAGATGGCGCGCGGTGTAGCCGACATTGTCGAGGTCGTTGTGCTTGCCGCCGGCGCGAACGCATTTCTGGCTGGTCGCCGCGCGCGGGTATGGCGGCTTGGCGGCGCCGGTGAAGTAGTTCTTGAACTGCACCATACCGGCATTGGTGAAGAGCAGCGTCGGGTCGTCCTGCGGCACGAGCGAGGACGAGCCCGGCAGCTCATGGCCGCGCGCGTGGAAGAAATCCAAAAACTGCTTACGAATGTCGTTGACGCTGGGCATCTGATCTCAAGCCAAATCGGAGTTGGGCTTGGTATAGGTAGTGCGTGCATGAACGCCAAGCGGCAGGACCGCGCGGGCTCCCTTGCGATTACGTCAGCCCAAGCTTCAGGGCGGCAGCTTCAACTCGCCGTTAGGTCCGAGCGGCGCACCGGGATTCCAGGCGACCTCCCAGAGATGGCCGTCCGGATCGGCGAAGTAACCGGACTGGCCGCCCCAAAACGCCTCTTCCGAAGGCTTCACCAAAGTCGCGCCAGCGGCCACCGCTTCGGCAATGACCAAAGCGACGTCCTCACGCTCACGCACGTTGTGCGCCAATGTAATGCCGCGAAACCCCGAACCTTCGGCCGGGACCTTGGCGTCACACGCAAGGCTCTCGCGCGGAAACAATGAGAGGCCCAACGGCCCCATCTGGAAAAACACGACCCCGTCGCCACTAGCGGACGAGGCCTTGAACCCGAGCTTCTCGTAGAAGGCGCGCGACCGCGCGAGGTCATCTACGCCCAATGTGATCAGGGAAACGCGTGGCTCCATCGCCCATCTCTCTCGAGGTAATCCGCCGGCCGGCCCGGGAACGCGCCAGGGCATGGGGTCGGGTCGGCTAAACGCTCCCGAACCGGCCAGCGAAACTCAAACCTCAATTGCCGTCAGCGGCGTCCTTTTCTTCCTCATCCGTCGGCGGCGAATACATCGCGTCCGACATCGCCGCTGACTTGCCGCGGATCTTGTCTTCGATCTCGATCGCAACAGCGCGATTTTCTTTCAGGAACCTGCGCGCGGCTTCCTTGCCTTGACCGATCTTCTGCGAGCCGTACGCGTACCAGGCGCCAGACTTATCGATGATGCCCGCCTTCACGCCGAGCTCGATCAACTCGCCTGTCTTGGAGACGCCTTCGCCGTAAATGATATCGAACTGCACCTGCTTGAACGGCGGCGCGACCTTGTTCTTCACCACTTTCACGCGGGTTTCCGAGCCCACGACTTCGTCACGTTCCTTGATCTGGCCGGTGCGGCGAATGTCCAAACGCACCGACGAATAGAACTTCAATGCATTGCCGCCCGTCGTCGTCTCCGGGTTGCCGTACATGACGCCGATCTTCATGCGGATCTGATTGATGAAGATGACGAGCGTCTTCGACTTGTTGATCGAGGCCGTCAGCTTGCGCAGCGCCTGGCTCATCAAGCGCGCCTGCAGACCAGGCAGGCTGTCGCCCATCTCGCCTTCGATTTCCGCGCGGGGCGTTAGCGCCGCGACCGAGTCCACGACCAGCACATCGATCGCGCCGGAGCGCACCAAAGTATCCGTGATCTCAAGCGCCTGCTCGCCGGTGTCCGGCTGCGAGACCAACAGATCGTCGAGATCGACGCCTAGCTTGCGTGCATACACAGGATCAAGCGCATGTTCGGCGTCCACAAACGCACACACACCGCCAGACTTTTGCGCTTCGGCGATGCAGTGCAGCGCCAAAGTCGTCTTGCCCGAGCTTTCCGGGCCATAAATCTCCACGATACGGCCCTTCGGCAGGCCGCCAATGCCGAGCGCGATATCGAGCGAGAGCGAACCGGTGGAAATCGCTTCGATCTCCATCGCCGGCTTCTCGCCCAGGCGCATCACCGAGCCTTTGCCAAAGGCCTGGTCGATCTGTTTCAGCGCTGCTGACAGAGCCTTCTGCTTGTCCGTTTCCACTTCCGCCTCAACAAGCTTCAGCTTCGATGCCATCTCACGCCCTCCATATGGCCCTGAGTCCAGCTCTAAAGGCCATCAGCCCGCCCATGCGCCGCCGATGAATCATTTGTACCGCGTTTGTTCTGAGAACACAAGCGGAACATTGCCCCCGCGGAGAGCGCCTTCGTTGGGCGCTTGTTTGGGCGGATTCGGGCGTCTGAGGGTTAAAGCGGGGCCCGTCCCGCTCCTGTGCAAGCGGCCCGGCGTTAAGTAATTTCGAGGGAGAAATGGTGAGGATGGCCGGATGGCTCAGTCTCTAGCGCCCATTCCGCCGCGCGGCGGCGTTCCGGCCACGCTGGAATCGATGAGCTCCTTCCGCGTGAAAACGGCCGCGCTTTCGCGCCCGGCCGGCCCGATCCAGAAGCCTGACCCGAACATGGTGATCGTCACCACCCCGGATGGCGGCGTGGTCGTGTATCCGCCCAGCGACAAGCTCGCGATCCTGGCGGCGCGAAGGCTGCCGAAGGTCAATCGGTGATGTGCCTGAAGTGCCTGCGCCCTCGCCGGCAGTCCACTTAACGCATCAGCGCTCGTTGTGGCGTGAGACAGACAACGCCGGCGCGCCAAGAGTCATGCAAACGCGCGCACGTCGCCGAACTTGCCAGCGTTGAAGTCCGTGATTGCCTGGCGGATCTCCCCTTCGGTGTTCATTACGAACGGGCCGTACCAGGCGACGGGTTCGTCGATCGGCTCACCGCTCAGCACCAGCACTTTCGCATCGCTCTCGGCTTCAAGTTCAATCGCGCCGCCTTCGCGTTCGAAGATCGCGAATTGCGCGTCGCGCGCGACTTCGCCGCCATTGAGCTTCACCGCCCCGCTCTGAACCAGCACAGCAAGCGTGTGCCCCTCAGGCAGCGTGAAAGCCGTCTTCGCGCCAGCGTTCAAGCGCACATCCCAAATGTTGATCGGTGTGAACGTCCGCGCCGGGCCACGCGCACCAGCGTACTCGCCCGCGATCACGCGCAAGCGGCCGCCGCCATCAGCCAGATCGACGGACGGAATGTCGGCGTCGAGCAAGCCCTGATAGCCCGGCGGCGACATCTTATCCTTCGCCGGCAGGTTCACCCAAAGCTGCACCATCTCCATCGTGCCGCCGTTCTGCGTGAACGCAGCGGAGTGAAACTCCTCATGCAGAATGCCGGACGCGGCCGTCATCCACTGGACGTCGCCCGGGCCGATATGGCCGCCATTGCCGGTCGAGTCGCGGTGATCGACTTCGCCGGAATAGACGATCGTCACCGTCTCGAAGCCGCGATGGGGATGCACGCCGACGCCACGCTTCTGCGGCGCGGGCGCGAACTCGGTCGGCGGCGCATAGTCGAGCAGAATGAACGGCGACAGAGCCGCGCCGTGCGTTTGCGGCGAAAACATAGAGCGCACCGGAAACCCGTCCCCGACCCAATGCGGGCGCGGCGCATCCTGAACGACGACGAGCTTTCTCATGGCAATCTCCCGCGCCAGACATATGCGGGCGGCGCGCGAGCGCAATAAGGCACATGGCTGATCCTGGTGCGCTGATAATAACGCTTGAGCCGTCCCCAAGGTCCGGCCTCACACGAGCCCCATGAAACGCCGCACCTTCATTGCCGCCGCCGCATGCGCCCTCGCGGCGCCTGCCGCCGCCCAGGAGACGACCATGATCGAAGAAGACGCCACCCTCATCGTCGATGGCGTCCGCATTCCAGGGCGCATCGCGAAACCTGCCGGCGTCGCGCGCGCCACCGTGCTCCTGTTGCCCGGCTCGCTCTTCTCCGATGCGGACGGCGACTACCCAGCATGGAACGTGCGCCCGCACGTCTATCGTGACCTCGCCCATCAACTCGCCGCCCTCGGCATCGCCTCGATGCGCCAAGCCAAGATCGGACCCGCCACTGGGAGCGAAGTCGTCGACACTACCCTGTCATCGGCGCACCAGCATTTTGAGGAACGCGTTGTCGTCGCGCGCGCCGCCGTTGCGCGCCTGCGCGAGGCCACACCCGATGCGGCGCTTTTCGTCGCTGGTCATAGCGAAGGCGCAGTCGTTGCTTCGCTTCTCTGCGCGGGGAACGACGAAGGCATCGACGGCATGATCAGCCTCTCCGGCCCCGCGCTTCGGATCATGGACATCATGCGCGCGCAGAGCGTCGCGATGATGCCGGGCGCGGATATGAGCGGCTTCGACGCAGCCGTCGCAGACATGCGGGCCGGCCGTCCGCTGAGCGACGCCGCCCGCGCCAATCCGATGCTCGCAGGCCTCACGCAAATGCCGCCGCAAGCGCTGGTCTATCTGCGCGAAGTCGATGCGGTCGATCCGTGCGAAGCCATCGCGCGCGTGCGCCTGCGCACACTCCTCATCCAAGGCGGGCGCGACCAATCCGTGACGCCCGAACAGGTCGATGCGCTAGCCGCCGCACGCGCTGGCCTGCCCACCGAAATCGCGCGCTTCCCAGAACTCCAGCACTTCTACAAACGCGCCGCGCCAGGGCTCGACGCCATGGGCAGCTTCGCCCTCAGCACCGACAACGATCCCGCCGTCGCCGAAGCGATCGCGCGCTGGATCGACAGCGGGTGCCGCGGGTGACATACACTCACGGCTGTCATCGCGAAGGTTAGTTCGAACGTCGAGCGTGAGTGTATGTCACCCGCTGCCCCGCGGCGTATGTCACCCGCTGCGCTTACGCCGCCAGCAGCTCCTTCACGCGGCCGACGAGCTGCTCCATCGTCACCGGCTTCGACAGATAGTGCACCGGATATTTCTCCAGCATGTCGCTGAAGCTTTCGGGCGCGTAGCCTGAGAGGAAGAGCACTTTGGCGTTGCCGATCATCGCCGGCTCGGCTTCCTGCAGCATCTCGGGGCCAGTCATGATCGGCATCGAGACGTCGGAGATGATGATGTCGAACGCGCCGGGCTTCGCCGTCAGAATATCCAACGCCTCCTGTCCGTCGCCGGCTTCTTCAACCTCGTAGCCGCACTCTTTGAGATTGCGCACCGTCGCGCGGCGCACCGGCACGAGGTCTTCCACGAACAGGATCCTGCCGCGGCCCGAGACATCCTTCGGCGGCGGCGCGATCAGCGCGCGTTCCTTGGCGGCGATCTCGTCGAGCTCTTCCTGCGTCGGCGTGTATTCCGGCAGGAAGATGCGGAACGTGGTGCCGACGCCGACCTTCGAACTGAAGAAGATATAGCCGCCGGATTGCTTGATGATGCCGTAGCTGGTCGCGAGGCCAAGCCCCGTGCCTTTGCCGGCTTCCTTGGTCGAGTGATACGGGCGGAAGATTTTCGCGGCGTGCTCCGGCTTGATGCCGCCGCCGGTGTCTTCAACCTCGATCATGACGTACTTGCCGTCTTCCATCGGGTTGTGACCCATGGCGCGCGCCTGCGCCGCTTCGATCACCGAAGTGCGCAGCATCAGCTTGCCATCGCGCGCGATCGGGGAGCCTTTCGGCGTCATCGCATCGCGCGCGTTGGTGGCGAGGTTTACGATCACGCGCTCAAGCTGCGTCTTATCGACCTTCACATACGGCAGATCGCGGCCGTGGCGGATTTCGGTCTGGATCGACGCGCCCATGATACGCCGGATCAGCTCCTGCTTGGAGCCGAGGAAGTCGCCGACATCGAACACTTCGCGCGCGAAATTCTGCTGGCGCGCATAGGCGCGCAGCATTTCCGACAGCTCCTTCGCCGTCGTCGCGTGATCGGCAATTTCCTTGAGCATCGGATAGTCGGCGTCTCCCACCGGGTGGCGGCGCAAGAGATACGAGCACGTCTGCATCACCACCGTGAGCAGATTGTTGAAGTCGTGCGCGACGCCCGCGGCCAGTTCGCCGATCTCGCGCATCTTCTCGGACTGCGCGAGCCGCGTTTCCAGTTCACGCTGCTGCGAGACGTTCGAGATGTAGGCCAACGCCCGGCCATCGCCGCCGCGCGCCAGCTGCACATGCACCGCCGTCGGCGGCGTCGTTGCCAAGGTGATCTCGACAGGATCGTTCATCGCCTGGCGCAGACGATGCGCCAATTGCGCCGGCCCTTCCGACGCATCGAACAAATCCGCGAACGCCGCGCTCGGCGTCGCCCGGCCTTGCGTCATTTCCATCAACGAGGCGTTCGAATCCAACACCGCCGCCGAGCCCGGATCGATGCCATCGAGCACCGCAACACCGAACGGCGCCTGCGCGAACACGCCATCGGCGCTGGTCACGGCCGCCGTGCGCGGCGCAACCGTCGCTTCCGGCGTTTCCGCGTCGGAGAAGAATACCAAGCCGCGCACCGCGCCGTCGATGTCGTCCATCGGCACGAAGCTGAGCACGCTGGCTTGCGTCTCCTGGCCGTCGATGCCCTTCAGCGTCACCTTCGCGCGCGCCGGCCCGAAGCCACGGCGATCACGGCGGATCAAGCGACTTGCGTCTTCCTTGATCATGTCCTTGACGCGCAGCAATTGCGGATCGTCGCCTAGCCCAAGCACCGCGCGCAGCGAGCGGTTCATGTAGATGATCTGCCCGTCAGAACGCGCCGCGAAGAAGCCAACCGGTGAATCGTCCAGGAAGAGCTGGCGCCCATCATCAGGGCTTGAGCCCTGCTCCGCCGCGCCAAGCTCACGTAACCGCCACAGCACATGCCCGCCCGGGATCGGACCAACGCACGCTTCGTAACGCGTGTGCTTGCCATTGATCGCCGAAGTGCCCGGCAATTCCTCGCGCCGCGTCTGCCCAAGCTGCGCAGCCTTGGACAAGCGGAACATCGGCGCGGACAGCATCGGGTCAGCGCCGAACAGGCGGCTCATCATCGGCGGGCGATCGCTCTCGCCCAGTATGCCTGCCGCTTCCGCGATCTGGTGATAGGCATGATTTGCGACCAGTGGCGAGAGGTGCGCGTCCGTGATCAGCGCCGCTTCATCGAGCGCCTCGACGAACGCGAAATCGTTGCGGCCGCCCAAGAGCGAGTTTGCTGCAATCGCGCCGCGCTCCGGGAACGCGCCCACGCGGCGGCCCGCACCGCGCGACATCCAGAAGAACAGCACTAAGCCCGCCGCCGCGAGCAGGATCAGCAACACCGCACCCGCCTGGCCGACGGCTTGTCCGGCGGTCAGCGCAACACCGGCCGCGCCGAGGCCAACGGCGACGGAGAACCAGAACAAGATCTGAAGCGGATCGAGCCGCCCGCCGCTGCGCGGCGCCGGGGTTTCTGCATGATCGGTCATTGCGCCGCCAATTGACCCCGATTCGGGGCGCCGAGCACCTTGGCCGCTCATGGGAAATCCATCCGCCATAGGGCGTCTCCACTCACAAACTGCTGCGCCGGCCGCCGCGCCGGCGGGCGAGGCGCATAACGAAGCCAATGACCTTGGCGACGGCCTCGTAATGTTCCTTTGGAATCGGCTGATCGAGTTCCGCAGTGGCGAACAGAGCTCGCGCCAGCGGCGGATTCTCCACGATCGGAATGTCGTGCTCTTCGGCCACTTCCCGAATTCGTAACGCCACCGCATCGACGCCCATCGCCAGGCAGACCGGCGCGGGCGTGGTGATCGGGTCATACTTCAGCGCAACGGCGTAGTGGGTCGGGTTCGTAATGATCACGCTAGCCTGCGGCACGTTTTGCATCATCCGCTGGCGTGAGCGCTGCATCCGGATCTGGCGCAGCTTCGCCTTGACCATCGGATCACCATCCTGCTGGCGATGTTCTTCCTTGATCTCGCGCCGGCTCATGCGCTGGCGTTTCATGTAGGATTGTCGCGTGAACACATAATCGACGACTGCGATGAATGCAGAGGCGCTGGTCAGCGCAATCAGCATCGCGACAACGCGGTCCTGCACATAGGGCAACAAAGCGTTGGCATCGAGCAGCGACAGGTTTTCAAGCGTCGAGTCCTTTGGCCAGAGCGCCCACAACATCACCCCGCCAACGACCGCAAGCTTCGCCAGCGATTTGAGGAACGAGGCGAACGCCTGCTTGCCGAACACACGCTTGAAGCCCTCCATCGGGTTGAGCTTCTCGATCTTCGGCGTCAGCCGTTCGCCGGTGAACGTGCCTTTGTCCTGAATGTAGCGCGCAGCGACGCCCGCCGCGGCCAGCGCCAGGCACGTCAACCCGAAAATCGCGAGCAGCTTCAGGCCGATCTGCCCGAGGATGTGTTCAAGCGCGGCCGGTTGCGTAGAGTACTGATCGGGCATCGACAGGAAGCCGATGAACGCGTGCGCCAACTGCGATGCGATCGGCCCGGCCATAAACGCGACGATGCCGGTCAGCGCGATCAGCGAGAGCGCCGAGCCGACTTCCTGCGTGTAGATGATGTCGCCCTTCTCGCGCGCCTGCTCGAGCTTTCGCGGTGTCGGCTCTTCTGTCTTGTCGTCGTCATCAGCCGCCATGCATCACCTCAGCCAGGTCGCATAGCGCTCGAGACTATCGAGCCAGCTCAGCATGCCGGTGGAGAGGCCCAGCGCAAACACGACGAGTCCGCCCATGATTTGCAGCGGCAGCGCGACGAAAAACACCTGAATTTGCGGGATCAAACGCGACAGCACGCCGAGCCCCACGCGGAAGATCATGCCCGCCACGATGAGCGGCACAGCGATCTGAAAGCCGACGCGGAACGCCGTTGCCGTCGCATCCAACGCAAGCTGCGCGGCGTCACCAACCGGCGGCGCTGCGCCGAGCGAGATCACTTGGTATGAGCCCGCGATCCCTTCCAGAAACATGTGGTGCAGGCCGGTCGCGAAGATGAGCGCCACACCCAACACGCTCAAGAACACCGCCACGAGTTGACCGCTGCCTGTGGCTGTCGGGTCGGCGGTTTGCGCGAAGGAGATGCCGAGTTCGAGGCCGACGATTTGACCCGCTGTCGCCAGCGACGAGACGAGCATTCGGGCCGCGGCGCCGAGCAGAATGCCGATCAACACTTCCGCGCCGATCTGGAACGCCATCCCCCACGCTGTGTTCGCGGGTTCGGGCACGGCGGTCGCGAGCGCTGGGCCAAGTGCGATCGCCATCGCCAGCGCGAAGCCCAGGCGCACGCGCGCCGGCACCGCCGGTTCGCCGAAACCCGGCAGCAACATGATCATGCCGCCGATCCGCGCGAACAGCAGCGCGGTGGCCCAGATTTCTACGCCGTAGAGCGTGAGATTCATGAGCCGCACTCCGCGGCAGTCGCCGAAGTGAGTGACACACACCCATTCCGCCGGACAGCGCCGGTCCTGCGCCATTCGTTGCGTGGGTGTGTGTCACTCATTTCGACACCGCCCTTCACTCAGAACGCCGCGATGCGTTCGAAGATGTTGGTGGTGAAGCCGCCCAAGAGGCCGCCCATGATCGGCAGGAAGAGCAGGATGGCGAAGAAGATCGCGAGGATCTTCGGCACGAACACGAGCGTCTGCTCCTGGATCTGAGTCAGCGTCTGCAAGAGCGAGACGACGAGACCGACAACCAGCCCCACGATCATGGGACCTGCGGCGACGAGCACGGTGATCCAGATTGCGTCGCGACCGAGGTCGAGAACTTCCGCGCCAGACATGAGGCCTCCGCCGGGTCGGCAAATTCTGCCGCCCGGTCATGAGGGGTCAGCCCGACGTGGTTAATGCGAGGTTTCGGAGTGGGTTACGTCTGTGCAAACCGCCGCTGTGTGAATTTTCGCACATGTAAGTGTGCCTGCTTGGCCACACCGAAACTGAGTTTACGCGGAGGGCATCCAATTTACCGATTCCGCCTCATCTTGGATTCAGACGTGCATGGAACGATGGGCTCGTTCCGAACGTAGAACGCGTCGAGGAAACGTGCTGCAGGGGGCTAAAATGCTGAATGCGATTGCAAACTTCTTCAGGGGTCTGTTCGGCCGTAAGGCCGACAACTTCAAAGACCTCCTGATCGCCGATCTCGGCATCGAGCGCTAAAGCGAGGTGACACACACCCACGGCGGCCGGTGAGAACGCTCGCCGTCGTTCGCGGCGTGGGTGTGTGTCACCTCGCCTATCCGCCGGGCGGCGCCCCGGCGTTGAAGCTTTCGATGAGGCTGCCTGCAACAAGCCGCCAGCCATCGACCAGAACGAAAAAGATCAGCTTAAACGGCAAGCTCACGACCACGGGCGGCATCATCATCATGCCCATGGCCATCAGCAGTGACGCGACCACGAGGTCGATGATCACAAACGGGATGAACAGCATAAAGCCGATCTCGAACGCCCGCCGCAGCTCCGAAATCATGAAGGCCGGCGCGAGGATGCGCAGCGGCGTTTCCTCCGCGCTCGCCGGCGGAGTGTCTAAGCGCGCCATGTCGATGAAGAGCGCCAGGTCGTCCTCGCGGGTTTGACCCGCCATGAATGTTTTCAGCGGCTCAACGATGCGCGGGAACGCTTCGTCTAGCGGCATTTCCTCGTTCATCACCGGCCCGATGCCGGCCTGATAAGCCTCGTTCCACACCGGCTGCATCACGAACGCGGTCAGGAACAGCGACAGCGAAACGATCACCACGTTCGGCGGCGCTTGCTGGAGGCCGATCGCGGTGCGCAGGAGCGAGAGGACGACCACGATGCGGACGAAGCTTGTCGTCATGATGATGATCGATGGCGCCAGCGAGAGCACCGTGATCAGCGCGGCCAGTTGCAGCACGCGGGCGGTCAACCCATCGCCAGTGCCGAGATTGACTGAAAGCGTCGGATTGGTCGCCGCCGCGTAGGCGACGCCCGCGCCGATCGACATCGAGAGCGCCAGCGAGGCCGCGAAGATGATCGCGACCTTGCCCCAGCCGCTCTCCCAGCTGAATTTCTTGCGGGTTTTGGCGGCTGCGCTCACGTCGTCTCCCCCGCCGGCGGCACTTTCGCCGCCATCTCACCGACCACCACGTCATTTGCTGCACCGAGCAGCAGCACATGCTCGCGATCGTCGACGCGCACGATCACCATTCGCCGGCGGGTATCGAGCATCAGCGTTTCAGTGATGCGCATGCGCTTCGGGCCCGCACCGCCCGCTTGCAGCATGCCGAGCCGGCGCGCCGCGTAAGCCGCACCGACGACCAAGGCCAACGTCGCGATGAGCGCAAACAGCGCGCGCGCCCAATCCAGGATTTCCACCACCGTCTCCGTTCTGGAGTTTGCGCAACAGTGGCTGGGCCGGTTTGGTAAATGAGGTCTTAATTTCCGAACCCGAAATTAAGTCGCGCTTAACCATACTCGGATCGACTAGGCAAAGTTTGCAGCCCTGAGTCGGATCGCCGAAGCGCTCACATGGACCTCGCTAACACGCCCTTCTTCGGTTTGCTGCGCGCGCGGCTGGATCAGCTGAGCGACCGGCAGCGGCTGATTTCCGAGAACATCGCCAACGCCTCGACGCCCGGCTACCGGCCGCGCGACGTGGATACGTCGGGGTTTGAGCGGATGCTGGCTTCGCATGCCGGCAATGGCGCGACGCTGACGATGGCGCGCACCAATGCCGGGCATATGTCCCCCGGCGGCGGTTCGGGGCGCGTGAACGTGGTGACGCGCGACGACAGCGAGACGACGATCGACGGCAACGCTGTGGTGCTCGAAGAGCAGATGGCGCGCGCGGCCGAGACCCGGATGCAGTTCGAGACCGGCATCGCGCTTTATCAGAAGGGCCTTGAGCTCGTGCGCCTCGCGGCGCGGGCGCCGGGGAGATAGTTGAATGACTGACATCAACGCCGCCATTTCGGCCGCCGCTTCCGGCATGCGGGCGCAGCAGACGCGGATGCGGATCGCGGCGGAAAACATCGCCAACGCCAATTCCTCGGGCACGAACCCGAACGAAGATCCGTTCCGGCGGCGCATTCCGCTGTTGGAAACCACTACCCTCGCCTCGGGCGCGCGCGGCGTGCGGGTTGAGGGCGCGGTGAACGATATGTCGAACTTCCGCGAGGAGTATAACCCGGCGCACCCGGCTGCGGATGAGCGCGGCTATGTTCAGCTGCCGAATGTCGACACGCTCGTTGAGATGATGGACATGCGCGAGGCAACGCGCGCCTACGAAGCCAATTTGAACATGATCGAAGCAGCCCGCACGATGACATCGCGCGCGCTCGATCTCTTGCGTCGTTGACGCAAGCTTTTTGTTTGCGCGTTTTCGACGGCGAACCGGTGACAACTTCGCCTGAAAACGCTTAGCGGAGATAATAGATGGCGATCGATCCAGTCTCGGCCGCGCGGGCCTACCAGCAAGCCGCGCAAGCCATGCAGAGCGGCGGCGCGACAGGTGGCGCTGAGAGCGTCGACTTCGGCAATCTGGTGCAGGAAGCGATCCGCCAGGCGGGCGCGAGCGCGCAAGTCGCCGAACAGCAATCGCTCGCGGTTGCGGGCGGGCAAGCCGACATTGTTGATGTCGTCACCGCGATCGCGGCGGCGGAGACGCAGCTACAAACCGTGATCGCCGTGCGCGATCAGGTGATCAGCGCCTATCAGGAAATTCTGCGGATGCCGATTTAGCGCGCTTCGCGCGCGAGGCAGTAGGCAATAGGCAGTAGGCTAGGAGCTGTCGGCGGCGATGGCGCTGGCTGCGAAGTGCGCCAGCATTGGCGCGGGTTCGGGTTTGGGATCGATGACGCGCAGGCGGTTCAGGCCGCGATGCAGGCGGCGCACGAGGCGCGCGGCGTGCGTGTCGAGATCGCGCATCACGGTGAGGATCGCCATCAGGCGCGCGCGCCAATCCCCATCGGTTAGCGGGAAGGCTTCCGAGGGGCCGAGGATGTCGGTCTCTACGATCGGCGCGTGGTCATTGCGGAGAGGGGTTGTGAGGGGCGATCAGCCGCCGCGCTGGCGAGAGTTCTGCAAAGCCGCATCGTTTGAGCGCCCCTCACCCGCCACGCTTCGCGTGGCGCCCTCTCCGCAAGGGACAGGGCTGGAAGCGCGCGTCTATTTCTTCGCGCCCTTTTTGTCGTCCTTGTTTTGCTTGGGTTTGCGCTTCTCTTTGTTGGAGCGCATTTGTCCTTTGGCCATGACGTCAATCTCCGTCGCTGAACGCGACGCAGATTAGGCAATAGGCGGTGGGTAGTAGGCAATAGGAAAGTTCGGGCGCGCGTGCGTAGCGTGCGGCGGCGACGGCGCTGCGTTCTGGCGCCTAGGCCGAGGCTCCGGCGGACAAATCGTTCACGCCGCGGCCGAGCGCCAGAAGTGCGGCGTTGGCGATGGCGTCGGCGTCGAGACCGGCGGCAGCGTACATGAGTTCGGGCTTGTCCTGATCCTGGAAGATGTCCGGCAGCGTCAGCGTGCGGACCTTGACGCCGCGATCGAGAATGCCGTCCTTCGCCATGAAGTGCAGCACGAAGGCGCCGAAGCCGCCCTCCGCGCCCTCTTCGATGGTGAGCAGCACTTCGTGCTCGCGCGCGAGGCGGCGGATGAGATCTTCGTCGAGCGGCTTGGCAAAGCGCGCATCGGCGAGCGTCGTTGAAAGGCCCATGGCGGCGAGCTTGTCGGCGGCTTTGTTGGCTTCGGCCATGCGGGCGCCGAAGTTGAGCAGCGCAACCGAGGTGCCTTCGCGGAGGATGCGGCCTTTGCCGATCTCGAGCGGTGTGTCTTTGTCGGCGCCGAGTTCGCCTTCAGCGTCGCCGCGCGGATAGCGGAAGGCGCTGGGGCGGTCGTCAATCGCGGCGGCGGTGGCGACCATGCGGGAAAGCTCGTTGCCGTCAGCCGCGGCCATCAGGATCATGCCCGGCAGCGCGCCCATATAGCCGACATCGAAGGACCCCGCATGCGTCGGCCCATCGGCGCCGACGAGGCCGGCGCGGTCCATGGCGAAACGCACCGGCAGTTTCTGGATGGCGACGTCGTGGACGACCTGGTCGTAGCCCCGCTGCAAGAACGTCGAGTAGATGGTGCAGAACGGCTTCATGCCGTCGGCGGCGAGGCCGGCGGCGAAGGTGACCGCGTGCTGCTCGGCGATGCCGACGTCGTAAGTGCGGTCCGGGAATTTCGAGCCGAAGAGATCGAGGCCGGTGCCGGAGGGCATGGCGGCGGTGATGGCGATGATCTTCTCGTCTTTCTCGGCCTGGCGCATCAGCGCCTGCGCGAACACCTTGGTGTAGCTCGGGATCGAGCCGCCCTTGCTCTGTTCGCCGGTGATGACGTTGAACTTGGTGACGCCGTGATATTTGTCGGCGGCGTTTTCGGCCGGCGCGTAGCCTTTGCCCTTCTTGGTGACGACGTGGATCAGCACCGGGCGATCGTCGTACTCCTTGGCATTCTTCAAGACGCGCGTGAGCACGTCGATGTCGTGGCCGTCGAACGGCCCGAGATAATGGAAGCCGAGTTCTTCGAAGAAGGTGCCGCCCGTCACCATGGTGCGCGCGTATTCTTCGGTTTTCTTAGCGATGTCGTGGATGGTTTCGCCGAGCGCCGAGGCCACGTTCTTGGCCGTCTTGCGGATACGGCGATAGGTCTTGGTCGCGGCGAGGCGCGCCAGATAGCTCGACATGCCGCCGACCGGCGGCGCGATCGACATATCGTTGTCGTTGAGGATGACGATGAGCCGCTTGGTGGTCTCGGCGGCGTTGTTCATGGCTTCGTACGCCATGCCCGCCGACATCGAGCCGTCGCCGATGACGGCGATGACGTGGCTATCCTCGCCGCGCTTGTCGCGCGCGACAGCGAAACCAAGGCCGGCGCTGATCGAGGTCGAGGCGTGGGCGGCGCCGAAGGGATCGTATTCGCTCTCGGCCCGCTTGGTGAAACCGGAGAGGCCCCCGCCCTGACGCAGCGTGCGGATGCGATCGCGGCGGCCGGTCAGGATTTTGTGCGGGTAGGCCTGGTGGCCGACGTCCCAGATGATTTTGTCGCGCGGCGCCTCGAAGACGAAGTGCAGCGCGACCGTGAGTTCGACAACGCCGAGGCCGGCGCCCAGGTGGCCGCCGGTTTGGCTCACGGCGCTGATCGTTTCGGCGCGGAGTTCGTCGCAGACTTGGCGGAGCTGATGGCCTTCAAGCTTCCGCAGGTCGGCCGGTAGCTTGATCTGGTCGAGTAGCGGAGTGGCCGTAGAATTTTGGGGCGCCATCAAGTCCTCAGCCTTTGATTTGGATCAAAAGCGTAGCCCCGTTCCCTGCGGAAAGCGACGCCTAGACCATGGCCGGAACATGGTTTTCCCGCCTCTTTTCGTGCGTCAGGTGGGCGCAGTAGCAAATGGGTGTCAGAACGCCCCGACTAGGCCGTCCCGTGGTGGGACATCGCCGGCGACGAGGCGTGTCCAGGCGGCTTGCACGGCGCTGGCGCCGGTGACGCGCTGCGCTGCGACGAACGCGCGTGAGGCTTCATAGAAGGCGCGGAGATCGCGCACCACGGCGGCGCCGAGCGAGGGATCGGTTTTCAGGCGTTCGGCGGCGTAAGTGGGCACGAAGAAGAATTCGGGCTTCGGGCCGGGCAGTTCTGCGCCGCTGCGTTCGCTGGCCCAATCGGTGAGGCCGATGATAATGCTGCGGGTCAGCGCATCAGCCAGTGTGCGATGCACAGTGGCGTTAAGTTCGGCGCGGCCGAGATAATCGACATAGGTTGCTGGCGCTTCTGCTTTGAGCGCGCCCGCTTCGTTGTAGAGAACGACGCGATGATAGAGGCCGCTCTCGCGCACATAAGATTCGTTGCCAGGTGAGGTTAGGCCGATCAGTTCGGCGCCGCCGAGTTGGCGAAGCTGATGGGCGGTGGCGAGCGCGGTCTTGGACGAGGCGCTGGAGAGCACAACTGTCTTGGCCGCGCCCTGCTTGATGAAATCGGCAACCCACCAGCCGGTGCCATACAATGGGCGGAACAGCGTTTGCTCGGCTTCGTAGCGGGCGTCATAAGCGGGATCGGCGGTGATCTCCGTATAGACGTTGTAAAGCGCGGCTTTTGGGGCGCGGTGCGGCGCGGTGTCGACGAAGCCGGTCGCGGTTTTGCGCGGTATGACATCGAGCGACTCCGCGAGCGGGTAATAGCCGTAATAGCGCGCACCGACAGCGATCTCGGGTGAATTGGATTCGGCGACGGTGGCGAAGCCCCAGACCGGCACTTTGCCCCAGCCTTCCGGCGCCGGGAAAAAATCCCAATAGCCGAGCATGCCCTCGCCCATGGCGGCGTAGGTGACGTTGTTGGAGGTGAGCGCGAAGAGATCGAGCTTGAGGCGCGCCGCGCCCGGCGCCAGCGGCGCGCCCGGCGCATCAACCAGTTGGGTTGTGCGGATGTCTTTCCTGTTGATGTGGAGTTCGCGCATGATGGCTCCTTGCTTGAGCCTGCGTAGCGGCTCAAGCGCGCGCCGTCACGTCATTCGGCGCTTATGCCAGAACGGCGGCCACGGTTCGCTCGATCTCGCGCAAGCTGGAGGCGCCGTCATAACGGCCAAAGGCGGCGACGGGATTGCCGTTCGCGGCGAAGATGTAAAGGCGCGGCAGCAGGATTCGCGCGCCCTCTCCCGGATTGTTGAAGGCGCGATAGAAAGGGATAGTCCCCCAGAGCTGGGTGTAGTTCATGCGCGCACGCTGCATGAAGCGTGGCAATTGCCCTGAAGCGCGCGTCTCTTCGCGATCCATGTTCACGCCTATGATGTTGAGACGTTCAGGCGGCGTGCGCGTCCGGATGCGGGCCAGCATTCGCCCTTCGGCCAGGCATGGCGAACACCATGTGGCCCAAAATGCGATAACGGCGGGGCCAGGCCGCAAATGCGCGCCCAAGGTTGTCACCGTGCTTTGCGGCGTCGCGAGTTGAAGCGCGCTCAACGTATCGAGCGCCGGCGGCAACTCCGGATCAGGGATGGCCTGCGCATGGGCTGCGCCGGGCGCAACCATCACTGCCGCGAGTCCGGCAAGGTGCGTGCGGCGTGTGATCATGGTCGGATCCCTTCACTCGAAACCTGGGAACCCTAAGCTGAACGCCACGTGAACCGCAATTTTCGACGAACGCCAATGCTGGCGGGTGGGCGCACGCGGCTTGGGCGGCTACACCGGCCACAAAGCAAGGAGATCGATAGTGGGGCGCAATCTGTTTTACACATGCGTGATGGCGGCGGTGTTGGCGGCGGGCTGCGCGGCATCACCCGAGCCAATGCCGACGCCTGCCGAGGCGCCCGCGGCTGCGGCCGATCCGTATCTTTGGCTGGAAGAGGTCGAGGGCGAGCGTGCTTTGGCGTGGGTGCATCAGCAGAACAATCGCTCGCTGCCGGTGTTGGAAAACGATCCGCGCTATGCAGGCTTGTTGGACGCGGCGCTCGAAGTGGCGCAGAGCCGGGATCGCTTGCCGCTCGGCCAGATCCGCGGCGGCTACGTCTACAATTTCTGGCAAGACCCAGATCATGTGCGCGGGATATTGCGGCGCGCGCCGCTCGCAGGTTACGCGGCGAACGATCCGCGCTGGGAAACGGTCCTTGATATCGACGCGCTGGCGCGCGCGGAGAACGCGAACTGGGTTTATCAAGGCGCCGACTGCGATCCGTCTGGCGTGCGCTGCATGATCTCGCTGTCCAATGGCGGTCTGGACGCCTCGACCGACCGTGAGTTCGATCTGCAGACGCGGCAATTCGTTGACGGCGGCTTTGTCGTACCCGAGGCGAAATCCAACATTGGCTGGCTCGATCGCGACACGTTGCTCGTCGCGACAAATTGGGGCGAAGGTTCGCTGACGGAATCCGGCTATCCGTTCATCCTGAAGGCCTGGCGGCGCGGAACGCCGCTCGCTAGCGCGACGGAGATCATGCGCGGTGAGCGCAGCGATGTTTCGCTTTCCGTGGCGACGTTCGACGATGAAAGCGGCGATCACATCGCCATCGCGGTCGAGGCGGAGACCTTCTTCGAAACCGTCTATTCGCTGATCACGCCGCAAGGACCGCAGCGCCTGACGTTGCCGCGCAAATCAACCATCCATGAATTCTTCGCCGACCGGCTGATCGTGACGCTTGAAGAAGCATGGACTGTCGGTGGGCAGACCTATCCCTCCGGCGCGCTGCTGGCGGTTCCGCTGACCAGCGCAACGCGCCCAGCTCCCACGATCGAAGTCATCTTTACGCCGAACGATCGCCAATCGATCGAGGACGTGGAAGCCACGCGCGACGGCTTGCTGGTCGCCGGCTTCGACAATGTGCGTGGGCGCTTGCAACGCTTCACATTGCGGAGCGGCTCTTGGCGCGGTGAGCAAATCGCGCTGCCGCCGACGGGCGTGGTGACGCTGCCAGGGATGTCGACCTCCGAAAGCCGCGCATTCGCGGTGTTCGAAGATTTCCTGACGCCGCCGACGCTTTATGCACTGAACGGCGCCCAGGCGCGCAGCGTGCGCTCGCTGCCGGCGCAGTTCGATGCGTCACCCTATGTGACGGAGCAGTTTGAAGCGACCAGCGCCGACGGCACGCGCGTGCCCTATTTCGTCGTGCGCCGCCGCGACATACAGATGAACGGACAGAACCCGACCCTGCTCTACGCTTATGGCGGTTTCCAGCTTTCGCAGGTGCCGAGCTACAATGCGTATATCGGCCGGCTCTGGCTCGATCAGGGCGGCACATATGTGTTGGCCAATATCCGCGGCGGCGGCGAGTTCGGGCCGAACTGGCACGCGGCGGGGCTGCTGACGAATAGGCAGCGCATCTATGACGATTTCTATGCCGTGGAGCGCGATCTGGTGACGCGCAACATCACCTCGCCGCGCCGCCTGGGAATTTCGGGGCGCTCGAACGGCGGCTTGCTGATGGGCGTGATGCTCAACCAGCATCCGGAGATGGTGAACGCGGCCATCATCGGCTCGCCGCTTCTGGACATGCTGCGCTACGATCAATTGCTGGCGGGCGCATCGTGGGTGGGCGAGTACGGCTCGCCTAGTATTCCGGAGCAGCGCGCATTCCTGGAACAGATCACGCCCTATCAGAATCTGCGGGCGCGCGAGGATTTCCCGACTGTGTTCATCTACACGTCAACCAAGGATGATCGCGTGCACCCTGGTCACGCCCGCAAATACGGCGCGCGGCTGGATGAACTCGGCATTCCGTATCTCTATTACGAGAACACCGATGGTGGCCACCAGGCCAGCGCGAACCTGCGCGAGGCGGCGCGGCGGCGGACGCTGGAATACATGTATCTGACGCAGCGGCTGATCGATTGACGTATGGAGCGCGGGCGTCCCCGCCCGCACTTACGATCGCCGTTGCGAGCAAACGCGGGCGAGGACGCCCGCGCTCCATAGGCGCTAGTAACGCCGATCGACGATGAAATCGACGGCGTCGAGGAGGATGCGAGCGCGGCTGCCGAAGGCGCCGAGGTGGGCCTTGGCTTGCTTGGCCAGCATGTCGATGCGCTCGCGGGTGGCGTCGGCGCCGAGCACGGTGACGAAGTTCACCTTGCCGCGAGCCTTGTCTTTGCCCACGGCTTTGCCGGTGTCGCGCACGACGCCTTCAGCATCGAGCAAATCGTCGCGCATTTGGAACGCGAGGCCGACATCGTGGGCGAAGCGTGAGAGCGCGGTCTTCTCCGCTTCGGAAGCGGCGCCGATCAGCGCGCCGGCGTCGACGGCGAAATTGATGAGCGCGCCGGTCTTCAACCGGTTCATGCGGGTGACGGCGATGAGATCGGAGCCGATATCGGCGCCGGCCATGTCGGCGGCTTGTCCCGCGACCATGCCTTGCGCACCGGAGGCTTTCGCTAGACCCGTAATCAGCTTGCAGCGCATTTGCGGATCGGGATGCGTGGCGGGATCGGCCATCAACTCGAATGCAAACGTCAGCAGCGCATCGCCTGCGAGGATGGCGGTCGCTTCGTCATATTGGCGATGCAGCGTCGCACGGCCGCGGCGGAGATCGTCATCGTCCATGGCCGGCAGATCGTCATGCACGAGGCTGTAAGTGTGCACGCATTCGATTGCGCACGCGGCGCGCAGCAAGGCGCCTTCGTCGGCGTCGAAGATCCGCCCGGCTTCGAGCGTGAAGAACGGACGCAGCCGCTTGCCGCCACCGAGAGCAGCGTACCTAATGGCGCCCAACAGGCGCGCCTCCGGCCCCTGCTCACGGGGCAAGAGCCCGTCGAGGGCGGTATGGACCCGCTCGGCGGTGTCCTTCAGGCGCGCTTCAAGTTGGGACATGGCGCGCTTCCCCTAACAGAGCGTCCGGCGGGCGCAAGCACCCCCTACTGGTTGTGGGCGCCAGGCCGCTGCGCCGTCGCCCTTTATTGCGACACATGAAAAGGGTTAGATGTGCCCCTTGGGGGGTGCAGAAGCAGCCCGGTGCGGTCTTTGCAAGCCACGCCGGGTTCTGGGTTCCTCGATAGAGAGTGGGGAAATTGCATGCCGTCTGTGGTGATCATCCACGCCGCGGAAGACACGCTGCCGGCCAGGGCGCTGGCCGAAAAGCTTCGCATGGCCCAGGTCCAAGTGGTGCTCGAAAAATCGCCTGGCGACGAGCTTCGCAATGCCGTGAAAGCCGCGCCGGTTACGATCGCCCTGTGGTCGCCCCGCTCGGTGCAGAATTCGGAACTTGCCGAGGAGGTAAAATTCGCGCGCGGCAAGAGCAACGTGTTCCACGCGCTCATGCAAAGTGCGCCGGCTCCCGAACAATTCCGCAACGACAAAGCGGTGAACCTCACCGGCTGGCGCGGCGAGGACGAATTCGAGCCGTGGCGCGAACTGGCCAAGTTGGTGACGGACAAGGCCGGCGTCCCGCCGCTGCCGCCGCCAGCGCCGAAACCGCCATCCGGCTTCTTCCAGCCCGGACGCCCCAGTGAAGCCGCCGCCGCGGCGCAGCCGGCGCCGGCGGCCCGTCAACAACAGCAACAACAACGCCCGCAGGCGGCGCCGCAGCAGCGTTCAGCGCCGCCGCCCCGTTCGGCGCCGCCGCAACCCCAACGCAGCATTCCGCAACCTGAGACTGAGCCGAAGAAAGGCGGCGGCATGGTTCTCATCGCCGCCATCGTCTTCATCGTGGTCGCTGGACTTGGCGGCGGCGGATACTGGTACTTCACCCAAAACAGCGCGGCGACGACATCGGCGGCGTGGGATGCGGTCGAGCGCAATGATGCTGATGCGCTGCGTGAATTTCTCGCCGGCGATCCGGGCGAATATCGCCAAGCGGCGCAGCAGGCTTTGGCTGATCTCGAAGAGCGCACGTTCGCCTCCGCCAGCGATACCGACACGATCGAAGCCTTCGAAGCATTCTTGAACGATTTCCCAGACAGCCGGCACGCCACGCGCGCCCGCGGCCGCATTGCCGAATTACGCACGCTGCAGCCAGCCGAAGCGCCTGTGACGACGGAAGCGCCGCTTGGTCCGGAAGTGGACCCCGATCTGTTGCCGCCGGGCTCAGTGACGCCGACGCCGGAGCCAGCGGCGACGGACACCACCGGCGGCCCGCAGCAGATCACGCCGCCGTCTGAAGAGAACGCGCCGCCGGCTGAAGGCCCGACCAACTAACCGCAGGCAGAACGGCGTTTACACGCAGGACGGTACGATGGGTGACGTTACACCCATCACCGCGAGCGCCAGCGCCGCGGGGCGCGTATAGCGCTCGCGCGACGAGATGAGATCACCGAGCATGCAGACAGCGCGTCAGCGATTTTGACTGGCATGAAAGAAACGAATGATCTCGATGACATCCCCGCGGACGCGATAGACAGCGATGTAGGGCGTGCCGGAGATCACGAGTTCACGAACGCCTTTGCGCCGCGCCGGTCTGCCAGTGTTGGGAAAGTGGATCAGCGCGATCACACGCCGCTCAACGCGGTCGCGCATGCGTTCGGACGCAAACGGGTTCTCTGCAGCGAGATGAGCGAGCTGACGCGTCAATTCCTGTTCGGCGCGAGAGCGCCAAACAATTCTCATTTCGCGGTTTGATTGCGTAGACGGGCGAAGACGTCTTCGTGGGGCGAAACCGGTTCGGAATCGTCAGCCAACGCGGCCTCGACTTCCGCCCATTGCGCGTCTGTGAGCAGACTGTCAGCTCCCTGATGATCCAGCGCGTATTCGATCTGCTCGGCAAGCGCCTCTTGCTGCTCGGGCGGCAGCTGACGGATGCGCGCGAGGACGAGATCGAGTTTGGTCATCAATACATCCGGCCGCCTTGCGTGGCGGGGCGGTCGACGTTGAGCAACACGACGTTGCCGTTGCGATCGGGGAAGCCGAGGCAGAGCACTTCCGACATGAACTTGCCGATCTGCTTCGGCTCGAAGTTCACAACGGCGGCCACGCGGCGGCCGAGCAATTCGCCGATGTCGTAATTCTGGGTGACTTGCGCGCTCGACTTCTTGACGCCGAGCGGATCGCCGAAATCGATCCAGAGTTGATAGGCAGCCTTCTTGGCCTCTTCGAACACCTTCACATCGACAATGGTGCCGAGGCGAATATCGACCTTCAGAAAATCGTCGAACGAAATGATCGGCAGGCGCGCATTGCTTTGCGGGTCGTCGGCCATTGGCGTTTCTCTCTCCCTATGACCCGATCTTCGCGGGTTCTGTGCGTGGGCCATCCGGGCCCATCACGATTTGATCGACTTCGAGCTGAGCGTCTTTCAGCTGGCTTTCGCAGCGGGCTTTGAGCGCCGCGCCGCGCTTGTAGATACGAATCGAATCCGCCAGCGGAACATCGCCGCGCTCCAGATGGGCGACGATTTTTTCCAGCTCATTCAAGGACTCCTCGAAGGAGAGGCTAGCGGGGTCTTTTTGATCTGGCGTCATTGTCTCTCAACGTATGGGCTCATCCGGCGGTCGGCAATCGGCAGGCCGGCAATCGGGGTCGGAAATCAGCCGCTCTTCGACTGCCTACTGCCGATTGCCGACTGCCGTCATTTCACCTTTTCGTAGCGGCGATAGCTCCAATGGCTGTCGCCGCCGTCCTCGACTTCGCGCCAGCCTTGGGCGCGCAGGATCGGGCGCATCATCCGGTTGAACCAGCCGTGCGCGCACAAAAGCACGTTCTGGCCGCGCAGCGCTTGGGCGGTAAGAGTGGCGACGGCGGCCTCGGCCCTGACCTCGGCTTCATGGCGGCTTTCGCCGTCTTCGTGACGGCCGAACCACCAGGCGATGCGCGACCACACCCCCCACGCGCGTGGACTGCGCTTACCCCAAAGGGGCGGCGGCGGCAGCGGCGCTTCGATGAACACGGGATCGGTTACGATGGCGCGACCGCCGGCGACCATCTCAGCCGTGTGGATCGCGCGCGGCAATGTCGAGGCGTAAATCACGTCGCTCGCCTCGGCCAATTTCAGGAGCTTTTCAGGCGGCTTTTCGTCAGGGTGCAAACGCGCACGGTCATAGCCCGCCCACCATTCGCGATAGCCATGATGATCGATGCGCACTTTGCGCTCGGCGTGCGGCTTGCCGTGCCGTGCGATGACAATCGTGCCAATGCGCGCAGCCGAACGGCGATCTAGCGTCTCACTGGGCGCCATGGTCGTCGTCATTCTGACCCTTCGCGCGAACGACGCCCCCTCCCCTCGAGCGGGTCTTTAGTCGCGCTGGAGCGCCGCCAGATATGCCGCAGCGGACCCAGCGAGCGCGGCCAAGTGGTAGCCGCCCTCCAGAGTCGAGACAAGCTTACCCTTGCAGTGGCGCAATGCGAGTTCGCGCAGGCGCTGCCCCGCCCAGGCGAAATCTTCGGTTTCTAGCTCCATCTGCGCGAGCGGGTCGGCCTTGTGGGCATCGAAGCCGGCCGAAACCAGGATCAGCTCGGGGGCGAAAGCATCGAGGGCCGGCAGAACCCGCTCCTCCATTGCGCGCCGCCATTCGGCGCTGCCGGCGCCTGCGGGCAACGGCGCGTTGACGACATTGCCGCCGATGCCGGTTTCGTTGGGCGCGCCGGTGCCGGGATAGAGCGGCGCCTGGTGCGTTGAGGCGAACATCAAGCGCGGCTCCTTTTCGGCGACCGTTTGCGTGCCGTTGCCGTGATGCACATCGAAGTCGACGACGGCGACGCGGCTTAGCCCATGCGCATCGAGCGCGTGCAGCGCGCCGATTGCGACGTTATTGAAGATGCAAAAGCCCATCGGCGCCACCGGCTCAGCGTGATGTCCGGGCGGACGAACGGCGCAGAACGCCATGTCGTCTTCGCCGCCGAGCACCGCATCGACTGCAGCAACGCAGGCGCCGGCTGCACGATAGATGGCTTCGCGCGAGCCGCTTGAAATGTAGGTATCCGGATCGAGGCGCACGCGCGCTTCGGCTGTTTCGGCGAAGGCAGGTTCGAGCGCGTTGATGTAGGCGTAAGGATGGACGCGCGCGATATCGTCCTTCTCAGCGTGGGGCGCTTCGCGGCGATCGAGCGGCATTGCCTCCAGCGCATCGAGCACCGCTTGCAAACGGCCCGGATGTTCGGCGTGGCCGCCGGGCGGTTCGTGGCGAAGCATGGAGGGATGGGTGAATAGCAGCATGCGCCTCATGTAGCGCATGTCGGCGCACAAAACAGCGCCGGAGGCGCGGACGCTTTGCGGACGCCCGCGCCTCACCCGCGCCGAATTAACGGGCGTGGCTGCGACGATGCATGTCGATGCTGCAATCATCGTCGCGCTTGGTGCGGACGATGTCGCCTGTGCGGCGATGGACGTCCAACTCGACGCAGGCGCCAGCTTCGCTGACGGCCTTCACTTCGTAGTAGCCATCGTCACGCTCGATCTCGATGACGCGGAAGCCTTGGCTGGTCAGCCGGCTTTCGATCTGGGAGAGCGTGAGTTCCGGGCGGGCCGAAACAGCTTGAGCGGCGGCCGGCGCGGCAAAGGTGAGCGCGGCCACGGCAGCGGCGGCAAACGCGAACGGACGGGCGAGTGTGAGCATGGTGTTTTCCCTCTGGTCTGGCCGGGGCACATCCGGCGTTGACGGGGTGATCGCACACGGCTGCTGACGCGCCGCAGGCGCGAAGCGTCAGCTTGGCGTCAGCGGCGTCCGCGCAAGAGAGCTCCATGTCCTGGAAGCTTTTCGTCGCGCCGGTCGGCGCCCTTCTCACCCTTGTCGCCATCACCGGGGTCGCCATGGCCGACCAAGGCCGCGGCCGCAGCGGCGATCATGATGACGCGCTGGCGGCGGTTGAGGCGCGCCAGGCCTTGCCCCTGACGCGCATATTTGAAATCGCCCAAACCGCCGTGCCGGGTGAAATCATTGAAGTAGAGCTTGATCGCGAGGGCGGGCGTCTGATCTATGAGGTCGATATACTGACGAGCACCGGCCGCCTGCGCCAAGTCGAGATCGACGCACGCACGGGCGATGTGCTGGACGTTGAAGACGAGGATTGATGCGCGCGCTGCTGGTCGAGGACGACGGCGACATCGCTGACGATGTCGCGCGCGCGCTGACTGGCGCCGGTTATCTCGTTGAACATGTGAGCGATGGCGAAAGCGCCTGGTTCTTGGGCGACACCGAGGATTTCGCGATTGTGGTGCTCGACCTCGGCTTGCCGCGGCTCGATGGACTTTCAGTGCTGAAGCGCTGGCGCTCGGCTGGGCGCACGTTTCCGGTTCTGATCCTTTCGGCGCGCGGCGCCTGGACCGAGAAGGTCGATGGCATTGAAGCCGGCGCCGATGATTATCTGGCAAAGCCGTTCGAGATCGGCGAGTTGATCGCGCGCGTGCGAGCGCTCGTGCGCCGGGCGGCTGGGCATGCGAGCGCGGTGGTTACGGTGGGGCGGCTTTCGCTCGACACCACGCGGATGAGCGTTTCAATCGATGGCGCCCCGCAGAAGCTTTCGGCGCTTGAGTATCGCCTGCTTGATTATCTCGCTCACCAGCAAGGCCGCACGGTTTCGGCGGGCGAATTGGCCGAGCACCTGCACGGTGCTGAGGGCGCGGCTGACGCTAATGCGATCGAGGCGCTGATCGCGCGCCTGCGCCGCAAGATCGGCAAGGACATCATCGAGACGCGGCGCGGATTCGGCTATCTGCTGAGCGGCGCCTGATGCAACGCTCGCTGCGCATACGGTTACTCGCGGGCGCAGGTGTTGCGATCTTCGCCGCGCTCGCGGTCGCTTGGGCGGCCATGGGTTATCTGTTCGAACGCCATGCGCAACGGCAGATCGAGGCGGAACTGACAGCGCGCGGCATCGGACTCATCTCAACGCTCTACACCGATGCGAATGGCGCAACGGCGATTGATCCCCTGCCCAGCGACCCGCGCTTCAATGCGCCAGCCAGCGGTCTCTATTGGCAGGTGCAAGGCGAAGGCGTGTTGCTGCGATCGCGCTCGCTTTGGGATGAAACGCTGGCGGCGCCGGCTGTAGCTTCGACCGCTGAATGGACAACTGGCCGGCTCGCCGGACCATTCGGTCAAGAACTCGTGTTCGTCGAGCGACGCGTTCAACTCGATCCGCAAAGCGCTCAGCTTACAGTGTTGCTCGGCGCTGACCGCGCGGCGGTGATTACGGCGCGCAATGCTTTTGCGCGCGATCTGGCGGTTTTTCTTGGGGTATTGTGGCTTGCGCTCGCGCTCGCTGCCTGGGTGCAAGTCGAACTGGGCCTGCGGCCGCTTGAAGACGTGCGCGCGGCGTTGGCGGGCATGCGCAAGCATGCAACAGCGCGTCTGGCGCAGGACGACTACCCAACCGAAGCCGCGCCGCTGGCCAACGCCATCAACGCTCTCGCCACCGCCCGCGAACGCGATCTCGAACAGGCGCGCCGCCGTGCGGCCGATCTCGCCCATTCGCTGAAAACACCGCTCGCGGCGCTCTCGGCGCAGAGCCGGCGCGCACGGGAAGCGGGGGCGAGCGATGCCGCTGATGGGCTCGACCGTGCAATCCTCGCCGCGAGCCGCGCTGTCGACCGTGAATTGGCGCGGACGCGCGCAGCCGCATCGCCCGGCGGCAACGCGAACGGACACAGCGCCATCGCCAAAGTGCTGCAGGTCATCGAGCACACCGAAGCCGGCGCGCGGCTGACGATCGAAAACAAGGTTTCGCACGCGCCAATGCCGGTGAGCGAGGATCTGCTGATCGAGCTTGCGGGCCCGCTACTGGAGAACGCGGCGCGGTTTGCACGTCAGCGTATTCGAATCAGCGGCGGCGGCGGCGCTCTCACCATCGAAGACGACGGGCCGGGTCTTTCGGATGCTCAAGCTGAAGAGGCATTGTCGCGCGGCAAGCGGCTCGATGAAGCGGGCGACGGCCATGGCCTGGGCTTAGCGATCGCGCATGAATTGGTGCAAGCCAGCGGCGGCGCGCTCGAACTTGGCCGCAGCGCACTCGGCGGCCTCAGTGTCGCGCTGCGTTGGCCGGAGCGCTCCTAGGCTCAACGGACAAAGGCGAAGGCCGCCGAGGGGGAGCAACCTCGGCGGCCTTCCTTCACGGCCACACCTGTCGTTCGCGGGGAGCTACGCGACGATCTGTGCGGCTTGGCTCAGCGCCACGATCGCGACGGGTGCAAATACGATGCAAGCGGCGACGAGGGCGTAGAGTTTGGTCATGGACGTAACTTTCGGGACGTAGTTTTGCGGTGATCCGTTGGCGCTCAGGCGACGATCTGCGCCGCTTGGTTCAAAGTTGCGAACGCGACCGGGGCCAGCAACAGGGCTGAAAGAACGAGGCTGTAAAACTTGGTCATGGTCTTGCTCCGCTTGGGTGAGGCGTCGGCCTCGCTTCGATGAGAAGAAGGTAGCGGCGTGCTTACCCTGTTGCCGTGACACTGGTCACACGACCCGCCGTTCGGCCTGCCGGGCGGACGTTTTGCAGCAAAGGCGTTGCGGGCGTGGAACTCCGGAGGCTTTAGAGACGGCAAATCCGAGGTTTGCCGAATGAAATTCCGCCCTTTTCTGATTGCCTGCGCCCTGCTCGCCGCCGCCCCTGCCGCTCAGGCGCAGCGGCAATGGTTCGAGGATGCGGTGACGCCGATCCGCTACGAGATTTCGGTGACGCCTGACGTTGAGGCCGCGACGCTTGCCGGCGAAGCCACGATCACGATTGAAACCAGCGCGCCTCTCGATCGCATCACCATGAATGCGCTCGATCTCGTCGTGCAGCGCGCCAGCATCGACAATGCGGCGGCCAGCGCGGAAGTGAACGCGGACGCGCAGACCCTGACGCTCACGCCGCGCCGCCAGCTGCGCCCGGGGCGTCACACCATCCGCATCGCCTATACAGGTAAAATTTACGACGACGCCTACGGGCTTTTCCGCGTCGAATACCAGAGCGATGGCCAGACCAAGCGCGCGCTCGCGACACAGTTCGAACCGGGCGACGCGCGGCGGTTTGCGCCGATGTGGGATCAGCCAAACCTACGCGCGGTGTTCTCACTGACGGTAACCGCGCCGAGCGATCAGTTTGTGGTCGGCAATATGCCTGCTGAACAAACGACGCGGCTTTCAGGCAACCGCACGCGCACGCGCTTCGCCGATACGCCCTCCATGCCAAGCTATCTGCTTTTCCTCGCGGTTGGCGATTTCGAGCGGGTGACGCGGCAGGTCGGCGACGTTGAGCTTGGCGTCGTTGTCCGCCGCGGCGAGGCTCATCGCACGGCCGCTGCGCTCGAGGCGGGCGAACAGTCGCTCAACTACTTCACGGAATATTTTGGCATCCCCTATCCGCTGCCGAAGCTCGACATGATCGGCGTGCCCGGCGCGGGCGGTTTTGGCGCGATGGAGAATTGGGGCGCCATCCTCTATTTCGACCAATATCTGCTGGTGGACGAAAACTCGAGCGTGGCCGAGCGGCAGAACGTGTTCGGCATCGTCGCCCACGAAATCGCGCACCAATGGTTCGGCAATCTCGTCACCATGCATTGGTGGGACGATCTGTGGCTGAACGAAGGGTTCGCATCGTGGATGGCGGCGAAAGCGACCGAAGCGGTGCACCCGGACTGGAACCCGTGGCTGACGCAGCTGACGGACGGCACCTCCACCGCCATGGCGCTCGATGCGCGCCAAGGCACGCATGCGGTGGTGCAGGTCGTCAATACCATCGACGATGCGAACCTCGCGTTCGACACGATCACTTACGAAAAGGGCCTGGCCGTCATTCGCATGCTCGAAGCGTATGTGGGCGAGGAAGACTTCCGCACGGGCGTGCGCAACTACATCAACAGCCGCCGCTATGGCAGCGCCCGCACTGAGGATCTGTGGAGCGCGATTCAGGGCGCGTCGGGCCAGCCGGTGCTGGAGATCGCGCGCAGCTTCACCACGCAACCCGGCTTCCCTCTGATCCGCGCTGAGAGCCACGATTGCCGCAGAAGCCGCGGCGCAGACATCAGCTTGGAGCAGCGTCGTTTCGCGATGGACGATTCCGCGCGCACGGATCAGCGCTGGACCATTCCGATCATGATCCGCCGCATTGGCGGCGGCGAGTCGCGCGTCGTCTTCCCTTCGAGCCAGCAGGCTATCAGCACAACGGTGCGCTCCACCTGCCAGCCGTATCTCGTAAATGCGGGGCAGTCCGGCTTTTTCAGGGTTCTCTATGATGACGCGAACTTTGCGCGTTTGCGCGAGGCGTTCGGGCAGCTTGATGACGCCGATCAGCTTGGCCTGCTGCTCGACTATTACGCCTTCGGGCGAAGCGGCGATGCGCCGTTCACGAACTATCTCGAACTGGTCAATGTCATCCCAGCCAACGCCGATCCGGTGATCGTCATGGATACGGCGGCTTCGATGTCAGCCTTTGCTGGGTACACCCACGGACGCCCAAGCGCCGAGGCGGTGCGCGCCTATGGGCGGCGCATCCTGGAACCGCACTTCGCGCGCGTCGGCTGGCAACCGCGCCCCGGCGACGACGCCAACCTCACCAACATGCGCGCAACCCTCATCACCACTTTGGGCGGACTTGGCGACGAAGAGATCATCGCCGAAGCGCGCCGACGCATACGCGCAGCCCAGAGCGACCCATCAGCGCTCCCCGGCGCCATCCGTACCGCCGCGCGATCGGTTTATGCCGCCAACGCAACACCGGCGGATTACGAGGCGCTTTTGGCGCAGGCGCGCGCAGCGTCAGATTTCGTCGAGCAGCGCAGGCTTTGGCTGCTGATTGCGAGCGCCAATGACGACGCCCTGGCGCAGCGCACGCTGCAGCTGACGCTCGGTGATGAAATTCCGCGCCAGATCAGGCCGCAGGTGATCAGCGCCGTCGCAGCGGGTCACACGCGGATGGCCTGGGACTTCCTGGTCGCCAATCGGGCGGCGATTGAAGCCATGCTCGACCCGCTGCAGCGGCTCGAATTTCCGACTCATCTTGCCGCGATCAGCGGCGACGTGGCCATGATCGATGAACTGGATCGTTACGCCCAGAACTTCCCTGAGGGCAGTGCGCGTGACACGGTAGCTGCGGCGCAAGCGCAGATCCGGCTGCGCGCGGAGACTATCCGCGAGCGCGTCCCGGCGATTGAAGCGTGGATCGCGCAGCATGGCCGCCAGCGCGGAGCGACATCTGGCGGCCCTGCGCGGCGCTGATAACGTCGAGTCTGACCGCCGTCGCCCCGCCGGCATCTCCGCCTAGTCGACTACGGACGGCGAGATCTGAATTACCGAATGCCGGCGGGGGCGCCGGCGGTCCAGACTTGTATCTAGCGTTTCGTCAGAAACGCGGCGAAGGCGGCGGCGGCTTCGGGCGAGCGGAGCCGCTCGGCGAAGATTTCGCCCTCTTCCTGCATACGCGCCAATAGGGCTTCGCGATCGCGCATGAGCTTCTTGGTGAGGCGCATGGATTGCGGCGGCTTCGCCGCGAGAGTCTGCGCAGCTGCGCGCGCGCGCGGTTGGACTTCGCCGGACGGCAACGCGGCGTTGGCGAGGCCCCAGGCAGCAGCGTCTTTTCCATGGAGCGGCTCACCCAAGCCGAAGAGCGCGAATGCGCGGGTATGGCCGAGGCGATCGACCATGGTGAGGCTCGATGCGTTCTCCGGCACAACACCGAGATCGATGAACGGCACGGTGAGGCGCGCATCTTCGGCGACATAAACGAGATCGCACTGGAACAGCATGGTGGTGCCGATGCCGACGGCGTGGCCCTGCACCGCCGCGACGATCGGCTTTTCCGCGTTGATTACCACTTCGAGGAAGCGGCCGACATGACGCGGACCATCGAAAGCGCCGGCGGACTGGGCGGCGAAATCCTTGATGTCGTTGCCGGCGGAGAAGAAGTCGCCGACCGCCGTGAACAGCACGACGCGGATGTCGTCGTTCGTCTGTGCTTCGACGACGGCGTCGGCCATCGCGCCGTACATGGCGTTGGTGATGGCGTTCTTCTTGTCCGGGCGGTTGAACTGGATTTCGAGAACTGCGCCGTCGCGGCGGACGATGATGTGCTCTTCGCTCATGGACAATACCTCTTCCCACCCCGCATACACCGGCGCCCATCGCGCGGCGAGAGACGAACGGCACGGTTTGCGCTACGTCAGCGCACATGCGGGACGGCATTCATGACCGGGCGAGCTGGGCGAAGCTGCTGATCGGCTTCGCTGTGTTGTTCGCCATTCTGCAAGGATCGGCGGCGGTCCTGCACAGCTTGCGCGGCGAAGCAGGCTTGGCGGTGGCGGCGGTGACAGTGGGCGCGGCGCTGCTCGCGCAACGCTTCTTCTTCAGCGGCACGTGGAAGGCGGCGTTCGCGGACCTCGGCCTCGGCGCGCCTAGCCCGCGCGGCATAATCGTAGCGATTGGCGTCTGCGCACTGGCGCTTTGCGCCTTCCCGCTCTTCCTGATGACGCAAGGCGGGTTCATCTCGATCTATCCTGGCGCGGCTTGGCTGGCGTTCGGCATATTCCTTCAAGCGGGTGTCGCTGAGGGGATCCTGTTTCGCGGGTTTCTGTACGGCAACATCCGTCGCGGGCGCACATTCTGGCGCGCGGCGTTGCTCTCAATGATCCCGTTCGCGGCCGCGCACCTTTATCTGTTCGCGACGATGGCCTGGCCGATCGCGCTCACGGCGCTGGCGCTCTCGGTGCTGATCGCGTTTCCGTTCGCGTGGCTTTACGAACTCGGCGGTCGCACCATCTGGGCGCCGGCCATTGCGCACGCTGTCGTGCAAGGCGCGATAAAGCTCATCGTGATCGAGGATCCCGCGTTTGCCATCGTCTGGATGGGCGCGAGCCTGGTTGCGATGTGGGTCGTCTTCCTGGTTAGTTCTTCAGCCGGTAGCCGGTCTTGAATATCCACCAGACGGCGGTGAGGCAGATGAGCAGGAAGAAGCTGATCGCCGCGAGGCTGACGCCGATGTTCACATCCGCCGCCTGCTCGCCGAAGAAAGCCCAGCGGAAGCCACTGATCAGATAAACAATCGGGTTGAACAGCGCGATCGTGTCCCAGGGCTTCGGCAGCATCTCGATCGAGTAGAACGTACCGCCGAGGAACGTCAGCGGCGTCAGGATCAGCATCGGCACGATCTGGAGCTTCTCGAAGCCGTCGGCGAGCACGCCGAGAACGAAGCCGAACAAGCAGAACGAAACGCTGGTCAGCACCAGGAACAGCAACACGGCCGGCCAGTTCTGCGCGCTGTACGGCACGAAGAAGTACGCGGTGGCGAGAATGACGAGGCCGATGATCACGGACTTCGTCGCCGCAGCGCCGACGTATCCGCAGACCGCTTCAAGCGCGGAGACCGGCGCAGACAGCAATTCATAGATCGTCCCAGCCCAGCGCGGCATGTAGATGCCGAAGCTGGCGTTGGAGACGCTCTCGGTCAGGATCGAGAGCATGACGAGGCCGGGAATGATGAATTGCCCATAGCTCACGCCGCCAATCTCAATCATGCGCGAGCCGAACACCGAGCCGAAGACTATGAAGTAGAGCGAGGTCGAGAGCACCGGCGAGAACAGGCTCTGCCCGATGGTGCGAAACCAGCGCGCCATCTCGAAACGATAGATGGCTTGAATGCCGTAGACGTTCATTTGGAGTGCACCAGGGAAACGAAGATGTCTTCGAGCGAGGATTGCTCGGTGTGGAGGTCTTTGTAATCGACGCCGATTTCGCCCAGCCGCTTCAGGAACGCCGGGATGCCGGTGTCGTCGGCCTGGGCGTCGAAGCTGTAGATGATCTGGCGACCTTCATTGGCGAGTTCGACGTGGAAGCCGTTCAAGCCGCCGGGCACTTCGCTCACGGGCGCGGCGAGATCGAGCACCAGCTGCTTCTTGCCCAGCTTGCGCATCAGCGTGTTCTTCTCTTCAACAAGGATCAGCTCGCCCTTGCTGATGACGCCGACGCGATCGGCCATTTCTTCGGCTTCTTCGATGTAGTGCGTCGTGAGGATGATGGTGACGCCGTTCTTCCGCAGCCCGCGCACCATTTCCCACATGTCGCGGCGCAGCTCGACGTCCACGCCGGCGCTGGGCTCATCGAGGAAGAGGATTTTCGGCTCGTGGCTGAGCGCCTTGGCGATCATCACGCGGCGTTTCATGCCGCCTGAGAGTTCCATGATCTTGGCGTTGCGCTTGTCCCAAAGCGAAAGATCGCGCAGCACCTTTTCGATGTAGGCCGGTTTCGGCGCGAACCCGAACAGCCCGCGGCTGAAATTCACCGTATCGATCACACGCTCGAACGCGTCCGTGTGAAGCTCCTGCGGCACGAGGCCGATCTTCTTGCGCGCCTCTTTGTACTCGGTGATGATGTTGTGGCCGTCGGCGATGATCGTGCCTGTGGAGAGGTTCACGATCCCGCAGGTCATGTTGATGAGCGTCGTTTTGCCGGCCCCGTTCGGCCCCAGCAGCGCGAAGATCTCGCCCTTCATGATGTCGAGCGACACGGGCTTCAGCGCCTGGACGCCGGACTTATACGTCTTGCTGACGTCTTTAATCGTGATGATGGGCTGCAAGAGGCGACTCGGAACTTGTTGTCTCGGAGGCGCCGACATAGGGGCGCGAACCGAGTTGGGCTAGGGGCGTTCGATATTCCGCAGAGCGATTGCGGAAATGCGCCGCAACGACCTACGTATTCGAGGACGATGCACCCAGCCCGAATCCTACAGCCCCGCCGGCCACGCCTACGCCGAATTCCGCCAATCCATTGGCGCCTTTTGTCCGTATCCAGCGTTCATACCGCCGGAGACCATGTCGTGCGCCAGATCCTGACCGCCCTCGCCGCCCTAACGCTGCTCTTCGCCGGTCCTGCCGCGGCGAACCCGAGCGAAGTGGCGCGCGCACTGCCTGGTGCGGAGAAGGTTGGCGAAGCGGCCTACAGCGTGCTTTCGATCCGGCTTTTCAATGCGGAGCTCTATGCCAATGGCGGCGCGTTCTCCTGGGAGCGGCCATTTGCGCTGACGCTGACTTATGATCGCGCGGCTGGCGCGAACGTGCTGATCAACCGCTCAATCCGCGAGATGAGTTCGCGTGGCGCCGGCGGCGCGGAGCGGCTAGCGCCGCTGCGCACACAACTGGAGCGCTGCTTCACCAGCGTGTCACAAGGCGATCGCTTCACCGGCGTCAGCACCAGCCAGGAGACGGCGGTGTTCTATCTTAACGGCGCACAGCGCTGCGAGGTGCGCTGGCCGAATTTCCGGCGTCACTTCTTCGGTATCTGGCTCGACGGCCGCGACGGCGCTGCGGCGCGGATCAGCGCGCAGCTGCGCGGCGAGGCCTAAGCCTTCGGTCCCATGCTGACGCCCGGCGGCAGCGGCGTGTTCTCCGGCACGAAGAAATCCGGCATAAGCGATTTGGTCGGATCGATGCGGTACTTATCGAAGTCGCGCTCGCCTTCGGCATAGAGCAGCACATCATCGATGAAGAAGTTGCCGGTGCATTCGCGCGCAGACTTGTTGAAGATCGCGTAGGCGGCGTCGGCCATGATGTCGACGCTGCGGCAATGGCTCATGCCCTCTTGGCCGGCGAGCGCGAACTCGATCGCGGCGGTGGCGATGCCGGTGCGCGGCCACAGCGCGTTAAAGGCGATGCCATCGTCCTTGAACTCTTCGGCCATGCCGAGCACGCACATGCTCATGCCGTACTTCGCCATCGTGTAAGCGACGTGGCCGGCGAACCAGCGCGGGCTCATATCGAGCGGCGGCGACAGCATCAGCACGTGCGGATTCGACGATTGCTTCAGATACGGAATGCAGGTGCGCGACGTGATGAACGTCCCGCGCGCGTTGACTTGGTTCATCAAGTCGTAACGGCGGATATCCGTCTGCAGCGTGCCTGTAAGTTGGATGGCGCTCGCATTGTTCACGCAGATATCGATGCCGCCGAATTTCTCCGCCGCCGCCTCTACAGCCGCCTTCACGCTATCGGGCTCGCGCACGTCGACGACGACTGGGAGCGCTTGCCCGCCCGCCTTCTCGATCTCTTCGGCGGCCGAGTAGATCGTGCCCGGCAGCTTTTTGTGCGGCTCGGCCGTCTTGGCTGCGATCACAACTTTGGCGCCGTCGCGCGCGGCGCGGAGACCGATGGCCAGGCCAATGCCGCGGCTGGCGCCGGTAATGAATAAGGTTTTTCCGCGCAGACCCATGGGTTCCTCACCTCGTTTTCACCACAATAGGCGGTTCCCGCGCGCAATCTAGCGTGAGCGCGCATAGTCCGGTCTTGACTGTGGGCGACGGAAGGCGAAATTCCGCCCTGAGGGCAGGTTTGGAGGACTACCGGATGCGCAATCTCGCGCTGGCCGCCGTGTTTGGCGTCGGACTTCTGGCGGGCGGCGTCGCCGCGGCCGAACAATACACCGACCCAGCTGGGCGCCTCACTTTCAATGCGCCGTCAGGCTGGCGCGTCCAGCCGCGGGGTGCGGGCGGACAAACGGCCGTGTTGGCGTTCAATCCCACAAACGATTGCTACTTTTTCGGCGCCGATAACCCGAACACAGCAAACAGCTCGGCCGAAGCGGCGATGAACACCCGCGATCCGATCCCCGCGGATGCCTGGGTGACGTACGCGTCCCCGATCCGCGATTTCTTCGAAGGGTCGCCGGCGACCTTGGTCTCGCAAACAGTTGACACGAGCGGCGCCTGGCCGGTGCAGCGGGCTGAATTGCGCGGCCCGAGCAAGACTGTTTACGGCGCGGTGCTGATCCGCCCGGGCGTCGAAATCCGCGCGTTCTGCGCTGGCTCAAACTCGGCCGCTGCCTACGACTCGATTTTTGCGTCGTTGGCCCACCCGAATGATGCGGCTTGGCAACGAGCGGCCGGGGAGCAACGCGCTCAGCGTGAAGCTCACAACGCCGAGGTCGCCGCTCAGCAGGCCGCACAACAAAGTGAAAGTTCCGCTCAACAAGAAGAACGGCCGGCGGAGCGCCGTCGGCGCAGCGGTCGAGGCGTGGGCCGCGAGTAACGCCTTGGCGATTACAGTAAACGCTTGGTTATCTTAGCGTTTACGCGCAATTCACGACGATGGCTCAAACCATGAGCCATGAACGGACGACTCCACCGAGCCCTTGCAGCGCCCCTCCCGGGCGCTGCAAGCCGTTTGGGCGCTGACCGCGCTCTCGCTGCCGCATTGACGGCGCTCGCGCTTGGCGCGGTTTCGCTTTTCTCTCCACCTCTGGCTGTTTTGGGCCTCGCGCTGCTGGCGGCGCGCGTTCTGTTGAACGGCGAAGCGGTGCGTGTGGATTGGCTGGGGCTGGTTGGCCCGGCATTCGCGGCGTTCGTTGTCGGCATGTTCGTGGGCTTGGCCGGGGCTATC
Source organism: Hyphomonadaceae bacterium (assembly GCA_050184605.1). Lineage (GTDB taxonomy): Bacteria > Pseudomonadota > Alphaproteobacteria > Caulobacterales > Aquidulcibacteraceae > Vitreimonas. The sequence continues at coordinate 341,632 of JBFXAE010000001.1, read as the reverse complement.
GGCACGCTTTTCGTGTGGCGGCTGTTTGCGGACACGCGCTGGAGCGTGGGCGAAGCGGCGCGCCTCGCCACTGCAGCGGGACGGCCGGCTGAAACCACCTTCAAGGCGCTGGCGCACGCTTGGCTGACCCCGGCCTACGGCTTGATGATTGTCGCCTACACGGCGCCGCACATGATTGCCGGGCTGCCGCTCGACCTGCCGCATGTGCCGCTCTGGCTGGTGATCGCCACCGGCGTTCTTGCTGCGGGCGCTTTCTTTGACTGGGGCCTGCAGCGCGCAGCTGACTGGCGCCTCGGCGAACTCGCGGCCGCGCCCGCTTCACACCTGCTCATCCATCACATCATGTTCGTGACGGCGTTCGGTTTGATGATCGATGTCTCCGCTGGCGTGGTGATGCTGATGGCGTGGCGCTTGGCGCATGCCGCGCCGGCGCGTCAACCGAGCTTAACTGCGGTGCCGTAGGCCAGCACTTCCGTGGCTTGGCCCGCGCCCGCATCTGTCGTTTCAAATCGCACGCCGATAACCGCATCAGCGCCAAGCGATTGCGCGTGCTGAATCATGCGATCGAGCGCCTGCTCGCGGCTTTCGGCCAAGAGCTTCGTGTATTCGTGAATCTCGCCGCCAACGATCATGCGCAGGCCCGCTACGATATCGCGGCCAATAAAGCGCGAGCGCACAACGTTGCCGCGCACCAGGCCGAGGTGCTGGGCGATGTTGCGCCCGGCGACTTCAAAGGTAGTAGAAACGATCATGCGTGATTGCCCCTAGCGTTCGACATCGCGATAGCGCTTTTCTTCGGCGCCGCCGCTTTGATCGGCGATGACTTGGCCAATCATCCAGACGCCGCCGATCAGCATCAGCACGAAACCAAGCAATGTGGCGATGCCCAAACTGATTGCCGCCAAAAGGCCGCCAACCACCATGGCGGGATCGCCGCCGGTGAAAAGCGCGCCAAGGACGGCGCCAACACCGAGGAAGTAAGCGAGCACGCAAAGCCCCGCGCCCGTACAGAACAGGATCATCGGGCTCGACGAGCGATGCTCGGGATTGCGTTCAGGTGGCGACATAACGGGCGATACCTTCGCTATCGACGACGCGCTTCGCAAGCCCCCGCCCGATCAGGCAATTGGCGTGCGCGATGGCTTCGCCCGTCGCCATGCCGATGAGATCGGGGCCGATCTTGCGCGCGAACAAGGCGCCAAAGAGATCAACGGCCCGGCGCGGCTCTTTCGCAATGCGATCATGCACGCGCGCGAGCGCTTTTTCGTGGCCGTCGATCAGATTTTGCAGGCGCTCGTGCAGGCCGTGAAACGGCTCGTTGTGCGCTGGAAGCACGAGCACGTCGTTCGGCATGACCTGAAGCAGCTTCTTGCAGCTGTTGATCCAGTCGGCGAGCGGATCGCCGTCTGGTTCTGTTGGGAACACCGAGACGTTGGAACTGATGCGCGGCAGGACTTGGTCACCGGAGATGAAGAGCTTTAGCTCTTCCTGCCAGAGGCAGACGTGTTCAGGGCAATGGCCGTTGCCGGTGATGACGCGCCACGGGCGGCCGCCGATCTCGACGACATCGCCATCCTCCATGCGCTTGAACGCGTCCGGCATTTTCGACACCGCTTTGCCGAAGCCGCCGAAGCGCACCTTGTAGCTATCGAGCGCGTTCTCATCCCAGCCGGCGGCGCGATAAAATTCCACGCCCTCCTCCGGCGCTTCGCGGCCAGTGTCCGCGACCAGCATGCGCCCGGTGATGTATTCGAGGCGGCTCATCCAGAGCGTTGCGTTGAACTTGCGGCAGATCCAACCGGCAAGGCCCATGTGATCTGGGTGCATGTGGGTGCAGATCACGCGCTTGACTGGTTTGCCGTTGAGCTTGGCTTCGAAGATTGCGCGCCAGTGTTCGCGCGTTTGCTCCATGGCGATGCCGGTGTCGACGATGGTCCAGCCGTCGCCATCTTCGAGGAGCCACAGATTGATCCATTGCAGCGCAAACGGCAGCGGCATGCGCACCCAGTGCACGCCGGGCGCAATCTCGCGCGCCACGCCAGGCTCAGGCGGTTCGCCAAGCGGATACACGAGCTGCGGCTTTATCCGCGCCGGTGCGACGTCGTCTTCAAGGCCGTCCATCGACATGGGGCGAGGTTAGCCCGGCTGAGCGATGGGGGCTAGCGCACGCGGCGGAAGCCCAAGTGAGGGATTAGGGATTAGGGACGCGCACATATGTCCGCGTTCTCGCGCCACCGCCGCGGGCGAGCTTCGCTATCCCCAATCCCTATCCCTAAAATGGGAGCCGGGGCGCGCGATCCGCGCTGAGTCGTCTCTGTTGGGATGCGAAGCTCATCTCTGAACTCCGCCGCGCGCTTCGCGCGCCCCGTTTTCGCGATCGTTTTTCCCGGCTTGAGACCGAGGAGTTGTTGAACGCCGGCTTTCGCCGGCTCGCCACCTGAACGATGGATGTTCGGGGACCAACCGCCATCGACGGCTCTTCCCTCTGGGGCTTAGCTCCATGCTCTTTTCGCCGGTGCTACGGGCAGAGCTTCCGTTGCTCTGGGCTTTGCGGTTTCACTCCCCGCAAACATTCGACCGATTGCTCGATCTTCCCGCCGACCGTTGCCGCACATTCCAAAGTTTCGGACGTCTTCGAAATCTCCCGTGTGCGGCGGAGCTCAGTGTACGGGCGTTTTTGAGGTGTTGGATAAGTTCGTGCGTATCACACACAATTGGAGCGCGGGCCTTCGGCCCGCATTGGGCGCAAGTGCTTGAAAGCTTGAAGGCGATGCGGGGCGGAGCCCCGCGCTCCAACCTGCAAACGCTGGCGTGTATCCCTGGATAGGATTGGCCCTTTCGTCATTCCGGACGCGCCTGCGCGATCCGGAAGCCAGGCAACGGTCTCGTCACTTGTCCCCAGGTTCCGGGCTCATCGCTACGCGATGCCCCGGAATGACCGAGGTCGGCTATCGGGCCAGCAGCGGCCGCTCAGACAAATTCCAATCAATGCCCGCTTTCGACCCCGACTGAAAAACAGCGAGGAGCGGGCGTCCGTTTTTGTCTGATCAGCTCGCAAAATCTTCAGACGCCAGCACCGCTGCCCCTAGCTTGATCTCCGCCAGCCGGGACGGCGCGCGGGCCAGGATTGTGCGCGCATAGAAGCGGAGCAGTGCGGCTTGCTCTGGATTGGCGTCGCGGACGCCGCCTTGGATGAGCAACATGCCGCCGACCACGTCGCCCGCAAGTTGGAGATAGGCGTAGGCGCCCGCGAGCGCGTCTTCGCGCGGGGCGCTGAGCATGTAGGCGGTGGCGTCTTCGAGCGCTTCGATAGCCGCGAGAAACTTCGAATGACCCGAGCCTGCCGTCTGGCGTGCTTCGGCGATGAGCACGCCCATGGCTTCGCCGCGATCGCCGAGCAGTTTGCGGCCGTAGAGATCGATTGCTTGGATGCCGTTGGTGCCTTCATAGATCGGGGCGATGCGGGCGTCGCGATAGAATTGCGCGGCGCCCCCCTCTTCGACGAAGCCCATGCCGCCATGCACTTGCACGCCGAGGCTCGTGACCTCGACGCCGACGTCGGTGCCGCAGGCCTTCGCGAGCGGCGTCAACAAGTCCTCGCGCGCTTTGTCGCCGCGATCGGCGGCGACGGCGGTAGCGTAGCAGATGGCGCGCGCGGCTTGGATTTTGGCCTTCATCGTCATCAGCATCCGGCGCACGTCGGGGTGCTGGATGATGAAACCGCCGCCCTGTTTGCGCTCTTTCGTGTAGGCCAGCGCTTTTTGGTACGCTGCTTCCGCGACCGCGACGCCTTCCATGCCGACATTGAGCCGAGCCGCATTCATCATCGTGAACATGGCGTGGAGGCCGCGGTTCTCTTCGCCGATCAGCCAGCCGGTCGCGCCTTCGTAGGCCAGCGTGCAGGTGGGTGACGCGTGGATGCCCATCTTCTCCTCGACGCCAATGCAGCGCACGGCGTTACGCGAGCCGTCCTCGTCCCGGAATTTCGGCACGATGAACATCGATATGCCCTTCGAACCCGCGGGCGCGCCTTCGATCCGCGCAAGCACGAGGTGGATGATGTTCGGCGCAAGATCGTGCTCGCCCCAGGTGATGAAAATCTTCTGACCGGTGATGCCGTACGAGCCATCGGCTCGCGGCACGGCTTTGGTGGTGAGCGCGCCGAGATCGGAGCCCGCTTGCGGCTCCGTAAGGTTCATCGTCCCGGTCCATTCACCGGAGATGAGCTTCTCGAGATAAAGCTGCTTCTGATCCGGCGCTCCGTGCTGCTCGATCGCTTCGATGGCGCCAAGCGTCAGCATCGGCAGCAGTCCGAAACTCATGTTGGCGGCGTGCACCGTCTCCATCACCGCAAGCGCCAGCGATCGCGGCAGGCCTTGTCCGCCGTACGCGGGGTCAGCCGCGAGCCCCTGCCAGCCGCCTTGCTTGAAGGCGTTGTAAGCTTCCCGAAAGCCGGGCGCTGTGGTTACCACACCATCTTTTAGAGCCACACCCGCCTGATCGCCACTTCGGTTGAGCGGCGCTAAGGTGTCGGCCGCCAACGCACCCGCGCCTTCAAGGATAGCCAGGAGTGTGTCTTCGTCGAGATCCGGATAGCGTTCGCGCAGCGACCAAAAGTCGGCGCACGCTTCGAGCGCGAAGCGCATGTCGGCGATGGGTGCGGCGTAGGGCATTGCGTGGACCTCCGGCGCGCACAATAGCCGCACTTGCCGGTCGCGCGAGTGCTTCTTGTCGACACAATGCCACCTACACTTCAGCGCCGGGACAGGAGGACCGCCATGCGCCTTTCCGCTCTGATTTTTACTTTCGCCCTCGCTGCATGCGCGAGCCTGCCAGCGCCAGCTGAGGCGCAGGAAGCACCCGCGGCGCAGGCCGCGCCGTCCTATTCCATCGCAGTCGACCTGCCGGCCGGCGAGTATCGCCTTGATCCCCGGCATGCCAGCGTCCTCTTTCGCATCCAGCACCAGGGGCTCGCCTGGTTCACCGCGCGCTTCGACACAAAAGCCGCTACGCTAACGCTCGATCCGGCTGATCCCTCTCGGTCACAACTCAGCGCCAGCGTCGATGCGGACAGCGTCAACACTGGAGTTCTCAACGCGCAAGGCGAACGCGCGTTCGATCAAGCCATCGGCCGCGCGCTCGGCGCACGAACGACCCCGACGATCACGTTTGTCTCGACTTCCATCGAACGCACCGGCGAGCACACCGGCCGCATCACCGGCGATCTCACCATGAACGGCCAGACCCACCCCGCTATGCTTGACGCCACGTTCGTGGGCGACACAACCGACTTACTACGGGGCGGATCTCGCGTGCTCGGCTTCTCGGCGCAAGGCACGATCGACCGCACTGCGTGGGGCATAAACGATTGGCGCGCCTTCACCGGCAAAGACGTTCAACTCGTCATCGAGGCCGAATTCGTTCGGAGCTAAGCGTTGCCCGGGTCGCGACATTGGCTAGGTTACGCCTATGTGCCCGGTAGCCGTTGGCGATGGCGGCTCTACATTGCTGGTTCCACCGAGGGAGAACCCTGAATGAGACTTCTGTTCGCGGCGGCAGCCGCCTTCACTCTGGCCGCGTGCAATCCGCCCGCCGAGACGCCGGCGACCACCGAAGCGCCACCCGCCGAGGTGAACGCGCCGAGCGGCGAGTACGCGCTCGATCCGCATCACACGACAGTGACGGTCCGCGCGCAGCACTTCGGGCTCGCGCACTACACACTGCGCTTCAACACGGTATCGGGCACGCTCAACTTCAATGCCGAGAACCCGGCGCAATCGACAGTCCAGGCGACGGTCGACGTGACGTCGCTCGACACGCCCTACACGGGCAATCGAGACTTCGATGCGGAGCTGCAGAATTCGTCTTGGCTGGACTCCGCCAGCTTCGCGACCGCGACCTTCATCTCCACCAGCGTCGAGCAGACTGGCCCCAACACCGCGCGCGTGACCGGCGATCTGACGCTCAAGGGCCAAACCCATCCGTTGACGCTGGATGTCACTTATGGCGGCAGCCATAGCCCCCACCCGATGGGGATGCAGATCTCCTCGATTGGCTTTTCGGCCCGCGGCACGATTCAGCGCTCGCAGTTCGGCGTCAACGAACTCCTGCCGCGCGCCGGCAATGACGGCGTCAGCGATGCGGTCGAGATTCTGATCGAAGCTGAGTTCACGCGGCCGATCGAAAGCGCGCCGGTGCCTGGAAACACGACACGGGAGCCGGTCAACTAAATGGCGGCAACGGCCCAGCGTTACACAGCCGTCGCGATCGTCCTGCACTGGGCGATCGCGGCTGCCATTCTGTTCCTGTTCCCGCTGGGCCTCTGGATGCACGGGCGCGCGGAAGACGGCGACATCAGCGCCGAGGTCTTCCGGGCGTATCAATTGCACAAGTCGATCGGCCTGACCGTGCTGGCGCTTTCGCTGGTGCGGTTGGGTTGGCGGCTCGCCAATCCGCCGCCGCCTTTGCCCGAGCATATGCCGGGCTGGGAGCGTTTTGCCGCCAAGGCGACGCACTGGGCCTTCTACGCGCTGATGATCGGCATTCCGCTTTCGGGCTGGCTCTATGTTTCGACGGGCTGGTCAATCCACGACGATGCGCCGCTGCCGGTGGCGACACATTGGTTTGGTCTTTTTCAAGTGCCGGCGCTGTTCGGCTTGAACGCCGCCGGTGAAGGCTTGCGCGCGGACGTGGCGGACGCGGCCATGGAGGCGCACGAGCTGCTGGCCTACGCGGCAATCGGCTTGGCCGGTCTGCATGTGCTGGCGGCGCTGAAACACCATTTCTTCGACAAGGACGCGGTGCTGGCGCACATGCTCCCGGGATTGCGCGCGCCATTCGAGAAGGATGCGCAGCCGAAGGATCCCATTCGCCTCGCCATTATCGGCGTTGGGTTCTCCGCCACGTTGATCGGGCTCGCAGCGGGCGGGTTCTATGTGTTCGGGGGCGGCGCGGCGGCGACGGCGCCGCAAGCGCAATCGTCCTTCGAAGTGGTGGAAGCGCCCGCCACGACCGAGGCGCCGGCCACGACGGAGACGCTCGCTCCCGAACCCGCAGGCGCCGCGCCTTCCTGGCGCGTCGACCCCGCGCGCAGCTCCATCGCCTACGCCTTCACCCTCGATGATGGCGCGGGCGGCGCGTCTCGCATCGAGGGCCGCTTCAGCCGTTGGCAAGCCGACATTCGCTTCGACCCGAACGACCTGGAGCGGTCAGCCGTTGCAGTGACGATCGAGACGGGCTCAGCCAGCAACGGTATCGCCGCGCACGACGCCGCAATGCGCGAACCGGGCTGGTTCGACACCGCGGCGCATCCTACAGCCACGTTCCGCGCAGATGATTTCCGCCGCCGGGGCGACGGCTATGAGGCGCGCGGCGAACTCACGATCAAGGGGCGTGAGCGCAACGTCTCACTGCCCTTCACGCTCCTCATCGACGGCAATACCGCCATGATGAACGGGACCATCACCCTTGACCGCGAGGACTTCAACCTCGGTGACAATGTCGAGGGCTCGGAGATGGTCTCTCGCAACGTCGACGTGATCATCCGCGTTCAGGCTGCGCGCGCGCCATGAGCATTGCGCGGGCGGCGGATATTCTGCGGGCGGGCGGATTGGTCGTTTTTCCGACCGAGACGGTTTATGGCGTCGGCGCCGACGCCACGAACCCGCGCGCCGTGGCGCGCATCTTCGCCGCTAAAGGCCGGCCGCAGTTCAATCCCCTGATCAGTCACGTTTTAGGTAATGCGGACGCCGAGCGGCACGCGATCCTGCATCCGAAGGCGCGGGCGCTCGCTGAAGCGTTCTGGCCAGGGCCGCTCACGATCGTGGCGCCGCGCCGCGCTGAGAGCCCGGTGGCCGAGCTTGCGTGCGCGGGCCTCAGCACGATCGCGCTGCGATCTCCCTCGCACCCGATGGCGCGCGAACTGCTCGAGGCGTTCGGCGGACCAGTGGTTGCGCCCAGCGCCAATCGCTCCGGCCATGTCAGCGCCACCACCGCCGCGCATGCGGCGGCTGATCTCGGAGAAGCCGTGGATCTCATTCTCGACGGCGGCGCGGCCGGCGTGGGCATCGAGTCCACCATCGTGGCAATCGACGCAGAGGGGCGCGCCACTTTGCTGCGCCCGGGCGCCATCGGCCGCGCGGCCATCGAAGCCATCACGGGCCCGCTCGCTTCGCCCGCCACTAGCGCCATAGCCGCACCCGGCATGATGGAGAGCCATTACGCGCCGCGCGCACGCATCGTGCTCGACGCTGTGACGCCACCACCCGGCGCCGCCTACCTCGCGTTCGGCGCCGAAGCCCACGAGGGCGGGCTTACGCTTTCGGCCACCGGCGATCTCACTGAAGCAGCGGCCAACCTCTACGCACATCTGCGCACGCTCGATGCGATGGGCGCTGACACAATCGCCGTTGCACCGATTCCCGGCGATGGACTGGCCGAAGCCATCCGCGACCGCCTCGCCCGGGCTGCCGCGCCACGTTAGAGTCGGACTCACATGTCCGATCTCGCAAACCAAATCGCCGCCCGTATCGGGGCCAAGAACGTCGTCGCCGATCCCGAGCTGCTGGCCCCGCATCTGAGTGAATGGCGTGGCAGATATAGTGGCCAGACGCCTTTTGCCGCTTATCCAGCCACAACAGATGAGGTGGCCGCCATCGTGACGCTCTGCGCCGCTGCAGGCGCGAAGATCACGCCGCAGGGCGGCAATACCGGCCTTGTCGGCGCGCAGATCCCAGATGGCGAAGTCCTCATTTCACTCCGCCGCATGAACCGCATCCGCGAGATCGATGCAGCCAACGACTCACTCACCGCGGAAGCGGGCGTGATCCTCGCTCATGTTCAGAGCGCGGCGGCCGAATCGAATCGGTTGTTCCCGCTCAGCCTCGCTGCTGAACACAGCGCGACGATCGGCGGTCTCATCTCGACGAACGCAGGCGGCGTGCATGTGCTGCGTTACGGCATGATGCGCGACCTTGTGCTCGGGATCGAAGCGGTGCTGCCGGACGGTCGCGTCTTCTCCGGCCTGAAGGGTCTCCGGAAGGACAACACCGGCTACGACCTGAAGCAGCTCTTCATCAGCGCCGAGGGGACGCTCGGCATCGTCACCGCCGCCTGTCTGAAACTTTACCCACAGCCGGCGGCACGCGAGGTCGTGCTGCTGGCGGTCCCCTCCGCAGATCACGCGCTGGCTCTGCTCCACCGGATGAAGGCGGCGACCGGGGCGGTCTCGGCGTTCGAGGTGATGAACCGCTTGGCGGTCGAGGTGACGGTCAAGAACGTGGCGAGCGTGCGCGACCCGCTGGGCGGCGCAGGCGCGCTTGCGGTGCTCATCGAGTTCGAAGCCGCGCACGTCGAAGGCCTGCGCGACGCCATCGAAGGCGCGCTTGCGGCAGCCATCGATGCGGGCGAAGCCGAAACCGCGCTGATTGCTGAAAACGCAAGCCAGGCAAGGGATTTCTGGGCTTTGCGGGAGATGATTTCGGCCGGTCACAAGCCCGAAGGCGCCCAAGTTTCGCATGACATCAGCGTGCCGGTTTCGAAGACGCCGGAGTTTCTTGCGAAGGCCAATGCGGCGCTTGAAGCGAAGCTCGCTGGCGTGCGTATCGTCGCCTTCGGTCACATGGGCGACGGCAACTTCCACTACACCGCCATGCAGCCGATCGGCGCCGACCCCGCCGTCTTCCCCGGTCCCGCTTTGACACAGACGGTCTACGAGATCGCCACCGCGCTTGGCGGTTCGATCTCGGCTGAACACGGCATCGGAGTCGCGCGCCGCGCTGACCTCGCGCGCTTCAAGGACAGCGAATCGTTGGCGCTGATGCGCGCGGTGAAGCGCGCGATCGATCCGGCGAACGTGATGAACCCGCGCGTGTTGTTCGAGTGATGCGCGCATCGAAACGATGCGTGTGACTCAACATCGATGAGTGCGAATCACACAGGCGTTGCTGTTGCAGATTCAGCGCGCAGAATTTTTTCGCTGGCGAATGTGCTTGCAACAGATTAATTGACGACGTACTGCGGCTGCGTTGCCGTAACTAAGAAGGAGCCAGGGCATGGCTAAGAAAGCAAAGAAGGCGGCCAAGAAGGTCGCGAAGAAGTCGAAGGCCAAGAAGGCCGCGAAGAAGACGACGGCGAAGAAGGCCGCCAAGAAGGCCCCGCGCAAGACTGCCAAGAAGAAGGCAGCGAAGAAGGCGAAGCGCCGGTAGGCCGCGCCAGAGTGTCTCTAGGTTGAGACGCTCGACAGAGCTAAGGACGAATGTCCAAGAGAAGCGCGTCGCGAAAGCGGCGCGCTTCTTCGTTATCGGCGCTCGCAACGCGCCGGGTTGTTCCAAATTTTCGATTATTTTCAGGAAGAAGCGCCCAAACGTACGAACGCATCATTCACCGACCCACAATCACGCACGTTGCGCCGCACAGTGTGGGTGACGAAGCTATCGAAGCGATAATTTTCACCCTCGCGCGTCACGGCAAAGCATGAGTGATAGGTATCGGGCGGATAGTTGAAGCAGGCCCGACCGTCCGGTCGAATTTCGAGGCGCCCTTCCTGCGCTTGGCCGCCACGGCGATAGATTGTGCGTCCGCCCGGCTCGATGCACTCGCTCCATTGATCGCCGGCAAGCTCATTCACGCCGGCAAGCTCGACGCCATAGAGTTCGCGCCGCGCCTCTTCGGCAGTGAGTCGCCCCGTCTGCGCCGTGGCGATACCCGCAGCCGAAACGACCAGCAGGACAATCAGGGACATTCCGCGCGCCATCGACGCCTCCGGCCTCATCGCACTAAATCATGCTCGACCCGGAGGATGGCATGAACGAGGCGCAAGACAGACGGCCAGTCGCGGCGGCGGGGGTCGTTTGCTTTCGGGGCGACGAGGTGCTGCTGATCCGCCGGGGCGCGCCGCCGCGCGAAGGCGAATGGTCCTTGCCCGGCGGACGCATCGAATGGGGAGAGCGCGCCGCCGACGCCGCATTGCGCGAGCTGCGCGAGGAAACCGGCTGCGCGGGCGAGATCATCGGCCTGATCGATGTGGTCGATGTCCCGATGGGCGATCGCCACTACGTGTTGATCGACTACGCGGTGCGTTGGACTGCCGGCGAGCCGCGCCCCGGTGACGACGCGACCGACGCCGCTTTCGTCGCGCCCGAACGCATCCCCGCGCTTGGGATATGGGACGAGACCTTGCGGATTATTGAGGCGGCACGGCGCTTGGCGCGGTGACGGCGGCGTCTGCGGTTTCCTCCTTTTGCGTATCCCGCAGCACGCCGGCGACGTCATAGGCCATCTTTACCAGCGCCAAGACGAGGATGCCCGACACCGGCTGGTTCAGCAGCATAAGGACGAAGCCGCCGAAGATGATTGCGATGTGCAGCGTGATGATACGCGGGTAAGGCGCCCCCATCAGCGCGACGACATTGGTGCGCCGCACCTCCCCGCCAACCAGGAAACGGACGAACTGCACCGCCTGCCACGCCACGATCGAGGCAAAGCCGATGACCAGGTTGGATTGCGTCGCAAACAGCGCCGCGACCGCGCCGCCCAGGTCGATAGCTGACTCACCGTAGAAGGGACCGCCGAACATCGACATGACGAACACGCCGTGCCCGAAACAGAACAGGCCGTAGTGCAGGGTGAAGAACCCGCCAAAGAAGAGCGCGCCCAGCCAGTTCACACCGCCTGTCACCGCTGCGTTGGCGATCATGCTGGCTAGCGTCCGCACACCGATGACGAGATTCTCAAGCCAGTAGAGAACGATCAGCGCGAACGCGCTCCACCCCCAGAACAGAACGCCGATCACCGGAATAAGGTTAAGGCAGATAACCAAAACGAGCGGCCAAGTCTTTGATCGGTCGAAGGGAACTTTTGGCTCGCTCATGCGCTTCTGTTTCCAGGGGTGCGGTTCGCCGCAGAGGCTTGCGTGCGGGCGAACCTACCCGATCTCCTATAGAAAAGTGCAAGGAGCTTTTCGCCATGGCCAAGGACAGAATGAGCCGAGCGGCTGAACTCGCCGAAGAGGCGCGCGAACGCGCCGAAGAGGCCTACGAAGCAGCGCACGCCGCTATCGAAGACGGCATTGATGACGCCCATCGCTATATGAAGCGTCAGTGGAAAGAGCGGCCGCTGGCTGTGGCAGGCTCGGCGCTCGGCATCGGTATCGTCATCGGCCTGCTCCTCGGGAGCCGCCGCTAATGTTCGATCGCGCCATGGCAGCTGTTGTGGCGACCGCCGCGGCCGCCGCGGCTGTGGTCATGGTCGTCTTCGCGCTGGGCTTTGCGCTCTACGCGCTGATCGAACCCAATGTTGGACCCGCTGCCGCAGCTGCGATCGTGGCGCTCTCGGCCGCGCTTGTGGTCGCGGTCTTCGCGCTGATCGCTGCGCTGCGGAAGCGCAAGCACGAACGCGAAGCCGCCATCGCGCAGGCACAGCTCATGGACGACCTGCCGCTCGGTCTGGGCGACATCGTGCGCGACCGCCCGCTTGTGACCTTGGCTGTGACCGTATTGGGCGGACTCTTGGCGGCGCGCCACCCCACGCTTGTCCGCGATGTCATCCACATCGCCGCGCGTTTCCGGCGCTGAGCGCTGGGTCAAGGACGCTGCGGCGCCCGCTCTCCTTTACAGACACGGCCCCGGCGGCGAAGCTCCCGGCAAATTTCTTGGGGAGTGAACATGCGGCTCATTGCAGCCGCCGCGGTTGCGGCGATGGTCATTACAAGTGTGTCGGAGGCGGACGCCCGGACATGGCGAATCCGCCCCGGCCCCGACGCTGAGCAACAATTGCAGACGGCGCTGATCGAGGCGCGGCCCGGCGACACGGTGCAACTCGCGCGCGGCCGCTTTGAAATCACCAGCGGTCTTTCGCTCGACGTTGATCGGGTCACCATCCGTGGCGACGGCCACGAGCGCTCGATCCTCTCCTTCAACAACCAGAGCCGCGGCGCCGAAGGATTGCTCATAACCTCAGACAACGTGACGCTACGCGGCTTCGCTGTGGAGAACGCCCGTGGCGACGCCATCAAGGCGCGCGACTGCAACGGCATCACCATCCGGGAGGTGCGCGTTGAGTGGACGCGCGGTCCACACGCCGAAAACGGGGCCTATGGCCTCTACCCGGTGAATTGCGACAACGTGCTGATCGAGCGCTCGATCGCGCGCGGCGCCTCTGACGCGGGCATTTATGTCGGCCAATCGCGCAACATCATCGTTCGCGAGAACCTGGCCGAGTACAACGTCGCCGGCATCGAGATCGAGAACAGCTACAACGCCGACGTCTTCGACAACCACGCCACCCGCAATACGGGCGGCATCTTGGTGTTCGATCTGCCGGGCCTGCCGCAGCAAGGCGGCCACTCGATCCGCGTGTTCGAGAACGTCATCAACGACAACAACACGCCGAACTTCGCACCGGCCGGCAATATTGTCGCCAGCGTACCGACGGGCACCGGCGTGCTCATTATGGCCAATCGCAATGTCCACGTGTTCGAGAATGAGATCGGCGACAACGGCACCGTCAACGTGCTGATCAGCGCCTATCGCGAGAGCTTCCAGGACGCGAACTACAACCCGCTGGCCCGCGATATCGTCATTCGCAACAACGCCTTCGGCAACACGGGCTATGCGCCGGCCGGAGACTTGGCCGCGATCGGTCAACTCGGCGTGCCTATTCCCGACGTATTGTGGGACGGCGCCAGCATGTATTCGCAGGGCGGCACGCCGCGCCCTGAACTCGTGCGTATCGTGGTGCAGAACAATCGTTCGAGCCGCACCGGCCAGGGCAGTTTCCTTTCGCTCGGCATGGCCGTTGCGGGTTCGCCGCTGACGGAGGCCGCCCCGGATCCGACGCCGCCGCCGCTGGTGGCGATTGCCGAGCCGGAGCGGGTGCGGATTCGCAATTGAGTCACGTTCCCCTCCCCTTGAGGGGAGGGGTTAGGGGCGGGGTGGAACTCCGCAAGTCCAGGCTATGCGTTCGTTCAAGCTGAATTTTTTCAAGCGCTGGCGGTTCACCCCGCCCCCCATCCCCCTCCTCTCGATGGGAGGGGGAGTCGCAATGCTTGCTGCGTTGCTGCTCGTCACAAGCGCGGTTGCTCGGGACGCGCCGCCGGTGAACCAGGCCGCGATCGCGGCAGAGCGGCCGCCGGAGCTGCTTTCGGCCTACCGCTTCTTCCGAGACGCGGGCGCGCGCATGCCAAATGAGCGCGTGACGCCCTACGATCTCAACACGCCACTCTACTCCGATGGCGCGCTGAAGTTTCGTTACGTCTACATCCCGCCCGGCCAACAGGCGCAGTATCGGGACGAAGGCGTGTTCGAGTTTCCCGTCGGCACGGTGCTGATCAAGACGTTCGCCTTCGCCGCGGACATGCGGCAGCCGGCAGAGAACGTACGGTTCCTGGAGACGCGGTTGCTGATCCGGCGCGCTGAAGGTTGGGTCGCGTATCCTTACGTCTGGAACGAAGCGCAGACCGAGGCGCGGCTTTCACCGATCGGCGCCAACGTCCCGGTGAACTTCATCAACGAAGAAGGCCAGGCCATCGCGCTCGAATGGGCCGTACCGAACCGCAATCAGTGCAAAGCCTGCCACGATCTTAGCGGCGAACTCTCGCCAATCGGCCCAAGCGCGCGCAATCTCAATGTTGGCGTTCCGTCGTATGATGATGGCACGGGTGAGGTCAGTCCGTTCTTCAATCAGCTCGCGCTTTGGCTCACATCCTACGATTTGATCGACCAGCTTCCCGACAATCCGCCGCTCGTGCCGAACGCCTACAATCGAGGTGAACCGCTCGATTTGCGCGCCCGCGCATACCTCGATGTGAACTGCGCGCATTGCCATAACCCGCAAGGGCCGGCGCATACGTCGGGGCTGGATCTGCGTTGGTCGCAGCACGAGCCTATTGCTTGGGGCGTGGGCAAACGGCCGGTCGCGGCGGGCCGCGGTTCGGCTGGGTTTGAGTTCGCGATTGAGCCGGGCCATCCGGAACGTTCGATCCTGCTCCACCGCATGCGTTCGACCGATCCCGGCGTGATGATGCCGGAGATCGGCCGTCAACTTGTCGATGAACGCGGTGCGGCGCTGATCGAAGAATGGATCGCGCGCATGGATGCCGAAGGCCGCGTGCCGGAGTGAGCGAAGCCAACGACGACGTGCTGGCCGAGATCATCGAACTCGCCAGATGCCAGACGGGCGCCAAGACCATTACGGCCAACACCCGTCTCTACAGCGATCTCGGCATGACCGGCGACGACGCGCAGGAATTCATGACCGCCTTCGCCGCGAAGTACGACGTCGATATGAGCGAGTTTGTCTGGCTGCGTTACTTCGACGACGAGGGATCGGACATGATGGCGCCGGCGATCGCGCTCATCACTTCGGTGCTCAGCCCATCATTTGCCGTGCGCTGGCAGGCAGCGCGCGATGCCGAGCGCGAGATAACGATCGCGCATCTGGTTGAAGTCGCGCACGAGCGGGCGTGGCGCGATCCAGGAGACGCCTTCGAGTCTAAGCGAAACCCGAACGTGCTGACGCTGATTTTCTCGGCTCTTGCGGTCGTTGTGTCGGCCTTCTTCATGCTCGGAAGCGCAATCGTGCTTTATGCGCTTCTGGCGGGCGAGCTTGGCGAGACAAACCTGCTGGTAGCCTTTGGCGTCATCGCCACCGGCCATGTTTTCCCAGGGCTGGCCTACGCCAGCTGGCGCAATATTCAGCGCAAGCTGGCGTCGGCGGAGCCGGTTAGGACGGCCAGTTGAACCAGGCCAAGCCGCTGGCGAGCGCGGCGTGAAGCGTCAGCGCGCCAAGCACCACTGACGCCGCCATAAACACCAACCAACGGATCATGATGATGTTCACCGTCGCCTGGATCAGCGAGTGGACCACGCGCAGCACAACATAGAGCCAAGCCAGGCCGATATTGATCTCGTTGGCCTGATCCAGGAACTGCAGCGAAAAGCAGATCGCATAGAAGAGCGTCGGCTGCTCCATCAGGTGGTTGTAGTTGTTGGCGACGTTTGGCGCCCCGCCAGGCAGCGCTTCCATCTGGGCTTTGGTCGCCTCGCCCGGCTTGATCTTGGCCTTCTGCATCGCCGGGATGCGCGTCCCGTAGAGCCAGATCAGCATGATCATGGACCAGATCACCAGCGCAACGACCGGTGCGATCATTCCGTGTTCGTACATGTCTTCCTCCCCGTCCTCGGATCATCGGCCCGGTCAGCGAAACCTGCAATCCTCCCCTAGCGCGAGCGGGCTTGGCGGGACCCAAGGGCGCCACTAGTTTCCGCCGGCTTTTTGCAAGAGGTCAGAATGAGCCAAAACGAAACGCCCCGCCACCGCACCAATTTCCTCGAGGCGTTCATCGAGTGGCTTATCTATACGAGCCGCTGGCTGATGGCGCCGGTCTATCTCGGCCTGATCGCGGCGCTCGGCATCCTGATCGTCACGTTCTTCCGCGAACTCTATTTGCAAGCGCCGCAGGTGCTGACCATGGATGAGACCGACATCATTCTCCTGGTTCTGACGTTGGTCGATCTCTCGCTGGCCGGGAATTTGGTGCTCATCATCCTGTTCTCAGGCTATGAGAACTTCGTGTCGAAGATCGAAACCGCGCATCGCGACAAGGATCGCCCCGAATGGATGGGCACGCTGGATTTCAGCGGCCTGAAGATCAAGCTGATCGCCTCGATCGTCGCCATCTCGGGCATTCACTTGCTCAAGATCTTCATGAACCTCTCGAACTACACCGAGCAGCAGCTGCTTTGGTACACCATCATCCACCTCACCTTCATCGTCTCCGGCCTTTGCGTTGCCGGCATGGATTGGCTGGAAGAGAAGGCGCACGAAGCGCACGCGCGCTACGCTGAGAAGGACTAGGTTCCGCGTCTGCCGTCGCCGACGGGATCCGAGGGGTCACTATCGGTTAGGCCCGATTGACCGCGCCGACCGCCGCGCCCGTAGCCAGCGCGATCGGCGTAGGCGCCTGAGTCGTTGTCGGTGAAGCCGGTCCCGCCGCCACGGCCACGACCACGGCCAACCGGATCGGCGTATTCGCCAGTATCGGAGTCGGTCATTCCGGTTCGTCCGCCACGGCCGCGGCCGGCAGGGTCGGCATAGGCGCCGCTGTCATTGTCAGTGTAGCCGCTTGAGCCGCGACCACGACCGGCGGGATCGGCGTAAGGGCCGCTGTCATTGTCGGTGACGCCGGCTTGGCCGCCGCGCCCGCGGCCAGCGGGATCGGCGTAGGGTCCGGAATCTGAATCGGAAACGCCGCTGCGGCCGTAGCCGGCGCGGTCTGCGTACGGGCCGCTGTCTGCATCGGTGCGTCCGGTGTAGTAGCCGCCACCAGCGCCCGTCGCTGTGGCGCAGCCGGTGAGCGAGGCGAGCGATCCGCCTACGACGGTGGCGCCCAGAATGCGTCCCATGAACGAACGCCGGTTGAGCCGCTTCTTGTCAGACATCGCACGCCCTCCTCCGCCACCTCATGCTATCGAGGGCGCCGCACCATGCAAGCGGAGGGACGATGGGCGCGCCAACAAAAATTGACACGCCGATTGATCAGAACACTGCACGTCCCGCATCTGCGAACGGATGGGGCGCCACGCTTACGCGTCTCGTTTGCGCGTCTTATTTGCAGCTAAACGGATGGAAGGTGCGTGGCGATTGGCCGGCACTCGATAAAGCCGTGCTCGTGGCGGCGCCGCACACCTCGAACTGGGATGGCGTCAACATGCTGGCGACAGCGGGCTTTTATCGCGTGAAGCTTCGCTGGATGGGCAAGAAGAGTCTGACGCAAGGCCCATTCGGTTGGCTGATCAAATGGCTGGGCTGCGTGCCGATCGATCGATCCGGCGCCAATGATGTCGTGCGTGCGATGGCGGACGCGTTCGCGGCCGCGCCGCGCTTGATCCTTGCCATTCCACCTGAAGGCACGCGCAGCCCAACGCGCGAATGGAAAACCGGCTTCTATCACATCGCGCGCGCCGCCAATGTCCCACTCATATTGAGCGTCCTGGACTACAGCACGAAGACCGCAAGCCTGGCGGCAATCGTCATGCCGAGCGGCGACTACGAAGCGGACCTTCGCGTGATCCAAAGCTACTACGCCAATGCTACCGGAAAACACGCCGACAAGTTTACGATCACGCGCTGACTCTGCTGCGCTCAGCGGCTCGAACGATGGCGTCCACAAGCGTGTCGTAGAGCTCCGGCGGCAAATCGTGACCCATACCTGGCACGATACGGAGTTCCGCGCCCGGCACGTTTGCGGCGAGATCTTTGCCACCCGTCATCGGCACCAGCGGATCGGAATCGCCGTGCACAACGACAACCGGCGCCTTGATGTTTGCGAGCTTCGGGCGGCGATCACCGTTAGCCACGATAGCTGCGAGTTGGCGTGCAACGCCAGCCGGCTCGTAGCACCGCAGTACGTCCGCCCTAAGCCGCTCGCGCATGATCTTCTCGTCAAACGGATAGCCAGGGCTGCCGATCGTGCGCGCGCTTTGCAGCGCGTGCTCGATATAGGCTTCGATATCCTTGCCGGGATCGGGCGCGCGCGTGGTGAGCACAGCCATCGCTTCCGGCGTTGACGGCGGCAATGACGGATTGCCGGTGGATGTGAAAATCGCCGTGAAAGAGAGCACGCGCTCGGCATAGTCAGCGGCGACCAATTGGCCGATCATCCCACCCATCGAGGCGCCAACGACATGCGCGCGTTGAATCCCCAAATGATCGAGCACGCCGACCGCATCGGCAGCCATGTCGTCAAGCGTGTATGGGATATCGGGCTGCTTGCCTTGCATCCGCGCCGACACAACGCTTTCGACGCTTGGTGCGCCGGTAAACTTTTGTGAGAGACCGACATCGCGATTGTCGAAGAGGATAACGCGGAAGCCTCGGGCGATGAGCTTTTCGTAGAACTCCGGCGGCCAGCGGGTCAGTTGGCGGCCGAGGCCGGAGATGAACAACAGCGGCTCGCCATCGTCGGGGCCGTGCACCTCGTACTCGATGTTAATGCCGTTGATCTTCGCGTTCGCCATTCTTGCGCGTCCTCTTCTACAGCGAGTTTGAGCGCAGGCGCGCGCGGGCGCAAGAAAGTGACGTCGCGGCAAGCGGACTGAGTGGGTTCGTATGCTAGGCCTGATCGGTGGAATCGACCGCGCGGCGTGCGATGACGCGGCCTTCAAATATCTTCAAGTGAAGCTCTTCGTCTTTGTCCTGTTGTGACGGCGGCCAAGGTTTCGCTCGCAGAGCGCCGGAGAACCATTTAGCCGGCACACGCTCGGCGCTCGTCTTACGACATACCGGCGCGAGATCAGCGACGGCGCCGTCAATGGACTTGAGATAAAGGCGGCTGCCCTCGATTTCCCACGTCGCGACATAGCCGCGCCAACAGCCGGTACACTCGGCTGTAACGTCATAGTCTGGCGTGGGCTCAAGAAGCGGCGTGCCGTGCGGCAGTGGCGGACGCGTGATCGCTATATGCCGAACGCCGTCAATGATCAGCACGTCGGAAATTTGCTCGGTCATTCCATACGATCAAGGAACGCTCGCGCCGATATTCAAGGCTGATTGGCCGCAACCGGGGAACCGGCCCGCGCTCTACATGCGCTCCGGCACTTCGATGCCAAGCAAGTCAAGCGTTAGTGTCAGCTGTTTCAGCGTCGCCGCCGCGAGCGCCAGGCGCGAGGCGCGGATGGCGCCTTCGGAAGGGAGGATTGGGCAGTTGGTGTAGAAGCCGCTGAACGCTTGCGCGAGGTTGAAGGCGTGCTCGGCCAGGAAGTGCGGAGCCTTCTTATCGTAGGCCGCGCGCAGTGCGCCATCGAAGGCGTCAAGCGCAAGCGCGAGCGTACGTTCGGACTCGTGCTCGATGTTTATGACTCCTCCTCCCCCTTGCGGGGAGGAGGTTGGGAGGTGGGGGGCGTTCAGGTGAGCAGGCGCCTGCGCGTCGGAACGCCCCCCCACACCCAGCCCACACCCCCGCAAGGGGGGAGAGGAGAAGAGAACCATATCGTCAGCTTTTCGCAGGATGCTCTTAATGCGGACGGCTTGGTAGAGCAGGTACGGGCCGGTTTTGCCTTCGAAACTCATGAAGCGATCGAGATCGAAGATGTAGCTGGTGCCGCGGAAGTTTGAGAGATCGGCGAACTTGATCGCGGCGATGGCGACCTTGTGGGCGACGTCTTCGAATTCTTGTTCTGAGAAATCCGCGCCGATCTCGTTTTCCTTCAGACGCTGACGCGCCTTCTCTTCAGCTTGGCCGATGAGGTCTTGCAGTTTGAGGACGCCGCCGGCGCGGGTTTTGAACGGCGTCCCGTCGGGGCCGTTCATGGTGCCGAAGCCAATGTGTTCGAGTTGGTCGCGCTGCGCGTAACCGGCTTTCGCGGCGGCGCGATAGACCTGCTCGAAGTGATCAGCTTGGCGCTGGTCGACGCAATAGAGGATGAGATCGGGCTTCTGATCGCGCATGCGCTGCACGATGGTGGCGAGATCGGTGGTGCCGTACATGGCCGAGCCTTCGGACGAGACGACGAGCAGTGGGTCCGGGCTTTCGACTTCGACGACGGTGCCGTCGTCGCGCTTTTTCTTTTTGGTCTCACCCGGATTGGCGACGCGCAGGATGCGCGCGCCCTGGTCGTCTTCGAGCAGGCCCTTTTTGTCGAGATCGGCAACCATGTCCGGGATGAGCGGGTCAGCGTCGCTTTCGCCGAGCCAGAGATCGAAATCGACGCCGAGCGAAGCGAAGTCGCGCTTTTGCGCGGCCATCGAGACGTCGTGCATGGCTTTCCAGATCTTGCGGTGAAGCGCGCTGCCGCCTTGCAACGCGGCGGTGGCCTTGCGGGCGCGGTCACGCACTTCGACGTCACCCTCTTTCACGCGTTTAGCGTAGGCGGGATAGATCGCTTCGAGCTGATCGAGCGTGAGCGCTTCCAAACGCGCGTCGAGCTTTGCCTTATCATCAAAGCCGCCGAGTTCGTCTTCGAGAGCGGTGATGACGAGGCCCATCTGGAAGCCCCAGTCGCCGAAGTGTGCATCGCCCCAGACTTCGTCGCCGCGGAAGCGATAGATGCGCTTGACGCTCTCGCCGATGATCGAGGCGCGCAGGTGGCCGACGTGCATGCCCTTAGCGACGTTCGGGCCGCCGTAATCGACCACGACGCGGCGCTTGTGCTCGACGCGCGAAGCGCCGGCGTTCGGATCGTCGGCCACGAATTGCGCGCGCTTCGTCAGCGCTTCGGACGTGACTTTGAAATTGAGAAACCCCGGCCCAGCGATCGTTGGCGGTGGCGAAAGCTCTGTTGCGCTCCATTCGGCGGCAACGGACTGCGCCACTTCTTGCGGTTTCTTGCTTGCCGACTTGGCAACGGCCAGCGCGCCATTGGCTTGGAATTCGCCAAGATCGGGGCGATCGGAACGGCGCACATCGGCGTGCTTTGGATCGAGCCCAAGCTTGGCGAACACGGCTGCGTTCGCGGCGGTGAGCTGGCTGGCGAGGTCTTTCATGGGATGCGGAATGGGATGTGGGGGTGAAGGCGTCAAGAGTCACCAATCATGCTCCCCACGGCGCGGGGAGCTGTCGAACGCGAAGCGTGAGACTGAGGGGCGAGTCTTGGAGGCGGAACACGCCCGTCCGGCTCGCATTGCTCGCCACCTCCCCGCGCGGCGGGGAGGATCGGAGCGGCAAGCCTACTGCCCCGGTGCTTGCGTGTCGCCGGCGTCGATGCGGAAGCGGCGGCCTTCGCGGTTGAACTGCAGCTGTTCAGGCGTCAGGTCGAAGCCGACGAGAATTTCGAAGTTCTCGCCCGAGATGTCCGGGTTGGCGCGCGGGATAACGATTTCCTCGATGCGCTCGCGGACATTGACCACCTGTTCGCCACGCGGGAAGCGAACGTTGACGTCGAAATAGACCTTCTCGATCGGTGCGCGGCCGCGGCGTGTGACGGCGACCCAATAACGATACGTCTGGCGGTCCGACGTCGCCGCCGGGCCACGCCCGAAGGCCATGTCGATATCCATACTCATGGTGATAGGGTCGGCATCGACATAGCGGCAGAGGCCGCGCACGCCCTGCATTTCGCCGGTAAAGGAGATGTTGGCGTAACGCTGATTGCCTGGCTGGCTGAACTGCACCACGCGGGCGGTGTCGTAGAGCACCCCCATCAGCGGGCACGGGCCGACGTTCGGGCGCTGATCATTGCCGATCATGCGGTCAAAAAAGTTAGGCGGACGCACCTCTCGCTGGTTTTCGGGGTTCACGCCGCCCGGCAATTCCACGGTTGGCGTCTCATTTGAGGCGCACGCGCTCAGCGCAAGCGCCAGCGAGAGCATGATCACGCGCGGAAAGTTCATTCTGATCCTCGTCTCGCCTTCATAGGGCCCTGCGGCGGCGGCCGCATGTCTCACCCCGCCCTGAAGGCAATGGCGTCGCGCCGTGATAGCTTTGGGGCGGAGCGCCCGCAACAGAGCCGGGCGCCTACCTACTTAAGTTTCACCAGCGAGCCGATGACCGTAGCGGAAAAACCCCAAATTTCAGTCCTCTTGGCCGCCCCACGCGGCTTTTGCGCGGGGGTCGACCGGGCCATTCATATCGTTGAACAGGCGATCCGAAAGTGGGGGGCGCCGGTCTATGTGCGCCACGAGATTGTCCACAACCGTCATGTGGTCGAGCGGCTGGAGGCGTTGGGGGCGGTATTCGTCGAGGAGCTGGATGACTGCCCGACAGACCGGCCGGTGATTTTCTCCGCGCACGGCGTGCCGAAAGCGGTGCCGGCCGAAGCGAAGGCGCGCGAGATGATCTATGTCGACGCCACCTGCCCGCTGGTTTCGAAGGTGCATGTCGAGGCGCAACGCCACTTCGATGCAGGCCGCGAGATCGTGCTGATCGGGCATGCGGGGCACCCGGAAGTGATCGGCACGATGGGGCAGTTGCCGCCGGGTGCGATCACATTGCTTGAGACGGTTGATGATGCGGAGCGGTTTGAGCCGCGCGATCCTTCCAAGCTTTCGTTCGTGACGCAGACGACGCTCTCGGTGGACGACACGGCAGAGATGGTCGGCGTGCTGCAGCGGCGGTTTCCCGGCATCGCCGCGCCGCACAAGGAAGACATCTGCTACGCGACGACCAACCGCCAGGACGCCGTGAAGGCGATGGCGGAGCAAGCTGATCTGGTGCTGGTTATCGGTTCGCCGAAGAGTTCGAATTCGGTGCGGCTGGTTGAGGTCGCAAAGCGCGCGGGCGCGCGGGATGCGCGGTTGGTGGGATCGGCGGACGATGTGGATTGGGGTTGGTTCGAGGGCGTGCGCAGCGTTGGCGTTACGGCAGGCGCGAGCGCGCCGGAGGATTTGGTGGAGGCGCTGATCGCGGCGATCGGCGCGCGCTTTGACTCGCGCGTCGAAGAAGTGCGCGTGACAAAGGAAGACGTGGTGTTCAAGCTGCCGCGCGTGCTGGCGGAGTGAGCCAGCACCCGATCCCAGTTCTGCTGTATGAGATCATCCAGGAGCTGCGCGCGCGCAATCCGGATCGCATTCCGTTAGTTGGCGTCGCGGGCGCGCAAGGCTCGGGCAAGAGCTATCAGTGCCGTATTCTGACGATGGCGAACCAGCCGCGGTTTGCGCACTTCTCGTTGGATGATGTCTACATGCTCCGCAAGCATCGAGAAGAGCGCGCCGCCGAGGCGCACCCGCTCTTTGCCACGCGCGGCGTGCCTGGCACGCACGATTTGGGCATCGCGCGCGCGACCATCATGCAGCTACGGCACGACAACCCGCCTACTGCGGTCCCGCTTCCGCGCTACGACAAGGCAACAGACGCTCGCCTCCCGCGTGAGGCGCGGCCGATCTTCCAGAGTCCCGCTGACGCAATCGTCATGGATGGTTGGTGCTTGGGGGCGTTGCCGCAGGACGATGCGGCCCTTGCCGCGCCAGTCAACGAACTGGAGCGAAGTGAAGACGCGGACGGCGTGTGGCGCAGATATGTCAACGACGAACTGAGCGGCGCATATCGCCAATTCTTCGACGGCTTCGACGCCATCGTCTATCTGCGCCCGCCGAATTGGGAGATCGTCCGCACCTGGCGCAAGCAACAGGAGGAGCAAACACGGGGTCGGCCGCTCAATGAGGACGAAGAAAAGTGGCTCGATCGCTTCCTGATGCACTATGAGCGGATCACGCGCTCGATGATGGCTGGCAATCATCGCGCGAAACGGATTGTGCAACTGGACGAAGCGCGGAACGTTATGCGCATTGAGGAGGTATGAACGCTGAACAAATTTCTTCCTTCCCCCTCGCGGGGAAGGTGTCGCCCGGAGGGCGACGGATGGGAACGCCAGCCCAGCTGTTGCAAAACGCTGCCGCCCGCACCCCCACCCCCGGCCCCGCCCCGCAAGGGGGCGGGGAGCGATAAGATGGCGGTTTATACTCCTCTCTCAACTGACGATGTCGCCGCGCTGCTGGCGCACTATGCTATTGGCGCAGCCATGAGCTGCGAACCCATCGCCGAGGGCGTTGAGAACACCAACTACAAACTCACCACGCCGGCGGGGCGCTACATCCTCACCATCTTCGAAAAGCGCGTCGCCGAGGCCGACCTGCCCTTTTTCATGGCGGTGATGGAACGGCTCGCGGCGCGTGACTTCCCGGCGCCCAAGCCAATCGCCACGCGCGAGGGCGCACTGCTCACGCGCGTGAAGGGCAAGCCCGCCGCCATCGTCTCGTTTCTAGATGGCGTCTGGCCGCGCCAGACGGAGCTTTGGCACTGCGCCGCTATTGGCGAGACGCTGGCCCGCATGCATCTGGCGCTCGACGGCTTCGCGGGCACGCGGACGAATGCGCTGAGCCTGCGCGGATGGGAGACGTTGCTCGTGCCGCGCTTGGATGAAGCGGAGAAGCTGCGGCCTGGCCTCGCGGCGCTGGCGCGCAAGGACATGATGGCGGTGCGCATGGCCTGGCGGAACGATCTGCCGCGCGGCGTCATTCACGCCGATCTGTTTCCGGACAACGCGTTGTTCGAAGGCGATGCGCTGACCGGCGTGATCGATTTCTACTTCGCCTGCACCGATGCGCTGGCTTACGATCTCGCCATCTGCCTCAACGCTTGGTGCTTCGATGGCCCGCGCTACCATATCGAACGCGGCCGCGCGATGATCGCGGCTTATGCGAGCGTGCGTCCGCTCTCGGCGCTGGAACTCGATATGCTCCCGCACCTCGCGCGCGGCGCAGCGCTGCGCTTCTTCGCGACACGACTCACCGATTGGACGGCAACGCCCGAAGGCGCAACGGTGACGCCGAAAGATCCGCTGGAGTACGCCGACAAGCTCGCGTTTCACCGTACTGCGCGTGGAGCGGCGGACTATGGCGCCTAATGCCGCGTAGGATACGCCTTCTTGCCGCTTTGGTGCTGGCGCCGCTGGGCGCATCGGCCACTGTTGCGATGAGCCTCGCCGCGATAACCATCTGCCCCAGGTACGGCTGCAACCTGGAAATCCTGACCTTCGCTGGATTGGCCGGCGTGACCTACGGCGCGGTTGTTGGCGTTCCAACCGTCGTGCTGGCGGGACTGCCGGTGCATCACATCCTCAGTATTATAGGAAGAACGCATGTCCTTCCCTATGTTCTTGCTGGCGGCTTGATCGGGTTACCTGCGGCCGTGTTTGGATTGGCGATCCTGAGCCGCGGCTCATTAAACATGAGCGCAGAGGGATGGGCCTTCGCATGCGCCCTCGGCGCTATCACGGGCGCCATGTCCGCATTGGTGTTTTGGCTCATTCGCCGTCCTGATCGCGACGTTCGAGCGAATCCACCTACATCCACCCCATGAGCAACACGGTCGACATTTGGACGGATGGCGCGTGCAGCGGCAATCCTGGCCCCGGTGGTTGGGGCGCGATTTTGCATTACGCGGGGGTCGAGAAGGAACTCTCGGGCGCCGAGGCGGCGACGACGAACAATCGCATGGAGCTTATGGCGGCGATCGAGGCGCTCAATGCGTTGAAGCGGCCGAGCAAAGTGCGGCTGCATACGGATTCCAAGTACGTCATGGACGGCGTGACCAAGTGGATTCACGGCTGGAAGAAGAACGGCTGGAAGACCGCCGACAAGAAGCCGGTGAAGAACGACGATCTCTGGAAGCTGCTCGACGAGGCCAATGCGCGCCACGAAGTGACGTGGAAATGGGTGAAGGGCCACGCTGACAATGAGATGAACAACCGCGCCGATGAGCTGGCGCGGAACGCGATTGGGACGTTGAAGGGCTAAAATCCCTCTCCCTCGCGGAGAGGGTCGCCGCGCAGCGGCGGGGTGAGGGGCGTTCCGACAAGCAGGCGCCTGCGCGTTTGAACGCCCTCACCCCTACCTCCTCTCCGCAAGGGAGAGGGGCGCGTAACCACAAGAGTGCGGGGATTGCTTCACATCGGCGATGCGCGCAGCTTCACAGGCATGCGCTTTCTCTTCTTTGCTCTCGCCCTGCTCCTCGCCGCTACCGCCTCCGCGCAGGATATCAGTGATCTGCGCTGGCTTGCCGGCTGTTGGCGCACAGAGCCGCCACGCGAAGCTGAGAGCGGCGCGACCTTCTACGAAGTCTGGATCGCGCCGGACGCGCCAATCATCGCCGGCTACGGCTATCACGAAGGCGAAGGTGAAGTTCAGGGCTGGGAGCAAATGCGCATCGAGTCAAACGGGCGCCCTGAACTCGTGAACATGCCGCTCGGCTCATTCCCGATCCGCTACCAGTTATTGGAGGAAGAGCCGAACAACACGGCCACGTTTGTGAACACAGACCCCGAGCACGATTACCCGAAGCGCATCGAGTATCGGCGCGAAGGCAATCGCCTGTTCCGGCGCATCTCCGGCGATCAGCCTGATGATGCTCAAGAGTTCGAATACTGGCGCATCCGCTGCCCGGCGCGGTTGCGGCCCTGACCCGACAAGCGGCTAGACGGCGCGGACCTTCAGCGTCGCGCCATCGACGCTGTCGATCACCACCGTTTGGCCAGGCGTCAGCGCTTCATCGCTTACAGCGCGCCAGATCGTGTCGGCAATCTTCACCGAGCCGGCCCCGTTCGCAAACACCGTGATCACGCCGCGCGTGCCGATCAGCGTTTTCGAGCGCTCGTTGAGCCCCTCGGCCTTGTTCTCCTCGCGCCAGCGCTTGACGATCGGCCCGCCCAACCAAGTGAGTGCAATCACGAGCACCGCGAAAATCGCGATCTCGGCGATCCAGTTGGTTGCGCCCGCCAGCGAGATGAGCGCAGTGAGAAACGCCGCGACAGACGGCCAAAGCAGATAGGTCGTGCCGCTCGCCATCTCGGCGATGAGCAAGATGAGGCCCAAGACCAGCCAGTGCTGCGGGCCAAGGCTCGTCAGGAAGGTGATCAGCGTGTCCATGGTCCCAATGTAGCGATGCTTAGCCGCTTACGCGAGTGGCTTAGCGTGGCGCGGGCGTCGGCGACCGCGGTGCGGTCCACGGGCTGCCGCCCGCCCCGCCTTCCGCTTGCGCGTTGAGCGCGCGCAGGCCTTCGACCAGGCCGGCAATGCCGGAGAGATCGGCTGGGATAATGACCGTACGCTGCTGGTTCGAGGTCGCAAGCTGGCCAAACGCTTCGACGTACTTCAAGCCAAGGAAGTAGCGAATGGCATTGACGTCGCCCTTGCCGATGGCCTGCGAGACCATGTCGGTCGCCTTCGCTTCGGCTTCGGCTTCGCGTTCACGCGCTTCAGCGTCGCGGAAGGCTGCCTCGCGGCGGCCTTCTGCTTCGAGGATCGCCGATTGCTTGGCGCCTTCAGCGCGCAGAATGGCGGCTTGTTTGTCGCCTTCAGCTTCCAGAATTTGCGCGCGCCGCTCCCGCTCGGCTTTCATCTGGCGGGCCATGGCTTGTGTCAGGTCAGCCGGCGGCGAAAGGTCCTTGATCTCGACGCGCATCACCTTGGTGCCCCAGGCATGTGTGGCGGCGTCGATGACTGTCAGCAGGCGGGCGTTGATCGAGTCACGCTGCGAGAGCACTTCGTCGAGGTCCATCGAGCCGACGACGGTACGAATGTTGGTCAAGCAGAGGTTGAGGATGGCGAGGCGATAGTTTTCCACTTCGTAGGCGGCCTTCGCTGCATCCATGACTTGAATGAAGACAACCGCGTCAACCGAGACGATGGCGTTATCTTTCGTGATCACTTCTTGGCGCGGCACATCGAGCACCGCTTCCATCATCGACATGCGCTTGCCGATGCGATCGACGAATGGAACGAGGAAGGCGATGCCTGGACGCAACGTGCCGGTGTAGCGACCGAAGCGCTCAACGGTGTACTGAAAGCCCTGCGGCACCACCTTGATCGCGCTGAAAGCCAGCACGAGCGCCATCACGGCGAAGAAAATCACAACCGCCATCGCGTCTCACTCCCACCGCTTCTGCGGTCAATGCGTTCTCGCGCGGGTAATCAGCGTTAAGCTCAGCCTAACTGAGCAAGCAGGTATTCCGCGCTGGAAACTTTGTATTCACCAGCTTCTTCAACGTTCAGCTGAGATACCACCCCATCCTTGACGATCATTGAATAGCGCTTCGAACGCGGCCCCATGCCGAACTTTGAGAAATCAGCATCAAGGCCGGTCGCCTTGGCAAATTCGCCCGAACCGTCCGACAACATGACGATCTGATCGACAACATTCTGATCCTTCGCCCATGCGCCCATCACGAAGTGATCGTTTACGGCGGTGCACGCGACGGTATCGACGCCCTTGGCCTTGAGCTGGGCCAGGTGATCGCGGAAGCTCGGCAAATGCCGCGCCGAGCATGTCGGTGTGAACGCGCCCGGCACCGCGAACAGCGCCACCGTCTTGCCGCCGAACACATCGGCCGTGCGCATCTGCTTCATGCCCTCGCTGGTGGGTACGTTGAACTGAACATCCGGCAGCGCGTCTCCGACTTTGATCATAAGCAAATCCCCTGTTTCACCGATTATGTAGGCGAGACGCGCGCCATATGCGAGCGCCCTCTTGCGCGAAAACGGCGGGCGCGGGACGATTAGCCCCATGAGCGACACGTTGGCCGGCAAGCTACTGGTGGCGATGCCGGGGATCGGCGATCCCCGCTTCGACAAGTCCGTCATCATGATGTGCGCTCATGATGCGGAACACGCGATGGGCGTGGTGATTAACAAGCCGAAGGACGACCTGACGCTCTCGGAGGTGCTTGGGCACCTCGGGCTAACGGCGGGAGACGAGACTGCTGCGCGCGCAGTGCTCGATGGCGGCCCGGTTCGCCCGGATCGCGGCTATGTCTTGCACTCGGAGGATTTCGCGGCGGGCGAGGCCACGCAGAGCGTGGCCCCCGGCGTTCGGCTCACCGCCACGCGCGATGTGTTGGAGGCGGTCGCCGGTGATCAGCCGCCCGCAAATTACGTCTTGGCGCTTGGCTGCGCAGGCTGGAGCGCCGGGCAGCTTGAGAGCGAGCTGCGTCACAACGCTTGGCTCGTGGTCGACTATGACGACGCGATCGTGTTCGACGCGGCGCACGGCGATAAGTGGGAACGCGCGATCCGCTCGCTCGGCTTCGATCCATCGCAACTGAGCGAAGCTGGCGGCACCGCATAACTCGGAGCATCGGCGCGCTGACTTAGCGCTTCTTCAACACGCGCTCGGTGGACGCCGGATATTTCACCAATGCCGCAGCGGGCCGGATTGGCCTGCGCTCGAGATTGCCGCCGCAATTGGGGCATTGCCCGTTTAGAACGCTATCAGCGCAGGCAGCGCAAAAGGTGCACTCGAACGTGCAGATGCGCGCTTCGCTGCTCTCCGGTGGCAGATCACGGTCACAGCACTCGCAGTTTGGCCGCAGCGCAAGCATCAGGCCGCCCCCGTCATCGTTTCAATCGCTTCGCGCCGTTGTTGTGCAAACGCCGAGAAGAGTTGCTTTACTGCGGCCACCGTTTTCTCCTCGGCAAGCTCTGGGCGACCCGAGTTAAACGGCGGCGCCGGCGCATATTCGATCGCGAGCTGGATCATCTTGGCGACATCCTCGCTTGCAATTTCAGCAGCAATGGTGAGCGCAATGTCGATGCCGGCGGTGACGCCGCCGCCGGTGATGGCGTTGCCGTCACGCACAACACGCGCGTCGTCAGGGATAGCGCCGAACATGGAGAGCAGGTCGCGATAAGCCCAGTGGCTGCCCGCGCGCCTGCCTGTGAGCAGACCCGCGGCAGCAAGAATAAGCGAGCCGGTGCAAACGGAGGTGACATACTTTGCGCTCGCGCCGAGCCGCTTCACCTGAGCCATGAACTCAGGATCCTGCATGGCGTCGGTTTGCCCGGGCCCGCCGGGGATCATGATCATGTCGGCGCTCGCTACATCGCTGAGCTTTGCGAGATCGGTGAAGGTGAGCCCCATCTCGGTTTTGAGTGCGCCGCCGTCCTTCGAGGCGATAACCACTTCGGTGTTCGGCACGCGCGCGAGCACTTCATAGGGACCGGTGAAATCGAGCTGCGTCAGCCGCGGATAAAGAATGAAAACGATGCGGAACGGTTGCGCCATCGGGGGCCTCCATTGACAGGCGCCATCCTGGCGCCGGAGGGTCTTGGCTGAAATGTCAAAGCGCCCTCGTTTTCCGCCAACGCCGATTAGAGACCTGAGCCCGTCGAAGGCCGGTGGAGCACGCGGCGGCGCCCTTCGACAAGCTCAGGGCTCTCGTGGGCGCACGGTGCTTTTCGTGCTTTTTCCCGGCTTTCAGATCGTCGACGCCGCCGGGCCAATCGGCGCGTTCGAAATCGCGGCGCGCTTCGCGCCGGGTGCGTACACGCTGAAGCTCGCGGCAGTGGACGCGGGCCTCGTGCCTTCCTCCGCCGGCGTGGCGATGCCCGCGGAAGCGCTAAGCGGACGCACCAAAGTGGACACGTTCATCGTCGTCGGTGGCGACGGTACACGCGCCGCGATCAACGATGAACGCTTGATCCGCGCCATCAAAGCAGCGCCGGCGCGGGCGCGCCGCGTCGCCAGTGTGTGCTCCGGGGCGCTGCTGCTGGCGCAAGCGGGATTGCTCAACGGCAAACGCGCAACCACGCATTGGCGGCGCGCGCCGCAAATGGCGCAGCTGTTTCCAAATGTCCGCGTCGAGGCTGATTGCATCTTCATTAAGGACGGCGCGGTCTGGACATCCGCCGGCATTACGGCCGGCATCGACCTGGCGCTCGCCCTGATCGCGGAGGATCTCGGCGAAGACGTCGCCGCCAACGTTGCACGCGAGATGGTCGTGTATGCGAAGCGTCCCGGCGGCCAGGCGCAGCACTCCGCCCTACTCGACTTGGACGCCGGCGCCTCGAGGTTCGCAAAGCTCAACACCTGGATGCGCGAGCATCTCAGCGAAGACCTCTCCGTCGAACGCCTAGCGGCAGAAGCGGCTATGAGCCCGCGCAACTTTGCGCGAGCGTACGCGGCGGAAACCGGCGTAACCCCGGCGAAAGCCGTGGAGCGCCTGCGCCTGGAGGCGGCCCGCACGGCGTTGGCCCAAGGCGGCGCCATCCAGGACATCGCGCGCCTCACTGGCTTCGGCGATCCCGAGCGCATGCGGCGCGCCTTCGTGCGCCTCTACGGGACCCCGCCCGCTGCGTTGCGAAGAACGATGCGCAACGCTTGACGGCGCGCGCGTTACGGCGGACGAACGCTGCCCATGGCTGAACCGCAAAAAACAATCTTCGTCACCGGCGCTGGCTCCGGCATCGGCCGCGCCACCGCAAAGCTCTTCGCCGACCGCGGGTGGTTTGTTGGCTTGTTCGATGTCAATCCGAAGGGCCTCGAAGAAACGGCGGCGATGCTGCCCGAAGGTCAGCGCATCTCAATGACGTTCGACGTCCGCGATCGCGCCGGCTGGACGCGCGCCGTGGAAACGTTCGGCCAAGCCACCAACCGGCGCATGCATGTGCTGTTCAACAATGCGGGCGTCGGCAAGGGCGGCCCGATCGATGAAATGGCGGCGGATGACATCGACCTCACACTCGATGTGAATCTGAAGGGCGTGATCAACGGCGTGAACGCCGCCATTCCACTGCTGCGCGAGACACCCGGGGCGCGCATCATCAACGTCGCTTCCGTCGCTGGCGTATTTGGCGCGCCGAATTTGGCCGTCTATTGCGCGACGAAATTCGGCGTGCGCGGCTTAACAGAAGCGCTCGACGTTGAGTTTTCGAAGTACGGCGTTCGCGTCGTGAGCTTGATGCCCTGGTTCATCGATACGGCGATACTCGATGGGCTGCCGAGCGGACAAGAAGGATCAAACCGCCGCATCCGCGATACGCTCGTCGAGAACAAGACGCCGATCTACCCGGTCAGCATGGCGGCTGAGCGCGCGTGGGACGCAGCGCACGGCAACGACATCCACTACATGGTCGGCAAAGAGGCAGAACGCGCGCGCTTCTTCGCGCGGTTCTTTCCCTCGGTGATGCGCAATCAGATCAAGAAGCAGTTCAGCAGCAGCGAAAGCTGATCTTGGATCACGCGTCTTCAGACGCGCATGCGGGCCAAAACCTAGGTCGCCACTTCGCTTTGGCCGGTCGCGGTGTTGGCCGCAGTCGTGTCCGTTTCGGACTCGACTGGCGCAGGCGCCTCTTCCGTCAGACCGCCGCCCACGCCTTCCAGCGCCACGTCGCCAGCTTCCGGGATCAGCTCCTCCGCGGCGGCGGCGCTGCGGCGCGAGCCCATGGCGCCCCGGCGGCGGGCCAACGCTTCCTGGTAGTAGGCGCGCTCAGAGCGGTTCGGGAAACGGTAGAAGACGTGGCTTTCGATGCTCGTGGTCTCGACGAGGCCCGAATTCCAAACTGGGTTCACGGCGTGCGTATGGTAGTGCGTCGCGCCTTGGGTGATCGGACGGGTGTAGCCTGACATCACAGCCGTGGCGACACGCTGTGCGCGATCCCAAGCGCGACCGCGCGGGCGGTGGTTCAGCGAACCATCGCAGGTGAAGGTAAACTGGCAGCCGGTCGAGCGGTGCGAGCCCTGATAGACGACGCCGCAAATCGAGTTCGGGTAGTAGCCCGAGCGGACGCGGTTCATGATCACTTCAGCGACCGCGATCTGGCCGCGCTGGCTCTCGCCGCGGGCTTCGTAATAGATCGCTTGGCTCAAGCAGTCGTGTTGACGGGCGTCGATCTGCGGCTGAGCCGGAACGGTCGGCGCGGCTGCGGGTTGCTGGGCGGTGGGGCCGCGCAGGACCGCCTGCACCATCATGGCGCGAGCGTCCGGGCTCTCGAACAAGGTCGATTGGCCGCGCGCGCGCAAACCATCATTGGTGCGGAAAGCAGTGAGCTGAACTTCGGTACCGTTCTCGCTGGCGAGCAAGTTTTGCTCAAACTGCGCGGCGAAGGCCGACGACGTCGCGGCCCATTCAGCGCCATCGCGCTGCTCAGCAGCGCGATGCGAGATCACAGGCATCGCAACCGCAGCGGCCGCGAGGCACATGATCGTCGCTGCACCCTGGCGCACGGCCAGAGGGTTCCGTTCGATCTCAACCATCACCTGGGTCCGTATCTCACCCGCAAGAATAGTCAGTCGACGCCAGAACAACGTTAAATGCATTAAGCCCCGCTTAATCGTGTGCAGATTTGGCACAAGTCGACGCCAAATATTCCGCAGCAACCCAAATCGTTTTGCCTCAGTAATAATTTGCTGTGAGGACGGGGCGGGATACAGGACGCGCGCGCGTGGGGCGATTGACTTTTTGTTCATAGTCTCGCCTCCCACCTCATCTGCCCTACTTCTGGCGCTAGGTGCGACCTGGGGGTCACGCCGAGAAAGCCCAAAGCTGGCAAAGTCTTGCGAGGCTCGTGCCAGTTCACCAACGAGGCGAAAAAGGCCGCGACGGCGGGTCGCGCCGGCCGAGGACGCATGACGTAGCGTTAATTGGTAACGCGCGAGGCGCTCAGCGCTTTCCGCTAAGGGCGGCCTGGGCGGCAGCCAGACGGGCAATCGGCACCCGGTACGGCGAGCACGAGACGTAATCGAGCCCGGCGCGCTCGAAGAACGCCACCGATGCGGGGTCGCCGCCATGTTCTCCGCAGATGCCAAGCTTCAGCCCCTGACGGGCGGCTCGCCCCCGTTCGCAGGCAAGCCTGACAAGCTCTCCCACGCCTTCGGCGTCGATGGAGACGAACGGATCGGCTGTTAACACTTGGGTATCGACATACGTTCCCAGGAACCTCCCGGCATCGTCACGGGACACGCCAAGCGTGGCTTGGGTGAGGTCGTTTGTGCCGAAAGAGAAGAACTCGGCCGCCTCGGCGATCTCCCCGGCTTTGAGCGCGGCGCGCGGCAGCTCGATCATCGTGCCTACCATGTAGTCAAGCTTACGGCCGCGTTTGCCAAACACGTCCGCCGCGACCGCGTCGACACGCGCCTTGATGGTCTCCAGCTCCTTCTTCGTGATCACGAACGGGATCATAATTTCAGGAATGGGGGCCGCGCCCTGCTCGGCCACATCGCACGCCGCCTCAAAAACAGCGCGCGCCTGCATCTCGTAGATCTCAGGGTAGACGATCGCGAGCCGGCAACCGCGGAACCCGAGCATCGGGTTGCTCTCGGCCAGCGCCTTGACGCGCGCGGCAAGCCAATCCGCCGTGACGCCAAGCGTCGGCGCGACTTCGGCGATGTCTTTCTCCGCGTGTGGCAGGAATTCATGCAACGGCGGATCAAGGAAGCGAATGGTGACGGGCCGTCCGCCCATCGCCTTGAAGATTCCAACGAAGTCCGCGCGCTGGTGCGGGAAGAGTTCATCGAGCGCCTTAATGCGCGCCGCTTCCGTTTCCGCGACAATCATCTTGCGCACTGACGCGATGCGCTGCGCGTCAAAGAACATGTGCTCTGTGCGGCAGAGGCCGATGCCTTCAGCGCCGAACTTCACCGCAACTTCCGCATCGTGCGGGGTGTCGGCGTTGGTGCGCACCTTCAGGCGCCGCGCCGCATCAGCCCACGCCATAACCGTGGCGAAGTCGCCGGTGAGTTCAGGCTCGACCATTTGAGCGGCGCCAAGCAGCACCTGGCCGCTGGAGCCATCGACGGTAATGGTCTCGCCCTTTTTGACGACGCGCCCTCCGGCTGTGAACTCGCCGGCTTTCATATTGATGCGGATGTCGCCAGCGCCGGACACGCATGGCCGGCCCATGCCGCGCGCAACGACGGCGGCGTGGCTGGTCATCCCGCCACGCGCGGTGACGATGGCCTGCGAGGCGTGCATGCCGTGAATGTCTTCTGGGCTCGTTTCCTCGCGAACGAGAATGACCTTCTGTCGATCGGCCGCGAGACGCTCGGCCTCGTCCGGATCGAATACGACGATGCCGACGGCTGCTCCGGGAGATGCGGGCAGCCCCTTGCAAATGATGTCGCGCGCGTAGCCTTCGGCAATTGTCGGGTGCAGCAACTGATCAAGAGCGGCCGCATCAACACGCAGCACTGCTTCGTCAGTGGTGATCAGCCCCTCGCCCACCATGTCGACGGCTATTTTCAGCGCCGCCTTCGCAGTTCGTTTGCCGTTGCGTGTTTGGAGCATGTAGAGCTTGCCACGCTCCACGGTGAACTCCAGGTCCTGCATGTCGCGATAGTGCGCTTCGAGCGTCTTGTAGACCTTCACCAACTCGTCGAACACGGCAGGCATCGCCTCTTCCAGCGATTGGCCGGTCTCCTTCATTTCTTCGCGCGCGGCTTTCGTCAGCGCGCGCGGCGTGCGAATGCCGGCGACGACGTCCTCGCCCTGGGCGTTGATCAGGAACTCGCCGTAAAACTTCTTCGCTCCCGTTGAAGGATCGCGGGTGAACGCAACGCCGGTCGCCGACGTCTCGCCCATATTGCCGAACACCATGGCTTGCACATTGACGGCCGTACCCCAGCTTTCGGGAATGTTGTTGTGCTTCCTGTAAAAGATCGCGCGATCGTTCATCCAGCTCGCGAACACGGCGCCGATTGCGCCCCATAGCTGCTCCTTCGGATCGCTCGGAAACGGCTTGCCGAGCTGACGCTCAACCGCCCGCTTGAATTCTTTGACGACGGCTTTCCAATCGTCCGCCGTCATCTCCGTGTCTGAGGCGTAGCCCTGCAGATCTTTCTGCGAACCGAGAATTTCCTCGAACTCACCGTGCTCCAGTTCGAGCACGACGTCTGAATACATTTGAATGAAGCGGCGATAGCTGTCGTAGGCAAAGCGCGCATCGCCCGAGAGTTTGGCCAAGCCTTCGACCGTCTCGTCGTTCAGACCAAGGTTCAGCACCGTATCCATCATGCCCGGCATCGAGGCGCGCGAGCCTGAGCGCACGGAAACGAGCAGCGGGTTGGAAGGATCGCCGAAGCCTTTGCCGCTCTTCTTCTCAAGCGCGCTCATCGCCGCATCGACTTGAGCCGCGAGGTCCGCTGGGTAGGCGCGCTTGTTCTCGTAGAACGCGGTGCAGACTTCGGTGGTGATGGTGAAGCCAGGCGGCACAGGCAGTCCGAGCTTCGACATCTCAGCCAGGTTCGCGCCCTTGCCGCCGAGCAGCGCCTTCATCGACGCATCGCCCGCGCTCTCGCCGCCGCCAAACCCGTAAACCCACTGCTTCGTCATTCTACACTCTCTTCTCCCCCTCTCCATTGCGGAGAGGGGGTTGGGGGGTGAGGGGCGACAAGGCGGGCGCGCACTTCAGCGACAACCCACGCGGGCCGATCCCATACGTCGTCATTCTGAAAACGCAGCACGCGGAAACCTTGCGTCGCTGCGTAGATGGTTTTGGCTTTATCGTTTGCTTGAACGTCCGCGCGTCCGTGGATCGAGCCGTCAAGCTCGATCAATAATCGTGCTCCGTAGCATGCGAAATCGAAGACGTAGTCGCCGATCGGAGCTTCCTTGCGGAAGCGCACACCTTCGATACCGCGCAGCAACAACCACAGCTTCTTTTCAGAAGGGGTCAGTTCTTTGCGCAACAGTTTCGCGCGAAGCTTCGTGCGCGTGCGATCTTTCTGTCGCGAGCCTTCATTCGGATCAGGCGCCCAACCCTTTGCACGCTTGCTCTTTCCTTCATCCCCCCTTGCGGGGGAGGTGTCCGCGGAGCGGACGGAGGGGAGGCGATCGGCGTGTTGCGCAGGTTCGGATGGAGTTGCGAAATCTCTTCGCCCCCCACCCCCTACCCCCGCCCCGCGAGGGGGCGGGGATGATTGAGCATCGCGTCGCTCGTTCATCCCTCGATCTTCGAAAAGTCCGCAACCTGAGACAGCGCTTCGCGTAACCGAGAGAGCAGCAAAAGTCTATTGCGGCGCAGCATCGGATCTTCGGCGTTGACGAGGACTTTTTCGAAGAAGGCGTCCACCGGCGCGCGAAGCCCGCTGAGTGCCTTCATGGCAGCGGCGAAGTCCTCCTTCTCCACCGCCGCGCGCGCGGCAGGCAGCGCTTTTTCCAGCGCCTCGTAGAGCGCCTTCTCGGCGGGCTCGGCGAGCTTGGAGGCATCGACTTGGCCCTTGGCCTCCTCGGCGCTCCACTTCCCCTTCTTCTCTTCCGCCGCGAGAATGTTCGCCGCGCGCTTATAGCCCGCGAGCAAGTTCGCGCCGTCTTCGGTTTTCAGGAAAGCATCGAGCGCTTCGACGCGCGCGACGATGCGGACGAGATCGTCGTCGCCGAGCGCGAAGACGGCGTCGACAAGATCGTGGCGCTTGCCTTGGTCGCGGAGTTGGACTTTGAGGCGATCGGCTAGGAAGGCGAGCAAGTCAGCTGCTGCGCTTCGAGCTTTCGACATCCACTCTCGAGCGAGTGGCGATAACCGCTCGAAACCTTCGACAGGAACAGCCAACGCCTCGGCAAACGGAATTCTAGATCGGCCTGCGCCGATCTCTTCAATAGAAATCTCCGCCTGCACGACGCGTCCAGCACGAAGAATTAGGTCAAGAGGACGAAGTCGAACATTGTTCGCCGTTAAGATTCGAACCAAACCTAGCGCCGCTCGTCGAAGAGCATAGGGGTCACTCGACCCTGTGGGCCTCTCATCAATCGCCCAGAAACCAACAAGCGTATCCAACTTGTCCGCCAGCGCGAGCGTCACGGCGACCTTATCCGTAGGTACACGATCGTTCGGACCAAGCGGTCGGTAGTGATCTTCGATCGCGGCGGCTATCGACTCTCCTCCCCCTTGCGGGGAGGAGTTGGAGGTGGGGGTAACGGCGGTGTTCTTTCCGGATGGGCTGCCGCCCGCACCCCCATCCCCGCCCTTCCCCGCAAGGGGGAAGGGAGAAGATAGCAAATAAAGCTGACCGCCCACCTGCCCTTGCAGTTCCGGGAATTCGCCGACGGTTTCCGTGACCAAATCCATTTTGCAGAGATCGGCAGCTTCGCGAACGAGCGTCGGATCGGCGCCCGTGACAGCGCACAACTCCTCAGCCAACGCCCGCACGCGCTCAACCTTATCCCACACGCTCCCAAGCTTTTGGTGGAAGACGATCTTCTGCAGCTTCGCTTTGCGCTCTTCGGTGAAGAGCGGCGTTGCGGTGTCGACCTTCCAGAAGAATTGCGCATCGTTCAGCCGCGCCGAAAGCACGCGCGCGTTGCCCGCCGCGATCGCCTTGCCGCCATCCTTCGCTTCGATGTTCGCGACCACTACAAAGTGCGGCGCGAGCCCGCCCTTCTTCGGATCGCGCACAGCGAAATACTTTTGGTGCGTGCGCATCGAGAGGCGGATCATTTCGCCGGGCAGATTGAGAAAGTCCGGGTCCATGTCGCCGAGCAGCACGACTGGCCACTCAACCAAGCCCGCGACTTCTTCGAGCAGACCGATGTCCTCAACCAGCTCCAGCCCCTTCGCGGCACAGAGCTTCTTGGCTTGTTCGAGGATGATCGTCTTGCGCTCTTCGCGCTCGATCAGAACTTTCGCGCCGCGCAGCTTCGACGCGTAGTCAGCAAAGTTCGCCACCGGCAACGCTTCCGGCGCATGGAAGCGATGGCCCCAGGTCACGGCCTCGCTGCCCACGCCCTCAACCGCGATCTTCACGGCCTTGCCGTCGAACACGCAGCAAATATTGTGCAGCGGGCGCACCCATTGCAGATCGCTCGATTGCGAGCGCATCGACTTCGGCCACGGAAACGCGCGCACGATCTCAGGAATGATCTCCTGCACGATCTCCGCCGTCGCCCGCCCCGCGCGCTCGATCTTCGCGACGTAGAACGAGCCCTTCTTGTCTTCGACAATCTGCGCCTGATCGATCGACGTCAGCCCCGCGCCTTTCAGGAAGCCCTGCAGCGCTTGCTCAGGCGAACCAACGCGCGGCCCTTTGCGCTCTTCGTTCACATCCGCGGCCTTCGCCGGCAGATCATCGATGAACAAACCAATGCGGCGCGGCGCCGAGAACGTCTTGATCGCTTTCGCGTCTAAACCCGCAGCCTTCAGCTTCTCACCAAAGAGCTTCGCCAAATCCTCTTCCGCGCGCTTCTGCATGCGCGCCGGGATTTCTTCGGAGAACAGTTCGAGCAAAAGTTGGGGCATCAGCTTTGGCTCTCCGCCCAAGCGCTGGCGCAGCCTTTCGCTAGATCGCGCACGCGGGCGATGAAGCTTTGCCGCTCCGTCGGCGACACCACGCCACGCGCATCGAGCAGATTGAACAGGTGCGACGCCTTCAGCGTGTAATCGAATGCGGGCAGCACGTTGCCCTCCGCGAGCAAGCGCTTGGCTGTCGCTTCCGCATCGTTGAACCAGCGCAGGTTCTGCTCCGGATCGCTCAGCTCGAAATTGAAGCGCGATTGCTGCTTCTCGTTTTCGAGGAAGATGTCGCCATAGGTCAGCGGTGTGGCGCTATCGGGATCGTTGAACGGCAGATCGTAAACCCGATCGACGCCGAACACGTACATCGCCAAGCGCTCGAGCCCGTACGTCAGCTCGCCGCTGACCGGACGCACATCGAGGCCGCCGACTTGTTGAAAGTAGGTGTACTGCGACACCTCCATCCCATCGCACCACACTTCCCAACCCAGGCCCCAGGCGCCGACGGTCGGGTTTTCCCAATCGTCTTCGACGAAGCGGATGTCGTGCAGTAGCGGATCGATGCCGATGGCTGCCAACGAGTTCAGATAGAGTTCCTGCAGGTTCGGCGGGTTCGGCTTCAGGATCACCTGATATTGATAATAATGCTGCAGCCGGTTCGGGTTCTCGCCATAGCGCCCGTCCTTCGGCCGCCGCGAGGGCTGCACATAGGCCGCGCGCCAGGGCTTGGGCCCGAGCGAACGCAACGTGGTTGCCGGGTGCAGCGTGCCGGCGCCGACCTGCTCGTCATAAGGTTGCAGGATCGCGCAGCCCTGCTCTGCCCAGTAATTCTGGAGCGTCAGGATCACGTCCTGGAAACAGCGGGGCGGCGCGTTGGCGGGCATGGGGCGGACGCCTAATGGCGCCCGCTCGCTCTAGCAAGGTTTCAGCGGAGGAATTCCGTCACTGCCACTTGGAACGCCGCCGGCTGGTCGAACATGATGAAGTGGTAGCCGCCATCGATCCGCACGAAGCTCACATTGGGCGCCGGCGCGTATTGGCCGCGATAGAGGCCGTCGACCATTGCCTCCGGCCCCATCGCCGTGTCGTAGGCGTACACCACCGTGATCGGCGTCTGCAGGTTGGCGACTTCGCCCCGCATGTCGGTGGTCATCACTTCGTACATGGCTTGCGCAAAGGTGGCGCGATCGGAGGCGACGCTCCAGGCGACAACCTCGGCGCGGCGCGGCTCGGTTTTGACCAGACGCCCGACCCCCATGCTCTGTTGCGCCGCGAACGTCGGGTCATCGAGCGCGGCGATCTGATCGCGCATCGTGCGCGCCTGCGGCTCGACGCCCTCTGCCGTCGCCATCGGGCTGAACATCGCCGAGTAGAACGGCAGCGAGTCTACGATCATCAGCCTACCGACGCGCTCGGGATGACGGCGCGCCAGGATGAGCCCGGTGAGCCCGCCCATCGAGTGACCAATGATGGCGGGTTGGCCGCGTGTGTACGCCTCAATGTATTGCGCGAGCTCTTCGACGACCGGCTCGATCACTTGCCCCGCCGGCGCGCCAACAGGTTGGCCGGCAAAGCCGTTGATTTGAACCAGATGGAGCCGATGCGTCGCCGCGAGCGCTTCGGCTTGCGCCGCCCAAACGTTGCGGCTCGAACCCAAGCCCGGGATGAAGATCACATCGGGCCCCTCGCCTCGCACTTCGACTGTGAAGCGGGAGGGCGCGAACGGCTGCGCGTCGGTCGGTGTCGCGACGGCACTGATTAGGAACGCAGCGAGCGAACCGATCAGAAATTTGCGGGTGATACTGAACATGACTTCTCCTTCGGCGCTGGCGCGCCTTTGAAATTCAACTTTGTTGGGGTCGCGCTTGCGCTCGGCGCGGGCTACTCGGCTGCTTGAGCGACTTCGTCGTCGCTGAAGATTTGTTCGATCGGCAAAGCGAAGACTTTGGCGATCTTGAAAGCGAGCGGCAGCGAGGGATCGTACTTGCCGGTCTCGATCGCGTTCACGCTCTGGCGTGAGACGTCGAGCTTGTCGGCCAGATCCGCCTGACTCCAATTGCGCTCGGCGCGCAGGACTTTGAGGCGGTTTCTCATTTGTAGCGCCACAGCAAGATGCAGACCGCCAGTCCCCACACGCCGATCAGTGCCGGCAACACCCAAACCAGCGGCAGATGCGGAAGTCCTGCCCATTCCTCGAGAAAGCCGTAGGCGAACGTTCCGAAACCGATGACGGCGGCGGCGATAAGAACGCCTTCGGTTTGAATGCGGCGTTGAAACTCGTCGATCCCGTTCAAGAAGATCACATAGGCGCGCAGCATCAGCAGCGCCGGCAGCAACGGCGCCAAAGCGGCGACGATCAGCACCCAACGCGGCAGATCATCGATCCGCGTGGCGTAAGCGCCCGCAAACACGAACACTGTGTAGAGCACGCCCGCGACGAGCATGTTGCCGGCGTAGCGGCGGGCGTTGCTGATGATTTTGGGATTGGTTTCGCGTTGCACGGCGGCGCCCCTCAAAGCCAACCATTGGCGACCGCGACCGCCACGAACATGCTGACCAGAATGGCGGCCCAGGCGGCTGGGCTCGGCTGTTGGCAGATCTTCATCGCAATCTCCTCGTCAAGTGACCGCTACATAATATCAAGCTTGCTTGACTGTCAAGCGTACTTGTCACGCTTGCTCGCAGGTCGAGAATCCGGGCTGAGTAAGGCCATGAGCGGGATTTGCGGGATCGATGAGGCGGGGCGTGGGCCCTGGGCGGGGCCGGTGGTAGCCGCGGCCGTCATCCTGCCGGCCAAGAAGCGGCCCAAGGGGTTGGCGGATTCCAAGCAGCTCTCAGCCGAAGCCCGCGAAGAATTGGCGCTCGCCATCCGCGCTTGCGCCATGGTCGGCGTGGGCGTCGCCTCGCCGGAGGAGATCGATCAGATCAACATCCTCCAAGCAACATATCTCGCGATGCGCCGCGCTTTTGACGGCCTGCCCGAGCGCCCGGTCGCGGCGCTCATCGACGGCAATTCCGCGCCGGAGCTGCCTTGCCCAATCGAGATGATCATCGATGGCGACGCTTACGTCGCCTCGATCTCGGCGGCCTCGATCATAGCCAAGGTCGAGCGCGACCGGATGATGGTGGAGTTCTGCG
Source organism: Hyphomonadaceae bacterium (assembly GCA_050184605.1). Lineage (GTDB taxonomy): Bacteria > Pseudomonadota > Alphaproteobacteria > Caulobacterales > Aquidulcibacteraceae > Vitreimonas. Next base: position 299,068 of record JBFXAE010000001.1, on the reverse strand, counting down.
CGCAATATCCGGGCTATTCCTTCGCCCAGCACAAGGGCTACGGCACGCCTGAACACCAAAAGGCGCTGGCCGAGCTTGGCCCCTGCCCGATCCATCGCCGCAGCTTCAAGCCGGTCCGCGACGCTTTGGGCCTCGCCGCATAAGCAAGGCGGCGTTTACATGAGGCTCCGCCTCACTATGTTCCGCCCATGACCGGGGACGCCGCCAAACCACAACGCACCGACATTTCCGCGCTCGCCGTATGGCTCGTTTGCGCGGCGCTCTACGTCGTGTTCATGTATTTCGCTTTCACGCAGCCGAGCGTGTTGAAGGGGGAGCTCGGCCTGCTGGAAAACACGCAGACCATCATTCTCATAGTCTCGCTCTTTCTCGCGGTGCGGCTCGCGCTGCAGAAGCATGAAAAGTGGCTGAAGTGGTGGCTGATCCTGATCAGCGTCGGCGTATTCTATCTGCTCACCGAAGAAACCAGCTGGGGTCAGCACTATTTCGGCTGGGAGATGCACGGCTTCTTCGAAATCTTCAACGATCAGGGCGAGAACAACATTCACAATTCGAGTTCGTGGTTCGATCAGAAGCCACGCGCGGTTTTGTTGTTCGGCATGATCCTCGGCACCATCGTGCATCCCTTGGTGAAGCACTTCCGCAATGGCCGCGGACTGTTCGACAATCCGTCGTGGCTCGCGCCAACGCTTGTTTGCCTCGGTCCAGTCGTGTTCTCGCAGATCGGCGCACTGCCGGAGCGCATCGACGATCTCGGCGTCTCGACCTTCTCGGTGCAAGCGTTCACCGGCGGCTATCGCTCGAGCGAGATGGAGGAGGTCTATATGTACCTCTTCTTCGTCGCCTATCTGCTCTCGCTTGGACTGCGGCTCAAAAATCGTCCCGCCTGAAAAATAAACATGGTTAACGGCCGCGGACTCTTGATTCGCGGACTCCGTCAAGCGAGATTCCCCCGGCTTCCGGGGGACAAATGGCGCGCCACTTCAAAGACAAGATCATCGAGGGCGACTGCATCGAGGAGTTGAAAAAGCTCGCCAATGGCAGCGTCGACCTGGTCTTCGCCGATCCGCCCTATTTCATGCAGCTTGGCGGCGCGCTGACGCGTCCGGATCAATCGAACGTCGATGGCGTCGATGACGAATGGGACAAGTTCGAGGACTTCGCCGCCTACGACAACTTCACCCGCGCTTGGCTGACCGAAGCGCGCCGCGTGCTGAAGCCAAATGGCGCGATCTGGGTGATCGGCTCGTATCACAACGTTTTCCGCCTCGGGACGGCGATGCAGGATCTGGGCTTCTGGATTCTGAACGACATCGTCTGGCGCAAGACCAACCCGATGCCGAACTTCAAAGGCACCCGCTTCACCAACGCGCACGAGACCTTGATCTGGGCCGCGCGATCGAAGGAAGCGAAGTACACTTTCCACTATGACGCGCTGAAAATGCTCAATGATGAACTGCAGATGCGCTCGGATTGGACGCTGCCGATTTGCACGGGCTCAGAGCGCCTGAAAAACCGCGAAGGCCGCAAGCTGCACTCGACGCAGAAGCCGGAAGCCCTGCTGCACCGCGTCGTGCTCGCCACCACCAAGCCGGGCGAAGTGATCCTCGATCCCTTCTTCGGCACAGGCACCACCGGCGCCGCCGCAAAGCGCCTCGGCCGCCACTATATCGGCATAGAGCGCGACGCCGAATATGCCGAAGGCGCCCGCGCACGTTTGAAGAAAATTAAACCGGTTTCGATCGAGGATTTGGAAGTGACCAAGTCCAAGAAAGAGGAGCCGCGCGTGCCATTCGGTCAAGTCATCGAAGCGGGCTTCATCCATCCAGGCGCTTGGCTGGTCGCCCCCAACGGCAAGCGCGCCCGTGTTCGCGCTGACGGCAGCCTCGCGCTTGGCGACGCCACAGGTTCAATCCACAGAATTGGCGCCCTCGCCTCCGACGCGCCCGCCTGCAACGGCTGGACCTTTTGGAGCCTTGAAACCAAGCAAGGCCCCAAGCCGATCGACTTGTTCCGCCGCGAAATCCGCCGGCAAATGGCGATGGCGCCGAGCGCCTAAAGCGCGACGCGCGTCACGCTAGACGCGCGCATTTGATTGACCCTTGCCCGCAGGGTGTCGCAAAACCCGTCCGCAATGGCGGATAAGCAGGAACTCCTGAACGTCGAAGCGGCGCTGGCGAAGGCCGAGTTGATGGCCGCGCTGTCGGACGCCACGCGCGCGCGTCTCGCTAAGCAAGGCGTCCCCTGCACCGTCGAGAGCGGCAAGCTCCTCTTTGCCAAGGGCGACAAGGGCGATGCGCTCTACGTTTTGCTTGAAGGCGAAGTCGAAGTGCGCAGCTCCACCGAAGGCGGCAAGGACGTGCGCATGGCGTCGCTCAAGCCGCCTGCCGTGATCGGCGAAATGGCTGTGCTCGATGGCGGCACGCGCTCCGCCGACATCGCCGCCATCCGCAAATCCCGCTTCCTGCGCATCCATCGCGATCAAGCGATCGCGGCGCTCGAGTCCGAACCTAAAGCGCTGCTCAAACTTATCGCCGAACTCTCGCGTCGCCTCCGCCATGCCGACGCACAGATCGAAGACGCCCACACGCTCGACCTCGGCGGGCGCTTGGCCCAACGCCTGCTCGAAGAAGCCGGCGACAGCGCCAGCGTCACGCTCACCCAAACCGAAATCGCACGCCGCATCGGGGCCAGTCGCGAGAAGGTCAACCGCAAGCTTCACGAATGGGCCGACGAAGGCTGGATCAGCATGGGCCGCGCCGGCATCAAACTTGTGGCGCGTGATCAGTTGAAAGCGCTCATCGAGGAAGCACGAGCAAACTGACGGCGCTCGCGCGCGACACTAGCGCGCTTGCGACCCCTCCCCGTTGGCGTTACGGCGCCGCCACAAAGTTTGGGGACGCCTCACATGATTGAACGCCGCACGCTGCTTGCCACCGCACTCGCCGCACCCGCACTCTCCGCCTGCGCGACCACCGGCGCCGATGTCCGGGCTTCAATGCCCGCGCTACCGCACGACGACTTCTCCTACGCAAAGCCCGACGAAGCACGCGTGCTGAATGTCTCGCTCGATCTCCGCGCTGACTTCGAACGCAAAGTGCTCGCTGGCACATGCACGCTGACCATCGCCGCCCGTGAGGATGCACGCGAGATCGTGCTCGACGTGAAGGGTCTCAACATCGGCATCATCAGCGGCAACGGCCAAACGCTGCCGTTCACGATCGGCGAGAACGGCGACAACGATCGCGGCGCGCCGCTGACGATTCAGCTCAATGGCGCGCGCGAAATCACCATTGCCTACGAAACCTCGCCCGACGCCGACGCGCTGCAATGGCTGACGCCGGAGCAAACATCGAGCAACAAGCCGTTCCTGTTCAGCCAGGGCCAATCGATCCTGACGCGCACCTGGGCGCCCACGCAGGATAGCCCCGGCATTCGCCAGACCTACGATGTTCGCCTCGTCGTGCCCGAAGGCCTCACCGCAGTGATGAGCGCCGAGATGCTGACGCCGAACGGCGAACCGGCCGAAGGCGGCCGCGCCTTCCGCTTCCGGATGCGCCACCCGGTGCCGATCTATCTCATGGCTGTCGCCATTGGCGACCTGCGCTTCGGCGCTGTCAGTTCTCGCACCGGCGTCTGGGCTGAGCCTAGCGTGCTCGAGCGCGGCCTCTACGAATGCGGTGAAATGGAAGAAATGGTCCGCGCCGCCGAGGCGCTCTACGGCGAATATCGCTGGGGCCGCTATGACGTGCTGATCCTGCCGCCGTCTTTCCCCTATGGCGGCATGGAAAACCCGCGCCTCACCTTCCTCACGCCGACTTTCCTCGCCGGTGATCGGTCGCTGACCTCGCTTGTCGCGCACGAACTCGCGCACTCCTGGTCAGGCAATCTCGTCACCAACGCGGTGTGGGCGGATTCCTGGTTGAACGAAGGCTTCACCACCTATTTCGAGCATCGCATCTCCGAAGTGATCTATGGCGCCGAGCGCGTGGAAATGGCCCGCGCGCTCGAATGGGCGGGCATCCAAGAAGCGCTCACCACAGTGCCGCCGAACGGACAGCGCCTGCACCTGCGCGGCGAGCGCAACGCCGGCGAAGGCAGCAGCGCCATCGTCTACGACAAAGGCGCGCTCTTCCTACACACCGCCGAACGCATCGTCGGCCGCCAGCGTTTTGACCGCTATCTGCGCTCATACTTCGATCGCTACGCCTTCCAGCCGATGACCACGCAGCAATTCCTCGCCGACTTCCGTGAGCACGTCGTGCGCGGCGATGCGGCGCTGGAGCAAGAGCTGCAGCTCGACACCTGGGCTTACGAGCCTGGCATACCGTCGAACGCGGAAGAGCCGAGGGCGGCGGCGTTCGATCGGGTTGACGCCGCAGTCACCGCCTTCACCGGCGGCGGCGCGCCGGATGCGGCGCTTTGGCAAGTCTGGGGCACATATGAGCGCCAGCGCTTCTTGCAAAAACTGCCGCGCGAACTCGCGCGCGATCGCATGGATGCGCTCGAAACCGCACTCGGCCTCAACGCCACCGGCAATAGCGAGGTATTGTTCAACTGGCTCGAATTGGTCGTCGCCAATCGCTACGATCCGGGCGTCGCGTCGCTCACGCACTTCTTGTCGAGCCAAGGCCGCGGCAAGTTCATCCGCCCGCTCTATCGCGCGCTGATGGCCGAAGGCGAATGGGGCCAGCCGATCGCGCGTCGCATCTACGCTAGCGCGCGGCCTATGTATCACCCCATCGTCGCAGGCGCCGTGGATCGGATCGTCAACGCTTAAGCCCACGTTTCCCGGACGCAGCCCCGGCTAAAGCCGGGGTGCGATCCGGGACCCAAGGGGTTCAAACTCTGCGCCCTGTCACTCCCTGGATCCCGGCTCAGCGTTCGCCTGCATCTTCGATGCACGCTCACGCGACCGGGAAGCGTTGGGGTGACCACCGTCACTGCCGCCCGCGCACACAGCGCCCACCTTACTCCTCAACGAATGCGGGGAGAGACGAACTGACCGCCATCAGACCAAATTCGCAAGCCTGGCCCTGGCAGCAGCGCTACTCCTTCCTGGCGCGCTCGCCACTTTGAACCAGGCTGCGCAGATCGTCGCCTAAGAGCCCTAAGCGGCGATCACTCAAGCAAGGACGCGGGGTGCTCCCCTCCGCGTCCTTCGCTTTTTGCTGGCTGCTTCCACGGCGTGAAACGCGGACGCCAGCGCGGGACATTCTCAAAGTACGCGGGATAGTCTTCGGGGAAATCGCGCCGCAGCCTTGGTTCTTCAAAATAGATCACGAACATCAGGAATGCGAACCAAATGGCGATGCCGTAAGCGATGAGCGCGGCCGACGCGAACAACAGCGCCTGTCCGAAGATGAGCCCCGTCACCGCCACATACATCGGATTACGTACACGCGCGTAGGCGCCGGTGACGACGAGCTTAGCTGTCGGCGCCAGCGGCGCCGGCGTGCCTTCGCCTTTGGTCGCGAAACGCACGAAGCACTCGATCAGCAACAAGAGCGATAACGCGATGATGACACCGCCAACAATGGAAACACCAGCGCTGGCGCCTTCGCCGAAGCGCCACTTGGTGACCAGCCACGGTACAAGACCCGCCACCGTTCCCGGCGCCAAAACGAAGAACGCGGCTGAGCCGAGCAGCGCTTCGTTGCGGTTCATCTCGCTCATGCTTTGGCAGTCGCGGACGCCGCCTCGCGACGCGCTAAGCTTTCAGGCGGCCACTCGGCTTTCATGTCGTAGAAGACCTCGAACGCACGCTGGGCCTCCGGCAGACGCACCCACGGGACTTTGCTTTTGGTGAAGATGTGCGCATCGGGCTGGATGGCGTGCTGGTTGTCGAGCGTCGAAACGCGCACGAAGCGCAGATACGGCCGCCGCCCATAGTCGCTCCACACCGCGACTTCGCACTTCTGGCACCGATACACGTCATGCCCCCGCCCGCTTGGGCTCGGCATCTCCACCTTTTGCAGATCGCCGCTCAGCATTTCGATGCGCGACGTCTCCATCAGCGCATTGATCGCAAACGCGCCGCCGGTTTGTTGCTGGCAATCCGTGCAGTGACAGCAATGCGTGAACATCGGCCGCGACGTGAGCCGGAAGCGCACTGCGCCGCAGGAGCAGCCGCCTTCAAACGTTTCGCTCATTCTCGCCCTCCTCCGGCAGCCTGACTTCGCTGTGACGCCAATCGGACAGGTCGCCTGACGCGATCAGATGTCCGTCGGCGACCATAACGCGAATGCGCTCCGCTATCGCCTCATAGTGCTTTTCCGACCCTGCGCCCGCCTGCTCAGCCACCTTACCGATTACGAACGCCACCTTGCGCCACCTTGTGCTGGCCGCGGAGCGGATATGTTCATCATCCACCTTCAAAGCTTCGCCGCCTTCTTGAACACAGTCGGCAACGTACTTGCGTCGCCCCACCAGCCGTCGTTCGGCGGCGCCGTTTGCGTCGAGTATACATCCAGCGTCAGCGCGAAGTGCGTGAAAACGTGCTCCACAGCGCCGATCTTTTTCCAATCGCCGGCGACCGGCGCGTGCTTCAGCGCCTCGACTCGCGGCCACTTCTTCTCGCGCCAGTCCGTCGTCGGCAGCGCCGCCATGCCGCCGAGCAAACCCTTGTCCGGACGGCGCACCAGCCAGAGCGCGCCATCGCGCTCGATCCGAAACGCCGCGCCATATCGGCGCGGGCGCTCCGTCTTTGGAGATTTTCGCGGATAGCTTTCGGGATATCCGCTCGCGTACGCGGCGCACTCCGCCACCCACGGGCACACATCGCACGTGGGCGATCTTGGCGTGCACACCGTCGCGCCCAAATCCATCAGCGCCTGCGCCCAATCACCCGGGCGCTCCGCCGTGACCAGTTCGCCGGCAAGCGCGCGCAGCTCGGCCTTCGCCTCCGGCATCGGCGTCTCGACAGCGCGTAGCCGCGCGATCACGCGCTCGACATTGCCGTCGACGACATTGGTCGCTTCATCGAACGCGATCGCGGCAATCGCCGCTGCCGTGTAGGGGCCAACGCCCGGCAAGTCGCGCCAGCCGGCCTCATCTCCGGGCACGCCATCGGCGGCCATCGCCTGAGCCGCCGCGTGAAGGTTTCGCGCCCGCGAGTAATAGCCAAGCCCGGCCCAGGCCCCGAGCACATCATCCCGCGGCGCCGCCGCCAGCGCCTCCACAGTCGGCCAGCGCTCCAAGAATCGCGCAAAGTAGGGAGCCACGGCGGCAACCGTCGTTTGCTGGAGCATGATTTCGGAGAGCCAAACCCGGTAAGGATCAGGACGGCCTTTACGCAGCCGCCAGGGCAGATCGCGACCCTCGCGATCATACCATTTTAGCAACGATTTCCGCAACTTATCCCGAGGAGCGGAGCCCTTATCCCCAGGCCTAGTCCGTTTTTGAGCAAGCGCGGGCATGGGACGTCTTTACCCTTTGTTCATGGGTTTACGATTCGCTCAACGGTCCATGTCACTGCGCGACAGATTCCGTGCGGCCGAGGAAATGGTCCTCGCGCCGAAGGCCGGCCCCTCCGAGGCCGAGGCCTCGCAGAAGCTGTCGGCCAGCCGCGGCCGCTCCAGCGTGGCCCCGCCGCCCAGCGCCAACAAGTTTCTGAAGCCGCTCCTGAAGGATACGGGGCTTGGCCTGGCCGAGATGAAACGCCGCTGGCCGCAAATCGCCGGCGAGGCCTTTTCCCGCGCCACACCCGTAAAACTGGCCGCCGGAACGTTGACCATCCACGTTCCAAGCGCCCTTGCGCCCTTCTTGCAGCAGCAGACGCCGCTTCTTCTGGAGCGCCTGCGCACCGCCGGCGCCAAGGTCAAAGCCATCCGCGTCGACCACCGGGCGCCTGCCCGTCCGGCGACACAGCCCTCGAACGTCCGGCCACTCCAAAAGCCCCTCAGCCAGGCCGAAGAGGCCGCCCTGGCGAAAACTCTCGACTCCGCCAGTGACGATGGCCTGAGATCGGCGCTGTTGCGTCTCGGGCGCGCCGTGAAGCAGGGCTAGAGGTTTCCTAAGCCTCGAAAAAACTCTATGCCTCCCGGCCGATCTGGAGGTTTTGCATGCTCGTTATTGGACGCCGGAATTTGCTCTTGGGCGGGGGCGCGCTTGCTGCTCTGAGCGTGGCTGGCTGCAATGGCGGCAGCGCCTCAGGCTCAGGCCTGACACCCGATGATATGGCCATCGGCAACCCGGACTCGGGGGTGACCCTTATCGAGTACGGCTCCACGATGTGCAGCCACTGCCGCGAGTTCGAAGAGACGGTCTTCGGCCAGTTGAAAACGAACTATATCGACACCGGCAAGATCCATTTCATCTTCCGCGAGGTGCTGGCGCCGGTCGATCCGCAACGCGTGATCCCGACCATCGCCCTCGCCGAATACCAACTCGCTCGCTGCAACAACGCGACGCCAGAGCAATATTTCTCCCGCCTCGGCGTTCTGTTCGAACAGCAACCGGCCATGTTCCAAGCCGGTTCGCGTCAAGGCATCGAAGCGAAACTCGTAGAGATCGGGGCCGCCGCCGGCCTCTCGCGCGAACAAGTGCTCGCTTGTGTTGCCGATCCGGAAGGCGCCGAGCGCATGAACCGCCTCGGCGAAGTCGCCACGCGTGACAACGTCACCGGCACGCCGACCTTCTTCCTCAATGGCGAACGCCTCGATGATCCGAACATCATGACCTACGAGGGCATGTCGGCGGCTCTCGACGCGGCGATCGCAGCGCGCAGCAGCTGATAGGGAGAGGCGCGGCTTTCCGTGCAAATCACAGAGCTGCGCCTCCTTGGCTTCAAGAGCTTTGTCGACCCGGCACGCGCGCCGGTCGAACACGGGCTGACGGGCGTCGTCGGCCCGAACGGTTGCGGCAAATCTAATCTGCTTGAAGCGGTGCGCTGGGTGATGGGCGCGACGAGCGCCAAGTCCATGCGCGCGACCGACATGGACGACGTGATCTTCTCCGGCAGCGCCGGGCGCCCCGCGCGCGAATTCGCCGAAGTCACGCTCGTTCTCACCGAAGCGCGCAACCGCGCGCCGCCGCCGTTTCATAACGAGGACGTTCTTGAAGTCACGCGCCGCATCCGCCGCGGCTTGGGCTCGACTTACAAGATCAACGGCAAGGAAGTTCGCGCGAAAGACGTGCAGCTTCTGTTTGCCGACGCGGCGACGGGCGCGAATTCGCCGGCTCTCGTCCGCCAAGGCCAGATCAACGAACTGATCTCGGCGAAACCACAAAATCGCCGCCGCATTCTCGAAGACGCCGCCGGCATCGGCGGCTTGCACGCCCGCCGCCACGAAGCTGACCTGAAGCTCAAAGCGGCGGAAACCAACCTCACGCGGCTCGACGAAGTTCTGGCCGAAATCGAGGGCCAGGCGGCCAGCCTGAAGAAGCAAGCGCGCCAGGCCGAACGCTATCGCGGACTGGCGCAAACCCTGCGTGAGACCGAAGCGCTGCTGCTGCATCGCCGCTGGACCGAAGCGCGCGAGCGCGAGGCCGAAGCGCAAACGCATCTGCGCGAAGCCGAACGCGCCGTCGCGCTCGCAGCCAGCGAAGCCAGCGCCGCCGAACGAGCGGCGGAAGATGCGCGCGAAGCTCTCGCCCCTCTGCGCGAACAAGAGATGATCGCCGCCGCCGTGCTCCGCCGTCTGGAAGGCGTGCGCGTTGGCTTGGAGCGCGACCTCGCCGAGGCGCAAGGCGTCGTCGAACGTTGCGACCAGGATGCGCAACGCAATCGCGACGAAGCCGAACGCCTTGAGTCCCTGAAGCAGGACGCGCAGGCGACGCTCGCACGCCTAGCCGAGGAGGCAGCAGCGCTCGGCCCCAGCGATGGCGACAAATCTCAAGCCGCGCTTAAGCAAGCGCAGGATGCCGAAGCCGCCGCCATCGCCAAGCGCACAAAGGCTGAAGCAGAACTCGAAGCACTTGCCGCCGCCGCCGCCGCCGCCAAGGCGCGCGCGCAGGCGTTGACCGACGCCGCCGAAGGCGCGCGCGAGCGGCTTACGCGCCTCGAGGATCGTAAGCGTTCGCTCGACGCCCAGATCAAAGCGCTGCCGCCGAGCGGCGACATCGACGCGCGCGCAGCAGCGGCGAAAGCTACGGCGGAAGCGGCGCATGCCGCGAGCGCTAAATTGCGCGCCGAGCTCAGCGAAGCCGAAGCCGCGTTGAAGCGCGCCGAGGCCGCCGACGAAGCAGCGTGGACACCCCATCGCGCCGCCGAAAAGGCGCTGGAGCAACTCACCGCCGAGGTCCGCGCGCTCGATAAGCTCGCACCGCCGGACGCCGCTAAGTATCCGCCGGTGCTGGCATCGCTCGATGTCGAGCCCGGTTACGAACGCGCGCTTGCCGCGGCCTTAGGCGACGACATCGATGCGTCCACGAACGCCGAAGCGCCGGCGCGCTGGGCCGGCGCTGCTGCGCCCCAAGTGCAGCTGCCTGGCGCGGCGAAGCCGCTTGCTCATTTCGTGAAGGCGCCAGCTGAGCTCGGGGCGCGCCTCGCCCTCACCGGCGTCGTCGATGCTAAGGATGGCCCGGCGCTCGCCAAGCACTTGCCGCCAGGCGCGCGTCTGGTCTCGCGCGAGGGCGATCTCTGGCGGTGGGATGGTTTCGTCCGCCGCGCCGACGCGCCACAACCCGCCGCCGTTCGCCTCGAACACAAGAACCGACTCGCTGCCGCCCGAAAAGAACTCGCCGCCGCCGAAGCGCACGCCGCGAAAGCCAAGGTTGAGTGGGAGGCCGCGAAAGCCGAGCGCCAGAAACTCGAAACGCAAGCGCGTACGCTGCGCGCCGAAGCGCCGAAGCTGGCGAACGCAGAAGCCGCCGCGGCCCGCGAGGCTGAACGCCTCGAAGCCGAGCGCGCACGGATCGCGGAGCGCGCAGCTGACCTAAACGCGCAGGCCCAAACGCTCGACGGTGAAATCGGTGAAGCTCGCGCCGCCCTCAACGCCAGCCAAGGCGCCGCCAGCGAGCCGCCGGTGAAGGTGGACGAGGCAGCAATCACCGCCGCACGTGCGGCGGTTGAAGCCGCTCGTCTCGCCGCTGCGGAAGCCGCCGCCGCGACGCAGAGCATCATCCGCGACAAAGCTCAGCGCGACGCTCGCCGCAAAGCCGTCGACGCCGAGACGATGCAATGGCGCGCGCGTATCGACAGCGCCGAGGCGCGCTTGAAGACGCTCGCCCGAGAGCTCGATGACATTGAAAAACGCCGCGACGCCGCCAAGGCCGCGCCGCAGACCGCGCGGCAGAAACTCGAAGCCCTGATGGACGAAGCCGGCGCCGCTGAGCAGCGCCGTGTCGAAGCCAGTGATCGTGTCGCGGAAGCCGAAACCGCGGCGCGCCAGGCTGGCGAGCGCGCGCGCTCGCTCGAACAAGCGCACGCTGACGCCCGGGAGCGGCGCGCTAGCGCAGAAGCACACGCGCAAGCTAACGCCGCGCGCGTCGCCGACATCGCGATCGCCGCACAGGAACAAGCCGGCGTATCGCCCGATAAGCTGGCCGATCTCGCGGGAAACCTGCTCAACAACGCGCTGGGCTCGGCGCCGATCACCGAAGTCGAGCGCCGCCTCGAGCGGCTGAAGGCCGAACGCGACGCCGCCGGCCCCGTCAACCTGCGCGCCCAAGAAGAGCTGGCCGAAGCGCAAGAACGGATCGACACGCTGACGCGCGAGAAGGAAGACGTCGCTCAGGCAGTGGCCAAGCTGCGCCGCGCCATCACCACGCTCAACAACGAAGGCCGTCAGCGCTTGCTGCGTGCGTTCGAAGAAGTCGATGCACATTTCGCGCAACTATTCGCCACTCTCTTCGAAGGCGGCCGCGCTAATCTCAAGCTCACAGAAAGCGACGACCCGCTTGAAGCTGGCCTCGAAATCTTCGCCGAGCCGCCAGGCAAGCGGCTGACCAATCTCTCGCTGCTCTCCGGCGGCGAGCAGGCGCTCACCGCAACCGCGCTGATCTTCGCTGTCTTCCTCGCCAATCCGGCGCCGCTTTGCGTGCTGGACGAAGTCGATGCGCCGCTCGACGACGCCAACGTCGATCGCTTCTGCCGCATGCTCGAAGAAATGAAACGCCTGACGACGACGCGCTTCATCGTCATCACCCACAATCCCGTAACCATGTCGCGCATGGACCGTCTCTACGGCGTCACCATGCCAGAACAAGGCGTGTCGCAACTCGTCAGCGTCGATCTCGGCCGCGCCCAGGCGCTGGCGGCAGAGTAATCACCGCGCGTAGGTGACGAGCTTCACCGTTTGCCCGGCGCGCAGATCGCTGGCGGACTCCAGACCATTCAGCGCCAGGAAGCGCTCAAGCCTATAATCGTCGAACGCCATACGGTTGGCGAGTGACTGCGCCGTGTCGCGGGCGCCGACGGTAGCCAGCGAGATTTGGCGCGGCCGCAGCGCCGCCGCTTCTTGGGCCGAGATCTGCCGGAACGACGCCGTCATCGGGTTGATCACGTTCATGCCGCCCTGAGGGGTGATCGAAACGAAATGGTAGGCGCGATCGCCCACACGATACGCCACGACCGAAACGTCGAGCACTTGCCCTTGTTGCGTTTGCGCGCGCGCCAGCACAGAGACGGCTTCAAGCCCGTTGATCGTGCTGCGCCGCGCCTGCTCGATCTGCGTCGCCGGCGCTTGGCCGATCACCTGGCGCAGCACATTGTTCGCGTACGCCTCAAGACTGCCCTGCAGCGCGCCGCCTGAGAATTGCGACTGCAAGTTCTGCCCTCGCACAATCACCGCCTGCGGCGTGTTGGTGAGCGAGGCGCCCTGCGGCGCTTCAAAACTGATCCGCATGCCGGGGTGCGAGAAGGTGCGGCCGTTGACGAAGCCCTGCTCGGGATCGTCGCCATAAATCATGCCGTTGACCGCCTGGAGATAGGCGCGCGTGTTTTCGGGCGGATTGTCGCGCGAGGCGCCTGAAGCGTTCGCGTTGGCTGTTGCGCGCGTAACGCGATCGGCGGAAAGCGGGTGCGTGCGCGCCCAGGCCGGGATCGCGCTGGTTTGACGGTTCGAGGTACGCGCCGAGAGTTCGTCATTGACGCCAAGCGCGCGTAGCATGTCGGCAGCGGCGTAGGGATTGTAGCCCGTCGCATTCAGATATCGGACGCCGAGATCGTCAGACTCGAATTCCTGATCGCGGGAATAGTTCAGCGCATAGAGCTGCCCAACTTGCCCCGCCGCTTGCGCAATCTGGCCTGAGCCGGTGAGCACGCCAGCCAGGATGGCGCCGAGCCCGGCCATGGTCGCGGTATTTTGGCGGCGCGCAGAATGATCGGCGACGACGTGGCCGACTTCGTGACCAAGCACCGAGGCGAGCTCGTCTTCCGAGTTCATGATCGCGAGCAGGCCGCGCGTGATGTAGATATAGCAACCGGGCACTGCGAACGCGTTCACGACGTCGGTGTTCACCACCGAAAACGTGCACTGCCCTGGCACGCCGGCGGCGGTCGCAACGCGTTCGCCAACGGAGGAGACGTACGTCGCCAGCGGCCCCTCAACCGCACCGCCGAATTGTTGAAGGATTTGCGGATGGCTGCGCGCGGCGGTGGCGCGATCGCTCTGCGCAACGGATGGCGCATCGGGTGTCGAGTCAATCGTGGCGCAAGAGCCAGTCGCGAATGCGAAAAGTGACGCCAGCGCTATGCGTGCGAATTGTCCCGATGCCATGACCATCTCCTCCGGCCGGCAGACTAGAACGCCCGCACGCCGGATGAAACCACCTACCGATGCGCGAGCCCTCGACAGGCTGGTCATTGGCCCCGCGCCGGCCTTTAGCGCGCGCGCGGCTTGCGTTTCGCCGGCGTCTCGTCCGTCTCGAACATCGGGTTGGGATCGAACTGACCAGCGAAGGGCGCATCCATCAGATAGTCGGGCAGACGCGCTGAAAGCGCCTTCTGGTTGGAGATCGAGATGATCTGCTGCTCTTTGGTCATGCTGCGGAGCTTATCGGCGTCGATGTCGCCAATCAGGTCCGAGCTTTCCTTCGCCATCAAATGATTGGCGACACCGAAGAGCTGGAACACGCCGGCATTGTTGAAGATCGTGCGCCAATCCTTCGGATAGAGCCGCTGAAGCTGCGACAAATCCTGGAAGAAGGGCCACACTTGCAGGCCGTAGCCACGCAGCAGCGTCATCGATTGCCGCAGCGGCCCAAACTCGCCGAGCTGCGCGCACTCATCCAACAGGAAGAGCGTCGAGCGCTTCGGGCGGCGCTTACGCCCCATCACGGTCAGCATCAGCGCGCCGACCCACAGGCGCAGCAGCGCGCCGTGGCTTTCGAGTTTGTCCGGCGGGATCACGATATAGATCGTCATCGGATCACCGCGGCGCACCGCATCGAGCGAGATCGTCGACTTCGACAGCGAACGCAGCGCCGAATCCGAGTTCACGACTTTCAGATAGCTCTGCGCGGTCGAGAGAATGCCCGAACGCGTTTGCTCGGTGATCGGCAGGAACGAACTGATGTTCTGCTTCGAGAGCCGGTTGAGGTTCTCATGACCTTCGATCAGCGCTGCGAGATTATAGACCGCGTCGTCGCTCATCAGGATTTCGCGGACTTTGCCGAAATGCTTTTCCGCCTTCGGCGAAGTCTCGGCGACAGCGGCGATGACGCCGGCCATCAGCGAGCGGCCCCAATTGTCCCAGAAGGGCTCCTTGTGGAAGCCAACATCGCCTGCAAGGAGAGAGGCGAGCATTTCCGCATCCGCATCCAGCAAAGCGCCAGGGCGGTTGAAGAGATCGAACGGGTTCAGCGCATCGGTGCGCTTCGAGACCGCGCCGAACGGATCGAGCAGCCGGACCTCCTGGCCCATCTCCTTCCGGCGGCGGGCGGTCGTGTGCCAAGTCTCGCCTTTCGGATCGATGACGATCACCGAGCCCTCGAACCTAAGCAGGTTCGGGATGATGACGCCCCGGCCCTTACCGGCGCCTGTCGGCGCGATGGTCAGCAGGTGGCGGTCCTCGCCGAAGGTAATGGGAACTTCACCCTCGATGGCGGCTTCGGCCCGGGGCGCGCCAAACCCCATGGGCTCGCGCCTGCCGTGGTCCGATTGCCAGCCGAGCAGCAAATCCATGACCTCGGGGCGCAATCCCTGCCCCGAAGCCTCGGCTGGCTTCTTTTTGGAGCGGGTCGTGCGCGGCCTGGTCATAGACACCTCCTCGCGGCCGCTGGGGAGCGCGACCGTGAATCAATCGTAAACATCAATGTGGGCCGGACCCGCACCGGATTACGGCGAAGCTCGCCTCATTGGTGAAGAGCCGGTGGGAGGCTTCTCTCCCGCCCGTCTCCACACTCCACCCGGAAAATAATCCCCGCGCAACGCCTTGACGCTGTGCGGGGCGAAACTATCCGAAAAAGTTACTCACCGGCCTGGGGAGACCGGTGAGTATTTGTTTTTATTCAAATTTTCTCTAGCGAACGTCGCCCATCCACTTTTTAAGGATGGGTGACAGCAAGAGCAGCAGCACGCCCGTGGCGACGCCCAGGATGCCCACCGCGGTGAACACCGAAACGTACGCCTGGAGCTGCGCCGACGGGTTCACGACGACGCCCGCAATCGTATCGGACGACGTCTGCTGCGCGATGATGCCGGCGAGGATGTGCGCGAGCGAGCTCGACAAGAACCACACGCCCATCATCAAGCCGACGACACGCGCCGCCGACAACTTCGTCACCATCGAGAGACCGACTGGCGAGAGGAAGAGTTCGCCGGTCGTGTGCAGCAGGTAGAGCAGCGCCAGGAAAACCAGCGGCACGCGGAAGTCGGGTCCAGCGAACTGCGTGCCCCACACCAGCACGAAGAAACCCAAGCCAACCTGCACGAGACCGAGCGCGAACTTCACCGGCGTTGACGGCTCAAGCTTGCGTTTGGCCAGCCAGATCCACATCGCGCTGAACGGCAGCGCCAGGAGGACGATGTAGCCAGCGTTGAAGCTTTGCGTCTGCGCGGCGGTCATCTCGTAAACCTCCCCGCCGAGGCCGGTCGTGTAGGCGATGTAGCCAGCCGCTCCGCCCAGGAGGGCGAAGAAGATCACGCCGTAGATCAGCATGACGACGTCGATCTTCTTCTGCAGGAACGCCACGATCGTGACGACCAGCATGATCGCCCCAAGCGCCGCCACGCCGAACAGCCCGTAAGTGACGATGCTGTGGCCCAGCGTGCCGCCGGTGGCGACCGTCAGATTGGTCGAGTTCTCGGCATAGAGTGAGAGCGAAGAGCCTGCCTGCTCGAACAGCATCCAGAAGATGACGCTGAAGAAGATGAGGACGAGCGCCGCAACCATCTTGCCGCGCTCCTCGCCTTTGAAACCTACGAGCGCGTAAGCCAGCACCAGCGCAAACAGCGCCGGCACGACGATCGGCAGCGCATGCTCCATGAGTTCAGCTTGTTGCACGAGCATCCAAGCCGGGATCACGGCCAGGAGGCCGAGAACCCAGAACACGCCTTCGGTGGTCTTGCCGATCGGCTTTGGCGGATCGGCCTTGCCTTGCAGGTATTTCTGGCCAAACAGGTACTGCGTCAGGCCGAGCAACATGCCCACGCCCGCAAGCCCGAAGCCGTATTTCCAGCCATAAGTCTGGCCGAGATAGCCGCACGCCAGCGTCGCGAGGAAGGCGCCGAGATTGATGCCCATGTAGAAGATGGTGAAACCGCCGTCACGGCGCGGATCGCCTTCGGCATAAAGCGCGCCGACGGTGGTCGAGATGTTGGCTTTCAGGAAGCCCACGCCGACGATGATCAGCGCCAACGAGAGATAGAGTATCTGAACGTAGAGCTGTTCCTGCTCAACGCGATCCGAGTACGAACCGTCTTCGAACGTGCGGACAACAACATCGTCATCCGCGGAGTCGGTTGCGCCCGGATTAAACGCCACGGCATCGCGGATGGTGGTGGTCGAGAACGCATAGGTCGTGCCGTTGATATCGACGCTCGTCCCGTCATCGGTGTTGCGAATTGGGTACGAGCCCTCGCCTTCGATGTTCAGCGTCGTCGCCGGCGGTTCGCCGCACGGCAGGCCAACCATCGAGCACAGCGAATACACGAAACTCGGCGCCTCGGAGACGAGCGTATACGTGCCGTCCTCAAGGCGGCGCGTCTGGCCGTTCGCTGTCAGATCAGCATGATCCGTGGAGTCGAACCGCAGCTGCGCGCGGCCCTCCGGCAGATCGATGTGAGCGACACGGCCAGCGCCGCGGCCCTCGGCCGAGACGAGATAGCTCTGCCCACCCGCTTCCAGATATTGCCGCGAGCCCGAGCCTTCGAACGCCATGCCGAAATGGCCGAGCACCAGAAGCGCCGCACCGATCGTCACCGCCTTGCGGGCGCCGAGGAAACGGTCGGCAATCACCCCGCCGATCACCGGGATCAGGTACACAAGCGCCGCATAGGCCGCGTAGAGACCTTGCGCGTCGTTCTGTGAAAAGAGGAAGTGCTGCGTGAGATAGATCACCAGCAGCGCGCGCATCCCGTAGAAGGAGAAGCGCTCCCACATCTCCGTGAAGAAGAGAGTGACGAGGCCGCGCGGGTGGCCAAGGAACGTCGCTTCGCCGGACGCTCCAGCGGTCTGATCGGTCATACAAAATCCCCTAGGGGCGCGCCCTCGCGCACCGCCTCCCTAAACTGGGCGACAGACAAGCCTTGCGCTGACGGCGGCGTCAAGCGTGGCGCGCTGGACGGAGGTCGGGTGCGAGCACCCACCAGAAGGTCTGGCCGGGGTTGGAATCGAGCCAGAACCCCAAGCGCCGCAAAGTTCGAACGGAAGCAATGTTTGCTGCATCGCAACCTGCAAGGATGGTTTCGGCGCCCGCATCTTCGAACAGCCAGTCGATCACCGCGTTTACCGCCTCGACCGCATAGCCCTGGCGCCGGCGGCTGCGCGCAATGCCGTAGCCGATCTCAAATTCGCTCGGCGCACGAGGCGACGGCTCGAAACGCACGTCGCCGATGACGACGCCCTCTTGCCTATGAATCGCGATCGCCCGCGTAGGCGCTTGGTCCACCTGGGAGATCGAACGCGCCACCAGACCGAGGCTAGCCTGGCACCAATCACTGGGCGCATCCGCGCCGATCACATGCGCGAACGCATGCTGGCCCGCACGCGCGGCGTCGGCCATCTCCGGCGTCACCGGTTCCAAACGCAGGCGCGCCGTGTAGAGCGGATGATCGAGCACGTTCATGGCCAGCCGCTACCATTGCCCGCTCGCAAAGCCTCGGCAAAGGAAAACCCGCAGCAGAACATAGCTCAGGCCGGGTTCGCCTCAGGCGGCGTTTCCGCTTGCGGGGCGGCGGGCGGCGCATTCGCCTGCTGCGCGTAGGTGTTCGCCCGCGCCTGCATCTCGCCCAGGAACTTCTTCTTCGCGGCGCGATAGCGCATCCGCTCGGTGATGCGATCCCACATCTTCGCCAGCCACCAAAACACCGGATAGGTGAGAAAGCCAAACATCACCGCCAGCCAGATGGAGCCCATGCCGCCATTGCCGTCACGCGTGATGAAGTTGGAGACAAACCAGAATACCAGCATCACCCCGAAAGAAAGCACCGCCGCTTTCCAGAGCGGCCCGAAGAACGGCCTGTGCCCAAGGTACTCGCGCAAGCCGCCCTCGAACTCGCCGCGTTCGCCGCTCGACACATTGAACAGCACGATGTTGTAAGGCCCGCGATCGCGCTTGCCCTTGCCCTGCCCGCGCACGATCACGACACGCTGCGTCTCGCGCACGCCGAGATCCGAGTCTTCGAAATCGTACTTCTGCTCTTTGCCGTCGGTGAGCTTCACGAACAGGCGCATGCGATTGGTGATGTGGCCCGGCTCGACGTGGCGCCTGTCCGCGCCCTCGATCACCACGGTCTCGGAGGTGAGCTGCACATCGATCACATCCCCAGCGGTCACGATCAGCTTGTCCGGCATTGTCCCCTCCGCAAAGGCGGCGGGATGGAGCGCCCGAGAAAGGCTCCGGTCAAGGGGAACGCTTGCACACCAGGCGCGGGCGCGGCAGCAAGGACACGCCATGCCCGAACCGCGCCTGTTGATAGATCAAGATTTGCGCGCCGGCGTCGAGATCGCGCTGGATGAAGCCAAGGCGCGCCATGTCGGCACGGTGCTGCGGCTCGATGTCGGCGACATCCTCCGCCCCTTTAACGCCCGCGACGGCGAATGGCGTGCGCGCGTGACCGTGCGCGAGAAGCGCGGCATGCGGGTGATGCTGGAAGAGCTGCTGCGCGAAGCAAAGCCTACACCCGATCTCGATCTCCTGTTCGCGCCGGTGAAGCGCCACGCGACGGATCTCATCGTCGAGAAAGCCACGGAGCTTGGCGTCCGCCGCATCCGCCCTGTCGTCACCCAGCGCACCATCGCTGAAACCGTTCGCACCGATCGGCTCGAACACATCGCCCGCGAAGCCGCCGAACAAACCGAACGCTTCGACGCGCCTGAGATTTTCGAGGCGACGCCGCTGCCGAAAGCGCTGGATGGCTGGGATGCCGGGCGGCCGCTGATCTATGCAGACGAGTCAGGTGATGACGGCGACAAAAACTGGGGTGGTGACGCTGGTCGTGCTCGTCCAATAGGCGATGCGCTGTCTTCTTGGACCGCCGGCGTCCCCGCCGGCACGCTAAAGCTAAGCGCGGTCGCCGCCTCATCAGTCTCAAACAAAGCTGCCGGCGGGGACGCCGGCGGTCCAAGTGATCCGGGCAAGCTCGCCCTCCTCATCGGCCCCGAAGGCGGCTTCACCCCCGAGGAGCGCCGCATGCTTCGCACGTTGCCGTACGTCATTCCGGTGTCGCTCGGACCACGCATCCTGCGCGCCGAGACCGCGGTGATCGCGGCGTTAAGCGTGATCCAATCCGTTTGGGGCGATTGGCGCGAGGCGTAACCGCTTGCGGTTCACCGCCGAAGCCTTACATGCCCGCCATACGAGCCAGTGCCCGGGAGGAAAGCTTGGCCGACGCTAAAGAGAAGTCTCCCGTGCTGACGGGCTTCGCCGACCTGGTCGCACATCTGGAGAAGGGCCCTCGCCCCGATCGCTCCACCTGGCGCATCGGCACCGAGCACGAGAAGTTCGCCTTCTATCGTGACACGCTGCGCCCAGTCCCCTACGAGGGCGAGAACGGCATCGGCGCGCTACTGAACAAGCTTGCCGACAAATACGGCTGGGAACGCATTTACGAAGGCGAGAACGTCATCGCGCTGAAGCAAGGCATGGCGTCGATCTCACTCGAACCCGGCGGCCAGTTCGAACTCTCCGGCGCGCCGCTCGAACACTTGCACCAAACCTGCGCCGAAACCGGCTCGCACCTCACGCAATTGCGCGACGTGTGCAGCGACATGAATATCGCCTTCCTCGGCTTGGGCTTCCAACCGCTCTGGGGCCTCGACGACATCCCGATCATGCCGAAGGGCCGCTACCAAATCATGCGGAACTACATGCAAAAGGTCGGCCGCCTCGGCCGCCAAATGATGTTCCGCTCGTGTACGGTGCAGACCAATCTCGACTTCGCCTCCGAAGCCGACATGGTCAAAAAATTCCGCGTCGGCCTTGCGCTGCAACCGATCGCAACCGCGCTCTTCGCCGCTTCGCCCTTCGCCGAAGGCCGCTTGAACGGCTTCCTCTCCTATCGCGGCCATGTCTGGACCGACACCGATCCCGACCGCACCGGCATGCTGCCGTTCGTGTTCGAACAAGGCATGGGCTTTGAGCGCTACGCCGAATACGCGCTCGATGTACCGATGTACTTCGTCTATCGCGACGGCAAATACATCGACGCTTCAGGCCAGAGCTTCCGCAAATTCATGGAAGGCAAACTGCCGGCGCTGCCGGGCGAACTGCCAACGCTGAAAGATTGGGAAGATCACCTCACCACGATCTTCCCGGAAGTGCGTTTGAAGACGTACCTCGAAATGCGCGGCGCTGACGCCGGCCCCTGGTCGCGCCTCTGCGCGCTGCCCGCCTTCTGGGCCGGCATCTATTACGATGACGCGGCCCTCGAAGCCGCGTGGTCGCTGGTGAAGAGTTGGACTGCGGAAGATCGCGAATCCTTGCGCCGAGGCGTTTCCGTACTCGGCCTGCGCGCGCCCATTCGCGGCAACAAGGCGCAAGACATCGCGCAAGCCGCGCTCGCCATCGCGCGCCAGGGCCTCAAGTCCCGCAACCGCACCGACAATGCCGGCCAAGACGAAACCCACTTCCTGATGGAATTGGACGACATCGCCGCCAGCGGCGTCACGCCGGCGGAGCGTTTGATCGAGCGCTACAAAACCGAATGGGGTGGCGACGTGAAGCGCGTGTTCGAGGCGTGCGCATATTAGAGACACCGGCGTGTGAAGGAGGGAGCGCGGCGCTCTGCGCCGCATGCGCGGCGGAGCCGCGCGCTCCAACCTCACGCCGCCTCATCCGTCAACACATCGCCCCGGCTCAGCGCGTTGAGTTTGGCGTAAAGCCCGTGCGCGCTAATCAGTTCGGCGTGCTTGCCTTGTTCGACGATGCGGCCCTGGTTGAACACCAGGATGCGGTCGGCTTCGCGGATGGTGCTTAGCCGGTGCGCAATCACAATCGTGGTGCGCCCCCGCTTCAACTCCGCCATCGCCGCCTGCACCTGCCGCTCCGTTTCCACGTCGAGCGACGAGGTCGCTTCGTCCAGGATCAGGATCGGCGCATCCGCGAGGAACGCCCGCGCCAACGCCACACGCTGGCGCTCGCCGCCCGAAAGCTTGACGCCGCGCTCGCCCACTTCCGTTTCGTAGCCTTGCGGCAGCTTTTCGATAAACTCATGCGCCCGCGCCCGTTTGGCCGCGTCGATGACCTCCTCCAGCGAAGCGTTCGGCCGCGCGTACGCAATGTTCTCGCGCAGCGATCGGTGAAACAGAGCCGGATCCTGTGGCACGAGCGCAATGCTCTGCCGCAAGCTTGCCTGCGTCACTTCACGCACGTCCTGGCCGTCAATGCGGATCGCGCCGCCGTTCACGTCATAAAGACGCTGCACCAGCTTCACGAACGTCGACTTGCCCGAACCCGTCGGCCCGACCAGCGCCACCGTCTCGCCCGCCGCGATCTCCAGAGAGAAATCGCTGTAGAGCGGTTCAGCCGCGTTCTTGTAGCCGAACGACACTGCGTCGAACGCAATCGCGCCAGCCTTCGCCTCGAACGCACGCGCATCCGAGCGATCGACAACGTCCGCTGTCTCAGCCGCATACGCGACGACGTCCTCTATGTCGGCGATGCCTTTCTGCAGATTCTGCACGTTCTCGCCGAGCATCCGCAGATAGCCGGAGACCAGCAGGAACGCCGTAATCGCAAACACCGCATCGCCGGCCGTGGCGCGGCCCGCGCCCCACTCCAGCAACACCATGCCAAGCAACCCGGCTTGCAGCACCCAAAGCAGGATGTTCTGCACCACCCAGGCGTTGGTGAAGAGCGTCCATGTATGGTTCGCTTCCTTCGTCCAACGCTGTACGACGGCGTCAAACCGTTGCTGCTCGCGTGCTTCCGCGCCGAACGCCTTCACCGTCGCATTCGATGCGACCGCGTCGGCTAACGCCGCGCCGATTGCGGTGTCGGCGGCGATGTAGCGCTTCAGCGGTTCGGCCACATAGAACCGGCTGCTGAAGTACGCGACCGCAATGAACAGCAGGATGGTCACGCCGGTGAAAAGCCCGATCAGAGGCCACTGGATGAAGGTCAGCACCGTCATTCCGATCAGCACGCAGATGGCCGGAATCAAGAACCACACCAACGTGTCCGAGATCACGTCATAGGCGTTCATCGCGCGCGAGACGCGCCGCACTGTGGCGCCGGCGAAATTGTCGGCGTGCCAATCGGCGGAAAAACGTTGCACGTCGCGGAAACCGTCGGTGACGATCCGCTCCATGTTCTTGGAGGCGAACGGAATGTGGAAGCGTACGCCGGTGTTGCGCGCGGTATAGAACACCAGCGCCAAGGCGATGAGCACGCCGTAGCCCCACGCCGCCGCGCGCACGCCCGCGTCGGACGGGCCTGCCGTCAACGCGTCCACCAAGTGCTTGGAAGCGAACGGCATGGCTAGATCCACGGCGATCGAAAGACCGAACAACAGCCCCACCATCGCCAGCTTTCCAGGCTGGCTCGACCAATGCTTCCACATGAAGGCGGCCACTTGCGCAAAACTCGCTTTGCGCTTGCCGTCTCCGCCCTCGTCGTCGTTGTCGTACACGTCACTCATAGGAATACCGATGGATCGCGGCCGCGCGCAGGCGGGTTTGCGAACTTAGAAATGGGAACGAAGTGCTGGAAGCGAAGCGCTGGAAACGCGAAATCACCCGCAACACGGCTCGGCGAACCTGGTCTCCCGGCGTGCGATTGCGACAATCCGCAATCGGTTTCGGGATTTGGAGCCGAGACAGCTAGCGCTCTCTCAAGGCTCGACGGCGACCGTTCGCGGCGCCGTATTTATTTGAGGCGGGTGTTCATTCACGTTTCTCCGAAGGCCGTGCACATAGCTCCTGTGTCGCCTTGCGTAAAGAAAAAGGCGCGCGCATTACGCGTTTGTGAGCGATTCGAAACCCGCCGATGCGCTGAAGCAACATTGGACCGATGCGCTTCCAGCCGCATGGAAGCCATTCGCCCAACTCTCGCGCCTCGATCGCCCGATCGGCTGGCAATTGCTTTTGCTGCCATGCTTCATGGGCATGGCTGTCGCGCGCACGGGCTACGGCTTCTACTGGGAAGATGCGCGCTTCGCGGTCGCATTCATCCTGGGCGCCGTCGCCATGCGCGGCGCTGGCTGCACCTATAACGACATCCTCGATCGCGACATCGACGCAAAAGTCGAACGCACACGCCTGCGCCCGCTGCCCTCCGGCGCGGTGTCGCTCAAGCGAGCGTGGGCTTGGCTCCTCGCACAATGCGGTGTCGGCTTAATCGCGCTGTTGATGCTGCCGACGCTCGCGCAGATCGTCTCGCTGATTGCCATTCCGCTGGTCGCGCTCTATCCGCTGATGAAGCGCATCACCTGGTGGCCGCAGGCGTGGCTCGGTATTGTCTTCTCATGGGGAGCGCTCGTAAGCGGCGCGGCATCGACCTACGAAACCGGGATCGTCCCGCGGGAAGTCTTCGCGCTCTATGCCGGCTGCATCCTCTGGACCATCGCCTACGACACCATCTACGCGCTGCAAGATCGCGAGGACGACGCGCTCGTCGGCGTCC
This sequence comes from Hyphomonadaceae bacterium, assembly GCA_050184605.1. GTDB lineage: Bacteria > Pseudomonadota > Alphaproteobacteria > Caulobacterales > Aquidulcibacteraceae > Vitreimonas. The sequence continues at coordinate 274,900 of JBFXAE010000001.1, read as the reverse complement.
GCTCTACCGCGCTACTCTTCGCCGATAAGTGGCGTACATGGACGAGCGTGTTCTACGTCGCCGCGCTCGCGCTTTGGGCGATGGCTGGCGCGATGTCGGGCGCCGGCATGTGGGTGGCGCTGCCGCTCAGCCTCATCGGCGCGTTGATGATCTGGCCAATGCTCGCGGGCGTTGACGATGCACGTCCGGAAACGGCGCTTGCGGCATTCAAGTTCAACGCGATTATAGGCGCAGCCGTCTTGTTGGCGTTTGCGCTCGAACCCATCTGGCGCACCATAAGGCCGTGTTTGGGAGCGTGACGTGGGTGAAGCCGAGCAGCACCTGAGCAGCGTCTGCAAGCGCTTCGCCAAAATCGTCGGCAAGCAAGAGCCGTACCCGACGACGTTCGAAAAGAAGAAGGACCCGTATCGCGCGCTGGTGCGCTCGGTCGTCTATCAGCAGCTCTCGGGCAAAGCCGCCGGCACTATTCACGGCCGCATGCTCGCGCTCTTCCCGGACAAGGACCACCCCGATCCGGAAGACTTGCTCGAAGCGTCGCCGGAATTGCTGCGCACCGCAGGCCTTTCGCGCCAGAAGATCGCCGCCATCAAGGACGTCGCCCAGAAGCGGCTGGACGGCATTATTCCGGAAGCGCGCAAGCTGGCGCGCATGCCCAGCGAAGAGATCATCGAACGCCTGACGCAGGCGCGCGGCGTCGGCCGTTGGACGGTCGAGATGTATCTCATGTTCACGCTCGGCCGCCCCGACATCCTGCCGGTCGACGATTTGGGAGTGCGCAAGGGCGCAGAAAAACTTTACCGCCGCGAATTCACCCCGAAGACGCTCGGCGCCTACGGTGAACGCTGGGCGCCTTACCGCAGCGCCGCCGCGTGGCACTTGTGGCGGCTGCTGGATACGCAGACCCCGGAGCAATCGAAAATCTAAACGACCACGTTTCTCGGACGATCCCGGCTCGGCGCATCACCCGTTGCGTGACGATTGGCCGGCAAGCGTGTGATGTGCGTTGATCGAATCGAGCGGAACTTGATCACGCTCGCGCATTCCATAGTGCCGCACCACTTCCGCAACGCGCAGCCGGTAGTAGCGAAACACACCGCATCTTCCCGCACTCTGCGCGGCACGATGCGCCTCAACATTGCGCCATCGCGCTACCGCCGCTTCGTCGCGCCAAAATGACAGCGAAAGCACGCGCCCAGGATCGCTCACGCTCTGAAACCGCTCGATCGAGATGAAGCCATCGATCTCGTCCAAGAGCGGCCGCAGCTCACCTGCGATCCGGAAGTACGCCTCGCGATCCGCCGGCTCGGCCTCAAAGATCACGGCGATCATCGTGAGCACAACTTCAGAAACGTGCGATCCTCGCGCAGGATAAACCGCTCCGCCTTCGCGAACTCATAGTTCTCGCGCCCCGCCGGATCCGTCGCCAAGCGCGCCCTATACTCCTCGTAGGCAGCTAAACTCTGAATGTTGTACAACCCGTACGCCAGCGTCGCCGAGCCCTCGTGCGGCGCGAAATACCCAATGAGGTCGGCCCCGCAGCGGGGAATAGCTTCCCCCCAGACGCGCGCATAGTGCTGGAATTGCGCCTTTTTGAACGGATCGATTTCGTAACGAATACAGCATGTCAGCATAAAGTGGCTCCTTGCCCGCCAGACCTAGCGGATTGCTGCAGCCCCATGGTTCGATTATGATCGAACCATCCTATATGAGCTTTCGATGAGAGACGGCCCCAACATCGCAGCTATCGCCGCCATGGTCGGCGATCCCGCCCGCGCCAACATGTTGACGGCGCTGTTGAACGGCGACGCATTCACCGCGAGCGAACTCTCGCTCGAAGCCGGCGTGACAAAACAAACCGCAAGCTCGCATCTCGCGAAGCTCGTCGACGGCGGCTTGGTCGCGGTCGAAGCGCAAGGGCGCCACCGCTACTATCGCCTCGCTGACGCTGATGTCGCGGGCTTGCTCGAAACGCTGATGGGCGTTGCCGCGCGCGCTAAGGCGCTGCGCACCCGCCCCGGCCCCAAGGAGCCGCAGATGCGCCACGCGCGCGTCTGCTACGATCACCTCGCCGGCGAGCTCGGTGTCGCGCTGTTCGATGCCTTCAAGAAGAACAAGTGGATGCTGCCCGGCCCGGAGAAGACGTTCACGCTCACCAAGCTTGGCCGCATCAAGGTGCAAACCTTCGGCGTCGATATCGAGGACCTGGAGCAAGGCGCGCGACCGCTCTGCCGCGCCTGCCTCGATTGGAGCGTCCGTCGCCACCACATCGCCGGCGCACTTGGCGCTGCAATCCTCGACGAAATCTTCGAGCGCGGCTGGGCCACACAGAAGCGCGGTAGCCGCGTGCTGGAGTTCACGCGTGTGGGCGAAGCGGGTTTACGTCGCGTCTTCGCATTTGCGGAAACGCCGCCGCCGATCTGATCACATTTGCCAGCCACGGTGATGAAATCAGAAACGCTTTGCGCTAAAAAACAACCATGCCTGCAGTCGCGCGCATCGATCCTAAAGACGTGTTCACGCCCGAGGAATGGGCGCGCTTCTCCAAGCGCTCGTCCTGGCTCGGGCTCGTTTGCGTCGCCGGCGCCTGGGGGCTGATCTTCGCCGCCGGCGCGATGTTCGTGCTCTGGCCGAACCCGCTGACCTACATCTTGGCGGTCATGCTCATCGGCGCCCGCCAACTCGGCCTCGCCATCCTGATGCACGACGCCGCCCACGGCGCGCTGCATTCGAACATGGCGGTGAACAATTGGGTCGGCGAATGGCTCTGCGCGGCGCCGACGGGCGCGCGGCTTCAGGCCTATCGCGAGTACCACCTGAAGCACCACAAATACACTGAGCAGCCCGAGGACCCCGACCTCTCGCTCTCCGCGCCCTTCCCGATCACGCGCGCGTCGCTCTTCCGAAAAATCGTGCGCGACCTAACCGGACAGACCTTCTTCAAGCAGCGCCGCGCGCAATTGTTCGGCAATTTGCAGAAAGGCCAGATCGTCAATCCGACGACGGCTCACTTCCTGATCTTCAACGCGCTGCTGCTCGCGGGCCTCAGCATCGCCGGCTATTGGTGGGCGTTCTTCGCGCTTTGGATCGTGCCGATGGCGACCTGGCTGCCGCTGGTCACGCGCCTGCGTAACATCGCCGAGCACGCCTGCGTCAACACCAAAGAAGACCCGTTCACCCACGCACGCACCACACTCGCCAATTTCGCCGAACGCCTCTTCATCGCGCCTTATTGGGTTCACTTCCACGGCGAGCACCACGTCTTCATGCATGTCCCGTGCTATCGCCTGCAGAGCCTCCACAACGCGCTGATGGACAAAGGCTACTGGTCGCGCATGCACATCTCGCCGGGCTATGTCAGCGTGCTGAGCGAAGCGTCGAACAGGCCCGTGGCCGCAACGGCCTGAACGGTGACGCTCCTCTCCCGTCACGGCATCTTACTAACGCTCGCCCTACTTTGTGCGGCGTGCGGGATGAACCGTGGACAGCCGGTCGGGCGTGAGAATGCCGCCCAGTACTTTGATGCTCATCGATACGCGTTCGAGCGCGTCGTCGAGGAAGTGCAGCTGTGCCAGCCGCCCTATGGAACTGTGGGATCTCGCAGCGAATTTGAGTGCTCTAGTCCAAACGGCGACGAGGCGAAACTACGTACGGCGATTTCGTCTGCGGAGGCCATTTGGCTAAACGTGGCCTATGACCGCCCTGAAGGCGCCGCCGACCGCTCTCTTTCTTCCGTTGGAATTGTCGTTCATTACAGGGGCCTATCGTACTCGGGCCAAGTGGAACAGTTCATCTACGAATTCGCCGCCGCGGATAATGCCACCTATCAACGGAGAGAAGGCAGCAGCGCCGTAGTCGAGCGAGAGCCTTTAACGCAGGCGCCGCATCACTGGAACTGGTGGAAGATCGACCGTTGATCTCTGACATCCCAGCCTTCATCCGCGAGAACACGCGCGTGCTTGCGCCGAGCCATGTGCCGGAGTTGCAGCTTTATCTCGCCGACGACGCAGTGAGCCTCTGGGAGCTCACTGAGGAACAGCTCGGTGAACTCGGCCTGCCGCCGCCCTTCTGGGCATTCGCGTGGGCCGGCGGACAAGCACTCGCGCGCTATGTGCTCGATCATCCCGAAACAGTGCGCGGCAAAAACGTGACGGATGTCGCCTCAGGCTCAGGCCTTGTCGCCATCGCCGCGATGAAGGCCGGCGCTACATCGGCGCTCGCGATCGACATCGACGCCTTCGCCTCACACGCCGCGATCCTCAACGCTGAACTCAACGGCGTCATCGTCGCAACCAGCGATGCCGATCCTGTCGGCAAACCTACAGACGCTGAAGTCATTCTCGTCGGCGATCTCTTCTACGATCGCGACCTCGCCCCGCGTGTGCTCGCCTGGCTGATCGAACAACAAGCCGCCGGTAAAACAATCCTCATCGGCGACCCCGGCCGCACTTACCTACCGCGCGACAAACTCGAACAAATCGCCGCCTACGACATTCCTGTCACCCGAGCACTCGAAGACGCCGAGGTGAAACGTGCGGCTGTTTGGCGCTTGCGCTAACCGCGCTTCAAAACACCGGACGCGAGCACGGGGATCAGGAACGCCACGAACAATCCGGTATTCGAGATGGCGTTGAGCCAAAAGCCCGTCGCGACAGAGATCGCGCTATCGATCACATACCACGCAAGCAACGCAAGACTCAGCGCCCGCCATTGCCCCGCGCCAATAGATTGCGTCTGCACGAGCGCCAGCATCGTCAGCCCCCAGCCAATCGTCAGCGCCCCTTGCAAACCGATGCCGAACCTCACCGCTGGATGATCGTATACATCGGCTGTCGCGGGATCGCCGCTGAACAACACAAACAAGGCGCGCGCCGGAGCATCGACACCGGGGATGGCCCCGGCCGCCAACACCACGCCGAACGCCACAACAGCCCAGCACCAAGCGACGATCCAATTCCGCCAAACGCCTGTCATGAGCGGCTCCTTGCTTAGGAGCATTGGGCGGACGGCGCTGCGTTGCGCAATTACCTCCGAGGTTATGGACCTATTTCTTGCGTCCCCGGAATCACCCGCGTCATCGCGAACTGGAATCTAAGCGCCCTATTCCATTGCGCACGCGAGCTGACGCTCTTCGTCGGTCGTCGCGCGTGCGCGCGCGTCTTCGCAGACCGCATTCCAGAGGCGCATCACTTCCTGTCCCACCGCGTCCGTGCGTGATTGGATTTCGTCCAGTGTGGGCTCGATCTGCGAGGACTCCGCAATCCACACCGGTTCGTACGCCGGGCCGCAAGTGAGTTCGGTGTAGAGGCCGCGAGCACAATTGCGCGACCGTTCGAGATTGTATTCCCAAACCGTCTCACGCAAACGGCGCGCCAAATCGCGCGGCGATGTCACCTCAGGCTCGCCAGACCCGGGCCGTTCGAATGTCTGATCGTGAACCTGGCTCAGCATCGCGCCGTAGCGGCCGATCTCGATGTTCAGCGTGAAAGGATCAGGACCAGCGGGACCGGTAGGCGCTTCGCCCTGCTTCTCGCCGGTTTGTCCGCACGCGGCCAAAGCCAGCGCCAAAACGATCGCACGAACTTTCATGAACACGCCTCCACCACCGACCTATAGCGGCGCGAGGAGACGCGGTGCTTTTGTTTTTTGTAAGATTTACTCGCCGGTGACCGGCGCGAGCGCGTTGTAGCCCGCCGCGAAATCGTAATCGCTGTCTTCAGCTTTTCGGAACAAGGCTATCGCGGCGGCCGCCAGGCCCGTGCCTGCTGCCGCCGCGAACATCGCCCATGCGACGCCTGAGATGAAACTCGCGTCGATCAAACCACCCAACCCTGCCTTCGAGGCATTCTTTGTTGGGCAGATAATGCCTAGTCACCATGAACACGCGGTTTCTGAAAGCAAAACAAAAGGTTGAAATGCGAATTGTGCACAGACTAGACGAGTGACGAGGGAGACCGCTCGATGCTGCGTTTGGAGATCGCCGCGCTTTATGCCGGCGTAAACATTCTCATTCTGTTGGTGCTGGCAGTGCTAGTGGTCAGCGGACGCCGCAAGCACAAGATCACGTTGGGCGACGGCGGCAATGAGGTGTTTTCCCGCGCCGTGCGCGCGCACGCCAACGCCGCCGAATACATCCCGGCGGGCCTGGTCGGCATCGTCTTGCTCGCCCTTTTCGACCCCGCGACGCCGATCTGGCTTTTGCATGCCGCCGGGATTTCTTTGACCCTCGGCAGAATTCTGCACGGCTACGGCCTCCACACCGGCACGCTCAATTTCGGCCGGATGGGCGGCATGGTGCTGACTTGGACTGCCTACGCCCTCATAGGCGGGGGCCTGATCTGGGCCGGGCTCGCGCAACAGCTCTGAATACCCCCTTACCACAGCTTGCCGATTGCCCCGGCGGACTGGCGGGCCCATGTTGCGGCCATGGCCTTCGATACTGAGTCCCACGCCGCGCTCGCGGCCCTAATCGATTACGCAAAACAAGCCGGCGCCGACGCCTCTGAAGCCTCACTGGCGGTCCGGGAGAGTATTTCGGCCGAAGTCCGAATGGGCGATCTTGAGGGCATGGAGCGGGAGGAAGCCCGCTCAGTGGCGCTCCGAGCCTTCATCGGAAAGAAACAGGCGGCCGCCTCCTCCACCGACCTCTCGACCAAAGGCCTCAAAGACTTGGCTGAGCGCACAGTCGCAATGGCCAAGCACGCCCCGGAGGACAAGTTCGCCGGCCTCCTCGACGCCCGCTACCACGCCAAGGGTCCGGCCCCCGATCTCGAACAGTCCGACACCGCCCGCCCGACCCCGGAGCAACTGCTCGATCTCGCCAAACGCTGCGAAGCGGCGTCGCTCGCTATTCCCGGCATCGTAAATTCCGGCGGCGGCGGCGCATCGAGCGAACACTCGACGTTCGTGCATCTGACCTCAAACGGCTTCGAAGGCTACGAAAGCGGCACCTCCTACTCGCTCGGCACCCAGCCCGTCGCCGAGAAGAACGATGAGATGGAGCGCGACTATGAGTGGCGCACCAAACGCTTTTTCGCCGACCTGCCCTCGCCCGAAGAGATCGGCCGTATCGCCGGCGAGCGCACTGCTAAGCGCATCGGCGCGAAAAAGATCGCGAGCCAGAAGGCTCCGGTGATTTTCGAAAACAGATTGGCTGGCCGCGTCATCTCGCCGTTCTTCTCGGCCATCTCGGGCGCGGCCGTCGCGCGCGGCGTTTCGTTCCTCAAGGACAAGATGGGCGAACGCATCTTCGCCGAAGGCTTCCGCATCCACGAAGATCCGTTTGTTAAGCGGCTGCCTTCGAGCCACTGGTTCGATGGCGAGGGTAGCGCAGTCTCTGCACACACGTTGATCGATGATGGCGTGCTGACGATGTGGCTCTTGAACTCATCCGCCGCCCGGCAGCTCAACCTTGAGCCCAACGGCCACGCCACAGCCGGCCACGGCGGCCCGCCCGGCATCGGCACATCAAACATCTTCGTAAAGCCCGGGACGGAAGATCTGGCCGCGATGATGAAAAACGCCGGCAAAGGCGTCTTCGTCACCGACATGTTCTCGCCCTCGCTCAACCCGAACACGGCCGATTGGTCTGTCGGCGTTTCCGGCTATTGGTTCGAGAACGGCGAGATCGCGCACCCGGTCAGCGAAATCACCGTCGCCGGCAATCTGCTCGACATCTTCAAACGCCTGCGCTGCGGCTCCGACCTCGACAATCGCGGCTCCCTCGAAATCTCCAGCTTGATCGTGGATGACCTTGCAATCGGCGGCGTCTGAACTCGAACTGCTGGAGGCGGCGGCCCGCGAAGCGGGAACGATGGCGCGCGAGCTGTCGCTGAAGCCGCTTGAGATTGAGTCGAAGGGTGAAGCCGGCCCCGTCACCAATGTCGACAAAGCCGTCGACGCGATGCTGGAGCTGAAACTCCTCTCCAAGCGCCCAGATTACGGCTGGCTCTCGGAAGAGACGCCCGACAAGCCCGAATATCGCCTCGGCAAGGCGCGCACCTTCATGCTCGATCCGATCGACGGCACGGCCTCCCTGATCGGCAAGACGCCGCAATGGACGATCTGCATCGGCCTCATCGACGGCAACCGCGCCTATGCCGGCGCCATCTACAATCCGATGACGGATGAGATGTTCACCGGCGTTGTCGGCTACGGCGCCTTCTTGAACGGCAGGCCGGTAAAGGTGAGCGACGTCGGCTTTCTGGAAGGCGCGCGCATGATCGGCCAGAAGGCGCGCTTCGCTGATAAACGCTGGCCCACACCCTGGCCGAAGATGGATATTATCGAGCGCCACTCGATCGCCTACCGCTTGGGGCTTGTCGCAGCCGGCATGGGCGACGCCACGTTGCTGTTCAATTGGAAGCACGAATGGGATGTCGCCGCGGGCGCGGCCATCGTCGAAGCCGCCGGCGGCTTGGTGACCGACATGTGGGGCGATCCGCTCCGGTTCAACAACGAGAACCCGCGCGTTCCCGGCGTCGTTGCGGCTGGCGCGGCGCTGCACGCTTTGGTAATCGAGCGCACGAAAAGCCTGCCCGATACGCGTGAGCAGGCCAGCGGCTAAGGCACATGAGCGAACAGAACCGCCAACTTCTGCACCTCGTCATCGGCGGCGAGATGAAGGACCTCGATCGTCCCGAATTCATCGATCTGAAGGCCGTCGATTTCGTCGGCGCCTACCCGAACTACCGCACCGCCTACGATGCGTGGAAGGGCGCGGCCCAGCGCACCATCGATAACGCGCGCATGCGCTACTTCATCATCCACGCTCACCGCCTGCTCGATCCCGGGACCGATCCCGAAGGCGAGATGTGATCTGAGCGATGAAGGCTGGCGCCATACTTTCACGGCTCTGGCGCCAGTACATCTGGCGCTACAAAGTCGACCTACTGGCGCTGGCGCCTGTTCTTGTCGTCGTCGCGGCGGCGGCAGCGTCCTATGCCTGGATTCTGAAATTCGCGACCGACAGCATCCAGACCGGCAATCTCAATCAAATCGCGCTGGTGCCGGTTGTGGCCATGGCGATCGTTCTGGTTCGCGCCGCCGGCATGTGGGCGCAAGCGATAATGACGCAGGGCTTGGCGCTCAAGATTTTGCGCGATCTGCAGAGCGCCATGTTCGCCAAGCTCATGAGCGTCGATTTCGCCCGCTTTGCTCGCGAGGATGTCGGGCGCCTCGTTTCGCGCTTCACCAACGACATCACCATCGTCGGGTATGCGCTGGTGCGCGCCGCGCAGACCTCGTTGCGCGATAGCCTGACGCTGATCGGCTCGATCGCCATGATGTTCTGGCTCGATTGGGTGCTGGCGGCGGTCGTCATCGGCGTGTTCGCACTCGCCGCCCGTCCGCTTTCCGCCATCGCCCAGCGTGCGCGCAAACAAACGAGCATCGCACAGGAGCAGATCGGCAACGTCACCGCCCTGCTCGCTGAAATCTTCGGCGCTTCGCGCTTCGTGAAGACGTATAGCCTGGAGCAACGCGAGACCGCGCGCGCCGACGCCGCCTTTGAGGAACAGCGCCGCCTCGGCATGAAACTCGCGCACAATCGCGCCCGCAGCGAACCGCTGCTCGAGATCCTGGGCGGCCTAGCGCTTGCGGGCGTGCTCTATCTCGCCGGCGTTCGCATCGCCAGCGACCTGATGACGCTTGGCGATCTGATCGGGATGATCGGCGCTGTCGCCGTCGCTACGCCGGCCGCGCGGTCGATCAGCGGCTTCAACACCATGCTGAACGAAGCGCTGGCGGCGGTGACGCGCATCTTCACGCTGATCGACGAGCCGGTGACGATCAACGACAAGCCCGACGCCAAGCCCCTCAATGTTAGCGCCGGCCGCATCGCGTTCGAGAGTGTCAGCTTCAGCTATGGCGACGCGCCCGCCATTCAAAACGTGAGCTTCACCGTCGAGCCCGACGAGACCGTCGCGCTCGTCGGCCCGTCGGGCTCGGGCAAATCGACGATCTTCAACATGCTACCCCGCCTCTACGACGTCACCGGCGGCGCTGTGCGTATCGACGGCCAGGACGTACGCGATGTTCAAGTGGTGTCGCTCCGCAACGCGATCTCACTCGTCGCGCAGGAAGCGGCGCTTTTCAACGACACCATCCGCAACAACATCGCCCTCGGCCGCGCCGGCGCCAGCCATGCCGAGATCGAGGACGCTGCACGCCACGCCGCCGCGCACGATTTCATCATGGCGCTGCCGAACGGCTATGACACGCTCGTCGGCGAGCGCGGCGGAAATCTTTCCGGCGGCGAACGCCAACGCATCGCGCTCGCCCGTGCGTTCCTGCGAGACGCGCCAATCCTGCTACTTGACGAAGCGACGAGCGCGCTCGATGCGGCGAGCGAAGCACAAGTGCAGGAGGCGCTGAAGCGGCTCTCCAAGGGACGCACCGTGCTGGTGATCGCCCATCGCCTCGCCACCGTGCGCGACGCGGATCGCATTCTCGCGCTTGAGGACGGCCGCATCGTCGAGATTGGTCGTCACGATGAACTTGTGGCGAAGGGCGGCCTCTATGCGCGGCTTTCCCGGCTGCAATTCCAGAGCGTGGAACAAGCGAGCTAATCGGATCAGATCAAAGCCGCGCGCGTTAGCAACGCCATTATCGAGGAAGGCAGCGCCTACTCCGATCCGCGCTCAGCTTCTTACGTTCCGCCCAAGTGAATGCCGCGAGGGGCGGCGGTGTTTGCGCCGCCGCCTACTCGTCCAACACCGCGCGAACCTTCCGCGCCAAGTCTTCAATCGAGTACGGCTTCAACAATAGCCGCGCATCGGCATCGAGCACGCCGTTGTGGACGATGGCGTTTTGCGTGTAGCCGGTGGTGTAGAGCACCTTGAGATCGGGATAACGCACCTTGGCTTCGTCAGCCAATTTTCGCCCGCTCATTCCGGGCATCACGATATCGGTGAACATCAGCGTGACCGCCGGCTTGTTCGCCAGCTTCTGCAAGGCTTCCTCGCCGCTTGCGGCGTGAATGACCGTGTAGCCAAGCTCGCGCAGCGAGGCGACGCTGAGATTGCGCACGCGCTCTTCGTCCTCGACCACCAGCACGATTGTCGCCGCATCGCCCATCGGCAGCTCTTTGTTGGACTGCGCTGGCGCCGTGCCTTCGCTCTCTTCCAGCTGCGTTCGCGGCAGATAGAGCTTCACCGTCGTGCCGACACCGACTTCCGAATAGATCGCGACGTGACCGCCGCTCTGCTTCAAGAAGCCGTGCACATGCGCGAGCCCAAGACCGGTGCCCTTGCCGACTTCTTTCGTCGTGTAGAACGGCTCGAACACGCGCGCCTTCACTTCCGGGGGCATGCCCTGGCCGGTATCGGTGATAGCAATCATCAAGTGCTGGCCAGGCGTCACCTCGGCGTTCGTCGCCGCATAGGCTTCATCGAGGAAGGCGTTAGAGGTTTCGATCGTCAACTTGCCGCCTTCGGGCATCGCATCGCGTGCGTTGACGCAGATGTTGAGGATGGCGTTCTCCAACTCGCTCTGATCGGCAAAGACGCGCCAAGCGCCGCCGCCTTGAACCACTTCGAGCGAGATGTTCTCGCCCAGGGTCCGCCGCAACAGGTCCGACATGCCGGCAATGAGCCGGTTGGCGTCAAGCACCTGCGGCTGCAACGGCTGGCGGCGGGCGAAGGCAAGCAGGCGGCTGGTGAGTGTCGCCGCGCGGCGGGCGCCATCCATGGCCGCATCTGTGAAGCGGGTGACATCGGTCTCGCCGCGCGCCAGGCGGCGCTGCGCCAATTGCAGCGCGCTGATGATGACGGCGAGCATGTTATTGAAGTCGTGCGCAACGCCGCCGGTGAGTTGGCCGATCGCCTCCATCTTCTGCATCTGGCGGACTTTCGCCTCCGCCTGCTCGCGCGCCCCCATTTCTTGCAGAACGCGCTCGTGCGCCGCGCGCGCCTCATCGCGCGAGCCACGCAATTCCAACATCGCGTTACGCACAGTCACAACAAGCAGCGCGCCGATACCAAGCAACAGCATCCCGGCGAGCAGGACGACGAGACGCAAACGCTGGGCGCTACGGTCCACCGCCGCCATGCTTTCGATAACCGCCGCGTGCTCGCGTGCTTCGGCGGCCGCGATGATGGCGCGCAACTCGTCCATAACGATCTTGCCGCGCCCGTCGCGAACGCGTTCGAGCGCCAAATTGCCCCGGCCGCTGCGCCGTTGCTCTATGGTTGTTTCGAGTTCTTCGAGCTTCGCCCCGAGCAGTTCCTCCAGCCGCCGCACCTCGGCGACACGGGCGGGAGCGCTGCCGGCAAAGCCCTCGAGGTTCACGATCTCTCGCTCTACATCAGCGCGGCCTGCGAGGTAGGGCTCCAGATAGCTCTCGTCTCCGGTCAGCAGATAGCCGCGCTGGCCGGTTTCGGCGTCCTGCAAGCCACGCAGCAATAGCCGCAGGCTCGACCGCTGCGCCAGCGACTGGCGGACATCTTCATTGAGCTGGACGCCTTGGTTCGTCTGCCAGAGCGCGCCCGCCACCGTGATGACGAGCAGCATCAACGCAGCGCCCAGCGCCACAACATAAGTCGCAGTGGCCGGCAGCCGGCGCCCGAATACGTGTACGGTCACCGCCGCTATCCCGAGAAATCCACATTACGCTTGTTCCCGGTTTCCAGGGTTCCCGCAATGGGGAACGCTCACTCCCGGCGCAGGATTTTGTCAGTCAGGATGTTCGCCCACCACTGGCCGGTGAAGGCGGCTTTGACGCGCTCCTGGTCGTAGTCCTCATCCACCCATTCGATGAACGGCTTGCCGGACTGTTTCGTCTCTTCGAGATAGGTCTCGAAAAAATAATCGATCATGCCGGTCTTGCCCTGTTTCACATGCAGGTATTTGAGCGAAAGTTGCTCCACGGCTTCGCTGATCGGGAGACCCATTTTGAAGTGCTTGTAGAGCACCGCCGCCACGCCAGCGCGGTCCGCGCCGGATTTGCAGTGCAGCAGCGCCGGATATTCGATCGTCTCGAAAATTTGCTTGCAGCGATAGATCGCCTCGATGCTTGGCGGCTCGCGTGAGCGGAGGCGCAGATCAATCAGCGTGAGGCCCAGCTTCTCGCAGGCCTCTTTCTCGAGCGCGTAATAGCCGGTGTCGGACTTACCGCGCGCGTTGATGATCGTTTTGAAGCCGAGCTTTGCGTACTTGGCGAGGTGCTGCGGCGAGGGCTGGTTCGAGCGCGCCATTTGGCCCGGCTCGATCCAGTGGAAGTTCTGGTAGATGTTCCTGAGGAAGCCGTGGTCGTTCCAGGTCAAATCGTGCTCGGCCGCCCGGCGCCCTTCGGGCGTCGAGAGGTCGAAAGCGGGAAATTTGACCGGATTGGACATCAGGCGTCTGTGAAGGGTTCGCTTCGGCTTCTGGCGCGGCACGGGGGACGCCCCCTATAAGGGGCGTTGGCCCCGTTCGGAAGCGGGCGCTGCTGCTCACAGGTCAGGCGTGAAGTCCCTACTCGGCAATCCGGTATTTCAGTTCATCGTGGGGCGGCTGATCGGCGGCTATATGCTGTTCGTGGGCGTCACCACGCGCTGGACCAAGATCAACCGCGCCGCGGTGGAGCCGTTCTGGGAGCCCGATGGCGGCAAGGTCATCGGCTGCATTTGGCATGGCCGCTTCGCGCTGGTTCACAAGATGTGGTCGTTCAAGCGCGGCGTGCCCAAGGCCAAGATGCTGATCTCGCAATCGCGCGAGGGCGGCATCGTGGCCCACACGTCGCGGACGGTCGGCGCTGAAGTGATCCGAGGCTCTGAGGCCAAGAAGGGCTCGAACAAACCCAAGCGCGGCATCGAAGCGATGCGCGACATGGCCCGCCACATCGAAGGCGGCGGCGTCATGGCGATGACGCCTGACGGTCCGAGGGGCCCCCGCATGCGCGTCAAACGCGGCCCTGTCGTGCTGGCCAAGATCGCCGGCGCGCCTCTGCTCGCCGTCACGTGGGCGACCTCGAACCGCGTCGTTTTCGAGAGCTGGGATCGGTTCGTACTGCCGCTGCCGTTCGGCAAGGGCGCGCTGATTTGGGGCAATCCAATCGCTCCCCCCGCGCCGGATGCGAGCGACGCTGAGGTCGAGCGCGTGCGCGCAGCGCTTGAAGCAGAGATGAACCGCATCGCCGCCGAAGCCGATCGTCTCGCAGGTGTGCCCGTGATCGAACCCGCGCCGCGGAGCGAACCGGCGAGCGACGATGCCGCGGAAATGGCGGCGCAGACAACGTGAGCTTCTCTCCAGTCCTTGGATTCTATCGCGCCGCGAGTTCGGCGCTCGGCGCCTTCGCGGGGCTTTATCTTCGCGACCGCGCCAAGCGCGGCAAGGAGGACCCGGCGCGCCTGAGCGAGCGCTTCGGGCGCTACACGGCTGCGCGCCCCAGCGGCGCGATGATCTGGCTGCATGCGGCGAGCGTGGGCGAGAGCAGTGTGGCGCTTGCGTTGATCGAAGCGCTGGCGGCGCGCAATCCATCGCTTTCATTCCTGATCACCACCGGCACGCGGACATCCGCCGAATTGGTGGCGCGCCGCGCTCTGGCGCGAACGACGCACGTCTATGTACCGCTCGATCGCACCGATTGCGTGCGGCGCTTCCTAGATCATTGGCGCCCGGACGTTGGCGTGTTCGTCGAGAGCGAGCTTTGGCCCAATCTCATCCTCGAAGCCGAGGCACGCGACGTGAAGCTGGCGCTCGTGAACGCGCGCATGAGCCCCCGCTCGCTGCGCCGATGGACGCGTTGGCGCGCGGCGGGGCGGCGTCTGGTGGGGGCTTTCAACTACGTTTCCGCCGCCGACGCACGCACAAAGGACGCCCTGAGCGATCTGCGCCCCGCACCACTCGGCGCGCCAGGCAATCTCAAACTCGCAGCGCCGGCGCCTCGTGTCGATGAGACAGCGCGCGCGGCCCTGGCAGCGGAGATCGGCGAGCGCCCGGTCTGGCTCGCGGCATCGACACACGCTGGCGAGGACGTCATCGTCTTGGAGGCGCACGACATGCTACGCGCCTCATATCCTGACGCTTTGCTAATCATCGCCCCGCGCCACCCCGAACGCGGCGAGGATGTCTCTCACCTTGCGGGCGGCGCGCCGATGCGCTCGCGCGGCGGGTCGTCGGCGAATGTCCCCGTCTATGTCGCCGATACGATGGGCGAGCTTGGGACGCTCTATGATCTCGCGCCCGTATCGCTGGTGGCGGGGAGCCTGATGCCGACGTTGAAGGGGCACAATCCGATTGAGCCTGCCAAGCTCGGGTCGGCGATTTTGACCGGCCCCTACGTCGAGAGCTTCCAGGATTTGTTCGAGGAGATGTTCGCCGCCGGCGGTGCGGTGCGCGTCGAGGACGCTGAAAGCCTCGCGGCTGAGATCGCGCGCTTGTGGCGCGACGAGGCGGCGCGCGCCAAGCAACTTGAAGCCGCGCGCAGCGTAACCGCGCAAGGCGCTGATGCATTTGAACGAACCCTCGATGCCGTGAGCGCTCTCATCCCCAACTCTTCAACACGGCAGAGCCCCGCCAATGCGCCCGCCTGAGTTCTGGAAGGCCGAGGTTGGCGGGCGCGATTCAGCGCTGGCGCTGCGCGCGTTGCTGACGCCGGTCTCGTGGATTTATGCGGCGGTGGCGGCGCATCGCTTTCGCACCACCGTTTCGCGCCATGCGCAGGCGCCGGTTATTTGCATCGGCAATCTAACTGTTGGCGGCGCCGGCAAGACGCCGATCAGCCGCGCCATTCGCGCCAAGCTTGGGCCGCACGCGCATACGCTGTCGCGCGGCTACGGCGGGCGCGCCATCGGGCCGCTGCGGGTGACGCCGGACATGGAAGCGGCCGAGGTCGGCGACGAGCCCTTGCTGCACGCACGCGATGGCGCCGCCTGGGTTTCGCGCGATCGCTACGCCGGCGCACAAGCAGCCGTGCAAGCAGGCGCGCATGTGATCATCATGGATGACGGCTTTCAGAATCCCTCGCTCGCCAAGGACCTTAGCATCGTCGCCGTCGATCCCGCTTATGGTATCGGCAACGGGCAAGTGTTTCCGGCGGGGCCGTTGCGCGAGCGCTTGCGCGATGGACTCGCACGCGCGGACGCCATCGTGATGCTGCACAATACCTGGAGCGAGGAAACGCCCGAGCACCCAGATTGGCTGCGTGGCTTCACCAAGCCGGTGCTGCAAGCCGCAGTTTCGCCGGTTGCCGAGACGCCGGCCGGACCATTGGTGGCATTCGCCGGCTTGGCGCGGCCCGAGAAGTTCTTCGACACACTCGAGGCTGTCGGCGCCGATCTTCAGGAGACGGTGCCGTATCCGGATCACCACCCCTATTCCGAGGATGACCTCGCCTGGCTTGCACAGTTGGCCGAGGAACGCAGCGCCCAGCTCATCACCACCGAGAAGGATGCGGCGCGGCTTTCGCCCGAATGGCGGACGCGGGTGGCGGTGTTGCCGGTGGCGGCGCGATTTGCCGACGAAGCAGCGCTCGACGCCTTGCTTGCGCCGATCCTTTCGCGGATTACAGCGGCGCATGGCGAAGCCTAAACCGCTCAATCTCGGCTTTCAGCTCGAAGCGCTGGCGTGGAACGCCTATGTCGGCGCGCTTGGCGCGCTTGGGCTGGAGCGCGCCTCACGCTGGGGCGGCGCAATCGTGCCGGCGATCGCGCCGATCAACAGCGCCTGGAAAACAGCGATCCGCAATATCCGCATGTCGTTCCCGAATGAGAGCGACGCGTTCCACAACGAGGTCCGAAAGGAATCCTTCGTCGAGCTTGGGCGGATGACGGGCGAGTTTCCGCACATGCCGAAGTTCCTCGATCTTTACAATCAAGGCGTGGTCGAATTTCGCGGCAAGGAAATCATCGAGGCGACACGCGGCAAGGGCGCGGTGTTCATCGGCGGTCACTTTTCGAATTGGGAGATCACCTCGCTCTGCCTGGCGCAGGTCGATCCGGATTCGCACTTCACCTACCGGCCGGCGAACAATCCGATCATCGATAAGTATATCGTCGATACGCGCGCACAGTTTGGGCTGACATTGCAGGCCGCGAAGGGACGCGAAGGCGGCATGGGGCTGCTGCGGTCGCTGAAACGTGGCCGTTCGGTCGCGCTGATGAACGACCAGAAGTACAATGCCGGCCTCGCCGTGCCGTTCTTCGGGCACAAGTGCATGACTGCCGACGGACCGACGCGGCTGGCGCTGAAGTTCGGCGTGCCGCTGATCCCGATTACAGGGCGGCGCATCGAGGGTTCGCGGTTTGTGGCGACGGCTTACCCGGCGATCGAACTGGATTATTCGAAGCCCGATGACGAGCAGACCGTGTTCGACGGGGTGACGCGGGTGAACCAGTTCATGGAAGCGCGGGTGCGCGAGGCGCCGGGGCAATGGTTTTGGTCGCACCGGCGCTGGCCGAAAAGCGCCTGGGTCGAGGCAGGCGTGATGTGAAACTCATCCCGTATCACCGCTTCGAGATCACCTCGGCGCTGCCGCAGATAGAAGCGTTGCACGCAATCGCGTCGCGGATCGAGGAGCGCAAATGGTTCCGCATCACAGCCATGAGCGCAGCCAATGACGAGCGCTTCTCGGGTACGGTGGCAGACAACAAGTTCAGCATCTCGCGGATCATGGGGTATCGCAATTCGTTTGCGCCGGTGATCGAGGGGGAGATCAGCGAAGGCGGCCGCTTTTCGCGCATTCAGATCACGATGCGGCCGTCGATCTCCGTGGCAATTTTTCTGGGATTCATCTGTCTCATCTTTTTGCCGATCTTCATGGTGATGGCGCCAGTGGTTCTCGTGGCGGTGTTTGTGTACGCGATGGTGATGCTCGGTTTCTGGGTTGAGGCGAACAAGATCGAACAGACGTTGCGGCGCATCTTCAAGGCTATGTGAGCGGGGTTTCGCCGCGGAGCATCGCGCGCTAGGAGTGGCCGCGGAGGATTAGGGCATGTGGCGTGCAGTGTTGGCGGCTTCACTCTTGGCGGGGTGCGCGACGATAGATCGAGCGGCTCAAACCGTTGGGTTGAGCGATGGGCGCCCGCCTCCGCCGGATACAGCACTCGAAGCGATCATGTCGGCGAGCCCGCGCACGTGCCCAAACGGACGCACGCTTCAGGGCGCCCATCATGAAGCCTTTGGCCCACAGCATGGCGTGACCGCGGCCGATATCGCGCTCGTCCCGGTGGCGAGTGATCCGACACGTGCGGTGCGGTTGCGGCGGCTGGTGATTGAACCAGGCGGCGTAATTGCGTGGCACACGCATGAGGCGACGCAAGGCATGGCGATGATCGTCTCCGGCCAGGCGACCGAGATCCGCAACACCTGCATGGACCCGATCGTCTATCTCGCCGGCGATGTTGCGATCGAGGATGCGGGCACGGCGCATGGCTGGCGCAATGACGGCGATGTGCCCGCTGTGGTGCTTGTCGCGCACTTCGTGGCGCGGCCGGCCACCTAGTTCGCGGCGAGCAATTCCGCCCGCGCTTGCGCTAATCCCTCGATGGCGATGCTCGGATCAAGCTGCTGGGTGTTGCGGAGCTTCATGCGCCAGCAGAGGTGAGGCCCGGTGGCGCGGCCGCTTGAGCCAACGGCGCCGATGACTTGGCCCTGTTCGAGTCGGTCGCCGACGCGCACATCGACGCGGCTCATGTGCAGGTACATGGTGATGAGGCCTTGGCCGTGATCGATGAACACCAGGCCACCCTCGTAATGCATGTCGGCTTCAGCGAGCGTGACGATGCCAGCGGCGGGCGCGCGGATCGGCGTGCCGGTGGGCACGGCGATGTCGTAGCCGAAGTGCGGCGTTGATGGCGTGCCGTTGAGAATGCGTTGATTGCCCCAGCGGCCCGTGACCGTGCCGCCTTCCACTGGGCGAATAAAGCCGTCGAGGAACCCCTCGATATTGGCGTTGCTCTGGAAGGCCGTCTGCTTCAGCGCACTTTCGCGTTGGATGCGCGCAAGCACGGCGGGATCGGTGGGTGTAACGGTTTGCGGCGGCAAGCCGTTGATGCGCTGAATGTCGAACTCGCGCGGCGCGATGTCATAGCTTTCGCGGACAACAGCATTGTGCATGCTGGCGCTGACCTCGGCGCGGGCGCCGTGCTCGCGTGTAAAGCCGAGAACAATCCAACCTTGCGCATCGGCGGCACCGACGCGGGCGCCATCGAGACTGACAATAGCGCCGGGCATGGTGCGGCAAAGCGCGATACCGCCCTGCGTAAATGCGCCGGCGCAGCGGAGTGATGGTTCGGTTGGCGCCGGCGGTTCCGGACTCTGCCAATCAACCGGCGTCACCGACTCGGCGGCTGGCGTCTCCGCGGCAGGCGGCGATGCTTCGGGTTGCGCAGGCGCCTCGGCCGCGGCGCACGCGGCGAGGAGCACAGCGATGAATGCGCTCACGAACAGTCTCACGACTTCTTCTCCGCATGAACCTGCTTCCAGCGCGCCGTGGCTTCGGCGGGCCCGCGATATGCCTCTTGCAGATCGACGCTCCAATAGCGCAGTGCATCGAGAGTGATGGGCTCTCCGGTTACCGCGCAACGGACGTGCGTGCCCTGGCGCAGGATGGTGATTTCGTTATCGCCATAATGGACCTTGGCTTCCGGCCCGCCGGGATCGTGCTTGTTCATCTGAGTCTTTTAGCCCCTGGGGGCCGGGTGGCCAACCGCTTGAAACCTGGGGAATCCGAGGATTGGCGGCCGCGCTCCAGCGCCGTCCCGCATTGGGCTAACCCCACGACGAAGTGCGGGCATCACGGTTTGTGGGCGGCGCGGGCGGCCAGGATTTGGACGCGGCGCGCCTGGTACTCCGCGCGATCGGGGGCGCGGGCGAGCGCGGCGTCGATATCGGCGAGCGCTTCGTCAAAACGGCTGAGCCGGGCCAGCACGTAGGCGCGCGCGGCGCGGATAGCGATCTGCTTGGGTGCGAGTTTCAGCGCCACATCAAACGCCTCGATCGCCTCGCGCCAAAGTTCGAGACGCGCGAAAGCGGCGCCGCGATGGTAGTGCGCGTCCGGGTTATTCGGATCGATGCCGCAAGCGCGCGCGGCGGCTGTCAGCGCATCCTCGGTGCGCTGGAGCGCGAGCAGTGACGCGGCGCGGCGGGCGTGAACATCGGCGCGGTGTTCGTAAGTCTGATCGAAGGCCGACAACGCGGCTTCGTGCTGTCGCAGCGCTTGAAGCGCCACACCCTGCATCAGCAAAGCCTCGGGATCGCCGGGGCGGAGCTTCAAGAAGGCGGCGCAGGCTTCGATTGTTTCGGCGTGGCGCGCGAGCTTTGATAGGATGACGGCGCGGTTGAAGGCGATTTCGGCGTCGTATGGCGAGGCTTGGTGTGCGCGCTCGAAGTAGATGGCCGCGCCGGGAAGATCACCCTTGGCGTGATGAATGCCGGCCATGACGTGAAGCGCGTCGGGATCTGCGGGCGCGCGCTCCAAAATGGCGGACACCCTCGCTTCCGCGCCGGCGAGATCGCCACGCTGCATGAGTTCGAAGGCTTCGGTGGTAGCGCTCATCGTGATGCGCTTTTTGCCATCGTCGGCGCCGGGTGCAAGTGGCGGCTGTTCATGCCTCGCTGCTGCGGCGCGTTACCGCTTTGCGCCGCGGGCCGGTTCGCGCGATCCTCGCGACCGACTCAGATGACAAGCCAAGCTGGAAATTCATCCCAACGCGCGCCCTCGCGCGATTGGCGGCTGTTCATTCCAAAGTCGATCACGGTGCCGGCGCAGGAGGGCTATTCCTGGGCGAAGGCGCGCGCCGACGCGACGGCGGGGCTGACTGTCGCGATCGTTGCCGTGCCGTTGGCCATGGCGATCGCCATCGCGTCGGGGGTCACGCCAGCGCAGGGGCTGATCACAGCGGTTGTGGCCGGCTTCCTGATTTCGGCGCTTGGCGGATCGCGTTTTCAGATCGGCGGACCGACGGGTGCGTTCATCGTCGTCGTCTACGGCGTCGTGCATCAGTTTGGTTATGACGGGCTGGCGCTGGCGACGATGATGGCTGGCGCCATCTTGGTCGTGGCCGGGCTGCTGCGGGTCGGCGATTGGATCAAGTACATACCTGAGCCGGTGGTGACGGGCTTCACCGCGGGCATCGCGGTCATCATTTTCGCCAGCCAGATCCGAGATCTGCTCGGGCTTTCGATGAACGAAGTGCCGGCTGAGTTCATCGAAAAGATCGGCGCGTTCTGGGCGGCGCGCGAAAGCGTCAATTTTGTAGCGATTGGCGTCGCCGGCGGAGCGCTGGCGGCAATCCTGCTGCTGCAGAAATATCTGCCGCGCTGGCCTTCCCTGTTGATCGCCGTGGGCGGAGCGACGCTTGCGGTGTGGGCGCTGAAGCTGCCGGTGGAGACGATCGGCTCGCGCTTTGGCGCGGATGCGGCGGCGGCGCTGCCGGCAATGCATGTGCCGGAGATAAGTTGGACGCGCGTGCAGCAACTCCTGCCTTCAGCGCTGACGATCGCCTTTCTGGCAGGCGTCGAGAGCCTACTTTCGGCGATGGTCGCGGACGGCATGACAGGGCGGCGGCATCGCTCGAACTGTGAGATCGTGGCGCAAGGCGTCGCCAACGTCGCCGCGCCGCTGTTTGGCGGCATTTCCGCGACAGGTGCGATCGCGCGCACGGCCACGAACATCCGCGCCGGCGCGCAAACACCGTTTGCGGGTATGTTTCATGCGCTGTTTGTGTTGGTGTTTATGCTGGCGCTGGGGCCCTTGGTGGCGCTGGTGCCGCTCGCGAGTTTGGCGGCGGTACTCACGGTCGTCGCGTGGAATATGAGCGAGCGGGAGCGCTTCAAGCATCTACTCTTCGGCTTGGCTGGCGACCGCCTGGTGCTGTTGGCGACGTTCCTGCTCACGGTGCTCGTCGATCTAACCGTGGCGATCGAAGTCGGCGTCGTGCTGGCGGCGATCATCTTCATGCACCGGATGAGCGAAGCGACGGCGGTGTCGCGCGGGGTGTCGCTGATCGAGCGCGACCAAGATGATTTCGCGCAGCCGCGCGCCGAATATGAAGCGCGCGCGGAGTTGCCGAAGGGCGTTGAAGTATTCGAGCTGCGCGGTCCGCTATTCTTTGGCGCCGCGAGCCGGTTGATTGATGCGCTTGAAGCCGCCTTCCCGCCGCCGCGCGCTTTCATCCTGCGTTTCCGCGAAGTACCGTTGGCGGATGCATCCGGCGTGAACGCGCTGGAACGTTTTCTAAAGCGCTGCGAGTCACATGGCGTGACGGTAGTGTTCTGTGAACTGCGGCCGGAGGTGCGGACTTCGTTGGCCAAACTAGGCGTGATGGTGCGCGTGCAGGAGGCGCCGAGCTACGAGGAAGCGATCACGCTGGCGGCAGGCTCTTTCAGCTAAAACAGATCGCCCTGATTGCCGGCAGACTTGGGTTTCGTCTTGGGCTTGGGCAGCTCTTGCTCCCCGCGCGGCGCGCGCGCGGGGTCGATGACGGCGCGTTGTTTTTCGTCGGCGAAGGTGAGTTCGACTTCATCGCCGGGCGAGAGATCCTTGGCGGCGCGCACGAGTGAGCCGTCTTCGCGATGGACCATGACGAAGCCGCGGGCGAGCACGCTTTTGTGTGAGAGCGATTCAAGCATGCGCACGGCGCCGTCGAGGTGTTTCTTATGCGCTTCGAGCGTGCGCTTCATCGCCGGCGCGAGGCGCGCGGTGGTGCGCGTCAGCTGTTCGCGGCGGCGCACGATGTCTTGGCCGAGCGCTTCAGGACGCAGGCGCGCGGCGACGCGGTCGAGCTTCGATTGCGCTGCGCGGGTGTTGGTGACGAGCGCGGCATTGAGGCGTTCGGCGGCGCGGTCGTAACGTTGTTGCGGGATTTGAAAGAGTGTTTCGAGGCGCGGCAGTTTCGCGGCGGCGGCGCGCAGTTCGGTGCGGCGGCGCTCCAAGCCGCGCATGAGGCCGTTCTTGAGACGGCCATCCGCACCCGTCACGCGCTCGATCAGTTCGGCGCGCACAGGCACGGCGCGTTCGGCGGCGGCGGTGGGCGTCGGCGCGCGATGATCGGAGGCGTAGTCGATCAGAGTCGTATCGGTTTCGTGGCCGACGGCGCTGATCAGCGGAATGTCGCTCGCCGCGGCGGCGCGGACGACGATCTCTTCATTGAAAGCCCATAGGTCTTCGATCGAGCCGCCGCCGCGCGCGACGATCAGCACGTCGGGGCGATCGCGGCCTTGGACGGCGTTGAAGCCCTTGATGGCGCGCGCGACTTGGCCGGCGGCTTCGGGGCCTTGCACGAGCACCGGCCAGACGATGACCCGGCAGGGAAAGCGCTCCCGGAGACGATGGAGGATATCACGGATGACGGCGCCTGTCGGCGAAGTAACGACGCCAATGGTCCGCGGCAGATACGGGATCGGCTTCTTGCGCTCGCGCGCGAACAGGCCCTCGCCTTGCAGCTTCTGCTTAAGCTTTTCGAGTTGCGCGAGCAGCGCGCCGACGCCGGCGGGCGACATGCGTTCGCAGATGAGCTGGTATTGCGACCGGCCGGGATAGGTGGAGAGCCGGCCTTCGGCGACAACCTCAAGCCCCTCTTCCGGTTTGAAGCTAAGCTGCTGGACATTGGCCTTCCACATCACCGTGGAGATGGTCGCGCCTTCGTCCTTCAGATCGACATAGAGGTGGCCGGACTTCGCGATCAGTACGCGGCCGAGTTCGCCACGCACGCGAACGCGGTCGAAGTTCGTCTCCATCGTGCGCTTTACCGCCTGCGCGAGTTCGCTGACCGAAAGTTCGGGCAGGTTGCTCTGGGTGGTGGCGGCCGCGGCGTCTGACATCAGTTTCATATAAGGCGACTCGCCTGCCCTCGCGCGGGATGGTTTAAAGGTTCCTGGCTTGGGGGAGCCGGGGGATCACGCATGGCGTTTGACGCCAACGACCTGTCGCCGCACGAGCATTTCGTGGTGGAGCGGACGAACGCTGGGGAAATCGCGGACTTTAGCGCCATGGGCGGGCCTGGTGGGGCGAAGCCGGTCGTGCGCGCGGGGTTCTTGCGGAAGCTGCTGCTCAGGCTCGACCCGAGCTGGGCGATCCGGACACCGGGGGTACGGATCAAAGGCGCGCGGATCGAGGGCGTCTTAGACCTTACGGATTGTTCAGGCGAAGGGCTGCCGGCGCTGAGCTTGGTGGAATGCGAAATACCGGACCTGGTGGATCTGAGCCACGCGCGGCTGGCGCGAGTTTCGTTCGCCAACAGCGTGCTCGCGCGGCTGGAAGCCATTCAGGCTGACGTGCAAGGCGAGGTGAACTTCACTTCCGTCGCCCCGATCGCCGACACGCTCGTCATCAATTTTGACGGCGCGCGCATTCGTGGCGACGTGCTCTTGAATGGCGCAAAGCTGGCGCGCGCAATCGACAGCAGCGAAGACGTATTAAATCTTCAAGGCGCCCAGGTGGCCGGGAGCGTCGTGCTCGGCGAAGATTTTGACGCGTTTGGATGCCTGCGTTTGGTTGAAGCCTCGGTCGACGGGATGCTCTCCGCAACCAATGCAACGCTGCTCAACCGCAGTGAGGATGCGCAATCGGTCGCGCTGAACACAGACGGCGCGCGCTTCAGCAGAGTTATCCTTCGCGGCACGAAGATCGAAGGCGAGACACGCTTCTTCGGCGCGCACATCTCCGGCGATCTGGATGTCAGCGAAGGCTCTTCATTCCGCAATGAAACGGGCGACGCCCTCGTGATTGCGAACGCTGAAGTCGGCGGCTCTCTTGTCGCTGACGACATCAAGGTTCACGGCGCATTCTCGATGGAGAACGCAAGGATCGCGCGCAACGTGCGCCTCGACGGATCCGAGTTCGTGCATCGGACGACGATGAGCGGCGATGTCTACGGTCGTGCGATTGTCGCCACCAGCACGCAGATCGGCGGTGCGCTGATCATGAACGGCGTCAACGTGAAGGGCGAACTCTTCCTCGCCGATGCGCGCATCAACGGCTACCTGGCCCTCGGCGCCGGCCGCTTCATCAATCGCGGCGCTTGGGCCGTTCGAGCCCCAAACGTCCGCGTTGGCGGCAATCTCACCTTGAAGCTGCGCGACGATGGCTTCGCCCCCCACGGCCAGAAAACGGTGATCGAAGGCGGCGCGAAGTTTGATCGGGCGCGGATTGAAGGTTCGCTGGCCTGGTCACAGCTTGAACTCCGTGGGCCCGGCCCGGACGGCGCCAAGGGTGCGGTGTTTTCGTTTGCGGATGCGCAGATTGCCGGGCCGGTGCAGGCGAAGGCGCTAACGACGCAGCAGGATGCGTTCATCGATGCTTCGGGCGCGAGCTGTGCGGCGCTGGATGATGACGTGAAGACCGGCTGGGGCGCGGAGAGCGCGCGGCTTTGCCTCGATGGCTTTGCTTACGGGCGCATCGATAGCGAGGGCGAGAAGTGGCGGTCGCGGTTGGCGTGGTTGAAGCGCTCGCGGCGCGATGGTGAGAAGTTTTCGCCGCAGCCATTTACGCACGCCGCTTCGACATATGCGCGGATGGGACGGCGCGAGGATGCGCGACGCGTGCAGTTGGCGCAGCACGATCTGCGCACGCTTTCCGGTTCGGCGGGGCCATTCTCCTGGGCGCTCTCTTCACTGTTCGGCGCGATCGCGGGCTATGGCTTGGCGCCTATTCGCGTGGTGCGGGCGCTGGTGGTGTTCCTGGCGCTGGGCGTGTTCGGCGTGCTGACGATGAACGCGCAAGGCGCGCTGGTGACGCCTCAGGGGCGCGCGTGCAACGGCGCGGTGGAGCCGACGCTTTATGCGCTCGATGTCGCGCTGCCGGTGATCGATCTTGGCCAGGAGACGCGTTGCGGGCCTGGGCGGACGGCGCGGGCGGACTTGTCGCCCGGCGTTGCGGTATCGGAGACCAGCGATTGGCGCTGGTTCGAGGGTGTCGCGATGTGGCGCTGGGCGCATGCGCTCTACGCGATGCTGGGCGCGATCCTGACCGCGCTGGCCATCGTGACGTTCTCCGGGATCATGAAGCCGAAGCACGAGTGAGACTGGTCAGCTAGAGGCCATCGCTCCATATTGCGCAAATGACCGATGTGCGTGTGCTTGGCGTCGCCGGAAGTTTGCGGCTTGGGTCGTTGAACCGCGCTTTGTTGCGGGCGGCGGTGAAGCTTGCCCCCTCCGGCATGACGATCGAGACCTTCGATCTGAACGAGGTGCCGCTTTACAATGGCGATGTGGAGGCCGCGGGCGATCCGCCGGGCGTGGCGGCGTTCAAGGAGGCCATCCGCGCGGCGGATGCGGTGCTGTTCGTGACGCCGGAATACAATCATGGCGTGCCGGGCGTTATGAAGAACGCGGTCGATTGGGCCTCGCGCCCTGCCCGCGATGCGGTGCTGAATGGCAAGCCGGTTGGCATCATTGGCGCATCGCCCGGCCAAACCGGCACGGCGCGTGGGCAGAGCCAGTTGCGGCAGGCGTTTGAGTTCACCAACTCGTTCTGCATGCCGCAGCCTGAGGTGCTGGTGTTCCGCGCTCTGGAGAAGTTCGACGCCAACGGCGAGCTGACGGATGAGAAAACGGCGGCGTTTCTGGGCAAGTATCTTGAAGCGCTGCGAACCTGGACGCTGAAGCTCAAGTGAGCTTCGCAGGCGCAGCCGAGATCGAGCGCAGCTTGGAGATTGCGGCGGAGCGTGGCGGCGATCTGAGCGAGGGGATCTATGCGCGCCTGTTCGCGCAGTTTCCCGAGACGGAGGCGCTTTTTGTGCTCGACCGCGACGGGCAAGTGCGCGGCGCAATGCTCGCGCATGTGTTCGAAACGATTTTAGATTTCATCGGTGAGCGGCGCTACGCGCATCGGTTCATAGGCGCGGAAATCGTCACCCATGATGGCTATGGCGTCGATCCGGCGGCGTTTGCGGCGTTCTTTGGGATTGTGCGCGAAGAGGTTGAAGCCGCGTGTGGGCCGGACTGGTCCACCCCCATAGCGGAGGCCTGGCGGCGGCTTCTGATTGAGCTGGACGCGCATGTCGCCGGTCCTGCGGCTTGACCCCGCCCGCGGCTGGTCGCAATCCACTTGCCCATGAAGATTCTGATCGTCGGCTCGGGCGGGCGGGAGCACGCCTTGGGCTGGAAGCTAAAGCAAAGCCCGCTGGTGACGGAGATCATCGCCGCGCCGGGTAATCCGGGGCTGGCTGAGCTTGGCCGCTGTGTGCCGATCAAGGCCGACGACGCGCGCGAGCTGGCGGCGTTTGCACTGCGCGAGCAGATCGAGCTGGTGGTGATCGGTCCGGAAGCGGCGGCGGCGGCGGGGTTGGCGGATGCGCTAAAGCAAGTCGGCATCCCCTGCTTCGGGCCGAGCAAGGCTGCGGCGGAGCTCGAGGCCTCGAAGGCGTTCATGAAAGAGTTCTGCGTGCGGCACGGCGTGCCCACGGCGGAGTACAAGGTGTTCGACGACGCCATCCGCGCAAAGGCGTATCTCGGCGATCGCGAGCCGCCTTTCGTCATCAAGGCGGATGGTTTGGCGGCCGGCAAAGGCGTGGTGATCGCCGAGACGCGGCGCGAGGCGGACGCGGCGATCGATGAGATTTTGTTCTTGCGCAAGTTCGGCACAGCCGGCCAACGCATCGTCATCGAGGATTTTTTGCCGGGCGAGGAAGCGAGCTTCTTTGCGGTCTGCGATGGCGAGACGGCTGTGCCGCTGGCGGCGGCGCAAGATCACAAGCGCGCCTACGATCAGGACAAGGGTCCGAATACGGGCGGCATGGGCGCCTATTCGCCGGCGCCGATCTTCACAGACGCCGTGCGCGATCAAACGATGGAGCAAATCATCCTGCCGACATTGCGCGGGATGAAAGCCGAGGGACGGCCGTTCATCGGCGTTTTGTTCGCGGGGCTGATGATCACGCCGACGGGGCCGAAGCTGATCGAGTTCAACGTGCGTTTCGGCGATCCGGAATGTCAGACTCTGATGCGGCGGATGAAGAGCGATCTGGCGCCGGTCTTGTTGCTGGCGGCGCAAGGCGACCTCGCCGGGGCGCCGAAAATTGTGTGGGACGAGCGGCCGGCGGTGACGGTGGTTTATGCCGCGCAAGGCTATCCCGATGAGCCGCTGAAAGGCTCGGTGATCCGTGGCGTGGCGCAAGCGAACGAAGCGCCGGACGTTGTGGTGTTTCACGCGGGCACGCGCGTCGACAGCGATGGCCTGCTTCGCGCGGACGGCGGGCGGGTGCTCAACGTGACCGCCACCGGAGCAACACTGCGCGATGCGGTGAACGCGGCCTATGAGGGCGTTGCCCGTATCGATTGGCCAGGCGGCTTCTGCCGCAGGGATATCGCCTGGCGGGCGCTGAGCTAGACTTGCGCTTGGCCGCGCGGCGTCTTTAAGTCCGCCCATGACTGAACCAGCCGAAGACCCGCACGAAAATTTCAAAGGCGTGAAGCCGGTTGAGGAGCGCCACAAGCTCGACGAGGGCGCGCTGGATGAGTGGCTGAAGACGAATGTCGAAGGCTATGCAGGACCGCTGACAATCAATCAGTTCAAGGGCGGGCAATCGAACCCGACCTATCAGCTGGTCACGCCGTCGCGGAAATATGTGCTGCGCAAGAAGCCGGGCGGCAAGCTGCTGCCCTCAGCCCATGCGGTGGACCGCGAGTTTCGCGTGATCTCGGCGCTCTACCCCACCGGCTTTCCGGTGGCGCGCGCCTACGCGCTCTGCTCGGACGACACAGTGCTGGGCGCGATGTTTTATGTGATGGAAATGGTCGAGGGGCGGGTGCTGTGGAACGGCGCGCTGCCTGAAATGGACAAGGCCGATCGCCGCAAGACCTATGAGAACAAGATCGCGACGCTCGCGAAGCTGCATAGCACTGATTTCGAAAAGATCGGGCTTGGCGACTACGGCAAGCCAGGGAACTATTTTGGCCGCCAGATCGATCGCTGGTCGAAGCAATACAAACTGAGCGAGACGGAAACCATCGACGAGATGAACCGGCTCATCGAATGGTTGCCGCAGACGATCCCGCCGGGCGAGCGCACGTCGATCGTTCACGGCGACTACCGGCTCGACAACATGGTGTTGCACGAAAGCGAACCGCGCGTGATCGCAGTGCTGGATTGGGAGCTTTCCACGCTCGGCGATCCGCTCGGCGATTTCACTTATTATCTGATGAATTGGGTGATGCCGCATGATGGGCGCTCCGGACTCGGCGGCGTCGACGTCGCCTCGCTCGGCATTCCAACTCTCGAAGAAACCGTGAAGCTCTATTGCGACCAAACCGGGCGCGACGGAATCGCGGAGCTCGACTGGTACTTCTCGTATAACGCCTTCCGGCTTGCGTGCATTCTGCAAGGGATTGCCGGCCGCGTCCGTGACGGCACGGCGGCGAGCGCGCACGCGACGCAGATGATTCAGCGCATCCGGCCGCTGGCGGCGGCCTCATATCACTATGCGCAAAAGGCGGGGCTCAAGTGAACGAACGGCAGCGCGATCTCTTCATGTATGTGTGGTCGCGCCGGCGTGCGCCGGGGATAATGGCTGTCTCGATGCGCGGACTCCTCATCGGCGCGCTGGGCGGGCTCGTGTTCACGCTGATGCTGATCGGCGATATCGGCGCCGATCGCGGCAGCTACACCGGGATTTCCGCGATCATCCCGTACCTGGAGCGCGGCGGGAAACTGCTGGTGCTCTCCGTCGGCGCGTTCGCGGCGCTGGGCTTCTTCTTGACCAATCGCGTCTTCGCTTCTCAGGAGGCAATGTACCAAAGGCTGCTGGCGCAAGGCGCCCAAGTGCCGGCGGAAAAGCCGGTGATGCAGGGCGCGGATCGATGGCCGGCGATTGCCGTCGGCGTCGCGGCCGCTGTGATCGCTGGGTTCATCGCCTTTGTTTGGATCACGCTGGGTTAGCACCGAAAATTTGGGCGTAAACAGTTGACGCCGCCATACCCTCGGGCGGATCAAAACGGCCTGTTTCGGGGGATTCTCATGTTGCAGCGCGCAATGACGTTTGCGGGAGCGGCCGCGGCTTTGGCTTTGCTGGCGGGTTCGAGCTTCGCGCAGGAGCAAGAGCCGCAGGTCGCCAGCATCATCCACGCAGGACGCTTGCTTGCCGATGCGTCGAACGGGCGGGTGCTGACGGAGCAATCCATTCTCGTCGGCGCCGACGGCAACATCATTGCGATCGAGGCTGGCTATGTGACACGCGACGGCGCGACGGTGATCGATCAGCGCAACCGCTTCGTGCTACCGGGCCTGATCGATAGTCATGTGCACCTCACCGGCGAACTTGGGCCGAACCAAATCATCGAAGAAGTCACGCTGACCGAATCCGACGCGGCACTACGAGGCGCCCAGAACGCGCGCACGACCTTGATGGCAGGCTTCACCACCGTCGCCGATCTCGGCGCGCCGAACGATTCCATCTTCGCTTTGCGCCGCGCGATCGCCGAGCGGCGTGTGCTTGGCCCGCGCATCATTGCCTCTGGCTCTTCGGTGACGCCCGACGGCGGCCACGGCGACGCGAACGGGTTTGCGCCGGCGATTATTGACGTGATGCGCAGCCCGTCGGCGTGCTCGGGCGCGGATGCATGCCGGCGCGCAGTGCGCCGCCAAATTCAAGCCGGCGCGGACGTCATCAAGATCACGGCGACCGGCGGCGTGCTTTCCAACACGGCGGCAGGCGTTGAGCAGCAATTCAGCGACGCGGAGCTGCAGGCGATCGTCGAGGCCGCGCACGCCATGGGCCGCCGGGTGACCGCCCACGCCCATGGCGCTGGCGGCATCAATGCGGCCTTGCGCGCGGGCGTGGATTCGATCGAGCATGGTTCCTACACCGACCAAACCTCGCTTCGCCTCTTCCGTCAGAACAACGCGTATCTCGTGCCCACAATCCTCGCGGGCGTCACGGTCGAGGAAATGGCGGCCCAAGGCGGCGTGCTGACGCCTAACCAGGCCGCAAAGGCGCGCGAAGTCGGCACGCGCATGCGCCAATCGATCCGGAATGCGCGGCGCGCCGGCGTGCGGGTGGCGTTCGGCACCGACAGCGGCGTCTCGCGCCACGGCCTCAATGCGCGGGAATTCCAGTTCCTGGTCGAAGGCGGCTATACGCCGACACAAGCCATCGCCATTGCCACCGTAAACGCGGCGGATCACTTGCAGCTGGGCGATGTCACTGGCCGCATCGCGCCGGGCTATGCGGCGGATATCATCGCCGTGGACGGCGATCCGACGCGGGATGTCGAGACCCTGATGCGCGTGCCGTTCGTGATGGCGCGTGGAACAGTGGCGAAGAGCGAGTAGCTCCCAACGTTTCCCGGCCGAAGCAAAGCGGAGAGCCGGGACCCAGGAAGTGACCAAGAGCGGCGCGTTGGCCGCTGGGTCCCGGATCGCACCCCGGCTTTCGCCGGGGCTGCGTCCGGGAAACGGTGTGTTTCTTTACGAAGCAGGCTAATCAGCTCGCATGCTTCGAGTGATTGCAAAGGGCGGGTCGGAGGTTGCGTGCGCGGACGCGACGGCGCTTTGGTATGACCTTGAGTCTCCCGATGAGAGCGAAGAGCGTGATGTCGAGCAATCGCTCGGCATCGATGTGCCGACGCCGGCGGAGCGTTCCGCATTCGAGGAATCCGCGCGCTATTACGAAGAAGGCGATGCGCTGCACCTGACGGCCAACCTTTTGGGCCGCCGCGATGAAGGGCCGCTCGTCTCGGGCGCGGTGACCTTCATTTTGGCCAAGGGCAAGCTCGTCTCCGTGCGCCAGGTGCGGCCGCGGGCGTTCGATATTGGTCAAGGCCGCGCCTCGGCGCGTATCGGTTCGGCGCAAACCGGCGCTGACGTTTTGATGGCGCTGGTCGAGGGCGCGGCGGAGCGGCTGGCCGATGTGTTGGCTGAAGCCAAGCGCGACGCGAACACGCTCTCACTCAAGGTGTTCGCCGAAGAAGGCGCACCTGATCTAGAAGACTCTCTGCGTGAACTCGGCCGCATCGGCGCGCTCGCCGCGCTCAGCCATGACTCACTTTCGAGCCTGCAGCGCCTGTTGGTGTACGCACGCGCGTCAAAGGGCAAATATGGACTGGACAGCTCGCGCATCTCCGCTCTGGCGCGCGATGTCGGCGAGTTGGAACGCATCGCGGAGAATATGCAGCCGCGTCTCTCCTTCCTGCAGGACGCGCTGCTTGGGCTGATCAATTCCTCACAGACCAACGTGCTGAAGGCGCTTTCGCTGGCGACGATTGCGTTCGTGCCGCCGACTTTGGTGGCTTCGATTTTCGGCATGAATTTCGAAGCGATGACATGGTTTAAGACCGGCTGGGGACCGTGGGTCGGCTTTGCACTGATGCTCTTGGCGCCGGCGGCTTTGTTCGGGATCGCAAAGTGGCGGAAGTGGTTTTGACGCCACAGCTGCGTCACGCATGCTAACGCCCGTTAAGGGAATCGCCTCACTCGCGCCCTAACTTGCCTCTACCGCGAAAGCCGGATTTCCCGATTCTTGCGAAACGCGCGGATCGGTTTGTGCTGAGGAGCAGAACGATGAAGACCGTTATTCTCGCAGCGAGCGCTGCAGTCATGCTGGCCGGTTGCGGCACGCAAATGGGCGATCGCCTGGCTTCGGGCGCGGCCATCGGCGGCGGCGTTGGCCTCGTGGCCGGCGGCGTCGGCGCGGTGCCGGGCGCGATCATTGGCGCGGCCGTTGGCGGCCTCACTTCGCCGGATCAGGTCAATCTGGGCGAGCCCGTCTGGGACGAATGATTGCGCCGGGCGGCGTCCGCGCCTAGAGAGCGCGCGGGCGCCCGTCTGTTCTGCGGGAGTGCCTGAGGACAGATTATGGCTGCGTTGGAATTCACCCGTCGCTACGCGATGGCGCATCGCCTGTTGGCGACGAAGAGCCCGAAATGCGCGATCCCGCACGGGCACAATGAGTTTGTCACCGTGCGGCTCGATCCGCTGGGCACCTTCAGATTTTCAGATACAAACTCAGCGGCGCCGTTCGAAGCGGTGAAGAAACGCTGGCACGCGTGGATCGATGAAGCCGTCGATCATGCGCTGCACCTGGGCGAAAACGATCCGCTGATCGGCTATTTCCGCGAGAACGAACCGGCGCTGCTGAAACAGATCATGACGTTTCAGGGCGACCCGACGACGGAGGCGCTGGCGGCGTGCTTCTTCCTGAAGCTCTCGGCCTTCGTGACCGATGACGGCCTGCCCTTCGCGGTGCGCGAAGTGCGGATCGAAGAGACACCGACGAACACAGTGATCGTGACGCGCGAGACGTTCGATCCAGCGAGCTGCGGCTTGCGCGCAGGCTCCTGGGCCTGGCGCGCGGATATGAGCATCAACGATTTCTGAGTCCCACGACAGGAACGCTCGTGCTCTCCCGATAGGGAGAGCTGTCGTCCGCGCTAGCGGATGACTGAGAGGGCGGCGCCGATGCCTGCAAGCGTAGGCGCCCACCCCTCCGTCGCGCGCTATCGCACGCGACACCTCCCCCTAACGGGGGAGGACGGCTAGAAGGCGTGGCTGATTGCAGGAGCCCGCATGCCGTCGTTTCTCACATTACCCCAAGTCGCGCCGATTCTGATGCTCGTTGCGTCGAACGTGTTCATGACGTTCGCGTGGTATGGACACCTCAAGTTCAAATCGACGCCGCTCCTGATCGCGATCGTCGCCGCATGGGGCATCGCGTTTATCGAATATTGCCTTGCGGTCCCGGCGAACCGGATCGGCTCGGCGGTTTATTCGACGGCTGAGCTGAAGACGATGCAGGAGGTGATCACGCTTTGCGTGTTCGTGGGCTTCTCGTGGCTATTCCTGCGCGAGCCGCTGACTTGGAACCACTATCTCGGCTTTGCGCTGATCGCAGCCGGTGCAGCCGTGGTGTTCTTGGGCAAGCCGGCCTAGTCGTCGTCCAGGTGCAAATCGTAATAGGCGCGCACCCCTTCATCGGTATGGAGCATGTCCGGATCGGCGTGCAGCCAACCGTGATGAATCTGCGCGTGCTCGGCGGGCGAGACATCGTCGTAGCTATCGGCGCAATAAGCGCCGCAGAGAAAGTGGGCGGCGAGCTTTTCGGCGGAGGTGTCTTTCGCGAGCGCGTGGCGTGAGAGACGGCGAAACGCTTCGTCGGGGATTTCGACGATCATCTTTTTCATGATTTCAACCTCCGCACCGACCCGTGGCGGAGATATGGTGATCGCTAGAACAAAAACCAAACGATCCAGGGCATGGCGATCGCGAGAGCCATGCCGGCTTCCACAGCCATGCTTAAACGGTTGAATTTTGTGTCGGCGCCGTCGCGCCAGATCGCGATCGCACGGCCAAACGCGGCGCCTGCCCAGCCAACGGCGACGACAAGACCGGCCCCGGTGGCGGCGACGCCGACGACATATTCGCCGCCGATCAAATAGAAGATCGCCAGCAGCAACGCGGCGGCATGCAGCCCCAAGAACACACCACCATAGGTGGCGCGAAATTCGGCTTGGCCGCCGCCCTGCTCATCAGCTTTCAGGCGCACGAATTTCGCCGCCCAATCGGGATCGATGAGCGCGCGCGCGCCGAGCGCGGCGCCAAGCAGCAGCGCCAACGCACTTACACCCCAAGCAAAAACCATCAGCGCATGCCGGGCAGGCTTTCGCCTTCTTGCTTGGCGCGCTTGCCGGTCCACCCGTACTTCGCGAGTTCGTTGAGCGCGATGGTGCGGGCGTGAACCTCATCCGGGCCGTCAGCAAGGCGCAGCGTGCGGATGCCGGCGTAGGATTTGGCGAGGCCGAAATCCTGACAGACGCCGGCGCCGCCGTGCGCTTGGATGGCGTCGTCGATGATCTTCAACGCCATGCGCGGCGCGGCGAGCTTGATCATCGCGATCTCATTTTTGGCGACTTTGTTGCCCGCGACATCCATCATGTAGGCCGCCTTCATGCAAAGCAGCCGGTTCATCTCGATCTCGGTGCGGGCTTCGGCGATGCGCTGCTCCCAGACCGAGTGTTCGGCAATGGTCTTGCCGAAGGCGACGCGGCTGGTGATGCGCTTGCAGAGCGCTTCGAGCGCGGCTTCCGCGGCGCCGATCGTGCGCATGCAATGGTGGATGCGGCCCGGACCCAAGCGGCCCTGCGCGATCTCGAAGCCGCGGCCTTCGCCGAGGATGAGGTTCGACGCCGGGACGCGAACATCCTTCAGTTCGATCTCCATATGGCCGTGCGGAGCATCGTCATAGCCGAAGACGGTGAGCGGGCGCAGGATGTTCACGCCCTTTGCGTCGAGCGGCACGAGGATCTGGCTTTGCTGGCTGTGCTTGGGATTATCCGGATTGGTCTTGCCCATCAGGATGGCCACCTTGCAGCGTGGATCTCCGGCGCCGGACGACCACCACTTGCGGCCGTTGATGACGTAGCTATCGCCGTCGCGTCTGATCTCGCACTGGATGTTGGTGGCGTCCGATGATGCGACCGCCGGTTCGGTCATCAAGAAGGCCGAGCGGATCTCGCCGTTCATAAGGGGACGCAGCCATTGCTCCTTCTGCTCGCGCGTGCCGTAGCGCTCGAACACTTCCATGTTGCCGGTATCTGGCGCCGAGCAGTTGAACACTTCCGACGCAAAGCCGACGCGGCCCATGATTTCAGCGAGCGGCGCGTATTCCATATTGGTCAGGCGCGGGCCTTCGAACTCGAAGGTGTCGTCCACATGCGGCGCGCCCGAGCTCGGCGGCATGAACATATTCCACAGGCCGGCCTTCTTGGCCTTCGCCTTCAACTCTTCGACGACCTCGATAACCTTCCAGCGCCCGCCCTCTTTCTGTTGCTTCTCATAGGTGGGGACAGCCGGGTAGATGTGATCGTCCATGAAGCCCTGGACCCTATCGATCCACTTTTTGGCGTTTTCGCTGTGTTCGAAATGCATGCTGTCCTCCCGCGCGGCGCTGGCGGCGTATTCGGCGGCACGCTAAAGCCGGGGGCTGACGGGAGCAATGCGAACAATGGAGCTTGCCGCAGCGATACTTGAGCGCGGGGCCGTACGGCTGGAGCCGTTCGAGGAGCGCCACCGCGCCGGGCTGGCGGCGGCAGCGGACGCCGAGCCGGACCTGTTTCGGCACATCCCGTTTCCAGTGGCGACACAGGGCTTCAGCGCTTGGTTCGACTACCTGCGCGCCGACCAGATGGCTGGGCGTTCGATCCCGCACGCCGTATTCTGGGATGGGCGGATCGTTGGCCAGAGCTGCTATCTGAACATTCGTCCGCGCGAAGCGGGCGTCGAGATCGGCTCGACCTGGTACGCGCGCGCGGCGCAAGGCGGGATCGTCAATCCGAGTTGCAAGCTGCTGCTGATCGGACACGCGTTTGGGTGCGGGGCTGAGCGGGTTGAGTTGAAGACCGATGCGCTCAACGAACACTCGCGCGGCGCGATGCTGAAAATGGGCGCAGTGTTTGAAGGCGTGCACAGGAAGCACATGCGGCGCGCGGACGGGAGCTTGCGCGATACGGCTTGGTACTCAGTCGTCCGGGACGAGTGGCCGGGCGTGAGAGCTAGCCTGGAGGCGAGATTAAGTTAGCCCTCCAGCGTCGCCGGCGGTGACGCGCGCGTTGCAAACATTGCCAATCAGCGTAGATTGTCACTGACGCGAGCGCCGTTTTTGCGGCTTTCGGGGCGCTCCCCGCCGCGCCGTTCTCCACTTTAGTTTTGGAGGCGTGCGTGGGTTTCTTCGTCACATCTGCTCTTCTCATCGTTGTCCTGGTGACGGCGACTGTTTCCGGCGTCTTCGGCATGGCGGGCGGCCTCATGCTGATGGGCGCGCTGACGCTTGCGATGCCTGTCTCCGCCGCGATGGTGACGCATGGCGCGGTGCAGTTCGTGTCGAACGGCTGGCGCGCGGTGCTGCATCGGGCGCACATCGATTGGCGCATCATCGTGATGTATGGCGTTGGCTCCGCGATTGCGGCGGGCGTGTTGGCTTCGGCGACGTATGAGCCGACGAAGGCGTGGGTTTATCTGATGTTGGGCCTCGTGCCTGGCCTCGCCTGGCTTCCGAAAGGCCAGTTTCATCTCGATGCTGCAAAGCCAACGCATGCAGTGGCGTGCGGGCTTTCGGTGACCGGCCTCAATGTCATCGCCGGCGTTTCAGGGCCGCTGCTCGATGTGTTTTTCGTGCGCACGAATTTGTCGCGCCACGCAATCGTCGCCACCAAGGCGGCGACACAGGCGTTCAGCCACACAGTAAAAATGGTGTTCTACGGCGTGCCACTGATTACGGCGGTCGAGACCGGCTTGCCGCCATGGTGGTTCTTTGCAGTCGCCGCGCCGCTGGCGATGATTGGCGCGTGGCTGGGCGGGATGGTGCTCGATCGGATGAGCGATGTGAACTTCTTGAAGTACACGCGCTGGATCGTGACGGCGTTGGGGGCGATTTATCTGGTGCAGGCGGCGGTGCTGTTTGCGACGTCCTAACGCTTCCCGGCCAAGAGAGCGCGCATCGAAGATGCGGGCGAACGCTGAGCCGGGACCCAGGGGATGACGAAGCGTCGCGCTTGAAGCTCCTGGGTCCCGGATCGCACCCCGGCGTTCGCCGGGACTGCGTCCGGGAAGCGTGAGAGTTTCAAATATCGCCACCCTCTGCGGTTGCCGCGCCCTCTTCCACGTCCAGCAAATCTGCGGGTTTGCACTCAAGCACCTCGCAAATTTTCGCCAGCGTTTCGAAACGCACGCCTTTGACCTTGCCGTTGCGCAGCAGCGAAAGATTCGCCTCGGTGATGCCGACGCGCTCGGCCAAGTCTTTCGACTTCATCTTGCGGCGTGCAAGCATCACATCGAGGGTGACGACGATCCGCATCAGACGATTTCGTCGTTTTCCTCTTTGATGCGGGCGGCGGCTTCGAGCACGCGGCCGAGAACGGCGACGAACGCGGCGAAGGCGATGAGGCCGAGGTCGAACGGCTCGAAATGCCAGATGAAGCCGCGGCCCTCTTGGGTGATCCACGAATAGATTGTCGGCGAGCCGACGATCTTGAAGCCAAGCGCCCAGAGCGCGCCTTCAGCCGCCTTGCGAATGCCGGAGCTCGCCTTGAGCGTGAAGAAGTGAGCCTTGCCGTACGCGTCGAGCACCTTGCTCAAATCGAGCAGCGCACCGGCCAGCAGAAAGCTCGGCAGCGCCAGCACCCAGAAGATCAAAAGCGCATTGAGAGCCGCCAAAATGCCCGGCAGGTCAAAAGTGACCTCCTGGGCGGTCAGCCGCGCCAGCGCCGGCGATGCGCCGTCCGCGACCGCACCCAGAGCGATGAGGATCGCCCCCACCACGGCGGCGGTGGCGGCCCCACCGGCCAGTTGTTGCGCGCGTTGAAGCGGCGCGAGTGCGGCTTCAGTCATTTGCGGACCCTCTCAAGTCGGACGATAATGAATTATCGTTTTACAATAATTTTGTCAAGAGACGGGTTCGGGATGGTTAAGGTGGCGTCAACCGCTGGGCGGGTCCCATGGATCACTTGAGATTCGAGGCGGCAAATAATGCCTATCATCACCCACATCCTGCTCTACGCGGCGTACGCCATGGTCTCGCTGACAGTGGGGCTGGCGCTGAACCAGGTCGGCGGCGAGGGACTGGGGTCTTCGATCCTTGGCGGCATCGCCCTCTTTTCTGCCTGCGCGGTGACGCATGCGGGCATCTCAGCGAGCGCAGCGGCGGGGCGGATCGGCAAAGCCGAGAAGAAGATCAAGAGCGACATGGAGCGCCTGCGCACGGCGCATCGCGAGGTGGCGGCCGATATCGATGCGGTGCAGACGCGCCTCGATCAGATTGAAACCCAGATCGCGTTTGGCGCTCCGCCGGCGCAGCCGCAGATCAGCGCGCCGGCAAACAGCGCCGTACCGATCGAGATGAAGCTGATCGATCAGATCGTCGACAAGCTTGGCGCCGCCATGGATGCGCGCCTGCAGACGATCCAGAACGCCGGCAACATCACCGCCATCAATCCGACCGCCGCACGCGGGCCGATCGATCTCGTGCGCGAAGCGTTGATGGAAAACCGCGTCGAGCTGCATCTGCAGCCGATCGTGCAGCTGCCGCAGCGCAAGACCGCCTTCTATGAAGGCTTCACGCGCCTCAAAGACGCGAACGGCCGCCTCATCCTGCCGACGGAATTCATCCCGGCGGCAGAGCAAGCCGGCCTCATGGGAACGATCGATAACGTGCTGCTGTTCCGCTGCGTACAGATCGTCCGCAAGTTGATGAAGCAGGATCGCCGCATCGGTATTTTTTGCAATCTCTCGCCGGCGGCGCTGGCGGACGAGCACTTCTTTCCGCAATTCCTGGACTTCATGCGGGAGAACCGCGATCTCGCCGGCAGCGTGATCTTCGAAATCCCGCAGGACGCCTACGAGAACCGCACCTCGATCGAAGCGCGGGCGATGGCGAAGCTGGTCGACCTCGGGTTCCGCTTCTCGATCGACCGCGTGACCAACACCGAGATCGACCTGCCGGACCTTGAGCGCTCCGGGGTCCGCTATGTGAAAGTCGCGGCAGGCACGTTGGTCGAGCAGATCGTGCATCGCGGCCTGCGCCCGCGTTCTGCGATCACGCGCGAGATTTCTTCGTCGGACATTGGCGCCGTATTCCAGCGCTATGGCGTCGACCTGATCGCCGAACGGATCGAAGCCGAGGACACCGTCCTCGAGGTGCTCGACCTTGAGGTACCCTTCGCGCAAGGGCACCTCTTCGGCGCCCCGCGCGCCATCAAGGAAAGCCTGATGGAAGAAACCGCCCCGCCGCGGGAATTCTATCTGAAGCAAAACGGCGTGAGGCAGTAGGCAATTGGGCAATAGGCAGTAGGACGACGCCTACCGGCCTTTACAGCCCAACTGCCCACTGCCTATTGCCTACTGCCTATGACGAAACTCATCGCCATCACCGGCGGCTCTGGCGCGGGCAAGACAACGAT
Organism: Hyphomonadaceae bacterium; assembly: GCA_050184605.1. Taxonomy (GTDB): domain Bacteria; phylum Pseudomonadota; class Alphaproteobacteria; order Caulobacterales; family Aquidulcibacteraceae; genus Vitreimonas. The sequence continues at coordinate 235,099 of JBFXAE010000001.1, read as the reverse complement.
TGCCTACGCGCTCGCGCGGCGGCTTGGGCCCGGCGCCATCGTGATTTCCGAAGATGATTATTACCGGTGCTCATCGACAGTGCCAGGCTTTGATCGCGAGACCTACAATTTCGATGTGCCAAGCGCCAAAGATCACGCGTTGCTCGAAGAGCAGCTGGCGCTCGCAAAGAGCGGCGTGGCGTTTGATAAGCCGGTCTATGACCTTGAGACGTGCCTGCGAAAACCCGAACTCGAACGCATCGTCCACGCGGATTTTGTGATCGTGGAAGGCCTGCACTTGCTGACCACGCCCGCGCTGCGCGACCTCTTCGACGTGAGCGCCTTCGTGCATGCAGACGAATCTCTGCGCCTTGGCCGGCGGATGATCCGGGACGCCAGCACACGCGCGCGCGCGCCGCGTTCGGTCATGGCGCAGTTCTTCATGAACGTGCGGCCCATGCATGAGAAATACGTCGAGCCGCAGCGGGAGCTGGCGGACATGGTGATCGTATCGCCTTACGACGCAGGACCAGAACACGCGGACGCCAGCGCCGCGCAGATTGCGGACCGTTTAACGTGACCCAACCGATCGAGAGCGTGGACGAGATCGCAGAGCGCTACGACGCGGTGCTGTGCGACGTCTGGGGTGTCGTTCACAATGGGCGCCTGGCCTACCCTGCCGCGTGCGCGGCGCTGCAACGGCTGAAGCGCGCTGGCAAGCACGCCATCCTGATCACCAACGTGCCGAAGCCGCGCGGGCCGATACCGGGGCAACTCGATCGCGCTGGCGTGCCGCGCGATGCGTGGGACGCGATTGTCACCTCCGGCGATGCGATCCGCGCTGAACTCGCGCAACGCGCGCCGGGGCCGATGTTCAAGATCGGGCCGGACGATTACGACCGCACGCTTTGGGAAGGCTTGGGCCTGGCGCAGGCGCCGCTGAGCGAGGCGGCATTCTTCGCGATTTCAGGTTTGAACCGCGATGACGAAACGCCGGATGATTACGCTGGCCTTCTGCGCGAGGCGAAAGCGCGCGATCTGGATTTGATCTGCGCCAATCCGGACATCGTCGTGCAGCACGGCAATCGGATGATCTGGTGCGCCGGCGCGATTGCGCGCGACTATCAGGCGATCGGCGGCAAGGTGATCATGGCCGGCAAGCCATTCCCGCCGATCTATGATTTGGCGCGGAAAGAACTGGCCGCGATTGCGCGGCGTGAGATCGAGCCATCACGCATCCTCTGCATCGGCGATGGAGTCGTGACCGACATTGCCGGCGCCAACGCGCAAGGGCTCGACAGCCTCTTCATCGCCGCCGGCATCCACGGCGAAGCATTATGGACAGACGGCAAGCTCGATCCTGTCAAAGTCGACGCGGCGCTGGCGGCGGATAACGCGCGCGCGACTTACGCCATGGCGGCCTTGGCTTAGTACGTCCGCACACCCAGCCGATCGAATTGCTGACCGATGTGGCGATCGAAGTCGCGGGCTAGATTCATGTCTTCGGTGCCGTCATTGTCGCCGCTGCGCCGGCGGGCGACGCCGCGGCCGAAAAGTGCGATTGGGTTGCCGGATTCGACCGCGAGTGCGGCTTCGAATGAGGCCTTCGCGTTCGCCCACTCGCCTTCGCGCAATTGCAGGACGCCAAGGCAGAGCTGACCTTCGACATTGCGCGGATCGGCGGTGACCGCGGCTTCGGCGTCTTGGCGCGCGCGCTCAAGCTCACGCTCTTCATTGAGATCGAGCCAGCACCGTCCGGCGCGGGCTTCGGCAAGGTTGCCGTCAGCGCGAATGGCCTGATCATAGTCATTGGCGGCGCCTTCAAGGTCGCCGAGCCGTTGCTTGGCCCGCGCGCGGCCAGCGAGCGCGCGGGCTGAGCGCGGCTCGTGACTGAGCGCAGTGTTGAAGAGCGTGATCGCTTCCGAGAACTCGCCGCGGCGGACCAAAATCTCGCCCACGAGTTGGTTAGCTTCGCCGGATTGATGCAACTCGATGGCGCGTCGGAGCACCGGTTCGGCGGCGTCGAGCTGGCCGCTGGCGAGCAAGATACGGCCACGGCCAAGAAGCGCCGCGGGGTTTTCCGCATCGAGTTCGATGGCGGAGGCATAGTCACGCAGCGCTGCCGTGACATCGCCCGCTTCATCATAGGCGTCGCCGCGCGTGCTGAAGGCGACTGAGCGTTGCTCGGGCGTGAGCGACTGGTTTTGCGCCGCAGCGGTGCAGGCTTCGATCTTGGCTTCCGCTTCTTCGGCCGTCAGACAGCGCTCAGCATCGCTGACTTCATCCGCGCGTTCACATGCGGCGAGCGCCAGCGCCACGACCGCGCCCAGAAGCCCAAGTTTGCGCATGCGCTCCTCCGAAAGTCAGAGGATCACATAGCAAGGCCGGCGAGGATGGCAAATCGGAGGGAGGCCCTTTGGGCGGATGAACGCTTAGAACGCGCCGATCACCGGCACGAGCGTGGATTTCAGTGCCTGCGCGCTGAACGGCTTCACGATATAGGTGGAGGCCCCCTGCGCTTCGGCGCCCTCGGAATTATCGTTGGCAACCATCACGAACGGCGTTTGCGCCAAGCGCTCTTCGGCCCGCACACGCTGCAGGAATTCCATGCCGGTCATCGGGCTCATGTAGGAGTCCGAGATCACCAGGCCGTATTCCTTGGTGCGCATCTTGGCCAGAGCGGCGGCGCCGTCATTGGCCTCGTCGATGTTGGTGAAGCCGAGTTGGCGCAACAGGTTTCGCAGGATGCGGATCATGGTGTTGTAGTCGTCCACGATCAAAATCGGCATCGTCATCGAAACAGACATCTGCGCCTGACCCTTTCCCAATGACCGGCGCTTGTTGTTGGAACTCGGGAAGGGCACACCGCCGGACCAGGGTGCGATGGCCCGGCGGTGAGACGTTTCCGGCTCTTAAGTGCGCCGTGTCGTAGGATCACAGATAGCAAAGAGACGAGAATTTTCGGTAAAACAGCACTTAAGTATGAATGAACGCGGGCGGGTTCGTGCGCGCCGTGGTTAGAGATTGGAAACGGATAAGCGCAGTTCCGGCGCCTTTGCGAAAGACTTTGTGAACGAATGCCGAGCTTGGGACCAACCTCAACAATTCCTAATGATGCACGCGGCGCAGCGATTGCGCTTGGCAATTTTGATGGCGTGCACGTTGGGCACCAAGCCGTGATCGCCAGCGCGCGCGACGCAGCCGATGAGCTTGGCGTGGCGTTAGGAGTGGCGGTGTTCGAGCCACACCCGCGCCGGTTCTTCAAACCGGACGCCGCACCCTTCCGTTTGCAGAGCCCACGTCAGCGAGCGCGGGCGCTGGGCCAGCTTGGCGTTGAAGAAGTGTTCGAGATTGGCTTTGACGCCGCACTGGCAGGATCTAGCGACCGCGAGTTTGCGGAACGCGTGCTGCGCGATCTGCTTGGGATCGCCCATGTGAGCGTCGGCGCGGATTTCGAGTTCGGCAAAGGCCGCAGCGGCAATGTGAAAACCTTGGCTCGGCTGGGCGATGAGATGGGGTTCAGCGTCGAGGCGGTAGAGCCGGTCGGCGGCGAAGATAAGATTTCTTCGACGAACATCCGCGAGGCGATCACCCGTGGCGACATGGCGGCGGCCAACGAAGCGCTGACGAGGCCCTGGGCGATCGAAGGCGAAGTTCTGCGCGGGTTTCAGCGTGGGCGGACGCTCGGCTTTCCAACCGCCAATGTCGCGTTGGGCGAGTATTTGCGGCCGCGCTTGGGCGTTTATGCCGTGCGTGTCGATCTCGGCGATGGCGTGTTGCTGCCGGGCGCCGCTAGCGTGGGCATTAATCCCACCCTGGATGCGCCCCTGCCCGAGCCATTGCTAGAGGCGCATCTGTTCGATTTCAGCGGCGATCTTTACGGCAAGGCGATCGAGGTCGAGCTGATCGCCTTCCTCCGCGACGAAGCAAAGTTCGACTCGCTCGGCGAACTGAAGCGGCAGATGACCCAGGATGTCATCGATGCGCGGCGGGCGCTGATTCTCTAAATGGCGCCATCTGTGACGTTCATGCTCTCCCGATAGGGAGAGCTGTCAGCGGCGCAAGCCGATGACTGAGAGGGCGGCGCTGATGCTTGCCGACATTGGCGCTCTCCCCTCCGTCCACCTTCGCCAAGGCTTCGGTGGACACCTCCCCCTAACGGGGAGGACGAGCGTCAAGCAACTGTAGGCTTCGCCGTCGCTTTCACTTCGGCTTCGCCTTCGAGCACGATCTTGTCGCCGACGCGGCATTCACATTTGAGCTTCACGCGGCGACCGCGCTCAATGAGTTCGACAACCTCAATCGTGGTTTCAACGGTGGCGCCGATCATCACCGGCGCGCGGAAACTCAGACCCTGCGAGATGTAGATCGAGCCGGGGCCAGGCAGGCGCGTGGCGATGGCAGCGGAAACGAAGCCGGCGGTGAAGACGCCGTGGGCAATGCAGCCGCCGAATGGCGTCGTCGCAGCGTAGGCATCGTCGAGGTGGATCGGATTGTGATCGCCGCTGATCTCGGCGAAGGCGGCCACCTTCTCTTTGGTGACGACGTTGCGCGTGGTTTCGCGCATGCCGACCCGCAGGTCCTCGAAATAGATGGTTTGCATTGCTGACACCTTGCTCGCCTTTCATCACCCTTCCCCGGCCGAGCCGGAGGCGAGCGCCGGGGCCCATTAACGCGGACTTTGCGGGAGAATATCAACTGCCTAAGCGAATGGGTCCCGGAGTGCGCTGCGCGCATCCGGAAAAGGTAACTATCGTCTCGCTTTGAAAAAATCGCGCAGCAATGTCGCCGCAGCTTCGGCCTCGACGCCTGCAGTGACTTTGGGTTTCCAGTGCGTTTGCGGCTGATCCCAGACGCGCGCGCCTTGCTCGACGCCGCCGCTTTTAGGATCGCTCGCGCCATAAACGACGCGCGCGATGCGGGCGTGGCTTATGGCGGCGGCGCACATGGCGCAGGGCTCGAGCGTGACGTAGAGGGTAAGTCCGGGCTTCAACCGATAATTGCCTAGAGCTTCAGCCGCTTGGCGAAGCGCCAGGATTTCAGCGTGGGCGGTTGGATCGCGCCTGTCGATCGGCGCATTTGCACCGGTGGCGACCACCTGCCCCTCGGCGTCAACGATTATGCAGCCAATCGGCGCTTCGCCTGCCTCAGCGGCAGCCCGCGCCAGATCGAGCGCTTGGCGCATGAAGTCTTCGTCGCTCATGGACGACGAAGCTCCAAGAGATCGGCCACGACATCGCCCTGCGCTATGGTCTCGAATGTCCCCGGCACGATGGCCTCGCGATATTGGCGCCGGGCCTCATCGTCGGAATGGCGCATCCGGGTTTCCATAGCCTTCTTCCAGGTGTCTTCGTCCGGCCACTGGGCATAAGCGATGTAGACGCCCTCTCCCTGCTTATGCAGCCGCGAGCCCCAGCCGCCGAACTCGGCGGCGATCCGCTCGGTGCCGCGACGCCAACCGGCCTCGAATTGAGCCTCACACCCTGGTAGCACCTGCCACCTATAGATTACTGCGAACATGGCCAAATCCTCAGAGCCCCCTTCTAGCCCGGAAGCCGAGCGCATTGCGAAGTTCCTCGCGCGCGCCGGGGTTTGCTCGCGCCGGGATGCGGAGCGGCTGATCGAGGAAGGCCGGGTGAAACTCAACGGCAAGGTGCTCGATACGCCAGCCGTCAAGGTGACGGCGGCTGACAAAGTGCTGGTGGACGGCCGCCCGATCGGCGCGCCGCAAGCGTCGCGGATGTGGCGCTATCATAAGCCTTCAGGCTTGGTGACCACCCACCGCGATCCGGCGGGACGGCCGACGGTGTTTCAGAATTTGCCAGGCGACATGCCGCGCGTGATTTCGGTCGGGCGCCTCGATTTGACGTCGGAAGGTTTGCTGCTGCTCACCAATGACGGCGAGCTGGCGCGGCGCTTGGAATTGCCGGCGAATGGTTGGCTCCGGCGCTATCGGGCGCGGGCGTTTGGACGCGTGAGTCAGGAAGAGCTCGATACGCTGAAGAACGGCATCACCGTCGATGGCGTGCGCTACGGTTCGATCGATGCGAAACTTGAGCGCGGAAGCGGCGCGAACTCATGGATCACCGTCAGCATTACCGAAGGCAAGAACCGCGAAGTGCGGCGTGTCCTCGATGCGCTGGGGCTGCGTGTGAACCGGCTGATCCGCATCTCATACGGGCCGTTTCAGCTCGGCACGCTGCCGCCTGGCGCAGTCGAGGAGATTCCGCGCAAGGTGCTCAAGGAGCAGCTGGGTAAAGACGCCTTCTAGTGTCCGCCTAGCAAGGCCGGCAGCGCAGGAATGATGTCTGGGAAGAAGTTGTGCGAGTCTTCCCAAATCATGCGAACGCCAGCGAACAGAATGATGATGATGCCGACAACCGCGATCCAGCGATACTTCTCGATGACGCGTGCGATGATCGCAGCGGCGACCCCCATCAGAAGCACCGAGAGCACGAGGCCGAAGGCCATGATGTAAGCGTGGTGACGCGACACGGCGGCGACAGCGAGCACGTTGTCGAGCGACATCGAAACGTCGGCGATGACGATCGTAAGCAGCGCGCTGCGGAACGTGACGGGCCTGGCCCCGCCGGTGACGATGCTTTCGGCCAAATGCTCGCCCGCGACGGGGTCGCCGATCGAGACGGGCTTGTGGCGCATTAAGTCCTGCCACATGCGCCACGCCACCCAGAAAAGCAGCAAGCCACCGATAAACAGAAGGCCGCGAACGCCGAGCAATTGGATGGTGATGCCGGCAAACACAATGCGCAGAATAAGCGCAAGGATGATGCCCCACATGATGGCGCGCCGCTGTTGCTCACGCGGCAAACCGGCAGCGGCCAAACCGACGGCCACTGCATTATCGCCGGCCAGTGCAAGATCGATTAGGACAACAGAAAGAAAAGCCGTAATCGCTGACGCTTCTAGGAATTCCACGGCGGCCCAGCTCCCGGCAGTTGCGGCGGACCTTGTTCACGAAGCCTGGCGGGACCGTCAAGCGCTTGGCGACAGGTCTCAAGCGCGACATATGGCGCCGAGACTGACGAGGTAGAAGGATCGCAATGCGGATCGTCGGGGGCCAGTTCAAGGGGCGCGCAATTGCAGCGCCGCAAGGCCGTGACACGCGCCCGACGTCCGACCGGGCGCGCGAGAGCATATTCAACGTCTTGGCCCATGCTGATTGGTCGCCCGGGATAGAGGACCGGCGCGTGCTTGATCTGTTTGCGGGGTCCGGCGCGTTGGGGCTTGAGGCGATGTCGCGCGGGGCGGCGTTCGCGCTTTTTGTGGAAACGGAATCCGCCGCGCGCGGCGCCATCCGCGACAATATCGAGGCGCTTGGGTTGTTCGGAAATACCCGCATTCATCGGCGCGACGCGACAGACCTTGGCGTGAAGCCGGCGGGCTTGGGCGATCCGTTCGATATGGTGTTTCTCGATCCTCCATACGGCAGAGGCCTGGGCGAGCGCACGCTGGCTCGCCTGGGCGGCGGCGGCTGGATCACGCCTGACGCGCTCATCATGCTCGAAGTCGGCGCCGACGAGACACCGCAGTTGGCGGCGTTCGAAACGCTGGATGAGCGCAGCTATGGCGCGGCCAAGGTGCTCTTCCTTAAGCCGCGCTAGCCGCTATGGAGTCGGTGACGGGGTCACCTGTGGATTCACCTGAATCGCGCGCTGCCGCAACTGGGGCGCCAACTGCACATCATTGCGCAAATTGGTTCGATACAAACGCTGGCACCGTTCGAGCAATTCCTGATCCGGCGCTGCTACGTCGTGCTCTTGCTGTGCTTGACGCAGACGCTCGCAGGCTTCGCGCGTGCGGCCAGAGCGATCGAGCGCACGGACGAGTTGCTGCGCGTCAGCCTGGATGATCTCAGCCGCGGCGGAGTCCGGCGCGGCTTGGGCCACTTCCTCGCGCGCCGTGTAGGCTTGCGAGAAGCGGGCGCTGGCGGCGGTGAAATCACCACGCTGTTCGGCGATCTGGCCGAGTTCCGAGGCGACAGGCGCGCGCAATTGCGGCGAGGTGAGCTGCGGCAGCGCTTGCTGCAATTGCGCTTCGGCGGCGGCGGTGTTGCCCGTGTTTTGAGCTTGAACACCTTCCGAAACTTGCGCTGCGGCTTGCGCCTCGGCGCTGCGGTTCGTGCGCTCATACGAGCGCGAGAGCATCCGCCAAACCGCCGGATCGCGCGTGCGCAGGCTCGTGGCCTGCTCAAGCGCACGCTGGCCGAGCGGGTTGGCGTTGGCTTCGCCGACCGAACCGCAAAGCAGATAAATCTCATCGCGCAGCGGATCGTCCGGATGTGCTTGTGCGTAGGTCCACAGTGTCTGCATGGCCGAGTCGCGCGTGCTTGCACTCGACATCTGCGCGACCGCGAGGCGGACTTGCGCGTCCGGGTGGGCGGCCAACGCCGTAAACGCGGCGCGATAGGCTTCGCTGGCTGTGGCCTCGAACGAGGCTTCAGTGACAGCGCCATCCATGGTGATGGCCGAGGGGGCCATTTCCGAGTCAGCGCCGCGCGTCGAAGGCGCCGAGCCATCGATGCTTGCACTTTGCGTTTCTCCGAGCGCACCCGCTTCAAGGATTTCCGCAAGCTGGATCGCTTGCTCCGGCGTCAGTTGGCCTTCGGCCAGCAGGCGCAAAAGTTCGGCGCGCAGGTCCGGCGGCGGCGGATCGGGACGGACGAAATCGTTCACCACCCAGGCGATGCCGGCGATGAGCGCGATCACGGTGAGCAGCGAGACGATGCGAATGCGCGTGCCAAGCCTACGGCGGCGGCGTTCGATCTCGGCCGTGTTGACATCACGCCCCGAGAGCTTGGCGCTCAGCACTTCGACGAGCAGCTGCATTTGCGGCGCGTTGGCGCCGCCATTCCAGCGGGTGAAATCTTCAGCCTGGAACGCGCCGAAGCCGAGCGGGATCTGCACATTATCGAGCATCACCGGCACAAGGCGGCCTTCGTCACGGGCGCGGCCGGCTTCATCGCGCACGAATGTCGAGTTGGTGGAGCTTTGCGTCCACACGACGATGACGGCCTTCGCGTTCTTGAGTTCTTGCTCGATGATGGCGGTGTAGTCTTGGCCGGCGGCGAGCGAGCGGTCCCACCAGACATTGAAACCGCGCTCTTGCAGCGCTTCAGCGAGAGGCCGGACGCGATTACGATCTTCGCTGGCGTAAGAAATGAAGATGTCCGCCATACGCGTACCCCTGCCACGGCGCGTTCTCGCGCCGGCCTTGTGTGTCCCTATCCCCTATTAGGCGCTCATGACCGCGACGGGAAGATGACCGGGGTCACGGATGCGGGAGTTTTGGAAAATTCCCTGTGCATGCGGTGACTTAGCTCCAGGCATGGCGAGGCGTTCCCGCTGCGAAGGCGCTCGCGCGGGTGGAGGTTTGGATGACGCTTTTGCGGGTGCGCCTAGGAGGTGTCGGCGGCGTGGACGGAGACCGCAGCTGGCGCGCACAACGGAATGGCGCGATCGGCGGCGAACCAGGTTCGGACGAGGCGGGTGAAGCCCGCCGCGCGGCGGCGGGCGAGCGAAGCGGCAAGTTTGCGCCAATTGCGCAGCGCGGCGAGGAGCTGCGCCGCGCGTGAGACGAGATCGCCGCGCGTACGAAGACGCTGGCGCAGCCAAACGCCGCCGACAGCGCGCAGGCGAATGCGCGGCGCGCAGGGCGCGTGATGGCGGCGTGGTTTGGCTTTGCGCGGCGGCAGGAGTTGCGCGGCGCGAATGAGGATGAGATCGCGCACGGCGCGTTCGATTTTGTCGAAGCTGATGTTGGCGCGGCGGCGCTGGCGATCGCTGCCCTGCCCGCCCAACGAGAACCACGCCAGCAGCGCCAGGAGCCATAAGGCTAGCCTGGCGAGGCGATGGTTGGAGATGAGGGGCGGCGGCGAAGACATTTGCGCGGGATTATGCGCCTGGTTTGGGGGCCACCGGATAGATCGGGGTGTATCCCCGGTTTTTTACGGGCTTCGCTCCACACAAGTTGGAGCGCGGGCCTCCGGCCCGCATTTCGTGCCTACGTCTCAAACGCCGGGTGTTGAGGGTTCAAAGGAAAAGGCGGGCCGGAGGCCCGCGCTCCAACCTGCATGCAGAGGTGCGTGGCGCCGTACTTCGACGGCCAGCTTAGCTTGCGGGCGCGGCTTCCGCCTCGTCGCAAATAGCTTGGGTTTGCGCGCTGATGCGAGCGAAGGCCGCGTCGAGTTCGGCAGAGCCAGGCGCCATAATCCATCGGATCGTTCGACGTATCCGAGCCCGCTCGGTGCCTTGCACTTCGGCGTAACTCTCTTCGCTGAGCCGAAACTCGCGCGAAAGCGAGAGAGTCGCCGCGGCAAAACCCGAACCTTGCGGCCATTCGAACGGCACGCTGCAATCGAGCGTACGATCCTCGTTGATCGTGCAGCACATCACAGCGGCGCCGGAGACGTCATGAGCCGAATTCGGATAGCGACGCGCGAAGTCGCGCGCATCCGGCTGACGCTCCCAGCGGTAGACAAACGCAGGTGCGGACGAATCTTGCGCGAAAGACGCGCCCGCAATGCTCGTGAGCATCACCGCCGCAAGAAGAACGAACCGCATCTTTGCTCCTTGTGAGCGACCTTAGCTGCGCCAGCGATCCCATGAAAAGCGCCTGCCTCCTCCTCGATGGAGGAGGCGCCGCGAAGCGGCGGAGGAGGTGCGCGCTCGGTGCTGAAGGACGAGCCTCGGGAGGCTCACGCTTCAACACCATTGGTCTCACCTCCTCAGTCAGCGCTTCGCGCTGACAGCTCCTCCATCGAGGAGGAGCGGAGGCTCAGCGCTCGATGAACAGCGCTGCTGGGTGCTCCAGCAGGCCCTTTACGCGCTGGATGAAGGCGGCGGCGTCGTAGCCATCGACGACGCGGTGATCGAAGGAGCTACTTAGGTTCATCATCTTGCGGACGACGATCTGGCCGTTCTTCACCACCGGGCGTTCGACGAGCTTGTTCACACCGATGATCGCCACTTCCGGGTGATTGATCACCGGCGTCGTGACGATGCCGCCGAGGGCGCCGAGGGAAGTGATGGTGATGGTCGAGCCAGAAAGCTCGTCCTTGCCGGCGCTGTTGTTGCGGACGGCGTTAGCGAGGCGTGAGACTTCGAGCGCGGCGGACCACACATCGAGCGCTTCCGCGTGGCGCACGACCGGCACGATGAGGCCGTTATCGGTTTGGGTGGCGATGCCGATATCGACGTTCTCGTGGCGATAGACGACGCCCTGCTCGTCATCGTAGCGGGCGTTGATCTGCGGGAAGTCCGGCAGCGCGAGCACGAGCGCGCGCATCAGGAACGGCAGCATGGTGAGCTTCGGCTGATCGTTGCGCTTGGTGGCGTTCAGGTGCGCGCGGAGTTCTTCGAGTTCGGTGAGATCGGCTTCTTCGACATAGGCGAAGTGCGGGATGCGGCGCTTGGCGTCCTGCATCTTCTCCGCGATCTTGCGGCGGAGGCCGATGACTTTCACCGGCTCGATGCCGTTCTTCTCGGCGAACGCCGAACCGGTGCGGCGTTGGCCCACGGCGGGCACCAGCACGGCGTCCAGATCTTCGTGCGTGATGCGGCCTTCGGGGCCGGTGCCGCGCACTTGGCCCAGATCAATGCCGAGCTTCTGCGCGCGGGCGCGCACCGCGGGCGAGGCTTGCGCTTGGCTCCATTCGTGGACGGAAGCGTCGCGCGCGGCGGCCTTGGCGACGGCGTTCGGAGCGCCGGCATCTTGCCGGCTGGAAGCCGGCGGTCCGCTTTTTGACGTCGCGCTCGAAGGCATCGCCGCAGTGGGCACCGGCGTCGCCTTTGGGGCGGCGCCTTGCATGGCCGCTTGCACTTGATCTTCGGACCATGTGGCGCCCGCAGGGGCTTTGATCTTCGGCTTCGGCGCAGACCCAACTGCTCCACCGTTTACGGGGGAGCTGTCAGCGCGCGCAGCGGGCTGACTGAGGGGGCGCGACGGCGGCGCTTTATCCTGAGGCGGACTTACCCCCTCCGGCTCGCGACGCTCGCCACCTCCCCCGCTTGCGGGGGAGGATTCGTCAGCTTCCGTTTCGAAGACGACGATGGCGCCGCCGACAGGCGCCATGTCGCCGGGTTCGCCGTTGAGCGAGATGATTTTGCCGGCGACGGGAGACGTCATTTCCACCGTCGCTTTGTCGGTCATCACATCGACAAGCGGCGTATCTTCCTTGACGACATCGCCGACGCGAACGTGCCAGGCGACGATCTCGGCCTCGGCGGTGCCTTCACCTACGTCCGGGAGCTTAAAGACGAACTGACCCACGCGTTAGGACTCCAATACGCGGCGCATGGCTTTGATGATGCGCGGCGGTGTGGGGAAATACTCCCATTCCTGGGAGTGAGGATATGGCGTGTCGTAACCGGTCACGCGCTGGATCGGCGCTTCGAGATGATAGAAGCAATGCTCCTGCACGAGCGCGCTGAGCTCGCCGCCGAAGCCTGAGGTGCGTGTGGCTTCGTGGACGATGACGCAGCGGCCGGTTTTCTCGACGGAGCTCACGATGGTCTCGATGTCGACCGGGACGAGGGTGCGCAGATCGATGACCTCAGCATCGATGCCGGCTTCCGCGGCGGCGGCGATGGCGACATGGACCATGGTGCCGTAGGCCAGCACTGTGAGCGCTTCGCCTTGCTTGACGACGTTCGCCTTGCCGAGCGGGATTTTATAGTAGCCCTCAGGCACTTCGCTGGCCGGATGCTTCGACCATGGCGAGACTTGGCGATCGTGGAAGCCGTCAAATGGGCCGTTATAGATGCGCTTCGGCTCCATGAAGATGACTGGGTCGTCGTCTTCGATCGCCGAGATGAGCAGCCCTTTCGCATCGTACGGCGTGGACGGGATGACCGTCTTCAAACCGGCGACGTGGGTGAAGAGTGTTTCCGGCGATTGGCTGTGGGTCTGGCCGCCGCGAATGCCGCCGCCGTAGGGCATGCGCACGGTGAGCGGGACGGTGAAATCGCCGGCGGAGCGATAGCGGATGCGCGAGGCTTCGTTCACGAGCTGATCGTAGCCCGGGTACATGTAGTCGGCGAACTGGATCTCAACGACCGGGCGCAGACCATAGACGGCCATGCCGATGGCCGTGGCGGTGATGCCGTTTTCGCTGATCGGCGCGTCGAAACAGCGTTTCAGCCCGTACTTCTGCTGCAGGTGTTCGGTGACTTTGAACACGCCGCCGAAATAGCCGACGTCTTCGCCGAACGTGAGCACGTTCGGATCCTTCGCCATCATGGTGTCGAGCGCCGAGTTGAGCGCTTGGATCATGGTCATGGTGGCCATGGCTTAAGCCCCCATCTCGTCGCGCTGTTGCGCCAAGTGCCACGGCACTTCCTTGTAAACGTCCTCGAACATCTCGGCGCGTTTCTGCGGCGCTTCGGTGCTGAGGACGCCGATCTTCTCCGCTTCGCGGCCCGTCGCGCGCACGGTTTCGATGGCTTCCTCTTGCGCCTGACGATGTTGCTCTTCCGACCATTCCCCGAGCGAGACCAGGTGATCGCGCAAACGTTCGATCGGATCGCCGAGCGGCCAGCAGCGGCCTTCGTCAGCCGGACGATAACGCGAGGGATCGTCCGAAGTTGAATGCGGGCCGCCGCGATAGGTGAAGTGTTCGATCAGCGTTGGGCCAAGGTTCGCGCGGGCGCGTTCGGCCGCCCACTTGGTGACGGCGTAAACGGCCAGGAAGTCATTTCCATCGACGCGCAGCGGCGGCATGCCGTAGCCCACGGCGCGCGCGGCGAAGGTGGTGTTCTCGCCGCCAGCGATGCCCTGAAACGAAGAGATCGCCCACTGATTGTTGACGACGTTGATGATCACCGGCGCCTTGTAGACGGCGGCGAAGGTCATGGCGGCGTGGAAATCGCCCTCCGCTGTCGAGCCGTCACCCAGCCAGGTCGCGGCGATGCGGCCATCGTTTGAATATGCGGACGCCATCGCCCAGCCAACCGCTTGCGGCACTTGCGTGGCGAGGTTGCCGGAGATCGTGAAGAACCCTTCTTTCTTCGACGAATACATGATCGGCAATTGCCGGCCCTTCAGCGGGTCGCGCGCGTTCGAATAGATCTGGTGCATCATGTCGACGAGCGGGTACTCGCGCGCGATCAGGATGCCCTGCTGGCGATAGGACGGGAAACACATATCATCGCTGTTCAGCGCCATGGTTTGCGCGATCGCGATCGCCTCTTCGCCAAGGCACTGCATGTAGAAGCTGGTTTTGCCCTGGCGCTGGGCGCGGTGCATGCGCTCGTCGAACGCGCGCGTCAGCAGCATGTACTTCAAACCGCGGCGGAGCTCTTCCGGCGAAATGCTCGGCGTCCAGGGGCCGAGCGCGTTGCCGTCCATGTCCAGTACGCGGATGAGGCCATAGGCATAATCGCGCATCTCGAAGGCGGATTCTTCGATGTCCGGCTTCGGCGTCGCGCCAGGCTCAGGGAAGGACCAGCCGCTGAAGTCGGGCTTGTCGCCCGGACGCGCGCGCGGCTTCGGGATGTGCAGATCGAGCGCGTTCGGCTTGCGGCTCATGTCGTCCATTACCCTTTTCTCGCGGCTTCCAGCTTTTCGCGGACGATACGGTCGGCGGCGGCTTGCGGCGTGATGCCCTCGCTCTTGGCGATATCCAACACGCGCAGCACGCGCGGAGCAATGGCGCGGACGCGGGCTTCGACGACATCGGCGGCTTCGCCCAGATATTCGGCCGAGACATTGATGATGCCGCCGGCGTTGACGACGTAATCCGGCGCGTAAGTAATGCCGCGCTCGACCAGACGCTGGCCATCGGCTTCGGTGGCAAGCTGGTTGTTGGCGGCGCCGCAAACGATGGGCGCGCCGAGTTCGGGGATCGTCTGCGGGTTCAAGCCAGCGCCGAGGGCGCACGGCGAGAAGAGATCGGCCTTCACCGCGTGAATCTGATCCACCGGCGCGATCTCGACGCCAAGCGCTTCGGCGCGTTGGAGGTTGGCCTTGTTCACGTCGGAGACGACTAGCTTGGCGCCCTCCTCAGACAAGAGCCGGCAAAGGTTGAAGCCGACATTGCCGACGCCCTGCACAGTGATGGTGCGCCCCTGCACAGAGCCGCCCAGCAGGGCCTTGATAGAGACGAATACGCCCAGCGCTGTCATCGGCGAGGGATCGCCACCGGCTTGGCCGGCTTCTTTAGGCAGGCCTGCGACGTAGGAGGTGGCGCCGGCGATGGCGCGCATGTCGGCGACGCTTGCGCCGACGTCTTCGGCGGTGATGTACTTGCCGCCGAGTTTTTCGACCGCAGCGCCGAAGGCGCGAAAGGCCTCCACGCGATCGGTGTTGATCCGGTAGATCACCGCCTTGCCGCCGCCGAGCGGCAGATCGGCCATGGCGTTCTTGTAGGTCATGCCGCGCGAGAGGCGCAGTGCATCGGTCAGCGCATCGCCGGCGCTGTCATAATCCCAGATGCGGCAACCGCCAGCGGCGGGGCCGATGGCGGTTGAGTGGATAGCGATGATCCCCGCGAAGCCTTGCGCTTCACCGCCTACGAATACGACGTCCTCGTGATTGTCGAACGAGGGATTGGTCTTCGGGTCCATCATTGGATCGGCTCATCCAGCAAGAGTTGACGGGCAAAGCGGCCCGGAGGCGAACCGAAGGCGAGCACGCCGTCGTGGTAGGCCTTGAGATTGAACGCGGCGCCTTGCTTTGCGCGGGCGGCGGCGCGGGTTTCGAGATGCTCCTGGAACCCTACGAAATAGGTCGAGAGCTGGGTCACGGAAAGCTGCGCGCGGCGCCATTTGCCGGCAGCTTCACGTTCTTCCTGGAATGCCGTCTGAGTGAGGAACGTCATCATCTCTTGTTCGGTCATGCCGTCGACGTGGATGGCCTGATCGATGATGGCGTTGGTGATGGTGCGCAGCTGAATCTTGAGTTGGCTCAGGCGGTAGAGCGGATCGTTGGCGCGGAAGCCGCTCTCGATCATCATCTCTTCGGCATAGACGGCCCAGCCCTCGATGAAAGAGCCCGAGCCGAGCACAGCGCGGAGCGTCGAGGGATAGCGGTTGGAGTGGAAGATCTGGACGTAATGGCCGGGCATCGCTTCGTGGACGGCAATGTCGAGCGTGGCGCGGTTGTTGTATTCGCGCAGGAACGACGTCGCCTGCTCCTCGGACCAATCGTCCGGCACCGGCGAGACAGCGTAGAAGGTGTCAAGGTGGCGCTCGAGCGGGCCGGGTGAGTCACAATACGCAACGGCGACGCCGCGCTGAAACTCCGGCATCAGGATGATGCGCACCGGGCCTTCCGGCAGCGTGATGAGATCGTGCTGCTGCACGAACGCGCGCGCTTCTTCGGTGGCGGCGCGCGAATACTCCACCAGCCCGTCGCGCGCGGGGCGATCGGCGGCGGCGAGATCGAGTGCGGCGCGGATGGCGGCCTGTTGTTGCTCCGGCGTTGGGTTGTCCGGCGTCGGCGGCGCATCGGCGCGGCCAGCGAGCGCAAGCTTTGAGACGCGGTACATTTCCTCGCGGACGCTGATGACTGCCGCATCAGCGCGCCGGCGGATTTCCTGGCGCGAGAGGTTGGACTGCAGCGTGAACGCGAGTTGGGTGTCGAAGACTTCGGCCCCGGCACGGAAATCGGCCTGCGCGGCGGGAACGAGCGTGCCGGTGATCCAGTCTTGATGCTCATCGACTGCGGCATTGAAGGCTTCGATGGCGCGTTCGAGGCGGCGCTGTTTCGAGGCCGAGAGTACGCCCTTGTTCGGCTCGATCATGCCGGTGACGATCGACTTCAAGCCCGGGTTTTGTGCGGCGTACGTGGCGGCGTGCGGAACGGCCACGCGCGCCGGCTGCAACTCCTCGCGCGTTTGGCGGAGCAGCGTCGGGATCTTTTCGAGGCGATGGATCGCGCTTTCCATGCGCTGCGGCAGCGGCGCGAACTCGCGTGCCATCAGGCTGTAAAGCGCCCCGCCCGCGAGCGCTTGATAGCCGAGCGGATTCCAAGCCCAGCTCTGGCGCGTTTCAGTTTGCCAGATCGAACCGCGCAAAGTGTTTTCGAGAATGGCGTAATCGACCTGGTTGGCGCGCGAGAGTTGGGTTTTGTCGATCGCTTCGAGTTGGCGGAGCGTATCGCGGGTGAAGCGAAGGCCGGCGTTGCGGCCAGCGGCGCTGACATCATCGATGTTGCGGTCGAAGCGGTGATCGCCGGTGCTGGTTGCGTTGACCGGAGAAAGGCGCAGCGAGCGATCGAGCCAGCGGCGGCCAAGCGCTTCGAATGCGCGATCGGCGCGGCTTGAGGTTTGGGCGAATGCATCGGCGCCCAAGAGCGGGACGAGCGCGGTTGATCCGAGTGCGAGGACGACCCGGCGGCGTGATGTGTTCATGTGGACGCTTCGCTCCCAAAGAGGCGCTTAAGGGCCAGCGTCCGAGCGCCTGCCCCGTTGATTTGCGGCGGAAAATACTCAGGCGCGGAGTCTTGGCAACGATCGCGTAATTGGCGGCAATTCGTTGCCGACTATAAGGCATTATGGGGTTGATTATACCCAACTGCGTTCAATGGAGACAAAATCATGCTGCCGCAGTGCAGCATGATTGCCTACTTGGACTTCTTGGCTTTTGGGGGCTTGGACGCATTCAGCGCTACGGCGGCTTTGATCAGGGCTTTCAACGCCTTCTCGTTGATCGGATCGCCTTCGCGGATATCGATGGCGCGGCGCGTTCCGCCATCGAGGCTCGCATTGAAAAGACCGGCGGGATCCTTGAGCGCGGCGCCGCTGGCGAATGTGAGCTTGATTTTGTCCTTTTAGGTTTCGCCAGTGCAGATGATGCCGTTCTGCGACCAAGTTGGCACGCCTGCAGGATTCGTGGGCTTCTTCCACTTGGCTACTTCGACCGCCTCGGGCGCAGCGTCTTCGATCACGACGCGAACGCGTGCGAGCATCTGACTGCGCCAATCCGGCGCGGATTTCTTCGAACCGGCTTTCTTCTTCGCTAGCGGCATGGCGCTCACACCTTCTCGCCGGGCAGCTTGCTCGCTTGCTTGACCCAAGCCGTGAACTGGCGCTCATCGAATGCGCCTTCGTGGATGTCGTAATAGCGAACCTGCGGATACTTCGATTTGCCTTCAGGCGGCGGCTTTAGATCGGCGCCATCGAAGAAGGTCACCTTCACATAGCGTGTGAAGATGTGGAAGCAGAGGAACCAGCGACCCTCTTCGACGCCATAGAATGGCGAATTCCACTTCACCGCCTTCTTCACGCCAGGCACGGCTTTGACGACCAGCGCGTCGATGCGTTTGGCGACATCCTTCTGCCAGCCCGGAACAGCCGCGATGTAGGCCTTCACAGGCGCAGTGCCGTAGCCCTTGGCGATCTGCGGGTTGCCGCCGGAGAGAAGATTCGGCTTCGCCGTCTTCTTTGGCGCCGCGGCTTTCTTGACCGCTTTCTTCGCCGCCTTCTTGGCCATCGTGTTCACCTCAGCGCTTCCGCCGATTGGCGGCGTAGGGCTGGACGAACATGTAGGCGCCGGTCGGCGCAAGCAAGCCACGCCCATGACGGGACGATCCCGCCAGATGGGCGGCGGCCTGAAACGACGCCGAGACTTTACTCTGCGGCCGTGCGATTGGCGTCGAGAAATTCCTTCGTCGGCAGTGGGCGTTCGAGTTGCGCCCAATCGATCAGCACATCCCCCGCCATATCTTCGTATTTGAGCGCGCCGAGCGCTTCGTACTTCGGCCGCATGCGTTCGGTGAGCAGACCAACCCGCTTCAAGTTTGGCATGATGCGCTCAAACAGCAGTTCACGAAACAGGCCGATGACGGTGGAATCGAGAATGTGTTTGCGCGCCGCTTCTTCGTTGAAGCCGTACTCGCGGATCACATCCATGCCGAACAAGCGGTCGCGCATGATCACGCAGGCCTGATAGGCAAACTCGGCGCGATCTTCGATCTCCTGCTCCGGCAGCGCCTTGATCCAGTCTTCGAGATAATTGACGCCGAACGCCACATGGCGCCCCTCATCACGCATCACCAGTTCCAGAATTTGCTTGAGCAGCGGATCCCTGGTGGTGCGGATTTGCGCGCCGAAGGCGGCCAAGGCGAGGCCTTCGATGATAAGTTGCATGCCGATGAACTTCAGATCCCAGCGTTCGTCGGCGAGCACCTTGTCAATCAGCGCCTTCAAGTTCGAATTGATGGGATAGACCATTTTGCAGCGTCGGCGGAGGTAGGAGTTAAACACCTCGACGTGACGCGCTTCGTCGAAAGTTTGCGATGCAGCGTAGAGCTTAGCGTCGGCCGTCGGCGCGCATGAGACCAGTTGCGACGCAACGAGCATTGCGCCCTGCTCGCCATGGAGGAATTGGCTCATGGTCTGCGCGTGGCCTTTCCACGCGAAGCGCACCTTTTCTTCGTGACTGAGCGCCTCGTACTCAGGATAGCCGCTGAGCGCACCGAGCGACGGCTCCATTGGATAATCGGACATGTCGCAGGGCGCGTCCCAATCGACGTCCATCGTCGCATTCCAATTGTGCGCCTTGCCCAGTTCGTAGAGGCGACGGATTTTGGCGTTGGCGCTGTCGTAATCCCAGTTGAAGGAGCCCGTCAGCGGCGTGTGGAAAATCTCGCGAATGGTCTCGACATCCGACATCGTGAGCTTGTCAGACAAGTCGTCGAACGTACGAACGGTTTGCGGCGGACCTTCAACAATCGTGACTCGCATGACTCACTCCCGAAAATGACGCTGGCGTCACGTTCAGGAAGGCATGCGTACGCGCGCTGAGCATTGATCCGGATCAAGTGCGACGATTGCACCGACGAGAAACGAAAAGCGGCCGGCGCTCCGAGAACGCCGGCCGCCTATCGATTGAGCTACGCGCGACGGTCAGTGCCCGCGCGTAATCCAGGTTGCCCAACCGAGAGCCAGTGCGAACGAGGTCATCACGCCAATGACAACCCAGATGAATGGATCGAGGCCCATTTCGTCTTTCCTCCGACTAGAAGCGATACGCGATCGAGGTCGAGACAACCCACGGATTGATGTCGACTTCATCGCTCGCCGTGATGTCGCCTGAGATGTCGACATCGGTGTTGATCCAGATGCGGCGGACATCGAAGTTCACGCCCCAATGTTCATCGATGAGATAATCGACGCCGGCTTGCAGCGCCGGCCCCACGGATGAATCGTACTCGACGTGTCGGCCGGCCGGGGGATTGCTGTCGATGAACGCGGTGAAGTTCACGCCTGCGCCGACGTAAGGCTCGAACTGTCCGAAGTTCGTCCAGCGATATTTGAGCGTCACGGTCGGCGGGAAGTGTGTGACTTCGCCGAGATCGATCGTCCCGTTCGCCGCCGTAACATCATGCGTCGCGACACAACACAGCAGCTCAGCCGAGACGTTATCGTTGAAGAAGTACTCGATTTGCAGAGACGGGACGTATTCGTCGGAGATGTCGACGTCGATTGGATCACCCTCTTCGTCCGGCAGGATGCCCGATATCCCGAACTTCACCTGAAAATTGTCCAGCACGCGCGCCTGCGCAGGCGCCGTCAGCGCCAAAGCCGCTGCTGCCGCAAACGCGGCCATCCCAAACTTGCTCATCCAAAACCCCTGCTTTTGAACAGGGTGAGGATGACGCTGGTGTCACTTTCTACTTTTGAGGCGGATCAAATCTAGGCGCGCGATCGTATGGACAAACCGTCGCGCTGACGCAGCGCGAGCATCAACTAGGGACATCATCGTCATCGGGGATCAACACCCGATGCGCCGCGCCTTCAAGATCTTCGTACTGGCCTGAGCGCAGGCTCCAGAAGAACGCCGCGAGCCCTACCGCCGCCATAAACAGCGCAATCGGGATCAGCACGATCATGACGTTCATGTGCGACTCCAACGCAATTGCAGCCGCAACGCATTCAGCGTGACCACAAGCGACGATCCGGACATTGCAAGCGCTGCGATCAGCGGTGTGAGAAAGCCCGCCGCCGCGAGCGGCGCAGCGACGACGTTATAAAGCGCGGAGAAGCGTAGATTCTCCAAGGCCCGCGCGCGCGCCATCTTTGCGACATCGATCGCTTCCACGAGCGGCATCAGGTTCGCGCCCTGCAATACAATGTCGGACGCGGCCTGACTGGCCTCGAGCGCCGTACCCGGCGACGCCGACGCATAAGCAGCGGCGAGCGCGGCGGCGTCATTGAGACCGTCACCGATCATCAATGGTTTCTTGCCTTCGGCGCGCAGCGCAGCAAGGCGTGCAGTCTTATCCGATGGCGAGGCGCCGCCCGACCAACACTCAATTCCGGCCTCGCGGGCGGCGGCTTCAACCGCGATTGGGCGATCGCCCGAAATGAGTTCGACGGCGATGCCGCGCGCGCGCAACGCCGCCACGGCCGGCTTGGCATCGACACGAACCGTATCCACGAATGCAAAGCGTACCGGAGGCGCCTCGCCGTTGGAGAACCACAACTCCGCGGCGCCGTCTGCGGCGTCATCACAGGCGGGCGCCGCGAATGAACGGCGGCCCAAACGCATTCGGCCGGCCTCGATGCCTTCACCGGGACTCTCGCGCGCATCTTTCACCGCCGCGCCAGGCCCCGCCGCTTCCACCAACGCCCGCGACAAGGGGTGACGGGAGACGCGCGCGAGCGACGCCGCGGCTTGCAACACGGCGGGGTCAACGGTGCTGACCAGGCGCGGCTTTCCAAGCGTGAGAGTTCCAGTCTTATCGAAGACCGCGACATCCACTTGCGCCAAGCGCTCTAACGCATCGCCGGACTTCACTAGCACGCCGCGCTTGAAGAGACGGCCAGTCGCGACGACCTGTACGGCGGGCACGGCAAGCCCCAATGCGCAAGGGCATGTGATGATGAGCACCGCGACAGCGTTCATCAATGCTACGCGCAAACCGACGTCAGCAAAGTCGAAGCCGGCGATTCTCAGCAGCGACGGCCCGAACATCCAGCCCAGGAACGTTGCCAGCGCCAGTGAGTGGACGACGGGCACATAAAGCGCGGCGGCCTTCTCCGCGAGCCGCACGAAGCGCGCCCGTCCTTGCTCGCCCGCCTCTATGAGCCGCGCCAATTCCGCCACCGAAGAGTCCTGGGCGCGCGCCGTGGCGCGAACGATCAACCTTTGGCTTAGGTTGATCACGCCGGCATGGATTGGGTCGCCCACGCGAACGGCCTGGGGAATGGTTTCGCCGGTCAACATCGAGCGATCGAGATCAGAGACGCCTTCGACGACGACGCCATCGACGGGCGCGCGATCGCCGGCAGCGAGAATGAGACGATCGCCAGCGCCGATCTCGCCAGCGCCGATCGCGACAACGCGGCCGTCCGGCTCAATCCGCGAAGCTGTCACCGATTGCAGCGCCAGCAGATCACGCGCCGCGGTTCGCGCCTGTTCTCTAAGTCTGTGATCGAGATAGCGGCCGATCAGCAGAAAGAAGAGCAGCATGGTGATGCCGTCGAAATAGGCATGCTCACCCTGCTGCAGCGTCTCGGCGATTGAGATGCCGAGCGTCAAGAACACAGCTAGCGAAATCGGCACGTCCATGTTGGCGCGGCGGGCGCGGAGCGCTTTCCAAGCCGAGCGGAAGAAGGGCTGCGCCGCATAGAGCGCGGCGGGAATGGCGATAAGCGCGGATATCCAGTGCAACAGCGTGCGCGTGCCCTCGCCCATCTCGCCATCGCCGGACCAGACGGGCACCGAGAACATCATGATGTTCATCGCCGCAAAGCCCGCGACCGCGAGGTAGCGCAGCAGCTTACGCCCTTCTTCGTCGACCCGGCGTATCGCAGCGGCCGGATCGAAAGCCGCCGCGCCATAGCCCATACGCGTGAGCGCGTCGATAATCGCGGAGGGCGGCAGCGCACCGGGCGACCAGGCCACGCGCAGACGTGACGTCGAAAGATTGAGACGTGCATCGGTGACGCCAGGAAGCGCAAGCAAGCCGCTCTCAATCTTGCGAATGCATCCGGCGCACTTTGCGCCCTGCACCATGAGTTCGAGCGTATCGTGGCCGCTCGCATCGCGGCGCACAAACGCGGCCGGATCGGCGCGCTGCGTCTCACGCTCCTGCGCCGGCGCGAGCCCTGAGGGACAGCCAGGTTCGCTCAGCGCGAGGGCCATGTCAGCTCCGCTTCGAAGTCGAGCGCGCCGGTTGAACTCTCGGCGCGCGCGCGCAACCGCCAACGGCCGTGGGTCAACGCACCGAGACGCGCAACATAACGGCCATCTCCCAATGGCTCGAAGGTCAGGGCGCGATCGAACTGCGCGTTCGTCGGCCATTCGAGCGCGCCCACGAGAGATGCGCCGTCGATGCCGACATCGTCTCGCGAGTTCAGGCGGACTTCGAGGAACGCGCCGAGAGCGTCCTCCCGCAGCATCGCTGCCGCGCTCCATCCTAAGGCTGCCTGCGCACGGCGCTCGGCCAAGGTATCGTTGTAGCGGAGACCCTGCAGGTACGACCGCCGCACGTCCTCGCCGGGAAACGATTGCACGGCATAGATCGCGAACGTCACGTTCACGGCAATGACCGCGGCGAAGAACGCCAAGATGGCCGCAAGCACATGCCAACCGCGAACTTCGTAATGCGCTACGCTCATGGCGGGCTCCCTGCAAGGAAGGCGGATTCACTGGTCGCAACATCGCCAGACGCGATATCGCGGATGGTGAAGCGCAGATCGTGTGAGCCAGCGCCGAGACTGGGCGGCGCCACGACATGGACGCGCACATTGGTAACGCTGTCTGCGTGCGCTTCCGCGATGACATCGCCTTCGATTTCGAGCGACGGCGCCAGCAGGCGGACGCCTGCGGGACCTTCGACTTCGATCTGCAACCGCCGCGCGCGATCGGTCATGTTGATCAGCTTCAACGCGTAATCATTGCGAATGCTGCCGTCGGCTAGGCGGACGAAGGGCGGGCTCCGGTCGCGGATGACATTCAGATCGAGCGTTTGACGTGTGGCGAGGCCATAGATCATGAACGCGGCGACAAGCGCCATGAGTGTGCCGTAAAGGATGGTGCGCGGCCGAATGAGTTTGTAGCGGCTGGGTTTGCCCTGCTTGCGGCGATCGAGGTTGGCGTAGCTATCGTAGGCGATGAGCCCAGTCGGTCTGCCCACTTTCTTCATGATTTCATCGCACGCATCGATGCAAAGTGCGCAGTTGATGCACTCCAGCTGATCGCCGTCGCGAATATCAATGCCTTGCGGGCACACGGCCACGCACTGGCGGCAATCGATGCAGTCGCCGCGCCCTTCCCAACTCTCGCCCTTTTTGTGAGGACCGCGCGGCTCGCCCCGGTCGACACGATAGGTGACGCTCAGTGCGTCTTTATCAATCATCGCCGCCTGAATGCGCGGCCATGGGCACATGTAGGTGCAGACTTGCTCGCGCATGGTGCCGGCGAGCGCGTAGGTCGTAAACGTCAGCACGCCTATGAACAGATAGACGACCGGGTCGGCTTGGCCGGTGAAGATGTTGCGGAAGAGCGTCGGCGCATCGGCGAAATAGAAAACCCAGGCGCCTCCGGTGGCGGCGGCGATGAGTATCCAGATCGCGTGTTTGGACACCTTCTTTGCCACCTTCGTCACCGACCAAGGCGCCTTGTCGAGCTTCATGCGTGCATTGCGATCGCCTTCAATGGCGCGCTCGACGTAGATGTAGAGATCCGTCCAGACAGTTTGCGGGCACGCGTAGCCGCACCACACGCGGCCAAACAAGGCCGAAGACAGAAAGATCGCGAATGCCGCCAGGATCAACAGGCCGGTGATGTAATACACCTCCTGCGGCCACAGCTCGATGAAGAAGAAATAGAAGCGACGCCCCTCAAAATCGACGAGCACCGCCTGATCAACCCGGCCGTCGCCGCGATCCCAGCGCAGCCACGGCGTGATGTAATAGATGCCGAGCAGCACGACCATGGCCGCCCATTTGAGGTTGCGGAAAAAGCCGTGTGCGAGCTTCGGATAGATCTGCTCACGCTTCTTATAGAGCGCGCGAGCCTCCTTCGAGTTGACGGCGCGCGCGTCGATCGCATGCTCGTCCGCGCGTGCCTTCGTATCGATCAAAGTGACTTTGGCCATGCCGCTAGCGTAGCGGAGCGCTCGGTTGCCCGTTTTGAGTTGGCTCAGGCGCCGCCGCCGGAGTCGTCACCGGCGCAGGCGGCGCGTCTGGCTCACCACCGCCCATTTCATGGACATAGTATGCCAACGCCCGGAGCGTGCCGGCATCGAAGCGATGCTCCCACGACGGCATGACGCCCGCACGGCCAAGTTCCACCTGCCGGCGGATTTCCTCTCGCGAGCCGCCATAGAGCCAAAGGTCGTCATTAAGGCTCGGCGCGCCGACAGTTCGATCGCCCGCCCCGGTCGCGCCGTGACAGACCGCGCATTGGGCCTGATAGATCGCCGCGCCCCGCGCCGCAGCAGCCGGATTCGGATTGAGCCGATCGCGCCCAGCGGAGATCGAAATGACATATTCCGTCACGTCGCCAATCTCCTGCGCCGTCAGCAAACGGTCGCGCCCGAACGCCGGCATCATCGACATGCGCGTTTCAGGATGCTCGGCGCGAACGCCGACGCGCAACGTGTGCTCGATGTCGGCGAGCGATCCTCCCCAAATCCAGACGTCATCGGCGAGCACCGGGTAGCCGGGCGCGCCGGCGCCGCCGGCGCCGTGGCAAGTTCGGCAATAATCTCCGAACACTGACTCGCCGGCGGCGCGCGCGAATTCCTGTAGCTCGGGATCGGCCGCAATTTCGGCGGCGCTGGCGTTCGCCAGCCGCTCGTACATAGGCGCGCGCGCAGCGCGCAACGCACCGACATCCGCCGCCACATTGTTGCGATCGGAGAAGCCCAGAATGCCTTTGGTGTAACCGTTTCCGATAGGCCAAGCGGGCATCAGCACCCAGTAGATCACCGCGGCCAGGATGCTGGCGTAGAAGATGTAGAGCCACCAACGCGGCAACGGCGTGTCCAACTCCTTAACGCCGTCCCATTCGTGACCGGTCGTCTCGGTTCCGCTTACCGAATCGCGTTCACGTTCAGCCATTGTCGTCCCCATTTTCGAGAGGGCTGCGCGCCGCGTCGTCGAACTTTTTCTTGTTGCCGGGCCAGAGAGCGTAGGCGACCGCTAAGCCGAAACAGACGGCCAACAGCACGAGCCCCCAAGTCTGAGCGAAGTGCGTGGCTTGCTCGTAGCTCATCCCGCTTACCTCGTGTTCTCGGGCGCCTCGGCCTGGTAGGTGTCAAAGTCGACGCCGGCGCCGAGCATTTGCAGATAGGCGATCAGCGCATCCATCTCGGTGACGCGATCCGGATTGCCGTCGAAGTCGCGCACCGCGGCGCCTGGATAGCGCTGTTCGAAATCGTAAGCGTGCGAACCAAGCGGCTCGGCTTGCGCGCGCGCGTCGATTGCCGCGTTCGCGAGCTGCTCGTCGGTGTACGGCACGCGCAACATTCGGTTGGCGCGCAGGTGCCCGCCCATCAGCGACGTGTTCACATCGGCACGGGCGAGGAATGCGTATGGCGGCATCACCGATTCAGGCACAACCGAACGCGGATCTTCCAGGTGCGCGCGATGCCATTCGTCCGAATAGCGGTTGCCGACACGCGCGAGATCCGGGCCGGTCCGCTTCGAGCCCCACTGGAACGGGTGATCGTACATGCTCTCAGCTGCGAGCGAATAATGGCCGTACCGCTCCACTTCATCGCGGAGCGGGCGCACCATTTGCGAGTGGCAGACGTAGCAGCCTTCGCGAATGTAAATCTCGCGGCCGGCCAGCTCGAGCGGCGTATAGGGACGCACGCCTTCAACGCGCTCGATCGTGCTCTCGATGAAGAAGAGCGGCGTGATCTGCACTAGACCGCCGATCGAAACAACGACGAGAATGCCCACCACAAGAATGAGCGAATGACGCTCGAACCATCTATGGAATTTCCACATCTTTCAGCCCCTATTCCGCCGCGACCGCTACGGCCGGAACATCCGCAGCGCGGACATGCGCGGGGTCGCGCGCAGTCGCTGTGCGCCACAGATTGTAAGCCATGATGAACGCACCGATGAGGAAGAGCGTCCCGCCAAGCGCGCGAATGATGTAGTAGGGATTCATCGCCTCGACGGTTTCGACGAACGAGTATTCGAGGAAGCCGAACTCGTTGTACGCGCGCCACATCAAGCCTTGCATGATGCCCGCGACCCACATTGATGTGATGTAAAGGACGATGCCGATGGTCGAGAGCCAGAAGTGCCATTCGACGAGCGCGTTCGAGAACAACGCCTTGCGCTTCCACAGCCACGGCACGAGACAATAGAGCGCGCCGAAGCTGACGAAACCAACCCAGCCAAGCGCGCCAGAGTGCACATGGCCGATGGTCCAATCGGTGTAGTGCGAAAGCGAGTTGACGGCGCGGATCGACATCACCGGGCCTTCGAACGTCGACATGCCATAGAACGCGACCGACACGACGAGCATGCGGAGCACCGGATCAGTGCGCAGCTTGTCCCACGCGCCGGAGAGCGTCATCAGGCCGTTGATCATGCCGCCCCAGCTCGGCATCCAGAGCATGACCGAGAACGTGGCGCCGAGCGTCTGCGCCCATTGTGGGAGCGCCGTGTAGTGCAGGTGGTGCGGGCCGGCCCAGATGTAGAGGAAGATCAGCGCCCAAAAGTGGATGATCGAGAGCCGGTAGGAATAGACCGGGCGATCAGCCTGCTTCGGGATGAAGTAGTACATGATGCCGAGGAAGCCGGCGGTCAGAAAGAAGCCTACGGCGTTGTGGCCGTACCACCATTGCGTCAGCGCATCCTGCACACCGGAAAAGAGCGAATAACTGAACCAGCCGCCAAGACTCACCGGTACGGCGAGATTGTTGACGATGTGCAGCATCGCGATGGTGACGATGAACGCGAGATAGAACCAGTTAGCGACGTAGATGTGCTTCTCTTGCCGCTTCCAGATCGTGCCCAGGAAGACGAGCAGATAGACGACCCAGACCAGCGTCAGCCAAAGATCGGTGTACCACGGCGGCTCAGCGTATTCGCGGCCTGCGGTGATCCCGAGCAGATAACCGGTGCCGGCAAGCAGGATGAAGAGCTGGTAGCCCCAGAACACGAACCACGGCCAAAGACCGCCAGCAAGGCGCGCGCGGCAGGTGCGCTGGACGACATAGAAGCTTGTGGCGATCAGAACATTGCCACCGAACGCGAAGATCACCGCGGAGGTGTGCAGCGGCCGTAAGCGGCCGAAATTGGTCCAGCCCCATTCTTCAAAATAGAGCAGGTTAGGAAATGCGAGCTGCGCGGCGATGACAACGCCGACCAGAAAGCCCGCGATGCCCCAGAACATCGAGGCGATGACGCCGGCTTTGACGACACCGTTCTCGTAGCGTGATGATTCATTCGTGGCCGGGCCGCGGCCCAGGACGCCAAACAACATGACGCCGCCTAGAAAGAAGGCCGCGAGCGCCGTCCACATCTGGGCGGCGAAGGCGCCGTCCGTGGCGTTCACCGCGCCCCATAATGCAAAGTACGATCCGGCCGCGAGAATGGCGCCGATCGCCCACGCATCCAGCCGTCCCTGCCCTGCGCCTGCCGTCATCCCGTCAACTCCCCGCCGGCGCTCAGCGCCGCGATTCCGAGAACCTGAGTTGGCGGTAACAGCGCTGGTAAGGATCGCGTTTGATCTGGCTCAACGTGTGCGCCTGCGACGCAGGTAGAGGCAGCGTCAGGAGCTGGATCATGCACGTGGCGAGCGCACGGACTAAAGCCGCATCAGCCTTTGTCGCGGCAGCGACGGCTTGGCCGACGGCGCTCTGCGCCATAACCGACGCGATGATGACGCCGCTGCAGCGCGCGTTGCAGACGTCCTGGTGCGGCGGCGCGCCGCATGCATTGGAGTTCTTGGGACATTGCCCGGCTTGCTGGAGCGGCGCCGCGGCCTTTCTGCTCGCGGCGTTGTTGGTGGCTTCCGCGCCTATTCCTGCACGTCTTCGCGCCGCAGCCTAATCAGCGTCTCGCTGCCCGAAGCGGCCTGCAACAATTCGAGCGACTTTCCCCGCACGATGTGCCGCTGAATCTGAGGCAGCACCATCAGAAACCGCTGCTCGTCGGTTGCCGCAGCGATACTATTGCATTCACCGGCTTCCTCGTTTGGCGGGCCGATGCTGACGGTTTCACTGAACACGCTGAGCGGCGCGCTGAAATGGTTGCACCCGGTGAAGCCCGAGACCGTCTCACTCGCAGTGTCGAACGTCATCCAGATCTCGACATCTTCACCCAAGGAGGCGCCGGCGATCTGCTGCACCCGCCAACGCCCATCCAGTGGCTCTTCGCCCGGCTGACATGCCGACAGCGCGAGTGCCGACGCTACGACCAAGACCATATGTTTCATATGTCTCTCTCCACGCGCCGCATGCGGATTAACGGCATCAGGGCAAAAATGATGAGTGTCGCCGCATAGATCATACCCGCTGGCGTGGCGAAGTGCGCCAGCTGATCCTGTAACGTCATGCCGCGAAGGCCGAAACCAACCGCGAGATCGGCGATCTGCTGCATAATGAGCGCCACGACGCCGATCGCGAGGAAACTCGGCCAGCCGCCGCTGACGCCCGCCCATTTGGGCGCGGCTCGCGACGCAAACCACATTGCGGCGATCAGGAATGGCGTCTCCAGAAGAACGGCGATCGCATTGCCGAGCCAAGGCTCGATCCAAATCACGCGGACGGGGCCAAGCAGCAGACCCGCCGCAAACACAAGCGCGAAATAGATCGCAGCTGCGTGCGGCACGCGGTTCGGCGGTTTGAGGGGGACGTCCGCTTCCGTCATTGCGCCGTGTAGCCGCCGTCGATCACCAGCTCGGCGCCGGTTACGAACTTTGATTCATCGGAGGCGAGATAAAGAATGCCGTAGGCGATGTCGTTCGGCTCGCCGAGATGTCCGACTGGATGCAGGCTGGCCACGAATTGCTTCGCTGCCTCGGGATCGGGCTGCGCGGCCAGATAGTTTTCGACCATCGGCGTCCAGATATAGCCCGGATGCACAGAATTCACGCGGATCCTGTAACCGGCCTTGGCGCAATGCAGCGCCGCAGACTTGGTGAAAATCCGAACACCGCCCTTGCTCGCATTGTAGGCGGCGAGGTTGGCGTCGCCGATCAAACCTTCGATCGACGACAGATTGATGATTGAGCCACCGCCTGTTTCCTTCATCGCAGCAATGGCGCGCTGCGTCCCCATGAAGACGCCATCCAGATTGACCGCCATCAGAGCGCGCCACTGCTCCAGGGTCGTCGCCTCGACGCTGCCGCCAAGCGCGACGCCGGCATTGTTTACGAGGATGTCCAGCCGCCCGAACCGGCGCAGCGTGGCGGCGATGACGGCGTCCCAGTCCGACTCCGACGAAACGTCGTGGCGCATGAACATCGCCTCACCGCCCGCTTCGACGATCTCATCCGCGACTGCTCGGCCCTCACTTTCCTTCAGGTCGGTGATCATCACCTTGGCGCCTTCACGGGCAAGCAATGCGGCGCAGGCGCGCCCGAGACCGAGGCCGCCGCCGGTGACCAACGCGACTTTTTTCTCCACCCGTCCCATGGCCGCCTCCCTCTAATGAGCCATGAACAAAGGAACGGACGACGCGGCCAGCAGTTCGCGCGTCACGCCGCCAAACAGAAACTCTCGCGCGCGGGAATGACCATAGGCGCCCAACACGAGCATGTCAGCGTCAACGGCAATCGCTTCATCCAACAGCGCTCTCGCGTCCGTTCGCCCCAGCCCATCGATGTTATGCACTTCAGCCTGGACGCCGTGGCGCTGTAGATAAGCCGCGAGATCGTGGCCCGGAGTTCGCCCGCCATTCAGCGGTCTGGCGTCCACGGTGGCGATGACGACGTGTCGGGCAATCTTCAAGAAAGGCATCGCGCCGCTGACAGCGCGCACCGCCTCAGCCGACGCGTTCCAGCCAATAACAATCTTGTCCCAACTACGCTGCCGCGGCGGCTTTTCGGGCACGAGCAATACGGGACGCCCGGACTTGAACACGACATCCTCGATCATCGCCTGGCGCGCGCGATCATGGGCGCCCGTACGCGCCAAGATGGTCATGTCGGCAAGACGCGCGTGGGCGACGATCTTGTCATCATCCACGGCCCGCTCGATAGCCAAATCACGCACCTCGAATGCCCGCGGCGCGCGATCGAGCCACGCCATCAGACCTCGGCGCAATTGCGCCGCGTGAGAGGTGGTCCCGCCAGCGAGATCTTGCAGCACCGCCGAAAGCGGAGCCTCCTTGTCCATATAACTGGACGCCAAGTGCAGTGCGAGAATGAGCGCAGCGGGCTCGGCGTCAAACTTGTCCGCGATTTCTGCCGAAGCCGTCAGCGCTGCGACGTCTTCGTCCAGCGCGATAACGGGCGCGAGAATGAGCTTGTAGGACATGGTTCAGTGCGCGAGCAGGATATTCGGCCCGCCGGCAGCGTGCACAAGAGCACGCGTGGTGCCGCCGAGGACCACCTCAAACAGGCGCGGCCGGCCGTAGGCGCCCGCGACCAAGATCTCGCAATTGTCCGCGCGTGCGGCGGAAAGAAGCGATTCTGCCACTCGCGCACCGCGGACATCGCGCAGCGCGACGTCCTTGACGCCATGCAGCGTCAGATACTTGCGCATTTGCTCCGGACCGGGGGCGTCCGCCTCCTCGCTCTCGTCGTCGACGTTTCGTAGAACGAGCACGCCTTTCGCCGCTTGCAGTAAAGGCATCGCGGCCCGGCTCGCACGCGCCGCTTGCGTGCTTCCGTCCCAGGCGATCGCGACGGGTCCGCCGGAGAACGGCGCCCCCTTGCTCAACAAGACAGGCGCGCGCGTCGAAAGCAGTGTTTCCGCAAACAGCGGTCCAAGCGCCGCGCGCGCGGCGGCGCCAGCGAAGATCACAAGGTCGGCGAGCGTCGCTGCCGGAGCAAGCGCGACGGCCGGCATCAAGGAGCGCTTCTCGACGCCGAACGCAACGCCGTGACGCGCGGCCGCATCGCGAACCAACGACTCTAACCGCTCCTGCGCAACGCGCTCCGAGGCCAGGATACGCTCACCAGCCTCCGCCGCGGTTTGCAGTGCGGCGCCATAATAGACGAAATCCGCTGCGGGATCGGGGAAAGCGGGGATCACGTCCACTTCCGCGCTGAATCGCTTTGCGAGCGTCCCTGCCGCATCAATGGCTTCAACGTCGGATGCGTCGCCACAGGCGACAACAACGATCGATTTGAGGGTCATGTGAAGCCTCCTGCGAGACTTCCTCATGACAGTTGCACGGCTGCCTCGCCTTGCGTCAGATCAACGTGGCACACCTTCCATCAGCTCGCGTACTTTCTGCGCAAGCTGATCATCTAGAAGCGGCTTTTCGATGATTTCAACGCCAGCCGCCGAAGCCCGCGCGCGCGTCGAATGCGAGGGATGCGTTGTGATGAGAATGCTTGGCGCAGTTACCCCCGCTGAACGCAAGCGAGCTAACAGGTCCAAACCACTCATGCGCGGGAGCTTCTGGTCAAGAATCAGACACCGCCATAGATGTCGTTGAGACGACGCCAGAGCCATTTCCGCGTCGGCAAAGGTGGCGACCGGAATTCCCGCGGTTTCGAAGGCAAAGCTGAGGGCGTGACGAACCGCAGGGTCGTCATCGACGACCGCGAGCACGGGCGGTTGACGGCAAACGTGATCCAAAGCAGCGCCAGCATCCGATAGAAGCGCTGCGCCGACGTTGATTTCGCTCAACCCCTCAACGTTGTTCGAGCTGCAGGGCCATCCGTACCAGTTCCGAGAGACTATTGGCGTTCATTTTGGTCATTACATTGGCGCGATAAATTTCGACCGTCCGTGGGCTGATGCCCAGGCGAAGCGCCGCCGCCTTGTTGGAATCTCCCGCGACGATTGCGTCGAACACGTCACGCTCCCGGCCGGTGAGCTGGGAAACCCGCGCCGCTATCTCGGCTTGTTCTTGCTTGCGGCTCGCGTCACTGCCGCTCTGAGACAGCCCCAAGCGCACGGCGCGCACCAGGGCCTCATCGTCGAACGGCTTCTCAAGAAACTCCAGCACGCCCGCTTTCATCGCCTGAACCGCAAGCGACACATCTGCGTGCCCCGTCAGAACGATAACAGGATGCGGCACACCCAGACGCTTGAGCTCCTGCACCATCTCCAACCCATTCATGCCGGGCATGCGGATATCGGTGATAATGCAGCCGAACTCCAACTCGGCGCGGCGATCGAGCAGCGCGCGGGCGCCTTCGTACGTGCGGGTTGCGATACCTTCAGCGCTCAACAGGAAGGCGATCGAGTCCCGCATGGGCGCATCGTCATCGACGACATGAACAACCGGCTCAGTCATCTTGCACCTCCGGAGCGCGGCGAAGCGTGAAGCGGAAGATCGCGCCGCCCTCTGGGTTAGGCTCAGTCCATATGCGGCCGCCGTGAGCCTCGATGATCGTCCGTGATATGGACAGCCCCACGCCCATGCCGCTGGCCTTGGTGGTCACGAATGGTTGGAACAGCTTGGCGGCTGCGGTCTCATCTACACCCGGCCCTGTATCCGTGACGCTGACCATCGCCATATTGTCTTCCACGGCAGCCGTCGAGACCGTCAGTTCGCGCACCGGCTGATCAACCATGGCGTCGATAGCGTTACGCACCAGGTTCAGGATGACCTGCTGAATCTGAACGCGATCCACCAGGACAAGATCGGCGTCGAGCGCGATGGCGTAGCTCACACGCACGCCGTGCTCCTTGGCGCCGACCAAAGCCAGCGCACACGCTTCCTGGACGAGCTTCGGGAGATTTTCGACACGCCTCTCGCTCTCGCCGCGCGCGAGAAAATCCCGCAAGCGCCGGATGATTTCGCCGGCTCGCAGCGCCTGATCCGCCGCCTTCTCCAGCGCATCTGCGGCGCGAGGCTCTTGGACAGCAGAGCGGTCCAGAAGGCGCTTCGCGCCGCTGAGGTAGTTTGCGATGGCGCTCAGCGGTTGGTTGAGCTCATGCGCCAAGGCCGAGGCCATCTCACCCATCGCACTCAGCCGCGACATATGAACCAGTTCCGATTGCAGCTCCTGCAAGCGCGTTTCGGTCGCCTGCCGCTCCGTCAAATCGCGAACAAAGCCTGTGAAGACCCGCCCCCGCTCCGAACGCACTTCTCCGACAGCGAGCTCCATCGGAAATGTCGAGCCGTCCTTGCGCTCGCCAACGACGATGCGGCCAATACCGATGATGCGCCGCTCACCCGTATCCAGGTAGCGGCTGAGATAGCCGTCGTGCTGCGCCCGAAACGGCGACGGCATCAGCATCTTCACGTTGCGCCCCAGCACTTCCGATGCAGACCAGCCAAACATGCGTTCCGCCGCGGCGCTATAGGATTGCATGACGCCATTCTCGTCGATGACGATCAAAGCATCGGGCGCCGTGTCATAGATCGATAGCAGATGGGCCTCGCGCTCGGCCAAGGCGCGCGAGGCATTCGCCTCCACAAGCCGGTTGCTGAATATCGCGCCTCCGACGAACGCGCTGCTGGCGCCGATGATCACGAGAATAAATAGCCCCGCGCCTTGCGCCGGTTCGATCAAAAACCCCGCCGCCAGCGATAACGCTGTCGCCGCCAAGCCCGGTCCCATCCCGCCGAGCAATGCGGCGCCGCAGATGACTGGCACGAACAACAAAAGACCTGGCGCTTCGGGCGCGAGCCACTGCACCAACACCGCAAGGAGCGCCGCCAGCCCGCACGCAACGGCCACCGCACCGTAGGCGGCGAGTTGGGGGCGCGCGCGGATCTCAGATGTCAGCTTGGCGGGCAGGAAATCGGCGGGCATCCCTGGCAGCTTAGCGTGCGCCGGCCCAGAGCCAAGGCGACCCTGCGCCATCTTCCTATGCCATAGGGACTAGGTAGTTTCCCTTAAGCGTTCGACCCGAATTTCCGGCGCCGCAACCTGCGCGTATCCCCGACGCCAGAGGAGAGCTTCCATGCGCGACTTCGGGATCGAAACGTTGGGCGGGCCGTCGAGGCAGGTGTCAGACTCCATCGCTCTTGGACCGGGCTTGGTCTTGCAGGGTACGCGCATGCACTTCCGCCGCAACGAGGAAGTATTCGGCGAAGGCGAAGCCGCTGAGTACGTTTATCGTGTCGTCAGCGGCGCCGTTCGCACCATCCGCTTCTCAAGCGACGGCCGGCGTCAGATCCTCAACTTCTACTTGCCCGGAGACATCTTCGGCCTGGAAGCCGGCAAGCATCACACTCTCTCGGCTGAAGCCGTCGCCGATTGCGATTTGGCGCTGGTTCGCCGTTCGTTGATCGATACCGCGGCAAAGCAGGACACCGCGGCCGCCCAAGCGGTGATTGCGATGATGCAGCGTCAGCTTCAGAACGCTCAGGAGCATGCACTGGTGCTGGGACGCAAGGGCGCCGGCGAGCGCGTAGCGGCTTTCTTGCTCAAGCTTGCCGATCGCGTGACCGCGCAGTGCGAGATCGACTTGCCGATGTCGCGCGCCGACATCGCTGATTATCTGGCGCTGACGATTGAGACCGTCTCGCGCGCCTTTACCCAGATGGAGCGTGACCATACCATCGCTCTGCCGAGTTCGCGTCATGTCGTCGTGCGCGATCGCAGCGCCTTGGAATTGCTCGAAGCTGCATAGGAGGGACGGCCGTGAGACCCGTTCTGGCTCTAGTCGCGGTCACCTTTCTCGCTGCGTGCGCCTCGCTTGAGCCGCCGCTAGCCCCGGCGGAGCGCGGGCGAGCCATCGCGCAGCAAAACTGCAGTTCGTGCCATGCGATCGGACTCAGTGGGGAAAGCCCGGCGCCAGAAGCGCCGCCATTCCGGACGCTCTCCGAAAACTACCGCGTCGACACACTTGAAGAAGCTCTCGCAGAGGGTATCAGCGTCGGGCATCCGGCCATGCCTCAGTTTGAATTTGCGCCCGACGATGTCGACGCGCTGATCGCCTATTTGCAGTCAATCCAGCCGCCGGCGCAGGACTGACCCGCTTCAGCGCCGTGCTTCAACACTGTCCACTCGATAGACGAGCGGCGTATCGTCTTCGTCGCGGATCGTCACGTATTCGCCGACGACGAATTTGTGCTGTTCGAGCTTGAACACCGGCTCATCGTCCGCCGACTCACCGCGCTCATAATCAAAGAACCAATTGTGCCCGCGGCGTCCCAAGCGCCCTTCTCGGGCCGGCTCGCCGGGCGCGAACGCGCGGACCGTGCACTCCGCCTTGCTGTCGCGCCATGCCGCTTCGTCGATCAAGCCGTCGCGCGTCAGCGGCGCGACCATCGTGTAGCCGCGATCGCGATCGCCCTCGGGAAAACCTGGATTGCGGGCCAGCCGCATCACAATCGTTTGCAATCCCATCAACACGCCTCCATGGGCGCGGACGTTTACGCTGGCGCGCGGCTCACGCCTTGATCGACCTCAACGGGGTGAGTTCCGCGCGAGACGGAACAACTGGCCGCCGGCAAGGCCGGAGCCAGAATAGCGACTGACAATACGGGAATATGGCGCGCCCGAAGAGATTCGAACTCCTGACCCCCAGATTCGTAGTCTGGTGCTCTATCCAGCTGAGCTACGGGCGCGAAGGCGGGGTGCATAGCGCCCGGCCGGGGCGCTGGCAAGGCGGGGGCGGGACTTAAAGGTCGCGCCAGGCTTTGTGGGGCCCGATCGGGGCGGCGGCGTGGACGCCCCGGGCGATGGCGCGGGCGAGGCAATCCGCGGCGAGCGCGCCGAGGCGCGCGACGGCCAGGGGGCGGGGCTCGGGCAACGCTCGGGCGGCGGTGGATAGCGCGAACACCACGTCGCCGTCGAACGGGGCAAACACCGGGCGAATGGCGCGCGCGACGCCCGCGCTGGCCATCTGCGCGACGCGCTTGGCTTCGGCGGGCGTCAGCGCGGCGTCGGTGACGACGCAGGCGATTGTCGTGTTGGCGCGCGGCTGCGGATTGAATTTGGCGCCGCCCCAATCTTCAGCGTCGAAACTTTGCGCTATGGGCGCGACGGCGCCGAATTCGCCATCGATCTCGAAGGCATGCGCCCAGAAGGCGCGCTGGTTCGGCAGTGTTGTTGAGCCCCATGAATTCACGCACGCAAGCGCCGCAACAGTGACGCCGTCCTGCGTGACGATGCTGGCGCTGCCCTGCCCGCCCTTGAGCGCGCCGGCGACAGCGCCCATGCCGGCGCCTGCATTGCCGAGCGGCGTGCTTCTGCCACGCGCTGCGTAAGCGCGGCGGCCGAGCGCATTGTAAGGCGGTGCGTCATTCCAAGCTTTGCTGCCCCCATTGGCGAGGTCGTACAGAATCGCAGCGGGGATCACGGGCGAGCGCGGCACGCCGGGCAGATCAATGAGCGCGAAGCCGCGCCCTTCGGCGCCCATCGCGGCGGCGACGCCATCGGCAGCGGCAAGGCCGTAGACGGAACCGCCGCTCAAGACGAGCGCATCAATCGCATCGACGAGATTTTCCGGCGCGAGTGCATCAGTTTCGCGCGTGCCCGGGCCACCGCCGCGCACATCGACGGCGCATACCGCACGCGCATCCGGAACAATCACCGTGACGCCGGTCAGCGCGGCCTCGTCTTCGGCGCAGCCTATGGACAAACCGGCCACATCACTCAATGAATTGCTCGGGCCGGGACGCGCCATGGGCGTGCTCTTTCACGTTAGAATTACGCCGTCGTAGGAAGCGTCCTAATGTTTGACAAGCAATCGTTGAAGCGCATCGCGGCGCCGCTCTTTGCCTTGGCGCTGGTTGCCTGCGCATCGGGATCGATACCGGGTGTCACGCAGTCGAGCGCGCCGCGCGGTGAAGCGATGGCGGCGGCGGCGAACCCGCACGCGGTGGCGGCGGCGGTTGAGATTCTGAACGCCGGCGGCAGCGCCGTTGATGCGGCGATCGCGGCGGAATTGGTGCTGGGTTTGGTTGAGCCGCAATCCTCCGGCATCGGCGGCGGCGGCTTCTTGTTGAACTACGATGCCGCGAGCGAACGCATCACCGGCTATGACGGGCGCGAGATCGCGCCAGCCGGCGCGCGGCCAGATATGTTTCTCGATGCGCGAGGCCGGCCGATGTCGTTCATGGATGCGCAAGCGAGCGGGCGTTCGATCGGCGCGCCGCTGCTGGTTTCGATGCTGAAGCTCGCGCATGACGATCACGGGCGTTTGCCGTGGCCGCGCCTGTTCGAGCCGGCGATCCGGCTGGCGGAAGAAGGGTTTGAGGTTTCGCCGCGGCTGGCTGGCTTTATCGCGGCGGCGGGTGAGCGTATGCGCTTGCGCGCAGATTTTGAAGCGCGCGCGTACTTCTTCGACCGGGGCGGCAATCCGCTGCCCGTCGGCGCGGTGCTGCGCAATCCGGCGTATGCAGCCACCCTGCGTACGATTGCCGAGCAAGGCCCGCAAGCGCTGAGCGAAGGCCCCATCGCCGAAGCGATCGTCGCGACGGCGCGGCGCAATCCGCGCGGCGGCACGCTGACTCTCGAGGATCTACGCAACGCGCAGGCGCGGCGCTTTGAGCCGGTGTGCGGCGCCTATCGGGTCTATCGCGTGTGCTCGACCAACGCGCCGGCCTCGGGCAACGCCGTGATCGCCATACTCGGCATGTACGCACATGCACGGCCGCAGCCGGAAGGCGTGAACAGCGCCGATGATTGGGCGGCGTTCCTGTGGGCGAGCCGCCTCGCTTATGCGGACCGCGACTATTACATGGCCGACGATACGCATGTGCCGGCGCCGACAACCGAACTGATTGCGCCGGATTATCTCGAAGCGCGGGCGCTGCTGATTGATGTCACCCAAGCCCCCACGCACGTGAACCCCGGCGTGCCGCCAGGCAGCGGCGATCTGTTCGAGCGCTGGGGCCGCGATGCCGGCGACGATAGCGGCACCACGCATGTCGTCATCGTTGATGGCTGGGGCAATGCAGTCTCGCTTACGGCGACTGTAGAGAGCGTGTTCGGCTCGCAGCGTATGACCAATGGCTTCCTGCTCAACAATCAGCTGACCGACTTCTCGTTTCAGCCAAACGTAAACGGCCGGCCTGTCGCCAACGCGGTGGCGCCGGGCAAGCGCCCGCGCTCCTCGATGACCCCGACAATCGTGCTCGACCGCAACGGCGAGCTGGAATTGGTGATCGGCTCGCCGGGCGGCTCGTCGATCATCGGCTACACGGCGCGCGCGACCATCGGAATC
Organism: Hyphomonadaceae bacterium; assembly: GCA_050184605.1. Lineage (GTDB taxonomy): Bacteria > Pseudomonadota > Alphaproteobacteria > Caulobacterales > Aquidulcibacteraceae > Vitreimonas. The sequence goes on along the minus strand of JBFXAE010000001.1, from coordinate 195,934 downwards.
CTGGATTGGAATCTCTCGGTGCAGGACGCGATCAATGTCGGCAACGCCACGGCGCGCACGAGCGTTGTCGCGGCTGAAGTGAACCGCTTCCCGGCGGGCGTCGCGGATGCGCTGACAGCGCGCGGCTGGCGGCTTGAGCAAACGAGGCTTGGCGAAGTGAGCGGCTTGCACGCGATCCGCGTGCGCGCGGACGGCACGCTCGAAGGCGGCGCTGATCCACGCCGCGAAGGCGTCGTGGCGCGCATTCCGGCGCAAGGAGCGGCGCCAGCGCGTTAGGCTGCCGGCAGCGTGATCCGGAATGTGGCGCCTTCGGCGCCGGTGCGGATGAGTTCGAGTTCGCCGCCCATGGCGCGCGTTAGTTCGCGGGCGATGGCGAGGCCTAGGCCAGTGCCGCCCGCCTCAGGCGCCGCTGAAACAAAAGGCTCAAACAAGCGTCCGCGTAGAGTTTGGCTCACCCCTGGGCCGTGGTCGATAACATCGATCTCGCACCGCCGCTCGAGCCGCGTTGCGCGAACGACGAGCACCTTGTCGCGACGCGTGTGATCCTTCATCGCCTGCGCCGCGTTGCGGATGAGATTGCCCAGGATGCGGTGCAGGTGCTCCGGATCCGCCACGCAGGCGAGCTTGGGTTCGATGTCGGCTTTGAATTGGATGCCGGGGAAGCCGATGAGCGATTCCGCCGACGCCTCTTCCACCGCTTCTGCGACATCGACCTTCTGCAGCACCGGCGGATCCTCGTCGGCGCGACCGTACTTTAGCGTTGAGGCCGCAAGGCCAGCGGCGCGATCGATGGTGCGCTCCAAGCGCGGGGCGAGTTGGCGGACAGCAGGATCCTCCGACTGGCTGAGACGATCGGCGACCAGTTGCGCGGTTGCAAGCATGTTGCGCAAATCGTGACCGATACGCGCGACGGCGGCGCCAAGTGCGGCGAGGCGCTCGTTCTGGCGCAACGAATTGCGCACCTGCTCGGCCATGTCAGCGGCGGCGCGCTGAGCGCGGCCGATTTCATCCGTGCGCTGGCTGCGCGGGAAGGCGATGGAGACGTCTTCCGGCTTATCGCGAAATCGCTCGATCGCTTCAGTGAGATCGCGCATCGGGCGCACGAACGCGGCGCTGAGCGTGAAATAGATGAGCGCGCCGGCCGCCATCAGGATCAGCATCGAGACGCGCGCGAAGCGTTCGGCGAAACGCCCAACCGCCTGCTTCAGCGGCGCTTCGTTCAACACGATCTCGACGAACTCGCCACTTTCGAAGCGTGGGCGTGAGAGAACACGCAGCACGCGCCCCGGCGGCGCGAAGAACGTCTCCAGCGCCCAGCGGAAGCGCTGCCAGCCGGTAGCGCGCGTGTAATCGTAGAGGACAAGCTCCTCGTCGTTGGGCGCGTGCGGATCTTCCAAGAGCAGAATGCGCTCACCCTCGCGTTGGATGGCGACGCGTTGCACCTGCGCATTTTCGAGCAGGTCGTATTCGAGCGTGTCGGTGATGTTGAGGTCCGGCGAGACCTCGAGCGCGATGGCGGCGATCTGAGCCAGATTGATGCGCTCGCGCAGCCAGCCTTCGTGGAACCCAGCCAGGGCCGGCGCGAACACGAAAATCTCGCCGGCGACGACCGCGAGGGCGGTCAGTCCCAGGAGCCGTCCGGCGAGGCTATCGACGAAATCACGGGCGCGCCGCCAAGGGCCGCTCCGCCGCGCGGGATCGTCGGGAAGGCTCATTCTTGGAGAGACCTAGCCCAAGCCTAGGGTTTTTGTCAGGCGCGGGGTCCTGTTCCGGAACCGAACCACGAATTCATGCGGCTGGAACCCGACACCGGAGTAGGCTGTGGACATCGTCGGCATGGGGAACTTTAGGCCGCCGGCGGCTGAGAGACGCTGCACTCCCGCCTCCCTCCCAAGGAAGGATCTCTCAATGTTATCCCGCTTCAAACCGCCCGCCCGGCGGGCGATCTGGTTTTTGGGATCGCTTTGGGCCGTGGCGATTGTCTTTGTCATCGCCCGGGCCATTCTTCCCGCCTGATCGCCTTGACGCGTTCTAGGGGGTGGGGTAAGCCCCACCCCTTCATTTTCTGGCCCTTCCGGGCCCCATAAGTATTGAGGCGTCGTCGTGAGCACCAAGCGGACCTACCAGCCGAGCCGGCTCGTTCGTAAGCGCCGCCATGGCTTCCGCGCCCGTATGGCCACCAAGGGCGGCCAAAAGGTGCTGTCGCGCCGCCGCGCCAAGGGCCGCAAGAAGCTCTCGGCTTAATTGAGGCAGTGGGGATTAGGCAGTAGGCAGTAGGCCCGCTGCCAGCCCCTTAACTGCCTACTGCCCATTGCCTACTGCCCAACCCATCCAACGACTGACCAAGCGCGCGCAGTTTCTATTCGTACGCGCCGGTTTCCGTGCGTCGCGCGGGGTTGTGCTGGTTGAAGCCCGCCGGCGCGAGGCGGACGGGCCGATTGGGGTGGGGTTTACCGCATCAAAGAAAGTGGGCGGAGCGGTTGAGCGAAACCGCGCCAAACGTCGCCTCCGCGAGGCCGCCCGGCGCTTACTGCCTGAACATGGCCTCCCCGGCGTCGATTACGTTCTGGTGGCGCGGCAACAGACCCCATCTGCGCCCTGGTCTGCTTTGCTTGACGATCTTGGAAACGCACTGATAAGGCTCCGCGCCGATCTGGAAGGCGCGAAACGCGCCAAAGCTCCCGCAAAATCAACCGAAAGCGACTGAACAGAGATGCAGACTCCAGGCGGCGGCATGGGTCCGAACGAGACCCGCAATGTGATCCTCGCGATCGTGATTTCGCTCGGGATCATGCTGGGCTTCGAGTTCTTCTATAATGCGCCGAACCGCGAGCGGCTCGCGGAAGCGCAGCGCGCGCAAGCGGAACTTCAGGCGCAGCAAGAACCGTCAGCGTCAGCCGACACGAGCGACGGCGCCGGCGCGCCTGCGACGTCGCCTTCCGGCATCGTGACGCGCGAGCAGGCGCTCGGCGCTTCTTCCGGCCGCATCGTTATCGACACCGGCGAAGTCGATGGCTCGATCTCGCTACAGGGCGCGCGTATCGACGATCTCAATCTGCGCGAGTATCGCCGCACGCTCGATCCGGCGAGCCCCGAGGTCACGCTGCTCTCGCCGATCAACACGCAGTTTGGGCATGACGCCTTCTTCGGCTGGGAATCGCGTTCGGGTGAGACGACCTCGACGCTTTCGGATTCGCGGAGCCAGTGGACGGCGGCGGAAGGTTCGCAGCTGACGCCATCGACGCCGGTGACGCTCACCTTCAATGCCGGCAACGGCCAAACCATTGAGCGCACGATCTCGGTCGATGAGCACTTCATGTTCACGATCACGGACGTCGTGCGCAACGGGACCGGCGCGCCGCTGGAAGTGCGGCCTTTCGGAACGGTGCGCCGTGAAGGCATGCCGGAGGGCTTCCGCAACAACGCGATCGTGATGCAGGGTCTGATCGGCGCCTTTGGGCCGAACAACAGTTTGCAGCAGCGCCGCTTCCAGGACGCCGACAAGCACGCGCGTGATCGCGTGCGCGGCCGCGTTGGAGAAGACGAACGCCTGGAAGAAGGCCAAGGCACGGGTGGCTGGCTCGGCATTACCGAGCACTATTGGCTAGCGGCGATCATTCCCGATCAGAGCGAGCGCGTTTCAGTCTATTTCGACAGCCGCACCGAAGATGCGGTCAACGATTATCGCGCCGCCTATCGCGGCTCATGGCGCGAAGTCCCGGCAGGTGGCGAGATCACCTACACGCAGCGCTTCTTCGCCGGCGCCAAGCGCTATGAATTGCTGCGCGCCTACCAGGCTGGCGGGCCGGAAGCCGGCGGCGGCGCACCGATCCCGCGCTTCGATGATGCGATCGACTGGGGCAATTTCTGGTTCCTGACCCGCCCCTTCTTCGCGATGCTGCACTGGTTCGGCCAGATGTTCGCCGGCTGGGGCATCGTGTTCAATTTCGGCTTGGCGATCTTGGCGTCCACCGTCGTCATCAAGCTCTTCATGTTCCCGCTCGTCTACCAATCGTTCAAGTCGATGGCGAAGATGCGCGGCTTGCAGCCGAAGATGAAGGAAATCCAAGAACGCTATGCCGCTGACAAACAGCGTCAGCAGCAGGAAATCTTGAAACTCTATCAGACCGAGAAGATCAATCCGGTGGCGGGTTGCGTGCCGATCCTGCTGCAGATCCCGGTGTTCTACGCGCTCTACAAAACGCTGACGGTGACGATCGAAATGCGCCACGAGCCGTTCGTGGGCTGGGTGCGCGATCTCTCGGCGCAAGACCCAACGTCGCTGTTCAACCTGTTCGGCCTGCTTCCGTTTGACGTGCCCTCGTTCCTGATGATTGGCCTGTGGCCGATCCTCTACGGCGTATCGATGTGGGCGCTGCAAGCGCTCTCGCCGCCGCCGACCGATCCGGTGCAGGCGCAGATCTTCCGCTTCCTGCCGATCCTGTTCACCGTGATGTTCGCCGCCTTCCCGGCTGGCCTCGTCATCTACTGGACCTGGTCCAACACGCTCTCGATCCTGCAGCAATACGTGATCATGCGCAGGCAGGGTGTGGAGACGCAGCTGGATAAGTTCTTGGCGAAACGGTTGAAGCCCACGGCGGCGGAGTAATCGGGATTGGGGATTGGGGATTGGGTGCATCCAGCTATCGCGACTTAGAGGTCTGGGCGAAGGCGATGGATGTTGCTCAAGCGGTGTACGCTGCAGCTGAACTGATGCCCAAGAAGGAAGAATATCGGCTCACGGCTCAGATGATCCGAGCAGCCGTCTCGATTCCTGCAAATATCGCCGAAGGACATGCTAGGGCAACGAGACGGGACTACGCTCATTTCGTCAGCATTGCGCGGGGTTCGACCGCAGAGCTTGAAACCCTCCTGCTTCTTGCGTCGCGAGCTAAGCATCTCTCAGAGACCGTGACACAGCCGCTGCTAGAAGAGGCTGAACGCGTAGCTCGCATGCTCAACCGGTTACATGCGCGATTGAAAGATGGCTGAGCCCCCCAATCCCCAATCCCCAATCCCCAGTCCCGAATGGATCGAAGCGGGCCGCCTGCTCTTCGCGGGGCCGATCGAATTCGAGCGCGGCGTGCCGAGCATGGAGTTTTTGCCGGAGGCGGGCGTGCCGGAGATCGCGTTCGCGGGCCGCTCGAACGTCGGCAAGTCTTCACTGATCAACGCGCTCACCGGCCGCAACAAACTCGCGCGCGCCTCGACTGAGCCGGGCCGCACGCGCGAGCTCAACTTTTTCCGCGTTGGCGATGTGCTGCGGCTCGTCGACATGCCGGGCTATGGCTACGCCAAGGCGCCGAAGAATGAGATCGGTCGCTGGACGGCGCTGATCCGCGATTATCTGCGCGGACGCACGCCGCTGAAACGCGTCATCCTGCTGATCGACGGCCGGCACGGGCTCAAGCCGGATGACAAGGCTGTCATGGACGCGCTCGATAAGGCGGCGGTGACGTATCAGCTGGTTCTGACGAAGGCCGACAAGGTGAAGCCGACTGAAATCGCAGCGTTGGCCAAAGCCACCGGCGCGGCGATCGCCAAGCGTCCGGCGGCGCATCCTGAAATTATCGCCACGTCGAGTGAAACCGGCTTGGGGATTGAGCTTCTGAGGGCTGAAATCGCGGCCTTGGCCTGAGAGGCGATACCGCTTAGGAACCGCGGGTGAGCAAGCTTTCGAAAGAACATCTGGCGGCGCTGGAAGTGGGTCTGGCCAAAGCCAAGACACTCGCCGAAGCCCTGCCCTTCATCCAAATCTACGACCGCGAAACGGTTGTGGTGAAATATGGCGGCCACGCCATGGGCGACACAGAAACCGCCCGCAAATTCGCCGCAGACGTCGTCCTTTTGAAGCTCGTGGGCTTGCATCCTGTCGTCGTTCACGGCGGCGGGCCGCAGATCAGCCGCATGCTCGACCGGGCAGGCGTGAAATCGCAATTCGTGGATGGGCTGCGCGTGACCGACGCCGAGACCATGGAAGTCGCGGAGATGGTGCTCTCGGGCAGCGTCAACAAAGAACTCGCGCACTTGATCACCGCCGCTGGACGTGAAGCGGATGTACGCGGCGTCGGCCTGTCCGGCAAAGATGCGCGCATCATCACGTGCGAGAAGGCCGTGCGCACGCGCAAAGATCCCGACAGCATGATCGAGCAAGTTGTCGATCTTGGCTTTGTCGGCGAGCCGGTAGATGTCGATCCGACCTTGATCCAGGCCCTGATCAATGCGCCGGAGGATTACATCCCGGTGGTCGCGCCGATCGGCGTCGCCGAAGATGGCCGCACTTACAACATCAACGCCGATACCGCCGCCGGCGCGATCGCGAAGGCGCTCTCGGCGAAACGCTTCCTGTTGCTCTCGGATATTCCAGGCGTCCTCGATAAGGACGGCAATCTCATCCGCGAAATGTCGGTCGCAGACGCGCGCAAACTGATTGACGAGGGCACAGCCACCGGCGGCATGATCCCGAAGCTCGAAACCTGCATCGCCGCACTCGACCAAGGCGTCGAAGCGGCAGTCATCCTCGACGGGCGCACCCCGCACGTCCTGCTCATGGAATTGTTCACCGAACATGGCGCTGGCACGCTTATTCACTAGGAGCGGCGCATTCGCCGCTTTGGCGGCGGTTGCATCGCTCGGCGCGCTCGCATTCGCGGGTACCGCGCTCGCGCAGCAACAGCGCGCGCCAAACGGCTGGCAGATCTGCAACGAGACAACATATGTGCTCGAAGCCGCGACGGCGCGGCCCGATGGCCGCTCGATCCAAGTGCAGGGCTGGACGCGACTCCGCCCCGGCGAATGCCGCGTGGCGGTAGCCGCGCCGTTGGCGCGCGGCACCCACTATTTGTACGCGCGCACCTCCTCCGCCCATCGGGGCGGCCGCCAACAATGGACCGGCGACGCGCGGCTGTGCGTTGACCCCACACGTCAGTTTCAGATCGAAAATCCGCCGCGTTGCACCGATACTTACGAAGAGCGCCGCTTCCGGCGCGTGCAGATCAACAAGCGCGACACCTGGCGGACCTCGTTCTCCGAAGCGAGCCAGTACACGCAGGCGCGCGCTCGCCAAATGGGGCTTCAGCGTCTGCTCGAAGACGCGGGCTACGATGTGCGCGAGGGACGCCGCGGCGTCGACCCTCGCCGCATCGCGCAATCGATCGCCGAATTCAGAGCCAGCGCGCGGCTCTCACCGAACGCGACGCAAGACCAGCTGATCGATGCGCTCGAAACGGCGGCGCGCCGCCGCGCCGGGCAAGTCGGCCTCACGCTCTGCAACCGCACCCGCGGGCGGCTGTGGACAGCGATCGCGCGCCGGCGTGGCGAAGGCTGGGAGAGCCGCGGCTGGTGGGCTTTGGCGCCGGGTGGTTGTGTACGCACGATCGATGAAGTGCTGATCCAAGAGGTCTACTACGTCCACGCTTCACTCGATTCACCCAATGGACCGCGTTATCTCGCGGCCGGCGGCGAGGCCTTCTGCACCAGCCCCGCCCGCTTCGCGATCCTCGGCCGCGATCGATGCGAGAGCCGCTACTATCAGACCACGCTGTTCACCCCGATCGGCGCGCGCGCTCGCGATGGCTTGGTTGTCGATTTCGAAGAGCGCGATTTCCTTGAGCCTGGCGTCATGCCGCGCCAATTGACGCCGGCTGCGGGTGATGAGGCCGTCAGACCGGCCGCCAGCACAGCGCGGCGCGGTCTCGATCCGCCAAGCGCGCCGACACAGGATCGTGGCAGCGGCGACTGATGTCCTTTGCCGGCATCAAGACCTGGGTGTTCGATCTCGACAACACGCTCTATCCCGCTCGCGCGCTCTACGATGAGATTGGCGAACGGATGACGCGCTACATTGAGCGGGCGACAGGGCTCGACACTGAGGGCGCGCTGGAAATCCGCGAGCGCTACTTCCATCAATATGGCGCAACCGTCGTGGGTCTCGAGCGCCACCACGGTATTGATGCACGCGACTTTTTGGCCAACGTCCATCAAGCCGACCACTCGGTGCTGGAGCCAGATGCTGAGCTGCGCGCGCTTATCGCAGCGCTGCCAGGCCAGCGGATCATTTTCACCAATGGCGGCGGCGGCCACGCGCAGCGCGTGCTCGAAAGCCTCAATCTCAGCGATCTCTTCGATTTGGTTTTCGATATTGAGGACGCACAGCTCAGACCGAAGCCGCAGCGGGCGTGCTACGAGGCGCTTCTTGAGCGCTTCGACCTTGACGCTTCCGAGGCGATCCTGGTTGAGGACACACTCCGCAATCTCGAACCGGCGCATGAGCTGGGCTTCACCACCGCGCTCGTCGGCGCGGTCCATCCGGCGCCGCTGCCAGCTTACGTCGACCACCACGCTGCAGACGTGAAGGCGTTGCTACGGCGGCGATGATTTAGCGCCTGCGCCGGAGCCAGAGCGCCCATCGGTTCCGGCAACGCTTGGCTTTCGCCGCCGAAACGCGCTAGCTCATCGCCATGAACAGCGATCTCGCCCCGCACATTGAAGCCGCCTGGGAACGGCGCGACCAGCTCTCGCCACAGAGCAAAGGCGCCGATGTCGAGGCCATCGAGGCTGCTATCGACCTGCTGGACAGCGGCCAGGCGCGCGTGGCCACGCGTGGGACCGATGGCGCTTGGGTCACACATCAATGGCTGAAGAAGGCGGTGCTGCTTTCATTCCGCATCAGCGCCAACAAGCTGATCGGCGCGGCCGGCGGCAATGGCGATTCCTCGCCGGGCCCCTACTGGGACAAGGTGCCGTCGAAATTTCTGGGCTGGGGCGATGCTTCATTCGAGAAAGCCGGCTTCCGCGCCGTGCCCGGAGCCGTTGCGCGGCGCGGCAGTTTTATCGGCAAGAACGTGGTGCTGATGCCGAGCTTCGTGAACATCGGCGCCTATGTCGATGAAGGCACGATGGTCGACACCTGGGCGACGGTGGGCTCGTGCGCGCAGATCGGTAAGAACGTGCATATCTCCGGCGGCGCCGGTATTGGCGGCGTGCTGGAGCCGCTGCAGGCGAACCCGACCATCATCGAAGACGGCTGCTTTATTGGCGCGCGTTCGGAGGTGGCTGAAGGCGTGATCGTGCGCGAAGGCGCCGTGCTCGCCATGGGCGCCTTCATCAGCCAATCAACGAAGATTATCGATCGCGCCAGCGGCGAGGTGTTCCGCGGCGAGGTGCCTCCCTATTCCGTGGTGGTGCCCGGCTCGCTGCCCGATCCGAAGGGCGGCCCCAGCCTCGCGTGCGTCGTGATCGTCAAACGTGTCGATGCACAGACGCGCGCGAAAACCGGGGTGAACGAATTGCTCCGCGATTAGCGGCCAGCGCGCAGTTCGACGCTTATGGCGGAGCCGTCGGCGGCGGTTTGCTGCCAGGTATCGCCAACGTTCTTGTCAGCCGCGACCGTCGTGCATTGCGGCGGTTGGCCATTCGGCGGCGCCAGGCAGAGTTGATCGCCTTCGATGGTGAACGTCCCCGCCATCTGCGAGCCGCCAGGTGCGGTGCCGCTGAACGTGCCGTCGGCATTGAAATGATAGATGGCCTGCGAGCCATTGCCATAGGTCACGACAATCGTGTTGCCGTAAGCGTTCTGCATCGTATCGGCGAGCGCAGGCGCGGCGATCATGGCGATGCCTAGCGTCAACGCAGCAACAAATTTCCTCATTCTGTTTCCTCCACCAATATTTTGTTCACGCCGCCACGGTCCTGCCGATGCTGACCGGCCTTGCGTAGCTGAGCCTCCGCCAAATCCACTCGAGCGGTCCCATTTGGAAGCGGGACAGCCAGAGCGGCGACCAGATGAGTTGTAGCGCCCAGACGGCGAGCACAATGGCCCAAAGCGTGATGCGGTCAACTTCGCCCCAGAACCCAAACCCGCGCATGCCGCCCCAGAAGATAGTCGTCATGATCAGCGATTGCATGATGTAGTTGGTGAACGCCATGCGCCCCACGGCGGCCAACGGCTCAGAGAGCAAGCGGGCGCCGGCTTTGACCAACAGCACGAACAAGCTGGCATAGCCAAGCGAAACGAAGATCGAGAGGCCGGCATTGGCGGCGACGCCGGCGCCGAGCATATGGATGGTCTCGAAACGCAGCTGCCAATTGATCAGAGCTTGATAGCCGATGACGGCAAGCGAGGCCGCGCCGATCAGCATCATCGCGACGTAGAGCCAAACTGGCGCGCGGCCGCTGAGGAAGCCGACTTTGAACAGCGCCATGCCGATCAACATGACTGAGATCGTGCGCGGCATGAGCCCGAGCACGCTGTGACCGACGATCTCCACCCAGGCGTCCACGTTCTCCTGAACGCCAGAAACAAGCCCGCCCTGATAGGCGGCGCGCATGTGTTCGAAGTCTTCCTGCGATACGGCGAACACGGATTCGAGTTCCGCAAGGATCGGCCCAAGCTGATCCTGTGGGACCATCGACATGAGCGGGCCATTCATCGTCTGCAGCGCAAACGAAAGCACATAGAGAATGCTGCCGACGATAAAGAGCGTCGCCGGTTTCCACGAACGCGCAAACAGCACCAAAAAGCCGACCAGCGCGTAATGGAAAAGAATGTCGCCGTACCAAATCAGCAGGCCGTGAATGAGCCCGAAGATCATCAGCCAGAACAGACGCCGCCTTAGAACAGCGCCGCGCGATTTGTCGCTCCGCTCGCCGCCCAGCATGTAGATGCTCGCGCCAAACAGCATCGAGAACAAGGTGATGCACTTGAACTCGAAGAAGGTGTGCATCACCCACCACGACCACATCGTGTCGTCCGTGATAGCGAGCGGCGGCATCAGCGGATTGAAGGCTGCCTGCCAGGGGGCTGCGAAAAAAGCGGCGTTAACGGCCAGGATGCCCAGGAGCGCGAAGCCGCGCATAGTGTCCAGGCTCTTGATCCGGCTCTGCTCTTGGACCGGCGCGACGTCGCTCATGGTCTTCCCCCTTTTGCCGGGCCGCGGGCGCGGCTAGACCGGTCGCCGATGGACGCCCGCACTCTTACCGATCCGATCCCGTTCGCCCAAGCCCTAATGCGACGGCCCTCCATTACGCCCGACGAAGCGGGCGTCATGGATTTGGCGCAGGCGAAGCTCGAGGCGCTCGGCTTCCGGGTGAAGCGTTACAAGTTCGGGCTGGTAGACAATCTCTACGCACGCTTCGGCAATGCGCCGCCGAACTTCTGTTTCGCTGGGCACCTCGATGTGGTGCCGCCGGGCGAAGGCTGGACCAGCGATCCGTTCGCGGCTGAAATTCGAGACGGCCTGCTTTACGGGCGCGGCGCGACCGACATGAAAACCGCGATCGCCGCGATGATCGCGGCGACGGAGAATTTCCTGCGCGGCGGCGTGCCGAAAGGCTCGATCTCGTTTCTGCTGACATGCGACGAAGAAGGCCCGGCTGTTGACGGCACCAAGCGCGTGTTGGAAGCGCTGGCGGCTGAGGGCGAGACGATCGATCACTGCCTTGTCGGTGAGCCGACCAGCGAGGCGCGCGTTGGCGACGTGATCAAGAACGGCCGGCGCGGCAGCTTGAATGTCGTGCTGGCGATGGAGGGCAAGCAAGGCCACGTCGCCTACCCGCAGCGCGCCCGCAATCCGGTGACGCCGTTGGTGGAAACGCTGGCTACGCTGAAAGCGCGAAAGCTCGACGACGGCGCGCCGGGGTTCGATCAGTCGAATCTAGAAGTCACGAGCGTTGATGTCGGCAATCCAGCGCACAACGTCATTCCGCAAAAGGCGATGGCGAAGCTGAATATCCGCTTCAACACCAAGCACACCGCGGAAACGCTGCTCGCGTGGATTGATGAAACCGCCAATGCGGCGGCGGAGCGCGCCGGGGCGAAGTATTCACGCACGATCAGTTCGCAGAGCTTGGCGTTTTACACGGACCCAGGGCCGTTCACGGATTTGCTGCGCGCTTCGGTGAAAGAAACGTTCGGTATCGAGCCTGCACTTACAACCACCGGCGGCACCTCGGATGCGCGCTACATTCGGCTCTATTGCCAAGTCGCGGAACTGGGCCTGCGCAACGAGACAGCCCATATGGTCGACGAGCATTGCGCCGTGGAGGACGTTCGCACCCTGGCTCGTTGCTACGAATCTGTGCTGCGGCGCTATTTCGGGCCGTAATCCACCCGCGTGAGGTAGAGCCCGTCTGGCGGCGCAACCGGACCGCAGCGGGCGCGATCGGCGGCGGCAAGAGCTTCGGCTACATCGGCGACGCTCATCTTGCCAATGCCGACTTCCACCAGCGTACCTACCATCGAACGCACCTGCCGGTGCAAAAAGCTGCGCGCTTCGAAGTGGAAGATAACCTGCTCTTCAATGGCTTCGACCCAGGCAAAATCGAGCGTCTTGACCGGGCTCTTGGCCTGACAGTGCGCATCGCGGAACGTTGTGAAGTCGTGCGTGCCGCACAAGACTTGCGCCGCCTCATCCATCAGCTTCACGTCCAGCTGGCGCCCTACGCGCCACGCCCGCCCCACATCGAGCGCGAGCGGCGCGCGGCGATTGATGATCTCGTAGGCATAGGCGCGGCTCGTCGCGTCAAAGCGCGCGTGGAAATCCGCGGGCGCCTCTTCTGTCTCGATCACGGCAATCGGATGTGGACGCAGGTGAGCGTTCAGGGCTTCCGAGAGACGGAACGGCTCGAACGGCTTCTCGATGTCGACGTGCGCGACCTGCCCGTACGCGTGAACGCCAGCGTCGGTGCGGCCGGCGCCGATAACGTCGCTGCGCGTTCCTGTCAGCTTCTCAACTGCATCTTCCAGCGCACCCTGCACGCTGGGCGCATCGGGCAAACGCTGCCAACCCTGAAACGGGCCGCCGTCGTACTCGATCTTGAGTTTGTAGCGCATCGCTGCGCTAAGAGCGCCGGTACTCGAGCATTTGGCACGCGCGCGAGTCGCCTGCGCCCGGCGCGCCGCCGGTGATGCCGAGCAGCTTCATCGATGAATCGCCGGGGGTTGACGGCTCCCAAACAACAACGTGCGTCAGCGTGCCTTCGGTGCAGAGGCCGGGGCCCGCAGCTTCGGCAACCCGATAGACGAGAACCTGCGCTTCGTTGACGTCCAGGTTGAGCAAAGCGCGCAGCGTTTGGCCGCCGACTTGCGTCGCTGGCGAAATCGCGCCGGTGACAAGCGCGCTCACGTTGAGATTATTGTCGCCGCGCAGCGAAAGCCGCTCCTGGATGTCGGCATCCGCGGCGTCGGGAAACTCCTGCGTCACCGAGACAATAAGTTCGTTTGAAACCGCACGCGCGGCATCATTCGCCGCAGCGAACACGCGCGACGGCTGGCTCTCCGGCGCGGGCGCATCAAGTTGCGGCACGTCGCTCGTCGCGTCGGTGGAAGCGGTTTGCTGATTGCAGCCGGCTAAAGCGAGCGCGAAAGCAATCACGGCGAAGCGTAACATCATGAAAATCCTTCTGCCGCCTATTTAGCCGCCGTGCGGGTTGCGCTCAAGCGAGGCGCGCGCCCGCGGGAACCGCCTGGCCGCGCAAAAACACGTCTGCGGCGAGCGGGCCACGCCCTTCGCGCTGAACGGTGAGCAAACGCACGGCGCCTTCGCCGCAGGCGACCAGCAAATTGTCGTCCAGAACCTCGCCAGGAGCGCCGGCGCCTTGACCGAGGCGGGAAAGCAACGCCTTCACCCGCACGCCGTCTAGCTCGAACCAGGCGCCAGGCGCCGGCGAAAGGCCACGGATCATGAAATCGATCTCGCGCGCGGGGCGGTTCCAGTCGATGCGCGTTTCGGCGGGCGTAATCTTATGAGCATAAGTTACGCCCTCTTCGGCTTGCGGCGTTTCCGTGGTCTCGCCGCGCTCCAGCTTGTCGAGCGTGTCGCGCATCAATCTCGCGCCTATCGCCGACAATCTATCGTGCAAGGTCGCGGTGGTGTCGTCGAATTCTATCGGGGTTGTAGCGCTCGAAAGTATCGCCCCGGTGTCGAGCCCTTCTTCCATCCGCATGACCTGCACGCCGGTGATGCTGTCGCCGGCCATGATGGCGCGCTGGATCGGTGCGGCGCCGCGCCAGCGGGGCAAAAGTGATCCGTGCAGATTGAGCGCGCCGTGCTTGGGCGCATCGAGAATGGCTTTCGGCAAAATGAGCCCGTAGGCGACGACGATGGCCAGATCGAGATTGAGCGCGGCGAACGCCTCCTGCTCGGGCGGCTTCTTCAGGCTTTTTGGCGTGCGCACGTCGATGCCGCGCGCGGCCGCGAACTCATGCACCGGCGTCAGCCGTTCTTTCTTGCCCCGGCCGGCCGGGCGCGGTGGCTGCGAGTACACGCACGCAATCTCGTGCCCCGCCGCGATCAACGCATCGAGCGTCGGCAGCGCGAAGGTGGGCGAGCCCATGAAAGCGATGCGAAACGGCATGGTTCAAAACATAACAGCTCCCCCGCGAGCGAGGGAGCTGTCGGCCGTGTCCTGAAGTGGAACGATCAGCACGCCATGCCGGTTTCGCGTTGCATGCCGGTGAGGAACGTGCGGAGCGCTTCCGCGAGTTCGCAGGCGGCGGCATGGGCCTCGGCGCGATCGGCTTCCGGCAGCGCGTCGAGCAATTCGCGGCAAACGTCCGAGTGCTCGACGTCGGCGTATTCGTGCACTTGGAAGAACTTCAACGTTGACTGATCGGTGACGTCGTAACGCTCAACCAGGCCTTCGATCTTGGTCTTCGCGATCGCGGGGAGCTGGCTTTCGTAGGCGTAGAGGGCGCCGAGACCCGAGGCGTACGACTTGCGCGAGAGATTGCGGAACGCATCGATCAGCACTTGCGTTTCCGGGTTCACCGAAACGGCGCGGACTTCGGCTTCGTCGGCGCCCATGCCGGCAGCGAAATCGAGCCATAGCTTGGCGTGATCATCCTTGCCGGCTTCGATGCCTTCTTCTTCTGCAAGGTTCTCGGCCAAGAGACGGCGGCCCTTCGCGTCCGGGCAGTTCGAGTGCACGGCGCTGACGGCGCGCGGGAACGCTTCGACGTGATGGAAGTATTGGCGGGCATAGGCGCGCAGCGCGTCCTTGGTCAGCGTGCCCTCTTCCCAGGCTTGGTAGAACGGATGCGACAGCATCGAACGCTCGGCGATGGCCGCGTCGATCGCCGCCGATGTGCAGACGTAACCGCGAAACGCTTCAGTCATGGAGACCCCCGGGAGGAAGGCGCGACTGCCGCGCCGTCAAATCGGGGCGGAGAATAGTAGGTTTGGCGATTGGTTAAAGAGCCGGGAGCCGAAAAACCGCCAATTTCAGAGGCGGTGTTCCTTGTTCTCTTCAGCCAGCTTCTTGGCCTTCTTGAGCTTCGACAGCGCCTTTTCCTTTTTCAGCCGGGACAGGTGGTCGATGAACAATACGCCTTCGAGATGATCCATCTCGTGCTGGATACAGACCGCGTAGAGGCCTTCGCAGTCCTCTTCGATCTGCTTGCCGTTGTAATCCAGGTACCGCAGCCGCACGCGCGCCGGACGCTCGACGTCGTCATAGATTTCCGGGACCGAGAGGCAGCCCTCTTCGTACGAGAACATCTCTTCGGACCGCGAGAGGATTTCCGGGTTCACGAAATAACGCGGCGCTTTCGGCTCATCATCGCGCGCGAGGTCCATGACGATAATGCGCAGCGGCACGCCGATCTGGATGGCGGCGAGGCCGATGCCGGGGGCGTCGTACATCGTCTCCAGCATGTCATCCATGAGCCGGCGATGCTCGTCGGTGACCGGACCTTCGACGGGCTTGGATTTCTCTTTCAGGCGCGGATCGGGCGCGATGAGGATGGGACGGAGTGCCATGGCCCCTCAGGTATGGAGCGCCGGTGGGCCAGTCAAGCAAACGCCCCATAGGGACTAGGGTTTAGGGACTGGGGACTAGGGGAATTGAAGGCGCACGAAGATTCGGCGCGCCTTCGGCTAACACCGCACCCAGACCCTAGTACCTAATCCCTAATCCCTAAAATGGGAGCCGGGGCGCGCGATCCGCGCTGAGTCGTCTCTGTGGGATGCGAAGCTCATCTCTAAACTCCGCCGCGCGCTTCGCGCGCCCCGTTTTCGCGATCGTTTTTCCCGGCTTGAGACCGAGGAGTTGTTGAACGCCGGCTTTCGCCGGCTCGCCACCTGAACGATGGATGTTCGGGGACCAACCGCCATCGACGGCTCTTCCCTCTGGGGCTTAGCTCCATGCTCTTTTCGCCGGTGCTACGGGCAGAGCTTCCGTTGCTCTGGGCTCCGGGGTTTCACTCCCCCCGGACATTCGGATCGATCGCTCAATCACTCCCGCCGACCGTTGCCGCACATTCCAAAGTTTCGGACGTCTTCGAAATCTCCCGTGCGCGGCGGAGCTCAGTGTACGGGCGTTTGCGAGGTGTTGGATAAGTTTCGATCTATCCCACACGGTTGGAGCGCGGGCCTCCGGCCCGCACTGGGCGCAAGTGCTTGAAAGCTTGGCATTGATGCGGGGCGGAGCCCCGCGCTCCAACTTGCAAACGGTGGCGTGTATCCCTGGATAGATTGGCCCTCCAGCGGTCCCAGAGGTCCTAACGCGCCGGCGGTTCGCTGTTAGGAGCGCGGGCCTCCGGCCCGCACTGGGCGCAGGCGCTTGAAGGTGATGCGGGGCGGAGCCCCGCGCTCCAACCTGCGAACGCTGGCGTGTATCCCGAGGACAGATCGGGCTGACGGGTCACGCGAGAGCGTTTATCGGCGCCGCCACATGACCAACGCCACGACGATCCAAATCACAAGAAGCGCAAATCCAATGGGCAGCGTTACGAAACTGAACCAGCCCGCGACGAACATCGCATACAAAGATCCACCGACATCAACGCCGAGGATGACGCAGCTATTGGCGCTGCCTTCATGAACAATGCAGTTGGCGCTCTCCGCGATCGACGTCGAGAGGATCACACTGATCAGCGGCGCTGCGGCGAATAACAGGATGAGCGGCAGCGTCATCCACAGGCAGCCAAAAGTCGACGGCTTCTGAGGACTCGCCATTGCGTAGCTCCACAACCTCCCGCGCGAGAGACGGGAGAATCATCTCTCCGCCTTATGAGCGCAAATAGACTTTACGCCGCATTTGCGCCCAGATTGCAGCGGCTGAGCTACCCAAACAATTGGCTTCGGCGGCGGCAATGGGTCAAACTGCCGGAGCTGTTCTGCGAGGCTGGGGGATCATTCTATGCGTGGTTTTTTCGTCGGCGCCATCGCCGTTGTGTTGGCGGCATGCGCCGCCGCTCCTGATCGGGACGCTCCGGCAGCCGCGGCTCATGCGTCTTTCGCCCAGGTCGCCGGTGGCGCTTGGCGGTCGGCTGAGGACCGCACCCGTGACCAGTATCGTCACCCTGTCGAAGCACTCGCATTCTGGGGCCTGGAGCCTGGCATGACGATCGTTGAGATAGGGCCTGGCGAAGGTTGGTGGACACAGATCCTCGCTCCATATGCGCGGATGAACGATGGCCGCTACATCGCAGCGTCCGGTGACCTTGGTGCGCCGAACGTTAGCGAAGCCGCCCGCGAGGCCCGGACCAGCTTCCTTGAGAGCTTTGGCGATGAGTCGATCTATGGCGATGTCGAGGTCGTGGATTTCAGCATGCGCGCCGGGCTCGCGCTCCCCGACGAGAGTGCGGACTTCATTCTGGTGGCGCGCGCGTTTCACAATTGGGCGCGCGCCGAAGGCGCGACCGACCGGTTCATGAGCGAGTTTGCGCGTGTGCTACGCCCCGGAGGGGTGCTGGCGGTTGAGCAACATCGTGCGGCGCCCGGCGCAGATGTGAGCACGTCAGCGCCGACTGGCTATGTGCCCGAGGAGTATGTGATCGATGCGGCCCGCCGCGCTGGACTGGTGCTCGCGGCTCGTTCGGAGATCAACGCCAACCCTCAAGACACGCGTGATCACCCGTTCGGCGTTTGGACGCTGCCGCCGGTCGCGCGCACTGCGCCGCAGGGAGCTGCGCCTGATCCGAGTTTCGACCGCTCGCGCTATGACGCGATTGGCGAAAGCGATCGGATGACGCTCCGCTTTGTGAAGCCAGATTAGCATCGCGGTCGACGCTCTTCGGCGAACGCGGTCGATCGGCGTTCGGTGATTTGACTAGGGCGCGCTGCTGCGGGACTTATGGGCGGGTGCTTTCCGAGGGGTCGCTATGACTATCCACATTCGAAGCCTTGAGGGCGTTGGCGCCGAGATCACCGGCGTTGATCTTCGCGATCTTTCGAACTCGGATTTCGCCGCGGTGCGTGAAGCCTACGCGAGCCATGGCCTGATCTTTTTCCGCGATCAGGAGATCAGCGAGGACGAGCACATCGCCTTCGCCAGGCGCTGGGGGCCGATCAATATCAATCGCTTCTTCGCCGCCCATCCCGAGCACCCCGAGATCGCGTTGGTCTCGAAGGAGCGGGATCAGCAGAACAATATCGGCGGCGGCTGGCACACTGATCATTCCTACGATCAGATCCCGGCGATGGGCTCGATCCTGGTGGCGCGCGAGCTTCCGGAGACGGGCGGCAATACGTTGTTTGCTTCAATGTACGCTGCCTACGACGCGCTGTCGGAAGGCCTTCAGCAGACGCTCTCGACATTGCGGGCGGTGCATTCGGCGCGGCACATTTTTGGCGAAGGCCCCTCGTCCTACTACCAGAACACCGACGCCGGCGACGGCCGGATTGGCAACACCAAAGCCGCGGAGACATTGCAGGACGTCGTGCACCCGGTGGTGATCACGCATCCGCTGAGCGGCAAGAAGGCGCTCTACGTCAATCCCGCTTTCACCGTGCGCTTCGATGGCTGGACGGTGGAAGAATCCAGGCCGCTGCTCATGCAGCTCTACGCGCATTGCATGCGGCCTGAGTTCACGCATGAGTTCGTGTGGCGCCCTGGCTCGATCGCATTCTGGGACAATCGCGCGACCTGGCACTTCGCCCGCAACGATTATCACGGCCATCGCCGCGAAATGCACCGCATCACGGTTGAGGGCGAGCCGCTGTCGGCCTGACCTGCGGCCAGCAAATTTCGCCAATGCTTGTTTGGGTGCGCGCGAACGCGCATAGCTCGCCGCCATGAACGCTAAGCAGCTTTTCGCCCTTTCAGGCGCCGCCGCGATTGCCGGCGGCTTGCTTCGGATTTTTTCGGCGTTTCCGGCGATCAGCGATCCGGTTTCGCTGGAATGGCTCTACACCACGATCGATGTGCTGCTGCTGTTGGGATTGATCGGCATTTATCTCGCGCGCGCCGAGCGGCTGGGGTTTCTAGGGCTGGCAAGCTTCGCCGTTGGGGTCGCGGCGCTTTCGTTCATCGGCGGGCCGGACGCGGACCCGTTTGGCTTCAGCACCTATGAGCAAGGCGCGGCGGCGCTGGCGATCGCGATGGTGGGGTTGAGCATTGCGTGGCTGCAGCGCGGCGAACGCCCGATCTGGGCGCCACTCTGCTGGTTCGGGAGCGTCGTTTGCGTCGGTGTGCTGAACTTCATCCCGCCGCTTGCACCATACGGCTTCCCGCTCGCGGGCGCGCTGTTCGGGCTTGGGTTCGTGCTGGCGGGTGCGGACCTCATGCGCCCGCGCGCTTAGCGAAGGATGCGGCGCTCGTAGGCGCCGTTCTGATCGGCGCCATCGCGGCCTTCGCGCACACGGATGACCATGTTGCGCTGATCTTCCGCAATCAGATCGCGCGACGCCACCGGCGCGTCGCCCGGCTCGAGTCCCGGAATTTCCACAGCGACAATATCGCCGTCCGCATTGCGCTCGACCGCAGCGACGCGGCCGATCACCGTGCCGTCGTGCCCGCGCACTTCGACATCTTGAGCCGAGTGTGGAAATTGCTCCGCCGCGGCCAGGCCGGGCAAACCAATGATCAGGGCGAACGCCAGGGTACGCAACATTGCGGTTCCCGCCCCCTTCGGGCGGCCTCTGTTGTGGTTGGACGGTGTAGAAACGCGCTTCCGCCGCACCCGTTCCCAGTTGCCTAGGGCGTTCCGAGGGGCGATATGGGACCTGCAGGCAGGCGGTGGACGGCCGCCCCGCCAACCTGGTCAGGTCCGGAAGGAAGCAGCCATAACGGGTTGCGTACGGGTCGCTGTCCTGTCTGCACTCAGCGAAACGGCGTCTCCTGCTTGGAGACGCCGTTCGTGTTTTCGGGTCAAGCTGCGCGCTGGGCGCTCAGCTCGCGGGCTTGGCGCGCGAGGCGCCCGGCCCAGGGGCTTTGTGGCTTGTGCGCCAACCGCTCGGCGGCGAACGCTTCAGCCGTGGACGCCATGCCGCCCCTGATCGCGGCATGCAGCGCCGTGAGCGTGAGGACATCGCGCTGGGCGTGGCTGCCGCCGAAGCGCTGGGCGATGCCGCGCGTGGCGGCGATCTTCTCGACGGCCTCATCGTAGCGGCCAGCTTCGAAGGCGATGAACGCTTCCGCGAGCGGCAAGCCGATTCTGCGCGTCATGTAGGCATTGTCGCCCGTATCAGCGGCTGCGGCGCGCATGGCTTTCAGCGTGCGCTCCGCATCGGTGGCGCGGCCGGCGCCGAGGAAGGCCATGATCGCGTGCAGATCGTTGAACGCGTAGAACGCGTCCTCGCCTGCCCGCTGCCAGCATGCCGCCAGTTTCTCGAAGCGATCGCCAACATCGACGCCTTCGAGGTGCAAACGCCACAGAAGCGCCGACGCATCGATCCATTCGAGCACGATTTGGCTGTTCGGATCCGGACGCACCTCCTCGTCGAAAAGCTTCAGCACTTGGCCGATGTCGCCCTTGTCGAGATAGAGCAGCGCCAGGTGCCAGAAATTGTGGTACTTGAACCCACTCTCCGGCGCCCAGTACTGCGCGTTGTCCGCCAGCCACGGAATGCCAGCCTCGAGATCGCCGCGCATTTCGTTGACGTGCGCCACCGCATGCACGGCCCAGCCATCGCGCGGGTCGGCGTCGACGGCTTGCCGGCCGCAGATGTCAGCGCGAGCGAAGTCGCCGCATTCTTCGAGGCCGAAGGCGGCCATGCCTTGAATGTAGCTGTAGCCGTCTTCGCCCCGCTTGAAGGCGCGAAGCGCTTGCAGCGGTACATCGCGAAGCTCAGCCTGAAGGCCCAAGAAGAAGCAGCCGGCATGTGCGTATTGGACCGCCAGCGCGTCGCGCGGATTTTCTTGCGCCACGCGCGTCCAGCGCGCCGTGCCATCGCCGTAGCGGCCTTCGGCCCAATCTTGCGCGCCGCGCAGTATCTGCGCTTCGCGGTCATTCAGGTTCGACGCCGCACCGGCGCGCAGGCTCTTCGCCGTCTCTTCCGCATAAGCCTTGTCGGTCGCGGTGACGAGAAGCCCCGCACGCGCCGCCCAGGCGCCGCCAAAATCGGGGTCTTCGGCGAGAGCAGCGTCGAGCGCAGCGATCGGATCGCCGCGATACAGGCGAATGAGATCAAGCGCATCGTTGTAATGCGCCAGGGCGGCTTGCGATGTGGTCGAGGCAGAATTGCCATAACGGTCTTTCAACATGGGAATTCTCCGGGGAGGAGTTGCAAAACAGGTGAAACAAAAGGGCGTCAGAGCGGTGGGACGCGCGCTACGGTCAGCGACAGCGCTCCTGCCGCAGCGTGCCAAAGCACGATGACAGACACCAAAATGGCGAGGGCGCGAGACATGATGTTTTCTTCCACTGCAAAACCCGAGCACCGTGCTCGGCGATGGAGAAAGGACCATTCCTCGGCGCCGCTCGGAGATAGAAAACTCATGGTGCAGCGCATGCACTTTTTGTTTTCTTGCGTAGATTGAGGGTGTTACGCGCGTCACGGCGCGGTTTGACCGCGATTTCGTAATGACAGACGCGTGAGAACTGGACCGCAAGTACTGTACTTGCGGTACAGTTTTTCGAGGTGAGCGCACAGGGCGCTGAAGGACGATGAGATGAGCATTCAGGCTCAGACGCTCAGCAAAGGCGAGCAAACGCGCGAGCGGATCATGGACATCGCGCAGGACGCGGTGCTGCATAAGGGCTTCGCGTCGACCTCGATCGACGAGATCATTTGCGAAGCCGGCATCACCAAGTCCGGCTTCTTCTACCACTTCCGCGACAAGAACGATCTCGCGAAGGCGCTGCTGCTGCGCTATACGGCCGAAGAGTGGAAGGTGTTCGACGAGCTCTTCAAGAAAGCCGACGAACTCAGCGACGATCCGCTGCATTCGTTCCTGATTTTCCTGAAGCTGTTTGCCGACTTGATGGGCGATCTGCCGAACGGACACCCGGGCTGCTTGGTCGCTTCGTACGTCTACCAGGACTTCCTGTTCAGCCAGGAGGTGCGCGCGCTGACGACCGAGGGCCACCAGATTTGGCGCAAGCGCTTCCGTGAGAAACTCGACAAGATCGCCGCGCGCTATCCGGCGCGGATCGAGGTCAATCTGGATGATATGGCCGACATGCTCTCGGCGGTTGCCGATGGCGGCATCATTCTTTCGAAGAGCCTGCACGACCCGAGCCTCTTACCCCGGCAAATCATGCAGTACCGCGCCTATGTGAAGTTGGTTTTCCTCGGCAACTAAGCAGCAGCTGCGGCTGCCGGCGCCGCATCCGGCATCTCAAGCGGCAGATAGAGCGTGAACGTCGCGCCGTGTCCGAGCTTGCTGGAGACTTGCACGTCGCCGCCCATGGCGCGCGCGAGGCGGCGGGTGATGACGAGGCCAAGGCCTGCACCATCGTGTGCGCGCGTTTTGGTGTTGTCGATCTGCATGAACGGTTGAAAGAGCCGCGCCTGCTGCTCAGCGCTGATGCCGGGGCCGGTGTCTTTCACCGAAATCGCGACGCCGCGCGCTTGGCCAATGCGGCATGTGCGGAGATCGAGAGCGACGACGCCACTTTGCGTGAACTTCGCCGCGTTCGAGAGCAGATTGAGCACGCATTGACGCACGCGTGTTTCGTCCGAACGCATGACGGCTATGCCGGGCGCGATGTTAACTTGGCAGGTCGAGCGGTTCTTCGAGATCGTCGGCTTCACCGTGTCCATCGCGCCGCGCACCAGGCTAGGCAGATCGAAAATCGCGGGTTTCAACTCGAGCTTGCCGGATTCGATGCGTGACAGATCGAGGATTTCGTTGATCAGCGTGAGCAAGTGCGTGGCCGCACCCCTGATCTTGCCGAGGTCAGCAGCGCTTGCACTCGTGTCGCCGCTTTCGAGATCTTCTTCGATGATTTCAGAGTAACCGATCACGGCGTTGAGCGGCGTACGCAGCTCGTGGCTCATATTGGCGAGGAACATTGACTTGGCTTTGTTGGCGGCCTGCGCGCGCTTGGTGGCGATGGCGAGCTGGGCCGTGCGTTCTTCCACCCGGCGCTCCATATCTTCGGCCGCCTCTTCCGCGTGCAGCCGCGACTTGATCAACTCGCCGAAGCTCCTTGCGCCGGAGCGCGCCGCCATAATGGCGTTTGCGCCGAAGAGCGCAGCCATCATCGCGAGGATGATGGCGTTTGCGCCCTCGCCCAGCGCTGCAGCATTGAACACCAGCACGACCATCACGGGAGCGATGGTGTAGAAGATCATCGTTCTCGTCATGACATGAAGGTTCGCCGAAACGAGCGCCGCGCCAGCGCCAAAGAGCAGACCGACGACGGGAGCCGGTTGCGGCGCGAACGCGAGTGCGGCGTAAGGCGCGACGTAGCAGGCCGTGGTGGCGGCGAGCGCGGCGACATACTTTCCAATCATCGCCTTGAGTGTCGCTGCGTCGAGTTCGTCCAGCCTGAGCGAGAGCCGGTCGAATGCAGCCTGTGTGCGCAGATCGATCAGCACGCCGGCGATGGCGCCAAGCAGACACGCCACCCACCAATAACCAGGCACCAAGAACGCCACCAAGATGGGCGTCAGCACAACGGAGCCGTAGCGCATCGGTCCATGATCCGACCAAGCCATTTCGGCAAAGCGCCGGATCGTCATTGCCCAAATGCGGCGCGAGGTGTCCGGTGACGTCATTGCCCCTCCCGGCTCGTTTCGGACGCGAAACCGCACAGATTCAGAGGGTAACCGGCGCCCGGTAAACGAGGCGCGAACGTGAGGGCTCATTGCGCGGCCCCCGGGAGTCGCAATTTGCGGCAAATCCCTTACGTTTCAGGGCGTGAGCGAATCCGACACATCCAGCCTTTTCGGCGACGATACGACCGGTACCGGCTACGTCGTTTTGGCCCGGAAATACCGGCCGAAGACGTTCGAAGACCTGATCGGTCAAGAAGCGATGGTGCGCACCATCGCCAATTCGTTCGCGCTTGGGCGCATTCCGCACGCGACCATGCTCACCGGCGTCCGCGGCGTCGGCAAGACGACGACGGCGCGGCTGCTGGCGCGGGCGCTGAACTACAAGCGCGGCGACATCGATCATCCGTCGATCGAACTCGACCCGCCGGGCGAGCATTGCCAGGCGATCATGGAGAGCCGCCATCCGGACGTGTTCGAGATGGACGCGGCCTCGCGCACCGGCATCAACGACATTCGCGAAATCCTGGACAGCGTTCGCTACGCGCCGGTGATGGCGCGCTACAAGATCTACATCATCGACGAAGTTCACATGCTCTCGACGCAGGCCTTCAACGGCCTGCTCAAGACGCTGGAAGAGCCGCCGCCGCATGTGAAGTTCATGTTCGCGACGACGGAAATCCGCAAAGTGCCGGTGACGGTGCTGTCGCGCTGCCAACGCTTCGATCTGAAGCGCATCGATAGCGAACGGCTGGCGCAGCATCTCGGAAACATTTGCGCCAAGGAAGGCGTGAAGGTTGACGCTGATGGCTTGGCGCTGATCGCGCGCGCGGCGGAAGGTTCGGCGCGTGATGGCTTGTCGCTCTTGGATCAGGCATTGGTGCAGAAGCCGGGCGAGAGCGTCACGGCAGCTGATGTGCGCGATATGCTCGGCCTCGCCGATCGCGGCCGCGTGCTCGATCTGTTTGAAGCGATCGCCAAGGGCGATGCGAAGACGGCTATCAATGAAGCGCGATCGCAATATGATAGCGGCGCTGACCCGACGCTCATCCTCCGCGATCTGTTGGACATCGGCCACGAGGCGGCGCGGGCGCAAGCGCTCGGGGCCGAGGCGAAGATTATTGGCGGCGCCGATTGGGTTGGCCGCGTGCGTGGGTTGGCGGCGAGCCTCTCGCCTGCGCAGCTTTCGCGTTTGTGGCAGATGTTGCTGAAGGCGCTCGAAGAGGCCGGCAAGGCGCCCGATCCGATCGCGGCGGTTGAAATGGCGATGGTGCGCCTGTGCGCGGCGCAGAGTTTGCCGCCGCCGGAAGATGCGGCGCGGATGCTAAAGGATGGGCCGAGCGCTTGGAGCGCCGGCGCCCCCGCCGGCACTGCGCCACCAGCGCCGCACAAGAGCGCTCCGGTAAATGTTGCGCCAGCTTCAACCAAAGCTGCCGGCGAGGCGCCGGCGCTACAAGAGAAAGCGCCACTCCCTGAGACGCCGTTCGCGACATTTGACGAGGTGATGGAGCGCATCAAGTTCGAGAACGACGTTGAGCTTGAAGTGGCGCTGGACCGCTTGAAAGTGGTGCGCTTTGCGCCGCAGGGCGAGTTGGTGTTCGTCGCCAGCCCTGACCATCCGCGCGACATGGTGCGGCGCTTGAAGTCGTTCCTCGAAGAGCACACGCCGTTCGAGTGGACGATCCGCTCCACTGCGGAAGCCACTGCACCGGTGGAAAGCTTGGCCGATAAGCGCCGTCGCGAGCATGAGCGCCAGATGGACGAACTGAAGAAGCATCCGTTCGTGGCTGAAGCGCTGAAGCACTTCCCAGGCGCTGAAATCGCCAAGGTGACGAACCCCGTGGATGAGAGCGCGCAAGGCGGCGATGTTGTGCCGATGCCAGCCGCGCCGAATGCGCCCTCGAGCCCGGCGCGCAAGAAGGAAGCAGATCGATGAAAGACATCTCCCAGATCATGCGCCAGGCCCAGCAGATGCAGGCCAAGATCAACGAGGCGCAGAAGAAGCTGGAAGCGATGGAAGTCGAAGGCTCGTCGGGCGGCGGCATGGTGAAGCTGCGCATCACCGGCAAGAACGCCCTGCTGAGCATCAGCATCGATCCTTCGCTTATGGTCGCCGACGATCGCGAAATCCTCGAAGATCTGATCAAAGCCGCGCACGACGACGCGCGCCGGAAGCTCGAAGACGCGCAGAACGAAGAGATGAAGGGCTTGAGCGGCGGCCTGGGCATCCTGCCCGGCTTCAAGATGCCGTTCTGAGCTACGTCCGCTGTTGGCCAATAGTGTTGAAAAACTACCGGTGATTGGCGAATAGCAGACGTTACTTCCTGCGCCTTTGCTTCGCGTGGATAACGGCGCGGATTTCGATGTAGCCGTCGTGAAGGCGATAGACGACGAGATAAGGCGTTCGGACCACAACGAGTTGCCTCAATCCACGATGACGCGAGGCCGGCGCCAGTTCGGGAAATCGTTCGAGTAACTCGGTCGCCGCTAGAATTCTTTCGCCAACCCGCTGAGCGCCCGCCGGGCTGTTCTGTTTCAGAAACGCGATGGCTGTATCGAAATCCAGGCGCGCGCTATCCGCCCAGACGATTTTCATCAGCGGAACTGATTGCGGAAATCGCGCACAACATCTTCATGCGGGGTGAAGCCCTCGCCCGAATCCAGGCGCGCCTCGATCTCGGCCCATTGCTCAGGCGTCAACAAATCCTCAGCGCTCGAATCGAGCAATTGATCGATCTGCGCGGCCAGCGCCTCCTGATCCGCTTTCGGCAGCGCCTTCAGCCGCGCAATGGTTGCGTCGAGGTTGGACATAGCCCACATCGTAGCAGAATCTTGGCAGAACGTCACCCATCGCAATGCGCTCCAAATCCATCACCGCCGCGCCTGAGATTGAGGCGTTGATTGCCCTGCTTGCGAAGGTGCCGGGCTTGGGCCCGCGTTCGGCGCGGCGGGCGGCGTTGCAGTTGTTGAAGCGGAAAGATCAGTTGATGGCGCCACTCGCAGCCGCACTGACCGAAGCGGCGGAAAAGGTGCGCGCGTGTTCGAATTGCGGGGCGCTGGATACGCAGGATCCGTGTGCGTTGTGCTCGGCCATTGATCGCGACGACGGCTTGATCTGCGTTGTCGCTGAGGTTGGCGATGTGTGGGCGCTGGAGCGCGCGGGGGCATTCAAGGGGCGCTACCATGTGCTGGGCGGCGTGCTCTCGGCGCTCGATGGCGTGCGGCCCGATGACCTACGGATTGCGAAGCTCATGGAGCGCGCCAGCGCACCGGGCGTGCGCGAGGTGATCTTGGCGCTTTCGGCAACGGTCGACGGGCAGACCACATCGCACTACTTGGCGGAGCGGCTGGCGCCCCTCAGCGTCACGGTAAGCCGGCTTTCACATGGCGTACCCGTTGGCGGCGAACTCGACCTCCTGGACGACGGCACCCTGTTTGCTGCACTGCAAAGCCGCCGCCCCTCCTGAGCCAGTATCATCCGTGTGACGTTGACGCCCTTTGCGGGCGCTCGCAGGTTGGTGGCGCAACGGAGGTTGGGACATGGGATTCTTGGATCGTTTTTCGCCGCAGCTTTTGAGCGCGCTGCGCATCGTCAGCGCTTTGCTCTTCATTGCGCACGGCACCACGAAACTGTTTGGCTTTCCAGCGACAGAGATGTTTGCGCAGCCGCCTGAGCCGATGACGTTGATGTGGGTCGGCGGCATTCTCGAAGCAGGCGGCGGCGCGCTATTGCTGCTCGGTCTGTTCACGCGGCCGGTGGCATTTGTGCTCTCAGGCATGATGGCTGTCGCGTATTGGATGTTCCACGCACCGGCGTCGGTCTATCCGGTGCAAAACGGCGGCGACGCGGCGATCCTGTTCTGCTTCGTCTTCCTCTATATCTCGGCCGCCGGCCCAGGCCCGTGGGCGCTCGACAGCGTCATCGGCAAGAAGAAATAAGCCGCTATTCGCGGTGACGCTCGAGGCATTGCGTTCGCGCGCGTGTGATCCGCGGCTCCATCAAGCCGGTTTCACGAAAGCGCGCGAGCGCGGCTTCGTATTCCTCGTAGGTCACGGTGCGCGTGATCTTATCCCAGGTGCAGGTGCACACCGCGCTCTCTTGCGGGCATGACATCGAGAAGCGCTCGAAGGCACTCTGCGGATAGGCATGCGGCGCGCTTTCGCCGCTGCACGCCGCCAACACGATGACCCCAAATAGGGCCGCGATAGCGCTACGCATCGCCATTCTCCCCGCCCGGCAAAACTTGCCGCGCGTTACGAGGAGTATGCGCCAACACGGTTAAGATTGAACAGAAGGAACGTCGTTAAACTGCGGCGTTCACGGCTCCGGGACGATGTCTTCAGCGGCCGGATCAGGTTGCGGCGCCAGATCCACGGCGCAGGCTTCAACGTAACCGTTGATTTGCGCGGTCAGCGGATGAGACTCGCGCTGCGGCCCCGGCATGCGCTCGAGCGCCTGGAAATCGTTTGCTGCGATATTGGCTTCGATCCGATCCCATGTGCAGCCGCAGAGTTCGTTTGAAGAGCCCTGCGCTTCACACGCCATCATGAAGTTGCGCTCGACGTCGGCGGCATAGGGGACCGGCTGCGGGTTGCAGGCCGTGAGCGCGAGCAGACCCAGGAAAGCAAGAGCACGCATCAGACCTCACAACGTCGCAACAGCATCAAGTCCAGGCCTTGATAGCGTCAGTTGACGCCCTCTTCCAGCAATCTTCGCCCGATGACCATGGCCTGAATTTCGCCGGCGCCCTCGAAAATATTCAGGATGCGCGCATCGGCCAGCACGCGGCTGATCGGATACTCGACCGCAAAGCCGTTGCCGCCATGGATTTGCAGCGCGTTGTCTGCGGCAGCCCAGGCGACGCGCGCGG
Organism: Hyphomonadaceae bacterium; assembly: GCA_050184605.1. Taxonomy (GTDB): domain Bacteria; phylum Pseudomonadota; class Alphaproteobacteria; order Caulobacterales; family Aquidulcibacteraceae; genus Vitreimonas. The sequence continues at coordinate 167,178 of JBFXAE010000001.1, read as the reverse complement.
CCAAGAGCTTCGCCATGCCGGCCTCGAGATCGCAGCGTTTGCCACTGTCTTTGCGGCGTGCGGCGAAATAGGTGATCTGGCGCGCGGCCATCAATTCGGCGGCGATCATGACGAGCTTGTTCGACACGCGCGGGAAATGGAAAATCTCCTGGCCGAACTGCTTGCGCTCGATCGCGTATTTAAGGCCGAGCTCCAGCGCGCTCTGCGCGACGCCGACGGCGCGCGCCGCGGTTTGGATGCGCGCGCTCTCGAATGTGGCCATCAGCTGCTTGAAGCCCTGGCCTTCGACGCCGCCAAGCAGATTGGCCGCCGGCACTTTGAATCCATCGAAGCCGATTTCGTATTCCTTCATGCCGCGATAGCCGATGACTTCGATCTCGCCGCCGCTCATGCCGGGGGTTGGGAACGGATTGGAATCGTCGCCACGCTGCTTCGGCGCGAGCAACATGGAGAGGCCGTTGAAGCCGCTGGTGTTCGGATCGGTGCGCACCAGCAGCGTCATGACGTCGGCGCGCGCGGCGTGTGTGATCCAGGTCTTGTTGCCGGTGACGATGTAGTGATCGCCTTCCTTCGCGGCGCGGGTGCGCAGTGAACCAAGATCGCTGCCGGTGTTGGGTTCGGTGAACACAGCCGTCGGCAGGATTTCAGCGCTGGCGATCTTTGGCAGCCACTCAGCCTTTTGCGCGTCCGTGCCGCCGATCATGATCAGCTCAGCGGCGATTTCGCTGCGCGTGCCGAGCGAGCCCGTACCGATCCAGGCGCGCGAAAGCTCTTCGGAGACGACGCACATTGAGGTCTTGCCGAGGCCGGAGCCGCCATATTCTTCCGGGATCGTGAGGCCGAATACGCCGAGCGCGCCCATCTCCTCGACAATCTCGATCGGGATCAGTTCGTCGTTGCAATGCCACTCGTGAGCGTGCGGCATGATCTTATCGTCGGCGAAGCGGCGAAACTGATCGCGGATCATCTCGAAGTCGGCGTCGAGATTTGTGTTTTCGAACGTGGCGCGACCTGGGCTTTCGTGGAGCAGCGTGGCGAGACGGGTCTTGTCGGCTTGCGTGACTCGCAACGTCACCGGCGGCGGCTCGATGCCGAAATCGGCTGGGCGGATGGTTTCGACCTGCGTCATCGGCACGCCGCCGGCGAGTTGCGCGGCGTACTCAGAGGCCAGCAGCTTCGACAAGAGCTGTTCGGTTTCACCGAACTTGCCCGCCTCGCTCAAAGCGCGGGCCCAATCGCGGACCTCCCGCAAAGTTTCGGCATACGTCGCGACCCATGCGAGCCCGTGGACGACGTGCTGTTCCCTGTCGAGCGCGACGCGGTCGAGCTTTCCGCCTTTACTCACAAACGGCCGCACGGCTGCCTTTGCTGCGTCGGCATAGGCGCTAGCAGCGGCAGCGACGGTTTCCAGTTGCGTTATAAGCTCCGCGCTCATGCAATCCCTCGCGAGTCAGCTCACTTAAACCGACTTTCTCGCACTTGCGAAAGAGGCGCCGTAACGCGACGGTGCAGGCGGCCGCACCTTAGGAGCGAAACGAATGGAGCACGGGAGCGGCGGAAGCGAAGTCCTGACCCAGGCGCTGGTTTTCCTGGGCGCCACCTGCGTGCTCATTCCGGCGCTGAAGAAGGCGCGGATCAGCGCGGTGATGGGGTTCCTGATCATCGGCGTGGCCATGGGGCCGCACGTTCTGGGGCGGCTGGCGCAGGATTGGCCTTGGCTCAGCGCGTTCGAATTCGAGCAAAGCGAACCGACGCTTCTGTTGGCCGAACTGGGCGTGGTGTTTCTGCTCTTCGTCATCGGGCTTGAGGTTTCGTTCGAGCGTCTATGGGCGCTGCGGCGCTATGTGTTCGGACTCGGGCTTCTACAGGTTGCGATCTGTGCGGCGGCGATCGCAGGCGCCGCTATGGCTTTCGGTAATTCCTTCACCGTCGCCGTCGTGGTGGGCCTCGCCTTCGCGCTCTCATCGACAGCTTTGGTGCTTCAGCTTCTGCGCGAGCGCAGCCAGATCGCCACTCCGGTAGGCCGGACAAGCTTTTCAATCTTGCTGATGCAAGATCTTATGGTGGTGCCGATCCTGTTCGTCGTTGCCGCGCTCGGCTCCAACGCAACCGCATTCGGACCGGAGAATGTGGGTCTAGCGTTGCTGACCGCTCTCCTCTCACTTGGCGCGATCATTTTGATCGGACGGTTGTTGCTGCGGCCTCTGTTTCGCTGGGTCGCGGCTGCCGACAGCCGCGAGATCTTTATCGCCGCGGCGTTTCTCGCCGCCATCGGCATGGCGGGCGCGGCTGAAATGGCGGGCCTCTCGGCGGCGCTGGGGGCCTTTCTCGCGGGACTGTTGCTGGCCGAAACTGAATTCCGACATCAGATCGAAACCGACCTCGAACCGTTCAAAGATCTGCTGCTCGGACTCTTCTTCGTCACCGTCGGCATGCAAATAGACATCTCGCTGCTGCTCAGCGAGCCGTTCCGCATTCTGATCGGCGTAGCCGGGCTTTTCCTGGTCAAGGGCCTCATTATTGCGGCGCTGGCGCGGGTATTCGGCTCACCCTGGCCACGAGCGTTGCAGATCGGCCTGCTGCTTGGGCAAGCGGGCGAGTTCGGCTTCGTCATCATCGCGGCCGCGCGCGCGGGCGGCGCCATTCCGGCGGACACCGCCGCCTACATGCTCATCGTGACAGCACTCTCTATCTTCCTGACGCCGCTGGTCGCGGGCCTAGGCGCGCGCGTGGCACGGCGCATCACGAAGGACGACGCTACAGCGCCACCAGACGATGTGGCAAAGGAAAGCGGCCACATCGTCATCGCCGGTTTCGGCCGCGTCGGCCAGACCTTGGCGGACATTCTGAGCACCCAGGAAATTCCGCATGTCGGCATCGAGGGCGATGCTGCCGCCGTGGCCAAGCTACGCGATGCAGGCCGGCCAGTGCACTATGGCGACGCGTCGAGCGTAAAGGTGCTGGAAAGCGTCGGCGCGCCGCATGCAGCGGCCATCGTGGTGACAATCAACGATGCCAACGCGGTGGAGCGCATCGTCGCTGAAGCACGCCGCGCCTGGCCGCATATCCCGATCTACGCGCGCGCGCGGGATGGCGAGCATGCACGCCGTTTGCACGCGGCAGGCGCTGCTCTCGCGAGCCCGGATTCGATCGAGGCGGCATTGCAGCTGGGCGAAGCGCTTCTCAACGGCGTCGGCGTGCCCGACGAGGTGGCGCGACGCATCATTGGTGAGCGGCGCGAAGCTGAAGTGGCGAAGGCGCTTTATAGCGCGAGCTAGACCACCGTCCCGAACAGCGCCCCGGCGGCGGCGGTGATCGCCATCGCCACCGCACCCCAGAACACAACGCGTGCAACAGGCCGAACCGGCGGCGCGCCAGCCATGCGCGCGCTCCAAGCGCCGAGCGCAGCCAGAAAAAGGAGGGACGCTGCTGGGCCCGCCCAGTTCAAAGCACTCATCGGCGTCAACGCGGCAGTAATGAGCGGCAGCGCAGCGCCCGCCGCGAACGAAGCAGCGGAGGCGGCGGCCGCTTGCACCGGCCTGGCGCGCATCGATTGCACTATGCCAAGTTCGTCGCGCGCGTGGGCGCTCAGCGCATCCTTCGCCGTCATCTGGATCGCCACCTCGCGCGCCAGTGACGCCTCGACACCGCGGCCGATATAGATGTTGGTGAGTTCTTCGAGTTCGAGTTCCGGCGTTTCCGCCAGTTCGCGCCGCTCCTTGGCGAGATCAGCGCGCTCCGTGTCAGATTGCGAACTGACAGAAACATATTCGCCCGCCGCCATCGACATCGCACCGGCGATCAACCCCGCCACGCCCGCGAGCATCACCTCGCTTTTCCCGGCCGACGCCGCCGCGACGCCAGCGATGAGGCTGGCGGTCGAAACGATGCCGTCATTGGCGCCGAGCACCGCTGCGCGAAGCCACCCGATGCGATCGGCCAAATGATACTCACGATGCAGGCGCGCCATGATCCAATCCGTTGGTGATGACCTCAGTTCGCTATACGCGCGCCGCTTTGCCGCCACCACCTCAGCTGATAAGGCTGAGGCCAGGAGAGAATGAGTATGCTTCGCACTACGCTCGCCGCCGTTTGCATGGCCGCGCTGTTCGCATGTTCGCCGGCGCCAACGGAGACGCCGCCTGCTACGACCGATAGCGCGAGCGGCCCGATGGTACTCGTGACTGCGCCGGCTTCAGGCGCGCGCGTCAGCAGTCCGCTTGTGGTCGAAGGGACGGCGCCGGGCGATTGGTATTTCGAAGCGCAGTTCGTTGGTCAGCTACGCGGCGCTGACGGCGCGTTGCTGGCGGAAGCGCCGGCGCGTGCGCAAGAGGATTGGATGACCGAAGCACCCGTGCCCTATCGGGCCGAGTTCACGTTCAGCGTCACGCAGGAGACGCCGGCGACGATCGTGCTGCAAGAAGACATGCCGGCCGACAACGCCAACCCGCGCGAAGTGAGCATTCCGGTGGTGCTGGTTCCGGCTGGCTGATCAGCTCATCCAACGCAACGTCGTCGGCTCGATCGGGTTGACGAAGTCGCGCTTCTCTTCCCGGCTCTTGGTCCACTCGCGCTTCAGCTTCAGATACCACTTCGCCTGCACGTCGATGTCGTCGATCCAGAGCATGGATGGGTTGTATTGCAGGCCAGTGTTCTGCAGATCGACCATGCGGCCATCCTGATCGAGGAACTCGCGGCCCGCCGGGATGAGGATCGGTTTCATCGCGTCAAGCAGCGGCGCGTTCTTCCAGTAGGTCACTTGTGTGATGCGGGTGGAGTTTTCGTTTTCGGGCGTCAGGCATGTCAGCGTGAAGAGGCGCGACTTCTGGTTCTCCACCACCTCCCAGCGGAAGCCGGGGAGCATGAAGGATATCTCGGTCGTCACGTTGCCGCCGAAGAGCATGCGATAGGCCAGCGAATTGCCGCTCGGCGCGTGGCGCTCGATGGCCCAACCGCGTTCGCGCGGCACGAAGCGCTTTTCCTTCAGCTTCCTGCCGGAGCTCGGCGGGCGCCACCACCACTGGTTATGCACATAGGGCACATGCGCCGGGTCCATGAGGCCAACGACGGCGTTGTCCATGTTCGCTGCGAAGATGCGGTGAATGACGAATTTCGGTTCACGGAAATCGCCGAGATCGAAGTGCGGCGGCGGAGGCGGCTCGCCATCGAAACGCGGATCGGCGGAGACGAAGGCGAAGATGATGCCGTTGGCTTCGTAAGTCGGGAAGCGGCGCACGCGGATGCGGTTGGTTTCGTAGGGCTGATCGGCAAGCAATGTTGGGATCAGCTTGCAGACGCCATCCTGCGTCCCATAACGCCAGCCGTGATACGGGCACTCGACCGTCTGCACGCCTTCGTTGGAGACGATCCGGCCGGCAGAAAGCGGCACCGCGCGGTGCGGGCAAATATCGCGCATGGCGAAGACTTTGCCCTCTTCATCGCGCCCGAGCAGCACCGGCTCGCCCAGGATTTCGCGGCGGAACATCTGCCCGCGCTTCAACTCGCGTGATGTCGCGGCGAAGTACCAAAGGTCCCGGAGAAGCTCGCTCATTGCTGAGCGAGATAGAGGATCGCGGGGATGCCGACAAAGCCAATCGCCGCGGATGCGACAATCCCGCATGCGAAAAGCGCAGCCAGCAGCGCCCGGCGGCGGCGCATCTCAGGCGGCCTCGCCTTGTTCATTGCCCCGCCTGCAAAGAAAATCAGCCCAAGCGTGCCCACGACAATGCCAGCGACGGCCAGCATGTAGAGGACGGTCTGTACGAGGAAAACCATGGCGCGTTGAGTCTGGACCGCCGGCGCCCTCGCCGGCATGGCGCCGTGCTATCGACAGGCGCCGGTGCATGTTTAGTCTGATGTAATGCCGGCGAGGGCGCCGGCGGTCCAGACTTGTATCCGTTATTGCGCGACGATGGTGACGCGGAAGGTGGCGTTGGCCGGTTCGTTGGTTTCCCAGGGGCGGCGCTGCTCCATGACGATCTCGCCCGTGCCCGGAGCGGTGGCCGAGAACATCGTCACTTCCCAATGATGACCGCCGGTGAAGCCGGGCTGGCTCTGCTCCCGCGTCGTGTTGCCGGTCGCTTCGCCGGCGCGGGTGATGAAGTCTGGCGCCTGTGCGGGCTCCCACACATAGCCGGCTGTCGGCACGCCGACGAGTTCGATGGCGAAGCGCTCGCCAACAGCGACATTGACCACCTGGCCATTCTGTTCAGCCGTGATGCGTGTTGTGACCTCGCGCGGTGTCGGCGCCGGCACGGAATTGTCCCGGTTGGGGGCCTGCCCTGGCGCGCACGCTGCGAGCGCAAACGCGGCGGCGGTTAAAGCTGACCGGATCATTGCATCGCTCCTGCTTCCATGAGGCCGGCATAAAACCGGATCATACGGTCGAAGTTCACGATTGAGATACGCTCGTTGAGACCGTGCGGCCGTTCGAGATCTTCGGCGCTCAGCATGATCGGCTGAAAACGATACACGTTCTCGGCCACGTCCGCATAGTGGCGCGAATCCGTGCCCGCGAGCACGAGGCCAGGCGCAACCGGCGCGTCGGGTAGGATGGCGTGCGAGAGGCCGGCGATCAGCGCGTAGCTGCTCGAGGTCGTGCTCGAAATACCCGATGCCTCGCGCGGGGTTTCGGCCCAATCGACGGTGACGCCTTCGAGATCGGCGACCTGCTGGCGCGCGCGGCGGAGCAAGTCGGCGGCGTTATCGCGTGGATGGATGCGGAAATTGATCATTGCCGTGGCCTCGCCCGGCAGCACGTTGGGGCGAACACCGCCTCCAAGCATGGTCGGCGCGATTGTGGTGCCCAGCAGCGCCTGCGCGGCCGGATCGCCGGCCATGCGCTGCCGCAATAGCGGCGCAAACAGCCACTCGTTCGAAACCGCCATGCGATTGGTGAGGCTGAGCTCCGGCGCCAGTGCGCGCATCATCGCGAGCGCCGGCCCGCCTTCGAGGCTACGGTCGATCGGCATGTCGTGGACGCGAACGACCGCTTCCGACACCAGCGATACGGCGGTTTCCGGCGGCGGCATGGACGAGTGACCGGGCTGACCGACGGCACGTATGCGCATCGTGCCGGAGCCGCGCTCGGAAATGCCGATCATCGCGGCGGGGCCGCCGGTGAGCGGGTGGCGTTCAAGCGCAGCCATGCCTTCGTCGAGCACGAACCAGGCGCGAACGCCGCGCTCTTTCAGTTTCGCCGCCATCAGAACGGCGCCGCCTTCGCCTCCGATTTCTTCGTCGTGGCCAAAAGCGAAGATGATGGTGCGCACCGGGCGGCGGCCTTGCGCGGCGAGCAACTCCGCCGCTTCCAAGAGCGCAACGAGCGAGCCTTTGTCGTCGATCGCGCCGCGCCCCCAGACGTGATCATCGCGGATCACGCCGCCGAAGGGATCGACTTGCCAGTTCGCGCGCGTGTCATCCGGCACGGGCACAACGTCCTGGTGCGCCAACAGCACGATTGGCGGCTGGCCCGGATCGCTGCCCTCCCAGGTGTAGAGCAACGACAGCTCGCCGACGATCTCGCGGCGGGCGGCGGCATGGAACGCGGGATAGCGCTGTTGCAGCCAAGCGTGAAATTGTTCGAACTGCGCGCGGTCGTCGCCATCCTCCACGAGGGAGACGGTGCGGAAGCGGATTGCTTCGGCGAGGCGGATGGCGGCGGCGCTAGCATCGATGACGAAACTGGACGCCTCCGGGAGCGTGACTTCGGCCGGGGGCGGCGGGGCCGTGAACGACATCGTGCGATAGCCGACGAAGCCCGCGATCGCCACGAGCGCCAACGCCAACATGCCGAGGATAAGACGCACCATTCCATGTCCCCCGCGGCGCTCTCCCGGCGCCGTCCGGCGAATTGGAGCGCTGGGGAGGCCCAAGGTCAATTCCGCACAGCCGTCAGCGCGCCTGGCGACCCAAACCGAGGCTCCCGCGCGACAGCTTCCCCGCGTCAAGCACCCTGGATGGGCCGCCGCGCCAGGCTAGGCGACCGCCGCTTCTGTGTGTCCGAACCCCTGCGCGTAATCGAGGATGGACACCACTTCCGGATCAACGCGATAGAGCGCCATCTCGACGTCATCGGCCTTTAGGAATTGTCCGATCTGAGGAAACTTGCTGACCATCAGTTCGAAGACGCGCGCAAGTTCCGTCGCATCAGTGACGCGGACCGCGTGCCCACTCAGCGACAGGCCACGAATACCACCCCAATCAGTGTAGGGCGCCGTGACCGTGATCGAGACGCGGGGATCGCGGGCGATGTTCTGCGCTTTTTGCGATTTCGCCCAAGTGCCGAAATAGATCCGCGTGCCATCGGCGACATAACTGACAGTCGTGACTTGCGGCCAACCATCGGGCCGAACTGTCGCTATCGCCAGGTCGTTGGCGACGCCCAAAACGGAAGCAATCTGCTGGCGTTGCGCGTTGGTGAACATGGGACGCACTCCTCTGCAAAAGGATACGTCCTCGAGCGCCGAGGGCCTTGAGCTAACGCAAACGCGCTAACCCCGCGCTCCGCTCAGCTCCAGCACGTCTTCGAACGTCCTGAGGCCGCTGCGCTGCGCGTTCACGAGCACGGCCATGTTGCCGGGCGCGTGCTTGTTATCGAGCATCTTCTCGTGCGCGTCGGGGATTTTGTCCCACGGCAGCACTTCCGACATCGCCGGATCGATGCGGCGATCGATAACGAGCTGGTTGGCTTGGCTCGCGTGGTAGAGGTGCGCGAAGTGTGAGCCCTGCACGCGCTTTTGGTGCATCCAGAGATAGCGCGCATCCATTGTGAGATTGTAGCCGGTGGTGCCGGCGCAAATCACGACCATGCCGCCGCGCTTCACGATGCGAACGGAAACCGGGAAGGTCGCCTCGCCCGGGTGCTCGAACACGATGTCGGGGTCCTTGCCGCCGGTGATAGCGCGCACGGCTTTGCCAAACTTACCGACCTCTTTCATGTATTCGGCGAAGCCTTCGCCGTTCACTTTCGGCAGCTGCCCCCAACAATTGAAATCGTTGCGATTGAGGACCGCCTTCGCGCCCATCGAGAGCACGTAATCCTTCTTGTCTTCACTGGAGACGACACCGATGGCGTGCGCGCCGCTCACCGCGCAAAGCTGCACCGCGAAGACGCCGAGGCCGCCTGACGCGCCCCACACCAGAACGTTCTGGCCCGGACGCAGCACGTTCGGACGCCAGCCGAACAGCATGCGATAGGCGGTGGCGAGCGTCAGCGTGTAGCAAGCCGCTTCTTCCCAGGTGAGGTGCTGCGGACGATGCATGAGCTGGCGCGCCTGCACTTTGCAGAACTGCGCGAACGAACCGTCGCTGGTTTCGTAGCCCCAGATCTTTTGCGTCGGCGAGAACATCGGGTCGCCGCCGTTGCACTCTTCGTCATCGCCATCGTCCTGGTTGCAATGGATGACGACTTCGTCGCCCGGCTTCCAGCGCTTCACTTTGGAGCCGACGGCCCAAACGATGCCGGACGCGTCAGAGCCCGCGACGTGATAGGGCTGTTTGTGGCCATCGAGCGGGCTGATCGGCTGACCGAGCGCGGCCCAAACGCCGTTATAATTCACGCCCGCCGCCATCACGAGCACGAGCACCTCGTCCTCGCCGATCGTTGGCACCGGCACCTGTTCCAGTTGCATGGCGGTCGCCGGGCGGCCGTGTCGCTCCTTACGGATGGCCCACGCCCACATCCTCTTCGGAACGTGGAATTGCGGCGGGATCTCCCCGATGTCGTAAATGTCCTTCACCGCTTTGAGATTGGGTTGCGACATGGCCTAGCCCCGTGATTTTGCTGCGGCGCACAATGGGCCGTTTCTTGCGGCAGCGTCAATGGGGACGGACGTGAAGGTCGCTGTCACCTCCATTGTTCGCCGGAACCGCGCGAAATTCGCCTCAGCCGCGTTCCGTTAGCGCACCATCGGACGCGGCATCTTGCGGTGCAGCATGGGTTAGGGCTTGCTGCTCCGTATGAATCCGCCCTTCCAGCATGCCCCCGATCCACCCTGGATCTTCCGGACCTACGCCGGCCACTCGACCCCGGCTGAGTCCAACAAGCTCTATCGGGCGAACTTGGCGAAGGGGCAGACTGGCCTTTCCGTAGCCTTCGATCTGCCAACGCAGACGGGCTACGACAGCGACCACGTTCTGGCGCGCGGCGAGGTCGGCAAGGTCGGCGTGCCGGTGGGCCATCTCGGAGATATGCGCGCGCTGTTCGAGGGTATTCCGCTCGAACAGATGAATACGTCGATGACGATCAACGCGCCGGCGGCATGGTTGCTCGCGCTCTATGTGGCGCTAGCGGAAGAGCAAGGCGCCGACCCGAGGAAGCTCACCGGCACGACGCAAAACGACATTCTGAAAGAGTATCTTTCGCGCGGCACCTACATCTTCCCGCCCGCGCCGAGCCTGAAGCTGACAGCCGACACAATCGCCTGGAGCCTCGCGACGATTCCGAAATGGAATCCGATGAACGTGTGCTCCTACCACCTGCAAGAAGCCGGCGCGACACCGGAGCAGGAATTGGCGTTCGCGCTGGCCGCCGCCATTGCGGTGCTGGATGAGGTGAAGGCGCGCGGCGAAGTCGCGGCGGAGCGCTTTACCGACGTGTTCAGCCGCATCTCGTTCTTCGTCAACGCCGGCATGCGGTTCATTACTGAGTTGTCGAAGATGCGCGCGTTCGTGCAGCTTTGGGATGAGATCGGCCGCGAGCGTTACGGCGTCGATGACGAAAAGGCGCGGCGCTTCCGCTATGGCGTGCAAGTCAACTCGCTGGGGCTCACTGAGCAGCAGGCGGAGAACAACGTTTATCGCATCCTGATTGAAACATTAGCGGTGACGCTATCGAAGGACGCGCGCGCCCGTGCGGTGCAGCTGCCAGCTTGGAACGAAGCGCTTGGCCTGCCCCGGCCATGGGATCAGCAATGGTCCCTGCGCATGCAGCAGGTCTTGGCCTACGAAACGGATTTGCTTGAGTTCGAAGATATCTTCGCCGGCTCGAAGGTCATCGAAGCAAAGGTGGCGCAGCTGGTCGAGGGCGCGCGCGCAGAGCTTGCGAAAATCGAGGCCAACGGCGGCGCCGTCGCCAATGTCGACTACATGAAGGCCGCGCTCGTCGAGTCCAATCGCCGCCGCGTCGAGCTGATCGAGGCCGGCGGGCAAAAGGTGATCGGCGTCAACGCCTTCACCGAAGGCGAGCCCTCACCGCTCGAAGCCGGCGAGAAAAGCATCCAAACCGTCGATTTCGCAGTGGAAGCGCAGCAGGTCGCACGACTCAAGGCTTGGCGGGCCGCTCGCAACGACGCCGCAGCGCAGGCAGCGATCGCAGCGCTCGAAGCGGATGCGCGCGCCGATAAAAACATCATGCCTGCGAGCCTCGCCGCCGCGAAAGCAGGCGTCACGACCGGCGAGTGGGCGGCGGCGTTGCGCCGGGTTTACGGAGAGTATCGCGGGCCGACCGGCGTGGCGCTGGTGATCGAAACCGGCGGCGAGGATATTGAGGCGGTGAAGCGCGATGTGGCGGCGCTGAGCGAAAAGCTCGGCCGCCAGCTCACCTTCCTTGTCGGCAAGCCGGGCCTGGACGGCCACTCCAATGGCGCCGAACAGATCGCGGCGCGCGCACGCGCTGTCGGCATGGATGCCATCTATGAGGGTATTCGTCTGACGCCGGCGGAGATTGTCGCGGCAGCAAAAGAGAAGAAGGCGCACGCCGTCGGGTTGTCGATTCTTTCGGGCTCGCACCTCGATCTGGTGCAGGAGGTGGTGCGGCTGATGCGCGCCGAAGGCCTGGAGAACGTGCCGCTCATCGTCGGCGGCATTATTCCGCCGGCGGATGCGCTCGCGCTCAAACAGATGGGCGTTGCAGGCGTCTACACGCCTAAAGACTTCAAGATCACAGGCATCATGAGCGACGTGGTGAAGCTGGTCGCGGCGCGTGCGTGAACCGAAAGCGCTAGCGCCGGCGCGGATCAAATGGGCGCTCGAACTCCTTCGCATTGAGAAGGACAACAGCATCCTGGAAATCGGTTGCGGCAGCGGCATCGCCGCGCAACGCATCTGCCCGCTGCTCGGACGCGGCGGCTATATGGGCATCGATCGCTCGCCGGCCGCGATCAAGGCGTCGCTGGCGCGCAACGCCGCTTACGCCAAGGCCGGCCGTGCAATCTTCATTGAAGGCGCGTTCAATGCTCAGGACCGAGAGCCCGCCTTGTTCGATCGAATCTTGGCGGTGAACGTGAATGCCTTCTGGGCTGGCGACGGCGCCGAGATTGCCGACGTTCGGCGCCTGATGCATGCCAAAAGTCTCTTTGTGCAAGTTTACGAGCCGCCCGAAGCAGATCAGCGCGCTAAGATCGCGCGCACGCTGAAGCGCCGGATGGCGGCGTATTTCGGTGACGTGACTAGTATCAAGCGCACTAGCAGCGGCGCTTCGCTGCTGGCTGTTATCGCGACAGGCGCGCCGCCTCAGCGGCTCGCGCGGAGCGACTGAACAAGACGCGTCATAGCGCTCGCGCCGACAAGTGGCGCAACGAACGGAATGATCGAACACGCGAGGCCGACGACGAACACTTCCGCGCCATGGCGCTTTCTGAGCGCAACCGCATCAGCGTAGCTCATGTGGCGGGCAGCGGTGATGGTTGCGTATTCACGGCCCATCAAGAAGCCGTTCAGCGTGTAGAAGGTCAGAGCGTTCACAACGGGGATGAAGTAGAGCGGGATCACGATCAAGTTGAGCGCCAGCGCCGGGAGCGCGATGCGCACGCCATTGAGCAGCCCCTCCTGAATCGGCACTGGCCGCGCTTTCGGCGCAGCGATTTTCTTTTCTACGCGTTCCGCCGCGAAATCGAATAGCACGCCGCCGACGACCATCGAGATCGCGGGCGAAATCGCAATCGCCAGCACGACGACGACGAAGCTCGCCACCGCCGAGCCCGCCATCGAGACATACCCGAGCCAACCCGATGCATCAGGCACCAGCGGCACAACGAACCGCAGCCCTGCCCGCGCCGCGAAGAACGTTATCGTTGCGGCCACCACAAGATTAATGATTGCGAGCCAAGTCAGCCGCCCGAAGATGACGTCCTTTAGCCCGCCCAGAACTGCGGTCATTGCGCGCGTCACGAGAGTCTCCGCAGCTTCCTGCTTGACGCCAGATAATTGGCTTCACACGCTGGCGCCAGTGGGAGACGCGGATGAGCGATTGGCGGGAACGGTTGCGGGGCGAAGGCCTCGAATGGCTGAAGACGATCGCCGGCGCATTCGTGGCGTATCTCGCCTTCACCACAGTCGCCTTCGCGCAGTATCGCATTCCCTCCGAAAGCATGGTGCCGCACATTGAGGTCGGCGACCGGGTAACGGTGTCGAAGTTCGCCTACGGCTACAGCCGCTTCTCACTGCCGTTCGATGTCGGCTTTGCGCTGCCGCATTCGGAGCGCCGCTTGTTCGAGCGCTTGCCGCGGCGCGGCGACGTTGTCGTGTTCATTCATCCGGTGACGCACGTCGTCATGATCAAGCGCGCCATCGGCTTACCGGGCGACGTGATTGAAATGCGCGATGGCGTTCTCTTGATCGATGGCCGCGCTGTCGAAACGACTGAGCCGCGCCTGCTGATGCGCGCCGTACACGATGGCGGCCGCGAATGGGCGCAGCGCTATGAAGAAACGCTGCCGGGCGGCGTCACGCACGCGGTGCACAACCTGACGGACGGTTCGCCGCTCGACAATTTCGGCCCGTACACCGTGCCTGAAGGGCATTTCTTCGCCATGGGCGACAATCGCGACAACTCGCTCGACAGCCGCTGGAGCGGCATGGGGCCGGTGCCGGTCGAAAACCTGATCGGCCGCGCCGAGATCATCTACGCGACGGCGCTTTCTTCATGCGGACGCGACCCTACGGTGTCATGCCCGATGGAGCGCTGGATGCGGCCGCTGCATCACTGAAGGCGCTTTTCGCGATTGCGCTGAACGACGTAAATTCCAGCCAGCACCAACGCGGCGCCAATCAGCGCAACCAGGCCAAGCGCCTCGCCGAACATGATCCATGAAAGGGCCGCAGCGACGAGCGGCTGCATCCAGAGCAGCACGGTGCTCGCGACAATCGGCAAGCGGCCAACGCCGAACGCAACGAGGCCTTGCCCGCCGACCTGCACGATGATCGCAAGGCCGATGAGGATGAGCCAACCGTTGAGGGTCTGCGGCAGCAACGGCTCGTTGAAGATGAGCGCCAACACCAGGGCCACAAACAGCGCCCCGATCGTCGCCCAGAACATCACCGCGCCGACGTTCACCTCCTTGCCGAGCATGCGCAGGATCAGGAGGTAGCCGGCATAGCCAATGGCGGCGCAAAGCCCGAGCGCATCACCGAACCAGCCCGTTTGGGGGTCGCCGGTGGGGCCGGCGGCGGCTTGCGCGCGCGCGAGTGCGAGCAGCACCGCGCCGCCAAGCGAGATCGCCACCCCCGCCATGACAGGCGCGCTGAGCCGCTCCTTGAACAGGAACCAGCCGAACAAGGCGGCGAACACCGGCGTCAGATTGGCCAGCAAAGTCGCGTTGGTGACGGTGGTTAGCCCCAGCGCCGCCGCCCACAGGGAGACCTCGATTCCGAACAGGACGCCGGCAAACAGAAGCCAGCCGGTCTGCCGGGCGCGGGGAATCGGCCGGGAGACCGCCGCCCACAGGGCCAGAATCGGCAGCGCCAGCAGGAATCGCCAGACGTTCGAGGCGTTCGGACCGAGTTCCGAGAGCCTCATGGCGATGGGCGAGAGCCCCAGTAGCGCGCCGCCTGTTAACGCGGCGAGCGCCGCCTTTCCCTGCCCCGAATGATCCGCCATCCGCCTGAAAAACGCCGGATTTTGTTAAGGTGCAAGGGCTGAATTTGCGGCATTCAGGCACCGCCATTGCGTTAACGATCGAAGCAGCTTCGAGCTCTGTGTTCACAGATTCGACACGCTAAATTTCGCTGCTGAGCCCCTTCCCCATTGACCCTGCATTAACGGGTGGCATCACTATATATAGCGGTACGGTTCAGTTGGGCACGCAACTTCATGTGGTTTGGGCCAGAACCGAGTCGAGTTAACACAGACCTAAATTCGGGGGCAGGAAACATGCAGGCACGAGCGGAAAAAGCGGGGGTCCACCGCATGGGCGAAGTCCATCGCGGCAAGCCCAAGCCCCTGCGTCCGCTGAAGGTCGTCGAGAAGGTCGTTACGGATCCGAGCCGCGACGCGTTGCTGACGGATTTCGGCAAGACCACACTGAACGATCGCTACCTGCTTCCCGGCGAGTCCTATCAAGACATGTTCGCGCGCGTCGCGACCGCGTTCGCTGACGACATTGGGCATGCGCAACGGATCTACGATTACATCTCGAAGCTCTGGTTCATGCCGGCGACGCCTGTGCTGTCGAACGGCGGCGCCGAGCGCGGCCTGCCGATCTCCTGCTTCTTGAATGCGGTCGGTGACTCGCTCGACGGCATCATGGACACTTGGAACGAGAATGTCTGGCTCGCGTCCAACGGCGGCGGCATCGGCACCTATTGGGGCGGCGTTCGTTCTATCGGCGAAAAGGTCGGTCAGAACGGTCAAACGTCGGGCATCATTCCGTTCATCCGCGTGATGGACTCGCTGACGCTGGCGATCAGCCAAGGTTCGCTGCGTCGTGGTTCGGCGGCTGTCTACCTGGACATCCATCACCCGGAGATCGAGGAATTCCTCGAAATTCGTAAGCCGGCCGGCGATTTCAACCGCAAGAGCTTGAACCTGCACCACGGGCTCAACCTCACCGACGAATTCATGATCGCGGTGCGTGACGATCTGCCGTTCGCGCTGCGCTCGCCGAAGAACCAAGAGCCGCTGAAGCATGTGAACGCGCGCAAGCTCTGGCAGAAGATTCTTGAGCTTCGCCTGCAAACCGGCGAGCCCTACATCATCTTCTCCGACACCGTGAACAAGCAGATGCCGAGTCACCAGAAGAAGCTCGGCCTGAAGGTTCGCCAATCGAACCTGTGCTCGGAAATCATGCTGCATACCGGCCTGGATCATAATGGCCGTGAGCGCACCGCCGTGTGCTGCCTCTCTTCGCTGAACGCCGAAACGTTCCTCGAATGGCAGAACGAGCCGCTGTTCATGGAAGATATCTTCCGCTTCCTCGACAACGTGCTGGAAGACTTCATCCAGCGCGCGCCGCCGGAAATGGAACGCGCCGTTTACGCCGCTATGCGCGAACGTTCGGTTGGTCTGGGCCTGATGGGCTTCCACTCCTTCCTGCAGAAGCAAGGCGTGCCGATGGAATCGGCGATGGCGAAGGTTTGGAACAACAAGCTCTTCAAGCACATCCGCCGCGGCGCCGACGCTGCTTCGGTGAAGCTCGCGCAAGAGCGCGGCCCCTGCCCGGATGCGGCCGAGAACAACGTGATGGCGCGTTTCTCGCACAAACTCGCGATCGCGCCGACGGCTTCGATCTCGATCATCTGCGGCGGCACGTCCGCCGGTATCGAGCCGATCCCGGCGAACATCTACACGCACAAGACGCTCTCGGGCTCGTTCGCAGTGAAGAACCCCTATCTTGAGAAGTTGCTCGAAGAGAAGGGCAAGAACACTGAGAGCGTGTGGAGCTCGATCCTGAAGAACGAGGGCTCGGTGCAGCACCTCGATTTCCTCAGCGACGAAGAGAAGGCGATCTTCAAGACCGCTTTCGAGATCGATCAACGCTGGATCATCGAACTCGCCGCCGATCGCACGCCGCTCATCTGCCAAGCGCAGTCGCTCAACATCTTCATCCCGGGCGATGTCGATAAGTGGGATCTGCACATGCTGCACTGGATGGCATGGGAGCGCGGCGTGAAGAGCCTCTACTATTGCCGCTCGAAGTCAGTGCAACGCGCGGGCTTCGCCGGCGACGAAGGCAAGGCCGACGCGGCGGAGGCGCCGACGATGCCGGCTGAAAAGACCGATTACGAGGAATGTCTGGCGTGCCAATAGCGCGCTGACTGGTTGGATTGGAGTCTTGGGCGCTGGGAGCAATCTCAGCGCCCTTCTTCTTTCTAACCTCACGCCGAAAGATTGCTCAGAATACGCGCGCTTGCTTCGTCGGCGGGAAAGAAGGTCTCGATCGCCAGTTCGTCTAGCGTCACGTCCTGCGGCATGCCGAAGAGCGTGGTGACGCCGAACATGGACAGCACGCCGGCCTCGGTTCTCAGACGCAGCGGCGTGATTACGGGTGTTGCATCGCGCAACGGGGCCGCGTGTGAGCCGCCGCCCGCATAAGTGCGCAATTCCTCCAGAAGTTCGATCAGAATCGGATCGGCGGTCGTTTCGATCTGCCGCTCCAGCCGCGCGAAGATGTGCACGCGCCATTCGTTGAGATTGAGGATGCGCGGCGCCAGGCCATCTGGGTGCAAGCTGGCGCGAAGCATGTTCGCCGGCGGTTGCAGTAGCTCTGGTGCGATGCCAGCCATTAAACGCAGCGCCGCTTTGTTGGCGTTTAGCAAGGTCCAGCGCCGATCGATCGCCAGCGTGGGATTCGGCTCGTGACCTTTCAGCACGGCCTCGACCGCCCCGCGCACTGCCGCCAAGTCTGGGTGGTCGAGCTTGCGTTCACCGAACCGCGGCGCAAAGCCCGCAGCCACCAGAAAGGCGTTCTGCTCCCGCAGTGGCAATTGCAGGTGCTCCGCCAGTTGAAGCACCATCTCGCGCGATGGCGCCGCCCGGCCCGTCTCAACGAAGCTTAGGTGCCGGGTGGAGATTCCCGCCTCACTGGCGAGATCCAGTTGGCTCATCCGCCGGCGCTGACGCCAGGTGCGAAGGTGATCGCCGAAGCTTTGGGCCGTGCTCTGCATGGAGCAAAGATAACCTCAAGCGTCATTCGCGCCATTACCTCTGACGTAATCGCCTCCCCCGTTGGCGCGCGTCATCGTCCTCCCATCAACAAGGAGGACACCATGAACTCTCAATTTCTTCGCCGCGTGTTGTTGGCAGATGGCGCTGTCTCGGGCGCCGCGGGCGTCGTCATGATCATCGGCGGAAGCTTCCTCGCGCCGCTCACCCAGTTGCCGCAAGACCTGCTGACCTATGCGGGCATGGCGCTGCTTCCCTGGATGGTGACGCTCTTTGCGCTCGCGCGGATGGCGAATGTGCCTCGCGCTGGCGTCCGCTGGGTCGTTGCCATCAACGCGCTTTGGGTGGCGGGTTCGATCGCGGTGCTGTTCCTGACCACGCCGACCCTGTTTGGCTACGCGTTTGTCATCGCTCAGGCGGTCGCTGTTGGCCTTTTCGCGGAACTGCAGATCGTCGCGCTGAAGCGCGAGCCGCGGACGGCGTAAAAGCCGGAAACGGCGGGCGTTCGCGCCCGCCGTTCAACGGTTTGTGATTGAACCGAAATCGCGGTGTGACCGGCGTCACGGCGTGCATCTGTTTGCCCCCTACATTCATCCTGTGCTCAGGAAACCATCGCCTGAGGATGCGTGTTGGGGAGATATGACCAAGTTAGCCGCCTCCGGTGTCGCCACAGCGTTCGCGCTGGTGATGCTTGGCGGCTCCGCCCTTTCCGCTATGCGTGAGCAGCCGGCACAGACGCACGCCGCGCAATCCACGAAAACGACGACCGAACACACGCGCCTTGGCCGCTGCCGTATCGCCTACGATGAGCTTGCCGCCGATCGCCAACCCGCGCCGATGGAATGCCAGCACGCACATTGGGTCGCGCAACGCTGGGGCGGCCGGGTGATGGAAATGACCGCCGACGGTTTGGTTGAACGCGCCGCCTACGAAGGCCGCAACAACTTCGCCGGCGTCCCCGCAAGCGATCTTCCGCGCGGCGGTTGGTGCCGCGCTTGGATTGAAGGCGCGGCCGAGCAGCCGGCGCAAAGCGATTGCCGAACAGCCGAACGCACAGCCGCAGCACTCGGCGGCCGCGTGCTGTTTATGCCACTTTAGGTTCGCATCTCACCGAAAATCGATTGATGACCGGCAAGGATGCCGGCGATGGTCTCTTGGTTCGGCTCAAGCGACCACTCGCCGCGTTCGAATGTGCCGCCCAGAACGATGCCGTCGCGCCGGCCGAACATGTAACCCTCGCGCGCAATCGTGTTGTAGTTCACTTCCGGCTGCGGCAGCAGGATCGCCAACTGCCCACGGACCGGCATGATCTCCGTGTCGCCGAATAGGCGCCCTGCGCCAAGGCCCGTGCAGTTAAAGATTGTCTGTTCCGGCAGATCCGCGACCTGCGAGGCGTCGGCGAACTCGCGTACGACGATCTCTGCCCCATGCTGACGGACATCCAGCTCCATGCGGCGCAGGTAAAGCGGCGTCTCGATCATCATGGTGTCGAACTGGCGCACGAACGGACGCGGGAAGTTGTGCTCGTCCATCGCCAAATCACGCTGATTGACGACGAGCCCGCGCATCGGGTCTTCCTCGCGCGCGGGATAAGACGTGATGGGGCGGTTGGCGAGATTGTAATTGGTCTCCCAGCTCACGCCGTATGCGTCCCCGACCAAGGACTGATAGCGGCGGAACGCAAAGCTCGCGGCGGCGAAGTGGCGCTCCAGGAATTCGGGCGTCGCGCGATCGGAGTCGAACACGGACGCCGGCCACCATTGCGCGCCGGCAACGTTTGAGGTCGTGTTGGGCGGCAGATCTTTCGCGTAGATTCGCACGCGGGCGCCGCGCTCTTGCAGAAGCCGCGCAGTGGCGAGGCCGACAGCACCGCAGCCAAGCACCGCTACGTCCGGCTTCGATGTGTCGTAGCCAAGATCGACGGCGAGTTTCGCAGTGCCCCACGAAAGCGTAATGCCGCCGCCGCCGTGGCCGTAATTGTGAACCAGCAACTTGTCGCCCAGCGCTTCGCGCTCAACACGAAAGCCGCTCGGCCGGAACGGACGCAGGCCGACGTCGATGCGGATGACACGATCTGGCGATACCAAGACCGGCGGCAACCGGACCGGACGCGTTCCGGGCGCGACGCGCAGGTCGCGCATCAACCCGCCGCCGAACCCGCGCGCTGTTGCACAGGATGACGCCAAGGTGGCTGCGCCAATCGCCATCAAAGTCCGGCGTGAATGCATAATGTTATCTCATCCCTCGCGTGGCCATGAGAAATGAGTTGGCGCGGCTGTCAATGCCGCCTTGCCGTTCGCGCGATTCGCCGCCAAATGGACGCCATGCATGGGCATCATGGGCACGCGCACGATCACCACGATCACGCCCATCATCACCCCGCGCCCTCCGACAATCGTTATACTATCGCAATTGCGCTGAACCTTGGCTTCGTGATCGTCGAGGCCGCGGCCGGCATTTTCGCGAACTCAACGGCGCTGCTTTCAGACGCGACGCACAATCTCTCGGACGTGCTTGGCCTCGCGCTCGCGGGCGGCGCAGCGTGGCTGGCGAAGCAGCAAGCGGGATCGCAGCGCACATATGGATTCTCCAAAGCGACGGTGCTTGCCGCGCTCGCCAATGCGTTGGTTCTTGTAGTCGCGTGCGGCGGTCTTTTGTGGGAAGCGTCGACGCGTCTGTTCTCGCCTGAGCCGACACAGCCGCTCTTCATCATGGCGGTCGCAGCCGCCGGTGTTGTGATCAATGGCGGAACCGCGATGCTTTTCCTCGCCGGCCGCAAGGAAGACGTGAACGTGCGCGGCGCCTACCTGCACATGGTGGCGGACGCAGGCGTTTCGGCGGCTGTGATCATCGCCGGCGCGCTGATTTTCTTCACCGGCGCGAACTGGATCGACCCGGCGATCTCCGTCGCGGTTGTGTTGCTCATTCTCTGGGGCACGTGGGGGCTCTTGCGGGAGTCGCTCGATCTCTCACTCGATGCGGCGCCTGCGCATATCAATGTCGCAAACGTTCGTGACTATCTGCTCTCACAACCGGGCGTCACTGCGGTCCATGACCTTCACGTGTGGGCCATGGGCGCCACTAAACCGGCGCTTACCGCGCACTTGGTGCGGCCAGAAGGCAATGACGACGCGTTCCTAGCCCAGATCACCGAAGGCATCACGCGAACCTTCGGCATCACGCACGTCACGCTGCAAATCGAACGGGTGCAGCGCGACGATTGCGAGCACTGCTAACGTTCAGACCAAGTCTTCAAGAGTTGATGTGCAATCGCGAATGGCGGCGGCGCCCAGCATTCGGGATGCTTCGCCGCGATGAGGAGGCGCGCCTCTTCGCGTGTGAACCAGCGGCCGCTTTCGAGCTCGGTGGTGTCGACTGTGTGCTTGTCGTCCTCGACTTCACAGAGGACGCCGATCATCAGCGAATGCGGGAACGGCCACGGCTGGGTGGAGTGCATCTGCACCTCCCGCACCTTTAGCCCGGCTTCCTCCAGTGTTTCGCGCGCAACAGCTTCTTCGATCGCCTCACCGGGCTCGATAAAGCCAGCAAGCGCCGAATGCATCCCGCGCGGCCAGGCCTTCTGGCGGCCCAAGAAGCACTTGTCGCCAAAGGTCGGCACCATGATGCAGACGGGATCCACGCGCGGATAGTGCTCGGCGTTGCAAGCATCGCACTTGCGCACCCAGCCCGCCTCAACGACGCGCGAGGGGGTTCCGCAATTGGCGCAAAAACGGTTACGGCCGTGCCACTCGAACACGGCGCGCGCGGCGCCGATAATCGGCAACGTCTTCGTCTCCAGACGCGGCGCGGCCGGACGCAATTCCTCGAAGATTCCGAGATCGCCCAGCGCAGCGGGATCCGCGATTTCGCAGGCAAAGTGCGGAGACTGATTCTCGTCTACGCCGAGGAACAAGAGCGGCAGGTCGCGGTCGCCAAATTGTTGGTACACCTGAGGCGCAAGCCAACGCACCGAAAGATCGCCATCCTCCTCGTGGAGAAACACCCGGCCCTTATTGAAAACCAAGAGCGAGGCTTGGTCGCTCTCCATGGCGGCTTTCAGCCAGGCCTCATCCTTGCGGTGATGGCCGGCGCGATCGAGCGGCGAACGCGCGAAGGCGTTCGGGTTGTGCGGGAGGAGCAAACCCAAACGCCTCAGTTCGCCGGCCTGCGGAAGCGCAGCACGAACTGGTCGGTGCGACCACGAACGTCGCCCTCGAACACGCGTACGCTGCGGTTGTCGGCCGGATTGCGCAGCACCTGGCTTTCGTCTTCGAGCACGAAGCCGGCGGCGGTGACCTCACGGATGATCTGCGCTTGATCGATGCGGTGAATGTCGGCTTGCGGGTCGGCGGTGTTAATCGTGTGGCCCGCTTCGGCGGCGTGATCGATGATGACGTACACCCCGCCCGGCTTCAGCGCCTCGAACACGGCGCGGTTGAACGCGGGCACATCGACGTTGAGCTGTGGGTAGAAGAAGTCGTGGTAGATTTGCGAGATGAACACGGCGTCGAGCGGCTCGGAAATACTCCAGCCGGTGTAGCCAGCCTGTAGCACTGTGATGTTCTCATATTGCGGCGCGACCGCGAGCATGGCGCGCGGGCGATCCGGCGCCGGGTTCGGGCGATCGATGCCGTAAACATGCCCGCCATCGCCAACAGCAACAGCGAAGAGGCGCGAATAATAGCCGCCGCCCGGGCCGACATCGGCAATTCGCCAGCCGGGCTGGACACCGGTGAAAGCCAGGATTTCCGCCGGGTGACGCAGCGCGTCGCGCTGGCGATCGGCGTCCGGCCGGCGGCTATCTGCGAGAGCAGTCAATATGTGGGGCGAGGACGCGGTCACTTGCTCGGCGGGCATCGCCATCATCAGGCCCGGCACGGCCCCGCCCGCGCAGGCGCCGATGAACAGCGCAACTCCAAGCCCGGCCAGCAGATTTCTCATCGCGTCCTCCCTCGATTTTGGCGGGTTTAGCGCAATGGCTGGGTGCTTGTCTCCCGCTTCGCGGCGAAGTGAACGATTGGAAACCGGCCCGCGTTACACTCAGCGGTGATGATTCCCGTGACCCCTTCCCTGGCGCTGGACGACCGCGACCTCGAGGAACGCTTCATCCGCGCGGCCGGCCCGGGCGGACAGAACGTCAACAAGGTCTCTACGGCGGTGGAGCTGCGCTTCAACGTCAACGGCTACACGGCGCTGCCGGACGATGTGCGCGCGCGGCTCGAAAGGCTTGCCGGGCGGCGCCTGACGCTCGACGGCGAAATTGTCATTCGCGCCGACGCGCACCGCACCCAGGAACGCAATCGCACCGAAGCGCTGGCGCGGCTCGTCGCGCTCGTCGAGCAGGCGACGCACCGGCCAAAGCCGCGTAAACCCACGAAAGTCCCTAAGGCGCAGAAGCAGAAGCGGCTCGAGCACAAGGCAAAGCGCGGCAGCATTAAAGCCAACCGCGCCCGCCCGCGTCACGACGATTGAGAAGTCTATTCCGGCTTGCGGAACCGCATCATGAACTGATCGGTGCTGCCGCGGATTGAGGGATCAAACACGCTGGTCGTCCGCGTGTCAGCTGAGTTGCGTAAAACATCGCTTTCGCCATCGAACACGAAGCCCGCGGCTTCGATTTCGCGCCGCACGGCAGCCTGATCGATCCGGTGATTGGTATTCTCCGCGTCGGTTTGAATTGGGCTGCCATCGACGGCGGAGTGATCGATAACGATGTAAACACCACCCGGCTTCAGCGCTGCGAATGCGGTTGCGTTCATTTGCGCGCGATCGCCAAGGCCGTATGCGGTCAGCGCCATGTCGTGATAGTTCTGAGCGGTAAAAATCACATCGAGCGGTTCTGGATAGGCCAGCGCATCGTACGGCGTCCGCACCACGGTCGCGTTCGGGTATTGCGAGGCGACTGCCAGGATCGGGGTTTCGTATTCACCCGCAATGCCGTCCGGGCGGATGGTTGGGTAGACACGGCCTTCATCGCCAACGGCAACGGCGAAGAGACGGGTGAAATAGCCGCCGCCGGGAAAAATTTCACCCACTCTCTCGCCTGGTTCAATCCCGGCGAACGCTAGAGTTTCAGCGGCATGGCGCGCCGCATCGCGCGCGACGTCTTCCGCCGGACGGCGGGAGTCCGCCACTGCGGCCTGGATGTTCGCGGCATCCGGCGACACCGCGATCTGCACCGGCGGTGGGGCTTCTTGCGGCGCCGGCGGCGTGCAAGCAGCGAGCGCAAAAACAGCCGCAGCCGCGATTAACATATGTCTCATAAGCGAATTCCTCCGCGCGCGTGTTAGCGCGCCGGCACAGCCGCTTCACCAGAAACGCGACGAACGGCGTTTAACGCGCACGCTTCGGCGTCTGCGGCGGCGGCATCAGTTCGAGCTGTTCGGGCGGCGGCGGCAAACGTGGCGCAGCTTCGATCTGCGCGGGCGCTCCGATATCGATGCCGGCATCGCCCGCGCCAAGTTCTTTGAACTTGCGCGCCTGCGGCAGGACACGGCTTTCAACCGAGCCCAACATCTCGTTGTACGATTTCACCGACCTGCCGATCGAATCCCCAACTTTGCCCATGTGATCGACCATCACCGCCATGCGGCGGAAGAGTTCGCGGCCGAGCTCCGCGATTTCCTGTGCGTTCTTGGCGCTTTGCTCCTGACGCCAGCCGTACGCCACGGATTTCGCCAGCGCCACCATCGTCGTCGGTGTCGTAATGATGACCTTCTTTGCGAAAGCCTCGTCGAACAAATTCGGATCCCGCTCGGCGGCGGCGGCAAGGAAGTTTTCGCCCGGCACGAACAGCACCACGAAATCCGCCGTGTCCGGCACATGCTTTTGATACTCTTTGGACGCCAGATTGTTCACATGGCCTTTGAGTTCCGCGACGTGCTTCTTCATGAATGCTTCGCGCGAAGCGTCATCAGTCGCTTCCATGGCATCGAGATAGCCCGATAGCGCCACTTTAGAGTCGACGACAATGCAGCGGCCACCGGGCAAGTTGATCACGACGTCAGGCCGCAGACGCGAACCTTCACCATCGTTGGTTGAAAGCTGCTCTTGAAAATCGACGTGCGCGGCGAGCCCCGAAAGCTCAAGCACATTGCGGAGCGTCTGTTCGCCCCAGCGGCCCCGCATCTTCGGCGAGGCGCGCAACGCGGTGAGCAGGTTCTGCGTGGTCTTGTTGGTTGAGCTTACTGCATCAACGATCTGGCGAACCTGCTCGTTCATCGCCGACTTGTCCTGCAGCCGCGCCTTGTCGAGCGCTTCCACCGAGGTTGCGAGCTTCGCCAATTGCTCCTGCGCCGGCGCCAGGACCTCCTTCACGCCGCCAGCGGCGGCTTGGCTGTGCTTCTCGAATGTCTCTTTCGCCAGCGACATGAACGTCGCTTGCGACGTCTCCAGCGCTTTCTGCGCAACGGCGAGAAACCGCGCCTCCTCAGATTCCGTCCGCGCGCCCGCTGCCGCCTTCTCGGCCGCCAGCTCCGCGACCAGTCGCGCGTTCTCTTCGCGCAGGCTCTTCAGTTCCGAGACGGCGCGGTCGCGCTCGGCGCGAATAGGGTCAACACCGGCGGAGCGGTAGGCAAAAAAAGCGGCCGCGCCCATGGCCGCCACGGCCAGCAAAAGCAGAAGTGATTCGATCATTTCGGAAGCCTAGCAGTCCGCCGGCCCCGACCACATGCCCTGCCGTTATAGGCTTGATTTGGCGCATGGCGAAAGGGTCGTGCCGGGCGTAAGTTCCGCTCCATGGACGTTTTCAACTACCTCATTCCCATCGGCCTCGCGGTCGTTTTCCTGACGCTGTGCTTCGGGATCTACACGCTGTTCCGGGGCGGTGATTTCTCGCGCTCGTGGTCGAACAAGGCCATGCGCTTTCGGGTTGTGGCGCAATTCGTGGTGATCCTCATTCTCGTCGCAGCGCTGTGGTGGAAGCAGTCGAATGGTTAGGCTGGACAAGATCGTCACCAAGGCGGGTGATGGCGGCAAGACGCGCCTCGCCACGGGCGAACCTGTCTCCAAGGCAAGCCTGCGCGTGGAAGCGTATGGCGCGGTCGATGAAGCGAACTCAGCCATCGGCGTTGCGCGGCTGCATACAACTGCAGACGCCGTGCTCGATCCGATCCTGGATCGCGCGCAAAATGATCTCTTTGACCTTGGCGCCGATCTGGCGACACCGCATGCAGACGATCTGAAGTTCGAGCCGCTGCGCATTCAGCCAAGCCAGACTGACCGCCTCGAGCGCGAAGTTGATGAGCTGAACGCAAAGCTGCCGCCGCTCACCTCGTTCATTCTTCCGGGCGGCTCACCTGGCGCGGCGCATTTGCACATGGCTCGGGCGATAACCCGCCGCGCTGAGCGCGCGATCGTGGCGCTGCGCGACGCCGACGACACAGTCTCGCCCGAAACGGTGAAGTACGTGAACCGGCTTTCCGACTTGCTCTTCGTCGCCGCGCGCTACGCTAATGATGAAGGCCGCGCCGATCTGCTCTGGAAACCGGGCGCGAACCGCTGATGCGGGGCGGCATCCATCATGTCGATCTCACGGTCAGAGACGCGCACGCATCGCGCGCGTTCTACGAGAGCGTGCTGGCCTTTATGGGCTATCGTCTCGCGGACACTCACGCGAATGGATACGATTTCGACTTACGAGACGGCGACATGTTCTGCTCAATCGGCATTCTAAGCGGGCGCGGCGAGAATGCCGAGCGCAGCCATGATCGCTACAGCCCGGGCTTGCACCACATCGCTTGGAATGCGGCAAGCCGTGAAGATGTCGACGCCATGTACGCGCACCTTCTCAGTATTGGCGCGACAATCCTCGATCCGCCGGCGGCGTATCCGAGCTACGGCCCCAACTATTACGCTGTATTCTTCGCTGATCCGGACGGCCTGAAGCTCGAATACGTCCACAAGCCGTAAGGAGAACGGCCCGCGCTTTCGCACGGGCCGTTTGACAATCATTAGAAACGCTTAGTTCGGCTTATCGGCCTTCTTGATCGCGTCCTTCACGTCGCCAACGCCCTGGCGTACTTCGCCTTTGGCCTTGTCGAACTTGCCTTCGGCCTCGAGCTTCTGATTGCCCGTCACCTTGCCGGCAGCTTCCTTAGCCGCGCCCGACACTTTGTCAGCCGCGCCTTTGATATGCTCTTTGTCCATGAGTCATCTCCTTGGAATGGAGATAGAACGCTGAGCACGCATTATCGTTCCCAATTAAGCGATGTACTGGGCGCCGTTCATCGTGAGCGTGGAACCAGTCATGAAGCCCGAGCCTTCCGACGCGAGAAACGACACTGCGCTCGCTATTTCCTCGGCTTTGCCAAGACGCCCGACCGGGATCGTCGAGATGATCTTCTTCAAAACATCTTCCGGCACCGCCGCGACCATGTCGGTATCGATGTAACCGGGGCAAACGCAATTCACGGTAATGCCCTTGCTGGCGCCTTCCTGCGCCAGCGCTTTAGTGAAGCCAATCATGCCGGCTTTCGCGGCTGAGTAATTCACCTGGCCAACCTGGCCCTTCTGTCCGTTGATCGAACTGATGTTGAT
Organism: Hyphomonadaceae bacterium; assembly: GCA_050184605.1. Classification (GTDB taxonomy): domain Bacteria; phylum Pseudomonadota; class Alphaproteobacteria; order Caulobacterales; family Aquidulcibacteraceae; genus Vitreimonas. The sequence continues at coordinate 139,820 of JBFXAE010000001.1, read as the reverse complement.
GATGCGGCCCCAGCCACGGTTGCGCATGCCTTCGATGACTTGGCGCGTCATGTTGAAACAAGAATCCATGTTTACACGGATCACTTCCGACCATTGCTCATGGCTCATCTTGTGGAAGAAGCCGTCGCGCGTGATGCCGGCATTGTTCACCAGCACGTCGATCGGCCCGAGCTCCGCCTCGACCGCCTGGGCCGCCTTCACGCAATCGTCGAAGTTCCCGACATTGCCTTTGACGACCATGATGCCGAGTTCCTTGGCGGTCGCTTCGGCGGCGGCGTCATTGCCGGAATAGCCGGCCGCCACCTTCATGCCGTCGGCCTTGAGGCGCGCCGAGATGGCCTTGCCGATCCCCCGGGTGCCACCGGTCACAAAAGCCACGCGCGTCGTCATCAAATCCTCCCAGTTTCGTCTGATGCGAAATCTCTGGGATCACATTGCGCGAGTTGGCGGCGGAGGCAACCGTTCGTTCGGGCGCTATCTTGGCGGCATGCGCCGGGTTCGCCACACTGAAGGAGATGCTCCGGACCGCCGCCCTCTACGCGCTTGCCTTGGCCGCTGGCGCCTTCCTGCTGCAATGGCTGCAGTACAATTATTTCGTCCGGGCGTTCTCGACCGAGATCTATATCGCTCTGATCGCGGCCGGCTTTGCCGCGCTCGGCGTGTGGGCGGGACTACGGCTTGGCCGCCGTCCCGCCTCCGCAACGTTTGAGAAGAACACCGCCGCGCTCGCCTCTCTCGGCATTACGCCAAGGGAACAGGAGGTGCTGGCGCTGCTGGCGGCCGGCAAATCCAACAAGGAGATCGCCCAAAAGCTGGGCATCTCCCCCAACACGGTGAAGACGCAGATCGCGAGCCTCTATCAGAAGCTCGAAGTCCAACGCCGCACCCAGGCCGTGCAGAAGGCGCGCGAATTGGCGCTTATCCCCTGAAGAGGGCCGGCCAAACGGGCGATTTCGACGATTTGGTACTTTCGGGTGATGGCCTTTCGCGCGCTGGCGCGGCCTAACTTGCACCTCACGCAACACGGGGAGCGGGTTCATGTTCGCCATCGCACTGAGGTATGGCGCCATTGCCGGCGCGATCGTCATCGCCGTCATCATCGCTGGCATACTTTACGCCGGCGGTCCCGGCGGCGGTCATGCCACCTCCTCGATGTGGTTTGGCTACCTGATCATGATCGTCGCGCTGTCGATGATCTTCCTGGCCGTCCGCGAATATCGCAACAAAGTGCTCGGCGGGGTAATCAAGTTCTTTCCCGCCTTCGGCATGGGTGTGCTGGTCGCGGCGATCGCGGGCGTCGTCTATGTGGCCGCCTGGGAGACGTTCCTCCAGACTACGAACTACCCGTTCATGGAGAACTACACCGCCACGCTGATCGAAGCGCAACGCAGCGCGGGCGTGACCGGGCCGGAACTGGATGAGTTCATCGCCCAAATGGAGCGCTACAAGGCCGACTACGCCAACCCGCTCTACCGCCTGCCGATGACCTTCATCGAGATTTTTCCGGTCGGCCTTTTGATCGCGCTGTTCTCAGCCGCGATCCTGCGGAACCCCAAAATTCTGCCCGCGCGGGCGTAGGCGCCACTTCAACCCCAAAGGATCACTCAAATGAAACTCGGCGCATTCTCCATCAGCCTCGCTGTCAAGGACATCGCCGCCTCGCGCGCGTTCTACGAAAAGCTCGGCTTCACAGTCTTCGGCGGCAATCAGGATCAGCGCTGGCTGATCATGAAGAACGAAACGACCCTGATCGGCCTGTTCCAAGGCATGTTCGACAAGAACATGCTGACATTCAACCCAGGCTGGGACAGCGACGCGAAGGAACTCGCAGAGTTCGATGATGTGCGCGAGATTCAGAAGCGGCTGAAGGCGAGCGGCGTAACGCCAGCGGCAGAAGCCGATGAGTCAACACAAGGCCCAGCGCACATTGTTGTGGTCGACCCTGACGGCAATCAAATCTTGATTGATCAGCATCGCTGAAAATATGGAGCGCCTAGCGCTCCACGCACACCGCGATGCCCATGCCACCGCCGATGCAGAGTGTGGCGAGGCCTTTGCTCTTGCCACGTCGCTGCAGCTCATAAAGCAGCGTCGTCAGCACGCGCGCGCCGGACGCGCCGATCGGGTGCCCGATGGCGATGGCGCCGCCGTTGACGTTCACGATGTCGGTGTCCCAACCCATGTCCTTGTTCACGGCGCAAGCTTGCGCGGCGAAGGCTTCGTTGGACTCGACGAGGTCAAGATCGCTGACCTTCCAGCCAGCGCGCTCAAGCGCCGCCTTCGAAGATGGGATCGGGCCGGTGCCCATCACCGTCGGGTCAACGCCCCGCGAGGCCCATGAAGCGATGCGCGCCAACGGCGTGAGGCCACGCTTTGACGCCTCGTCCGCCGTCATCAGCACAAGCGCGGCAGCGCCATCATTGATGCCGGAGGCGTTCGCGGCGGTGACGGTGCCGTCCTTCTTGAAGGCGGCGCGCAGCTTCGCCGCACCCTCAACGGTGGCGTCGTGTTTGATGTATTCGTCGTTCTCAACGACGGTGTCGCCTTTTCGGCCCGAGACCGTCACGGCAACGATCTCGTCCTTGAACTTGCCGGCCTTCTGCGCGGCGCTCGCTTTCTGCTGGCTGAGCGTCGCGAACTGATCCTGTTGCTCGCGCGTGATCTGCCACTTCTCGGCGACATTCTCGGCGGTGATGCCCATGTGATATTGATTGAAGACGTCGGTGAGGCCGTCCTTGATCATCGTGTCGCTGAACGAAAGGTCGCCCATCTTCTGGCCAGCGCGCAGATGCGCGGCATGCGGCGAGAGCGACATGTTCTCCTGGCCGCCGGCGACGACGATCTTCGCATCACCCGCCTTCAGCTGCTGGTAGCCGACGACGACAGCACGCAACCCCGAACCACACACTTGGTTGAGCGACCAGGCCGGACTCTCATCCGGCACGCCCGCGGCGCGCGAAGCTTGCCGCGCTGGGTTCATGCCCTGGTTCGCCGTCAGCACCTGGCCCAGCACAACCTCGGACACCTCCTTCGGATCGACCTTTGCGCGCTGCAGCGCGGCTGTGATCGCGGTTTTTCCAAGCTCGTGCGCGGGCACTGCAGCAAACGAGCCGTTGAACGAACCAACCGGCGTGCGGGCGGCGGAGACGATGACGATGTCGGTCATGGGCTACAGGCTCCTGGAGCGCGAAGGCATTGGACAGTAAGGAAGTCTTGAGCCTTCCTATCGCACATGCAGTGCGCGAAATCCAAGCCGCGCCAGGCCCTTCGGCAGGCGAATTCAGCGTCTTTGTCTTGCATTGCGGCGAAGGAAGCGAGAGTTTGGAACCAAAGCTCGCGTTCGCGGGCGCCATAATTCGATAGGGACAAACCAAGTGGCGGATTCAAGCGGCCCGGCAGCGGGGGAAGCCGGCTCTGAGACCCAAGGCGATCCGATCGTCATCAAGAAGTACGCCAACCGGCGCCTCTACAATACGGGCGAGAGCAAATACGTCACGCTCGACGATCTCTCGGAGATGGTGCGCGAAGGCGTCGACTTTATCGTCCTCGACGCCAAAACCGGCGACGACATCACCCGCTCGGTGCTGACGCAGATTATTTTCGAGCAAGAGAGCAAGGGCCAAAGCATGTTGCCGGTGCAGTTCTTGCGCCGCCTCATCCGCTTCTATGGCGACCAGATGCAAGGCTTCCTGCCGCCCTATCTCGAGATGAGCATGGAGAGCTTCTCGAAGGCGCAAGAGCAGATGCGCGAGAACATGTCGCGCGCGTTCGGCGCCACCACGCCGATGGCCGCGTTTGAAGAGCAAGCCCAACGCAACATGGCGCTCTTCCAGCAGGCCATGAAGGTCTGGGCGCCCTTCGCCGCCGGCACGATGCCCAGTATGCCGGGCGCGCCCAAAGCGGACGACAGCGCGGAAGACAAAGACCAGCAACTCGCCGAACTGCGCCGCCAAATGGAAGCGATGCAGAAGCAGCTGGATCTGATGGCGAAGCGCTAGCGCACTCACCGGCGCCAGAATGGCGCCACCCTGAGCTTGTCGAAGGGCGACGCCACGCTCGCTGTCAGCGCCGGTTCACAATAACTTTGAGGAACGTCGCCGGCGCGGTCGTTACGTCGGCGCGGCCGCTGTTGTTCTGCGCCTCGAAAAGCGCCGCAAGTTCGGCGTAAAGCGCATCCGTTTTGCCGTTCTTCTCGGCTGCTTCGAAGGCGTTCATCGTGGGGCCGTAGTAGTTGCGGAACACGTCAAGGAACCCTTTCGGCGGGCCATTGAATTTGAACGTGTAGGTTTGGCGCTCGCAGGTGATGTCTTCCGGAGAAACGCCGGCTTGGCCGAAACGCTCTTTCACGTTCTCTTCCGAGCCCCACGTCACCGGGCTGATGAAGCCTTCCGGCGGCGGCGGCGTGTAAGCGGCGCTGATCTTCAGGATTTGCGCAACCAGGGTTGGATCGCCGGGAATCCAGTTGCCCATGACAATGCGCCCGCCGGGCTTGGTCACGCGCACCATTTCCTTCGCCACGTCGAACGGCTTCGGCGCGAACATCGCGCCGAAAATGGTGACGACGAGATCGAACTGCTTGTCGGCGATGCCCTCAAGGTTACAGGCGTCACCTTGTTGGAAGCGGATGTTGGTCAGCCCCTCGTCTTTGGCGCGGCGATTGCCGGCCGCGACAAGGTTCTCGGCAATATCTACACCAAGCACCTCGGCGCCGCGCTTGGCTGACGGTATCGCCGTCGTGCCGTCGCCGCAGCCAAGATCGAGCACTTTCATCCCTGGCCTTACGCCCAGACTTTCGATGAGCGCATCGCCGCTTTCGCGCATGGTTGCAGCTAAGCGGGTGAAGTCACCCTTCTCCCACAGCGCTTTGTTCGGGTTCATGTGCATATTTCCTTTGTTTCGGCCACCCACCAGGAATGCGTCCGCCAAAAGCCGGCCCCGCGCTGTGACCGCGGTCGCACGGACCTAGTCCCACACTGGCGGCTTACGCTCGATCCACGGCATTTCTTTCTCAATTTGCCCGGCGAGCCTGAACAGCGTCGCTTCATCGCCGTAGCGCGCGGTGAACATCATCGCGATCGGCAGATTGCTTTCGCTTTGGTGCAGCGGCAGCGAGAGTGAGGGCTGGCCGGTGAGATTGAAGGGCGGCGTAAAGCCAAAGGTCGCCGCTTGGCGGCGATCAAACTCTTTCAGATCTTCCATCAGCGGATCGAGATAGTCGACGCGCGGCACGTTGGTGCCGAGCACGGGCGTTAGCCAGACGTCCCACGTCTCGAACTTGGAAAGGATCTGCCGGTTCATGATGCGCAATTGCTGCCAGGCCCAGCCGGCGTCTTGCGCCGTCAGCCGCTTGCCCGCCTCATAACCGCGGCGCGCCAAGCCTTCGAGTTCATCATCGCCCGGCTCGCGGCCCTTGATCTCGATCCAGCGGCGAATGCTGGCGGAGAAGTTCGCAGCCGAGACCATCCCCTGCGCGCGGTAGAGCATGCGGTAGTCGATCCCCAGCCCCTCTTCGCGCACATCGTGACCGAGCTGCTTTAGCGTCTCTGCAGTACGCTCGAGCGCTGCGCGGATTTCTGGATCGATTGGCTTGCCGCTCGGCGTCTCGCTCGAGAAGGCAATGCGCATCTTTCCAGGCGAACGGGTGACTTCTTCCAGATATGGCCGCTCCTTTTGAGGGTACGCAAACGGACTGTTGGCTTCGGGATATCCCGTCGCGTCCAGCATAGCGGCGCTGTCGCGCACGGTGCGCGAGACAACGTGATCGACACTCAAGCCAATGGCGCGATCGGTATCGTGTTGGCCGTTTGGATTGCGGTCACGCGTCGTCTTTAACCCCACCAGCCCGCAGCACGCCGCCGGAATACGGATCGAGCCCAAGCCGTCGCTCGCGTGTGCGAGCGGCACGATCCCGGCCGCCACCGCGCTCGCGGCGCCGCCCGACGAACCGCCCGAGATGTGATCGGTGTTCCAGGGGTTGCGGCACGGACCGAGCAAGGCGGAGGATGTCACGCCAGGGATGCCGAACTCCGGCGTATTGGTCTTGCCGAACGCCACCACGCCGGAGGCGCGATAGCGCTTCATCAATTCACTATCGTCGGCATCTGCATCGATTTGCGCAAAGCGGCTTGCGCTCGTGCGCGGCCAGCCCTTCACGCGCACGCCCAGATCCTTGATCAGAAATGGCACGCCCTTGAACGGGCCGTCCGGCAAGGCGCCGGCCGCGGCCGCGCGCGCTTCGTCGTAAGCTTTGTAAACAATGGCGTTGAGCTTAGGGTTATTGCGCTCGGTGCGCTCGATCGCGGCTTCCAACAGCTCACTAGGCGTCACATCCCGCTTACGGACAAGTTCCGCCAGCCCCAGCCCGTCATAGTTTGCGTAATCCCGCATCGCTGATCTCCTACCGCAACGATAGCGGTTAATTTCCGTTTGGCACGTCTGATGCACCGGCGCGCTTATGAGCGCCGCACCTCGCCTCGCGCCTGTTCTGGACGCCGACTACGAAGAAGTCGGTGAACAACGCCGGACGGACCGCCGCGCCGGCGACCGCCGCGTCCGGCGCCTCAAGCTCGATCCGCTCTTTGCCGCAACGCTCGTGAACCATGTCGCCAAGGCGGAAGCGGCCCACAGACGCAGTTACGCCGCGCCACAATCGCGGCTGCGCACCGGCATCGTGGTGAACGTGAGCGCCTAGCCGGCGGCCTTCTTCTTCGACGCCTCGAACTCGGCCAGCCAGGTATCGATCGCATCCAGCCGCGCTTCGATGCTCTCGATGCGATCGCCCGTATCCGCCCCCGGCGCGGACTCACGCACGGCGACGCCGCTGCGGATCGTTACTTCCAGCAGATCGGTCTCAAGCACGCGCGCAAACTCTGAGAGTTCCTCGGCGCTCGGCGAGCGCTCGTTGGTGAAAATGCGATGCAGTTCACCGCGCTCGATGCCCGCCGCCACCGCGAGGCCTATGCGGTCGGTGCCGCGCGCCGCCAAACGTTGATCGAACCAGTCAGCGTCGAAGAACAGCGCCATTCACCACCCGAACTCAAGCGAAGCATAGCCCGGCGCCGAACCTGCAGGCGGGCACCGAACCATGGCTTCGTTCATCATCCCCCGATTCGGCCGCTGGCTCGACTTCACGATCGCATTGGCGCTTGGAATGTGGTGCCTGTGAGTAGGGGATTACGCTGAAGAAGAAGGGCGCAGACCTCGCGGTCCGCGCCCTCATCTCAAATCCAGAATGCGTTAAGCACCGATCAGTGTCCGCCGCCCGCGAACTCCACATCGCGGCGAGCCGAAATGATCGTGACCACCACGCCTGCGAGGACGTCCAACAGCGCCATCACCAGGATGACGAAGAAAACGCTCGTCGCGAACGCCGGGTGCAGCAGGAACTCGACGAGGCAGATGATGAAGACCAGCATCGAAAGCGCGTGATTGAAGATAGCCGCCGTGCCGGTAGAGGTTGATTTCAACAGCTCAACGAAGAGCAGCAACAGCGCCAAGAGCACCATCACATCGCCGAAGGTGATGATCCATTGCGCTCCGGACGCCATCGGCATCCGGATCCACGCGTCGGCCAGATGCGCACGCACCGCAGCGCCATCGCCGTTGTTCGCCGCCGTCGCGCCGAACGCCCAGATGTTGTACGTCAGAACCGGGATCAAGATCAGCGGAAAGACGTTGAAAATGGCCCCCATGGGACTCCCCTCATTCGCAGGACGGCGGTTTCTACTCGCCGCTGCAGCTAAACCAGTCGTGCTCGTCGGACCTCTGCTCATAGCTCGTCTGTCCCCTCCGGCAAACGCGCCCGGCTTCTGAGCCACATAACGCCCCAGAGGTCCGTCATGTTCGCGGCCAATCTGCCGAGATTCGTGTACTTCGAGCGACCCGCGTTTCGCTGTCGATGATTAACCGGCAAAAACTCAACTGCATAGCCTTCGCGCAGCATCAGTGCGGCCATGAAACGGTGCATATGATCGAAGTACGGCAGCCGCAAAAAAGCTTCGCGTTTGAACACTTTGACACCGGAACCACTGTCGATGGCGTTGTCCTTGAGCGCGGCCCGCCGAATTGAGTTGGCGATTTGAGAGGCGGCGCGCTTACTCCAATTGTCCTGCCGCTTGAGGCGGTTTCCGGCTACCATACCCAGATTCGGCGGCGCTTCGGGGCGCGTAATCTTTGCCAAGAGCTTCGGTAGGTCGGCCGGATCGTTCTGCCCGTCCCCGTCCAGAGTGCCGATAATCGAGGCGCGCGCGGCCAGCACGCCGGTACGCACGGCGCGGCTTTGGCCTGAATTCTTGCGATGGCCGATAAGACGCAGCGTCGGCAATTCCGCCTTCAGCGCCGCAAGTTCCGCACGCGTGTCGTCACGGCTCGCGTCGTCGACGAAGATCATCTCGTAGCTTCGCCCGTCGAGCACCGAAGCGATCTCGCGCGCCAAATTGGCCGCGTTGCCCTCTTCGTTCATCACGGGGACGACCACGCTGAATTCGATACTCTCGGCCAAACGGCGTCCCCGGTGGGTGAAAAGCGGGGTCTCTTAGCCGACGCCGCGCCATGAGGCGAGTGGGCGCACCTGCCAGGGCTGCAAACCGTCACACTGACCGGCCAAACTGGAGCCTCGATGGCATCCCCCACCTCCCCGGCCCTGTTCGACCAGTTTGCCCGCGGCTGGCGCGGCTATGTGCTGATCGCTCTGATCGCGCTCACCTCCGGCCTCATGGGCGCGGCCAAAGTGCCCGTCACCGACATCGACGAAGCCCGGTTCGCGCAGGCGACGCGTCAGATGATCGAGAGCGACGATTACGTCCGCATTCGCGTCCAGGACGCCGAGCGCAACCGAAAGCCGATCGGAATCTACTGGCTACAGGCGGCGGCCGTGAACGCGATTGGCCCGGAGCGGCTCAACACGATCTGGCCGTACCGCTTGCCCTCGGCGCTTGGCTTGATGCTAGCAAGTTTAGCGACGCTGTGGGCCGGCACAGTGTTGTTCGGGCCGCGCACCGGATTTGTCGGCGCTGCAATCTTTGCTGTCGGTTTGCTTGCCGGCATCGAAGGGATGCTCGCGAAAACCGACGCGGTGATGACGGGCTTTACCGCGCTCGGGCTGGCGGCGCTTGCACAATTGCGCGCGGGCGCGACGCGGCCACGCGTGGTCGCGCTCGTGTTCTGGGCCGCCATCGGATGCGGCGTGATGATCAAAGGGCCGGTCCCGCCACTCATCGCCGCGCTCACGCTTGCCACGCTGGCCCTATGGGAGCGACGCACGGACTGGATGAAGCCGCTCGCGTTTTGGGCCGGGCCGTTGCTGGCGCTTGCGATCACGCTGCCTTGGTTCATCGCCATTGGCGTCGCCACTGACGGGCGTTTTTACACCGACATCTTGCTGCGTGAAATCGGCCCCAAACTCGTCTCTGGCGGCGATCACCGGCACGGCGGCATTCCGGGTTATTACCTACTTTGGCTGCCGCTGCTGATCTTTCCCGCGACGTACGCGCTTCCAGCCGCCGCCCGCCTAAGCTGGAGCGCAATCCGCGCGCCGCGTGATGATCAAGCCAGCGCGGCGTTTCGCTTCCTGATCGCCTGGGCAGCGCCGGTGTTTGCGTTTTTCGAAATCATGCCGGCGAAGCTCATCCACTACACGCTGCCCGCTTACCCCGCGATTGCGCTCATGTGCGCCGCGGGTCTTTTCGCCATGCGTGGCAAGCGCTGGCGCACCGCACATCCCGCGGGCCTCGTGCTGTTCGGCGTATTCGGGGCGCTGGTCGTGGCGCTGATGGCGGCGGTCTCCACATTCATGCCCGGCTATCTGGCCGATGCTGGCGTGCGCCGTGCTGTCGCCACCGCGCTCATCGGCGCTGGCACGCTCGCAGCGGCGATCGTTGGTTTGATCCTGCTGCGCCGGCCGACTACGCGCGCGGCCGTGCTCGTCGCATGCGCGCTCGTTCTCTCCTTCAGCCTACGCGAGCGATTACTGCCCGAAGCCCGCTCGCTATTCGTCAGCAATGAGGCAGCGGCGACGATCACGCGCGCCCGCTTGATGCCCCGGCAAGACCAAGCGTTCTGGATCATCGGCTACGAACAGCCGAGCATCATTTTTCTTACCCGCACTTGGGTGCGTTTGGTTGAGATCGACGATGCGCCTAGCGCACCGATCGAGGCGGGGGACGGCATCATTATAGAAGGGCGCGTTTTTGATCAGGCGCAGGCGGCGCTACGCGCACGAGGACTGGAATTTGTGGCGGCCGACGAGCCGGCGCGCGGCATGGCTATCGGCCGCGGCGAATACATGACGCTCAATATTGGGCGCGTGCGTGAAGCCGCTAGCGCCGCGCCGGCGGACGCCCAGCGATAAAATCCTTCAACATGACCAAGGTCGTCAGCGCCGGCCCGGCAACGCGCGCAAACGCCCGCTCCATTGGCGTCTTGGCGCTCTTCACGGCAAAGCGCGTGAGCCCCTGCACTTTGCGGCTCTTGCGCGTTTGCGTGTACGCGAACTGCACGCCGGAGGCGTCAGGCTGAAACAGCACGCTGCCGCCAGCGGCCGCAGCGCGGCGGCAGAGATCGAGATCGGCATAGTCCGTATCGAACTGCTCGTCGAAACCGTTGAGCTGCTCGAAATCTCCACGCGGCATCAGCATGAGTGCGCCAGACACAGCGCCCACTTTCGTCGCGTCCTCGCCGCTACGGCGCGCGGGACGCGCCGGCCATTCGACAGCAACCGCAATTGCCGAGAATGTGTTGAGTGCGCCCCTTCGAGCCGCCATGCGCTCGCGCCCTTCGAGATCAAGCAAGCGCCCGCCGACGATCCAAGGCTGCTGGGCGCCGCCTCCGGCGGCAGCCAAGCGCGCGACCGCGCCCCGTTGCAGAACAACATCGGCATTCAAGAACAGCAGCCAACGGCCAAGCGCGGCGTTCGCGCCGATATTGGCGGCCGCCGCTATACTCAAGCTCGCATCCGCATTCACCACGCGCACGTCGCGGCGATCCGCCTCGAACGCACGCAACATGGAAGAAATCTCTTCTAGGTTATCGTGATCGACGATGATGAGTTCATCGATCCAATCTTCGGCAAGCGCGCTGCGTAAGCAAAGATCAAGCGGCGCGCGCCCCGAGGAACTGGCGCGAACCTTGTGCGCCACGACGATGGCTGAAACGCGCGGCTGCAGCGTAGCGGACGCCGATCGCGCGCGTGACGGATGCCTATCCAACGCCTTCTCCGCCCCCAGAACCCGTCGCCATCCTGGATTGCCGTACGGCTGTCTGTAAAGACGGTCAGCGGCTGCAATCCAGAGTTTGACCCATTACCGACGCTTCAGGTCGGGAGGCGTCGCCTCGGCGACAAGGGCGTCTTGCGCAGCCGCGAGAGCAAGAACGCTCTGCTCCTGGCTGCCAAAGCGCCGGATTGCAACACTCCGATCTTCAGCCTCTTTTTTGCCGACAACCGCAATGGCTGGCACCTTCATCAGCGAGTGTTCGCGGATTTTGTAGCCGACCTTCTCATTGCGGAGATCGAGTTCCACCCGCAGCCCCGCCGCGCGTAGTGTTTTGGCCACATCCTCAGCGTAGGCGTTCGCGTCCGACGTGATCGTCGCCACCACCACCTGCACCGGCGCAAGCCACATCGGGAACGCGCCTGCATAGTTCTCGATCAAGACGCCGATGAAACGCTCGATCGAGCCGCAGATCGCGCGGTGGAGCATCACCGGCTTGTGCTTCTGGCCATCTTCGCCAACGAACTCCGCGCCCAAGCGATCGGGCAGAACATAATCGTTCTGGATCGTGCCGCACGTCCACGTCCGGCCGATGGCGTCTTTCAGTTGGAAATCGAGCTTCGGCGCATAGAACGCGCCGTCGCCTTCCGCGATGACCGGCTCGACGCCGGCCTTGCGCGCGGCGTTCAGCAATTGTGCTTCCGTCTTGTCCCAGAACTCCTCAGAACCGGCGCGCTTCTCGGGGCGCGTGCCGAGCGTAATGTGATCGCGCGTAAGGCCGAAGTCTTCGTGGATGGAGGATGCCAGTTGGATGAAGGAGGCAACCTCCTCCTCGATCTGATCCTCGCGGCAAAAGATGTGCGCATCGTCCTGCGTGAATGCACGCACACGCATGAGACCGTGCAGCGAACCTGACGGCTCGTAACGGTGACACGCGCCGAACTCGGCCATGCGCAATGGAAGATCGCGATAGCTCTTTTGCCCGAACTTGAAGATTTGCACATGGCCAGGGCAGTTCATCGGCTTCAGCGAAAGCTCTTCGCCTTCGACCGTCTCACACACGAACATGTTGGCGCGATAGTTCGCCCAGTGGCCGCTCTTTTCCCAGAACACACGGTCGAGCACTTGCGGCGTGCGCACTTCGACGTACCCCGCCGCTTCCAAGCGGCGGCGCATGTAAGCCTCGATCGTGCGCCACAGCGTCAGGCCCTTTTCGTGCCAGAACACCATGCCCTTGCCCTCTTCCTGCATGTGGAAGAGATCCATCTGGCGGCCGAGTTTGCGGTGGTCGCGCTTCTCGGCTTCTTCGAGACGGTGGAGGTAGTCCTCCAATTGTTTCTCATCCGCCCAAGCCGTGCCGTAGATACGCTGCAACTGAGCATTGTTCTGATCGCCGCGCCAATAGGCGCCGGCAAGCTTCATCAGCTTGAAGGCTTTACCGAGCCTGCCCGTTGAAGGCAGGTGCGGCCCGCGGCAGAGATCACCCCATTTGTCGCCGTGCGAATACACCGTGATCGGATCGCCGGGCTTGATGACTTCGTCGATCGTCTCGGCCTTGTAGATTTCGCCGATCGACTTGAAGTGCGCGATCGCCGCCTCTTTTTCCCATACCTTGCGAATGATGGGCAGATCGGCATCGACGATCTCCTTCATGCGCTTTTCGATCTTCTCGAAATCATCCGTCGAGAACGGCTCCTCGCGGGCAAAGTCGTAATAGAAACCATCCTCCGTCACCGGGCCGAACGTCACTTGCGTGCCGGGGAAAAGCTCCTGGACCGCTTGCGCCATGACGTGCGCGGCGTCGTGGCGGAGAATTTCGAGACCATCGGCGCTGTCGCGCATGACCAGTTCGATTTTGCCGCCGCCTTCGAGCGGGCGCGTCAAATCCCACCACGCGCCATCAATCTTGGCGGCGACGACCTTCTTCGCCAGCGATTTGGAAATGCCCTCGGCCACAGCGAGCGGCGTGACGCCATCGTCGTAGCTACGCTCGGCGCCATCGGGAAACTTGAGAGAAATGCTCATGACTTGCTCTTGCTTGATTTGAGTGCGTCGCAAACTGCTCCTCCGTTCACGGGGGAGCTGTCAGCACGCGCGGCGTGATGACTGAGGGGGCGAGCGTTGGCATCTGCCGGACTTACCCCCTCCGCTTCGCTTCGCTCAGCACCTCCCCCGCTTGCGGGAGAGGATTCGGGCGGTTCGCGATAGCCGCCCTTCCAATCGCCATAGCGCCAGGGCCGCCACCACGAGTTCGTCTTGATCTCGCGCGGCGCCGGGTCCCATCCGTGCCCGCCCCAAGGCGCACACCGGCACAGGCGCGCGCCCGCCATCCAGCTCCCTGCCCAGGCGCCGTGCGTGCGAACGCAATCGGCGGCGTACGACGAGCACGTCGGCCGATAGCGGCACGCATTGCCGATCAGCGGCGAAAGCGTCCACTTGTAGATCTGGATAAGGCCCAAAAGGCCCCGGGCAGGTAAGCTCGGCGACATATAACGATCAGCGATTTGTTGATGTAGGACCGGGCCCAAGCGCAGCCGCTGCGGCGCGCCCGATCTCGCGCCGCCGGCTTCAGTAGGTCGTAGTCGTAACGAAGCGCGGGTTCATGGCCCGCAACATAGATGCTTCGCGGATTTGGCTCAACCCTGGCCAGCCCCACGATCGACGCGGCGGCACTGGACCTGCGTGAACGCGCCCCAGCATTCGAGGTAGGCCGCGCCGGGCATGTCCACGGTAAATTTCGACGCGACGTAGTAACTTTCGTAGCGCCCCTGGCCGGCCATCATGCCGGTGAAAAAATCGAGGGCGCTATCGAGCGAGATGCCGGTTTGACGTTGCACCTCGCTCGTTTCCGCTTGCGCCTGCGCCTCCATGAAGGCGCGCGCCGCTGCTTCATGAGTTTCGCGCGCCGGCACGGTGAAGTACGCGGCGGCGCCAATCAGGATGAGCAGCAGCAGAAAGCGCATCGCTTAGCCGCCCGTGCGCGTATCGGCGGCGCGGTTGCACTGCACTTGCGTGAAGGCGCCCCAGCAGGTCACGACCGGCTGGCCATCGAGCGTTACGTTGTACTTCGCGGCGACATAGTAATTGCTGTATGCGCGATCGCCCGCGAGTGTTGCGCCGAGGCTTTCAAAGCCCTCCGATACGCTTTGCGGATCGCTGAGCACGGCGTCGGCCGCTTCGCGCATCACCGCTTCTTCGGGCCGCGTGAAATAGCCGGCGACGCCGGCAATGATCAGCAGCAATACAATCCATTTCATGACAGCGTCCTCCCAGGGATCCCCAAGGCCGGGAAGCTAGCGGCAAAGTGCGCCGCCCGAAAGCCGATCAGGACGCTTTGCGGCGCGCGGGAACCGCAGGCGGCTGAAAAGTAGCCGAGAGTTTCTTCGGCGCCACGGCGCGCCAACTTTCATCGAGATAATCGGTGAGCTTCGCCATCGGCGGCTTGCCTTTGGCGGTAAACCTGAATGTGACCCAGCCCGAGCGGCCTAGGCCGTATTCAGTCGGCTTCGCGCCCTTGATCGCAAGCGCTTCCTCGTTGCGAAACGGCAGCTTCATCGAGCACGACCAGCCGCCCTCTTCGTCTTCGCCCATGAACAAAAACGCCTTCTTACCGGCGATCTTGAAAGCGCTGTGACCCCAGGGAAAATCCTCGACGGTTTCCGGATAGGCGAGCGCTGCTTTGCGAAGCTCCTTGGCGGCAGTGTTCTTGAGCTTCACCGGCGCGCTCATCTCACGCCGCCTTTTTCTGCGCTTGATCGAGCGCTTCCACCGCCGCGTCGAACGCGAGCATCGTCGATTTGTGACGGGCGGGATAATCGCGAACGCCTTCGAGGTGGCGCAGCTCCCAGAAGCGGCCCGTCGGCGGGGCAGCGCCGTTTTCGAGCATGGCCCGCAGGCCGTCGCGCGCGTCGCGGATCTCCTGCGGCGTTGCGCCGATCGCATGCATGGCGAGGACGCCGGTGGCGGCCTGGCCGAGTGCGCACGCCTTCGGGTGCACGGCGATCTCGCTCACGACGCCATCTTTCAGCGATAGCTCGACGGTGACGACCGAGCCGCACACTTTGCTGACCTTGGTCGCCGCCCCATCCGGCGCGTCGAGACGCCCGACATGCGGGATTTCGGCCGCCAGTTCCATAATCCGCGGGTGATAGAGGTCGTCCATCCGCCCTTATGTGGCCTTCCTTCGCGGGCAAGCAACGGGCAAAATCGGCCCCCGGAGAGCCACATGTTGCGACGCACCCTGCTCATCAGCGCATTGGGCGCCTGGCCGGCGGTTGCCTTTGGCCAAACACAGCCACCTGCTCAACAGCGGGCCACCCAACCCACCACGATCACGCCCCAGAATGCGCTTGAGTACGCGTTCGTGTCCGCGCTCACCAACCAGAACATGCGTCCGATCTTTCGCCGCTATCTGATGGAAACGCACGTTGCCCTCGCCCTTGCGTCCGAGGAGGACGATGCGCCGGTGCGTGAAATCCAGGTTCGAGACGGCTTTATTGCAGGCGCCATTTTTACCAGCGAGCAACGCCTCCAGCAGGTGCTCGGCGAAGACGCCCCTCACATCATCATCAATGGGCGCGCCGCATTCACGCGGCTTGCGGGCAAGAATGTCGTGATCAATCCGGGGCTCGCGCCAATGCTGACGCTCGAACCCGCGGATGTCGCGGCGTATTTGCTGACGCCCGGCGAAAGCTCAGCCGGGCCCACCCAGTAGGCCGTCACTGCCGCAGCGGCGATCATAGAGCCCGCGCGTGCGCGCGAGCGCTCCATCATCGCCAAACAGATGCACCTGCCAAGTGTGCGTACAGCCATTGGCGGCGGTGGTCTTGCGACAGACCTGCGCTGGCGGATCGCCACGATTGCCTTCCGCGCGCGCAGGCGCCGCGCCGCAATTGAACTCGTTACGCCGCAGATCAGCCGAGACAGACGCGATCTGCATGCCCACGCCGTAGCGGCTGGCGACGCCTTGCTGGAAGCTCTGAAGCGTCGCGGCTTCGGACGCATTGCGCCAGTCGCCAAGATTGATCGGCGTTGATGGTATCGTCGAGGGGCCGGTCGGTTCGGTCACGCCGCCCGTCGGGAGCGTTTCGCAGGCGCCCAACAGCAGCGCCAGGCTGACAACGATCGTGCGTGCGTACTTCATATCTCTCACCTGTTCGCCCCGAGGCACATCTGATCGAACCCGGCCACTGGCTCGCGCTCGCCGCGCTCCAGCACAACATACCAGTCAAACGCGCACTGGCGCTCCATGATTTCGATGCGGCAATCGAGCCGGCGCTCATTTTCGCAGGCAAAGCCGTTGGCTTCGAGGCTGGCTTTGAGTTCCGCCACGCTCTGCCCGGCGAAAAGCTGGCGGATTTGGGATTGGAAGGCTGGTGCGTAGGCCGCTGGATCGGCCTGACGCCATTGGCCGAAATCGATGCCGCCCGCTGCGGCGCCCTCCGGCGGCACTGAACTACCCTCAGCCGTTGGCGGGGGAAGCGCTTGCCCGCGCTGGACCGGAAATGGCGATGCCCCGCTATCTATCCCCTCATCGCCGCCCCCGCCCGAAGCGCAGGCGCCCAAAAGCGCGACCAGTGCAATCACCATTACCCGCATGCGCTTTTCCTTGATCCCCCAGGGGGTTGCTTAGTCGGGGCGGCGGGCATCTTCAAGGCGGCGCGGCTTGGCTGTGATAAGACGCCGCCATGACGGCGAAGACTCCAGACAAGACCGGCAAGCGCGGCCCCGCGCGCGCCGAAGGCAAATGCCTGTGCGGAACCGTGGTGGTTGAGATCGGCGTGCCGGCGCGTTGGGCCTGGCACGATCATTCGCCGGCGACGCGGCGCGCGCACGGCGCCGCCTACGCGACCTATGTCGGCACATGGGCGAGCAAGTTCCGCTTCGTGCAGGGCGAAGACAATCTCACCCACTATGAAGACAAAGAGCGCGGCGGCAGACGCAGCTTCTGCTCGACTTGCGGATCGCCGGTCGCCTTCCAGCGCAACAAGCAGAACATCAATGTCCCGCGCGCACTCTTCACCAGCGGCGTCGGCCGCGAGCCGCGCTATCACATTGCCATCGATGAGATGCAGGAATGGATCTATCTCGGCGAGAAGCTCGGACCGCTGAAGGGCTTTCCTGGCGTCGTGTGGACCGGCGCGAAGAAGAAGCGGGCGTGAGCGGCGCCAATCACCTCAGCCCGGATTTTGCGGCAAACGCTGTTGCGGCAACCCACGGCGCGGATCGATGCGGAGCGCCGGGACAATGCGCAACGGGTTGCAAGCGACGTTGTTGCGCTCGTTCGATTCTGCAACGCGATTGCCCATGTCGACTCCCGCGCAGAGGAAATAATCTCCAGGCGGAACTCCGGTCGGCAAAATCATCGGCCCGATCTCATAACTTGGCGCGCCGTAACGGACCGTGACGCCGGGGCCGACGCTGTTGGTACGCGAAACACGGCCGCCACGCAGCAACACGTCCTCGCGCCAAGTTGCATTGTAAACGGCCCAAGTCGACGGCCCGAGGCGATCCGTCGACAGGAAGATGTCGACCATATAGCTGGCGCCCGCCGGCGCCTCGAGCGTGCCTGGGCAATTCGTGTCGCCAAGGTTTCTGACCTCAAGCGTGATCATGATGCCCTGCCCCTCGCGCTTTTCAGCAGCGGCGCCGATTGTCGGTGTCAGGTCGCACGCGGCGAAAGCTGGCGTGGCCAGTGCAAAGAGAGAAACGAGAGCGATGGCGAAGGTGCGCATGTGATGGAGTCCCCATGACGTCCCTCAACGTCGTCCACATAGGGGCGCACGCGGACGGCAATGGCAAGTAGTTTTGTGAATGCTAGATTTGCGCAACGCGTCCCATGAACAATTTTGTTCCCGTCGGCTTGTGGCGCAGCACGATGAAGAACGGATGATCCGCCTTGAACTCGATCGGCGGCGCTTCTGGCACAGGCATCGCTGACGTCGCGCGCATGTCGATGGCGGTCACGGCGGCAGCTTCCGTGCCCTCTTCGTCGATAGCCAGGAAGGTCTTGTGGATCACCGCGCTAATCGCGAGCGCTTCCTGCTCGGTAACGCCGGAGAAGTCCGCCGAGTCCGTGAACGCAAGCTGCAATCCGAGGCCCTGCAGCTGCGGGACGAGATCATAATCCGTGCGCATTTCGACTTTCGGCAGCGTGACGGCGAGGCGCGGGCGCTCCGCATTGTCCAGATCCGTAAGCCAACGATCGAGCGTTGCGCCCATCAACTGGCGCTCGAACGCCGCCAGGCCATTGCGGGCCCGCGGCAAGAACACCGCCAGCGAGAACGCGCCTTCGTCATAAAGGAACTCGGCGGCTTGAAACCCCTCGCCTGCGTAGTACGGCGTGCGCATGATCTTCTGCATGAGGCGAACGCGCTGTGTGGCGCCGCCTTCGGCGAAAAAATCGCCGTCATAGGTGGCGTTCGCGGAGAATTG
This sequence comes from Hyphomonadaceae bacterium, assembly GCA_050184605.1. Classification (GTDB taxonomy): domain Bacteria; phylum Pseudomonadota; class Alphaproteobacteria; order Caulobacterales; family Aquidulcibacteraceae; genus Vitreimonas. Next base: position 121,179 of record JBFXAE010000001.1, on the reverse strand, counting down.
CTGCTGCCATTTGCCTTTGAAATACACGGCGTTGGTCAAGACCAGGCGCCGCGACGGATCTTGCTGCGTGAGAATTTCCGGTATCCGGTCACGGGTCTCCCGCGCCGCCCAGGCATTGATGGTGCGTAAGGCTGCGCGCTGGTTCGCGATAAACGGCACCGCCTCGATCGTCGCGCCCAGTTCGTTACGAATGGTGCGCGCGTAAGCCTCGCGCAACGCCATGGTGCGCTCAACCCAAGCCGCGTTCGCCGTCGTAAATTCGCTGCCGCCGCGCTGCGCGGCAATTGCATCGCGCCGCGCGCGCGTCTGCGCCACTTGCGCCGCAACGCTCGGGTCGAACCCGAACGTGGCGGACATCTCGGCGGCGGTTTGCCCGCCTGCCCCTGGATAAAGCAGCGCGAACGCAGAAAGCACGCTGTACGGCGAAACGAACTGATTGCCGCCGGGTGCGGCGAGCGCACGATAAAGGCCAAGGTCAAAGGAGTCAGGCAAGGGCGGCATCACTGGCGGCGGCGTAGGTTGCGGCGCTGGCACGGGCTGAGGATCAGCTTCCCCCGTGGCGTTGACGCAGGCGCCAAGCGCCGCAGCGCCGGCCGACCAAAGTAACACGCGGCGATCCATGCCATCTCTCCTGCCTCGCAGGCCATTGGGGCGCCCAGTTTGGGCGAAGTCAGGGCAAAGCTAGGGTCGCTTGTTCACTTCGGCGGCAAGTCGCTCGATCTCCGCGACAATTTCGGTGCGATTCCGGCTCTCGAAACGCTCAAGCTCCGGTCCGGAGAAATCCCCGGCATGCATCACCAGCACATATCGGCCACTGGCGTCATCCGGCGGATACCAGCCGAGATCAAGCATACGGCCGCGCCGCTCATGGTTGAGCTGAAGCAGGCTCTCCTTCCACCAATGCCAAGCGTCGGCATCGTCCTGACCGATTTCGTGGAAATCGTTGTGATCGACACTCCAACCGATCGGAATGCGCAGGGGTTGCAGCCGATGCTCCACTAGCCTTTCCGCCGCCAAGTGCTGCCGCTGGCGCTGTCCATGACTTCGACGCCGCGCGCGGCGAGATCGTCGCGGAGCTTATCCGAGAGCGCGTAGTCCTTGGCAGCGCGGGCGGCGACGCGCTCGGCGACGAGGCGATCAATCTCCGTCGCCTCATCGCCAAAGCTGGCGCGGAACCAGTGTTCGGGGTCGCTCTGCAGGATGCCGAACAGCTGCGCGGCGGCGAGGAGTTCGGCCTTCGCCTTCGCCTGATCAGCCGGCTTCTTGGCGATATTGGCTGCGGTCGCGAGCGCTGAGAGTTCAGCGATAGCGGCTGGCGTGTTGAGATCGTCCGCGAGCGCCTCGACGATCGCCGCAGGCGCTTCAACCGGAGCAGCCTGAACATCCTTCAACCGCAGCACGGCGCCGTAGAGCCTATCGAGGCTCGCTTGCGCTTGCTTCAGCAGATCATCGCTCCAATCGAGCGGCGCGCGATAGTGCGCGGAGAGCAGCGCCCAGCGGATCGTTTCGCCCTGCCAGCCCTGCTCCAGCAATTCGCGTGGCGTGATGATATTGCCGATCGACTTGGACATCTTCTCTTTGTCCATCGTCAGGAAGCCGTTGTGCATCCACACCCGCGCTAATGGGTGATCGTGCGCACTTTCGCTCTGGGCAATTTCGTTTTCGTGGTGCGGGAAGATGAGATCAATGCCGCCGCCGTGAATGTCGATCGGCGAGCCGAGCTCTTCTTCGATCATGGCGGAGCACTCGATGTGCCAGCCAGGGCGGCCGGCGCCGAACGGCGCATCCCATGACGGCTCACCGGGCTTGCTGGTTTTCCAGAGTGCGAAGTCGGACGGCGATCTTTTGTCGTCCTCGCCATCCACCCGCGCGCCAGCCTTCAGATCGTCCTGATTGCGCCCGGAGAGCTTGCCGTAATCCTCGTCGGCGGCGACCGAGAAGTAGACGCCGCTTGGGACGACATAGGCTGCGCCTTTGGCGATCAGTTTTTCGATCACGGCCACCATCGCCGGCACGTTCTCGGTGGCGCGCGGACGCAGCGTTGGCGTCAAGACGTTAAGCGCGCCCATGTCGGCTTCGTATTGCGCTTCGACCGCGCGCGTGATCGCTTCGATCGGCACGCCGCGCTCGATCGAGGCATTGATGATCTTGTCGTCGATGTCGGTGTAGTTGCGGGCGTAGATCACCGCCTTCTCGCCATAGACGTGCCGCAGCAGGCGAAACAGCGTGTCGAACACCACGGGCGGGCGCGCATTGCCGATGTGGGCGGTGTTATAGACGGTAGGTCCGCAGACATACATCGTCACCCGCGCTGGGTCGGCCGGCGCAAACGGCTCTTTTCGCCGCGTCAACGTGTTGGTTAGCTCGATTTTCATGCGGGGTGGGTTCTAGCGGCGACTTGTGCTACACTCCATATCTCTTGCGGGGCCGAGTTGGACCCCGTCGCCTGAGGGTGAATTTCGGGCGGGCGTTAAGTCCGGGTGTCCAGTTGGGCCGTACAAGGCTCCATGAGGAACCCTCCCGGCTCGACCTCCGTCCCTCAGACTAAGGACACTGCCCCCGTATGAGTGAGATTTTGAAGTGGCGCTCGCCCGCTGAGGCGGCCGCGAAGCGACCGTCGCGCGAAGCCGCCATGGAAGCGGTGAAGACGCTGATCGCCTGGGCCGGAGACGATCCGGACCGAGAAGGCTTGAAGGACACCCCGAAGCGCGTGGTCGAGGCGTATCGCGAGTGGTTCCGCGGCTATGATGAAAACCCCGCCGACGAGCTCAACCGCGTGTTCGAAGACGTCAGCGGCTATGACGATATGGTCATGCTCAAGAAGATCGATGTGGAGAGCCATTGTGAGCACCACATCGCTCCGTTCCTGGGCAAGGCCTACGTCGCCTATCTTCCGACGGACGCGGTTGTCGGAATCTCGAAAATCGCGCGCGTGGTCGAGATTTTCGCCAAGCGTCTGCAGACGCAAGAAACGATGACAAGCCAGATCGCGCAGGCGATCGAAGAAACGCTGAAGCCGCGGGGCGTCGCCGTCCTGATTGATGCCGAGCACCAGTGCATGTCGACACGCGGCGTCCACCACAAGGACGTGACAACGGTGACCACGCAATTCACCGGCGCCTTCAAGGACGATGCGGAGCTGCGCAACCGCTTCTTGAAGCTGGCGGGTTATGGCTGACACCGCGCCTGAAGCTCCTGGATCCCGGATCGCTACGCGTCCGGGAAGCGTGAGCTAGTGATAGCGTTTTGAGTGCTGAGCGAAGGGCGCGGCTGCCCGGCCTGAAACTCCGCTTCAGTCGTCCGCTCCGGCTTATGCACTAACGTCGTGAGCACGAAGCTCAGCAGCATCAGAAGATACCACGCACCCATCTTCTCGATCGGGACGATGTGCCAACCATCGCGCTGGCTCGGATAGACCCATGCCGCTGCGAACGTGCCCGCATTCTCCGCAATCCAGATGAACAGCGCCACCAGCAACAAGCCGATCAGCATCGGCATCCGGCGCGGCGTGCGGTCGGGCGTGAACACGAACCAGGCGCGGCCAAAGATGAGCGCGGAAAATGCGAACAGGCCGAGGCGAATGTCGATCGTGTAGTGGTGAGTGAAGAAATTGACGTAGGCGAGCAGCGCTAGCAGCCACGTCGTCCACAAGGGCGGGTAGTTGATGTAGCGAAGCTCAAACAGCCGCGTCGCCCGCGCGATATACGAGCCGACGCACGCATACATGAAACCGGAGAACAGCGGCACGCCGCCGATGCGCAGGAAATTATCCTCCGGATAAATCCAAGACCCCTGCGCGGTTTTGAAGATTTCCATGATCGTTCCGACGACGTGAAAGATCAGGATGACAATCGCCTCCTCCCAGCGTTCCAGCTTGGTGGCGAGGAGAAGGCCCTGGAGCGCGATCGCGGCGACCACCAGAAAATCGTAACGCGCGATCGGCGCAGGGTCTGGCCACAGCAAGTGTGTGCCAACCAGCAGCACGATCATGGCGCCGCCGAACAAACACGCCCAAGCCTGCTTCAGCCCGAACAGAAGGAATTCATAAGCCCAACCATGCCACTTGGACTTTTCAGCCCAGGGCCGCACCCAACGGTCAAAAGCTTCGACCCGGCCCTTGATCTTGTCCTTCAGACTCATGGGACCCGACGCTACCCGCTTTTCAAGCGCCCTTCATCCCGCGTAGAGCACACGGAATGAAGGTGGCTGTCGTCGGACTTGGCGTTGCCGGGCTGAGCATTTGTGCTCGGCTTGCTGTCGCCGGCCATGACGTGACCGGATTCGAGCAGTTCGAGCCGATGCACGAGTTCGGTTCGTCGCACGGCGACACGCGGATCATGCGCCTGACCCCCGGCGAAGGCGAGGTCTATGTTGATCTTGCCCGCCGCGCCGCGCCGGCGTGGCGCACCTGGGAAGGCCTTGCGGGGCAACCGCTGATCGAGTGGACGAGCGGCCTGATGGCGGGTCCGCGCGGCTCACCGTTCGTAAATGCGTGCCAAGCCATGAGTCGCAAGCCTGCCGCGTTGCTGCGCGGTGACGCGATCCACGCGCTGACGCGCGGCTATATCGCCATGCCGTATGAGTGGGACGTGTTTCGTCAAGAAGACGCCGGCGTCATCGCCGCCGACGCGACGCGCGCTTTTCTTCTGCGCCAAGCGCCCCGATGGGGCGCGAAGCTCATTCATAAGGCGAAGATCGAAGCGCCGATCGACGGCCTGACGCTACGCGTGAACGGCGGGACGCGCACGTTCGACGCGATCATCGTGGCCTCCGGCGCGTGGGCCGGGAAGATGCTGCCGGAGTTCGCCGGCAAGCTTGCGGTGAAGCGGCGCGTCGTCGGCTGGTTCGAAACCGAGGCGCCGAAGCTCCTGCCGGTCATATGCGTGGACAACGATGTCGGCGTGTTCGGCATGCCGGCGCCGCGCGGCTTCTACAAGATCGGCCTGCACGCCGTTGGCGGCGCCGCCGAACCAGACAACGTGCGCGAGCCCGATGCAAACGACGCTGCACTGCTCAGCGAACACGCCGCGCCGCTGTTGCCGAGGCACAAACCACAGCCTGTGCGTCTGCAACGCTGCCTCTACACCGTGACGCCGGATGAAAACTTCCTCATCGCGCCGAGTTCCGTGCACGAGCGCGTGTTGATGTTCTCGGCGTGCTCAGGTCATGGCTTCAAATATGCCCCGGTGCTTGGCGAATTGGCGCAAGAATGGCTGTTAGGTACGCCATCGCGCGAACTCGAAGCGCTCATGAAACCTGGATCAAATGTAAATCGCTTGGGCGCGCCAAAAGCGTGACGCGCCACATTGTGGTCGCCATGGGCCGTTAGGACTGCTCGCCATGAACGCAGAGCAACTCATTTCGATCGCGGATTCGCTGCGCGCACGCGCACTGCACTCTGGCGTTGACCTGAACGCGTCGAACTATCTCGTGCACGCGACGCTACTTCGTGCACTGCGTGAGCGGCCGTTTGAGGACCTCGCGCCCGAAACACTCGCGCTTGAGATCGAGCGCGCCAAGCTTAGCTGATTACGCCTCGGTAACCGCGCCTATTCCCGGACCGGGTTCCGGCGCGACAGTGAAGGCGGCGGCGCGCGTCGTCTCGTATTCCTTCGAGAGAATATTCGAGACGGAGAAAAACTCCGCCAGCGCTTGTTCGCGCGTGAGCGTCAGCAGCAGAAACCCGCGATGCAGCGAGTCCGTATATTTCACATGCGGATTGCGAGCGCGGACGCCGGCGCCGAAATCAATGCCGAATGGCGCGAAGTACTCGCCATCACCGGGAGACGTGATCGACGTCGTGCCAAACTCGATGGCGACGCGGCCGGTCGCATCATTGATCTCGTTTGCCCACGCCGTGTGGGTGTCTCCGGTGAGCACAATGGCGTTGCCTTGCGCCGCGCGCATCGCCGCGAGCACTCGATCGCGCGCCGCGGGGTAGCCGTCCCAGGAATCTGTATTGAGCGGGAATGGAAAGCGCGTGAGCTTCAACTGTTGTTTGATGCCCGGCACCAGACGCTCCAACGCATCAGCGAGCGGCGCCGGCGTGTTGGAAAGATCGGGCGCATTGGTCGGCGCCATTAGAATTTGGTTACCCAGCACCTGCCAGGTAGCGCCGCTGCGCACGGAGCTGTGAAGCTGATCCGCAAGCCATTGCTCCTGCGCCGCGCCCATAAGCTGGCGCCCCGGCGCGCTGAGCAGTTGATTGAGCGCGGGCACATCGGGCGCGATGAAGAAGCCTGCGGGCAGATTCTTCGGATCGCCGATCATGCCGCCGGTGCGGCGCCAATCGAGCACCGGGCGCATTTCACCGCCCACCGATTCATAAATGCGTGGCAAAAGCTGCATGCCCGCAACATCGGGCTCGCCGTCGCGGATCGCCACCGGCGCGGCAGGATTGGTAAAATCCCAACGCTGCATTTCGATCGGAAGCTGCGAATTGTAATCGAGCATCTCACTGCGCGCGAGCAGCCGCGTCTCGACCATGATCAGCGACGCGAGCGTGCCGTATTGGAAAGAGCGATTGATCGCCTCGAACGCCGCGCCGGGCTGCGGATCGCGGATAGGCATCCATTCGTAATAGGCCTGCAACGCCGCTTGCTTGCGGTTGGCCCACTGCCCCTCGCCTTCATTGTGGTTTTCCGCGCCGGTCGCGAAGGCGTTGTTCGCTGTCTCATGGTCATCCCAGACAACGATCCATGGCGCGATGGCGTGCGCCGCTTGGAGCTCGGCCTGAGTTTTGTACTGCGCATGGCGGGCGCGATAATCGCCGAGACGCGTGCACTCGACCTCCGGAGACGGGATGCGTCCAAGCCGCGTCGCAACATCGCCGCCATAACCGGCAAGTCCGTACTCGTAGATGTAGTCGCCCAGATGAATTACGGCATCGATGTCGTCGCGCTGCGCCAGCGCCTCGTAGGCATTGAAAAATCCGTGCGGATAGGACGCGCACGACACAACCGCGAACTTGACCTGATCGAGATCGCCCTGCGGCAGTGTCCGCGTTTTGCCGACGGGGCTTTCTGCAGCGCCGGCGCGGAAGCCGTAAAAGTACGGCGCGCCCGGACGCAGACCCGAGACGTCCGCCTTCACCGTGTAGTCGCGCGCTTCGGTGGTTTCGATAACGCCAGTTTTCACGACGTCGGTGAGCTCGCGGTTGCGCGCGACGATCCAGCGAACCGGAACGGGTCCAGGATTTTGCGGCGAGACCCGCGTCCAGATGATGACGCGATGCGCTTGCGGATCGCCGGAGGCGACGCCGTGATTGAAGGCCACCGGCCCCTCATAGGCCGGGGTCTCGACGCTCTGGGCGCAGGCGGCTACGGCGCCGGTCGCAGCAGCAAGCGCTCCGCGGCGTGTCCAATCCCGTTTCGCCATGGCGTCCCTCCCTTGCGCCATTTTTGGCGCTTTCGCGCGCCTCCCACAACAGCCATTCCGCTCCGCGCTTGCGCGATCCGCAAGGCAGAGGCAAACGCACCACGCCCCGCACCCCTGCCGCGCGCCGGAATGACGGGGATAAATCGAACCGCTAGTGGAACTCTGTGGAAGACGAAATCGAACAGGACGATGGCGGCGAACTCCGAACGGCGATCGCGCCACCGGATGCGGGCGAGCGCGTGGATGCATGGCTGGCCAAGCTGTGGCCGGACATTTCGCGCTCACGCGTGCAAGGGCTGATTGGCGCCGGCAAGCTTAGCGTCGATGGCGCCCCCGTCACGCACGCGAAGGACAAGCCCCGCGCTGGCGCAACTTACGAATTGAAACTGCCCCCGCCCGAACCGGCCGCGCCGCTGCCCGAGGCTATTCCTCTCACCGTCGTGTTCGAGGACGAGCACCTCATCGTGATCGACAAAGCGATGGGCATGGCTATGCATCCCGCCCCAGGCTCGATGCGCGGCACGCTGGTGAACGCCCTGCTGGCGCATTGCGGCGATAGCCTTTCCGGCATCGGCGGCGTCGCCCGCCCAGGCATCGTCCACCGCATCGATAAGGACACCACCGGCCTTGTCGTCGTCGCCAAGCACGACGCGGCGCACACAGGGCTAGCTAAGCTCTTCGCCAAACACGATCTCGAGCGCGTCTATTACGCCATCACGCGTGGCGCGCCGAGGGACCGCAGCTCCCGCATCGAAAACAAGCTCGTCCGCTCGAGTGAGGATCGCCGCAAGTACGTTGTCGCGCGCAATCCTGAGACGGAAGCCGGCAAACTCGCGATCACCGATTATTGGACTGTTGAAAGCTACGGCCAGCAAAGCGGCGCCTCTGTTGGCCGCGCGGCGGCGGCGTTGTTGGAGTGCCGCTTGCACACCGGTCGCACCCATCAAATTCGCGCGCACCTCACACATCTGGGCTGCCCGTTGATCGGCGATCCGCTCTACGGCAAGCAGCGCGCCTTCAAGGCGGAAGGTCCGCACGCCGAGGAAGCCGCGGCCGCCGTCGCCGCCTTTCCGCGGCAAGCGCTGCATGCGGCTGTGCTCGGCTTCAAGCACCCGATCACCGGCGCCGAGCTTCGCTTCGAAAGCGAGTTGCCCGACGATATGACGGCGTTGATCGAAATTCTGAAGCAGCTCTAGCCGCGCGGCGCCTGCTCCAAAACGGCAGTGAGTTCCTTGGCGGAACATGCATCGAGCATCTGCCGCGAACGCGCAAAGCTCGCTACCTTCCCCACGCTGCAACACATCCTGGCGGACCATTTCGATGATGAACTTCCCAAACGCCGAGCGCGTGCTCGCTTCCGTGGGCGGCTTGGCGCTGTTTGCGCTGAACGAAGTGCGGATGTTCCATTCGCTGCCGCGCATGCCCGATCCCGGCAACGGAAAGACCCATGCGGCGTCGATCCAGATCATGGATGCGGCAGCTCCGGTTTATTTAAGTTCGGTTGATTTGACCGTTCGCTGGAGCCTCGCGGCGCTCGTAGTGGCGCTCTGTGTCTGGGCGCTCGCGGAAACGTTCGAGAAACATCCGCAGGCGGCGGAATGACCCTTGAACCCCCAGGTTTAGGGGCCATCTCCAAACGTTCCGGACGCTGATTCTAGCAGTTGATTTCGTTTCGCTTGCCGAATCAGCGCGTTCTCTCTATGTTCCTGTGGCTAACAAAAGCCTAACGCCGGTCGCGGCGAAGGCTTGAAGGGCTCCCTATATAGGGGGCGCGGCGGCAACCGGGCTGCCCTCTCGCGCGTACTAGAGAGGCAACCAGACTTTCCGCCTTAGGAGGGGTCCCACAACCAGATGGCATCTACCGCGCTCACGCTTGCTCTTAGCCCTGAACAAGGGCTGCAGCGGTATCTCTCAGAGATCCGCAAATTCCCGATGTTGTCCAAGGAGGACGAGTTCATGCTGGCGAAGCGCTGGCAGGAGCACGGGGACACGCAAGCCGCGCACAAGCTCGTGACGTCCCACCTTCGCCTCGTGGCGAAGATCGCCATGGGTTATCGCGGCTACGGCCTGCCGATCGGGGAAGTGATCTCCGAAGGCAATGTCGGCCTCATGCAGGCCGTCAAGAAGTTCGATCCGGATAAGGGCTTCCGCCTCGCGACGTACGCGATGTGGTGGATCCGCGCGTCGATCCAGGAATACATCCTGCGCTCATGGTCGCTCGTGAAGATGGGCACCACGGCCGCGCAGAAGAAGCTGTTCTTCAACCTCCGCCGCATGAAGGGCGAGATGGCCGCCCTGGAAGAGGGCGACCTTCGCCCAGAGCATGTGGCGAGCATCGCGAACAAACTCGCGGTCACGGAAGAGGAAGTGATCTCGATGAACCGCCGCATGAGCGGCGGCGGCGACGCTTCGCTGAACGCTCCAATCGGCGGCGCCGGCGGCGAAGGCGAAAGCGAGTGGATGGATTGGCTAGCGGATGACCAAGTCGAAGGCACGCAGGAAACCCGCCTCGCCGAGAGCGAGGAATTCAACGAGCGCATGACGCTTCTGCAAGAAGCCATGGGCGAGCTGAACGAGCGCGAACGCCATATCATCCAAGAGCGCCGCTTGAAGGATGAACCAGCGACGCTGGAAGAACTCTCAGTGCAGTACGGCGTCAGCCGCGAGCGCGTTCGTCAAATCGAAGTACGCGCGTTCGAGAAGCTCCAGAAAGCGATGAGGAAGCAAGCGGCGGCGCGCGGTCTGCTCGCAGAAGCCGGCGCCTAACACGAAACAGCCCTGCCCTGGGCTATCGCCGCGGCGTTCTCCGGAACGTCGCGGCGAATTCTTAGTTGGACCGGCTGCGCCACGCTGGTCTAGCGGCCGAACATCGCCTCAAGACGTTGCAGGCCGATCGTCTCCACCGCCGCCCGCGCTTGATCCATGGTGACGCCCCCTTCCGCGATCATCACGACGCCGCGGCCGATGACGACGTAGCGGGCCGTCTGCGCCCCGACGTCCTCCGCATACAAGCGTCCATCGATCGATTGGCTGCGCGCATATCCGCCCTCATGGCGGCCGCTGGCTCTAACGTCCAGCAACGCGGCGAACGCTGCCGGATCCACCCCAGCGCTGTATTGTATGATTGACACTGAAAGCGTCTGCTCCCCTTGGCGGTAGGCGCCGTCCGCGCGCGAAATGCCGTCACGCTGCGCCGTCGTGACCGCCTGACGGGCAAAGCCGCTTGGCAACGTGTCAGGAAACTGCTCCGCCAGCCGCTGGGGATCGCCCAGAAGCGACGGCGCGTCCGACTGCGCGAGGCGCGCGATCGTCGTTTCCACGGCGGAGCGACGAACCATGGGGGGCGCAGCCGGCGCCGGCGCCGCAACTTCAACGGCGCCGCTCAGCGCATCGCGCCCGGATTGGATGAGCGGCCCCAGAGCCATCGCCGCCAGTGCTGCAATCGCGGCGGCAGCGCCGGCAAACGATATCACGAAGCGCGGCGCGCCATTGTCCGCATCCGTGAGCGGCATCAACGTGGGCACGCCAATCGCGATCAATACGAGCGCATAGACGACGCCCGCACCCGTCATCATGCCCGAAATGGGCGGCGCGACGGCGGCAACAGCCGCCACCAAAATCGGCGTCGAGGCATACGCCGCAAGCCTCTTTGCATGGTCGGCGTTTGCTTCCGCGCCAAAGCGCGGCGCAAGCGCGTTGATCAACCACCCCGCAACCATCACGCCTGCGATCGCGAAAAGAACGTAGAGAGCGGCCGAAACGGCCTTGTCGATGAGAGCAGCGTTCAGCGCGAAGCTGCCAGCGTAGAACACGCCTGCGCCAAATCCGGCCAAGGCGCCTGCGATCGCCAGCGGCAGAACATAAGAACCGATTAGGGGCGCAGGATCTTCAGCCGCGATGCGGCGCCATTCATTTTGCGGACGAACAAGAATATCGCGCACGCGCGCGATCAAGCTTGGCCGCTCACCCGTGTCTAGCGCGTCGGTCGTCATCAGCGCTCTCCCCGCTTTATGCTAGGCGGCAGAGGCGCTGAGGCAAGCCTTAAGTCACGCAGCTCGCCAGGGAGAAAAGCACGATACCGGCTACTGCGGCGGCTATGGTGACGGACGCCGCATAGCTCAGCGCGCGATCCTCCGGCGCTTTCATCAAGATCGGCAGGCCGCGGTGCATGATGTAAACCATCGCTGCAAGCGCGAAGAGCGAAATCCACCAGAGTGGCGGCCACAGCGAAAACAAGCCGGAGAGAAACGACGGCGTCAGCGAATACGCCGCGATCTTCTGCGCGCTAAGCTCATCGCGGTCCGCATCAAACGTATCGGCCAGCACGTTGACAAGGACACCGAGGAAATAGACGAGACCGATGCTAACGATCCAAGTGACGACAGCACGGATCAGCGCCTCGCCAGGTTCGACGGTAAGCAGACGATTGAACAGCGCCGAGCCGATCAGATCGCAAACCGGCGGGATAGCCGCGAGCGGCGCGACGTAACCAATCAGGATGTTCGGGATCGTCGTCTGCTCAGCCTTGATCTGTTCCCATTCCTTCTTCGGCTCGCGCAGCAGGCCCCAGGCGCGTGTGAAGATGATCTCTGATTTATGGATCGCTTCCTGCGCGCGCGCTTTCGCATCCTCAACGTTGACGTTGAAGCGCGGCCCCTTGGGCGGCGGCGTATTTTCGTTGTCAGCCGACATCGATTTCTCCTCGGGCATCCTATCGCCGCTTGGCCGCCCGCGCCACGCTTTCGCGTCCTACGCGCTTACGCCTTGAACGGGTCGCGCATCAGGATGACATCATCACGCTCCGGGCTCGTCGAAACGATCGCAGCCGGGCAGCCGATTAGCTCCTCGATGCGGCGGATGTATTTGATTGCGTTGGCCGGCAGATCCTTCGACGTCCGCACGCCGCGCGTCGTCGCCTTCCAGCCCTCAAGCGTCTCGTAGACCGGCGTGACCGCTTCTTGGTCTTTCAAGCTCGCCGGTAGGTAGTCTAAGGTTTTGTCGCCGAGCTTGTAGCCGGTGCAAATCTTGATCTCATCGAAGCCATCAAGCACGTCGAGCTTGGTCAACGCGATGCCATCGATGCCCGAGAGCGCGATCGACTGGCGCACCAGCACGCTGTCGAACCAGCCGCAACGCCGGGCGCGGCCAGTATTCGTGCCGAATTCGTGGCCGACTTCACCAAGGCGCTTGCCGTTCTCATCATCGAGTTCGGTCGGGAACGGGCCTGCGCCAACGCGCGTGGTGTAAGCCTTCACCAAGCCCAGCACATAACTGATCTTGCGCGGGCCAACGCCCGAACCGGCGGAAGCCTGCCCCGCCGCGACGTTCGACGATGTGACGAACGGATATGTGCCGTGATCGACGTCGAGCAGCATGCCTTGCGCGCCCTCGAACAGCACGCGCTTGGAATCCTCAAACGCCGCGTTGAGCACGCGCCAGGCCGGCTGCGCATACTTCAGGACCTTCGGCGCGATCTCGGTCAATTCTTTCTTCAGCGCCGGCACGTCGATCTCCGGCAGGTCGAGACCTTTGCGCAGCGCATTGTGGTGCGCCGTTAGCCGCTCGATCTTCCAGGCGATCGCTTCCGGATCCGCGAGATCGGCGACACGAATGGCGCGGCGGCCAACCTTGTCCTCGTAGGCGGGGCCGATACCGCGCTTGGTGGTGCCGATAGAGGCCGCACCCGCCTGCGCTTCGCGTGCTGCATCGAGATCGCGGTGGAACGGCAGAATAAGCGCCGCTTGATCTGAGAGAATGAGTTTCTCGGGCGTGATCTTCACGCCCTGCGCTTCAATCTTCGCAATCTCGCTCGCCAGCGCCCAAGGATCGACGACAACGCCGTTGCCGATGATCGAAAGCTTGCCCTGCACCACGCCCGAAGGCAGCAGCGCCAGCTTGTAGGTGGTGTTGCCGACGACCAGCGTGTGGCCGGCATTGTGACCGCCCTGGAAGCGCACCACGACGTCAGCGCGGTTGCAGAGCCAATCAACGATTTTGCCTTTGCCCTCGTCACCCCACTGGGCGCCGACGACGACTACGCCAGCCATGATTCACCTCGGGCGGGGTGTCGCCCAATCCGCCCTTTGGAGCAAGATCAACGGCGCCGCAGCGCCGTCAGATCAGGCCTGCGGCGGCGCCGGGAGCGGCGTTTCCGCCGTCGGCGCGGCTGGACGCCACGGATCGAACTTCGCCGGCGGCCAATCCGGCGCGATCGCGGCGCTCCGCTTAGGATTGTTGTCGGTTGAGTCGCGATGCAGGAGCTGCGCCGCGCCCAGCGCTTCGCCGGTTCGATACAAGATATCGAGCAGATCGCGGTCCTTGATGTCGAGCTTGCGGAGCTGATCGACCAATTTCGGCTTCATCTGCTCGCCGAGAAGACTCTCGATATGCTCGGGCCGTCGAAACTCTTCTTCCTCGATTTCCAAACGCGCATCGTAACGCTGGAACGTCAGCACCGGCGCCTGTGAAAGCAACGGCGTCGCCGTTTGCATCTTGACTTCGGAATTCACATACCAAGGGAACCTGGGCCGCGAGAGCATTTGCAGCGTCGTGATCTGCTGCTGGCAGATATCGTGATTGTAGCCCTCAAGCGCGGCCATCACCTTGCTTGAATACATGAGCCTGCTGAAATCGCCGATCGGCTTGGCGCTTGAACGGCGCTTGCGATTCCTCTTCTCAAAGCGCTTGCGCACATAACCGGTGCCGACCGACCAGATCAGAAGATCGTCCTCTCCGGTTTTCCAATTAAAGCCGAACGCGGGCTCGGTAACGGTGAGCAGCAATTGCAGCGCTGGATTGTTGTTTGGGCTCACGCCGCCATCGAAGAAGTGGGCATAGCCTGAGACGTTGCCGCGCTTGTCGTGGATCAGCGGCACACGGACGTCGGAGAAGTAGGTCGGCGCTGCCGCAGATGATTGAACCAGATCGCGGAGATAGAATTCCGAGTTGGGAATCCCGTCACTGTCCGAGCGCGCGTTGAAGTAGCACCAGTCCGGATTGTTCACGAGAATCCAAGCCGAGCCGCTATCGATGCGCTTGGCGTGGATGGCGAGGCCCGTCTTGAGGTCTTCCGAACTCAGCTGACGATCGCCGAGATATTCGTTGAGCGCCTGCGTCAGCGCCTTGTTCTTGAACGCCGGGATCAGAACGCGAAAGGGGCCCGGCACTTGCGGACGCTCGAAGATCGCCGGCAGAAGCTTGAAATAGAGCTCAACCACATCGCGCACGCGCCATTCCAGCGCCAAAGTCGTTGCGATGATCGCGCCCGTCGAGGTGCCGCCGATCAGATCGAAATAGTGCGCGAGGCGGAATTTGTCGCCCTGACCGCTGCGCTCGGCCAGATGCCGTTCAAGCTTCTCTAAGACACCAAGGCTCAGCAGGCCGCGGGAGCCGCCGCCATCCAACGCCAAGATACGCTTCGGACCCGGCCGGCTGAATCGTTCGCGCAAATGAGCGCCCATGTGCGTCCCCCTTTCTGGAGGTCAGTTGTCCTTAGTCAGTAGTCAGTCGCGCCGCGGCCCTACTGACGATTGACCACCGCCTACTCACCAAATTGATAGCCAAAGCGAATGCCAAGCTGATCGATACCTTGATTGTGGCCGTCACCGATGATCTGGCCGTGGCTCAGATGCTCGAAGAAAAGCTGTGCTTCCCATGGGCCTTCGAAATCGCGCGTAAGCCCGATCGAGGTGCGGAACAGGTCTTCCGAGCCGAGCAGCACATTTTCTTCCGCGAAGGCCACACTCTCCGGCGAACCGCCTGGGAATGGATTTTCGGTCGCGCCATCGTGAATGACATAGCCAACGCCAGGCTCAAGCGCCCAGCCTTCCGCGAACTCCCAGCGCCATTCGAGACCGAAGCCGCCGAAGCTCGTATTACCCGCCGTGTTCACCGACGCCATGATGTAGGGCTGCGGCGCGCCGGCCCAGCTCAAGAAGCCCGGTGAATCGAAAGACACCTGAAACTCGATGTTCGGCCCATCTTCCTTGTCGGCGTTCTTGCAATCGATGACGCAGATATTGTGCGCCATCACCCCGACATGGATTTCATCGACGCCCGCTTGAGCCTGCGGCGCGAGCGCCATCATGGCGCCGAAAGCAGCGATGCCCGCCGTTGTCCCCCGCATGTCCGTCTCCCCAAAAATCAGGCGCAACCTAGCGCGGCTGCGGTTGGCGAGGAAAGCGGCTTAATCCGCCGGATCGGGGTCGAAACGGTAGAGGAAGCGCAGGCCGACGTAATCAAGTCCTTGATTCCGGCCACGGTCGAGGATTTGGCCGTGGCTCATGTGTTCCCAGTACAATTGCATGGCCGCACGTTCGTCGAACTCGCGCTCCAACGCGAACGTGGTGCGGAACAAGTCCCGCGAGCCGAGCAGCTGGTTGTCCGCCTCGAAGGCGATGCCCTCGGGTGAACCCTCCGGGTACGGGTTATCGATCTCGCCGTCATGGATGATGTAGCCAAAGCCCGGCTCGAACGCCCAGCCGTCGGCAAACTCCCAGCGCCAGATCACGCCGAGGCCGCCAAAATTCACGCCGTCCTCGTCGGTGGCGATGGAACCGAAGAAGTACGGGCGCGGCGAGCCGATGATGTTCAGAAAGTCCGGTGAGTTGGAGACGAACTCCAATTCGATATTGGCGCCCTCGTGCTTGCCCTCGACGATCTCGCCGTGATCATCGCGGATATTGCCGACTGCGCCGACACGAACCTCTTCGATCTCGGCGCGCGCAGGCGTCACGATCGCTGCGATTGCGATGAGCAGCGTCGAGCCAAGCAGCTTCAGCTTCATGCATATCCCCTCGCGCCGCTATATTTCCGGCTACGGGCGATAACGCGCTTCGCTGCGCTGAGTTCCTACTAAAACCGCAGCAATTTGGCGTAGCGCACCTGCGGCAGCGCCTTGAGCTTCGCCATGACCGGCTCGGGCAGCGGCTGATCGACGCCAACCAACGCGATCGCCTCGGCGCCAGCGCCCTCACGGCCAAGATGGAACGTCGCAATATTGATTTGCGCGTCGCCCAGGAGCGTGCCGAGCGCGCCGATGAAGCCCGGCTTGTCGGAATTGTTAATGTAGAGCGTGTTGGTCTGGAACGGCGCCTCAAGCGACATGCCCTTCACTTCAACGATCCGCGGCTGCCCCGCGATAACCGCGCCCGCCAGCGTCCGCCATCCGCCGCCAGTCTTCACTTTGATGCGGATGAGGCTGTCATAGGTGGGCGAAGTTTCGCGCGTGCTTTCCGTCAGCACCGCGCCGCGCTCCTTCAGCAGCGCCGGCGCGGAGACCACGTTCACGTCCTGCAGCAACGGCCGCAGCACGCCCGCCAGCGCCGCAGCCGTCAGCGGCTTCATGTTGAGCTTGGTGACATCGCCTTCGTACTCGACCTCGACCTCATCGAGACCTTCATCGACAATCTGGCCGGCAAAGGCGCCAAGCTTCTCCGCCAACGCCGCGAACGGCTTCAGCCGCGGCGCTTCTTCCGCCGTGATCGAAGGCATATTGAGCGCATTGGTGACCGCGCCGGTGAGCAAATAATCGCTCATCTGCTCGGCGACTTGCAGCGCCACGTTCTCCTGCGCCTCATTGGTCGAGGCGCCGAGGTGCGGCGTGGCAATGAAGTTCGGCGCGCCGAACAGCACATTCTCCTTCGCCGGCTCGACGGTGAACACATCGAAACCCGCCGCCGCGACGTGTTCACTTTCCAGCGCCTCGCGCAACGCTGCTTCATCAACCAGCCCACCGCGCGCGGCGTTGACAATGATCACGCCCGGCTTCGTCTTCGCCAAAGCTTCGCGCGAGAGAATGTTCTTGGTCTTGTCCGTCATCGGCACATGCAGCGAAATCACATCCGCGCGCGGCAGCAAATCTTCAAGCTCAACCTTCTCGACGCCGATCTGCACCGCCCGTTCGGCGCTTAAGAACGGATCGTAGGCGATGACCTTCATTTTCAGGCCAAGCGCGCGATCGGCGACGATCGAGCCGATATTGCCGCAGCCAATGAGCCCCAGCGTCTTGGCGTAGAGTTCGCGGCCCATGAAGCGGTTCTTTTCCCACTTGCCGGCCTGCGTCGACGCATCAGCCACAGCGATCTGGCGCGCTGCTGCAAACATCAGCGCGATCGCGTGTTCCGCCGTGGTGATCGAATTGCCGAACGGCGTGTTCATCACCACGATGCCCTTGGCGGTAGCGGCGGGGATATCGACGTTGTCAACGCCGATGCCGGCGCGGCCGATGACCTTGAGATTTTTGGCCGCTGCGATGATGTCCGGCTTCACCTTGGTCGCCGAGCGAATGGCGAGCCCATCATAATTGCCGATGATCTCCTTCAGCTTCGCCGCATCCGGGCCGAGGTGAGGTTGGAAATCAACCTCAATGCCGCGCGTCCTGAAAATATTGACGGCAGCTTCGCTGAGTTCGTCGCTGATAAGGACTTTAGGCATCTGTTGTTTCCTGCAAATTCAAAGTCTCATTCCGGGCGGAACGAAGTGAAGACCCGGGGCCCAGGGCCGCCGCTCCGTCGCTCGCTCTGGCTTCCGGATCGCGCTCCGCGCGTCCGGAATGAGAGTGCGTTAGGCGGCTTTGTTGGAAATCTCGGCGACAAGCGCGGCGAACGCCCATTCGATCCATGGGCAGAGCGCCGCGACATCCGAAGCGTCAATCGTCGCGCCGCACCAAATGCGTAGACCCGGAGGAGCCGCGCGGTACGAAGCGGCGTCGAACGCCACGCCTTCTTTTTCGAGCAAAGACGCGAGCTTCTTGGCGAACTCCGCCTGCACTTCATCGTTGAGCGCGGTGACGCGCGGATCGACAACCTTGAGACACACGCTCGTGTTCGAACGCGTCGCCGGATCGAGCGCAAGAAAATCGATCCACGGCGTCTTCTCTGCCCAATCGGCCAGCACCTTCGTGTTGGCGTCGGCGCGCGCATGCAGGGCGGCCAGACCACCGATGCTTTCCGCCCACTTCAGCGCGTCGATGTAATCTTCCGTCGCCAGCAGCGAGGGCGTGTTGATGGTCGAGCCTTCGAAGATCTCGAGATCGACTTTTCCCTTCTTCGTCAGCCGGAAAATCTTGGGAATCGGCCGCTCCGGCGTGAAGCTCTCCAGCCGCGAGATCGCGCGGGGCGAGAGGATCAGCATGCCGTGCGCGGCCTCGCCGCCCAGCACCTTCTGCCACGAGAACGTCGTCACATCGCACTTCGACCAATCGATCGGCTGCGCGAAAACCGCGCTCGTCGCATCGTTGATGGTGATGCCCTCGCGATCTGCTGCGATCCAATCGAAGTTCGGCACGCGCACGCCAGAGGTCGTGCCGTTCTGAGTGAAGATAATGTCGGCGTCCTTGCGCGCCAGCGCGAGGTTCGGTAGCGCGCCATAGCCCGCGCTATGCACACTGGCGTCGAGCTTCAGCTGCTTCGCGTCCGTGACCCATTCTTCGCCAAAGCTCTCCCAAGCGAAAATATCGACCGGCCGCGCGCCGAGCATCGACCACATCACCATCTCGACGGCGCCCGTATCGGAAGCCGGAACGATCGCAATCTTGTGGCTATCCGGCACGCCGAGAATGGCGCGGGTCCGATCAATCGCTTCCTTGAGTTTGGCTTTGCCCGGCTTAGCGCGGTGCGAACGACCAAGCGCCGCGTCCTTCAACGCGTCTGTGCTCCAGCCAGGACGTTTTTTGGTGGGACCCGAAGAAAATCGGGGATCAGCCGGGCGCACTGCCGGCTTCGCGGTACCTGTCATCAACTAACCTCCCATCCTCACAGATGGGCGTCCGCCGTTGGGAGCGGATGGCCCGCTAACCGTGGTGCGCTGGTTCGGGAGATATGTCCACTGCGGCGCATTCCTTGACCGCAGTGTCGGTGAATTACTCGGTCACCACGATCCGCGGCGCGGGCGGCGTGTGCTCATCCAGCTCGGGCGGCGTGGGATGGGAGGTGGGCGGCGGCGGCGGTGCGGCCGGTTCGAGGCCTGGGATCAACGGCTCCTCGAAGATTGCCGGCAATTGCTTGGCTGTGCGCGCGCGGCGCTTCTTGCGCTTTGGCGCTTCCGGATGCTCGTCCATCCGATTGTGCAGACGCGCCAGCGAGCTATCGAGTTCGCCACGCAGATAAACAGAAACCTGCCCCAGCAACCGCACGCTGGAGAGCGTTTGCACCGCCCGCATGTAGCCGCCGCGCTTGGAGGCTTGGAAGCCCACGACACTTTCAAGATCGAAGCGGTCGCACCAATACGGCGCCAGATCCGCAAACGACGAGCCCGTCACGGGATCTTCGTCAATGCCGACGCCGGGGCAGAAGAAGCGCGAGACGAAATCGTAGGGCTGGCCCTCATCGGCCGGCGCGGTGACCCCGATCATGCCTTGGCGCGGGCCGCGAACGGCCACATTGAGCGCCGCGAAGTCCGGCTTCAGGTTGCGCAACGTGGCTTCGTCTTCAACGACGACATTGGCGTATTCGCCTATGAACGCATCGACGATCTCGACGCCGCCAAGCGCGGCGCTGATGCTCTCATCCGGCGTCCACGGCGTGCGCTGACGGCGCGGCAGATCGAGTGTGTAGCCTTCCGGCGTCGTGCGCACGATCAGGGCGCCGGCATGGGTGTCGAACACGACCACTTCCAGGCTCGGATCGATCTCGCTTAACAACATCGCGCCGGCGGCAAGCGTGGCATGGCCGCAGAGCGGCACTTCGGTCGCGGGCGTGAACCAGCGCAGCTGGTAATTGCCCTTGAGCCCCGTAGGCACGACGAAGGCAGTCTCACTCAGCTTGTTCTCAGTCGCGATCGCTTGCAGCACGGCGTCAGGCAGCCAGCGTTCAAGCGGCACCACGGCGGCCGGGTTGCCGGTGAACAGGCGGTCCGTGAAGGCATGCACGATCCAGATTTTCATCGCTTTCAGCTATGGCCGCTCGGACCCGCGCGCGCCAGCATCTGCGCGGTTAGGGGTGAGCGCCGTTCGCCTCCTAGGCGAGCTTGCACGGCCAGTTGTGGCCAAGCGGCTGGTGGCCCTGCCCGAAACCCGGCGCGTTGCGGATCGCCTCCATCAGATACGCGCGCGCCTTTTCGATGGAGGGCTCCAGCTCCTCGCCGAGCGAGTTGTAGGCAGCGATAGCCGAAGCGAGCGTGCAGCCAGTGCCGTGCGTCGCCTTGGTATCGATGCGCGGGCTTTCGAAAACCCGATAGCCGTCTTGCGTCAGCAGCACATCGCGCACGGTGGCGCCATGGATGTGGCCGCCC
This sequence comes from Hyphomonadaceae bacterium, assembly GCA_050184605.1. Lineage (GTDB taxonomy): Bacteria > Pseudomonadota > Alphaproteobacteria > Caulobacterales > Aquidulcibacteraceae > Vitreimonas. Next base: position 100,572 of record JBFXAE010000001.1, on the reverse strand, counting down.
TTCACTAAAGCCGACCACGCGCCGAGCCGGTTTACCAGAACGTCCGCCGCGTCCATCTGACCATCCAGATCACGCACGGACACCCCGGTGAGCGCCTCGGCTTCGGGCGCGTTCGGCGTGACCAACGCCGCCACCGGCATCAGCTCGTCGCGGATCACAGCGATCGCGTCCTCCTCCAGAAGCGAGGCGCCGCCCTTGGCGATCATCACCGGATCAAGAATGACCGGCGCGCCATCGCCCACTGCGTACCAAGCGTCCATCACCGCCCGCACATGATCGGCCGAGCCCATCATGCCGATCTTCCAGGTATCGGCGCCGAGATCGCTCATCACCGCTTCGATCTGCGCGCGCACAGTTTCGGGCGGAATGGCGTGAACGCCGGTGACGCCAAGCGTGTTCTGCACAGTGACAGCGGTGACCGCCGTCATCGCGAAGCCGCCGAGCGCGCTCACGGTCTTAATGTCAGCCTGGATGCCCGCGCCGCCACCGGAATCTGAACCGGCAATAATGAGGACGCGGCCTTTGGGTTTGGAACTCATGCGCTCCAAATAGGCTAACGCTGACTGGCTCGCCACACCTTCAACGCCTGCACGGTCTCGGCCACGTCGTGGACGCGCACCATGTCCGCGCCGTTTTGCGCCGCCAGGAGCGCCGCGGCGATCGAGCCGCCGAGGCGATCCTTGCCGGCATCCTTCGCGCGCTCGTCGATGGCGGCGATGAAGCGCTTGCGCGAAGCGCCTATGAGGACGGGGCGCCCGGTCTCTTCCCGGATGCGGCCGACATTATTGAGCAGCGCCAGATTGTGATCGAGCGTCTTGCCGAAGCCGACGCCGGGATCAACCCAGATATTCTCGACTCCCTTCGCTTCGGCCGCCGCCACCCGCGCTTTCAGGAAGGCGATCACTTCGGCGACGACATCGCCGTAGCGCGGATCGTTCTGCATCGTGCGGGGCTCGCCCTGCATGTGCATGAGGATAACCGGCCGGCGCAAAGCCGCGGCGGTTTCGAGCGCGCCGGGCGACTGCAGCGCCGCAACGTCATTCCAGATCGATGCGCCGGCTTGCAGCGCCGCCACCGCCACCGACGCTTTCATCGTGTCGATGGAGATCGGCGCCTTGGTCGCGGCGCGGAGGGCGGCGATCACCGGCACCACGCGGGCGATTTCCTGGCCTTCCTCCACCGGAGCGGCGCCCGGGCGCGTGGACTCGCCGCCGATGTCGATGATGTCAGCTCCCGCTTCCAGCATCGCCAGCGCGTGCGGAGCTGCTGCGCCCTCGTGAGCGCCCCCATCGGAAAAGGAATCCGGCGTGACGTTCAGCACGCCCATGACGTATGGGCCGCCCGCGATCTTCGGCGGCGGCATAATGAATTGGCTCATGGTCCGCGCGGATGGCAGGGGCCGGTACTCCAAGCAAGCTTGATGCGCAGTTGGCGACCGTGCGCACATGTCGCGCACACAAAAGCGCGATATGGCTCAGATCAAAGACTTGAGCGGCGGCGGACGCAATGTGAAAAGCCGCGTTCTTGCAAGGCGGCCCCACGAAAATGGACAACTGGCGGGTAAAATACGAGCGGATCATCACGCCGGTGTTTCGCACCTATTGGCGCTTCAGCCGCGGCGCGACACTCGGCGTACGCGGCGTCGCAACGAATGATGCGGGCCACGTTATGCTGATCAAGCACACCTATTTGCGCGGCTGGCACTTGCCCGGCGGAGGCGTCGAGCGCGGCGAAACCGCGCCTTTCGCCATCGCACGCGAGATGGAGGAAGAAGCGGGCATCAAGGCGATCGATACGCCAACGATCTTCGCGCTCTATTCCAACCACGCGAACTATGCGGGAGATCATATCGGACTCTACCGGATCGGCGCCTGGAAGCCGTGCCCGCCCCGCGCCAACAATGAGATTGCCGAACGCGGCTTCTTCGATCCCGCCAACCCGCCGGAAGGAACCACGCCGGCGACGCTGCGCCGCTTGGCCGAGGTGTTCAAAGGCGCGCCGGTGAGCGCGACTTGGTAGGTTGCCGGGCTATGACGCGGTCCCTATGTTGCTCGCCGCACCAAAAGAGGCGCTTCCTGCGATGATGAAATGTGATGCGGCATGGCTGGGCGCGACGCTTGCGCGTCTCGATCCGCAGGACATTTCGCCCGCGCTGAACCTCGGTTCGTCCACCAAGGCGTATCGCGAGAAGGAGCAACCCTACGTCAACGAACTGGTGTTCGGTCCGCTCGAAGCGCGCGGCGTGAAAGTGATCCACTCGGATTTGAAGGCGGCGGAAGGCGTCGATATCGCCGGTGACATCTTCAACGATGAAGACCTTGCGAAAATTCTGGCGACGAAACCAAAGTCCGTCATCTGCACGCACATGTACGAACACGTCGTCGATCGCGATGAGTTGACGCGCCGCATTCTGAAAATGATCCCCGAAGGCGGCATGTTCTTCATCACGGTGCCGTCGAGCTATCACCAGCACAATGATCCCATCGACACGATGTTCCGGCCTTCGCCCGATGAACTCGCGGCGATGTTTGCGGGGCAAGAGATCATCGATAAGCAAGAACTCATCGGCGAGACCTACTGGGTGCACATCAAGAAGCGCCCGGTCACGCTCTTCTTCCGGCACTTCCTGCGCTTCTGGTTTCCGTTCCTCGGCTGGAAACAGTGGAAGCGCTCGATGCGGAAGCTCTACTGGCTCTTCAACCACTACAAAGTCGCGGCCATCGCCGGCCGCAAGGTGACTGCCTAATGCGTTATCTCCACACCATGATCCGCGTCGGCGATCTCGACGCCGCACTCGATTTCTTCTGCACCAAGCTCGGCTTGGTTGAGATGAACCGTTTCGACAATGAAGGCGGGCGTTTCACGCTGGTGTTCCTCGCTGCGCCGGATGATGTCGAACTCGCGCGCGAGCGGAAGGCGCCGATGGTCGAACTCACCTATAATTGGGATGAGCACGAATACGGCGGCGGCCGCAATTTCGGCCACCTCGCCTATCGCGTGAAGGACATCTACGCGCTCTGTCAAAGACTGATGGACAACGGCGTCACCATCAACCGCCCGCCGCGCGATGGTCACATGGCATTCGTGCGCTCGCCCGACGGCATCTCGATAGAGTTGTTGCAGGAGGGCGATCGCCTGCCGCCGCAGGAGCCGTGGGCTTCGATGCCAAACACCGGCGCCTGGTAAGCAAAAGGCCGCGCTCCTTTCGGCGCGCGGCCTAGCTTGTCGTCAAGCGTTGAGCTTAGTTCGACGTCAGTTCCGAAACGTGCAGCACCGCTTGCGGATAGTCGCCCTCCGCGTAGCTGCCGACCCAGATGTCATACTGACCAGACACAGGGTTTGCGAACGTGATCGATGGATTGAGGCCCGTGTTGCCGCCATCGTCATCACAAACCCAGTTGCCGCCGGCATCGTTGATGACCAGCGTCGTGTCAGACTCGGATTGCGCTGAGAAAATGAGCGGCAGACCAGCGTCGCCCGCGGTGAAGTTCACCCGATAGTCCGGCGCGCGCGAGATCGATCCGACACAACCAGGAATCTGATAGGCGTTGTATTCGCCGCCCGCCGTCACGGTGACCGTGTGCGGATCAGGCGTGAAACCGGAGACTAGATCGATGACGCCGTAGTTCGGGTTCAAAGTGTAGTCGGGCAGATCGGTCGGCACCGCGTCGGCGGGGCCAGCGATCTCGGAGATGAAGAGCTGCGCCGGCGCCAACTCCGAGGTCCCGAAACGGCCCACCCAAATTTGATAACGGCCGCTGCGCGGATTTTCCCAGCTGATCACCGGATTGAGATCATCGCCGCTATCGTCGTCGCACATCCATTGCCCGTTTGGACCTCTCACGACGAGCGTTGTGTCTTCGTCAGCAACGACGCCGACATAAAGCGGATACTCGTCGCCGGCGCGATAGCGCAGCGTGAAGCTCGGCCGCTCCGCGATGAAACCACGGCAATTGTCGCTCACCGTCGCCACATCGATTGGCCCGCCCGCATTGACAGTGACCACATGCGGATCAGGCGTGAACCCCGTTCGCAACTGAATCTGACCGAACGTGCCCTGCGCGTTCGAATTAATTCTCTGCGCATAGGCCGGCGCAGCAACAAGTGTGACCGCAGCCGCGGCGGCCAGAACGCGTCCGAGTGATGTCATGTGTTTCCCCGTTGAGAGTGCTCTCGCGCGCGCACTCTTCTCCCGCGCCAACCTGAACGCAAGCTTAGACCTGGAGGAAACAAGGCAATTTCGGGGCTTTATTAGCGGCGACCGAACAGCTTCTCGATGTCCGCCAGCTTGAGCTCGACGTAGGTCGGGCGGCCATGATTGCATTGGCCGGAGAACGGCGTCGCCTCCATTTGGCGTAATAGCGAATTCATCTCATCCGCGGTGAGCCGCCGTCCGGCCCGTACCGAACCGCGGCACGCCATGGACGAGCACACCTCTTCCAGGCGTTCTTTCAGCGCATGCGCCTCCCCCAGCTCGGCGATGTCGTCGGCCAAATCCTTCAACATGCCCGCCGCATCAACATGCCCAAGAAGCGCCGGCGTCTCGCGCACAAGAATGGCGCCTGGGCCGAACGGCTCTATAACGAGGCCCAGTTGTGCAAGCTCCTCCGCACGGGCCGCGATCGCCTCCGCCTCGCTCGGATCGAGTTCGACCACTTCTGGAATGAGCAAGACCTGACGGCGCACGCCGCCATTGGCGAGCATTTGCTTCATACGCTCATAAACAAGCCGCTCATGCGCCGCGTGCTGATCGACAATGACAATGCCGTCTTCGGTCTGCGCTACAATGTAGGTCTCGTGTATCTGCGCCCGCGCCGCACCGAGCGGAAAGAAACGCGCATCTTCATCGCTGACCTGAACCGCCGGCATCATGCCGGCAATCTCCTCCAGATCTCGCGGCTCAATGCCGGCTGGAAGGTGGCGGTCCGCTTCCTCGACACGTCCGCTAGGCATCATGAAGTCGCCGGCGGCAACGCGCTCCTCCGCCACGGCCCAAGCCTGTGCGCCGGATGGCCGCAAGAACGGCTGCGGCGCCTCATAAGCGCGCGCGGCGCCAAGCGCCGATTGCGCCGTGGTGGTTGAGGCACGATGGCCCGCGCTCGCGAGCGCGTGCGAAATGCCGCCAACTATGAGCCCACGCACAAGCGACGCATCGCGAAAGCGCACTTCCGTCTTCGCCGGGTGCACGTTCACGTCGACCTCATCCGGCGGCAGATCGAGGAAAAGCGCAGCCACTGGATGGCGATCGCGCGCCAACAAATCCTGATACGCCGCCCGCACCGCGCCGACGATGAGCTTATCCTTCACCGGACGGCCATTTACGAACAGATGCTGATGCTCGCGCGTACCACGATGGAAGGTGGGCAAGCCCGCGAAGCCGGAAAGCCGAACCGTGTCACGCGTCTGATCGAGGGCAATACAGTTCGGCGCGAAATCGGCGCCGAGGATCGCGGCGAGACGCGCGCGGCGGCCTTCGTTTTCCGGATCGGCCTCGGCCGGCAACCGCAACGATGTGCGGCTATCGTGTTCAAGCGAGAACGCCACATCCGGGCGCGCCATCGCCAGCCGCTTCACGACGTCGGACACCGCCATCATCTCGGTGCGCTCGGACTTCATGAATTTGAGCCGCGCCGGTGTCGCGAAGAACAGATCGCGCACCTCGACACGCGTCCCGCTTTCGCTGAGCGCCGCCCAAGCCGCCGGCCTCACCGGATGCAGCTGCCCGCCCTCAACTTCGATCGACCAAGTCTCGTTGACGCCGCGAGCCTTCGAGGTGATCGAAAGCCGCGCCACAGCGCCAATCGATGGCAGAGCCTCACCGCGAAACCCCATCGTATGAATGTTCAGGAGATCGACATCGCCGCCGGCGCTGGCGGTGAGCTTCGATGTCGCGTGCCGTTCGACGGCGAGCGAAAGCTCATCGGGCGGAATGCCGCCGCCATCGTCTTCGATCGAGATAAGCCCGAGGCCGCCGCGCTCGACGCGCACGGCGATCCGCCGCGCACCCGCATCGAGCGCATTCTCGACGAGTTCCTTTACCGCCGCGGCGGGGCGTTCGATCACCTCGCCCGCGGCGATGCGGTTCACGGCTTCGGGTGGGAGACGGCGGATAGGCATTGCGATTCGGGGCTCAACGCCCGAGCATAGCAGCATGACGAAAGACACGCCTCCCCCAGCCGCCAATGCCGAGCAGCTTGCGAGCCCCTCATTTCAGCTTGCCGTACTCGATCAGGATTTCCTGATGAGCGAGTCCATGCGCGGCGTCCGGTTTATGTTGGAATACTCCAAGGCGGAAACCCTGCTACAGCGTGCACGGATCAAATCCACGATTGTGGTGTTCGGCAGCGCGCGCATTCGCGAGGATGGCCCAGACAACCAGTCGCGATGGTATCAGGAAGCGCGAAAATTTGGCCGCATCGCGTCGCAACTCGGCGGCGCGCTCTGCGCCGAGGGCGGCAATCACTACCATGTCATCGCAACTGGCGGCGGCCCCGGCGCGATGGAAGCCGCGTGTCGTGGCGCTCGAGAGGTGGGCGCGCCCGCAATCGGTTTCAACATTACGCTGCCGCATGAGCAGGAGCCGAACGCCTACACAACGCCAGGGCTCACCTTCAACTTCCACTATTTCGCGATGCGCAAAATGCATCTCGCAATGCGCACCAAGGCGCTCGTGGTTTTCCCCGGCGGCTTCGGCACGATGGACGAGCTGTTCGAAATCCTCACACTCCGCCAGACGCGGAAGGTCACCGCTATGCCGATCGTGTTGTTCGACGAAGGCTATTGGCGCGAGATCATCAACTTCGACGCGCTCGTGAAGCACGGCGTCATCGATGCCGCCGATCTCACGCTCTTCCGCTTCGCCGACACCGCGGAGACCGCATGGGAAGCACTGATTGAGCAGGGGCTCGACATCAGCGCGGGCGACAGCGGCGAGGATATCGCCCGCGACATGTGATGATGGGCAGCGATCACACGCCGCGTCCGCCACACTTTTTCCGCGTGACATCAGCGCAAATCATATGATACACGCGCGGCCCATTCGGAGACGTGTCGTGAAAACGTTTGAGATCAATCGCCAATTGCCCATGCCGGTCGCTTATCGCGATCTGCAGCCGGCAATCCATGCGCGGAGGGATCTCAGCGTCTGACGTCTTTTGACTCGGAGCATGAAAAACCCCTCCAAGGCGCGGCCTGGAGGGGTTTTTCGTATGCGCTCCAGGGTCGCTTCGCTCAGGCAGTAGGCAGTAGTGGGCGGTTGGCAGTAGCGACGCGTGAACGCGTGAAAACGCGAACGCTTCCTGATGCCTATTGCCCACTGCCTACTGCCCAACCAAAGGAGAACCGGCATGTCCGGTTACGAAGAAATCGAAGGCGCGAAGGCGCCGATCAAGGCCTGGGTAAAGGGCGTGCCGGTGGAGCACGAAGCGCAAAACCAATTGCGCAACGTCGCTTCGCTGCCGTTCATCCACAGCCACATCGCGGTGATGCCCGACGTTCACTACGGCATCGGCGCGACCGTCGGTTCGGTCATCCCGACCAATGGCGCGATCATTCCGGCCGCTGTCGGCGTCGACATCGGTTGCGGGATGATGGCGATGCGCACCTCGCTCACGGCGAACGATTTGCCGGACTCGCTGTCGCGCCTGCGCGGCGCGATCGAGCGAAACGTGCCGCACGGCAACGGGCCAAACGGCAATCACCGCGAAACGCCGTCTTCGGTGGAGACCACTTATCGTGACTCCGGCCTCGATGAACGCTACCGCGCGATCATCGATAAGCACCCGAAGGCGTCGGCGAAGTCGCAAACGGGCCAGCTCGCCACCCTCGGCGGCGGCAACCACTTCATCGAGGTCTGCCTCGACGAAGAGGACCGCGTCTGGGTGATGCTGCACTCGGGTTCGCGTGGCTCCGGCAACGCGATCGGCAAGTACTTCATCGAGCGCGCCCGTGAAGAACTCGCCCGCCGCGAACTCGGCTACCATGTGCCAGACAAGGACCTCGCTTTCTTCATGGAAGGCGAAGACTTGTTCGACGACTATGTGGCGGCGGTCGGCTGGGCGCAGGACTATGCGCGCGCCAACCGCGAGGTGATGATGGATCGCACCCTGCGTGCGCTCCGCGACAACGTCCGCAAGTTCAGGCTCGAGAAGCACGCCGTGAACTGCCACCACAATTACGTGGCGCGTGAACGGCACTTCGGCGCCGAGGTGTGGGTGACCCGCAAGGGCGCTGTGCGCGCCGGTGTTGGCGAGCTTGGCATCATCCCCGGCTCGATGGGGGCAAAGTCGTTCATCGTGCGCGGCAAGGGCAACGAGGATTCGTTCTGCACCTGCTCGCACGGGGCCGGGCGCGCGATGTCACGCACCGAAGCCAAGAAGCGCTTCACGCTCGCCGATCACCGCAAGGCGACCGAAGGCGTGGAGTGCCGCAAGGACGCTGGCGTGATCGACGAAACACCGATGGCCTACAAGGACATCGACGCCGTCATGGCCGCGCAGTCGGACTTGATCGACGTGGTGCACACGCTGCGTCAGGTCGTGTGCGTAAAGGGCTAGCCCTTACGCTTCCCGGCTCACGCTTCGCGTGACCGGGAAGCGTGAGCCACTGCCCGTTCGTCTAATTGGTAGGACGCCGGAGTTTGGTTCCGGAAATCCTCGTTCGAGTCGAGGACGGGCAGCCATGAATGTCTGGGCGTAGCTCAGCCCGCGGAGAGCGCCTGCCTTGGGAGCAGGAGGTCGTTGGTTCAAATCCAGCCGCCCAGACCATTCATCACTCAGCCCGCCGCGCGGCGTGAAAGACGCGCAGCACCTCCGTCGCCAGCGCGCTGGTATGCTCCTCGGGCTTACCCATAAGCTCCGCGAGCGAGTGGCCGAACAGACCGACGCCCATCGCCATCGCCACGCTGATCAGCACCAAATCTTCCGCTTGCTGTGGCGTCACATCGCCGAACGAAGCGCGCTTCATTACAACATCGCGCACCGCGTCGCGGATGTGCGTCATACGCCGCCATTCGCCCGTGAGTTCGAGCCACGCCGCGAGCCGTGAGGCGCCGCGCTTTTCGAACACGTCGAACAGCGCCTGAAACACCGCCTCCTGCTGATCGTCGCGCTCGCCGCCCTGATCGGCGATCGCCAACACGTCGGCGATCAGCTGCGCCACCATTCGCTCCATCAGCGCCGCGTGCAGTTCGTCGATCGAACCGAAATGGTGGATGACGCTGGCGTTGGCGATGCCGGCGGCGGCGGCCACATCGGCCAGCTTCAGCGCCAACGGCCCTCGTTCCAGCAGCAATTTTTCAGCTGCATTCAATATGTTGTCGCGCGCCTCCGCCGGCGCGCGCCGAAGCCGGACCTTGCTGATTTTATTTATTGACATTTTTGTCAGTAGAGCCCAGTTTGACGATGCAAGCAAGTCTAGCCCCCTCCCCGAGGCAAGAGCCATGGCCACCGCCAAAACCACCCCTGTCGACGTGAAGATTCCGCCGCGCGACATCCGCTTCGATTTCGAGGACGAGAAGGCCCGCCATTGGCTCGGCGGCGATCCGGTTGGCACGGCCGTCTTCAACGCACTCTCGCTTACGTTCCCGGATGGCGAGCGGATGTTCATCGATGCCGTGCGCGCCTATCGCGATCGTGTTGACGGCAAGCTGGCTGAAGACGTGAAGGGCTTCATCGTCCAAGAATCGATCCATTCGCGCGAGCACCACACGCTCAATCAACTGATCGACCGCGACTTCTACGATGTCGCCTACATCGAAGAGAGCATTAAAGAACGCGTCAGCATCGCCCGTTCACGCGGTCCGATGCGCATGCTGCTCTCCACCATCGCGCTTGAGCACATCACCTCGATGATGGCCGACATCCACGCCGCCAACCAACACCTGTTCAACGGCGCCCCTCCCGGCGTCGAACGCATGTGGCGCTGGCACGCCATGGAAGAAACCGAACACAAAGCAGTCGCCTTCGACGTCTTCATGGTCGCCACGAAAGATTGGACGCCGTTCCAGCGCTACTTCCGCCGCTGCATGGTGATGGCGATCATTGGCGTGATGTTCCCGCGCAACATCGCCAACTACGCCGCCCATTTGCTTGAGGCTGACGGCTACTCGAAGAAAGACGCTCTGAAAGCCGTGAAGCGCTTTCTGTGGCGCGAACCCGGCATCTTTGGCCGCGGCTGGAAGCTGTTCCTCGCCTGGTTCAAGCCTGGCTTCCACCCATGGGATCATGACAACCGGGCGCTCGTGACCACTTGGCGCAAGGAATTTGACGCCGACGCGCGCGTCGCCGCCTAGGGGCGCGTCTCTTCTGGGTCTCGAGGCCGAAAGCCTAGAAACCCAGCAGCGTCGCGTACCGATCGCGATGGAAGCTCGCGCCGCCGTAGAGCGCTTCGGCGGCGCGGGCGCGCTTCAGATAGAGCCCCGCGTCGTGGGCATCGGTCATGCCGATGCCGCCGTGAAGCTGCACCATCTCGTTTGACGCCAGATGCAGCGTCTCACACGCGCGCGCCTTCGCCAGACTCGCATACTCCGCGACGTTATTCGCATTGCGATCGAGCGCATCGAGCGCCGCCAACACGCATGAGCGCGTGAGCTCCAGGTCTGTGAAGAGCTTCGCCGCGCGATGTTGCAGCGCCTGGAAGCCGCCGATCACCTGACCAAACTGGCGGCGTGTTTTCAGATACTCGCTGGTGATCTCGAACGCTTCACTGGCCTGCCCCACCATTTCAGCGGCAAGGCCAATGCGCGCACGATCGAGGATCGCGTCGATCACGTCGGCGCCGCCGCTCATCTTTTCGGCGGGCGTTGCTTCGAACGTCAGGTCTGCGGCGCCGCGGCTGTCGGCCGTGATCAGTTCGCGGCGCTTGAGGCCGGCCGCATCGGCTTTCACGAGATAAAGCGCACCCGCACCAACAACTATGATGAGATCGGCGATGTGGCCGTCGGCAACATATTGCTTGGCGCCGGTGAGCTTGCCGCCCTCATATTTGAGCTTCGACTTGCCCGGCGCGTGATGCGCGCCCTCATCGACCGCGATCGTTGCGATGACCTCACCCGATGCGATCTTCGGCAACCATTCCTGCTTCTGTGCATCCGTGCCGGCCAGCAGCAGCGCGCTTGCGCCCGCAAGCGCGGAAGAATGAAGCGGCGAGGCAACAAGCGTGCGCCCGCTCTCCTCAAGCACCGCGCCCAGCGCGACGTATCCCAGGCCGGAGCCGCCATACACTTCCGGAACGATCACGCCAGCGAGGCCAAGCCCCGCGATCTCGCGCCACAAATCCGGATCGCGGCCATTTTGCTTCGCATCGCGCTGCTTACGCAGGCGCGCCACCGGCGCCTGTTCGCGGAAAAAATCACGCGCCGTGTCCTTCAGCATGCGCGCATCGTCATTCAAAGTGAACGTCATTGTGTGTCTCGCAGTCCAAGCACCCGCTTGGCGACGACGTTGAGGTTGATTTCGGTGGTGCCGCCTTCGATCGAATTGCCTTTCGACCGCAACCAGCCGCGCGTGGTGGCGAGATCGTCGGCCGAGAAACCTTCACCCGACCAGCCCAGCGCGCGATTGCCCGCCGCTTCCACCATCAACTCGCAGCGATCCTGGTTCAAAGTCGCGCCCGCGACTTTGAACATCGAGGCCATGTGACTGACATTGCCGCCGGCCTTCGCCTCTTCTTGTGCGCGCTGCACGGACAACGCGTAAGCGCGCTCCGTCATCTTATGCGCGGCTATCCGCGCCCGCAGGTCGCGATCTTCCAGCACGCCGCCCGCTACGCCGACATGCTTCTTCGCCAGGTCGACCACATCAACGCGCGTGTTGGAGCCGAAGCCCGAAATGTTGGTGCGCTCGTATTGCAGCAACCGCTTGGCGATTTCCCAGCCGCCATTGAGGCGCCCGACTATATTGCCCTTCGGAATCTTCACGTCCGTGAAGAACGTCTCGCAGAACGGCGAGGAGCCCGAAATCAGTTTGATCGGCCGCGTTTCGACGCCCGGCGTCGTCATGTCGATCAGCACGAACGAAATGCCCTCGTGCTTCACGCTCGTATCCGTGCGCACCAAGCAAAAGCACCAATCGGCGAAGTTCGCGTACGAGGTCCAAACCTTCTGGCCGTTGATCAGCCAGTGATCGCCCTTGTCCTCGCACTGGGTCTGCAGCCCCGCGAGATCGCTCCCCGCGCCCGGCTCCGAATAGCCTTGGCACCAACGATTTTCACCGCGCACGATCTTTGGCAGATGTTCTTTCTTTTGCTCCTCGTTAGCGTACTCGAGCAGCACCGGACCCAACATCCAGAGTCCGAACGAAAACAGCGGCGGCCGCGCGCCGATCTTCTTGAGCTCACTCTGCAACACGCGGTTCTGATCGGCGCTCAATCCACCGCCGCCGTACTCGACTGGCCATGTCGGCGCGGTCCAGCCCTTCGAGCCCATGCGCTCCAGCCAGAGCTTGGCTTCAGGATTCTTGAACTCGTAATTGCGCCCGCCCCAGACGGCGTCGTCTTCGCCGGTCATCGGCGTGCGCATCGAAGGCGGGCAGTTTGCTTCCAGCCAAGCCCGTGTCTCGGCGCGGAAGGCTTCCAGTTCTTGTGTCATCGCGCGTTTCCTCTGACGCGCGGCTTAGCACCATACAGAGGTGTACGTCACTATTGCCGTTCGGTCAGCTAACGCTGCGGCGTCGCTTCCAGCCCTTCCGGCTGGCCCACCACCACGAAGGTAAAGTCATCCGGGTCGAAGAGGCGGCGGATGACGCGATTGACGTCCGCGAGCGTGACCGCCCGGATCAGATCGTTGCGGCGGTTGATGTAGTCGATGCCCCGCCCTGCTGCCTGGTAGCCGTGAACGACGTTGGCAATCTTGACATTGCTATCGAGATCGAGCGCAAACGAGCCGGTGAGATAGGTAATCGCGTCGTTCACCTCGGTTTGCGTTGCGCCATCCGCGTGTAGCCGCGCCATCTCCGCGCGGATCACGTCGATCGCTTCGCGCACATCGGCGTTTTCCGTCTGCGCTGAACCGCGCACGATCGCCAGGTGCTCACGGATCGAGGGCCCAGTGCCGATGCCGTAAACGAGGCCGCGCTGCTCACGCACCTCGCTCATCAGCCGTGAGGAAAATCCGCCGCCGCCGAGAATGTAGTTGGCGACAGCAAGCGGGATCCAATCGGGATCCTCGTCCTGGATGCCCGGCCCAGCGAATAGCACCAGGCTTTGCGGCTGAGGCAGTGTGCGTACGATCAGCGGCGTCGGCTCGGCCAGCCTAACTTGCGCTGGTTCCGGGGGCGGCGCCCCCTGCGGCAATGCGGAGAAGATCGCATCAACCGCCCGGCCTGCGTCGGCGGCGCTAATGTCGCCGACAATTGTGATCTGGAGCGACGCGCGATTGAAAAGCGCTGCGTGCCGCTGCTGCAGCGCCGCGCGGTTGATCGCCTCGATGCCTTCGCGGTTGGTTCGGCGTGCGTACGGGTGGTCGGGATAGAGCGCCTGGTCGAGCGCCAGATTGGCCAGGTAGCTCGCATTGGTTTCACGCGTGCGCAGTCCGACCAGCATCTGCCGCTTGATCCGCGCCAGCGGCTCAGCGTCAAAACGTGGTTCATGGAGCGCCAAGCGCGCCATTTCGAACGCCGCATCGCGGTTCTCGCTCAGCGTCGTCAGACTCATGCCAACGCCATCCCATCCGGCGCCAAAGCTCAGCGACATATTGAGATCTTGCAGCCGCTCCTTGAACGCATTGGCGTTCATCGAGCCGGAGCCTTCGGTCATCATGTCGGCCATCACGCTGGTGACGCCGACCAGATTTTCGGGCTCAATCGCTGAGCCGCCACGCCAGTAGGCGCGCATCACAATCATCGGCACCGTGGCGTCTGAAACCAGCCAAGCCTCGACACCGCCAGGCGAGACTATGCGCTCGACATCGACACCATAACGCGAAGCCGCGCTTTCCGATTGCGCCTGCGCGTAGGCAGGGGCGAGCGAGGCGAATGCGAGCGCGATTGCAAGCGCGAGATGCTTCATTCCTCCGCCTCCGGCATCAGCCAGCCGGTAACGGATGCGTTGATATCGAGCGTCTGGCGGGCGATCGCTGCAACGTCATCGCGGGTGACCGCTTCGATATCGGCGGGCCAGTTCACGACATCATCGATGCTCTCGCCCTGCGCCAGAGACGCGCCATAGATATTAGCGAGACTCTCCTGGCTATCGCGCGAATAAACGGCGTTGGCAGTGAGCAGATTTCGCGCACGCGTCAACTCCGCCTCCGTCGGGCCATCGCGCAGGTATGTGGCGATCACCGCGTCCGCGGCCCTCTCCACCTGCTCCAACGTTACGCCTTCAACCGGCGTCGCCCAAACTGAAACGCTGCCGCCACCCAATCCCGATGAACTCGCGCTCGCACCGGCGCTCACCGCGATGCGCTGCTCTTCCACGAGCGCGCGATACAAGCGGCTGGTTTCCGAGCCACCGAGAATCTCAATCGCCACATCGAGCGCGTGAGCCTGCCGGCCGGTATCGGTGCCGTAGCTGATCGCGCGGTAGAGCCGCGAGAACGACGGTTGGCGAACTTTGGCGTCGCTATGTGTCACCCGCATCGGGCCGACATTCGGCGGATCGGTCACCCATGTGCGCGCCGGCAAATTGCGCGTCGGCCGCAGCCGTCCGTAGTGACGCTCAGCCAGAGGGCGCAACTCCGCCGCATCGATATCGCCCGCCACGACAAGGATGGCGTTATTCGGCGCGTACCAGGTGCGATAAAATTCCAGCGCGGTTTCGCGGTCGAGCGCATTGATTTCATGTAGCCAGCCGATCACCGGCGTGCCGTACGGATGATGGGGCCACAACATTGCCCGCATGCGCTCGCCAAGCACAGCGCCCGGATTGTTGTCGACACGCTGACGGCGTTCCTCGGCGATCACGTCACGCTCTGAAGCGAACGTCTCATCCGAGAACTGCAAATTGCGCATGCGATCCGCTTCCATGCGCATCACAAGCTCAATCCGATCGCGCGCAATGCGCTCGAAATAGGCGGTGTAGTCCCAGTTTGTGAACGCGTTGTCCTCGCCGCCGTTTCGAGCAACGGTGCGCGAGAACTCACCAGGCGCGATCTGTCGGGTGCCCTTGAACATCAGGTGTTCGAAGAAGTGCGCGATGCCGGAGGATCCCCGTGGCTCGTCCGCAGCGCCGACGCGATACCAGAGCATGTGCGTGACCACCGGCGCGCGCCGGTCGGTAATCACCACGACCTGCAGGCCGTTGCGGAGCGTGAAGGTTTCAGGCCGGATGAATTCGCGCGCATGCGCCGACGCTGTCAGCGCCAGTAGTGCGAGACATGCTGCGATGAAGCGCTGGCCTACCCCGCCGACCAAGACGCTCAGGTGCCCGGCAGCTTGAAGCCGCCACGATCACGCGAAATGATCACCTGACCGCCGCCCGTGGCGCGGCGAATGGATTCTTCGTTGGCGAGCCGTTGCTCTTCTTGTTCGGGATTGAGCGGCGCGGCAGCCGGCGCACCGGAGCCACCGAACGAGAGAAGCTGATTCACGAAGCCCTCGTTGCGGCGCACGACGCCTTGCGCTTCGTAATCGATCTGTTCGCGGATGTTGTCGTCAGCGGTCGTGGCGCCAGCCGCCGAGATAAAGGCGCGCTCTCCCGGGCTTGCCGCTTGGCCAACGTTGTCGCCGAAAAGGGCGGCGCGCGCTTCACTGGACGGGTCACTTTCGCCCGGACGCGCTTCACCTGGACGCGGCGGACGCAGATTGTAATCCGGCGGCAGCGTCAGCGGTGCGTGCGTCATGACGCGGAATTCGTCCGGCGACGAGCGCGACGCGCCGATAGCGCGCGAAAAGCTCGAGCAACCGCTGGCTGCTGTGGCCGCTACAAGAACCGCCACCAGTGCGATTGGTTTGGACAACGTCCGCCTCCCTCAAATCTCTCAGGCCCGGTTCTAGACGAGCCACGCCCGCCCCGCCAAGCCGGACTGCAGCAAAGATGCGTCGCCCCGCAGTTTGACCGTTATGGGGCGAATCTCCCCCAAATATCAGCCGCCTGAGCCCCCGGCCCCGCCTTTGCCCCGGTTCATCCAGGCCTTGAATTGGCTCCAACCGGTGCCCTTCCCCGGTTCGGTTTCGGCGAAGAACACCATGTCGATGGCCAAAAGGATCGCGCCGCAGGTGATGGCCGCATCGGCCACGTTGAACACCCACGGAAACCAGAGGCCATTGAAATCGAGGAAATCCGCGACGGCGCCGAAACGAATCCGGTCGATGACGTTCCCGAGCGCCCCCCCGATGACCAGCCCAAGCGCGATCGCCGTCGGCTTGCGCTCGGCCGTTCGCAACCACCAGAGAAAAATGCCTGAAATCAGGAATGAGAGAGCCACCAGGCCCCAGCGGGCGAGATCCTGATCGGCCCGCAGCAGGCCGAAGCTGACACCCCGGTTCCAAACCATTTGCAGGTCGAAGAACGGACTGATCTCGATGAAGCGGCAATTGATGCCCGCCTCCAGGCATCCGCGCGGACTGAATTGGCCCGGGCCAAGAACCAGCCACTTCGTGATCTGGTCGGCGACGAAGACGACGCCAGCAATGATGAGGCCGAGACGGAGCATGGCCGGGCTTATGGACGCCCGCGAGGGCGCCAATCAAGCCACCGCCGCCGCGGCGCTTTGGTTTCGCCAACAGCGATACCTCTGCCGCTCGCCATCAGCCGCGCGCCGCATCCCACGCCGCAACAGCTTCAGCGTCGCGCGGCGTGATGTCGGGGTAGCGTGGGTCGGCGGTGGCGCGATCGAAATACTTCCATGACCGCGCACACTTCACGCCCGGCGCCTTTTCTATCACCACTGCAACGCCCGGCATTTCCGGTAAGCGGAACGCGTCGGCCGGTCCTTCGCCTTCAACGATGGTGATGCCGCTGGTGATGCAGAGCTCGGCGAAATCGACCGCTTGCAGCGATGCGCGTAAGCCATCGTCTTTCACGAACACGCGCGGCGCAGCCTCAAGCGCGGCGCCGATCACCTTATCGCGTCGCGCCACTTCGAGCGCGCCGGTGACAACCGCCCGTGCTTCGCGCAGCTTCGCCATCTCCTCGCCCGCGAAATCATCCTCCCACGCGTCCGGTGTTTCCGGGAACGTGCGTAGGTGCACCGAAACGCTCTCCGGGAAGCGCGTCAGCCACGCTTCCTCGGTTGTGAACGGCATGATCGGCGCCAGCCACGCGGTGAGGCGCGAGAAGGTTTCGTCCAACACCGTGCGGCAGGCGCGGCGGCGGAATGAATTCGGCGCGTCGCAATAGAGCGAATCCTTGCGAACATCCACGTAGAAGGCTGAGAGATCGACGTTGCAGAATTCGACGATCGCACCGAGCGCCACGCGCCACTGATAAGTTTCGTAGCCGCGGCGGACTTCGCGATCGACTTCCCAAAGTCGATGCAGCAACCACCGTTCGAGCAATGGAAGCGACTCCCCGGAGGGAGAAGAAACGCGTTCGGTATCGCTGAAGTCTCGCAACGCCCCTAACAGATAGCGCAGCGTGTTGCGGAGCTTTCGGTACATCTCGCCGGACTGATCGATCATGATCTTGCCCAAGCGCAGATCGTCACCGTATTCGGCGGACGCGATCAGGAGGCGCAGGATTTCGATGCCATTCTGCTCGGCAATCTTCTGCGGCTCGATCGTGTTGCCGATGGACTTGGACATCTTCATGCCCTTCTCGTCCATGGTGAAGCCGTGCGTAATCACCTCATCATACGGCGCCTTGCCGCGCGTCGCGCAGCTTTCCAGCAACGACGAATGAAACCAGCCGCGATGCTGGTCCGAGCCTTCGAGATAGATGGTCGAGACCGGGTTCACGAACGAAGCCCGCGTCGGCGCCTCCGGATTGCCGATCACGAACGCATGCGTTGAGCCCGAGTCAAACCAGACATCCAGAATGTCCTCGACCTTCTCGTACTCATCCGCGTTGTGCTTGGCGCCCAGGAAATCCTGCGTCGGCGTCGCCCACCAGACGTCGGCGCCGCCTTCCTTCATCGCCGCGACGATGCGCGCATCGACTTCATCATCCTGAAGGATCGAGCCATCGCTTTTCTTCACGAAGATCGGCAACGGCACGCCCCACGCGCGCTGACGCGACACCAGCCAATCCGGCCGATCCTCGATCATGCCGCGGATGCGGTTGTAATCCTTCGTCTCGCCGGTGCGCTTCTGACCCCAATCGACGCGATCGATTTCGTCGAGCGCGATCTGGCGTAGCGTCTTGCCATCACGATACGGCTTATCGAGCGCGATGAACCATTGCGGCGTGTTGCGGAAGATCAGCGGCGCTTTGGAACGCCACGAGTGCGGATACTGGTGCTTCAACTGCCCGCGCGCGAGCAGCGCGCCGACTTCGATCAGCTTGTCCATCACCGCTTTGTTGGCGGGGCCGTCTTTGCCGAGGTTCTTGCCTTCGAGCTGGATGACTTCCAGCCCTTCGAACATCGGCGCTTCCTTCGTGTAGCGCCCGTCTTCATCGACCGTGAACGGAATGCCTTCCTGTCCGAAGTTCGCGGTCCAGATCACAAAGTCATCTGCGCCATGACTCGGCGCCGTGTGCACGAAGCCGGTGCCCGCATCGTCGGTGACGTGATCGCCCGCGAGCAATGGCACATCGAAATCATACCCATGACCACGGAACGGGTGCGCACACGTGAAACCAGCGGGCTGAAAATCCTCCACGCGCGTCCAAGTGGCTGCCTTCGCCGCCCGCAAGACTTCATCCGCCAGCTTGTCGGCGAGCGCGAACTTCTCGCCAGCCTTCACCCATGGCTCGAACGCGAGTCCTTGCTCCACACTGTCGACGCGATAGACGCCGTATTGGATTGAAGGCGAATAAGAGATCGCGCGGTTGCCAGGGATGGTCCAAGGCGTCGTGGTCCAGATGACGACATTCACACCCACGCCGAGTCCAGACGATTCCGCGCCGATTTCTTCCGACACATCCAGCGTCAGATCGCTGTTGAGCTTCACTGACTTGATCGGAAACTTCACCCAGATCGTCGGTGACGTTTTCTCCGCGTATTCCACTTCAGCTTCCGCGAGCGAAGTGCGCTCCACCGGACTCCACATCACGGGCTTCGAGCCGCGATACACTAAGCCCGTCCGCACCACGCGCAGAAACTCGCGCGCGATCGCGGCTTCGGCTTCGAAGCTCATTGTCGTGTAGTATTTGTCCCAATCCGCCTCGATGCCTAAGCGCCGAAACTCATCCCGCTGTAGCGGGATCCACTTGTCCGCGTACTCACGGCACGCGCGGCGAAACTCAACCGCAGGCACCTCAGACTTCTTCCGCCCTTGCTTGCGGAAATCCTCTTCAACCTTCCACTCGATCGGCAGGCCGTGGCAGTCCCAGCCCGGCACATAATCGCAATCGAAGCCGGCCATCTGCTTCGTCCGCACG
Source organism: Hyphomonadaceae bacterium (assembly GCA_050184605.1). GTDB lineage: Bacteria > Pseudomonadota > Alphaproteobacteria > Caulobacterales > Aquidulcibacteraceae > Vitreimonas. The sequence goes on along the minus strand of JBFXAE010000001.1, from coordinate 81,153 downwards.
ACGAAGTCTTTCAGGATTTTGTTTTCCGCGTGCCCGATATGGATCGGTCCGTTCGCGTACGGAGGGCCATCGTGAAACACGACCTTCGGCCGATCCGCCGCTTCTTTGCGCAGCAGATGGTACAAACCAATGTCGGCCCAGTGCTTCACACGCTCGGGCTCCTTCTTCGGCAGCCCCGCGCGCAGCGGAAAGGGATCGCCCGGAAGGTCGGGCAAAAAGACAGTTTCGCGGTAATCGCGACCAGCCGGCGCATCGGCCATGAGGTCTATTCTCCAGTGAAGCGAATGTGATGTAGCCGTCCCGGTCCCGCGGAGCACCGATTTTTCGGGCTCAACGTGGGCCGGGCCTCAAATTCGGAGGCTCGCTATGGGGGAACGGCGGTTCACGGTCACGTGTTGGGCTGTATCACCCCGCCCCGCGGAACGCCACATGCATTGCCGAGGGCGCTCCAGAGGTCTAAATGCCCCGCCTTCCGATGAAACTTGCGCGCCAGACAATGACGACCGCTCACGACTTCAACTTCCACAAGCTCGACGAAGCAGGCGAGATTAACCTCGCTGACTACGCCGGCAAGGCGGTGTTGATCGTAAATGTGGCAAGCGCGTGCGGCTTCACCTCGCAATACCGCGATCTCGAAGCGCTCTACGAAGCGAAAGCCGATAAAGGCCTCGTCATCATCGGCGTGCCCTGCAACGACTTTGGTCATCAGGAGCCGGGCGAAGCCAAAGATATCCGCGAGTTCTGCGATACGACCTACCACGTCACCTTCCCGATGACGGAGAAGGTTGAGATCACCTCGCGAGAACGCCGTCATCCGTTTTACCAGTGGGTCGCGGACGAGCTCGGCGAGAGCGCGCTGCCGCGCTGGAACTTTCACAAGTATCTGATCGGCAAGGACGGCACGCTCGTCGGCGCCTATGGCTCGAAAACCGCTCCGCTCGCGCCCGACATGCTCGAAGCCATCAAGGGCGCGATCTGCGCCGATCAGTGAGCCATCGCGGCTTCATCGAGCTTCGGCGGCGGGCCGCCCAAGCCAACCCGAGGCCGCGGCCGCAGCAACAGCATCGCAAACGCTGACAAGCTGATCACCGCGGCCAGCGTCAAGAACTGATCGTTGAAGGTCATCACCAACGCTTCGCGATCCAAGAGCGCCGCGTAGCGCATCAACGCCTGCCGCTCCGGATCGATCGCGCCCGCTTGCTCGAGATACGCCTGCGCGCCGGCAATCATGCCGGCGACGTGCGGGTTCTGCGGATCGGCGGCGGCGTAAAGTTCCTGGCGGTGCAGCGCGAACGAATGCGCCTGCACCGTCGCCAACGCCGCAATGCCGAACGCGCCGCCAAGATTGCGCATGGTGTTGAAGAGGCCGGCGCCCGAGTGGACCATTTGCGGCGGCAAGGATTGCAGCGCCGGCTGCATCACCGAGTTGAACGTCATCATCAACCCGAGTCCGCGCAACACCTGCGGCCAAGCCAACTCCCAAAAGCCTGCCTCCGCCGTCAGATGCGCCTGCAGCCAGCACGAGAGGCCCACAAGCAAAAAGCCTAAAATACCCAGCGGACGCGTGTCGGGCAGTGTGCGGCCAAAACGGCCGATTATGGGCGCGAACAAAAACATCACCGCGCCCTGCACGAACATCGTGTGCCCGATCTGCAGCGCGCTATAGCCCCGCACCGAACTGAGGAAGAGCGGCGTCAGGAAAACTGAGGTGAAGAGGCCAAGCCCGAGAATGAAGCCAAGCCCCGCGCCGACGGCGAACGTCGGCGACGTAAACGGTTTGAGATCCACAATAGGCGTTTCGACCTTGAAGGCGCGATAAAAGAAAAGCGCGGCGCCCGCGGCCGAAACCAGAGCCCACATCGTGACTTCGCTCGACGCGAACCACTCGTTCCCCGGGCCTTCCTCAAGCGTGTATTCCGCCGCGCCCAAGAACATGGCGAGACCGAGCAAGCCGATAAGATCGATCTTCTTCAAGAGATTGAATTGCGGCTTATCGAGCGACGCCATCGTGTTCCAGATCACGATTGTGATCAGAATCCCCGGCACGACGTTGACCCAAAACAGCGCCCGCCACCCCAGCGTCTCCGCCACCATGCCGCCGATTGTCGGTCCAAGCGATGGCGCCAGCGTAATGACCATGCCCATCATCGCGCCGGTCATTGGCTGTAGACGTTGGGGAAACGCGAGATAGAGCGTCGCCATCACCGTCGGGATCATCGCAGCGCCGGAGAAGCCTTGCAGCGCGCGGAATACGATCAGCGAGTTGATGTCCCAGGCGAAGGCGCAGAGCAAACTCGTGAACGAAAACGCCAGCGCCGAGATGCAGAACAGCAAACGCGTACCGAGCGCGCGGCCAAGGAAGCCGGACAGCGGAATTCCGATCACTTCCGCGATCAGGTAGGAGGTCTGCACCCAGCTGATTTCATCGCGGCTGGCGCTGACGCCCGCTTGGATCGAGCCCAGCGCGCTGGCGACGATCTGAATATCGAGGATCGCCATGAACTGGCCGACGACCATGGCGATAAAGCCGATCCAGATATGGATCGGCGGTGTATCGTCCGGTTTAGCGGCCGCTTGAGCGGCGTCGCTCATCCGCGTGTGTCCACCGTGACGGTCGCCGAGAGCCCCGGCCTAAGCAGGTCCAGCCCCTCCTGCCCCGGGTCGAGACGAATGCGCACCGGCACGCGCTGCACAATCTTGGTGAAGTTGCCGGTCGCGGTATCGGTCGGAATGATCGAGAACTCGCTGCCGCTCGCCGGCGCGATCGAATCCACGACGCCGCGAAGGCGCAAGCTGTGCGCGACATCGGCGCGGATCGTTACCGGTTGTCCCGCGCGGAAATTCTCAATCTGCGTCTCTTTGAAGTTCGCGACGACATAAACCGATTGCAGCGGCACCACCGACATCAGAGGCGCCCCGACGCGCACCAGCTGACCAAGCTGCACTTGGCGATCGCCGACCACGCCATCGATCGGCGCGCGAATAGTCGTGCGCTGCAAGTCCAGTTCAGCCTGCGCCAGTTGCGCCCGCGCGGCTTCAACGCTGGCCTCAGCGGCGGCAGCGCCGCCGCCAGCTTGCCGCGCCTGAATCTCAAGTTGCTGCATGCGCGCCGGCGAAAGCAAGCCGCGCTCCGCCAGCGGCCGGTAGCGCGCGACATCGGCGGACGCGAGCGCGCGCCCAGCTTGTTGCGAAGCTCGCGCGCCCTCTGCTTCGGCAAGCGCCGCCCGCGCTGCCGCCAGGCGGGCCTGATAATCGGTAGGATCGATTTCGACGAGAACGTCGCCCGCGTGCACGCTTTGATTCTCAGCAGCCGGAATGGCGCGAACGTAGCCCTCTACTTGCGGCGAGATCAGCGAGATGTCGGCGCGGACATAGGCGTTGTCCGTCGTCACCATGTGGCGGCCGACAAAGAACCAGTTACCACCCCACACGGTGAGCGCCACAAACGCGGCGACGCCGCCGGCGATCATCAGGCCGCGGCGGCCAATGGATTGCGCGAACGCGCCCGCCTTGTGAGGCGTACGCGAGAGGTCGACCGGGGACCCGGCGTCTTCTGGCATGGGAAAAACGAAAGAAAGCCCGGACCCAAAGCGGTCCTTTGCAAACGTAGCCATAGCTACGTTGGCTTCAAGATACCCCCGACGGCAGAGGACGCCCACCCAAATTAGGCCAAACGACCCAGGTTCCACGACTTGCGTAGCTGAGACATGGGCCTATTCTCACAGGTCCGTGAGGGTAATTGGGCCGTGGCAGGATCAGCAGCGATCAAACCGCAAGTTCCTGAGGGGCGTCAGCCCGATCGCGGCGTAGCGCGCCGCCAAGCCTTCTTGCAGGCCGCACGCGAGGTCTTCCTTGAGCACGGCTATGAGGCCGCGAGCGTCAACGAAGTGGTTCGCCTGGCAGGCGGCTCGCTCGCGACGCTCTATGCTCAATTCGGCAACAAGGAAGGCCTGTTCCTCGCATTCATGCAGGATCAGCATGACCGCTTCGCCCGCGAAATGCGCCCGCCGGGCGACATTGAGGGTCTGCCGCTTGAGGAGGCGCTTCAAGTCGTCGGCGAACACTTCCTGAGGCGGCTGCTTGAGCGCGACAGCATCGCATTCTTTCGGGTGATGGTGAGCGAAGGCCGCAAACTGCCCCCGAACTTTCGTCACTACTTCTCCACGAGCGGCGCCAATTTCATCTACGACGAACTGACGGCGCTCCTCAAACAAGCTGGCTTGAGCGATGCCGCCGCAACGGAGAGCGTCATCTATTTCATCGACCTGCTGCGCAGCAGGCACCATTTCCAGGCCATCTCCGACGAAAACTACGTTATCCCGGATGCCGAGCTTAAAGCCCACGTCGCCCGCGCGGTGCGCTTCTTGCTGAACGGTCTGAAGCTGGCCTGACCGGCCTCGTCGCCCTGCCTGACGGTTCGCTTCCAAGAAGCTTCAGGCCGGATTCAGGTTCGGTTCAGGCGGCCCGCCGCATCGTCACCGTGCGAGGATGTGCAACACGCACACTGGGAGCCTCAACATGAAGAAAGCCCTCATCGCGGCAGCGGCCGCTTTGAGCGCGGCAGCCTGGGTGGCGGCGCCACCTGCTTACGCTCAACGCGGCGAACACGCCCGGGACAGACAGGTCGATGGCGGCGGCCAACGACACCGCGGCGATCGCGCCGATCGCGGTGATCGCGGAAATCGCGGTGACCAGGGCCATCGTGGACGCGGCGACAATGACGGCGGGCAACGCCCGACGCCGCCGCAGGCTGCGCCGCAAGCGCCGCAAAACCCAGGTCTGCTCGGCGGCAACGAGGGCCGTGGGCGCGGCCAATGGGATGGCGGCCGTGGTCGAGGCAATGACGGCGGCGATGGCCGTGGCCGAGGCGACTGGAACGGCGGTCGTGGCGACAATAGCGGCGGCCAAACAAATGGCGGTCGCGGGCGCGGCAATGACGGCGATGGTCGCGGTCGTGGCGATTGGAATGGCGGTCGTGGCGACAACAATGGCGGCCAATGGAATGGCGGTCGTGGGCGCGGCAATGACGGCGATGGCCGAGGCCGTGGCGAATGGAATGGCGGCCGTGGCGACAACAATGGCGGCCAATGGAATGGCGGTCGTGGGCGCGGCAATGACGGCGATGGCCGAGGCCGTGGCGACTGGAACGGAGGCCGTGGCGATAACGATGGCCGCGACCGTGGTGACTGGAATGATGGTCGCGGACGCGGCGGCGACAATGGCTGGCGCACCGGCCGCGGGCGAGACTTTGCGCACAATGATTGGGACCGTGGCCGCGACGGCCGTTACGATCGCGACCGCTACAATCGCTGGCGCCACAACCACAATGATTGGGACCGTCCGCGCTATCGCGATTGGCGGCATGTGCGCCACGGCCACTACTTCGACCGCGGCTACTCGCTGATCATCGCCGGCTTCTTCGGCCACAACTATTATTGGTACGGCTATGACGGCTGGCGGCGTCCGTATCGGCCGTGGCGGGTTGGATACATCCTGCCGTACGACCTCTATTGGGACCCGATCCCGTACGACCTCTACTATCGGCTGCCGCCTGCTCCATATGGCTGCCGCTATGTGATGGTGGATCGCGACATCCTGCTGATCGTGGTCTCCACCGGTCTCATCCTCGACGCGATGTACTATTACTAACGCACATCGCCAGGGACAGATCGAGCCGCCTCGTTCACGCGAGACGGCTCTTTTCTGTTAGAGATGCGGAGGCGGAGCTTCCCCCTCCTGCATCAAACGCGTGATCGCGCGCACGCCAACGCGCATGCCGCCTTCTTGGCCGATGCGCTCCAATTCCGCCTGCGCGTTGGTTTGCGTCTGAAGAAATGCCGCGCCCGAGGGCGAACGTAGAAACGCAACTGTCTCGCGCAATTGCTCCTCGGTCATTCGCTCGGCGTACACCTCGACCATCTGACTAACCATCGTGGCGGTTTCCGCGCGAAACTCCGCAGCGACGATTTCGCCAAGCCGCGCAGTTTGCACCGGCGTGAGTCGAATCTCATTGGCGATACCGCTAGCGACCACCGGCGCCATGGTAGCGAAAAACTCACTCAGCACCCGCTCCATCTCCATCAATTGCATGACTTCATGCGCCAATCTCTGGCGTTCGGTCTGCTCCTGCGCGTGCGCCGGCGTCCACGCGGCCACAACCAAAGCGAATGCAAGTGCGAAAATTCGAACCATGTGCGCGCTCCCCATTTGTTAGGGCATTCACGCAGGTGGCTGGGCCTCTGGCAAGACACACAATCGGCGGAGGTGGTCGGGGTGGCGGCGGCGGAACTTCGACCGCGGATCGGGAACTTCGGTCGGCGGCTGCGGCGGCGGCTCTTTGCGATCAGGCTCAGGCTGATTTGGTCCAGGACGGTTCATGCTCGAAGAACGCGCGACCGACGGGTTTGGCGCCCTCAACCGAAGAACATCTCCCAAATCACCCGCCCCGGCGCAATCGCGGTCACCCCGGCGATCACGAGCCCAATGTACAGCCCAATCATCGCGCGGGCGTGCGACATCACCTTCACCCGCGCCAGCCACAGCGCCAGCGGCACGCCGATGAACGTCATCACCGAGAAAATATGAATTGGGCTGAACTGCCCGTCGCGCATGTCGCGAATGAAGAACGTCGCGATCGCCGTCGCGAACATCATCGCAGCCCACGCCCAACCAAGCGTCCGGTGAAGCCCGCTTCCCTTCGGCAACAGAAATTGCACGGGCCCAAGCGCCAACGCGATCGCAACCGTCACAACGTGGAACTGCACCAGCCAGCTTTGCGCAAACAGCGGCGCAAGGTCGAACTTGAGCGTCTCGGGCATCGCCACGCTCCACGCGCCTGGCGTGAACACGAAGATCGCCGCCACGATGGCCATGCAGCCCGCAAAGATCACCCAGCCCATGCGCCGCTCGGCGCGCGCATCGCCGTTGCGTTCCTCTTGGCTGATCTCGCCACTCATCCGCGCCTCCAACATCGCTTGGCTCGAGGTTGCTTTGTTATTCAAAGTTCTCTGCCGCAGCAACGGAAAAAAGCGTGGCCCCGGACCGCTTCGTCAGGTTGACGCCTCCCTGGCAGCCCCTTACATGCCGCCCGTTAGCAACCAAGGGCACTGAGTGCCAGTGCCTGCGGTCCGCTCAAAAGGCCTTACTAATCAAGGGAGTACACCCAGTGGCGAGCTTTCGTCCCCTGCACGACCGCGTTCTCGTGAAGCGCGTGAAAGAAGAAGAGAAGACCCGCGGCGGGATCATCATCCCGGAAACGGCGCAAGAGAAGCCGCAAGAAGGCGAAGTCGTCGCCGTCGGCCCGGGCGCCCGTGACGAAGACGGCGAGTACATCAAGCCGGACGTCAGCGTCGGCGACCGCATCCTGTTCGGCAAGTGGTCGGGCACGGAAGTGAAGGTCGATGGCGAAGAACTCCTCATCATGAAGGAGTCGGACATCCTCGGCGTTATCGAAGAGAAGAAGGCGAAGAAGAAGGACGCGGCCTAAAGGCCGCTGGGCAGCGGGCAATGGGCAGTAGGCAATAGGGCGACAGCGCCCGCCTCACGCTCCAACGCCCCTACTGCCCACTGCCTCTTGCCTACTGCCTACTCAAAGATTCAAACACAAAGGTATCAGTCACATGGCTGCTAAGATCGTAAATTTCGGCGCCGACGCCCGTGAGCGCATGCTCCAAGGCGTCGACATCCTCGCCAACGCCGTGAAGGTCACGCTCGGCCCGAAAGGCCGCAACGTCGTGATCGAAAAGTCCTTCGGCGCCCCGCGCACCACCAAGGACGGCGTCACCGTCGCGAAGGAAATCGAACTCGAAGATAAGTTCATGAACATGGGCGCCCAGCTCATTCGTGAAGTCGCTTCGAAGACCAATGACGAAGCCGGCGACGGAACCACCACCGCCACCGTTCTGGCTCAAGCCATCGTTCGCGAAGGCATGAAGGCAGTTGCTTCGGGCCGTAACCCGATGGATCTGCGCCGCGGCATCGACAAGGCGGTCGCCGCCATCGTCGAAGACCTGAAGAAGCGCGCCAAGAAAGTCGGCGGCTCGGAAGAGATCGCCCAAGTCGGCACCATCTCGGCCAACGGCGACACCGACATCGGCAAGTTCCTGGCCGACGCTATGGCGAAGGTCGGCAACGAAGGCGTCATCACGGTTGAAGAAGCCAAGTCGCTCGAGACCGAGCTCGAAGTCGTCGAAGGCATGCAGTTCGACCGCGGCTACCTCTCGCCGTACTTCATCACCAACGCCGACAAGATGGAAGCGACGCTCGAAGATCCGCTGATCCTGCTCTTCGAAAAGAAGCTCTCCTCGCTGCAGCCGATGCTGCCGGTTCTCGAAGCCGTCGTGCAATCGCAACGCCCGCTGCTCATCATTGCTGAAGACGTCGAAGGCGAAGCCCTCGCCACGCTCGTCGTCAACAAGCTGCGCGGCGGCCTGAAGGTCGCCGCCGTGAAGGCGCCGGGCTTCGGCGATCGCCGCAAGGCCATGCTGGAAGACATCGCCGTCCTCACCGGCGGCCAAGTCATCAGCGAAGACCTGGGCATCAAGCTTGAGAACGTCACGCTCGACATGCTCGGCAAGGCCAAGAAGGTCGTCGTGAAGAAGGACGACACGACGGTTGTCGACGGCTCGGGCGCCAAGAAGGACATCGAAGCCCGCGTCAACCAAATCCGCAAGCAGATCGAAGACACGACGTCCGACTATGATCGCGAGAAGCTGCAAGAACGTCTGGCGAAGCTCGCCGGCGGCGTGGCCGTGATCAAGGTCGGCGGCGCGACGGAAGTCGAAGTGAAGGAACGCAAGGACCGCGTTGATGACGCGCTGAACGCCACCCGCGCTGCGGTGGAAGAAGGCATCGTCCCCGGCGGCGGCACGGCGCTCCTGCGTTCGGCCTTCAAGCTCTCGATCAAGGGCGACAACGAAGACCAGGACGTCGGCATCGGCATCGTGAAGAAGGCGCTCGAAGCGCCGATCCGTCAGATCGTCGAAAACGCGGGCGTCGAAGGTTCGATCGTCGTCGGCAAGCTGCGTGAAACGAAGGACGATAATTTCGGCTTCAACGCGCAAACCGAAGAGTACGTCGACCTCGTGAAGGCCGGCATCATCGATCCGGTGAAGGTCGTCCGCACGGCGCTGCAAGACGCAGCCTCGGTCGCCGGCCTCATCATCACGACGGAAGCCTCGATCGCCGAAGCCCCGAAGAAGGAAGCCGCCGGCGGCGGCATGCCTGGCGGCGGCATGGGCGGCATGGGCGGCATGGATTTCTAATCCAGCCACTAGCCACGAAAACGGAAACGGCGGAGCGCAAGCTCCGCCGTTTTTGTTTGGGCGCCTACGCCGCTACCCAGCGCCAGTTCCTTGATCCAGCAGAGGGCAATTGCGCGCGACGCCAATCGCGTTGACTTGCCCGACTGGCGCAGGCTTGCCGTCCGGCATCTGTTGCCCAGTCCTCACAGTCGCGAAGCCGCCGCGATCGCCGTAGAAATACCACCGCGCCTCTTCCACCGAAGTGATCGGCTGGCCGTCCACAAACTGTATCTCATCGCCAACACACAAACGCCCGCGCCAGCGGCCGCGTTCCGGCGCACGCGTCACCGTAGCCGCATATTGGTGCAGCACGCCTTCGCGATTTGATGGGTTGATCTGCACCCACTCGATCTGCGCGCCGGTGCGGTTGATGAATTGGGGAATTCGAACGCCCGGGGGAACGACGTCGTCGAGAAACCCAAACTGCTGGGCGCCCATCGCTAGAGTAGCGAGCGTGCCTATGACGCCGGACCACGCCTGCACGCGCGCGAAGGACGTGCCTTTGTCTTCTTTCTCTTTGGGTTCGTCATCACGGCGCGCCATCTCGTCCCCCCTCTGACGACACTATACTACCGTAAAATTCCGATCTAGCATCCGCCGATCGGAGTGAAAGCAGGGGGGCTTGCATGGCCGGGATTTTCAGCCGCCGGAATGTACTTGTCGGCGGCGTCGCCGCGCTCGGCATTGCCGGATTCGCCGCGTATCGGTTGAATCCGAGTTTTGCGAACGCGGTCGACAACGTCATAGACCCCACTGTCCACCAGGTCGGTGTCGTCGAACTCGGCTCCGGCGGGCCGAAATGGACGGTGCTCAAATTTGCGCCGCGTCAACTGATGGAAGGTTTGGGCGCCGATCGATATGGCGGCGTCCAGCGCGCGAGCCGCTACGACCGCCATGTCGTTGCTTCAGGCGATATCGAAGTCGAAGTCCGCAATCCCGAGGCCATTCCTGACGTCGTCGCCGCGACTTTGAGCGCCGCAGAGTTGCTTGAGAGCAACGGCGTGCAACCCGGCCGAAGCGTAATCGTCGGATCCTCCAGCATTGCGCGCTTGCCGCCCGAGCATTTGGAAAACCTTCGCAAGGCCTTTCAAAATGCGAACGTACAACTTGAAATTGTCAATGCAGCGCAGGAGGCCGAATACGCGTTCCGCTGGCTCGTCGCGCTCGCCGACCGCGAGCGCTCCACCTTCATCGATATTGGTTCGGGCAACATCAAGGGTGGACGCATCAATCCCGAGACGAGCGAATTTGCCTCCTTTGAGATTCCCGAGGGCATCAGCTCGCTCATGAGCGCAGCGCAAGCGCTGCCGGACAGCACCTCAATTCAGGACCGTATGGCCGCTGTTGTGGCGGAGCGCGTCACGCCTCGCCTCGAAGGCTTGAAGCGCGATGGCTTCGCCAACGACCGCATGTATCTTTCCGGCGGCGCCGTGTGGGCCATGCGATGCGTCACGCATCCTGATATTTCGCAAGACGAGCCCTGGGTCCGCCTGACAGCGGCGGATGTCCAGCGCTACTACGAAATTGTGACGGCTGATCCGAGCCTGAATAGTCTTATAGAAGATCTTCCCGCCAACTCGAACCTGCGCCGCCGCATCGCCGCTATCCACGAAGCGATCCCGCAGGAGAATCGCATTCTCGCGAGCGCGCACATTCTCGCGGCGATGTCGGAAAAACTCGATTTCGCGTCAACACCGCACGTGTTCTTCGCTGACGAAGGCCAGTTTGCCTGGTCAACGATGTATTTGCTGGCGCGTCTCGGCCTAGAGCCTCGACTCTAATACCCTGTTATTGTGAGACGGATCGCCTCAGGCGTCGTTTGCAGTTGTCGCATGAGGCGCAGCCGTTAAGTTGCGATCATGACTCCGAGCGGAACAACGACACACTGGTGGCAGCGCGACACCACGCCCGGCTACATCCTGATCGCAGCGACGATCCTTTCGTTCATCGCCCTCAACAGCACGTTCGGCGACACGATCCATCATCTGCTTGAAGATCAGATCGCCGGCCTCATGGTCGGCGTCGGCGCCGGCGCACATCCCGTCAATCTGCACCTTATCATCAACGACGGCTTGATGGTGATCTTCTTTCTCTATGTCGGTCTTGAGTTGAAGCGCGAGACGGTCGAAGGGCCATTCAAGAATCCGCGCGAAGCCGCGCTCCCCATGGCCGGCGCTGTCGGCGGCATGGTCGTGCCGGCGTTGATCTATGTCGCGCTCAACGCCCACGAGCCCTCTTATCTGCGCGGCTGGGCTATTCCCGCCGCCACTGACATCGCCTTCGCGATCGGCGTGCTTTCGCTGCTCGGCCCGCGCGTGCCGGCGGGTTTGCGCCTCTTTCTGCTGGCGCTCGCCATCATCGACGATCTCGGCGCCATTCTCGTCATCGCGCTTTTCTACTCGACGCATCTCGTCGGCTGGGCGCTGGGCGGCGCGGCGGTCACCTTCGGCGTCATGCTGTTGATGAACCGCGGCGGGATAAAATCTCTGCTGCCCTATTGGGTTCTTGGCTTCGTGCTTTGGGGCTTCATGTTGCTCTCGGGCGTGCACGCCACCATTGCCGGCGTGCTGACCGCGATGGCCGTCCCGATGCGCGACAAGAAGGGCGGCTCACCATTGATCACTGCCGAGCACGCGCTCAAATACTGGGTGCAGTTCGCGATCATGCCGATCTTCGCGCTGGTGAACGCCGGCGTTGTGCTGCACGGCGCCGGTCTCGATACACTCCTGCACCCGATCGCGCTCGGCATTAGTCTCGGCCTCGTTCTCGGCAAACCCATCGGCATTACAGTCGCGTCTTATCTCGCGTGCCTCGTCGTCAAGCAGCGCGCGCCGGGATCAGTGCTGCAGATGGTCGGCATCGCCATGCTCGCTGGCATTGGCTTCACGATGAGCCTATTCGTGGGCAATCTCGCCTTCGGCACCGGCGACCTTGCGACACCGGTCCGCTTCGGCGTTCTCGGCGGCTCGTTCGTTTCAGCCGTCCTTGGCCTGACGGTTCTGTGGTGGTGTTGCCGCAAGCTCCCTGTACAGCGCCCCAGCGCGCTGACGCGCGAGGAAGAGCTGGCCGAAGAACGCGGCGTCTTCGAGGACATCGACGCGCCAAATCAGCCGAAGCGTTAAAGCAAAGGCGGCCGCACCGTTCCCCGATGCGGCCGCCTCACGTCGCTTTTGTAGAGGGCGTCTCCTCCCCGAAACGCGACCGTCCGCGACGCCGACGATCGAGGCAAAATTGAGCCGCGCCGCCCCCGGGGTCAAGCGCCCGTCATAATGAATACGCGCAATGTTGCGCGCACGCCCCTAGCGGGCGAGCATTTGCTGCACTGCGGCAACGAGTTGAGCCCGCGGGACCTCGTGCTGCACCTGCTCTCTGGCCTTGGCGTAAGCCTCGCGATCCTCGCCCAGACCCGACGCAATCTTCGCGCCAAGCTTCAGGTCTTTGAGGGTCACGGTTCCTTTCGCCAGTTCGTCTCCGCCTTGAATCACAGCGATCGGCGCATCGCGCTTATCCGCGTACTTCAGCTGCGCCTTCATCCCGGAAGACCCGAGATACGCCTCAGCCCGCACGCCGGCGCGCCGCAGCTCTTCCGCCATCGCGAGATAATCGCCCATGCGCGCAGCATCAAGCGCGAGAACAACGACCGGAGGCGGTGAAGCGTCCTTGCGGTCGATGCCAAGAATTTCTTGCGCCGCCACCAAGCGGCTCACGCCAATCGAGAAGCCAGTCGCCGGCACACGTTGCCCAGTGAAACGGGCTACGAGATCATCATAGCGTCCGCCGCCGCCGACCGAGCCAAACCGGATCGGCTTGCCCGTCTCGCCCGCCGTGAGCGTGAGTTCGGCCTCGTACACAGCGCCGGTATAGTATTCGAGCCCACGCACCACCGAGGGATCAATGCGCGCGCGGCTGTCATCGACACCGAGCGCGCTCAGCACCGCATCGATGCCAGCCAATTCCTTCAAGCCGGCGCGGCCTTCATCATTGTCGCCAACGAGACGCTCCAAGCCGCTAAGAACGGCCACGCGCGAATCCGTCGGCAGCGTGACAAAGTCGATTACTTTCTGCACGGCCGCCGGATCCAGTTGCGCGCCTTCGGTGAAATCGCCGGACTCGTCCTTGCGTCCCTTGCCAAGCAGCGCCGCCACGCCCTGCACGCCAACGCGATCAAGCTTATCGATCGCACGCATCACCGTGAGCCGCGCCTTCGTCGCGTTTTCGTCGAGGCCAACACCCAGCAACACGCCGTTCAGAATGCGCCGCGAGTTGATCTTGAACACATAGCCCTCGCGCGGCACGCCAACCGCTTCCAGCGCCTGCCCCGCCATCGCAATGATCTCGGCGTCCGACGCCGGATTGTCCGAACCCACCGTATCGGCATCGCACTGCACGAACTGACGGAAACGCCCCGGCCCCGGCTTTTCGTTGCGCCAAACCGAGCCTGTTTGCCAGCGCCGGAACGGCTTCGGCAAACCATCGCGCTGCTCCGCCACAAACCGCGCCAGCGGCGCGGTGAGATCGTAGCGCATCGAAACCCAGCGCTCGTCATCCTGAAACGAAAACACGCCTTCATTCGGACGATCGAGGTCCGGCAGAAATTTGCCGAGCGCTTCGGTGTATTCGATCGCCGGCGTCTCGAGACGATCGAAGCCCCATTGCTCGTAGACTTTGCCGACGGCGGTTACGATGCGCTCTTCGGCGCCAGCTGCTTCGCCAAGCTTGTCGCTAAAGCCGCGCGGCTTCTCGGCGGTGACAAGCGGTGTTTCAGAACTCATGACAGAGACTTTCCAGGACATCAGAATTGGGCATGCGAGCGGGCGCGCGGCGGCGCAAACAACTGAGCGTTAATGTCGCTCGAAGCTGTAGCCCGTCGCCTGAGCGATCTCGCCGGAGAGGACGCGTTGCGCCAAGTTCTCGATATCCCAAGTCAATTCGCGATCGCCGCCCCGCACCCACGGCGGGAACGCCTCGCGTATCTTACTTAGGGCGCCCAAGGTCGCTCTGCCAAGCGCGACAGGCTTCTTAGCCTCCGCCGCGTTCTCAGCCCGCACGAGTTCTGCTTGCGATGCGAACGCCATTTCGATCGCCAGAATTTGCGCCAAGCGTTCCGCAGCCTCGTATGCCCGGATCGCGACGTTGGCGCCCATACTGACATGATCTTCCTGACCGGAATCCGTCGAAACCGACATCAGATGAGACGGCATCGCCAAGCCCCAAATCTGATTGCACAGGCCCGCGGTCGTATATTCGGCGATCAGCAAGCCGGATTCCGTCGGATCCGTATTCGCGCCGCGCACTTGCGGCCCAAGCCCCTTATTGCGCTGCGCATCGACAATACGCGCACAGCGCATATTCGAGACCCGCGCCATGATGCCCGCCGCCTGCAGCAAGCCGTACGCATCAACCGCCAGCGGCATCCCGTGGAAATGCCCGCCTGAGGTAATCAGATCGACATCATAAGCCGCATCAGCGGCGCTATTCAGGTCGATCGGATTGTCGGTCACGCTTGATGCTTCAATCTCCATTGTCCGCCGCGCGCGCTGGATCAGCTCCACGCACGGCCCCAACGCCTGCGCCGAACAGCGCAAATTGTACGGATCTTGGATCACACCATCGTGGGCGAACTTCGTATCAGTGTCGACGTCACGGAACGTATAGCCATCGAGCAAATCGAACACCCAACGCGCGAATGTCACCGAGCCTGCGTGTCGCCGCAGGGCGTGAAGATCCGCACGGAACGGCCGCCCCATGCCGCGCATCGCTTGCACATGCAGCGCCGCGCTCAGCGCGGCCGCATCAACCAGCCGCTCCATCCGCGCCGCCGCCAACGCGCCCCAGGCGTTCGTGTATTGGCAGCCATTGTTGAGCGCGAGGCCTTCCTTCATATCAAGCTCGATCGGCGTGAACTTCGCGCCGGCTTCCGCCGTGCGCACCGGGCCGGCCGCGGTCAGCACCTTGCCTTCGCCAATCACCACCGCCGCAATGTGCGAAAGCGGCGCGAGATCGCCGCTGGCGGAGACACTGCCATCGCGCGGCACAACCGGCGTCACGCCGTTGTTCAGCATTTCGATCAGCGTCTCAATCACCACCGGCCGCACAACGCTGCGCCCGCGCGCCAGCGAAGCCGCGCGCAGCAACATGGTCGCCCGCACCACCGGCGCAGGCGCCGGCTCGCCCACACCCGCGCAATGCGAAACGATCAGATTACGCTGCAGCCGCTTCAGGTCCTCGGGGCTGACAAAATCCTTATAGTTACTGCCGAAGCCGGTATTGACCCCATAGACACGCTTCTCCGGCCTCGCCTTCAGCTGCTCCACCGCACTCGTCCGGAACGCAGCCACGAGCGCCCGCGTCGCACCATCCAGCGCCACCTGAGCGCGCCCGTGGGCGACATCCTCAATGTCGGCGAGGCTTAGTTCGCCATCATGCTTAAGCGTAATCGTGCGGTTCATGATCAACCCTGAATCGAAGCCGCATCCCTAGCGTAAGCCCCCACACGGAGCGAGCATCTGGCGCCTGATTTGCTCCCCTTTGAGGCGAAGAGGACCGATCATGCTCACCTGTCTCGCTTTGGCGCTCGGCGTCAGCTTTGCCGAACTGCCGTCCTTGGCCGCCGAGGTCGAGGCCGACGCGCGCCGTCTGACCGTCCAGACCGAGATCACGCCCGCCTTCCTGGCCGGTATCGAAGACTTCTCGTCCGACGCCGAACGCCTCTCGGTTTCGCTGCGCGAGCTGGGCGTTGAGCAGGACCTGCCCTGCATTTTCCACGGCATCGCCGAAGACGCGCGCGTCCACATCGCGGCGCTACAAGAGGCCGACACCGAGGCCGAGCGCGACACCGCATTCACCAATCTGCGCGTACTCTTGGACGACGCCATCCTCATCGCGCCGATGGCCGCCTCAGCCGCCGCCGACCGCCAGCACGCCTCCAACCACTAGCGGCAACCCGGCGCCGCTCTTGCTGTCACAGCCTTCGCCGCGCGCGAAGGACCCGCCACCATGCTCACTTGTCTCGCTTTGGTCGCCTTTAACGTAACCGCCTTGGGCGACATTCCGAAGATGTCGGCCGATCTCGAGGCCGAGGCGCGCGCGCTCGCCGCGGTTAGTGCGGCCACGCCTGAACTGATTTCCCGCATCGAAGCGTTCGCGACCGACGCTCAGCAACTTTCTGTGTCCATGCGCCGCGCTGGCGTTGGCCAAGACATGCCGTGCATCTTCCAAGGCATCGCTAACGACGCGCTCGAACGCGCCGGAGAGTTCGCCGCCGCCGACACATCGGAAGAGCAAGACGCCGCCTTCATGAACCTGCGCGTGCTGATGGACGACGCCGCCATGCTTGCGCCCCTCGCCGCGGCCGCCGCAGCCGACCGCGCCGAAGAACGCGACCTCGCACTCCGCTAGAACTTAAGCGGCGTACTTAACGTTACAGCCGTACGGCGTCGTTTGCGCGACTTGCACGGCGCGCCCCGCGTCCAAATCGGCCCACGCCGCGCGCACATAGTTCGTTGCGCCTTGCAGCGTTTCCGGCCGCGCTGACGGCCGATCATCGATCGCGCCCTGATAGACGATCTGACCCTCGCCATTGATCATCACCATCTGCGGCGTTGTAAGAGCGCCATACGCGCGTCCCATCACGCCATCAGGATCGAGCAGCGTAGCCGTCACCGTCGCTTGATCGGTCTCCACGCGCGCAATCGCGCCCGGCCCATCGAGATAACCCTGCTCGCCCGGCGCCGAGGAAATCACTTGCAGCCACACCCAGCCGCGTTCGCGCGCCTCGCGCTGGACCGCCTGCATGTTGCCCGCATCATAGTGCTTGCGCACATAGGGGCAGCCATTGTTCGTCCATTCGAGAATGACGTTCTGGCCGGCGAATTCCGCCAGCGTCCGCGTGGCGCCCGTCGCGTCGACAACCGAAAACGCCGGCGCCGCGGCGCCGGTGGCGACGTGTTGCAAATCCGCCGGCGGGCCGCTGCACGCGGCAAGCGCCGCCACCGCCGCACCACCCAGCAACATCTCACGCTTCGAAAGCATCCTCACTCTCCCTGGATCGTTTGCAGTAGTAGAGACTCGCTCAGCATCTGCGGCAACACCACTGGATCGCCGCCATCCGGCGGAAAATAGAGATAGAGCGGCACGCCGGCGCGTCCATGCGCGGCCAGTTCCGCAGCAATCGCCTCGTCGCGATTGGTCCAGTCTCCGACAAGATAGGCGGTATTTGTGTCAGCGAAGCCCGCCGCGACGCGCGGCGTGAACGCCGCCGCCTCGTTGACTTTACACGTCACACACCAGGCCGCCGTGAAGTTCACAAAAACCCCGCGCCCTTCGTTTTGCAGCTCCATTACACGCGCCTCGCTCCACGGCTCGGAGACGAGCGCTTCCCGCGTCTCCATGCCCAAGAGCGGCCGCCACACGAAGGCGCCCGTCACACCCACAACGAGCAACGCCGCAATCATCCAAGCGCGTCCCCAGCGCGACGCGAGCACCAGGAAACTAACGGCAATGAACATCAGCAACAGCGCCGCAACGCCGTCAGACCCAGCCTGCTCCGCCAGCACCCACACCAGCCACACCGCCGTCGCGAACATCGGGAACGCGAGCACGTTCTTCACGCGCTCCATCCACGCGCCCGGTTTTGGAATGAGCTTCTGCAAACCTGGCACGAAGTGCAGCAATGTCAGCGGTAGCGCGAAGCCCAAGCCGAGTGCGGCGAAGATCAGCAAGGTCGTGAACGCCGATTGCGTTAGCGCAGCGCCGATCGCGCCCGCCATGAACGGCGCCGTGCAGGGCGTCGCCGCAATCACCGCCAGCGCGCCGGTGAAAAACGCGCCCGCATCGCCGCCCCGCGACGCGAGGCCCGACCCCACGTTCTGCGCGCCCACGCCAAACTCGAACACACCAAGCAGATTGAGCCCGATGACAAAGAAGAGCAGCGCCAAGAGGCTCGTCACCCAAGGCGCCTGCAGCTGGAAGCCCCAGCCCACCGCCTCGCCCGCCCCGCGTAACGCGATCAGCACGCCGGCGAGCGCCAAGAATGTCACCATCACGCCCGCGAAATAAAGCAACCCATGCCGCCGCGCTTCGCCGCTTTGCACGCCGCCCGCAAACTGCAACGCCTTCACCGAAAGCACCGGCAAGACACACGGCATGATGTTGAGGATCAGCCCGCCGAGAAAGGCGAGGCCAAGCGCGACAAGCAAGGCAACGCCCGTTAAACCCTCTACACTCGGAATGGCAGCGGCACGGCCGTCATCGAGTTCCGCCAGAGCATAGTCGTCAGAGAATTGCGCGGCGGACGCATCGGTGTTGGCGATCACCTCACCAGGCGCCGCTTCAATCTCAACGCCACGATGCACCCAGGCGCCGTTTTCTTGCACCTCGTACACAACAAGCCCCGCCAGCGGCGCATTGCCGAGCGGTTGCAAATCGGGCGTCAACGAGAAGCTTGCGCCAGCGGGACCCACACGCGGCCGCTGCGGCTCCGCCGCCTTCACGACGCCGCGCTCGAATGGGAAGAAGCGCAGATTCCGAAATTCGGTCGCGTTCGGCAGCGCCACGCTCAGCCGCGCCGGATCGCCCGTGCCGATTGTCGCCGTCACGCCGTCTTGCCGGCGTGGCAAGTTCGCCACCGCTTCGGCTATGCGGGCCGCCCATTGCGGATCGTCGCGCCCTTGCGCCGCCACTGGCACAGTGAGCGTCAGCGTCGCGTCTTCGGGAATGCAGATGTCTGAACAGACGAGCCAGTAGGCTTCCGCCGTCAGCATCACGCTCGATCCCGGCCGCGCATCCGCGGGCACGGTGAGCTCGACCGGAAATAGAACCTCGCCCTCGTAGCCAAAGTTCACGAGCATCGCGAACGGCACCGCATGCGGCGCCGGCCACTGAATCTCACCCGCGCGCCAGCCAGCCGGCAGCGTCCATGTCAGCGTTGTCGCCTCGCCGCTATCGCCAGGATTGCGCCAATAGGTGTGCCAGCCTTCATTGATCGTCTGCCGCAGCACGATCGTGAACGTCTCCCCCGGCGCCACTGCCGCGCGCGAAGAATGCAGGCCCACATCGACCTGGCGCGGCCCAGGCAATGGCTGCGCCACGCCAATCGAGCCAAAGAACAGGGAGAGGAAGAAGACCGCCAACGCGGCAAAACGGATCATACCTACGCGCATACAGGCTCACTCGCCGTAGGCCAATGCGGCCACGAGACATTCGAACCTTACGTTCGACGAACACCGCCGGTTTCGCTGCAAAAGAAAACGCCCCCCACTTTCGTGGGAGGCGTTTCCTGGAACTTCGCGTCCGGCGCGGCTTAGCGCAGCGGCGTCGAGGCCTGGATGCGCGCGGCGCGGCTCAGAATCTTCGGCCAGAGGCCGAGCGAGAGCAGGTGCGCGTGCATCACCGCCGTCACGCCCTTGTCACGCAGCTCGAGGTAGGTGTCCTTCGGCAGCGCGTTCAGCTTGGCTTCCGAGATACGCAGGTACTCGCCAAGCTTGGTCGGCTCGTCCGGCGTGCCATCGGCCTTCGCGCGCGGCAACGCCAGCGGCGTCGCTTCGAACAGGTTGTGATCCTCCATGAGTTTCACGAAGTCCTGGGTGCGGCGCCCCAGCATGTCGAACTCGCGGCAGAACTGAATCGCCTCCTGCGTATAACGTGACGGCTGATTGCCTTCGAAGAACGGCAGTTCCGGCGTCGAAGACAGCATTTTGGCGGCGCGGTCGATGCAGACGAGAACCTTATCGTCCTCTTTCTGCGGCGTGTTCTGACCCGTCAGGACCGGCAGGAACGGATAGCGGCGCGCGAATGCCGGCAGATAGACTTCCGGGTCCAACGAGCCATCGGCGCCCAGGAACACGTTCATGCCCGGCCGCAGGCCCATCACCGCCAGCGGCGTCTTCGACTGCGTGTCGAAAATGATCGGGTAGCAAACGGCGGCGAGACCAAACTCGTCCACAGTGAGCGGAACAAGGTGCGTGTCCGCGAGGAACGCGAACGGATTGCTGACTTGGCTGACACCCAGCTTGCCGTGCTTTTCGACCGAAAGCGGCTCAAGCTGGTTGTAGAAAAGGATTTTGCCCAGCGTCTGCTGGCCGCCTTGGGCGGTCGTCATGGGTGTCTCCGCGAGTTCCCTACACAGGGGGCTGTCCAAACCACGAATGCGCGGTTTCCGCAACACGTTAGCGCAAACGAACTGCGCTGGGCGGCCTTTTCTCAGGCACGGCGCATGCTATGCCCGCCCCCGCGCCCTTACAGCGGCGCAACACATGCTGCGAGGGGTTATATGAAGCCGTTCCGTTGGGCCTTTGCCGTGGTTCTGGGGCTTTCGCTCGCCGTGAGCGGATGCGGGCCGCGCCAATCGCAGCCAATGACCGCCTTCGAGGGCAAACTCTCGGACTGGGCGCGCGAAATCCTGGCGGACAGCCCCGAGACCGCCTCGCAGACCGGCGTGGGAGAAGATGTCGCCGGCGGCGCCTATTCCGATCGCTTGGATGATCGCTCGATCGTGGCGCTCGAGGCCCGGCGCAGCGCCGCCATCCGCCGCTACGCCGAACTGCGCTCATTGAACGTAAGCGCGCTCAGCCCGGAAGACCGCCTCACCTACAACGTTCTTCGCGATCAATTCGCCAACGCCGCTGGCGGCGCAGCATTCGACTACGGCGATTTCAGCCCGCTGGGCGGCGTCCGCCCTTATGTCATCAATCAAATGGACAGCGCCTTCATCACGCTGCCCTCCTTTATGGACGATCGCCACGACGTGACCGACGCCGCTTCAGCTGAAGCCTATCTCACACGTCTGCGCGCGGTCGCGGAAGCGATTGATCAAGAGACCGAACGCGCGCGCGCCGATGCGGCGTTGGGCGTGCGCCCTCCTGGCTTCATTCTCGACACCGTCGCCGGCATGCTTGAGAGCGTGCTGCGCGAGCCGCCAGTGGCGCAAGTTTACATCACCAGCTTCCGCCGCAAGCTCGACGCCATCGCCGCTCGCGAACAAGACGCCGAGCGCCGCGCCGTAATCGAGCGCGAAAACCTCGTTCTTCTCGCGCGCGCCGATGCGATCATGCGTGAACATGTTTTGCCGGCGCACCAGCGCGCCCTCGCCTGGGTGCGCTCCGAGCGGCCGCGCGCCAGCGAAGCGCCAGGCGTTTCGAATCTGCCGCAAGGCGCGGCGTTCTACGCCGCGGCGCTCAGGATCGAAACGACCACCGAACTCACGCCCGATGAGATCCACACGATCGGACTCAATCGCGTCGCCGAGCTTGATCGCGAGCTCGACATCGCGCTCCGCCGCCTCGGGCTCACCGAAGGCCCCGTCGGCCAGCGCCTCGCGCAACTCACCGCCGACCCGCGCTATCAGTACGAGGATAGCGACGCCGGCCGCGCGCAGCTCATCGCCGATGTAGAAGCGCGCATCGGCCGCGTCCGCGAACGCGCGCCGCAATGGTTCGGCCGCCTGCCGCAGGCGCAGTTGGAGGTACGCCGCGTCCCCGCCTTCGCCGAGGCGGGCTCGCCAGGCGCCTATTACAATCCGCCCTCGCTCGATGGATCGAGCCCAGGCATCTACTTCATCAACATGCGCAGCCTGGCTGAGATGACGCGCATCGATCTGCCGACCCAGGATTTCCACGAAGCCATTCCTGGCCACCACTTCCAGATCGCGCTGGCTCAAGAACTCACCGAGACGCCGCTGCTGCGGCGCCTGACCTCATTCAACGCCTACAGCGAAGGCTGGGGTCTCTACGCCGAACAACTCGCCGACGAGCAAGGCTTTCACGAAGGCGACGCCGCCGGCCGCATCGGCTATCTGCGCTGGCAGCTCTGGCGCGCCGTGCGCCTCGTCGTCGATACTGGGCTTCACTCGAAGAATTGGTCACGCCAACAAGCCATCGACTACGTCGCTCAAACCACAGGCGACATGCCGGGCGTGATCGCCACCGAAGTCGATCGCTACATCGTTTGGCCCGGCCAAGCTTGCGGCTACGAACTTGGCCGCCGCGAGATTGCGCGCTTGCGTGACGTCGCGCGCAATGAACTGGGCCCCGATTTCGACTTGCGCGGCTTCCATGACGCAGTGCTGCTGAGCGGCGAAGTCCCGCTCAGCGTTCTCGATACGCTCGTGCGCGACTGGATCCCCGTACAACGCCGCCTGGCCGAACGCGAACGCAACCGCCGCTGACGACGCGGCCGCTTCGCGCTCACCGAAGCGTTCTTCACACATCCGCGTGATGCACGCTCTCGTGTACGCAAAACGCCGCGCGCATGCCTCATGTTAGCCCCGATCGGAGCGCTTCGCTTACCGTGTCAAAGGCCGCGTACGCGCGGCTTGGGAGGGAAAACGTCATGCTGCGCAACACTCGGCGCGCGGGCTTCCTAGCTTGCGCGATACTCCTCGCCGCGTGCGCGTCTCAGTCTGCGGACAACGCGCAAACGGCTCAAGAAGACCAGATCGTCATCACCGGCACACGCACCGAGCGACAAGACTTCGAATCCGCATCGCCGGTCACGACACCGGATCAACGCGTTTTGCCAATGGCGCCACCCCCGCCGCCGCCGTCACGGGCGCGCGCCGCGCTCAGCGGCATCGTCGGCGGCACTTACGCGCAATCCGCGCCACAGCCGATGCCAGGGACCGTCGACCGCGAGAATTACGAAGATGTCGACACCAACCCAATCCGGGCTGTTTCGACTGATCCGGTCTCAACCTTCTCGATCGATGTCGACACCGCATCGTACTCGAATGTGCGCCGCCTGCTGAATTCCGGACGCCTGCCGCCGCAGGACGCCGTGCGCACCGAAGAGCTGATCAATTATTTCCGCTACGATTACCCGCTGCCGCAATCGCGCGAACAGCCCTTCTCCACCAACGTGACGGTTGCGCCTTCGCCCTGGGCCGACGGCCGCCAACTCGTGCACATTGGCTTACAAGGCTACAACATCGTGCCGCGCGAGCGCCCGCCGCTCAATCTCACGCTGCTGCTCGATGTCTCCGGCTCAATGTCGGCGGCCAACAAGCTGCCGCTCGTCATTCAAAGCATGCGTATGCTGGTCGAACAGCTGACGGCGCGCGATCGCGTCGCCATCGTCGTCTATGCAGGCGCCGCCGGCGCGGTGCTTGAGCCGACGCCCGGCAACGAACGCGGCCGCATCATCGCCGCGCTCGAAAACCTGCAAGCTGGCGGCTCTACCGCGGGCGGCGAAGGCCTCCGCCTCGCCTACGCGCTGACCGAGCAGAACTTCCGCCAAGGCAGCGTTAACCGCGTCATCATCGCCACCGACGGCGACTTCAACGTCGGCATCAACAACCCGCAAGAGCTCGAAGACTTCGTCGAGCGCAAGCGCGACACTGGCATCTACCTTTCAGTGCTTGGTTTCGGCGGCGGCAATTACAACGACGCCTTGATGCAAAGGCTGGCGCAGAACGGCAACGGCGTCGCCGCTTACATCGACACACTGAACGAAGCCCGCCGCGTGCTGCGCGACGAGATGGCCTCGAACATGTTCACGATCGCCAACGACGTGAAGATCCAAGTCGAGTTCAATCCCGCACGCGTCGCCGAGTATCGTCTGATCGGTTACGAGACCCGCATGTTGAACCGCGAGGACTTCAACAACGATCGCGTCGACGCTGGCGAAATCGGCGCCGGCCACTCCGTGACCGCGATCTACGAGATCGTCCCGGTCGGCGGCCGCACCTTCAACGATCCGCTGCGCTATCAGCAGGAAGCGGCGCCCACCGGCACCGGCAGCGAAATCGCCTTCCTGCGCATCCGCTACAAACTGCCAGGCCAAGACACCTCACGCCTGATCGAACGCCCGATCACCGACCGCGACGCGGTCCGCGACATCGCGCAAGCGCCGGAATCGACCCGTTGGGCCGCGGCCGTCGCCGGCTATGGCCAATTGCTGCGCCACGATCAATTCCTGCGCAGCGGCTACGGCTACGACGATGTCATCAGCCTCGCGCAATCGGCCCGCGGCCGCGATGAATTCGGCTGGCGCGCCGAATTCATCCAACTCGCCCGCGCCGCCCAAAGCGCCGCGGCTCTGCCCACGGCGCAAAATGCACGTCCTGGAGGTCACTAACGACGAGCACCACCAAAGCTCTGGGACCACGCTTCCCGGCCAAAGCTCACACGCTTCACAAGATGCGTGTGAGCGCCGAGCCGGGACCCAGGGGCCACGGCCTCCGAGCTTATCCCCTGGATCCCGGATCGCACCCCGGCTCAAGGCCGGGGCTGCGTCCGGGAAGCGTCCGTGAGGAACGTCAGAGGAAGCAAATTGCTTGTGATCTCATCATAGAGATCGCGCCACTGCGGATTAGACTTCTCGATCAGCGCAAGCTTCCACTCACGTCGCCAGCGTTTGATGCTCTGCTCACGCTCGTACGCCGCAGCGACCGACTCATTTGCTTCAAACCACACAAGCCGAGTGACGCCATACTTGCGGGTGAAGCCGCCAAACACGCCTTCGCGATGCTCATACATCCGCCGGAGCAAATCACGCGCTGAGCCCGTATAGAGCGTTCCGTTGCGAGCGCTCGCGAGGATGTAGACGAAGCCGCCAACTTCCTCACGCATATTGCTAGCTCCAGCAAAGATGAATCAAGCCGCCCAGACCAAGCGCACCGCGCCCTCTTCCGCCGCTTCCGTCAGCTCCGCGTCGAGGAACGGACCATTCATCGCCGGCTTCAGTGCGCCGGCCAGATCGGCTTCCACATATTCGCGCGCATCGCGCTCATCGTGTTGGTGGATCAGGATGTGGGTCGCGCCCAGCAGCTGAGCCTCAGGCCATTGCTCGTGGCTGGCCAAGCGCTTCGCCAGATTGCCCGTTCGCGACAAGAACAGCGGCGTCCAGCCCCGCCCGCCCGGGCCAGGGCGCGCGAAGCAATAGACAGCCGGCGCCGAGCTGAACTGCTCATGCGGCCGATGCGCGCTGAAACGGTGCAAACGGCCTGAAATTCCACGGAAAATTGCTTCGCTCATCGGACGCCCCCGGCTCAATGCATACATCGTTCGCTGTATGTTCCAAAGTGATACGCGACTCATTTGTTCTTGTAAAGTTCTATTCCGCGCCCGATCTCAAATTCCCACGCGCCGCGCCCCATCTTTTCGGCAGCGCCGCACCCTGCAATATCGAGCGACATGGCTCACGCCCACGATCACACCGCCCAAATGGCCGAGGCAGAGAAACGCTGCGCGGAAGCCGGCGAAAGCTTCACGCCGCTGCGCAAGCGCGTGCTCGAACTGCTGCTCGATCACCACGGGCCCGCGAAGGCCTACGATCTGCTGCCGCTAATCGACGCCGATAAGAGCGCCAAGCCGCCGACCGTCTATCGCGCGCTCGATTTCCTCGTGCGCATGGGCCTCGCCCATCGCATCGAAAGCTTGAACGCGTTCATGGCCTGCGATGTCGGCGCCTGTGAGCGTTCGACCATTTTCCTGATCTGCGAGCAATGCGGTGGCGCCGAAGAGTTCGACGCCGGCCACGCACTCATCGATCTCGGCGAGGCGGCCAAGAAAGACGGCTTCACCATTCGCCGCACGATGATCGAAGCCAGCGGGATTTGCGCGCAGTGCCAGCAAGCAGCGTGAGCTACCCAGCGCCCCTGCCCGCGCCGCTTTACCAGGGCAGCGTCAACGTTTGGGAATGCGACGATGGCGGCCACCTCAACATCCGCTTCCATTTCGAGCGCGCCTTCGTCGGCCTCGCGCACATGGCGCGCGCGCTCGAACTGCCGCGCGCCTACACCGAATCCGCCGGCTCAACGCTGATCGCGCAAGAAGTTCACGCCCGCTTCATCAAGGAGGCGCGCCCCGGCGCGCCGCTGGTCATGCATGGCGGCGTCGTCGATCTCGGCGAAAGCGACGCCACGCTCTGCCTCGACATGCGCCACCATGACGGCGCCCCTGGCACTGCGTTCACGGTCAAAGTCCGCCATGTCGAGACCCGCGGCCTGCGCAGTTTCCCATGGTCGTCGCGCACCAAGGCGGCGGCCAAACGGCTGAAGTGTAAACTACCCGATCACGCGAAGCCGCGCTCCATCGATGTCGATCTGCCGCCCGCCGACGCGTCCATAGCGAACGCGGCGGCGCTGGGCGCAAAGCGTATCGGCGGCGCGATCGTCTATCCCGATCAGTGCGACGCGCTCGGGCGGCTGCGCGGCGAGCACTTTCCCGGCCGCATCTCCGACAGCGTGCCGAACCTACTCGCACCGTGGCGCCAGGCAGCGGCCGGCGACGGCGTGCAGCCCGCGGGCGCCGTCGTCGAAGCACGGTTGATCGTGCGCAAATTTCCGCGTGCAGGCGAGCTGATCGAAGTCCATTCCGGCATTGCCGAGATCGGCGAAAAAACGTTGCGCATCGTGCACTGGATTCTCGATCCGGAGACCGGCGCCGCCTGGGCCAGTATGGAGGCCGTTGCGCTCACTTTCGACGTGAAAACGCGCAAGGCGTTGACGCCGAGCCCTGAAGCACGCGAACGCGTCGCCAAGCTGGTTGTGCCTGGCTTGCGCGCCTAGTCGCTACTGCACCAAAGCGTCGTGATACTTGCGCCCCTGGCGCGCCATCAGGGCTGCGCTTTCGATCGCCGCACGCGCGCGATCAGGCCGCTCCATCGGCAACATATGCCCCGCGCCTTCTACCGTCGCCACGCGCGCATCGGCTTTGATCGCCGCGATCCTATGCATCGCCGCTTCGCTGATTGTTGAGCCGCGTTCGGCGCGCAACAGCACTAAAGGATCGGTCACGCGCCGCAGCGCACCCCACGGATCATGACGCTGCGCCGTGTACGTCGCCGCCTCAAACGCCGGCGCGCAGGAAAGCTTGAACCCGCCCTTGCCATCCTCAACCAAACCATCGCCGACATAGTCCGCGATCACCTCCGGCGGGAACGCCTTCAGAATCCCGCGGCCCGTGAACGCCGCCACCGCTTCTTCGCGGCTCGCAAACGTATTGCGCCGCTTCGCCGCGCCGACCGCGAGCGGCATCACCATGCGCTGCAGCTGCGGCGCAAGCGGCAATTGCGACATCGCATAGCCAGCCGCCGGCAAAATCACTGGTTCCAGCAGCGCCAAGCCATTGACCAAATCCGTGCGCGCGCCCGCGGTCAGCAAACTGATCGTCGCGCCCATCGAGTGGCCGGCGAGCGTCACCGGCGCGGTGAAATGTTCGAGCACCGCGATCAGGTCGTCGCGATGGCGCTTCCACGACGTGTAGCTGAAAAGCTTATGCGGCAGGCTCGTACGCCCATGCCCGCGCGCATCAAGCGCTAGCACATGGAACTTCTCGCCCAACGGCTCCAATAGCGTCCGATACGTACGCGCATTAAAACCGGTCGCGTGAATGAACACGATATCCGGGGTCGCCGTCTCGGCGCCGAACGCGATCCCGGCCATGCGCCCGCCAGGGACTTCAAACGAGACGCGGCGGAAAGTTTCAGAAGCTTCAGTCACAAGCGAAGGGAGTACGAGAGTAGCTGCGGAAGGCAATAGGGAAAACTTCCGCGCTCACTCCCCTAACCAAACACGCGCCGCAAGATATCCGTCGTCCGCCGCCATGGATCGCGCCGAATGGCGCGCTCCTCTTCCGCCACGAAATGGAAACAGCCATCGAGCGCCTTCGCCGTCGAAAAATCGATCACCTCACGCCGCAGCTCCGTCGTCATGCTGGCGAGTCCGACCTCGCGCAGCGCCGTACGCATCAGCGCAAAGGCGCCGGACTCCGTCAGCGCCCGCGTCATCGGCGGCTTCAGCAGCGAGGTCAGCCGCGTTTCGGTGCGCCCTCGCAAATAGGTGGTTGCGCTATCGTCGCCGCCGCGCACGATTTCAATCGCGTCCGCGATGGTGATATTGCGGATGGCGTTGATGAACATCGTCGCCGCCTGCGGCATCACCGACTCCGCCGCGTGGTTCAAACTTTCCTGCAACCGATCCAGCGGCGCCGACATGCCAAAGCGCCCGAGCGTCCGCTGCGATTGCCCCAGCACGCCCGGCAGCGGAATCCGCACCTGCGGGTTGCCCCAGAACCCGTTCGGTTGCGCCAGCCGATTGGTAGCATTCATTGAGGCCAGCGACAGCGCCTCCTTGATCCCCCGGCTCGCATCGCCCTGCGTCAATCCATCCAGCAGCGGCTGCTGCGCGAAGGCTGGCGTGGCGGCGAGCAAAGCTGCGACGAACACGCGGCGATCAAAGTGATTCTTCATGTCGCCACACTAACCCACGCTTCCCGGACGCGGCCCCTGCGAAAGCAGGGGCGCGATCCGGGACCCAGGGGCCAACGACCGGTGCTTCGCCACCCCCTGGGTCCCGGCTCTCCGCTGCGCTGCGGCCGGGAAACGTTGGAAATATTCCGTCTCAAAGTGTCAGGCTCCGCACCCCTGACAAATCAACCCAAACCCGCCACATCATCCCGAAATGACGCTCTCCGATCTGCTCCCCAAGCTCCACTACCCGACGCGCCTGGAAAAGGTCGTCGACGGCTGGGTGCACGGCGTCGCCGCCGTTCTGCTCACTTTCGCCGTCGGCGTGGGCCTTGGCCTCGCCATCTGGCAAGGCGGCCTCGGCATGGCCGGCGCTGTCGCCATTTACGGCATCTGCGTCATGACCATGATCGGCTGCTCGATGGCCTACAACATGACCGAAACGCCGGCCCGCAAAGCGCTGCTGCGCCGTTTCGATCACGCGGCCATCTTCCTGATGATCGCCGGCTCCTACACGCCCTTCACCACCATCCGCTTCGACGGCGCCTGGGCGATCTCGATGACGACCCTCGTGTGGGGCCTCGCCATCATCGGCGCCGCCGGCAAACTTTTTCTGCCCGGCATCGGCAAGCGCGTGTGGCTCATCTTCTACGTGGCGCTTGGGTTGCTGATCCTCGCGGCGTTCGGCCCGCTCGTACAAACCGTGCCGCTCGCCGGCGTGATCCTCTTATCCGTTGGCGGCCTGCTCTACATCGCCGGCATCCCGTTCTACGTCTGGGAAAAACTCCCGTTCCGCCGCGCCATCTGGCACAGCTTCGTCATGGCGGCGGCAGCAGTGCACTACGCTGCAGTGCTGACAGGCGTCGTGTTCGCTTAGAGCCACCCCGCCAGCGCGTGACTCCTGCGCCAGCCGCACAGCCCCCGCGACGACACATAACAGATCACCAAATCGGCCGAGCCGCGCGAGTCCACGAACCACACCCGCGTCGTCGCCAGTCCGCTTGAATTGACGAAACACCAGGCGCCATCATTTCCGCGCGCCAGCCCCTGATCATCGCAGCGCCACACCAGCAAATCCGCCAGCCCCTGCGAACCCGCGTCGAACACCCGGATATCCGCGATCCCGCCCCAGCCGACATTGTAGATCAGAGCCATGGCCTCACCGCACCGTCTCCTTCGGCACGGACACACTCACCGGCCGCGCTTCGAACTTCGGCTTCGGCAAGAGCCGGAAGCGCGACTGGCACCACGCGAAATCAATGCCGATGTCGAGCAGCGCGTCAGAACGCCCGCACGGGCACATAAACGGCATCACCGCGCCAACGGTGTAGGTCTCCCCTGCAACGAGCGGTACGGCCTCGCCCGTCATGTGATTGGGGGCCGCATTCACACACAGAACCAGATCGCCAGGGCCAACAGCATCGCTCATAAGGTCCTCCTTGCGAGGCAACGCCCATTCTATCCAACAGGGGGCGCCCGTAAACGCCAACAAGACCAACGCCACCGCAACCTGCCCGCGCGTCAGGCGCGGCGTGATCGCGCGCGACCAATTCGGGTGAGCATGCTAGCAAATGCCCAACGGAGGCCGCGCCATGACCGAACCCACCTGCTTCAAGCTCAGCATCGAAAACAACGTCGCCCACATTCAGCTCTCGCGGCCTGAGGCGTTTAACGCGATGCCGCGCGCGTTCTGGAATGAGCTGCCGGCGCTGGTGAATGACATCAGCGACAACGCCAAAGCGCGCTGCATCGTCATCTCCTCCACCGGCAAGCATTTCACCGCCGGCATGGATCTCTCCGTCTTCACCGATGGCGACGGCGTCTCAGCCAGCGGCGGCGATCAATACGCGCGCGCCGAAGCGTTCCGCCAATTCGTGCTGACGCTACAAGGCAGCTTCAATTGCCTCGACGAAGCGCGCATGCCAGTCATCGCCGCGATCCAAGGCGGCTGCATCGGCGGCGGCGTCGACATGGTCTCCGCCTGCGACATCCGTTACGCGACCGACGACGCCTTCTTTCAAATCCAGGAAATCAACATCGGCATGACTGCCGACGTCGGCACCTTTCCGCGCCTCTGCCACTTGATCCCGCAGGGTTGGGTCCGCGAACTCGCCTACGCGGGCCGCCGCCTGCCTGCCGCGAAAGCCAAAGAGATCGGCCTCGTGAACGACACCTTCGCCACTCAAGAAGCGATGCTCGCCTATGTTATGGAACTCGCGCATGAAATCGCCGCAAAGGCGCCCGTCGCTGTCGCCGGTTCCAAGCGTATGATCAATTACGCGCGCGACCATTCCATCGCCGATGGCCTTGACTACATTGCAACCTGGCAATCCGGCATGTTCTCGCCGCCGCACATGATGGAGGCGTTTGCCGCGAAAGCTCAGAAGCGAGCACCCAATTTTGCTGACTTGGCGCCGCTTCGAAAAAAGATGTGATCCGAAAGGATCGAATCCGGCTTGACCGCCCATCGGCTCATCGCGGAAATTGTTATCGCATGTCATTTGCAAATCTCAGCGACGACGGTCGTAAGTGGCATATTGATTTTGCGGACGCCATCGCGTCGCGAGACGCGGCGCGCTACGTTTCATTCATGCACGACGATTGCTCCGTGCAAATCAACAACAACATGCCGGTTTATTCAAAGTTCGCGATCGAGCGAGCGTTCATCGAGTACCTGAGAAACTTCCGTAGCCTCTCCTACGAAATTCTAAACATCTCCGGCACGGATCGCAGTTCGGCGGTCGAGGCCCTGTTCACCTACGTCTGCAACGACGGCAGCGTGGAGGTTGTCCAGCATGCCTATTTCTGTGAGCGCGACGAGACTGGCCTACTCACCTCGGTACGCCTCTACGGCGACACCACGCGCATCCTGAAGCCATTTATGACCGCCAACGACTAATGTAGAAGTCGCAAATGGACATCCGTTTCGTCTCCCCCGGCCCCAACCCGCCGTTCGAAGTGAACGCCTTCGTCGAAATCCCGCAAGGCGGTTTGCCCGTGAAGTATGAGCTTGATCAGAAATCCGGCGCGCTTTTCGTCGATCGCTTTCTGCACACCTCGATGCTCTACCCGAGCAATTACGGCTTCATCCCGAACACGCTGGGCGAAGACGGCGATCCGATCGACATCCTGGTCGTCACGCCCATGCCGGTCGTTGCCGGCTGCCTCATCCGCTCACGCCCCGTCGGCGTGCTGCTGATGGACGATGAAAAAGGCGTCGACGAAAAAATCCTCGCCGTGCCCGTAGATGCGCTCAACCCGTTCTATAAGGACGTGAAGACACACGAAGACCTGCCGCCGCTGCTGGTTCAGCAGATCGCGCACTTCTTCAGGCACTACAAAGATCTAGAACCCGGAAAAACAGCCAGCGTCGGCGAATGGGCCTCACTCGACATCGCGTACGAGCGCATCAATCAGGCGATCAAGCGCAAGAAATGACCGAGTCTCAACTCGCCGCCCTGCTCGTCGATGCACTGAACGCCGCCGCGACACGCGAGGCCGACGCTGAAACCGCGCTCGTGTCGGTCAACATTGACATACTGGCGCCCGCCGCGAACGGCGCCATCGAAGTCATACTCCAACGCAAGACACGCACGCTTGTGTTCATGAAAGCCGAAGCGCGCAACGCCGCCGGCGAACCTATCGCCGCAGCGTCGAGCGTTCACAAATTGCGCACCGCCTAAACGCGGGGCGCAATCCAGCGCATTTCCACAAGCGTCGCGTCGTGCAGAAGATCCGGCTCGATCTCCTCGAACGTCTCTGCAGCGCGGGCGCCTTCCGGCAAGCGATAGACGCGCCAGAACGTGCCGTCCGCCGCCGTCGAGCAGGCGAAGCCCGGCGCACCATCGACAAACTCCGCATTGCAGAACGTCACTTCCTCAGGCGGCGCTACCGCGAACTTGGATTGGGTTACGATCTCGCCCGCCGGGCTCCGCGCCTGCGTCGAGCGCGTCACGATCGAATGAATGTGCTGGCGATCCGCCGTCGGATTGATGCGGAACACCTCCTCATCGCCCGCCGAAAGCGTAATCGCCTTGAACGGATCGCCCTCTACCTGATCATCGACCTCAGCGACGATGTAGTTCGGCGCCGCCGCCGCAACCGCATCGACGTCCATCGGCAGCGCTGCGGAAATGCCGGCGGCGCTGTTGGGCCCAATGCGCGCGTCATAGTTCGGCGCGTTGACGACCGGGTAGGCCTCGTTCGTCTCGCGTTGCTGCGGTTGCCCGCACGCCGCCAGCGCCAAGACCGCAACGACAATAAAGCGCTTCACGAGAACACCTCGAACAAACCAGCCGCGCCCATACCACCGCCGATGCACATGGTGACGACAGCATGCTTCGCCTTGCGCCGCCGCCCTTCCAGCAAAACGTGACCAACCAAGCGCGCGCCGGTCATGCCGAACGGGTGCCCGATCGCGATCGAGCCGCCATTGACGTTGTACTTTTCCGGATCGATGCCGAGCTTGTCGCGGCAGTAGAGGCACTGCGATGCAAACGCTTCGTTGAGCTCCCAGAGATCGATGTCATCGACCTTGAGCCCCTGCCGCTCGAGCAGACGCGGCACCGCAAACACCGGGCCGATGCCCATCTCGTCCGGCTCGCAACCCGCGACGGCGAAACCCTTGAACAGGCCGAGCGGTTCGATGCCGCGCTTTTCGGCTTCCTTTTCGTCCATGATCACAACCGCCGCCGCGCCATCGGAAAGCTGGCTGGCGTTGCCGGCGGTGACGAAATTGCCAGGCCCGCGCACGGGCTCCAACTTGGCCAAGCCTTCAAGCGTCGTGTCGGGGCGATTGCACTCATCCTTCGTCACCACATAGTCGACGAAGCTCTCCTCTTTCGTCTCCTTGTTGACGACCTTCATTTTTGTCGCCAGCGGCACGATTTCATCGTTGAACAAACCGGCCGCTTGTGCGGCGGCAATGCGCTGCTGCGAACGCAGCGAGTACTCGTCCTGATACTCGCGGCTCAGATTGTAGCGCTGCGCAACGATGTCGGCGGTTTCGATCATCGGCATCCAGAGCTCAGGCTTGGTGCGCATGAGCTCCTCCTCGGTGATGTGATAGCGATTGGCCTTGCCGCTCAGCTGCACCAACGAGATCGACTCGACACCGCCGCCGACGGCGACTTTGGCGCCTTCGTTCATCACATAATGCGAAGCCTGCGCGATCGCCTGCAGACCCGAGGAGCAGAAACGGTTCACCGTTGTGCCGGAGGACGTCACTGGCAAACCAGCCCGGATCAGCGAGAGGCGCGCGATGTTCTGGCCGGTCGCCCCTTCCGGCGCGCCGCAACCGATGACGACATCCTCGACTTCCGAAGGATCGACCTTCGCCCGCTGCACCGCATGTTTGATGGCGTGGCCGGTCATCACCGCGCCGTGGGTGTCATTGAAGCCGCCGCGGCCGGATTTGGCCAAGCCCGTGCGGGCATAAGAAACGATAACTGCGCGGCCCATCAGGCTCCTCCTCAACTTGGTTGCGCGCACACTAGGCGTCGCGACGCGCGCGTCAAAGCGCGTATCGCGGCGTCAGCGTCACAAATGATGCAATCAGGAAATGGCGTTATTATTCACCAGGCCGCCAGTGGGGGCGGCCTCAGGCGGCTGCTGCACCGGCGCGGAAGCCGCGACACCCCCCTGCTGGAATATCCCGCGCCCGCGGTCCTGAATCCATTTGGCGATATCCTCGGAGAGCACGCCGGCGACGATGCCGACCAAGGACACCGTAAACGGATTGAGCGTGGCTGACGTGGTCGCCTGTTGCACCGACGATGCAATCGAGAAGCCGGCAATGGCCGCGTTGGCCAGCACGTAGAACGCCAATGCCGCGCACATGCCGAAAATCAACCGCACGACGATCTCCGCCATCGTCACCGGCACGGGCCGGTTGAGATAGGCCGGAAAGAGATACAGGAGCGAACCAAGCGCGCCCATCAGCAGCACCAACACGGTGGAAAGCAGCGCCGGGTGGCCTTGGGCCAGGAACGCGCTCGCGCCGAGCGGGCTCAGATTGCGCAACGCATAGGCTTCCCCGCGCACGCGCTGATAGTGCTCGTAATCCGGCACGACACTCTGCTGCAGCGCGAACACGCGGCGGTTGGCTTCCGCCACCTGTCCGCTCACCAAACGCTGACGCGCAACAAGCGCCGCACGCTCGGCGCTGCGATCATCGAGCGCTTCCTCCTGCGAAGCGAGCTCCTGAACCTGCACGCTCAGATTCGCGATTCCTTGCTGATCCGCCGGCGGCAGACCCGGGCGCGCGGCAAGCGCGGCGATGCGCTGGGAGAGTCCTTGCGCGCTCATATCGGCGGCCGCGCTTTGCACCGTCTGCACGTTGGCGCGCGTTTCGATATCGGCGATCGCGCCAACCATCGCGGCGCGCGCTTCATTGGTCGATGCCTGCGCCGCCTGTACCTGGCTGTCGAGCGAAGCGATCTGCTGATCGATCTCAAGCAGTTCGCCGCGCGGGGCCGCGCTATCGGCCTCAAGCTGCTGAATCTGACGATCCGCCGCTTCGAGTTGCGCGAACGAGATCAGCCCATTGGTCGAGGGCGAGATCTGCGCCACGCCAAACTGGAAATCGCGTGAGCTGAACACCAGCGCGCTCATGCCCAGCACGGCCACCATCGCTACCGCGAGCACCACGCCTACGGAAAACTTGTAGATCGTCATCGCTGACCGTCCCCTTGGTTGTCCTCGACGCGCCGCCCCCGCGCGCGTCCCGCCTCCAGCTTTTCTAGCGCATCGCGGCGACCTCAGGTTGGGCTTTTTTAACCATACCTGTCGACCTGAACCGTAGCTGACGTTACGTTATCACTATCCAGTGAATGTTTTCCCATTCCTTCAATTTTCTCTTGTCAGCGATCAGCGAACCGGTCATACAAGGCGTGCGCTCCTCCCCAAGCAGCGCGACCAGTCCAGGAGAGAAACTGAATGTCCGCCCTTCGTTCGATCGTCGCCGCCGCTGTGATCAGCGCCGCTTTCGTGGCTCCCGCCATGGCCCGCGACCTT
Source organism: Hyphomonadaceae bacterium (assembly GCA_050184605.1). Lineage (GTDB taxonomy): Bacteria > Pseudomonadota > Alphaproteobacteria > Caulobacterales > Aquidulcibacteraceae > Vitreimonas. The sequence goes on along the minus strand of JBFXAE010000001.1, from coordinate 45,655 downwards.
TATACGATCAAGCTCGCCACCCCGGTTGCCGAGCAAACCCGCATCATCGCGCTCAACACCATCTGGGACTGCAACGGCGACACCTGCCTCGCCCGCGCCGATCATGGCGCCAACGTCCGCTCGTGCCGTCAGTTCGTGCGCCAATCGAACGGCCTGCGCATCGCGTCGTACGGTTCGGCGAACGACCAGCTCAGCGCCGATGAACTCGCCCGCTGCAACGGCGAGACCTACCAAGCGTCGAACGGCCAATCGGGCCAGTAATCGAACGCTGCAAAGCGATTGAATTACGAACCGCCGGTCAGCAATGGCCGGCGGTTTTGCTATACGCGGCCGCGCAAATCCTCGCGCCACGGGTGCGGGCCGCAGGGCGACAGCGTCAGCGCCTGAACTGCTGGATCCTCGGCGATCCGCATGCGCGCCGCACCGGTGCGGGCGTCACTGATGCTGTGTGTGAGCGGCGCGATGCTGCCGTCAGGCCGGCGCGCCAACACCAGCACGCCATGTGCGCCAGCAACACGCGCGCCGCCAGTCACGCGCGGCAGGTCGTAGACGATGCGCACACGGAACGTTTCGCCGCTGCTTTCCAATTTGTAACGCGGCCGATCGAACAAGGTCTGCGTCTCATCCTCGTAGACGACCTCGATCGCATCCGCGCCGAAGCGCACACCCACGCCGGCGGCGCAGGCCGCCGAACCTGCGCTCCAAAGCCCATTCAAATCGGCAGGCGGCTGCGACCGCTCGGCGCATGCCGAGACGAAAACGGTCAAACAAAGGAGCGCAGCGGCGCGCTTCATCAAGCAAACGAGCTACGCTCGTATGGTTGATGCCGTCTGAACGTCGCTAAAGACTCGCCAAAGCCGCATCGGCGCCCCATGTGAACGCGTATACTTCTATGGATATGCCGGTCCCCGCTCCCTCCGCCCCTTCGGGCGCATCTCACGACGGCGGCCGGGCCGCCTCCGAACTCTTGGAGGACCTCGTCGACACGTTTCCCGGCGAGACCGTAAGCGTCGGCGAACTGATAGATCGCTTGGATTCGCGCGCGCACGGCATGCTGCTTCTGGTGTTGGCGCTGCCGATGTGCGTGCCGAACGTGCCTGGCATTTCGACAATCTTCGGCGTGCTGATGTTGGCGCCGGCGCTGCAGATGGTGTTCGGCTCGCGCCGGTTGATGGTGCCCAAGCGCGTGCGCGAATGGCGTGTCAGCGGCGACGCGCTGCGGCGCACATTCAACGTCGCGATCCCGTCGCTGAAGCGCGTCGAGTATCTGATCAAGCCGCGCTGGTCGCGGCTCACACGATTTCCTGCGACAATTCTTGTCGGTCTGCAGACGCTGCTGATGGCGCTGGTGCTGATCTTGCCCATCCCGTTCGCGAACTGGCCGCCCGGCATGACAGTCGCGATGACGGCGCTCGCGCTATTGCAGCGCGATGGCATATTGATGCTGCTGACGATCCCGGCAGCCATTGCATCAGTGGCTTCAGTTTATTTCGGCACGCGGGTCGGTCTTGCCGTGATCGACAACGCCATCCAGTGGATCAACGGATTGATCTCGTAGTCACGCTTTGCGTGGCGCGTAGGCCCACGCTACGGCGATCAAGCCCGCAAGCAGCAGCACGGAATATTCCATCCCGTTGCGTCCGGCGCCGACGACGAACCACCCTGCGGGATAGTGCACCAGAAACATGCCCAGCCCGACGATGACGATGTGGCCCACGCACGCCAACGTCACGAAGCGGCGCGCGAGTATAAAGAGCGGCCCGACCAGTTCGTAGATCGTCACCGCCGCCGCCCAGTAAAAGCCTTCCGGAAAGCCAAGCGAACTCAGCCATTCGCCAAAGCCGGTGACGTTTGGATCCCAGTGAAACGCGCGGAAGGCGCCGTGAATGAAGATCAGGATCGCCACCGCGATCCGCACGATCGACAAAGACATTTCAACGCGGTCAGCGTGCGCGCGGGGCCCCAGCAACATGGCTTTCCCTCATCAAAGCTGACGAGAGAGCGCCGTAGCGGCGCCCATGGCGCAACCGAATTGCGACCAATAGCTCAGCAGCTGTTGCGAATGAGCCAGCCGAGCTGCTCGCCGCTGCGATCAACCGCCGGCTCGACTGAGCGGCAATTCCGCGCCGCAGGCCGCGAGGCGCCAAGTTGGAATTCCGGATCGCCTTCGCCACTGCGGCGATCATTATCGGAGAGCGGCTCGTAAACGGAGACCGCGCCGCCCGTGACGATGCACTCGCGCCGCGACCCATTGGCCTCACGCACGCGCACCAGCACTTCGCCCTCATCCAGAGCCGACGCGAACGTGATGCGCACCGGCTGCGAAGACGCGCGCTGCGAGCAGACATTGATGGCCGGCATGAGTTCGGGGAGCACGGACGCCCATGTCGGCCGCTCACCCTCGATCACACCGCGCCGCGCGCAGCCCTGATAGGCGACGCCCTCAAACAGAACGTGCGCTGTGTACGGCAGCTCCACCCCGCTCGCGGTGCAAGCTTGTCTTGAAATCGTGACTGTCAGCGGACCGGCGACAACGCGCATGCCGCGTTCGCGATAATCGCGCTCGCCAGGAATGCCGCCATCCTCGCCCAAACCCGGACGTGTGAACTGCGCATAGTCGTTGAGCAGAGTGAGTTCCCACGCGCCCTCTGCATTCCCGAGCGCATCGATTCCGCCCGAAGCCTGGAACTCGCCTTCGTAGGCGGCGCGCTGCTCAGCGTTCGCGGGCCCGCCGAGCGCCGCCAACGTTTCGGCAGCGATCTCCGCTTCGCGTTCCGCGTTTGTCGGTGTCGAGGGGCCCTCTTCGCTCGTGGGCGTTTGGCGCTGGCACGCGGACAAAACGGCTGCGCTCAGCACGAGCCCCATCAGCGCACCGCGGATCAAGGTCCGCATCGGCTTCCCCCCTTTGGCTCTGTCATCCGGATGGATGTCAGCACCCTCGCTGGGGTTAGTATAGCCCCATGCAGCGTGATTCCGGCGCCCCACTGTGGGAGTTTTTCGCGGGCGGCGGCCTCGCCCGCCTCGGCCTGGAACCCGACTTCGCCTGCACCTTCGCCAATGACATCGATCCGGCCAAGGCGAACGCCTACCGCGCGGCCTTTCCACCGGGCGGCGACATGCACGAAGGCGACATCTGGAAGCTGACGCCGGCAAAACTGCCAGGCAAAGCGGCCTTGGCATGGGCCTCCTTCCCCTGCCAGGATTTGTCGCTCGCTGGCGCCCGCAGAGGTTTAGCGGCGCCACGCTCCGGCGCGTTTTGGGGCTTTCACGCGCTGCTCGAAAAGCTCGGCCACGAAGGCCGCGCGCCCGACGTGCTGGCGCTCGAAAATGTCAGCGGCCTTTTGAGTTCGCACGGCGGCGCCGATTTCGCGGCGCTGATCCACGCACTCGATGATCTCGGCTATCGCGCCGGCGCGTTGGAGGTCGACGCGGCGCTCTTCACGCCGCAATCGCGGCCGCGGCTTTTCATCATCGCAGCACGCAATGCGCCGGCGCATCTCACAGCATCAGGGCCGCTCGAGCCCTTTCACACGCAATCGCTGCGCAACGTCGTCGCGCGTTTGCCCGATGCGCTGCGCAAGCGCTTCGTGTGGTGGCGTCTCGATGCGCCGCCAAAGCGCAACACGCGGCTTGCCGATTTGCTCGACGAGCACAGCGACGCCTGGAACAGCGAAGAGCAAACAGCGAAGCTCGTCTCGCAAATGAGCACGCTACAGCGCGCGCGCCTGGAAGCCTTGCAGGAGAGCGGCCGCCGCGAGGTCGGCGCTGTGTTTCGCCGCATCCGCATCGAGCATGGCGAGCGCGTGCAGCGCGCAGAGGCCCGCTTTGATGGCCTTGCAGGCTGTTTACGTACGCCTACCGGCGGATCGAGCCGGCAATTGCTGCTGTTTGTCGAAGGCAAAGAACTGCGTTCGCGCCTGCTTTCGCCGCGCGAAGCGGCGCGGCTGATGGGCGTGCCGGAGCACTACCCGCTCCCAAGCGGCCAGACCGCCGCGCTGCACTTGCTCGGCGACGCCGTGTGCGTGCCGGTCGTGCGCTGGCTCTCTCAGCATTTGCTGGCGCCGCTCGCGGGCGCCGCAGCGGTGCGCAAGAGCGCCTAGATGCGCGCCGACGTTTTCGATCCCGTCAAACGCTCCGCCGTCATGCGCGCGGTGAAATCGCGCCACACGGCGCCTGAACTCGCCGTGCGCGCCGCTGCGCGCGCGCTTGGCTATGCACGGCGCTATCGCCTCAACGGCGCGAAACTTCCCGGCAAACCGGACCTCGTTTTCGGCGCCATGCACAAGGCCGTGTTCGTGCATGGTTGCTTCTGGCACGGCCACGATTGCAGACGCGGCGCGCGCCAACCGAAGGACAACGCCGCGTATTGGCGCGCGAAGATCGCCCGTAACGTCGCGCGCGATCAGGAGTCGCTCAGAGCGCTGAAGGACGATGGCTGGTCGGCGCTCGTGATCTGGGAATGCGAAACGCGCGACAGCGCCTTGCTCGCACGCAAGCTCGCGAAATTTTTGCGCTAGCGGCGCTCCACCCTCGCCACCGGGGCCGAACCGGTGGCGAGAGCGGAGTTCGGGGCGGCAGCGACACGGGAGGACGCGCGCTCCCGCCCCAATTCCTCTCGCGCCGCCGCCATGAGGGCTGCGAGCGGCGCGGCGCCGATCAACCTCACCGCCGGCTGTTCCACCTGTGGCGGCCAATCGTTCAACAGGGCCGCGATGGTGAGCATCGGCGCGATCCTATTTGCAAATCACTCGCACTAGCAGATCATGACCGCGCGCAACCGTCAAGCGGGCGTGTGATCAGGCGGCGGACGTGGCCCGGGCGGCTGCGATCGGGGCGTCGAGGACAAAAGAGAACATCGAGCCCTCGCCCAATTCGCTTTTGGCGGCGATCTTGCCGCCCATGAGCTTGGCCAGGCGCAGCGAGATTGCGAGGCCAATGCCCGGCCCCTCGCCATCCGCGGACAAACGCTCGCGCCCGAAGATTAGCGCCAGCTGCGAGCGCGACATGCCGGCGCCGGTGTCGGCGACGATGATGCTAAGGCGCACGCGCGCGGCGTCGATCGGCTGCGCGCTCATGCGCACGCGCACGCCGCCATGGGTGGTGTAGCGAATGGCGTTTGCGAGCAGATTGAACAGCACCTGACGCACACGCACCGCATCAATCTCAAGCAAGGCCGGCATTGTTGGGTCGACGTCGACGAAGAGTTCTAGATTCTTGTCCTGCGCCACAGACCGAAATGCGCTGATAACGCCGCGCAGAAGCTCGCGCGGATCGGTGGGTTGCGCCTCGATCTTCAGTTGCCCGTTCTCGAGGCGATCAAGATCCGAAAGATCGCTCAACACCAGGCGCAGCACTTCGCTGGCTTGCAGCAACGTGGCGATGTGCGCGCGCGCCTGCGGGGATTGCGCGGCGCGGCGCAGATGCTCGGCGGCGCCAACCAGTGCCGACATCGGCGTGCGCAATTCGTCATTCATACGCTGAATCATGCTGGTTTTCGCAGCAGCGGCGGCAGCGGCGGCTTGGCGCTCACGCAACACCGCAGCTTCCGCTTCCAGCTGCGCCGCATCAGACGCCAACAGGCTTTTCCACAGATTGACGCCAAACGCGAGCAGCAACAGCCCGCCCATCAGCGGCATGAGATCGAGCGGGTTGCGCGCGCCGTTCATCAGATACTCGGCGAGCGGGAGACCGAGGAGGAATACGATTGTTGGGCCGGCGCCTGCGATCGAGAGCGCAACCGAAGAGCGCAAGGTGGCGGCCGCATTTGCGAGTCCACCGAACAAATAAATGATCGCCAGCGTCTCACCTGGCACATAGGGCGAGAACCACAGCATCACCGCGACGAGATTGCCGTAAATGCTTTGAAGGATCGTCCACGCGATCAGGCGAGCCATGTGCTGTGGCGCCTGCCCGGCACTGCAGGTTTTGTGCAGACGCTGAAACAGCCAGCGATCGAAAAGCAGAACCGGAATGAGCCCGGCAAACCAGAGCATCGGCATCGCCGTGCCGACGATGGACGTAGCAACCGCCGCCACGATCGCGCACGAGCCCAGACGCAGCCAAGTGTTGGCCATGCGCGCACGCCCGACGTTCGCCAACGCACGCGCGCGTTTGGCGCGATCCATCACAGGGGGCGCGGCCGTCGTCAAAACAGGCAAGATTGTGACAATCGGAGCCTGAACTTTGGTTAAGATCGCAATGCGCTTGAACGATCGCTCAAAACAGAGTTGAACGATCACTCAAGGGAGGAATTCATGCGCCTGCTCGCCATCGCTTATTTGGCCACCGCCTTACTGTTCGCGCCGGCGGCGCGGGCCGAAGTGACGGAGGCCTCCTCTTCGGCCTTTCTCATTCAAGCCGAGGCGGAAGTCGCCGCAACGCCCGAAAAGCTCTGGCGCGATCTGACCCGGATCGAGCGCTGGTGGAGCTCGGCCCACACTTATTCAGGAGACGCTTCGCGCCTCCGCCTCGATGCTCGCGCGGGCGGATGCTGGTGCGAGCGTTGGGGTAACGGCCAATCGGTCGAGCATGCACGCGTCGTCTTGGTGATGGAGCATGAGGGGGTTCGCACCCTGCGCGCCGCCGGCGGACTTGGGCCGCTTCAAGAAATGGGGGTTAGCGGCGTGTTGACCTTCAACGTTGCGCCGCACGCCAATGGAGCGAAACTCACCCTCACATATCGCGTCACGGGCGATCCGAGCCTTAACCTCAGCACCATTGCCCCGCTTGTGGATAGGGTGTTGATGGAACAATTCGGGCGCCTAAGTCGCTATAGCGCCACGGGAACGCCAGACTGAATTCTGCGTTCAGCGCAGGCTCATACGAGCGCCGCCATGTTCCCGACCGGATCGGGCCTCAGAAGCGCGCCCGAATTGAATGGAGGGTCTCTATGTTTCGTAAAACCGCCGCAGCTTTTGCGGCCCTGTTGCTGGCCGTCGGCTGCACCACGGTCGATCCGGTCACCGGCGAACGCGAACCGAACCGCACCGCCAACGGCGCCATCATCGGCGCTATCGTCGGCGCGGCAGCCGGCACGCTCGCCGGCGGTGACGATCGCCGCAACGCCATGATCGGCGCCGGCATCGGCGCGCTCGGCGGCGCCGCGATCGGCAATTACATGGATCGCACGTATCAAAACTTGCGCGAGCGTCTTGCCGGCACCGGCGTGGGCGTCGAGCGCGTCAGCCAATCGCAGATCAAATTGATCTTCCCGGCCGACCTTACGTTCGATTTTAACCGCGACACGGTGAAGAGCCAATTCGTCGGCACGTTGCGTGACACCGGCAACGTCCTGCGCACATACGAACAAACCACAGTGGACGTTATCGGCCACGCCGACTCTGTCGGCAGCGACGACTACAACCTCGATCTGTCGCAACGCCGCGCCAACAACGTCGCCAGCATCCTGCAAAGCGGCGGCGTGTCTAGCGCGCGGATCCTGCGCGAAGGCCGCGGCGAGCGCGAACCCATCGCCTCGAACGCCACGGACTCCGGCCGCGCGCAGAACCGCCGTGTCGAAGTCTATATCAGCGCCTTCACGGGCTAACCGATCGCTGATCTGAACGAGAACGCCGTCGCGCCCCCAAGCGCGGCGGCGTTTTTCATGGAGACGAGAAAATGCGCGCACTGATCTTGGCCCTGGCGCTCGGCGCCTGCACTGTAGAGACATCGAAACAAGCCGAAACGCCGCCGGCGCCGGCAGCGGAAGCCGCGAACACGGCCCAAGCAGCGCTCGCGCAAATGCCAACGTGGGAGACCGCGCGCGCCGCCGGCGTTGATTTCCGCGCCATCGGCCAAGAGCCGGGCTGGATCGTCGATATCTACACCCAGGACCGCATCGTCGCCCTGCTCGACTACGGCGAGACGCGCATCGAATTTCCGCTGACCACGCCAACCTATCCGGCAGAAGGGGCAACGCGCTTCGAGAGCCAAGCCAATGGCCGCACGCTGACGATCACGCACCGCCGCTTTCCGTGCGAAGACGCCATGAGCGGCGAGCCCTACCCTTCGACGGTCGAGGTCGTGATCGACGGGCGCACGCTTAACGGCTGCGGCCGCAGCGTATAGGCTGCGGCGCCGAAAGCCAGGCTTAAGCTCTAGCGGAAAGGCGGCTCATCAAAGGCGCGCAGTTTGCGCGAATGAAGGCGATCGCGGTTCTGCTTCAGGAGCGCAATCGTCTCCAATCCGATGCGCAGGTGCGCCCCGACGGCGGCGTCATAAAACCGATCGGCGACGCCCGGCAGCTTGATTTCACCGTGCGCCGGCTTATCCGAAATGCAGAGCAGAACGCCATACGGCACACGCAAACGGAAGCCTTGCGTCGCGATACACGCGCTTTCCATATCGACCGCGATCGCGCGCGATTGCGATAGCAACTGACGCTCCTGATTGTAGTTCAGCTCCCAATTGCGATCGGCGTAAGAGACGACCGTGCCGGTACGCAGGCGACGACGCAAATCTTCCTTGTCGCCCGCCACCGCTGTCGCTGCGTGTTGGAGCGCGATTTGCACTTCCGCGATCGCAGGGATCGGCACTTCGAGCGGCACGCGATCGTCGAGAATTTTATCGCGCCGCAGATACGCGTGCGCGAGCACATAATCGCCAATACGCTGCGTGTGACGGAGGCCGCCGCAATGGCCGATCATGAGCCAGCAATGCGGGCGCAACACCGCGAGGTGATCGGTGATGGTTTTCGCATTCGATGGGCCGACGCCGATGTTCACCAGCGTCACGCCATCATTGTCGGGCGTCGTCAGGTGATAGGCCGGCATCTGATATTTACGCCACGGCGCGGCCAGCGCCTTCATCTCGGCGTCCGTGTCGCCGGCCTCGATGCGAACCTGCCCCGGACAAGACAACGCCCATCCTTTCGGGCCGTTCTTCACGCCCTCCGCCGCCCAGCGGATAAATTCATCGACGTAGCGCTGATAGTTCGTGAACAGTATCCAAGGCTGCACATCAGCCCAGGGCGCGCCGGTGTAATGCTCGATGCGCTTCAGCGAATAGTCTGTTCGCGGCGCGTCGAACAAGGCGAGCGGACGTGAGCCATCGAGCCGCTCGATGCGCAAGCCATCGACAACCGCGTCGCCGACCTGCGTGAGGCGCGGGCTCGGAAAGTAGCGCGCAAGCTCTTCTGCGGGAATGTTTTCAAACGCGGCCGAGCCCGCCGCGTCCAACACGAACGAGTACGGAATTTCGTTGTCGCTCACGCGCACGCTGAGCTCGGCGCCGTAATCCTGCACCAGGAGCTGCAGCTGCTCGATCAGATAGCGGCGAAAGAAGTGCGGCTGGGTGACTGAGACCGCGTACTCGCCCGGCCACATCAATTGGCCAAATGCGCGCGCCAGCCTGGGGGCCGGCGCATCGGCCAGATACGTGACGCGCAACTCCGGATAGCGGAAGAGCATGCGCTCATCGGTCGACGGCGCAATGCCCTCCTCGGCGTAGCGGCGGATCGCGGCGATCAGCGCCGTCACGGCGCGTTCGTGCAGAAACTCAAGACGGTCGACGGCTTCCGCCGGCGTTTTCGGATCTTCCATCGCGGGACTCTCCCGCGATGGCGGCGCGCGTCAAGGGGCGCCGGTCAGGGAACGCGCGGGATCGGATCAACCAGACGCGAGCGGCGATAGGCGTCGTGGGTCATGCGTAGCTGACTTGGAAACAGGAAGCCCAGCGGCGCGTCATATTTGTAGACGGATTCCACCATGATGACGCTCGTACCCGGTGTCATCATGCGGTCATCGAGGGTCACGGTCGAGCCGACTGTGCGCCCGCTCATGCCGCCGTGGCCTTCGCTCCAGACAACACGCGCCGTCGAGTCATTGATAATGCTGACGCTTGTAATGCGCATTTCCATGTCGCCCGGGGCGTTCGGGTACATAAGAATTTCCAGCCCGCGCCAGAGGCCGGTCATTTCCGCGTTGCTAACTTCAGTGTCCCGCGCAACGACGTCGGCGATGGACGCCGCCGCATTCTGCGCGCGCTTGTTGGCGCCCATGGCATCAATCAGGTCGACCGAACCGAGCAGCAGCGGCACCATCAGAAGGGGTGCGATGAGCGCGAACTCAAGGGCGGCGACGCCCTTATTTTCGCGAGCGAAACGGCGGAGGCGTTGAATGAGCTTCATCAATTCGTCGCAAAGGGCTCGTTGCGGAACATCATGGTCGAGACGAGAACTCGATAGCCGCCCGAAACATTCTGGAAGACGGGCTCGAACAGCGGCGTCATCACCCTCCAGCGATAATAGGCGCGCACGACAACGATGTCGGAGGGCTGGCCCGGCTGATAGCCCATGCCGCCTTCATTGAAGGTGTTGTTCTGAATGGGGCTCTGCGCGTTATTGCTGGCGTCAACGAACGAGCTGAAGCGGCGAACGTCGAGGAAGAGATTGCCGTCGCAGCCCATGACGATGAAATTGTTGATCTCGTCGCAGAGCTGCGCCTTGATCTCCCCTTCCGTCACGCCGCCCATTTGAGCACGGCCGGTGCGGATCTGACGCGAAACCTCCGAAATGCCGAAATCGAGGCTCGTCTGCGCGAAACCGATCATCGCGACTTCGGCCAAACCGAATGTCAGCAGGAAGAACGGCATCAGCACCAGCGCGAATTCGACCGCAGCCGAGCCGCGGCGCGCGCGAGCGAACCGCTTATAAGCCCTCATTCTGCGTAACGTGCGCGCAAACATACCGCCTCCGGGAAAAGCGATCTTACACCCGGAGTGGCTGATATTCCGTCAAACGAAAGCGTAAACGCCGATTAACGGCGGCCGGCGGCGGCGGCGGCGGCGCGATTGTTGATTTGATCGGTCACGACTGCCGATGTCTCGCCATCGCCGATATCCGGACGCGGACGGCAAAGCGGCGTGCACTCCAGGCGCGCCGTTTCAACGCCGCGGGTGACCATCACAACGTCAGTCTCATCCGGCGTAACCACAACGCGGCCGGAATAAAGCACGCGCCCGTTCTGTCCGACGACGACCAGATTGGTCGAACCGTAGGAGCGGCCGGTCACGAACAAGAACATATCGTTCTGAACGGTGACGCCGGCGATCGAGGGATTGCCGATCGCCACGCCCTCGGCGGGTTCGGACAGTCGAATTGGAAACGCTTGATCGAGTGCGACACGCACATCACGCGCGGAAGCGGGCGCGGCGAACATAAACAAAGCAGCCGCGGCAGCGACGAGCGGACGCAGAACGCGCATTGGCGTTTCCTTTTCTATCTCTCCTTAAAATGGCTACGCGGCAATGGTTTCGGGATCGCTAAGAAATCCGCGGCGCCGCGCGAGATGACAAAGCAGCAAGCGCCAAGAAAACGGCATCGCAGTTAACTCGACTGAAACCAATTTCGTGGGCGCCAATTTTAACTTCGCTCCCGTAATGTTTGCGAGCGCTTGGGAAGGGTGTCGGGTGCGACATCAGACCGGGCCGGTGAAAGAGCACTCGACAAACGGAGCTATGATTATGTTGAAGCGTTTCCTGAAGAACGAAGACGGCGCCACCGCGATTGAGTACGGCCTCATTGCCGCTCTGATCGGCGTTGCGATCATCCTGGCCGTCACGGCCGTTGGCGATGGCCTGAACGCCACGTTCAACGAAGTCGCCAGCGAACTCGGCTAATTGAACGACTAGCGTGGCGGGCGCGCCTCCCCTCGGGCGGCGCGCCCAAAACGCCCTTGTTTCCCCTCTCGAACGCCGCTCCCTCGGAGCGGCGTTTTTGTTTTTTAAGAATTCCTTGAGTCGCGGCGCCGCACAGTCATTTCGCAATGTTCGAAATGATCGCCCTCGCCGCGTTTGCCGGATTGGTTGTCTACGCTGCGTGCTCGGACATTGCGCGCCTCATCATTCCAAACTGGGTTTCGATTGCGCTTGCAGCGATATTCCCGGTCGCCGCCCTGATTGCCGGCGCCCCCTTGATGACTATCGGCCTACATCTGCTGTTCGGTTTTGGCGTGCTCGCCGTTGGCTTCGTCCTCTTCCAGCTCAACATTATCGGCGGCGGCGACGCGAAACTGCTCGCTGCGGTTTCGATCTGGACAGGCATGACCGCCTTCATGCCCTTTATATTCTGGACGGCGATCGCTGGCGGCCTGATGGCGCTTGCGCTGTTAACGGCTCGTCAACTTCTTCCGGTCGGCAGCTACCCTTCGTTCGTCGATCACCTTCTGAAAAAGCAAAACGGCATCCCCTACGGCGTGGCGATCATGGTCGGCGCGCTCATGGCGATTCCATCCCTTCCATACCTGTCAAGCCCGTTAACCCTGCCTTAGCCACAACAATGGTCTGTTCCGTTGAAGTGCTTCGGGGACCAACGCGCGGGAGTTTTATTTCATGTCAGCGCGTCAGCTGATCGTCCTGGTGATTGCCGCCGTCGCGGCCGTGGGCGCTCTTCTTCTCATTCGCGGCCTTGGCTCTCGCCAGGCTGAGCAAACCGCAGCCGAAGCCGAACAGATCGCTGGCCAGCAGGTGCTCGTAGCTGCGCGGGACATTGCGCAAGGCGCAGCTTTGGCCCCCAGCGATCTCGCGGTCGCTCTGTTTCCGACGAGTTCGGTGTCGCCGAACTTCGTGCGCCTCGATCAACAGCCGTCGGCGCAAGCTGATTTCGTCGGCGGCGTCGCCCGCCGGCCGTTCGTTCAAGGCGAGCCAATCGTCGCGGCGTCGATCGTTCAGCCCAATGGCGGCGGCTTCCTCGCCGCCCAGCTTGAGCCAGGCTTCCGTGCTGTCGCGATCGAGATCGAGGCAACCACTGCCGCTGGCGGCTTCATCCAACCGAACGACCACGTCGACGTCATCATGACGGCGCGCATCGACAATCGCGAAGGCGGTGGCGAAGCTGTCCGTAGCGACATCGTACTCCGGAATGTCCGCGTGCTCGCGCTCGGCGACCGCACTAACGCCCAAACCTCTGGCGACGCGCCGGAAGTCGTCGAAGCCGGCGTGGCCGTGCTCGAACTCTCCGCCGAAGATGCGCGCGTGCTCGCGCTTGCCGACGAGATGGGGACGATCAGCCTCGCGCTTCGCGGGGTGCAAGCAGAAACGGTCGGCATGAGCGCGCCCAGTTCGGGCCGCCAGATCGGCCAGCAATCAGGCGGCGTCCGCGTGCATGCGTACGGTGTCGTGACCGGGGGCAATTAATGAACGCCGGCAAGTCTCTTCGCGTCTCGCTCGCCACCGCCCTCTCGGCGGCAATGGCGCTTACGCCGACTTACGCGGTCGCGCAGGTTGAACCACCGGATGCGCGCACGGTGCGCATCAGCAATGGCGGCGGTTCACAATCAGCCGTGTTGGTTCTGCCGTTCGGCAAATCGGCGATCATCGATCTGCCTGCTGACGCACGCGATATCCTGATCTCGAACCCGGCGATCGCCGACGCAACCGTGCGCACCGCGCGCCGCGCTTACGTGATCGGCCGCCAGCTCGGTCAAACCAACATCTTCTTCTTCGACGCCAATGGCCGTCAAATCGCCAACGTCGAGATCCGCGTCGAGCCGGACGTTGCGCCGCTCAATGAATTGCTTCGCCGCTTCGGTCCGGATGCACAGATCACCGCCGAAGCGCTGAACGGTTCGATCGTTCTCACCGGCACGGCGCGCAATGCCGGTGAAGCGGATCGCGCCCTGCGTCTTGCGGAGTCCTTCGTGGGCGAAGGCGGCGGTGGCCGCGCCGGCGCCGGCGCGACGACGACCACCAGTACGGTCCGCAATTCCCAAATCATCAACCTCATCCAAGTGCAAGGCAGCGAGCAAGTGCTCGTGCGCGTGCGCGTGGTTGAGATGAGCCGCACTTTGGTTCGCCAGCTCGGCATCAACGGCAATTACGATGAGATGATCAATCAGCTCATCGGCGAAGACGACTTCCTCAATCTCGCGACGCGCAACGGTTTCTCGGTCAACGGCGCCCTGCTCGGCGGCCTGACCTCGACGAGCGGCATCGCCAGCAACATTCTGGTGCCGGATAGCCTCGCCTATCCGAACGGCACAGTGAACCCGAACATCGGTCCGGGCGACGCAGGCGTCGGCGGTTACGAGTTCGACCCGACCATCCCGCAAGAAACCTTCGGCCCGGCGCACATTGAGCGCTCGCGCAGCACCGACATGACCATCGAAGCGTTCGAGCGCGCCGGTCTGCTCCGCGTTCTGGCTGAACCGAACCTCACGGCGATCTCGGGTGAGAATGCCCGCTTCCTCGCCGGCGGCGAATTCCCGGTGCCGGTCAACAGCGACGACGGCCAGATCTCGGTCGAGTTTAAGCCGTTCGGCGTCGGCCTCGCCTTTACGCCTATCGTTATGTCGGGCGGCAACATTTCGCTCAAGGTCGCGACCGAAGTCAGCGAGCTCACCAGCGAAGGCGCGATTTCGACCGGCGATACGCCGATCCGCAACCAGGATGGCACCACCACCGTCATCCGCGGCATTACCATCCCGGCGCTGCAAGTTCGCCGCGCCGAGACAACGCTGGAAATGTCGTCGGGCAGTTCGATCGTGTTGGCCGGCCTCATTCAAGAGCGCACGCGCCACGCCATGGAAGGCGTCCCCGGCGTGATGAACACGCCGATCATCGGCTCGCTCTTCCGCTCACGCGATTTCATCAACAACGAAACCGAGCTGGTCATCATCGTGACGCCATATCTTGTGCGTCCGACGTCGCCGGAAAATCTGCGCACGCCGGCCGACGGATTCCGCAATCCGAGCGAGCGCGAGAGCCTGCTCACCGGCCGTCTCAATAGCATTTACCGCCCCTCGCGCTCTGAGCGCGAAGACCAGCAACAGAGCCTGCAAGGGCCGCACGGTCATGTGATCGAATGAGGCACGTCATGAACTCCCGTTTGCCCCTCCTTCTCGTCGGCGTGAGCGTGCTCGCGACAGCATGCGCCGGCGTGCCGAAGCCCGATCTCACGCGTGCGCCAACGCCGACGCACGCCGATCGTCACGAACCGACGGCGGAAGCCGCCGTGCAGCGCCTTTCCATTGACGTGGCGCCTGGCCAGATGGAATTGGCCGGCGCCGATCGCGCCCAGCTCCGCGCTTTCGCCAGTGACTATCTCCGCTACGGCCACGGCCCGCTTGTGCTCGAGACTCCTTCCGGCGGCGGCAATTCCGAAGCCGCTTCGGTGATCGCGGCCGATGCGCGCCGCACGCTCGCGGAAGCCGGGGTCTCTTACGCCGCGATCGCGGGTTCGACGCGCGACGTCGCCGGCGAGAATGTGCCGCTCTTGGTGAGCTTCAACCGTTTTGAGGCCCGCCCTCCTGAGTGCGCGCCGCTTTGGGAGCAGGATCTCGCTCACCAGAGCAACAACCAGCCCTGGGACAGCTTCGGCTGCGCCACCAATTTCAATCTCGCCGCGATGGTCGAAGATCCTGCCGATCTCAACCGCCCGCGCGACATGGCTGCGCGCGACTCTGAGCGTCGCGACACGGTCATGGATGCTTATCGCGCCGGCGACCAAACACACGCCGACCGTAGCAACGACGAACGCATCACCATCAGCAATGCGGTCCAATAGGGCTTGAGCAACATGAGCAATCCCGATCCCGCCTGGAGCCTGGGCTCAGACGACGACTTCGTGCTCGAAGACGACGATACGTTCGGCGTCGGCGATCTCGAAGGCGCTGACCTGCCTCCGTTCGACGACGGCGAGACGCCCATGCCGGCGAACGAAACCGCGCGCGAGAGTGTGTCCGGCGCCGATGCGTTCGGCCTCGCCGCTCCGGCTGCGATTGCGCACGCCGCGCCAGCCATGCCGATCATGCCGCGCGAGGAAACCCGCACCACCGAACAACCGGTGCCGCGCATCACCATTCATGCCGCCTGCGATCGCCACGAGATTTCCGATATCATCTCCGGCATATCCGCAGATCGCCGCTTGGCGCGCGCCGAGATCACGGTCGAGCATGGCGGCATTGAATCCGCGATCACGCGCTTCGCCGCGCAAGCCAGCCCGAACCTGCTGATCATCGATACCCTGATGCAGGGTCAGCAGATGCTGCACTGCCTCGACCGCCTCGCGCAGGTGATCGAGGAAGGCACCAAGGTCGTCATCATCGGCGCGGTCAACGATATCGCCCTCTTCCGCGAGTTGATGGCGCGCGGCGTCAGCGAGTACATCGTGCCGCCGATGCAGCCGCTCGATCTGATCCGCACGATCTGCGGGCTCTACGTCAATCCGGACAAGCCGTTCGCCGGCCGCGTCATCTCTGTGATCGGCGCGCGTGGCGGCATCGGCGCCTCGACCATCGCCCACAACCTCGCCTGGTCGATCGCCGAGCGTCAGGAAAGCGGCGCGACGCTGCTCGACCTCGACCTTTCGTTCGGCACCGCCGCGCTCGACTTCAACCAGGACCCGCCGCAATCGATCGCCGACGCGCTCATGGCGCCGGATCGCGTTGACGACGTGTTCCTGGAGCGCGTGACCACCAAGCAAACCCAGCGCCTGCAGATGCTGACGGCGCCGGCGACCTTGGAACGCGAGTTCGAACTCGACCCGCAATCCTACGAGATGGTGATTGAGCGCGTGCGCCGCACCAGCCCGTTCGTGGTGCTCGATCTGCCGCACGTTTGGACATCCTGGATCAAGCACACCCTGCTTGCTGCCGACGATGCGATCATCGTCGCTGGCCCTGATCTCGCCTCGCTGCGCAACACAAAGAACATCATCGATCTGCTGAAGGCGATGCGCCCCTACGATTCACCGCCGGCAGTGGTGCTCTCGATGGTCGGCGTGCCGAAGCGGCCGGAGATTCCGTACAAGGATTTCGCCGACGCGCTCGGCTGCGATCCGGTGGCTTCGATCCCGTTCGATCCGCAACTTTTTGGCATGGCCGCAAACAACGGCCAGATGATTGGCGAAGTCGCCGCGCAGTCGAAAACTGCGATCGCGCTCGACGCCCTTGCTGCAACACTGACGGGCAGGAAGCCGGTGGAGGCGAAGAAATCGTCGATCACTGACAAGATCCCGTTCCTGAAGCGCTAGGGGTTTGAATGTTCGGTAAGCGAGGCACAGGCGAAGCCCCGGCCGCTACGCCAACGGCGCCTGCTGCGGCGCCGCCGGTTGCACGCGTGCAAGCTGCCGCCGCGCCTCGCCCGGTCACGGCGACGCCCCCGCAACCGACTGCGCGCCCTGCGGCGCCGGCGCCGCGCCCCGCCGCCGCCGCGCCTGCGCCGCGCCCCGCCGCGCCGAGCGCGCCGCCTGCCCCGCGCGCGCCCGATCCCTCGGAAAGCGGCGAGTATCGCTCGGAAGCGTACTACCGCGTCAAATCCACGATCTTCAACGCGCTGATCGAAACCATCGACCTGACGCAACTCGCACAGCTCGATCCGGAATCCGCGCGTGACGAAATCCGCGACATCGTCGCGGAAATCATCTCGATCAAAAACGTCGTCATGTCGATCGCCGAGCAGGAAGCCCTGCTCGACGACATCTGCAACGACGTTCTGGGCTACGGCCCGCTTGAGCCGCTCTTGGCGCGCGACGACATCGCCGATGTCATGGTCAACGGCGCGAACGCCGTGTTCATCGAAGTCAACGGCAAGATCTCAAAAACCGGCATCCGCTTCCGCGACAACGGCCAGCTGATGAACATCTGCCAACGCATCGTGAGCCAGGTCGGCCGCCGCGTTGATGAAAGCTCGCCGATCTGCGACGCGCGCTTGCCTGACGGTTCTCGCGTCAACGTCATCGTGCCGCCGCTGGCCATCGATGGCCCGACGCTCACCATTCGTAAGTTCAAAAAAGACAAGCTGAAGCTCAGCAATCTCGTTGAGTTCGGCTCGATCTCCCCTGCCGGCGCGAAAATCCTTCAGATCATCGGCGCCTGCCGCTGTAACGTGCTGATCTCCGGCGGTACCGGCTCGGGCAAGACGACGCTGCTCAATACGCTGACCGCCTTCATCGATCCGACTGAGCGCGTCATCACCTGCGAAGACGCGGCGGAGCTGCAACTGCAGCAGCCGCACGTCGTGCGTCTCGAAACGCGCCCGCCGAACCTCGAAGGGTCGGGCCAGGTAACGATGCGCGATCTGGTCAAGAACTGCCTGCGTATGCGTCCCGAGCGGATCATCGTCGGCGAAGTCCGCGGCAGCGAGGCGTTCGACCTGCTGCAAGCCATGAACACCGGCCACGACGGCTCGATGGGCACGCTGCACGCCAACACGCCGCGCGAAGCCCTCTCCCGTCTTGAATCGATGATCACGATGGGCGGCTTCTCGCTGCCGGCGAAGACCATTCGCGAAATCATCGTCGCCGCCGTGGATGTCGTCATCCAGGCGCAGCGTCTGCGCGACGGTTCGCGCCGCATCACCCAGATCACGGAAGTGCTCGGCCTCGAAGGCGAGACCATCATCACCCAGGATCTGCTCGTCTACGAAATTCAGGGCGAAGACCAAAACGGCCGCATCAACGGCCGCCACAAGGGCACGGGCGTCGGTCGTCCGCGCTTCTGGGAACGCGCGCGCTATTTCGGCCTGGAGAAAGAGCTCGCGCAGGCGCTCGACGAGACGGAGGCCGCGTAATGGACCCCGCATTGATCGCGGCAGTGCTTGCGTTCGTGGCGATCGGCGGCGCCGGCATCGCCCTCACCGGCGACAAGGGCCAACCCGCGACTGCGGGCAAGCGTATCAAGGCTGTTGCCGGCGCAAAGAGCGTAGATCGCCGTAAAGCGGCGACGGAAATGGCGGCGTTGAAACGCCGGCAATCGACCGCCGAAGCGCTCAAAGAGCTGTCGAACAACGAAAAGCAATCGCGCAAGCGCCGCTTCTCAGTGAAAGGTCAACTCGCGCAAGCTGGCCTCACCACTTCGCCCGCCGCGTTCTGGATCGCGTCCGCGATTTCTGGCGCCGTGCTCGGCATCATCGGCCTTGTGCTTCAGAGCGGTGCGGAAAACCCGCTGATTATGTATATCGCCGGCGCGATGGGGTTCTTCATCGGCTTCCTCGGCTTGCCGCGCTGGATTCTCGGCATGCTTGTCGCGGGACGTCAAAAGAAGTTCGGCAACCAACTCGCCGACGCCATCGATGTTATCGTGCGCGGCGTGAAATCGGGCCTGCCGCTCGGCCAGTGCTTGCGCATCATCGCGGCCGAAAGCCCTGAGCCTCTGCGCGCCGAATTCCAGGCGCTCGTCGACAGCCAAGCCATGGGCGTTCCGCTCGAGCAAAGCATGCAGCGCATGTACGACCGTATGCCGCTGCCGGAAGTGAACTTCTTCTCGATCGTGCTGGTCATTCAACAAAAGACAGGCGGCAACCTCTCTGAATCGCTGGGCAACCTCTCCAGCGTTCTGCGCGCGCGCAAGCTGATGCACGAGAAGGTGAAGGCGCTATCCTCTGAAGCGAAGGCCTCGGCCATGATCATCGGTTCGCTGCCGATCGTCGTCATGCTGATGGTCTACTTCACGCGCCCGTCTTACATCATGATCTTGTTCACCGAGCCGGTGGGACACCTGATTTTGCTCGGCGCCGCGACGATGATGTCCATGGGCATCTTCATCATGAACAAGATGGTCAATTTCAAGTTCTGAGGGCGACGACATGGCGAACGATATTGTCGATACCCTCACCGATCCGCTGCTGATCGCAGGCGTGCTCGCCGCCGGCGCATGCTTCGCCACGATCGTTACCATCGCTGCGCCCTCACTGGCGGAGGACAAGCTCGGCTCACGCCTGAAGGAAGTCGCCAAGAAGCGCGAAGAACTACGCAAACGCTCGCGGGCTGAACTGGCGAAAGGCGCAGGCTCACTACAGCACAAGGACGCCAACTCGTTTGCGAAGAACCTCGTCAACAAGCTCAACCTGCAAAAGGCGCTTGCTGACGATACGCTCGCCGAAAAGCTCGTGCGCGCCGGCCTTCGCGGCCAAGCCGCGCAGACCATGTTCTATTTCTATCGCGCAGCACTGCCGATTGGCTTTGCGCTGGCCGCTCTCGCCTACGTCGTGTTCATGGGGCAAGAGTTGAGCTTCCAGATGAAGCTCGTCGCCGTCGTCGGCGGCTTGGCCGCGGGGTTCTACGCGCCCAACATTTATCTGCAGAACTTGGCTGACAATCGCCGCACCAAGATCATGGCCTCATTCCCCGACAGCCTCGACATGATGCTGATCTGCGTGGAATCCGGCATGTCGATCGAAATGGCGCTGCAGCGCGTCGGTCAGGAAATCGCGACGGCCTCGGTCGAACTCGCCGAAGAGTTCGCGCTCACCACCGCTGAACTCTCCTACCTGCCCGAGCGCCGCATGGCCTATGAAAACCTCGCGCGCCGCACCAACCACCCCGGCGTCAAAGCCGTCGCCATGGCGCTGACGCAAGCCGAGAAGTACGGCACGCCCGTCGGCCAGGCGCTGCGCGTCATGGCCAAGGAAAACCGCGAGCTGCGTCTCGCTGAAGCCGAGAAGAAAGCCGCGTCACTGCCGCCGAAGCTCACCGTGCCGATGATCGTCTTCTTCCTGCCGGTCCTCTTCGCCGTCATCATCGGCCCAGCGCTCATCCAAGTGAACCAGATGATGAGCGGGCAATAAGCGCTCGCCACGCTGCCCAGGCCGAGGCCTATATCGAGGCCATTCTTGATACAATTGATGAGCTCACTGCGCCTACGTCGCCTCCAAGAAGCATTGCACGCGATGAGATCGCTACGGGCGTGCGAACCATTCACATGCGCAAGCGCGGCCGTCGCGGCCGGCACATCCTTCTCCACTCAGAGACGGCGAATGAGGTCAGAATCCAACGCATCCTCCACGACAGCATGGAGCTTTCGCATCACCTAACTGGAGAGGATGGCTGAACGCCCGCGCGTCCAACGCTGCTCGCCGATCACCTGTGACAGCGGGACCATGTCTAGTTCGAACCGCCTGTCATTCGCATTGTCGCAACGCAGCGTGACCGCAATCGCGAAAGCCAGCGCCACAATCCAAAACCTGCGGCCAAACTCCCCCTCTATCCCACACCCCGCGCCGCTAACCCACTGACTCCAAACCACTGGCGCCCCAATCAATCCGACCGCATCACAACTGCGCGCATAATGCGCGCGCACATGCACGCCGCTCCGCCACCTCCGCCAACAACCCCGCCCCTTTGGGAGCGTTTGCGCGCATTGTTCGAACGGGTGATCGCCGCCATCGGCGCGCCGGCCATCATCGCCGCGCTCACATTCGCGCCCGGCATGCGCACCGGCATCGTCCGCCAGCTTGCGCTCGTGGAGATCCTCGCGCGCAAACTCCTCCTCGCCGACGCCGCCGCCTACGCCGCGCAGCAGAAGTCACACCACGGCCCGCGCCTCATTGAAACGACGCTGCGCGCCAGCGGCCTCTACCTGCCGCAGCAAACGCGCCATCGCCATCGCGCGCCAGCCAAAGCCCGCGCGCTCGATCTGAGCAAACCTGAAACCTGGTCCGCGCGCTTCGCGCTGGCCATTCCGCGCGATCCGCGCGCTGTTCAAGATCGCCATGCGCCACGCATTCGCGCGCTCTGGGGCGATACGCGCCCGCTACCAGAGCTCAAGCCCGAATCGCGCCCACGCCGCTTCGTCTCCGAAGCGTTCCGCGTCGCGCGCCGCGCTGAGGCGTTGCGTCGTCTGCTCCACGATCCGACGCCTTACGCCATACGCCTCGCCCGCGCACGCCGCATCGGCGTCGCGCGCTCACGCGAAACCATCACCCGCTACGCCCTAAGAGCGCCGCGCCGCTTCGTCGGCGATCACCGCGATCCACGGCTGACGCTCGACATCTTCGGCGCCGCCGTGCACGCGCAGGCGCTTCTGACCGACACGAGCTAAGCCGCTTCGCTCTTTGTCTGATGCCGTTCGCCGTGACGAAGCCGCTTCGCCGCGGGCGCCGGCGCGCGTCCCACGCGAGCCGCGTCACGGGATCGAGCTTGGCTGCCGGGTCGGATGCCATCCTGTAATCTTCTAGTTCGTTGCGATCTGGCCTAAGAACGCGGCCATGACAGACGATCCCGAGGTCGCGCGGTTGGCCGCGCACCAAGCGCTCGCGCGTGGAGACACGTTGGGAGGCATCGCTTCCTATCAGCGCGTTCTTGAACTGGCCCCGAGGGATGTTGATGCCCGCGCCCAATTAGCCCACGCCTTCGAGCGCGGGCACGATCTGGCGGCGGCAAGAGCTCATGCGCAAGCCGCGCTCGCCATCGATCCGCGCGCAAACATCGCCCGCGTAGCGCTCGCACGCGTTCTGATGCGCGAGAAAAACTATGAGGAGGCGGAATGGCACGCCACGCAAATTACGAGCGACGCTCACTCGTCGGACAATGACCGCGCTGTCGCCTGGGGGATAGTCGGCGACGCGCGAGACCTTTCCGGAGATGCGCGCGGCGCCTTCACGGCCTTCTCGGCCGCGAATGCGCTTTACCTGAAGAAGCATCACGCTCTCCGCGACGATGCCAGCCACCTGTACCATCCCTCACAAGTACGCAACATGGAACGTTTTGTGAGCCAGGCGGACGTAAGGAGTTGGCGCCGGCCAAGCGCCTTTGCGACCAAGGCGCCGGTGTTCCTGGTCGGCTTTCCGCGCTCCGGGACAACTCTCTTGGATCAAGTTCTTTCCTCGCACGCGCACATTAGCTGCCTGGAAGAAACGGAGCACTTGGCTTTTGCGCTTGCCGCTGTGTTCAAGAGCACCGCGAAACTCGCGGCGATGGGTTCCCTGACCGATGGGGAAATCGAAACCATACGCGAGGCTTACTGGCGGAACGTGGGCGAGACGTCGGCTGAAATCGTGGTCGACAAGTTGCCGCTGAACATCGTTGTCTTGCCGCTCATCAAAGCAGTTTTCCCCGACGCGAAGGTCATTGTTGCGCTCCGCGATCCCCGCGATGTCGTACTTTCGTGTTATCAGCATCGCTTCGGAATGAACGTAGCAATGGCGCAATTCCTGGAGTTGGATCGCACAGCCATTTACTACGGCGTCGTGATGAGCTTGCTGGAGCGCTGCCTCGAACGATTGCATCTAAACGTGCATCGAGTGCGTTACGAGGACGTGGTCACCGATCTTGAACGGCAGGCGCGCGCCTTGGTCGAATTTCTCGAGTTGGATTTCGATCCGGCAATGCTCGATTTTCACAAGACCGCACTCGGCCGCGACATCAAAACCCCGAGCGCGCGCCAGGTCACCCAACCACTCTACAATCGCTCCGTTGGACGTTGGCGCCGTTACGCCGAAGATCTTGCACCGGTGCTCCCGCAGCTCCAGGCTTGGGCGGAACGCCTTGGTTACGCTTAAGGCTCGCGCAAATCCTTGCGAGCGTCCTTAGCGCCCCATGTCGTTCCAGCGGCGCGGGTCGCTCAGCAGGCTGCGCAGGTACCGGATGTTCTGTGCGGCTTGCTCAGGCGTGAGATCCACGCGCTCGATCTGCTCGGCCTCATCGAAGCGGCCCTGCAGCGCCAGCGAGATCGCCAAGTTCTGACGCGCTTCCACTGGCGCGCCGGGTTGCTGCACCGCTTGGCGCAGGATCGGCTCCGCATTCTCCGGTTCACCCGCCATGATGTGCGAGACGCCCATATTGGTGAGGATACGCGGATTGTTTGGCTGCAGCGCTAAGGCCTCCTGGTAGGCTTGGCGCGCCTCGGCAAAACGTCCCATCTGATCGAGCGCCGCACCGAGCGCCGAGCGCACGCGCCAGTTCTCAGGCTCCGCCGCCGCCACCAGCGCCAGCGGTCGCAACGCATGTTGCGGCCGGCCAAGCGCGATCGCCGAGTAGCCGAAGGTCGTCAGCAGCTGGCGGTCTTCGGGGAAGCGGCCGAGCGCCTCGCCCGCAATCTGTGCGGCGCGATCGGTGCGCCCGCCCCGGCGAAGCGCCTCGGAGAAGCGTTGGGCGGCTTCGAGGTCATTCGGGAACGTCTGATATTCAGCCGCCCAGAACGCCATCTGCGTCAGCGAGTCCTCGCGCGCCACTTGCTCGCGGGCGCGGCGGTCGATCGGACGCGCCCCGGGAGGCGCGCCGGAGGCGTCGGCGACAGCCTGGGTGCTCTCGCCGCCTCCCATCGTTGCGCAAGCGCCGAGCGACGAGACGGCGAGCAAGGCGAGCGGTAAGGCGGCAAGCTGGCGGGACATGGGCGCGAATCCTAATAAGCGCCTAATGCTGCGCCCCGATGTTCAACAAAGGGCTAATGGCGCAGGCGTCAGGTGTCGGGTATCAGGTGTCCGCCGCCGCGCGTTCTTCACCACACCTGATTCATGGCGCCTGAGACCTGATGGCCAACCTCCCCTTCCTCAAGAACTCTGACGCCCCCGCCGTGCCGGTTCATGTGATTCGCACCGGCGAATGGGGCCAGTGGATCGAGCGGCACTCCGAGACCCTGCGCCGGCTCGCCGCTGCGCACGACTTCCAGGCTCAGAACGCTCGTATCCTGCTCGTGCCCGCCACCGACGGCTCTATCGAGCGCGTGCTTTTCGGCGCGGCCGATAAGGCCAACGTCAATGTCATTGGCGCTCTGGCCCAGCACCTGCCCGCCGGCGACTACCGCATCGCCTTCGCACCGCGGGAGTTCAACACCACAGGCATCGCCATCGCCTGGGGCCTCGGCGCGTACGTGTTCGACCGCTATAAGAAACGGAAGCGCCCTGCGCCTCAGCTTGCGCCGCCCGAGGGCGCGGACATGGAAGAAGCCGCGCGCATCGTGGAGGCCAGCTGGCTCACGCGCGATCTCGTCAACACGCCAACCAACGACATGGGTCCTGTCGCGTTGCACGCGGCCGCCGAAAAGCTGGCCGAGCGCTATGGCGCAGCGTTTGAGGCAATCGTCGGCGACGATCTGCTGACACAGAACTATCCGCTGATCCACGCCGTTGGCCGCGCATCGGCGGAGGCGCCGCGTCTGCTGCATATCTCCTGGGGCGATCCGGGCGCACCTCGCGTATCACTCATCGGCAAAGGCGTTTGCTTCGACACCGGCGGGCTCGATCTCAAGCCCTCCACCGGCATGCGCTTGATGAAGAAAGACATGGGCGGCGCTGCTCACGCGCTCGGCCTTGCTCACATCATCATGGATGCGAAGCTCAACGTCCGGCTCGACGTGTATCTGGCCGTTGTCGAGAACTCGGTCTCCAGCAACGCCTTCCGCCCCGGCGACATCATACCGAGCCGCAAGGGCCTGACTGTCGAGATCGACAATACCGACGCCGAAGGCCGGCTCGTGCTGGCCGACGCAATTACGCGGGCGTGCGAAGACAATCCGGCGCTGCTGCTGGATTTCGCAACGCTTACCGGCGCCGCGCGCACCGCACTCGGCCCCGACATTCCGCCGTTCTTCACGAACGACGATTCGCTCGCCGCCGAGTATGCGCAGGCCTCACTCGAAGCGAGCGATCCGATTTGGCGCATGCCGCTCTGGGACGCTTATGACGGCGACATGGATACGCCCATGGCCGATCTCAAAAACACCGGCGACGGCGCCATGGCCGGCGCCATCTACGGCGCGCTCTTCCTGCGCCGCTTCGTGACAGCGCCGGTTTGGGCGCACTTTGACGTCTATGCCTGGGCGCCGAAGGAAAAACCCTCACGCCCAACCGGCGGCGAAGCGCAAGCGCTCCGCGCCAGCTGGGCCGTGATCAAGAAGCGCTTCGGCGCTGTTTGATCAGGGTTTCGACGCAAGCCGCGCGATCTGCAGTTCAAGACGCTTCACCTCGCGCAGCACCACGTTCTTGTTCATCTCCATCCAGAAGTACATTTTGAGCATCGCCACCGCGATGGCCGCCCACAGTGCGCCGGCCGTCCAGATCACCGTCTCGCGCACATCGCTGACCGTGAACACGTTCCACGCGCAATACACGAACACGCCGAACACGCCGAAGGTGATGATTGCGGCAAACACATTCATCGCGCCCCAGCGTCCGCGAAATGTATCCAACACCTCGTCAACGGGCGTAGAATGATCGTCGAAGCGCGCGAGAAACTCGGCGTCTTCTTTGGAAAGCGCTTCGCGAATAGCCCGATCAAGATTTGTCATGGTCTTCTCCAAAAACTTCACGCAGCGCTTTGCGCGCGGCAAACAAACGAGACTTCACGGTGCCGGCGGGAACGCCGGTGATGGCTGCGATCTCGGCGACGCTAAGGTCCTCGCCAAAGAACAGACTTGCGGCGACGCGCTGCTCAGGCGGCAGGCGCTTGAGCGCTGCGGCGACATCAAGACGATCATTGGCGCCGTCCTCGGCGTTCGCTTCGCTTTCGCGCATCGCGTCCGCGCTTTCCGCGATCCGCGCGTCGCGATACTTGCCGCGCAGCACGTCGGCGCACTTGCGTGCGGCGATCGTGTAGATCCAGGCGCGAAAGCGTGCGGGATCATCGAGCCTAGAAAGCCCGCGCACGGCGCTTTCCCAAGTCTCCTGCACCACATCTTTCGCGGCCTCCGTCGATCCAAGGGAGCGCGCCGCGAATGCCAAGAGTTTCGGCGTCCAGCGTGCGGCCAGCCTGGCGAACGCTTCGCGCGAGCCGCCTTGGGCCAGCAGGACGAGGTAGTCGTCGAGCGCATGTTCAAGTCCGCGACGCAACGCTGTCTCGCCCCTTCCCAGCCTTTAAGTCGCGCCTGGATGGCGCTCGGTTCGAGCCGGACGCAAATATTTTCAGTGTCCGGAAAAGCCTTGCCGGAGGCGGATCGTTTCGGATTGTCGCATCAAGATTTGGTTAATCATTTCGGTCATTCCACAACATCTTGTGGTTTCGCGCTTGCACCGACCACCAAATCAGCGAATCTTCCACTTGCGATTCAATTCTGGGAGGTCGGCATGGAACTCGGTCAAAACCAAGTGGAAGCCCTGGACCTGTGGCGGCGGGTTACCGTCACGACGGTTCGTTCTGATGCGCCGGATCTGACGGCCCGCCAATTGGCGGTGCTGATGACGGTTCGTCTGCAGCCCGCGCCGCACACCGTGCGCGGCCTGGCGGCGACGCTGAATGTCGGCAAGCCGGCGATCACGCGCGCCCTTGATACGCTGTCGCGTCTGGGCTTCGTCCAGCGCCGCCGCGATCCGAAGGACGGCCGCAACGTGTTCGTCGAGCGCACCGAAAAGGGTGACGCATTCCTCGACATGCTGGGCTCAACGATCCTGAGCGGCGACGGGGTCGAGCAGCGCCCACAACTGGCCGCCGTCTCGTAAGAGACGCGATCCACGAAACAAGAACGGCGCCCCACTCCGGCGGGGCGCCGTTTTCGTTTGCGAATATACGGATCGGTCAGGGCGCTGGCGTTGGCGTCGCCGCGGCTTCAGTCGTCGGTGCGGCATCGCCGCCTTCGGCGGCGGCGGGCTCTGCTTCCGGCAACGGCGCCGGCAGCGCCACATTGTTCGGCGAAATCGAACGCAGATAAGCGATCACCGCAACGCGATCCTGCACGTTGCGGATGCCGGCGAACGCCATCTTGGTGCCGCGAATGTTGGAAGCCGGCGACGTCAGGAACGCGTCAAGCGTGAGATAATCCCAAGAGCCGCCATGACCGGCCATCGCTTCGGAATACGCATAGCCGGCATGGCTGCCGACGGCGCGGCCGAAGACGTCATGCAGGTTCGGTCCAATGCCGTTGGCGCCGCCCGCATCGAACGTGTGGCAGGAGACGCACTGCGCATGCACGCGTTCGCCGCGCGCGACCAACTCAGCCAAGCCAGCAGCATCGGCGAACAGACGGCCGAAGTCCGGCGGACCGGAAGGACCCTCAGTCGTCGGGCCCTCGATGACGACTTCCGGAAGATACGCTGCCTTCTCGGGATAGTTCGGATGAACCAGCGTTTCGGCGCCGACACCAACGAGCATTACCCCCAGCACGGCCGCGAGGCCCGCACCGAGAACGGAATTCATCTTGAGATCGCTCATCGCCCTGCCTTGCTGGCGCCCGGAAAAGTTGGGCGGTTTATGGCGTGCGTTGCGCCGCTCGCCAAGCGGGCACGATGACGTCCTGCGGCCTGGAGCGCCCTTGCGCGTCAACCCGCCGCACGGCACTTGGGGCCTGAATGAACCCTGTCGTCGTCATCCCGGCCCGCATGGCCTCGACCCGCCTGCCCGGCAAGCCGCTGGCCGACATTCATGGCCGGCCCATGATTGCCTGGATGGTGGAGTTGGCGAAGCGCGCCAATGCCGGACCGGTGCTGGTGGCGGCCTGTGAAGAAAAGGTCGCCGAGGCGGTGTTGAAAGCCGGCGGCAACGTCACCCTGACCGACCCTGACCTCCCGTCCGGCTCGGACCGCGTTCACGCGGCGCTCGAAGCCTTCGATCCCGCCGGCCGCTTCGACGTCGCGGTCAACCTGCAAGGCGACATGCCGACGATGCGTGCGGAGGACGTCGCCAAGGCCGTAGCGGCATTGCGAGACGGCGCCGACATCGCGACGCTCATTTCGCCCTCCAGCGATCCAGCTGATCGCGATAATCCGAACGTGGTGAAAGCCGTGCGCGCCGCCGATGGCCGCTGCCTCTATTTCACCCGCGCCGCCGCCCCGCACGGTGATGGCCCAATCGAACGTCACGTCGGCATCTACGTCTATCGCCGCGACGCACTCGCGCGCTTCGTCGCCGCGCCACCCTCGCCGCTTGAGCAGCGCGAGAAGCTCGAACAATTACGCGCGCTTGAGATGGGCATGATCATCCGCGCGGATTCGATCGCCGATTTTCCAAAGGGCGTCGACAGCCCGCCTGATCTAGAAGCCGCGCGCGCGCTTCTCGGTAAAAGCTAAAGGCGATGATCTGCGCCGGTGAACACACCACCGCCGCCGCCGCCAAGCCGGCGATCAAGAATAAGCGCGCGTGAACATGCCCGCGTTCGCGGCCGATGTTCAGCGCTGAAATTGCTGCCGCACCAGTTCGCCGATCTCTTGCAACGCTGTCGTCGCGGTTTTGGAATAGGCGGTGAAGTTCAGCCCACCGTGCATGAGCACCGGGTACTTCCTCTCGGTGACGCGCACGCCGGCTTTGCGCAACGCGTCTACCAGCGCCTTCGCATCGTTGCGCACCGGATCCATCGGCCCGCCGCCTGCGACAATTGTTGGAGGCGCCGGCGAGAGATCGACATCCAGCAAGGACGGCAGCCCCTCGGCGCCCAGACTCCGCGCGATGTAAAGGGCAGCGACGCGGCCAAGAAAACGGAAGTTGCGCAGTTCTTCATCGGCCCAAAGCGAATCTTCCACATGCACGAGCGGATAGAGAAGAACCTGCAACGGGACCGCGCCTGGCGTCACGCGGTTGATCTCAAGCGCCATCGTCGCAGCGAGATAGGCGCCGGCGCTATCGCCGGCGAGCGCCACTTTGTCCGGGGTCGCACCAAAGCGCTGCGCATTTTGGAACGCCCACGCGCAAGCGGCGCGAACATCCTCTAGCTGGCCGGGAAAGCGCGTTTCCGGCGCAAGCCGATATGAGATTGCGAGCACGCGCCCTTGCGACGATTTCGCCAGCCACGAACAGATCGAGTCGTGCGTATCGATATCGCAGCACACGAAACCGCCGCCGTGAATGTAGACCAAGAGCGGCGCATCGATCGGGTTTTCCGCCTCGTAGTAGCGCGCGCGCAACTGACCGCCCGGTCCGGGAATATTCAGGTCCTCAACTTTCGCCAGCCCCTTGGCGCGTGCAGCCGGGACAGCAAGCAAAGTCCGCAAGCCGCGGCGCGTTTGCGCCAGAATGGCGCGCTCTGCTGCTTGCGTCATGCTCATGACGGGTTGGCTCTTTCCTTTTCGGCGCCGCCTGCGCTAACGCTCGCCACCTATGAGTGAACGTATCTCCTTTCAAGGCGAACCCGGGGCGAACTCACACATCGCCGCGCATGAGGCCTATCCAGACCTCGAGCCGCTGCCCTGCCCGAGTTTTGAAGACGCGTTTGCCGCCGTGAGCGAAGGCCACGCCCGCTTTGCGATGATCCCAGTTGAAAATTCGGTCGCGGGCCGCGTGGCGGACGTTCACACGCTCATTCCCGAGAGCGGGCTCTACATTATCGGCGAACGCTTCGTACCGATCCGCCACCAATTGTTAGGGTTGAAAGGCGCGACGCTGGACGGCCTCACGCATGTGCGCTCGCACCCGCAAGCGCTCGGCCAGTGCCGCAAACAATTGCGCGACCTTGGCGTCGTTGCAGTGAAAACCGCCGACACCGCTGGCGCCGCGCGCGAAATCGCTGAGCTTGGAGATCCAAAGGTGGGCGCGCTCGCCTCTTCGCTCGCGGCGGAAATCTACGGCCTCGACGTTCTGAAGGCCGACATTGCCGACGCCGCGCACAACACTACGCGCTTTCTCGTCTTCTCCCGCGAGGAACAGCGCGCGCCGGCGAACAACGGCCCGTGCATGACGAGCTTCGTCTTCCGCGTCCGCAACGTGCCGGCGGCGCTTTACAAAGCGCTCGGCGGCTTCGCCACCAACGGCGTCAACATGACCAAAATCGAGAGCTATATCGAAGGCGGCGCTTTCTCGGCCGCTATGTTCTTCTGCGAAGTCGAGGGACACCCCGAAGAGCGCAGCTTGCGATTGGCACTGGAGGAGTTGGCGTTTTTCTCAACCTCGCTGAACGTGCTCGGTGTCTATCCGGCCGATCCGTTCCGGCGGCGCTAGCGGCGCAACTCGCTGGTCGCCTCGGGCGAGCGGTACGCTACTGCGACGCCGCCGTTTCGATAAGAATAGAGCCGCAGGTCCGCACGCATCTTCGCGATCGCGAGCAGCATCTTTTTGTAGGAGCCGAGCCCCAACCACGCGTTCGCGCCGCCGGTGTTGAAGCCCGGCACATCGCGGAGCGCGAGGATCGCGGCTTTGCGGCTCAACATAGCGCCACCGACGCCTTGCGCCGCATGCACGATGCGTTCGGCGGCGAGTGCGAGCGGAGTAGCTCTCGCCGCGCCGGGCTTTGGCGCTGGCGCCGGCGCGGGCTTCGGCGCCGGCGGCTTCACTCGCACCAGACCGAACCATTTCCGCTTCGGCCGCTCATACTTGAAGGCGTCCATGAACGCGTTCCGCAGCACCACATGGTCGGCGTATTCGCGATACACCTCCGCGGTCGGGTTCTGCTCGTGCCCCATGGCGACGACCTCGAGTTCGCGTTCCTGCAAACGGTTGACGACCGGCACGAAGTCGGTGTCCGAGGTCAGCAGGATGATCTCCTGCAAGCCCTTCGTTCCCGCCGCGATATCAACGGCATCGAGGGTGATGACCATGTCGGCCGAACTTTTCTTACTCTTGGCGATCGCACCGCACGCAAAGGCTTCGAAGCCCGCGGCCTCGAAGGCGTCGCGATAGCGATCGTAGAGCGGATTCCAATAGACGCGCTTGACGAGGAATTTGCGCTTCTGACGCGCTTCGTCGAAAGCGCCGTCTTCGAGCCATTCCATCCATTTCGCTATGGAAGTCGTGAACTCACCGCTCGTCATGCCGAGCACGTTGTCAAAATCGATCAGCAGCGCGCATTTCTTGCGTCGGCCGAACATTGGCTCTCCTGACACCCAGCGGTATTTTGCTAATCGGGATGTTACAGGGCGTCCAGGTGTAACCGGGCAACACTGGCGGACGTATCGCCAGAAACGAGGGGAATTGGCAGACGAAGCCGCACTCAAGGCCCTGTTCCTGAAGGGGCTCGCCGGCGATGCAGCCGCAACGCGCGCCTTCTTGACCGAGGCGGCGGCTCTGTTGCGCGGCTTTTTCCGGGCGCGGTTGCGTGGGCGGACTGAGGACGCCGAGGATTTGGTGCAGGAGACGCTGGTGGCGCTCCATACCCGCCGCGAGAGCTACGATCCCAATTACCCGCTCACCGCGTGGGTATACGCCATCGCGCGCTATCGCCTGATCGATTTCCTCCGCCGCGCCAAACACCGTTCGCACGCGCCGCTGGATGGCGTCGATGTGGGCGAGACTGATCCCGACTACGAGGCAAGTGACGCCAAGCGCGATGTCGCCACCCTGCTGGACAAGCTTCCCGAAAAGCAGCGCACCGCCATCCGCATGGTGAAGCTCGAGGAGCGGAGCGTGAAGGAGACGGCGGAGGCGACGGGCTTATCCGAGTCCGACATCAAAATCTCGATCCACCGCGGCCTGAAGACCTTGATGCGGCTCATGGGCCAGGAGCAGACGACGTGAAGACCGACGATCTCATCAACGCGCTCTCGCGCGGCGTCGAACCGGCGGAACGTCCGCGCTGGCGGATGAAGCTGGCGATCACGTTGATCGCGGGCTTGGTCGTGGCCGCCCTGCTCGTTGCTATCGGCCTTGGCGTTCGGCCCGACATCGGCACGGCGCGCATGCCGATCATGATGAAGGCGTTGTTCGCGGCGCTCGCCGCCGCGATCATTCTGCCGATCGCGGTTCAACTGATGAAACCAGGCCGTCCGCTCGGCTGGCGCATTGGCGCAGTGGTGCTGTTCGTTGCGATCTGCGCTATCGCGACAATCATCGCACTCATGGGCGAAATGCCTGATCAACGCTGGCAAGCCTGGATGGGCGGCGAAGGCCGCGCGCCGTGGTGCGTCGTGCTCATTCCGATACTGGCTGCGCCGGCGGCGGCGTTGCTCACCTGGTTCATGCGCGCCTTCTCGCCGACGCGCATCACGCTCACAGGCGCCGCCATCGGCGCGCTCTCCGGCGGCGTGTCGGCGATGGCGTACGCGATGTATTGCCCCACAGATTCCGTGGCGTTCGTGACGACTTGGTACACATTGGCGATCGCCGTATGTGCGGCGCTGGGGGCGCTGATCGGTTCGAAATTTCTGCGCTGGTGATCCCAGGACCGCCGGATTCGGGGGCCGCTCTGTAACCGGGCCTCATGGCAAAACGTCTTAGCTTGCATCGACGATGTTGCCGGCTGGACGCCGGCGGTCCGAAGAGTTGAACCATGCTCGATCGCATCAAGCGCTATGCGCCCGCCGCCATTTCGGTGTTCGCCGCCGCCGTGTTTCTGGACTCGCTACGCTACAAGTTCACCGATCACCCGAACACGCAGGAAATATTCGGCCGCCTCGATGGCTGGGCTGGATCGCTCGGCGCCCCAGGTTTGTTCGGCCACACGGGCCTCTTCAGCCAATATGTGATCGGCTCAGCTGAACTTGCGGCTTCGACGCTGCTACTGGTGGGATTACTGCCGCGGTTCGTCCGCTTGAACGCACTGGGCGCAGCGATTGGCCTCGCCGTGATGACAGGCGCGGTGAGCTTCCATCTCTTTACGCCGCTCGGCATCGATCCAAACAAAGACGGCGGCGGCCTGTTCGCCGCGGCGGTGACAATCTGGATCACGTCGATCGCGTTGCTGGTCATCCGTCGCAAGGAGATCGCCGCGCTGCTGAGCGATCTCGGGCGGGCGCTTGTGCCTAAGCGCGGTGCGCCCGCAACGGCGCGTGATCCCCGGCCTTCGACAAGCTCAGGCCTCGCCTAAGGTTCTTGCGAAACAGACCAACGAGGCTCAGCAGCGTTGGCAGCACGACATTCCCCGCCGCATCCGCAGCGCGAATGCGCACTGGCCGAGCGCGCTCCGCCGCTAAGCAACCGCCTGCGCGGCGCCGACCAGCGCCGCTCCGACCGGGCGGCCCATAATTTCCGGACGGCCGTCATTGGTTGCGGCGATTGCGCTGATGCCGCGCGCGGGATCGATGAGCACTTCGGCGTACCAGAGCGTGTTCGAGCCATTGTGCCAGAGCGCGCCACTGCGTTGCGCTAGGCCCATGGCGTATGGCCCGCCGAACGGCGGCGTGTGGAGCGTGTCCCAAGTTTCGCGGCGCAGGAACGAGGTGCGGTCACGATGCGCATCGAGGAATTTGAACAGATCGGTGAAGCTTGTGTGGACGCGGCCAGCCGGGCCGAGCGCGGCAACGTTGTCCGTGATCGCGCCACCGGGTGGGTACGGGGCAACTTCACTGCCTCGATTTCCGGCCGCTACAGCGAGGATACCGGGCCCATGGCCCACGGGCTGATCGTAAGCGCCCGGCGTTCCGGGCGCGCCAAAGCCCGCGCTCGCCATGCCAAGCGGATCGAACACGCGTTGACGGATCAGGGTTTCCCAGCTCGCGCCGAGCTTTTGCTCAAGCATAGCGCCAGCGATGACGTATCCGGTGTTCGAGTATTCGAAGTGCTCACCCTTCGGACCAGCCGGGTCGCGGGTTAGTCCAAGGCGCGCGTACTGAATGCGCTCTTGGCGCGGATCAGGATTTTCGCGCTGGAACGAAAGGATTTCCGACCATTCGAGGTTGCTCACGAGGCCCGCTCGATGGCTCAGCAAATGGCGGAACGTCACGTCGCGATACTGGGCACGCATGTCCGGGATAACGCCGCCCATGACGCTGCCAATTGTATCGTCCCAAGATATCTCGCCAGCTTCGACACAGCGGGCGACGAGCGTCGCGGTCATCGACTTGGTGATCGAGCCGATGTGCCAGAGATCGCTTGTCGTCACTTGCTCGGGGCGGCCCAAGGCGCGCAGACCGTCAGCGTAATTGATCGCGCGACCATCTCGGTTACGAGCGGCGGCGGCGAATGCGGGCGCACCGGCCTCGGCGCGCATCGCTGCCAGACTTTGCTGCGTCAGCGCTTCGGGCCCGGCCGCAGCGCCGACTTCCTCACGCGTGAATACCAGCGGCAGTGTGCCGCCCTGCGTGAACTGCCCCTCGATACGCCCGTTATTGAGGCGTCCGCGGTAGCTGGCGCTGATCACCGGAATGGTGAGGGTAAGTTCGCCGTTGCTGATCGCCGTTGACTGCACTGGAATTGCAACGTTGCCCTGATCGACGCTGTAAAGGGTCGCCGTCGGTCCCTCCGCAACGACGAGGCGGAGTCGCAGGCGCTGCGAGCCGAGATCGAGCGCGCCATGCCACTCGCCCATCAAGTCGGAGGCGCTCTGTGCGTAGGCGTTCGCGGCCGTCAGGCCTGCCGCAGCGGCGCCCAGCAAGAGCGGACGGCGGGTGATGATCATGGGCATTGTCTCCGAGTGAAGGTGTCGGGCTTGGGATGCCGCTCCGCCGGTCCTTAGATGCGTGCTGGCACGGGCCCCGTTGACCCGATAGTCGCATTGACGAGACATTTCTTACGGGCTTTATGTGCGACCGCGAATTGGGCGCGGGTGACGCGCCGCTAATCTCCAAGGATTTCAACGATGAAGGTCCTCGTCCCGGTCAAGCGGGTGCTCGATTACAATCTCAAAGTCCGGGTCAAGCCGGATGGATCGGGCGTCGATCTCTCGAACCTGAAAATGTCGATCAACCCGTTCTGCGAAATCGCGATCGAAGAAGCGGTGCGGATGAAGGAAGGCGGCGGCGGCCACGCGAAGGACAGCGTGACCGAAATCGTCGCCGTTTCGATCGGCCCGGACCAAGCGCAGGAAACGCTCCGCAACGCACTGGCGATCGGCGCCGACCGCGGCATCCTGGTGAAGGCCGACGGCGAAGTTGAGCCCCTGGCGGTCGCGAAGATTCTGAAGGGCGTCATCGACGCCGAGAAACCGAACCTCGTCATCCTCGGCAAGCAAGCGATCGACGACGACAACAACGCCACC
The DNA here is from genome assembly GCA_050184605.1 of Hyphomonadaceae bacterium. GTDB lineage: Bacteria > Pseudomonadota > Alphaproteobacteria > Caulobacterales > Aquidulcibacteraceae > Vitreimonas. The sequence goes on along the minus strand of JBFXAE010000001.1, from coordinate 10,238 downwards.
GCGCAAATGCTCGCCGCCCTGCTCGATTGGCCGCAGGCGACGTTCGCATCCAAGATCGTGCTTGCTGGCTCGAAAGCGACGGTGACGCGCGAAGTCGATGGCGGCCTGCAGACGATCGATGTCGAGCTGCCGGCGATCGTCTCGACCGACTTGCGCTTGAACGAACCGCGTTACGCCTCGCTGCCGAACATCATGAAGGCGAAGAAGAAGCCGATCGATGTGAAGGCGCCAACTGATTACGGCGTCGACACTGCGCCACGCCTGAAGACGCTCAAAACCGCCGAGCCAGGCAAGCGCCAGGCGGGCATCAAGGTGAAAACGACGGCCGAACTTGTCGGCAAGCTCAAAGAAGCGGGAGTGATCTAAGATGGCCGTTCTCGTTGTTGCTGAACACGATGGTGCATCGGTGAAGGATGCGACCAACAAGGTCGTCACCGCCGCGAAGGCGATGGGCGGCGATGTCGACGTGCTGGTTGCCGGCTCGAACGCAGGCGGCGCCGCGGCCGCCGCCGCGAAAATCGAAGGCGTGCGTAAAGTGCTGCATGCCGATGGCGCCACGCTCGCCAAGCAGTTGGCCGAGCCGATGGAAGCGCTGATCACGCCGCTCGCTGCGAACTATGACGCGATCCTCTTCCCTGCCTCCACCACGGGCAAGAATGTTGCCCCGCGCGTCGCCGCGAAGCTCGACGTGATGCAGGTCTCGGGCGTCATCGGCGTCGAAGGCGCCGATACCTTCGTGCGGCCGATCTATGCGGGCAATGCGATCATCACGGTGCAAGACAGCCAGCCGAAGAAAGTGCTGACGGTGCAGCCGACGGCGTTCAAGGCCGCTGGCGAAGGCGGCAGTGCTTCGGTTGAAACGATTCCAGCGCCGGCCGGGCCGTTCAAGTCGGCGTTTGTCGGCGAAGAAATGGCGAAGTCGGATCGGCCTGAACTCACGGCTGCGAAGCGTGTCGTCTCGGGCGGCCGCGCCCTGGGCTCGAGTGAAGAGTTCCACAAAGTGCTCGATCCGCTGGCCGATAAGCTTGGCGCTGCCGTGGGCGCTTCGCGCGCGGCGGTCGACGCCGGCTACGCCCCGAACGACTACCAGGTCGGCCAGACCGGCAAGGTTGTCGCGCCGGAGCTCTACGTCGCCATCGGTATTTCGGGCGCGATCCAGCATTTGGCGGGCATGAAGGACTCGAAGGTCATCGTCGCCATCAACAAGGACGAGGACGCCCCGATCTTCCAAGTCGCCGATTACGGCCTGGTCGCGGACTATAAAACTGCTGTCCCAGAGCTGATGGACGAACTCACCAAGGCTGGCCTCTGATATGGAGCGCGGGCGTCCTCGCCCGCATTCCGTGTCGAGTGAAAGTTGCGGGCGGGCACGCCCGCGCTCCATAGGGGCCTTGCGCTCCGCCTCCCGGCATGCTGCACTGCAACAAGAATTGCATTTCAGCGGCGCCTGAGCGCCTATGACGGGTAAGATGAGCAAAATCTCGACGGTCGGCGTCATCGGCGCCGGGCAGATGGGCAATGGCATCGCGCACGTGTGCGCGCTTGGCGGCTACGATGTGCTGTTGAGCGATGCCAATGCAGCGCAGATCGACGCCGCGATCCAAACCATCACGAAGAACATGTCGCGCCAAGTGCAGCGGGGCGTGATCAAGCAAGCCGACATGGATGCTGCTCTGAAGCGCGTCAAAGGCGCCCCGAAAGTAGGCGACATGGCGCCGTGCGATCTGGTGATTGAATCCATCGTCGAGCAGGACGAAGCCAAACGCAAAGTCTTCGCCGATCTGAAGGCCGTGTTGCGGCCCGACACGATCCTCGCGTCGAACACCTCCTCGATCTCGATCACCCGCCTCGCCGCCGCGACTGATCGCGCCGACAAGTTCATCGGGCTTCACTTCATGAACCCGGCCCCGGTGATGGAGGTCGTTGAAATCATTCGTGGCCTCGGCACCAGCCAAGAGACGTACGACACCTCGATCAAGTTCGTCGAAAGCCTCGGCAAGCAGATCGCGAACGCCGAAGACTTCCCGGCCTTCATCGTCAATCGCGTGCTGATCCCGATGATCAACGAAGCGGTTTATACGCTGTACGAGGGCGTGGGCTCGGTCGAAGCAATCGACAAAGCGATGAAGCTCGGCGCCCACCATCCGATGGGCCCGCTTGAACTCGCGGACTTCATCGGCCTCGACACCTGTCTTTCGATTATGCAGGTGCTTTACGATGGCCTCGCGGACTCCAAGTATCGCCCGTGCCCGCTGCTCGTGAAATACGTCGAAGCTGGCTGGCTTGGCCGCAAGACCCAACGCGGCTTCTACGACTACCGGACCGATCCCCCAACGCCGACGCGCTAAGCCGTCGGTGTTTCAGTATGTGGTAGCCAACAACACAGCTGGAGGTTAAAGTTCCTTCATGGGGTGGGGGAACGGCATGTTTGCACGCGTTTTCGAGTGGATATTCGGTCGGCGGCAACCCAAGTCGGGGCGGCGGATCGGCGTTCTCATCGTTCACGGCATCGGCACACGTGAGGTCGGCTATTCCGAAGCCTTCAGGAAACGCCTCAAGAAACATCTGAAGCGCAAATTCCACCTGCGCGCCCCGCACACGATTTGCTTCGAAGAGGTTTTCTGGGCGGGGGCGACCAAGAGCCTGCAATCTGAGTATCAGCTCAACAACATCGTCTATCACCCGCAGCTTGAGCAAAACCATATACGCAAGTTCGTCATCGAATCTTTGGCTGACGCGGCTGCGTTTCAAAACATTTCCTACGGTCTCAACAACGGCGGGGAGACCATGTACGAGCGAATCAAGCGTAGCATCGCCGTCTCCATGGATAATCTCTGCGCCAAAGTTGGCCCGCAGGCGCCTCTGGTGGTTGTGGCGCATTCGTTCGGCGGCTGGATGATGAGCTGCTACATTGATGATCTGCGCAAGCAGGCCGCGGACAAGCGCGAAGCAGGCTTCAACCTAACGCAGCACGAGGCGTTTCGAAGCTTCGACACGCTTGGCGGCATAGTCACCTTTGGCTGCAACATTCCCGCGTTCGTCTTCTGCATGGACCCTGGCTCTGTCGATCCTGTAGATTTACCCGGTCGGCAACTGACGCGCCTCGAACGCACGCCGGATAAAGACGGCTCTGAGCGCAGGTGTTGGCTAAACTTCTACAGCCCATGGGATCCGCTCGGTTATCCACTTCGTACGATCAACCAAGCCTACGACGATGTCGTGCAAGACATTTGCCTACAGATTAAACCCCGCATCGATCGGGGCTGGCTCTTGGACTTTACAACACCGCACCTCGGCTATTGGAAGCACGAAACTGTAGTCGCAGAGACGTCAGCTTTGATTCACGATCTGTACGAGTTCTCAGATATTCTGCACCTAGAACCGGGCCACGCAATCAGCAATGACGAAGTGGATCATACTGTACAGCAACCGGACGTAGCTGCAGCCTAAGGTGCGCGGGAGCGCGGGCGTTCTGCCCGCGCTCCACACGCGATGCGCCTCACAACGCGATCTGCGCCATCAAGACGGCGCCTTCAGCGACGTACGCCACGACGGCGATCGCGAGGGCGCCGCCGATCGCGAGTTCGAGCAGCGAAATTGCAGTGCGCATGAAACTTCCTTGGGTTGCGCGAACAAGTGCGTTCGCGCCGCGGAGATAGGCATTGTTCGCGACGCGAAAATGGCCAGCGCATTAAATGCTTGTGATCTTCACCATGCGCGGCGCCGAGCTTGCATTCTTGCCACATGTCGAAGGGGACACTGTGCAATGACTATCGGCGCAATCGGCGCAAATCCGCTGCTTTTCCTCAATCCGCAAAGCAAAGCGCGCGGATCTAACGCGGCCATGATGGAGCAATTGGCCTAGCGCTCGAACACCAGCAAGAGATTGTTCGCCGGCATTTCGATGATCTCGCGAAGCCGCAAGCCGTTCACATTGGCGGCGGCCTCCACCTCTTCGAGATCGCGCACGCCATAGCTCGGGTCACGATCCTTGAGCCAAGCGTCGAACGCTTCGTTGGAGGGCGCCGTATGCACGCCGCCGCGTTTGTAGGCGCCGTAGGTGTAGAGGATTCCAGGACCATGCTTTGCCGCACTCAGCAAGACGCCCGCACCACGCATCAGGCCAAGCGTCGCCTCCCATGGCGAGATGTGGATCATATTGACGGCGATAATCGCATCACAACCTTCGACCGCCTTCTCCCAACCCGCCTCGGACACATCAAGATCAAGCGGCGCCGCCACATTGCGCGCCTGCTCCACTTCGGTCCACGCGGCGACGCTCGCGCGCGCGTTAGGATCGGGATCGCTCGGCTGCCAGTGAACATTGTCCAGATGCGCCGCAAAGTAGACGGCGTGCTCGCCTGAGCCGGAGGCGATCTCCAGCACGCGCGAACCGGGCGCGATCACGCGCCTCAAGACGCCGAGAATGGGTTCGCGATTGCGGCCTGCGGGCAAGGAATGTTGGCGGGCGTCCATGAACGCTTTGAAACATGAATGCTCAGTTGGGGAAATGCCTCGCGTGGCGGGTTCAGCCTCAGTGACGCCGCGATGTTCGCGCGTATGCTCGCGCCATGCGCGGCCAACCGATACCGCAACGCATCCCGCCGCTGATGTGGCGCAAGCCGGCGTTTCTCTGGACGCCGCTCGCGCTGGCGCTTGCGATCGGCTGGCCGGCGGCGCTGTTCTACGAGGAGATTGGCCCGCAACGCCTCATCATCACGGCGCTCTTTGCCGTATTCGCGCTCGCGCTCATCAGCCTTGGCGCGAGTTGGGTGATCGGGCGGCCGCCAAAATCGCGGCGGATCGTGGTGCTGCATGTCATCGGCGCTGGCGTTATCGCCGCCATCGCCGCGCCATTCGTGCTGACCTGGCTTCTCGCCATGGTTGCGGACTACGAACACGAAGGCGCCGCGGAGCATTTTTCACTGGCGATGTCGTTCGCAACGACACCGTTGGTGGTGATGCTCGGGCTGCCTGTCGTGCTGGTCTCCGGCATCGTGTTCGCTTGGATCGCGCTGAAGCGCGGCGTCCCGGCGCGCGAGGAGGATTATCGCCACGACGTGCAGCCGTTCCGCTAGCAGTTGCCGCCACTGGTGATTATGGCGACAAGCACCTGCAGGAGCGGAGGCGAGCATGTTCGCAGGCAAGGCGTGGTGGATCACGGGCGCATCGTCCGGCATTGGCATGGCGCTGGCGGAAGCGCTGGCGAAGGATGGCGCAAGGCTCATCCTGTCGGGACGCAATGTCGAAGCACTGAACGATGTGGCCAAGCGCGTGGGCGGCGAAACGCTCGTGCTGCCGTTCGAAGTCACGGATTATGCGCGTATCCCTGCTCTTGTGGAGCAGGCTTGGGCCTGGAGCGGGCGCGTCGATGGCCTCGTCAACAATGCGGGGATTTCTCAGCGTTCACTCGCAATCGATACGGTGTTCGAGGTCTATGAGAAGATTATCGCGGTTGACCTTCTTGCGCCGATCGCGCTGACGCAGGCGCTGCTGCCGCGCATGACTGGCGCAGGCGGCGGCCATATCGTCGCGATCTCCAGCGTTGCAGGCATAGCCGGCCCGCCTCTCCGCAGCGCCTACAGCGCCGCGAAAGCCGGCCTCATCGGCTACAACGACAGCGTCCGCGCGGAAACCGCACATCTCGGCATGCAAGTGTTAGTGGTCGCGCCCGGGTCGGTGCGCACCAACGTCTCCAAGAACGCGCTCGACGCCAACGCCGAAACACGCGGCTTCAGCGATAGCGTGATCGACAATGGCATGGCGCCCGAGGTTGCGGCGGAGCGCATCATCGCGGCGCTGCGCAATGGCGAACGTGAGCTGATCCTGGCCGAGGGCATGGAGGCGGAGATTGCGCGGCTGCGGCGCGCCGATCCGAACGCGCTGTTCGATCTGATGGTAAAGCTCGTCGCCGGCGGCTACGCCAAGCAATTGGGCGCGGAGAAAAGCTAACGCGCCCACATCCGCAGCAGGTTGGAAATGCTCTTGTCCAGCCGCAGCAATTCCTCGCGCGCGACGCCTGCTTCGGCGAGGCGCCCGCGCGCGACGGACAGATCGAACAAGGTTTCGCGCTGCGTGGCATCGGCCACGAAGCTCTGAATCCAGCCGACCGCCGCGAGGCGCACGCCGCTCGTGACCGGCGCGACGTGATGGATTGAGCCGGCGGAATAGAGAATGGCGTCGCCGGCTTCGAGCTTGATGCCCTGCTCGCCGAGCGCGGATTCGACAACCAGTTCTCCGCCTTCGTAGCTCGATGCATCAGCGAGAAAGATCGTGAAGGCGAGATCGGTGCGAAGCTTATCTTCGCCTCTCCCCATCAGCGCGTCGTCTGTGTGTGCGCCGTAGGTCATGCCCGGTTCGTAGCGTGAGAACAGCAAGCGCGAGAGCCGCACCGGGCGCGCGGCGATCTCAAACAAAGGATGACGGTAAAGCGCATCGGCAACGAAGCGCTCAAGTTCCTTCACGCGCGCATCGGAACCGTCAGCCTGCAAATTATCCTTCACGCCGCGCGCGGCAGCGCCTGCGGTGCGCTTGCCTGACACGAACGCGATCTCCGAAAGTTCCGCGCGCACCCGCGCCAAGTCTTCGGCTGAAAGCACCTCTTGAAGGACCAGGCTCATGCGCAACCCTTAGTACGGCGGGCGCGCGAACACGAGCCACGGCGCCGCGCAGCCGCGCCGGCCAGACCGGACTAACGGCCGCACCTTGTTGCGACCGGTTCGCATTTGTTGCAGGGTGCGCGCCGCTCAAGCTTGGAGGGGCGCGCACCCATGATCACGCTGAAACTGAAGCACTGGCGGACGCTCGGCGTCGCCGCAACGACGCTGGGCCTGGCGGCCTGTGGCGAGGGCGGCGGAGAAGCCGGCGGCGAGGGCGGCCACGGCGAAGCGGGCGAGGCTCAGCAAGGCGAAGGCGGCGGCTCGACGCCGGCGACCACGTCGCCTGCCGGGGGCGAAGCCGGTGAAGCCGGAGAAGCGGCGCGCGGCGAAAGCGGCGGAGAGCATGGCGAAGCTGGCGTTGTCACCGCCTATGCAGGGCTTTCCGGAGATCAACTGACCGCCCTGCGCATCCAACATTTGCGCGGCTTCGTCATGGCGGCGGCAAAGATCGTTGAAGATCGCGGCGCGTTCAGCGGCGAGCCGGCGGACGCAGCGGTGCTGGTCCAGCAAGGCCTGCTCGAAGTCTACGAACCGGCGGCGGATGAGTTCGGCACGCTCGACGTCACCGCGCTGCGCGAGGCGGCGGCGGGCACGGATTTCACGCGCGCGCAAATGATGCAGCGCCTGCGCGCGGCGCAGGAAGAACTCACGCGGGCAGTGAGCGTGCTGGATTATGACCACGCGCAACTCGTCGTGCGCATGATCGATATTTCGACCGGGCTTTACCAGCATGTGCTGATCGATGGCGTCGCTGATCCGATCGAGTACCAGCACAGCATGGGCGCGGCGCTGGCGGCGCAGCAGGCCTTGCTGCTTGGCCAGGACGAAATGACCCGCGAAAACCGCGCCGCGTTCAGCCGTGCGACGGGTGAGGTGAACCGGTTCGTGGCGCTGTGGCCATCGCGCGAACCGCCGCAGAACCCCGCGACCTACCAGCAAGTTCTGGCGCAAAGCTCACGCGTGCGCCTGGCGCTCTACCCGTACCTCTAAGGCCGGCGCAGTAGCACCGCGGGTTCGCCCTTGTATTCGGTGCGCTTGAACTCGCGGTAACCGGCCTTTTCCGCAACGCGGTGGGATGGCGTGTTTTCCGGCGCGATCATGCAGACAAAATCGGTGCGGCCGAAGTGCGGTTCGGCCCAGGCCAGCATCGCGCGTACGGCTTCGGTGGCGTAACCCTTGCCGTGCATGGCGGGCATGAGCGCCCAGCCCTGCTCCGGCGTGTCGCCCAGTTCGGGCAGCCCGCGCTTGAAATTGCCGAAGCCGCCGTCGCCGACATAAGCGCCGGTCGCCTTCTCTTCGATAAGCCAATAGCCGAAGCCCAAGAGCTTCCAGTGCCCCGCGAAGGTCATGAACCGGCGCCAGGACTCTTCCCGCGCCGAAGGTCTGCCGCCGATGAACCGCGTCACGCGCTCATCGCCCCACATGGCGGCGGAGCCTTCGAAATCCCGCAGCTCATGCCCGCGCAGGCGCAAGCGCTCAGTTTCAAGAACGGGGACCATTATTGCTCCGTCAGCACGGCTTCGATGAGGCGCGATGCGTCTTCGCCGCCCCAATCGGCGCCACCAGCGAGCCGGGCGACCTCCTGTCCGCGCGCGTCGTAAATGATTGTCACCGGCATCCCCGCAGCCTGCGCGTCAAACAGGACGCCGCGGGTCATGTCCTGCAGAAACGGCAGCGCGCCGCCGGAGAGACGGCGCAGCTCACTGATCGCCTTCTCGCGATCGCCCTCGCTATCGACGCTGACGGGGATAACTCGAATGCGGCCCTCGAAATTGTACTGAAGCTGCGCCAGCGACGGCATTTCCTCCATGCACGGCGGGCACCATGTGGCCCAGAGATTCAGCACCATGACCTCGCCCTGGTAAGCGGCGAGCGTCGTTTCATTGCCGGCCACGTCGCGCAGGGTGCGCGTTGGCATCGGCGGCGGCGCTTCCATGACATAGAGACGCGCCATTTCGCCTTCCGCGAATCGTCTCAGGCCTGATTGCGTCTCGGGCTTTGAAGAAGCGGCGAAAAGAACGTAGACAAGCGCGATCGCCCCCGCTCCGATCAGCGTTAGTGCAGCCCACAGCGCCCAGGGTTTCTGCGGGGGCGCGGAGTTTGCGTTCGTGTCCAATTCAGAATCCTCAGGCGGCGGTCAAAAGATGTGGGGCGGGCGCTTTGCTGCCCAACCCGCCGACGCCATGCAAGCCATCAACGCTTCGATCGATATCGACAAGCGCTTGTGGCGCGAGGACATCGAAGGCTCGAAGGCGCATGCGGCCATGCTGGCGGCGCAAGGGATTATTACGGCGGAAGATAATGCCGCGATACAAGCCGGATTGGATCAGATTGCCGCGGAAATCGTCGAAGGGACGTTTCAGTTCTCGGCGGAGCTGGAGGACATCCACCTCAATATCGAGGCGCGGCTGACCGAGCGGATCGGCGAAGCGGGCAAACGGCTCCACACCGGGCGTTCGCGCAACGATCAGGTGGCGACGGATTTCAAGCTGTGGACCATGCGCGCATCTCGGGAAGCCGCTGACGGCCTCCGCGTGCTGCAGAAAGCGCTGCTGAAGCAGGCGGAAGCGCACGCTGAGTGGGTGATGCCGGGATTCACACATCTGCAGACGGCGCAGCCGATCACGCTGGGGCATCATTTGCTCGCCTATGTCACGATGCTTGAGCGCGATCGCGTGCGCATCATTGGCGGCGCGCTCGAGGCCGCCTGGGAATGCCCACTGGGCGCAGCGGCGTTGGCGGGAACGAGCTATCGCATCGATCGCGAGGCCACGGCGCACGCTTTGGGATTTCATGCGCCAGCGGGCAATTCGCTGGATGCGGTTGGTTCGCGTGACTTTGCTTTGGCGGCGCTCAGCAATCTTTCCATCGCGATCACGCATCTCTCGCGCCTCGCGGAAGAGATCGTGCTTTGGACTTCGCCCCAATTTGGCTTCGCACGACTGAGCGATGCGTGGTCGACCGGGTCTTCGATCATGCCGCAGAAGCGCAACCCGGATGCGGCGGAGCTGGTCCGCGCCAAGGCAGCGTGCATTGGCGCCGATTTCACGGCGCTGAACGCCATCGTGCAGAAATTGCCGCTCGCCTATGCGAAGGACCTTCAGGAAGACAAGGCGCTCACGTTCTCAGCGTTCGACGATTTCGCGCTCTCGGTCACCGCCATGATCGGTATGATCGAGACGATGCGCTTCAATCGCGAGACCATGCGAGCGGCCGCGGCGAAGGGCTATTCCACAGCCACCGATCTGGCCGACTGGCTGGTGCGCGAACTGCGCGTGCCGTTCCGTGAGGCGCACGAGATCACTGGCCGGATCGTCCGCGTCGCGGAGGATGCGGGCGTGGCGGAATTGGCGCATCTCCCGCTCAGCGAATTCCAAGCCGTCGATCCGCGCATCACGGAGGCCGCGCGGGCGTTGTTGACGGTTGAAAAATCGGTCGAGAGCCGGGATAGCTATGGCGGAACCGCCCCTCAGCGCGTGCGCGAACAGATCGAGCGGTGGAAGGAGACGTTCAAATGAGCCGTATCGTTCTGGCCCTCACGGCGCTGACGCTCCTCTCCGCATGCGGGATCAAGGGCGA